>NZ_CM174469.1:0-3413987 GCF_057838505.1 Brevundimonas sp. KH_058 | reverse complement strand
GACCCCGTCTTAGCAGAGGCCACAGTTAACCGCGTCAGGCCCGCTCTGTTGGTTCCGGGGAGCGAACCTCGCCCCTGTGGATGGAATCAGGCGAATTCGGCCAGGGCGGGGTTCAACTTGCCCGCCTTGAACTCGGTGACCTGATAGTCGGCCAGGCCGTGGACCTGGAACGGATCGGCCTTCAACAGGGCTTCCAGCTCTTCTTTCGTGCCGCCGCTGCGCACCACCAGAATGCCGCCCGTGCGCGGAACCATCGGCCCGGCGGCGATGATCAGGCCGCTTGCGACATGGACATCCAGCCATTCGCGATGCTCGACCGTCTTGGCCTCGATGGCTTCGATCGGCTGGGTGTAGGTGATGGTGACGATGAACATGGCGGCCTCGGGTGGGACAGGAGCGCCAGATATCATGCGGGACGGCTGGCTTTGCAACGGCTGAAACCTTGACTTTCCGGGGCGATGATGCGCCCTACGCCGCTTCGATTTCGGGCGCCGACGGCGTCGGATTCCACCGCCAAAGTCTCCAGACGGTCTGTTCCATGCACGCCTACCGCTCCCATACCTGCGGCGCCCTGCGCGCCTCCGACGCCGGTTCCGCCGTTCGCCTGTCCGGCTGGGTGCACAGGAAGCGCGATCACGGCGGCCTGCTGTTCATCGATCTGCGCGACCACTACGGCCTGACGCAACTGGTGCTGCACCCCGAAACGCCGGGCTTCGCCGCCGTCGAACGCCTGCGCGCCGAGAGTGTGATCAAGATCGATGGCGAGGTCGTGGCCCGCGACGCCTCGGTGGTGAACGCCAACCTGCCGACCGGCGAGGTCGAGGTGCGCGTGCAGGGCGTCGAGGTCCTGTCGGAAGCCGCCGAACTGCCGATGCCGGTCTTTGGCGATCAGGAGTATCCCGAGGATATCCGCCTGGCCAATCGCTTCCTGGATCTGCGTCGTGAGCGCCTGCATAAGAACATCGTCCTGCGCTCCAGGGTCATCTCCTCGATCCGCCAGCGCATGGTCGGCCAGGGTTTCCTGGAATACCAGACCCCGATCCTGACGGCCTCGTCGCCGGAAGGCGCGCGCGACTTCCTGGTGCCGTCGCGCCTGCATCCGGGCAAGTTCTATGCGCTGCCGCAGGCCCCGCAGCAGTTCAAGCAGCTGCTGATGGTCTCGGGCTTCGACCGTTATTTCCAGATCGCGCCCTGCTTCCGTGACGAAGACCTGCGCGCCGACCGTTCGCTGGAATTCTACCAGCTCGACGTCGAGATGAGCTTCGTGACGCAGGAAGACGTCTTCGCCGCTATCGAGCCGCTGATGCACGGCGTGTTCGAGGAGTTCGGCGAGGGCAAGCCGGTCTCGCCCATCGACGGCGCCCATGTCTTCACCAACGACTTCGGCGAGACGTTCGAGCACAAGGGCTTCGAGCGCCTGACCTACGCCCAGTCCATGGCCTGGTATGGTTCGGACAAGCCGGACCTGCGCAACCCGATCAAGATGCAGGTGGTGTCCGACCACTTCCGCGACGGCGGTTTCGGCCTGTTCGCCAAGATCCTGGGCGCGGACGAGAAGAACGCCGTCTGGGCCATCCCGGCGCCGACCGGCGGCTCGCGCGCCTTCTGCGACCGTATGAACTCGTGGGCGCAGGGCGAGGGGCAGCCGGGCCTGGGCTATATCTTCTGGTCCGAGGATCAGGGCGCCTGGGGCGGTCCCATCGCCAAAAACCTGGGTCAGGAGCCGACCGAGGCCCTGATGGTCTCGCTGGGCCTGGGCAAGGGTGACGCCGCCTTCTTCACCGCCGGCCTGCCGTCGGTCTTCGCCAAGTTCGCCGGCCTTGCCCGCACCCGCGTGGGCACTGAGTTGAAGTTGATCGACGAGAACCAGTTCAAATTCTGCTGGATCGTCGACTTCCCCATGTTCGAATGGTCGGAAGAAGAGAAGAAGGTCGACTTCAGCCACAACCCCTTCTCGATGCCGCAGGGCGGGCTGGAGGCCCTGGAGACCCAGGATCCGCTGACCATCCGCGCCTATCAGTATGATATCGTCTGCAACGGCTATGAGCTGTGCTCGGGCGCGATCCGGAACCACAAGGCCGAGATCATGCTGAAGGCCTTTTCCATCGCCGGCTATGACGCCTCGGTGGTCGAGGAGCAGTTCGGCGGCATGCTGAACGCCTTCCGCTACGGCGCGCCGCCGCACGGCGGCCTGGCCCCCGGCATCGACCGCATCGTCATGCTGCTGGCCGGCGAGACGGCCATCCGCGAGGTCATCGCCTTCCCGCTGAACCAGCAGGGCGAGGACCTGCTGATGAACGCCCCGACCGAGGCGGAAGAGCGTCAGTTGAAGGATGTGCACATCCGCACGGCCTTGCCGATCAAGGTCTGAATCGAGCACGCATCGCCGGATACGACAAAGGGGACGCCGCGAGGCGTCCTCTTTTTGCATTGGACTGCGCCGTTAGTTTCCGGCGTTGACGAAGTTGCGCACGCGCGGCGGCGCCGGAGGGGCGGGCGGCGAGCGGATGATGCGGATCGAGCTGCTGCGGCAGGCCTGGGGCGACAGGCGGGCGGGCAAGCGGGTCGAGCCGTCGCCGCAGGCCTCGCTGATCTGATCCTGGGTCAGGCCACGCGCACTGGACAGGTCCGCACCCCGGATGTCGGCGCGGCGAAGGGAGGCGTTGGAGAAGTCAGCGCGGGAGAAGCTGGCGCCGCTCAGCCGCGCGCCATCCAGGCTGGTGTTCGAGAAGTCCGCGTTCGAGAAGTCGCCGCCCGACAGGTTGGAGGCGTTGACCTCGGCGTTGGAGAAGTTGGCGCCGGCCGCACGGACATTGGTGATCGTCGCCCCGAACAGTTCGCTGTTCGAAAAGTTGGTCCCCGCCAGGGTCGCGCCGTTGAAGTTCACGCCGTGCATCTCGCCGCCCGACAGGTCGGCGCGGCTCAGGTTGGCGCGAACGAAGGACGACCCCTGCGCTTCGGCCCCGACCAGGCTGGCGCCGGTGAAGTTGGCGGAGGTGAAGTTGGCGCCGACAATCTCGACGCCCGACAGATTGGCGCGGCTGAAATCACTGCCGGTAAAGTTGGAGCCCATCATCTCGGCGCCGCGCAGATTGGCCCCGACCAGTGTGGCGTTCATGAAGCTGGCGCCGGTGAAGGTCGCGCCGGTCAGATTGCGGCCCGACAGTTCGCAGCGGTTGCACGATCCGCCCAGCGACACCGAACGGGCCACGTCGCGGTCCTGCATCGACATCTCGACCCCGGCGAAGGCGGGAGAGGCGACGAGCGCCGCGCCTAGGACCAGCAGGGCCAGGGAGGGTCGGAACCGGATATGTTCAGCGATCTGTTTCACGAGACCTGAATGCCCCGAAACCCCTGCTGCACCTACTTAAATCGAGGTAACTTCGTTAAATCCGCGCAAGGTCGGCGACCCTCAGCAGGCGGGAATGCGCAGGCCGCGAGGCAGGACGGTGGAGCCGTCGCCGCACGCCTGGTTCAACTCACCCTGGGTCAGGCCGGTGGCTCGCGTCAGCTGGGCGCCTGACAGATTGGTTCCCGACAAGGTCGCGCCCGAGAAGCTTGCGCCCTCCAGATAGGCGCCGACGAAGCTGGCGTTGGTCAGGTTGGCGCGCGAGAAGTTCGACCCGGAGAAGACGCCGCCATAGGCTTCCACGTCGCGCATGTCGGTGTTGGAAAACCGCGTGCGGTTCATGACGCTGAGGCTCAGGTCCGCTTGACGCAGGCGTGAGCCGGTCAGGTTCAGGCCCCGCGCCTCCAGCCCCGAGAAGTCGCCCTGGAACAGGTTGCATCCGGCGCAGGACGCGCCGCGCTTCACGCTGGCGATTTGGCCGGCGTTCTGGGCAAGCGCCGGCGCGGCGACGGCCAGCAGGGCGGCGATCAGGCCGATAGAGAGTGTGCGTTTCATGGACCGGGCTCCGACGTTCGATCGTCTTGCAGCAAACCCTAGGCCAAAACCCTTAACCTACCCCTGATCTCCGCCCTTCAGCGCCGGCGCGGCTCCGCAGGTGTCGCAGACCCAGGCGGTGCCGCGTTGCTGCAGGCTGAAGTCGCCGCAGGCGGGGCAGGCGACGGCTTCGCTATCAGCCACATGGCGCGGCTCGGGCTCGGCCTTCTTGCCGAAGGGCAGGACGACCAGATTGTCGGGCGCCGATCCGCGCGCGAACCCTTTGGAGATGAACCGGGCGGCGGGCACGGCCTCGTTGGCGTCGGGCTTGCCGTCTCCTAACCCATCCGCGTTCAGGTCGTCCGTCCCGGCGTTGGCCAGTTCGTCGCGGTCCAGATAGGAAACGCCCAGTTCGCGGAAGATGTAGTCCAGGATGGAGGTCGCGGATTTGATGGAGTCGTTGCCGGTGACGCGCCCGGCCGGCTCGAACCGGGTGAAGACGAAGGCGTCCACGAACTCGTCCAGCGGCACGCCGTATTGCAGGCCGATGGAGATGGCGATGGCGAAGTTGTTCATCAGGCTGCGGAAGGCGGCGCCTTCCTTGTGCATGTCGATGAAGATCTCGCCCAGTTCGCCGTCTTCGTATTCGCCGGTGTGGATATAGACCTTGTGGCCCCCGACGGCGGCCTTCTGGATATAGCCCTTGCGCCGATCGGGCAGTTTGCGGCGCGCGCGTTCCCGCTCGACCACGCGCTCGACGACCCGTTCGGTCGGGGCGGGGCGAGGGGCTTCGCGCACAGGCTCGGCCCGCGCCGCCTCGACGTTCGGCAGCGACAGCATCGGACCCGCCGGCGGGGCGGCGCGGGCCAGGCGGATGGCGCGACGGCCGTCCAGTGCGCCCTGGCTCAGCAGCCGCGCGGCCTGAGCTGCGGTGGTGCGCCAGTCCATCGGTTCGACCGCAACGTCGGCCAAATCGCTGAACGGCTCGATGGCGCGCCGCAGGTCGGCTGCGGCCGCCGCCGGATCGGCCAGCAGGGCGGCGACGGACGCCGGCGCCTCGGGCCAATCGCTCAGATCGCCATGACCGAAGACCCAGCGCGTCGCCGCCGTCTCGGCCTCTTCGGACACGCCCAGCAGGGTCAGCAACAGGCCGTCGCCGTCCTCGACGCCCAGCACATCGCGGATGAAGCCGGGATCCAGGACCGGCGCGGCGAAGACCGTGTCGAAATCCTCTGCCCAGGCCAGGGCGTTCTCGATGGCGGCCAGTTCGATGTCGGTGAAGCCCAGGGTGCGCAAGGACGCATGATCGATGCCCGGCGCCTCGACCAGGGTGCGCCGCCCGAACGACCACCGCTCCGCCGCCTCGACGTCGCCGCCCGCCGCCGAGATCGCCGCCGCCAGAGCGGGGTTGAGCCGACGACCGATCTCGCCGTCCGCCGTCTGGAACACATCGACCGCCGCGATCCGGCCCAGGCCCAGCCGCAGCCGCGCTTCTGCATCCTCGACGAACAGGCCGATGGCCGAGTGCCGCCGCGCCTTGGGCGCGACCGCCAGGGCTTTCGACGCGACTGCGGCGAGGGGATCAGCCAGCCCCTTCAGCGCATCGCACCGCGCGCCTTGAGTCTCGGCGGCGGCGCCCTTCAGGTCGTCCCAATCGGGGCAGAGACCGCGCACGCTCGCCAACTCGGCCGAGGTCTGCGCCGCCGTCGCCGCGACCAGTCCCGCAAACGCATGCGCCCGAGCCGTGCGGTCGTCGTCCGCCGCCAGGGCCTCCAGCAACCCGTCCAGCCCCAGGGCGATCACGCCCGGCGCCGCCGCCTGAAGGTCCAGAGCCACCGTCAACAGCCGCGTCAGCCCCGCCAGATTGGCCGCCGCGTCGCCGTCCAGCGACAGCACGGCGCCCAGGTTGATCACGCCCCGACCCGTCGTCGCCGTCGCGGTCTGCGCATCGCGCGGATCGAAGGCGACGATCAGCCCGCCGTCCAGCGCCGCTTCCGCCGCGAGCAGGGCCTCCGGCGCGCCGGCCGCGATCTGCGTCCGATCCGCCAGAGCGACCAGCGGTGCGCCTTCCACCAGCGGTTCCAGCGCCATCTCGGGCCGTTCGCCGTCGATGGCCCTCAGGATGTCGGCGTCGCTCGCCCCGCACCGTCGCGCCAGCGCCGCTGCCCGTCCCAGCGCGGGATTGCGCGAGGGATCGCCGCAGTCGCCGCGCGGCCCTTCGCACCGGTCCACCGCGTCGGCTACGCCCGCCAAAGCCTCGGCCAGGGCGTCGGCCGCCTGGGCGCCCAGGCGCGCGGCCGAGCGCCGTCCGTTGTGCGCCTGCAACTGCGCCGCCGCGCCGGGGTCGTTCAGATCGACGACGCCGACGGCTGCGGGACCAGACGACGCCGGCGCCGCCAGGCCCAGTTTGAAGGCGCCCGAAAGCTCGCCTACGAAGGCGGCGGCCTCGGCCCGGTCGAACACGCCCTCTGTCACGCCCGTCGCCGCCAGTCGCTCGGCCCAGGAGTCGACCCCGCCGTTCAGCCAGTCGCCGGACATCGGCGTCGTGAAACCCGCCGCCTCGACCCAGTCCAGCCAGGCCTCGATCTGAGCGTCGGACCAGCCGGCTGGCGCCAGCACCTGCTGCACTCTGGCGGGGCGCTCGACGGCGCGGGTCTCCATTGCGACTCGTTCGGCGCGAACGGCGAAGCCGGATTGAAAGCGCATGGCGGCGTCTCTCCGAAAGGTTCGGCCCAGCCTAGGCGGTCGCGCGTCCCTTCGCCAATACATCTGGTGTGCTCAGGCCATGTTGCCCACAAGATATCGATTCGGCCCGACCCTTCAGAACGCTGGACGAAGGGGGCGCGGGTTTCTATGATCCGCATCAGACGCCGCCTCCCTTTTCGGCGAACCCTTACGGTTGGATTCCACGACGTGTTGAGCAAGATTTTCGGCTGGTGGGAGGGCGCCACGATCGGCACCCGCTTCACCATCGCCAAGCGCGGTCGCTTCGTCGGCCAGGACGAGAACGGCAATCGCTATTTCGAGAGCCGCGACAACGTCAGCTACGACGGCCGCAAGCGTCGCTGGGTCATCTATGACGGCTATGCCGAGGCGTCCAAGGTCACGCCCGACTGGCACGGCTGGCTGCACTACACCTTCGACCTGCCGCCGACCGAGCAGCCGCTGCCGCGGCGCGTCTGGGAAAAGGATCATATGCCGAACATGACCGGCACACCCCTGGCCTGGCGTCCGCCCGGCTCGCTGGCCAACGAGGCCAAGCGTCCGGCCGCGACCGGCGACTATCAGGCCTGGACGCCCGAGTGAGAGCGCGCCGCATCCTGTTGGGCGCGGCGGCCGTCGTCGGTGTGCTGAGCGCGGGCGCGGTGACCGCCAGCGTGCTTCAGGACGCGCCGCGCGATGCACGCCCGGTCCAGGATCCGATCGGCGACATCCTGCGCACCACGCCGTCCGTGCCGACCGAGACCCCGCCTGCAGGCGCTCCGGCGCCGCGCTCGCCCGTCGCCGTGACGCCGCCCCCGACCGTCATCATCGCCGAGGACGCTGCGGTCGAGGAAAAGGCTGAACAGGAGGTCGCGGCCGAGAAGCCCGTCGCGACCAAGGCCATCGAACAGCCCGACACCCCGGCCCGTCGCCAGCGCCGCAAGTTCGCGGTCATCCAGGCCATCGACAAGGTCACGGCCGAGTCCATGAAGTTCGAGGTCGAGGTCGGCGGTCGGCCCGTCCGCTTCAACCGCAACCTGATCTTCGCCGCCCGCGCCTGCGAGGTGACGACCCCGGACGAGCTGACCGAGGACGCCATCGCCTATATCGACGTGTCCCTTCAGCCGCGCGGCCGGCAGGAGGGTCGCCAGTTGTTCCGCGGCTGGATGTTCGCCTCGTCTCCGTCCGTAAGCGGCATCCAGAACCCCTATTACGACGCCTGGGTCGTGGGCTGTAAGAACTGATCCCCAATACCGCGAGGAGGCCGGAAATGGATCGCAACAAACCGCTCAAGAAGAGCGAGACCGTCGAGATCCGACTGCCCCACGCGACCAAGACCGCCTTCATGGCCCGTTGCCGCGCCGAGGGCCGCACCGCCAGCGACGCCATCCGCCGCTTCATCGACGCCGAGCTGAACCAGACGTCGGCGCGCCGCTCGACAGGCCTGAACTGGCGTCAACTGCTCGCCGCCGCCGTCGCCGGACTGACCCTTGGCGCCGTCGCCGCGCCTTCGTTGGCCCAATCGGCGCCGCCCAGCCGCGCCGCCTTCGACCGCATGGACCGCAACCATAACGGCGTCGTCAGCTTCGACGAATATCGCGCGCGCTAGCGGATGCGGACCAGAAACCGGTCCCACTGAAGGTTCAGCCAGGTCCACGGCTTGAACAGGCCCGCGCCCGGCTTCCATGACGCCAGCACGATCTCCGCCCGACCCACGATGTTCTCGACGGGCAGCAGGCCGACCCCGACCTCGGGCGGCCAGCGGCTGTCCAGCGAGTTGTAGCGGTTGTCGCCCATCATCAGATACTGGCCTGGCGGCACGCGGCGCAGGGGCGTGTCGTCGCCCGGCAGGTCCGGCCCGCTGTCATAGGTCACATAGGTCCGTCCGTCGGCCAGGGTCTCGCGCACCTGCTGCACCCGGCGCTGGGGCGCGTCATGGTCGGCGACGACATCCAGCCGGGTCTGACGCACCGCGTCGCCGTTGACGAAGACCACGCCGCCGCGCACCTGAACCGTGTCGCCGGGCAGGCCCACGACCCGCTTGATCCAGGTCTGTTCCGGATCGCGCGGCAGGCGGAACACCACCACGTCCCCGCGCCGGGGCTCGCGCCCCATCACCCGCCCCGGCGCCATGGACGGGTTGAACGGCAGCGACGCCGTGCTCCAGCCATACGGATATTTCGACACGACGATATAGTCGCCGGTCACCAGCCCCGGCTCCATCGACGACGACGGAATGGTGAAGGGCTGAAACAGCAGGATGCGGAGCGTCGTCGCCAGGATCAGGGCGACGACCAGCGTCACGGCGATCTCTCGTCCCTCGCGAAGAAGGGATGAACGTGGCGGGGCTTTCGGTGGGGTCTGGGTCATGCCTCCATTGACCGTCAGGCCGGGCGAAGACGCCAATCCGAACCTGTCGGGACAGGCCTGAAATCGTGTCCGGACAGACTAAGCGCCGGCGAGGGCGACCGCCTCTGCGCCGGTCAGGGGCGCGCGCAACGCTCCCTGATCCGGCCTGACCGACAGGGCGGGCTGAAGCCGCTCCAGATAGGCCGCCTGCGGTGTCTCCACCGCGCCGAACTGGCTCAGATGCTGGGTCAGGAACTGTGCGTCCAACAGGGTCCAGCCGCCCTTGCGCAACCGCGCGACCAGATGCACCAGCGCCACCTTGGACGCATCCCGCTCGCGGCTGAACATGCTCTCGCCGAAGAAGGCGCCGCCAAGTGACACACCATACAGGCCGCCCACCAGCCGCTCGTCCCGCCAGCATTCGATGGAGTGGACGAACCCCATGGCGAACAGGGCCGCATACAGCCGCCGGATCGGTCCGTTGATCCAGGTGTCCTCGCGATCCGGCCCTTGCGCCGTCGCACAGCCGTCCAGCACCGCCTCGAACGCGGTGTCGACCCGCACCTCGAAAGGCTCGCCCCGCACGGTGCGACGCAGGCGCGAGGGAATGTGAAAGGCGTCCAGCGGCACGACGCCGCGCTGCTCCGGCTCTATGATGAAGACGCGCGGATCGTCGCGCGCCTCGGCCATCGGGAATACGCCGCGCGCATAACAGGCCAGCAGGTCTTCCGGCCCAAACCCGCCAAACGGGCCGCTGGCGCTGAAATCGGGCTCGGTCATAATCCTCCCCCATCGGGGTAGGGGGACCACGAAGCGGTGGAGGGGGCTGACCGCGAGCGCCGGTGTCTGGGGCAGGCCCCCTCCACCACCCTTCGGGCGGTTTTCCTCCCCCGATGGGGGAGGAGCTTCAGCTCTCGCCCTTTTGGCGCGCAGCCCACTTCTCCAGCCAGTGGATGTCGTAGTCACCGGACAGGATGTCGGGCTCCTGCAACAGCTTCTGGAACAGGGGGATGGTGGTGTCGACGCCGCCGATCACGATCTCGTTCAGCGACCGTTTCAGGCGCGCGATGGCCTCTTCGCGGTCGCGACCGTGGACGATCAGCTTGCCGATCAGGCTGTCGTAATAGGGCGGGATCGAATAGCCGGCGTAGATGGCGCTATCCAGACGCACGCCCAGACCGCCCGGCGCGTGGAAGTCGGTGATCTTGCCCGGCGAGGGGGTAAAGGTCTCGGGGTTCTCGGCGTTGATCCGCACCTCGATGGCGTGGCCTTTGAACTCGATGTCGTCCTGGGTGAACGACAGCGGCAGGCCGGCGGCGATCCGCACCTGTTCGCGCACCAGGTCGACGCCGGTGATCATTTCGGTGACCGGGTGTTCGACCTGCAGACGGGTGTTCATCTCGATGAAGAAGAACTCGCCGTCCTCCCACAGGAACTCGATGGTGCCGACGCCCAGATAGCCGATGGCGGCGATGGCCTTGTTGACCGTCTCGCCGATCTGTTTGCGACCCTCGGCCGACAGGGCGGGCGAGGGGGCCTCTTCCAGCACCTTCTGGTGACGACGTTGCAGCGAGCAGTCGCGCTCGCCCAGATGCACGACATTGCCGTGGCTGTCGGCGATGACCTGGATCTCGATGTGGCGAGGCTTCTGGAGATAGCGCTCCATATAGACGGCGCCGTTGCCGAAGGCGGCCTTGGCCTCCGACTGGGCGGTCTGAACCGCCTCGACCAAGTCGTCGGGCGTCAGGGCGACCTTCATGCCGCGTCCGCCGCCGCCCGCCGCCGCCTTGACGATCAGGGGGAAGCCGATGGACTTGGACGCCTCAATGGCGGCCTCGACGGTCTCGACCTCGCCCTTGGAGCCGGGAACGACGGGGATGCCGGCGTCCATGACGGTCTGTTTGGCGCTGATCTTGTCGCCCATGACCCGGATATGCTCGGGCTTCGGACCGATGAAGGTCATGCCGTGGGCCTCGACGATCTCGGCGAAACGAGCGTTCTCGGACAGGAAGCCATAGCCGGGGTGGATCGCCTGGGCGCCGGTGATTTCCGCCGCCGCGATGATCGACGGGATGTTCAGATACGACTTGGCGGCCGAGGCGGGGCCGATGCAGACGCTCTCGTCCGCCAGCCGCACCCACATGGCGCCGCGGTCGGCCTCGGAGTGCACGGCGACGGTGGAGATGCCCATCTCCTTGCACGCCCGATGGATGCGCAGCGCGATCTCGCCCCGGTTGGCGATCAGGACTTTCGTGAACACGGCTTAAGCTTCCAGCAGGACGAGGGGTTCGCCGAACTCGACCGGCTGGGCGTCGCCGACCAGGATTTCGGCCACGACGCCGTCGCGCGGGGCCTGGATCGGGTTCATGGTCTTCATCGCCTCGACGATCAGCAGGGTCTGGCCCTTCTTGACCTTGTCGCCCGGTTGGACAAAGGCCGGGGCCTCCGGCGAGGCCTGCAGATAGGCGGTGCCGACCATCGGCGACTTCACCTCTTCGCCCGCGCGAGCGACGATGGTCGCCGGATCCGACGGCATGGCGGCCGGCGCGGCGGCTGCGGGCGCTGCGACAGCGGCCGGGGCGGCGGCGTACTGCACCGGGGCGGCGTTGACGGTGATCTCGCGGGCGACCCGGATGCGCAGATCGCCGCGCTCGACTTCGACTTCCGTCAGGTCGGTCTCGTTCAGGATGTCGGCCAGCTGGCGAACCAGGGCGGCGTCGATTTCGGCGTGTTTCTTGTCATCGGCCATTGGAGTGCGCCTTGTCTTTCGTGGTCTTGAGTAAACGGGACGGGCCTCAGCCGCGTTCCCGAACCTTGGTGAGAGCCGCCTGGACGGCCAGTTCATAGCCCGCCGCGCCGAAGCCGGCGATGACGCCGGTCGCCGCGGAGGACACATAGGAGTGATGGCGAAACGCCTCGCGCGCCGCCGGATTGGACAGATGCAGTTCGATCACCGGGATCGACAACGTCTTCAGCGCATCGTGCAGCGCGACCGACGTATGCCCATAGGCGGCCGGATTGATGATCAGGGCGTCCACGCCTTCGCGCGCCTCCTGGATCCAGTCCACCAGCACGCCCTCGTGGTTGGTCTGGCGGAACACGACAGTCGCGCCCTCGGCCGCCTTGACGCACCGTTGTTCGATGTCCGCCAGGGTGTCGCGGCCATAGATGTCCGGCTCCCGAACCCCGAGCAGGTTCAGATTGGGGCCGTTCAGCACATGAATGACGGGTGTGTCGGCCATGGTTTCCGGAATCGGGCGCTGCTTCGCAGCACAAGAGGGGCCTTTTAGCCGACGCAGGGCCTGGGTCAAACGGTCCCCGCATCGAACCTTACCCTGGGTCACGCGCGATGGCGCGGATTTCGCAGCCAAAGCTCCATTCGTCCCCGGTCGGGACAGCCTGTAGGAGCGCAGACGATGCGCCAGGATGGCAAACTGATCCTTCGCACGGTCGTGGCCGCCTTTGCGGCCGTGGCTGTCGCCGTCGGCGCCTTCCTGTTCGAGGCCGGCTGAGCGCCCGGTCTGGCAAAGCCCATCTGGCGAACCCGGCCTTCAGCGTCTATCTCAGCCCCGACGCCGCCAGCGCCCGGAGACCAGAAGCGTGCATCAGATCCATCTCAACGGCGAACCCCGCCAGGTCCAGGCCGCCACCATCCTGGCCTTGGTCGAGGAACTGTCGCTGGACCCGCGCAAGGTCGCCGTCGAACGCAATCTGGAGATCGTGCCGAAGTCCCTGCACGCCGCCACCCCCGTCGCCCAGGGCGACCGCATCGAACTGGTCCAGTTCGTCGGCGGCGGCTGATCGCGATCAAATCCCGCTACGACGGCTTTCCCTGACGCCTTGGGGGGACTAGGTCAGCCCCATGACCGATACAGCCTCCGAAACCTGGTCCGTCGCCGGCCGCACCTTCAACTCGCGCCTGATCGTGGGCACCGGCAAATACGCCGACTACGCCCAGAACGCCGCCGCCGCCGAGGCGGCGGGCGCCGAGATCGTCACCGTCGCCGTGCGCCGGGTGAACCTGACCGATCCGAACCAGCCGATGCTGGTGGACTATGTAAAGCCGGATCGCTTTACCTTCCTGCCCAACACCGCCGGCTGTTTCACCGGCGAGGATGCGGTTCGCACCCTGCGCCTGGCGCGCGAGGCCGGCGGCTGGAGCCTGGTGAAGCTGGAGGTGCTGTCCAACACCGCCCACCTCTATCCCGACATGATCGAGACGCTGCGGGCGCTGGACCTGCTGATCAAGGACGGGTTCGACGTCATGGTCTATTGCACCGACGACGTCGTCATGGCCAAGCGGCTGGAGGACGCCGGCGCCGCCGCCATCATGCCCGCCGCCGCCCCCATCGGTTCGGGCCTGGGCATCCAGAACCCCATCAACGTCCGCCTGATCGTCGAACAGGCCAAGGTGCCGGTGCTGGTCGATGCGGGCGTCGGCACGGCCTCGGACGCGACCCTGGCGATGGAACTGGGCTGCGACGCCGTCCTGATGAACACAGCCATCGCCGGCGCCAAGGACCCCATCCGCATGGCCCGCGCCATGAAACACGCCGTCATCGCCGGCCGCGACGCCTATCTGGCCGGGCGTATGCCGAAGCGGATGTACGCGGACCCCTCGTCGCCGCTGGCGGGGCTGATCTGACAACACTTCTCCTCCCCACCTGTGGGGAGGGGGACCGCGCGTAGCGTGGTGGAGGGGCTCTTGAAGCCCCACAGGCGCCTCTCCCTCCCCTTCATGGGGAGGGACGATCGCGCAGCGATCCGGGTGGGGCCGTAAGAGCGGGCGAACCGCTTCACACGTCCCCACCCCGGCTACGCTCTGCTTCGCCGCCCCTCCCCATGAAGGGGAGGGAGAAATGCGCGCCAGCCATCACAATGACGCTGGTTCATTCCTAGCGAATCCAACCGCTTGCCGATTTATGTCCCTCTTTTCCCATCCCCCCTTGGAAACGCGCTTATTCTACACCCGTCCCGTCGCATGGAGGGCTCGCTTGGCCTGCGACCTTGCGGCGGCGGGAGCGGATGGAACGGGAGCGGGTCTGAAACGGCTCGCGCCGGCGGCGACAAGCCGTCGGAGGGTCGAGGGGGATACTCGGCCGCACTCGGGACAGCCCTCGCAGGGGCTGCCGACCCGTCGCAGGCTTATGGGGTTAGGCGATAAGACCGCCACCGCTCGACGCCCCGAGCTTGCAGGCCAACCACCCGCGCGGAGCGTCAACCCTTCGTCGAAACGGTAACACCAAAACCAAACTCCGGGCGAAGGCCCGGCGCTCCGCCCAGCCCTCCACCAACTTCGCAGCGAAAGCGCGGAGACGATCACCCCTGTCCGGAGACCCGCATGGCCCGCCCCAAACCACGTCGTCCCAAACCCGGTCGCGGCCTCCCGCCGCCCTACAAACAGACGCCCGAGGAAGAGGCGGAGGACGACCGCATCCGCGCGGAGCTGTTGGTCGAATACGAACGCCTGGACGCCATCATGATCATCAAACAAGCCGAGGCCGACGAGCGCGCGCGCATCAAGGCGTTGAAACGTCAGGTCGAGGCGCTGGCCGCCGAACCGGTCCATCAACCCGATGTCCAGCCGCCTCGACCTATCGTCTCGGTCGCCGCGTCGCCAAGCATCAGAGACCTGTGGCTCTAATCGTCCAGCAGGGCCTGCAGCAGCGGATGGGCCAGCACCGGCGCGGCGAGACGCACCACCGCCTGGGGGTCTTCCAGCCGCACGGCGGCCGTGGCGTCGGCGACGATGAAGTCGGCGTGGGTGCGCGAAGGTTCGGTCAGGCGCTCGTGGCCCGGACGCACGGTGGCCAGATATTGCGCCACGACCGAATCCGCCGACCGGCCCCGCTCGGTTTGGTCGCGCAACAGGCGGCGGATGAAGCGGATGTCGGACGGGGTGTCCACGAACACCCGGATGTCGAACAGGGCGGTCAGGTCGGGGGTGCAGAGCACGTGGGTGCCCTCGACGATCACCACCTCGGCCGCCGCGATCGGTTCGCCGCCCGGCTCGCGCCCGTGATGGATGAAGGAATAGACCGGCGCCGTCACCGCGCGCCCGGCCTTCAGTTCCTTCAGGTCCGCGATCATCAGGTCGTGATCGCGCGCCGCCACATCGTCGAAGTCGAAGGTCGCCGCGTCGAAGCCGGGCAGGGAGGCGGCGTCGCGGTAATAGCTGTCCTCGCGCACCAGCACAGCCGACCCTTCCGGCAAGGCCGAGACCAGCGCCTCCGCCAGTGTGCTCTTGCCGGAGCCGGAGCCCCCCGTGATCGCGATCAATATGGTCATGGCGCGCCTTCTAGAGCCTGATCCGCTTGAGTTGAAGCGCTTCGCGCTTCGACGTAGCGGTGAATCAGGCTCCAAATTCAAGAGAGACCTTGATTCACGGCTTCAGCGGAATTGCGAAGCAATTCCTCCTCAGCCGATCAAGGTCTGACCGCCGATCCGGCCGACGCCACGGGGGACGATCCGCCGCGCCCCGGCTGACGCTACGTCACGTTGCTTATCGCCGATCACCGATGTTAGCGTCGGCTCAAGCGTCGCATCCAAGCAGACGCATCAAGGGACAAGGAAACGACATGCTGGGCTTGATGCAGGACTGGCCGCTGACGGTCGACAAGATCATCGACCACGCCAAACACTGGCACGGCGACCGCGAGGTCGTGACCCGTTCGGTCGAGGGCCCCATCGTCCGCACGACCTACGCCCAGATCCACGAGCGGGCCAAACGCGTGTCCAGCGCGCTGAAGGCCTGGGGGATCCAGCCGGGCGACCGCGTCGCCACCCTGGCCTGGAACACCGCCAACCACATCGAGGCCTGGTACGGCATCATGGGCATCGGCGGGGTGTGCCATACCCTGAACCCGCGCCTGTTCCCCGAACAGCTCGTCTACATCATCAATCACGCCGAAGACCGGATCATCTTCGTCGACCTGACCTTCGTGCCGCTGCTGGAAGCCATCCTGCCGCACATCCCCAAGGTCGAGCGCGTCGTCATCATGACCGACGCCGCCCATATGCCGCAGACCAAACTGCCCAGGGCCGAGGCCTACGAGGACGCCATCGCCGGTCAATCGATCGATGTCGTCTGGGGCGATTTCGAGGAAAACACCGCCTGCGGCCTCTGCTACACCTCGGGCACGACGGGCCATCCCAAGGGGGTGCTGTATTCGCACCGCTCCAACTTCCTGCACACCTTCATGGGGCTTCAGGCCACAGTCATGGGCGCCACGCCCAAGGAGGTGATCCTGCCGGTCGTGCCGATGTTCCACGCCAACGCCTGGGGCATCGCCTTCGCCGGCCCGGCCGCGGGGACCAAGCTGGTCATGCCGGGCGCCAAGATGGACGGCCAGTCGATCTATGAGCTGATCGAACAGGAAGGCGTCACCTTCTCGGCCGCCGTGCCCACGGTCTGGCAGGGGCTGTTCGCCCATATGAAGCAGAACGGCCTGGGCTTTACGACCCTGAAGCGCGTGCTGATCGGCGGCTCGGCCTGTCCCGAAAGCCTGATCCGTGGCTTCCAGGACGATTTCGGCGTCGAGGTCACCCATGCCTGGGGCATGACCGAAACCTCGCCCATCGGCACCATCGCCAACCTGCCGCCCGAAATCCTGCGTCTGCCTTACGACGAGCAGATGAAATACCGCTTGAAACAGGGCACGCCGCCGCTGGGCATCGAACTGAAGCTGAAGGATGAAGCCGGGGCCGAACTGCCGCACGACGGCGCCACCTTCGGCCGCCTGATGGTCAAGGGGCCTACGATCAGCAACGGCTATTTCAAGGAAGAGGGCTCGATCCTGGACGACGAAGGCTTCTTCGACACCGGCGACGTGGCGACGGTGGACGAGATGGGCTTCATGCAGATCACCGACCGCGCCAAGGACGTGATCAAGTCGGGCGGCGAGTGGATCAGCTCCATCGAGATCGAAAACATCGCCGTCGGCCATCCCAAGGTCGAGATCGCCGCCGTCATCGGCGCCGCCCATGCCAAATGGGACGAACGGCCGGTTCTGATCCTCAAGCTCAAGCCCGATCAGGCTCTGGACAAGCAGGAGCATCTCGACTTCCTGTCCGGCAAGATCGCCAAATGGTGGATGCCCGACGACGTGGTCGCCGTGGACGACATCCCGCTGGGCGCGACGGGCAAGATCGACAAGAAGCTTCTGCGTGAGCGGATGAAGGACTACCGTCTGCCGACCGCAGCCTGAACCGAACCGGAGCCTGAATGCCGATCAGAAAGCCTGTCCCCGTCGTCCTGCCGTGGCTGACGGCGCTCGCGGCGGCGCCGGCGGTGTTGATCGTGGCGGCGATTGCGGCGACGCGATTCGGCGGCGTCGATCTGTCGGTCAGCTACGACCTTCTGACATGGACGGTGGCGCGCATCCTGGCCTGGATCGGTCTGGCCGGCGCGCTGGCGGCGGTGGTGCTGGCGTTGCGCGATCTGAAGGGCAGGGGGCTCTATGCGCTGGCGGCCCTGGTCCTGGCCGGCGCGACAGCGGGCGGCTTCGTCTGGCGTCAGGGGCAGGATGCCGCGCCGAACCCACGTGACGTGACGACCAATGTCGACGAACCGCCGGCCTTCTCCCGCGTCGCCGCCCTGCATGCCGGATCGACGCCCCAGACCTGTCCCGACCTGAGCGCCGTCCCGACCCAGGTCCTGGCCCAGCAGGCGACCTCGGCCCTGGTGGACGCCGGCTTCGTCGTCACCCGCGCCACCACCTTCCAGGTCGAGGCCGTGCACGAAGGCGCCTGGTTCGGCTTCGTCACCGACGCCGTCGTGCGTATCCGCCCAGGCCGCACCGACATTCGCGTCGCCGCTCGCGACACCCGCCCCGACGGCGGCGCGACCTGCCGGCTGGCGACCAAGATCGCCCGGAACCTGGAGGCCGAACGCTAGACCAGACGAAAACGAGCCGTCAGGCCCGGCTCGACATCGCTTAGGGCCGTCCCGTCCTCGACCAGCTTGATCAGATGGGCCAGCACCGACAGCGACGCCGCCGGCCACAGGCGCTGATCGACGGCGGCGTACAGAACCGGCGCCATCTCGGCGACCGTCCTATCCCCCGCCGCCAGCCTCTGGACGATCTGCGCTTCCCGCTCCAGCCGGTGGGCGCGATACGCCTCCAGAAACGGCCGCACCTGCGTCACCGGCGCCCCGTGCGTCGGCCACAGCATGTCGAAGTCCCGCGCCATGACCGCATCCAGACTGGCCATATACTGACGCATATTCCCATCGGGCGGCGCCACGACGGTCGTCGACCAGCCCATCACATGATCGCCGCAGAACAGCGCGTTTTCTTCACATAGGGCGAAGGCCATGTGGTTCGACGCATGGCCCGGCGTGAACATCGCCTCGATCGTCCAGCCATCACCTTCGATCGCTTCGCCTCCCGTCAGCACCACATCGGGCGCAAACTCTGCATCGTCATCTTCGTCCAGCGCACCCGACGCATGCGTCTCCCGCACCGGAGGCCGGGCCGCCAGAACCCGCGCCCCCGTCGCCTCAGCGAACGGCCTCGCCAGCGGCGCATGATCCCGATGCGTATGCGTCACCAGCACATGGCTGACCCGCCGCCCCTCGACCGCTTTCAGCAATGCCGCCAGATGCGCCTGATCCAGCGGCCCCGGATCGATCACCGCCACCTCGGCCCCCGCGTCAGGCCGCCCGACGACATAGGTCCCCGTCCCGGTGAAGGTGAACGGCCCCGGATTGTCGGCGATCACACGCTGGATCAAAGGCAAGACTTGATCGCGCCGCCCATAGGCGAAGTCGAACGCCCGAACGAAAGGGATCATCGCCACGGCCCCATCTGGCGCAGAGCTTGCGTTAACGCCTCGGTAATCATGCTTGGAGCGCCCGCCATGGCCCGTTCGATCGCCTACGCTGTATCAAATCGGCTCCCGCTCGTCGCGACCGCCTTCCTCTGTCTCGCCGCGGTGCAACTGATCGCCGCCTCCTGCACCCCCGAACCCGCGCCCTATGCTGCGCGGGTCGCGATCCAGCGCTGAGCGTTTTCCTACACTTGCGATCGGTCTCCACCGTGGACTGACGTTCGACCCTCCCCGTACCCATCTAGTCCCTCCCTTGGAATGGGTGTGTCGTCTCTGTGACAGGTTCGTCTCAGTTGTGGCGCGAATGCGTCTTCGCGCTGGACTTACTGCAGGCGTTGGTATGCTCTCCCTCACAACCAGCTAATCGGCTGGCACACGGATATGGATTCGGTGGGCTGCGGATCGCGGCTCTACATCGATCATGGGAGAGCTATCCTTGAATAACGTCAAATATCGCCGCAGCTTGCTGGCCACCACCATTATTGGCGGCGCCGCATTGGCTATGGCGGCTAGGACGAATCGACATTCACCGCATCCAGAGCATGGAGGCGGCGATGTGGACGAAGGAGAGGTAGTGACGCGCCAGCCTGTCGAACCGTGTGGCGAAGCGTCGGAAGTGCTTGAGCTTGTTAAAGCAGCGCTCGACGCGGTTCCGTAGTTTGTAGATCAGGGGATCGTGCGGGATCGGGGTCTTGCGCGAGCGGGTGGAGGGGATGACCGCCTCGGCTCCGATGCTGGCCAGATAGGCGCGCAGGCTGTTGGCGTCGTAGGCCCGGTCGGCGAGGACGGCGGCGGGTCGATACCCCTCCAGAAGCGCCGGGACGGCGAGAATGTCGTGGCTCTGCCCCGGCGCGATCAGGAAGCGGACCGGCCGTCCCAGCGTGTCGCAGGCCATATGGATCTTGGTCGTCAGTCCACCTCGGGAACGCCCCACAGCCGGATCGAGGCCCCCTTTTTTGAGCCGCTGCCCCGGCCGGTCGTCGCCTGCTGGTGAGCCCGCACCAGGGTCGAGTCGAGCATCAGATACTGGTTGTCCCGATCTTCGACGAGATCGGCGAAGACCTTCTCCCACACCCCGGCCGCTGCCCATCGGCTGAAGCGCTTGTGCGCCGTCTTCCACTTGCCATAGCGCTCGGGCAGGTTCTGCCAGTGCGCGCCAGACCTCAAGACCCACAGCACACCGTTCACGAACAGTCGGTTGTCCGCCCCGGTCCGGCCGGGATCCGAAGTCTTGCCCGGCAACAACGGCGCTATCCGATCCCACTGCGCATCGTCGAGTTCGTAACGCTTCACACCCATCAAAGACCTCCGCCAACACGGAGACCTATGAATCACGCATCAGGACGCTCGGGAATCACTGAATGTCGATTGGGCCTAGCCCTTCATTTGCGCAGTCGCAGGATGGACCGGCCGAGGTCGGCGAGATCGTGGTGACTGGCTCGCGTATCGTGCGCCAGGACTACGTCGCCAACAGCCCCGTCGCCACGGTTACTGCAGAGCAGATCCAGGCGCGCGGCGATGTGAACGTTGAGCAAATCCTGAACCAACTGCCGCAAGTCGTTCCCGGCTTCTCGGCCAACTCGAACAACCCGGCCAACGGTTCGGCCACGGTCGATCTGCGCGGCCTCGGCGCCAGCCGTACGCTGGTGCTGGTGAACGGTCGTCGCTTCGTTCCCTATGACAAGTCCAACGCCGTCGACCTGAACAGCATTCCCGCTTCTCTGATCGAGCGCGTCGAAGTCGTCAGCGGCGGCGCCTCGGCGACCTACGGCTCCGACGCTCTGGCCGGCGTCGTCAACTTCATCTTCAAGGACGATTTCGAAGGTCTGAACGTCAGCACCCAATACGGAATCTCCGGTTTTGGTGACGGCGAGCAGTTCAACGCATCGGCCACCTTCGGCGCCAACATCGCCGACGGCCGAGGCAACGTGACGGGTTACGTCGGTTATGCCGACCGTGACGGCTTCCTGCCGAACAAAGATCGTCCCTGGGCGCTGGTCAGCAACGCGGGCGGTTCCGGCACTGGCATCTACGGCGGTCTGAACAACCTCGGCACCAACCCTTACACCGCCGTTGGCTGTTCCACGGCCCCGACCCCCTGCCGCCGTTCGTTCCGTACGCCGGGCGTTCCGGGTCAGTTCAACAACGACACCAGCCTGGGCGCCGCAAGCGACCGTTACAACTTCTCGACCGTCAACCTGCTGCAGTCGCCTTCGGAACGCTACAATGCAGTTCTGCTCGGCCACTACGACATCAACGAGTCTCTGACCGGCTTTGCCGAGGTGTTCTACACCAACACCCAGAACAACATCCAACTGGCTCCGACCCCGGCGACCGGCATCAACATTCCGGTCGGCAACTTCTTCGTCCAGAACTCGCCGGCTCTGCTCGCCTATGCGAACTCGCGTCCCAACCCGGCTCTGCCGCTGAACTTCGATCGCCGCATGTCGGAAGTCGGTGCGCGCGTCGAAAGCCACGACACCAACGTGCTACAGTTCAACACCGGCTTGCGCGCCAAGCTCGGCGGCGACTGGACGGCTGAAGGCGTCTACGCCTACGGTCGCTCCGAACTGCGTACGTCGATCCAGAACGACGTGTCTCGCTCGCGTCTGGCCGCGTCTCTGGCTGCCGGCGGAACGGCGACGACCTGCGCCGCCTCGTCGCTGCAGATCTTCCCCGGATGCGTGCCGATCAACCTGTTCGGCGCCGGCACGATCACGCCTGCCGCCGCCAACTTCGTCCGTCTGGACTTCGCCGACACCAGCATCTTCGAGCGTCAGAACCTGACCTTGAACGTCACGGGCACGGTGATGGAACTGCCGGCCGGTCCGCTGTCGGTCGCCTTCGGCGCCGAGTACCGCGAAGACAAGCTGAGCTTCACCCCTGACGCCGCCAAGGCCTCGGGCGACATCTTCGGCTTCAACGCAGAACGTCCGGTCGCAGGTCGCAGCGCGTCCAAGGAACTCTATGCCGAAGCCGCCGTGCCGCTGCTTCGCGACCTGCCTTTCATCAAGTCGCTCGAACTTGAGCTCGGCGCGCGTATGGCCGACTACGATACTGTCGGTAAGGTTTACGCCTACAAGGCTGGCGGTTCCTGGGAGCCGGTCGAAAGCCTGCGTGTGCGTGGCTTGTACCAACGCGCCGTTCGCGCCCCGAACGTGTTCGAACTGTTCCAGGCGAACGACCAGGGCTTCCCGGCCGTTCTCGACCCCTGCACGACCCGCAACCCCGGCACGGGCGCAGCGCGCACCCTGTCCACGGGCGTTCGGAACTTCTGCACGGCTCAACTCGGCTTCGATCCGGTCGCGACAGGCTTCGTCGCTCAGAACACGCAAACCGAATCCTTCTTCTTCGGCAACCCGAACCTGAGCGAAGAAAAGTCCGACACCGTCACTTTGGGCGTCGTCTGGCAACCGACCTTCGTTCCCGGCCTGTCGATGTCGCTCGACTACTATGACATCTCGGTCGAGGACTACATCGGCACCATCAGCGGCGGCGTTTCCGGCATCGTCGGCAACTGCTTCGCAGCAGGTGCAGCGGCATCCGGCACGGCAGGCGCTCCGGTTTCGTCGATCGCCGAATGCAACAATGCGGGCATCGGCCTGCCGCTGGTCTTCCGTGATGCGGCTGGCAACCTGAAGGCGCGCGCGCCGCTGGGCAACGTGTCCGAACTGAAGACTTCGGGCCTCGACTTCTCGACCCGCTACGGTTGGAACGTGCCGTGGGCCGGCGGCTTCTGGGGCGAAAAGCTGGATATCGCTCTGAACCTGACCTACCTGGACAGCTACGAGCTGGACGGCATCGAATACAAGGGCACCGCCGGCGCTTACAACATCAGCGCCAGCCTTCCTGAGTACAAGGGCAACATCTCGCTGGGTTATGACTTCGGGCCGGTTCGAGTGAACTACTCCGGCACCTACATCGCCTCAATGGATAACCAGGGCAACATCCCTGCCTTTGAAGATGGTGGTTACACCGGCACCGACTCCTACTGGTACCACGACGCCAGCGCGTCCTATAACTTCAACGACAGCGTCGAAATCTTCGGCGGCGTACGCAATCTCGCCGACAAGGAGCCGCCGGTGTTCGACAACGCCAACGACGGCAACACCGATCCGAACACCTTCGACGTGGTCGGCCGGTACTTCTTCGTCGGCGCTCGCCTGAAGTATTGATCCTAACGGATCGTCGAACTGAGGCGGCGGAGCAACGCTCCGCCGCCTTTTTCGTTTAAGCGCCGCCGTAGAAAAACCATCGGGACGGGCGAGCGTTAATGATCGCCGCCTGTTCGCGTCGCTCCTGAAGGAAGACCATGCTCAAACTCCTCGTCCCCGGTATCTCGGCTCTGTCGCTGCTGGCCGCAGGCTCCGTCGTCGCCCAAACCCAGGACGGTCCGATCGTTACGGGCAATCGTTCGGGCGAGACCGCCGACGCGCTGAAGACCCGTGAGGCCATCGCCTATGCACGGCCGCTGCCGCGTGGGGCGCCCAGCGCCGATTATCCGCTAGTGGCGTGGTGCGATGCGCTGGTGACGGGTCATGCCGATCTGGGCGACACCCTGACGACCCGTGCGCCCGAGGATATGGAACTGGTGCGTCTTGGCCGACTCGAAGCCCAGGATTTCCGCAGCGCCCTGACTGCCGCTGCGCCGCGTCAGTCGGCGGCTTCGAAGGCCGAGGCTGAACAGGCGGTCGCCGCCGTCAAGACCCAGTGGGCGTCGCTGATCAGCAACCCGGACGCCGAGGCGCGCAGCCAGTCGTTCGGTCTGTTCTTCGGCCTGCCGGGCCGATGCGAGCACGCCGCGCGTCGCATCCGCGCCAACATCACGACGCCGCCGGCGACGTTGGAAAGCGTCGGCATCGACTAATCGGGTCTTTGGCTCGCGTCTTTGGAACGGCGGCTTGAGCTTCGGCTCAGGCCGCCGTTTCGCGTTTGGCGGCGTAAGGGTCGTAGTTGAGGATGGGCGCCAGCCAGCGTTCGGCGGTCGCCACGTCCCAGCCCTTGCGGCGTGCATAGTCCTCGACCTGGTCCAGATCGATCTTGCCGACGCCGAAATAGTGGCTGCCCGGATGGCCGAAATAGAGGCCCGAGACCGAGGCCGGGGGCGTCATGGCGTAGCTTTCGGTCAGGGCCATGCCGGCGTTGTCTTCGGCCTGGAGCAGGCGGAACAGGGTGGCCTTTTCCGTGTGGTCGGGCTGAGCCGGATAACCGGGAGCAGGGCGGATGCCCTGGTATTGTTCGGCGATCAGTGCATCGACGTCGGCTGTTTCATCGGCGGCATAGCCCCACAGCTGGGTGCGGACTTCCCTGTGCAGGCGTTCGGCGAAAGCCTCGGCCAGGCGGTCGGCGAGCGACGTCGCCAGGATGGACGAATAGTCGTCGCCGGCGTCCTTGAACCGTTTGGCGACTTCCAGCTCACCATGACCGGCGGTGACGGCGAAGGCGCCGATATAGTCGTCGCCCTCTTCGGCGATGAAGTCGGACAGGGCCAGGTTCGGCTTGCCGTTCGACTTCTTGATCTGCTGGCGCAGGGTGTGGAAGCGGGCGATTTCCGCGTCCCGGCTCTCGTCGGCATAGACCACGACATCGTCGCCGTCGGCGCGGGCGGGCCAGAAGCCGACGACGCCCTTGGCCGTGAACCATTTCTCGTCAATGATCCGCTTCAGCATGACCTTGGCGTCCTCGAACAGGTCGCGCGCGGCCTCGCCGACGATCTCGTCCTCAAGGATCAGCGGATAGCGGCCGATCAGCTCCCAACTGGCGAAGAAGGGCGTCCAGTCGATGTGGTCGGCCAGATCCTGCAGATCCCAGGCGTCGAACGCCTTCACGCCGATGAAGGACGGCTTGCCGGGCATGGGCTGGGTGGCGTCGATGCGGAAACGGTTCTCGCGCGCCTGTTTGATCGAGGCGCGGGCCTTCACCTCCTGGCCGCGCGCATACTGCTCGCGGATGCGGATATATTCGTCGCGGGTGGCGGCCTCATTTTTGGCCCGCTCGGTCTTGGACAGCAGGCCCGAGACCACGCTGACGGCACGGCTGGCGTCGACGACATAGGTGGTCGAGCCGCGTCGATAGGCCGGTTCGATCTTGACCGCCGTGTGGGTCCGGCTGGTGGTGGCGCCGCCGATCAGCAGGGGGATGTCGAAGCCGCGCCGTTCCATCTCGGCGCCGACGAAGACCATCTCGTCCAGCGACGGGGTGATCAGGCCGGACAGGCCGATGATGTCGACGTTGTGGGCCTTGGCCTCGTCCAGAATCCGGTCGGCCGGGACCATGACGCCCAGGTCGATGACCTCGTAATTATTGCACTGAAGCACGACGCCGACGATGTTCTTGCCGATGTCGTGGACGTCGCCCTTGACCGTGGCCATCAGGATGCGGCCCGCCTGCTCGCGCGGCTTGCCGGCCTTTTCAGCCTCCATGAAGGGGTTCAGCCAGGCGACGGCCTGTTTCATCACGCGGGCGGATTTCACCACCTGGGGCAGGAACATCTTGCCCGAGCCGAACAGGTCGCCGACCACGTTCATCCCGTCCATCAGCGGACCTTCGATGACGTGCAGCGGCCGGTCGAACGACAGGCGGGCCTCTTCGGTATCGGCGTCGATGAACTCGGTGATGCCGTTGACCAGGGCGTGTTCGATCCGCTTGCCGACCGGCTGTTCACGCCACTTCAGATCGACGACGCGGGCCTGGCCCTTTTCGCCCTTGTAGCGGGGGGCCATGTCGACCAGCCGCTCGGTATTCGAGACATTGGTCCGTTGCGGCCGGTTGAGGATCACGTCCTCGACCGCCTCGCGCAGTTCGGCGTCGATGTCGTCATAGACGGGCAGGTCGCCGGCGTTGACAATGCCCATGTCCATGCCCGCCGCGATGGCGTGGTACAGGAAGACGCTGTGGATCGCCCGGCGCACCGGCTCGTTGCCGCGGAACGAAAACGAGACGTTCGACACCCCGCCCGAGATACGGGCGTAGGGCAGGGTGCGCTTGATCTCGCGCGTGCCCTCGATGAAGTCGACGGCGTAGTTGTCGTGCTCCTCGATCCCCGTCGCCACGGCGAAGATATTGGGATCGAAGATGATGTCCTCGGGCGGGAATCCGACCTCGTTGACCAGGATGTCGTAGGCGCGGGTGCAGATCTCGATCTTGCGGGCGGCGGTGTCGGCCTGACCTACCTCGTCGAAGGCCATGACCACCACGGCGGCGCCGTAGCGCAGGCATTTGATCGCATGGTCACGGAAGACCTGCTCGCCCTCTTTCATGCTGATCGAATTGACGATGGGCTTGCCCTGGACGCACTTCAGCCCCGCCTCGATCACCTCCCATTTGGAGCTGTCGATCATCACCGGCACGCGGGCGATGTCGGGCTCGGCCGCGATCAAATTCAGGAAGGTCCGCATGGCGACGACGCCGTCCAGCAGGCCCTCATCCATGTTGATGTCGATGATCTGGGCGCCGGCCTCGACCTGTTGTCGGGCGACGTCCAGCGCCGCCGAATAGTCGCCCTCGACCACCAGCTTGCGGAATTTGGCCGAGCCGGTGACGTTGGTCCGTTCGCCGACGTTGATGAAGGTGGGTCTCATTACAGACTTCCGCTCATCCCCGCGTAAGCGGGGACCCAGTGCTTTTGGGAGGCACGGTGCATGGGATCGCGAGCGAAGACATCATGGTGATGGCTATCGCCCAAAGGACTAGGTCCCCGCTTTCGCGGGGATGAGCGGGGAGGGGAGCGTGTCACGCCACCATCTCGAAGGGTTCGAGCCCCGACAGCCGCAGGGCCACCGGCCGTTCCGGGATCGCGCGCGGCTTCAACGGCGCGACCTCTTCAGCGACGTGACGGATGTGATCCGGCGTCGTGCCGCAGCAGCCGCCGACGATGTTGACCAGTCCAGAGGCGGCCCATTCCTCGATGAAGTGGGCGGTTTCGTGCGGTTCCTCGTCATACTGGCCCATCGCATTGGGCAGGCCCGCGTTGGGGTAAGCGGCGACCAGGGTGTCGGCGACGCGGCTCAGTTCGGCGATGAAGGGGCGCATCAGGTCGGCGCCCAGGGCGCAGTTGAAGCCGACGGCGAAGGGTTTGGCGTGGCGCACGCTGTTCCAGAAGGCTTCCGCCGTCTGGCCCGACAGGGTGCGGCCCGAGCGGTCGGTTATCGTCCCCGAGATCCAGATGGGCAGGGCGTCCATGCCCTCGTCCTCCAGGTCCTTGATGGCCTTGATGCAGGCCTTGCAGTTCAGCGTGTCGGTGATGGTTTCGATCAGATACAGGTCCACCCCGCCCTCGTTCAGGGCGCGGATCTGGTGGCGATAGGCCTCATAGACCTGGTCGAAGGTCACGCTGCGGGCGCCGGGGTCATTCACGTCGGACGACATCGACAGCATCTTGTTCAGCGGGCCGATAGAGCCGGCGGCGAAGCGCGGCTTTTGCGGCTCCTTGGCGGTCCAGCGGTCGGCCGAGGCGCGGGCCAGTTTGGCGCCTTCCAGATTGATGTCCCACACCGCCTGGGCGTCCAGGGCGTAGTCTTCCTGGGCGATGGTCGTGCCCGAGAAGGTGTTGGTCTCCGAAATATCGGCGCCGGCGGCGAAATACTGGTCGTGCAGGTCGGCGATGACATCGGGGCGGGTGATGCAGAGGATGTCGTTGTTCCCCTTCATCTGGTCTTTCTCATTGTAGCCGTTGGCGGTGACGAAGCGGTCGGCGCGGAAGTCGGCCTCGTCCAGACCGCGACGCTGGATCATCACGCCCCACGATCCGTCGAGAATCAGGATGCGCTCCTTGGCCGCCTGATGCAGGGCGGCGATGCGTTCGGCGCGGGTCATTGCGCCACCGCCGTCTCACGCACGCCCAGCACCCGACAGATCGCATAGACCAGATCGGCGCGGTTGAGGGTGTAGAAGTGGAAGTCCGAGAAGCCCTCTTCCTGCAGACGTGCGCAGGTCTCGGCGGCAACCGAGGCGGCCAGCAGTTTTCGGGTCTCGGGATCGTCGTCCAGCCCGTCGAAATGCGCCTTCAGCCAGTCGGGGATGCTGGTCCCGCAGGCGCCGCACATGCGCGTCAGACCGGCGAAGTTGGACACGGGCATGACGCCGGGGATCAGCGGGATGGTCACGCCTGCCGCCCGCACCTGATCGCGGAAGCGCAGGAAGGCGTCGATGTCGAAGAAGAACTGGCTGACCGCGCGGGTTGCGCCGGCGTCGACCTTGGCCTTCAGCACCTCGATGTCGTGGTCGATGGAGGGGCTTTCGGGGTGGCGCTCGGGGTAGGCGCCGACGGTGACGTCGAACCCGCCGGCGCGGCTGATGGCGGCGGTCAGTTCGGTGGCGTTGGCGTAGCCGTCCGCGCGCGGCTGATAGACACCGCCGATTCCGGAACCGCCCGGCGGATCTCCGCGCAGGGCGACGATGTGATCGACGCCGATGGTCTTGTAGCCGGCGATGACTTCATCGACCTCGTCGCGGCTGGCCTCGACGCAGGTCAGGTGGGCGGCGGGACGTAAGCTGGTCTCGGCGATGATGCGCTGGACCGTGCGGTGGGTTCGCTCACGGGTTGAGCCTCCGGCGCCGTAGGTGACGGAGACGAAGGCGGGGTTCAGCGGCTCCAGCCGGCGGATCGCCTTCCACAGATTGGCCTCGGCCTCGTCCGTCTTGGGCGGGAAGAATTCGAACGAGACGCGCACGTCGTCGCGGTTGGACCCGGCGCGAGCAACAGGGCCCAGTGGCGACAGCAGCAGGGCGCGGGCGTCAGCTAAGGAAGCCATCAGGCGGTCTTTCTGTCCTGGACGCGGCGTTCCGCCGTCCAGATGGTCACGGTCAGGCCCTCGGCGTCGTGCGGCAGGGCGATGGGGGCGGACGGCGTCAGGCCGCCGTCCAGCAGCCAGCCGTTGATCTCGCTGTCGGCGAAACCGAGGCGGCGATGCTGGTGCGCTTCGCGCATGTGTTCGAAGTCGTGGGGGGCGAAGTCGATGATGACCAGGCGGCCGTTCGGGCTGACCAAGCGGGCGGCCTCGGCGACGGCGGCGGACGGGTCGGACAGGTAGTGCAGCACCTGATGCACGATCACCAGATCTGCGCTGGCGGCGGGCAGACGAGTGGCGAAGATGTCGCCGTGACGTAGCTCGACCTTGTCCAGCCCGGCCTTTGTGACGTTGGTGCGGGCGATGTTCAGCATGTTCTGGCTGAGGTCCAGCCCGACCGACATCTTGGCCTTCTTGCCGAACAGGGTCAGCATCCGGCCCGAGCCGGTGCCCAGATCGACGACGCGTTCGAACGGGCCGGGGCCGACGGCGCGTTCCAGCGCAGCCTCGACGGCGCTCTCGCTGACGTAGAGCGAGCGCAGGCGGTCCCATTGGGGCGCGACCTGCTCGAAATAGCTGACGGCGGCTTCCTCGCGGTCCTTGCGAACTTCGTCGAGACGGCGGTGATCGGCCTCGCCGGCGTCTTCGGCCAGGATGTCCAGCACCGTGTCGATCAGCCGGCGCGCCTGGGCGTCGTGCGACAGGCGGTAGTAGACGCGGGCGCCGTCAGGAAAGCGTTCGATCAGGCCGGCGTCGGTCATCAGCTTCAGATGGCGCGACACGCGAGGCTGGCTCTGGTCCAGAATGCGCGACATCTCCATGACCGAAAGCTCTTCACCGGCCAGCAGCGACAGGACGCGCAGACGGGTAGGTTCGCCAGCGGCGCGCAGGGCTTCGACAGTCTGATCGGCGGACAGGCTCATAGGCTCATATAAAGATATCCTTATATGATTTGGCAAGTGAAATCGCTTCCCTTACGGGGCTGCGACGGGAATAGTTCGTGCGTGCGTTCAAGAGTTCACAGCCCTTTTGGAGCAGTCTCATGCGTCACCTGTTGATCTCCGCCTTCGCTCTAGCCGCCGCCGGTCCGGCGCTGGCCCAGAGCGATTTTCCCGAGCCGCCCATGCCGCAGATGTCCGGTCCTCCGATGGGCGGTCAGATGGAAGGGATGCGGCCGCCGGAGCGGGAGACGTTCGCACAGATGCAGGCGCGGATGACCCAGATGTTTGACCGACTGGACGCCAATCACGACGAGGTGGTGGATGCGACCGAACTGGCCAATGCGCGCGGCGGGCGGATGCTGGCGCGCATGGATGCGGACAGCGACGGGCGAGTGACGCGCGAGGAGTTCACCGTGGGTCTGGACGCCCAGTTCAAGGCGATGGACAAGAACGGCGACGGGGTTGTGACGGCCGACGAGCGGCCGCAGCGTCCGCGCTGAGATCAGGCCACGGGCGTCTTCAGCGGCTCGCCCGCGAAATGCGCCTGAAGGTTTTGCATCAGCAGCATCAGCATGCCCTGCACCCCGGCGGTCGTGGCCCCGGCGGTGTGGGGCGTCAGGACGATGTTGGGCACGTCGGCCCAACGGTTCGGATCGGTCGGTTCCTCGACGAAGACGTCCAGCGCGGCCTGGCCCAGAGCGCCTGATTTCAGGGCGGCGATCAGGGCGTCTTCGTCCACGACCTGACCGCGCGAGACATTGACCAGCAGACCGTCAGGGCCGAGCGCGTCGAGGATCTCGCGCGAGATCAGGCCGCGATTGGTCTCGTCGGCCTTGCAGGCGACGACCAGGATGTCGCTGGCCTTGGCCAGGGCTTCCAGGCTTTCGGCGCGGGGCCATTCGGCGTCGTGCCGACGCGGCCCCCACCAGCTGACCGCCATGCGGAAGGCCTCGGCGCGGTCGGCGACGGCCTTGCCGATATGGCCCAGGCCGACGATGCCCAGTTTCTGGCCGCCGAGGGAGGCGGTGATGGTGCGGGTCTCGGCGGTCCAGCCGCCGGCGCGGACCTGGCGGTCGCCCGAGGCGATCTGGCGACGAGCGGCCAGGATCAGCCCTAGGGCATGGTCGGCGACGTCCTCGTGATTGACGCCGGGGGCATGGGTGACAGGCAGGCCACGCGCGCGGCACCAGTCGATGTCGATGCCGTCATAGCCCGAGGTGAAACAGGCGATCAGGTCGAGGTTGGGCAGGCGTTCGATCAGCGTCTTGTCCAACGTCGCCTCGCCGGCGACGACCATGACGCGGATGTCGTGGGCCGCCTCGATCGGCGGACCTTCCCAGAAGCGATAGACATCGTAGGCGCTCTCAAGAAACCCCGAGAGTGGGGCGAGATGCCGCTGCATGATGAGAACGGCGGGGCGTTGGGTCATGCAGCGGCTCCTCTTTTTAGATCAGGCGATCAGCGCCCGAATTTCTGGTGCTGGATGCGTTTGGGGATGATGCTGTCGGCGCCCAGGCGGCGCATCTTGTCCTGTTCGTAGGCTTCGAAATTGCCCTCGAACCATTCCACGTGACCGTCGCCTTCGAAGGCGAGGATGTGGGTGGCCAGACGGTCAAGGAACCAGCGGTCGTGGGAGATGACCACGGCGCAGCCCGCGAACCCTTCCAGAGCCTCTTCGAGGTTCTGCAAGGTTTCGATGTCGAGGTCGTTGGTCGGTTCATCGAGCAGGATCAGATTGCCGCCCGAGGCCAGGGTCTTGGCCAGGTGGACGCGGTTGCGCTCACCGCCGGACAGTTGGCCGACCTTCTTCTGCTGGTCGCCGCCCTTGAAGTTGAAGCTGCCGACATAGGCGCGGGTGTTGATCTCGCGCTTGCCGACCATCATCACTTCGGTGCCGCCCGAGATGGCCTGCCAGATGGTCTCGTCAGGCTTCAGGTCGTCGCGCGACTGGTCGACATAGGCCAGCTTGACCGTTTCGCCGACCTTGACGGCGCCGCCGTCAGGGGTTTCCTGGCCGGTGATCAGCTTGAACATTGTCGACTTGCCGGCGCCGTTGGGGCCGATGACGCCGACGATGCCGTTGGGCGGCAGCTTGAAGGTCAGGTTGTCGAACAGGGTCTTGTCGCCATAGGACTTTTGCAGACCCTCGACTTCCAGCACGACATTGCCCAGGCGCGGGCCAGGCGGGATCTGGATGTGGGCGTGGGTCTGGGCGCCGCGCATCGATTCCTGTTCGTCCACCATCCGCTCATAGGCGGCCAGACGGGCCTTGGACTTGGCCTGACGGGCCTTGGCGCCCGAACGGACCCAATCCAGTTCGCGGCTGAGGGCGCGCTGGCGGGCTTCGGATTCCGAGTTTTCCTGAATGACGCGCTTGGTCTTGGCTTCCAGCCACGAGGAATAGTTGCCCTCGTGCGGGTGGCCCTTGCCGCGGTCCAGCTCCAGCGTCCACTTGGTGACGAGATCCAGGAAGTAACGGTCGTGGGTCACCAGGATGACGCAGCCGGGGAAGTTTTCCAGGTGGTGCTGCAGCCAGGCGACGGATTCGGCGTCCAGATGGTTGGTCGGTTCGTCGAGCAGCAGCATGTCGGGCTTGGACAGCAGCAGGCGGGCCAGGGCCACGCGGCGTTTTTCACCGCCGGACAGGTTGGTGACTTCCCAGTCGTCGTCGGGGCAGCGCAGGGCGCCCATGGCCATTTCGATGCGGCTGTCGATGTCCCAGACGTCGCCCGCGTCGATCTTCTCCTGGAGGGTGGTCATCTCCTCCATCAGTTCGTCGGTGTAGTTCTCGCCCAGTTCGGCGGCGACTTCGTTGAAGCGGTTGACCCACTGCTTCTCTTCGCACCAGGATTCGACGTTCTGGCGAACGTTCAGGGTGGGATCGAGCTGAGGCTCCTGCTCCAGATAGCCGCGCTTGATGCCGTCGGCGGCGCGGGCCTCGCCGGTGAACTCGGTGTCCAGGCCGGCCATGATCTTCAGCAGGGTGGATTTACCCGAGCCGTTGACGCCGACGACGCCGATCTTGGCGTCGTTGTAGAAGCTGAGCCAGATGTTCTCGAAGATCTTGCGGCCGCCGGGGAAGGTCTTGGTCAGACCCTGCATCTGGAAAATATATTGCTGCGCCATGAGGTGCGGTGCGCCCTTCGGGTTCGTCTGATTGTGGAGTTGGGGCGGATGTAGCGATCCTGAGGCCCGAGAGCAAATAAGGCGACGGGCAGGCGTGATCGTCTTCGCGCTTTCGCAGCGAAGTTGATGGAGGGCTGGGCGGAGCGCCGGGCCTTCGCCCGGAGTGTGATTAGAGATTACCGTTTCGACGAAGGGTTGACGCTCCGCGCGGTTGGTTGGCCTGCAAGCTCGGGGCGTCGAGCGGTGGCGGTCTTATCGCCTAACCCCATAAGCCTGCGACGGGTCGGCGGAGTCTGCGAAACCCCGTCCCGAGTGCGATCGAGTATCCCCCTCGACCCTCCGACACCGCTCCATGAGTCGATGTCAGCGCGGAGGGATTTCACCCCCGCTCCCGTTCCATCCGCTCCCGCCGCCGCAAGGTCGCAGGCCAAGCGAGCCCTCCGATGCGACGGGACGGGTGTAGAATACGCGCGTTTCGGAGGGGGGATGGGAGAAGGGGGACATAAATCGGCAAGCGATTGAAATCGCTCCGAATGAACCAGCGTCATTGTGCGGGTTGGCGAGCGTTTTTCCCTCCCCTTCATGGGGAGGGGCGGCGAAGCGGAGCGCAGCCGGGGTGGGGACGTGTGAAGCAGTTCGCCCGCTCTTAAGGCCCCACCCGGATCGCTGCGCGATCGTCCCTCCCCATGAAGGGGAGGGAGAAGCGCCCGCGCGGCTCCAAGAGCCCCTCCACCGCTACGCGGTCCCCCTCCCCACGATGTGGGGAGGAGACGGTGGGGCGGACCGGCGGAACGGCGCGAAAGCTTGTCCGTTGATGAGGCTCAAACGCCTTGATCCGGCCCGAAACCGGGTGCGGTATGGCGTCGCTTGAAGCCTGTCTTGTCTCGGATGCCCATGAAGACCCGATCGATCGTGCTCGCCGCCGCATTCGCCCTGTCGGCTTGCGGCAATCCCAATAGCTCCAAGGCACAGGAGGGCGAGTTCGCCCAGCCGACGCGCACGGCGCCGTCCGATGCGGCGGGGATGAAATCCAGTTTTGCGCCGGTCGTGCGGTCGGCGGCGCCCGCCGTGGTCAATATCTCGGCGCGCAGCGTGCAGCGGGTCCAGGCTGATCCCTTCTTCCAGTTCTTCGGCGGCGGCATACCCCAGGCGCGGGTGGCGGAATCGGTCGGGTCTGGCGTCATCGTCCGCTCGGACGGGATCGTGGTGACCAACAACCACGTCATCGACGGCGCCCAGCAGATCAAGGTCGTGCTGAACGACCGGCGCGAGTTTCCCGCCACCGTCATCCTGGCCGACGAGCGCAGCGACATCGCGGTGCTGAGGCTGGAGAATGTCAGCGACCGCCTGCCGGTGCTGGCCATCGACGATCAGGAAGAACAGCAGGTCGGCGATCTGGTCCTGGCCATCGGCAATCCGTTCGGCGTGGGCCAGACGGTGACCAACGGCATCATCTCGGCCCTGAACCGGACCGAGACGGGCATCTCCGACAGCGGCTCCTTCATCCAGACCGACGCGGCCATCAATCCCGGCAACTCGGGCGGGGCGCTGGTGGACATGGACGGCGACCTGATCGGCATCAACACCGCCATCTTCTCGCGCTCGGGCTCCTCGGCCGGGGTCGGGTTCGCCGTGCCGGCCGCCATGGTCAAACGGGTGGTGGATTCGGCGCTGGGCGGGGCGACGACGGTCGTTCGGCCCTGGCTGGGGGTCAAGGGCGACACGGTCACCGGCGACATCGCCGGCAGCCTGGGCCTGACCCGGCCGCAGGGCCTGGTCGTCACCGACGTCTACGCCAACGGCCCGGCCGCACGGGCGGGCGTGCGCCAGGGCGATGTGATCACCGCTGTCGATGGCCAGGAGATCAATGACCAGGGCGGGCTGAACTACCGCGTCGGCTCACGCAATCCGAACGACCAGGTCCAGGTCGCCATCCTGCGCGACGGGCGGGCGCAGACCCTGACGGCGCGCGTTCAGCCCCTGCCAGGCGACGCCGATCCGAAACAGGGCGTCACCATCGCCGCCGGTCCCTTCGCCGGCGCCGAGGTCGTGGCGCTGAACCCGGCCCTGGCCGACCGTCTGGGCGGCGATCCGTTCGCGACGGGCGTCATCGTCACCGGCGTGTCGGGGCGCGGCTATGCGGCCCGCGCGGGCTTCCGCCAGAACGACCTGATCGTCAGCATCAACGGCCGCGCCATCGGTTCGGCCCGCGATGTCGAGGCCGCCAGTTCCGGTCGCGGCCCGTGGGAGGTCGTCGTCAACCGTGGCGGTCGTCAGATCCGCGGCGTGCTGAGGTAATGGCGGGGTCTTGCCATTTTTTGCGGCAATGGCTTCCGATTGATCGGGGACTTCGTTTAGGTTGTTCTGACGTTGCAAAGAAGTGAGCCATGCGGAGATATAAGTATGCAGTTGATGGCTTTTGGCCCCGCCTGTCCTGAGTGCGGCGCTCGCGTGCCCTTCCTCAAGACACAGTTTGGGTTGGGCAAGCCGTTCTCGTGCGCCGGCTGCGGTAAGGAACTTGTCGTTCCCCGGTCTCAGGCGTTCTCGCTGGGCTTCGGGATGGTTATGATCTTCCTGCTGACCAAGGATCGTTTTCCGCCGGAATGGGGCGGGCCGATTGGCCTGCTGGCGATCATGGTCATCATCGGCCTGCCGATTACGTGGGCCATGACCCGAGTGAAAGCCTCCTGAGGCCTCAGCCCTTCGTCGGTCCGCCGATGGACCAGGTGTGGCCGAAGGGGTCGCGGAGTTGGCCGTAGCGGTCGCCCCAGAACTGGTCGGCCATGTCCATGACGGGTTCTGCGCCGCCGACGGTCATGGCGCGGGTCCACCAGGCGTCGGGGTCGGCGACCTGGAGGTGAAGGGTGACGCCGGCGGGGCGCACGTCCTGGACGCCGCTGTATTCCGGGAACTCGTCGTTCAGCATGATGCTGGCGCCGTTGATCTTCAGATGGGCGTGGATCAGTCGCTCGCCGTCGTCGGCGACATTGCGGGCCAGCACCTCGGCCCCGAAGGCGATGATGTAGAAATCCACCGCCGCCGAGGCGCCGCGCGACGGGATCGTCAGGTGGGGCGTCAGGCCCGAGGTCGGGCCTTGATGCGGATTGGCGTCGGTCATGAAGGCGGTCTCCGTGGCAGGTCGGCATACTAACGCGTGAAAAGCCTTTGGCGAACGACTACATAGGTCGCACACATGAGCGACCTGTTCGAAGCCTCCGGCATTCTGCCCCCCGACGCCCCCCTGGCCGACCGCCTGCGCCCACGCACGCTGGACGAGGTGGTGGGGCAGGACCATCTGCTGGGTCCCGGCGGGCCGATCCGCCGCATGATCGAGGCCGGGCGGCTGGGCTCGATGATCCTGTGGGGACCGCCGGGTACGGGCAAGACCACCATCGCGCGGCTGCTGGCCCAAGCGGCGGGCTATGAATATCAGGCGATCAGCGCGGTGTTTTCCGGCGTCGCGGACCTGAAAAAGGCGTTCGAGGCGGCGCGGATGCGGCGGGCGGCGGGGCAGAGCACCTTGCTGTTCGTGGACGAAATCCACCGCTTCAATCGCGCCCAGCAGGACGGCTTTCTGCCCTTCGTCGAGGCGGGGGTGGTCACCCTGGTCGGGGCCACGACGGAGAACCCCAGTTTCGAGCTGAACGGGGCGCTGCTGTCGCGCAGCCAGGTCTATGTGCTGAAGCGGCTGGACGATGCGGCTTTGGATCAGCTGCTGGCGCGGGCCGAGGCGCATATGGACAAGGCCCTGCCGCTGTCGCCCGAGGCCCGCCACGCGATGCTGGCCTTGACCGATGGCGACGGGCGGTATCTGCTGACCATGTCCGAGGTGCTGTTCGACTTGCCTGAAGGCGAGCTGCTGGATGTGCAGGGGCTGGCCGGGGTGCTGCAAAGGCGGGCGCCGGCCTACGACAAGTCGAGAGAAGAACACTATAACCTTATATCCGCCCTGCATAAATCGGTGAGGGGGTCGGACCCGGACGCGGCGCTGTATTGGTTGGCGCGGATGCTGAACGGGGGCGAGGATCCGCTGTATCTGGCGCGGCGGATCGTGCGGATGGCGGTCGAGGATATCGGCGAGGCGGACCCGCTGTCGATCCTGGTCGCCAATGCGGCAAAGGACACCTACGACTTTTTGGGCAGCCCCGAGGGCGAACTGGCCCTGGCGCAGGCCGTGGTCCACCTGGCGACCGCGCCCAAGTCGGTGGGCGTCTACGAGGCCTTCAAGGCGGCCAAGAAGGCGGCCTATGAGACCGGCTCGCTGATGCCGCCGGCCCATATCCGCAACGCCCCAACCAAGCTGATGAAGTCGCTCGGCTACGGCAAGGGCTATCAATACGACCCGGATACGCCCGAGGGCTTCTCGGGCGCGAACTTCTTCCCCGACGAGATGGAGCGCCGCACCTTCTACAAGCCCAAGGGCGAGGGGCATGAGGAGAAGGTCAAGGCGCGGCTGGACCGCTGGGCCGAGATGCGGGCGCGGATGGCGGTGGACGGCGCTGTGGACGCGGCGGGCGACTGACCTCTAGAAGCACCCGATGACAACCCGCCAACCCGTCGTCCTGTCCGAGGATGAGATCGCCGCCGTCCGTTCGTGGGTGATTCACGAGGATGCGCATGTCATCGCCTTTTCCAAGCCGTCGGGCCTGTCCAGCCAGGGCGGGCGGATCAAGGCGCATACGCTGGACGATCTGCTTTGGGCGTTCGCGCGGTCGAACGGCAAGCGGCCGGAGCTGGTGCATCGGCTGGACCGCGATACCTCGGGCGTGATCCTGGCGGCCAAGACCAAGCCGGCGGCGAGTTTCCTGGGCAAGGCGCTGCAGATGCGGCGGTTTCGAAAACAGTATCTGGCCCTGCTGTCGGCCGCGCCCGAACCGGTGTCTGCGACCATCGACGCGCCGCTGCGGCGCGAGGAAATCGGGCGTGAGAGCTATATGCGGGTCGTCGCCTTCGATACGCCGGGCGCGCAGGGCTCGCAGAGCAAATACCGCACTCTCGCTTCGGGACCGGAGGGGGCGGTGGTCGAGCTGGAGCCGCTGACCGGGCGGATGCACCAGCTGCGGGTGCATATGGCCCATATCGGTCGGCCGTTGATCGGGGACGTGCGGTATGGCGGCGCCCTGACCACGCCGGTCGGGCCGGCGCCGCGCCTGATGCTGCACGCCGCCAAGCTGAGCTTCCCTCATCCCGAGGGCGGCACGACCACGGTCGAGGCGCCGCCGCCTGAGGATTTCGCCAAGCTGCGCGCCGCGCTGGGCCTCTGAGGTTGCGGGCCTGATCGGGTCGTGGTCGAGTGATCTTCGAACCTGGAGATGCCCTATGGTCGCCAACGTCCTGATCGCCCTCGTGGCCCTGATTCACGCCTATATCGTCGTGCTGGAAATGGTGCTGTGGACCACGCCGCGCGGTCGCAAGGCGTTCGGCATGAGCGTCGAGAAGGCCGAACTGACCAAGGTCATGGCCGCCAATCAGGGCCTTTATAACGGGTTTCTGGTCGCCGGTCTGGCCTGGGGGCTGTGGCTGGGCGCGCCTGGATTTCAGATCAAGGTCTTCCTTCTGGGCTGCGTCGTCGTGGCGGGCCTGTATGGGGCGGCGACGGTCAGCCGAAAGATATTGCTGATCCAGGCTGTGCCTGCGGCCTTGGCGCTCGGGGCGTTGCTGTTGGGCCTTTGAGGGAACGCCGTGCCGATTTTAGCGCTATGTTGTTGAAAGGATATCTCTGATGAAGCGTCTCGCCATCGCCTTGACCGGCCTTTCCGCCCTCGCGCTGAGCGCCTGCGCCAGCCTGGCCCCCTATGGCGCCCAGCAGGGACCGAGCGGGCAGGGGTATTCCGAGCAGCGGATCGAATCTAACCGCTATCGCGTCAGCTACAACGGCGTCGGTGCGGCCGGACGTGTCGCCGACTGGGCGCTGGTGCGCGCCGCCGACCTGACGACTGAACAGGGCTATGACTGGTTCGAGGTGACCCAGAGCTGGACCGACGGTCGGCCGGGCGGGGCGGGCGGGGTTCGCCCCAGCGTGTCCATCGGCGGCGGCAGCAGCCGGTATGGCGGCTATTCCGCGTCCGGTGTCGGGGTGGGCGTGGGTCTGAACTTCAGCGGTCCGCAACCGACATCGACCACCTTGGAAGTCGTCCTGGGCCGGGGTCAGAAGCCGGATCGGCCCAACGCCTATGATGCGCGCTCGGTCCAGGGTTCCATCCCGCGCTGACCATCGCTTTCGGCGCGTGCGGCGTATAGAAGGCCGCACGATGACACGTTTTCTTCTCGTCGCGGCGGGCGGGGCCATCGGCTCCGTCGCACGCTATGGCCTGGGGCTGGCCGCCGGGCGGTTGGCGCCCAACGCCGGCTGGCCGCTGGGCACGTTCGCGGCCAACGTTCTGGGCGGCCTGCTGATGGGCCTGCTGGTCGGTTGGCTGGCGTTCCGGGGCGGGACGCAGCAGGAGGCGCTGAGGCTGTTCGCCGCCGTCGGCGTGCTGGGCGGGTTCACGACCTTTTCGTCCTATTCGCTGGAGGCGGTGCAGATGATCGAGCGCCGCCAGACCGGTTTGGCCTGCGCCTATGTGGTCGGCTCGGTCGTCCTGGCTATCCTGGCCCTTTTCGTCGGCCTGATGATCGCCCGCCGCGCCCTTGGAGCTCCGCTTTGACCGACTATTCTCCCGCCGACGAGCCGCATGACGCTGAGAAAGACGCCGCCAGGGACGCCCCGAAACGCGAAGTCCTGACGATCTATGTCGCCGAGGACGAGGACGGCATCCGCCTGGACCGCTGGTTCCGCCGACGCTGGCCGCACCTGTCGAACATTCAGGTGCAGAAGATGGCGCGCAGCGGCCAGATCCGCGTGGACGGCGCCCGCATCAAGCCTGAAGGCCGCCTGACGGCCGGGGCCGCCGTGCGCGTGCCGCCGATCCCCGACGATACCTCGCGCCAGGCCGGGGACATGCACACCCTGTCCGAACAGGACATTCGGTTCGTCAAGTCGCTGGTCCTCTATGAGGACGACATGGTCATCGCGATCAACAAGCCGCACGGTCTGGCGGTGCAGGGCGGGACCAAGACCAGCCGCCACGTCGACCGTCTGCTGTCGGCCTGGGGCGAGGGGATCAACCGGCCGCGCCTGGTTCACCGTCTGGACCGCGACACCTCGGGCGTTCTGCTGCTGGGCAAGGGGCCTGAGGCGGCCAAGCGGCTGGCGGGCGCATTCGCGCGGCGTCAGGCCAAGAAGACCTATTGGGCCATCGTGATCGGCAATCCGAAACCCTATTCGGGCCAGATCGACATGCCGTTGAAGAAGACCGGAATCAACGACTTCGAGATGATGCGCCCGGCGGAGCGCAAGGACCCCAAGGCCGAACCGGCCGAGACGGCGTTCAGCACCGTCAGTCGCGCCTCGCACCGGGCGTCGTGGATGGCGCTGCGGCCCTTCACCGGACGGACGCACCAGCTGCGCGCCCATATGGCGGGGATCGGCCACCCGATCCTGGGCGATCCGAAATACGGCGACGAGAAATCCAGGGAGCTGTCCGGACCTTTGAAGCTGCAACTGCACGCGCGCAGCATCGAACTGGACCACCCGCGCGGCGGCGTGCTGAAGGTCACGGCGCCGCTGAGCCCAGAGATGAAGGCCGGCTTCGCCCACTTCGGCTTCTCGGAGGACGAGGCGGAAGACGATCCCTTCCTGGGCGTGAAACGAATCCGGTGACGGCTATCGGGCAGGCACAGGTCGAGCAGGCCAAGGCCATGGCCGCCGCCGGGCGGCTGGACGAGGCCTTGCAGGTTCTGGCCGGGGTGGTCGCGAAGGCCGATGCGCCGTGGCAGGCGTTGTCGGTTCAGGCCGACCTGCTGAAGCGGGCGGGGCGTCTGGCGGACAGCGCGGCGATGTCCCAGCGACTGGTCGCGGTTCGGCCGCACAGCGTGCCTGCGCGGCATAATCTGGCCTCCACCCTGGGCGATCTGGGCCGGGCGGCCGAGGCGGAGGCCGCCTGTCGCGGGGCGATCGCCATCGGGGGGGATGCGCCGGAGACCTGGCTGGTGCTGGCGCGCGCGATGCAGGCCCAGAGCCGGTTCGATGAGGCCGAGAACGCCTATCGTCAGGCGCTGGCGCGACGGCCCGGCTATGGCGATGCGCTGAGGGATTTGAGCCAGCTGATCTGGATGCGCGACGCCGATCTGGAGGCCGCCTGCGCGCCGCTGGACGTTGCTATCGCGGCTTCGCCCGACGTGCCTACGCCGCGTCAGATCAAGGCGCGGCTGCTGGAATACGCCGGGGAGGTGGAGCGGGCCTATCGCACGCTGGTCGCCGGGCCGCTGGACGGGCCGGGAGAGCTGGCGGCGGCGCAGGCGTGTCTGCCGCTGGATCCGCGCCGGGCGCTGGATCATGCGAACCGGGCGGCGGCGCTGGCGGGCGGCGAGGTTGCGGCGATCATGGTGACGCAGGCCGAATGTCTGCTGGCGCTGGGTCAGGCCGAGGCGGCGCTGGTTCCGATCAAGGCGCTGCGGGTGCGTGAGCCGCTGAACCAGCATGTGCTGGCGTTTCAGGCGACGGCTTGGCGGATGCTGGGCGATGCGCGGTATCGTCAGCTTTACGACTACGACGCCTTCGTGCGCCCCTATCGGCTGGAGACGCCGCAGGGGTGGACGTCGCTGGAGGCCTATCTGGTCGACCTGGCGAAGGCCCTGCACGATCTGCACACGCTGAAGACCCACCCGGTGGGCCAGTCGTTGCGCGGGGGGTCGCAGACGGCGGCGTCGCTGGCGCAAAGCGACGATCCTGCAATCCGGGCCTTCTTCCAGGCCATCGACAAGCCGATCCGCGACTATATGGCGGCGGTGGGCCAGGGCGATGATCCCTTGCGGGCGCGTAATACCGGCGAGTATCGCATCCAGGGCAGCTGGTCGGTGCGATTGCGGCCGAACGGGTTTCACGCCGACCATATCCATTCGAACGGCTGGCTGTCTTCGGCCTGCCATATCGAACTGCCGCCGGCGGTTGCAGGCGAGGGGCGCGAGGGCTGGTTGCGGTTCGGCGCGCCGCCGAGCCTGCCCAGCCTGACGGCCGAACACCATGTGCAGCCCCATCCGGGCACGCTGGTGCTGTTTCCTTCCTATATGTGGCACGGCACCCAGCCGTTCGGCGGCGAAGCGTCGCGCCTGACGCTGGCGTTCGACGTCGTGCCGGCCTGATCTCAACGGACCTCTGATGACTGACAAGCCCGCCCCGCATCGTCCGCGTTTCGTCGAACAGTCGCCGGATCGGATTTCGCGCTTCTGGAAGGAGGCGGTCGTGGGGCCGCATGCTGATGGCGGCTGGGCTGTGCTGCTGGACGGGCGCACGCCCAAGACGCCGGACAAGGCCGCGCTGGTCCTGCCGACGCAGGCCGCAGCCCAGCTGGTCGCCGACGAATGGGCGGCGCAGGGCAAGTTTCTGGATCCCTCGACCATGCCGGCGACCCGCCTGGCCTCGACCGCTATCGACCGGATCGGTCAGGCGCGCGAGCCTGTGGCGGACGAGATCGCCGCCTACGCCGGGTCGGACGTGGTCTGCTACCTGGCCGAACATCCGACGCCGCTGGTCGAGCGCCAGGCACGGGAATGGGGGCCGTGGCGCGACTGGGCCGCGCGCGAGATGGGCGTGGTGCTGGAGCCTGTCGCCGGCATCGTGCATCGGCCGCAGTCGCCGGGCGCCATCGCGCGGGTCAAGGCGCACGCCCTGTCGCTGGATGACTTCCGCCTGACGGGGTTGGCGACGGCCGTGCCGTTGCTGGGGTCGGCGGTGCTGGCGCTGGCGGTGGAGCGGGGCGCGCTGGACGGCGGCGCGGCGTTCGATCTGTCGCGGATCGACGAGCTGTTCCAGGAAGAACAGTGGGGCGTGGACGCCGAGGCCGCCGAACGCACCGACGCGCGCCGCGCCGAGGCGCAGCTGCTGGATCAGTGGTTCAGAGCCTTGGATTAGGGGCTGAACTCAGGATGCTGAGTGGGCGATCAGCATCGCGCGCTCTTCGTTCGTCAGGTGACGCCAGCGGCCTTCGGGCAGATCGCCCAGCTCCAGCGGGCCGATGCGGATGCGATACAGGTCCACGACCTCCAGCCCGACCAGGTCGCACATTCGGCGGATCTGGCGGTATTTGCCCTCGTCCAGGATGAACCGCAGGCGTTGCGGCCCGATCTGGGTGACGCGGGCGGGCTTGAGCGGCTTGTCGTTCAGTTCCATGCCGTGGCGAAGGCGGCTGAGCTTGCCCTCGGTGATCAAGCCGTCGACGACGACCAGATATTCCTTGTCCAGCTCTGACGCCGGGCCGATCACCGCCTTGGCGACCACACCGTCGGACGACAGCAGCAAGAGGCCGCGTGAATCCTCGTCCAGTCGGCCGATGGGAGGCAGGGAGGCGTCACGGGCGGGAATCTCGCCCTCGCCGATGCGGTTGGGTTTGTTCAGCAGGCGCACGGCGGGGATCTTGCCGGGATCGGGCTGGCCCGAGACGTAACCGACCGGTTTGTGCAGCACCAGGGTCATGCCCGACGCCAGGGCCGCCTGGGCGGTGTCGTTCAGCGTCAGGGTCTCGCCCGGCTGAATCTTGCGGCCCGCATCGCTGATGGTCTCGCCGTCGATGGAGACCAGGCCGTTGGCGATCAGGGTGTCGGCCTCGCGCCGGGAACAGACGCCGGTCTGGCCTAGCCACTTGTTCACGCGAACCGGTTCGTCGCCGTCATAGGTGCGGGTGAAGGCCATGCGATTCCGTCGTCCAGTCGATGTCGCTGTCTAGAGCCGGGCGAGGGCGCGAGCAAGCTGGACGCGGTTTCCAGGATCAGGAAGGCCAGTCTGTTGGAATTGGCAGGTTGATCCTGACGCGATCGCCACTATATCCGACGGCATTCCACAAATGATCCAGAGTGCGGGACGACAGGCGTCGGACCCGTCGATTTTCTTTTTTCTGATCATTGGCGTGGGCGGTTCGACAGCGTCGCTTGTCGGATCTGGATCAGTATTGAAACATACCAAGGAGACGTCTTGTTCGCTCAAAACAAATCTTCCGCAGGCCCCCGTCGCACCGGCTACAACCGTCCTGTTCCCACCCGTCTGCGCATGGGGCTGGTGATGCGGCGTGACATGGTGTTCGGCGAGCTGGGCGACGTGGAGGGTGCGTTGCGGGCCGAAGGCGTGGGCCTGGCCCCGATCTCGACGGGCGATGCCAGCCTTATGGCGGGCGGCGTGACCGTTTTGGCCACCGCCACGGCCAAGGACATCGTCGAGGGTCGGCTGAAGGGCCTGGTCGTGCCGGGCGGTTCGACGGACGAGGCGTCGCTGGCGGCGATCAAGTCGCTTCTGGACCTGGCGCGCGCGAACGCCCTGACGGTCCTCGCCTTCGCCGACGGCGTGCCCCTGGCGGCGGAAAGCTTCGGCGTGTCGGCCGAGGCCGATGGTGCGGTGTTCAAGGACGGCGCCGTGACCCTGCTGAACGACCGGAACGAACTGTCCAAGATCGTCGGCGCGATCGCCTGATCAGACGGCGCGGAACAGCAGGATGAGGTTGTTCGCCGGCATCTGAACCCGCAGCGTGGCCGCAAGGCCATGCGAGCGGGCCAGGGCCTCGACCGCCTCGCGGTCGCGCAGACCCCATTCCGTGTTTCGCGCCTTCAGACTGTCGTCGAAGGCGGCGTTCGACGCCGCCAGCGTAACGCCGGCCTCGCGATAGGGGCCGTAGAGCGCCAGAAGACCGCCGGGGCGTCGCAGGACGCGACCGGCCAAATCCATCAGCCCCTCGGTCGCCGACCAGGGGCTGATGTGCGTCATGTTCGCACAATAGAGGGCGTCGAACGGTCCTTTTGGCCATGTCGCCGGATCGGCGGCGTCGAGCGCCAGCGGCGGGTTCAGGTTCGCCAGCGCGAGTTGGCATGTCCAGGCGGCGATGCTGTCTCGCGCCTGTTCGCTGGGGTCGCTGGGCGTCCAGTTCAGGCTGGGCATCGCGGCGGCGAAGGCGGCGGCGTGTTCGCCCGATCCCGAGGCGATCTCCAGCACCGATCCGCGCGCCGGCAGATGGGCGCGCAGGACCTGCAGAATCGCCTCCGTATTGCGACGCGCCGCGGGCGAGCTGAGGGCGCCGTCGGGCAGGGCGGAGATGGAGTCCAGCGTTTGCACACGCCCTTCTAGCGTCCACGCGCGCCCCTGACACCTGCGATCTTTTGCCCAAGACACCGGTGGACAGCGACGCTTTCTTGCACGGTTTGACGCGGTGGAAAGACCGGAGCATTTCGGCTGTAACAGTGCGTGATCGTCGCGTGCTGAAGGTCACGACGGCGTCAGATCGTCGGGCCTGTTCGTTCAGGAGACGCCCTTGTCTATTTCCACCACGCCCGGACTCCATCCGGCGCCGACCGCCCACCCTGGCCTCGTCGCCTGGGTCGAGCAGATCGCCGCCCTGACCCAGCCCGCGCGGGTTCACTGGTGCGATGGGTCGCAGGACGAGAAGGCGGCCATCACCGCCGACCTGCTGGCCAAGGGCACGTTGAAGGCGCTGGATCAGGCCAAACGGCCGGGCTGCTATTACGCCGCATCCGATCCCCGCGACGTGGCGCGGGTCGAGAGCCGGACCTTCATCTGCTCGGACGACGAGGCCGATGCCGGTCCCACAAACAACTGGGCCGATCCGATCGAAATGCGCGAGCGTCTGGACGGGCTGTTCGACGGCTGCATGTCGGGGCGGACGATGTATGTCGTGCCCTTCTGCATGGGGCCGCTGGGATCGGCCATCAGCGCCCTGGGCGTCGAGATCACCGACAGCGGCTATGTCGCGCTGTCGATGGGGGTGATGACCCGCATGGGCAATCTGGCGCTGGATCAGCTGGGCGACAGCGGCGTGTTCGTGCCCGCCGTCCACACGCTGGGGGCGCCGCTGGCCGTGGGTCAGGCCGACGTGCCCTGGCCCTGCAACGACGACAAATGGATCGTGCATTTCCCCGAGACGCGGGAAATCTGGTCCTATGGCTCGGGCTATGGCGGCAACGCCCTGCTGGGCAAGAAATGCTACGCCCTCCGCATCGCCTCGATCATGGCCCGCGACGAGGGGTGGCTGGCCGAGCATATGCTGATCCTGAAGCTGACCGATCCGAAGGGGCGCGCGAAATATGTGGCCGCCGCCTTCCCGAGCGCCTGCGGCAAGACGAACCTGGCCATGCTGCAACCCAGCCTGCCGGGCTGGAAGGCCGAGACCATCGGCGACGACATCGCCTGGATGCGGTTCGGCCAGGACGGGCGGCTGTATGCCGTGAACCCCGAGGCCGGCTTCTTCGGCGTCGCGCCGGGCACCAGCCGCAACACCAACCACAATGCGCTGGAGACCCTGGCGACCAACACCATCTTCACCAACACCGCCCTGACGGCGGACGGCGACGTGTGGTGGGAGGGGCTGACCAAGACCGCGCCCGAAGGCCTGACGAACTGGAAGGGCCAGCCGCACGACCCCGCGTCCGGCGAACCGGCGGCGCACCCAAACGCCCGCTTCGCCGCGCCCGCCAGCCAGTGCCCGGCCATCGCGCCGGAGTGGGAAGACCCCAGGGGCGTGCCGATCGACGCCATCCTGTTCGGCGGCCGGCGGGCCAGCGCCGTGCCTCTGGTGACCGAGGCGTTCGATTGGGAGCACGGCGTCTTCATGGGCTCGACCGTGGCGTCCGAAGGCACGGCGGCGGCCGAGAACAAGGTGGGGGAGCTTCGCCGTGATCCCTTCGCCATGCTGCCCTTCTGCGGCTACAACATGGGCGATTATTTCTCGCATTGGCTGAAGATGGGGCAGGGGCGCGACGCGTCGAAGCTGCCTCGCATCTTCTTCGTCAACTGGTTCAGGAAGGATCAGGACGGGCGGTTTGTCTGGCCCGGATTCGGCGACAATGCGCGCGTGTTGAAGTGGATCAGCGAGCGGATCGACGGCGAGGCCGAGGCGGTGGAGACCGCGGTGGGGCGTGTGCCGTCCGTGGCAGCCCTGGACCTGTCGGGTCTGGATCTGACGCCGGCGCAGCTGTCGATCCTGCTGGATGTCGATGCGGGCGTCTGGGCCGAGGAGGCGGCGCTCATCCCGGACTTCTATCGCCAGTTCGGCGACCGTCTGCCGACCGCCCTGTGGGACCAGCATACGGCCCTGGTCGCGCGGCTGGATGACGCAGGCGCGGCGTCAATGGCGGCGGAATAGGCGCAGGCATCTTGCAATAGGGGCGTCGCGGGTCGATCAGACGCCCCGTGATGTCTTGCCCTCCCATCGTGATCGTCGGCGCCGGCGTGCTTGGCCTTTGCACCGCGTTCGAACTGCATCGGCGCGGCCGGGCGATGGTGGTGATCGATCCGGGGGAGGTGAACGCCTCCCTGGTCGCGGCGGGGATGATCGCGCCCGCGATGGAATCGGCCATCGACGACGTGTCGCCCGATCACGCCCTGCTGTTTCGGGCAGGGCGCGACCTGTGGCCCGCGTTCGCGGCGGCGGCGGGGATCGTTCTGGCGCATCGACCGGCCGAGTGGCGGGGCGGCGACGCGGACGGGATGGAGGCTAGGCTGCGCGCGCTGGGCTTCAAAGCTCGGCGCGAGGGCGACCGTGTCACGACCGACGAGGATTATCAGGTCGATCCCGAACAGGCGCTGTCGGCGCTGAAACAGGCGCTTGGCGAGGCCGTCGTTATAGGGCGGGTGACGGGTATCTTTCAAACCGACCACGGCTGGCGGGTCTCTGTCGGCGACCTGACTTTGGACGCCGAGGCGGTGGTGCTGGCGACGGGCGCGGGCGAGGCCGTCGCGGGTTTGCCTGAAGCAGCTCAGGGTCTGATCGACGGCATCCAGCCGATCCGGGGGCAGATCGGCGTCGCGGCCCGAAATCTGGTGGATCATGTCGTGCGTGGGCCGGGGGCCTATGTCGCGCCGATGGCCTCGGGTGCGGTAATCGGGGCGACGATGGAGCCGGGGCGGCGAGACACGGGGCGGGATGCCGAAACGTCCGAGCGCCTGACGCAGGCGGCGTGGCGCGTGCTGGACCGGTCGCCCGAGCCGGTGGACATACAATGGCGCGCGGGCGTGCGCGGGGCTACGGCGGACGGTCTGCCGCTGGCGGGCGCCGCGCCGGGCGGGCAGGGGCTGTTCATGGCCTTGGCGCCGCGTCGCAACGGCTGGCTGCTGGGGCCGCTGGTGGGCGCGATCGTGGCCGATGTGATCGAGGGGCGGGCGGCCTTGATGGAAGCCCGCGCCCTCGATCCTGGTCGGTTCTAGCCCGCCATTGCGAAGCGGACGGTGAAGTTGACCGTGGCGCCGTCGACGGGTCGGCCGTCCACGGTGCGCGGGTTCATGCGGAAGGCGCGCGTCAGACCCTGGGCGGCGCGGCCGAAGCCTTGGCCGCTGGGGGTCTCGCCCACGACGCGGCAGCCGGTTAGACCGCCGCTCACGCCCACGATGCAACTGAGGCTGGCGGAACCCGGCGTGCCGTTTTCCGCCGCGCGGGTGGGATAGGCACGCGCCATCTGCGCCGCTGACGGGCGGCTGGCCCAGGTCGGATTGTTGATCACCGAGGGCGGGCGGGGCGGGGTCTCGACCGTGGCGGCGCCGCCTTCGACGCCGGTTGGGGCGACGCTGATGGTTGGCAGGCCCGGTTGAGCGGTTGCGACGCCGGGCTCAGGCGGGGTCAGCGGGATCGTTTGCACAGTATTCGGCACAGGGATCGGCGATTTGTGAATGGGCGTCGGCGGCGCCGCTGTTTCGGGGATTGGCAACGGCTTGGGCTTGGGCGGTGTCATTGTCACTGAGACAGGCGGGTCGAAGATGTCCTCGATAGGCGCGCCCTTCAGCTCGAACCGCTGATTATACAGCACCACCCCCGCCGCAACGTGCAGGACGACCGAGACGCCGATGGCGCCCAGCATCCAGCGCGGGATGGGTTTCTTGCGTTCCCCGAAGTCGATGGGGCTGATCAAGCCGGGTCCACCGGCGGCACGGATCATCATGGCTTCACTCCCTCGTTCACCGCCCCCGCAGCGCCCGTAACTGCAAGTTGAGCGCGCAGGTTGTGGCGGCTTTACGGCGGATGTTTCGGGGTTCGACCAATGTCGATCCGTTAACGGTGGCGTTAAGAATTAAGGGTTGGTTAACTACGTTCGCCGACCATCCGCACATGGGCATCGGAGCGATTCCATCGGCAGGCGGGGTAGAGGCGGCCATTCGGCGCGCGTCGAACGCCGTGGGCGTGGACTACGACTTCCTGATCAAGACGGCGCGTCGCGAAAGCGCGATGAACCCGTCCGCCAAGGCCCCGACGTCTTCGGCGGCCGGCCTGTTCCAGTTCATCGAGCAGACCTGGCTCGGCACCGTCAAGCAACACGGCGCCCAGCACGGCTATGGCCAGTATGCCGACCTGATCCAAAGAGGCAGCGACGGTCGTTGGCGAGTGGACGGTTCGGCGCGCAATGTCGTGTTGGATCTGAGGTTCGACCCCCAAGCCGCATCGACCATGGCGGCCGAACTGACGGCGTCCAACGCGGCCTATCTTCGTGGGCGGACGGGCAAGGAGCCGGGGGCGGGCGATCTGTATGCCGCCCACTTCCTGGGGCCGGCAGGGGCGGCGGGCCTGATGCAGGCGATGGATCGCAATCCGGGCGCCAGCGCCGTGGCCCTGTTCCCCGACGCCGCGCGGGCCAATCGCAGCATCTTCTACCGGAGCGGCCGCCCCGCCACGGTCGCCGAGGTTCACGCCAATCTGCAACGCACGGCGGGCGAGGGCGCGCCGGCGGCCGGGACGGGCGAAACCAAATACGCCATCCCGAATCTGAGCGACAAGGACCAGATGCTGGCGGCGCGGATGGACCGGTTGAAGCAGGACCAGGGGCTGCTGGCCCTGCTGCTGGGTCAGGATGGGTCGTCCAGCAACGGCTTCGGCGGCGCTTTCTCGCCAAATGGCAAACAATCGACCTGAGTCGTCACTTGGCAACCGATGGTAAACTGCCCGTTAAGCATGGCAGTCTCATTCTGGGATCAACGCCCGATTCCATGACGAGCCGTCCATGACCGCCTTCCGCGCACGCCTGACAGAAGTGGACATTCGACGCCTCATCAAGGCGACGGACGACGACGAGCGCGCCGAGGCGGCGCACAAGCTGTGCCGCAACATGGAACGCGCCGATCTGGACGAGGACGATCGGGTGGCGGCGCAGAAGATCCTGCGGCTGCTGGCCAACGACGCGGCCGAACTGGTGCGACGCGCCATGGCCGTCACGCTGAAGGCGTCGGACCTGATCCCCAATGATGTGGCGCGCAAGCTGGCCGGCGATCTGGACAGCATCGCCCTGCCGATCATCGCCTCTTCTCCGGCCTTCAGCGACGAGGATCTGATCGAGATCGTGCGCGCCGGGTCGGCGGTGCGTCAGGTCGCGGTGGCGGGGCGGTCGCGGGTCTCGCGCGATGTCGCGACCGTGCTGGCCGAGGAAGGCTGCGAACAGGCTGTTCGCACCGTGGCGGCGAACGACAACGCTGACCTGTCGGAAGCCGCCCTGGCGGCCGTGGTCGATCGTTTCGCCGAGACGCCAGAGGTGCTGACGGCCTTGGCCTATCGCCAGGTTCTGCCGCTGAGCGTGACCGAGCGCCTGATCCAACTGGCCAGCGACGCGGTGCGCGAACATCTGATCAGCCGCCATGCTGTCGCACCGGAGACGGCCATCCGTCTGGCCCAATATGCGCGCGAGCGCACGACTGTCGATCTGGTCGATCAGGCCGCCGTCAGTTCGGATCTGGCTGGCTTCATGACCCATCTGAATGCGCGTCGCGTCCTGAACGCCTCGCTTCTGTTGCGTGGATTGGCGCGCGGTCAGATGGCAATGTTCGAACATGGCCTGGCCGAGCTGGCCAATACGCCCCACCACCGGGCCTGGCTTATGGTGCATGACGCCGGGCCGCTGGGGCTGAAGGCCATCTATGATCGGGCGGGCCTGCCGCCGCGCCTGTTCCAGGCTTTCCGCGCCGGGGTCGATACCTGGCGTGCTCTGGCGTCCGAGGGGATCGACACGTCCAGCGCCTATTTCCGCGAACAGATGCTGGAGCGGTTCCTGACCCAGCGGCCCAACGTCCAACGCGACGACCTGGCCTATCTGATGGAGCGTCTCGACCAGTCGCCGTCATTGTCTCTCAGCGCCGCCAACGCTGCATAAGAAGAAGGCCCGCCAAGTCGGCGGGCCTTTCGCAAACGGCTGGAGGGACGTTCAGCCTGCGAGATAGTCTGCGACGCGGGCTTCCAGGGTTTCGGCCAGGGCGCGACCGGTGGGGTGTTCGTCCGTCTTGATCTGGTCGCGGACCACGGCGCGGATGGCGTCGATGTGGGCGTCCAGCACGGCGACCGGCGCGGCCATGCGGCGGTCGGCGTCGTCCAGCATCTTGCACAGCGAACCGGCGATGCGCGTCACCAGCGGATATTCGTAGGTCGTGCCCAGACCCTTCAGGTCGTGGGCGCGAAAATACAGGGCTTCGGCGGTGGTCGAGTTATAGCCCTGTTCGCGGATGTCGGCCTGGGCCTTGTCCAGCTTGACGATTTCGTCGTTCAGCCACTGGCCGAACTGGGCCGACATGGCCTTCAGCGCCTCTTCGGCGCGGGCGATGGCGTCTGCATTGATGCCGAAACCGCCGCCGACTTTCATGCGCAGGGCGTTCGTCGGGGGGGTGATCTGCGCCGGATTGCTCATGGCGGGCTCCATAGGACTTTGATGCAAACTTACGGGATCGGACTTAAGAACCCGTGACCGGATCAGTTGGCGAACTGTTCGGCCATCACGCGTTCGTCGAACGAGCGTCCGGCGTCGAACAGCATGGTCAGGGTGAGGTCGCGACGTTCGCGCACCTCGACGCGGGCGACGCGTCGAACCTCGAAGTTGTCGGCGGTGGCCGAGACGGGCCGTTTGTCGGCCTCCAGCACCTCGAACCGCACCTTGGCGCCATGCGACAACAGGGCGCCGCGCCAGCGCCGGGGCCGAAACGCGCTGATCGGCGTCAGGGCCAGGATGCGGGCGTCCAGCGGAATGATCGGGCCATGCGCCGACAGATTATAGGCGGTCGATCCCGCCGGCGTCGCCACCAGGCAGCCGTCGCAGGACAGTTCTTCCAGCCGCACCCGCTCGTCGACGGTGATCCGCAGCTTTGCAGTCTGGCGCGTCTGGCGCAGCAGCGAGACCTCGTTGATGGCCAGGCCGGTATGGACCTCGCCGCTCTCGGTCCAGGCGTCCATCTGCAGGGGATGGATGACGGTGCGTTCGGCGGCTGTGATTCGCTCCAGTAGGCCCTCTTCCTCGTAGTCGTTCATCAGGAAGCCGACCGAGCCGCGGTTCATCCCATAGACGGGCGTGCGCTGGCGCAGGTTGCCGTGCAGCGTCTCCAGCATCTGACCGTCGCCGCCCAGGGCCACGATCACGTCGGCCTTGTCTTCAGGCACCGCCCCATAGCGGGCGATCAGCGCCTTGCGCGCCGCCTGAGCTTCCGGGCGGTCACTGGCGACGAAGGCCAGCGACGGCGAGGTGGGAATGGGGGAGGAGGCACTGGACTGGGTCACGGCGGGGACGTGAGCCGAGCTTGACGGCGAAGTCAAACGATCGCGGGCTTTTCCATCATCTGGCGGAAGGCGCGAGAGGCCGAATGGGCGTTCATCGGCGTCGCCGTCCAGCCGCCGTCGGCAGGCATTCCGCCTGACAGTTTGCGCACCTCGACCAGCAGGGAGGCGAAGACGGCCTTGTCCACGCCCACGGCGATACAAGCCAGATAGAGGGGTTCGGCGGTCGGGGCGCGTACGGCGTGATGCACCTGGGCGTCGCTGAAACCGCCCAGGGCCGCGAGCGCCTGTTCGAACAGTTCGAACCGCTGTTCCCGCAACGCGCGGACGAGCAGGCCGGGACGCAACTGGCTGGCGGCCTGCAGCTTGTCCACCAGGCGACGTTCCATGTCAGAGCGTTCGCGATCCTCGACCAGCCGACTGTTGGGTGCGGTGCGCCATTCCGGGCTGCCCACGGCCTTGGCGGCGGCCTGCTGGACGGCGGCGTTCAGTTGGGCGTCGTCGATGCGGAACCGTTCGCCGATCGACTGGCGCAAGGCCTGGCCGACCCACTGATAGAGCTGCTGGGCCAGTTGTTCGTTCAGCCGGGGATGGCGCGTCAACGGCGCACGCAGGCCGGCGATGCGGCGCGAATGGTCAACCAGCTTGCGCATGGCCTCTTCGCTGATGTCCGCCGACCGGTTCGACGCCAGGGCCGTCATGGTCACCGCTTCGCCTCGGTCGATGATCGTGTCCGCTACAGGGCGGGACAGTTGGGGGCGTCGCGCCACCGCGATCTGATGTTCCAGCGTCGCCTCGATCAGCAGCCGGATCAGGTCGGCGTCCTTCAGCAGGGGGCTAGCGGTGATGACCGGGCGGGCGATCTCGATCTCGTCCAGCGCCAGCATGTTGATCAGGGCGGGCGGCGCCCAATCGACGCCGGCGATGCGTTCGGACAGGGCCAGTCGGATGTCCCGCTCGGCCTGGGCCGCCAGGGTCAGGAAGATGTCGCTGAGCAGCGGGCCGACCTCGGCCGGCGGGTGCGTCGCTTCGCAAAGGGAGGTGACCTTCAGCAGCAGTCGCTGGCGATCCTCCGCCGAGCGACTTTGCGCCAGGATCAGGAGTTGGGAAACAGTCCGGTCGTCCCAGGCGTCGCGGGGCGTCTCCAATTGAACGACAGACACAGCGGCTCCCCGAACCGACGACGATGCTTAACCATAAGGCGGGGTCGTGAAGACGGCGTTAAGCAAAGCTGACGAACGGCCAGTGACGTGGCGTCAACATCGGTCAAGGCGGGTTGACGGCGCTGGCGTGCAGGGGGACGGTTCCTCAAAGCCCGTTCAGAGGCAGGAGGAAACCATGGCGGACGGAACGAGTCCTTCGATCAAATCCCGCGTGTCCGAGGCCGAATGGCAGGTCCGCGTTGAGCTGGCGGCCCTGTATCGGCTGGTCGCCCTGCATGGGTGGGATGACATGATCTTCACCCATATCTCGGCGCGCGTGCCGGGGCCCGAGCATCATTTCCTGATCAATCCCTACGGCTTCTATTTCGACGAGATCACGGCCTCGTCGCTGGTGAAGGTCGATCTGGAGGGGAACATCGTCCAGGACACGACCAACTTCATCAATCCGGCGGGCTTCACCATCCACTCGGCCGTCCACGCGGCACGCGACGACGCCAGGTTCGTCATCCACCTGCATACGGTGAACGGCGTCGGCGTCGCGGCTCAGGCGGAAGGTTTGCTGCCGATCAGCCAGAACGCGTGTTTACTACAGTATCAGGTTGCGTATCATGGGTACGAGGGGTTGGCCTTGAACCATGACGAACGCGAACGTCTGGTGGCCGATCTGGGGGACAAACCGCTGATGCTGCTGCGAAACCACGGCACGCTGGCGGTCGGGGAAACGGCGGCTCAGGCATGGATCGGCATCTTCTTCCTGGAGAGGGCCTGCGCACAGCAGGTCGCTGCCCTGTCGGGCGGGCGTCAGCACATCCTGCTGGCGCCCGACGAGGCGCAGGCGGAGACGAAAGAGCAGGGACGGAGCATCGGCTTCATCTCGGCCCTGGCCTGGCCGGGCGCCCTGCGTCAGCTGGATCGCAAGTCGCCGGGATACGACGCCTAGGTCTCGCCTGGGCTGCGGCGGTGCTGGCGCTAAGTGCGCTGGCGCCCGCCCAGGCTTTCGCCGGCGCCTGGACCCAGCCCAAGGGCAAGGGGCAGGCGATCGTCAAATATGAGCGGCTGAGCGCCGATACCGGTTTCGACGCCTCGGGCGAGGAGCGCGACCTGCCGGGAGAGCGGCGTGACGCGGCGCTGGGCCTCTTCGCTGAATATGGCGCGTCGGACCGGTTGACCCTGCAGTTGAAGGCCGACTGGCAGGACGGGGAGGACGCCTTCGTCGAATACAACGGGCGCGGTCCGATAGAGATCGGCGCGACCTGGCAGGTCTGGCGCGACGACCGTAACGCCGTCAGCCTATATGGCGGCTACACCTGGGCCGGGGAGGGGCGCAACGCCGGCTATGCCCAGCCGGGCGTCGGCGAACACGACTGGGAGGCGCGGGTTTCGGTCGGCCGGTCGCTGGGCGACATGGGCAAGCGCTGGGGCATGGACGGGTCGTTCGTCGAGCTTCAGGCTGCGCGTCGCCTGCGTGACGGCCTGCCGGATGAGACCCGCATCGACGCCACTGCGGGCGCCCGCATCGGTCGCGACTGGATGGTGCTGGGTCAAGCCTTCGGCGGGGCGGCGGACGGCGGGTCGCGCTGGCTGTCGCTGGAAACCTCGATCGTGCGCGATTTCGGCGGCTGGAGCGTGCAGGCCGGATGGAGACAAACCGTCGCAGGGCGCGAGGCCGCCATCGCTCGTGGGCCGGTCGTGGCGTTGTGGCGTCGTTTTTAGGGAAGATTTCTGCGACGGAAAATGTGATCCGCCACGTTACTGATACGTAACATTGCGCGCACTTCATTACCCGGTAATGCATGCGGCGTCCCCCTGACCGAGAGACTCCCGCGTGATCAAACGTCACTTCTTCCTCATCGCCGCAGCCGTTCTGCTGGGGCTGATGGTCATCGCCGCCATCGTGAAAATCTCCATGGGAGACGACAAGTCCGCCCAGGCGCCGGGCGCGGGCGGCGCGCGACGCGGCGGCCAGCAGGTGTCGCAGGCGGTGGTGGCCCAGCGTCAATTCTCGGACCAGATCCGGGTGCTGGGTGTGGCGCGGGGACAGAGGTCGGTCAACATCACCTCCTCGACCACCGAACTTATCACGCGCGTCCTGTTCACGGACGGTCAGCTGGTGTCGGCCGGGGCGCCCCTGGTCGAGCTTCAGGGGCGCGAGGAAGACGCCGCCATCATCGAGGCCCGCGCGAACGTCAATCAGGCCCAGCGGGAATATGATCGCTACAAGGTGCTGGCCGATAGGGGCATTGCGCCTCAGGTGTTGCTGGAACAGGCCGAGACGGGGCTGGAAACCGCCCGCGCGTCGCTTGAGGCCGCTCAGGCGCGACGCGGGGATCGCGTCATCCGCGCGCCTTTCGCTGGTCGCGTGGGCCTGACGACGGTGACGCCGGGCACGCTGATCAATCCGGGCGCCGTCATCACGACGCTGGACGACACCTCGACCATCCGCGTCGATTTCCCGCTGCCGGAACGCTATCTGAACCTGCTGCAGCCGGGCGCGCAGTTGACGGCGACGGCGGACGCCTATGGCGACGAACCCTTCCAGGGCCGGATCGCCCTGATCGACACCCGCGTCAACGAAACGACCCGCGCGGCCACGGCCCGCGCCGAGTTCGCCAATCCCGGCGGTCGCATCCGCCCCGGCATGCTGCTGCGCGTCGTGGTCCAGCAGGGCCAGCGCCAGGCGGCCGCGGCCCCGGAATCGGCCGTGCAATATGAGGGCGCCGGCGCCTTCGTCTACCGCATCGCGCCGGGTCAGAACGGCTCGACCGCCCAGCGGGTCGAGGTCGAGACCGGCGCGGTCGAGAACGGCTTCGTCGAAATCCTGTCGGGCATCGAGGCGGGCGACCGCATCGTCGGCTCGGGCCTGAACCGCATCCAGCCGGGTGCGCCGGTCAGCGTCGCGGGCGCCGACCGCAAGTCGGGCGCCGCCCAATGATGCTGTCCGACGTTTCGGTCCGGCGGCCCGTCTTCGCGGCCGTCGCCGCCATCGTGCTGTGCGTGATCGGCGCGGCGGCCTTCTTCTTCCTGCCGGTGCGTGAACTGCCGGACGTCGATCCGCCCATCGTCTCGGTCAACACTACCTACGCCGGCGCCTCGGCCGAAGTGATCGAGAGCCGGATCACCGAGCCGGTCGAGCAGCAGATCGCCGGCATCCAGGGCGTCGAACGCATCAACTCGACCAGCCGCGACGGCCGCTCGAACGTGAACATCGAGTTCTCGCTGGACCGCAACATCGACGACGCCGCCAACGACGTGCGCGACCGCGTCAGTCGGGTGGTCGGTCGCCTGCCGGATCAGGCCGATCCGCCCGAAGTGGCCAAGGCCGATTCCGACAGCCAGCCAATCATCATCGTCTTCCTGCGCTCGACCAGCATGAACCGGCTGCAGCTGACTGACTATGCCGACCGCTATCTGATCGACCGGATGGCGACGGTTCCGGGCGTGGCCCAGGTCAACATCTATGGCGAGCAGCGCTATTCGATGCGGGTCTGGCTGGATTCCGCCGCCATGGCGGCGCGCGGCCTGACGGTCAACGACGTCGAGACGGCCCTGACCAACCAGAATGTCGAACTGCCAGCCGGTTCGCTGGAATCGACGGACAAGGACTACACCGTCCGCGTCGCCCGCACCTACGCCCGGCCCGACGACTTCCGCCAACTGCCCATCGGCACACGCGGTTCGGCCACGACCTCGGTGTCGGTCGCCACGGGCACAGGCAGCGGGTCTTCGGCGATCGTCCAGGGCCAGCCCACCTATGTGACGCGCCTGGGCGATATCGCCCGGGTGGAGGAGGCGCCGGAAGAGGGTCGCCGCCTGTTCCGCGGCAACGGCATGGATCAGATCGGTCTGGCCGTGACCCGTCAGGCCCAGTCGAACGACCTCGCCATCTCGGACGGCGTCCATGCGATGATCGACGATATCCGGCCCAGCCTGCCGCCGGGCGTGACGATCGAGATCGGGTCGGACAACTCGGTCTTCACCTCGCACGCCATCGACGAGGTCTGGATCACCATCGGCATCTCGATGGCGCTGGTAGCCCTGGTCAACTTCATCTTCCTGGGCAGCCTGCGTGCGGCGCTGATCCCGTCCATCGTGGCGCCCATCTGCCTGCTGGCGACCTTCATCGTTCTGGCGCCATTGGGTTTCTCGCTGAACCTTCTGACTTTGCTGGCCCTGGTTTTGGCCATCGGCCTGGTGGTGGATGACGCCATCGTGGTGGTCGAGAACATCCAGCGTCGTCTGGACCTGGGCGAGCCGCCACTGGTCGCGGCGGAACGCGGCGCTCGTCAGGTCTTCTTCGCCGTCGTGGCGACGACCATTGTCCTGCTGTCGGTGTTCGCGCCGCTGCTGTTCCTGCCCGGATATGTCGGGCGTCTGTTCGTCGAACTGGCGGCGGCCATCGCGGCGGCCGTGGCCTTCTCGGCCTTCCTGGCGCTCAGCCTGTCGCCGATGCTGGCGTCCAAGATCCTGAAGCCGGCGCACACTGGCGGCTGGGTCGCGCGGCGGGTGGACTGGGGCATGGATCGGCTGAAACGCTCCTATGCGCGGTCGCTGGACATGATGCTGGGCCGTCGCATCGCCGTGATCGGTGTCGGCGCCCTGATCCTGCTGGTTGCGGCTGGGGCTGGCGGCATCTTCCTGACCCTGCCCAACGAACTGGTTCCTGACGAAGATCGCGGCCGGGTCACGGTGCGCGTCGCCGGCCCCGAGGGCGCCGGCTTCGACTATACCCGCAAGATCATGCTGGGGCTGGAGCCCCTGCTGGCCGAATACAAGGCCAGCGGCGAGGCGGATAGCTATCTGGTCTCGGCGCCCGGCTTCGGCGGCGGCAGCTTCAACTCAGGCAACGCCGTCCTGACCCTGGCCGATTGGTCCAAGCGCGACCGGACGGCGGCCGAGATCGCGCAGGAGCTGAACGGCAAGTTGCGCGGCCAGACGGACGCCCAGGTCAATGCCTCGACTCCCGGCGCCTTCCAGCGCGGGGGCGGCAACTCCAACTCCATCGAACTGATCGCCACGGGCAGCGACTATCAGCAGATTTACGCCTGGCTTCAGCCGCTGCTGACCGCGGCCCAGGCCAATCCGGGCTTCTCGCGCCCGCGCCTGAACTATGAGCCGAACTCGCCGCGCCTGCTGGTCGATGTCGATCCGCAGAAGGCGGCGGCGCTGGGCGTGTCGTCCCAGTCCATCGGCCGCACGCTGGAGACCATGTTCGGATCCCGCCGCGCCACGACCTACATCAAGGGCGGCCAGGAATACGATGTCATCCTGCAGACCGAGCGCGACAACCGGCGCGAGGTCTCGGACCTGGAGGCCCTGTACGTCGCGACCGGCGGCGGGCAGCTGGTGCCGCTGTCGGCGGTGGTGACGACCAAGACCACCGGCGACACGCCGGACCGTCGCCGTCTGGATCGCCAGCGGTCGATCTCGCTGCAAGCCGACCTCAACCCCGGTACGACCATCGACGACGCGATCCAATTCCTTGGGGCCGAGGCGGCCAAACAGCCGCAAGGCGGCGTCGTGACCCAGTGGGGCGGGGCGGCGCGCGACCAGCAGGAGGCTGGCGGTGCGGTCCTCGCGGCCTTCGGCCTGGCGCTGCTACTGGTCTTCCTGGTGCTGGCGGCCCAGTTCGAAAGCTGGATCACGCCGGCGGTCATCATGCTGACGGTGCCGCTGGCGGCGGCGGGCGGCCTGTTCGGCCTGTTGATGGCGGGTTCCAGCCTGAACATCTACAGCCAGATCGGCCTGATCATCCTGATCGGGGTGGCGGCCAAGAACGGCATTCTGATCGTCGAGTTCGCCAACCAACTGCGCGACCAGGGCCGGTCGATTCGGGAGGCGATTATCGAGTCGTCGTCGCTGCGTCTGCGGCCGATCATCATGACCTCGATCGCGACGGCTTTCGGCGCCCTGCCGCTGGTGCTGTGGCAAGGCGCAGGCGCCGGCAGCCGTCAGACGATCGGCGTGGTGATCTTCACCGGCGCCATCTTCGCCACCGTCCTGACCCTGTTTGTGGTGCCGGTGATCTATGGCGTCCTGGCGCGCTTCACCAAGTCGCCGGAATGGACCGCCCGCAAGATCGAGGAGTGGGAAGCCCAGGAAATGCGCGAAGGCGGACCCAGGGAACTGCCGGAAGGTTGAATGATCAGGAGGCGGGCGCCGGCTCCGGCTTGTAGCCCGTCTCCACCTTCAGGAAGGCGATGACGTCGCGGCGGTCCGTGGCGTCGGGCAGGCCGGGGAAGGTCATCTTGTTGCCGGGCAGGAAGCCGCGCGGGTTCTGCAGCCAGTGATCCAGCTTTTCGGCGTCCCAGACGAAGTTCGCATTCCGCAGGGCGTTGGAATAGCTGTAGCGCGGCCTTGCCCCGACCTCACGCCCGAATACGCCATGCAGGTTCGGCCCCGTCATGTCCGCACCGCCCTCGCCGATGGTGTGGCACGAGCGGCAGCGCGCAAAGGCGCGGCGGCCATTTTCCAGATCACCTGAATTGTAAGGGGTGGGCAGGGAGGCCAGCAGGGTCGCCTTCTCGGTCTCCGTCAGGACATGAACGGGCTTGGCGGGGGGCGTCGATGACGGCTCGCCTTGCCCACAGGCGGCCAAGGCGAGGATGGGTGCGAGAAGCAGCGGGGCGGCGAGGGCGAAACGGGTCATGACGGCTCCTGTTCAGCCTGTGATAGCGCAATGCGTCGGCGCGGCAATTGGTCAAGCTGTCCTGCTGGACGCGGGGGGCTCGCACCTGATAATCACTGTCAAAGAAACGCGGAGCCGCCGGGGAGCGGCCTCGCCCGTGCGAGCGTAGAATTGACCGATACCATCAAGCTGAGCCAGGCCCGACGCGGCGATCGCGGCGTCATCGTCCAGGTGGGCGCCCATTGTCATCACCAAAGTGAGGCCGTGGAGCTAGAACGCCGCCTGCTCGAACTGGGCTTCGTCGAGGGCGCACAGATCGAGTTGCTGCACGAAGGCCTATTCGGCCAGGACCCCATCGCCATGAAGGTGGACGACATGCGGGTGGCCCTGCGGCGGCATGAGGCCGAGAGCCTGACGATCAAGCTGGATACGGTATGATGGACATCGCCCTGAAGACCGCCCGCGTCGCGCTTGTCGGCAATCCCAACAGCGGCAAGACGGCCCTGTTCAACGCCCTGACCGGCGCCCACCAGAAGGTCGCCAACTACGCCGGCGTCACGGTGGAGCGCAAGGAAGGTCTGATCCGCGCCGCCTCGGGCCGGACCATGTCGGTGCTGGACCTGCCGGGCACCTATTCTCTACGCGCCCGCAGCCCGGACGAGGAGGTCACGCGCGACGCCGTCCTGGGGCGTCTGGCCGGAGAGGCGCCGCCCGACGTGGTGGTCTGCGTCGCCGACGCCACCAACCTGCGTCTGGTCCTGCGCCTGATCCTGGAGCTGAAGGCCGTCGGCCGGCCGATGGTTCTGGCGCTGAACATGTACGACATCGCCCAGCGCCAGGGCTTGAGGATCGATCTGGAGAGGCTGGGCGCCGAACTGGGCGTGCCGATCATCACAACGGTCGCCACGCGCAAGCGCGGCATCGACGATCTGATCGTCGCCATCGAAGACCGGGCCACCGTCGCCGCCGTGACCGAAAGCCAATGGCACAGCCCCGACGCCGCCGAACTGCGCACCGCCGCGCGCGAGGCCGAGCGGATCATGAAGGCCTGCGTCCGCCCGCCCGAGCGGCCCGACACCCTGACCGGCAAGATCGATTCCGTCCTGCTGCATCCGGTCGGCGGGCTGCTGATCCTGATGGCCCTGCTGTTTGTCATGTTCCAGGCCGTGTTTGCTTGGGCTACGCCGCTGATGGACGGCATCGAGGGCGGCATAGGCTGGCTGGGCGGTCTGGTCGCGACGGTCCTGCCCGATGGCCTGTTGCAGAGCCTGATCGTGGACGGGATCATTTCCGGCGTCGGCAAAGTGCTGGTCTTCCTGCCGCAGATCCTGATCCTGTTCCTGTTCATCATCGCCCTGGAAGACTTCGGCTATATGGCCCGGGCGGCCTTCCTGATGGACAAGATCATGGGTGGGGCGGGGCTGCACGGGCGGGCGTTCATCCCTCTGCTGTCCAGTTTCGCCTGCGCCATTCCCGGCGTCATGGCCGCACGGGTGATCGATTCCAAGCGCGACCGCCTGACCACCATTCTGGTCGCGCCGTTGATGACCTGTTCGGCGCGAATCCCGGTCTATACGCTGATCATCTCTGCCTTCATTCCCAACGAGACGGTCTGGGGCTTCGCCAATCTGCAGGGACTGGTGATGTTCGGCCTCTACGCCGCCGGCATCGTCAGCGCGCTTCTCGTGTCGCTGGTTATCCGCAAGGTGTTCTGGCGCGGCGCGGTCGAGCCCTTCATGATGGAGCTTCCGGCCTACAAGACGCCTGACCTGCGCAGCGTCGGCTTCAATCTGTGGCTCCGGGCCAAGATCTTCCTGAACCGTGCGGGCCGCATCATCCTGCCGCTGGTCATCATCCTGTGGGTGCTGGCGACCTTCCCCTATCCGCCCGAGAACGCGACCCTGCCGGCCATCGACTATTCGTTCGCAGGCATGCTGGGTCGCGCGCTTGAGCCGATCTTCGCCCCCATCGGCTTCAACTGGCAGATGGTCATCGCCCTAATCCCCGGCATGGTGGCGCGCGAGGTCGCGGTTGCGGCTCTGGGCACCACCTACGCCATTGCGGATGCAGAGAATGCGACAGGCCTTCTGACGTCGACCCTGGCCTCGCACTGGTCGCTGGCGACGGCGTTGTCCTTCCTGGCCTGGTACATCTTCGCGCCTCAATGCGTGGCGACGCTGGGCGTGGTTCGGCGCGAGACCAACTCGCTGAAATGGACCTGGATCATGATCGGCTACATGTTCGGTCTGGCCTATCTGGCGTCCTTCGTGACCTATCATGTGGCGGTGGCGCTCGGAGGCGGCTAAGCCACAGGCGTTCGCCGCCTTCTGGACGTCTCGATGCACCCTGTGATCGCCGCCGCCGTCATGGGCGGGCTGGGCCTGATTTTCGGCAGTTTCATCGCCGCCGTCAGTGTGCGCCTGCCGCGTGACGAGGACATCGTCGTCGCCCGCTCGCGATGCCGGGGCTGCGATCGGCCTTTGCGCGCATGGGAGCTGGTTCCGCTGTTCAGCTGGCTGGCCCTACGAGGCCGTTGCGCGCGGTGCCAGACGCGCATCTCGCAGCGCTATCCGCTGATCGAGCTGGGCGGGGTCGTAGTGGGCGTCTGGGCAGGTCTCAGCGGGGCGTCCTGGCTGATGGTCGCAGTGACCGCCGTCCTGGGTTGGCAGTTGCTGCTGATCGCCATCATCGACGGCGAGAACTTCTGGCTGCCCGACGTCCTAACCTGGCCGCTGGTCGCCACGGGGCTAGCGGCAGCGGCGATAATCGGTTGGGACCTAGCCTTGTCACACTTGGTCGGAGCGGCTGTCGGATTCGGTGGGCTGTGGCTAGTCGGTTGGATTTACAAGATCGTTCGCAAGCGTGAAGGCCTGGGCGGGGGCGACCCCTTCCTGTTCGCCGGGGCAGGGGCCTGGGTGGGATGGCTGGGCCTGCCCAGTGTACTGCTGTGGGCCTGCGCCGTGGGGCTCAGCCTGGTGTTCGGCATGCTGGTGGTGCGCCGGACGGTCAGCCCGACGGAAAAGCTGCCGTTCGGCGTCTTCCTGGCTGTGGGGATCTGGTTGACCTGGCTCTACGGACCGCTGGGGCTCTAACGCCCCGTCGTCAGCTTGACGATGATGATGGCGGCCGTGTCCAGAATGGCTTCGGGCGTGTCGGCGCGGCGCAGCAGGTCGAAACTGGCCGCCGTCGATTCCGCAATCGAGGCGATCTGGTACGAGGCCAGGCGCGGATTGTAGTCCTTGGGATGCAGGCCGCTGGCGTGGGCCTGGGCCACGCGGCGTTCGATGGCGAGGTGAAGACGGCGCAGACGACGCACCCGGCTCTCGACGAAGGCCACGTCGCCATTGTCCGCCAGCATGTGCTCGACCCGCAGCACCTGGCCGTGGCTTCGCCAGATCGCCATCACGTCCAGGATGAAGGCGCGCGCGATGGCGAAGGCCTTGTCGCCCGGCCAGTCCGCCTGGAAATGCGCCGCCAGACCCTGAAAATCGGTCGCTGCGACCTCGCACAACGCCAGAACAGGCTCTTCGACCGTCTTGAAATAGGTGTAGAAATTCGAAGGGGACACGCCGGCGGCCGAGGCGAGGTCGGCGACGCGGATCTCGCCGTAATGCCGCTCGTTCAACAGGCGCTGGGTCGCGTCGAGGATCGCCTGGCGGGTTCTCCCACCGCGCGCACCGATCTTGTGGCCCAGCTTGTTGGTTGTGTCGGCCATGTCCCCGATGGTCGCATAGAGATGGTGCCGGCTGCAGGAATCGAACCCGCGACATCCAGTTTACAAAACTGGCGCTCTACCAACTGAGCTAAGCCGGCCCGCGTGTGCGGTGTGCGGCCCTTATGTCCAGCCTCGCGCCGGGACGCAAGACGGCCTTGCGCCCCTTACGGACAAATCGCCCGTCAACGCCACGGAACAGGCGGGGTGTAGCTGGCGACGAAGCTTTCCCAGGCCTCGCGGGTCTTGAAGTCCAGACCGCCGTCCCACGCCGATCCCATGTAATAGGTGAAGGGCTGGCCCGGCGTGACGCGCAGCAGGATCAGATAGTTGTCCGCGTCCTGAGCGAAGCCCTCGACCATGGCCGGATCGACCAGGATGGCGATACCGATGCCGCCGTGCTCGGGGTTTTCCGGTTCCCAGAAGGTCAGCCGACCATTGGCGGCGTCGCGGGTGACGAAGCCGGAGCCGTTGTCGTTTGTGCGCCGGGTGATGCCGATACCGACGATCAGGGGCTCGGCGCTGTCCGAGTTCAGCGTCGAGGTCATGCGGGTGAAGTTGGACCCCATCGGCAGGGAGAAGTCGCGCGTCTCCCACACCCGGCGATTCACATCGACGGGCCAGGGGGCGTAGTCGACGCTGAAGCGCGCCTCGTCGCCGCCCGTTTCTTCAATGCGATAGGTCTTGAAGTTGCGGCTGGTCCACAGCTTGTTGTCCTGCCAGACGCCCAGACCGCCGGCGCCGCGACCGCGCCCGACGTCGTAGTAGTCCAGACCCTCGCCCCGGTCGGTGTGATAGTTGGGGAACTTCAGCTGGCGGTCCATGAAGGGATAGCGGACCCGTTTGGCCCAGACGTCGATGCCCGATCCCGATGGCGGCTCGCGGCCTTCCAGCGCCGGGCCATAGATGCGGTGGGCGACGCGGTCGTTCTCCCACAGCAGGTCGTCGAACCGATCCGGCGCGAAACGGGCGACGGCGCGTGGGCGCTGTTCTCCGGCGGTTGGCGGCGTCAGGCGCTCGATGGTCGAGGGCCGGTTCAGCCCGGCGGGGTCATAGGACAGGGCGGCGGTGGCGCGCATCTCCTCGGCGCGGCGACGCAGTTCCTCCTCGCCGACGACGGTGACGGGGGCGGGGGGTGTCGGGGTCGTGGCGGTGATGACCTCGGGCGTGTCGCGCTCAGGCTCGGCCTGGGGCAGGGACTGGACCGGGCCGTTCAGGTCCGCGATCTCCAGCCCCGCCAGCACATAGGCGCCGGTGGCGTAGAGGCCGGTCTCTTCCGGCCGGGTGTGCACCGGCATGTCGCCGGTCTTCTGCGCCGCGCCGATCAGGCCGCTGGGCAGGACGTGGCGGTTCAGCGCCGCCCAGCCCTTGGTCACCGCGGGCAGATAGGTCTCGCGATCCAGCAGGCCGTGGTTGATGCCCCACGCCAGGCCATAGACATAGAAGCCGGACCCCGAGGTCTCGGCCTCGGGATAGATCTCGGGCGCCAACAGGCTGGCGCGCCACAGGCCGTCGTCCTGCTGCAGTTCCAGGATGCGGCTCGACAGCTTCTGGAACAGATCGACGTAATAGGCCCGGTTCGCATGGTCGGCGGGCAGGCTCTCCAGCCAGCGCGCCAGACCCGCCATGGTCCAGGCGTTGGCGCGCGACCAGTAGATGGGCGCGCCGTTCGCCTCGGTGCGGTCCTTGAACCGTTCGTCGCGCAGGAACAGCCGCTCTTCGGGCACCCACAGATGTTCGGCCGTACGCTGCCACTCTCTGTCCGCCGCCGTCAGGTATTTCGGATCGCCGGTCAGGGCCGACATCCGCGCCAGCACCGGCGGGGCCATGAACAGGGCGTCGGCCCACCACCAGACCAGGGCCGGGGTCTCGACCGAGCGATTCAGGTGCGGGACCTGCCAGTCCAGCCGCTGGCGCAGCGGCATCAGCAGGCCTTCCTGGCGGCGCCGGGCGTAGAGTTCCTCGTACAGGTCGCCGATGGCGATATCGTCGGCGTTCAGCATCGTCGGCCCCGACCGGGCGCCGCGCACGCTGTAGTTATAGTGTTCGGCCACGGCGGTCAGGAACCGCAGGGTCTCGGGATCGTCCGACACCCGCGCCAGCCGCGCCGCCCCGACATAGAAGGTCGCGGCCACCCAGTTGGACGACATCTGCGTCAGATTGCTGCCGGTCGACAGGGCCAGGGGCTCCCCAGCCATGGCCGCGATCTGGGACGCCGTCACATATTCGGCGGCGGCCAGGGCCTCGGCGCGCGAAGGCAGCACGGTCGGATCGACATTCAGCGCCGGTCTCGGGGTCGGCTCCAGCCAGGCGGTTTCGACGCCGGGGGGCAGGGGCGCGTTACGGCCCGTCTGGGCCGCGACCGGGCTGGTCAACAGGGTGGTCGCCATCAGGGCGGCGGTCAGGCCTGCGCCCACGCGGAACGAACGAAACGCCATCTGTGTCCTCCGAAGCGCCGAGATCTGCGCTTTTCATTATTTGCCGTCGAGTACCATAAGGTGGACAAAATGGCACGCCAAGGTAACCGGTGTCTTTTTCTCCGCGACATAGTATCTGGTGGGATCAGACTTGCGAGGCGATCCAACGCCTCCGTATTGAGGACCAGTGAAGGACGTCATGGCTCATCCGCTCAAGCTCAATCCCGACCGCCTTTTTCCCGCCGACGCCGATACCCGCACGGTCGCGCGTCGTCTGTATGCCGAGATCAAGGGCCTGCCGATCATCAGCCCGCACGGCCATACGGACCCCAGCTGGTTCGCGCTGAACGAACCCTTCGCCAATCCGGCCGAACTGCTGATCACGCCCGACCACTATGTCTTTCGCATGCTGCATTCCCAGGGGATGGCGATGGAGGACTTAGGCGTTCCCCGCGCCGACGGCGGTCCGGTCGAGACCGATCCGCGCAAGATCTGGCGACGGTTCGCGGAGAACTATCACCTGTTCCGGGGCACGCCGTCGCGCCTGTGGCACGACTGGGTCTATGCCGAGGCGTTCGGCATCGACGTGCGCTTGTCGGCCGAGACGGCGGACCACTACTACGACATCATTGATGCCGCGCTGAAGACCGACGCCTTCAGGCCCCGCGCCCTGTTCGACCGCTACAATATCGAGGTCCTGACCACGACCGAGAGCCCGCTCGACACGCTGGAGCATCACAAGACCATCGCGGCCTCGGGCTGGAAGGGCAGGGTGCTGACCGCCTATCGCCCCGACCCGGTGCTGGATCCTGACTATGAGGGGTTCCGCGACAATCTGAAGATCCTGGCCGAACAGACAGGCCGCGACACCCTGTCGTGGGACGGCTATCTGCAGGCCCTGCGCGACCGCCGCGCGGTCTTCATCGAGATGGGCGCCAGCTCGACCGACCACGGCCACCCGACCGCCTTCACCGCAGACCTGCCGAAGAGTGAGGCGGAGGCCCTGTTCCGCCGCGTTTCGACCGCCCCGGCGACGCCTGCCGACGCCGAACTGTTCCGCGGCCAGATGCTGACCGAGATGGCCGCCATGTCAGTGGAAGACGGCCTGGTGATGCAACTGCACCCCGGCAGTTTCCGCAACCATTCGGCCACCGTCTTCAACCGTTTCGGACGCGACAAGGGTTGCGACATCCCGACCCAGACGGATTACGTCCGGGCGCTGAAGCCGCTGCTGGACCGGTTTGGGTCGGACACCCGTTTGTCGCTGATCCTCTTCACCCTGGACGAGACCAGCTACAGCCGCGAACTGGCGCCGCTGGCCGGTCACTATCCGGCGCTGAAGCTGGGGCCCAGCTGGTGGTTCCACGACAGCCCCGAGGGGATGCGTCGGTTCCGTGAACAGGTCACCGAGACGGCCGGCTTCTACAACACCGTCGGCTTCAACGACGACACCCGCGCCTTCCTCTCCATTCCGGCCCGTCACGACGTGGCCCGGCGCATGGACTGCGGCTTCCTGGCCAAGCTGGTGGTCGAACACCGGATGGAAGAGGATGAGGCCCACGAACTGGCCCACGCCCTGACCTATGGTCTGGTCAAGGCGGCCTACAAGCTGTGACCCGCCTTTCCGATGCGGTCCTGAAGGACCTGCCCGCCGAGGTCGCCATTCCCGTTTACGACCGCGCCCAGGTGAAGACCGGCGTGGTCCATCTGGGCATCGGCGCCTTCCACCGCGCCCACCAGGCGGTCGTGTTCGACGATGCGCTGGCGAGCGGCGACCTGCGATGGGGCGTGCTGGGCGCCTCGCTGCGGTCGCCCGGTGTGCGGGATCAGCTGAACCCGCAGGACGGCCTCTACACCCTGGTCGTGCGCGACGGGTCGGACGAGCATCTGCGCATCATCGGCGCCGGTCGCGGCGTTCTGGTCGGGCCGGAAGACCCCGCCGCCCTGGTCGCCGCCATGGCCGACGCGGATGTCCACATCGTCACCCTGACGGTGACCGAGAAGGGCTATCGCCTCGACCCGGCGACGGGCGACCTGCTGCTGGACGACGCGGATGTCGCCGCCGACCTGGCCGACATCGCTTCGCCTCGCACGGCGCCCGGTTTCATCGTTGCGGCGCTGCGGGCGAGGAAGGCGGCAGGCCTTCAGCCCTTCACCGTCATCAGTTGCGACAATCTTCCGCACAACGGCAAGCGCATCCGCGCCGGGGTCATCGCCATGGCCCGCCGGATCGATCCGCCGCTGGCCGAATGGATCGAAGCCGAGGGCGCCTTCCCCCAAACCATGATCGACAGGATCGTCCCGGCGACCATCCCCGAAGACATCGTTCGCCTGACGGCCCGTCTCGGCGTCGAGGACCAGGGCATGGTCAAGGCCGAACCCTTTACCCAATGGGTGATCGAGGACCGGTTCGCCGGCGAACGCCCGGACTTCGCATCGCTGGGTGTGCAACTGACCGACGCGGTGGAGCCGTGGGAGGACGCCAAGCTGCGCCTGCTGAACGGCGCTCACTCGGCCATCGCCTATCTGGGCGCCCTGTCGGGTCATGAGCATGTCCACGAGGCCGTCGCCGTCCCCGCCTTCCGCGCCTATGTCGAGGCTTTGTGGGACGAGGCCGAGACCACGCTGAACCCGCCGCCAGGTCTGGACATCCCCGCCTATCGCGAGGCGCTGATGGCCCGTTTCTCCAACGCAGCCCTGATGCACAGAACCCGCCAGATCGCCATGGACGGTTCGCAGAAACTGCCCCAGCGCCTGCTGGCCGGGGCCGCCGAACGCCTGGCGGCTGGGCAGGGTATCGAGGCCATGGCCCTGGGCGTCGCCGCCTGGATGAAATGGCAGTCGGGCGTGACCGAGAGCGGCGAGACCTTCGTCGTCGACGATCCGCTGGCGGGCAAGACCGCCGAATTGCTGGCCGGCGCCGACAACGACCAGGCGCGGGTTTCGGCCTTGCTGAGCCTGTCCGCCGTCTTTCCGCCCGCGCTCGCCGCCGACGACCGGTTCACGGTCGCGGTCACGGGCGCCTATCTGTCGCTCAGCCAGAACGGCGCGGTCGAGGCCGCGCGTCTGGTCGCGGAGTAGTCCATGTCTCGCGTCCTGATTCTGAACCCCGCCGACGACGTCGCCATCGCCCTGGATGATATCGCGACCGGCGATGCGCCCGACGGACTGGACGTGCCAGCGCGCGCCGACATCGCCACCGGGCACAAGATCGCCCGTCATGCGGTGGAGGAGGGCGGTCTGGTCCGCCGCTATGGCCAGGTCATCGGCCGCGCCAGGACCGCCATCGCCGCCGGGGATCACGTCCACGTCCACAATCTGGCCATGGCCGAGGACGGGCGTGAGGCCGAGGTCGGCGCCGACCTGCGCCCGCCCGCGCCGCTGTCGGGCGCGACCTTCAACGGCATCGTCCGCTCGGACGGGCGGATCGGCACGCGGAACTACATCGGCGTCCTGACCAGCGTGAACTGTTCGGCCACCGTGGCGCGCCGCATCGCCGACGCCTTCCCGGATTCCAGCCTGCCCCAGGGCGTGGACGGCGTCGTCGCTTTTACACACCAGGGCGGCTGCGGCGGCTCGTCCCTCAGCAGCGACGTGACCCTGCTGCAGCGGACTTTGGCTGGCTATGCCCGACATCCGAACTTCCATTCCATCCTGATCGTCGGCCTTGGCTGTGAAGCCAACCAAATCCCCGCCTGGCTGGCCAACGAAGGCCTTCAATCCGGCCCGCATCTGCGCGCCCTGACCATCCAGGAGGCCGGCGGAACTGCACGCGCTATCGAGGCCGGGATCGAGGTCGTTCGCGACCTTGTCGCCGAGGCCGCCAACGTCCAGCGCGAGCCGGTGTCCGCATCCCACCTGACGGTCGGCCTTCAGTGCGGCGGTTCGGACGGCTGGTCCGGCGTCACCGCAAATCCCGCTCTGGGTGCGGCGGTGGATCTGCTGGTCGCCCACGGCGGATCGGCCATGCTGTCCGAGACCCCCGAGATATGGGGCGCCGAACACCTGCTTCTGCGGCGCGCGGCGTCGCAGGACGTGGCGGACAAGCTGAACGCGCGTCTGGAGTGGTGGCGCGACTATGCCGATCGCCATCAGATGGAGTTGAACAACAATCCCTCGCCCGGCAATCTGAAGGGTGGTCTGACCACCATCCTTGAGAAGTCGTTGGGGGCGGTGGCCAAGTCCGGTTCGACCCCGCTGAACGACGTGATCGGCTATGCCGAACCGCTGACGACGCCGGGGCTCAGCTTCATGGACAGCCCTGGCTATGACCCGTGCTCGGCCACGGGTCAGATCGCCTCAGGCGCAAACCTGATCGTCTTCACCACGGGCCGGGGCTCGGTCTTCGGCGCCAAGCCAGCACCGTCGATCAAGGTCGCTTCCAACGCCAAACTGGCGAACTGGATGGACGAGGACATGGACATCGACGCCTCGCCAGTCCTGACCGGGACCAGCCTGGCCGAGGTCGGCGCCGTCATCTTCCAGAAGATGCTCGATGTCGCCTCGGGCGAACCGTCAAAGTCCGAGGCCCTGGGCGTCGGCGACAACGAGTTCGTGCCCTGGCAGGTGGGGGCCTATCTCTGACGGCTGCGACACGCGGGCGCTTGCGTCTCACGGCTTGCCCATTATCGTGGGACGAATAAGCATAATGTGAGACGCCGCGCAGACGGCGAAGGAAAACGCCCATGCATCGTCGCTCCCTGCTGCAACTCGGCCTGACCGGGGCGCTCGCCTCCGCCGCACCGGCCTTAGCTCAGTCGGTAGGCCGGACCTTCGACGCCGCCGACTATGGCGCGGTCGGCGATGGCTTGACGCTCAACACCCGGCCGATCCAGGCCGCGATCGACGCGGCGGCGGGGCAGGGCGGGGGGGTGGTGGTGCTGAAGCCCGGCCTCTATCTGTCGGGCTCTCTGTTCGTGAAGTCGGGCGTGACCCTGTCGATCGGCCGAGGCGCGACCCTGCGAGGGGTTCAGAACCTAGACGCCTATCCGATGGTCCGCACCCGCGTCGCCGGGGTGGAGATGGACTGGCCCGCCGGCCTGCTGAACATCTATCAGCAGCAGAACGCCAGGATCACCGGCGAGGGCCTGGTCGATGGCGACGGCAAGGTCTTCTGGGACAGCTATTGGGCGATGCGACGCGACTATGACCCGCGCGATCTGCGCTGGGCCGCCGACTACGATTGCCGCCGCCCACGCCTGATCCACGTCTATGATTCCCAACAGGTCGAGGTCTCAGGCCTGAACCTGGCGCGCTCGGGCTTCTGGACGGTCCACATCTGCTATTCGCGCGACGTGAAGGTCGCCGATCTGATCATTCGCAACAACCTGGGCGGCCGAGGTCCCTCGACGGACGGGATAGACATCGACTCGTCCGAGCGGGTGTTGGTCGAGCGGTGCGACCTGTCGGTCAACGACGACGCCATCTGCATCAAGGCCGGCCGCGACTGGGACGGACTGCGTGTCGCCCGCCCGTGCCGCCAGGTGAAGATCCGCGACTGCATCGTTCGCGACGCCCTGGCCGGCATGACGTTCGGCTCGGAGACCTCGGGCGGTTTCGACGACATCGAGGTTTCGGGCCTGCGGATCGAATATCCGGTGCCGCTGGGCATCTTCTTCAAGTCGGGCCACACGCGCGGCGGCGTGATTTCCAACATCCGCCTGCGCGACATCCATCTGCAAGACGTGCGAACGCTGATGCAGGTCAATCTGAACTGGTATCCGAACTACAGCTATGCCCAGATCCCGGCAGGCATCGCCGACGTCCCCGACTATTGGCGCGCCCTGGCCATGCCGGTCCCGCGCGAACAGGGCATTCCCCGCATCCACGATGTCCATCTGTCGAACATCAAGGCCGTCGGCGGCAAGGTCGGCTTTGCGGCCGCTGCCTATCCCGAGGCGCCGCTGAAGGACTTCACCTTCGAACGGCTGGACTGGGACGTGCAGGACGCGGGGGCCATCGCCAACGCCGAGAACTGGCGCTTCCGCGACTGCAATATCGACACCCTGGACGGCAAGGGGCCCAAGGTGACGGACTCGACGGGCGTCACCGGCCTGCGCCCTCGCGTGGCCTGACACCCGCCCGCAAACCTTCAGCACCGAACAAAAAGAAGGCCCGGAGCGTTTCGCTCCGGGCCTCAAGTCTATCGCGCTAGAAGCGTCAGGGAGGGAAGATCAGTACTTCCAGCGCAATCCCACGGCGATCTCTCGGCCGGTGTGACGGTAGTCGGACACGCGGTCCGTCACATCGACGTAGCGATCGGTATAAGCGTCAGTCAGGTTGATGCCTTCGAGCGAGAAGGTCAGGTTCGGCGTGAACTCGTACGACATGGAGGCGTCGATGTTGGTGGTGTCGTTGACGCCTTCTTCCGAGTTGCCGTTCGCACCGGGGAAGGACAGCAGATACTGGCTGCGGTGCGCGACGGAGACACGGGCCTGGAAGGGACCGTCCTCGTAATACAGGGTCGCGTTGGCGGTGTTTTTCGACTGCCCCGTCAGGCGGTTCTTGCCGGCCGTGCCGTAGCTGACCTCGGAATCGACCCAGGTGACGTTGCCGGTGAAGCCGAAGTTCGACCACAGACCGGGCAAGAAGGTGAAGGGCTGCTGGTACTGGATTTCGATACCCTTCAGCGCGCCGCCTGCGCCGTTCAGGCGACGTGTGACCTGGAAGATGTCGGTCGGCTGAGCCGCGCCTTGCAGCAGTTCGTTCGGCAAGCCCAGTTGGTTGTAGGGGATACCTACCGTCTCGGACGTGATGAAGCTGTCTATGTCCTTGTAGAAGAGGGCGCCGGCGAGCAGGGCTTCGTTCTGGAAATACCATTCGACCGAGAAATCGTAGTTTGTGGCGCGGAACGGATCGAGCAGCGGGTTGCCGTAGGAGACCGTGCGCGTGGTCGGCGACACGCTGCCGCCCGGCGTCAGGTCGCTCAGCGTCGGACGCGACATCACCTTGGCTGCGCCCAGGCGAATAACCAGGTCCTCACGCGGTTCCAGCGCCAGGTTGAAGGACGGAAGCACGTCTTCGTAGTCGTTCTCGGTTGTGACGTAGTCGTAGGTGGTGACCGGCGGTGTGCCGGTGGCGATCGTCTGCCAACCCTTGGCCGTGACCTCGGTCTGGGCGTAGCGGATGCCGGCGTTGCCGCGCAGGACCATGCCGGCGACGGTCGTGTTGAAGTCCGCCTGCAGGAAGATGCCCTTGTCCGTCTCGTCCACTTCGCGTTCGCTTCGGTTTGCGACCAACGGATCGTCGTAGAAGCTGAGGAAGTCGGCGATCTTCGAGATGTCGGGAACGATGAACGACAGGTCGGAGCCGGCCCCCGCGTCCACGCCGCCCGAGATGTCGACGACGCGGCCGATGCTGTCCACGCCCGTCAGGCGGTCCGCGCCGGTCGGGTTGGTCTTGGTGCGCGTCAGGCCGAAGGTCTCGAACCCGTAGGTTCGGTATTCGCCGCCCAACTTGAAGGTCAGAGAGTCGGACCAGTCGTAGGCCAGCGAACCGGCGCCGACTTGGTTGTCGAAGTTGCCGCCAGAGGTGCTGCGCGTGGCGTTGACCAGGGTGAAACGCTGACCTGAAGTGACGTCGAAGCCGTAGTTGATCGTTGGCTTGCGATCGTCCTCTCGGAAGTCGAAGCTGTACCCGTTCACGCCAGCGGCCTCGAAGGCATAGGCGACATTCATCGGTGTGCGCGCTTCCGAACGGTTGGCGCCGATCTTCAGATTGCCGTGCAGACGGTCCGTGAAGTCGTGGCGCACGTTCAGCGACGCCTGGTAGAAATTGCTTTCGTTGCGCGTGAAGCCGTTTTCGGCCCGAACCAGCATGTTGTCGAAGACGCCGTACGACAGGATGTTCTTGTCGGCGTCGATCTCATAGTCGCGCACAACGACACTGTTCACATTGGCGCGGCTGAACGACCAGGCCTCAATGTTGGGGCTTTCGAGTTCCGAGTTGGCCCGCGACCACAGCACGTCCAGCACTGCCTCGGTGCGCTCGCTGGGCCGCCACTGAAGCGAACCCGTCATGCCCAGGCGATCCTCTTGCGTATTGCCAAGGGTATAGCGCGGGATGCGCGGATAGAAGGCGTTTAGAACCGCATCGCGCTGCGCCGTCGTCGTGCAGGGAATGCAGTTGCCGAAATTCTGGCCACGTCCGTAAGGTGAACCGGTGACCGGGTTCACGTCGAGGGGGTTGCCCTTCTGCCAACGCGTCGTGTTGAAGCTGCCCAGGATCGGCGAACGCTCGGAGTAGGCGACCGAGAGCAGGGCGCCGAAGGTGCGGTCTTCGTTCGACCAACTCAGCAGCCCCGCCAGACGCGGAATCGTCTTCTCCGACAGGTCGTTGTACGAGGCCTGCGCGGACAGGGCGGAGTTGAAGCCGCTGCCGCTGAAATCCAGCGGGCGGCCGGTCTGCAGATCGACGGTGGCGCCCAGCGAGCCTTCCTCGATCTCGGCCGACTGGGTCTTGCGCACCTTGATGCTGTTGAACAGCTCGGACGCGAACATCGAGAAGTCGAAGCTGCGGCTGCGGTTGCCGCCCGACGCGGCCTGGGCTTCCAGGCCGTTGATGCGCGTGCGGGTAAAGTCGGAGTTCAGGCCGCGAACCGAGATGGTCGTGCCCTGGCCGTTGACGCGTTCGATGGTCACGCCGGGCAGGCGCTGAATGGCCTCGGCCAGGTTCTGGTCGGGGAAGTCGGCCATGTCTTCGGCGAAGATGGCGTCCACGGCGCCGGCCTCTTGGCGCTTGATGTTCAGGGCCTGTTGCAGGCTGGAGCGGAAGCCGGTGACGACGATTTCGTCCACGACGGTCGCGTCGTCCTGGGCGGCTTCCTCGGCTACGGGCTCAACGGCAGGGGCGGTCTGCGCCATAGCCGCCGACGCGCCCATCAGGGCCGCCAGGGACACGCCAACGGCGCACAGAGTCCGGGTGTTGGTCCGTCGCATTCGTTCTCTCCCCATCCCGGCGGCCATCTGGCACCGGTGTCATTTTTTGGTATGCTGTCGCGCATAGTCGGATTGGCGACGTGCCGTTTATTGCGACAGCTTCCCGCATTTTGCAACCAGCCCAAATCCGAACTGATACGATTGAGGTCGAATTCTCGACAAAACCTCGACAATTCAGCTGGGCTGCATCGACAAATTGTCGATGTTTCTAGGCGCGACGCGCGACTTCGACGGCATAGACGTGATTGGCGCCATGCATGTTGGACACGAAGACGATCCATTTGGCGTCCGGCGTGAAGGTCAGATTCGGCTCCAGCCGGTAGTCGTGGTTCGACAGGTCCACCAGCCGTTCCGAGCGCAGATATTCGACGAAGATCTGGTCTTCCTTGTCGCTGGACGGATCGCCGTCGACGATCGGTTCGGGACGCAGCAGGACGATCCACTTGCCGTCGGGCGCATGGGCGACCATGTCGCCATCGCCGCCGTCGCCGGCGAACAGGGTTCCGTCCGGCGAGACGTTGTAGTGGACGGACCAGTCGTTCTGCTCGACCCGGCGATAGACGCGGCGGCCCGTCTCCAGATCGACCGAGGCGACCCAGAAGACCTGACCGCGCGGGGTCTGCAGGTCATAGAGCACCTGTTTACCGTCCGGACTGAACCATTCGTGGCCGAAGATCTCGAAGTTCATCGTCCGCTGGTGGGTCTTCCTCAGGCCCGTGCCGTCGGTGCGGATGGCCCACATCCGGTCCACGCGGTGCCAGGGGCCTTCGTGGCAGAAGATGATCTGCTGGGGATCGGTGGGCGAGAACTGGGTGTGGCCGATCCACTCGTTGGTCTTGTGGATCACGCGGCGCTCGCCCGTCGCAAGGTCGATGACGAAGATCTCCATCGGATACCCGGCGGCCCAGCGCTGAAGCATCCGCACGCCCTTGGCGCGGGCGAAGTTCAGCGGCTTGCCGTCCGGCCCGTTGGCTTCGTATTCGGCCTGGTCGAAGCGACGGTTGCGCGGGTCGGGCACGGTGGGCTGAAGCGGTTGGCTGTCATAGGCGACAAAGCCAAGCAGCAGGGTCTCGTCGGCGTTGACCGAGTTGATCTGACCGTTCGGAATCCGGCCGATCTCGCGCTTCTGTTTCGTGTCGGCGTCGATAACGAAAAGGGTCTTGGCGCGGTCCATCAACTGGCCCTCGCCGGGCGCGGTCACCGAATAATAGACGTTGCGACCCTTGCGGCCTGTGAACATCAGGTCGGCGTCGTGCTCGGGGACCAGGACGCTGACGGTCCAGGTCGCCAGGTCAACGGTCGAGATGCCTTGGGGCGTGGAAATGACCATCAGGTCGGGCGCGCCGGCCTTGGGCTGCAGGAACATGTTCTTGTAGAAATAAGGCTTTCCGCCGCCGCCATCGGGCGAGACGCGGCGGATGCGGTGGCCGGTCTTGGGATCGACCCACTCGGTCGGGACCGGGCCGTCCCAGCGCGGCCGCTCGACCGGCGTCTCCTGGGTCGAGGGCGGGGCGGTGTTGGGCGCGGGCCAGACCGGGGTCTGGCCCGGCGCAGGCGTGGCTGCGGCCTGCCGGGCCTGAACGGTCGTGGTGGCCAAGGCGCCGACGGCGGGGGCCGCGAACAGGGCCTTCAGGGCGGTGCGTCTGGAGGTCGTCATTGGGGCGTTCCTCTCGGTTTTTTCTGGATTACGGCGCGGGGGTCAGGCCTTCGACCCGGACGGTCCAGCCGTCCTTGGGAAAGCCGGGCGCGTGGCCGCTGGACCCGTCCCAGCCCGCCGCCATCAGGCCGATGGCCATCAGCAGAGAGCCATTGGACGGGAAGTAGGTCTCGGCGGCGCGCCGATAACCAGGTCCATCTGGGTTGACCGCCATCTCGACCCCGCCGGCGCCGGCGGACACCGGCACCAGTTCGTCGGCGTGCTCGTCCAGATGGACGCGCGGGGTCATGCCGGTGACGCCCCACTGATTGTTCTTCAGGTCCGCGAACAGCCAGTTCACGGCCTTTTCCGGTTCGCCGATGCGGGCCGCCGTCATGGCCATCATCGGGAAGTCCCAGCCCCAGGTCTGGCGTACATCCCAGTTCTGCTCCACCGCCTCGAAGGTGCGGCGCATGGCGGCCGGATCGATCCGCGCGCCGGGTATGAAGCCATAGGCCATCAGGAAGGAGGGATGGTCGCGGTTCTTGCACTGGGCCGCCGCCGCGTGCTTGCGACAGGCGTCGGACATGGCCGTCTCCCAGAAGTCGGGGAGGTTCTCGATCGGCAGATACAGGCCGTCCTTCATCGGTGGCGGGGCGATCTTCGCCAGGGCCTGATCCCAGTCGGGGCGGCGGGCCTGGCCCTTGCGTTCGCGCCACTGTTGGGCGGTTTCCAGCGCCCAGCGGAAATACTCGACCTCGAAGGTCGGGTTCACCGTGGTCAAGGGATCGTAGTTCTCCTGGGCCGGGATCATCGGCGTGCCCAGGTTCAGGCGGCCGTCGTGTTCGATGGGCCAGGAGGCCAACAGGTCGGCGGTGGCCTCAACTACCTCGCCGTATCGATCCAGCACGGCCGGGTCCTTCTCGGCGCGCCAGACCAGTTCGGCCAGAAGGATCGGGTGCGGCTGCTGCCACATGATGAAGGGCGAGACCAGGCTGGGGCTGTTGCGGCCCTCGGGTCCGACCATCTTGGGCCACCAGGCGCCCTTGACGTGATGGCGGGCGGCCTCGGCGCGGGCGTTGTCCAGATTGCCGACATACCAGGGCAGGCTGCGCTCCAGCATGTCGGGATGGCCCCACATGGCCTGCCAGCCGGCGTGCCAGGGGTGCATTTCCAGGTGGAACTTGCCGTACCAGCTGTTGGAGAACAGGCCCTCTTCCTGCGGTGGCAGCTCGCCGGCGCCGTTCACGGCCGACAGGTATTGGGACAGGACCACCCGGCGCTCCAGCTCGGCCGCGCGCGGATCGGTGGAGCCCGTGAAATCCACGGCGCCGCCCTGGGTCCAGAAGCCGTTCCAGTGCGTAGTCGTCGCCTGGACGCCGGCGCTGTAGGCTGGGGTGGCTGGCGTCTGGGCTTGCTGGTCGAAACGGACCATGATGGTCAGACGCTCGCGACCAGCGGCGGCCACGCGGAAGGCGTCGGCGCCGCTCTGTTCGATCTTACCCGAGGCGGTGATGCCGGAATAATAGGTGGTGTCGTCCAGGGTGCGGCGAATGCGGACGTCGCCCGTGTCGGAGGCGACGATGCTCAGGCTTTGCGCGCCAGAGGCCTCAAACGTTGTCGGATCGGGATTGATGGCGGGGTTCACGCCCGGATAGCGGACCTGGACGCCCAGACCCTGGGCGGCGACCAGGGGCGAGGCGATCTCGACCATGACCATGTCCAGCGCCGGGTGGACCCGGGTCACGACCTCGACTGGCTGGCCGTCATAGGTGAAACGGCTGGTCAGGGCGCCGGACCACAGGTCCAGCGTCTGGCGCGTGTCGGCGACCCTGGCGAAGTCCAGCGGCCTGCCGTTGGCGAACGTCAGGCCGATGCGGCTGAGCGAGAACCGATGCGGATTGGCCCGCAGCCAGGTGTAGGCGGGCTGGGTCTCGGCGACCGCCCACGACTTCATCCAGGCATAGGGTTGCTCGCCCCGACCCGGCACGGGCACGTCGATCAGGCCGTCCTGTTCGGTATAGCCGTTGGGATTGGGAAAGCTGTGCCAGGCCCACTGGGCCATGGTCAGCAGGGGCGACAGTTCCGAATACTGTTCCGGGAAGGTCTGAAGCCCGGTGATGTCGGCGGTGAAGCCCAGGTCGCCGTTGCCCAGCATGATCGGGGCATGGCGGTCGATGGCGGTCAGGCTGACGTTGTGGCGCGTGACCAGGGCGTGCCTGTCGATCGTCGCGGCGGGCGCGACGGCGGCGGTAGGCGTCACCGTCTGGGCGCAGGCGGCCGTGGGACCGGCCAGCAGGGTGAAGGCGAGGAGGGCGGTGCGAAGACGCATCAGGCGGCTTCCTTCTTCAGTCCAAGGCCGGCGCCCTTCCAGCCGTACCAGGCGACGACGGCGAAGCAGACGGCGGGCAGCAGGAAGGCGACGTTGGCGCCGTAGAGGTCGGCGATCTTGCCCATGGGCCAGGGCAGCAGAACGCCGCCGCCGATGGCCATAACCATCAGGGACGAGGCCTTCTTGGTGCCGGCGCCCAGGCCGGTGGTGCCCAGGGCGAAGATGGTGGCGAACATGGTGGACATGAAGAAGAAGACGGCCAGCAAGGCGATGGGCGAGACCTTGTCGATGCCGGCGGCGACGACCAGGGTCAGGACGACGTTGATCACGCCATAGGTGGTCAGCAGGACGCGGGGCTTGACCTTCAGCAGCAGGGCGGTGGCGAAGAAGCGGCCGACCAGATAGCCGATGGCCGCCAGCGACAACATGAAGGCGCCTTGCTGTGACGTCAGGCCCTGCCAGTTGTGGGTCACCAGATTGATGAAATAGGCGCCGATGCCGACCTGCGCGCCGATGTAGAGGGCCTGGGTGATCACGCCGGCGATGAAGTGCGGCTGTTTGGACAGGGGCAGGGCGGGGGCGTCGCCTTCGACCGCGCCGCCGTGATCCGACAGGCCGGTCTCGGGCAGGCGGGCGCGCCAGACGGCGAGGGCGAACAGGACCACGCCGACGGCGATCAGGCCATAGACGATCTGGATCGAGCGGGTCGCGCCGCCCAGAGCCTCGGTCGTGGTCGGGCTGAAGAAGACCGCGCCGCCGATCAGCGGACCGAAGAAGACGCCCAGGGCGTTGAACGACTGGGCCAGGTTCAAACGCTGCGAGGCCTTGGCCGGATCGCCCAGGACATTGACGTAGGTGTCGGCGCTGGTCTCCAGGATGCACAGGCCGGCGGCGAGAACGAACATCGAGCCGACGAAGGGCAGGAAGGCGCCCGCGCCCGCCGCCGGGATGAACAGCAGGGCGCCGACGGCGGTGACGGCCAGGCCGGAGACGATGCCGAACTTGTAGCCCCGCGCGTGCAGCAACATCCCCGCCGGAACCGACAGCAGCAGATAGGCGCCGAAATAGGCGATCTGCAGCCAGGCGCTGTCGGCCTGGCTGATGCTCAGAGTCTCCTGGAAATGCTTGTTCAGCACGTCCAGCAGACCATAGGCCAGGCCCCAGATCAGAAAGCAGGCGATGGCGAAGGCCAGCGGGCCTTTCAGCGAACCGGCGGGTTTGGCGAGGCCGCCGGGGGTGTGGGCGGCGTCGGTCTCGATGACCATGGGATACTCTCCTGGATGTCCTCGGGGCCTAGCCGTCTTTGCGCGGCTTCGGCGGAATGGGGGTCAGATGCGGTAGATCGCCTCGGCGTTGGCGGCGAACAGGCGGTCGCGCTCGTCGGCCGAGAAGTCGGCCGTGATCGCGTCGAAGGCGGAATAGAAGGCGTCGAAGGTTCCGTGGACGCTTTCGACGGGGAAGTCGGAGGCGAACATGGCTCGCTCGGTCCCAAAGGCGTCGATGCATTCCAGAACGACGGGGCGGATACTGTCAGGTGTCCAGGCGCGGTCCGTGATGCCCAGGCCCGAGATCTTGATCGAGACCTGAGGCTGGGCGGCCAGCAGGCGCAGGCCCGTGCGCCAGCGCTCCATGCCCGCCTCGTCCCGGTCGGTCGGCAGGCCGGCATGGTTGACGATCATGGGAATGTCGGGATGGCGCGCGGCGATGATGGCGGCGGTCTCCATCTGCGACGGATAAAGCTGAAGGTCGAACGACAGGCCGTGGCGCGCCAGCTTGGCGAAACCTTTGACCCACTGCGGATCGCGCAGCAGGTCGCGGTCGGTATAGGTCTTCAGCGGATCCTCGTGCCAGCAAACGATCTGGCGCACGCCGCGCACGTTCGGACGCGCCGCATGGGCCTCCAGCATGGCATCGAGGTCGGGATCGAGCAGGTCGGCGCCCGCGACGATGGCGTGCGGGTAGCCGCGGTCATCGGCCATGGACTGGAGCCAGTCGGTCTCGGACAACTGCTGGCCCACCGGCTGGCCGGCCTCGACGTGGACGATCTTGTCCACGCGCCATCCAGCCGTATCGGCCAGATAGTCGTCCAGCAGATAGTTCTTATGCGCGACGGGCGACATGTCCCCCGCCGGATTGTTCGGCAGGGGATCATCCTGAAGCCAGCCATAGCGCGCACGCGACAGGTCCCACAGGTGGACGTGGCCGTCGACGATACGCAGATCCGAACCCACCCGCGTGCGCCTAGTAAGTCGTACGTCCGCCCGACGTGTCGAACGTCGAGGCGGTGGTGAAGCTGCATTCTTCCGATGCCATGAAACAGACCATGGCGGCGCTCTCATCGACCTCACCCAGGCGACCCATCGGGATCTTGGATCGCATGTAGTCGACCTGGCTTTGCGGCATCTGGGCCAGGATCGGACTTTCGAAGGTGGCGGGGGTCAGGCTGTTGGCGATGACGCCCTTGCCCGCCAGTTCCTTGCCCAGCGACTTGGTGAAGCCGATGACGCCGGCCTTGGACGCCGAATAGGCGCTGGCGTTGGGGTTGCCTTCCTTGCCCGCGACCGAGGCCACGTTGACGATGCGGCCATAGCCGTTGGTCAGCATGAAGGGCACGATGGCGCGCGAGCAGTAGAAGACGCCGTTCAGATTGATGTCGACGACGCGCTTCCAACTGTCGATCGGAAACTCGTGCACCGGCACGGTGGCGCCGGTGATGCCGGCCGAGGCGATCAGGATGTCGATCCTGCCCAAGGCCTTGTTTGATTCCTCGGCCGCCGCAGCGACGGCGTCGGCGTCCGAGACGTCCAGGGCCACGACGTGGGTCGCGCCGACCTCCTCGGCCGCCGCCTTCAGCGCATCGGCGTTCAGATCCCACAGTACGACCTTGCCACCCTCGGCGACGATGCGGGCGGCCGAGGCCTTGCCCAGGCCCGAGGCGCCGCCGGTGACGACGGCGGTGCGGCCCGCGAAGCGCCCTTGATAAGCGCTCATCGCGTCCACTCCACGAAGGTCTGGCCCTGTTCGCCCAACTTCTGGATGCCCAGGCGAACCGTGTCTCCGGCCTTCAGATAGAGCGGCGGCTTCTGGCCCAGGCCCACGCCCGGAGGGGTGCCCGTGGTGATCAGGTCGCCGGGCTCCAGCGTCATGAACTCCGACAAATAGGAGACGATTTCGGCGACGCCGAAGATCATGGTCTTGGTGTTGCCGGTCTGCATGCGCTTGCCGTTCAGGTCCAGCCACATGTCCAGGTTCTGGACGTCGCCCACTTCGTCGCTAGTGACGATCCAGGGACCGACGGGACCGAAGGTGTCGCAACCCTTGCCCTTGTCCCAGGTGCCGCCGCGCTCGGTCTGATAGGCGCGCTCGGACACGTCGTTGATCAGCACATAGCCGGCGACGTGATCCAGCGCCTCGTCCTGGGTGACGTAGGTGGCGGGCTTGCCGATCACGATGCCCAGCTCGACTTCCCAGTCGGTCTTTTCCGAACCGCGCGGAATGATCACGTCATCGTTCGGCCCGTTCAGGCAGGTGATGGCCTTGGTGAAGACCACCGGCTCGCCCGGGATGGGCAGGTTGGATTCGGCGGCATGGTCGGCGAAGTTCAGGCCGATGGCGATGAACTTGCGGCTGCCGTTCACCGGCACGCCATATCGGGGTTCGCCCTCGACCAGGGGAAGCGTAGCCGGGTCGATGGCCTTCAGCGCCTCAAGCGCCGCACCATGCAGTTGGTCCGGCGTGATGTCGGCGACGACGCCCGACAGGTCGCGAATGCGCCCCTCGGCGTCCAGCGTGCCCGGCTTTTCCTGGCCCCTAGGGCCGTAACGCAGCAGTTTCATTCTTTAAGTGTCTTTCGTCTTAGCGCGCGTAGGGGCGATGCAGGGCGATGTCGCGGTTCAGCTCGACGCCGAAACCGGGCGCATCCGGCACCTTGAGCTTGCCGTTCACCGGAACCGGCTCGCCGATCAGCTGGGGATGGAACATGGGCACGACTTCGTCGGCGCCGGGGGCCATCATCAGGAACTCCGCGAACGGGCTGTTATGGCGCGTCACGACGAAGTGGTAGGAATAGACGCTGGATCCGTGCGGGATCATCAGCACGCCCTTGGCGTCGGCCAGGGCGGAGATCTTGATCAGTTCGGTGACGCCGCCGCACCAGCCCACGTCCGGCTGGATGATGTCGCAGCATTCCATCTCCAGCAGCATGCGGAAGCCCCAGCGGGTCGCCTCGTGCTCGCCCGTGGTGACCAGCATCCCCTTGGGCGCGTTCTTCTTCAGCGCCTGATAGCCCCAGTAGTCGTCGGGGCTCAGCGCCTCCTCGATCCACTTCAGACCCAGCTTGTGCGCCTCGTGCGCCAGACGCGTGGCGTAGTTCAGATCCAGCGCCATCCAGCAGTCGAACATCAGCCAGAAGTCGTCGCCGCAGGCGTTCCTCATGGCCTCCAGCTCGGCGATGTTCTTGTGCAGGCCTTCCTCGCCCTCGGCGGGGCCGTGGTGCAGGGGCGTCTTGCCGCCGATGAAGCCGAGTTCCTTGGCTTTGTCGGGCCGCGCGCCGGTGGCGTAGAAGGTCAGTTCGTCGCGCACCGCCCCGCCCAGCATGGCGAAAACCGGCTCCTGGCGCAGACGCCCGAGCAGATCCCACAGGGCCAGATCGACGCCGGAGATTGCGTTCACGACCAAGCCCTTGCGGCCGTAATACTGGGTGGAGAAATACATCTGGTCCCAGATCTTCTCGACCTCGGACGGATCGCGGCCTTCCAGGAAGCGGGCCAGGTGTTTCTCGACGATATAGGCGGCGGGTTCGCCGCCGGTCGTCACCGCGAAACCGACGACGCCGTTCTCGGCCTCGATCTCGACCACCAGCGTGCCCAGCACATTGATGCCGAAGCTGCGGCGGCTCTGGCGATACTCGGGATATTTGGCCATCGGCGTGGCGATATGATCATCGATCCAGTGGCCGTCGCCCTGGTCATGATAGTCGGCGCCGCCCCCGGTTCCATCGTTCTTCACGACGAAGGCGCGGACGTGTTTGATCTTCGGCAGGCGGCTCATTGAGAAATCACCGGCATTTGGTGATTTGCTCCCATCATGCGGGATTTCACTGGCTTTCCTCCGTGCGCCGCGTCAAACTCAACCCAGTTCCCCGGACAAGCTTGCGTGTTTTGCTACATTCTGAGAATGAGGATTACGAAATGGGACGAGTGACGTCAATCAAGACCGCACAGGTCGATGGGGAAGAAGAAGTCGGCGCCAAGGCGTCCGGCAGTCAGACCCTGCTGCGCGGCCTGGATGTGATCGACGCCCTGATGGAGGGCTCGCTGCCTCTGGCCGAGCTGTCCGAGAAGCTGGACCTGACCCGCAGCACGACCCACCGCTTGGCTTCGGCCCTGGTGGATCGTCGTCTGCTGTCGTTCCGCCCGCGTGAGGGATATTCTCTTGGCCCGAAATTGCTGGAACTGGGCCATGCGGCCAGCCAGCAGATGCACCTGCCGCGCGTCGCCCGGCCTTGGCTGGAACAGCTGTCGGCCCAGACCGACGACACGGTTCACCTGGGTGTGCTCGATGGTCGCCACGCTCTTTATCTGGACAAGGTCGCCGGTCGCCGCCGCATCAACATCGGCTCGCGCCTGGGCGAACGCCATCCCATCGCCTCGACGGGCCTGGGCAAGGCCCTGATTCTCGACAAGTCCGAGCCGGACTGGATCGACTTCTATGCGCCGGAGGGCGCGCCCTATGATTCGTCGGCCCGCGCCGTCTGGCTGGAGCGGATGCACGGCTATGCCCAGAAGGGCTACGCCTTCGACCTGGAAGAGAACGAGGACCAGATCCGCTGCGTCGCCGCCCCGATCCGTTCGGTGGACGGCCATATCGTCGCGGCGCTCAGCGTCTCCTCGGCCGCCCAATACATGTCCGACGCCCGGATGACGGAACTGACCAAGACCGTCACCGACGCCGCCAACGCCATCAGCGCCGACCTCGGTTGGCTGCCGAAACCCTGAACACATTGAAACGCCGGAGCCCGCATGCTGCTTGAGAACAAGGTCGTCCTGATCACGGGCGCATCGCGGGGTATCGGACGGGCGACGGCGATAGAGGCCGCACGCCAGGGCGCCAATGTCGCCATCAACACCTACAAGGACGACGCGGCCGCCGACGAGGTCGTGGCCGAGATCGAGGCCCTGGGCCGCAAGGCCATCGTGGTCGATGCCGACGTGGCCCTGCCGGACAGCGCGACAACCTTCGTGAATGCGGCCGTCGCGGCGTTCGGGCGCGTGGACGTCTTCGTGTCCAACGCCGGCATTTGCCCCTTCCACGGCTTCCTCGACATGCCGGTCGAGACCCTGCGTCGCACGATGGAGGTCAATCTGCACGGGGCCTATTTCATGACCCAGGCGGCGGCGAACCAGATGGTGAAGCAAGGGGAGGGTGGATCGATCGTCGCCATCAGCTCGATCTCGGCCCTGGTCGGCGGCGAGATGCAGACCCACTACACCCCGACCAAGGCGGGGGTGCACAGCCTGATGCAATCCTGCGCCGTCGCCCTGGGTCGCCATGGCATCCGCTGCAACTCGGTCCTGCCCGGCACCATCGCCACCGACATCAACAAGGACGATCTCGCCGACCCGGCCAAGCGCGAGTATATGGAGGGCCGCATCCCGCTGGGGCGCCTGGGCCGGCCCGAGGACATCGCCTCGGTCGTCGCCTTCCTGGCTTCGGACATGGCCGGTTACATGTCCGGCGCGGCCCTGCTGGTCGACGGCGGCGCCTTCGCCAACTTCCAGTAAGGCGATCCGATGATCATCTCGTCGCCCAGTGACTATCGCGAGGCCGCGCGGCGCAAGCTGCCGCCTTTCCTGTTCCACTATATCGACGGCGGCGCCTACGCCGAGCAAACCCTGCGCCGCAACGTCGAGGATTGGCAGGCCATCGCGCTTCGCCAGCGCGTCCTGCAGGACATGACCAGCCTCAGCCTGGAAACCCGGCTGTTCGACGAGACCCTGCGCCTGCCGATCATTCTGGCGCCCGTCGGCCTGACCGGCATGTACGCCCGGCGCGGCGAGGTGCAGGCGGCCAAGGCGGCGGCGTCGCGCGGCGTGCCCTTCACCCTGTCCACCGTCTCGGTCTGTCCGATCGAGGAGGTGGCGCCCGCCATCGACCGGCCCATGTGGTTCCAGCTGTATGTGCTGCGCGACCGGGGCTTCATGAGAAATGCGCTGGAGCGCGCCAGGGCCGCCGGGGTCAAGACCCTGGTCTTCACCGTCGACATGCCGACACCCGGCGCCCGCTACCGCGACGCCCATTCGGGCATGAGCGGCCCCAACGCCGAAATCCGCCGCATGGCCCAGGCCATGACCCATCCGGCCTGGGCGTGGGACGTGGGGCTGAACGGACGACCGCACGATCTGGGCAATGTGTCCGCCTATCTGGGCAAGCCGACAGGCCTGGCCGACTATATCGGCTGGCTGGCCAACAACTTCGATCCGTCGATCTCGTGGAAGGACCTGCAATGGATCCGCGACTTCTGGGACGGGCCGATGATCATCAAAGGCATTCTGGACGCTCAGGACGCCCGTGACGCGGTCAGCTTCGGCGCCGACGGCATCGTGGTGTCGAACCATGGCGGGCGTCAGTTGGACGGGGTGCTGTCGTCTGCCCGCGCCTTGCCGGCCATCGCCGAGGCGGTGAAAGGCGATCTGAAAATCCTGGTCGATTCCGGCATCCGCAACGGCCTGGACGTGGTGCGCGCCATCGCCTTGGGCGCTGACGCCGTCCTGCTGGGGCGGGCCTTCGTCTATGCGCTGGCGGCGGATGGGGAGGCCGGTGTCGGCAATCTGCTCGACCTGTTCGAGAAAGAGATGCGGGTGGCGATGACGTTGACCGGGGCGAAGTCGGTTGGCGGGATCACGCGGGACATGCTGGCGCTCTAACCAAGCGGTCGCACTCCTCAACTCGTCATTCTCGCCCTCGTGGCGAGGATGACGAAATGTGGGGTGGCCTACGCCCCCAGCGCCTCGATCAGGTCTCCCATGTTGCGGATGAAGACCGAGGTCGAGACGCCCTCGACCGGGAAATCCGTCTGATAAGGCGAGGTGTCCCACAGGTCGCCGACACGGGTCATCTGATACTCGCCGCCGGTCACCGCCGTGGGCGAAGGCCCCTTGTACGGATTGGACGTCGTGGTCAGCGGCGTGGGCCAGTAGCCGCGTGTGTTCAGCCCGGCCATCACCTCGGCGGCGCGGTTCGCGTGCGGACGGGTCGGACGACGGGCGTCGCTGGACATGTCCCAGACATCCACGTCCTGAAGCGTGAAATATTTCGGCAGATTCAGCGAGCCGGGACGCGCCTTCAGCGGCGAGCCTTGCGTGGCCTCATCGACCGGCAGGGCGGACAGGCGCGCATATTCGGCGCGCAGGGCAGGGGTGTCCACGTTGCGGAACGAGCCGTAGTGGACGATCAGATTGGTGGGGTTGTCGTCGGAATAATACTGGCCGTTGGCGATGTTGGACCCGCGTCGGTGGATGTAGATCGGCGTGTTGGCGCCTTCCAGAACGAAGGTCGGGTGCGTGCGGCCCGGCGTGTTCAGCGGCGGCTTGGTCGCCACCTGATCAAGCCAGTCCATCGCCTCGGGCAGGCGCGCCAGATATTTCCGGTCACCGGTCAGGCGATAGAAGCCCAGCATCGACTTGATGTTGGTCCCCGTCGCATGGGTGACGAAGGCCTGGGGCTCGATGGTCCGGGCGCCGGCGGGCTTCAGTGTGTCGGGGAAGTGCTGCAAGCCCCAGGCCGGTTGCGGCTGCGGCTGCTGGGTCTTCACGAAGATGTCCATGCCGCGGTTGATGGCGTCCAGCACCTTGGCGTCGCCCCGGCCGTTCCGCGCCAGGCCGTGATAGGCGTAGATCAGGAACTCCAGGTTCTCGCCCGCCACATCGTCGTTGAAGGTGATGTAGGGGGTATAGTCCGCGTGCCCATGCAGGCCGCCGTTCTGGACGAATGGATAGCGCTGGGGCCAGCCGCCGTTTTCGTACTGGCTCTCCAGCACGAAGCTGATCGCCATGTTCAGCGGCGCCAGATATTTGCGGTCCTTCTTCTCCAGATAGACCCGCAGCAAAAGTTGAGACGCCTCGGCCGTGCCCGCGTCGTCGAACGTCGCATTGCCATAGTAGTGGTGGTATTCTTCCAGCCGCCAGGCGTTGGCGGCGACCGTGCCATACCACTCCTTCAGCGACTCCTCGCCGGCGGTGTCGATGACATAGTTCCAGCCGCCCAATGGGTGCTGGCCCTTGACCAGGGCGTCGGCGGCCTTCTTGGCGGCTTCGTAATAGAAGTCGTCGCCGGTGGCGTGATAGGCGTCCAGGAACAGGTGGCCCACGGTCGCCGTGCCGGGCGGCTGGACCCAGATCATGGTCGGGCTGGCTTCCAGCTCGCCCCAGCGGCGCGAGAAGTCGGGAAGGTACTGCCAGACATAGCCGCCCTCGACGGCGGCCTCCTCGCTCATGAATCGGGCGGCGCGCTTCATGGCGTCCAGGACGGCGGGGCGCTCGGGAGAGGTCTGGGCGAAGGCGGGGCCGGATGCGGCGACGAAGGTGGCGGCGGCGCCGGCGGCCAGCAGGGCGCGGCGGTTCATGGACATGACGGACATCGGAACTCCTGGTGTGACCTCGGACGGTTCTTGGCGACCGTTTCGAAGCGTTACTCAAGCATGACTGACACCGGTTTCCTAGTGCTTCGTCGTCAATGAAAAAGGCCGCATGGACTTCTCCACGCAGCCTCCACCAAATCACGATGTTTGCGGCCTCAGCGGCGGATATCGAACCCGCCGTCGCCCATGGCCGCGCGCACCTCGTCGGCCGTGAACAGATTGAAGTCGCCGGGCACGGAGTGCTTCAGCCCGGCGGCGGCCAGGCCGAAGTCCAGCGCCTCCTGATCCGACCATCCGCTCCACAGTCCGAACAGCACGCCGGAGGCGAAGGCGTCGCCGCCGCCGACGCGGTCCACGACGCCGGCCATTTGAATGGCCTCGGCGTTTGTCTCGATCACCCCATCGCCGTCGCGCGTCAGCATAACCGCCGACAAGGCCTGGTCGGCGACGCTTTCCTGGACGCGCAGGGTGCAGGCGATTCGTTGCAGGCGGGGGAAGGCGGCGAAGGCGGCCTTGGCGGCCTCGCGACGGCGAACGGCCGGATCGGCGCTGTCGAACTTCGTCTTCAGAACCAGGGCGAAGTCACGATCGTCGGCGAAAGCGACCGTGGCGCCCGAAAGCATCCTGCCTAGGGTGGTCGGCGGATCGCCGTCCCACTGTTCCCACAGCTTGCCGCGGAAGTTGCCGTCATAGCTGACCTTCACGCCCTTGCGGACGGCGGCCTCGATGATGGCCTCGGCGGCGGCCGAACCGTTCGGCCCCGTCGCCGGCGTCACGCCCGAGGCGTGCAACCATTCGACCCCGTCCAGCAACTGATCCCAGTCGAAGGCCGTATCGACATGCTCAACGAAGGCCGAACCGGCGCGGTCGTAAAGCACTTCCGACGGACGACGCACCGCGCCGGGCGTCAGAAAATACAGGCCCATGCGACCCGACTTGAATACGACCTGCGAGGTGTCGACGCCGTGCTTGCGCACCTCGTCGCGCACGCCTCGGCCAAGCGCATTGTCGGCCAGGACCGTCGCCACGCCGGTCGGCGCGCCAAAGCGGGCCAGGGACACGGCGACGTTCGCCTCGGCCCCCGCCGGACGGATCGTCAGGGCGGGGGACTGCATCAGCAGTTCGTTGTCGTTGGGCGAGAACCGCAGCAGCATCTCGCCGAAGCAAAGAATCCTGCCGCCCGAGGCGTGGTCTGTCATGGTCGGAAGGCTAGCCTTAGATCAGCGTGCTTGCCAGCCGCCGTCGACCGGCAGGATGGCGCCCTGGACATAGTCCGAGGCCCGGCTGGCCAGGAAGACGGCTGCGCCGCCCAAGTCCGAAGGCTCGCCCCAGCGACCGGCGGGGATGCGGCCCAGGATCTCGGCCGAACGGACCGGATCCTCGCGCAGGGCCTGGGTGTTGGCCGTGGCGAAATAGCCGGGGGCGATGGCGTTTGCGGTGATGCGGTGCGGCGCCCACTCGTTGGCCATCAGCTTGGTCAGGCCGGCGACGCCCGACTTGGAGGCGGTGTAGGAAGGCACGCGGATGCCGCCCTGGAAGGACAGCATGGAGGCGATGTTGATGATCTTGCCGCCGTCGCCCTGTTTGATGAACAGGCGGGCGACCGCCTGGCTCATGAAGAAGACCGTCTTGAGGTTGATGTTCATCACGAGGTCCCAGTCGGCCTCGGTGAAGTCCACCGCATCAGCGCGACGGATCAGGCCGGCGTTGTTCACCAGGATGTCGATCCGGCCCATGGCGGCCAGGGCTTCCTGAACCACGCGTTCGACCGGCTCGATCGAGGTCAGATCGGCGCTGATCGAGGCGGCGCGACGGCCCAGGGCCTGGACCTTGGCGACCGTGTCGTCGGACTCCGACAGGGCGACCGAGACGATGTCGGCGCCAGCCTCGGCCAGGGCCAGGGCGATGCCTTGACCCAGACCCACGTTGCCGCCGGTGACCAGGGCGACCTTGCCGGTCAGGTCGAACGGATTGCTCATGTTTTTCTTCCTCTTGTCCTGATTACTTCAACTGGCAGATGTCGAGCTTGTACATGTCGGTGTAGTCGAGATTTTCACCGCCCATGCCCCAGATGAAGGTGTAGTTCGACGTGCCTGCGCCCGTGTGGATCGACCACGGCGGGCAGATCACGGCCTCGCCGTCGGCGATGACGATGTGTCGCGACTTGTCCGGCTCGCCCATGAAGTGGAAAACGCGGTCATCCTCGCCCAGGCCGAAATAGAGGTAGGCTTCCGAGCGGCGGTCGTGAATGTGCGGCGGCATGGTGTTCCATACCGAGCCAGGCTTGAGCACCGTCACACCCAGCAGCAGCTGGCAGGACTTCACCTTGGCCGGCACGACATACTGGTAGATGGTCCGTTCGTTCGATGTCTCCAGCGCGCCCATTTCCAGCGGCACGGCCTCGTCGATCGAGATCTTGGTCAGGTTGTAGCGGGCGTGGGCCGGGGTGGCGACCAGATAGAATTTCGCGGGCTCGGCCGGGTTGTTCGAGGCGAAGCTGACCTCGCTCGACCCCATCGGCACATACAGGCCGTCGCGGAAGCCCAGTTCGATCGTCTCGCCATCCACGGTGATCGAACCGGCGCCGCCGATATTGACCACGCCGAGTTCGCGGGCTTGCAAGAACGGCGCGCCGGCCAGTGACGGCGGCTCGGAATGGGTGGGCAAACTCAAGGCGGTCTCGGCCGGTGTCGCGCCGCCGATGATCATGCGTTCGTGGTGGGAATAGTTCAGGCTGATCTTGTCCGAAACGAACAGGCCCTCGATCAGATAGCGATCACGCAGCTGCTGGTTCGAGGCGCCGTCCATCATGTCGGGATGGGTCGCCTGATAGACTTTGTCGTACATGGGGTCGTACATGCCGTCTCCCTAGGAACTCGCACCGCGAGCCACAGTGACGGATCTTGCGTCCGTCCTTCTGTGGACTAGGTAACCGGTGTCATATTATGATGCAATGGATTAGACCATAATCGCCGACATCTGTTCGGCATCGCTTCGCCACCGTCTTGAGGATTCCCCCATGAAGATCGCTCTCATCATCGAAAACAGCCAGGCCGCCAAAAGCGAGACGGTGCATGCCGCGCTGACCGCCGTCGCGGAGCCCCTGGGCCACGAAGTCTTCCACTATGGAATGTATGCGGCCGAGGATAAGGCCTCGCTGACCTATGTGATGAACGGCGTCCTGACCGCCATCCTGCTGAACTCGGGCGCCGCCGATTTCGTCGTCACCGGCTGCGGCACGGGCACGGGATCGATGCTGGCCTGTAACAGCATGCCGGGCGTCTTCTGCGGCCTGATCATCGACCCGACCGACGCCTTCCTGTTCGGCCAGATCAATGACGGCAACGCCATCTCCATGCCTTACGCCAAGGGCTTTGGCTGGGCGGCGGAACTGAACCTGCAGGACGTCTATCGCAAGCTGTTCGAAGGCGAGCGCGGTCTGGGCTATCCGCGTGAGCGGGCCGAGATCATGCGCAAGAATCGCGGCGTGTTGAGCGACCTGAAGGCCGTGACCTGCCACGACATGCTGACGGTGCTGAAGACGATGGACCAGGACCTGCTGAAGGCCGCCATCGCCGGCGAGCGCTTCCAGGACTACTTCTTCGCCAACGCCACCGACGAAGGCATCCGCGACTATCTGAAGAGTGTTCTCGCCGCCAAGCCCGTTCTCGAAACGGCTTAAGGCCTAGAGGTCGGCGCGCGATCACGCGCGCCGACCGACCTTCTTTCAGGCCGCAGGAATCGCCGACTTGCGCACCACCAGGGCCGGTCGGACTTCCGGCTGCTGCATCTTGGCCGGATCGACGCCGCGCATCGGCGCCAGCAGCTTTTCGGCCGCCATCCGCCCCATGTCGCGGATCGGCAAGCGCACCGACGTCAGATTGGGCCAGACCCGCGCCGCCATTGGCAGGTCGTCGAAGCCCACGAGCGACAGGTCGCGCGGCAGTTCCAGCCCACGATCCCGCGCCGCCTGCATCACGCCGATGGCCATGTCGTCGTTCAGGGTGAAGATGGCGGTCGGCGGCGTATCCAGCGCCAGCAAAGCGTGCCCGGCCTCGACGCCCGATTCGAACGTATAGGCGCCCTTGAAGTCATAGGCCGGGTCCAGCGGTATGCCCCGCTCGGCCAGGGCGTCCAGGAAGCCCTTGCCCCGCACGGCCGACGACCGGAACAGGTCCGGGCCGCGCACCAGGCCGATTCGCCTGTGCCCCAGGTCGGCCAGATGCGCCGCCGCCTCGGCCGCGCCGATCCAGTCGTTGGTGACTACCATGGCCTGCGGCTCGTCCAGCGCCACCGAGGCGATGCGGACATAGGGGCAGTCCAGGTCCCGCAGCAGGTCGATGACCTGTTTGTCCTCCGACACCGACGGCGGCATGATGACGCCATACAGACGCTGGCGCTCGACGAAGCCTCGAATGTCTTCGAGCAGGGTAGGGGAGTTGCGGTTGCAGGGGTGGACGACCAGCTCCAGTCCCGAACCCTTCAGCGCATCCAGCACACCCTGCTGCATGTTCACGACATAGGTCGGGCTGGGGTTGTCGTAGATCAGGCCAACGAGGAACGAGCGCCGGAACGCCAGGCCGCGCGCCTGGGGATCGGGGGTGAAGCCCAGGGTCTTGATGACGGCGTTGACCCGTTCGCGCGTGTCTTCCTTGACGAACGGCGATTGGTTGATGACCCGCGAGACGGTCTTCTTGGAGACCTGCGCCTCTCTGGCGACATCGTTGATCGTGGCCCGCTTGCCCGGTTTGCCGGATCGCGGATCGTCTTGAGCCAAGGTTCGGCTCCTTCCCTCTGTGCAACGCAAAGGCATAGCCGCGACTCGCCGTCAGCGCCATGGGGCGATGCTAAAGCGCATTGACACCGGTTTCCTTCGTGGCTCTTATCGAAGCTTATTCACGAGGCGACCCTTTTGACTTCGACCCCTTCTCTCGCGAGCCAAGCCGATGCGCTGTCGGCAGATCCCGCCGCGATCGCACAGCAGTTCGTCGCAGCGCGCCTGGCTGCGCGCAACACACCCGATTATCCAGGCGTGATTCCTCAGAGCATGGCCGAATCCTACGCCATTCAGGACATCGCCATCGGCCTGTTCCCCGATGAGGTCGTGGGATGGAAGGTGGGCGGCGTGCCGCCGGCGCAGCAGCCGAAGTTGGGCATCCACCGCCTGGCCGGCGCCATCTTCGCCCGCAACGTCTGGCCTGCACCCGGCGAGACGGTCGTGCCGCTGCCCGAGATCGAAGGCGGGTTCGCCGCCGTCGAATCGGAGTTCATCGCCCGCATCGGCGCCGACGCCGATCCCGCCAAGACCGACTGGACCATCGAAGAAGCCACGGCCGCCGTGGACAAGGTCTTCATCGGCGTCGAACTGGCCGGCAGCCCCCTGTCGGCGATCAATGAGCTGGGTTCGGCCGTCGTCGCCTCCGATTTCGGCAACAACGGCGGGCTGATGATCGGCCCCGAGGTCGAGAATTGGCGCGAGCGCCTGGACGGCATCGAGGTCGAGACCGTCATCAACGGCGCCAGCGTCGGCACGGGCGGTTCGCCCTCGCTGGCCGGCGGCGCGATGGAATCGGTGCGTTTCCTGCTGGAGCATTGCGCGCGCTGGGGCCGTCCGCTGAAGGCGGGCACGCTGGTCTCGACCGGCGCCGTCACCGGCGTCCACCGTGTCCACGCGGGCGACGAGGCCGTGTGCATCTTCAAGGGTATCGCAGAACTTCATTGTTCGGTCGTCAGGGCCGAGGCCAAGTAAACATCACCGGACGTCAACCCCGCCGCCGTTCAGGGACGGTAAAGAGCAGGGACGCGTCGAGGAATATTTAGGAACGGGTTTTCATAACCATGTCAGACGCTTCCGTCGCGCCGCCGATTCAGATCAAGGCGCCGTCACCCGGCAAGTACCGGTGGCTGATCATGTGGCTGCTGTTCGCGGCCATGGTCATCAACTACGTCGACCGGCAGATGATCGGCTTCCTCAAGCCGACCCTGTCCGTCGAAATGGGCTGGTCGGAGACCGACTATGCCGACATCGTCTTCTACTTCCAGGCCACCTACGCGCTGTTTTATGCGATCTGGGGCCGGCTGATGGACAAGATCGGGGCCCGGTGGGGCCTGGGGATCGCGTTCGCCATCTGGCAGGTCGGCCACATCCTGCATGCCGGGGCGCGCGATCTGTCCCACTTCATCATGGCCCGGATGGTGCTGGGCGCCGGTGAGGCCGGGGGCTTCCCCGGGGGTATCAAGGCTGTCACCGAGTGGTTCCCCAAGAAGGAACGCGCCCTGGCGACCGGCCTGTTCAACGCCGGCACCAACATCGGCGCCATCGTCACGCCCCTGATCGTGCCGATCCTGGTGCTGTCGTTCGGCTGGCAAATGGCCTTTGTCATTACCGGCGCCCTGGGTCTGATCTGGCTGCCGATCTGGCTGCTGGTCTATCGCAAGCCCCGCGAGCAAAAGCGCCTGTCCGCGACTGAACTGGCCTATATCGAACAGGATCCGGCCGACACGGACGAGAAGGTGGGCTGGCTCAAGCTACTCACCGTCAAGGAAACCTGGGCCTATGCGGCGGGCAAGTTCCTGATCGATCCGATCTGGTGGATGTTCCTGTTCTGGCTGCCGGACTTCCTGGGCAAGCGTTACGGCCTGGACCTGAAGACCTTCGGTCCGCCTATCGTCGCCATCTATCTGTTGTCGGACGTGGGTTCCGTGGGCGGGGGCTGGCTGTCGTCTCGGATGATGCATATGGGCATCAGCCTGAACAAGGCGCGCAAGCTGACCATGCTGTTGTGCGCCGTACTGGCCGTGCCGGTCATGTTCGCCGCAGAGGCGTCGAACCTGTGGGTTGCGGTCCTGATCATCGGCCTGGCCACAGCGGCGCACCAGGGCTTCTCGGCCAACCTCTATGCCCTGCCGGGCGATGTCTTTCCGAGAAAAGCCGTGGGGTCGGTGGTCGGCATCGGCGGAATGCTGGGCGGTATCGGGGGGATGGCGTTCTCCAAATACGTCGGCCAGATCCTGGAGAAGATCGGCACCTATACGCCCATCTTCATCGTGGCCGGTTCGGTCTATCTGATCGCGCTTCTGGTCATCCACCTGATCATGCCGAAGTACGAGCCGGCCAAGGTCTGACGAACGGCGCTGGGGTATAGGCCCCGACGCATCGAGGATTGCGGCCGGGCGAGCGATCGTCCGGCCGTCGTCTTTTCAGCATGTGAGCATGACGATGGATATGGAACGCAGGACGCTTCTGGGCCTGGCCGCAGGGGCCGGGATAGCCTTGGGCGTTACAGGCGCACGGGCGCAGACGATCGCCGACGGCGGACGGGCCGGCCCGGCCGACCCGACCGAGATCATCCACCTGTGGCCCGACGGGGCGCCGGGCGGGCAGGGGGTGACGGTCACGCCGATCGTGCCGGAACGCTCGACCGATCCCGCCTTCCACGACCGTTACGCCCAATATACGACCGACCCGATCCTGACCGTCTTCCGGCCTGAGCGTCCGAACGGTTCGGCAATGCTGCTGATCCCCGGCGGGGGCTATCGCTGGGCCGTGCTGGACAAGGAGGGTTACGACGTTGCGCGCGTCTTCGCGGCCAGTGGCACGACCTGTTTCGTCCTGCGCTATCGCCTGCCGGCCGACGGCTGGGCGGCCGGGGCCGATGCGCCGCTTCAGGACGCCCAACGCGCCATTTGCCTGATCCGCAGCCGCGCCGCCGACTATGGCGTCGATCCGCAGAAGATCGCGGTCCTTGGCGCTTCGGCAGGAGGGCATTTGGCGGGTCTGGTCAGTGCACGGACGGACGCGACCTATCCGGCGACGGACGCCGCCGACGCCCTGTTCCTGCGGCCGGATCTGACCGTGCTGATGTATCCGGTGGCGACCATGACGGACCCCCATGTCCACGCCGGATCGCGCACCCATCTGCTGGGCGAGACGCCGTCGCCGGCGCGGATCGCGGCCTATTCGCTGGAGCAGATGGACTGGCGCGGCGCCGCCCCCGTCTTCCTGCTGCACGCCATCGACGACGCCTCGGTGCCGGTCGAGAACAGCCTGCAACTGCTGACCACGCTCAAGGCCGCCGCCGTCCCGACCGAGGCGCATCTGTTCCAGGAAGGCGGCCACGGCTTTGGCGTCCGCCTGATCCAGGGCAAGCCCGCCCAGGTTTGGCCCGATCTGATCCGCGCATGGGCCGCCCGGCTCGATTTCGCGCTTTAGGAAATCGGGGAGTCCAACTTCGACTGCGGGTCTTCGGTTCGCCGAGGTAACGACCTGCCCGGCGCACTTGCCGCCGTCCCTGAACTAGCCATCCTATTTCGACGCTGACCAATGTTGATTTGTCAGGTGTTTTTCTTCGTGAACGACAATCGACCTAACAGGCCTCTGGGATGAGTTATGATCTTCGGTCGTCAACCGATGACGCGAGAGGGATCGGAAGTTGGACTCGTTGGACTGTTTTTTCCGAGTTGGAGTCCAAGTCCGCTCACGTCCCCGGCTGGATGTAGGGGATGGCTGAGAAGAAGGCCCGTTCGTCGCCGCGCGGGTCGTCGGTCATGCGCGGCTGCACGTCCATCAGCATCGTCTGGCGGCGGGGCAGCTCATATCGCTCCCAGCGCGGCAGGCCGGCATGATTGGGATCGCCGTCACGGGCCAGGGCGATGAAGGCGTCGCTCATCCGGTCCGACAGGCCTTGCGCGCCAGCTCCCCGCGTCCGCGAGCCGGCCGCCTCGACATTGTCGAACACCAGGGGGATGTCGGCGGTGTGGAACGCCCCCTTGCGGCCCGACGCCAGCTCGCCGAGGAAGTCGAGCTGATAGACCCAGGCGGGCGCCCCGGCCTTGGCCCGCTCCTCGGCCTCGATCACTGCCCCACGCCATGACCGGCCCGCAGTCGTGGCGGCGATCAGCACCTGATCGGGCGACCAGTCGGGATGCATGGCGCGATAGCCGGCGATCACCGCCTCGGGCGTGATGTCGATCCGCATCACGCCGGGCGACAGTCGTGCCGCCAGGGTCTGCCACGTCAGGCCTACGTTCCGAGGATCGTCGCCCATGAAGCCCAGCGTCTCTTCGCGCGTATTGCCGATGATCATCGGGATCGACCGGCCCAGCGGTGCGGCGTCGGGATAGAAGGGGTGGCGGGGCAGGGTGCGGAAATCCAGCACAGGCCCGAAATACAGGCCGCCGAACCCCAGGATCGGATCCTCGGCGCCTTGCGCCTCCAGCAGCCGTTCGACCGGCATCGTCGCCGCCTCGGCCGCCCGATCCGGCGTCAGACCCAGCGCCTTCAGCCAGGTCGTCGCCCGCGTCGTCGCATTGATCGGGCCGGACGCCGTCACCTGCTGACCGCTCATGGTCGCCGCGCGATGGAACAGGCCTTGGGCTGCGGGCGTCGCCATCAGGGTCGCGATCTTTGCGCCTCCGCCCGACTGGCCGAACAGCATGACCCGTGACGGGTCGCCGCCAAAGGCCGCGATATTGTCCCGCACCCATTGCAGCGCCAGGATCAGGTCCAGCTGACCGACATTGCCCGAGTCCTCGAACCCCGGCGCCAACCGCGCCAGATAGGCATAGCCGAAGACGTTCAGCCGGTGGTTCAGCGTGACCACCACCACGTCGCCCCGCGCCGCCAGCCGTGCGCCGTCATACAGCGGGTCCGATCCCGATCCGCTCGAATAGGCGCCGCCGTGGATATAGACCATTACCGGCCGTCGGGCGGCGTCGGTCCCCGGCGTCCAGACGTTCAGGAACAGGCAGTCCTCGCTTTGATTCGCCTCGTCGCCTCGCTGGGGACTGGCCGCGCCATAGGCCGTCGTGCGCATCGGCTCGCGCCACGGCGTCGGGCGCTCCGGCGGCTGGAAACGTCGCGTCGGCGCGCCGTAACGCACGCCCTTGAAGACGCTGATTCCTTCGCGTCGAACCCCGACGACGGGACCTGTCGTGGTCTGGGCCTGGGGATCGCGAGAATCGGCCCTTGCGGCGAGGGGCAGGGCGGCGCCGGCAAGGCCCGCGACGATGGCGGAACGTCGCGTGATCATCGCGAGCAATCGTGGAGCGCGGCATGATCCAAGATCAGCAAGCCGGCATTCAAGATGCGGATATTAATGGACATTATTGCCTCCCGTCGCCAGCGTCTTGCGCGCTTGGTCTTGGTTCAGACGCCGTGGATCACCGTCGTCGCCGGTAGATTACAAATTGGAGATCAAGGCGGCCACGTTCTTGCCACACGCCGGCAACTGTGCCTAAAACATTTATGACACCGGTAGCAGCAGCTTGGCAAACGAGCGCTGACACCGGTGTCGTCCGCCAGCAGCGGGCGGCTTGAACGAGGACATTCCGATCCTCGATACGCCACACTTGGGAGGAGACACGAAAATGACCCAACGCCATAAATTTGCGCGCCATGCGCTGGTCGCCACCGCCTCGCTGGGCGCGCTCGCTTTAGCCATGATGGCGCATGACGCCGCCGCCCAGACGGCCGAACAGACCCCCGAGGCCGCCGCGCCTCAGGACGCCGACGCCGCCGAAGTCGACGACATCGTCGTCACCGGCTTCCGCGCCAGCCTGCAGAACGCCCTGAACATCAAGCGCCGCGAAGCCGGCGTCGTCGACGCTATTTCGGCCGAAGACATCGCCGATTTCCCCGACACCAACCTGGCCGAATCCATCCAGCGCATCCCCGGCGTCTCCATCGACCGCGATGCGGGCGAGGGGCGTTCGATCACCGTGCGTGGCCTGAGCTCGGAGTTCACTCGCACCCGCATCAACGGCATCGAGGCCCAGTCCTCGACCGGCGCGACCGATTCCTCGGGCGGCGTGAACCGTGGTCGCGGCTTCGACTTCAACGTCTTCGCCTCCGAGCTGTTCAACAACATCACGGTCCGCAAGACTGCCTCGGCCGAGGTCGAGGAAGGGTCTCTGGGCGCAACCGTCGATCTGACCACCAGCCGCCCGTTCGACAAGCCCGGCTTCCAGGGCGCCGTGTCTGGCCAGTACGGCTACAACGACCTGTCCGAGGACTGGAGCCCGCGCTTCGCCGCCCTGGTCTCCAACACCTGGGCCGACGACCAGCTCGGCGCCCTGTTCTCCATCGCCTACAGCGAGCGCGACAGCCTGGAAGAGGGCTTCAGCTCGGTTCGTTGGGGCCCGGCAGGTCCCAATCCCGGATTCCCGACGTCCAACGACGGCGGCTTCCAGAACGTCGGCGTGCTTCCAAACGCGAACCTTGTTTTTCACCCGCGTATTCCTCGTTACGGCAGCCTTGAACACAGCCAGGAACGTCTGGGCGCGACCCTCTCGCTGCAGGCGCGCCCAGGCAACGGCCCCACGCTGTTCACCATGGACATGCTGTATTCGAAGCTCGACTCGACCCGCAGCGAGAATTTCCTTCAGGCCTGGTCGCTCAGCCGCGGCGCCGATCAGGGCGGCAAGCCTCAGGTCGATATCATCGACTTCCAGATCGATCCCGCCACCAATGAGATGGTCTACGCTCAGCTGGACGACATGGACATCCGCAGTGAGCAGCGATTCGATGTCCTGAAGACCGAGTTCAAGCAAATGACCTTTGGGGTCGAGCACGAGTTCTCGGATCGCTTGAGCTTCAGCGGTCTGATCGGACGTGCGGAATCGACCTTCGGCAACCCGGTGCAGGTCAGCGCCATCATCGATCGCCAGAACGTCGATGGCTATTCCTACGATTTCCGCGAGAACCGGAACCTGCCGGCCATCAACTGGGGCTTCGACGTCGCCGACCCGGCGCAATGGACGATCGTGGGACCGACGGGTGCGCAACCACGTTCGGAACTGCGCTCCAGCTCAAACTTCCAGGAAAATATCTACACGACGGGCGAAGCCAGCTTCAAATTCGAGGTGACCGACTGGCTGACACTGAAGGCTGGCATCAGCCGCAAGGAGTTCGAATCCAACAGTCGCAACTTCGCGCGATTGACCAATGGCGCTCCGGCCTTGCCTACTGGTGTGACCATGGCTTCCGTGACGAACCTGCTTCAAGGGTTCGGCAAGAACCTGGACCTTCCCGCCGGCTCCGCCACGTCCTGGGTTCGACCGGATCTGGCTGCGCTTGCCGGCGTCTGGAACTATAACTGCAACTGCGACACCGGCGTCGCGGGTGGTGATTTCCGCCTGATCGGACTGAACGGCAACCCCACCACCTACGGCAACTGGCGCGAAGTGACAGAGAAGGACACCGGCGGATACATCCAGGCCGACTGGAATACCGAGGTCATGGGCGTACCCTTCCGCGGGAACGTCGGTGTTCGTCAGGTGAAGACCGAGGTCGAAGCTATTGGCTACTCCAATGTCGGCGGTGTCGCGACACCGGTCATCGGTGTGAACGAGTACAAAGACACCCTGCCGTCGCTGAACCTGTCCATCGAGCCTTACGAGAACCTCATCGTCCGCTTTGCCGCGGCCAAGGTGATGTCGCGTCCGCCGGTCACCAGCCTGCCGCCTGTCTTCGCGCTCAGCGCCGCCAATGCGGCGACCAACACGGCCTCGCTGGGCAATGTCGAGCTCGATCCGTTCCGGGCCAAGACCTACGACCTGTCCATCGAGTATTATTTCGCGCCCGAGGCCCTGCTGTCCTTCGCCTATTTCTACAAGGACATCTCGACCTATGTGCAGACCACGGCGGAGCCGGTGCTCTACAGCGATCTGACGGCTTTGAATCCCATCGCCTTCCCCGCTGGAGCGCGCCCGGCGGGCGCGACCTTCCAGTTCAGCACGCCGTCCAACACGCCCGGCGGCCCCCTGAAGGGCTTTGAGGTCAGCTATCAACAAACCTTCAGCTTCTTGCCGGGCCTGTTCTCGAACTTCGGCACACAGCTGAACTACACCCATGTCGAATCGGAAATCGACTACTGCACGACGCCAGCCTGCACCGTCTTCGTCACTGCGGATCTGGTCAACCTGTCGCCGAAGGCGTGGAACGCCACGCTTTATTATGACGACGGCAAGCTCAACGCGCGGGTCTCGGCCGCTTATCGCGACTCCTATTTCCAGAACGTGCCAGGCTCGAACGGCGCTCTTGGCCTGATCCCTTATCAAGGCAAGTCGGAAACGACGACCATCGACGCCTCGGCGTCCTACAACCTGACGGAAAAACTCAGCGTCTCCATCGAAGGGCTGAACCTGACGGACGAGGAGAACCGTCAGAACCACGGCGACATCGGTGGGCCGCGTGACAGCACCTACGTCTATCACCACACCGGTCGCCAGGTTTACGTCGGCGCGCGATATCGCTTCTGATCGGAAAGACGAGCCGCTGCTGCGGCTCGTCTTTTGAATCAAGAATCATTCTGGAAGAGGCGGTCGAAAGGCCGCCTCTTTTCCTTGTGCGGGGAAAGGCGACAGCGCGCGCGACGTGCTGTCGCGGCACGCTTCAAACTTCAACGATTTCGGAATCTTGGCGTTTGTCAGCGGCGGGCTGACGGATGGCGGAGAGGGTGGGATTCGAACCCACGGTACCCTTCCAGGCACGCCGCATTTCGAGTGCGGTACATTCGACCACTCTGCCACCTCTCCGCGGCGCCGATATCGCTTGGTCGAGCGAGGGGCTTCTCTAATCGGAGCCGCAGCGCTTCGCAACCCGTCTGTGAAAGAAATCCGACGCTATCTTTGAGCGGGCAGGGACAGGCCCGGCGCGGCGCCGGTTTGGGCGTCCACGCCCTTGAATCGAAACAGTTCGGCGGGACGGCCGCCGGTGGTCGAGGAGAGCTGTCCGGTGGGTTCGACCAGGCCCGTTCGCTCCACCCCGCGCCGGAAGTTTTGCTTGTGCAGGCTGAGGCCCGAGACGGCCTCGGCGCCCGCCTGAAGCTGGGACAGGGTGAAGACGCCGGGGGTCAAGTCGAACAGGACCGGGCGGTATTTCAGCTTGCTGCGCAGACGGCCCAGGGCGGTGGCCAGGATGCGTCTGTGGTCCGAAGTCATGATGCGGCCGGGCATGGGGTGGGGAGGCGTCTGATCGGCGTCGCGCCACGCCTCTGCGACCAGACGGGCCTCATAGAGCAGTTCGTAGCGTTCAAGCACCCTTTCCTCGTTCCAGCGGTACTCAGGCGTCAGGGCGAACAGGGCGCGGGCGCGAGCGAGGCGGTGCTCGTCGCCTTCGGCCCAGGCAGTCAGGCCGTCGGTCAGGGCGGCGGAATGTTCGCTGCGGCGATCTTCCCACGGGAAGAAGTCGAAGACGGCATCCCAGCGGGCGTCGTGGGTCTGGCCTTCCGAGGCGTCGGGCGTCAGGGCCAGATAGCCGACGGAGACCTCGCGATGACGCCCTGGGCCGGGCGTGGCGCGGGGGGAGGCGCGGCCGGCGTCGCCGAAGGTGTAGAGTTGTTCGACGAAGCCGAGGCTGAACCCCGTCTGTGCCGTCACGAAGTCGCGCAGGGCGCGCTCAAAGGTGCGATCGCGAACAGGGTCGAAGGGACCGAAGGGCAGGGCGCGCGCGCAGTCCTCGGCCGGGGTGGTCAGGACGACGGCCTGGCGGGTCTTTAGCGTCATGACGACCGCCGACAGACCGATGCGAACGCCGCCCTCCGCCCCCTGCGTCATGGTTCTATTCCGTGTGCCAGGCGTCGTCGGCGGGAATCAGACCGACCGCGCCGGCCAGAACGCGGTAGCGTTCCAGATAGCGGGCCTGGGCGACCGGGGCGGGTTGAGGCTCGATGGTCAGGTTGTAGCCTGCGGGGGGACTGCCGAAGAAGCCGAGCGATTCCTTTTCGGTGAAGCCGGCCAACTGCGTCGCCTCGAAGAAGGCGCAGGCCTTGTCGGCCTTCTTGATCAGGGTCTTGATCGTCTGCGGCGTCTTGGGCGGCAGGCCATAGCGGAGGTGAATGGCGGCCTCCAGCCGAGCCTCGAAGTCCTTGTAGCCGGAACCCAGGGCCGCCTTGAACGGCGAAATCATGTCGCCGATGACGTATTCGGAGGCGTCGTGCAGCAGGGCGGCCAGGCGCCATTTGGGGTCCAGGCCGGGTTTGATGTGGGCGGCGATCTCTTCGACGACGCACGAGTGCTGGGCGACCGAAAAGGCGTGCTCGCCAATGGTCTGGCCGTTCCAGCGGGCGACGCGGGCCAGGCCGTGGGCGATGTCTTCGATCTCGATGTCGAAGGGCGAGGGGTCTAGCAGGTCCAGACGACGGCCTGACAGCATGCGCTGCCACGCGCGGGGGGCGTTCTTCTTGGGTGTGCGCTCGGCCAAAGGGCGTGTCCTGATCGCTTGTCGGGGGGTCAGGTGACGCAAAGACGCGCCGGGATCAAGCCGCACGGCCTTATCCGCGCCGATGGGCGAGGAAAACCGGGCCTTTCGACAGGCGTCAGCGGCCGACGTTCAGCGCCACCAGATCCTTGGCGTCGTCGAAGATGCGGCCATTCTCGCGATCCTTGGACCGGACCACGGCGACCACGATAGGGCCGCCGCTGGGCCCTCTAGCCTCGAACCCCACCTGGCGCCATCCGGCGTTGCTAGGCTGATCGTCGGCCAGGATGTAGGTCATGCGCGTGGCGGCGCCCGGCGCACGGGTGCGCACGCGTGTGGAGTTGTCGTTGGTGTCGATGCTGACGCTGGAGGTTTCGGTGCGGGTGTTCTGTCCGTCCTTGGACTGGATGTTGATGCCGCCGATACGGACGCTGGCGTTATCGCCCTGGGTCTCGATTTTCAGCCCGGGAAGATTGACCGAGGCATCGTCGCCACGCGCCCGGATATCGACGCCGGGCGCCTGGACCGAGGCAGTCTCGGTCGGCTCTGTCGTCGATGGCGCGGGCGGGGCGTTGCCGCCGCCGGGAGCCAGACGCGCCACAGTGTGGGGCAGGTCGGTGCTGGCGCGATCTTCGAAGTCGCGCAGCACGTCATCGACGGAGCGTCCGTCCAGCTTGACCAGATGCAGCACCACGTCGGCGCCCTTGGGTCCGCCATAAACGCAGCTCGTGCCGCCGGCCGCGATCAGACCCTTGCGCGTCAGCACGCCCAGACTGTCGGGGCATTGCAGGGCGTCGATCACCTTCAGCACACCCGCATCCTGGTCGTCGTTGGACGAGGTGGTGGTGATGCGGACCGAGTTGTCGCCGTCGCAGGCGGCCAGACTGACGCTCAGGGCTAGATAAAGCAGGATGTGACGCATGGTCGAACCTCTGTTGGCTCCATTCTGCGCGTTAGGGGCGCTCGATCCAGTGAAATCGCGGTAATCACGGGATCAGCCGCCGGGGCGCGAGCCTTCGCGGCGGTTCAGGAAGGCCAGGCGTTCGAACAGATGCACGTCCTGCTCGTTCTTCAGCAGGGCGCCGTGCAGCGGCGGGATCAGCTTGTTCGGCGTCTTCTCGCGCAGGGTCTCGGCGTCGATATCCTCGACCAGCAGCAGCTTCAGCCAGTCCAGCAGTTCCGAGGTGGAAGGCTTCTTCTTCAAGCCGGGCGTGTCGCGGATTTCGTAGAAGGTCTTCAGCGCCTCGGAGACCAGGCGCGGCTTGATGCCGGGGAAGTGGACGTCGACGATCGCCGACAGGGTCTCGGCATCGGGGAAGCGGATGAAGTGGAAGAAGCAGCGACGCAGAAAGGCGTCGGGCAGTTCCTTCTCGTTGTTGGAGGTGATGATGACGATGGGGCGCACCTCGGCGCGGATCGTCTCGTCGGTTTCCTGGACATAGAATTCCATCCGGTCGAGCTCCTGCAGGAGGTCGTTGGGGAACTCGATGTCGGCCTTGTCGATCTCGTCGATCAGCAGGACGGGGCGGGCAGGAGCGGTGAAGGCCTCCCACAGCTTGCCCTTCTTCAGATAGTTGCGGACATCGTGGACGCGCTCCTCACCCAACTGGCTGTCGCGCAACCGGCTGACGGCGTCATATTCATAGAGGCCGCTGTGAGCCTTGGTCGTGGACTTGACGTGCCAGGTGATCAGCGGCGCGTCGAAGGCCTTGGCGATCTCATAGGCCAGAACCGTCTTGCCCGTGCCGGGCTCGCCCTTGATCAACAAGGGGCGCTCCAGCGCGACGGCGGCGTTGACCGCCACCTTCAGGTCGCTGGTGGCGATGTATCGGTCTGTGCCTTCGAACCGGCTCATGAAAAACCCACTCCGTGTCTCCACGAAGTGGGTAGCGGATCGCAATCCGCGTGAACAGCGATCAGGTGATGCGTTTGGCCGAGACGGGGTCGCTGGCGGGGAAGGTTTCTTCCAGACCTTCATCGACCAGGGCCTCCTGTCGGCTTTCGGTCTTGTCGATCTTGTCCAGTTGATCGGGCATTCCATCCTCTGAAGCGCAACGCTTGGCGTGCGGGGCATCTGACGAGGAGTCGTTGCGGGCTTTGGTGTGATCCATGTCGATCTCTCCCTTATCGCGCGGAGCTGTCTTGATCGCCGTCCGGGCCATAGCCCAGCTCGGAGATATCGTCGTCGGAGAGGCGTTTGGCTTCCCAGTGGGCTGCGCTGGCCTGGGCGCCGCGTTCGTTTTCCATCAGGCCGGAATAGACCAGCTCGATCTCGTCCGGGCTTGACTGGGGTTCGCCGTCGGCGTCGGACTGGCTGCGGGTTTCGCCGTCCACGCCCAGCAGGGCGTCGGCTTCGCGTTCGATCCCGTCCAGTGCCAGTTGATCGTCCAGATCGACCTCAGCGTCCTCGTCGAACTCCTCTTCGTCGGCGTCGCCATCGGCCTGGGTCACATCCAGAACCTGGTCGGCCTCATCCAACAAGAACTCGCCATCGCCTTCGTCGTCCAGGTGGGTTTCGTCGAAGGTTTCCGACTGTTCCTGGTCGTCCTGATAATCGTTGTCCGGCATGGGGATCTCCTCTTCGGGAAATCAACGCAACGGCGACGATACGCGTTCCAGCGGAAGCGGCGGACAAGGGATGGTTAACTGATGGCGGGCTAAGGTTCGACTCAACTGGACCGGTCCACCCGTGACCGGCTCGCCCCCTGTCTGGAGTTCGGTGCTCAATGGCCCTGAAGCTGTCGCTGAAACCCGGCGAAAAGTTCGTCCTGAATGGCGCCGTGGTCCAGAACGGCGACCGTCGCGGCGTGCTGATCCTTCAGAACCGCGCCAGCGTGCTGCGCGAGAAGGACATCATGCAGGCCGAGGACGTCACCACGCCCGGCCGCCGGATCTATTTCCCCATCATGATGATGTACCTGGAAGAGAGTTCTGCGGCGAAATTCTATGACGAGCTGGCGCTGCGGATCACCGAGTTCATGGGCGCGACGCAGAACCCCGACATCCTGGCGGAGTGCGTCTCGGCTTCGCGTCACGTGCTGGCGCGCGAATACTACAAGGCCCTGATGTCGGCGCGTAAGATTGTCGAATATGAAGAGAGAGTGCTGAATGTCGCTTCAGGCCTACACAGCGGCGACAGCGAGAGCTGAGAGCCCGCGCGACCTGGAGTACCGTCTGTTCGGTCAGGTCACGCGCGCTCTGGTTCACGCCTCGACCGTCGATCCATCCGACATCGCCACGCGTATCGACGCGCTGGACTGGAACCGGCGTCTTTGGTCGACGCTGGCCGGTGACTGCAGCGATCCCGCAAACGCCCTGGGAGGGCCGATGCGCGCGCAGATCATTTCCTTGAGCCTGTTCATCAATCGCCATTCCTCGGCGGTGATGCGGGGCGAGGAGACGTTCCAGGACCTGATCGACATCAATCGGATGATCATGCAGGGCCTGTCGGGCGGGGTATCGCCGACGCAATAAGCCGCCCGGTTCACGAAAGCGCGAAGCCTCTTGGCGCAAGGCGTTGAGGCGTCTTATGTTTCATCTCCCTGTTCAACAGTCGAAAGGAGGTGATCCAGTGTCTCATTGTCATCAATCGCGAGCGGCAGCCGCGACCCTGGTCCTCGGAGAGGGCCTGGTCTGATCCTTTCAGACTGAGTTGCGGCCGGGCCGTTCGCGGTCAGGCAATGAAGGGTCGCCGGGGAAACCCGGCGGCCCTTTTTGTTGGGTTCAGTGGAGCAGGCGGGCGAACCAGCCGGCGACGTGATGGCCCACTTCGACCACCGTCGCCCAGATCAGGAACAGGTAAAGGGCGCTGGCGGCCGTCGCCAGGACGCCCAACAGGATCGCGACACCGTCACGCTGCATCATGCCCAGAGCAAACAGGACCAAAGCGATGCCGGGCAGGGCGTCTCCGAACGGGATGGGCAGGGCCATGATCAACGCCAACACCACGCAGACAAGGCCGGTGAAGGTGTCGGCGACATCGCCGGTCAGGAGTGGCAGGCGCGGACGGGTCAGCCGTTCGATGGCGCGGACCAGCTTTAGGACGCTGACGCCGTTGGGCCTTCTGCGCACGGCGCGCCGCATACGGTCGGAGAAGATGTAGCGACGCCCCGCGATCCGGACCTTTGCCGACAACACCCACCGACGCAGCCAGGCCGGGGCCGCGAAGGGTGTAGCGATCAGGGCGTTGTAGGCGGCGCGTGACACCGAGGCCTTCAGCATCCACCGCGGCAACCAGACGCTTCGTCTCTGGAAGGCCAGCTCCAACGACATCAGGATGATCGGCACGGCGAAGACCGCCTTGCCGCCCGGCGGCCAGGGAAGCAGCGCCAGCAGCGACAGGATCAGGATCATGGCCCCGAACCCGCGCTCGCCGAAGGACGCGACCAGTTCGGCCATGCTTAGTTTGGGTTCGGGGGCGTGGCCGAGATCTTCGAGGACGTCGGAGAACCGCCGCAGGTCGTCGTTCGGAGGCGGTTGGGCGGGCATCAGGCGGGGCGCTCGGCTGGAGATTGCGCCCATCTAGGCGGTCGGCGTGCGGATCGCCACTTACAGAACGGAAAGGCGGTCAGATAAATCGCCTATGTCTCAGTCCTGCACATGTTCGGGCTTGCCCTTGCGCCCTGTGGCGGCAAGCTCTTCGAGCTGGGTCTGGGTCATGGACGCGGCCATGGATTTGGACGCGCCCTTCAGCTTGGACTTCGGCGTCTCGCCGCGCTTGGCCGACAGGGCGGCGCCGGCGGCCTTCTGCTGTGCTGCGGACTTGGCGGGCATCGGTTGTCTCCTTCTGCGGAGACAAGCCGTCAGCTTCCCAGCAGTTCCCGTCCGATCAGGAAGCGGCGGATTTCGTTGGTGCCGGCGCCGATGTCATACAGCTTGGCGTCGCGGACCAGGCGTTCGACCGGCCATTCCTTGGTATAGCCGGCGCCGCCCAGGGCCTGGACGGCTTCCAGCGTGACCTTCACGGCGTTTTCCGAGGCCAGCAGGATGGCGCCCGCCGCGTCATAGCGGGTGGTCTTGCCCTGATCGCAGGCGCGGGCGACGGCATAGACGTAGGCGCGGGCGCTGTTCAGGGCGACGTACATGTCTGCCACCTTGCCCTGCATCAGCTGGAACGAGCCGATGGGCTTGCCGAACTGCTTGCGGTCCCGAACATAGGGCAGGACCACATCCAGCGCGGCCTGCATGATGCCCAGGGGGCCGGCCGACAGGACCGCCCGCTCATAGTCCAGGCCGCTCATCAGCACGCCCGCGCCGCCCCCCAGAGGACCCATGATGTTTTCTTCCGGCACTTCGCAGTCCTCGAACACCAGTTCGGCGGTGTCCGAGCCGCGCATGCCCATCTTGTCCAGCTTCTTGGAGACGCTGAACCCCTTCATGCCTTTTTCGATCAGGAAGGCAGTGCAACCCTTCGAGCCAGCCTCGGGATCGGTCTTGGCGTAAACGACCAGGGTCTCGGCGTGGGGGGCGTTGGTGATCCAGAACTTGGTCCCGTTCAGGACGTAGCGGTCGCCCTTCTTGTCGGCGCGGGTGCGCATCGACATGACGTCGGACCCCGAACCCACCTCGGACATGGCCAGAGAGCCGACATGTTCGCCGCTGATCAGCTTGGGCAGATATTTCTGCTTCTGCTCGGGCGTGCCCCAGCGACGGATCTGGTTGACGCAGAGATTGGAGTGGGCGCCGTAGCTCAGGCCGATGGAGGCCGAGGCGCGCGACACCTCTTCCATCGCGACGACGTGTTCGAGATAGCCGAGGCCCAGGCCGCCGTACTCTTCCTCGACGGTGATGCCATGCAGGCCCAGTTCGCCCATCTCGGGCCACAGCTCGCGGCGGAACTCGTTCTTTTCGTCGATCTCGGCGGCCAACGGGGCCAAGCGGTCGGCGGCCCAGCGGGCGGTGGTGTCGCGGATGGCGTCGGCGTTTTCGCCAAGGCCGAATTCCATGGATTGGGGCGCGAAGGGAATGCTCATGCGCTAGGGCGTAGCATCGCGCACGGCTGTTCGCCAAGCGTTGTCAGACGCGGTCGGCCCGTCCCCATCGACGATACAGATTATAGCTCGACACCCCGACGCAGGCGACGGCGATCAAGGCCAGCACCCAGGCGACGGTCGCCGTGTCGCTGCTGTTCGACACCGACGCACGTCGAAACGCCGCCATGGCGACGCCCAGCGACAGCATGCCCAGCCCGCCCATGATCAGGAAGGTCGCCGTCTCGCCCCAGCCGGGGCGTTTGGCGGCCCTGGCGCGGGCGACGACTTCGCGCGTGCTCAGCGTCTGTTCGACGGTGGGCGTGTCCTGCTCGGCGGTAGGTGCGGCCTCGGCATCGACGGGCGCAACGGCGTCCGGTTCCGAAAGGCCGGGGGCGGTCAGGACGACGCTGGCTTTCTCGGCGGGCGCGAACTCTGTCGTGGCGGCAGTGGGCTGGGCTTCCAGCGGCGCCTGCAGATCATTGGCGACGACGATCGGCGCGGTGGTCGAGACGGCTTCCGATTGCCCCATCAGAGGGGCGATGTCGGCGACGGGGCCTACGGCCGTGGCGGGATAGATGGAATGGGGTTGGGGCGCGGCCGGGGCGCCGGTCTCGTCGTGCGCAGGGAAGGGGGCGATGGCTTCGTCCAGCGCCCCCTCGACGGCGGGCAGGGTCGATTGGGGCGTCTCGAATGGAGACGGCAGGGGGGCGGCGAGCAGGTCCGCCAGGGTCACGGGCGCGCCGGGCGCGGCGTTGAACAGGGCATGTTCGGCCGAGCGTCTGCGCGTCGGCTTTTCGGCGGCGGCGGCGTCCGCCCATTCGGACAGGGCGAAGGCGGCCTGGCGGGCGGCGCCGGCGTTCAACTGCTCGACTACGTCGGACGAGGCGAACCGATCCGCGCCGATGGAGAAGGCGAAGCTGGCCAGGGCGTCGAACTGGTGTTGGTTGAGGGGGACGCGAACATGGTCGGTCACAGCCTTCACGACCGGGATCAGGTCGTATTGCATCAGCAGTTCGGCGTCCGCCTCGGACACCGTGGCGCCCTCGCGGGCCGAATGGGTGTGGCCGTAACCGATGACCCAGCGTCCGTCGCTGCGCTGCATGGCGCGCGGACGGAACCCTTCGAAGCTCTTGATCAGCAGGACGCCCTCGCGGGACACCTTGCTCGGTTTGGGGAGGACGTCAGACACAGTTGACCCAATTGGAAACAGGCGCGCGGCGCTCGCACGATCATCAGCAAGGCCCGCGCCGGATCGGCGTGGATGATGTCTAGAGCAGCACCAGTGTGGCCAGACCAAGGAAGATCAGGAAGCCGAAGAAGTCGGTGGTCGCCGTGACGAAAACGGCGGACGAGACGGCCGGGTCGAACTTCAGCTTGGATAGGGTCAGGGGCGTCAGGACGCCGATGGAGGCGGCGATCAGCAAGTTCAGGATCATGGCGGCGCCGATGACCAGGCCGATCTTCCAGTCCTCGTCGCGGAACCAGAAACCGGCCGCGATGCCGATCAGGGGCGCCAGGATCAGACCGTTGGCGAGGCCCACCGCCATCTCGCGCCAGAAGGTGCGAGGGGCGTTCGAGCTGTTCAGTTCGCGCGTGGCCAGGGCGCGCACGGTCACGGTCAGGGCCTGGGTGCCGGCGTTGCCGCCGATGGCCGAGACGATGGGCATCAGGACAGCCAGGGCGACGATCTGCTGGATCGTGCCTTCGAACAGGCCGATGACGCTGGCGCCCAGTGCTGCGGTGGCCAGATTGATCGCCAGCCACGGCACGCGGCCGCGCACGATCTCGGACACGGACGAACCGCGATCCTCGTCGGCGACACCGGCCAGACGCAGGATGTCCTCGCGGTTCTCTTCCTGAATGATGTTGACGATGTCATCGACGGTGATCTGACCCACCAGACGGCCGGCCGCGTCCACGACGGGCGCCGAGATCAGGTGGTATTTCTCGAAGATGTAGGCGACCTCTTCCTGATCCTGGCCGACGTCGATGACGTTGATCGGCTCCATCAGATCGGTCAGGGCGGTGCTGCGGGCGGCGCGCAGCAGGCCGCTGATCGGCACGCCGCCGACGGGGCGGTTGACCGGATCGACCACATAGATGTCGAAGAACAGCTCGGGCAGGTCGTCGCCCTGTTTGCGGATGTGGTCGATGGTGTCGCCCACGCTCCAGAACTGGGGCGCGGCCATCACCTCGCGCTGCATCAGGCGGCCGGCGGACTCCTCGTCATAGCCCAGGCTGCTTTCGATGGCGGCGCGATCGACCTCGGGCATGGCGGCCAGGACGCGTTCGCGCTGGTCGTCTTCAAGATCCTCGACCACGGCGGCGGCGTCGTCGGAATCCAGTTCCTGAAGCGCCACGGCCAGCGTGCCGTGCGGAACCCGCTCCAGCACCTCTTCGCGGATGTTGTCGTCCAGCTCGGGCAGGGTCTCGGCCAGAAGCTCCGGCGGCAGCCACAGCACGACGACGGCGCGGTGCTCGGCCGTCAGGAAGCCCATCAGGTCGGCGACGTCGGCGGGGTGCAGATCTTCCAGCAGCGACCGCAGTCGCACCCCATCGCCGTCGTCGGCGGCGTCCACGACTTTCTCGACGAATTGAGGGGTGAGGACATAGTCCTCGTCCAGGGCGGCGTGGTCTTCGTTATCAGGCGCTTCGGCTGGAGCGAAGGCGGAGTCCGTGGTGTTCACGTGGTCGCCTCCCTTGGTATGTCCAGCCGTAGTTAGCCGATGAATCGCCCTGTTTAGCCAGATGGTGCGGTCGAGAAGACTCGAACTTCCACGGGTTGCCCCACAGCGACCTCAACGCTGCGCGTCTACCAATTCCGCCACGACCGCTCGCATCGGAGCGGCGGCGAATAGACGAAGCCGCTGGAAAAGGAAAGCGGGAATTGAACGGTTCGTGGAGAGCCTAGGGTGCAGGCGTCAGGCGGACCCGGCCATGAAGTCATAGACGTCGGCCTGGCGGGTGACGGTGATGGCGATTCGGTCGTCGCGGATCTCGATCTCACCCCGCGCTACCGGGTAGTTGTTGGCGAGAATCCAGACCTCGTCGCCCTCTGCGGCGTCCAGGGGAATCACCGCCCCCCGGCCCATGCGCAGCAGTTGCGACATCGGCAGCACCGATCGACCTAGAACCACGGAGATTTCGACGTCGACGGCGTTGATTTGGGTCACGTAAAGCTCTCGATCACTGAAAGGCCGTCCCTTGCGCAAACGCCTCGCCGACCACATTGAAGCGTCATGCTTGCTGAGCCGTTAAGCCCGTCCCTTCAGAAACTGCGTCTCGACGATGGGCGGCCCGTCGAATGGGCCGTGTCGAAGGGCTATGTCGACTATGCGGCCGCCGAAGCCTTCATGGAGGCGCGGGTCGCCGCCATTGCCGCCGGCGAGGCGCAGGAGATGGTCTGGCTGTTGGAGCATCCGCCGCTTTACACCGCCGGTGTCTCGGCCAGGGACGAGGATCTGCTGGATGCTGGCCGGTTCCCGGTGCATCGGACGGGACGGGGCGGGCAGTTCACCTATCATGGGCCCGGCCAGCGGGTGGCCTATGTGATGCTGGACATGAACCGACGCGGCAAGGACGTGCGGTGTTTCGTGCGCGGGCTGGAGCTGTGGTTGATCGGCGCGCTGGATCAGTTCGGCGTCGAGGCGGACATCCGGCCGGGCCGCGTCGGGGTGTGGGTCGAGCGCAAGGGACCGGGCTGGTCGCGCGAGGACAAGATCGCCGCCATCGGCGTCAAGGTCCGCAAATGGGTCAGCTTTCATGGCATCAGCCTGAACGTCGAGCCCGACCTGGACCATTTCGGCGGCATCGTGCCGTGCGGCATCCAGGACCATGGCGTGACCAGCCTGGTCGATCTGGGCGTGCTGGCGACGATGGATGAGGCGGACGAGGCCTTGAGACGCAGCTTTGGTCGGATATTCGGCGCGGCGGCCGAGGGTGACGCGCCGTTCTGAGCGCGCCGCATCGCCGCCGGTCGTGTGACAATCGGGCGAAATCCTGTCCGCCGGGGTTGGCAAGCGCGTGACGCATGAGGTTTAACCCTCATCACGAGCTTGAAAATCAAAGGCCGCAGGAAACCTCCATGAACCGCATGATCGCCGCCGCATCGGCCGCCGTCCTGTCGCTGACCGTCGCCGCCGGCGCCGCAGTCGCACAGGATTTTCGCGCCCTGGCGCAACAGGACCTTCAGACCGCGCATGACGCCTTGGCGGCCAACCACCCCGCCGCTGTGATCCCCGGCGCACCCAGCGAAGCGTTCCGCACCTGGATCGACGCTGGCCTGGCCGATGCGCAAGGCAAGGTCGGTCGCGTCAACAGCGGCGACAGCCACGCCTATCTGATGCGCTACTACGCCAACGGTTTCCGCGATTCGAACATCGCGATCCGCCCGACCTACGAGGGCCTCGGCCCCTTCTTCGCGACAAGCTGGCCGGGCGTCGCCACGGCATGGCGCAATGGCGAATATGTCGTTTCCTATGTGAAGCCGGGCTTGCGCAACGTGCCGCCGGTCGGCGCGACACTGGTCAAGTGCGGCGACAAGACCGCCGCTCAACTGGCAGAAGAGCGGCTGGACCGTTGGGAAGGCGATCTGACGACCGAGGCCGGTCGCGTTCGTACCGCCCCCTATCTGCTGTGGAACCGCAACAACCCCTTCACCGGCGGCGTGCCGTCGCTGTGCACCTTCAAAATCGGCCGCCGCGATCGTGACTTCCAGATGCAGCCACAGCCGGCCGACGCCGCCAGCCTGGAAGCCGCCTATCGTGCCACCGTCTATGCGCCGGGCGCAAATCCGCTGTCGGTCGAGACGGTCGATGGCCGTCCCTGGATCAACGTCCACACCCTGGCCGACGACGCGGGTTGGGACGCCTTCTTCGCCGCCGTCGAGGGCCAGTTGCCCGCCATTCGAGGCGCGCAAGGCCTCGTCATCGATCTGCGCGGCGCCAACGGCGCATCGTTGAACGCCACGGGCAAGGGCTATGGCCTGGCCAACCGCATCTGGACGCCGGAGTTCACCGTCAGCCGCCAGCCGGAAGCCGGCTCGATCACCTATCGCGCCACCCAGGCGAACCGTCAGTGGTTCGCCGACACCCTGGCCCGGATGCAGGCCGATCCGCGCTTCGTCGCTGAATCCGGCCCGGTGATTGAACAGACCCAGGCCATCGTCACCGCCTTCGATTCGGCGCTGGCGGCCAACCAGCCGACCTTCACCATGCCGGGCCGTGCGTCCGTGCCGGACACCGGCGCCGCCAACCCCGTCGCGGGACAGGTGGTGGTGCTGGTCGATAGCGGCTGCACCAGCGGCTGCCTGGATACGCTGGACCTGCTGACCCGCCTGCCGAACGTGCGTCTGGCCGGATCGGTGACGGCGGAAGACTCGATTTTCATCGAGCCCACCGTGCTGCGCCTGCCGTCGAACTACGCCGAGCTCAGCTATGGCCACAAGGCCTGGACGACGCGTCAGCGCGGCAACGATGCGCCCTTCACCCCGGCGCAGGGCCTGGCCTACACGGGCTCGGCCACCGACGAGGCCGCCGTGCGCGCCTGGGTCGGCACGCTGTTCCAATAGTAAATTTCTGCGTCTGATGGATCGAGGGGCGGGCAGGGGGTGGAACCCCGGCCCGCCCCTTCCCATTTGCAGACCATGACCGATCTCGCCCAAACACACGAAAGCCTGCGTTCGCCGTCGGGCTTCGACCTGACCCCGCCCGACTATGCCGAACGCGCTCGTCTGGAGGCCGACCTGAGCCCCGAGGAGAAACGCGTTCTGCTGTCGCACGGCACCGAGGCGCCCTTCTGCGGCACGCTGCTGGGCGAGAAGCGTGCAGGGGTGTTCTGCTGCCGTGAGTGCGGCCTGCCGCTGTTCAAAAGCGGGACCAAGTTCGAGAGCGGCACCGGCTGGCCCAGCTTCACCAAGCCGGTGGACGAGAGCCACGTCCACGAGATTCGCGACACCAGCTACGGCATGATCCGCATCGAGACCCAGTGCGCCCGCTGCGGCAGCCACCAGGGCCACGTCTTCCCAGACGGCCCGCCGCCGACCGGACATCGTTACTGCATCAACTCGGTCGCCCTCAGTTTCGTGGCGGAGGGCGAGGCCCTACCCGACCCGTTGCACCGTGGCGACGGCGTCGCCTGACCTTGGCCTCAATCGCTGTGCTAGGATGATATCGAACGGAGGTGGACGATGCTGATCGCAAGTCTTTTGGCGAGTGCGGCCATGGTCGCGGCGGGGGGTGATCCCGACGGCGTCATCACGACAGCGCCGCTCAACGCGCCGACCCTGGCCCAGGCCATGACGGCGGCGCCACAGACGTCGGTGACCGCCCCCACCGCCCAGGATGCCGCTCCCCACGGCCTGACCACAGAACAGCAAATCCAGAACTGGATCAGCGCGCGCACGCCTGGCGTCAGCTTCGATGAGGGCGCTGTGGCCGGTCCTCCGGCCGAGCGTAAGACATACAGCATGGTCGAGGTGGGAATCGGCACCGGCGGCTATCGCAGCTATGGCGCGGCCGTCTCCCTGCCTGTCGGCGAGAATGGCCGCCTGAACCTCGCCTATCGTGAGGGCCGCAATGAGCCTTGGGGTTATGGCTACAGCGGCCACGGTCTGCGTGGACCGGGCTCCTATTCGCCGTACGGCGGCTGGCGCGGTCACAGCTATGGCGCGGACACCACCACCCAGTCGCTGTCCATGGGCTTCACCTGGAACAAGAACGGCGACGCAAATCAGCGCAATCCGTATCGTCGTGGGTCATACGGCTACGACTGAGCGGCCGCTAAGTCTGTTCCGCAAACTCAAAAAGGCCCGGCGAAAGCCGGGCCTTTTCAGTTCTCAGATGGTGCCGCCGGGGGGAATCGAACCCACGACCTCAGCCTTACCAAGGATGCGCTCTACCACTGAGCTACGGCGGCCCCGACTGAGGAAGCGGCCGTATAGCCAAACCCTTCCGGGGAGGGAAGCGCCTTTTTTATCCTCCGAAAGAAAGTTTGGACATGGCCCGTTATCACGGCATCATCCGGCCATGACCCATCCTCCGCATGACGCCGATACGCCTGCCGCCGCTGCTGCGGCGACGCCGCCCGTCGAATCAGGGCCGGAGTTCGAGATCGCGCGGGCAAAGGCTGAGAGGGCGATCCGGCTGGCCTCGGCCCTGCGCGCGAACCTACGGCGTCGCAAGGCGCCCGCGCGGACGCCGGCCGCGCCGCGCGACAGCAACTGATCGCCGCAACGCAAAGTCATCGGACCGCGACGGTCCAGCCCTTTGGCAAGCGCACGACGGCTTGCTAGATACCCAATCCCCCCGAGGCGTTTCCTTCGGGCGCGCTTCAAGGACGACATGGACAGCATCGCCATTCAGGGCGGCGCCCAGCTTTTCGGGGACATTCCCGTCAGTGGCGCCAAGAACTCCGCCATCAAGCTGATGGCCGCCTCGATCCTGACGGATCAGCCCTTGCTGCTGACCAATATGCCGCGCCTGGCGGACACCCGGTTCCTGGGCCAACTGCTGCGCCAATTCGGCATAGAAGTGACCGAGCGCGACGGCGCGGACGGGCAGGAGAGCCTGTTCCACGCCAAGGACCTGACCTCGACCTTCGCCCCCTATGATCTGGTTCGCCAGATGCGAGCGTCGTTCAACGTGCTGGGGCCGCTGCTGGCGCGCACCGGCGAGGCCAAGGTCTCGCTGCCCGGCGGCTGCACCATCGGGGCGCGTCCGGTGGATCTGCACCTCCAGGCCTTGACGGCGCTGGGAGCCGAGATCGAGCTGGACGAGGGCTATGTCACCGCCCGTGCGCCCAAGGGTCTGCGAGGGGCCGAGATCGAGTTTCCGTTCGTTTCGGTCGGAGCGACCGAACACGCGCTTCTGGCCGCCGTGCTGGCGCAAGGGACGACCGTGCTGCGCCGCGCCGCGCGCGAGCCCGAGATCGGCGATCTGGCCCACTGTCTGACGGCCATGGGCGCCAAGATCGAGGGCATCGATACCGACGTCCTGACCATCACCGGCGTCTCGTCGCTGAACGGGACGACCTGGTCGGTGATTCCCGACCGGATCGAGATGGGCTCCTATGCCGTCGCCGCCGCCATGGCGGGCGGCGAGGTGCGCCTGACCAAGGCGCGGGCCGAACTGATCGGCTCGCTGACCGACAAGATGATCGAGGCCGGGGTCAAGGTGTCGCCTACCGCCGACGGCGTGCTGATCAAGCGCGATCCGAAGCAGCGGCTCAAGGCCGTGGACGTGGAGACGGCCATCTATCCGGGCTTCGCCACCGACCTACAGGCCCAGTTCATGGCCCTGATGACCACGGCCGAGGGCGTAAGTACGGTGCGCGAGACCATTTTCGAGAACCGCTTCATGCATGTGCCCGAGCTGGCGCGGCTGGGGGCGGACATATCGGTCCATGCCGGCGAAGCGCACGTCAATGGCGTCGAGGCGCTGCATGGCGCCCAGGTGATGGCGACGGATCTTCGGGCCTCGATGTGCCTGGTCATCGCAGGCCTGGTCGCCGAAGGTGAGACGACGGTTGGACGCGTCTATCATCTGGATCGCGGTTTCGAGCGTTTGGAAGAAAAGCTCGGCGCGTGCGGCGCGGACATTCGACGGATCAAGGGAACAGGTGATGAGCACTGAGATCGACGGCGTCATCTCTGAAGCCAAGGCGCCGGTCGAGCCGCTGCGCCTGTTGGCCGAGGACGCCGACGATCTTCAGATCATCTCCGCCGCGCTGCAGGACGCCATCCTGCGGCCGGTCGATATCGTGTGGGAGAAGAGTGCGCGGACGCTGACCATCGCCTTCAGCCGCTTCTGCTGGGAATGCGGCGGTACGCGGGTGATGTGCGCCATGCAGTTCGGCGATGTGCTGGCGGTCAAGAGCCGCCGCCTGTCGCGCAGCCCGGACGCCTCGCTGGAATTGCTGGCGCTCGATTTCATCCCGACGGAGACGCCCGGCGGCAAGGTCATCTTGATGTTCGCTGGCGGCGGCGATCTGCGTATCGACGTCGAATGCCTGGACGCCGTGGTCACCGACATTTCAGAGCGGTGGCCAGCGCGTGTGGCGCCGACCCACCTCGACGGCCCGGACCTGGATGCCCCCAAACGCGATGAAGGGAATGCGGCATGAGCGGTCCCCACAAGCTGGCCTCTGTCGAACTGGACGCGGTGACCTTGCCCGCCGCGACGGCCGAGATCGAGCACGAGCGTCGGGTCGCAATCTTCGATCTGGTCGAGAAGAACAGCTTCGAGCCGGTCGGGGCCGAGGGCGGGCCCTATAAGCTCAAGCTATCTCTGCAGGACAACCGGCTGGTGTTCGACATCGACGGCGACAACTTCAGCCGCACCTACGCCATCAGCCTGACGCCGCTGAAGGGCGTGATCAAAGACTATCTGCTGATCTGCGACAGCTATTACGAGGCCCTGCGCGGCTCGTCGCCCAGCCAGATCGAGTCGGTCGATATGGGCCGGCGCGGCCTGCACAACGAAGGCGCGGATCAGCTGAAGACGCGGCTGGACGGCAAGATCGTGGTCGATCACGAGACGGCGCGACGGCTGTTTACGCTGCTGTGCGCCCTCTACCGTCGCGGCTGACCTCGACTATCTCTGCGTTTTCGGGCATTAGGCCCCTCCATTCCGCCCCTCGCGCCCGCCCGGCGTGGGGTCGAACGCATTTTAATCGGGCGTGAGAGGCCGCATGGCTAAGGAAGAACTACTTGAGTTTCCCGGCACCGTCAGCGAACTGCTGCCGAACGCCACCTTCCGCGTGACGCTTGAGAACGACCACGAGATCATCGCCCACACGGCGGGCAAGATGCGCAAGAACCGCATCCGCGTGCTGGCCGGCGACAAGGTGCTGGTCGAAATGACACCCTACGACCTGACCAAGGGTCGCATCACCTATCGCTTCAAGTAAGTGACGACGGCGCGTCCTGAATTGGTGCTGGCCTCGGCCAGCCCGCGCCGCATCGAACTGCTGGCGCAGGTCGGGATCACGCCCGACCATATCGATCCCGCCGATATCGACGAGACGCCGTTGAAAGGCGAAACGCCGCCGCGTCTCGCCGAACGTCTGGCGACCTCCAAGGCTCAGGTGGTCGCCGCACGGCGTCCCGAGGCCGTGGTCATCGCCGCCGATACCGTCGTGTCGGTCGGTCGTCGCTTCCTGGAGAAGGCGGCGGACGAGGCCGAGGCGATCCGTTTCCTGAAACTGCTGTCCGGCCGCAATCACCGCGTCTTCACCGGCGTAGCCGTGGTGCGTGACGGCAAGCTGTCGTCGCGGGTCAACGAGACGCGCGTGACCTTCAAGCCGCTGTCGGACCACGAGATCGCGACCTATGTCGCCACGGGCGACTGGCGCGGCAAGGCCGGCGGCTATGGCATTCAGGGGCCGGCCGGGGCCTTCGTCCAGCGGATCGTCGGCAGCCATCCGTCGGTGATGGGCCTGCCGGTCTATGAGGCCGTCCAGCTGTTGAACGGCGTCGGCTGGCGCGCATGAACGGCGTGGTCGAGGTCTTCCTCGACGAGACGCCGGGCGAGACGCGCGGCGCGGTCATGCGCGACGGGCGCTACACCCATCTTCTGATCCAGCGCGACGGCGACCCGGCCCAGACGCGGCTCGGCGCCCGGTCGATCGGGCGGGTGACCGAAGTGAATCAGGGCCTGCGCGGCGCCTTCGTCGACATCGGCGCGGACGCCGCAGCCTTTCTGCCCTTTCCCCGCAACGACAAATTGAGCCAGGGCGAACGATTGGAAGTCGTCGTCACCGCCGAACCTCGGGTCGGGAAAGGCGCTGTCGTCCGTCGTCTAGGGTCGGGGAAGGGGACGCCTCGCCTGATTCAGTCCGCGCACAGCGTCGCCGAACAGTTGCGCGACCTCGCGCCGGGCGAGGAATCAGTCGTCGGCATCGCCGCCATCGACGCCGTGATCGAGGCGGAGGAGGAGGCCCTGGCCCGGTCGTGCGTCTTCGCGTCGCACGGAATCGACCTGGCTATCGAACGCACCCGCGCGCTGGTGGCTATCGACATCGATTTCGCCTCCATGCCGGGACGCGATCCGAAACAGGCGAGGGCGGTCGCGAATCGCGAGGGGTTGAGACAGGCGGCGCGCCTGATTGGTCTGCGAAGCTGGGCCGGTCTGGTCGTCATCGACCTGGTCGGCGACGGTCAGGACGCCGAGGCGCAGTTCAAGGGCGCCAGGGCCGCCTTCGCCCACGAACCTCAGGCCGTCTTCGGACCCGTCAGTCGATTCGGTCTTCTGCAGTTGTCGCTGCCGTGGCGGCGCACGCCCATCGAGGAAGTGTTGCGCGGTGTCGATGGACGCCCCTCGGCCCAGACGCGCGCTCTGTCGTTGGTGCGGGCGCTGCGGCGACAACTTTTGTCCGACACTGGATCTGCGCGCATCACCGCACGCTGCGCGCCGGAGGAAGCCGCCATCGCGGGCCCGCTAGCAGTGAGACTGGGGCCGCGAGCCCATGTGCAGGCCGATGTCGCAATCCCCGTCGGCCACGGCCGTATAGAAGAGAGTTGAGCCATGGCGACCTGTCCCATCTGCCGCAAGGCCGACGCCGATCCCAAGTACAAGCCCTTCTGCTCGCGCCGCTGTTCCGAGGTCGATCTGCAGCGCTGGTTCACAGGCGGCTATGCCATTCCGGCCGCCCTGGACGAGGGCGCCGAAGATGATGGCGAAAAGGACTGATTGGGCGCTGGACAGGCGGAAAAGCCTCCCCTATAGACCCGCCTCTCGCGACGCCGCGTCGGCGCCTGGATAGCTCAGCTGGTAGAGCAGCGGATTGAAAATCCGCGTGTCGGTGGTTCGAACCCGCCTCCAGGCACCATCTTCTCCTCCTCATATTGATTGTTATGCGTTTGAGGCATCATCCGATGCTTCTGCGGCTGGATGTGGCCTAATCTTACGTGAGGGGTGAGGCTTGATTGGTCGTTGTTTTGGACGATCTGGTAAGATTTCGCCACATCGAAGCGATCTGCGACAAGCTTGCTCCAAATGATGCGCAATCATCATGAAAACGTCGCGCCCGCAGGTTTTAATGACAAGGTTAGGTGGAACTTTTCTCCACCTCGCGCGGCGGGTTAAAAGCCGCTCTTGTCCCTTGACGCTCCGGTAAGGGTTCGTCAAAGGGTTGAGACGCCTTCCCAAGGAGGCGTTAATACGGATTACAGGAGACGCGTTCTCCGACGGTTCGATCATCAGAGGCTGGGCGGGCGACCGGACAGTCTCTACCGAAGATTTCAGCGGGTTCTGATCCTCGAAAGGACGGAACGCGTTGAAGGAAACATTTCAGGTTGGGGGGCGGTCGCTGACTATGGCCGCACCTTTGGTTCCACGAGTCAGACCAAGCAGGAACTGGCGAATTATGCTGAACAGCAAAAAGACGAACATCCTTCTCGCCATGGCCGGCGCCGCCGCGCTGATGGCGAGCTCGCCGGTTCTGGCCCAGGCTCCGGCCGAGCCGACCCCGGCTGCCTCGACTGCGGCTCCCGCCGCGGCCCCGGCGACCCCGGAAGCCGACCCGGCGACCGTCGCCGAAACCGCCGGCGGCGCGCACGGCGGCGGCATCACCCCGATCTCCATGTTCATGGAAGCCACGGTCGTCGTTAAGGTCGTCATGGCCGGCCTGCTGCTGGCCTCGATCCTGTCGTGGACCCTGCTGCTCATCAAGCTGTTCGAGTTCGGCGCTCTGAACCGCAAGACCGACACCTTCCTCGAAAACTTCCGCGGCGCTCGCACCATCGCTGACATGCGCGCCGTCTCGACCCAGGAAGAGTTCGACGGCAATCCGCTGGCCGACATGGCCGCCGCCGCCACCGAGGAAATCGAACTGTCGCGTCAGTCCGGCCTGTCGGTCACCGGCGATCACCTGGACTCGGCCCTGGGCCGCGCCCAAGCCGCCGTCGCCGCCGTTCAATCCGGTCTGGCCAAGCGCCTGTCGGGCGGCCAGCAGTTCCTGGCTTCGGTCGGTTCGATCGGTCCGTTCGTCGGTCTGTTCGGCACCGTTTACGGCATCATGAACTCCTTCATCGGCATCGCGGAATCCAACACGACCAACCTGGCCGTCGTTGCTCCGGGTATCGCCGAGGCCCTGCTGGCCACCGGTATCGGCCTGTTCGCCGCTATCCCGGCCGTTGTGTTCTACAACTACTTCAACACCCGCATCGCTGGTTACGGCACTCGCGCCGACGGCTTCGCTGCTGAGCTGCTGAACGGCATCTCGCGTCAGCTCGACAAGGGAGCGTAAGACGGATGGCCGCCAAGATTAAATCGGGCGGCGCTGGCAACAACGTGGTCGAGGCCAACAGCGATATCAACGTCACGCCTTTCGTTGATATCATGCTGGTCTTGCTCATCATCTTCATGGTCGCGGCTCCGCTTGCTTCCGTGTCGGTGCCCGTCGAGTTGCCAATCGCCGTCGCCAAGGCGGCCCCGAACCCGCCCAAGCCGGTCTATATTTCGATCCAGAACGACGGCGACGTCTATGTGGGCGACTTCAGGACCGACGTCGGATCCCTGGGTGAAGATCTGAAAGAACAGATCGGCGCCCGGAACCCGGCGGATGAGCGGATCTTCATTCGGGGCGACCAGAACACCCGTTACGGCGACTTCATGCAGGTCATGAATGCGCTGCAGGATAACGGCTTCTATAGTGTTGCACTGGTCGGCGAAGACCAGGCGACGAGTTAGGGTGCGGAGATAGAATGACAGACGTCGAATATCATCGCAGTCGTTACGACGTACCGAAGGCCAAGGGCTTCATGGGGGTTTCCTACCCCGTGCTGATCGTGTGCCTGCTGATCGTCACCATCCTGTTCGCTCTGCTGATCTTCTTCTTGCAACAGTCGAAGTTCAAGCTGAAGGAGTTCAACTACGTCGACGAGTCCGTCGAGGTCGAGTTGGTCGAGCCGGTTCCGCCGCCTCCGCCCCCGCCGCCCCCGCCGCCTCCGCCGACGGATACGCCTCCGCCGCCCAAACTTCAGGTGCGCGTGCCGGCCCCGGTCCCCAACGTCATGCCGCCTCCGCCGGTGAACATCACGCCGACGAAGAAGGAAGACCGCGTCGAATACACGGGCCCGCCCGTGAATATTCCTGGACCGCCGCCTCCGCCCGCGCCTCCGGCCCCGGCTCGCCCGGCGACCATCACGAACGTCTCGTGGTCGCGCCAGCCGCGTCCCGAATTTCCCGCCCGCGCTCAAGAGCGTGGTATCGAGGAGGGAACGGTCGTCCTGCTTTGCTCGGTTCAGGCCAATGGTTCGGCTACGAACTGCAGCATCGTTTCCGAAACTCCTTCAGGAGCCGGATTCGGTCGCGAAGCCGTGGCGTCCATGCGTTCCGCGCGCTTTGCGCCAGGCACCGTGGATGGGGTCGCTCAAGGCGGACAAGCGCGCTTCACGGTTCGCTTCCGCCTCCAGTAGGCCTGATCTTCTATTCTACAGAACGCCCCGGCATCCGCCGGGGCGTTTTTGTTTGGCCGTACCGCACTCTAGGCTTGATTGGTAGGTGAGGCCTCGGTAGAGAACGCGCCTCGCGATGCGCGGGCCGCCTTAGCTCAGTTGGTTAGAGCGCCGGTTTGTGGAACCGGAGGTCCTCAGTTCAAGCCTGAGAGGCGGTACCATCGCAAAGCGCGGCCGGGCTTGAAGCCCGCCGTCGCAGCGACCATCTCCTGATCGTCGGCCACAGCCGATCCCCCACATCGACAGGAGAAGGCCTCATGAAGACGCGCAAGCTGGGTCCAAACGGTCCCGAGGTTTCAGCCATAGGCCTGGGCTGCATGGGCATGAGCGCCTTCTACGGCGGCTCGGACGAGGCCCAGTCCATCTCCGTCATCCACCGCGCGCTCGATCTGGGGATCACCCTGTTCGACACCGCCGAGATGTACGGGCCCCACACCAACGAGGTCCTGGTGGGCAAGGCGCTGAACGACCGGCGCGATCGAGGCTTCATCGCCACGAAATTCGGTATTGGTCGGGCGCAGGATGGTTCCATTGAGACCGACGGCAGCCCGGCCAATGCGCGCCGCGCCATCGAGGGCAGTCTGCAACGCCTCGGCGTCGATCACGTCGATCTCTACTATCTGCACCGCGTCGATCCGGACACGCCGATCGAGGAGACGGTCGGGGCGATGGCCGAACTGGTCCAGGAGGGCAAGGTCCGCTTCCTGGGCCTGTCAGAGGCCTCGCCTGAGACTTTGCGCAAGGCCCATGCGACGCATCCGATCACGGCGCTCCAGACCGAGTATTCGCTGTGGAGCCGCGAGCCAGAAGACGAACTGTTTGGCGTCGTGCGCGAACTGGGCATCGGCTTCGTGCCCTACAGCCCGCTGGGCCGGGGCTTCCTGTCCGGCGACATCACCTCGATCGATGATTTGGACGCCGATGATTTCCGTCGCACCAATCCGCGCTTCATGGGCGACAACTTCCAGAAAAACCTGGATCTGGTCGAGGCGGTGAAGACCATCGCCGCCGACAAGGGCGTCACCGCCGCCCAACTGGCCTTGGCCTGGGTGCTGGCGCAGGGCGAGGATCTGGTTCCGATCCCCGGCACGCGCCGCATCGCGACGCTGGAGCAGAATGCGGCTGCGGCTGACATCGCGCTGACGCCTGAAGATTTGGCGCGGATAGAAGCGGTCTTCCCCAAGGGCGCAGCGACCGGCCATCGCTATGCCGAGGCGGCGCGGGCGGCCCTGAACCGCTAAAGTCGATAGGCGGACATGAAAAAGGCCCGGTCGGATCGCTCCGGCCGGGCCTTTCGTCTGTCTGGCGCTTCGATCTTACTGGATGCGGGTCCAGGTCTGGGTCTTGCACAGGGGGGCGACGACGCAGCCGCGCAGGTTCAGGCTGTTGTCCCCGGTCATGGTGATGGTGCCGCGATAGGTGCGGCCGTCAGCCGGATTGTAGACCGATCCGTTGCGCCATTCCGTCGGGCCGCCGGTGAAGCCGGTCAGCATGGGCAGATTGCGCAGGGTGCGGCTGCGCTGGGCGGCGTCGCGATTGTGCTGGTCGCGCGCGTTGGCGTCGGCGCGAATATGATCCGAGGTCACCAGCGTGCCGCACAGGGCCTGACCGCAGCGCGCGATACGCACCTGGCCGCCGTTGGTCGGCGTCTGCCACAGGCCGGTCGGATCGCCAGCCAGGGCCGGAGAGGCGAGGGCGGCCGCCAGCGTGGCGGCGGCCAGCATGATCTTGATCTTCATAGTCGTTCCCTTTCGTCGGGTCGGTTGACCGCCCGTTGAAGGCGACGTTGATCCCGGTTTCAGTTGAAAACAAGGCTGAAACAACGGGTATCGCCAACGAAAACCGGACCTTAAGTCAACTTTTCCCATCGATCAGCGCCAGCCATTCGTCCTCGGTCAGAACCTGGACGCCATGCTTTTCGGCATCCTTCAGCTTGGAGCCCGCACCGGGGCCTGCGACCAGATAGTCGGTCTTCTTCGACACCGATCCAGAGACCTTGGCGCCCAGGCTCTCGGCGCGGGCCTTGGCTTCGTCGCGGGTGAAACGTTCCAGGGCGCCGGTGAAGACGACGGTCTTGCCCGCGACCGGGGTGTCGGACTTGGGCCGTTCTGCGTCGACGATCTCGGTTATCTCGGCCTCCAGCGCGGCGACGACTTCAAGATTGTGCGGCTCGTGGAAGAAGTGGGCCAGGGCCTCGGCGGCGACCGGGCCCACGCCGGTGACGCCGGCGATATGGTTCAGCATTTCGGACGGGCCTTCCTCGCGTGCAACGCGGGCCAGTTCGACCAGGCTGGACCAGTCGTTGGTCATCGTGGCCAGTGAACGTCGGGCAGGAGCGGCCATGCCGGGGAAGGCCTGGCTGATTTTCATGTCCATCGTGGCCTCGGGCCAGGGATCGGCGGCGGGCGGCGTGGCCTCGGCCATCAAGCCGAGAACGCGAGGCGAAATGGCGTGGGCGCTGGCCAGTGCGCGCCAGGCGGGCGACGGGATGCCTGCCGCTGCCTGGAGACAGGCGGCCTTCAGCGCAGCCCAGCTCTCGAAGGCGCGGGACAGGACAATCGAAGTCTGTTCGCCGATGTCGCGTATGCCCAGGCCGAACAGGAAGCGGTCCAGCGCGATGACGCGGCGGGCGTCGATGCCGGCGACCAGGTTTCGGATGCTGGTCTCGCCATAGCCGTCGTCCTTCTCCAGTTCCTTCAGCCGTGCCTCGTCCCGCGCCAGGCGGAAGATGTCGGCGGGCTCCTTGATCCAGCCGCGCGCGTTGAAGGCGACCAGCTGTTTCTCGCCCAGGCCTTCGATGTCGAAGGCGCGGCGGCCGACGAAATGTTTGAGCCGTTCCACGATTTGCGCGTCGCAGATCAGGCCGCCGGTGCAGCGGCGCTTGACCTCGTCGCCCTCGCGCACCGCCTCGGAGCCGCAGACCGGGCATTTGTCGGGGAAGACATAGGGGGCGGCGTCGGCGGGACGCAGGTCGGGGACGACGCCCAGAATCTGGGGGATGACGTCGCCGGCGCGTTGCAGGCGGACGGTGTCGCCGATGCGGACGTCCAGACGTTCGATCTCGTCTTCATTGTGCAGGGTGGCGTTACGCACCACCACGCCGCCGACTGTGACGGGATGGAGCCGGGCGACGGGGGTCAGGGAGCCGGTGCGGCCGACCTGGATGTCGATGCCTTCCAGCACCGTGGTCGCCTGTTGCGCCGGGAACTTGTGGGCGATGGCCCAGCGGGGGCTGCGGGCGACGAAGCCCAGGCGGCGTTGCCAGTCGATGCGATCGACCTTGTAGACCACGCCGTCGATGTCATAGCCCAGGGTCGCGCGGTCGCGTTCCAGTTCGCGATAGACCGCGATCAGCCCCTCGGCGCCCTCGACCCGGCGCGAGCGGGCGTTGACCGGGAAGCCCCAGGCCTTGAGCTTTTGCAGGGCCTGCCACTGGGTCTCGGCGAAGTCGGTGGAGTGTTCGCCCCAGGCGTAGGCGAAGAATTTCAGCGGGCGTTTGCCCGTGATTCGGGCGTCCTTCTGGCGAAGGGAGCCGGCGGCGAAGTTGCGGGGGTTGGCGTAGGTGCGGCGGCCCTCCGCCTCGGCGGCGGCGTTGAAGGCGGCGAAGGCGTCGTTGGGGGCGTAGACCTCGCCCCGGACTTCGATCCGGTCGGGCCAGACGTCGCCGGCCAGGCTCTGTTGGACATCGGCGATAGTGTTCAGATTGTCGGTGACATTCTCACCGGAGCGACCGTCGCCGCGCGTGGCGCCGATGGTCAGCCGGCCGTCCACATAGAGCAGATTAGCGGACAGGCCGTCGATCTTGGGCTCGGCGACGAAGGCGATGGGTTCGTCGGCCGGCAGTTTCAGGAAGCGCGCGATGCGGGCCACGAAGTCGCGCACCTCGCCCTCGTCGAAGGCGTTGTCCAGCGATAGCATGGGCACGCCGTGGCGGACCTCGGCGAACTGGCTGGAGGCGACGGCGCCGACCTTGTGCGATGGCGAATCCGGGCGGATCAGGTCGGGGAAGGCGGTCTCGATCTCCAGGTTCCGCGCGCGCAGGGCGTCATAGTCGGCGTCGGAAATCTCGGGCGTCGCCTCGTTGTAGAGGGCGTCGTGGCGCGCCATCTCGGCAGCCAGCCAGGCCAGGGCCTCGGCTGCCGTTTCAGGCGTCAGGTCGTCAACGGGGATTTCGAGAGGAATCGCGGGGGCCATGTCCGCCGTCATATCATCTGTCGCGGCGGCCGTGCATCGCGCAAAGCCGATGATGACAGAACCGTAGGCTGACGGCCCGATCTGTGGGCGCTAGGGTCCGGGTTCTGTGTTGGAGCCTGTATGAATCGTTCGACCCTTTGCCTTGTCCTGACCGGCGCCGCCCTGGTCATAGGCGGCTGCACCGCTGTTCCCGTTGGCCCGACTTCTGTCGCGCCCGCGCCCATCGCGGCGGGGCCGAGCCAACTGCTGGAGGATGTTCGCATGCTCTCGGCGGACGACATGCAGGGGCGGGACACCGGATCGCCGGGCGGCGAGCGCGCCCGCGCCTATATCGTGGCCCGGCTGGAGGCCATCGGCGTGCAGGCGCCGCCGTTCGGGCGCTTGCAACCGTTCGAGGCGTCCGGCCGCACGCGCGAAGGCGTCAAGACGTTCAGCGGCGTCAATATCGTCGGCCTGATCCCCGGACGGCGCGCCGCCGACCGCTACATCGTCGTGACGGCGCACTACGACCATGTCGGGGTCAATGACGGCCAGATTTTCCATGGCGCGGACGACAACGCTTCGGGCGTGGCGACCATGCTGGAACTGGCCGCGCGGCTGAAGGCCCAGCCGCCGGAGCACAGCGTGCTGATCGTGGCGCTGGACGGGGAGGAGCGTGGCCTGTTGGGCGCACGCGAGTTCGTCAAGGCGCCGCCGGTGCCGCTGTCCTCGATCAGTCTGAATCTGAACTTCGACATGACGGCGCGGGCGGAGACCGACGGCCATCTATGGGTCACAGGCACATATCAGCATCCCAATCTGCGGCCCATTCTGGAGGGCGTGCAGCCGAATGGGGTGGTATCGTTCGTCTTCGGCAAGGATACGCCGCAGGATACGGGCGAGAACAACTGGGTCGAGGCGTCCGACCATGCCGCCTTCCACGCGGCGGGCGTGCCGTTTCTCTACATGGGCGTGGACTATCACCCCGATTATCACCGCCCCAGCGACACGTTTGAGCGAATCACGCCGTCGGTCTTCACCAGCGCGACCGAGATCGCCATCGCCGGCTTCCGCGCCTTGGATCAGGCACTGGATCAATGAGCCGCCGTCTTGGAGCGATCGTCGTCATGGGCGTGCTGGCCCTCAGCGCCTGCGAGCGTCGAGAGGCGGCGGCGCCGACGCCCGAAGTCGCACGGTTCAGTCATCGACTGAGCGCCGACATCTCGGGCGACTATCGCCCCGTGGGCGAGGGAAGCAGCCAGGTGGCGTCGCTGTTTGTGGGTCAGGCGGCGGCGTTCACGGCCTGGGAGGTGGGACAAAGCAGCGCGCCGCCGCTGATCCTGTCGCTGACCGGGCCGCAAGGGCCGATGCGGGTGAGCCCAGACACCTATGCGATCACCGACGACACGGTGCAGGTGACGGGCTCGGCGCCGGGCGGCGGCGTCGTGCGCCTGCAGGGGCGGATCGACCAAGGGGCGCTGGCGACGGCGCGGCGCAATCTCGGCGACCAGACGCCCGTCATCACCGGAACGGTTTCGGTGGACGGGCAGCGCACGCCTTTCACCCTGAGTTGGTGGGGCGGCGACTGATCAGAGGATGGCGCGGACGGCCAGATAGACCCCGGTCGCGATCAGGATCCAAAGAAGCACGCTGAGGCCGGCGATAAAGCCGACAGACCGGAGGCCGGACCAGCGCGGTTCGGAGTCATTGGGGTGAGGTTCGCTGGATCGAGGAGATTTCTTGGTCACAATCAACTTATGGTAGCACGCTCGCAGATGGTCAATGTTCATGCGGCAGTGGGCGCATTGAGGTTGATAATTTCACAACCCTAAGGAATAGTGATCCTGAGGGGGCGGATGAATGTCGACAGTGGAGGCTGCCGAGCGTCAGGTTGAACCTGCGCGTCGCATCGCGGTGCGGCGTGGAGTCGATGACGCCTGGTTGATCCGCCTGCTGGATGTGGTCTTGTCGCTCTGCGCTTTGGTGTTCCTGCTGCCTCTGTTGGTGCTGACCGCCCTGGCGGTGAGGGCGCAGGATGGGGGACCGGCGATGTTCCGCCAGCAAAGGATCGGGCGCGGCGGGCAGGTGTTCGACTGCCTGAAGTTCCGGTCCATGAGCATTGACGCCGAGGCCAGTCTGCCAGCACTCGTGAACGCGGAATGGCAAACGGCGCGCAAGTTTCGACGTGATGCGCGGGTCACCCGCCTCGGCCGCGTCTTGCGGCTTTCCAGCCTGGATGAACTGCCGCAGCTGTTGAACGTGCTGAGGGGCGAGATGTCGTTGGTCGGACCGCGCCCGATCGTGATGGACGAGGCGACGCTGTATGGGCGACGGCTGGCCGACTATTGCGCCGTTCGGCCGGGCCTGACGGGGTTGTGGCAGGTGTCCGGCCGCAACAACGTACCCTACCCGCGTCGGGTGGCAATGGATGTCTGGCTGGTCAGGAACCGGACGGTGCGTGTCTATCTGACGATCCTGGCGCGCACGATCCCTGCGGTGTTGAGCCGCAAGGGCGTCTATTAGGGCAGGCGTTCCTCGAAACCGTCATCCGTGCCGATGATGGCCAGGTCGGCAAGGTCCAGGAACAGGCCGTGTTCGACCACACCGGTGATCAGCTTCAGATCGTCGGCAAGGCGGACCGGATCATGGATGGCCTTGCAGCCTGCGTCGTAGATCAGGTTGCCGCCGTCGGTGCGGACCAGGCCGCGATCCGCCTGGCGCACGCGGGCCGGCTGGTTGATGTCGTGATCGATCAGCACGTCGGCGATGCGGTTCGCCGTGGTCTTGTGACCGAAGGCGACGACTTCGATGGGTAGGGGGAAGGTTCCCAACACCGGCACCACCTTGGCCGCGTCGGCGATGACGATGCAGCGGGCCGAGGCCTCCCACACCAGTTTCTCGCGCAGCAGGGCCGCGCCGCCGCCCTTGATCAGGGCCAGGCCGGGGCCGACCTCGTCGGCGCCGTCCACGGTCAGGTCGATGCGGGGCGTGTCTTCCAATGTGGACAGGGTCAAGCCAAGCTCGCGCGCCAGATCGGCGGTCTTTTCCGAGGTCGGGACGCAGCGCAGCCCAGACAGGCCGCGCGCCGCCAGCGCCTTGACGAACCAGGCGGCCGTGGACCCGGTCCCTAGCCCCACCACCATGCCGGCCTCGACGTGGGCGGCGGCGGCTTCGCCGGCGAGGCGTTTCTGATCTTCTGCGCTCATGCGTGGTCCATAAGCTGTCAGCTATGGTGCGTGAAGAGGCATTGGGACTTGGCCCAGACTGCGTCCGTGCTATTCGCTGTTTTCGACCAGACTGAGGATTCTTGATCATGCGCCAGGACAATGCGCTCGAAGTCGCGCTCGCCACAGCATTGGCGGATCCCGCTCGGCAAGGCGGATTTGAGACGGCGTTTCTGGCGGCAGAGCTTTATGTCTGCCCAACGGGAGGCGCCCCGGCGCCGCATCTCATTCCCGGCTTCGATGTGCCGTTGCGATTGGACGGCGTAGTTCTCAAAAGCGGACAGAAGGCGACGGCGGTATTCAGTCGTCCCGAATTCGCCACTCCCGTATTCGGAGAGCCTGCCAGCATGATCATGCGCGGCCGACACCTGCTGGAAGGCTTCAGTGACGGGTATGTGGTGCTGAATCCAGGTCAGACTCAGGGCCTGGTGCTTACACCCGAAGACATGAGCGCAATCCTGGTTGCGGCCGGCGATGCTCAACCGTTCACCGATTCCGCCGATGTCGTTTTGACCAATCCTGATCCTGAACCTCATCTCTTGGTCGCAAGGCTGAAGATCGCTCTGGATGATGACGCGATCAAGGCTGCATGGTTGGCTCGATCTGCTAACCGTGGAACGGGTGTTCAGGGATGGCGACTGGAGGTTCGTGCAGATATTGATGCAGCCACAGTTCGCGAACGCGTTCAGGCGGCGGTCGAGGGTCTCGATTTTGGAGGCGAACCGCTGGATCTGTTGGTTGCGCCGCCAATCGGTGCAGATGGCGTCGGCTTGAAGGTGATCTGACTACCGGACAGATTCAGGATCTCTGCTTCTTGGCTTTGGCCTCTACGCGGAAGGCAGCGGCCGCTTCGGGTTTGACGGTCTGGCGGGCGCGGCCGAAGGCCATGGCGTCGGTGGGCACGTCTTCGGTGATGACGGAGCCTGAGGCGATCAGGGCGCCGTCGCCGATGACGACGGGGGCGACCAGGCTAGAGTTTGAACCGACGAAGGCGCCGGCCCCCACCTCTGTCCGGGCCTTGTTGAAGCCGTCGTAGTTACAGAAGATGGTCCCGGCGCCGATGTTGGCGCCCGCGCCGACCGATCCGTCGCCCAGATAGGCCAGATGGTTGGCCTTGGCGCCCTCGGCCATCTTGACGTTCTTGACCTCGACGAAATTGCCGACTTTGACGCCTGTCGCCAGGTCCGCGCCGGGGCGCAGCCGGGCGTAGGGGCCGACCTCGGCGCCGGAGGCGACATGGGCGCCCTCGATGTGGCTGAAGCTGCGGATGCGGGCGCCGCCCTCGATCACCGCGCCGGGGCCGACGACGACGAAGGGTTCGATCACGGTCCCGCCGCCGACCTGGGTGTCCCAGGCGAAGTGGACGGTGTCCGGTGCGGCCATCGTGACGCCGGCCGCGAGGAAGGCGTCGCGCTGGACGCTCTGGAACAGGGCCTCGGCTTGGGCCAGTTCGGCCTGGGAGTTGACGCCCATGACGGCGTTCTCGGCGGCGAAGACGGCGCGGGTCGGATGGCCGCCCTTGCGCGCCAGTTCGACCACGTCGGTCAGATAATACTCGCCCTTGGCGTTTGTATTGGTCACATCGGCAAGCAACGAGAACAGCAGGGCGGCAGGCGCCGCCATGACGCCGGAGTTGCAGGCAGTGATGGCGAGCACGTCAGCCGACGCTTCCTTGGCCTCGGTGATGGCGATCAGGGTCTCGCCGTCGAGGATCAGACGGCCATAGGCGCCGGGATCGCGGGCTTCGAAGCCGATCACGGTCACGCCATCCGCATTGAACACCGGCTCGATGTCGGCGGCCATCAGCAGGGGCACGTCGCCGTACGTGACGACAACCTCGCCGTCGAAACCGGCCAGCGCCTGTTCGGCGGCGCGGACGGCGTGGCCGGTGCCCAGCGGCGGGTCCTGGACGGCAATGGCGGCCTCGCCCAGGCGTTTGACCACATGGGCACGGACCTCGGGCGAGTGGGTGCCGACCACAACGACGATCCGTTCGCAGCCCAGGCCTTCGGCCGCGTCGATGGCGTGGTCCAGCATGGCGCGATGGGCCACCGGGTGCAGCACCTTGGGCAGGGGCGACTTCATCCGCGTGCCTTGGCCGGCGGCAAGAATGATGGCGGCGCGGGGGCGCGTCTGGCTGGTCATGAATCGTCTCGCGGTCTAGTCGTCCTGCGATCTAGCCCATCATGCGGGCCAGCGGGAGATGTGGATGACCGATCGCGACCTGGAAGGCTGGACCATCGCCTTCGATCTGGATGGGACGCTGGTCGATTCCGCGCCGGATCTGATCGGAACCCTGAACCGGTTGCTGGTCGAGGAGGGTTTGCCGCCCGTGCCGATGGAATCCGCCTCGACCCTGATCGGGTCTGGCGCGCGGGCGCTGCTGGCGCACGGCTTCGAGGCCGCCGGGGCATCGGTCGAGCGGGCGCAATCGGACGAACTGTTCGAGCGGTTCCTGGTCGATTACGCCGACCACATCGCCGACGGGTCGCAGCCGTTCGAGGGTGTGGTCGAGACGCTGGAGCGGCTGACAGAACGCGGGGCCATACTCGTTGTGGCGACCAACAAACGGTCGGACCTGTCGGAGCTTCTGCTGGAGAAGCTGGACCTGACCCGGCATTTCGCCGCCATCGTCGGGCCGGATCGGGTCAGCGCGCGCAAGCCTTCGGGGGCGCATCTGAAGGAGGCAGTCGTCAAGGGTGGTGGCGATCCCGAACGCGCCATCATGGTCGGGGATGCGGCGCCGGACGCGGATGCGGCTAAGGATGCAGGCATGCCGTGCATCCTCGTCACCTTCGGCTTCACGCCCGTGCCGGTCGAGGAGCTGGGGGCCGACGTGCTGATCGACGATTTCGAGGACGTCGAAGAGGCCATCGACGGCATACTGTTAGACTTCTACGTCATGAAGGCGCTGAAATTCTGAGGGGCGCCGACAGGAAATCTGACGGCTGAATAATCGCCGGCGCGGTTGCGGATCGACATGGCGATGGACAGATTGGCGCACCCCTGTTGAAAGCAACTCCATGCTCGCCCGATTTTTCAAGATCCCGCTTTGGCAGCGCACCGCCGCCGGCTTCATTCTGGGCATCATCGCCGGGCTGATCTTGCGTGAGCGGGCCGAGGTCTGGCTGCAGCCGATCGGCGACGTCTATCTGAACCTGATCCGCATGGTGGTGGCGCCTCTGGTGCTGTTCACCATCGCCAGTTCGATCGCAAAGCTGGGCGAGGGGACGGGCGCCGTGCGGCTGGGCGTGCGGACTATTGTCTGGTTCGCGATCACCTCGCTGCTGGCCGTGCTGGTCGGATTCGCGTTCGGACACATCATCAATCCGGGCGTCGGCCTCGCCAACCTCCCGCTGGGCGAAGTGCGTGAGCGGGTGATCCCGACACCGCTGGAAGTTTTGATCGGCGTCGTGCCGACCAATCCGTTCGCGGCCCTGGCCGAGGGCAAGGTGCTACAGATCATCTTCTTCTCGGCCCTTGTCGGCATGGCGCTGGTGGCGCTGGGCGACCGGGCTCAAGGCGTGCGTCGGCTGGTGGACGAGGGCGCTGCCGTCATCTTCCGCATCACCCGTTGGGTGATCCAGCTGACGCCCATCGGCGTGTTCGGCCTGATCGGCTCGGTCGTCGGCGGTTACGGCTGGGAGGCGCTGCTGCCGCTGCTGAAGTTCATTCTCGCTATCTACGCGGCCTGCCTGTTCCACATCCTGATCGTCTATTCGGGCCTGCTGAAGCTTCACGGGTTGAAGGTCACCAGCTTCTTCCGCGGCGCCTTCGCGGCGCAGCAGACGGCCTTTGCGACATCATCGTCGCTGGGAACGCTGCCGATCACTTTGCGCCAGACAGTCGAGCGTCTGGGCGTGCCTCAGGCCTATGCAGCCTTCGCCGTGCCCCTAGGAGCGAACGTGAAGATGGACGGTTGCGGCGCCATCTATCCGGCCATCGCCTCAATCTTCATCGCCCAGTATTTCAAGATCGACCTGACGCTGACCCAGTATGTCCTGATCGGCCTGACGGCGGTGCTGGGTTCGCTTGGCACAGCAGGCGTTCCAGGAACCAGCATCGTCATGCTGACCCTAACCCTGTCCACCGCCGGCCTGCCGCTGGAAGGCATCGGCTATATCGTCGCCATCGACCGGATCATCGACATGATGCGCACCGCGACCAACGTCACCGGCCAGATGCTCGTGCCGGTGCTGGTGGCCAAGGAGGAGGGCATACTGAACGAGGATATCTACAACGGCCACGTCGCCTGGCTGCCGGGCGACCCGGAAACCGATACGCCCGAAGGCGTTCGGGCAGCCGGAATCTGAAACGGACCCTTGCGCAGGGCTAGCGACCGGGCTATGTCGCCGCCTCCGCAAGGCAAGGACGCGTAGCTCAGCGGGAGAGCACCTCGTTCACACCGAGGGGGTCACAGGTTCAATCCCTGTCGCGTCCACCATCTTCTCCCATTTTGAACCTAGCCTTGCGTCGCCCAGTCTTGCGGCCATTGGCCTGTGACCGAGCGATAGGCCAGGGCGAAGGCGCCGATCAAGCCGGCTGATGCGCCGGCGCTCGGAGCCGCGACATAGGCTTCCATGTCGAGATTGCGGATGCTGGCGTCATAGCCGCCCAACTGCCGTGTCAGCGCCTGCCGAACCAAGTCATACATATGCGGCTGCATCACGCCGCCGCCGATGATGATTCGCTCCGGTCGCAGCGTGTAGGTCAGGTTGGTGCAGAGGCCGGCGATGTATTCGGCCGCCATCGCCCAGGCGGGATGGTCTGGTGCAAAGGTCTCGGCCGGTGCGCCCCAGCGGACGTGGAGGGCAGGGCCGCTGGTCAGGCCTTCCAAGCAGTCGCCGTGGAAGGGGCAGACGCCCGCGAACGTCTCGTCGCCCTTTGCGCGGGGCAGGCGAATATGACCGGCTTCGGGATGGTTCGCCCCGCCATGAGGCGCGCCCTCTATCATCACGCCGACACCCACGCCGGTCCCGATCGTGACGTAGCAGAAGCTTTCCAGCCCTTGTCCGCTGCCAAACAGGCGTTCGCCGATGGCCGAGCCGTTCACGTCGGTGTCCAGTGTCATCGGCACATCCAGCGTGCGCCTTAGATGGCCCAGCAGGTTGACGTTGCTCCACCCGGGCTTGGGCGTTGTCGTGATCGCACCATAGTCCGCCGCATCGGGGCGCAGGGAGAGGGGACCGAAGCTGCCGATCGCCAGCGCCGCCAGTTTGCCGTGGCGCGCCTGGGCTTCGACGAAGAAGGCGGCGACCGCGTCCAATGTCTCGTCAGGAGTGGTCGTAGTGATCCGGACCTGGTCGATGATCCTGCCGCTGACGTCCGCGACGCCGCAGATGAATTTGGTGCCGCCGGCCTCGACGCCGCCGAGCAGGACGGGATGGGTCATTTTTGATCCCCTGTTGGGTGCGACGAAGGTTCGCGGGACTGAACGCGGAATGCCGTCAGGCGTTTATCGGCCATGACACTTCTTGCTCGCATATTGATCACGCTGGACGCCACGACGAAGATTCTGACCCGCAAGGAACGGCTGCTCTGACGAGCAATCCGTGAGCGGCAGGATTTGGCGATTGCGTTGAACGCGATCCATCGCCACCTTCGCCGTCAGACTAGGACACAAGACGAGGACGCCGATGGCCCGCAAACCCAACTACAGCTTCGAACGCCAGGAACGTGAGCGCGCGGCGGCCATCAAGGCGGCCGAGAAGGCGGCGGCCAAGGCCGAACGCAAGGCCGAAACCGCGACTGAAAAGGCGCCGCCCGCCGAAGACTGACGTTTTGCGGCAAAATCCATCCGTCTTTTCGTTGTTTGGACAGGCGCAAAGCTCTATTCTTGCACGATGACACGCTGGACCCCCGAAAGCTGGAGAACCAAGACCGCCCTGCACATGCCGGCGGACTATCCGGATCCCAACGCTCTCGCGCTCGTCGAGGACGAGTTGCGCGCCCTGCCGCCGCTCGTCTTCGCCGGGGAGGCACGCCGCCTGACGTCGAAACTGGCCCAGGTCGAGCGGGGCGAGGCCTTCCTGCTCCAGGGCGGCGATTGCGCCGAGAGCTTCAAGGAGTTCTCGACCGACAACATCCGCGACACCTTCCGCCTGATCCTGCAGATGGCGGTGGTCCTGACCTTCGCCGGCCGCAAGCCGGTGGTGAAGGTCGGTCGGATCGCCGGCCAGTTCGCCAAGCCGCGCTCTTCTCCGCTGGAGGAGATTGATGGGGTCGAGCTGCCCAGCTATCGCGGCGACATCATCAACGGCATGGGCTTCACGCCCGAAGAGCGCGTGCCCGATCCGCAGCGTCTGATCCGCGCCTATAACCAATCGGCCTCGACGCTGAACCTGCTGCGGGCCTTCGCCGGCGGCGGCTATGCTGACCTTTACAACATTCACCGCTGGACCCTGGGCTTCGCAGGCGACAACGCCGCCGGCGCCCAGTACCGCGAGTTGGCCGACAAGATCACCGAGGCCCTGGCCTTCATGGAGGCGGTTGGCGTCACGCCCGAAACCCATCCAGACCTGAGCCGGGTCGAGGTCTTCACCAGCCACGAGGCCCTGCTGCTGAATGTCGAGAGCGCCCTGACGCGCCTGGACGGCGGTTCGGGTGAATGGTTCGACACATCGGCGCATATGCTGTGGATTGGCGAGCGCACGCGTCAGCTGGACGGATCGCACGTCGAATTCATGAAGGGGATCAAGAACCCCATCGGCGTGAAGTGCGGGCCGACCATGACCTCCGACGATCTGTTGCCGCTGATCGACGCGCTGAACCCGGACAATGTCTCGGGCCGTCTGACGCTGATCGGCCGCTTCGGTCACGACAAGGTCGGTGAGCGCCTGCCCAAGCTGATGCGCGAAGTGAAGGCCTCGGGCCGCAAGGTGATCTGGTCGATCGACCCGATGCACGGCAACACGCTGAAGGCCGGCAACGGCTACAAGACCCGGCCGTTCGACCGGATTCTGGGCGAGGTGCGCACCTTCATCGACGTAGCCGAGGCCGAGGGCGTCCACCCCGGCGGCGTCCATCTGGAGATGACCGGCCAGAACGTCACCGAATGCATCGGCGGCGCCCAGGCGGTGACCGAGGACGATCTGTCCAACCGCTATCACACCCATTGCGACCCGCGCCTGAACGCCGACCAGGCGCTGGAGCTGGCCTTCCTGGTGGCCGAGCGGCTCAAGGCCGGGCGGGTGGCGCAGTCGGCGGCGGCCTAGCCGCCGTCAGCGCCCCAAATGCGGGCCGATCCGGTCACGGTGACGCCATCTCTGCAGCGCCAGATCGGAACGATTCCGAGGTAGTGATCGATGGAAGTTGCGGCACAGATTGAAGACAAGCCCGGTCGGGTCGCCTATCAGGGTGCGCCCGGCTCGTTCAGCCACGAGGCCTGTCTGGCCCTGCGGCCGTGGGACGAGGCGGTGGCGTTCGAGACCTTCGCCCAGGCTCTGGATGCGCTTCGTGCCGGGGATTGCGGCTGCGCCCTGATTCCGGTCGAGAACTCGACCATCGGCGTCGTCGAACCGGCGGCCACCCTGGTGGGGGGGCTTGGCGTGGAGCCGGTCGCCGAGGTCTGGCGGCCCATCCGTCATGCGCTGATGGCGACGCCGGGCGCGCGGCTGTCGGACATCAGGACGGTCGAAAGCCACCCCATCGCCCTGGCGCAGTGCAAGGGCACGCTGGCGGGGCTGAACGTCGAGGTGATCGAACATTTCGACACCGCCGGCGCAGCGCGCGATGTCGCCGAAGCGGGCGATCCGACGCGGGCGGCCATCGCCCCGGTCGGCGCGGCCGAGGTCTATGGCCTGTCGATCCTGCGCAACGACTTGCAGGATTCCAGCGATAATCAGACGCGTTTTGTCCTGTTGAGCTTTCCTGAGGGTTGACGACGCACGGTCTTTGCGTCCTTAAGACCTGCACGGATCGCAAAACGATCCGCATAACCGGAACCGGACCATGTCCCGCCAGCGCGCTCTTTCTGTTTCTTTCGACCGTTCGCGCGCGGTTTCCGGCCTCTATTTTGGCTACGGCTTTTACGGCTTTCGATACGCCGGCTGAGGCGTCGGGCGCACTTCGTCCCTGACAGTCTCACCGGCGACCGCTCTGTACCAGAGCGGCTGTTCGCCCCTGCACATATCGAAATCCAGAATGCCGAAAGCCCAATCCCATGCCCAATTCTACCGTCCAGCAAGTGTGGCCTGACATGGCCGACCTGACGCCCGAGCAGCAGGCGCTCGCCGCCCTGCGCGCCGAAATCGACAGCATCGACGACCAGATCCTGACCCTGTTCGAGCAGCGCCTCGCCGTCGCCGCCACCGTGGGTCGCGCCAAGGATGCGCCCAGCGGCCCGCATACCAAGCTTCGTCCCGACCGCGAGCAGACCGTGCTCTCGCGCATGCTGGCGAAGGCCCAGCCCGAGAACGCCGAGGCGGTCGAGCATCTGTGGCGCGAGATCGTCGGCTGGGGCCTGGCCCGCCAGGGCCGGCTTCAGGTCCAGGTCTGGGCGCCGATCGAACCGACCCGCGCCTATGACGGCGCCCGCCTGCGTTTCGGCGCCGCCGCCGACATCAAGATGGTGCGCGATCCGCAGAAGGCCCTGGCCTTCGCCGCCGAAGGCCACGGGATCGCGGTGCTGGCGATCAACACCGAGGACGCCTGGTGGATGGGCCTGCGTCGTGAATGGTCGATGCTGAGCGTGTTCGACGGTTACGGCGGCGAGACGCCGACGTCTCTGGCCGTGGGCAAGATCGACCCGCCAGCCTTGCCCAAGGGCCGTCGCGTCGTCGTGACGGCCGGTGGTGACGCCGGTGACGGCGGCGGCGCGCGGCGCTGGGGTCTGAACACCCATCACGGCTGGACCATAGCCCTGACCGAAGCCGATCTGGCGCCGGGCGATGCGGAAGGCTGCGTCGGCGCGATCGGTTAGATCTGTCCGCGTTTGATGGAATTCCGGATTCTCGACCGGCGGCTGCTGTGTCACGGCCGCCATCCATCCTTTTCATCTAGGCGAAACCGCATCTTTTCAGTGGCTTGAAGGGTGGGATCGGCTTTTTCCTGAGTCCGATTTCAAACGCGGTTATGATGCCGGCTCGGTCTTTGACATCGCCATCCCTCGACGTGACTTGGACTCGTTGGACTGTTTTTTCCGAGTCCAACTTTCAGGCCCGAATTGCACTTCGTTGCACTGTGCAATTCGGGCTCTGTTGTTTTCTTCAAACAAAACAATGATCCGCTGCGTCAATTGCACTTCATTGCACCATTTTTCACGCGTGCAATTCGCCGCCCAACCTGGGGCTGTCGCCGAAGCGGTTTGGAGATCGGATCGCAGAGGAGGGCCGTGTCCAGCAACGGATGCGGCCCTTCTTTTTCAGACGGCCATATTGTCGATCAGTCGCGTCTTGCCCAGCCAAGCGGCGGCCAGGATGCGCGCGGGGGCGTCGACGATGTCGTTGCGGAACGGCGTCAGATCCTCGGCGTGGCGAATGACGACATAGTCGACGCGCTCGAACCCGGCTTTCAGGATGGCGGCATAGGCTTCGCGCTCGACGCCGGGCAGGGGGCGGCCGCTGGCGGCCTGGACCCCTGCCTCGGCCAGAATGCCGTTCAGACGCCTCGCGGTCTCCAGCTCGGTCTCGGTCAGGTAGCCGTTGCGCGAGGACAGGGCCAGGCCCCAGCCGTCCCGCTCGGTCGGCGCGCCGACGATCTCGACCGGCAGGTCAAGGTCCCGCACGAAGCGGCGGATGACCATCAGTTGCTGATAGTCCTTCTCGCCGAAGACGGCGACATCGGGCTGGACCTGGTTGAACAGCTTGGTGACGATCAGGGCGACGCCGCCGAACATCTGCGGCCGGAAATCCCCCTCCAGGCCAAGGGCAGGGCCGGTCATGGCGATGCTGGTGGCGAAGCCGTCGGGATACATCTCCTTAGCCGAAGGGGCGAACATCAGGTGGCAGCCCGCGCCGGCCAGCAGACGGGCGTCCTCCTCCTGTTGGCGGGGGTATTTGCCCAGGTCTTCATGGGCGGCGAACTGGGTCGGATTGACGAAGTTGGAGGCGACGACGCGGTCGGTGCGGCGCGCGGCCTCTCGCACCAGCGTCAGGTGGCCTTCATGGAGGGCGCCCATGGTCGGAACCATGCCGACGCTCAGGCCTTGTCGTTTCCAGTCCCGGACGATTGCACGCAGTTCGGCGACGGTTCGGACGACGGGGAGGGGGGCGGCGTCTATCATTATGAAGCGATTAACCTTTCCGCTTAAGCCTGTTGATGCACCAGACTGCAAAGTCTGGGCTCTAGGGTCGTGCTTATGACGCCCGCAGAAGCGCCCCGTCCAGTTCTGATCGCCCTGGCCTGCGCCAGCGGCCTGGCCTTGGCCGGCTGCGGCGCGGTGGACAGCAATCCGCATCGCTTCAGCGCGATGGCCGAGAACGTCGCCGCGATCGACATTCCGTTGAAGCCCGACGGCCGACACCGAGCCGCCGAACAGGCCGGTCTGCGTCCCGCCCGGTTCACGCCGGTCAAGGTGGCTGTCATGGACCCGCACGCCATGTGGGACGCCCGCGACGCCCAGGCCGGTATTCGTCACGAGGCCGAGGATGCGGGTCTGCGTGACGCTGTGATTCGAGTCACCGAACCTGTAGTCCAGGCTGCGGCGCCCGCCGTCGCGAAGGCCGTGGCGGACGAGGCGGTCGCGCGGATCCACGCACCCCTATTGCGTCCCGCCAGTCTGAACACCCCGACTCAGGGGCGCACGATCCAACTCGGCGCCTATTCCAGTCCCGCCAGCGCGCAACAGGCGTGGGCGCGGCTGAAGGCCAAGTCCGATCTGTCGGGCCTGTCGCCGGTGTTCGAAGAGGTTCAGGTCAACGGCCGCAGTCTGACGCGGCTGAAGGTGGGACCGGTCTCGACCGAGACCGCCGCCGCCATATGCCGGTCGGCCGACGTCGTGGATGCATGGTGCGCCCGCAACAGCTGAGGCCCGCCGGCTCGCCGTCCACAGGTCTGCGTTAAGGTTCCGTTGACGTTTGCCCCAACGAGGCCGAGTCTCGCCGGACCTAGGACCACGCAGCTTGAGTCGCGTGGTCAGCACAGAGGATTCCCTCGAATGACGCAGCCGCATGTGATCGTCCTCGGCAACGAAAAGGGCGGGGCGGGCAAGTCCACCCTGGCCATCCACATCGTGACGGGCCTGCTGCACGCCGGCCGCACGGTGGCGATCATCGACCTGGACCTGCGCCAGCGCTCGATGCAGCGCTTCTTCCACAATCGCCTGGCCTGGCTGGAGGGGAATGGTCAAACGCTGCCTCAGCCCTTCATCCCCGATATGGGCGACGGCAAGGCTCTGGCCAAGGCGGGTGCCGCCGAACAGATCGCCGTATTCGACCGCGCTTTCGACGAAGCGGCGGCGCAAGGGGTGGACTGCATCTTGATCGATACGCCCGGAGGCGACACGGCCGTTTCGAACGCCGCCCACGCCCGCGCCGACCAGATCGTGACGCCGATGAACGACAGTTTTGTCGATTTCGACCTGTTGGGCGAGGTCGATCCGGTGACGCTGGATCTGCTGAAGCCGTCGATCTATTCCGAGAGCGTCTGGGAGGCGCGCAAGCAGCGGGCCATCGCTCAGGGGCGTCACGCCACCATCGACTGGCTTGTCGTCACCAACCGCCTGGCTGTCGCCGAGGCGCGCAACCGCAAGCGTCTGGAAGAGCGGATGAACAAGCTAGCCAAACGGGTCGGCTTCCGCGTTGGGCCCGGCCTGCGCGACCGGGTCATCTATCGCGAGTTGTTCCCGTTCGGCCTGACTGTAGCGGACCTGTCGAACGACATACGGCCCGTAGCGGTGTCGCTGGCTCACGTCGCCGCACGACAGGAAATGCGCAACCTGATGAAGGCGATGGGGCTGGAACAGGCGCTCAGCCCTTTGGACGTAGCGGCCTGATTTCTCCATGGGCCTGATCTGGCTGGCCTTGGCGGCGATCGCCGTCTGGGCGCTGGTGCGACTGGGCCGGCAGACCGAGCGACGCAGACGGGCGCATTGGCGCGTGACGGCGACCCTACTGGGTGCGGTCATGTTGGCGGGCGGCGCTTTGGCGGCGTTTCGCGGGGCGTGGCTGACGGCGGCGGCTCTGGCGGCGGTGGGTCTCTATCTGGCCTGGTCCTCGCGAATCCGGCCCGTGATCCGATCCGAACCGATCAGCGAGGCCGACGCCCGCGCGGTGCTGGGCGTCGGATCGGGCGCAAGTGAAGCCGAGATACGCGAGGCGTGGAAGCGGACCATGGCGCGCGCCCACCCCGATCAGGGCGGCACCGAAGGCCTGGCCATTCGCGTCAATGCGGCGCGTGATCGACTGCTGAGAAAAACCGGACGCCTTTAAGCTTGGCCTGCGCGCAAACGGATCGTTGCCGTCGTTCTGTAATTCGGCACAGTCTCGAAATCAGAAACCGAAACTGTTGCAAAACAAATCCAGCCGATCTAGATCGGGTCGTCATTTGTTGAACGGAGTTTCTGGATGAAGATCGCACACATCGCGGCATTATCGGCCTTGGTCGTGCTGGCGGCCTGCAACAAGGCGGGCGAGGCGCCTGCTTCGCCAGCCGCCCAGGCAGAAACGCCTGTGACGCTGAAAGCTCCGGCCGGCGTCTACACCCTGGATCCGACTCACGCGACGCTGCAGTGGTCGCTGCTGCACAACACGATCTCTCACTACACGGCGCGCTTCGACAAGTTCGAGGCCGAGCTGACGCTGGACCCGGCCAATCTGGAAAACTCCAGGATCACGGCGACCATAGATCCGACCTCGGTCAGCGCCGCCTATCCGGCCGACTATCAGGCGTCGCACGGCGGTTCCGGCTTCACCAGTTGGGACGACGACATGGCCAACAGCCCCAACTTCCTGAACGCCAGGGGTTTCCCGACCATCACCTTCGCCTCGACGGCCGTCGAGAAGACGGGCGCGCGGACGGCCAAGGTGACCGGCAACCTGACCTTCCTGGGCCAGACTCATCCGGTGACGTTGGACGCCACGTTCAATGGGGAGATCGAGCGTCATCCATTCGCCCAGGTTCCTGCCGTCGGTTTCGCGGCCGAGGGCAAGTTCAAGCGTTCGGACTTTGGCATGGCGGTCGGTCCCGTGGGCAACGAGGTGACGATCCGTTTCGACGGCGAGTTCATCCAGAAGGCCGCGCCGGCTGCTCCGGCGAACTGACAAGACCCAAAGGGCGGCGGATCGATCCGCCGCCTTTTTTTGTAATCGAACTATCAGAAGCCTTCATGTCGAACGCCAGCACCCGCTATTCGCCCGTCGCCATCGCCCTGCATTGGGTCATCGCGCTGCTCATCCTGTCGATGATCCTGATGGGGTTGTGGATGACGGCGGCGATCGAAAGGCCAGACAGCCAGGCCCTGGCCTATCGGGTGTTCCAGATCCACAAGTCGATCGGCTTCCTGATTTTGGCCCTGACCGTGGTGAGGATCGTCTGGCGGCTGACGCACCGTCCACCGGCTCTGCCGGGCGGGATGAAGCGGTGGGAGGCGTTCGCCGCCGGAGCGACGCATGTGGCCTTTTACGCCCTGCTGTTGGCTCTGCCACTGACGGGGTGGCTTTATGTGTCGGCGGGATGGGCGGTGTCTCAGGATCGGGCGCTGGAGGTGGCGACCAGCTGGTTCGGTCTCTTCCCGATCCCTCATCTGCCGGGCGTGGCCGAACTGTCGATCCAGATGCGGCGGGCGCTGGCGTTCCAGGCCATGGGCGCCCATTCGCTGATGGCATGGGGGGCGGTGGTACTTATCGTGCTGCACGTCGGTGCGGCGTTGAAGCATCAGTTCATCGATCGAGACGGCGTGCTGAGCCACATGGTGCCAGGTCTGAAGGGTGGCCATGCGGCGGTCGGGCGCGCGCCGCAGTCGCCCTGGGCCGAACGGGCCGTCGGCATCTCGCTGGTGTTGGCAGTGGCTGTCGCGGGCGCTATCGCCGCCCAGCCCTATGCCCTGCCTGAAAGCCAGGTCGTGGCCGCGACGACGCCCGTCGCGGCTCCAGTTCCCGCTGCCGATGCCCCGGTTGCGCCAGGCTCGGCGATCGGGTGGACCATCGATCCAAAGGCGTCGAGCATCGGCTTTAACGGAACACACGCCGGCAAGCGCTTCGAGGGTCGTTTCGAGCGTTGGCAGGGTCAGGTCTGGTTCGATCCGGCCGACCTGGCGGGATCCAAGGCCGTGGTGACCGTTCAGACGGCATCCGCGCGAACGGGCGATCCGACCCAAGAAGGGTCTTTGCAAGGGCCGGAATGGCTGAACCCCGAGCAGTATCCCGTCGCACGTTTCGAGGCGGGGACTTTCCGATCGCTCGGCGGTGATCGTTATGAAGCGACGGGAACGCTGCGCATCAAGGCGAAGACGATTCCCGTGGTCCTGCCTTTCCGCTTCACCGAGACCAACGGCGTCGCCCGTGTCCAAGGCGCGCTGGAACTTGATCGAACGGCGCTGGACCTGGGCATGGCGTCGGACGCCACGGCCGACTGGGTGTCGAAGATGATCGGGGTGCGGATTGAGGTGTCGGCGCGTCGCGCTCCGTGACCCGCCGCTTGCCCTGACGGAAGTCTGGGCTTACGGGTCCGCGCCTTGATCAATGATTCAGGGAGTGGTCGATGACCCTCGCACTTCTGTTTCCGGGCCAGGGCAGCCAGGCCGTCGGCATGGGCGCGCAGCTTGCGGACGCCTTCCCATCCGCGCGCGACGTCTTCGCCGAGGTGGACGAGGCTCTGGGCCAGAAGCTGTCGGTGCTGATGCGCGAAGGGTCCGAGGATCAGCTGACCTTGACCGAGAACGCCCAGCCCGCCCTGATGGCGGTATCGATGGCGGCGATCCGGGCGCTGAAGGTCGAGTTCGGTTTTGACGTGTCGGCGGCCGCCTATGTCGCCGGTCACTCGTTGGGCGAATATTCGGCCCTGGCGGCGGCGGGCGCGATCTCGCTGTCGGACACCGCACGGCTGCTGAAGCTGCGCGGCCAGGCCATGCAGCGCGCCGTGCCGGTGGGGCGCGGCGCGATGGCCTCGCTGATCGGACCCAAGACCGATCTGGCGCTGGCGGAAGCGGCGGCGGCGGCCGGTTCGGAAATCGGCGTCTGCGTGGTCGCCAACGACAACAACAACGGCAACATCGTCATCTCGGGCGAGAAGGCGGCCGTGGATCGCGCCATCGAGAAGGCCAAGGAACTGGGCGCGCGGGCGATCCCGCTGAACGTCTCGGCGCCCTTCCACTGTCCGCTGATGCAGCCCGCGGCCGACGAAATGGCGGCGGCGCTGGCTTCGGCGACCATCGTGGCGCCGGTCGTGCCCGTGGTGGCCAATGTGTTGGCGCGGCCGGAGAGCGACCCTGAGGTGATCCGCCGGCTGCTGGTGGAGCAGGTGACTGGCCGGGTGCGCTGGCGCGAGAGCATGGAGTGGATGGCGACCGAAGGCGGCGTGACGCGCTTTGTCGAGATCGGCTCGGGCAAGGTGCTGACCGGCATGGCCAAGCGGATCGCGCCGGACGCCGAGAGCCTGCCACTGAACACGCCGGAAGAGCTGGAAGCGTTCGCCAAGAGCCTGTAATTTACCGCTCATCCCGGCGAAAGCCGGGACCCAGATCTTTGGGCGATGAGCGTTTGAGTTTGCGCTGGAGCGGTGATCCCGGCCATCCTGCGCATGAAAGCACTGGGTCCCGGCTTTCGCCGGGATGAGCGGAGAAATTCGAATGTTCAATCTTGCAGGCAAGACCGCGCTGGTGACCGGCGCCACGGGCGGGATCGGCGGGGCGGTGGCGCGGGCGCTGCACGCCCAAGGTGCGACCGTGGTGCTGTCGGGCACGCGTGAGGCCGTGCTGGCCGAACTGGCCAAAGAACTGGGAGAGCGGGCGCATTTCGCCACGGCGAACCTGTCTGACGCAGAGTCGGTCGACAATCTGGTCAACGCAGCCGAGACGGCGGCGGGCGCGCCGCTGGACATCCTGGTGGCCAATGCGGGCATCACCAAGGACGGCCTGCTGATGCGGATGAAGGACGAGGACTTCCAGTCCGTCCTGACCGTCAATCTGGAATCCTATTTCCGCCTGACCCGCGCGGCGGTGAAGGGGATGATGAAGCGCCGTTCGGGGCGAATCATCGGCGTGACATCGGTTGTCGGTGTGACGGGCAACCCGGGCCAGACCAACTATTCGGCGTCCAAGGCCGGCATGATCGGCTTTTCCAAGTCGCTGGCGCAGGAAGTCGGATCGCGCGGCATCACCGTCAACTGCATCGCGCCGGGCTTCATCGCCTCGCCGATGACGGACGTGCTGAACGACCAGCAGCGCGACACCATCCTGGGCCGCATCCCGGCCGGCCGGCTGGGATCGGGCGACGAGATCGCCGCCGCCGCCGTCTATCTGTCGTCCGACGAAGCCGCCTATGTGACGGGTCAGACCCTGCATGTGAACGGCGGCATGGCGATGATTTAAGGGCTGCGGCCCTTATCACGTCGCGCAACAGACTATTTCCAGCCCGAAAGCCTGTGCTAAAGGGTTGAATGCATCGGCGGTTCGGGCTTTCGGGCTTGCGTCGCCTTCGCTGCCGTGAGACGGCGATTTCTTAGCTACCCCCGCCTCCGCGGCGATTTCAAACAGGCAGAGAGACACTCATGTCCGACACCCTAGAGCGCGTTCGCAAGATCGTCATCGACCACCTGGACGCCGATCCGGACAAGGTTACGGAAAAGGCCAGCTTCATCGACGACCTGGGCGCCAACTCGCTCGACAACGTCGAGCTGGTGATGGCCTTCGAAGAAGAATTCGACATCGAGATCCCGGATGACGCCGCCGAGCACATTCAGACGGTCGGCGATGCGGTCAAGTTCATCGACGAAAAGTCGGCCGGCTGATCTCAGTCGCCGATATCGGCCGAACAGGCTGACGGTTCACAGGGCCGCCCGGCGCTCCTAGCGGAGACGCCCGGCGGCCTTTACTGTTTCTGACCCTTGGGAATCCGCGATGATTCTGAAAGGTCGGGCTGGAGATAAGGGAGCACGCACCATGCGCCGCGTCGTCGTTACGGGCATCGGTCTGCTGACCCCCCTGGGTTGGGGCGTCGAGAAGAGCTGGAAGGGTATCGTCGAGGGACGTTCGGGCATTGGTCCGATCACGTCGTTCGACACCACGGGCTATGGCTGCACCATCGCCGGTGAGATTCCGAGCGTCGATGGACGCGGCGGGGGCGGCGAAGGCGATTTCGACCCCGAGAAGATCATGTCGGTCAAGGATCGCAAGCGCGTCGACGACTTCATCCTGTACGCCATCGCGGCGGCGGACGAGGCCCTGGCCGATGCGAACTGGAAGCCCGAGACGGACGAGGACAAGGAACGCACCGGCGTGATGGTGGGCTCCGGCATCGGCGGCCTGGGCCCCATCGCCGAGACGGCCATCGTCCTGAAGGAACAGGGCGTGCGTCGCGTCAGCCCCTTCTTCATCCCCAGCGCCCTGATCAATCTGGCTGGGGGGCAGATTTCTATCCGCCACGGTCTGAAGGGACCGAACCATGCGGCGGTGACCGCCTGCGCCACCGGCGCCCACGCCATCGGTGATGCGGCCCGGATGATCGCTCTGGACGACGCCGATGTGATGGTGGCGGGCGGGGCGGAAAGCTCGGTCGTGCCGATCGGCATCGCGGGCTTCCTGGCCTGCAAGGCGCTGTGTACCGCCTACAACGACACGCCGGAGAAGGCGTCGCGTCCCTATGACCGTGGCCACGCGGGCTTCATCATGGGCGAGGGCGCCGGCATCCTGGTGCTGGAAGAATACGAACACGCCAAGGCGCGCGGTGCCAAGATCTACGCCGAGGTCGTCGGCTACGGCATGAGCGGCGACGCCTATCACATCACCGCTCCGTCCGAGGACGGCGAAGGCGGAGTGCGAGCCATGAAGATGGCGCTGAAGCGGGCGGGGATGCAGCCGTCGGACCTGGATTACATCAACGCCCACGGCACCTCGACCATGGCCGACTGGATCGAGCTTAAGGGCATAGAGGGCCTGGCGGGCGATCATGCCACGAACCTGACGGTCAGCTCGACCAAGTCGATGACCGGCCACCTATTGGGCGCCGCCGGCGCCATCGAGGCGGCCTTCTGCGTGCTGGCGATCCGCGACCAGATTGCGCCGCCGACGATCAATCTGGACGACCCGGAGATGGAAACGCCCATCGACCTGGTGCCCAACAAGGCCAAGCCGATGAAGATCGATGTCGCCATGTCCAACAGCTTCGGCTTCGGAGGCACCAACGCCTCGGTGATCTTCAAGAAGGTCGACTGAGATGTTCGGGCGGGGACGGGTCGAAAAGTCCAGTGGGCGGTCGGGATTCACGGTCTCGCTGCTGACCGCGTCCGCAACGTTCGGCCTGTTCCTGCTCGCCGCGCTGATCGCGGTCTGGGCCATCTATTATGCGCCGGGGCCGTCGGCGCGGCAGGGCGACAAGACCGTCGTGACCCTGTCCAGTGGATCGGGCGTCTCGGCCATCGCGGCGCGGATGAAGGCGGCGGGCGTGATCCGTTCGACCGACCTGTTCCGCGCGGCGGCGACCCTCACGGGCGCGGATCGTCGACTGAGGGCCGGCGAATACGAGGTGCCGTCGGGCACGTCCCTGGCCGGGGTGCTGAACCTGCTGGTCGAGGGACGGGTAGTACGCCATTTCGTGACCTTGCCCGAGGGCTGGTCGTCGCTGCAGGCCGTGGACATCCTGAACAAGGAGCCGACGCTGACCGGAACGGTGGCGCAGACGCCCGAAGAAGGCAGCCTGTGGCCCGACACCTATGAGGTTTCGCGCGGTGATACGCGCCAGTCGGTGATCGACCGGATGCAGCGCGCCGCGAACGAGAACCTGCGTCTGCTGTGGAGCCAGCGCTCTCCGGCCACGGTCGCGCGCAGTCTTGAGGAGGCGGTGATCCTGGCCTCCATCGTGGAGAAGGAGACGGCTTTGGCGGCCGAGCGTCCGCGCGTGGCGGCGGTGTTCTCGAACCGCCTGCGCGCCGGGATGCGGCTGGAAAGCGATCCCACCATCGTCTATGGCGTGACCAAGGGGCGGCCGCTGGGGCGCGGCATTCGACGCTCCGAACTCCTAGCGCCGACGCCGTGGAATACCTACCAGATCAACGGCCTGCCCCCGACGCCCATCGCCAATCCGGGCAAGGAGGCGGTCAAGGCGGTGCTGAATCCGCCGGCCGATCCGGCCCTGTTCTTTGTCGCGGACGGATCTGGGGGACATGCCTTCGCCCTGACCTATGACGAGCATCTTCAGAACGTGGCGCGCTGGCGCCAGATCGAGCGCCAGAAGGCGGGCCTGCCGCCGGAAGCGGCCGCACCCGTGGCGCCGGGGACCAGCGCGGCGCCGATGACGACCGAGCCGGCCGCCGCGCCTGTCGCAGGCGGTCAGGCGACGATCACCCTTCCCGCCGGCGCGACGCAGGGACCACGATGAGCAGCCTGTCGGGCATGACCGGCTTTGGCCGGGCGGACGGGGCCGGCGAGGGCTGGGCCTGGTCGGTCGAGGCGCGCTCGGTCAACGGCCGCAATCTGGAGATCCGGTTCCGGGGACCTAACGGTTTCGATGCGCTGGAGCGCTCGGCCAAGGCCGCGGGCCAGGCGCGGTTCGCGCGCGGCCAGGTCACCATCGGCGTCCATGCCAAGCGAGCCGAGGCGGGAGAGGCGGCGGTCACGATCAACGCCGCCGTCCTCGCGCGTTATCTGACCCTGGCCAATGAACTGGCCGAAGATGGGGCGACGCCGCCGTCCGCCGACGGCCTGTTGGCCCTGCGCGGCGTGATCGAGGCGCCGGAAGAGGTGGACGATCCAGAGGCGCGGGCGGCGGTGGAGGCGGCCATGGCCCGCACCGTCGAAGAGGCGCTCGATTCGCTGAAGGCCTCGCGCCAGAACGAGGGCGCGCAGCTGACGCCGGTGATCGAGGAGTTCATCGCCCGGATCGAGGCGCTGGTCGTCCAGGCCGAGGTCGAGGCGACGGCCCAGGTCGAGGCCATTCGCGACCGTTTCACGCGTCGAATCTCCGAACTGGCGCCGGATGCGCCAGGATTGGAGGATCGGATTTTCCTGGAGGCGGCCGCCCTGGCGACCAAGGCGGACGTGCGCGAGGAGCTGGATCGGCTGGCGGCGCACGTCGCTTCGGCGCGCCAGCTTGTGGCCTCGGCGCCCGCCGGGCGCAAACTCGACTTTTTGATGCAAGAATTCATGCGTGAGGCCAACACGCTGTGCTCGAAATCCGCTACGACCGCGCTCACCGGAATCGGCCTGGAGCTCAAGGCCGTCATCGAACAGTTGCGTGAGCAGGTCCAGAATGTCGAATGAACGCACGCCCCGCCGGGGCGTCCTCCTGATCGTCGCCAGTCCCTCGGGCGCCGGCAAGACGTCACTGTGTCGCCGGTTGATGGCGGATCACGGCGGACTGGAGCTGTCCGTCTCCATGACGACGCGCGGCATTCGCCCGGGCGAGGTGCATGGACGGGACTATAATTTCGTCGAGCATGAGGAGTTTCAACGGCTGATCGACCAGGACGCCTTCCTGGAATGGGCGGACGTTCACGGCAATCGCTACGGCAGCCCGCGCGCGCCGGTAGATCGGGCGCTGGCCGAGGGCCGCGACGTGCTGTTCGACATCGACTGGCAGGGCGCCCGTGACGTCGCCGAGAAATGCCCTGAGGACGCCGTGCGCGTCTTCATCCTGCCGCCCAGCCTGGAAGAGTTGCGTCGCCGCCTGGTGACGCGGTCGCAGGACGCCGAGGATGTGATCGAGCGCCGCGTCGCCAACGCCAAGGGCGAGATCGAACACTGCGACGCCTTCGACTATGTGCTGGTGAACGAGGACTTCGACCGGTCCTATGCCGAACTGGCCCACATCTATCATGCGGAGCGGTCGCGCCGGTTCCGCAACCTTTGGGTTGAGGATTATCGCACCGCTCTGCTGCGCGAAGTCGTCTGAATAAAAGACAGCGCCGCAGGCCGTGGTGTGGCCGGCGGCGCTGCGGGGTACTCAACGCTACGCTACTGAAGCCCTTTTGCCGGACAGAAGGTTGCAGACGGTAAACGCGGCAGTAAGGAACACCCCGTAGCGGCTGAACGCGCGTGGTTTACGTCCTGTTCGCCCTCTTGACCTAACGTTAGGCGGTGAACGGGGGTATCATGCGCTTTCTGGATTCAATCGGTCCTCTTATGGCGAGCAGCGCCAAGGAACGCGTCAAGCAGGTTCCAGTCAGGTTGTTGCTGGCCAGCGTCGTCGCCTGGGCCATGTATGCGGCCGGTATGGGTCAATGGATCCCGGCATGGCTGGCGGCGGTGCTGTTCGTTCAAACATTCGAACTGTGGGCGATGGCGCCTTATCGACGTGCCGACCCGTCCAATGCGCGACTGCCGGTCGTGCTGGCCCTGGCGTCCACCACGCTGATGTCGGCGACTTATGGCGGCATGGCGCTGATCATCTGGTCCTCCAATCATCCGGCCCTGGTGACCTTGGCCGCCCTGACGCTGGCGGGCGGTCTGTTGACCAATGTGGCGTCGGGGATCGGGTCGCGAACGGTCTTCTTCATCGGCGGCGGGCCTTATCTGGCGGTGCTGGCGCTGATGCCTGTGGTCAAGATCATCCAGGGCGACACTCATGGCGTCGTGGTGATGACACTGTCGGCCGCGCTGTTCGCAGGGGCGATCCTGAACGTCTATTGGCGCGTGCACGCTTCTCGTCAGGCCGAGGTCCAGTCCCGCGCCGAGGCCGAGCAGCGGTTGGAACAGGCCCAGGCGGCCATGGCGGATCGCGCGGCGATGGCCGCCATCGTCAGCCATGAACTGCGCACGCCCGTCAGCGCCATCCTGGCCGGTGCTCACGTCATTCGCGGCGGCAAGCTGCCCGAGCAGCGCGAGGAGACCGCCGACCTGATCATTGACGCCGGGCAGCTGATGACCGGGATGCTGAACGACCTTTTGGATCACTCCAAGATGGAGGCCGGGGCGATGTCAATGGAGAGCCGCGACTTCGAACTGGGGGACCTGATGCGCGACACGGCGCGGTTCTGGGCGGCGCCGGCGACCGAGAAGGGACTGACGCTGGAGATGTCGGGGGGCGAAGGTGACGCCATCTGGCTGCGGGGCGATCCCTATCGTCTGCGCCAGATCATCAACAATCTGGTGTCGAACGCGATCAAGTTCACGCCGGCCGGCACGATCCGGCTGCAGGCCGCAGCGCCGGGCGCCGACGGCCGCCATCGTCTGACCCTGACCGTCACCGATCAGGGGGCAGGCATCACGCCCGAAGCCATGAGCCGGCTGTTCACGCCGTTCGCGCAAGGATCAGCCGAGGTGGCGCGCACCTATGGCGGGACGGGTCTGGGCCTGACCGTCAGCCGCGAGCTGGCGCGGTTGATGGGCGGCGACCTGACGGTCACGAGCGTGCCGGGGCAGGGGGCCGCCTTCACCCTGTGCATCGACCTGCCTGCGGGCGAGCCGACGCAGGCTGAAGACAGCCTGGACGCCGCGGCGCCGGTGCTGGCGCGCCGAATCCGGGTGCTGGCCGTTGACGATCACGAGATCAATCGGCGCACCATCGCCCTGGTGCTCCAGCCGCTGGACGTGGATCTGGCGACAGCCTCGGACGGCCATCTGGCGCTGTCGCTGCTGGCTGAGCAGGCGTTCGACGTGGTGCTGATGGACGTGAACATGCCGGGGATCGACGGCAATGAGGCGACGCGACGGCTGCGCGCCTCGGGCGGTTTGAATGCTGCGGTTCCGGTGATCGGGTTCAGTGCAGGGACCGAGGTCGAGCAGGTTCAGGCCTGTTATGCGGCCGGGATGACGGACTGGCTGGCCAAGCCGCTGGAGCCTCGGAAACTTTACGACGCCTTGCACAAGGCGACGTCGTCGGGCGCGCAGGCCCAAGCGGCTTAGGAGAGGGCTGCGAACCAGGTGCGCATGCGGTTAAGCGCCTCTTCAATCTCGGGCGTCGAGACGGCGAAACTGAAGCGGATGAAACGATGGCCATCCACCGGGTCGAAGTCGACGCCGGGCGCGGTGGCGACGCCGGTGTCGCGCAGCAACTGTTCGCAGAAGGCCACGCTGTCGTTCGTAAGATGGCCGATGTCGGCCCAGATGTAGAAGGCGCCGTCCGGTGGCGCGATCTTCTTCAGGCCGAGGGCAGGCAAGGCGTCCAGCATCAGCTCGCGATTGCAGGCGTAGTTTTGGATGTGGCCCTCCAACTCATCGACAGCGTCCATCGCGACCAGACCGGCATGCTGGCTGAGGCTGGGCGGGGTCAGGAACATGTTGCCGATATAGGCGCGGGCGGCGTCGATCTGCGTTTCCGGGACCAGCAGCCAACCCAGGCGCCAGCCGGCCATGCTCCAGTATTTGGAAAAGCTGTTGATCACCACGGCGTCGGGCGCGAACTGCAGCATCGACGGGGTCGGGCCGACGTAGCTGAGGCCGTGATAGATCTCGTCCGAGACGATGGCGATGTCGCGCGCGCGGCAGACCTCGGCGATGGCGGCCAGTTCGGCGTCGGGGATGATGGTGCCGGTTGGATTGGCCGGGCTGGCGATGATGACGCCGGCGGGTGCGGGATCCAGGACTTGGAGCTGGGCGGCGGTCAGCTGGAACCGGGTGTCGGGGCCGCAGGCGATCTCGACCGGTTCAAGGTGTAGGGCGCGCAGGGTGTTGCGATAGGCGACATAACCGGGACGGGCCAGGGCGATGCGGTCGCCGGGCTTGAACAGGGTGCTGAGCGCCAGGACCAGAGCGGGAGACGCGCCACAGGTCAGCAGGATGCGGTCGGGATCGACCGTAACGCCGTAACGGTCGTCATACAGGCGCGCGATGCGGGCGCGCAGGTTGGGGCTTTCCCAATAGCCCATGACGTCAGCGTCCAGCACCTGATGCGCACGGGCGATGGCGGCGGCGGGGGCGCCGGTCGAGGGCTGGCCGAACTCCATGTGGATGATCGAGCGACCTTCGGCCTTCAGCTGGTGCGCCAAGCGGCTGACGGATATGGCGCGGAAGGGTTCGACCGTCATGCCAGTGCATCCGCTAGGCGCAAGAAGCCCGTCACATCGATGGTCTCGGCGCGGGCGTCGGGCTCTATGCCTGCTGCTTCGCACAAGGCGGCGCCGCCGAGCTGTTTCAGGCTGGAGCGGAGCATCTTGCGGCGCTGGCCGAAGGCGGCGGCGGTGACGCGTTCCAGCTTTTTCAGGCGTTCGGGCGACGGGCGTTCGTCCAGCGGGACCAGATGGACCACGGCCGAGGCCACCTTGGGCGGCGGGGTGAAGGCGGCGGCGGGCAGGTGCATGACGATGCGGGCGGTGCAGACCGCCTGGGAGATCACGGCCAGACGGCCATAGGCGTCCTCGCCCGGCCCGGCGGCCACGCGTTCGGCGACCTCCTTCTGGAACATCAGGGTCAGGCTGTGCGGCAACCACGGGCCGGTCAGCCATTTGATCAGCAGGGGCGTGCCGACGTTGTAGGGCAGGTTGGAGACCAGATGGGTCGGGCCGGAGACCAGATCAGCCTCCTTCACCTTCAGCGCATCGGCCTCGACGATGGTCAGGCGGCCGGAGCCGTCGTCCAGTTCGGTTAGAAGGGGGACGAAGCGCGGATCCTTCTCGATCAGGACCACGGGGCCCGCGTCGGATTCCAGCAGGGCGCGGGTCAGGCCGCCGGGGCCGGGGCCGACCTCGATCACCGCGCGGCCCTCGAACGGGCCGGCCATGCGGACGATCTTGCGCGTCACATTGAGGTCCAGCAGGAAATGCTGGCCGAAGCTCTTCTTGGCCGAAAGGCCGTGGGCGTCGAGGGTTTCGCGGAGGGAAGGAAGGTCGGTCACACGCCCTGTTAGCGCGCGGCGCGGGCCGCCGCCATCTCCGATGCCAGACGAATGGCGGCGATCAGGCTGTCGGGACGCGCGATCCCCTTGCCGGCGATGTCGAAACCCGTGCCGTGGTCGGGGGAGGTGCGGATGATGGGCAGGCCCAGGGAGACGTTGACCCCGCCCCAGAAGTCCAGCGTCTTGACCGGGATCAGGGCCTGATCGTGGTACATGCAGATGGCGGCGTCGTAGGTGGCGCGGGCCTCGTCATGGAACATCGTGTCGGCGGGCCTGGGGTCGGTGATGTCGATGCCTTCAGCGCGGAGCTGTTCGGCGACCGGGATCAGGATGTCGATCTCCTGAAGGCCTAGAGCGCCGCCTTCGCCGGCGTGCGGGTTCAGGGCGGCCATGGCCAGGCGTGGGCGGGCGATGGCGAAGTCGCGCTTCAGGCTTTCGTGGACGACGCGGGCCGTGCGAGCGACGCGCTCGGCCGTGACCAGTTCCGGCACCTGATCCAGGGCGACATGGATGGTGACGAGACAGGCGCGCAGGTCTTGCGCCGTCAGCATCATCACCGGGCCGCGCGTGCCGGGGTAGGGCGCATCGGCGGTCAGTTCGGCGATGAACTCCGTGTGGCCGGGGAAACGGAAGCCCGAGGCGTACATCGGCGCCTTGGCGATGGGGGCGGTGACGACGCCGGACGCCTCGCCGGACAGGGCGAAGCTGACGGCCTCTTCGATCCCGTCCGCGACGGCGGAGGCGTTTTCGGGGTCGGGCCGTCCGACCTCGACCGGCGCGGGCAGGGGGCGGTGGATGACCGGAAGCGCCGAGGCGAAGCGGCCATGGCCGTCGCCAGGCAGATTAACTTCGACCACCGGCACGCCCTGGGCGCGCAGCAAGGCGGCGTCGCCTATCAAGGCGAAGGCGAGGGCCTCCGTGTTCAGGGCCTTCCAGGCGGCGGCCACGATCTCTGGTCCGACGCCGGCGGGTTCGCCGAGCGTCAGGACCAGGGGCGCGACCGCTGGGGTCACTTGAACTCGATCAGGGCGTCGCTGCGCAGGTCGCGCAGGTAGCGACGCTCCAGCACGGCCAGGTTCTGGCTGCGGAGGCGGTTCTCGACCTGCTGGCGGTTCGGCGCCTCCGGCCCACCCACGCGGCGACCGCAGACGGCGACGAGGTGCAGGCCCAGCGGCGTGCGTATCGGCGTGGAGACCGTGCCGATTTCGCCGGTGCGGGCGAACTGCTGGAACTGGGGCGCGAGGTTGGCGACGTCGGATTCGCCCAGATCAGCGCCTAGGACGCCCTCGGTCGCGCGCGCCTGGGAGATGATGTTGTCGCAGGTCAGGCCGGTCCGCATCGCTTCCAGCTTGGCGCCGGCGGCCGCGACATCGGCTTCCGAGGCCGTGTCGGGCAGTTCGACCATGACCTGACGCAGCGAGACCAGGCTGGTCGCGGCGCCGTCGCGCTTGTCACGCAGATACAGGATGTAGACGCCGCCATCGACGACGATGGGATTGGACAGCTGACCCGGTTGAAGCTGTTCCAGGACGGTCTGGACGGCGGGTTGAAGCGAATCCTTCACCACCCAACCGGCGTCACCGGGGACGCGGGCGTTGGCGGACGGGGCCGAGGAAAACTGTTGCGCGACGGCCTGGAAAGGCGCGCCGCCGATGATCTGCTGCACCAGTTGACGAGCGCCGTTCAGGGCCGGCTGGGCGCCCCCGACGCGGGCGGCGTCGATGTAGATTTCACCGATCAGGAACTGGGGCTTGGACGCCGCTTCGTTCAGGCGACGGACTTCCTGATCGACCTGCAGGGTGCTGGGGCGAGCGCGGCTGTTGAAACGGCCGGGAATCAGCTGGCCCCAGCCGATCTGGGTGCGCAGGTTCTCGCGGAAGGCGGCGGGCTGGATGCCGCCTTGCTGCAGGAACTGGAGATAGGCGGCGGGCGCCGTGCCGGCGGCGCGGGCCATTTCCGCGATTTCGGCGTCGACCTCTTCGTCCGAGACCTTGAGGCTCTCGAACTTGGCCATCTCCTGGGTCTTCAGGCGATCTTCGATCAGGGCGTTCAGCGCGGCCTGCTGGATAGCGGGCAGGTTCTGCTCGGTCGGCTGGACCTGGGACGAGGCGATCAGCATCAGCATGCGCTGGCGCAGGTCATAGCCGGTGATGATCTTGTCGTTGACGGTGGCGACGATGCCGTCGGCCATCTCGAACTGAGGTTCGGCGCGAGCGGCGGCCGGCGCCTCCTCCGCCGCAGGATTGGGCGCACCGGCCGCAGGGCCTTGCGCGGGAGCCTGAACGGGCGCGGGCGCCGTCTGGCCATGGGCAGAACCGGCGAGCAGGAACGCCGCGAGCGCAGCCCCCGTCGAATAACGCATCAAACCCATTGGTCGTCCTGATTCCTCACAGCGGTCCGCCAGCCAGGCCGGCAGGCGGTCGCGCCCCGTAAAGCGTCATGCTCAACGCATATCGCCCTGTCCATAACCTGAACCTCCGAAAGTGGCGAGGTTTAGGCGCACATAGATGCCTTGCGACGGGCCGCCGGGCCGCGCACGTGTGTTGTCGCGGCGGTAGCCCAGTTCGAAGCGCAGGCAATCGTCGTCGAAGAGCACGCCGACTTCTGATCGGGTGATCTCGTTCTGGTCCAGATCGGCGATGCCGGCGACAGCGACGCCCCAGTTGCCATAGACGAACTGTTGGCCCGCAAGCTGGACGAACTCATAGTTTCGGTTCAGCGGTCCATCGACGGGGTTCGACTGATCCAGGATGTAGCTGACGGTCGCCAGGTTGCGACGACCCCACCGGCCATCGACGGCGGCCTCGGCGCGGCGCACGTCGCCCGAACCATCGATGGTGGCGTGAACCCAGCTGCGGATGCGGTCGGACGGTGAATAGTCGCCCTGAACCACCCAGTCGGAGCTTTCTGAGGCCAGGCCTGTCGGATCGTAGAGACGCGCGGGGGCGTCGGGGATCGAGGTGCGGAAGTCGTTCTGCTGGTCGAAGCGATAACTGCGACCGACGAACAGGCTGGCCTTGCGGCCTTCGGCCCAGCGGATGGTGGCGCGCCCGCCTGCGGTCAGGCGAGCGCCGCCCTCCAGCAGGTCGTAGCCGGAGAAGCGGTCCATTCGGAACAGCGAGGCTTCGTCCAGTTCCAGAACCTGGGAATCTTCGATGGGGATGCGGCGATCCAGGCTGACCTTGTTGGAGACGGACAGTTGTCCGACCGGCTCAAGGATGATGTCGGCGTCGCTGACGCGCTTGACCAAAGGATAGCTGACATCCACGCCGGCGCTGAGGCGCGAACGGCTGACGGTTGCGTCGCTGTCGATCCCCAACATCGGGGGCAGGTCGGACATGGAATAAAGATCGACGCGGGTGTCGATGAACGGCTCGATGCGTATGCCGACCGGCAGGATGATGGCGCGCCGCCATTCCATCTGGCCTGTGATGCGGCGGCTGTCGACGCCGCCGAGACCCGTAATGTCGGGGGGCACGATCTCAGGGTTCAGGATCGGCGCGCCGACGAATCTGTCGCGATAGAGAGACACGGCCGAGCCCTTGAGGCGTAGGCGCCCGCCAAAGACGAGTTCGTGCGGTTCCCAGCGCGCGTCGATCAGGGGCGCGACCAGAGGCAGGGTGTCGTCGTTCTCGAACACCTTGAAGCCGTTCGCATCGCGGAAGTCGTTCGCGGCGAAGGCCGAGTCGAGGCGCAGGCTCTGGATCGAGAAGGCCGCAACCGACACATAGGAGCGGTCGGTCTGGTGCTCGGCGTAGATCTGGCTGATCAGGCGACGGCGGTCGCCGTAGTAGAGGCCGTTGTCCTGATAGGGCGAGCGGATGTCGTAACGGTCAAACAGGGTCTTGTCCGAGGTCCGTTCGGCCGTGAACCCGAAGCGCCACGGGCCGGCGGGATCATACTCGCCGTGAGACAGGATATAGCTGCGGCTCTTGCGATCGCCGAATCTGACGTTGCTCTCGAAGTCGCCGTCGCGGTCCAGATCGAAGTCGCCGAAATCGCGTTCGTAGGTATAGCCGCCACGCGCCACGATCATGCCTTCGGCGAACCGGCGGCGCCATTGCAGGTTCAGCAGCGGCGCGACCTTGGTGTTGATCTGGGGGCTGATCAGCCAATCCTCGGACGGCGATACGACGTGAAGATAGGGAACCTCGACCGAGACGCCGCGCCCTTCGTCAAAGTTGGTGATGGGGACAAGCAAGCCCGAGGCGCGCTCGACCGACGGGTCGGGGTGAGCGAAAAAGGGCGTGTAGAAGACCGGCACAGGGCCGATATAGAAGACGGCGTTGCGATACAGGATAGCGCGAAGCTGCTCGTCTTGAACGACACGTTCCGCCTGGATCGAGATGCTCGGCCTTTTGGGGCCGCCTTCGTCGCAGACGGGGCAGGGGGTGAAACGAGCGTAGTTCAACTCGCTGACCGTTTCGCTGCGTCGCACGGCCGTAGCGGCCATCAGGCTGGCGCCATTGCCCAGGCGCGTGGCGAAATCGACGGCGACCCCGGTTGTCAGGTCTTTGTCCAGCTCCAGCCGGCTGGCGTAGACGACAGTGCCGCCGGGCGCGACGGCCTCGACATTGCCCTCGCCCGTGGCCGAGCCGGCGTTCAGGTCATAGGAGAGATTTTCGCCGCGCAGCACATGACCGCGCGTGCGGACATAGGCGCGGTTCTCTGGTGTGCCGCTGACGATGATGTTGTCGCCCTCGCGACGGGCGTTGTCGGCGTCCACATAGATGGCCTGGGGCGGCAGTCCGTCAGCGGGCGCCATCATGGTCGTCGCTTGGGTCGTCTGGGCCAGGGCAGGCGTGGCGAAGGGCGCGCAGGCGACCAGGGCCGCACCGGCGAGAAGCCTTGCTCTGAAAGCGTTGAAGCGCCGATCGCGGCGATCACCCTGCATAGGCCATCCGTATTCTGAGAAGCGAGCGCCCGATTAGCCGTCTTCGGTGTAGAACAGCAAGGTAAAGGCTGAGAGCGCGGTCAAAACCGGCGGCAGCCAAGCGGCGACGAAGGGCGACACGACCTCGGCCGATCCCATCGCCGACGAAAACTGGTTCAGGAAGAAGAAGGCGAAGCCCAACACCACGGCCGAGACGCTCATCCGGGCCAGGTCGCCCAGACGCATCAACCGAAGCGAGAAGGCGGCGGCCAGAATCGACATGGCGGCGAACACCAGGGGCGTGGCCAAAAGCTGCTGGAAGCGCAGGCGGTAGGCCGTGGAGGTGAAGCCGGCGTTTTCGATGCGGCTGATCTGGTTGGGCAGCGACCAGAAGGGTGTGGATTGCGGACGCGCGAACCGGTCGAAGGCTTCCTCATCGGCCAAGCTGGAGACCAGGGTCAGGCTGGAATAGGTCACGGCGCGCTGGCCGATCTGGGCGCCGACCGCATCGGTCAGTCGCCAACTGCCCGCGTTCAGCGAGGCTGATTTGGCGTCGATCCGTTCGGAGAAGGTGCGGCCGCCGCCGGGCGCGGTCGTGTAGATGAAGAAGCTGACGTTCAGCAGGCGGGCGTTGGCGCGGTCCTGCTGTCCGGCGCGGATGATCATCTGACGCTGATCGTCGCCTTCGCGCAGCCAGATCGCTTCCTTGGGGTCGCCGCCCGGCGCTGTGCCGGAGATGCGGGCGCGTTCGCGCTGCCACAGGCCGTCGCCTGCCGAGGCCATCGGGCCCAGGACGGTGACGGTCAGAATGCCCAAAACAAAGGCCATGCCGGCCGCCGGGAGGACGAAGCGCCAAGCGGACACGCCTGCGGCGCGCATGGCGATCAGTTCACTGCGGCGGTTCAGGCTTATGAAGGCCGACAGGGTGCCGAACAGGAAGACGAACGGCATCAGCTGCACGATCACCGACGGCGACTTCAGCAGCACCAGGCCGAAGATCCGCACAGCCGACAGGTCCTGGGCCGAGCCGACGCCGCGCGAGACCTCGACGAAGTCGATCAGCATGACCAGGGCCGAGATCACGGCCAGGGCCACGCCCAGCGACTTGAGCTGCTGGACCAGCACATAGCGTTCGATCCCGCCGAGACGGGGAATATGCGGTGAGCGACGAGCTGAAGCGAAGGCGGCGGTCATGCGAACTTCGCTTTCAGACCGCGCAGGGCGGCCGAGGTGCGGCTGCGTCGGGGCTTGAGCGCACGGAAAAGAACGCGCAAGGCGACGGCGATGGCGATGAGGGGCACGACATACTGGAGGATGTTCATCCAGCCGTTCCAGGCGCTGGCGGCAACGAGGCCGTAGCCGATGACACGCAGCAGCAGGAACAGGCCCGCCGCCTTGGCGATCCGCAGCGTATAGCCGGTCCTGCTGAAGGCGCCGCCCAGGATGGCGGACAGGGCCAGAGCCATGGCGACCAGGGCGTAGAGCGGCGAGGACAGGCGCGAATGGGCCTCGGCCAGCAGTTCGCCGCGCGATCCGGCGACCTCTACGATCTTGGCCGTCGGGTTCAACAGTTGGCGCAGATAAAGGTCCGTCGGCTTGTAGCGGATCGTGTCGGTGACGCCGACGAAGGGGGCGAGCGAGAAATCGTATCGTCCGAACGACAGTGTCTCCAGCACGCCGCCCGACGAGTAACGCTGGGCCGAGCCGTCGAGCATGGTCAGGACCGGCGTCCCGCCTGCGTCGCGACTGAAGCGCGCCTCTGACGCATTCCAGGTCGTGACCTTTTCCTTGTCGTCCAGATAGACGAACAGATTCTTCAGCAGGCCGTTCTGCTCAATCTGCTGGACGTAGATCGTGAGGCCGTCAGGCCCCTGGACGAACTGGCCTTCTTCGACCAGCAGCGCGGCGAGATCAGTGCGAATGTCGAAGGCCTGACGTCGGGCCTCCTGCTGCGCCCAGGGCAACAGGAAGACGTTGACCAGCAGGGTGACCAAGGCGACCAGCACGGCGATGCGAGCGGCGGGCGAGATCACCTGCCAACGCGTCATGCCGCCTGCGAAGGCGGCCGTCAGCTCCTGCTCGCGTTGCAACCGCGTCAGGGCGATCAGGGCGCCGACGAAAAGCCCGATGGGCAGAATCACCGAAAGCAGTTGCGGCAGGGCCAGCAGGGTCAGTTTGATCATGACCCACACGCTCTGGCCCCGCTCCACGATGACCTGGAGTTGGTCGAGGCTCTGGCTCAGAATTCCGATTCCCGCCAGCGCTGCGCAGGCGGCGACCACGGGGAACAGGATCTGGCGAAAAAGGTATCTTTGAATCAGGGGCATGGGCGGTTGGACTTCGCCCGGTTGCAGGCGGCGATATTGAGGCGCATCTAGTAGCACATCAGGGCGCGTCCGCGACAAGCAGACGCGCCGTTGTCTTTTTGCTGTTGCAGACGCCGGGTGGGGCCTGGCTGGAGTTGTTTGAATGAAGATCGAGTTCGCCGCCGCCGTGGACGCCGCCGAGATTCTGGCGGTTCCGGTTTTTGAAGACCGTGCGTTTACGCCTGCTGGAACGGCTCTGGACGCCAAGACCAGCGGCGCCCTGACCAAGGCCGCCAGCAAGGGCCGTTTCACCGGCAAAGCCGGCCAGAGCCTGAGCGTCGCCGCACCGGCCGGGGTTAACGCCGACGCCGTGCTGCTGGTCGGCGCAGGCGCCAAGGACAAGCTGGACGACCTGGCGGTCGAGGCCTTCGGCGGCAACGCCTATGCGGCCGTGAAACTGTCGGGCGCCGAGGTTCTGACCATCGACGCCTCGGACCTGGCGCCGGAACAGGCTGCACGTGTCGGCTTTGCTGCACGTCTGGCCGCCTATCGCTTCGACAAATATCGCACGACGCAGAAGCCGGACAAGACTCCGTCGATCACGACCATCCGCGTCGTGACCTCGGACCTGCGCGCCGCCGAGGCCGCGCTGGAGCCGCTGTCGGCTGTCGCCGACGGCGTTATCTTCGCTCGCGACCTAGTGTCCGAGCCGGCCAACGTCCTTTATCCGGCCGAGTTCGCCAAGCGCGTCAAGGCGCTGGAGAGCCTGGGCCTGGAGGTCGAGATCCTCGGCGAGGCCGAGATGGAGAAGCTGGGCATGCGCACCCTTCTGGGTGTCGGCCAGGGCAGCCGTCGCGAAAGCCAGCTGGCGATCATGAAATGGAACGGCGGCGAAGCGGGGGCCCAGCCCCTGGCCTTCGTCGGCAAGGGCGTCTGCTTCGACACCGGCGGCATCTCGATCAAGCCGGCTGACGGCATGGAAGACATGAAGTGGGACATGGGCGGCGCGGCCGCCGTGACCGGAACCATGATCGCCCTGGCCAGCCGCAAGGCCAAGGCGAACGTCATCGGCGTTTTGGGCCTGGTCGAGAACATGCCTGACGGCAACGCCCAGCGTCCGGGCGACGTGGTCGTGTCGATGTCGGGCCAGACGGTCGAGGTGATCAACACCGACGCCGAGGGTCGCCTCGTCCTGGCCGATGCCCTTTGGTACACGCAGGAGCGTTTCAAGCCGAAATTCATGATCGACCTGGCCACCCTGACGGGCGCCATGATCGTGGCCCTGGGCCTGGACTACGCAGGCGTGTTCTCGAACTCCGACGAGGTGGCGGATCCGATCCTGGCGGCGGCGAAGAAGGTGGGCGAGAACTTCTGGCGCATGCCGATCCCGGCCATCTACGAGCAGCACATCGATTCCAAGATCGCCGACGTGAAGAACACCGGCAACGGTCGCGCCGGCGGCTCGATCACCGCCGCCCTGTTCCTGCAACGCTTCACCAACGGCGTGCCGTGGGCGCACCTGGACATCGCTCCGACCGCCTGGGCCAACAAGAGCCCCAGCCCCACCGTGCCGGAAGGCGGCGTCGGCTTCGCCGTGCGCACGCTGGATCGCATGGTCGCTGACGCTTACGAAGCCTGATCGCCGGGGGTAGAGCCGGGTGAGCGACAAGCCCGAAATCTGGTTCTACCACCTGGAGCGCTCGACGCTGGATCAGGTGCTGCCGACCCTGCTCGAAAGGACGATCGAGCGGGGTTGGCGGGCGCTGATAAAGTCGTCGCATTCGCATCGGCTGGACGAGGTCGACGAGACGCTGTGGACCTTTCGCGACGACAGTTTCCTGCCGCACGGCCGGGCGGATCAGCCTCACGCCGACCGCCAGCCTGTGCTGCTGAGCGAATCGGGAGAGAACCTGAACGGCGCTCAGGCGCTGTTCATCGTTGACGACGCAGAACTGGGCGCGACGGAAGGGTTCGAACGATGCTTCATTATTTTCGACGGTCGGGACGAGCCGGCGCTACAGCACGCACGGGGACGCTGGAAGACGCTGAAGGACAAGGGCGCGAACCTGGCCTATTGGCGTCAGACCAACGAAGGGCGCTGGGAAAAGGCGGCCTGATCGGGCTGGTTCTGCTAGCGGGCTGTTCGACGCCTGTCGCCGATGCGCCTGCGCCGCGCGCGGTTGAGCAGGCGCAGATGAACCCGCCTGTCGGCAGTCGCATGCCAACCGGACAGACGGACGATGTCTGCAAGGCGGGCGAGATGCAGTATCTCGTCGGCAGGTCTCGCACCGAAATCCCGGTTCCGGTGGATGTTGTGAACCGCCGCGTGACCTGCACCACCTGTCCGGTAACGCAGGATTTCTCGGCCTTTCGGCTGAACATCTTCTACAATGAGCAGACCGGCGTCATCGAACAGGTTCGCTGCGGCTAGTCGGCCGCGACCCACAGGGAGACGATCATGAAGACCCTTATCAGCACACTGGCGGCCGTCGCCGCCCTGGCGCTCTCGGCTTGCGCGCCGACCCAGACCTCCGAACCTGTGCGGCAGCCGCTGGAGACGGCGGTCAAGCCCTGCAAGGTCGAGGATTATCAGAGCTACGTTGGGCGCAACCGCTCGACCATCCCGACCGCGCCTGCGGGCCAGACCTTCCGGGTTCTGTGCACCACCTGCGCGGCGACGATGGACTATCGCGAGAACCGGGTGAACTTCGTTTATGACGAGGCGACGAGCATCGTGCGCGAAGTGAAGTGCGGCTGACGTTTAGCGTCCGACCGTATCGCCGGTCCATAACGGCCCGCTGAACTTCGCCGCAAGATAATCCATGAATGCCGTGACCCGAGCGGGGCGCGGTCCTCCGCTGGGCGCCACCAGATGCAGCGCGATGGGCGGCAGGCGCCAGTCGGTCATCACTGTCTCCAGATGGCCGTCGGCGACGTCCTTCCAGTAGATGAAGTCCGGCTGGGGAAAGAGACCCAACCCCGCGCACAGCGACGCCGTCAAGGCGTCTGAGTTATTGGCTCTCAGCGGCCCGCGCGGATGCACCACGACCTCGTCGCCCGCGTCATTGGTGAACCGCCAGGTGTCTGGACTGGGCATGTAGGCGTAGCCGAGGCAGGCGTGGCGGGCCAAGTCGTCGGGGTGGGTCGGACGACCGCGCTGCTCCAGATACGACGGCGAGGCTACCAGGGCGCGCGCCACTGGCCGCAGTTTGCGCGCCGTCAGCGAGGAATCCGCAAGGGCCGCGATCCGCAGCGCGCAGTCGAAGCCGCCGCCGACCAGATCGATCACCTCGTCCGACAGATGCAGGTCGATGGACACGTCCGGGTGGGTGGCCAAGAATTCGGGCAGGGCGGGGGCGACATAGGCCATGCCGAACGACATGGGCGCGGCCAACCGCACAAGGCCGCGCGGAGTGACGGACATGTCCAACGCCTCGGACACCGCGCCCTCGGCCTCGGCCAGCATGTGCGCGGCGCGGGCGGCCAGGGTGCGGCCCGCATCGGTCAGGGCGAACCGGCGCGAGGTGCGGTGGAGCAGCGTGGTCTTCAGCTGCTGCTCCAACCGCGTCACCGCCTTGGATACGGTAGCCTTGGATAGGCCCAGCGTCTCGGCTGCGCCGGAAAAGGATTGGCTGTCGGCGACCTTGGCGAAGATGGCCAAGGCTTCCAAATCGGGCAGACGGGACATGGGCGGCCTTGCGTCCTGAAACGATGAGTTTCGGTTGTTTCTATTTCTGATCGGTCCCCGATCTCTATCTTGGCGTCAAGCAAAGGCGTCGGACGGTTCCGACGCGAAAGGACGAGTTCGATGATCGAGCGCAGACCGTTTGAATCCCTTGGCGGCGCCAACCACGGCTGGCTGAACGCCAAACACCATTTCTCCTTCGCCAACTACTATGATCCCAAGCGGATGAGCTGGGGCAATCTGCGTGTCTGGAACGATGACGAGATCGCCGCCGGCTCTGGCTTTCCGCCGCATCCGCACGCCGACATGGAGATCATCACCTATGTCCGCGACGGGGCCATCACCCATGAGGACAGCCTGGGCAACAAGGGCCGCACCGTCGCTGGCGATGTGCAGGTCATGAGCGCGGGCACCGGCATCCGCCACGCCGAATACAACGCCGAGCCGGAGCTGACGCGGATCTTCCAGATCTGGATCGAGCCGACCAAGCGCGGCGAGGCGCCCAGCTGGGGCTCCAAGCCCTTCCCCAAGGGCGAGCGGTCGGGTCAGTTCGTGGTTCTGGCCTCTGGCTTCGACGGGGATGAGGACGCTCTGCCCATCCGCACCGATGCGCGGATCGTGGCGGCGACGCTGAAGGCAGGCGACAGCGCCGACTATCCGCTGGGCGCCTACCGTCGGGCTTATCTGGTTCCGGCCAAGGGCGAGGTCGAGGTCAACGGAGTCAGACTGAACGCCCGCGACGGCGCGGCTATCGCCCAAGAGGATGTCGTGACGGTCAAGGCGTTGTCCGACGCCGAGATCGTGCTGGTGGACGCCGCCTGATTTTAGGATCAAGCTTCACGGCCGGACCTGATCCGACCGTGAAGTCTGCTTTCGAAACCCGAGGAAAGAGAATGTTCAATCAAGTGAATGGCTGGTCTTCTCGTGCGCTGGCAGCGCTGAGGATCGTCGCCGGCCTGCTGTTCCTGGCGCATGGCGTCGTCAAGGTGTTCGGCTTTCCGACGGGGGCCGAGCCGGGTCAGCAGGAGCTGCTGTCGCTGTTCGGCGTCGGCGGCCTGATCGAGCTGGTCACTGGACTGCTGCTGATCCTTGGCCTGTTCACGCGTCCGGCCGCGTTGATCGCCTCGGGCCAGATGGCGGTAGCCTATTGGATGTTCCACTTCCCGCGCGATCCATATCCGGCGGTTAACGGCGGCGATGCTGCCATCCTGTTCTGCTTCGTCTTCCTCTACATCTTCACGGCCGGTCCTGGCGCGTGGAGCATCGACGACCGCAGCGAAAGACGCTTCTGACGTCGGAATGACAAAGGCCGCCGCGCTGTCCGGCGCGGTGGTCTTTTCGTGCCTAGAGGGTCGCGGCCCAATCGGCGGCGCGGACCAGACTGTCGACGATGCCCGGCTCGGACGAGGCGTGACCGGCGTCGCCGACGATGTCCAGATGGGCCTCGGGCCAGGCGCTGTGCAAGGCCCAGGCGCCCGAGATCGGCGTCACCACGTCGAACCGGCCCTGGGCGATCCAGCAGGGAATGTGGCGCATCCGGTCTACGTTCTTCAGCAGCCAGCCGTCTTCCTCGAAGAAGCCGGCATTGGTGAAGAACCAGTTCTCAATCCGCGCGAAGGCGACGGCGAAGTCGGGTTCGGCGAACTTGTCCGGTTTGGCGTTGGGTCCCTCGACGCTGACGGTTTCGCCCTCCCAACTGGACCAGGCGACGGCGCAGCGTTCGCGCTCGGCTGCGTTGTCGCCTATCAGACGTTTGTAATAGGCGGCCATCAGGTCGCCGCGCTCGGCCTCGGGGATGGGGGCGACGAACCGTTCCCAGGCGTCCGGGAAGATCATCGAGGCGCCGTCCTGGTAGAACCAGTGCAGTTCCTTTTTAGTCAGCAGGAAGATGCCGCGCAGCAGCAGGGCCAGAACCCTGTCCGGGTGGGTGATGGCGTAGGCCATAGACAGGGTCGAACCCCAGGACCCGCCGAACACCACCCATTTTTCGATGCTGCACAGCGCCCGCAGACGCTCGATGTCCTCGATCAGGGTCCAGGTGGTATTGTCCTCCAGCGAAGCGTGAGGCCGCGACAGGCCGCAACCGCGCTGGTCGAACATGATGATGCGATAGACGGCCGGGTCGAAGAAGCGCCGCATGCCGGGGTTCACCGCGCCGCCCGGCCCGCCGTGCAGCACCAGGACAGGCAGGCCTTGGGGATTGCCGGATTCCTCGTAATAGATCTCGTGCACGCCCTCGGTCGTCATCCAGCCCGAGGTGTAGGATTCGATCTCGGGGTGGAGCACTCGACGCGGCTCGGTGGGCGTAGGGAAGGCCATGAAGGGACGGTCTTTCTGCGAGGACGAAGCGATTAGGAACGAAGCGCGGCGATGGCCAGGCAGACCCAGACCGGCGATCATCAGCAGGCCGCCAATCGGGGCGACGGCGCCGAAGGCCGGAGCGCTGAGAAAGGCGATCAGGGCCAGGGAGAGGCAGAAGACTAGTCCCCCGACCGCGCCCAGCCAGCCGGCCAGACGGGCGAACCGACCGCCTGCGACCCATTGGGCGCAGCCGAAGGCGAAGACGGCGTGGATCAACTGATACTGGCCGCCCGTGGTCAGTAGGGACTTCACCTGAGGCCCTGCGCCGTGAGCCGCAAAAGCGCCCAGGGCGATGGCTAGGACGCCGTTGAGGGCTGCGAAGAGGATCAGGTTGCGACTCGCTGTCATCCGAGAACCCTAGCCCGGCGAATCCCGAATGTCTGCGACCTATGAGGGGTTCAGCCCACGCGAGGCAGGGGCGTCAGGTGGCTGGCCATTGCGGAAGCGGCGGCCTTGATGCCCTTGCGTACCGCAGCTTCGTTGGCGGGAGCAGGCGCGCGCAACAGACCGATGGACGGCGTCTGCGGCCCGTCCGGCAGGTCGGACAGGACGCGATAGAGAAGATAGGATCCGACGTCTTCCTCGACCTCGGACGTAGCATCCGCCGAAAGCCCGGCGGCGGTCAGGGCACGAACCATGTCGGCGACAGGGGCGGTCGTGCGGGCGATGCCGGGGCCGGTGCGCGACAGGCGGTCCTTATAGTCCAGGGTCCGGTTCTCGGCGCGCATCTGAATGCGGAAGCCATCGCCCTTGTGCGTGCGTCCGACCAGCAGCACGGCGCGACATTCGCCGCTGCCCAGGCGCGCGGCCAGCGTCGAGGCGAGGACATCGGGATCCGCGGCGGCGATGGGAACGGAACGCGCGCCAATGGGGCTCCAGATTTCGCCGGATAAATTCTCGACCAGATCCCAGCCGTCGTCCTCGCTATCGTAGGTGCAGATGATGATGCCTGGGCGGCGGTCAACGCTCGCAGGGCCGTCGATATCGTTCATCGTGCCAGCCATAGCCCCATCCATGACAGTTCGGTGACGCGCAGGAGGCTGTAACTTCCCAACGTCGTCAAGCCCTGTTGATCCTTAACCCAGGTCGCCCACGGCCGCATCAAGCAACATGAAGGCGCGACCGCTGTCGGAGGCCAGGCTGCTCTGCACGGCCGCGCTGTCGCCGGCGCGGGCCGAGGCCGAGAGCATCACGGCGAAGTTGCGGACATAACGTTCGGCGTCGGCGCGCAGTTCGGCGTCACTGAGCACGCGACGCGAGACGCTGCGAACGGCGGCGGGGGCGACGCGGCGTACAATCTGACGCGCGGCGTCAGGATCGCCCTTGCTTATCGCACGGGCCGCCTCTTCGACGCGTGAGCGGGGCAGCAGGGCGTTGGGATCCACGCCCATACGCCGGATGGCGGCGGCGACGCGGTCGGACAGCGCCTCGGCCTCGGCGGGCGAGGGGGAGGGCGTGTCCAATTCTAGCGGGGCCTCATCGTCGTCATCGCCGGACACCAGATCGCTCCAGTCCAGTCCTTCGCTTGCGGTCTCTCGCGGCGTCTCGGCGGGCTCAAGGCGAAGACGGCTGCGCAAACCGAACCGACGCTCCTCTACCGGCGGCGCCGGCGGAGGGGGCGAGCGTGACGCGCGCGGCTCGGGACGCGCTTCAACTTCAGGGGTCGGTTCGCGACGGCGAGGCGGAGATGATGCATCGCCAGACACCACGCCCATCAGACGTACGGCCTCGGTCAGCATGTCGTAGTTGCGGCGCACCCGTTCCTGGAAGCCGACATCCAGCGCTTCGGTGTCTTCTGCGGCCTTGCGCGAGGCGGCGGACAGGGCGGCGAGGCCGTCCTCTACGGTGGCACGTACGGCATCGGCGCGGGCGCGGGCTTCCTGCGGCAGGCGCGAGGCGCGCTCGTCGATGTCCGCGACGGCGGTGTCGATCTCCGACAGAGCCGAACTCAGTCGCGTGACCAAGGTCTCCAGTCGGTTGGCCATCCGCTCACCGGCCTCGTCTACCAGGCCGGAGGTTTCACCGACGATCCGCCGTGCGTCCGCGATGCGGGCGTCGGCGGCCTGATCGGCCTTCTGGGCGGCGTCGAACAGGGATTCGCCCAGTCGATCCGTGCGCAGCCGGGCCTGTTCGGCCGCGTCGGCGGCGGCGGCGCGGGAATCCTCGGCCGTGGCGCGCATCTGCTCCAGCGCACGACGGGTCTCTTCCATCAGGGCGTCGCGGGCCTCGGCGGCGAGGGCTTCGAAGCGGTCCAGGGCGACCTTGGTGGCGGAATCGAAGCCGTCGGCCTCGCGTTGCGACATGTCCACCAAGGCTCGGAATTGGTCGGCGGCGGCCTCGACCAGGTCGCGCATCGACTCGACGGAGGTCTGGGACGTTCGGTCCAGGTCGCCGGCGGCGGTTCGGGTGGCGGACAGGTGTTCGATCAACTGGGCGCGCTGGCTCTCGACCTGGGCGGAGAAGTCCTCCTGATCGGTGCGCAGGGCGTAGGCGGCGGTGACCAGGGCGGCGCGCTGCTGGCCCAGGCCTTCCTCGACCGACTGGATTTGTTCGGCGACGCCGGAACCGGCGTTCTCCAGACGAATGGTCTGGCGCGCCAGATCGTCGGAGGCGACGCGAGCGGCGTCCTGGGCTTCGCCGGCGGCGGCGGCGAGATCGGCGGCGCGGGCGGCAAGCGCGGCCTCTGCCTCGCGCAGTTGCGCCTGGGCCAGGTCAGACGCGTCGGCGACCATGCGCGACTGGCGCTCGACCGCGTCGATGACACCGGACGCCTGGGTGTCCAGGTGAAGGCCCAGGGTCTGCATCTGGTCCCGCTCCCGACCCAGGTTTTCGGTCAGGCGGCGGGCGGTGCGGCCGGCGTTCTCGGCGGCTTCATTCAGGCGAGTGGTTTCCTCGGCCAGGGCCTCGCGCAACATGGACATGTCGTTGCGGGCGCGTTCGGCGGCCAGGGCGGCATGGTCGATGTCGGCGCGCAGAGATTGCAGGACCTCGCCGGTCTGCTGGGCGGCGAGGGCGGTGGGGGCGACCAGGGCCTCGGCCAGTTGTCGGGCGCGGCGAGTCTCGGCGGCCAGACCCGCGCCTTGACGCACGGCATGGGCCAGCATGATCGCCAGACCGGCCGGGGCCAGGGCGATCAGGACATAGATGGCGATCCGCAACGGGTCCAGCTCCGCTCCGCCCGCGCCGAACTCATAGGCGGCCCAGGAAGCGACGCCGCCGATCCACAAGGCGGACGCGATGCCGGCGATCAGATAGGCGTGACGACCGGACGGCTCGGCCTGGGTCTTGGTCGAGACGGTCTTCACCACAGGCGGTTTGGACAGTTCGAAGGTCGCGGGCGGCTTTCCGGCGGCGACCGCCATTTCGACGGATGCCGTCGATTCCGGCATAGGCTCGGCGGTCAGTTCAGGCGGGGCGACCGAGGCCGGTTCGGCGATAGGGCCGCGCGCGGCGGTCTCGGCGCGTTCCTGGGCCAGACGTTGCTCTTCCAGCAGGCGACGGCGACGGCGCTCGGACATCGGCGCTTCGAACGTCGGCTGAATGATCTCCAGCTCGGGCTCGGGGATTGGTTCGAGCTCGGGCGTCGCGTCGTCCGACGGCGTTTCGTCGGCAGTCGACAGTTCGACGGGGATTTCGACCTCGTCGTCGGTCAGCTTCAGCGGCGGCCGTTTGGGAGACTTCATCAGCTCTAAAACTCGATCTCTACGCGGGCGCCCGACAACGCCGATGAAACCCTAGAGCATGATTGGTTCGGACGGAACCGACTCGAACGCGATCAGCAGTCGCGCCTGGTTTCCGACAGGACGGCCGAGGACGATCCGGCGTCGCGACATTCGACGACACGGCGGACTTCGCGGTCGGAATGCGACGGGGTGTGGGTGTCCACGCCGAACTGGGACAGGACGGCGGGGGCCAGAAGCGCGATGAAGCCGGCGATCAGTTCGACCAGCGCCTGCATTCCACCCTCCCTCGCGGCCCGAATGGCCACGCTCCTTATGCGCCAAATCGACGAACGTCACAATCCCGCCTTCAACGCCCGCCCCTTCAAAGATTGACCGCGCGCGAACTGCGTGGAACGGAGGCAGGAGGCGCTCCGACACCGTGTCACGCGAATCAGTCAGATGGGTCGCATGACGCAGAGCGGCGACAGTTACGAAGGCAGTTTGCTAGACCCCGGTCCGGGGCTGTGGACCGTCGCGGTCGCCAATCGCTTTTCCGTGCTGATGGAGAACGAGGCCTATTTCGACGCCCTGTCGTCGGCGATCCACAAGGCCGAACGCTCCATCGTGCTGCTGGGCTGGCAGTTCGATCCGCGCACCCATCTGGACCCCGAAACCCGGCCCGGCGACAAGTCGGCCGAGATTGGTCGCCAGTTGCGGATGTTGGTTAAGAAGAAGCCCGATCTTGATGTGCGGCTGCTGATCTGGAAATCGCCGCTGCTGATCGCGGCGTCGCAGGGCTTTTATCCGCACCGAGCGCAACGCTGGTTCCGCAAGCGGATGGTGGAGTTCCGACTGGATTCGCCGGGACCGATCGGCGCCTGCCATCACCAGAAGGTGGTGGTGATCGACGACAAGGTGGCCTTCTGCGGCGGGGGCGACATCTCGACGGACCGCTGGGATTCCGACGAGCATCTGGACGGCGATCCGCGCCGCGCCCTGCCCAGCGGCCTGATCTGCAAGGCGCGCCACGAGGTGATGAGCGTGATGGATGGCCCGGCGGCGCGCGCGCTGGGCGATCTGGCGCGGGAGCGCTGGTTCAAGGCGACCTGGGAACGCACCACCCCGGATGAGGTCGAAAGCGATCCTTGGCCGGATGGCGTGCCGGTGCAGATGACCGACGTGCCCGTCGGCATCGCCCGCACCGAGCCCAAATGGTCGGGCCGGCACGAGGTGCGCGAAAGCGAGGCCCTCCACCTGGAGGCCATTCGCCGCGCCAAGCGTCTGATCTATTTCGAGAACCAGTATTTCACCTCACCGGTGATCGCCGCCGCCCTGGCCGAACGGCTGGCCGAAGTGGATGGACCGCAGGTGATCGTCATATCGACGGCGAAAAGCCCCAGCTGGTTCGACAGCCTGACCATGGACACCGCGCGGGCCGAGGTGCTGTACCGGCTGGAGCAGGCAGACACCTATAACCGCTTCTTCGCCTTCGCCCCGCTGACCGAACATGGCGACCGGATCATCGTGCACGCCAAGGTGACGATCATCGACGACCGGCTGCTGAGGATCGGATCCACGAACCTGAACAACCGCTCGATGGGGTTGGACACCGAGTGCGACATCGCCGCCGAGCCGACGGATGCGGCCGGGCGGGCCGTGATCACCGCCTATCGTCACCGCACCATCGCCCACTGGCTGGGTGTCGCGACCCAGGACTATGCGGCTGTCGAGGGCGTATTCGGATCGATCGGGGCTGCGATCTGCAGCTTCGAGACGGATCGGTTGAAGCCGCTTGGGTCGGACCCGCCGACGCGCATCCAGAGGATGTTCGCCGAATGGCAACTGGGCGATCCGACCTCTTCGACCGACGCCTGGCGGCCGTGGAAGCGGCTGAAACGGTCCCAACGTACCCGTCCCGCGTCCGAGGGCGGTCAGGCGCCGGGCTGAACCACGTCGAAGTCGATGATCAGCGGCAAGTGATCAGACGCCACCCGCGCCAAGGGTGAGAAAGCCGACCGCACCGCGCGGATACGGATTTCCTTGCTGACGAAACAGTGGTCGATGCGGATGGCGGGGAAGGCCGATGGGAAGGTCTTCACGCTGGGCTTCAGGCCCAACTGACGCTGACAGTCCTGAAGGCTTCGGCACAGGGTCTGGTAGGGGCGGGTGATCGAGGTGGCATTGAAGTCGCCCGCCAGCAGGGTCGGACCCGTGCAGGCGCCGACCCAGCCTGAACCGGCCAAGGCCGCCGCCTGAAGCCGCTGTTCGCGGGGGACCAAGCCCAGGTGGGTGTTCAGGACGTTGATGGCGGTTCCGCCGATCTCGATCTCGGACCAGATGGCGCCGCGCGGCTCCAGACCCGGAATGCCGGACACGGTGGGCAGGGCGCCGGCGCGGATCAGCCGTTCGGGATGGGGCGTCAGGATAGCGTCGCCGTACAGTTCAGCCTCGACCTGCATCGCCGGGTGAAAGCGCGAGGTCATGGCCAGGCCGGTGGCGATGGCTTGGGCCTGATCCACCCCGCCGGTGCGAACCCGGCCGACGTCCAGCTCTTGCAGACAGACGATGTCCGGCTCGAACTCGCCGATGACGGCGACGATCCGCGCGACATCTAGCCGGCGATCGGTGCCGACGCAGCGATGGACATTATAGGTGAGAAGGCGAGGCATGGGTTTGCGGCTATATGGGCGTTGACCGTGGGCTAGGCCTTCTGGCGCGCGATTGCGACCCCGATACGACGATCAGAGCAGGATCAGGTGATCGGGCAGTTCGTTGGGGTTGTCGGGGCGCGGCGGGAAGTGCCGGGCCAGCACTTGGCCGCACAGGTCGATTGCCGCCGCGAAACCCTCGACCGGACGGTCGGCCCGCATTTCGCGGGTCAGGACGGCGACGGCCTGGGCCCAGGCGTCTTCGTCCACCTTGGTGTGGATGCCTTCGTCGGCGATCAGCTCGACCTGATGTTCGTCCAGCGCGGCGAACAGCAGGACGCCGGTGCGTTCGGTGGTCACATGGACACCCTGAGCCATGAACTGCTGCAAGGCGGCTTCTCTGACACGGCTACGCCGGACCCCGGCAGGCGTGACCAGCCTACTAACGGCGGGAATGCGCGTCAGCAGGAAGACGCCGACGAAGACCACGGCTTGAGACAAGGCATAGAGGACCAGGGCCTGACCCGTGGCTGCGGCTTGGGCGGCCTGATGCGCGGCTTCCCACCCATCGCCTGGCCAGCGGAAATCCAGCAAGAAGGGAATGAAGACGATGGGCGCCAGAAGGGCGGCGCCTGCCGCCCAAGCCAGGCTGACGTCCAGGTAGGTGGAGACCCGTCGCGAAATCACGCAGAAGATTTCGCCAGACGTCTGTCGCTCGGCCGCCGAGATGGCCTCGCCGATCCGGATGCGGTCGTTGTCCGTGATCTGCATCACCATCCTCCCGAGGCGCCGCCGCCGCCGAAGCTGCCGCCGCCTCCGCCGAACCCACCACCGCCGCCAAAGCCGCCTCCGCCCCCGCCGCGTCCCGAGCTTCTCAGCGCTTCGGACGCAGCCCACAGCAGCACGGATCCGACGTTGCTGCGCCGCCCGCGTCCGGACCGCATGGCGATCAGGAACATGAACAGGAAGATGGCCGCGATGATGACAACCGGGATGATGGACTCGGCCTTGGTGTCAGTCTGCTGCGCCGCAGCCGCCTGGGCGCGCGCCTGCGCCTCTGCGGGGTCGAGTGACAGTTGCGCGATCAGGGCGTCCACGCCCTTGACCACGCCGGCTTGGTAATTGCCGTCGCGGAAGGACGGCAGGATGTCGTCACGAATGACTTGAGACGAGAAGGCGTCGGTCAGGATCGGCTCAAGCCCATAGCCGACCTCAACGCGGACCTTGCGTTCGTTGGGGGCGACGATCAGCAGGGCGCCGTTGTCGTTTTCCTTCTGGCCGATGCCCCAGGCGCGACCCAACTGATAGCCGTAGTCCTCGATCTCCTGATCCTGAAGACTGTTCACGGTCACGACGACAAGCTGGTCGGTGCTGCTGGCCTCCAGCGCCGCCAGCTTTTCCGTCAGATCCTGTTCTGTCGCGTGATCGAGCAGATTGGCCTGATCGACCACGCGGCCGGTCAGGGGCGGGAAGTCGAGCTTGGTTTGGGCCGCTGCCGGAAAAGCAAACAGCAGGGCGGCGACCAGACACAGAAGGAGGGCGGCGAGGCCCGTTTGACGCCGCGCCGCCGCTTGAAGGGCTGTCACTGGGCGGGCGGGGTAGCGCCCGGCGCCACAGCCGGTGCACCGCCGCCGGGCGCCGAGGCGTTGGCGGGCGGGGCGTTCAGGTTGAAGTTGACTTGGGGCGCCGACTGGGCCGCGACCGTGGCGGTGAACAGCTGCATCGGCTGCGAGCCGCCGTGCAGGGTCTTGGCCCAGATCACCTGCGGGAAGGTGCGCAGCGTGGTGTTGTAGTCGCGGACCGCCTCGTTGTAGTCGCGGCGCGAGATGGCGATGCGGTTCTCGGTGCCTTCCAGCTGCGACTGCAGGGTCAGGAAGTTCTGGTTGGCCTGAAGCTGGGGATAGGCCTCGACCGTGACCAGCAGGCGCGACAGGGCGCCCGACAGTTGTCCCTGGGCCTCCTGATACTGCTGGAAGGCCTGCGGGTTATTCAGGTCGTCGGCCGAGACATTGACCGAGGTGGCGCGGGCGCGGGCGTTGATCACGTCCGTCAGGGTGGTGCGTTCCTGGATCGCGGCGCCCTGAACGGTGGCGACCAGATTGGGAACCAGGTCGGCGCGGCGCTGATACTGGCTCTGCACGTCCGCCCAGGCCGCCTCGGCGCGTTCCTGCTTGGTCGGAATGGTGTTGTAGCCGCAGCCCGCGACTGCGGGGACGATCATCAGAGCGCCGGTCAGAGCGACGGCGCGAACGTTGAAGCGGACCATGACATCTCCCAGTCGGCGATAGCGCCGCAGAGCGGGACTATTCACCGGCCCAATAAATGCATCAAGCGTCCAATGGCTCCGGTTGGATATTGTTGATGCGGCAGGCCGCCGAATAGGTGTTGGCCAGCAGACAGGCGATGGTCATGGGGCCGACGCCGCCCGGCACCGGGGTGATGCGATCGGCGACCTCGACCGCCTCCTTGAAGGCCACGTCGCCGACGACGCGGGTCTTGCCTTCGGCGGCCTTGACCGGGTCGGCCGAGGGGACGCGGTTGATGCCGACGTCGATGACGGTCGCGCCCGGCTTGATCCAGTCGCCCTTGATCATCTCGGGACGACCGACGGCGGCGACCAGGATGTCGGCGCGGCGGCACACCTCGGGCAGGTCACGCGTGCGGGAATGGGCGACGGTGACGGTGCAGCTTTCGCCGAGCAGAAGCTGGGCCATCGGCTTGCCGACGATATTGGAGCGGCCGACGATCACGGCGTTCAGACCCGACAGGTCGCCCAACTGATCCTTGAGCAGCATCAGGCAGCCCAGCGGCGTGCAGGGGACCAGGCCCGGCAGGCCGACGGCCAGCCGACCCGCGTTGACGACGTGGAAGCCGTCCACATCCTTGTCCGGAGAAATGGCGTCCAGCACGACCGAGGCGTCGATGTGGGCGGGCAAGGGTAGTTGCACCAGAATGCCGTGGATGCCCGCATCCGCATTCAACTGGGCGATCAGGGCCAGCAGCTCTTCTTGGCTGGTCGTATCAGACAGGCGGTGGGTATCGGATCGCATGCCGGCGCGCAGGGTCGTCTCGCCCTTGTTGCGCACATAGATCTGGCTGGCGGGATCCTCACCGACGATGACGACGGCCAGGCCGGGTTTGACGCCGTATGCGCTCTCCAGCCGGGCGACGGCAGCGCCGACACGCTCCACCAGGGCAACCGAAAAGGCCTTGCCGTCGATCAGGGTCACAGGCGTGGATTGGGCCGACATGGCAGCTCCGTCTGGCGGGAAATCAGGATGGCGGCGATTTACAGCCGTCACGGTTCGGCGTCTATGATCCGCGTCCACTACTGGAGGAATTCATGAACCGTCCGTCTCTTGCCGCCGCTGTCAGCACCGTCGCCCTTCTGTGGGCCGCCGCGCCGGCGATGGCCCAGGACGCCCAGCCCTTGCGGATCGGCGCGACGGTCAACGGCGCCCTGACGGACGCAGACGGCAAGGCCGCGGACGACGAATATCGCTATGACGACTATCGGTTCGACGCGCGCGCAGGCCAGCGTCTGGAAGCCATTCTGAGGTCCGACGCCTTCGATGCGTTTCTGGCGGTCTATGCGGACGGCGCCGAGGGCGAGCCGCTGGCGACCGACGACGACGGGGTGGAAGAGGGCACCGATGCCCGCCTGCGTTTTACGCCCGAGCGGGCCGGCGCCTATGTCCTGCGGGCCAGGACGCTGAGCGGACTGGATGGCGGCGACTATCGACTGTCGCTGCAGGAACGGCCGGCCCCGCCGCGTGCGCCGCGACCCAGCGGCATCCGCCTCGGCGCGACCCAGAGCGGCGAACTGACCGCTCGTGATCCTGAGCAAGAGGATGGTGGCCGCTATGACGCCTACACCTTCAGCGCCAACGCCGGCGACCGGTTCGTCGTGACCCTGGACTCCAGCGCCTTCGATCCTCTGGTGCGGGTCGGGCGGATGAACGGTCCCGATTTCGTCGAGATCAGCTCCAACGACGACGCCCCCGGCGGCGGATTGAATTCGCGCCTGACTTTCACGGCGCCGACGGCGGGCGAATACATCATCCGCGCAACCTCGCTGGAAGACGGCTTGGGCCGCTACGAGGTTGGCCTGGCCGAGGCGCCGCCCGCCCCGCCCTCCAAGCCGATCGCCGTGGGCGACGAGATCAAGGGCGAACTGGGTTCCGACAGCGCCACCAACGACAACGGCCAGCGCGCCGAGACCTATCGCTTCACCGGCACGAACGGCCAGCGCGTCGCCATCGAGATGAAGTCGAGCGATTTCGATACCTATCTGACCCTGCGTCGCGCGTCGGACGATTCGGTACTGGCCGAGGATGACGACGGGGCCGGATCGGGCACCGATTCCCGCATCGCCCGCACCCTGGACGCCGATGGCGACTATATTATCGAGGCGCGCGGCTTCAGCGACGAGGCCGAAGGAGACTATACGCTGAAGGTGACCGAAACCGCGCCGCCGCCCCCGCCTACGGCGGCGACCTTTGGGGAGAAGGTCGAGGGTGAGATCACGGACGAGGACCCCCAGGGCGACGACGGCAAACGCTATGACGCCTATGTCTTTACCGGGACGGAGGGGCAGCGCGTCCAGGCGATCCTGCGTTCGGGCGATTTCGACGCCTATCTGGAGATCGGCGAGGCGGGCGATACGTTCGAGGCTCTGGCCAGCGACGACGACGGCTTGGCGGAAGGCACGGATTCGCGCCTGAACTTCACCCTGCCGTCGGCCGGCGATTATGTGGTGCGGGCCTCGCCGCTGAGCGCGGACGGCAAGGGGCTGTATTCGCTCGAACTGCTGGATCGCGGGCCTGAACCCAAGCCGGGCAGTCTTCTAGTTGGCGGGACCGTGCGCGGAACCCTGTCCAACAGTGCGGCTCTGAGCGACGAAGGCGCCTATTTCGACGCCTATCGGTTCCAGGCCAAGAAGGACGAAAAGCTGCGGATCACCATGGTCTCGAACGCCTTCGATTCCTTTATCGACCTGGGCCGGGTCGATGACAACGGCGACTTCTCCAGCCTGGCCACAGACGACGACGGCCTGTCGGACGCCCACGCCAAGCTGGATTGGACCGCGCCGGACGACGGCTGGTATCTGGTGCGCGCCCGCGCTTATGGCCCCAACCAGACAGGCGCCTACGCCCTGACGGTCGAACGCCAGCCGGCCGGGGCTTCGGCCGTCGCCCACGATGAGATCCCCGTCATTGTGATGCCGAAATAAGGCCTGTGACCGACGCGGCTCCGCTAAACCGCAAAGACCAGCACCTGGACGTGGTGCTGGCCGGGCGCGGCCGACACGCGCGCGACGCGGGTTTCGACCGGGTGCATTTCGTCCATGAGGCGCTGCCGGATCTGGATCACGACAAGATCGACCTCGGCGCCGACTTCCTGGGGCGACGGCTGAAGTCGCCGTTGCTGATCAGCGCCATGACCGGCGGCCCGACGCGGGCCGAGGCGATCAATGCGCGCCTGGCCGAAGCGGCCCAGCATCTGGGCATCGCCCTGGCGGTTGGCTCCCAGCGCGCGGCGGTCGAGGGCGGGGCGGCGGGCGGTCTGGACCGGACGCTGCGTCGTCGGGCGCCGGACACCTTCATCCTGTCCAACATCGGGGCCGCCCAGCTGACGCGCGGCTTCGGGCTGGACGAGGCCCGGCGGGCGGTCGAGATGATCGACGCCGACGCCCTGGTCGTTCACCTCAACCCGTTGCAGGAGGCGTGTCAGCCCGAGGGCGACCGCGACTGGTGGGGCGTCGGGGCGGCGCTGGAGGCTCTGGTCCTCAAGCTGGAGGTTCCGGTCGTCGTCAAGGAGACCGGCGCGGGCCTGTCGGGACGCACGGCGCGGCGGTTGGTGGATATGGGCGTGGCCGCGGTGGACGTCGCAGGCGCCGGCGGCTCCAACTGGGGACTGGTCGAGGGCGAACGCGCCGTCGATCCGGCAGACAAGGCCCACGCCGCCGTCTTCTCTGACTGGGGCACGCCCACGGCCCATGCGCTGGTGGACGTCAGGCGCGCCTGCCCGGAGGCCGTCATCATCGGATCGGGCGGTGTGCGCAACGGGCTGGACGTCGCCAAGGCGATTCGTCTCGGTGCCGACGTGGCGGGGCAGGCGGCGGGGGTGCTGGCGGCGGCGACCATCTCGACCGATGCCGTCGTCGATCATTTTCAACTGGTCATCCGACAACTGAGAACCGTCTGTTTCTGCACCAACTCCGCCAATCTGGCGGCCCTGAGACGGGCCCCGCTGCACCCCTTCGATTGATCTGCGCGGTTGCTAATCCCTCGGCGCCGCGTGTAGAGGACCGCCTCCTGTTGGGGAGTAGCTTCCGGCGTCAGCGTCGGGATCGTGTCAACATACTCGCGTTTCGACGCGTGGCGCGATCAGCGGACAATCACCGCCTAGCGAGACCAGCGCGTTCCACCGCCGCACCGGCCGGAGTGGAACCGCTGTCTTGCGTCCGGTCGAGTGCAGTCCATGACCCCAGGAACCATCGCCATCCTGTCCCTCAGCATGTCCACGGACGCCTTTGCGGCCGCCGTGGGACGCGGGGCGTCGCATCGACCGGCCGTAAGGGACGCCATCAAGGCCGGGCTGGTGTTCGGCGTCATTGAGGCAATTACGCCCCTGATCGGCTGGGGCTTGGGCATCATCGCCGCCGGCCTGGTCGAGAAGGTGGATCACTGGATCGCCTTCACCCTGCTGCTGATCGTCGGCGGCAAGATGATCTGGGAAGGCGCCAAGTCGCGCGATGCGGAAGATGACGCCGCGCCGCGCCGGTCCGGCCCCTGGGCCCTGATCGCCACCGCCGTCGGCACCAGCATCGACGCGGCGGCCGTCGGCGTGGGCCTGGCCTTCATCGGCGTGAACATCTGGGTGATCGCCGCCTCTATCGGCTTCACCACCTTCGTCCTGACCACCATCGGCATGCTGATCGGCAAGGCCGTGGGAACCCGGTTCGGCAAGACCGCAGAGATCATCGGCGGCGTGGCCCTGATCGGCCTGGGCACGACGATCCTGCTGGAGCACCTGGGCATCCTGGCCGGTTAAGCGGTCAGGCCGATGGCAGCAAGTCACCGGCAAACCTCCGGTACCTGCCCGCCCTGACGCCGTCCGTCGCACGGGCGATGTCGGGCGCGAAATAGTGGTCACTGGTGTAGGGGGCGGCGGCTTCGCGGACGATGGCGAAGACCTGTTCCAGCGCGGGGGAACTGGTCAGGGGGCGATGGAACTCAATCCCCTGCGCCGCCGCCAGCAGTTCGATTCCGACGACCGTCGCCGTGTTCTCGGCCATGTCCAGCAGGCGGCGCGCGCCGTGGGTGGCCATGGAGACGTGGTCTTCCTGATTGGCGCTGGTGGGGACGGTATCGACGCTGCACGGGTGGGCGACCATCCGGTTCTCGGCGATCAGGGCGGCGGCGGTCACTTGGGCGATCATGAAGCCTGAGTTCAGGCCGCTTTCCTTGACCAGGAAGGCCGGCAGTTCGCTCATCTTCGGATCGACCAGGATGGCGGTGCGACGCTCGGAGATATTGCCGATCTCGCACAGGGCCATTGCGATCTGATCGGCTGCGAAAGCAACGGGTTCGGCGTGGAAGTTTCCGCCCGAGATCACGTCTCCGTCCTCGATGAATACCAGAGGATTGTCGGTCACGGCGTTGGCCTCGCGTTCCAGAGTGGCGGCGGCCGTGTTCAGCACGTCAAGGATCGCGCCCATGACCTGGGGCTGGCAACGCAGGGAGTACGGATCCTGCACCTTGGCGCAGTCGTCGCGGTGGCTGTCGCGGATGGCCGAGCCGGTCATCAGCTCACGCAGGCGAGCCGCGACGGCGATCTGGCCCGGTTGGCCACGCAGCGTATGGATGCGGGCGTCAAAGGGGGCGTCGGAGCCCTTCAGCGCATCGACCGACAAGGCCCCGGCCGCGATCCCGGCGGCGAAGACCGCCTCGGCCGCGAACAGGCCCGCCAGGGCCAGCGCCGTCGAACACTGGGTGCCGTTCAGCAGGGCCAGGCCCTCCTTGGGGCCGAGCGTCAAGGGCGTCAAACCGATCTTGGCCAGGGCCGCTTCGGCCTCCAGCGTCTCGCCGTTCAGCCGCGCCTCGCCCACGCCGATCAGGACGCAGGACATGTGGGCCAGCGGGGCCAGGTCGCCCGAGGCGCCGACCGATCCCTTGGACGGGATGCAGGGCAGGACGTCTGCGTTGACCAGCGCGATCAGCGCCTTCAGCGTCTCGCGCCGAATGCCCGAGGCGCCCCGCGACAGGCTGGCGATCTTCAGCACCATCAACAGGCGCGTCACCGCATCGGGCAGCAACGGTCCGACGCCGCAGGCGTGGCTGAGCACCAGGTTGCGCTGAAGCGTTTCCAGATCCTCCGGCGCGATGGAGGTGTTGGCCAGCAGGCCGAAGCCCGTGTTGACGCCATAGACGGTGCGGCCCTCCGCCACGATGTCGGCGATGGTCGCCGCGCTCTTCTCGACATCGGCCCAGGCGGCGGGGGTGACAGAGACGGTCACGGGGCCGTCCAGCACGGCGCGTAGCTGGCAGAGGGTAAGGGGCGATTGGCCGATGGTCAGGGTGGTCATGGCTCAGGCCTTCAGGCTCGGAAGGTTCAGTTCGTGCTCGCGGGCGGCCGCGCGGGCGATCTCGTAGCCGGCGTCGGCATGACGCATGACGCCGGTGGCGGGGTCGTTCCACAGCACCCGCTCCAGCCGTCTGGCGGCCTCAGGCGTGCCGTCGGCGACGATGACGACGCCTGAATGCTGGGAATAGCCCATGCCGACCCCGCCGCCGTGGTGCAGCGACACCCAGCTGGCGCCCGAGGCTGTGTTCAGCAGGGCGTTCAGCAGGGGCCAGTCGGAGACGGCGTCGGAGCCGTCCATCATGGCCTCGGTCTCACGGTTCGGGCTGGCGACCGAGCCGCTGTCCAGATGATCGCGGCCAATGACGATGGGGCCGGACAGTTCGCCCGAGGCCACCATCTCGTTGAACATCAGGCCGGCGCGGTGTCGATCACCCAATCCGATCCAGCAGATACGTGCCGGAAGGCCTTGAAATGCAATGCGCTCGCCCGCCATGTCCAGCCAGCGATGCAGGCCGGCGTTGTCGGGGAAGAGCGCCTTCATCGCCGCGTCGGTCTTTCGGATATCGTCTGGATCGCCGGTGAGGGCGGCCCAGCGGAAAGGGCCGATCCCCCGGCAGAACAGCGGGCGGATATAGGCCGGGACGAAGCCGGGAAAGTCGAAGGCGTTTATGACGCCGGCATCGAAGGCGACCTGGCGGATGTTATTGCCGTAGTCGGTCGTCGGCACGCCCATCGCCTGGAAGGCCAGCATCGCCTTGACGTGTTCGACGATGGAGGTGCGCGCGGCGACGGCGACGCTGTCAGGATCGCTGACGCGCTTGTCTTCCCATTCGGCGACGGTCCAGCCGGAGGGCAGATAGCCGTTGATCAGGTCGTGGGCGCTGGTCTGGTCGGTGACCAGATCGGGGCGAACACCGCGTTTCACCATTTCAGGCAGGACATCCGCTGCATTGCCCAACAGACCGACAGATGAGGGTTTTCCCGTTCGCCCGGCGTCTTCGATCAGAGCCAACGCCTCGTCCAGCGTCTCGGCCATGACGTCGAGGTAGCGGGTCTTCAGCCGCATCTCGATCCGGCTGCGCTGGCATTCGATGGCCAGGCAGGAGGCGCCCGCCATGGTCGCGGCCAGGGTCTGGGCGCCGCCCATGCCGCCCAGGCCAGCCGTCAGGATCCACTTGCCCGACCAGTCGCCGCCATAGTGCTGGCGCCCGGCCTCCATGAAGGTCTCATAGGTGCCTTGGACGATGCCTTGGGTGCCGATGTAGATCCACGACCCGGCCGTCATCTGACCGTACATCATCAGGCCTTTGCGATCGAGTTCGTTGAAATGCTCCCAGGTCGCCCATTTGGGCACCAGGTTGGAGTTGGCGATCAGCACCCGCGGGGCGTCGGCATGGGTGCGGAAGACCCCGACCGGCTTGCCCGACTGAACCAGCAAGGTCTCGTCGGCCTCCAGCGTCTTCAGCGTCTCGACGATCTTGTCGAAGGCAGCCCAGTCGCGCGCGGCCTTGCCGATGCCGCCATAGACGACCAGGTCCTGAGGCCGCTCGGCCACTTCTGGGTCGAGGTTGTTCATCAGCATGCGCATGGCGGCTTCGGCCGCCCACGTCTTGGCGGACTTGTCCGGCCCGCGCGGGCTGCGAACGATCCGGGCGTTGGGCGTGTTCATCTTTGGCTTTCCGCGAAGTCGATGCAGGCGGTCAGGACGCGGTGCAGATGCCGACGCATCGGCTCGGCGCGCTCCGGTTCGTAGGCGCTGGGCCAGTTGTCGGGCGACACAGGACCGGCGGGATCGAGGGTGTAACCCCGGTCCGCCAGTTCCATCTGGATGGCGTGAACGCCGGTTTCGGGGCGGCCATAATGGCGTGTGGTCCAGCCGCCCTTGAACCGGCCGTTGACGATCAGGCTGGCCCCACTGACGGCGCAGGCGGCTTCGACAGCCTGGGTCAGTTCAGCGGCGCAGGTCGCGCCGTCGTTGTCGCCGATGTTGAACTGGGGCAATTCGCCCTCGAACAGGCGCGGCACCACCGAGCGGATCGAGTGGGCGTCGTAGAGGACGACAGGGCCTTTGATACGCAGGCGGTCCAACTGATTCTGAAGGGCGGCATGATAGGGATCGAACCAGGTCGCCCGTCGCTCGGCGATCTCGGCCGCGTCGGGTTCTTGGCCCGCCGGATATAGTGGCTCGCCGTCGAAGGTTTCGATGGGGCACAGGCCGGTGGTCGTCATGCCGGGGTAGAGGGAGGCCCCCGACGGATCGCGGTTCACGTCGATGACGCTGCGCGACACGCCGGTGCGGACCAGGGTTGCGCCCATGTCGACGGCGAAGTCGTACAGCCGATCAACCCACCAGTCTGCGTCCTTGCGCGCCAGCCAGCCTGAATTCATCCGCGCCTCGATGGCGGCCGGAATGTCGGTCCCCGTGTGCGGCAGGCCGATCACCAGCGGCGCCGAACCCTCATGGACGGTCAGCCATTCCTGCATCCGTTCAGCCTCCCTCGCCAAATCGATCCATCGTGGTATGTCTAGACATATTGATCGTAATCAAACGGACCTGTCCAGTGACCCTTCAGCCGCAGCCTGTGGATCGCACCCTTTGGTTCGAGGCGGCTCTGCTGCCGGACGGCTGGGCGCACGATATCCGCGTCGGCATGGCGGACGGGCGAATCGCCAGTCTCGAAGCGGGCGTAGCGCGCATTGGAGGGGATGAGGGCGGCGGAGTCGCCTTGCCGGGCGTGGCCAACGTCCACAGCCATGCCTTCCAGCGGGCCATGGCCGGTCTGACCGAGGCGCGCGGGCCATCCGACGACGACTTCTGGACCTGGCGCGAACTGATGTACCGCTTCCTCGACCGGGGCGGGCCGGAAGAGATCGAGGCCATCACCGCCCTGGCCTTCATGGAAATGCTGGAAGGCGGCTTCACCCGCGTCGCCGAGTTCCATTATCTGCATAACGAACCATCGGGCGCCGCCTATGCGGATCGGGCCGAGATCGCCGCGCGGATCGTGGCGGCGGCTGAAGGGACGGGCATCGCCCTGACCATGCTGCCGGTCTTCTACGCCCATGCCGGGTTCGGGGGGCAGCCGCCGTCGCACGGACAGCGTCGCTTCATCAACGATCTGGACGGGTTCGCGGATCTGGTCTCGCGGTGCAGGACTTTGACGGCCGATCTGCCGGACGCCGTGGTCGGCGTGGCGCCGCACAGCCTGCGCGCCGTCAGCCCTGACGAACTGGCGGCCATGCCGGCGCTGGCGGGCGACGGGCCGATCCATATCCATGTCGCCGAACAGACCAAGGAGGTGGCGGACTGCCTGGCCTGGTCGGGCGCCCGGCCGGTCGAGTGGCTGCTGGCCAATGCGCCGGTCGATCCGCGCTGGTGCCTGATCCACTCAACCCATGTGAACGAGGCCGAATGGCGCGGCGTGGTTGAGCGCTGCGCCGTCGTCGGCCTTTGCCCGATCACCGAGGCCAATCTGGGCGACGGCGTCTTTCCGGCGGCCGATTTCACCCGCGCCGGCGGGCGGTTCGGGATCGGCACGGATTCCAATGTTCAGATCGGCGTCGCCGAAGAGTTGCGGATGCTGGAATACAGTCAGCGGCTGGCGCTGCGCGGGCGCGCCGTCATGGCGGATGCGAAGCGCTCGACGGGCCGCGCCTTGTTCGACCATGCGCTGGCGGGCGGCGCTCAGGCGACAGGTGCGTCATCGGGTCTGTGCATCGGGGCGTCGGCGGACATCGTTTCGCTGGATACGGGCGGCCTGGCCTTCGCCGGACGGGCGGGCGATGCGTTGCTCGACAGCTGGATATTCGGCGCGCCGACGGGCTCGATTTCGTCGGTTTGGCGCGCGGGGCGCGAGGTCGTGAAGAACGGCCGCCACGTCGCGCGGGACGCCATCGAGACGCGCTATCGCAAGGCGCTGGCGACGGTGCTGGGGTGAGCCTTCATCGCCGCATCTACGCCGATCTGGAGGGGCGCATCCTGTCCGGCGATCTGTCGCCCGGCGACCGGATTCCGTTCGAGCACGAACTGACCGAACGCTACGGCTGTTCGCGCATGACGGTGTCGAAGGCCATTTCCGAACTGGCGGGGCGGGGGCTGGTGACGCGCCGTCGTCGAGCCGGCACGTTCGTCGCCCAGCCCAAGGCCCATGCCGCCGTCCTGGCCATTCCCGACCTGCGGGCCGAGGTGATCGAGCGGGGGCAGGCTTACGGCTATGTCCTGATGGAGCGGATCGAACGGGAGCCGGACGGCGCGGACGAAATCGAATTGGCCTCGGGCGGTCGTCTGCTGGACCTGACCTGTCTCCACAGCGCCGACGGCGCACCTCTGGCACTGGAGCACCGGCTGATCGCCCTGGGCGCAGCACCTCAAGCTATAGACGTTGATTTTCAGACGTTTCCGCCGGGAAGCTGGCTGCTGGACTCCGCGCCCTGGACCGAGGCGGAGAACCGCATCTCGGCGGTCGCGGCCGACGCCCGCGCCGCGCGCCTGTTGGAACTCAAGCCCGGCGCCGCCTGCCTGTGCGTCGAGCGGCGGACGTGGCGGGACGGGCAGGGGGTGACGCGGGTCTGGCAGACCTTCCCCGGCGACCGCTATGATCTGGTGGCGCGTTTCTCGTCAGCCCATTCACCCGTTCTGGCCAAGGAGCCCCGCCGATGAAGGCCGACCGTCTGCTGATCGACTGTCACGTCGCCACCATGGTCGAGGGACCGGTTCCCTATGGCGCAATCCACGACGCGGCCGTGGTCGTCGCGGACGGCCGCATCGCCTGGGTAGGGCCGCGCGCCGATCTGCCCGCCGTAGACGCCACTGAGACCGAGCGGCTGCACGGGCGCTGGGTGACGCCGGGCCTGATCGACTGCCATACGCACCTGGTGTTCGGTGGCGACCGCTCGGCCGAGTTCGAGCAGCGACTGGGCGGCGCCACATATGAGGAGATCGCACGCGCCGGCGGCGGCATCGTCTCCTCGGTCAAGGCCACGCGGGCGGCGTCGGAAGACGAACTGTTCGCCTCGGCACTGACGCGGCTGGCGGGGCTGAAGGCCACCGGCGTCACGACCGTCGAGATCAAGTCCGGCTATGGGCTGGATCGCGAGACGGAGCTGAAGATGCTGCGTGTCGCCCGCCGGATCGGACGCGAAGGCGGGGTGCGTGTCCGCACCAGCTATCTCGGCCTGCACGCCGTCCCGCCCGAATATCGCGACGACAGAGCCGCCTATGTCGATCTGGCCATCGACGACATCCTGCCCGCGGCTCATGCCGAAGGCCTAGTCGATGCTGTCGACGCCTATTGCGAGCCCATCGCCTTTTCGACCGACGAGGTGTCGCGCCTGTTCGACAAGGCCCGCGCCCTGGGCTTGCCGGTCAAACTGCATGCTGATCAGTTATCAGACGGCGGCGGCGCGGCCCTGGCGGCGCGCTATCAGGCCTTGTCCGCCGACCACATCGAACATGCGACCGAGGAAGGCATCGCCGCCATGGCCGCCGCCGGCGTCGTCGCCGTCCTGTTACCAGGCGCCTACCTGATGCTGCGTGAAACGAAAGCGCCACCCGTCGATCTGCTGCGCCGCCACGGCGTGCACATGGCCGTCGCCACCGACTGCAACCCCGGCACCTCGCCCTTGGGCTCCATGACCGCCGCCCTCAACCTCGCCTGCGTCCAGTTCCGCCTGACCCCGGAAGAGGCCCTGGTCGGCGCGACGCGAGAAGCGGCGCGTGCGCTTGGGATGCTGGACGAGATGGGCACAATCGAACCGGGGAAGGCGGCGGACCTTGCGATCTGGGACATCTCCCGCCCGGCGGAGCTTTGCTACTGGTTGGGCAAACCCTTGCTCCACGCCATAGCGTAAAACACCCCATGGTTGTGGCCGTGATAAATACACGTTAAAGAGGTCTTCAGTTGGGGGATTCTCTTTATGGATGTGGACGAGTTCATCAGGATCTGGACGAACACTCCGGCTTCGGAGCGGGATGCAGCGCAGTCGTTTGTCATCCATCTCTGTAGGATAATTGGTGTCGCCGCTCCGAACGAGAAGAAGGTCGGTGATCTGGACTACGGGTTTGAGCGGATCGTTCGGTTTCGTCATGATGACTCCAGCTCCCACTGGGGGTTCATCGACTGCTACCGTCGCGGATCCTTCGTTCTGGAAGCAAAACAGACGGCGAAACGGCTGGCTGGCGGGCCGGACACCAACCAGATGAAATTCGTCGGGCCAGACGTCGTCGAGCGAAAAATGGAAAACGCCAGGGCGCAAGCCAAAGGCTATGCGCGCGCACTGGACGAATGGCCGCCGTTCCTCATCATCGTGGACGTGGGGCGATCCATCGAGCTTTGGTCCGATTTCAGTCGGATGGGAAAGACCTATCTCCACTACCCGGATCGCGAAAACTACAGGATATCGATCTCAGATCTAAGCGATCCCAAGATCCGAGAACGGCTTGCGGCCGTCTGGACCGATCCAATGTCGCTCGACCCGGCGAAAAAGGTCGAGGATGCGACCACCGAGATTGCAGCGATCCTAGGCCGGTTAGTCCAATCGTTCCGCACGCGCTTTTCACGAGATGCCGATGGGGCCGGCGATCCGGTGCATCGTGCGGCCTGGGAAAAACGGGTGGCCGTCTTCGTCATGCAGTGCGTGTTCGCCATGTTCGCCGACAGCGTTCAACTGATCCCGGACAGGGCGTTTGCGCAGTTTTTGAAGAGCTACAAGGGCGACGCGAAGAACCTGCACAGAGCGATCAGCCAAGTCTTCCGCACGATGGACACCGGCGGTCATTGCACGGTGCTTCGATGCGATATGCGCTGGTTCAACGGCGGTCTGTATGCCGAAGACGCGGCGATCGCCGTGTCGGAGAGTGAACTCGATATCCTCTGCCAAGCTGCGGGCTGTGATTGGGCGAGGGTCGAGCCGGCGATCTTCGGCGCACTGATGGAAAATGCGCTTTCAACCGAGGAACGCGGTGAGCTCGGCGCTCACTATACCCCTAAAGCCATGGTCGAGACGCTCGTCCAGGCCACTATCATGGATGTTCTTCAAAAAGAGTGGGAAGCTGCCGCCGTTCAAATCGACAAGTTCGAGAAGTACGGAGATCTGCGCAAGGCGACGGATCTGGCGAAGTCGTTCCATCTGGCCCTATGTCACATCAAGGTGCTCGACCCCGCGTGCGGCACCGGCAATTTTCTTTACATCGCCATGGACAGAATGAAGGGCCTCGAAGGCGAGGTGATCGAGCGGCTGGCGGCTCTTGGTGAGTCTCAGAGGGTTCTTGAAACCGATGGGTCATCGGTCGGCCCACGCCAGTTCATGGGGATAGAGAAAAGCACCCAAGCCGTCTGGATCGCGACGGTGGTCATGTGGATCGGCCATTTGCAGTGGCATTATCGGCTTTCTGGAAAAGTACATCCATCCAATCCCATCTTGAAGGACTACTGCGTCGTCGAACAGGGTGACGCCATTCTGGCATGGCGCGGCGTGTCTCCGGCGCCGATGTCGAAAGACGGTATTTGCTACGTCGAGCCCTATTCCCCGACGTGGCCTAAGGCGCATTTCATCATCGGAAACCCGCCGTTCATCGCGGGCAAGGATCTTCGCGCCGAGTTGGGTTCAGCCTATGTCGAAGCGCTCTGGTCCTCTCGTGGTGATCGCTTTCGATCAGCGGATATCGTGACGGTATGGTGGGATCGGGCCGCTGAAATCCTTGTCTCGGATATCGGAAAGCAGGGACCGTTCGAGAATATCTCCGCCCTGCCCAAGAAGCGTTCGATACCTGAGCCGGCTCTTCAGCGCTTTGGATATGTAACGACCAATTCGATCACGCAAAACTTCTCGCGTCGTGTTGTCGAGGAAAGGCTTGGCGGCGCGTCGCCGATGCGGCTGATCTTCGCTATCGCTGACCACCCCTGGATCAAGGGCGAGGCAGCTGCAGCCGTCAGGGTCGCGATGACGGTCGCAGAGGCCGGGGCGCCTGATGGTCGCGGGCGCCTGTTGCAGGTCGTTCAGGAAGGCGTAGACGGCGTAGTCTATGCCGAAACCAGAGGCGATGTAGGAAGCGATCTGACGATCGGGCGAGGGATTGATCGCGCGGTTGTGCTCAAGGCCAACCGCCTGCTGGCCCATCGCGGCGTGCAACTGATGGGGGAGGGCTTCCAGGTCTCTTCGGACAAGGCTGAGACGTTGGCGAGCTTATCCGTGGATCGTCATATCATCCCGCTCAGACCTTATCGAAACGGCAAGGATCTGACAGAGCGGTCGCGCGATCTTCAGGTCATCGATCTGTTCGGCTGGTCGCAAGAGGACGCCAAACGACAGCATCCCGGCTTCATTCAGCATTTGATGGAGACGGTGAAGCCGGATAGGGATGTCAACAACCGGCCCTCCTATCGCGATAACTGGTGGATTTTCGGCGAACCAAGACGAGATCTCCGCGACGCCGTGAAGGGACTGCCTCGTTTCATCGTTACGGTAGAGACGTCAAAACACCGATGGTTCCGATTTCTCGATGCCTCGATATTGCCGGACAATCGTCTGGTCTGCATTGCGTCCGACGACCCGTTCGTCCTAGGCGTCCTTTCGTCCAGAGTACACAGGGCGTGGGCGCTCGCTGTCGGGGGGAGGCTTGAGGATCGTCCCGTCTATTCAAAAGGCTTATGTTTCGATCGGTTTGCGTTTCCTGACATAAGCAGTCTGGCGCGGCAGGAAATCTCCACCGTCGCCGAGGGTCTGGACGATCTGAGAGCCCATGTCCTTGCCTGCAACCCCGGCATGGCGATGACGACGCTCTACAACGTGATGGAAAAGACATCTGCGGGTGTTGCGCTGACTGAGGCCGAACGAACCGTCCGCCAAGTCGGATGCGTGGACCTGCTGCTGGATGCCGGCCAGCGTCTGGATCGACTGGTGTTCCAAGCTTACGGATGGGCGTCCGATGTCGGTGACGCGGCTATCGTTTCACACCTGGTGGCTCTCAATCAGAGGCGCGCTCTGGAGGAAGATGAGGGGCGAATACTCTTCCTTCGTCCCGAGTTCCAAAAGACCAGGCTACCCAAGCTACGAAAATTCCTTCCGTCGGCGCACGTCGAACAGAATGTCTCTCGTCCACCGCTACCCTCGGATGAGATTGGCCGGATAATGAGCGTTCTGGAGGTATTGCGCGGCGTCGGTCGCCCTTTGGACGCTGACGATCTCAAGTCGCTTTTCGAAGTTCCGAAGGGCGCACAGAGCGTAACCAAAAGTCTTCAGCACACCCTTGATATTCTGACTGCCGCAGGAAGCATCTACCGCACCGACGTTGGCTGGTTCGCGCCGAGGCGGATGCCGAGCTAGGGCTCAGGCCTGGGCGACGCCAATGGCCTTCATCAGGGCGTCGCGGATGGCGGCTTCGGTGAAGGGCTTCTGGATGGTGGGTTGGCCGCGCCATTCTTCGGGCAGGCCGCCTTCGCCGTACCCGGTGGAGAAGACGAAGGGCACGCCGCGCGCCTTCAATACCTCGGCGACGGGGAAGACCTGACGGCCCGCGACATTGACATCCAGCAGGGCGGCGTCGAGGTTGTCGGTGTCGCGGGCCAGGGTCTCACCATCGTCGATGTTGGACGCGGGACCGACCGGAATGCATTCCATGTCTTCCAGGATCGTCTCCAGCAGCATGGCGACGAGGGATTCATCCTCGACGATCAGGACGCGGCGGCCGGTCAGGGGTTGGGTCATTGTGCGGCCGTCCTGTCGAGCGGAACCGTCAGTTCCGCGATCAATCCATCGGGGGCGTAGACCAGATCGATCTCGCCCGCCAGATCATGGCGAATGTTTCGTTCAATCAAGCGGCTACCGAAACCTCTTCTGTCCGGTACCGTAACTTTTGGGCCGCCCATTTCGCGCCAGCTGAGCTGGAGCTTGCGGGCCCTCTGATCGGCCAGAGACCAGTCGATCAGGATGCGGCCTTCAGGCGTGTGAAGCGCGCCGTATTTTGCGGCGTTCGTGGCCAGTTCGTGGAAGATCATGCCGAGCGACAGCACGATGGCGGGCTCCAGCGACACCGGCGGTCCGTTCAGGCTGATGCGGGTATGGCCGTAGGCCTCGGTCTCGTGCTCCAGGATGGCGCGCAGGTCGGCGCCTTCCCAATGGCTTTGCGTCAGCAGGTTGTGCGTGTGCGACAGGGCCATGATCCGGGACTGGAAGGTCTCGGCGAAGCCTGCGGGATCGGTGTTGGAACGCGCGGTCTGGATGGCGATCGACTGGACCGTGGCCAGAGTGTTCTTCACCCGGTGGTTCAGTTCGTCGATCATCAGTTTCTGGCGCTGGGCGGCCAGGACGTTCTCGGTGATCTCGTGACCCTGGACGAAGATGCCGACGACCGCGCCGGCGTCGTCGCGGATCGGCTGATAGATGAAGTTGAGATAGACGGTTTCCAGCGGGCCGTCTGGCGTGCGCTGAAGCTGGGCCACGCTCTCTCGGCCTTCGTAGGGCTCGCCCGTCGCGAAGACGCCGTCCAAGAACTCGTAAAAGCCCTGGCCCACCAATTCCGGTAGGGCCTCGCGCACCGGCTTGCCGGCGATGTCACGGTGGCCGATCAACTGGCTGTAGGCGTCGTTGTGCATCTGGAACCGGTGTTCCGGGCCAGACAGGATGGCGACGAAACCTGGCGCCTGCATGAACATCTCGACCAGTCGATTGCGCTCGGTCTCCAGCCGCCGATTGTCCTCCTGAACCGACTGGGCGCGGCGCAGGACCGAGCCGCCGACGATGGCGTCGAGGGCAGTGGTCGGCTCGTCCGGCTGGATTGTGGGTGACAGGTCGGTGACGTCGGTGGTGTGCTGGAGCAGCAGCACCACCTCGCCGGCGTCGTTCAGGATCGGCGTGTGGGTGGCGCTCCAGATCCGTTCCACGAAGACCTCGCTGCCGTCCGGCAAGGTCTGGGGCATGGAGTAGCGCACGACGGCGAGGTGATCGCGTTGTCGGGTATCGCGCGCCTTTTCCAGAGAGGCGCGGACTTGGCGTACATTTTCCGGCGCCTCGGTTCCCGGGCCGGAGTCGAAGGTCGCGAACAGGGGTTGGCCCAACACATCGCTACGCTTGGCGCCCGTGACGTCCCTGTAGGCCTGATTGACCTCCACAATGCGGAGGTCGGGCGTGAGCAGCAGATAAGGATTGGGCGAGGCCTCGAAGGCCGCGCCCAGATCGACGGTCAGGTCGCTTGATTTTGTCGTGTCGTTCAACGCCTACCCCGTCCAGCTTGACGATAACGCACGATCTCGAAATCGGTTCTATCGCGAGATGTCGTGAACTGTGATCGCAAGGTCATTGGCGCGATCTCAGGATTTGCTAATCAGCGAGGATGACAATCGCCGGCGTCTTCGCCACCCTCACGCTCATGATGGCGCCCGCAGCCGACCAGCCCACCGTCCGCATTCAGCAAGGCGTCCTGATCGGACGCGCCGATGCCGACGTGGCCGCGTTCAAGAACATTCCCTATGCCGCGCCGCCGACGGCCGAGCGACGCTGGCGTCCGCCGGGCGCCGCGCCGACGTGGCAGGGACAGCGCGATGCCAGCGCCTATGGCCCCCTGTGCATCCAGGCCCCGCCGAGCGGCGATCCGGGCGTGGGGCCTCTGCCGATGAGCGAGGACTGCCTGAACCTGAACGTCTGGCGGCCGGTGGGCACGCGCCAGCCGGCGCCGGTCATGGTGTGGATCCACGGCGGCGGTCTGGTGAACGGGTCGGGCACGGCGCCGCTCTATGACGGCACGACCCTGGCCAAGCGGGGCGTCGTCGTGGTGACGCTGAACTATCGGCTGGGGCGACTGGGCTTCTTCGACCATCCGGCGCTGGCGGCCGAGCGGCCGGCGGGCGAGGCGGCGGGCAACTATGGCCTGATGGATGTGACGGCGGCGCTGAAATGGGTGCGCGCCAATATCGCGGACTTCGGCGGCGATCCGGAGAACGTCACCATCTTCGGCGAGTCGGCGGGCGGCGCCATCGTGACGCGGCTGATGATCTCGCCGCCCGCGCGGGGCCTGTTCGACCGGGCGGTGGTGCAGTCGGGCCTGGGACGCGAGTTGCAGACGCCGCTGGACAAGAAGGGGCCGCACGGCGCCCCGTCTGCGCGCGAGCGGGGCGAGGTCTGGTCATTCGGCGCGGGGCTGAGGACCGCCGCCGATCTGCGCGCCGCGCCGGCCGACATGTTCCTGACGCCGCCGCCGGTGTTCGCCAATGGCGACCTGACGCTGATCGATGGGCGGATCGTGCCGTCCACGGTCGAGGCGGCGTTCAAGGCGGGGCGGCAGGCGCCCGTGCCGATGATCATCGGCACGAACAGCGCCGAGTTCTGGTGGATGCGGCCAACGGACCGCAACGGCTATGGCCAGATCGACGACGACATGACCTGGCTGGAGCGGGCCGACGCGGTCCAGGGCTATGGCGGTCTGGAGGCGTTCGACAAACTGGCCATCACGGATCTGGTTTTTTCCGAACCGGCGCGGATGCTGGCGCGGCTGCACAACAAGGCCGGTCATCCGGCCTGGCTGTATCGGTTCGACATCTCGTCGCCGCAGAACCCCGAGCCGCACGGCGGGGCCACCCATGCGATCGAGCGGCCTTATGTGTTCGGAACCCTGAACACCTTGCCGTACCCGGTCGAGGATCGGGATCGCAAGGCGTCGGAGGCGATGATCGGCTACTGGACCGCCTTTGCGCGTTCGGGCGATCCCAATGGCGTCGGCCGGATCGAATGGCCTCGCGCCAGGGCAGGGGATACCCGGCTGATGAACTTCGGCAACGTCGGGCCGACGGTGACGCCGGTGCCGTTCAGCGCGCGGCTGGACCTGCTGGAACGGTTCCGCGACCGGCCCCGGCCGTAAGGGCGTCAGCCGGCCGAAGTGGCGCCGGACTGCTTCTCCTTCAGGGTGACCAGTTCCTCTGCCATGGTCGGATGGACGGCGCAGGTCGCGTCCCACTGGGCCTTTGTCAGGCCGGCCTTCACGGCGATGGCGGCGAGCTGGATCATCTCCGGGCTTTCGGGGCCGACGATGTGGACGCCGACCACGCGTTGGCTGTCGGCGTCGACCACCAGCTTCATCAAAACCCGCTCGTCAGAGCCGGTGAAGGCGTATTTCATCGGACGGAAACGGGTGACGTAGACGTCCACGCCCTTGGAGCACGACCGGCGGGCCTCGGCCTCGCTGAGGCCCACGGCGCCGACCGGCGGCTGGCTGAAGACGGCGGTGGCGACGGCCTCGTAGTCGAAGTGCTGGGGATTGTCTCGATAGACGGTCTGGTGGAAGGCGACGGCCTCGCGGATGGCGACGGGCGTCAGGTTCATCCGGTCGGTCACGTCGCCGATGGCCCAGATGTTGTCGGCGGTGGTCTTCGAGTACGGATCGACCTTGATCGCACCCTCGTCGTTCAGCTCGACGCCGGCGGCTTGCAGACCCAGGTCCTTGACGTGAGGGATACGGCCGGTGGCGAACATGACCACGTCGGCTTCCAGCTTCATGCCGTTCTCCAGGTGGTTGACCAGGCCGGTGACGGTCTTTTCGATCTTCTCGTGCTGGCAGCCCAGGATGACCTTGATGCCGCGCTTCTCGATCTCGCCCGCCAGGTGCGCGCGCACGTCGTCATCGAAGCCGCGCAGGATGTTGGGGCCACGATAAATGAGGGTTGTCTCGACGCCCAGGCCGGCGAAGATGCCCGCAAACTCCACCGCGATGTATCCGCCGCCCGCGATCAGGATGCGCTTGGGCAGTTCGGGCAGGTGGAAGGCTTCTTCCGAGGTGATCGTATGTTCGATGCCGGGCATATCTTCCGGCTTCCACGGGCGACCACCGGTGGTGATCAGGATTTTCTCGGCGGTGATGGTGCGGTTCTTGCCGACGATCTCGACGGTGTGGGCGTCCTTCAGGACCGCGCGGCCGTGGACCAGTTCGACCCCGGCCTTGCCCAGGTTGGCGGCGTAGATGCCCGACAGGCGCGCGATCTCGACGTCCTTGGCCTCAAGGAAGGTGGGCCAGTCGAACTTGGCGTTGTCGAAGGACCAGCCGTAGCCCTCGGCGATCTCCAGCGCGTGGCTGACCTCGGAGGCCATCACCATAAACTTCTTGGGCACGCAGCCTCGGATGACGCAGGTGCCGCCGACCCGATACTCCTCGGCGACCGCGACCTTCTTGCCGTCGAGCGCCGTCAGCCGCGCCGCCCGAACCCCGCCCGAACCGGCGCCGATGACGAAGAGGTCGTAGTCGTAGTCGGCCATGGGTGGATTCCGTTCAGCAGAGGGCATCGGCATTTAAGCCGCGCTGCGCGAAATCCAAGAGGTTCAAGCTATTGGGAAACGAGGAAAGACGATGGTGGGTGATGTAGGGTTCGAACCTACGACCCGCTGATTAAGAGTCAGCTGCTCTACCAACTGAGCTAATCACCCGACCGATCGTCTGCGTCTTCGGGGGCCAGTGGCCTTGCCGAAGGGCGCTCCTACTACCCAGCGGTTCGGGGGTTGGCAAGCGCTTTCGCAAACTTTCTGCGACGGAGTATGGTCCCCGTGGAATCAGCCGCGGCAGCGGCGGGGGAGCGAGCATGATGGCCTTCTGGAACCGGCGTCGATCGATCGACACCATGCTGGCGCCGCACGACGGACCGCGGCTGAAGCCGACGTTGAGCTGGCCGCATCTGCTGGCTCTGGGTGTCGGGGCCATCGTCGGCACCGGCATCCTGACGCTGATCGGCGTGGGGGCGGGTCTGGCGGGTCCGGCGGTGCTGATCAGCTTCGGTCTAGCGGGTATTGTGTGCGCCTGTGCGGCCCTAGCCTATGCCGAGCTGTCGACCATGATGCCGACGGCAGGCAGCGCCTATACCTATTCCTATGCCGTGCTGGGCGAGATGATCGCCTGGGTCGTGGGATGGAGCCTGATCCTGGAATATTCGCTGGTGGTCTCGGCCGTGGCCGTGGGCTGGTCCGGCTATGCGGTCGGCTTTCTGAGCGGGCTGGGGATCGACCTGCCGCTGGCTCTGGTCGCCGGGCCGCATGCGGGCGGGATCATCAACCTGCCGGCGGTGGCCATCATCGGGGTGGTGACGGGCCTGTTGCTGCTGGGCACCAAGGAGAGCGCGACGCTGAATGCGGTGCTGGTGCTGATCAAGATCGCGGCGCTGGTGGTGTTCGTGGCCATCGCCCTGCCGGCGTTCAAGCCCGAGCATTTCACGCCCTTCATGCCCAATGGTTTCGGCGCGCCCTTCGTCCAGACGGGGGTAATGGCCGCGGCGGCGATCATCTTCTTCGCCTTCTATGGGTTTGACGCCATCTCGACGGCGGCGGAAGAGACCAAGAAGCCCGAGCGCGACCTGGCTATCGGCATCGTCGGCTCCATGCTGATCTGCACGGCGCTGTATCTGGTCGTGGCGGCCGCAGCGATCGGCGCGCGGCCGGTGGCGAGCTTCGCCGACAGTCCCGAGCCCCTGGCCTTGATCCTGCGTGAGATGGGGCAGGGGACGGCGGCCCAGTGGATCGCGGCGGCGGCGGTGATCGCGCTTCCGACCGTGCTGCTGGCCTTCTTGTTCGGCCAGAGCCGCATCTTCCTGGGCATGGCGCGTGACGGCCTGTTGCCGCGTCGTCTTGCCAAGGTGTCGAGCCGGGGCGTGCCGGCGGTGGTGACGGTGTTCACCGCCGTGGTGGTGGCGATCCTTGCTGGGCTGTTGCCGCTGGACGAGCTGGCGTCGCTGGCGAACGCCGGGACGCTGGCGGCGTTCTGCTCGGTCGGGGTGTGCCTGATCGTGCTGCGCATCCGCGAGCCGGGCCGCAAGCGGGTGTTCAAGGCGCCGCTGTGGCCGCTGGTAGGAGCCGTCAGCGTGATCGGCTGCATCATCTTCTTCCTGAGCCTGAAGCCGGTGACGCAGGTCGGCTTCCTGATCTGGAACGTGATCGGGGTGGCGATCTATCTGCTGTGGTCGTCCAAGAACTCGCGCCTGGCCAAAGGCGAGGAGACGGCGGCCTGATGGCGTTGCGCGATCTGACGGGCGCGGTCGATTTCGCCGTGCTGAACGGCATGACGGGCGGGGACGACGCCATTAACGAGGAAGTGCTCGGCCTGTTCGTGAACCAGGCCGGCCTGTGGTCGGTCATGCTGGACCCCAAGGCCGAGGGCTGGCGCGACGGGGTCCATACGATCCGGGGCGCGGCGGCGGGCATCGGCGCGCGAGACCTGGCGGCGATCTGCGCCGAGGCGGAAGCGGCGGACCAGACGCTGGCCGCGCCGGCGGTGGAGCGGGTGCGCGATGCGCTGGAGGCGGCGCTGGCCGATGTCGCGGCCTATCGCCACGAACTGATGCTGCGCGGCCTGAAGGCCTGAGGCTGTCGGGCGGAAGTTGGAATCTGGAAAAAACAGTCCAAGTGAGTCCAACTTCAGCCGTCGCCCGAAATTGCACTGCACTCCGGAAACGCGTGCAAAGTGCAAGAAAGTGCAATTTCGGCAGGCGAGGCGCGCTGCGATGTCAAAGACTGGCTCGCATTATAGGGCCTTTCGAAGAGGCGGCAGGTCGATGTACGCTGCTGCTACTCAAGCACTTGAAATGAGGCCGAACTTCTCTCGCCGATAGGATGGCTGGCGTTATTCCAGCCTAGCTGCGCGTCCGGTCGTAGGTCGCGAACTCGTGGGCGATGCAGCGGTCGATGAGCAGGCGCCAGACGGGTTCGGCGATGTCGGGCGACAGGTGGTGGGCTTCCGCTGAGACCAGCACCTTGGCGACCACGTCGTCGATGCGGGCCTGGTCGAAGACGGCGTCGCGGTCGGGCTTGATGCGCGCGGCGGCGTCCATGTAGCGCTGGCGTTCGGCCAGCAGGGCGACCAGGGCGCGGTCCAGGGCGTCGACGCCCTGGCGGACATCGGCCATCGACTGGCATTCAGCGGGATCGATGCGGGGATCGACGGCGACAAGAGCGGGCTTCGACATGGCGGTGGGGTTAGCGGGTCAGGCCGCGCAAGCCAAGCCGTCAGACTGTCTCAACCGACGAAGGCGCGTTCCAGGACGTAGTCGGCGGGTTCGGCGTTCGAGCCTTCCTTGAGGCCATAGGTCTCCAGCAGTTCGCCGGCTTCCTTGATCATGGCCATCGAGCCGCACAGCATGGCGCGGTCGCGGGCGGGGTCGAAACCGTCGGGCAGGCCCAGGTCGCGGAAGAAGTCGCCCGACTTGATGCGGTCGGTGATGCGGCCGGGGGTTTCAAAATTCTCGCGCGTGACCGTGGGATAGTAGGTCAGTTGGGCCTGGGCCTCTTCGCCGATCAGGGGATCGTCGTGGATCTCGCGGGTGAAGAAGTCGCGATAGGCCAGGTCGGCGACGCTGCGGACCGTGTGGATCACATAGACATGGCCGAAGCGGGAATAGGTCTCGGGATCGCGCGCGACGCTGAGCCAGGGCGCCAGGCCGGTGCCGGTGCCGATCAGGAACAGACGCTCGCCGCCGGTCAGGGCGTCCAGGACCAGGGTGCCGGTCGGCTTCTTGCCCATCAGGACGGTGTCGCCGGCGACAATCTTCTGCAGGCGCGAGGTCAGGGGGCCGTCGGCGACCTTGATGGAGAAGAACTCCAGCTCCTCGGCCCAGTTGGGGCTGGCGATGGAATAGGCGCGCAGGACGGGTTTGCCGCCATCCGCGCCCGGCAGGCCGATCATCACGAACTCGCCCGAGCGGAAGCGGAAATCGTCGGGCCGTTTCACGCCGAAGCTGAACAGGCTGTCGGTCCAGTGGCGGACCCACAGAACCTCAAGTTCGTTGAACGGGCTGGCCTTGACGGGAGCGGGGGAGAGGGCGGCGTCTGTCATCGTGCGGTCTCTCTAATCTGAGAACCCCTCGCAGGGAAGGAAAAGCCTTTCGTCCGGCGACCACTTTTCCTCGTGACGGCTTGCAGAAGCGCCGCTAGCGTCCGGCCCCATGCGCACAGTCCTTCTCGCCTCGACCATTCTTCTGTCGGCCGGTTCCGCACTCGCCCAGGAGACGCCCTCCAACATCCTGACGCCCGAACGGGTGTTTTCGAGCCCCAGCCTGGATGGGCCGGTGGGCAAGGGGTTTGAGAAGGGCGTCAGCTTGTCGCCCGACGGGCAACTCGTCGCCTACCTGCGCGCGCGCGAGGACAATGTGGACGTCCAGGACCTGTGGGCTGCGCCGACTGGCGAGGGCGAGCCCTACAAGCTGATCGACGCGCGGGCGCTGGTTCCCGACGCAGGCGAACTGTCGGAGGCCGAGAAGGCCCGGCGCGAGCGGATGCGGATCAGCGCGCGGGGCGTCGTGGAATATTCGTGGGATCAGCAGGGGCGCTATATCCTGGCGCCGCTGGAGGGCGACGTCTTCCTGGCGAACCGGGCGGACGGCAAAGTGCGCCGCCTGACCGAAACGCCCGCCGACGAGATCGACGCCAAGGTGTCGCCCAAGGGCAGCTACGTTTCCTATGTCCGCGATCAGAATCTGGTCGTCTATGATCTGGCGAGCGGCAAGGAGACGCCGATCACCGATGACGGCGCGGGTCTGATCACCTGGGCCACGGCCGAGTTCATCGCCCAGGAGGAGATGGATCGCGACACCGGATACTGGTGGAGCCCGGATGAACGCTACATCGCCATGACGCGGGTGGACGAAAGCCCGGTGGACATCGTCCCGCGCTTCGAGATCACCGGCGCCGGCGCGACCATGGTCGAGCAGCGCTATCCCCGCGCGGGCCGCCCGAATGCGGTGGTCGAACTGTATGTGCGCGACCTGCAGGGCGGGGGACGGGTCAAGGTGGACCTGGGCTCCAACACCGACATCTATCTGGCGCGGGTGAATTGGTCCGGCGACGGCAAGACCCTGTACGTCCAGCGTCAGTCGCGCGATCAGAAGACGCTGGATCTGTTGAGCGTCGATCCGACCATCGGCGCTTCGCGCGTGATCCTGAGCCAGAAGGCGTCGGCCTGGGTCGACCTGAACGACGATTTCCGCGTGCTGTCGGACGGGCGGTTCATCTGGTCTAACGAGGATTCAGGCTGGCGGCACCTGTATCTGTACGACCGCAACGGGCGACGCCTGCGGGCGATCACGCGCGGCGATTATCCGGTCAAGCATCTGGACGGCGTCAACGAACAGACCGGCGAAGTCTATTTCACCGCCTCGATGCGCGACGGCAAGGAACTGCCCATCGAGCAGCAGATGTTCCGGGCCAGTCTGAACCGCACGGTCGATCCGGTGGCGGTGACGCCGGGCGGCGGTTGGTGGACCGTGTCGGTCAACGGGCCGGCGACGGCCTATGTCGGCAACTATTCCGATCCGGCGACGCCGACGCAATCGGCTCTGTACCGGATCGACGGCACGCGCGTGCGCTGGATCGAGGAGAACAGGCTGGACGCCGCCCACCCGTTCGCGCCCTACGTCTCGCGACTGCGTGCGCCCGAGTTCGGCACGATGCAGAGCCACGGCCAGACGCTGGTGTGGCGCATGACCACGCCGCCCGACTTCGATCCGGCCAAGAAATATCCGGTGGTGATGCAGGTCTATGGCGGGCCCGGCACCGGCGCGGGCGTCCAAAAGAGCTGGCAGCCCCTGACCAACCAGTTGCTGACCGAGGCCGGCTATATCGTCTTCCGCGTGGACAATCGCGGCGAGGGCGATCGGTCCCAGGCGTTCGAAACCAGCATCTATCGCCGTCTGGGCATTCCCGCAGTCGAGGATCAGGCCCAGGCCGCGCAGTGGCTGAAGACCCTGCCTTACGTCGATGCCGACCATATCGCGGTGATGGGCTGGAGCTTCGGCGGCTTCCTCAGCCTGCTGACCCTGACGGACAAAGACGCCGGCCTGGCTTCGGCCCTGGCGGGCGCAGCGCCGACGGAGTGGAGCCTGTACGACACCCACTATACCGAGCGGTATATGTCCACGCCGCAGGCCAACCCGGAAGGCTATGCCGCCACCGACGTGCTCCCGCGTCTGGACGACCTGACGGGGCGGCTGCTGATCCTGCACGGGATGGCGGACGATAACGTCATCTTCGGCAATGCGACGCGCGTCATCGACGCCTTGCAGGCCAAGAGCGTGCCGTTCGAGATGATGCTCTATCCCGGCCAGCGGCACGGCGTCCGCGGCGAACCGAGGCAACTGCAGCAATGGCGCACCTATCTCGACTTCCTCGACCGGACCATCGGCAAGCGGGCCGAGCCCAAGGCGGACTGATCCTGGCGGCTGTGGTCGCGCTGGCCCTTGCAGGCTGCGCGACCGGGGCTGATGTGGTCGGGCAGAAGGTTGCGTCCGCCCGCCCCGCAGTCGTCGAGAACCGGCATCCTCAGTATGCTTATCCGCCCGCATTTTTGTTCATTTCGAACGGGAAGCGGGTTGATGAGGCTTATCGATCTGTCATCCGTTGGAGCGAAGGTCCGTGGCCAAGCACCGAGTCTTCGGACATCGCGGAAATGCCGATCCTGCTGAAGGACAATATCGAGACGGCGGACATGCCGACGACGGCCGGATCGCTGGCTTTAGCCAACAACGCGCCGGGTCGCGACGCGCCTCTCGTCGCCCGTTTGAGGGCCGCTGGAGCGGTGATCGTCGGCAAGACCAATCTGTCGGAATGGGCCAATATCCGCGCGTCGAATTCGATCAGCGGTTGGAGCGCGGTCGGCGGCCAGACGCTGAACCCCTATGACCCCGCGCGCACGCCCTGCGGATCGTCGTCGGGCAGTGGGGCGGCGGTAGCCCTTGGGCTGACGCCGGTCGCCATCGGCACGGAGACGGACGGGTCGATCACCTGTCCGGCGTCGGTGAACGGCGTGGTCGGGTTCAAGCCGACCGTCGGCCTGGTGTCCCGGACCCACATCGTGCCGATCAGCCATTCCCAGGATACGGCCGGGCCGATGGCGACGACGGTCCGGGATGCCGCGAGAGTGCTGACGGTCATTGCCGGGTCCGATCCAGCCGATCCCGCCACGATCGAGGCGGACTTGCGAAAGGTCGATTACGCGGCCGGGCTGGATGCGGGTTCTCTGCGCGGCGCGCGCATCGGGGTGATGCGGTTCCTGAAGGGCTATTCGCCGCAGACCCAGGCGGTGTTCGAACAGAACCTGCAGGCCCTGCGCGATGCGGGCGCCGTGCTGGTCGATCTGCCGGAGGGACCGGACGGTCGGGTGATCGGAGCGGCCGAGTTCAAGGTGCTGCTGTACGAACTGAAGCACGACCTGAACGCCTATCTGGCCTCGACCGATCCGGAACAGGTCCGCACCCGCAATCTGGCCGACGTCATCGCCTTCAACGCCGCCGAGCCGCGCGAGACGGTCTTGTTCGGCCAGGATACCTTCGAGCGCGCTCAGGCGATGGGCGATCTGACGGCGGCTGCTTATCTGGAGGCGCGCGGGACATCGCTCCGGCTGGCGGGACCGGAGGGTGTCGACCGGCTGATGCGCGATAATGCCCTGGTCGCCCTGATCGCCCCGACGACTTCGCGCGCCTGGACCAATGATCCCAAGGACGAGGACGACATGGAGGGCTCGGCCAGCCAGTTGGCCGCCGTCGCGGGCTATCCACACCTGACCGTGCCGATGGGCTTTGATCGGGGAATGCCGGTGGGCCTGAGCTTCCTGGGCGGGAAGTGGGACGACGCACGCATCCTTTCGCTGGGTTACGCCTTCGAACAGGCGACGCAGGCGCGCCGGCCGCCACCTGTCGTTCGACCCTGATATCGTTTCGGGGCGGCCGCGAAGGACTGCGGCATGACCAGCGACAACCTCTACATTCAGTGGCGGATCATCGCGTGAGCGACCTGATCGCCAATGTCGTCGGCTCGGCGGCGGCCGTGTGCTCGATCACCAGTTTCGCGCCCCAGGCGATCAAGATCTGGAAGGAGCGGGACGCCTCGTCAGTCAGCCTGAAGACCTATTCCCTGACGGTGACCTGTTTCGTCCTGTGGGTGATCTATGGCGTCATGACGCAGGCCTGGCCTGTAACGGTGGCGAACGCCTGCGCCCTGGTGATGGCGTCAGGCGTGCTGGCGATGAAATGGCGCTTTCGGGACGGCGATCCGGAGAAGTGACGCGAGCTTTACCCGACGTGATCTTGGCGCCCCCGCCGATGCGGGCTAACCCGTAGTTCACAACGTCCTATAGGGAGACGCCCCAATGCCCGATCTCGCACAAGTCACCGAACACATCCGCGGCGCCGTCGGCGACAACTCCGGCCTCGGCAAGACCGTCAAGCTCGACCTGGGCGACCAGGGCAAGATCTTCATCGACGGCGCCTCGGTGCCGAACACGGTGACGAACGAAGACAAGCCTGCCGACGCCACCGTCTCCATGAAGTGGGATGACTTCATGGCCCTGTCGGAAGGCAAGCTGGATCCGATGATGGCCTTCATGCAGGGCAAGCTGAAGATCGCCGGCGACATGATGATCGCCCAGAAGCTGGCTCCGCTGCTGAAGCGCTGATGCCGGTCTGAACGACCAGTTATGGCGGCGCGGCTCCCGATCAGGGGCCGCGCCGTTTTCGTATCGAGCGCCCGGCAGAGGCGCGAACGGGAAGAGGATAACGCCATGGACTTCAGACATTCCGACCGCGCCCTGGACTGGCACGCCCGCGTGCGCCGCTTTCTGGACGAACAAGTCATCCCGCGCGAGGCCGAGTATTTCGCCCAGGTGCGCGAGGATTCGACGCGGCAACCGCCGGTCATGGAAGCGATGAAGGCCGCAGCACGCGAGGCTGGGCTGTGGAACATGTTCCTGCCGGGGGAGCACGGCGCGGGCCTGACCAACCTCGACTATGCGCCGCTGGCCGAGATGATGGGCGCCCACCTGTGGTCGGCGGAGGTGTTCAACTGCAACGCCCCCGACACCGGGAATATGGAAGTCCTGCACATGTACGGCGACGCGGCCCAGCAGGACCGCTGGCTGAAGCCGCTGATGGCGGGCGAGATCCGCTCGGCCTTCCTGATGACGGAGCCCGAGGTCGCCTCGTCCGACGCGACCAATATCCAGACACGGATCGAGCGCGACGGCGACCACTATGTCATCAACGGCCGCAAATGGTGGTCGACCAATATGGGCCATCCGAATGTCGCCATGACCATCGTCATGGGCAAGACCGACTTCGACGCCGCCAGCCACGCCCAGCAGTCGCAGGTGATCGTGCCCGTCGACACGCCCGGCTTCCGCATCGAGCGGATGCTGTCGGTGTTCGGCTATGACGAGAAGCCCATCGGCCATGCCGAGGTGGTGCTGGAAAACGTCCGCGTTCCGGTTGAAAACCTGATCGCCGGCGAGGGGCGGGGCTTCGAGATCGCGCAAGGGCGGCTGGGGCCGGGCCGTATCCACCACTGCATGCGCGTGATCGGGGCGGCGGAGCGGGCGCTGGAGCTGATGGTCGTGCGGCTGCTGAACCGGACGGCGTTCAAGAAACAGTTGGCCGAACACTCGATCTGGGAGCAGCGGGTCGCCGAGGCGCGCACCAATATCGAGATGTGCCGGCTGCTGGTGCTGAAGGCCGCCTGGATGATGGATCAGGCGGGAGCCAAGAACGCCCGTTCCGAGATTGCCCAGATCAAGGTCGCGGCGCCCAAGATGGCCTTGCAGATCATCGACGACGCCATCCAGGCGTTCGGTGGCGCAGGCGTGTCGGGCGATACGCCCCTCGCCGAGCTCTATGCCGGGGTGCGGACGCTGCGCATTGCCGACGGTCCGGACGAGGTTCACAACCGCACCATCGCACGGTTGGAATATGCAAGACACGGCGGGCGGCCGGTGCGCTGAATACGGCCGGTTTATAAGCCCAAACCCTTGGGAACCCTGACCTTCGGCCGACGTTCGATGTTCATGAACGACGAGACGCGCGGTCAGGGTCGTGGGGCGACGGAACGGCTGACATGAATGCTCGCTTCGAGCCCGATACGCGGGCGGCGTCGGACGTGGCGCGGTTCAGGGCTGTTCGGGCGACGATGCCCGCCTTAGCCCAGGGACTGTCGCCCGAGGACCTTTCGGCCCAGTCCATGGCCGACTGCAGCCCTGGCAAATGGCATCTGGCCCACACCAGCTGGTTCTTCGAAGCTCTGATCCTGGCGTCCGATCCTGATTATCGGCCTGTCGATCCGCGCTTCCAACAATTGTTCAACTCCTACTATGAGGCGTTGGGCGAGCGGGTGCCGCGCGCCGAACGCGGCCTGATGACCCGCCCCTCGGTCGATGAGGTCCTGGCTTATCGCCGTGAGATCGATCGACGCATGGCCGCCTGGCTGGCGCAGGGGCCGTCGAGCGGGCTTGAGCGGTATCTGTTCGAACTGGGTCTGCATCACGACCAGCAGCATCAGGAACTGTTCCTGATGGATATGTTGAACCTGATGTCGCGCTCGCCGCTCGACCCGGCCGCCTATGAGGTCGAACCGCGCGAGCGGCCGGTCGAGCCGACGCGCGGGGGCGTGGTCGCGTTCGACGCGGGCCTGGTGTCGATCGGTCATGGCCGAGCAGGCTTCGCCTTCGACAATGAAGGGCCGACGCACCGGGTCTGGCTGGAGCCGTTCGCCTTGGCAGCAGATCTGGTGACGAACGGCGAATGGATACGGTTTATCGAGGACGGGGGCTACACCCGCTCGGACCTGTGGCTTTCGGACGGCTGGGCGACGGTGAAGGCCCAGGGCTGGACCGCGCCGCTGTACTGGCGTTGCGACGGCGGCGACTGGACGGTCATGGGTCTGACCGGCCGCACTCCGGTCGATATCGCAGCGCCCGTGCGTCATGTCAGCTTCTACGAGGCCGACGCCTATGCGCGCTGGGCCGGCAAACGGTTGCCGTCCGAGGCGGAATGGGAACATGCGGCGACGACTGCGCCCGAGGGTTTCTCGAACCTGTCGGGCGAGGTCTGGCAGTGGACGTCCAGCGCCTATGCGCCTTACCCCGGCTTTCAGCCGACGCCCGGCACGGCCGCCGAATACAACGGCAAGTTCATGGCCAATCAGATGGTGCTGCGCGGCGGGGCCTTCGCGACGCCGTCCGATCATGCCCGCGTGACGTATCGGAACTTCTACTATCCCCAACAGAGGTGGGCCTTCATGGGTCTGAGACTAGCCGAAGACGCCCCGCAAAGGGCCGTCGCGCCGAAGGAGGATGCGCAGACCGCAGGATTCCGTCGCGACATGGTCGAGGGCCTGTCGCGCGACCAAAAGGCCGTACCGCCCAAATGGTTCTATGACGCCGAGGGGTCGCGCCTGTTCGAAGAGATCACGGCCCTGCCGGAATACTATCCGACACGGCAGGAGACGGCGCTGTTGCGTGAAAGCGCCGCCGCCCTGACCGCCGATTTCGGACCGGACGCCGTGCTGGTGGAGTTCGGGTCTGGGGCCAGCGAGAAAACGCGTATCCTGCTGGATGCCGTGCCTAACCTGGGCGCCTATGTGCCGCTGGATATCAGCGAGACGGCGCTGCTGGACGCCGCGACCCGTATCCGCGCTGACTATACGGGCCTGAAGGTTCAGCCGGTCTTGGGCGATTTCGAACACCTGGCGCCGTTGCCGGACGATTTGCCGCGCGGACGGCGCATCGGGTTCTTCCCCGGTTCGACCATCGGCAATCTGCATCCTGCCGAGGCCGAGCGCTTCCTGGCGGCGGCGCGACGGATGCTGGAGGAGGGGGCGCTGTTCATCCTTGGCGTCGATCTGGTCAAGGATCCAGCGATCCTAGTCGCCGCCTATGACGACAGCCAGGGCGTGACCGCCGCCTTCAATCGCAATCTGCTGGTTCGAGCCAATGCCGAGCTGGACGCCGATTTCGATCTGGACGCCTTCACGCACCGCGCGGTATGGAATCCCGAGGCGTCACGGATGGAAATGCATCTGCAAGCCGTTACGCCGACGACGGCCCATATCGGTGATCAGACGTTCCGCTTCATGAGCGGCGAGACGATCCACACCGAGAGCTCGCGCAAGTTCACGCCCGATACCGTCGAGGCCATGGCGAAGGCGTCCGGCTGGTCGCTGATGCGTATCGACGTGTCGCCAGAACCCAGCGTCGCCCTGGCTCTGCTTCGAGCCTGAGCCAGCTCGGGGCGTCGCATCGCGCGACGCCCCGACAACGCAAAGAAAAAGGGCGGCGCGTCGATGACGCGCCGCCCTTATTTTGTATCGCATCAGCGGATTATTCGCCGTCAGGCGTGTCCGCGTCTTTCTTGGTGCCGTGCGAGGCTTCTCCACCCTTACGGCCGGCCTGTGCGGCGAGGCTGCGATCCTGAGAGAAGCTTCGTTTCTCGCTGGGGACGCTGGCGCCCCCTTTGCGCGCGATTTCGCGCTGACGTTCGGGGTCCATGGAGGCGAAACCTCGCTTGGAAACGCCGGAGGGTCGTGTGGGCTGGCTGTCCATCGGGGTCCTTTCAGTGCTGCCGTTGCGCTTGCTGAAGTGAACCCTGTGACTCGGTGACGGTTCCGTTCGGAACCCTGTTTTACTGTCACACCCCTGAACGTCTTCGTGGTTTGACTTCAAGCCGCGTCGTAAGGACGGGAATCACCTTCATCGCCGCCGCCGGGTTCCATGGGCGGAACTTCGTCGGGCGTGTCGGACGGCTGGATTTCCGGTTGAGGCGCGGTCTCGGGCTGAATTTCCGGCTGGGGCGTGGTGGGCGTGGGTTCGATATAGGTCATGATGATCTCCTTGCCCCAAACCAACGCGACCCCGCCCTGGACGTTCAAAGGAACCACCGGTCGCCCGGTCGGTTTGTTGTGCGAACCCGGAGATCGACATGACCAACACCCCCATTACTTCGCCTTCGCCAGACGACATCGTTCTGGACGATGACGATCTGACGCAGCGTCTGGACCGCGAAGCCGACGCCATTCTTGCCGGCGGCGAACGCCGTACCTTCGGCGAAACCGCCTCCATTCGCCAGGCCGTGCGCGAAGACGCCGGCTTGTTGCGTGAAAAGATTTCGGGTGGGGTGCATCGCGTTCAGGAAGACATTCAGGACAGCCCGATGAAGGCCACCCTCTATGCGCTGGGCATCGGCGTGATCATCGGCATGATCCTGCGCCGCTGATTTTAGGCCGTAGATCGCTTAGGCAGGCCCCGTCGGCTCACGCTGGATCGGGGCCTGTTGCAAAGCGGCGTCCGAGACGAACGGATTGGTGCGGCGCTCCTCGCCGAAAGTCGAAATCGGTCCGTGCCCCGGCACGAAAGTCACATCGTCGCCCAGCGGCCACAGTTTCTCGATCACCGAGCGGATCAGAGCTGGGGGGTCGCTCATGGGGAAGTCGGTGCGGCCGACTGATCCCTTGAACAGCACGTCGCCCACCTGAGCGAATCGCGTCGCGCGATTGAAGAAGATCACGTGGCCCGGCGTATGGCCGGGGCAGTGGCGCACCTCCCAGGTCGTTTCGCCCAGCGACACCTTGTCGCCGTCCTCCAGCCAACGGTCAGGCGTGAATGGGCGCGCGTCGGGCAGGCCATACATCCGGCCGCTCTCGACGATTCGGTCGATCCAGAACTGGTCGGCCTTTTGCGGGCCGGTGATCTGGACCCCGGTCTTCTCCTGCATCTCGGCCGCGCCGCCTGCATGGTCCAGATGGCCGTGGGTGATCCAGATCTGGTCCAGGGTCAGTCCGCGCCGCCGAACCTCGCTCAGAACGACATCAACCGATCCGCCCGGATCGATCACGGCGGCCTTGTTGGTGGCGGTGCACCAGACGGTGGTGCAGTTCTGCTGAAGCGGGGTGACGGGCGTGACGAAGACGCCGATGGGGGAGGCGGGTTGGCTCATATCGCCAACATAACCCTGCCTGAGCCGCGAAACCACCGGTCGCGACCACGCCCGCGTTGACCTTTGGGGCCCTTCTCGACATAAGGGCGGGCTTCGAGGCGCCGCTCCAAACGGGGCGGCCTTCTTGCTTTATCCATTCCGCGCCGGCCGTCCTAAAGGCCCATGCGCCACAGAGCGTCAGAATCTCCGCCATGCAAGTCGTCGAAAAGTCGAACGAAGGCCTCAGCCGCGTGATCGCGGTCACCATTCCCGTCGCGGAGCTGAACGAGAAGCTCGAAGCCCGCGTCAAGGAAGTCGCCCCGCAGGTGAAGCTGAAGGGCTTCCGTCCGGGCAAGGTGCCGGTCGCCCACGTCAAGAAGACCTTCGGCCGTGAGTTCATGGGCGAGATCATCAACGCCGAGCTGAACGAATCCAGCCAGAAGGCTCTGGACGAGGCCAAGGTCCGTCCGGCTGCGCCTGCCGAGATGAAGCTGACGTCCGACATGGACAAGGTCATCGCCGGTCAGGAAGACCTGTCCTACGAAATGGCCCTGGAAATCATGCCGGACTTCACGCCGGTCGATCCCAAGACCCTGAAGCTGGACCGCCCGACCTATGAAGCGTCGGACGCCGATCTGGACGAAGCCCTGACGGAGCTGGCCGGTCAGGCCAAGACCTACGAAGACAAGAAGGGCAAGACCGTCAAGGCCGCCGAAGGCGACCAACTGACGATCGACTTCCTGGGCAAGCTGGACGGCGAGCCCTTCGAAGGCGGCGCCGCCGAGGACGCGGACCTGGTGATCGGCTCGGGCCGCTTCATCCCCGGCTTCGAAGAGCAGCTGACGGGCGCCAAGGTCGGCGAAGAGAAGACCATCGAGGTCACCTTCCCCGCCGACTATCAGGCCGCGCATCTGGCCGGCAAGCTGGCCACGTTCGACGTCAAGGTGAAGGCCATCAAGGCCGAGGCCGAAGCCAAGATCGACGAAGAGTTCGCCACCCGCATCGGTCTGGAATCGCTGGACAAGCTGAAGGAACTGCTGAGCCAGAACCTGAACCAGCAGTATGCCGGCGCCGCCCGCTTCAAGCTGAAGCGCGCCCTGCTGGACCAACTGGACGAGGCCCACGACTTCCCGCTGCCGCCGAAGATGGTGGACGCCGAGTTCGACGGCATCTGGCAACAGGTCGAGGCCGACAAGACCGCCGGGCGCCTGCCTGAAGAAGACGCCGCCAAGTCCGACGAGGATCTGAAGGCTGAATACCGCAAGATCGCCGAGCGCCGCGTGCGTCTGGGCCTGGTGCTGGCCGAGATCGGTCGCGCCAACAACGTCCAGGTCACCGACCAGGAGCTGAACGCCGCCATCCTGCAGGAAGCCCGCAACTATCCGGGCCAGGAACAGGCCGTCCTGAACTTCTACCGCCAGAACCCCAACGCCGCCGCCCAGATGCGCGCCCCCATCTACGAAGAGAAGGTCGTCGACCTGATCGTGGGCGTCGCCGACGTGACCGACACGCCGATCACGAAGGAAGAGCTGCTGAAGGAAGACGAAGACGAGGGCTAAGCTACGGTGGGGACACTAGCTAACGCTCGGCAATTGCTGATAGTTGAAAGGGCCCGCCTTGCGGGCCCTTTTTGCATCTAGAGGTTGCCGGAGTTTCTGCGTCATGAGCCTTGTCATAGCCTTGGCTACCGCTGCCCTGCTGTCTGCAGCTCCTCAAACGGCGCAGCAGCCTGCGACGGGGGGTGTCGCCCCGACAGATCTTGAGTCGATCATCGTCGAGGGGCGAAGAGTTGAAGAGGCCGCTCGGGCCTATATCCGCGAGGTTGGCGATCCGCCTCGGGGCACCTCACTTGCACGTTGGAACCGTCCTGTATGCGTCAGCATGACGAACATGCAGCCTCAATTTGCTCAATTCGTAATCGATAGAATCGCTACAAACGCTTTCGCCGCCGGGGCAGATGTCGGGGGTCAAGGTTGCAGGCCTAACGTCGTTATCCTGGCTACCAACGATGGCCCTACGCTGGCCAAGAAACTCGTCGCAGAGGCAGGGCTGGGATTCCGTCCTGCGATCAACCACACCAATCTCAATCGAGACGCGTTGGCCGATTTCCAAAATTCCGACGCGCCTGTTCGATGGTGGAACGTCGTCATGCCGGTCTCCATCGACAATGGCGCGGTAGCGATCGCGCTTCGCGGCGACACAATCCTGGGTGAGGACGGCGAGACGTTGAAGGCCGTAAGGGTACGCGACGCATCACGTATGCGCGCCAATATTCGCTACGACATGGCCTGGACCATCGTCATAATCGATATGAGCCGGACCGGCGGCGTGCCTCTTGGCGCGCTGGCAGACTATGCCTCGATGGTCTCGCTTGCTCAGATTGACGCCTCTGCAGACCTTGGCGATCAATCGACCGTGATGAACCTGTTCAAGGAACCCGCCGGGGTGGATGGTCTCAGCCAATGGGACAGAGACTATCTCTCCGCTCTGTATGCTGCACCGTCCAATCGTGCCGATGGCAGGCGTCAGGAGAATGCGGTCGCTCGCACGCTCATTCAGCAGCGGCGTGTTCGAGAAGGTTTGGATCCCGCTCCGGCCGAGCTTGAAACAGGGGAATAGGATTTCGATCGAGATCGTCGGACCTGCCTTGCGTCAAAGGCCGGTGAACGCGATATGCTAAAGCGAAGGGCGCGGTCTGAATCGCGCCCATTGCATCCGAGAAGGCCATATGCGTGATCCGATCGAACTGATGAACATGAACCTGGTGCCGATGGTGGTGGAGCAATCCAGCCGTGGCGAGCGCTCCTTCGACATCTTCTCGCGCCTGCTGCGCGAGCGGATCATCTTCCTGACAGGGCCGTTCGAGGACGGCATGGCGTCGCTGATCTGCGCCCAGCTGTTGTTCCTTGAATCGGAGAACCCGAAGAAGGAAATCAGCATGTACATCAACAGCCCCGGCGGACAGGTGTCCTCGGCGCTCGCGATCTACGACACCATGCAATACATCAAGAGCCCGGTCTCGACCGTGGTGATGGGCATGGCCGCCTCGGCCGGCTCGCTGATCCTGACGGCGGGCGCTGCGGGCCAGCGCATCGCCCTGCCGAACGCACGTATCATGGTGCACCAGCCCTCGGGCGGGTTCCGTGGCCAGGCGTCGGACATCGAACTGCACGCTGCCGACATCCGCTACACCAAGAAGCGTCTGAACGAGATCTACGTCCACCACACCGGCCGGACGTACGAGGAAGTCGAGAAGACACTGGACCGCGACCACTTCATGTCGGCCGAGGAAGCCAAGGCCTGGGGCATCGTGGATCACGTCTATGACCGGCGCGAACAGGCCGACGCCGACGGCGTGAAGACGCCCGGCAACTAAACTCTGATCCAAGATCGAACGGAAAAGGCGCACCGATGCCGGTGCGCCTTTTTTCATTTGTGCTATCAGGCGGCCATGCAGTTCACACGAGATCCAAGCGGCACGGTCGAAGTCGACGGCGAAACCTATGAGTGGGAGCTTCGTCGCCAGCCCCAGCCCAAGGGCGGCAATGTCTGGGAAGGCATGGCCGTGTCCCTGCGCCATGTCGATTTCAAGCGCGAAGCCATCGTGCAGTTCCCGCCGCCCCTGCGACCCAATGGCCGGCCAGATGTCGAGAAGCAGCGGGTCAATGTCGATGCGGTGCGCACCGCCATCACCTCGGCAATCGCGGCGGGCTGGGATCCGGCGTCGCGGGGCAAGGCCGTGGTGTTCGACGTGGACGCCGACGGCAACTGACGGCGGTCACGGCTTCTGGCGAAACACCCTGAAGCCCGGCTCCTGGGCCATCGCCAGCATTTCCGTGTCGCCCGATGTGTCGCCATAGGCGGCGGTCAGCGTCATGTCGTCGCCATAGGCGGTCTTCAATCGGCGCACCTTTTCTTCACCCCGGCAGTTGGGGCCGACGAAATCGCCGGTGATTCGGTCGTCGGCATCGAAGACGAATTCGGTGCCCAACAGGGTCTCCGCGCCCAGCTTGCGGGCGAACGGCGCCACCGTGGTGGTGGGAGAGGCGGTCACTATGACGCGATGGGCGCCGCGTTCGCCCCAGTCGTTCCAGACCTTGAGCGCATCGGGGCGCATGAAGCGGGGCCAAATCTCCTGGGCGAAGCGTTCGGCCTCGGATTCCAGGGTCTGGCGCTTGACGCCTTTCAGGAATTCTTTCACCGACGCCGCCTTGATCCGTCCTCGATCACGGTCGTGCGCATAGGCCGCCACGGCGGGCGACAGCTTGACCAAACCCAGCGCCCAGGCCCCCGGCCCGGCGCGCCAACGCAGAAATTCGGTGAAACTGTCGCGAATCGTCAGCGTGCCGTCGAAATCGAACGCGACGATGGGTCGCCCCATGGCCTTGGACTGGCGCAAATCCTGCACTATCCCCATGTCAGACATTCGCCTTGATCCCCGCCGACACTGATCCATCCACGCACTGCAACAATCCCTTGCCGCCTTCGGGGTTGTCGTCGCACGTGGGATGGGTGATTGTCATTTTTTGAAGACCTTCGCAGCCAGAGTACTGGAATCAATGTGAGGGAAGCGCGTTTCGGGTCATTTCGGTCCGCCCCGCGGGAGTGAGATAAGGGTCTATGACCAAAGCAGCCGGCTCAGACGCCAAAAGCACCCTGTACTGCTCGTTCTGCGGAAAGAGCCAGCACGAGGTCCGCAAACTCATTGCGGGCCCGACCGTCTTCATCTGCGATGAATGCGTCGAACTCTGCATGGACATCATCCGTGAAGAGCACAAGATCGGCTTCAAGAAGACGACCGACGGCGTTCCCACGCCCAAGGAAATTCGCGACGTGCTGGATGACTATGTCATCGGCCAGAGCCACGCCAAGAAGGTGCTCTCGGTCGCCGTCCACAACCATTACAAGCGCCTGAACCACGCGACGAAGAACAACGACGTCGAACTGGCCAAGTCCAACATCATGCTGATCGGGCCGACCGGCTCGGGCAAGACGCTGCTGGCCCAGACGCTGGCGCGCATCATCGACGTGCCGTTCACGATGGCCGACGCCACGACCCTGACCGAAGCCGGTTATGTGGGCGAGGATGTCGAGAACATCATCCTGAAGCTGCTCCAGGCCTCCGACTACAACGTCGAACGCGCCCAGCGCGGCATCGTCTACATTGATGAAATCGACAAGATTTCGCGCAAGTCGGACAACCCCTCGATCACCCGCGACGTGTCGGGCGAAGGCGTGCAGCAGGCCCTGCTGAAGATCATGGAAGGCACCGTCGCCTCCGTGCCCCCGCAGGGCGGTCGCAAGCATCCGCAGCAGGAGTTCTTGCAGGTCGACACCGCCAACATCCTCTTCATCGTCGGCGGCGCGTTCGCGGGCCTGGAGAAGGTGATCGCGGCGCGCGGAGCCGGCGCCTCGATCGGTTTCGGCGCCAAGGTCAAGGAGATCGACGAGCGTCGCACCGGCGACATCCTGAAGGGTGTCGAACCCGACGACCTGATGCGTTTCGGCCTGATCCCCGAGTTCATCGGCCGTCTGCCCGTTCTGGCGACGCTGGAAGACCTGGACGAAACGGCCCTGGTCACCATCCTGACCGAGCCGAAGAATGCTCTGGTCAAACAGTACAAGCGCCTGTTCGAGATGGAGAATGTCGAACTAAGCTTCACCGACGACGCCCTGATCGCCGTCGCCAAGAAGGCCATCACCCGCAAGACCGGCGCACGCGGTCTGCGTTCGATCCTGGAGGGCATCCTGCTGGAGACCATGTTCGAGCTGCCGACCTTCGAAGGCGTCGAAGAGGTCGTGGTCAACGCCGAGGTCATCGAAGGCAAGGCGCAGCCCCTGCTGATCTATTCCGAAGTGTCGAAGAAAAAGGCCGACGGCGCCGCCTGATCGGGCCGCCAAAGGCGATACAGACGAAGGCCGGAGCGAGAGATCGCTCTGGCCTTTTTCGTTTCCGATTCGAGGTGTCAGGTCGTCGGGTGGACATCCCCCAGCACCAGAATGTGACCGGGGTGGGCCTCCGCCTCGGCCCTGGCGCATTGGACGGCGCTTTTCGCGTCGGTGAATACGCCCTCGAACAGGCCATCGCTGGACGTGACGCGCCAGCGGGCGCCGACGGGCTGGATCGTCAGGGTCTCGATGGCCGGCGGCGATGGGGGAGCCGCCGCAATCATTGCGTGCGCCTGTGCTGGTCGCGGTTCAGGCGGTCGGCCTCGGCCTGCAACCGCGCGGCCAGGCGTTCGGCAGACGCGCGGTCGGGCAGGGGGCGGGTTGTGGCCTTGTTGACCGCCACGGCCCATCCGCTCGCGCGCGGCACGACCCTGTATCGTCGGGGAGGGACGGGGGCTGCGGCCCCGCCCTCGACATGGCCCTGCATCATCGCGACGGCCCCCGGTGAATCGGCGCGCCGAACAGGGCGCCGATGAAGGTCATCGCCATCTGCACGGAGGTCGGCTTTGGCGCTGGGCGGTTCAGCGATTCCGCCAGCAGGTGTGAACGGCTCATGGGTCATCTCCTTGGACCCGCAGAAGACGCCCGAAGGCCGTAAAGCCGCCATGTCGAAAGCGCCGCGCCGCATAATGCGGGCGTAAAGCGGGCGTGGAGCGTGTCACGGACCCACGCAGATGTGGGTGGTTCCGCGGCGACGCTTGAACCGCGGGTCTTTCAAACCACATACTCATCCGAACGCCGTCGGAATCGACGGGCCGTCATGCGCCGGTCGGGCCTCTTGCCCGGCGGACCGTGGCGGCGGGCCGGAGATGATCAATGGCCCAGGAGTACGCATCATGACTGAACCAAAGATCCTTCCCGTCCTGCCGCTGAGAGACATCGTCGTCTTCCCGCATATGGTCGTGCCGCTCTTCGTGGGCCGCGAGAAGTCCGTGAAGGCGCTGGACGAAATCATGAAGGGCGAAAAGCAGATCCTGCTGGCGACCCAGAAGAACAGCGTCGACGACGATCCGTCCCCTGACGCCATCTATCCCATCGGCGTGCTGGCCACGGTGCTGCAACTGCTGAAACTGCCCGACGGCACCGTCAAGGTGCTGGTCGAGGGCAAGGGCCGTGCGCGCCTGACCCGCTTCACCGACCGCGAGGAATATTTCGAGGCCGAGGCCGTCGAGATCGAGGACGAGCCAGGCGACGCCTCGCAGGCCGAAGCCATGCTGCGCGCCGTGGTCGAGCAGTTCGAGAACTATGTGAAGCTGAACAAGAAGGTGCCGCCCGAGGCCCTCAGTTCCATCCCCCAGATCACCGACGCCTCCAAGCTGGCGGACTCGGTCGCTGCACACCTGTCGGTGAAGATCGCCGACAAGCAGGGCCTTCTGGAAACCTTCGACGTGCCCAAGCGGCTGGAGAAGGTCTATGGCCTGATGGAGGGTGAAATCAGCGTCCTGCAGGTCGAGAAGAAGATCCGCTCGCGCGTGAAGCGCCAGATGGAGAAGACCCAGCGCGAGTATTATCTGAACGAGCAGATGAAGGCGATCCAGCGCGAACTGGGCGAGACCGACGACGCGCGCGACGAGATCATGGATCTGGAGAAGCGCATCCGTAAGACGCGCCTGTCCAAGGAGGCGCGGACCAAGGCCGAGGCCGAGGTCAAGAAACTGCGCAACATGAGCCCGATGTCGGCCGAGTCGACCGTGGTGCGCAACTACCTCGACTGGCTGCTGTCCGTGCCGTGGGGCAAGGCCAAGCAGAAGCCGATCGACTTGGCCAAGGCCGAGGAGATCCTTGAGGAGGACCACTTTGGCCTGGAGAAGGTCAAGGAGCGGATCGTCGAGTATCTGGCTGTCCAGGCCCGCACCGGCAGCCTGAAAGGGCCGATCCTGTGCCTTGTCGGACCTCCCGGCGTCGGCAAGACCTCGTTGGCCAAGTCCATCGCCAAGGCGACCGGGCGTGAATACGTCCGCATGTCGCTGGGCGGCGTGCGCGACGAAAGCGAGATCCGCGGTCACCGCCGGACCTATATCGGCTCCATGCCCGGCAAGATCATCCAGTCGATGAAGAAGGCCAAGACCACCAACGCCTTCGTCCTGCTGGACGAGATCGACAAACTGGGGTCCGACTGGCGCGGCGATCCCTCCTCGGCCCTGCTGGAGGTGCTGGACCCGGCCCAGAACTCGACCTTCGGCGACCACTATCTGGAGGTGGATTACGACCTGTCCCAGGTGATGTTCGTGACGACCGCGAACAGCCTGAACATGCCGCAGCCGCTGATGGACCGGATGGAGATCATCCGGGTGTCGGGCTACACCGAGGACGAGAAGGTCGAGATCGCAAAGCGTCACGTCCTGCCCAAACAGCTGACGGACCATGGTCTGAAGGCCGACGAGCTGATCGTGCCGGAAAACACGATCCGCGACCTGATCCGCTACTACACCCGCGAAGCTGGCGTGCGGTCGCTGGAACGCGCCCTGGGCGGTCTGGCGCGTAAGGCTGTGCGCGAGATGGCCAAGACGGGCGCCAAGTCGATCACCGTTGATGACGCCAAGCTGGCGGAATATGCGGGCGTGAAGAAGTTCCGTTACGGCGAGACGGACGAGGAAGATCAGGTCGGCATCGTCACCGGTCTGGCCTGGACCGAGTTCGGCGGCGACATCCTGACCATCGAGGCGATCAAGATGCCCGGCCGGGGTCGCATGACCGTGACCGGCAATCTGAAGGAGGTGATGAAGGAATCGATCTCAGCCGCCGCCTCCTACGTTCGGTCGCGGGCGCTCGATTTCGGCGTTAAGCCGCCGGTGTTCGAGAAGACCGACATCCACGTCCACGTGCCTGACGGCGCCACGCCCAAGGACGGTCCGTCCGCCGGTGTCGCCATGACCGTGGCCATGGTCTCGGTCCTGACGGGCGTGCCGATCCGCAAGGATATCGCCATGACCGGCGAGATCACCCTGCGCGGCCGGGTTACCGCCATCGGCGGCCTGAAGGAGAAGCTGCTCGCGGCCCTGCGCTCCGGCGTCAAGACCGTGCTGATCCCGCAGGAGAACGAGAAGGATCTCGCCGAGGTGCCGGACAATGTGAAGTCGGCGCTGGAGATCGTGCCGATCTCCACGGCGGACGAAGCCTTGAAGTGGGCGTTGGTCGGCGCCCTGACGCCGGTGGAATGGGATGAGGCGTCGGAGCCGCTACCGGCGCCGGTTCCATCCCTCGACGGGCCGGCGGTCGCCGTCAGCCACTAACGTCAAGTTGAGTAGGGAACGCCGCCGGTGAGCATACCGGCGGCGTTTTCGTTTTTGACGCAACCGTCGATCTGCCCTTTAGTGATTCGCTTGGGGGACAGATGACAAAAGCGGAACTGATCGGCCGAATGGCCAGCGCGGCGAATATAAGTCGCGACCAGGCGAAATCGGCATTGGAAGCCTTCACCGACGGCGTGGCCGAGGCTTTGACGCAGGGCAGGGACGTCAAGTTGATCGGCTTCGGCAGTTTCGTCGCGGTGGAGCGTAAAGCCGGCGTCGCCCGCAATCCCCAGACCGGCGCGGCTGTGGCCCGGCCCGCATCCCGCACCGCGCGCTTTCGCGCCGGGGAAGGTTTGAAAAGCGCCTTGAACGGTTGAGGCGCGACGGGCATAAGCCCGTCTCTGCATGGGGGCGGCTAGCTCAGCTGGTCAGAGCATCTCGTTTACACCGAGAGGGTCGGCGGTTCGAACCCGTCGCCGCCTACCAAACAAAAAGGCCGCCGGAGCGATCCTGCGGCCTTTCGTGTTTCTTGCTTTCACTTCGATCAGAAGCGGAAGCTGGCCCGCAGCAGCAGCGAGTAGCGGACATAGTCTTCCAGCAGTTCTGCGTCGCCGGTCAGCGACAGCATGCCCAGTTCGTTGCCCAGGTTCAGGCGGAAGCCCAGAATCGGCCCGCCGCCTTTGATGGCGTCCGGCGACAGTGTGAAGCCAGGGCCGCCGTTGGCGAAGCGGGCGATGGTGTCGCCGGCGTCCACCGAGATGTTCTGGCGATAGCCGATGCGCAGTTCTGGACGGACCCAGCCGTTACGCCCGAAGCCGTAGCCGATGTTCATCGCCGCCACAGCCGAGAAGATGTGGCTGTCGCGTGAATCGATATCGAGATCGAAGCCGTTGCCGCCGCCGCTCTCGCTGCGAGCGCCTTCGGACAACCTGAAGAATTCACTATAGATTTCTGGACGGATGTTCAGGTGGCCGAAGTTGCGCTCATAGGAGGCGCCGCCGGCGACCGCCGCCGTCCAGCCGTTCCAGTCGGACTTGTTGTTCAGATAGACGCCGCTTGCGACCAGAGAGCGTTTGGCCGTGAATGAGGCGTAGCCGCCGGCCGCACGGGCCCAGGTCGTCCAATATTGGCCTTGGGCACGCCAGTAGAGACCCAGTTCCAGCAGATTGGCGGACAGCACCTCTTCGGCCTCGGCCTCGGGATCCTTGATATCGGAGGAGGTGAAGGCCGCCGAGATGCCGATCGCGCCCAGGCCGGTGCCTTTTTCCACGCCGCCCGCGATGCCGAAGCCTTCCGAGCGGAAGCCGTAGGAATCGGTCTTGTTCTTGTCGGCGTAGAAGTTGATCTCCTGCACCCAGGCGCTGGTTTCGCCGGGCGCGGCGGCCGCATTGCGGCCGGTCAGGGCGCGCGTCACGGCATCGACGCCGGCCGACAGCGACATCAGCGGGCCGCCGGAGTGGTCGGGCAGCAGCTGCTCATAAGCGTCGATGAAGCCGTCTCGCGTCGTCTGCGACAGCAGCAGATTGCGGATGGTCTCGTTGGAACCCAGGGCCGTGTAAACGGCGTCGAAGGCGGACGCTTCGACCGGGATCAGGTTGGCTTCCGACGCCGTGCGACGACGTGCGTCCACATAGACGGTGTTCGTCGCCTGGCTCACGCCGCCTTCGACGACGTAGAGGTAGGGCGAGTTGCCTGACAGCAGGGTCTGGTTGATCTGGCCTGTGCTCAGCGTGCCCGCGGTGATGATGTTGAACCGTTGCGGCGCGGTCAGGAGCGACGTGAAACGGACGCCCAGGGTCGAACCGGTCGCCAGCGTCGCATTGCCGCTGACGTTGAAGCCGCCGGCGCGGTTGTTGGTCGGATCGATGTTGACCAGCAGCGTGCCTTCGGCGCCGATATTCAGGTTGGAGATCGCCGTGGCGCCGGTCTGGGTGGCGGCCAACGTGCCCTTGGAGACGTTGATGTCCAAAAGGCCGTCGCCGTTCCCGATCGCGCCGGACACGATAGCGCCGCCGCTGATGTTCAAACGGTCGGCGCCCGCGCCGAAGTCTATGTCGCCGTTGACGACGCCATTTTCGATGTTGAGCGTGTCGGCGCCCGAGCCGAGCTTGATTGCGCCTATGATGGCTGGTTCGCTCGCGTCCGGCACGCCGTCCTTGTCGGTATCGACCGCAGTGCTGCCCGAAGCGGCGGGGATGCCGTACTGGCGCAGGGTGACGCCGGTCGTGTTGGCCGACAAATCGATCGCCGTGACGGTTCCGTTCACCGGCGTGGTGTCGGTCGTGCTGGGCGTCAGCGAGCCGATGATCGAGCCGGCGTTGTTGAGCTGGGTCAGCGAGCCCGACTGGTCGCGGATGACTGTGGCCGAACCGTGGTTGCCGCCGAACGAGGCCACGAGGTTGCCGGTGTTGGTCAGGGAGCCGACATTCGCGCCGGCGCCGATCAGAATGCCGGTTGCGGTCTGGGTTCCGACGCCCGACGCGACGGCCTGGATATTGCCCGAGTTGTTGATCGTGGGGGCGGTGACGCCCGATCCGATCCATAGGCCGGTGGCGTTGGCGTCGACGGCGGTCGAGGCGATGCCGCCTTCGTTGCGAACGCCGCCGACCACGTTGACGGCTTGCCCTCCTGTGACGCCCAGCTGAACCGCGCGGGATTCGACGCCGGAATAGAGGCCGGAGCCGATGATGGCACCCCGGTTGATCAGGCCATAGGCCGCGTCGCCCGTGCCTACAGCGCCCAGGGTCACGGTGTTGGTGGCGGAGCCGATCAGAAGGGCCGGCGCGCCGCCGAGAGAGGTAATGGACGCGGCCGTTTCACTGGCGTCCGGGATGCCGTCGCCGTCACGGTCCGTATCGTCGCGGTTCTTCACGCCGTCGCCGTCGTCGTCCTCATCGCCGTTCTTGATGCTGTCGCCGTCGTCGTCGCCTTCGATGCCAGCGGCGGAATAGGCCAGGGCCTTGTCCAGCAGCACGCCGCCGGCGACGGTTGCGCCCACCCGCACGGCCGGGCCGCCCTGCAGCAGATCGTCCGAATCCAGTTCGTCCAGGAAAAGGGTCGTGGCGTTGTTGAAAGTTCCCGTCGCCGGCCGAACAGGGGGCGGGGTCGTATAACGGTAACCTGTGGCGACGACAGTGGAGTGAATCTTCAGCGCGCCGCCGACATTGCCTTCGACGGATACGCCAGTAGCGCCGGCGCCGATCGCCGAGATGGATCCAGCGAGATCAATGTTGCCGGAGATTGGGCCGGTCGTGCGGATCGCCGTGCTGTTTTCGCCGGTCACGCGCACCGTGCCCAAGCTTTGAAGCCTGCCATTCACCGCCGATTCGACCGACAGGCCGTAGGAGTTATTGCCTTCGACGGCGATCGCTCCTGTGCCTTCGACCAGGATATTGCCGGTGAAGGGCGAGGCGCCCGTGACCCGCACACCATAGCGGTTGGTCCCGGTGGCGAAGGGACCGTCAAGGTTGCCGTCGCCGTCGGTATCCTTGATGTCAGCCGTTTCGAGGGTGTCGTTGACTGTGATCGATCCGCCGAGGATGACAGAGCCGGTGTTGCCGCCGTTGACCAGAATGCCGGTCGAGCCGTCGGCCGACTTGTCCATGGTGATCAAACTGCCGCCGTCCAGATCGACAGTGTTGTTCGAATCTAGCGTGACGGCGGCGCCCGTGGCGACGGCGACGCTGCCGCCGCTGGCGATGCGGATGTTTTCAGCGGCCGTGCCCGTTGCGTTGGAGGTCTGGATCGGCGTCGTGCGGGCGGTCGAGATTACGATCTCGGCCTGGGCCCCGGCGGCGGCCAGCAAGGGAGCGATCGCTACGGCGGTCGCGAGCAGAATACGCATTCGGTAGAAACCCCTGGTGGTCACGCATCACGGTACAGCCGATCCCTTAGCAGGGTCCGCGCCAGCCTTCCAAGTTTATCGAATTTGAGGCGAATACAAGGCCGCAGCAGTTTGCGACCCTGCCTGTAAACGGACCCGTGTTCTGTGGTTTTCGAGCGTTGCGGTGGATACGGAAGGTTTTGCGGCGCGTCGCTCTTGAGCTTTGCCGCGACGGGGTTTACGGCCGTCGCAAGGTCTAAAGGCCGCGTCCCGGCGACGCATCCAACGAACCCCTTCGGCGTTCGACAGCCCAGACCAGGCGAGAACACCCCATGAGCATGACAGACCTCGACGTTCAGGAAAGCGAACTCCGACTGATTCCTGGGCTGGACGTGGAAGTCGCGGATACCTTGCGGGCCTTGAAGGCGGCGGCGATGGACGAGCGGCCGCGTCTGGTGGACACCACCATGCTGTACGCGCCGCGCTCGGGCGGGGTAAAACGTTACATCCTGTCCAAGAAGGCCTGGATCGAATCCAACCGACCGGGCGTCAGCCATTCGCTGATCGTGCCGGGCGCGCGGCACAAGGCGCGTGCCGACGGGATCGTGCAGTTGCGGGCGACCAAGCTACCGTTCGGCGACGGCTATCGCTGGCCCAGTTCGGTGAAACGATGGAGCGCCTGGGTCGCGGCGATGAAGCCGTCGATCATCGAGGCCGGCGATCCTTACACGCCGGGGCAGGGGGCGCTGGAGGCGGGCCAGCGGGTCGGATGCCCGGTCGTCGGCTTCTGCCACTCCGATCCTGCGGGGCTTGCCGCGCTGCATTTTGGCGAATGGGCCAAGAAGCCGGTCGAGAAACGTTGGGCCAAACTATTTTCCCAGTTCGATCGGGTGGTTTCGCCGAGCCGGTTCATCGCGCGGCGGCTTGAGGAGGCCGGCGTCGATAATATCGTCATCCGACCGCTAGGCGTTGAGATTGACACTTTCCGGCCGGAACGACGGGATCGCCAATGGCTGCTGAACAAGCTGGGCCTGGGCGATGACGCGCGGTTGCTATGTTTCGCCGGACGGCCGGCGAAGGAGAAGAACGTCGATGTGCTGATCGAGGCGGTCCAGAAGCTGGGCGCACCCTATCATCTGGTGCTGGTCGGCGCGGGCGCGGGGATGCCCGAGGAAGATCGCGTCATCTCCATGCCTTACGAGAGCGACCCCAAGGCCGTCGCCAAGATCATCGCCAGCTGCGACGCCTTCGTGCACGCCAACGACAAGGAGCCGTTTGGTCTGATCGTGCTGGAAGCCATGGCCTGCGGTCGCCCCGTGGTGGGGGTCAACGCAGGCGGTGTCGCCGAGACGGTCGACGAGAGCGTGGGGCAGTTGTCCGTCAGCGCCGACGCCGACGACTATGCCCAGGCGGTCGAGGCCTTGTTCGCGCGCGACATCGAGGCTATCGGTCGGGCGGCGCGCGAGAAGGCGGTCAGCCAGTTCGCCTGGAACCGCGTGTTCGAGGACCTGTGCATGGTCTATGGCGAACTGACGGGCGAGGCGGCCTTCGTGAACCCGGATACGGCGTTGCCGCTGCATTGATGGGGTCGTGCAGATGCACGGCGATCAGCGATTGAATGGGGCGCGTTTCCGAAGAACGGGGGCGCGCCACTTCTTTTATCTATGTCTGGAAAAGAAGTGGCGCGAGTGACGGGGCTCGAACCCGCGACCTCCGGCGTGACAGGCCGGCACTCTAACCAACTGAGCTACACCCGCGTATCAGGTCGAAACTTTTGAGCTGTTTCGAAAGCTTTTTGGGAAGGCGGTGTGCGCCACTCTTCTATTTCTAGAGAGAGTGGCGCGAGTGACGGGGCTCGAACCCGCGACCTCCGGCGTGACAGGCCGGCACTCTAACCAACTGAGCTACACCCGCGTTTCCCGGCCGAAGCGGCTGTGCGCCCCGGCGAGGGGCGTCGTTTAGGCGGGCTGACACATCGCGTCAAGCGACCTTTTCAGAGAAACGCGACCCTCAACGCGACGGGGCTGTGGACGGCGTGACGATCGCCGCCTGGGGTTGGCTGTGCGGGCCTGCCAAGCCGCCGCTGGTCGGCTCCTGAGCGGCCACGGCCGGGGCGGGCGGTTCATAGTGGACGCCGACGCCCGGCCCCAGCGGCAGGTCGAAGGCGACCCAGGCCGCCACCATGGCCAGACCGGCGATCAGGAAGGCCCCGGCATAGGGCAGCATTGTCGCCATCAGGGAGCCAAGGCCGAATCGTGGATCCCAGCGCTGGGCGAAGGTCAGGATCAGCGGGAAGTAGCTCATCAGCGGTGTGGCGATGTTGGTGACCGAATCGCCCATCCGATAGGCGGCCGTCGTCATCTCCGGCGAAATGCCCAGCAGCATGAACATGGGCACGACGATGGGCGCCAAGGCCGACCATTTGGCCGAGGCCGAGCCGATGAACAGGTCAAAGAAGCAGGAGACGAAGACGACGCAGATCAGCAGCAGAGGGGCGGGCAAGGCCAGGGTCTTCAGTCCGGCCGCCGCGTTCACCGCCAGGATCGGTCCGAGGCCCGACCAGTTGAACATGGCTACGAAGTGGGCGGCGAAGAAGGCGAGCACGATATAGGGCGCCAGCTGGGCGATGCCGTCGCGCATCATCGTCACCATGTCGCGGTGCGATTTTATCGTTCCAGATCCAGCGCCATAGGCCCCGCCGGTGACGAAGAAGGTGATGGCGAAGAAGGCGACCAGCGACTTGTAGAGCGGATTGAACTTCTGCTCCGGGTCGACCTCGGGATCGACGAACGGCGAGCCCGGTATGAAGGTCAGCATGGCCCACAGGCCGATCATGCCCAGAACCGCCAGGCCGGCGAACCGCAGGCCGCGCTTCTCGGCGGCGGTCAGCGGCTGTTTTTCCGAGGCGTTGGGGGCGGCGACGCCCTCGGCCGGCTTCCAGACGCCCAGGCGTGGCTCGATCACGCGATCCGTCAGGAACCAGACGATGGGGGTAAAGACGAACACCACCCCGACGATGAAGAACCAGTTGCCGGCGATGTTCACCGAATAGGACGGATCGATCAGTTGCGCGGCCGGTTCGGTGATGCCCAGGATCAGCGCATCGCTGGCGCCCGGGAACAGATTGCCGGCGTATCCGCCCGAGACGGCGGCGAAGCCTGCGGCGAGGCCGGCCAGCGGATTGCGGCCCGCCGCGGCGAAGATCACGGCCGCCAGGGGAATGACGACCACATAAGAAGCGTCCGACGCATGGTGGGACACCATGCCTGTGATCACCACGACCGGCGTCAGTATTGCGCGCGGCGCGTTCAGCAGGGCCCCGCGAATGGCGGTGGCGAACAAGCCCGTCCGTTCGGCGACCGATGCGCCGTAGATGATGGTGATGACGATCCCTAGCGGCGGGAAGTCGGCCAGGGTGCGCGGCATGCCGATGATCAGCTGCGCCAGGTTCTCGGGCGACAGCAGGCTCTTGGCGACCAACTGATCGCCGGTCACGGGATTGACGGCGGACCAGCCCATGCCCGCGCCGACCATGCTGAGGACGATCAGTCCGCCGATCAGCCAAAGGAACAGGAAGACGGGATCGGGCAGGCGATTCCCGATCCGCTCCACGGCGTTCAGGGCGCGGCTGGCTGCGCTCATTCGGATGACTTTCGGTTACATGATCAGGCTCGCAATAGGGCTTTGCGGACGTGTGGCGCGCAAGCGTCGGGCCTGCGACATATGGCGCGCCAACTTGCGATCCATTCTCAATGAAAAGCCAATGTCCGCAGGGGTTTGAACGGCGACGTTCTTGGGTCTAAGAAGCGCCGAATCCCGCCTCTCCCCGGCGGACGAGGTTCTTCGAATGAACGCATTCCTTCTCGAATATCTGCCCGTCGTCATCTTCGCCGGCGTGGCTGCCCTGATCGGTATTCTTTTCATCGTGCTGCCGCTGGTGCTGGCGCCGAAGAATCCCGACTCGGAAAAGCTGTCGGCTTATGAGTGCGGGTTCAACGCCTTCGATGACGCGCGCATGAAGTTCGACATCCGCTTCTATCTGGTGTCGATCCTGTTCATCATCTTCGACTTGGAAGTGGCCTTCCTGTTCCCGTGGGCGGTGTCGATGTTCGATCTGTCGCACGGCGGCATGATCTTCGCCTTCTGGTCGATGATGGTCTTCCTGGGCGTGCTGACCATCGGCTTCATATACGAATGGAAGAAGGGAGCCCTGGAATGGGAGTAGTCGCCGCTTCCACGCCGACGACCCTGGTCACGGCATCCGGCGCGCCGCTGGTTCCGGCCGGCGCCGCCGCGCGTTCGACCGTCGAGGGCTATGATCCCAAGGTCCACGACAAGTTTTTCGAGGCCGTGAACATGGAGCTCGGTGAGCGCGGCTATCTGGTCGCCGCCGCCGACGACGTCATCAACTGGGCGCGCACCGGCTCGCTGATGTGGATGACCTTCGGTCTGGCCTGCTGCGCCGTCGAGATGATCCAGATGTCGATGCCGCGTTTCGACGTCGAACGTTTCGGCATGGCGCCGCGCGCCAGCCCGCGTCAGTCGGACCTGATGATCGTCGCCGGCACCCTGACAAACAAGATGGCCCCGGCCATTCGCAAGGTCTACGACCAGATGCCCGACCCGCGCTACGTCGTGTCGATGGGCAGCTGCGCCAACGGCGGTGGCTACTACCACTACAGTTACAGCGTCGTGCGCGGTTGCGACCGCGTCGTGCCGGTGGACGTCTATGTGCCCGGCTGCCCGCCGACGGCCGAGGCGCTGCTTTACGGTCTGCTGCAACTGCAGAAGAAGATCCGTCGCACGGGGACCATCGACCGATGACCTCTCTGGCTGTTCAAGCCCAACACGAGGCCGTCCTAACGCCGCTGGGCGCCGAGATGGTCGGTGCGCTGGGTGTCGAGGCGCAGATCGCCTATGGCGAGCTGACGCTGGTCACGCCGCGCGAGCGGATCGTCGAGGTGCTGACGGCGCTGCGCGATCAGTTCGGCTTCCAGCAACTGCTGGACCTGTGCGGTGTGGACTATCCGGATCGCAAGGAGCGGTTCGAGGTCGTCTATCACCTGCTGTCGATGACCCGGAACGCGCGTCTGCGCGTCAAGGTGTCGACCGATGAGACCCAGCCCGTGCCAACGGCCATCTCGGCCTATCCGGCAGCCAACTGGTTCGAGCGCGAAGCCTACGACATGTACGGCGTGGTCTTTTCGGGCCATCCTGACATGCGCCGCCTGCTGACGGACTATGGTTTCGAGGGACATCCGCTTCGCAAGGACTTCCCGATGACGGGCTATGTCGAGGTCCGCTACGACGAGGAACAGCGCCGCGTGGTCTATGAGCCGGTCAAGCTGACGCAAGAGTTCCGCACGTTCGACTTCCTGTCGCCGTGGGAAGGCGCCGAATACCCCGCGCCGGTCCTGCCGGGCGACGAGAAGGCGGGAGGCCAGGCGTAATGGCTGACGGAAACCCCACCCTGCCGCTGGGCGTCGATGTGTTCGACGACGAACTCGACACGCGCACCGCCCACGCGCGCGACATGGAAGACCGCAAGTTCACCATCAACTTCGGTCCGCAACACCCGGCCGCGCACGGCGTGCTGCGCCTGGTGCTGGAGCTGGACGGCGAGATCGTCGAGCGCGTCGATCCGCACATCGGCCTGCTGCACCGCGGCACCGAGAAGCTGATGGAGGCGCGCACCTACCTCCAGAACGTGCCGTATCTGGATCGTCTCGACTACGTCGCGCCGATGAACCAGGAGCATGCCTTCTGCCTGGCCATCGAGAAGCTGTTGGGCATCGAGGTTCCGTACCGGGCGCAGCTGATCCGCGTCCTGTATTCGGAAATCGGCCGTATCCTGTCGCACATGCTGAACGTGACGACCCAGGCCATGGACGTCGGCGCCCTGACGCCGCCGCTCTGGGGCTTCGAGGAACGCGAAAAGCTGATGGTGTTCTACGAGCGCGCCTGCGGCGCCCGTCTGCACGCCAACTACTTCCGTCCGGGCGGCGTCCACCAGGACCTGCCTATGGATCTGATCGACGACATCGGCCGCTGGTGCCACGAGTTCCCGCCGGCGCTGAAGGACATCGAAAGCCTGGTCACCGAGAACCGCATCTTCAAGCAGCGCAACGTCGACATCGGCGTGGTGTCCAAGGAACAGGCCCTGGAGTGGGGCTTCACCGGCGTGATGCTGCGTGGATCGAACATCGCCTGGGACCTGCGCAAGTCGCAGCCCTATGAGTGCTATGCCGAGCTGGAGTTCGACATCGTCGTCGGCAAGAACGGCGACTGCTGGGACCGTTATCTGGTGCGCATCGAAGAGATGAAGCAGTCGGTGCGGATCATGGAACAGTGCATCCATAAACTGCGCAACTGCCCCGGCGAGCCGGTGATGATCGAGGACAACAAGATCGTTCCGCCGCGTCGTGGCGAGATGAAGCGTTCGATGGAATCCCTGATCCATCACTTCAAGTTGTACACCGAGGGCTTCAAGACGCCCGAGGGCGAGGTCTATGCCTCGGTCGAGGCGCCCAAGGGTGAGTTCGGCATCTATCTGGTGTCGGACGGCACCAACAAACCCTATCGCGTGAAGATCTCGGCGCCGGGCTTCCGCTCGCTGCAGGCGATGGACTGGATGAACCGCGGCCACCAGCTGGCCGACGTGTCCGCCATCCTCGGCTCGCTCGACATCGTTTTCGGAGAAGTGGACCGATGAGCGTTCGTCGTCTCGCCAAGGAACAGCCCGCCTCGTTCGCCTTTACGGCCGACACGACGGCCAAGGCCGAATGGTGGATCAAGAAATACCCGGAAAGCCGTCGCCAGTCGGCGGTGATCCCGGTCCTGTGGCTGGTGCAGAAGCAGGAAGGCTGGGTCTCCGAGCCCGCCATCCGCGCCGTCGGCGAACTGCTGGGCATGCCCTTTATCCGGGTGCTGGAGGTCGCGACCTTCTATACGATGTTCATGCTGGAGCCGGTCGGCAAGACCGCGCTGATCCAGGTGTGCGGCACGACGCCGTGCATGCTGCGCGGCGCCAATGAGCTGATGAAGGTCTGCAAGGAAAAGATCGGTCCCAAGGATCATCTGTCCGTCGACGGCCGCTTCACCTGGCAGGAAGTCGAATGTTTGGGCGCCTGTTCCAACGCGCCGATGGCCCAGATCAATGACTATTATTTCGAAGACCTGACGCCCGAGACCATCGGTCAGATCATCGACGATTTCGCCGCCGGCAAGACACCGAAGCCTGGCTCCTATGCCGGTCGCATTACGTCGGAACCGGCGGGTGGCGCCAAGACGCTGCTGGACGCCGCGCTTTACGACGGCTCGGCCGCCAAGCCGATCAAGAAGTTGCCGAACAGCGACCCGGCTCCGGTCGAGAAGGCGCCGGCCTGATGTCGCCGCCTGATCTGAGCACCGACGAAGGCCGCGCGGCCTATCGCAAGGAACTGCGCAATGTCGGGCGTCCGCTGCGCGCGGGCGGACTGGCCATGGTCGTCGGCGCCGCCGTGCTGATCCTGATGTCGCGTCAGGGCGCGGTCGGACCGTGGGCGGTCAATCTCTCCTACTTCATGCTGGCGGCGGGCTGGGTGATGGTCATTGCGGCCATCTGGATGCGCACCCGCCACCACAAGCGCCGTCTGGCGGAAGGACTCTGAGGGCCATGATCGGCATTCTCGAAGACAAGGATCGCATCTTCACCAACCTGTACGGCTTCCAGGACTGGACGCTGGACGGGGCGAAGAACCGCGGCGCCTGGAACGCCACCAAGGACATGCTGGACCTTGGGCGCGACTGGATCATCAACAACGTCAAGGCCTCGGGTCTGCGCGGCCGTGGCGGTGCGGGCTTCTCGACCGGCCTGAAGTGGTCGTTCATGCCCAAGGAAGTGAAGGATCGTCCTCACTACCTGGTCATCAACGCCGACGAATCCGAGCCCGCGACCTGCAAGGACCGCGAGATCATGCGTCATGATCCGCACCTGCTGATCGAAGGCGCGCTGATCGCCAGCTTCGCGATGCAGGCCCATGCCTGCTACATCTACTTGCGCGGCGAATACGTGCTGGAGCGCGAGCGCATGGAAGCCGCCGTCAAGCAGGCCTACGAAGGCAAGCTGATCGGCAAGGACAATGTCCACGGCTGGGATTTCGACGTCTACATCCATCACGGCGCCGGCGCCTATATCTGCGGCGAAGAGACGGCCCTGCTGGAATCGCTGGAAGGCAAGAAGGGCCAGCCGCGCCTGAAGCCGCCGTTCCCGGCCGGCGCGGGCCTGTACGGCTGCCCGACCACGGTGAACAACGTCGAGTCGATCGCCGTCGTCGGCACCATCCTGCGTCGCGGCGCCGACTGGTTCGCCAGCTTCGGTCGTCCGAACAACACCGGCACCAAGCTGATGTCCCTGTCGGGCCATGTGAACACGCCGTGCGTGGTCGAAGAGGCCATGTCGATCCCGCTGCGTCAGCTGATCGAGGATCACGGCGGCGGCGTTCGCGGCGGCTGGGGCAATCTGAAGGCCATCATCCCTGGCGGCGCGTCCTGCCCGGTCATCACGCGCGAACAGGCCGAGACGGTCCTGATGGACTTCGATTCCATGCGCGAGGTTCGCTCGTCGCTGGGCACCGCCGGCGTGACCGTCATGGACGAGTCCACCGACATCGTGAAGGCGATCGCCCGCATCAGCTACTTCTTCAAGCACGAGAGCTGCGGCCAGTGCACGCCGTGCCGCGAAGGCACCGGCTGGATGTGGCGCGTGCTGGAGCGGATGGCTCTGGGCGAGGCCGATCCGTCGGAAATCGACCTGCTGCTGGACGTCGCCGGCCAGGTCGAGGGCCACACCATCTGCGCCCTGGGCGACGCCGCCGCCTGGCCTGTGCAGGGCCTGATCCGTCACTTCCGTCACGAGATCGAAGAGCGGATCGCCACCTACCGCAGCCGCCGCGCGAATTTCGCCGGCCACGCCATCGCTGCGGAGTGATGATGCGCCAAGTCGCCGCCTTTCTGCTGATCCTGCCGACCCTCGCCGCCTGCGGCGAGGCGGACAAGGCTGCGCCTGAGGCTCCGACCGCTCCCGCCGCTGCCACGGCGTCGATGGCCGATGTCGCGCCTGTCGCGATCGCAGCGGCTCCGGCGAACCTCGAAGCGGCTTGCCGCGACGTGGTGAACCGCATGTATGGCCAGGAAGGCGACGCCGTCGCCTTCACCGCCACCAACGAACGCACGGCCCAGGTGTCGTGGCGCGCGCCGGTGGATGGTGGCAGGCTGGAATTCGAATGCCGGGCGGATGCTGACGGCGCGGGCCTGTTCCGCGACGGCCAGTCTATGTCCGTTGATGTACAAATGGCGGCTCCCGCCGCCAAGCAAGAGGCTCGCTGATGCCTATCGCCAAGGTCAACGGCGTCGAAACCGAGTTCGAGCCCGGCATGACCGTGCTCCAGGTCGCCGAACGCGCGGGGCAGGAGATTCCGCGTTTCTGCTACCACGAACGCCTGTCCATCGCCGGCAACTGTCGCATGTGCCTGGTCGAGGTGAAGCCTGGACCGCCCAAGCCGCAGGCTTCGTGCGCGCTTCCGGCCGCCGAAGGTCAGGAAATCTTCACCGACACGCCGATGGTCAAAAAGGCCCGCGAAGGGGTGATGGAGTTCCTGCTCATCAACCACCCGCTGGATTGCCCGATCTGCGACCAGGGCGGCGAGTGCGACCTGCAGGACCAGGCCATGGGCTATGGCCGCGACGGGTCTCGCTATGCCGAGAACAAGCGCGCGGTCGAAGAAAAGGTCATGGGTCCGACGATCAAGACCTTCATGACGCGCTGCATCCAGTGCACGCGTTGCGTCCGCTTCATCACCGAAGTCGCCGGCGTGCCGGACATCGGCATGATCTCGCGCGGTGAGGACGCCGAGATCACGACCTATCTGGAGAAGTCGGTCGCCTCGGAACTGTCGGGCAACGTCAACGACCTTTGCCCGGTCGGCGCCCTGACGCACCGTCCGTGGCAGTACCACTATCGTCCGTGGGAACTGAAGAAGACCGAGACCATCGACGTCATGGACGCCCTGGGCTCGAACATCCGCGCCGACTTCCGTGGCTCCGAGGTGATGCGCGTCCTGCCGCGCGTCAACGAGGGCATCAACGAAGAGTGGCTGTCGGACAAGAGCCGCTATGTCGTCGACGGCCTGACCGCGCGTCGTCTGGACCGCCCGTGGATTCGCGAGAACGGCAAGCTGCGCGCCGCATCGTGGAACGAAGCGCTGGACGCCGTCGCCGCCAAGCTGAAGGCCGCCCCGGCCGACCGTATCGGCGTGATCGCCGGCGATCTGCAGGACGCCGAGTCGATGAAGGCGACGCTGGACCTGTTCCGCGCCCTGGGCTCGAACAACACCGACTGCCGCCAGGACGGCGCCGCCCTGGGTTATGGCCCGCGCGAAGGCTGGCTGTTCAACACCGGCCTGGAAGGCATTGAAAAGGCTGACGCCATCCTGATCGTGGGTGTGAACCCGCGCATCGAGGCGCCGCTGCTGAATGCGCGTCTGCGCAAGAGCTGGATCAAGGGCGACGTCGAGATCGGCGTCATCGGCGAACAGGCCGACCTGACCTTCGACTACGCCTATCTGGGCGCCGGTTCGCAGACCCTGGGCAAGCTGCCCAAGTCGGCGCTGGACTTCCTGACCAAGGCCGAGCGTCCGGCGATCATCGTCGGTTCCGGCGCGCTGAACGGGGAGGGCGGCCCGGCCGTCCTGAACGCCCTGGGCGCCTTGGCGAAAAAGGTCGGCGTCGTGACCGACAGCTGGAACGGCTTCAACGTCCTGCACCACGCCGCGTCGCGCGTCGCCGGTCTGGACATGGGCTTTGTGCCCGCTGAAGGCGGCCTGACGGTCGCCGAGATGCTGAAGCCGGACGCGTTGGACGTGCTGTTCCTGCTGGGCGCCGACGAGGTCGATCCGACCGGCTCGAACGCCTTCCGCGTCTATCTGGGCAGCCACGGCGATCGCGGGGCGCATGGCGCCGACGTCATCCTGCCGGGCGCCGCCTACACCGAGAAGTCGGGCCTGTACGTCAACACCGAGGGCCGGGTGCAGATGGCCGAACGCGTCGTCTTCCCCAAGGGCGAGGCCAAGGAAGACTGGGCCATCATCCGCGCCCTGTCGGCTCGCGTCGATCAGACCCTGCCTTACGACACGCTGGAGCAACTGCGCGCCAAGCTGATGGGCGATCATCCGACCTTCGGCCGGATCGACTATCTGCCGGCGCCGGCGTCTTTCGACGTTGCGGCTCTGGGCGCCAAGGGTGATTTGGGTGACCGGGTGTTCGCCTCGGCGATCACCGACCCCTATCTTTCCAATCCGATAGCGCGCGCCAGCGCGACGATGGCCGAGCTGTCCGCCCTGCGGATCGCCCCGGTCGCAATGGCGGCGGAGTAAGCCATGGACCCCGTTTCCTTCTGGGCCACGCCTCTGGGCTGGACGCTGATCACCGTCGGTCAGGTCCTGCTGATCACGGTCGGCGTGCTGATCGCCGTCGCCTTCCTGCTGCTGGCTGACCGCAAGGTCTGGGCCGGGGTGCAGATGCGCAAGGGTCCGAACGTCGTCGGCCCCTTTGGTCTGCTTCAATCCTTCGCGGACATGATCAAGTTCGTGCTGAAGGAGGTCGTGATCCCGGCCGGCGCGGACAAGGCGGTCTTCATCATCGCCCCGATCATCACCGTCATCCTGGCCTTCATGGCCTGGGCGGTCATTCCGTTTGCGCCTGGCTGGGTGGTGTCGGACCTGAACGTCGGCATCCTGTACATCTTCGCGGTCTCGTCGCTGGGCGTCTACGGCATCATCATGGGCGGCTGGGCTTCGAACTCGAAGTATCCATTCCTGGGCTCGCTGCGTTCGGCGGCACAGATGGTGTCCTATGAAGTCTCGCTGGGCCTGATCATCATCAATGTGATCCTGCTGGCCGGGACGATGAACCTGTCGGAGATCGTCGCCAGCCAGAGCGGTTACGCTTGGAATTGGTATGCCTTCGGAGGCGGCAAGGACACCTGGCCGCTGGTCGTGATCCTGTTCCCGATGTCGATCATCTTCTTCATCTCGGCCCTGGCCGAGACCAACCGCCCCCCGTTCGACCTCCCCGAGGCCGAGTCCGAACTGGTCGCCGGTTATCAGGTCGAATACAGCTCGACCCCGTACCTGCTGTTCATGATGGGCGAGTACGTCAACATCGTCTTCATGTCGGCGATGATCAGCCTGCTGTTCTTCGGCGGCTGGAACCCTGGTTTCCTGTCGCAGTCCTTCCTCGACAGCCTGCCGGCCTGGATCGCCTATACGATCTATCTGCTGACCTTCATGGCCAAGACGGTCTTCTGGTTCGTCTGCATCTCGATGGTGAAGGCCTTCGTTCCGCGCTATCGCTATGACCAACTGATGCGCCTGGGCTGGAAGATCTTCCTGCCGACCTCGCTGGTGGCGGTCGTGATCGTCTCGGCGTGGCGCGTGTTCGTGGTGGGATCGTGATGAAGGGTCTTGTCATCGCTTTCGGCCTGCTGACCGTGACGGGCGCCTGCGCGCCCGATAATTCGCGCATGCCCGAGTCGAGCTATCAGTGGCAGCAACGCCAGGACCGCATCGAACAGGACTGGCGCGCTAGCCAGCCCGCTCCCCAGACCGCCCCCAAGACGACGCCCGCCCCCAAGGATAAGCCCTGATGTTCACCCGTATCGTCCAGGCGACCAAGGGCGCGATGATGCTGGACGTCATCGGCGCCATCGGCCTGTCGCTGAAATACATGGCGCGGCCGAAGATGACTGTGAACTATCCGTTCGAGCGGAACCCGCAGTCGCCTCGCTTCCGTGGCGAACACGTGCTGCGTCGCTACGCCAACGGCGAGGAACGCTGCATCGCCTGCAAGCTGTGCGAAGCCATCTGCCCGGCCCAGGCCATCACCATCGAGGCCGAACCGCGCGCCGACGGCAGCCGCCGCACGACCCGCTACGACATCGACATGGTCAAATGCATCTACTGCGGCCTGTGCCAGGAGGCCTGCCCGGTGGACGCCATCGTCGAGGGGCCCAACTCCGAATTCGCCGTCGAGACGCGCGAGGAGCTGCTCTACGACAAGCAACGCCTACTCGATAACGGCGACCGCTGGGAACGGCAGATCGCCAAGAATCTGGAACTCGACGCGCCTTACCGCTAAGGCGCTTCTCGCTTGAACGGGCCGACGATTCCCAAATGGGGTCGCGGCCGATACGAAAGGGGCTTCGTCCCGACATGCTGCAAGGCATAGCCTTCTATCTGCTGGCGGCGGTCGCCACGGTTTCCGGCCTTCTGGTCGTGACCGCGCGCAATCCCGTGCACAGCGTGCTGTGGTTGATCCTGGCCTTCTTCTCGTCGGCCGGTCTGTTCGTCCTGCTCGGCGCCGAATTCCTGGCGATGCTGCTGGTCGTCGTCTATGTCGGCGCGGTCGCGGTGCTGTTCCTGTTCGTCGTCATGATGCTGGACGTGGACTTCCTGAAGCTGCGCGAAGGCTACGCGCGCTATCTGCCGCTGGGGGCGATCGTCGCCGCCGTGCTGCTGGTCGAGATGATCATCGTCTCGGTCGCCGTGGTTCAGGGCGGGGCGGCGGCGGGCCTGCCGGGGCCGGGCGCGCCGGATGCCAGCGTCACCAATGTCGAGGCCATCGGTCGCGTGCTCTACACGGACTACGTCTACTTCTTCCAGGCGGCCGGGATCGTGCTGCTGATCGCGATGATCGGCGCCATCACCCTGACGCTGCGCCACAAGCCGCACATCAAACGCCAGAACCCCGGCGATCAGGTGAACCGCGACCGCCGCAAGTCGGTCGAGATCAAGCCCGCCGCAACGGGCGAGGGCGTCAGCGCCGAGGAGCTTCTCTGATGATCGGTCTGACCCACTATCTGACGGTCGCCGCGATCCTGTTCACCATCGGGGTGTTCGGCATCTTCGTGAACCGCAAGAACGTCATCATCATCCTGATGTCGATCGAACTGATCCTGCTGGCGGTGAACATCAACTTCGTCGCCTTCTCGACCTATCTGAACGAGATCAGCGGGCAGATCATGGCGATGTTCGTCCTGACCGTCGCTGCGGCCGAGGCCGCAGTCGGCCTGGCGATCCTGGTGACCTTCTTCCGTAACCGCGGCGACATCGCCGTGGACGACGCCTCCGTGATGAAGGGCTGAGCGTGACTTTCCATACCCTCGTCATTCTCGGGATATTCGCCCCGCTGCTGGGTGCGGCCATTGTCGGCTTCTTCGGTCGCCGGCTTGGCGACATCCCGTCGCAGGCCATCACGACCGGTCTGCTGTTCTTCTCGTGCGCCGTCGCCTGGACGGTGTTCGGGCAATGGACCTGGGGCCATCTGGAGCCCTTCACCATCCGCCTGGCGCCCTTCATCAATGTGGGCGACTTCCAGTCGGCCTGGTCGATCCGCATCGACGCCCTGTCGGCGACCATGCTGATCGTGGTCACCAGCGTGTCCTCGCTGGTCCACCTGTATTCCTGGGGCTACATGTCCGAGGACGACAGCCGTCCGCGCTTCTTCGCCTATCTGTCGCTGTTCACCTTCATGATGCTGGCGCTGGTGACGGCCGCCGACTTCATGCAGATCTTCTTCGGTTGGGAAGGCGTGGGCCTGGCGTCCTATCTGCTGATCGGCTTCTGGTTCAAGAAACCGACGGCCAGCGCCGCCGCCATCAAGGCCTTCGTCGTCAACCGCGTCGGCGACTTCGGCTTCGTCCTGGGCATCATCACGATCTTCTGGATGTACGGCACGATCGAGTTCTCGGAACTGTTCCCGATAGTCGCCACCAAGGCGAACACGACGTGGGAGTTCCTGGGCGTCCAATGGTCCGCGTTGGATCTGGCGGGCTTCCTGCTGTTCATCGGCGCCATGGGCAAGTCGGCCCAGTTCTTCCTGCACACCTGGCTGCCGGACGCGATGGAAGGCCCGACGCCTGTGTCGGCCCTGATCCACGCGGCGACCATGGTCACGGCCGGCGTCTATATGGTCTGCCTGCTGTCGCCGATCTATGAGTATGCGCCGGGCGCGTCGCAGATCATCGCCATCATCGGCGCGATCACGGCCCTGTTCGCCGCGACGGTCGGTCTGACCCAGAACGACATCAAGCGGGTCATCGCCTATTCGACCTGTTCGCAGCTGGGCTACATGTTCTTCGCGGCCGGCGTCGGCGCCTATCAGGCGGCCATGTTCCACCTGTTCACGCACGCCTTCTTCAAGGCTCTGCTGTTCCTGGGCGCCGGTTCGGTGATCCACGGCATGCATCACGAGCAGGACATGCGGAAGATGGGCGGCTTGTGGAAGCTGCTGCCGGTCACCTACGCGGTGATGACCATCGGCACCATCGCCATCACCGGCCTGGGCATCCCCGGCGTCGGCGGCTTCGCCGGCTTCTATTCCAAGGACTCGATCATCGAGAGCGCCTACGCCTCGGCCGCCAACGGCCACAGCGCGATCGGCCTGTTCGCCTTCTTCGTCGGCATCATCGCCGCCGGTCTGACGGCCTACTATTCGTGGCGCCTGGTCTTCATGACCTTCCACAACAAGCCTGTGTGGAAGGAAGAGGGCGATGCGCATCACGCCGCCCATCACGGGGATGATCACGCCTCGCACACTCAGCTGGAGACGCACTCCGAGCCGGTCAGCGATCACCATGACGATCACGCGCAAGACGACCACGGTCATCACGGCCCGCTTAAGCCGCACGAGAGCCCGTGGGTGATGCTGGTTCCACTGATTCTGCTGTCGGTCGGCGCCGTCGCCGCCGGTTTCGTCTTCGCGCCACACTTCATCGGCCACCACCAGGCCGAGTTCTGGCGCGGAGCCATCTTCGTCGGTGAAAACAACCACGTCCTGCACGACAGCCACTCGGTGCCGACCTGGGTGAAGTGGTCGCCGCTGATCCTGACCCTGACCGGCACGGCCTTCGCCTACTGGATCTATGTCGCTCGTGAGGGCATGGGCCGTCGCATGGCCGAGCGGGACGGCGTCATCTACCGCTTCCTCTACAACAAGTGGTACTTCGACGAGCTGTACGACATTGTCTTCGTGCGCGGCTTCAAGGCCATCGGCGATTTCTTCTGGAAGATATTCGACGTGAAGATCATCGACGGTCTCGGCCCGAACGGCGCCGCCTGGGTGTCGCTGAAATCCGCCGCTCGACTGGCCAAGATCCAGTCAGGCTATGTCTATCACTATGCCTTCGTGATGCTGCTGGGGGTCGCCGGTCTGCTCACCTTCGCCATCCTCGCGTGGGGAGCCTGATCTCGTGCCCTACATCCTGAGCCTCGTTACATTCCTGCCGCTGATCGGCGCCCTGGCGATCTTCGTCGCCCGGCTGACCTTCAAGTCGGCCGACGCAGCCGCTCCGACCGCGCGCTGGATCGCCCTGATCACGACCCTGGTCGCGCTGGCGGTTTCGGTCGTGATGGTCGCCGGTTTTGATCCGGCAAACACCGGCTATCAGTTTGTCGAATTCGTCCCGTGGTTCGCGGGCGCCAGCTATCATCTGGGCGTCGACGGGATCTCGGTCCTGTTCGTCCTGCTGACGGCCTTCCTGATGCCGATCTGCATCTTGGCCAGCTGGAAGTCGATCGAGACGCGCGTCGTCGAATATATGATCGCCTTCCTGGTGCTGGAGACGCTGGTCATCGGCGTGTTCACGTCGCTGGACCTGTTCCTGTTCTACATCTTCTTCGAAGGCACCCTGGTGCCGATGTTCCTGATCATCGGCATCTGGGGCGGGGCGAACCGGATCTACGCCGCCTACAAGTTCTTCCTCTATACCCTGCTGGGGTCGGTGTTGATGTTGCTGGCCATGCTGTGGATGGCGCACGAGGCCGGCACGACCAGCATTCCCGAGCTGAAGCGTTTCGCCTTCGACCCGGCCGTTCAGCCCATCCTGTGGCTGGCCTTCTTCGCCTCGTTCGCGGTCAAGATGCCGATGTGGCCGGTCCACACCTGGCTGCCCGACGCCCACGTTCAGGCGCCGACGGCCGGTTCGGTCATCCTGGCCGGCATCCTGTTGAAGCTGGGCGGCTACGGCTTCATCCTGTTCAACGTGCCGATGTTCCCGATGGCGTCGGAGATGTTCCGCCCGCTGGTCTTCACCCTGTCGGTGATCGCCATCGTCTATACGTCGCTGGTCGCCTGGCGTCAGACGGACATCAAGAAGCTGATCGCCTATTCGTCCGTGGCCCACATGGGCTTCGTCACCTTGGGCATCTTCTCGGGCAACGATGTCGGCATGCAGGGCGCCATCTTCCAGATGATCAGCCACGGCCTGATCTCTGGCGCGCTGTTCCTGTGCGTCGGCGTCGTCTACGACCGGATGCACACCCGAGAAATCGCCTTCTACGGCGGCCTGACGTCGCGGATGCCCTGGTATGCGGCCATCTTCCTGATGTTCACCATGGCCAACGTCGGCCTGCCGGGCACCTCGGGCTTCGTAGGTGAAGTGCTGACCATGACGGGCGCCTATCAGGCCTCGACCTGGGCGGCCCTGGTCGCGGCCTCGGGCGTGATCTTCTCGGCCGTCTATGCCCTGACCCTGTACCGTGCGGTCATGTTCGGCGAGATCACCAATCCGAAGCTTGAGACCATCACCGACATCGACAAGCGCGAACTGCTGCTGTTCGTGCCGCTGATCGTCGGCACCATCTGGCTGGGGGTCCATCCGACCTCCGTCCTCGATTACACCGGGCCTGCCGTCGAGGCCCTGACCAGCGCGTATCGCGCCGCGATCGGCGGGTGAGACTTAAAGATGCCTGATCTATCCTCCGCCCTGCATCTCGCCGCCTCGGAAGTCACCCTCGCGGTCGGCGCCCTGGTCCTGCTGATGGTCGGCGCCTTCATCGGCGACAAGAGCGCCCGTCTGGTGTCGATCCTGTCGGTCCTGCTGCTGATCGCCGCCGCCGTCATCTCTATAGTCGGGCCCTGGGGCGTCGCCTTCAACGGCGCCTATGTCGCCGATCCGCTGGCCATCTACGCCAAGAGCCTGATCTATCTGTCGGCCGCGGTGGCGGTCGTGCTGGGCGACGGCTGGATGAAGCGCACGCGCATCGCCAAGTTCGAATATCCGGTCCTGATCGTGCTAGCCTCTGTCGGCATGGGAATGATGGCGTCCTCGGGCGACCTGATCTCCATGTATGTCGGGATCGAGCTGCATTCGCTGGCCCTCTATGTGCTGGCCGCCTTCCACCGCAACGACGTCAAGGCGTCGGAAGCCGGCCTGAAGTATTTCGTCCTGGGCGCCCTGTCGTCGGGCCTGCTGCTCTACGGCTCCAGCCTGATCTACGGTTTCGCCGGTTCGATGCGGTTCGAGGACATCGCCGCTGTCGCTTCGGACAATCCAGGGCCGGGACTGGTGTTCGGCCTGGTCTTCCTGATCTGCGGCCTGGCGTTCAAGGTCTCCGCCGCGCCGTTCCACATGTGGACGCCCGACGTCTATGAGGGCGCGCCGACCCCGGTCGTGGCCCTGTTCGCCACGGCGCCCAAGGTCGCAGCCATGGTCCTGATCGCCCGGACGCTGGAACACGGCTTCGGCGACGCCCACGCCCAATGGTCGCAGGTCCTGATCGCCATTTCCCTGATCAGCTTCGTCGTCGGCGCCTTCGGCGGCCTGGCGCAGAAGGACATCCAGCGCCTACTGGCCTATTCGTCGATCGCGAACATCGGCTATGCGCTTCTGGGCATCGCGGCCGGCACGGCCGAGGGGTTGCAGGCCATGCTGATGTTCATGACCCTGTATGTCATCGACCAGCTGGGCTTCTTCGCCATCCTGCTCAGCCTGTCGAAGTCGGGCCGTCCGATCCGTCGCATCGCCGACCTCGCTGGTCTGAAGAAAGATCGTCCGTTGACGGCCGTGGCGTTGACCATCCTGTCGCTGTCGGTGCTGGGCATGCCGCCGTTCTCGGGCTTCTGGGGCAAGTACTATGTATTCGGCGCCGCCGCCGACGCCGGCCTGTGGCCTGTCGCGGCCGCCGGTCTGGTCGCCTCGGTCGTGGCCGCCTTCTACTATCTGCGCATCCTCAAGCTGATGTGGTTCGATCCGCCGCTGGACGAGATCGTCACCGATGCCGCGCCGGTCGAGGCCAAGTGGATCGGGTGGGCGTGCGCCGCCTTCTCCTTCCCGCTGGTGATCGTGGGCCTGACCTGGCTGGAGCCGCTGACCAAGGTTGCGAGCGCCGGCTTCGGGAACGGGTAGGGCGTTGACGGCCGTCCCCCTGGTCATCCTCGACGAGATCGACTCGACGCTGTCGGAAGCCCGACGGCTGGCTGAGGCCGGCGAGGTCGGCCCCAAGTGGATCATCGCCCGTCGTCAGACGGCGGGTCGGGGGCGCCGTGGACGAGGCTGGATCGACAAGCCCGGCAACCTGGCTGCGACCCTGCTGATCAGGGTTCATGCGACACCGCGCGAGGCCGCTCAGGCGACCTTCATCGCCGCCCTGGCCGTCGCCGATTTGTTGGACGTCTTCGTGTCGCCGGCTCTGGTCTCGATCAAATGGCCGAATGACGTGCTGCTGGATAATCGTAAGGCGTGCGGCATTCTTGTCGAAAGCGGCGCGCATGCGTCAGGCGGGCTGTGGTTGGCCATCGGCATCGGCGTGAACCTGACCCACGCGCCGGAGGGCACCGAAAAGGCCTCGGCGGCGATCGCGGAAAAACTTCGTGACGACCTCGCTTTCGCGCCGCCCATTGAGGCAGCCGCCGAAATACTGGCCGAGACCTTCGCCGTCTGGTGGGGCCGTTGGCAGACGATGGGGTTCGAGCCGGTGCTGGACGCCTGGACCAGCCGCCTGACCGGGCTGAACGGCCCGTGCGTGGCTCGACTGGATAATGAAACCCTGGAAGGCCTGGCCGAGGGCGTAGAGCCGGACGGCGCGCTGCGCCTGCGTCTGGCTGACGGCTCGGTGCGCCTCATCTCCGCTGGCGACGTGTTTTTCGGTAAGGCCGCCTAATGCTGCTGGCGATCGAGCAGGGCAACACCAACACGCTGTTCGCGGTCCACGACGGCTCGGACTGGATCGCCCAGTGGCGCGCCGCGACCGAGGCCAGCCGCACGGCGGACGAATACGCCGTTTGGCTGAACCAGCTGATGGTTATGAAGGGGCTGGATTTCGCCGCCCTCAGCGGCTGCATCATCTCCAGCGTCGTGCCGCAGTCGATCTTCAACCTGCGCAATCTGGCGCGGCGCTATCTGAACATCGAACCCTTGGTCATCGGCGAGAACGCCGAGCTGGGCATTGAGGTGCGGATCGCAAAGCCCAGCGAGGCCGGCGCCGACCGGCTTGTCAACGCGGTCGGGGCGTCGCTGATATATCCTGGCGACCTGTTGCTGATTGACAGCGGCACGGCGACGACCTTCGACATCGTGTCCGGCGACGGCGCTTTCGAAGGCGGCCTGATCGCGCCGGGCATCAATCTGTCGCTTCAGGCCTTGCATGAGGCGGCGGCGAAACTGCCGCGCATCGCCATCCAGAAACCGGAACACGTCATCGGCAAAGGCACGGTCGAGGCCATGCAATCCGGCGTCTTCTGGGGCTATATTTCGTTGATCGAAGGCCTGGTCCAGCGCATCAAAGCGGAATGGGCGCGGCCCATGACCGTCATCGGCACCGGCGGCGTCGCCAGCCTGTTCGAAGGCGCGACCGACAGCATCGATCACTTCGATCCCGATTTAACTATTCGCGGCCTCCTCGAAATCTGGCGTCGTAACGCCCATCTGACTGATTGAATGAAAAAGCAAAACCAAGACGAACTCGTTTTCCTGCCTCTGGGCGGCTCCGACGAAGTCGGTATGAACCTCAACGCCTATGGCTTTGGCCCGGCGGACAATCGTGAATGGCTGATCGTCGATGTCGGCGTCACCTTCGGCGACCTGTCCACGCCTGGTGTCGACGTGATCGTGCCCGATCCCGCCTTCCTGGAAGGGGAGAACATCAAGGGCATCATGCTGACCCACGCGCACGAGGATCACATCGGCGCCCTGGGCTGGCTGTGGCCGCGCATCAAGGCGCCGGTCTACGCCACGCCCTTCACCGCCTATCTGATCAAGGACAAGCTGCGCGAGCGCGGTATCTTTGACGAGGTCCAGGTGATCGAGGTGCCGCTGGGCGGGACCGTGGACGTCGGCTCGTTCGGCGTGACCTTCGTCAACATGAGCCACTCGATCGCCGAGCCGAGCGGCCTAGCCATCGACACCCCGCTGGGCATGGTGTTCCACACCGGCGACTGGAAGATCGACGACCAGCCGATCATCGGCGAGAAGACCGACGCCCCCGCCATCCGCGCCATGGGCGACGAGGGTGTGCTGGCCATGGTCTGCGATTCGACCAACGTGTTCGTGCCGGGCGTCGCCGGGTCCGAGGGCGATGTCGCCGTCGCCATCTCCAAACTGATCGCCAGCCTCAAGGGCCGCGTCGCCGTGGGCTGTTTCGCCTCCAACGTCGCCCGGATGGACAGCGTCATCCGCGCCGCCGAGGCCTGTGGGCGTCGCGTGTCGCTGGCCGGCCGCTCGATGCACAAGATCACCGCGGCGGCGAAGCACGTCGGCATGTTGCAGGACGTGAAGCCCTTCCTGTCGGACGAAGAGGCCCGCGTCTGGCCCGCCGACCAGATCCTGTACCTGTGCACCGGCAGCCAGGGTGAAGCTCGCGCGGCCCTGTCGCGCGTCGCCGACGGCACCCACCCGGTCGTGAAGTTGGGCTTGGGCGACCACTGCATCTTCTCGTCGCGCCAGATCCCCGGCAACGAACTGGCCATCGGCAATCTGCAAGATCGCCTCGCGGACCGAGGCGTGCGCCTTTACACCGAGAAGGATCACCCCGGTATTCACGTCTCGGGTCACCCGTGCCGTGACGAGCTGAAGCAGATGTACGACTGGGTCCGGCCTCAGATCGCGGTGCCGACCCACGGCGTGCGCCGCTTCTTGCTGGAACACGCCAACCTGGCCAAGGACATCGGCATCAAGGAGACCGTGACGCCCCGCAACGGCGACATGGTGCGCCTGGCGCCCGGACCGGCCAAGATCATCGACGAGGTGCCGAACGGCCGTCTCTATGTCGACGGCGGCATGCTGGTGACCGAACAGGGCGAGGCTTTGAAAGAGCGTCGTCACGCCTCGACCAACGGCGTGCTGATCGTCAGCTTCGCCCTGGACAAGCGCGGCCGTATCGCCAGCGACATCGACATCCGCAGTGTGGGCCTGCCCGGCGACACCGGCACGCCCTTGGGCGATGCGCTGGACAAGCTGGCCGAGCGGGTCGAGCAGGTGATCAAGGGTCTGAAGGGCGATGCGCTGGACGACGAAATGGTCATCGAACAGGCCGTCGCCCGGGTGCTGAAAAAGGCCAGCCAGCAGATCTGGGATCGTCGTCCCATCGTCGAAACGGTCGTCCTGCGGGTCTGATGCAACCTTGACCGTTCGGGCGCATTTTCTGCGCGCCTGAATGCTCGGGGGAACCCATGTCTGACAAACCCACGCGCGCGCGCCGTCTGCTTAAGCGAGTGCGTCATGCCCGCCATCCGTTGCACGGCTGGCGGCGCTGGGCGGTGATCGTGGGGCAGGGGATGGTCGGCTTCGTCGCTATGTTCGCCGCCGTCAATCTGGTGCTCAGCCTGTCGACGTTCCGGGGCGAGGATCCACTGGCGCGGACGGTGCAGGAATTGCGCGTCCTGTGGTTCAGCCCGCCGGATGGCACGCCAATGTCGCCGACCGCCTTTCCCACCGTCTATGGCCGCGACCTGGGACCGGCGCCCGATACCGTCGCCATCCATGCGTTTCTGGAGCGCGAGGCCGAGGACGGGGTCTTCCTGCTCGACCATGTGATGGTGGATCGGATCCTGAAGCTGAACGGCCGGATCGATGCGCGCAGCGTGCCATCAGGCGTCTATGTCGGCGCCCACGCTCTGGGGCCGGACGGCATGCCGTTGGTGCCTGTGACCAAGTTCCTGGCGCAATATCTGCTGTTTCCGCGCCACGCCTATATTCTAGTGGTGCCCGAGAGCGGGCCGGCCATCGCCTTTTCAGCCAGCCAGAACGCCAAGTTCGGCATCGACACCCATCCCGAACGCCTGTCGGCCGAGATCGCGCCGTTCGACCCGAACGCCTATGACTTCCCCAGTTCGGGCGAAGCCCTGCACGAGATGACCCGCATCACCAACGACCCCGCCCGCGTCGCCACCGCCGTCGAAATGCTGAAGGGCGCGCAGGCGCGATTGGCGGCCGAGGGCCTGACCTATGGACTGCTGGCGCCCAACTCGAACACGGCGGTCGGGTGCGTGCTGCAAGGATCGGACGCGATCACACAGAAGGCCCGCTCGTCGATCCTTTTGGCCCTGCGCGCGCCGGGGTTCGGGGCGGAATGCGAATAGCGGTCGCGACAATCGCCTCAACTCGGATATATCCCACCGATGGCTGAGCTACTCTTCCTGTTGAACCCCGACTGGCACGACGACCAAGGCGGACCGTGGTTCTGTCCACCCGGCGCCTATATCGAGGGCGTGCTGGCCTTCTATTCCCAGCTTCGCGATGCGTTGGAGGTCGTCTATCTCGACCACCCCCGTCCGCGTCAGCCGGTAATCGACCAGGTCGGTGAGGCGCATCAAAGCTGCCCCATCCTGATCCTGGACGACACGCTCGACTGGCCAGATGCACAGGTCAGCGAAACGACCGGCAGGCGCTTCCTTCAGGATCACGCCATCGCTCCCTATTTGGCCGCCCGCTACGGCGTCGGCCGGCCGCATCCCTAGAGGTCCGTCATGCCCATCGGCGTCTTCACCATGGTCGGCATCTACATCATCGTCTGGTGGACGGTGCTGTTCGCCGTGCTGCCGCTAGGCACGGCGAGCGAGACGCACGAGCCGCCTACCGACGGCTCCCAGTGGGGCGCGCCAAAGACGCCGAACCTGAAGAAGAAGTTCCTGACCACGACCTGGGTCTCGGCCCTGGCCTGGGTCTTCATCATGGTGCTGATCTTCACCGGCTGGCTGCCCTTGCCGAACTTCGCCAACGGACCGGCCGTCTAAACCGCAACCCGGCCTAGCTTTCGCCCCGGTCCAGCGGCTAAAGCCTTGTTCCGTCTCTACGCCTAGGATTTCCGATCATGCGCCTGTCGCGCTTTTTCCTGCCCACGCTGAAGGAAGCCCCTTCGGACGCCCAGATCGTCTCGCATCAGCTGATGCTGCGTGCCGGCATGATCAAGCAGGAGGCCGCCGGTATCTACGCCTGGCTGCCGCTGGGTCTGAAGGTGCTGCGCAAGGTCGAGCAGATCGTGCGCGAGGAACAGCAGCGGGCAGGGGCGGTCGAACTGCTGATGCCGACCCTGCAACTGGCCGACCTGTGGCGCGAGAGCGGCCGCTATGACGCCTACGGTCCCGAAATGCTGCGCATCACCGACCGCCACGAGCGGGAGCTGCTGTACGGGCCGACCAATGAGGAGATGATCACCGACATCTTCCGCGCCTATGTGAAGTCCTACAAGTCGCTGCCGCTGAACCTGTTTCACATCCAGTGGAAGTTCCGCGACGAGCGCCGGCCCCGGTTCGGCGTCATGCGCGGCCGCGAGTTCCTGATGAAGGACGCCTATTCCTTCGACGTGGATGAGGCGTCTGCACGCGTCGCCTACAACCGCATGTTTACGGCCTATCTGAACACCTTCGCCCGCATGGGTCTGAAGGCCGTGCCGATGCGCGCCGACACCGGGCCGATCGGCGGCGACCTGAGCCACGAGTTCATCGTTCTGGCCGAAACCGGCGAGAGCGAGGTCTTCTGCGACCGCAAGCTGGTCGAGATGGCCCCTCCCGGTCACGACCTTGACGCCGAGGCGCTGCAGGCCGTGTTCGACGAGCGCACGGCCCTGTACGCAGCAACCGAGGAAATGCACGACGCAGCCCAGTTCGAGGCCCAGACCGCCGAGAGCGACCGTCTGTCGGCGCGCGGCATCGAGGTCGGCCACATTTTCTATTTCGGCACCAAATACTCCGTGCCGATGAAGGCCAAGGTCGCCGGGCCGGACGGTCAGGACTCCGAGGTTCACATGGGCAGCTATGGCGTCGGCGTATCGCGCCTGCTGGGCGCCATCATCGAGGCCAGCCACGATGCGGGCGGCATCATCTGGCCTGACTCCGTGGCCCCGTTCGACGTGGTGGTCATCAACCTGCGCGCCAATGACGCCGCCGTCTCGGCGGCCTGCGAGGACGCGGTGGCTCAGCTGGAAAAACTCGGCAAGGACGTGCTGTACGACGACACCGACGAGCGTCCGGGCGGCAAGTTCGCCACCGCCGACCTGATCGGCGTGCCGTGGCAGCTGACCATCGGTCCCAAGGGGCTGGCGGACGGCGTGGTCGAGCTGAAACGTCGAGCCACCGGCGAGAAGGTCTCCGTGCCGCTGTCCGAAGCCATCGAAAGGCTGACCGCTTGAGCCTGCCGTCCCGTCCTTCCGGCGCCTTCTCCTCGTGGGAGATCGGCCTGGCCCTCCGCTACCTGCGCGCCAAGCGCAAGGAGGGCGGCGTCGCCACCATCGCGGTGATCAGCTTCATCGGCATCATGCTGGCCGTCGCCGTGCTGATCAGCGTCATGAGCATCATGTCCGGCTTCCGCAGCGAACTGCTGGGCCGGATGCTGGCCTTCAACGGACACATGTATGTGCAGGGGCCGGTGCTGACCTCGCCGGACCGTGAGGCCGCGCTGAAGCGGATCCAGGCCGTGCCAGGCGTCGCCAGCGCCAGTCCGCTGAACGAGGCGCAAAGCCTGATCCGCGTCGGCAGCTATACGACGGGCGCCATCGCCAAGGGCATCCGTCCCGAAGATCTGGCCAAGACCCAATATGTGTTCGACAGCCTGACGCCGCAGGAGCGCGCCGGGTTCGGCAAGGGCCCCTATGGCGGCGACCGCATTCTGGTCGGAGCCGCCTTGGCGACGTCGATGGGGCTGCGGGTCGGCGACCCGGTCACTCTGTATTCGCCCACCGGCGCCGACAGCGCCTTCGGCAATCTGGGCGGACTGGAGAAGACCTATTTCGTCGGCGGCCTGTTCCGCTCGGGCGCCGCCGACTACGACCGCGCCTTCATATTCATGCCGCTGGAACAGCAGCAGCTCTTCTTCGGCAAGGAGGGCGTCTGGGACGCCATCGAGATCAAGGTCGACGACCCCGATCAGGTCGGCGCCCTGACCGCCGCAATCCGTGACGCCGCCGGACCCGGCGCGGTCGTCAGCGACTGGCGCGAGCGTCTGGCCGCCTTCTACGGCGCGTTGAAGGTCGAGCGGGTGGCCATGAGCATCATCCTGGGCCTGGTCGTCGCCATCGCCGCCATGAACATCATCTCCGGCATCGTCATGCTGGTGAAGAACAAGGGCCGCGACATCGCCATCCTGCGCACCATCGGCGCCAGTCCGTCGTCCATCCTTCGCGTCTTCTTCATGGCCGGCGCCATGATCGGGGTGGCGGGCACCATCGCCGGTCTGGTGTTGGGCCTGCTGTTCTGCTGGAACATCGGTCCGATCCAGCATTTCCTGGAGTTCGTGCTGCAGACCAAGCTGTTCGATTCCGACGTCTATATGCTGGACGCCATTCCGGCCCTGGTCGATCCGGTGGACGTGGCCTGGGTGACCTTCTGGTCGCTGCTGATGAGCTGTATCGCCAGCCTGCCGCCGTCCTGGACCGCATCTCGCATCGATCCCGTGGAGGCGCTCCGTTATGAGTAAGGCTCCCATCCTCTCGGTGCGCGGCCTGACCCGCACCTATGACACCGCCCAGGGCGGCCTGACCGTGCTGAAGGGCGTCGATCTTGACGTGTTTCCGGGCGAACTGGTCGGACTGATCGGTCCGTCGGGTTCGGGCAAGTCGTCGCTGCTGCACGCCGCCGGCCTGTTGGAAAAGCCCACCAGCGGCACGGTCGCCATCGACGGCGAACAGGTCGGCGATCTGGACGAGCGCGCCCGCACGCGCCTGCGCCTGGGCCGGATCGGCTTCGTGTATCAGTTCCACCATCTGCTGCCCGAGTTCGACGCACGCGACAACGTCGCCCTGCCGATGCGGATCGCTGGGGTGCCACAGGACGAGGCCCGCAAACGCGCCGAGGTCACGCTGACGGCGCTTGGCCTGGGCGAAAGGCTAACGCATCAGCCGGCGCAGTTGTCAGGCGGGGAACAGCAGCGGGTCGCTATCGGCCGTGCGCTCGCCAATGGCCCGCGGCTGTTGCTCGCTGACGAGCCGACCGGGAACCTTGATCCGACCACTAGCCAGTCGGTGTTCGAGGCCCTGCGCGACCTAGCCAAGAATACGGGTGTCGCCGCCTTGATCGCTACGCACAACATGGAACTGGCCGGCCATATGGACCGCGTCTTCGCCCTGAAGGACGGTCATCTGGAAGAGCGCGCGGCACAGAGCCACGCCTACTGAGCCACGCCTACTGATCAACTGACGGCGGCGTCGCCCCAGATCGCTCGCAGGCGTTCGGGGCGGTGGCACCCGATCCGATAGGCCTGATAGCTGGCGGCGTGACGTCTGGCATAGTCCTGATGCTCTTCGCCCGCCGGCCAGAAGCGCTGGACGCCGACGACAGGCGTCGTGAAGCTCTTTTTCAACACAAGCATGGCGGCGTCCCGTGAGGCGACGGCGGCGTCACGCTGGCTTCCGGTCGCGAACACGGCCGACCGATAGGACGGACCCTGATCGCAGAACTGTCCGTTCGGATCGGTCGGGTCGATGGTGCGCCAGTAGCGATCGACCAGGGCGCGATAGGACACCACGCGTGGATCGAAGGTGACCTGAACGGCCTCCATATGTCCCGTGCCGCCACGCACCACCTGTTCATAGGTCGGGTTGGCGGTGTGGCCGCCGACGAAGCCGGACACAGCGGACCGCACGCCCCGTACATCGTCGAACGCCTTTTCCTCGGACCAGAAACACCCGCCGGCGAAGATGGCGGTTTGAAGCGTGGTTGTAGCCTGAGCCTGAGCCTGAGCGGCGTGGGGCAGGGGCGCACCTAGGGTCGAGGCTCCGACGACCAGGGCCGCCAAGGCTGCAAGCGTCGTGTGGCGAGTGATCATGTTCGATCTCCGTTCCAGCTTGATACGTCGTCGTCGAACGACTGGTTCACAAGGGTTGACCGGAACAAAACGCCAACATAGAACATTAGCGGAACATATCGGATTGTTGGGAGACGATGTCATGCCGCGTTTGATGAGAGATATGCTGTCGCTGGCGTCGTGCGGCGGCTTCGTGCTGATGGTCTGGACCGTAGCGATCAACGTCACCGGCGCCTGAGATCAGACGAATTAGACGGACTAGACGGTGTTTTTGCCGATGACCGTCTGAAGTCAGTGATCCACAGCCCATCCGCCCGAGGGTGGGTTTGCGATGGTTGATCGCCGCCCGATATGAGACTCGGTGCAGGATGATGGACCCATTGAGGGTTCGGGATCGGAGAAGGCGTTGAGCGAGCCGGTGAACAGTCAGGGTTTCGTCCATCTGCGGGTCCGCTCGGCCTATTCGCTGCTGGAAGGCGCGATCAAGGCGGCCAAGGTCGGCAAACTGGCCGCCGATGCGGGCATGCCTGCGGTCGGGGTGGCAGACCGGGTCAATCTGTTCGGTGCACTGGAGTTCAGCCAGACGGCCAAGGATGCGGGCGTTCAGCCCTTGGTGGCTTGCGCCCTGCCGGTCTTCGGTATCGGCGGCCAGATCAAGGCCCGCTGGGCCAAGGTCCCGACCGTGGTGCTGCTGGCTCAGAATACCGCCGGGTGGTTGAATCTGTGTGCGCTGTCGTCGTCAGCCTATCTGGATGCGGGCGAGATGGCCGAGCCGGGCGTGTCCTGGGAACAGGTCGTCGCGCGTTCCGAAGGATTGATCCTGCTATCCGGCGGCCCGGACGGCCCGGTCGATCCGCTCTTTTCCCAAGGCAACAAGGCCGAAGGCGCCGCGACCTTGGCGACCATGAAGGCGGCCTTTGGCGACCGTTTTTATGTCGAGCTTCAACGCCACGGCCTGGATGAAGAGAAGCGGGCGGAGCCGGGTCTGGTCGAATGGGCCTATGCCAACGACACGCCTCTGGTCGCCACCAACGACGTCTATTATGCCAAGGCCGCCCAGGCGAAGTCGCACGACGCCCTGCTGTGCATCGCCGACGGCGCCTTCACCGGCCAGGAGGATCGCCGCCGCATCACCGGCGAGCACTGGTTCAAGCCGGCCGCCGTCATGCGCGAACTGTTCGCCGACCTGCCCGAGGCCTGCGACAACACCATCGACATCGCGCGCCGTTGCGCCTTCCTGGTCAACACCCACGCGCCCATCCTGCCGCGGTTCGACACCGGGGCAGGGCGCTCCGAGGCCGACGAACTGGCGCACCAGGCGCGCGAGGGGCTGAAGGTCCGCCTAACCGAGGTCACGGCCGCCGTGCCCGAAGCGGAATACTGGACCCGCCTGGAGTGGGAGGTCGGGATCATCCAGCAGATGGGTTTCCCCGGCTACTTCCTGATCGTGTCGGACTTCATCAAATGGGCCAAGACCCACGGCATTCCCGTGGGACCGGGGCGGGGGTCCGGCGCCGGCTCGCTGGTCGCCTGGTCCCTGACCATTACCGATCTGGATCCGCTGCGATTTGGCCTGCTGTTCGAGCGGTTCCTGAACCCCGAACGGGTCTCCATGCCCGACTTCGACATCGACTTCTGCCAGGAGCGGCGCGAAGAGGTGATCGACTACGTCCAGGACCGTTACGGCAAGGACCGGGTGGCCCAGATCATCACCTTCGGCACGCTTCAGGCGCGGGCCGTTCTGCGTGACGTGGGCCGCGTGCTGCAGATGCCGCTGGGCCAGGTGGACCGGCTCTGCAAGATGGTGCCGAACAACCCGGCTGCGCCCGTCACCCTGGCCCAGGCCATCGAACTGGAGCCGCGCCTGAAGGAAGCGAGGGACGCCGAACCGGCAGTTCGCACCCTGCTGGAAACGGCGCTGGAGCTGGAGGGGCTGTATCGCAACGCCTCGACCCACGCCGCCGGCATCGTCATCGGCGACCGGCCGCTGACGGAGCTGGTGCCGCTGTATCAGGATCCACGCTCCACCATTCCCGCGTCCCAGTTCAACATGAAGTGGGTCGAGCCGGCGGGTCTGGTCAAGTTCGACTTCCTGGGCCTGAAGACCCTGACCGTGCTGGACCGCGCCCGCGCCTATCTGGAACGGCGCGGCGCGGCCAAGGACTGGAATACGCTGCCGCTGGACGATGCGCGCACCTATGAGCTGATGGCCTCGGGCCAGACGGTCGGGGTGTTCCAGCTGGAATCCCAGGGCATGCGCGACACCCTGCGCAAGATGCGTTGCGGCTCCATCGAAGAGATCACCGCCCTGATCTCGCTGTATCGGCCGGGACCGATGGAGATGATCGACACCTATATCGACCGCAAGTTCGGTCGGGCCGAGGTCGATTATCTGCACCCCAGCCTGAAGGAGGTCCTGACCGAGACCTACGGCGTCATCATCTACCAGGAACAGGTGATGAAGATCGCCCAGATCCTGGCGGGCTACAGCCTGGGCGAGGCCGACCTGCTGCGTCGCGCCATGGGCAAGAAGAAGAAGGAGGAGATGGACTTCCAGCGGGCGCGCTTCATCGCGGGAGCGTTGGAAAAGACGGTGCCCGAGGTTCAATCCGGCTCCATCTTCGATCTGGTGGCCAAGTTCGCGGGCTATGGCTTCAACAAGTCCCACGCCGCCGCCTATGCGCTGATCTCGTTCCAGACGGGTTGGTTGAAGGCCAACCAGCCGGTGGAGTTCTTCGCCGCGTCGATGAGTCTGGACCTGTCGAACACCGACAAGTTGGCGGTCTTCTATCAGGACGCGCGACGGTTCGAGGTGCCGGTGCTTTCGCCCGACATCAACCGGTCGTCAGCGGACTTCGACGTGGCCTTCGACGACGACAAGGGGGCGGTGCTCTACGCCCTGGGCGCGATCCGCAACGTGGGCCTGGAGGCGATGAAACACGTCATCGAGGTGCGCGAGACGGGCGGCCGTTTCGCCGACATCTTCGACTTCCTGGAACGCGTCGATCCCCGCAGCGTCAACAAGCGCGCGCTGGAAGGCCTGGCCAAGGCCGGCGCCTTCGACAGCATCCACCCCAACCGGCGTCAGTTGCTGGAACAGGCCGATGTGCTGATGGCCTATTGCCAGAGCGTGGCGGCCGAGCGCGCCTCGTCTCAGGTCAACCTGTTCGGCGGCGACCAGGCCCACGTCGGCCGTCCGCGGCTGAAGACCGTCGAACCCTGGGTCGGGCCGGAACGGCTTGATCACGAACTGTCGGCCGTGGGCTTCTATCTGTCCGGCCACCCGCTGGACGAGATGACATCGGCCCTGAGGCGCAAGCGCGTCACCTTCGTCGCCGAGGCCATTCCTCTGGCCGAGTCCGGCCATGAGGCCTTCCAGATGGCGGGCGTCGTGCGTCGCAAGCAGGAACGGGCCAGCGCGCGGACGGGCGAGAAGTTCGCCTTCGTCACCTTCTCGGACCCCACGGGCGAGTTCGAATGTCTTTTCCCGCCTGAGCAACTGCGCAAATGCCGCGAGGTGCTGGAGCCCGGCGCCTCGGTCATGGTGCGGGTGCGCGCCAAGTCGTCGGAAGGGGAGGTGCGCTTCTTCGGGGACGACGCCTCGCGTATGGACAACCTGCTGGACGACGCCAACATCGGCCTACGCATCCACGTCTCGGCCCGCAGCGCCGATGCGGAAGCCCTGAAGGCGCGACTGGAACGCGCCCGCTCCGGGGCGATCGGCAAGGGCGGGGAGATTTCCCTTATCGCCTCGCTGGACGGGCGGCAGGAGGTCGAACTGAAGCTGCCGGGCCGCTATCGGCTGGACGGTGCCCTGCGCGGTGCGTTGAAGTCGGCGCCCGGCGTGGTGATGCTGGAAGACGCGTAGCTGGTACGTGTTCGGGTATGGTCAAGCTATTGATATTTCGGAACCTCACGGGCGCGTGATGGGTTTGGGTGGTCCATAGGGAGACTGTTCCAATGAAATATCTCGCCATCGCCAGCGTCGCCTCGCTGGCCCTTCTCGCCGCCTGCAATCAGGGTGGCGACAGCGCCGCCCAGAACACCAGTGAGGCCGTCAACGCCACGCAGGACGCGACATCCGGCGTCGTCGGTCAGACGTCCGCCATGACCATGGGCGCCAACACCGTCGACGGCTTCGTTACCGGCCTGGGCACAGGCAACATGTACGAGCTGGAGGCCGCGAAGGTCGCCGCCGCCAAGTCGAGCAACGCCGACGTCAAGGCGCTGGCCGCCATGATCACCAAGGATCACACCGCTGCGGGTGAGAAGCTGGGAACCGCTGCCGCTGCTGCTGCGCCCAATGTCTCAATCCCGACCACTTTGGACGAGCGCCGCAAGGGCCTGATCGACAATCTGAGCGCCGCCACGCCGGGCGATTTCGACAAGGTCTATCTGGACCAGCAAGTCGCCGCTCATAACGAGACCCTGACCCTGCTGAACGGCTTTGCCGGCAACACCGACGCGCCCGCGCTTTCGACGCTTGCCCGCGAACTGATCGCGCCCGTCACGGCGCATCGTGACCGCGCTCAAGCGCTGCTTGACGCGATGAAATAGGGACGCGCCTTCTATCGATCTTACAAAGGCGGTCCCGAAAGGGGCCGCCTTTCTTGCGTCTAGCGAGGCGGCGCTTGCTATTGCGGCCCATCCGGCCTACATCGCCCCCGCATTTCGCAACGCGGGTGAGGCGCGCTTCGGGGAGACATCCCGATACGCTCCATTCCGAGGGTCGTCAGACCTTTAATCCCCCGCGCCACGTTTGATCGGAAAAAGGACTGAACGATCATGGCTTTGCCAGAATTCTCGATGCGCACCCTGCTTGAAGCAGGCGCTCACTTCGGCCACCAGACGCACCGCTGGAACCCGAAGATGGATCGCTACATCTTCGGCTCGCGCTCGAACATCCACATCATCGACTTGTCGCAAACGATGCCGCTGTTCCACCAGGCTCTCGTGGCCGTGCGCGAAGTCGCCGCCAAGGGCGGTCGCGTCCTGTTCGTCGGCACCAAGCGCCAGGCCGCTGAGCCGGTCGCCGAAGCCGCCAAGCGCTGCGCCCAGTACTACATGAACAACCGTTGGCTCGGCGGTACGCTGACCAACTGGCGCACCGTCTCGGGCTCGATCGCCCGTCTGCGCGAACTGGAAGGCATCCTCGAGAACGGCGGTGAAGGCCGCGTCAAGAAGGAGCTGCTGAACCTGGAGCGCGAGAAGGACAAGCTGGAACTGTCGCTGGGCGGCATCAAGGACATGGGTTCGATCCCGGACATCATGTTCGTGATCGACACCAACAAGGAAGCGATCGCGATACAGGAAGCCCGCAAGCTGAACATCCCGATCATCGCCATCCTGGACACCAACTCGGACCCGGACGGCATCACCTATCCGGTCCCCGGCAACGATGACGCCGCCCGCGCCATCCAGACCTACTGCGACCTGATCGCCGACGCCGTCCTGGACGGTCTGGCCGCCGGCGCTTCGGCCTCGGGCGTGGACCTGGGCGCTGCGATCAATCCGGAAGAGCCCATGCTGCGTGAAGCCTCGACCCCGGTCGAAGCCGACGCCGCACCGGCCGGTACGGAATCGGTCGCCGCCGAACTGGAAGCCGCTGCTGAACCGGCCCCCGCTGAGCCGGCTGTCGCCGAGGAAGCCGCCAAGGCCGCCACTTCGGAAGCGAACGACGCCGTCGAAACCGAGAAGGCCGCGGGCTGATCGCCCGCAGGACGGTGTTCGCGCTATGAGCGCCGCCTGACGAACTGACACACGGCCGGGCTAAGTCAGTCCGGCCGTTCCCACATACGAAATCCCCCAAGGAGAAGAACATGGCCGAGATCACTGCCGCCCTCGTGAAGGAACTTCGCGAGCGTTCGGGCGTCGGCATGATGGACTGCAAGAAGGCGCTGGTCGAAAACGACGGCAATATCGAAGCATCGATCGACTGGCTGCGCGCCAAGGGCCTGTCCAAGGCCGCCAAGAAGGCCGACCGCGTCGCCGCTGAAGGCCTGGTCGCCGTCGCGTCCAAGGAAGACGGCAAGGGCGAAGTCGCCGCCGCCATCGAGTTCAACGCCGAGACCGATTTCGTCGCTCGCAACGAACTGTTCCAGAACGCCGCCAAGTCGTTCGCCCAACTGGGTCTGGACCACCACACGGTCGAAGCCCTGCACGGCGCCGAACTGGAAGCCGGCAAGACTGTTCAGGACGAAGTGACCAACATGATCGCCACCATCGGCGAGAACATGCAACTGCGCCGCGCCGCCCGCCTGTCGGTGTCGGAAGGCGTCGTCTCGACCTACGTCCACAACGCTGTTTCGCCGGGCGTGGGCCGTATCGGCGTGCTGGTGGCTCTGGAAGGCGAGGGCGACAAGACCGTTCTTCGCGAACTGGGTCGCAAGATCGCCATGCACGTTGCAGCAACCGCTCCGCTGTCGCTGAACACCGATGACCTGGACCCCGCCGCCATCGAGAAGGAACGCACCGTTCTGACCGAAAAGGCCAAGGAAGAAGGTCGCCCGGAAGCCATGATCGCCAAGATCGTGGAAGGCCAGATCAACAAGTTCCAGAAGGACGTGGTGCTGTCCAAGCAGCCGTTCGTCATGGACCCGGACGTGACCATCGAACAACTGGTCGCCAATTCGGCCAAGGAACTGGGCTCCTCCAACCTGCACCTGGCCGGCTTCGTCCGTCTGGCGCTGGGTGAAGGCGTCGAGAAGGTCGAAGGCCCCGACTTCGCGTCGGAAGTCGCCTCCATGATGGGCGGCAACTAACAAGTCTTCCCCTCATTCGTGAGGGTTTTGTATCAGAAGGGCGCGTTCGGCTTTGATGGCCGGCGCGCCCTTCGTCTATAAGAAGTCGCCTGATTCAATGGCGCCGCAGTCAAACGGACCTTCCCGCATGCCCGACGCCACCTCGACCTTCCGCTACAAACGCGTCCTGCTGAAGGTTTCCGGCGAGGTGCTGATGGGCGATCAGTCGTTCGGCGTGGACATGAACACCGTCGATGCGGTCGCCAAGTCGGTCGCGGACGTCGCGGCCGAAGGCGTCGAGATCTGCCTGGTCATCGGCGGCGGCAACATCTTCCGCGGCCTGTCCAAGGCGGCGGCAGGCATGGAGCGCGCCCAGGCCGACTATATGGGCATGCTGGCCACCATCATGAACGCCCTGGCGATGCAGTCGGCGCTGGAGAAGATCGGCGTCTCGACCCGGGTGCAGAGCGCCATTCCGATGGCCGCCATTGCCGAACCCTACATCCGCCGCCGGGCCCTGCGTCATCTGGAAAAGGGCCGTGTCGTGATCTTCGCCGCCGGCGTCGGCGCACCCTTCTTCACGACGGATTCGGGCGCCGCGCTGCGCGCCGCCGAAATGGGCTGTGACGCCTTGCTGAAGGGCACCAGCGTGGACGGCGTCTATACCGCCGATCCCAAGAAGGATCCGACCGCCACCCGCTACGAGACCCTGACTTACCAGGATGTTCTGGCCAAGGATCTGCGGGTCATGGATGCGTCGGCCATCGCCATGATGCGCGACACGGGCATCCCGATCGTGGTCTTCTCCATTCGGGAAGACAACTCGCTGCGCCGGACCCTGACCGGCGAAGGCACGTTCACGGTCATTCAGGACGTCGCTTGAACGTCTGCGTGACCAGGAAAGACAAGAGAGACCAAGACCATGGCAAAACCTGAACTTAAGACATACCGCGACCGCATGGAGCGGTCGGTCACCGCCCTGAAGGAAGAGTTCAGCGGCCTGCGGACCGGACGCGCCAACGCCGGCCTGCTGGAGCCCGTGCGGGTCGAAGCCTATGGCTCGGCCTCGCCGCTGAGCGCCGTCGCCGCCATCAGCGTGCCCGAGCCGCGCATGATCAGCGTCAACGTCTGGGACAAGGGCATGGTCGTCGCGGTCGAGAAGGCCATTCGCAACGCCAACCTGGGCCTGAACCCCATCGTCGACGGCCAGACGCTGCGTATCCCCGTGCCGCCCCTGACCGAGGAACGTCGCAAGGATCTGGTCAAGCTGGCTGGCAAATACACCGAGCAGCAGAAGATTTCGGTCCGCAACGTCCGCCGCGACGCCAACGACGACCTGAAGAAGGCCGAGAAGGCCGGCGAGATCAGCCAGGACGAGCAGAAGAAGATGGAGACCGAGGTCCAGAAGGAAACCGACGCGGCCATCAAGCGCATCGACGAGGCCTTGAAGACCAAAGAGCAAGAGATCATGCAGGTCTGAGGCGAAACGGCTTGGCCCTGAAGGGATCACACCACAGATGACGGCAGACAGCGCCGCGCCTTCTGGCCAACGCCCACAAGGACAGGGTCCCGATGGGCCGCGTCATGTCGCCATAATCATGGACGGCAATGGCCGCTGGGCGAAGGCGCGGGGCTTGCCGCGCGCTCTGGGTCATCGCGAGGGCGTACAGGCGCTGAAGCGGACGATCCAGGCGGCGCCCGATCTGGGCATCGAGTGTCTGACGGTGTTCGGTTTCTCGACCGAGAACTGGAGCCGGCCCGAGGACGAGGTGTCCGACCTGATGGGTCTGGTGCGGACCTATGTGGCCAGCGATCTGGCGCGTCTGGCGAAAGCGGGTGTGCGTCTGAGAATCCTGGGCCGTCGCGAAGGTCTGCCTGCCGATATCGCCGCCATCATCGAAAGGGCCGAGGCCCAGACGGCGCATAACGACCGCTTCTTGCTGCAGGTCGCCTTCAACTATGGCGGCCGGGCAGATCTGGTGGACGCCGCGCGTCGGCACATGGACCGGGTTCTGGCGGGAGAGACGGCCGAACCGATCACCGAGGCCGTCCTGGCGTCCGGTCTAGCCACGGCAGGCGCGCCGCCGCTGGATCTGATCGTGCGCACGTCCGGCGAGCAGCGCCTGTCGAACTTCCTGCTGTGGGAAGCGGCCTACGCCGAGCTGGTGTTCCAGGACGTCCTGTGGCCCGACTATGGGCCCAAGGCCCTTGCCGATGCGATCGCCGCCTTTGGGCAACGCGACCGTCGCTATGGCGGTCGAGAGGTCGCCCCCGTGCGCGCGACGGCCTGATGGCGGTCAAGGGACGCGACATCGCCCTTCGGGCCGCTTCCGCCGTCGTGCTGGCGCCCGCCGCCGTGGCCGCGACCTGGGCTGGGGGCATCTGGTTCCTGGCGCTGATGACGGTCGCCAGCATTGTCCTGGCGTTCGAATGGGCGTCGATGAGCGCGCCGCACGCTCGCCGGGTCATGGGCGGCGCCGTCAGTTTCGGCGTCGTGGCGGCGGTGATCAGCGCCCATTTCGGCGCCATGTCCGTCGCCTTCGTCATGCTGGTGTTCGGCGCTGTCGCGGCCGGTGTCTATGCCCGCAGCCGGGGGCAGGAGGCATTGGATGCCGCCTATGGCGTGCTCTATCTCGGCTGGCCTTCGGTCCTGCTGATCTGGCTGCGCGACGTGGACAGCGTCGTCGGTTTACACTGGACGGTGCTGGTCTTCGCCGTGACCTGGTCGGCGGATATCCTGGCTTATCTGGCGGGATCGACGTTTGGCGGTCCCAAGCTGTGGCCGCGTTTCTCGCCCAACAAGACCTGGTCCGGTTTCATCGGCGGTATCGTGGCTGGTGGCATTGCGGGCGTCATCATGACCGCCTGGCTGGACATGGGCGCGTTAACGGTCGTGTGGGGCGCGGTGCTGGGCTTTGCGGCCGCCTTGGCGACCATGGCGGGCGACCTGTGGGAATCGGCGTTGAAGCGGCGGTTCGGGGTCAAGGACGCAGGCAACACCATTCCCGGTCACGGCGGGCTGCTGGATCGTGTCGACGGTTTGATGTTCGCGGTCGTCGTGGTCGCCGCCGGGCGGTTGATCGTCCTGTTGCTGGAGCGCGGCGCGTGATCCGGCGTCGCGTCACGGTGCTGGGCTCGACCGGATCGGTCGGCGCCTCGACGCTGGATCTGATGGCTCAGGCCGAGGCCACGGGCACGTGCGCTTTCGAGGTCGAGGCGCTGACGGGCGGGGCGAATATCGCCAAACTGGCCGAACAGGCGCGACGCTGGCGTCCGAAGGTGGCGGTCACGGCCGATCCGGCGCGACTGGACGCGCTGCGAGACGCCTTGGCAGGAACGGACATCGCGGTCGCCGCCGGCGACGCTGCCATCGTCGAAGCGGCGACGCGGCCGGTCGATTGGATCATGGCCGCCATCGTGGGTGCGGCGGGGCTGAAGTCGGCGTGGGCGGCGGCGGCCACGGGCGCGACCCTGGCGCTGGCCAACAAGGAAAGCTTGGTCTGTTGCGGGCCGGCGCTGATCGAACGGGTCAAGCGGGCAGGGGGGCGGCTGATCCCGGTCGATTCCGAGCACTCCGCCATCTTTCAGGTCTTTCCGGCCGAAGCGCCCGAACGGGTTTCCAGGCTGATCCTGACCGCATCGGGCGGGCCTTTCCGCCAGACCCCGCGCGAACGGATGATCGGCATCACGCCCGAACAGGCCGTGGCGCATCCGAACTGGAGCATGGGCGCCAAGATTTCGGTCGACAGCGCCACCATGGCCAACAAGGGCCTGGAGATGATCGAGGCGGCCTATCTGTTCGACATGCCGCAGGACCGAATCGACGTGGTGGTGCACCCTGAATCGATCATCCACAGCCTTGTGGAATATGTGGATGGTTCGACGCTGGCCCAGATGGGGCCGCCGGACATGCGCACGCCCATCGCCTGCGCCCTGGCCTGGCCTGACCGCATCGCCTGGCCGGCGCCCAAGCTGGATTTGGCGGCTCTGGGTCGGCTGACGTTCGAGGCGCCGGATCTGGCGCGCTTCCCTGCCCTGGATCTGGCCCGTCAGGCGTTGAAGGCGGGAGGCGCAACGCCCGCCGTGTTCAATGCGGCGAATGAGGTCGCGGCCTTCGCATTTCTTGACCGCAAGCTGGCCTTTCTCAATATTGCCGCAGTCGTCGCCGAAACCCTTGAGCGTGCGACGAAAGCGGGGATGGCTTTCGGTTCTGGAGACGCCTGCGGCGCGGCCCTTTCGGTCGATGCCGAGACGCGTCGAATGGCCGGGTCCGTCATCGCCGGTCTTGCGAACGCGGCCTGATAGCAGGCCAGGGGAGACGATTTTCGAATGCTGGGCGTCCTGGGTCAGATCCTGATCTCAATCGCCTCGTTCCTGCTGGTGCTGACGTTCATCGTCACCATCCATGAACTGGGTCACTTCCTCGTCGCGCGCGCCTTTGGCGTGAAGGTGGATCGTTTCGCGGTCGGCTTCGGCAAGGCCGTGTTCAGCCGCACCGATCGTCACGGCATCGAATGGCGGCTGGGTTGGCTGCCGCTAGGCGGCTATGTGAAGTTCTCTGGCGATCTGGACGCCTCCAGCGTGCCGGATCAGGCGGGGCTGAACGAACTGCGCCAGAGGGTGGTCGCCGAGCGCGGACCTGGCGCCGAGCGCGACTATTTCCACTTCAAGCCGGTGTGGCAGCGCGCGCTGATCGTCGCGGCCGGTCCGGTCGCCAACTTCATCCTGGCCATCACGATCTTTGCGGTCGTCTTCATGGCGGTGGGCGTTTCGTTGCGCCCCGCCCGCGTGGCTCAGGTTCAGGCGGCATCGCCCGCAGCCGCCGCCGGCTTCCAGGTCGGCGACCTGATCACCGACGTGAACGGCAAGCCCATCAAGGACGGCAGCGCGGTGACGCGCACCGTCATGCTGTCCACGGGCGATCCCGTCCGTTTCACCGTTGAACGCGCTGGGCGGCCGGTCGAGTTGGTTGCGACACCAGAGCGCCGCGAGGAGAACGATCCCATCGCGGGACGCGTCAAGGTCGGCCGCATCGGGCTGGGGCTGGGGTCGTCGGCCGGCGATGTACGCCATGTCCGCTATGGGCCGGTCGGCGCCGTGATAGAGGGCGTGCGCCAGACCGGCGACGTGATCGGCTCGACCCTGACCTATCTCGGACGTTTAGTGACCGGTCGCGAGTCGGGCGATCAGTTCAGCGGACCGTTGGGCATCGCCAAGGCGACGGGATCGCTGACGACCGCTGCGGTCGAGGCCAATCCGGCTCCCGGAGCCATTGCAATCAACCTGATCCTGACGCTGACAACCTTGGCCGCCATACTTTCGATCGGAATCGGCTTTCTAAACCTGCTTCCCATCCCGATCCTCGACGGCGGGCATCTGCTTTTCTACGGCTACGAAGCCGTAGCCAGGCAGCCTGTGTCGGCGCGGTTCCAGGAGATGGGCTATCGTGCAGGCCTTGCGCTTTTGGCGGGATTTATGTTGTTCGCGACGTGGAACGACCTACAGAAGCTCAACCTCTTCCAATTCCTCGGCGGGCTCGTCTCGTGAGCCGACGCCAGCCCCCGATGGTTTCCCGAATGAATGACATGACCTCTCGCGCCGCCGTTCGACTGAGCGCCCGTTCCAGCCTGCTGGCTCTGGCGGTCGCCGCAGGGCTCGGCGCGCCTGCGCTGGCCCAGACCGCACCCGCGACGGCGCCCGCCACGCCGGCCCCGGCTCCTGCCCAAACTGCGACGCCGGCGCCCGCCGCCGCTGGCGCCGAGCCACGCGTCGAGATCGCTGCGCCGCAGACGATCACGATCAACCGTATCATCGTCCAAGGCGCCCAGCGGATCGACCAGACGACGGTCCTGTCCTATCTGCCGATCCGCCCCGGTGACGCGGTCGACGCCTCAGTGCTGGACGTCGCCGTGCGCACCCTGTCGCGCACCGGCCTGTTCGCCGATGTTCAACTGGGTATCCAGAATGGCGACCTGATCGTTCAGATCGTCGAGAACCCGATCATCAACCAGGTGGTGTTCGAGGGCAACAAGGCGCTTTCGAAGGACAAACTGACCAAGGAAGTCACCCTGGCCCCGCGCGGCATCTATACCCGCGCCAAGGTTCAGGAAGACGTCGGCGCCATCGTCGAACTGTACCGCCTGCAAGGCCGGATTTCCGCGACCGTGACGCCCAAGCTGGTGCAGCTGGAGCAGAACCGCGTCGATGTCATCTTCGAGATCAACGAAGGTCCGCAGACCGGGATCAGCGCCATCAACATCCTGGGCAACCAGGCCTTCTCGGATCGCGACGTGCGCGGCGTGATGGTCACCGAGAAGTCGACCTGGTGGAAGTTCTTCTCGAACAACGATAATTATGATCCCAACCGCCTTGAGTACGATCAGGAGCAACTGCGGAAGTTCTATACGAACCGCGGCTATTATGATTTCCGCGTCGTTTCGTCGGTCGCCGAGCTGCAGCCCGACGATCAGGCGTTCCAGCTGTCGCTGACGCTGAACGAAGGTGAAAAGTACAACTTCGGCGAGGTCAAGGTCGTCACCCAGAACGACCGGCTCAATCCCGACTTCCTGCAGCGGCTGATCCCGATCCGTTCGGGCGACCTTTATGAAAGCGACAAGATCGAGCAGGCGGTCGATGCCCTGACCTTCGCCGCCGGGTCGGCTGGCTATGCTTTCGTCGAGATCAACCCGACCTATAAAGCCAATCCCGAGACGGACACGGTCGATGTGACTTTCAATGTGTCGGAAGGCCAGCGGGTCTATATCGACCGCATCAATGTGGTCGGCAACACCCGCACCATCGACCCGGTCATCCGCCGCGAACTGCTGCTGACCGAAGGCGACGCCTTCAACCGCGCCCTGATGGAGCGGTCGCGCAACAACCTGCGTGCACTGGGCTTCTTCAAGGATGTGACGGTCGAGGAAACGCGCGGCAGCGCGCCGGACCGCTCGATCATCAACGTCAACGTTCAGGAGCAGCCGACCGGCGAACTGTCCGTCGGCGCCGGCTTCAGCTCGGTCGACTCCTTCACCGTCAACCTGGGCATTTCGGAGCGGAACTTCCGCGGGCGCGGTCAGAATGTGGTGTCGCGTCTGGAATGGGGTACGCTGCGCCAGCAGGTGGACTTCCGCTTCACCGAGCCGAAATTCCTGGGCCGTGATCTGCGGGCCGGCTTTGACCTGTTCCACTCCCGCTACGACCTGAGCAGATTTTCGTCTTACGACTATCGTTCGACCGGCGCGGGTCTGCGACTGTCCTACCCGCTGAACGGCAATATGCTGCTTAGCACGCGCTACTTCCTGAAGTCTGACGAGATCATCGTTCCGTCTGGATTCTGCGCCGGCGCAGGCCGGGGAACCTCGGCTTTGTGCGACCAGATCGGTAGCTACATCAACTCGTCGGCGGGCTATACGCTGCAGATGAACTACACCAATGACCCGATCCGTCCCACGCGCGGATGGTCCGGGTCGTTGCGCCAGGATCTGGCGGGTCTGGGTGGAGACGTAAATTATGTGAAGACCGAGGTCGACGCCAAATGGTACTATGGCTTTACGCCGGCGTGGGTCGTCAGCGTCCAGGGTTCATCCGGCTACATCAGTGGCTGGAATGGTGACCCTATCCGCATCAACGACCGCTTCTTTAAGGGCGGAAACAGCTTCCGCGGCTTCAAGACGGCCGGTATGGGGCCACGCGATCTCAACAGGACCGACGCGTTGGGCGGCAACTTTTACGCTATCGGCACGGTCGAGCTGACGTTGCCAAACTACCTGCCTGAGCAGTACGGCATCAAGACCTCGCTGTTCGCCGAATTTGGTACGCTGGGCGCGCTTGACGACCGCTACAAACTGACATCCACGGGCACTGTGAACACCACTATCGCCGACGAGCTGTCGCTGCGGGCGTCGGCCGGCATCAGCGTTCACTGGAAATCGCCGATGGGGCCGATCCGTTTCGACATCTCCAGGGTTCTGTCCAAGGAAGTCTACGACAAGACGGAATCCTTCCGCTTCTCGACATCCACCCAGTTCTAATCGCGGCTTTTCGACCGCACGAGGAAACCCAATGAAAGCTCTGATCATCGCGGCGACCGCCGCCGCTTCGCTCATCGCCACCGCCGCTTCGGCGCAACAGGCGGCTCCCGCCAACCCCGGCCCGGTCATCCCCGGCGTCTGCGTCTATTACAACGCACGTCTGCTGGCCCAGTCGTCAGCCGGTCAGGCTGTCGAAGCCCGCATGCAGCAACTGGCCCAAGAAGTTCAAGGCGAACTGCAACCCTACGCCACCCAAATCCAGACCGAAGCCCAGCAGCTTCAGACGTCGGGCTCCAGCCTGCCGGCCGACCAACTTCAGCAGCGTCGTCAAGCTCTGCAACAGCGCGCGCAGGAAGCCCAGCAACTGGAATCCACCCGCGAAAACGAGCTGCGCTACACCCTGGGCATGCAGCGCCAGGCCATCACCGAAGCCGTCTCGCCGATCCTGACCGCGCTGTATCAAGAAAAGGGCTGCGGTCTGCTGCTCGACCGTGAGAGCGTCTTCATGATGAACCCCGCCATGGACGTCACCGATCTGGCCATCCAGCGTCTGAACACCGCCCTGCCGACCCTGAGCTTCAACCGCCTGCCGGTGCCGGCTCAGACGCAAGCTCAACCGGCGGCCGCCAACTAAGCCGCCGATGCCGGATTCTCGCTTCTTCGAAACCCTGTCGCCCCTCAGCGTCGCCGAACTGGCGGCTCAGATTGGCGGCGAGGTCGCGCGGGGCGGGGATCGCATGATCGCTTCCGTCGCGCCCTTGTCCTCTGCGGACGGGGGCGCGATCGCGTTTCTGGGCGACCGCAAGTTCGCCTCGGCCCTGACGGCGACAAAGGCCGGCTGCGTGATCGTGCCGGCCGAGGCCACTGAAGTGGCGCCTGAAGACGCGGCAGTGATCGTCTCGCGAACGCCTCAGGCCGCCTGGGCCAAGGCGTCGCTTCTTCTGCATCGGCCCATCACGCTCGACGCGGCGATCACGCGTGACGAGGCGGCCGAGGACGACAGCGTCGTGATCGAACCGGGCGCGATCCTGGGCAAGGGTGTCCGTATCGGTCGCGGATCCCGCATCGGCGCCAACAGCGTCATCGCGCCCGGCGTTCAGATTGGCCGCGATTGCGTCATCGGCTCGAACGTCACGGTCGGCTTCGCCCTGATCGGCGACCGGGTGAAACTGTATGCCGGGGCGCGTATCGGCGAGGCGGGCTTCGGCGCCACCGGAACGGCCGCCGGCGCCATGGACATCCCACAGCTGGGCCGCGTCATACTGCAGGACGGTGTCACGGTCGGCGCCAACAGCTGCATCGACCGAGGCGCCTATGACGACACGGTCATCGGCGAGAACACCAAGATCGATAATCTGGTCATGGTGGGCCACAACTGCGTCATCGGCCGCAACAATCTGATGGCCGGAAACACGGGGATTTCAGGATCCGTCACCAGCGGTGACAACGTCATTTTCGGCGGCAAGGCGGGGGTCGGCGACCACATCACCATCGGCGAGGGCGCGCGTGTCGCGGCCGGTGCAGGCGTGCTGGCCGACATTCCGGCGGGTGAGACCTGGTCCGGCTATCCGGCCCGTCCGATCCGACAGTTCTTGCGCGAGACGATCTGGCTCGCCAAACAGGCCTCTTCAAAGAAGGCCCCGAAGGAATCATAGGGATGAGCGAAGACGGCAAGATCGATTACGCCGAGGTGATGCGGCGGCTGCCGCACCGCTATCCCTTCCTGCTGGTGGACAAGGCCGAGGCTTTCGTGCCGCGCACCTCGATCGTCGGCATCAAGAACGTCACCCACAACGAGCCCTTCTTCCCGGGCCACTTCCCGATCGATCCGGTCATGCCGGGCGTGCTGATCGTCGAGGCCATGGCCCAGACCGGCGCCCTGCTGATGTCCAAGACCTTAGATGTGGCTGTGGCCGACAAGGTCATCATGTTCATGTCCATCGACGGCGTGCGCTTTCGCAAGCCCGCGCGGCCGGGCGACCAGCTGCGCATGGAGGTCAAGGTGATCAAGGCGCGTGGCGACGCCTACAAGTTCCGCGGAGAGACCTTCATCGACGGGAAGCTGGCGGCCGAGGCGGAGTTCATGGCCATGGTCGTGACCGTTCCCGTTCCAGCGCCCGCCGCCTGATGACCATCCACCCGACCGCCCTGATCGACACCACGGCGACCCTGGCCGACGGAGTCGAGGTCGGGCCCTGGTGCACCGTCGGGCCGAATGTGGTCCTGGCCGAGAACGCGCGTCTGGTCAGTCACGTGGTGGTTCAGCAGGACACGACGGTCGGCGCCGGGACGGTGATCCATCCGTTCGCGGTCATCGGTGGCGACCCCCAGCACAACGGATACAAGGGCGAGCCGGTGCGGCTGGAGATCGGCGAGAACAACCTGATCCGCGAACACTGCACCTTCAACCGGGGAACGCCGCAGGGGACAGGCGTGACCGTGGTCGGCGCCAGCAACCTGTTCATGACCGGCGCCCATGTGGGCCATGACTGCGTGGTCGGGAACAATGTCGTCATGGCCAACAACGCCACCCTGGGCGGTCATGCCCAGGTTGGGAACAAGGTTTTCCTGGGCGGCCTGTGCGCCGTGCACCAGAACGGGCGCGTGGGGCAGGGGGCGATCATCGGCGGTCTGGCGGCCGTGACCCGCGACGTCATCCCCTATGGCTCGGCCTGGGGCAATCACGCGCGACTGCGCGGGCTGAACCTGATCGGGCTGAAGCGCAAGGGCTATGGCAAGGACCAGGTGCGGCGGTTGCTGGCGGCCTATCGCGACCTGTTCGAGGGGCAGGGCGAGTTCGCGGGTCGGATCGACGGTGTGGCCGATACCTATGCCGACCTGGCCGAGATCATGGAGATCATCGCCTTCATCCGCGACGGCGGGCGGCGTCCGCTGTGCCTGCCGAACGCGGAATGACCGGTTCCGGCAAGCTGGGCCTGATCGCCGGCGGCGGCGACCTGCCGGCGGCAGTGGCGACGCGGTGCGATGCAGAGGGGCGGCCTATCTTCCTGATCCGTCTGGCTGGGTTCGCCGATCCCCACCTGATCCGCTGGCCGGGCGCCGAGTTCGGCATGGCCCAGATCGGCGCCATCCTGAAGGCGCTGAAGACCGAGGGCTGCACGACGGTCTGCCTGGCGGGCATCGTCAACAGGCCTGATTTCAAAACGCTGAAGCCAGATTTCAAAGGCGCGACCCTGCTGCCGGGCATCGTGGCGTCGGCGACCAAGGGCGATGACGCCCTGTTGCGCAAGATCCTGTCGGTGTTCGAGGCCGAAGGCTTCGCCGTCGAGGGCGCCGACGACATACTGGGTGGAGACACGCTGGCTGCTGGGGCCTTGGGCGCCGTTTCACCGACGCCGGAGCAGTTGGCAGATCTGAAGAAGGCGCTGCACGTCGCAGAAAAGTCAGGCGAATTGGACATCGGTCAGGGCGCGGTCGTGTGTGACGGCCTGGTGCTGGCGGTTGAGGCCCAAGAGGGGACCGACGCCATGCTGAGCCGGGTCGCGGGACTGCCGGCCGATCTGCGCGGCTCGACCGGTGACCGCAAGGGCGCGCTGGGCAAGGCGCCCAAGCCGATCCAGGACCTGCGGGTGGATATGCCGGTGATCGGACCGCGCACGGTCGAGATGGCGGCGGCGGCGGGCCTGGCGGGCATCGGCGGGGTGGTAGGGCGGCTGATCTTGATCGACCGCGCGGCCATCATTGCGGCGGCGGACCGGCTGGGCCTGTTCGTGTGGGGCGAAGCGCGATGAGCAGCCCGCTGAAGATCATGCTGGTGGCGGCCGAGGCCTCGGGCGACGCACTCGGCGCGGGTCTGGCCAAGGCGCTGAAAGCGCGGCTGGGTGCGGACGTCACTTTCGTCGGCGTCGGCGGTCCCCGGATGGCGGCGGAGGGCGTCGTCAGCCCGTTCGACATCGCCGAACTGTCGATCCTGGGCTGGATCGAGGGCCTTCGCGCCTATGGCAAGGTCAAGCGCCGCGTCGAGGAGACGGCGGCGCTGGCCGAGCGAGAAAAGCCCGACGCCGTGGTCCTGATCGACAGCTGGGGCTTCACGATCCGTGTCGCCAAGGCCATTCGCGCGGCGCGCCCGGACGTGCCTCTGATCAAATACGTCGGGCCGCAGGTGTGGGCGTCACGGCCGGGCCGAGCCAGGACGTTGGCAGGTGCGGTGGATCATCTGCTGGCGCTCTACAGCTTCGACGCCCCCTGGTTCGAGCGGGAAGGTCTGCCGACGACCGTAGTCGGCTCGTCCGCCTTGCATGTCGATATGGCCGGCGCCGACGGCGCAGCCTTCCGTGCGCGACGCGGCATCGCCGCCGACGCCAAGCTGCTGCTGGTGCTTCCGGGCAGCCGCCCCAGCGAGATCACACGAATGACGCCTGTCTATGAAGCGGCGATCGGCAAGTTGAAGGCCATCGATCCGACTCTGGAAATCGCCGTCGTCGCCGCCGGGACGGTGGCCAAGGATGTCGCGGGACGGGTCGCGGCCTGGCCGTTCCGGGTGCATCTGGTGGACGAGGCCGAGAAATATGACGCCATGCGCGCCGCGACGGTCGCCCTGGCCACCAGCGGAACGGTCTCCACCGAACTGGCCCTGGCCGGTGCGCCGATGGTCATCGCATACAAGATCGACGGGCTGAGCTATCAGTTGATGAAGCGGTTGGTGACGGCGAAACACGTCACACTGTTCAACATCGCCGCCGACGACCGGATCGCGCCCGAGTTTATCCAGCACGAGGCGACACCCGCCATCCTGGCGGCGGCGGTTGGTCGGTTGCTGTCCGATCCGGCAATGGCGGTCGAACAGGCGCAACGTCAGACAGCGGCCCTGGATCTGATGGGGCGCGGCGGAGCGGACCCGTCGGAGTTGGCGGCGGACGCCGTGTTGAAGGTCATCGCCGCCAAACGGAAGGCCTGACGATGGGGCGGGCCCTCAGTCCTCGGCGCGCCGCCGAGGTTCGGGCCGCGCTGCAGATGGCGGTCGGCGCCATGGCCGCCCTCTATCTCGCCACATGGCTGAACCTGCCGCACCCCTACTGAAGTGTGATCTCCGCCATCGTTGTCATCCAGGCCAGCGTCGGGGGCGGGGTGCTGACCGTCGCGCGGGATCGGGCCATCGGCACGGTGACGGGCGCGTTGGCTGGTGCGGTCTTCGCCTTCCTGCGGCCGCCCGGCATGGAAAGCATGGCCCTGAGCATCGCCGCATCCACGGCCTTGCTGGCGTTTTTCGGAACTGGCCGCCCCTGGCTGAAGATCGCGCCCGTGACGGCGACCATCGTCATCGCGGGCGGGACCGGGGCGGAAGGGCCGGCGTCGCTGGCTCTGGATCGGGTGATGGAAATCCTGGTCGGCAGCGGCGTCGGTGTGATGGCCATCCTGGCGCTGTTTCCCCGACACGCCCGTCAGTCGTTCAAGCTGCAGGCGCGTGAGGCGGCGGGGGAAGCGGCGGCGCTGCTGTCTCTGATATCGAACGGCGATGCGTCGGACGCGTCCGAGATCACCCGACGCCATACCGATCTGAAACGACGGCTGGATGCGCTGGGTCAGGCGGCGAAGAATGTGATCGATCTGCCGGGGCCCCAGCGTGAGACCGCGGACCGCGCGGCCCTGGCACGCGCCTTCTGGCGGGTGCGTAGCGACATCGTGATTCTGGGGCGTGGTTTTCAGGCCGAAGGCGCAGGCGCGCGGCTGGATCCCTGGTCACAGGACGCGGCGCGCGCGGTGGAGCGGCTGGAAGCCTTTTCGCAGGGTAAGGCCGCCGCGCCGATGGGGGCCATCGACCAGAGCCTGGCCCTGTCCATGGCCATGGAAGGCGACGACATGGCCTTGGGCGCCGCCGCAATCGGCGTCGCCCACATGCACCGCGACCTAGATGACCTGGCCGCGCGGTTCGCCGATCTGAAGCTGGTCTGACGGCAAAGAAAAACGCCGGGGATGGCTCCCCGGCGTTCTTCAGTTCAGACTTGAGGCTGTCGATCAGCCGCGCTGTTCGATCGGCACGTAATCGCGCTCGGTCGGGCCGGTATAGAGCTGGCGCGGACGGCCGATCTTCTGCGAGGGATCCGCCATCATTTCCTGCCACTGCGAAATCCAGCCCACGGTGCGGGCCAGGGCGAACAGGACGGTGAACATGGTGGTGGGGAAGCCCATCGCCGACAGGGTGATTCCCGAATAGAAATCGACGTTCGGGAACAGCTTGCGCGACGTAAAGTATTCGTCGTTCAGCGCGACCTTCTCCAGCTCCTTGGCGACCAGGAACAGCGGATCATTCTCGCGGCCGGTGGCGGCCAGGACTTCATAGGCCGACTGTTGCATGACCTTGGCGCGCGGGTCGTAATTCTTGTACACGCGGTGGCCGAAGCCCATCAGCTTGTATTTGCGGTCCTTCACGCCCTGGATGAACTCAGGGATGTTTTCCGGGGTGCCGATTTGCTTGAGCATGGTCAGCGCCTCTTCGTTGGCGCCGCCGTGCGACGGGCCCCACAGGCAGGCGATGCCGGCGGCGATACAGGCGAACGGATTGGCGCCCGACGAACCGGCCAGACGCACGGTCGATGTCGAGGCGTTCTGCTCGTGGTCGGCGTGCAGGGTGAAGATGCGGTCCATGGCCCGAACCAGGGCCGGATCGACGTGATAGTCCTCGGCCGGCACGGCGAAGCACATGCGCAGAAAGTTCTCGGCATAGGACAGGTCGTTGCGCGGCGACACGAACGGCTGGCCGATATGGTATTTGTATGCGCGAGCCGCGATCGTCGGCATCTTGGCGATCAGGCGAATGGCCGAGATGTCGCGCTGCACCGGATCATGGATGTCCAGGCTGTCGTGATAGAAGGCCGAAAGCGCGCCGACGGTGCCGACCATGATCGCCATCGGGTGGGCGTCGCGGCGGAAGCCCTCGAAGAAGCGATCGAACTGGCTGTGCAGCATCGTGTGGGTGGTGATGCTGTTCTCGAACTTCTCGTACTGCGCGGCGGTCGGCAGTTCGCCGTGCAGCAGCAGGTGGCAGACCTCGACGAAGTTCGACTTCGACGCCAGTTGGTCGATCGGATAGCCGCGGTGCAACAGCACGCCGGCGTCGCCGTCGATATAGGTCAGGGCCGATTCGCAGGCGGCCGTGGAGGTGAAGCCGGGATCGAAGGTGAAGGCGCCCGTTCCCGCATAGAGCTTGCGGATGTCGATGACGTCCGGGCCGGTGGAGCCCGAAAGGACCGGCAACTCGATGGTCTTGTCCTCGAAGGACAGGGTCGCCGAGCTGGCGGTTTTGGCTTGTTCAGTCATGAATGCCCCTTTGCATCATACGTCCAGGCGCGGGGAGGCGTCGGCCGCTTTTTGGTTTGTGGGTGATCACTTAGTCTGTTGCAGCGCATCATCCAAGCGCCCGAGACTTTCGTCGCGCCCAAGAGCCGACAAAGTTCGAGCAATATCAGGTGATGTTGACCCAGCGGTAAGGGCCATACGCATCGGCGGACCGATCTTGCCGAAGCCAACGCCCTCGGATTCGGCGAAAGCCTTGAGTTCTGCTTCCAGCGCGAACACGTCCCACGACTGGAACAGGGCCAGCCGGTCGCGCAGGCGGCAGAGGCGCTCCAGCGTCTCACCGCTCAGCAGGGCCTGGCCCTTTTCGTCTATGGTCAGAGGGCGGGATTTCAGCACGAAGGCCGTCTGTTCGGCCAGGTCCAGCACAGTCTTGGCGCGATCCTTGACGAAGGGCATGGCGCGTTGAAGCCGGGCCTCGTCCGCTTCGGCGAGGCTGTGTCCGCGCTGCAGGTGCGCGTCCAGCGTCAGCTTGGACAACCGCTCATCGTCCGCAAGGCGCAGCCAGTGGGAGTTGACGTGGGCCAGCTTGTCGAAATCCAGCCGCGCCGGCGCCTTGCCGATGCCGGCGAGGTCAAACCATTCCACCGCCTGGGCGTCGCTGAACAGTTCGTCGTCACCATGCGCCCAGCCCAGGCGGGCCAGATAGTTGCGCATGGCCTCGGCCAGATAGCCCATCTCGGCATATTCATGCACCGCCTGGGCGCCGTGGCGCTTCGACAGCTTGGCGCCGTCGGGACCGTGGATCAGCGGGATGTGGGCGAAGGTCGGACGGGTCCAGCCCAGGGCGTCATAGATCAAGCTCTGACGGGCGGCGTTGTTCAGGTGATCGTCGCCACGAATGACATGGGTCACGCCCATATCGTGGTCGTCCACGACGACGGCGAGATTATAGGTCGGAGCGCCGTCCGAGCGCAGCAGCACCAGGTCGTCGAGGTCTTCGGTGGACCAGCTGACTGAACCCTGGACCTCGTCGGCGACGGTGACGGTCGTCGCCTTGGGTCGGCGGAAGCGCACGACGTGGGGCAGGGCCAGGTCATCGACCGTGGGTGCGCGGTCACGCCACAACGATTCGAAGGTGCGCTTCTCGGCCTTGGCCTCGTCGCGCAGACGACCGGTGTCCTCGGCAGAGGTGAAGTCGCGGTAGGCGTGGCCGGTTTCGAGCAGTTGATCGACCACCTCGCGGTGGCGGTCGGCGCGGCTGAACTGGAACACCGGCTCTTCATCGGCGAACAGTTCCAGCCAGCTCAGGCCGTCGAAGATGGCCTTGACGGCCTCTTCGGTAGACCGCTCGCGGTCTGTGTCCTCGACACGGATCAGAAAACGCCCAGCGTGTCTCTTGGCGTACAGCCAGTTGAATAATGCTGTTCTCGCTCCGCCGATATGCAGATAGCCTGTCGGCGAGGGAGCGAAGCGGGTGACGACAGTCGAGGAAGGTGAGGTCATAGGCGAGGGGTCCGTAAGCGACGCCCTTATACGCCCCGACGCGGCAAAGCCTACCCCCGCCGCGCGATTGCGCGCGTGGTTGAGAGAAGAGGTCGCGGCGCAGACGCTGCGATGGCGGTTGTGGGCGCCGGTCGCGTTCGGCGCCGGCGCCGCAGTCTATTTCGCCCTGCGGTCCGAGCCGGCATTGTGGCCGCTGTTGCTGGGCGCAGTCGTCGTCTTTGCGGTTTGGATCACGGCGAGGCGGCGGGGATGGGCGCGGCGTCTGACTTGGCCGCTATTGATGCTGGCCTGTGTCGCCGGCGGGTTGGCGGCCGCCAAGGTCCGCACCGAAATGGTCGCTGCGCCGATCGCGCCGGCATTGAGCGAACCGACTGTGATTGAAGCCTGGGTCGTGGACGTCGACAGTCCGGGCCAGAGGGGCGCACGGATTGTGGTCGCGCCCGTCTGGATACGCGGACTGACGCCCGAACAGACGCCCGTGCGTTTGCGGGCGACGGTGCGGGGCGAGCCGCCCAGACCCGGTGAGGCGATCCGCCTGTTCGGCATCCTCAATCCACCGCCTGCGCCTGCCAGTCCCGGCGCCTATGATTTCGGCCGCAACGCCTTCTTCCAGGGCATGGGCGGGGTGGCCTTCGCCTTGGGCGAAACGCGCGCGGCCGATCTGGCGCCTCCGCCGTGGCGATTAAGGCTGACGATGGCCGTGAACGGCGCGCGCTATACCCTGGCGGAACGGATCGTGGCGCGCCTGGGGGAGCGAACGGGCGGAATCGCGGCCGCAATGACCACCAGTCACGAAACCTGGATCAGCCAAGAAGACATGGATGTGATGCGGGATTCCGGCCTGGCGCACATCCTGTCGGTCTCCGGGCTGCACATGGCCATCGTCGGCGGCTTCGTCTTCTTCGCCGTGAGGTTGGGCGTGGCGGCTTGGCCTTGGCTGGCGCTGCGGGTTCCGGGCAAGAAGGTCGCGGCGGTGGCCGGTTTGACGGCGGTCGGGGTCTATCTGGTGGTGTCGGGCGCGCCGCCGCCGGCCGAGCGAGCGGCCATCACCGCCTCCATCGCCTTCTTGGCCATCCTGCTGGATCGGCAGGCGGTGACGATGCATGGGTTGGCGGTCGCGGCCTTCATCGTTCTGGCGATCCAGCCGGAAGCCATCGTCACGCCAGGCTTCCAGATGTCGTTCGCCGCGACCGCCGCCTTGGTCGCCTTGGTCGAGGCCTGGCCCAAGCGGACGCGCGAAATCTCCGTCCCTTGGCCGATCCTGGCGGTCCAGCGGTTCGGTGGCTGGCTGACGGCGGCCGTCGCGGCCAGCGTCGTGGCGGGGCTGGCGACCGGGCCTTTCGCCATGCAGCATTTCAATCGCACGGCCATGTATGGGCTGTTGGCGAACCTGGGCACCTCTCCGGTCGCGGACTTCATCCTGATGCCGGCCCTGGCCATTGGCGCGGCCCTGGAGCCGCTGGGACTGGGTGGGCCTTTCCTGGCGGTCGCGGGATGGGGCGTCGGTCTGATGCTGGCCATCGGAACCTGGACGGCGGGGCTGCCTGGGGCGGTGCGGACGGTGGCCAGTGCGCCCGATTATGTCCTGCCGATCGCCTTCCTGGGGGTGCTGTTCGTCTGTCTGTGGCAGGGACGACTGAGGTGGCTGGGCCTGCCGCTGGCGGCGGCTGTGCTGGTGTGGCCGCGTGCGCCGACGCCGGATCTGTGGATCGGAGATGGGGGGACAAACGCCGCATTTCACCGCGAGAAGCAGGCGGTTATCGTCAGGCCCGGCGTCCGAGAGTTCGCTGTCGATCTGTGGTCGCGGCGGCGCGGCCTGACCATGACGGATCGATCTGAGGCGGGCTGGGCGTGCGATCGCTTCTCTTGTCGGCCTGAGGATAAACAGGCTGGACCCGTTGCGATCTGGTGGGGTCGCAGAGCGCCGAGTCTAGATCAGATGGAGACGTTATGCCGCGCGGCGCCAGTCGTTAGCGTGCGTGCGGTCGTCACGTCGATCCCGAGCGTCTGCAAGGATCGCCTGCTACTCGACGGCGTCGATTTCGCCCGAGGCGGCGCGGTGGAGTTATGGCGTGACAGTGCGGTCGAACCAGTTCGATGGCGCGCCGTTTGGACGGCCGACGTGCGGGGCGACCGCCCCTGGACACGCCAACCGAACCCGGACGTCAATGATAGCGGCGCATGAGGCCGACCAGCTTGCCCTGAACGGCGACCTGATCCGACCCATAGATCTTGGTTTCGTAGTTGCGGTTGGCGGGCTCCAGCGCGATGGATGCGCCCTTCTTGCGAAGCCGCTTCAGCGTCGCGTGTTCGCCTTCGACCAGCGCCACGACGATCTCGCCCGAGGAGGCGTTGTCGGTCGATTTGATGACCACCATGTCGCCGTTCAGAATGCCCGCCTCGATCATCGAATCGCCTTCGATCTCAAGCAGATAGTGTTCGCCCGAGCCCAGCATGGATTCGGGAACGGGATAGCGCGCCGTCTCGTGCTCTATGGCGTCGATCGGCGTGCCGGCGGCGATCTTGCCCATCAACGGCAACTCTCGGGTGTCATTGGCCGCAAGCGGCGCCAGGGCGCGTCCGCCGCCGCCTTCGATCACGTCAGGCTTGAACCCGGCCCGGCCGCGCGGCGCGCCAGCCGTGGCCTGTTCGGGCAGTTTGGTGACTTCCAGGGCGCGGGCGCGGTGGGCGAGGCGGCGGATGAAGCCGCGCTCCTCCAGCGCCGTTATCAGCCGGTGAATGCCCGACTTGGACGCCAGGTCCAGCGCCTCCTTCATCTCGTCGAAGGAGGGGGAGACGCCTGTCTCCTGAATCCGTTCGTGAATGAACATCAGCAGTTCGTGCTGCTTGCGCGTGAGCATCGCCAGGCCCTCATCCGCCCGCCGACGAATCGGAACGGGCCGTGAACATTTGTCGATGTTCTGTAAGTGTTCCTTCCTAATGTCAACTTAACAGCGCCCTTGGGACGCCGCACGACGCGAGGAAGGCGATCAGGCCGCCAGCAGTTGCCGCGTCGCCGCCTCGACATCCGCCTGACGCATCAGGCTCTCGCCGACCAGAATTGCCTGGGCGTGGGCGGCCGAGACGCGCTCGACATCCTCAGGCGTGAAGATGCCGCTTTCGGCGACCAACAGGGCGCGGACAGGGCTGAGCATCGAGAGACGCTCAGTCACCTCCAGATCGACCTCGAAGGTGCGCAGCGACCGATTATTGACCCCGACCAGATCGCCGCCCAGCGCACAGGCGCGGGCCATTTCTTCCTCGTCGTGCGTTTCGATCAGGGCGTCCATGCCGAAGCGCTCGGCCTCGGAAAGCAGTTCGGCAGCCAGCCGATTATCGACCATGGCCAGGATGATCAGGATGCAGTCGGCGCCCAGGGCGCGGCTCTCGGCCACCTGCCAAGGATCGACCAGAAAATCCTTGCGCAGGCAGGGCAGGGCGACCGCGTCGCGGGCCTGACCCAGATAGGCGTCGTCGCCCTGGAAGCTGGGGCCGTCGGTCAGGACCGACAGACAGGCCGCGCCGCCGGCTTCGTAGGCACGGGCCAAGGCCGGCGGGTCGAAGTCGGGACGGATCAGCCCTTTGGATGGGCTGGCCTTCTTGATCTCGGCGATCAGGGCGGGGCGGCCGGTTTCTTCTTCCACGCGCTCCAGGGCCGCCCGAAAGCCGCGCGGAGCCGAAACGGCTCGCGCCAGCGTCTCGATCGCGTCCTGCGACGTGGTAGCCTTGCGGGTGGCGACGTCTTCACGCTTGTAGGTGGCGATGCGGTCCAGAACGTCGGTCATGCGGGGCCTTCGCTTTCCAGCGGCATGGAGGTGATGCGGGCCAGACGCTCCAGAGCCTCGGCGGCCCGGCCATCGTCTATGGCGTCGGCGGCGAGGAAAGCACCTTCGGCAAGGTCGGCCGCCCGGTCCGATACCACGAGGGCGGCGGCGGCGTTCAGCAGCACGATGTCGCGGTACGGACCGGCCGCGCCAGCCAGCAGCGCGCGCAGGGCGACGGCGTTCTCCTCGGCGTCGCCGCCACGGATGTCTTCGATGGAGGCGCGTGGCAGGCCGGCGTCCTCGGGCGTGACCTGGAAACGGCGAACCGCGCCGTCCTTCCATTCCGCGACTTCGGTCGATCCAGAGGTCGCCAGTTCGTCCAGGCCCTGGCCGTGAACGGTCCAGGCTCGCGTCGCGCCAAGGCGGCCCAGCACCTCGGCCAGGGGCTCCAGCAGGCGGGGATCATAGACGCCCATGACCTGGCGCTTCGCAGACGCCGGGTTTGAAAGCGGCCCCAAAAGATTGAAAACGGTGCGGAAACCGATCTCGGCCCGGACGGGCCCGACATGGCGCATGGCCCCGTGATAGGCGGGGGCGAACAGGAAGCAGATGCCGGCCTCGTCCAGCGCCTTCCTCTGCTGAGCCTGATCCGCCATCAGGTTCACACCCAGGATCGACAGAACGTCGGAAGACCCTGATTTAGATGACATAGCTCGGTTGCCGTGCTTGGCGACCTTCAGGCCCGCTCCGGCCAGAACGAGGGCGGCGGCCGTGGAGATGTTATAGGTGCGCTGCCCGTCGCCGCCGGTGCCGCAGGTGTCGATCACCTCGTAGGGATGATCCAGCGTCAGCGCCGCCTCGCGCATGGCGCCGGCGAAGGCGGTGATCTCTTCCACCGTCTCGCCGCGCATCCGCATGGCGGTGACGGCGACGGCGACTTGCGACGGGGTCGGCTCGCCGCGCAGGCAGGCGGCGAAGAAGTCGTGCGCCTGTTGCGACGTCAGCGGATGGCCCTCGACCAGTCGGGCGAGGATCGGCTTGAACCCATCGCCCACGATCAGGCTGCCGCGAGGCGCTTCACGCCGGCGATCTGGAGGAAGTTGGCCAGCATGTCGTGACCGTGTTCGGTGGCGATGGATTCCGGGTGGAACTGCACGCCGTGGATCGGGCGGGTGCGGTGCTGCAGGCCCATGATCTCGCCGTCGGCGGTCAAGGACGTGACCTCCAGACAGTCGGGCAGGCTCTCGCGCTTCACGGCCAGCGAATGGTAGCGGGTGGCGGTGAAGGGCGACGGCAGGCCGGCGAAGACGCTTTTGCCTTCATGCAGGATCGGCGACGTCTTGCCGTGCATCAGGGTCTTGGCGCGGATCACGTCGCCGCCAAAGGCTTGACCGATAGCCTGGTGGCCCAGGCAGACGCCCAGGATCGGCATCGAGGCCGGCGCGGTCGTAATCAGCGGCAGGCAGATCCCGGCCTGGTCCGGCGCACAGGGGCCTGGCGACAGCAGCACGGCGGCGGGGTTCAGCGCCCACGCCTCGTCCACCGTCAGGTCGTCGTTGCGCACCACATGCGTCGGCGCGCCCAACTCCGCGAGGTAGTGGACGAGGTTGTAGGTGAAGCTGTCGTAGTTATCGACGACGAGGATCATGGCTTGGCTTCTAGGCCCGACGGGCGTCCGCGCCAAGCGGGCGCGGCGGTAAAGCGCATTTTAACCCGACCCGGAGATAAATGCGGCTGTGAAACTCGCCGCTGAAAAAGATATCGCCGCCAAGATCGCCGCCGCCAAGGCGAAGCTGGTCGTGGTCGAGACGAAGCCCAACCCTGTCGCCGCCCTCGGCGCCGCTGCATTCGCCGCGACGGCGGCCGTGCTGATGGCGGGCGTCGTCATCGTCGGCCCTGGCGTTCACTTTGACGATCCGACGATGACCGTTACGCGCTAACGATTGCCGGTGCGGAAGCGCCAGGCGTCATCGGCCGCCCGCATCGGAGCGCGCGCCTTGTGCTGGGTTTCGGCGTATTCGGCCGCAGGATCGCTGTCTGCGACCACGCCCGCGCCGGCCTGGACGAAAATCCGGTCGTCGGCGAACAGGGCGGTGCGCAGGGTGATGCAGATGTCCGCCTCGCCGCCGGCCGAGATGTAGCCGACGCCGCCGCCGTAGCCGACGCCGCGTTTTTCGCTCTCCAGCTCGTCGATGACCCCCATCGCCCGCACCTTGGGCGCGCCCGACAGGGTGCCGGCAGGAAGGGCCGCCAGCAGAGTGTCGACGGCGTCCAGCTTCGGATCGGCCTTGCCGCGCACGTTGGAGACGATGTGCATGACCTGGCTGTAGCGTTCGACGACGAAGCTCTCGGTCACCTCGACCGTGCCGGGTGCGGCGACCCGACCGACATCGTTGCGGCCCAGGTCCAGCAGCATCAGATGCTCGGCCCGCTCCTTGGGATCGGCCAGCAGTTCGACTTCCAGCGCCTTGTCGGCTTCCGGAGTCGCGCCCCGCATGCGGGTTCCGGCCAGAGGCCGAATGGTGACCTCGCCATCCTTCAGACGGACCAGAATCTCGGGGCTGGAGCCGGCCAGCTGGAAGCCCTCGAAGTTCAGATAGAACAGATAGGGCGACGGGTTCTGGCGACGCAGGGACCGATAGAAGGCGAACGGATCCTCGGTCCAGGGCGCCGAAAACCGGTGGCTGAGCACGACCTGGAAGATGTCGCCTGCGCCGATGTAGTCCTTGGCCTTGGCGACCAATTCGCCGAACGCGGCTTCGTCCACGGCTGAGCTGAAGGTCGGCGCCGGCGTTTCCTGCGGCGCGGCGCGGATGGGCAGGGGCTCGCGCAGCGCGGTCTCGAAGGCGTCCAGTCGCGCTACGGCGGCGTCGAAGGCCTCGCGGGGGGCGATGCCAGCGTCGGGATAGGCGGCGGAGACCAGAACGATCTCGTGGCGGACGGAATCGAAGATGGCGACCAGCGACGGTCGGGTCAGAACCGCGTCCGGCAGATTCAGCGGATCGGGATTTGGCGCGCCCAGCGGCTCCAGCAGGCGAACCATGTCGTAGCCGAAGACGCCGAACAGGCCCGCGGCCATGGGCGGTAGGCCGTCAGGCAGGTCGAACTTCGACGCCGCGATCAGGGCGCGCAGCGATTGCAGCGTCGGCAGGGCCTCGGGCGTGAACCGCCCCTCGGCGATGTCCGGCCCACGAGACAGTTCCGCCGCGTTCGAACGACAGCGCCAGACGACATCCGGATCCAGCGTCAGGATCGAATAGCGACCCTTGACCGCGCCGCCTTCGACCGATTCCAGCAGGCAGGCGTAGGGCCGGTCGCGACCAAGCTTCAGATAGGCCGAGACGGGTGTTTCCAGGTCGTCGATGATCCGGCGCACCACCACCTGCGGCCGACCGGCCGAAAGGCCGGCGGCGAAGGCGTCGAAGTCGGCTTCCCCCGATGCAGCCTCGGTCATTGCGCCGGGGCGGCGGGCGTCGCGTCGGACGACAGGCCCAGAGCCGAGCGGGCCTGAACCGGGTCGTTCTTGGCCTTGGAGCGCTGGGCGCCGGCCGCGATCGAGGTTTCGACCATTGCCTGAACCAGTTCCTGGGTCAGACGCGGTCGGACTTGTTCGGCCAGCGGGCCGGCGACGGCCGGATTGGCGGCGTGGACGTTATCGACGCGGCCGACGACATAGGCGGTCTGCGACGCCGGTTGCGAGAAGGCTTGGCCCTTGGATTGGCCGAACAGGCCCTGCAACACGCCCTGACCCAGCGTGTCCTGCGTGGCCTGGTTGCGCACGACGCCGGTGCGGACCGTCAGGGGCGCGTTGACCGACCGGGCCACGGCGGCGATGTCTTCGCCGTTGCGAACGCGGGTGGTCAGTTCCTCAGCCTTGGTGGACAGGCGACGCATCGTCTCGCGCTGGATCCATTGAGCCGCCAGCGGCTCGCGAACCTCGGCAAGGGTCGGCAGGGCCGCAGGACGGATGTCGTTGACGCGCACGGCGAAATACTGGCCCTGGCCTGCGTCGATCACGTCGCTTTCGCCGCCCTTGGTCAGGCCCCAGGCCGTCTCGAAGATCTGCGGCGGGGCGTTCAGCGCCTGGCCGTTCGGCAGCTTGCCGTCGCGGGTGAAGGGCGGCAGATCGACCACGCGGCCGCCGGCTTCGCGTGCGGCGTCGGCCAGGTTCTTGCCGGCCGTGCGGGCGGCTTCGTACTTCTCGACCTTGGCGTAGGTCTGGGTCTTCACGTCTTCGGCACGCAGCTCCTGGATCAGTTCTTCGCGGGCGCTTTCCAGAGTCGCAGGTGCGGCGGGCTGAATGGCGGTGACCTTGGCCACGGCGAAGCCGACGCCGGCCTGGACCGGATCGGAGACCTGGTTGGCTTGTAGGCCGAAGACAGCGCCAGCAGTCGCGGCGTCGCCGATGGCCGAGCGGGGCGTGGCGTCGAAGGTAGCGGGCGTGACGTTGTTGGCGCGGCCGGCGTCGGCAGGCGACTGGCCGGCGCGCAGGGCGGCGGCGATCTTCTGGGCCGCTTCGCGATTCGGCGCCGTCAGGGTGACGAAGGTGCGGGTCTCGGGCTTGCCAAGGGTGTCCTTCTTGAACTCGAAACGCTCGCGGATGCGCTCGTCCGTGATCGGCGTCGCGGCCGAGGCTTCGGGCGTGAACAGGACGACGGAGACCATGCGGAATTCGGGCGCGCGCAGGCGCTCGGCGTTTTCCTGAATGAAGGCGTTCAGCTGAGCGTCGGTCGGGGCAGGAATCTGGCCGGCCATCGCAGAGGTCACCTCGAACCAGCGACCGTCGCGGCTTTCGAAGGCCGAACCGGCCAGTAGCGCGCCATAGATGCGCGGCACGCGGGCGCCGGCGAAGACGGCGGCGCCGAAGTGTTCGGTGACGTATTGGTCGCGCAGATCCTGTTCCAGCATGGCCGGGGTCAGGTTCTGCTGAGCCAGGGCGGCCTCATAGGCCTGCTGGTCGAACTGGCCGGTGACCGAGTTGAAGAAGGCCGGGATCTGGCGGATCTGCTTGACGATCAGTTCCTTGCCGGGGCGGATGCCCGCGTTCCAGGCCCAGTTCAGGAAGCCCAGCTGCTGGGTCTGCTCGGTCAGGAAGCGGGTGTGGATGTTTTCCGCGATCAGTTCCTGGTTGGTCAGGGGACGACCGACCTGCTGCTGCAGGCGTTCGCGCACCTGGTCGAAGGCCGTGCGGAATTCCAACTCGTTCATCGAGCGGTCGCCTGCGTCGATGACGTGCTTCGGTCCCAGGTTGGAGAACACGTCCATGCGCGCGCCGACGATCACGAAGCTGATCGCGATCAGGACAAGAAGGGCGGCCGCCCATTTGGATCGAGAGAAGGCGCGGAAGGCGGTGAGCATTCGAAAACCCGAGACTGGCCGAGATTAGGGGCCGATGTTGGTGTCAATCGACGCGTATAGTCGGGCCGGGCACGCTGCTGCAAGGACGGCATCGTGTTCGGATTGCGGCGCGGCCCCTTGGCTTCGCGGTTTTCGCCTTCTAGACAGGCGACCATGAAACAATCCGTGAAGTTGATCGTCGGCAATTGGAAGATGAACGGCCTGTCGGCCGCCCTGGCGCAGGCTGAATCGATAAGGGACGCCGTCAGCGCAGCGGGGCAGGGGCATAGGGTCGTGCTGTGCCCACCGGCCACGCTGATCGACCGGGTGCGTGTGGCGCTGGCGGGCAGTGGCGTCGCTGTAGGCGGTCAGGATTGCCATGAGAAGCCGGTCGGCGCCTTCACCGGCTCGGTGTCGGCGGAAATGCTGGCCGATGCGGGGGCGACCGTCGTGATTCTGGGACATTCGGAGCGCCGGGCCGCTTTTGGCGAGACCGATGCGGACGTCGCCGCCAAGGTGGAGGCGGCCATCGCTGCGGGGCTGGAACCTATCGTGTGCGTTGGTGAAACGCTGGAGCAACGCGAGGCGGGCGACGCCATCGCCGTGGTGTCCGCCCAGGTCGAGGGTTCCTTGCCGACGGGCCTGTCCGAGCGCGACTTCGCCATAGCCTATGAGCCGGTATGGGCCATCGGGACCGGTCTGACGCCGACGCTGGAACAGATCGCCGAAGTCCATGCCGCTATCCGTGCGGCCATGATCAAGCGGCTGGGCGAGAGCGTGCGAACCGCGCCGATCCTGTACGGCGGTTCGGTTAAGCCCGAAAACGCCCGGGACATTCTGGCCACGCCGGAAGTCGGCGGCGCCCTGGTCGGCGGCGCCTCGCTGAAGGCCGAAGATTTCATGCCCATCGTCGAAGCGGCCGCCTGACGTTTGCTCCGGGCCAGCTTCGATGATAGAGGCCGCCGCTTGATCGGCGCAGATCCGCGCCCACATGAATGACATCATGCTCCAAACCATCCTGCTCGTCGCCATCATCATCATCGCCGTGTCCCTGACGGGCGTGGTGCTGCTTCAACGTTCCGAGGGTGGAGCCCTGGGCATGGGCGGCGGACCGTCGGGCTTCATGACGGCGCGCGGCGCCGGCAACCTGCTGACGAAGGTGACCTGGATCCTGGCCTTCCTGCTGTTCGGTCTGACGATCGTCCTGACCGTCGTCGGCAACATGGATCGCGCTTCGGTCTCGGTGATCGACGCCGACGCCGTCGGTTCGCTGGCCACGACGCCACAGACGCAGCAGCAGACGCCTGCCCAGCAACAGCCCGCCGCTCCGGCCCAGCCTACGGCTCCGTCGCTGGACGATCTGGAAGCCAGCCTGCCGTCGGCGACGACGGCGCCGGCCCAGCAGCCCGCCCAGTAACGTTCAGACCAACGATCCGACTTCCCGAAAGCGCGCCGCAGGGCGCGCTTTCTTCTTTTGATCAACAGTTCGATTCGCAGCGGGCGATGCGCCGTTCGCGAATCATGGAGTAAGGTGTTCGCCCATGGCTCGCTATGTGTTCATCACCGGCGGCGTGGTTTCCTCGCTAGGAAAAGGCCTCGCCTCCGCCGCTCTCGGCGCTCTTCTACAGGCGCGGGGTTATAAGGTTCGTCTGCGCAAGCTGGACCCCTATCTGAACGTCGATCCGGGCACGATGAGCCCGTACCAGCACGGCGAGGTCTTCGTGACCGACGACGGCGCCGAGACCGACCTGGACCTGGGCCACTACGAGCGGTTCACCGGCGTGTCGGCGGCCAAGTCCGACAACATCACGACCGGCCGGATCTATTCGACCATCCTGGAGAAGGAGCGTCGCGGCGACTATCTGGGCGCGACCGTCCAGGTCATTCCCCACGTCACCGACCAGATCAAATCCTTCTGTCTGACCAAGGCCCTTACCGATGATGGCGAGGAGGTCGATTTCGTCCTGGTCGAGATCGGCGGCACCGTCGGCGACATTGAGGGCCTGCCGTTCTTCGAAGCCATCCGTCAGCTGGGTCAGGATCTGCCGCGCGGCCAGTCGTGCTTCGTCCACCTGACGCTGCTGCCCTTCATCAAGACCGCCGGCGAGATGAAGACCAAGCCGACCCAGCACTCGGTCAAGGAACTGCGGTCCATCGGCATCCAACCCGACATCCTGTTGTGCCGCTGCGAATTCCCGATCCCGGCCGAGGAGAAACGCAAGATCGGCCTGTTCTGCAACGTGCGCGAAAGCGGCGTCATCCAGGCGATGGACTCGGCCGACATCTACGCCGTGCCGCTGGACTATCACCGCGAGGGGCTAGATCGCGAAGTCCTGGCCCATTTCGGCATCGATGACGCGCCCGAGCCCGATCTGTCGCTGTGGCAGGAGATCGCGCGCCGTCGCCTCCATCCCGACGGCGAGGTCACCATTGCTGTGGTCGGCAAATATACGGTCCTGAAGGACGCCTATAAGTCCCTGATCGAGGCCCTGCATCACGGCGGCGTGGCCAACAACGTCAAGGTCAACATCGACTGGGTCGAGGCCGACACCTTCGAGGGTGACCCTGAGGCCTGCGAAGAGCGGCTGCAGGGCGCCCATGCCGTCCTGGTGCCTGGCGGCTTCGGCGAGCGTGGCTCGGAAGGCAAGATCGAGGCGGCTCGTTTCGCCCGCGAGCGCAACATCCCCTATTTCGGCATCTGCTTCGGCATGCAGATGGCGGTGATCGAGGCGGCGCGAAACCTGGCCGGCTATCCCAAGGCCTCGTCAACCGAGTTCGGCCCGACCGCCGAGCCTGTCGTCGGCCTGATGACCGAATGGACCCAAGGCAATCAGCGGGTTCTGCGCCAGCAGGGCGGCGATCTGGGCGGCACGATGCGCCTGGGCGCCTATGACTCGACCCTGACGGCCGGGTCCAAGATCGCCGAGATCTATGGCTCCACCGCGATCAGCGAGCGTCACCGTCACCGCTATGAGGTCAACATCAACTATCGCGACGCGATCGAGCAGAAGGCCGGCCTGGTCTTCGCCGGCCTGTCGCCCGACGGCATCCTGCCCGAGACGGTCGAACGCCCAGACCATCCCTGGTTCATCGGCGTCCAGTATCACCCCGAGCTGAAGAGCCGTCCGTTCGCACCGCACCCGCTGTTCGCCAGCTTCATCGGCGCGGCCGTGGTCCAAAGCCGCCTCGTCTGAGGGAACGCTGTTCCCGGACTCGGTCAGGTCCGCGTTTTGCAGTATGATGCCCGGAACGGATCGATTTGACACGATCCGAGATGTGGCGGGACCGTCGATGATCGGCGAGTTGCTTTATCACCTGCACCGGCATGTTCGCCTGGTGCTGATCGCCGGCGGGCTGATGCTCGCCCTGGGTGTGGCGCTGCTCGGCTATGAGGCCGTGCGGCATATGGGCGAGCCGCCAGCCCGCCCGGCCGAAGCCGGACGGGCCTGAACCGTCAGTCGATCTTCAGCCGCATGAAGATCATCGCCCCGTCGGGATCGCCGCCATAAATCGGCTCCAGCGCTGTCGGCACGCGGTTCATTGCATAGAGACCGCCGAGGCCGAACCGGACGTGTTCGGCGATCCGCCAGTCCCGCACGACTCCGACCGACGCCTTGCCGACCGTGTAGAGCGGGCCGTGTCCGCCGCCGACGCCGGGAACCAGCTCGTCCGTCTCGATCCGTTCGGCGCGGGCGAAGACGGTCCAGCGGTCGTTGGGGTGGACGGCGGATTCCAGCAGCCAGCCGTCTTTCGACTCGCCGTGATCGTTGGTCTTGCGGCCCCAGGCCAGGGTCGAGGACCACCAGCCGTCGTCGCCCAGTCGCCGTGTGTGGATAGCGCTGGCCGACCGTTTGGTCTCATCCTCGTCCGGCTCCAGCTGTTCGGGCGCGGAGACATCGGCGTAGGAAGCCTGCAGCGACCATTCGTCGGTCGGGTTCCAGGCGGTTCGCACGGACCAGCTGTCCAGCCGTGGCGCATCGATGCCCCAACGTTCCTCGTCCGGCTCGCGTCCCTTGAAGGCCGAAGTCTCGATCTTGAACCGGTCATGCGCCCAGCCCAGGGTCGTCACGCCAAAGACGATATGGGTCGAGTCCAGCCAGTGGTGGGTGATCGGCGCCCCGGGACTGTCCATGGCGCTCATCCGGTGCATGAAGGCCGGCGGACCGAAGGCGGGCTCGCCCGGCAGGCCGATGTAGCCATAGACGCTGTCTTTGTCGGACAGACGCTTCGAATAGCTGGCCGACAGTTCCATGAAGAGGTCATGCGGGTGCTGGCGATCGACCAAGGGATTGACCCCGTCCGCCGTCTCGCCCGCCGCCAGCAGCAGCGGATAGCCGGACTTGCCCATCAGGGGGTCGGGGCTGAGCATGGCCCGCAGGTTCAGTGTCGAACCGTCGTCGAAGTCGCGCCGCGCCGAGGTCATCAACATGCCGGCGACGAAGGTCTTGTCGCCGCCGCGTGGCCCGGACTGGGTGTCATAGACCAGGTTCAGCATGGCATGGGTCATCACCATCCAGTCGCCCCCGACGGTGTGGATGCCGCCATGTTCGCCGGCGTCGGGTTGCCAGCCGGTGCCCGAGGCGTCGCGGCTCATGGGCCATGGGCCATAGGGGCTGGTCATCGCATGACCCATGCTGGCGTGATCAACTGGCGTCGCGTCTGACATCGGCATGGGCATGTCATGGCCGGCATGCGGGTCCGCCGATGGTGCGGTCGTGGTTGGTTGAGCGTGTTGAGAGTGATCCTGCGCCGCCGCAGCCTGAGCCAGGGCGAGCAGGGAAACTCCGGCGCAGGCGCCGACTAGAATACGGATAGCCATTCAAGGCCTCCTCTGATGGTCGTGACGGATTGCGCCTGCGAGAGGCGCGAGCGGTGTCAGACGATCAGGAGGCGGGGGGGGGCGGGTTCGGGCGACAGCAGCCGACCAGCGGGCATGTCGATCAGCACGGCGGCAAGACGCGCGGGCGAGACCTTCAAGCCGGACAGGCGCGCGGGATCCAGTGTCGGCGTCGCCACGCAGGCGACGCAGCAGATCATCGCCTTCATGGCCTTGGGAGCGTGGCTGGGGGCCTCGCCCGTTTCAGTTTCATGACATGGCGCAGCGGCGGCAGGCGACGCGGACGCGCCGACTGTGCCGAGCGCCAGCACCGCCAGGGCGCCGATCAGCATCAACAGGGATTGAAGGATCTTCACCACGTCAGAATAGGCGTCGGGGCGATGTGTCAACGGGTCGGCTTCTTGTCCACCAGCGGCAGGCCGGGGGCGTCGGGTGAGACCGAACCGCCTTCGCCCAGCGCCCGCTGCATGAAGACCACGTCGCGCCAGTCGTCATGCTTCCATCCCGCCGCCTTGAACACGCCGGCGTCGGTGAAGCCGCGCGTAAGATGCAGGGCGATGGACCCCGTGTTTTCGGAATCGCCGATCACCGCCACCATCTGACGAAGCCCCATCGCCTCGCAGCGCGCGATCAGCGCATCCAGCAGAGCGCCGGCGACGCCGCGTCCCCTGGCCCAGGGCGCGACATAGATCGAATCCTCGACCATGTAGCGATAGGCCTGACGGGTGCGGAACGGTCCGGCATAGGCGTAGCCGGCGACTGCGCCGTCGATCTCGACCACAAGTCGCGGCAGGCCCAGAGCGTCCACCCCGGCAAGCCGGGACGCCATTTCGATCTCGTCAGGCGCCTCCAGCTCGAAGGTGCCGCGACCATTGGCGACGCTCTCGGCATAGATGGCCGTGATTGCGGCGAGGTCGTCTGGGCGGGCGTCGCGAACCGTCGGTGCGCTCACGCCTTCTCCCAGCCCTTGTCGATGGCCCAGACAGCGAAGGCGTAGTCGTGGGCGACTTCCTTCAGATAGTCGAACCGGCCGGCGGCGCCGCCGTGCCCGGCCTCCATATTGATCTTCAGCAGCACAGGCTTGCCCGAGGTGGTCGCGGGTCGCAGCTTGGCGACCCATTTTTCCGGCTCCCAATAGGTGACGCGCGGATCGGACAGGCCGCCTGTGGCCAGCACCGCCGGATAGGCCTTGGGCTCGACCTGATCGTAGGGGCTGTAGCTGAGCATATAGTCGTAGGCGGCCGGGTCCTCGATGGGGTTGCCCCACTCGGGCCATTCCGGCGGCGTCAGCGGCAGGGAGGTGTCGCTCATGGTGTTGATCACGTCCACGAACGGCACTTGACCGATGATCCCGGCCCATAGGTCTGGCCGCATATTGTTGACCGCCCCCATCAGCAGGCCGCCGGCCGAGCCGCCCTGGGCGACAATGTTTCCGGTCGCGGCGTATTTGCGATCGATCAGGTGTTCGGCTGCGGCGATGAAGTCCGTGAAGGTGTTCTTCTTCGTCATCTTCCGCGCATCGAGGAACCAGCCCCAGCCCTTGTCGGAGCCGCCCCTGATATGGGCGATGGCGTAGATCCAGCCGCGATCCACCAGCGAAAGCCGGTTGGTCGAGAAGCTGGCGGGCATGGGGATGCCGTAGGAGCCGTAGCCGTAGAGCAGCAGCGGAGCGGAGCCGTCAACCGGGGTAGATTTGCGGCGCAGCACCGTGACCGGCACCAGTTGTCCGTCCGAAGCGGGGGCGTTCAACCGCTCGACCACATAGTCCGCGATATTGTGGCCCGACGGAATCTCCTGCGTCTTGCGCAGGGTCCGCTCGCGCGTCGCCATGTCGTAGTCGAAGGTCTGGGTCGGGGTTGACGGCGAGTTGTAGGCGTAGCGGGTGGTCGTCGTCTCGAACTCGGACGCGCCTGCCAGCGAAAGGGCGAAGGCGGGTTCGTCGACGGCGATCTCGTGCTCCTCGCCGGCACGGTCGCGAATGATGATGCGGGTGTTAGCATCGGCGCGTTCCTGGCGCGCCAGGTGGTCGTTCGTCAGGTCCAGGCTTTCGATGAAGCGGCCGGGCGTGTGCGGGACAAGATCGGTCCAGTTCGCCTTCGACGGCGTCGCCGTCGGGGCCTGGACAATCTTGAAGTCGATGGCGTCGTCGGCGTTGGTGCGGATTACCCAGCGGTCGCCCCAGTGATCGACGTCGTAGCGGATGGCGACCACACGCGGCTCAAGCACCACGGGTTCGGCCGTCGGCGTCGCGGCGGGGATATAGCGCGCCTCCGAGGTTTCCTGGTTCTGGATGCCGATGACGATGAACTGGTCGTCGGCCGAGCGTCCCACGCCGATGAACATGCCGTCGTCGGCCTCTTGATAGACCAGGGTGGTTTCGCCGCCGCGCGCCGGGCGCCGGAAGATCTTGTCAGGACGGCCGTTGTCGTCGCGATTGGTCCAGAAAATCCACTGGCTGTCCGGCGAAAAGACGAAGTCGCCGGTGGCGCTGTCGATCACGGCGGGCAGGACTTCGCCGGTCGCCAGATCCTTGACGTAGATCTTGTGGACCTCGGAACCCTGCGCATCCTCGGAATAGGCGAACAGGCTGTGATCCGGGCTGTGGCTCGCGGCCGAGACTTCGGAATAGGCCTTGCCCTTGGCCAGTTCGTTGGCGTCCAGCAGCAGTTGCGGCGCGGGGGCCATGACGAAGTTCTTCGTCACCGGCTGACCGTCCACCATCCATGTGCCTTGGCGCTCGACGCGCATGTAGCGCGGATGCTGATCGCCCGTCTGGTATTCGACATAGTAGTTCCAGACGCCGTCCGGCGCGGGGACGGAGCGGTCGTCTTCCTTGATGCGACCGCGCATCTCCGCAAACATCGTCTGCTGCAGAGGCAGGGTGGAGGCCATCATGGCCTCGCGATAGGCGTTCTCAGCCGTCAGATGCTCCTTGACCTCTGCCTTGATCAGGGTCGGGTCGCGCAGCACAGCCTGCCAGTTGTCGTCCTTCATCCACTGATAGTCGTCGGTACGGGTACGGCCTAGCTGTTCGGTGACGACGGGGATTTTCTTGGCGACGGGCGGCTGGGGCATGGGGGATCCGGTGGACTGGCGGGCGAGCGTAGGGGAAGCCGAAACGGCGAGCGCCGTCGCAGCGGTGGACATGATCAGTTGCCGACGATTCATTGGTCGCTCCCCTTGATAGCCGAGGCGAGAAGTTTGGGCGCGGCGGGCGCCGAACGTCAAATGAAGAAACGCCGCTGCCTTTAACCGGCAAGAGCTTCGATCGTCATCCGCTGCAACAGTTCGCCGCCCTGACCCACGGCCGCCAGACGGCTGGAGACGTGCCCAAGCACATTGGCTGCATAGACTTCGTAGAGGTCCAGCTTGCCTTGCAGCCAGGCCGGATCGCCGTCCTGTGCGTCCAGTTTCGTCTTCGCCGCCAGCGCGCCCTTGGCCAGCATCCAGCCGCCGACGACATCGCCCAGCAGTTTCAGATAGGCGTCCGCCGCCGCCAGCACGTCGGCCGCTGCGTTCGGATCGGCCTTCTGATCCAGCAGCCACAAGGTCGCGTCCTCGACAGCCTCGATGGCCGTTGCGAACCGTTCGACTGGCTTGCCGCTGTAGAGACCGTCCAGATCAACCAAGGTGGTCTTCATGTCTGCGATCAGCGCACGGGCCGATTCGCCGCCGTCCATCGACAGCTTGCGTCCGACCAGGTCCATCGCCTGGATGCCGTTGGTGCCTTCGTAGATCGGGGCGATGCGCGCGTCGCGATAGTATTGGGCGGCGCCAGTTTCCTCGATGAAGCCCATACCGCCGTGGACCTGGACCCCCATTGAGGCGACCTCGCAGCCGACATCGGTGGACCAGGCCTTGGCGATAGGCGTGAACAGGTCCTCGCGGCCCTTCCAGCGACGACGCTCCTCTTCGGTCGCGGCGTGTTTCGCTAGATCGGCGGCGACGCCGGTGGACAGGCAGATGGCGCGCGCGGCCGAAATCTTGGCCTTCATCACGCTCAACATCCGGCGCACGTCGGGATGGTCGAAGATCGGGGCATTGGCCTCGCTCGTCCAGACCGAACGGCCCTGGCGACGGTCCAGCGCATAGGCGAGGGCGTGCTGATAGGCCCGTTCGGCGATGCCGACACCCTCGACGCCGACGGCCAGGCGCGCGGCGTTCATCATCACGAACATATGGGCCAGACCCTGGTTCGGCTGCCCCACCAGTTCGGCGGTGGCGCCCTCATAGCTCATGACGCAGGTGGGCGAGGCGTGGATGCCCAGCTTGTGCTCGACCCCGACCGGGCGGAAGGCGTTGCGGTCGCCCAGCGTGCCGTCGTCGTTGACCGCGAACTTGGGCGTCAGGAACAGGCTGATGCCCTTGGGTCCCTTTGGGGCGTCAGGCAGGCGGGCCAGCACCAGATGCACGATATTGTCGGTAGCGTCGTGATCGCCCCAGGTGATGTAGATTTTCTGGCCGTTCAGGGCGTAGGTGCCATCGCCGTTCGGCGTCGCCGTGGTGATCAGAGAGCCCAGATCGGAGCCTGCGCCGGGCTCGGTCAGCACCATGGCCCCGGTCCATTCGCCGCTGACCAGTTTGGTCAGATATTTGGTCTTCTGCTCTTCCGTTCCGACCTGCTCCAGCGCCTCGATGGAGGCCAAGGACAGCATGGGACACAGGCCGAACGCCATGTTGGCGGCATGGACGGTCTCATAAGCCGCGAGTTCAAGCGCCTTGGGCAGGGCCTGACCGCCGGCCTCGGTCGAGGCGGACAGGCCGGTCCAGCCGCCCGCCGCAAACTGGCGATAGGCTTCTGCGAAGCCCGGCGCGGCGGTGACCGAGCCATTGGCGTAGGTCGAACCCTTCTGGTCGCCGATACGGTTCAGGGGCGCCAACACTTCTTCGGAGAACTGGCCCGCCGCCTCCAACACCGCCGAGGCGACATCGGCGTCATAGTCGGGAAAGGCGCCGGTCGCCGCCACATCGGCCATGCCGGCCACGGCCTCCAGGGTGAAGGCCAGGTCTCGAACGGGGGCGCGGTAGGTCATGGGTTTCCTCAATCGTCTTTGCGGCCTAAGTGCCGCGTCGGGGGCGGTCGCTGCAAGCGTCTTGGCGACGCGCCCCATCTAAGTGCAAGGTGACCTAGTGCCGTCACGGAAGGGAAGAGATGGGCGAACCCCGAAATCGATATTCGACCGTTTCCCTGCTGCTGCACTGGGGCATCGCTCTGGCCGTATTGGTCCAGGTGCTGTTGATCACGGCGCATGAAAATACCGACGGGCCGATCTCAGGCCAGTTCGTGATGCTGCACAAGTCGCTGGGCCTGACGATCCTGACGCTGACCCTGGCGCGGACCGGATGGCGTATGGCCCATCCGGCCATTCCCTTGCCATCGGGTTTGCCGCGCTGGCAGCGGATCGCCGCGCGGATCAGCCATGTGCTGTTTTATCTGGCGCTGATCGTCATTCCGCTGACCGGCTGGCTGGCGTCTTCCGCCGGCGGGCGTGCGATCGAATGGTTCGGCCTGTTCTCTTGGCCTCTTCTGCCCATCGGTGGCGGACGCGATGCGGCACGCAGTCTGATGGGGCTGCATGGGCTGGCGGTGAAGGGCCTTTATGTCCTGATCGCCCTGCATGTTCTGGCGGCGCTGAAGCATCAGTTCATAGACCGTGATAATGTGCTGCACCGGATGATCCCGATCATCCCCCGTCGACCGTGAGCGAGACCCCGGCTCAGACGGCGCAGGCGCTGGCGAACGGCGATCTGATCCTGCTACCGACCGAGACCGTCTATGGGCTGGGCGCCGATGCGGGCAACGCCCAGGCGGTTGCGGCCATCTTCGCGGCCAAAGGACGGCCGAGGTTCAATCCGCTGATTTCCCACGTTGTCGATGCGGATGCAGCGGCGGCCATCGGAGAATTCGGTCCGGCCGCTCGCGCCCTGGCCGAGGCTTTCTGGCCCGGTCCATTGACGCTCGTCACGCCTGTTCGGGACGCCACACGGGTCTGCGATCTGGCCCGCGCCGGGTTGGACAGCGTAGCGATCCGCGTGCCGGCCCATCCGATGGCGAGAGCGGTGTTGGCGGCGTTCGGCGGCCCCGTCGTGGCGCCGTCGGCCAATCGCTCGGGACGGCCCAGCCCGACGACGTTCGCCGATGCGGTGGACGAAACCGGCTTCGCGGTCGCCGCCGCGGTCGATGGCGGCCATTGCCAAGTCGGGCTGGAGAGCACGGTCGTGTCGGTTCTGGGCGGACGTGTCGCCCTGCTGCGGCCGGGCGCTGTCACCCGGTCAGAGATCGAGGTTCTCGTCGGTCCGTTGGCGGACAGCGGGGAGGGGCATCGCTCGCCCGGCCGGTTGGCTCTGCATTACGCGCCGGACGCCCCGGTCAGGATAGAGGCGCATGAGGCGAAGAGCGGCGAAATCCTGCTGGGATTTGGCGCCGGTGTCGGCGATCCGCGCTGGAGCCTGAGTCCGTCTGGCGACCTTCGAGAAGCGGCGGCAAACCTGTTTCGGCTGTTGCGTGAGGCTGATCGGACGCATCCTGTCGGGATCGCCGTTTCGCCGATCCCGATGACGGGATTGGGCGAGGCGATCAATGATCGGCTGAGACGGGCCGCAGGCTTCGTCGGCTAACCGAACCGGGCCTGGAGGTCGACGCTGGACTGATGGCCGACGCTCGGCAGACAGGTCTGAAGCCAGTCGTCAGCGGCGGCCCGGCCGCGCGCCTTCAGGTCGTTGAGGAAGCTCCATTCGGTATTGAACTTTGACCGCAGCGACAGGTCCGACAGCCAGCCGTCCGCCTCGATGGCGTGTAGTCGAACATGCCGATAGGGTCCCGAGCCCCCGCCCTTGAGCTGACCGTGCGCGATCATCTCGCCGGCCAGGGCGATGGCGCGAAGTTCGGCGACCAGGGGTGCGTTGAAGACGATCTCGTTCAGCCGATCCACGATGTCCCCGGCGCTGCGAGGCGTCTCATTGCGGGCCAGCGGGTTCAGCGTCACCAGCAGCACATCGTCTGGCGTGTCTTCGCCGGTCAGGGGCCAGAGCGGCGGATTGGTCAGATAGCCGCCGTCCCAATAGGGCTCTCCGTCGATCTCGACCGCCTGGAACAGGTGGGGCAGGCAGGCGGAGGCCATCAGGACATCAGCGTTGATCTCGCCCGTCTCGAAGAGGCGCGTCCGGCCCTGACGAACGGCTGTGGCGGCGACAAACAGTTTGATGTCCGAAGCCTGGACCGCACCGAAATCGACCGCCGCCTTCAGCACCCGTTTCAGAGGATTGTGGTTCAGCGGGTTGAATTCATAGGGGCTCATGGACATCGCCAGCGTCTCGCCGGCGCGCCAGAAGGGGTTGTCCTTGATCCAGTCGGGCGGTTGGGCGGCGTTCCACATCGCGCTGTCGCCAAAGACGTTTCGGCCACCGGACTGGTTCACCTCGCGCCACAGCTTGTCCAGCGCCGCACGGGCGTCGCCAGTCGCGAGGCCGGAGACCAGCGCCGCGCCGTTCATGGCGCCGGCCGACACGCCGGACACCGCACGGACATCCAGTCGGTCGTCTTCCAGCAGTCGATCCAGCACGCCCCATTGAAAGGCGCCGTGCGCGCCGCCGCCCTGAAGCGCGAGGCAGACGGGGCGACGGCCCGTGGGAGCGGGAAGACCTTCCGCCGGTTGGGCGGTCTTGCGTTTGAAGATCGCCATGCCCGCCCCGATTCAAGATTTATTGAGCGGTCCAGCCGCCGTCGATGGAGAAGCTGGCGCCATTCGCCGAGGCGCCGAGATCGCTGACCAGATAGAGGAAGATCCCGGTCAGTTCGTCGGTCGTCACGAATCGCTTGGTCGGCTGGGCCGCCAGGATGACGTCGGTCAGCACCTGCTCCTCGGTCATGTTGCGGGTGCGAGCCTGGTCTGCGATCTGTTTGGTCACGATCGGCGTCTCGACGAAGCCGGGGCAGATGGCGTTGCAGGTGATGTTGTCCCGCGCCAGTTCCAGCGCCACCGTCTTGGTGAAGCCGATGACGCCGTGCTTGGCCGCGACATAGGCGGACTTGAACGGGCTGGCAACCAGGCCGTGGGCCGAGGCCATGTTGACAATCCGGCCACGCCCTTGCGCCTTCATGATCGGGATCGCGGCGCGGGTGGCGTAGAAGGCCGAGGACAGGTTGATGGCGATGATCTTCTCCCACTGGTCGGTGGGGAATTTCTCGACCGATTCGACGTGTTGGATGCCGGCGTTGTTGACCAGAATATCCAGACGGCCGAGCTCGCTGTGGGCGAAGGCGACCATGTCTGCGATCTCTTCGCCGCGCGTCATGTCGGCGTGATGGTAGCGAACCCGAGCCCCGGACGAGGCTTCCAGCTCGGCGCGCGTGTGCTCTATCTCAGCGGGATCGCCCAAGCCGTTCAGGACCACATCGCCACCGCCCGCCGCTACAGCCCGCGCCAAGGCAAGGCCGATGCCCGAGGTCGATCCGGTGATGACCGAGACCTGACCCGTCAGATCGCCGATACTGCGGAGCTTCGGCGTCTCGCCGTCAACTCCCGAGGATGCATTAGGCTGTTGCGACATGGGTCTGCCCCTTGGTTCGTCAGCGAGAGATTAGCGGCAGGATGCGGTCGGGATCAAGAATTTCCCGATCTGATGAATATCCACTCATTGTCGGTCGAGGCGGCCTTATCGAAAGCGTAGCCGTCGCGGTCGAAAGCCTTCAGGTCGGCAACACGTTCCACACGTTCGTCGATGGCGAAGCGCGCCATGGCGCCGCGCGCCTTCTTGGCGAAGAAGGAGATGATGCGGCTCTCGCCATTCTTCTCCTCGCGAAACTGCGGCGTGACGATCGGCAGCTTCAGCGCCTTGGCGTCCACGGCGCCAAAATATTCCTGGCTGGCGAGGTTCACCAAGGTCGGATCGGTCTGACCTTCAGCGTCTGCGTTCAGTTGTTTGGAAATCCGCTCGCCCCAGAAGTCGTAGAGGCTGGACCCGCGCCGGGTCTTCAGCCGCGTGCCCATCTCCAGACGATAGGGTTGAATCCGGTCCAGCGGACGCAGCAGGCCGTAGAAGCCCGACAGGATGCGCAGATGATCCTGGGCATAGGCGAGCGCCTTGGCGTCGAGTTCGCGCGCTTTCAGTCCCTCGTAAACATCGCCTGCGAAGGCGAAGGCGGCCTGGACGCCATTGGTCGATTCGGAATCGAAGGCCTTGAAGCGGGCGACGTTCAGCGTCGCCAAGTCGTCAGAAATCCCCATCAGGCGGCGAAGATCGGCCTTTGTCTGACGCCGCGCCGTCGTCGCCAGGCTGGCGGTATCCTCAATGAAGCGACGTTCCGTGCCAGGAATCGCCGGATCGGCCTCGGTGAAGTCGAGCCGTTTGGCGGGAGAGAGAACGATCAGCAATTTGGTGGCTCCGTTGCAGCGCCGCTCACATAGGCCGCTTCAGCATGGATTTGAACCGTGCTGCTTTGTCTCGCGACCATGCAGAAAACGGATTAACCTCGACCGATGACAATCCCCTTGCCCGAGCGACGGACCCGCGAGTTCCACGATGTCGACGCGGACATCTTCGAACGCGAGATACGGCCTGCGGGCCGGCCTACGATCATGCGAGGCGTGGTTGATCATTGGCCCGCAGTAAAGGCGGGCAAGGCGGGCGGAAGGGCATTGGCTGACTATCTTGCGCCGTTTACCGGCCCGCAGCCGGCGCCTGTGCTCAGCACGCCATACGATCAGGCGGGGCTGTTCTTCTACGACGAGACGCTGACGGGGACGAATTTCGAAACCCTGCCGATGCCGCTGACGACGCTGTTTCAGCGGCTTCTGGATTTGGAAGGAACGGAGCGACCGCCGTCTATGGCCGCCCAGTCCTTGGCCGAATCGGCCGCGGCTCCCGGTTTCAGCGCCGCCAATCCTCCGCCTGTGCCGGTACATGCGGCCGTGGCGCGTCTGTGGATCGGCAACGCCGCCGTCGTCCAGACGCATCACGACATGAACGACAATGTCGCCTGTGCAGTGGCTGGACGACGGCGCTTCACCTTCTTTCCGCCAAGCCAAACCGCCAATCTGTATCTTGGCCCTTTTGAGCGGACACTGGCCGGCCCGCTGACCAGCATGGTCAGGCTGGACGCACCGGATCACGAGCGATTTCCAAACTTCCATCAGGCCTGGGCTGAAGCCGAAACTGCTGATCTTGAGCCCGGCGACGCGCTCTACATTCCCTATATGTGGTGGCACCACGTCCAGTCGTTCGACAGTTTCGCCATGCTGGTGAACTATTGGTGGAACACGGCTCCGGCTCAGCTTCGACCGATGGAAGCGCTGATCCACGCCATGCTGGGGGTTCGGGATTTGCCGCCTGAACAACGTGAGGCGTGGCGCAGCATGTTCGACGCCTTCGTCTTCGACGCAGGAAAGACGCCTGGCGCACATCTCGCGCCGACGGCGCGGGGCATGCAGGGGCAGCTCTCTCAAGCGCGCGCCGATCACCTGAAGGCGGCCCTTGCGGCCAACATGACCAGACGAATCTAGGTCAGAACAGAACGGCCGGGTTCATGATCCGTTTGGGGTCGATGGCGCGGCGGATCGCGGCCATGGTTTCGATCTCAACGGGGGATTTGTAGCGTTTGACCTCTTCGGTCTTGAGCCTGCCCAGGCCGTGCTCGGCCGAGATCGAACCGTCGTAGGATCCCACAACGTCGTGAACGACTTGCGAGCCTTCCTTCCAGCGACCGATGAAGGCGGGGATGTCCTGACCGACGCCCGGCAGGATGTCGTAATGTAGGTTGCCGTCGCCGACGTGGCCGAAGACCGAGATGCGGGCGCCGGGGTGGAAGCGTTCGACGGCGGCGGAAGCCTCGTCGATGAATTCGGCGATGCGGCTGATGGGGACGGAAACATCGTGTTTCCAGCCGCCGCCTTCGGGCTTCAGCGCCGCCGAATGCTCCTCACGCAGGCGCCAGAAGGCGGCGCGCTGGGTGTCGTTCTGGGCGATAGCCGCGTCGGTGATCAGGCCTTGCTCGAAGGCGACTTCCAGCAGGGCCTCCATCTGGGCCTCGGCGCCGCCGGGCGTGCCTGAAGCGATCTCGATGAGAACATACCAGTCGGGCGTCGAGTCCAGCGGCTCGCGTGTGTCGGGGATGTTCTTGAGCACCAACTCCGTGCCCAGACGCTTCATCAGCTCGAAGGCCTCGACCCCGCCGCCGGTCTCGGCCTTGGCGCGGGCCAAAAGCTCGACCGAGGCGGCGGCCGTCTCCAGACCCACGATCGCGACGGCGCGCGAACGCATGATCGGAAACAGTTTCAGGGTGGCGGCGGTGACGACGCCCAAGGTGCCCTCGGCGCCGATCAGCAGCTGTTTCAGGTCGTAGCCGGTGTTGTCCTTGCGCAGACGCTTCAGGCCACGGAAGATTTCGCCGTTGGGCAGGACAGCCTCAAGGCCCAGGACCAGATCGCGCATCATGCCGTAGCGGAGCACCTGGGTGCCGCCGGCGTTGGTCGATATGACGCCGCCGATGGTGGCCGATCCTTCGGCCGCAAGGCTGAGCGGAAAATAGCGGCCCGCCGCCGTCGCCGCCTGCTGGGCTTCCAACAGGGTCAGGCCGGCCTCGACCGTCATGGCGTCGTCCAGCGGGGTCACGTCGCGGACGGCTCGCATCTTGCGGGTGGACAGCAGGACTTCGCCGAAGGGAATCTGGCCGCCGACCAGGCCCGTGCCTCCGCCATGAGGCGTGATGGCGACGCCTTCGCGCGCGCAGATCGTCACGGCCTTCGCCGTTTCCTCCACCGAACGCGGGGTCAGCAGGATCGGCGTATTGCCGGTCCAGCGGTTGCGCCATTCGGTCAGCGACGGCGCGATGACGTCGGGATCCTGGGTCCAGCCGCCCGGCCCCAGCGCGGCCTTCAGTTCGTCGAGCACGGCGGAGGAGGGGGCGGGCGTCTGCATGCCCCCTTTTGTCAGGCGGCGTCGTTCGGTGGAAGGGCCGCGAGGGCCTCAGACGTCGAGTTCTTCTTTCACGAACTGCGCGTTTTCCTGAATGAACTGGAAACGGGCGTCGGCGCGCTTGCCCATCAGGCGTTCGACCAGGTCCTCGATGTCGGTCTCGGCGTCCGGCACGGTGATCCGGGCCAGGGTCCGCTTCCTGGGATCCATGGTGGTCTCCTTGAGCTGGGAGGCCATCATTTCGCCCAGGCCCTTGAAGCGGCCGATCTCGGTCTTCTTGCCCTTGAAGATTGTGGCCATCAGTTCGTCGCGGTGGGCGTCGTCGCGAGCGTATTCGCTCAAGGGGCCAGCCGAAATCCGGTACAGCGGCGGCAGGGCCATGAAGACCCTGCCTTGGCGGATGGTCTCGGGCATGACGCGGTAGAAGAAGGTGATCAGCAGGGCCGCGATGTGAGCGCCGTCCACGTCGGCGTCGGTCATGATGACGATCCGCTCGTATCGCAGGTCGTCGATGTTGAAACGATTGCCCGGCTGGACGCCCATGGCGAGCGCCAGATCGGACAGTTCGACGTTCTGGCGCAGCTTGTCCGCTGTGGCCGAGGCGACGTTCAGGATCTTGCCGCGCAGGGGCAGGATAGCCTGGGTCGTGCGGTCGCGCGCCTGTTTGGCCGAGCCGCCGGCCGAATCGCCTTCGACGATGAAGAGTTCGGTGCCCTGAGCTGACTGACGGCTGCAGTCGGACAGCTTGCCCGGCAGGCGCAGCTTGCGTGTGGCGGCGGCGCGCTGGACCTCCTTGTCCTTGCGACGGCGCAGACGATCCTCGGCGCGATCCACGACGAAGCCGAGCAGGGCGTTGGCCTGTTTGGGGCTCTCGGTCAGCCAGTGATCCAGCGGGTCGCGGAGCAGCTGCTCTACGATGCGTGTGCCCTCCGGCGAGGACAGGCGGTCCTTGGTCTGGCCCTGGAACTCGGGATTGCGAATGAAGACGCTGATCAGGGCGCCGGCGTTGGCGATGACGTCTTCGGCCGTGATGATGGCGGCGCGCTTCTCATTGGTCAGTTCGCCGTAGGATTTCAGACCCTTGACCAGGGCGGCGCGGAAGCCGGCCTCGTGGGTGCCGCCGTCGGGGGTGGAGACGGTGTTGCAGTAGGATTGGATGAAACCGTCGGATTCGCCAAAGCCGATCGGCGACCAGGTGACGGCCCATTCGAAGGCGCCCGCCTCGCCCTGGCGCTCGGCGCGGCCGGCGAAGGTGGGGGTGACAGTGTCCAGTTCGCCGATCCGGTCCACCAGGGCGTCGGCGAGACCGCCGGGGAAGTGCAGGCTGGCCTGGGTCGGGGTGGCGTCGGTGATCCGCTCCGGCGCGCATGTCCACCGGATTTCCACGCCGCGGAACAGATAGGCCTTGGAGCGGGCCATGCGGAACAGACGGGCGGGCTTGAAGGCCGCGCCCATGCCAAAGATCTCGTCGTCGGGTTTGAAGCGGATCAGGGTGCCGCGCTTCTTGGACGGGCCGATCTGCTGAATCGGGGCCAAGACGGCGCCGCGGCTGAAGGCCTGTTTCCATTCGAAGCCGTCGCGCCAGACGGTGACCTCGACGTTTTCGCTCAGGGCGTTGACGACCGAGACGCCGACGCCGTGCAAACCACCTGAAGTTTCATAGGCTTTGCCCGAGAACTTGCCGCCTGAGTGTAGGACGGTCATGACAACTTCCAGCGCCGACTTGCCGGGGTGTTTGGGGTGCGGATCGACCGGGATGCCGCGGCCGTCGTCACGCACCGACAGATAGCCCTCGGCGTCCAGATCCACGGTGATCAGCTTGGCGTGTTTGGCCACCGCCTCGTCCATGGCGTTGTCCAGGACTTCGGCGAACAGGTGGTGCAGGGCGCGCTCGTCGGTGCCGCCGATATACATGCCGGGGCGTTTGCGGACGGGCTCCAGCCCCTCCAGCACCTCGATGGAGGAGGCCGAATAGGCGTTGGCGCTGCCGGCCGTCGGCGCAGCGGCTGCGGTCGGGGCAGGGGATGGCGCAGGCGCGGGCGGCGCCTCGGGCGGTTTCACGGCCACGGGTTTGGGAGGCTCGGGTTTGCGAGCTTCGGGTTCGTCATCAAAAGCGAAGAGGTCGGCGGCCATTCACATAGTCTGAGGCGATTCGGGAGCGGGTCTGGTAGGCCCGTGAGGCCGGTCGAGCAAGCGGCGCGCGAACAGGGGCCGGATCGAAGGTCACGGCGCGCGCCATGATCGCCAGCATCAGGATCCAAGGCAAGTTGGCGTGGGTCAGCAGGACGCTCTCCGACAGGCTCAGCGCCGTGAAGACGGTGAGATAGGCGATGCTCCAATAGCCTTCGCGCGCGCCTTGGCCGTTCAGCCGCGCGACGATCAGGATCGCCGAGATCGCCATGACGGCGCCGACCGCCACGGCGCCGGGCCAGCCCAACTGGACCAGCAGGTCGATCCAGCCGTTGTGGGCCGACGGCACGGGCCATTGGGTCTCGATGCGGATTTCGCGAGCGGGAATGGAGTCCACGCCCCAGAAGGCGCTGAAGCCGTAGCCGGTCCAAGGACGCTCGGCGACCTTACGCATCAAGGCTTCCCAGATCAGGGTGCGCCCAGTCAGGGACGGATCCTTGCCGAGGGCTTCCAGGATGGCGGCGGAATCGGAGTTCCACAGCCAGGTGGCCGCCGCCGCCGTGATGACGCCCAGCCAGATTCCGGCGACCGTGATCACGGCGCCGCCCTGTTTCAGCGTCCACCAGCCGCCGACCATGCCAAGGCCCAGGCCCCAGCAAAGGAGCGATGTCTTGGATTGGGTGGCGAGCACCAAGAGCGTGGTCAGGCCCAGCGTCAGCAGGCACACCCAGAAACGGTTGCTGCGTCCGGCGATATGATCAGCGGCCAGGGTCGCGGCGGCCGAAACGGCGCCGATCACCATGACCAGCCCCATCTGGTTCTTCTCGTACCAGAGACCGCGCCAAAGGCCGGCGTTGTCGAACTGGTGCACGCCCACCTTGGGATAGCCGAACACCATGAGAAGGCTGCCGACAGCCATCACCAGACAGGTGTACATCAGGACGCGAGACAGGGCGTCGTCGCGGAATCGGGCGCCCAGATAGATGGCGAAGGCGCTGTTGATGGCCATGGCGATCACGCGGCGCTCGGTCACGCCGGGGTCGATCGACCAGTATTTCGACACGAAACACAGGGCGACCAGGCCGAACATCATCAGCCAGGCGGGCCAGGCGCGAATGACCTTATCGAACCGAAAGACGATCAGGCCCGCGATGACTGCATAGACCGGCAACCAGATGAACCGCAGGATCGGCGTCTCGACCTGGGTCGGCGCGATCACGGGGGCGATCAGGGCGCCTGTCAGCATGAAGACGACGAAACCGGCCGCCCACTGTTCCCACAGCGGCGGCGAATCATCCTGAATCTGAACGGGCGGTTCGCGCACGGGCGCACAGTCCTTTGCGTCGCTTAAGGAACCGTGAGTGCGGCGGTGAAGGCGGCGAGGCCCCGTTCCAGATCGACGATCAGGTCGGCGGGGTCTTCCAGTCCGACATGGATGCGGATCAGTTCGCCCTCCAGCACGGGCGGATGGTCGCGATAGGGCATCTGATGGGTCTCGTGGGTGATCAGGCTTTCGAACCCGCCCCAGGAATAGCCGAGACCGAACAGGCCGAGGGCGTTCAGGAAGGCTTCGCCCGCTGCCTTGTCGCCGCCCTTCATGACCACGCCCATCAGGGACGCCGCGCCGGTGAAATCCCGCCGCCACAGGTCGTGGCCCATCGAGCCGGGCAGGGGTGGGTAGAGGACGCGAGAAACCTCGGGCCGGGCTTGAAGCCATTCCGCGACGATGAGGCCCGACCTTGCCTGTTCCGCGTAGCGCAGTGGCAGGGTCCGCAAACCGCGCAGGGCCAGCCAGGCGTCGTCGGGCGAGACGTGCCAGCCGAGATCCTCGATGGTGTCGCCGATGGCGCGCAGGCAGGCGGGGTCGTTCGAGGCGATACTGCCCATCAGCACGTCCGAGTGTCCGCCGACGTATTTGGTGACGGCCTGGATGCTGACATCCACGTCGTTGGCCAGCGGGCGATAAGCCAGGCCAGCGGCCCAGGTATTGTCGACCACCGTCAGGACGCCGCGCGCGCGGCAGGCCTGGGCCACGGCGGCGACATCGACCATTTCGAACGTCAGGGACGACGGCGACTCCATCAGCACCAGTCGCGTGCGGTCGCCCAAGGCGGCGACGATGGTGGACGCGTCTGCGTCGGCGGGCAGGAACCGGGTCGTGACGCCGCGCGCGGCCTGATAGCGGCTGAGAAAGCGGCGCGTCGGTCCATAGACGGCGTCCGTGGTGATCACCTCGTCACCCGGCCGTAGCAGGGCCAGCAGCGGCACGGTGACGGCCGCCAGACCGGAGGGGACCAAAAAGGCGTCCCTGGCGCCCTCCAGATCGGCCAGAGCGCGGCGAAGATCACGGGCGGTGCTGGTTCCGCTGAGCCCATAGGTCGGGCCGTCCGTCTCGTCGCGCATCACGCCGGCCGTGTCGCTGAGCATGGTCGAGGCGCGTTCGATGGGCGGGTTCACGCCGCGCCGCCCTTGCCCCCGACGTGTGGCGGCGGCGATCAGGCGGGTGCGGTCCGAATGCGTCGACATGGCTTTTCCGATGGGTTGCGGAAGGGTTGCGGATCGGGGCCTAAAGGCCTCTAAAGCCAGCGGGGCGCAAGCGGCGAGGGATTGGAACGCGATGCGGTGCTGGATGATCGGAGCGATGGCGGCGGTGCTGCTGACGGCCGCGTGCGGGCGGCAGGACGCCGATCCGACGCCTGAGAAGACAGTTGTTGCGTCGACCACGACCACGCCAAGCGCCGTCCCCGAAAGCCAGACCCTGGCGGCGATCAAGCGGCGGGGACGCCTGAACTGCGGCGTCCATCAGGGACTGGTCGGGTTCGCCTATACGGACAATCGCGGTCAGTGGCGGGGATTCGACGTGGACTTCTGTCGCGCCACGGCGGCAGCCGTGCTGGGCGATGCCAATGCCGTGCGGTTCGTGCCCTTGTCGGCGTCGGATCGGTTCGCGGCGCTGAACGACGGCCGGATTGACGTGCTGTGGCGCAACTCGTCCTGGACCATGAGCCGAGATGCCGGCGAGGGGTTCGTCTTCGCCGGGATCAACTATTATGACGGCCAGGGCTTCCTAGTTCGGCGCGCGCTGAACCTGAACAGCGCGACCGAGCTGAACGGGGCGCGGGTGTGCGTGCAGTCCGGCTCCACCTCGCAAGCCAACGCCGCCGATTATTTCCGCTCGCGCGGCGTGGAATATCGGCCTGTCATCTTCGAAACCGAAGAGGCGGCGCGCGACGCCTATGGCCGCGAAGACTGCGACGCCTTCAGCGCCGACATCTCCGCCCTGGCCGCCGCGCGGACCATTCTAACCAACCCCAACGAACATGTGATCCTGTCGGATGTGGTGTCCAAGGAGCCGCTGGGACCGGTCGTCAAGGCGGGCGACGAACGATGGGCTTCGACGGTGCGATGGACCCTGAATGCCCTGATGTTGGCCGAGGAGCTGGGGGTCACGGAGGTCAATGTCGAGTCGCAGGCGAAGACTGCGACTGACCCGCGCGTGCGCCGTTTGCTGGGCGTCGAGGGCGAGTTCGGACCCATGCTGGGCTTGTCCAAGACCTGGGCCAGGGACGCCGTCGGGGCGGTCGGCAATTACGGCGAGATTTTTGAGCGGAATCTGGGGTCGCAATCGGCGCTCGACCTGGCGCGCGGTTTGAACGCACAATGGAACGCGCGCCCGGCTGGCTTGATCTATGGTCTGCCGATCCGATAAGCGCCGACGCTTGTATCGCTTCCTTGGGGGATAGATGACCGAGACGAAACGTGGCGGCCTCGCGCTGCACTGGCTGATGCTGATCGGTTTCGCCGTGGGTCTGGGCGGCGGTCTCCTCGTCAATCTGACGCTGGGCGCCGACACGGGGTGGGTCGTCTGGTTGACGGACAACGTAACAGGGCCGCTGGGTCAGATCTTCCTGCGCCTGCTGTTCATGATGGTCATCCCCCTGCTGTTCTCGGCCCTGGTGGTCGGGGTGGCGGAGATGGGCGATCTCAGCTCGCTGGGACGCGCGGGGATCAAGACCCTGGTGCTGACCATACTGGTGTCCAGCATCGCTGTGGTGATCGGCCTGGTCATGGTCAACGTGTTCCAACCCGGACGGGGCGTCGATCCCGTGCTGGCGCAACAGCTGCTGGAGCAGGGCCGCGATGGCGCGGCCGGCATCGTGCGCGGGGCGCCCGAAACCATCCAGCTTGGCGACTTCTTCCTGGAGCTGATTCCGTCGAACGTCTTCACGGCCGCAGCCGAGAACCAGATCCTGCCGGTGATGGTGTTCGCCCTGTTCTTCGGCATCGGCCTGGTGATGGCCAAGTCGCCCGCCACCGACCGACTTCAGCAGGTAATCGAGGGCATGTTCGAAGTCACGATGAAGCTGATCAACCTCTTCATCAAACTGGCCCCCATCGCCATCGCCTGCCTGATGTTCAACCTGGCGGCTCTGTTCGGATGGGATCTGCTGGTGCGGCTGGCAGCCTATGTGGGTGTCGCCGTGGGCGCCATGGCGATCCATATGTTCGTGGTCTATCCGCTGGTGATCTGGATCCTGGGCGGGCGCTCGCCCATCGCCTTCTTCAAGGGCGTGCGTGAGCCGATGGTGGTGGCCTTCTCGACCGCCTCGTCCAACGCCTCGCTGCCGGTGTCGCTGAAAGCAGCCGAGGAAGAGCTGAAGCTGCCGCGCAAGATCGCGCGTTTCGTGCTGACGGTCGGCGCCACCGCCAACCAGAACGGCACGGCCCTGTTCGAGGGGGTGACGGTTCTGTTCCTGGCCCAATTCTTCGGCGTCGATCTGACCATCACCCAGCAGGTCATCGTCATGCTGGTCTGCATACTGGGCGGGATCGGCACGGCGGGTGTGCCGGCCGGATCGCTGCCGGTGGTGGCCATGATCCTGGTGATGGTGAAGGTGCCGCCGGAGGGGATCGGCCTGATCCTGGGCGTCGATCGTTTCCTGGACATGTGCCGCACGACCCTGAACGTCACCGGCGATCTGGTGCTGGCGACCGTGGTCTCGCGTGGCGAAGAGGACGACGCCCTCGAAGCCGACGATGTCGTTCCCGTGGCGTCGCCGGTCTGACCCTCAGCCGGTTTCGACCGGGGTGTCCGAGCGGGCGCCCCATTCGGACCATGAACCGTCGTATAGTTTTGACGGTCGGTCCAGTTCTGCCAAGCCCAGGGTCAGGATGGCGGCGGTGACGCCGGAGCCGCATGTGGTGACGATGGGCCGGTCTATGTCCACGCCAGCCTCGACGAAGGCTTGTGCCAAGGCCGCACCGCGCTTCATCGTGCCGTTCTCGTTCAGCAGGCGGCCGTAGGGCAAGTTGAGCGCGCCCGGCATATGACCGCTGCGCACGCCAGGGCGGGGTTCGGCGGCCTGACCGCTGAACCGAGGGGCACCACGCGCATCGACGACCTGAACCCCTTGGGCCAAGGCATCGCGGACATCATCGAGCGAGGCGATTGCCTCACCGGAATCTGCGGCCTCGAAGCTGGTCGTAACGGCTTTCGACCCGCCGGTCTGCACCGGTCGGCCCTGCGCCAGCCAACGCGGGAGGCCGCCGTCCAGCACTTGAACCTGCTTGGCGCCCATCGTCTTCAGCATCCACCAGACGCGGGCCGCCGAGAACAGGCCGGCCGTGTCATAGACGACGATCCGGTCGTCGCTGCCGATTCCAAGAACGCCGACTGAGGCCGCGAACGATTGCGGCGACGGCATCATGTGGGGCAGGGGGCTGTCGCGGTCGGACACGGCATCCAGATCAAAGAAAACCGCGCCGGGAATGTGGGTCCGCTCAAAGTCGGCACGCGCGTCCCGGCCGTCCAGATGCCAACTGCCATCCACGATGCGTAGGCCGGGCTCGTCCAAACGAATGGCGAGATCTTCGGTGGAAATCAAAAAGCTCATGGTCGGGACAGGGCCAGTTGGATGACGTCGGTGCGGCCGGATCGGAACCCGGCTTCGCAATAGGCGAGATAGAAGCGCCATAGCCGCCGGAAACGCTCGTCGAAACCGGGAATCCTGCTGATTTCGGACCAACTTGCCTGAAAGCGCTCGTCCCAGCGTTTCAGAGTGGAAGCATAGTCGAGACCGAACCGCTCGACGGCCTGCCATGACAGGCCTGCCGCCGAAGTTACGGGCGCCAGTCTCTCCTCCGACGGCAGCATGCCGCCAGGGAAGACATATTTTTGGATGAAGTCGGTGCGGGCGTTGTATTCCTCGAACAGGACATCCTGGATAGTGATGATCTGCAGCCCCGCGACACCGCCCGGCTTGAGGACATCGCGGACCTTGTCGAAATAGGCGGGCCAATATTCCTTGCCGACCGCCTCGAACATTTCGATGGAGGCGACGCGGTCGAACTGGCCCTGGACGTCGCGATAATCGACCAGCTCGATCCTCGCCTTGTCCGCCAGACCCGCATTGAACAGCCGTTGTTGCGCGAAGTCGTGCTGCTCCTTGGAGATGGTGATGCCGGTGACGTTCGCGCCAATCTCGCGCGCGGCGAACTCGGCGAAACCGCCCCACCCGCAGCCGATCTCCAAGACCGACATGCCGGGCTTAATGTCCATCATACGGGCCAGGCTGGCGTATTTCTCGCGCTGGCCTGCTTCCAGCGTCTCGTCCTCGCGACTGAAACGCGCCGACGAATAGGTCATCGAGGTGTCCAGCCAGTTCAGATAGAAGGCGTTGCCCAGGTCGTAATGGGCGTGGATGTTCTTTTTCGACCCTGTGCGGCTGTTGCGGTTGCTGCGGTGCGACAACCAGTTGACCGCCATCATCAGCCAGTTGCCGTCGAACAGGCGGCGGATGTGGTCGTAATTATCGACCAGAGTCTCCAGCAGGGCGGGCAGATGCGGGCTGTCCCATTCGCCAGCCATATAGCCCTCGGCGAACCCGATGTCGCCGGCGGCCAGGACGCGGCGCGCGAAGCCGTAATCCTTGACGTGCATCACGCCGCTGGGGCCGGGCTGTCTGCCTTCCAGCACATGGGCCTCGCCGTTGGGCAGATGCACCGTCAGGCGCCCGAAGGTCCAGTTGGAGGCAAGCAGGCGGAGCAGCATCCCAAAGACGCGGGGCGTCCGGGCGGCGGCGGCCTCCAGGTCGGTCGTGGCGAGACTCATGATGAACCTTTCTACGCGTCAATCACGGTCGGTCGTGTCGTCGCCGCGTCCCGACACCGTCTTGAGGGCGTCGAGGGCGCGGGCGCGAGCTTGGCCATGATCCAAGATGGGGTGGGGATAGTCCTTGCCAAGCCTGACGCCGGCGTCGCGCAGCACCTCGGCCGGAGCGGTCCAGGGGGCCTGGAGCCAGCGGTCGGGCAGGGCGCGCAGTTCGGGAACCCAGCGGCGGACATAGCCGCCCTTGGCGTCGAACTTCTCGCCCTGGGCGATAGGATTGAAGATGCGGAAATACGGCGAGGCGTCGGCGCCGGACCCGGCGACCCACTGCCAGTTCTGCACATTGCTGGCCAGATCGGCATCGACCAGCGTGTCCCAGAACCAGGCCTCTCCCTCGCGCCAGTCGACCAGCAGATGTTTGACCAGGAAAGAGGCGACGACCATCCGCACGCGATTGTGCATCCAGCCGGTTGCCCACAGTTGTCGCATCCCGGCATCGACCAGGGGATAGCCGGTGCGGCCGCGCTTCCAGGCTTCCAGTCCCTCGGGATCGTCACGCCAGGGCATGGCGTCATACTCGGGCCGAAAGGCGCCCTCGGGCATGGTCGGGAAATGGTGGAGCAGGTGGGCGGAGAAATCGCGCCAACCGATCTCGGCGACGAATTTCTCGGCCTCTGTGGCTGAGACCTTGCCGGTCTCTGCCGCGTCACGCGCGCGTTCGACAGCGCGCCACGGACTGATCTCGCCCCAATGCAGGTGTGGCGACAGGCGGCTAGTGGCCGGACGGTCGGGATAGTCGCGGCCGACGGCGTAGGTCTTCAGCCCATGGGCGATGAAGTCGGACAGGGCGGCCGAGGCGCCGTCTTCGCCCGCCGTCCAGTCGAAGCCTTTGGACCAGTCTGGTCCTGTGGGATGCAGTTTCCAGTCGTCGATCGATTCGCTCTCGACGGCGGACGGCGTGTCGATTACGCGCGGACCGGTCGTGTGAGCGGGCGGCTCCGACTTGGCCAGAAGCGCCTTCAGGAATGGGGTGAAGACCTTGTAGGGACCGCCCGTGCCGTTCAGCACGGCGCCAGGCCGGCACAGCAGGGAACCGTTGAAGCCCCGGCAGTCGATGGCGTCGGCTTTCAGCGCATGGGCGATTTCGGCGTCGCGTTCGAACGCCTGCGGTTCGAACAGCCGGTTCATGAAGACCACGTCGGCGTCGGTCTCGTCGATCAGGCTCTGGAGCTGGACCAGCGAATCGCCGCTGCGCAAAATCAACCGCGAACCCCGCGCCTGAAGCGTCGCGTCGAGCGCCCTCAGCGACTTGTCGAGCCACCACAGCGATGCCGCGCCAGTGGGTCGGTCGGGGCTCTGATCCAGGATGAAGACCGGAAGGATCGGCCGTCCGGTCTCGGCGGCCTGGTTCAGGGCAGGGTTGTCGTGCAGGCGCAGGTCGCGGCGGAACCAGAGGATGACAGGCTTGGTGGCCACGCGGGCGAACTCCGTGATAACTTGCGCTCAACCGTTCAGAGCGCCACCTGATGGCCCAATAGCTGCGGCAAACGCCGCCTCTACAACACCCGAACTTCGAAAGAGCCGCCCCGTGAGCCGACCCAACGCTGTCATTACGTTGTCCGAAGGTCTTCGGACGCCTGTCGTCATCGGGGGCGGTGCAAGAATCGCCTTCATCGCCGGTCCCTGCCAGATGGAGAGCCGTCAGCACGCACTGGAAACGGCCCATGCGCTGAAGGAAATCGGCGAGCGGCTGAACGTCGGGATCATCTACAAGACCAGTTTCGACAAGGCGAACCGAACCAGCGCCAGCGCCGCGCGCGGTATCGGCCTGAAGGAGGCCATGCCGATCTTCGCCGAGATTCGCGAGGTGACGGGCCTGCCTACCCTGACCGACGTCCACTCTGAGGCCCAGTGCGGTCCGGTGGGCGAGGTTGTCGATGTGCTGCAGATTCCGGCCTTCCTCAGCCGCCAGACCGACCTGCTGCTGGCCGCTGCCGCGACCGGCAAGGCGATCAACATCAAGAAGGGTCAGTTCCTGGCCCCCTGGGACATGAAGAACGTCATCGCCAAGGTGGTCGGGGCGGGCAATCCCAACGTCATGGCCTGCGAGCGGGGCGCCAGCTTCGGCTACAATACCCTGGTCAGCGACATGCGGGCGCTGCCGGTTCTGCGTGAGATAGGCTGCCCCGTCGTGTTCGACGCGACCCACAGCGTCCAGCAGCCGGGCGGGCAGGGCACGTCCTCGGGCGGCCAGCGCGAGTTCGTGCCGGTCCTGGCGCGCGCCGCCGTCTCGGTCGGGGTGGACGCCGTCTTCGTGGAGACGCACCCGGACCCGGACAATGCGCCGTCAGACGGTCCCAACATGGTGCCGCTGGACCAGTTCGAGGCCCTGGCTGCGCAGCTGATCGCCTTCGACGACTTGGCCATCAAGATCGGGGCCAAGGCGCCGGTGGCGCAGGCCGCCTGAATCCTCTAGGTCGGACCCATGTCTGACACCCTGGACCTGGGCGCCCTGCAAAGCCTGCTGGAGCGCGTGCGCGGCCTGAAGATCGCCTGCGTCGGCGATCTGATGCTGGACCGCTACGTCTATGGCGAGGTCAGCCGCATCTCGCCCGAGGCGCCGATCCCTGTGCTGCGCGCCGCCCGCACCGTCGCCATGCCGGGCGGCGTCGGCAATGTGGCGCGCAACATCGCGGCCTTGGGCGGTGTGGCCCGTCTGGGCGCCGTGGTCGGGGATGATGCGGCGGGCGCTGAGCTGACCGCTCTGATCGCCGCCGAGCCGCGTATCGAGGACGCCCTGGCCCGTCCCGCAGGGGCTGCGACCATCGTCAAGACGCGGTTCGTCTCGGCGGGGCAGCAGTTGTTGCGGTTGGACGACGAAGCTGCACCAGTTTCTATCTATAATTCCAACGCGTTTACGGGTGCTTCCGTCTATCTTTTGTCTGACTATGCCAAGGGCGTGGTCGGCGACGCGCTGATCGGTTCGGCCTTGGCTGCGGCGAAGGCGTCAGGCGCGCCGGTCGTGGTCGATCCCAAGGGACGAGACTTCGCCCGCTATGGGGCGGTCGATGTGATCAAGCCCAACGCTTCGGAACTGGCCGGCGCTACGGGCCTCCCAGTCGGGACGGACGCCGAGGTCGAAACGGCGCTGAAGGCGCTGCTGGCCGGCACGACCTCAAAGGCCGTGATCGTGACGCGCGCGGGCAAGGGCATGAGCCTGGCTCGGCGCGGGGAATCTGTGAAGCATTTCCCTGGACGGGCCCGCGAGGTGTTCGACGTCTCGGGCGCCGGGGATACCTGTCTGGCCGCCATAGGCCTGGCCCTGGGCGCTGGGGCGTCGCTGGAGACCGCGGTCGAGTTCGCCATCCTGGCCTCGGGCGTGGTGGTCGGGAAGGCCGGGACGGCCGTGGTCACGCCGGCCGAACTGATCGAGGCCGAACTGAGCCAACATGCGACGGCCGCCGTCGCCAAGGTGACGCCGCTGGACGAGCTGGCGGCCGAGGTCGAGGCCTGGCGGCGTCAGGGGCTGAAGGTCGGCTTCACCAACGGATGTTTCGACATTCTGCACCGGGGCCATGTCGCCTATCTGGCCCAGGCGCGCAGCTGGTGCGACCGGTTGGTGGTGGCGCTGAACACCGACGCCTCGGTCAAGCGGCTGAAAGGCGATGGCCGGCCGGTCAACGATCTGGACAGCCGGGCGGTCGTCATCGGTGGCCTGGCCAGCGTTGACCGCGTGACCAGTTTCGACGATCCCACGCCGGTCGCCTTGATCGAACGGCTGAGACCCGATGTGCTGATCAAGGGCTCGGATTATACCCGCGAGGGCGTGGTCGGCGGCGATCTGGTCGAGAGCTGGGGCGGCGAGGTCAGGCTGGCCGATTTCAAAGATGGATATTCGACTACTCGGACGATCGAGAAGATGACCACAGGACCCCAGCAATGACGCCTCGCATGATCGTCGTCACCGGCGGCGCCGGCTTCATCGGCTCGAACATCGTGGCGCGGCTGACGGCCGAGACGGCCTATGACGTCGTGGTCTGCGACCGGCTGGAGACGGCCGATCTGGCCAAGTGGAAGAACGTAGCCAAACATGCCATCGCCGACTTCTGGTCGCCCGAGGAACTGTTCGAACAGTTGGAGCGTCACGCCGAGCGGATCGAGGCCGTGGTGCATATGGGCGCTATCTCCTCGACGACCGAGCCGGACGCCGACCTGATCCTGCGCACCAACTTCACCTTGTCGCGTGACCTGTGGGACTGGTGCACGATCCGAGACGCGCGGATGATCTATGCCTCGTCAGCAGCGACCTACGGCGACGGCGAGACGGGCTTCAACGACGACTACGATGCGGAGTCTCTGTCGAAGCTTCGGCCGCTAAACGCCTATGGCTATTCGAAAATGCTGTTCGATCAGCATGCCGTGCGCCAGGCGGATCGCGGCCAGGCGCCTCGCCAGTGGGCCGGACTGAAGTTCTTCAACGTCTATGGGCCGAACGAGGGTCACAAGGGCGGGATGAAGTCGGTCGTGGCCCAGATCTGGCCCCAGGTCGAGGCGGGCGAGGCGGTCAGCCTGTTCCGGTCGCACAATCCGAACTATCCCGATGGCGGCCAGCTGCGCGACTTCGTCTATATCGACGACGTGGTCGATATCATCGAGTTCCTGCTGCAATCGCCCGAAGTGTCCGGCATCTTCAACGCCGGCTCCGGTCAGGCGCGGTCGTTCGCCGATCTGGCGCGCGCCACCTTCGCCGCCGCCGGCAAGGAGCCGTCGATCGAATATATCGACATGCCCGAGGTCATTCGCGACCGGTACCAGTATTTCACCGAAGCCCGGATGGACCGGATTCGGGCCGCCGGGTTCGAGGGCCAGTCCACGCCGCTGGAAGAGGGCGTGCGACGCTACGTGCAGGACTTTCTCTCCACCTTTGATCCCTACCGCTGATGCGCCGGCTGACCTTCAGGCAATGGGTCGGCTATGCGGGCTTCGCCGCCGTCTTCGTCCTAACCGCCGCCGTGGCGGTCTGGAGCGGAGATATCCTGCGGGCGGGGTTAGACCCCCAGGTGCCGTTCCAGACCTATCAGCCGCCGCCCGCGCCGGATTATCGATCGGCGTCGTCCTGGGCGTTGATGGACGAAGGCGCGCCGGACCGCGCGTCGGTCTTCTTCGTCATGCCGACCACCTTCGACGGCGGCGCGGAGTGGAACGGCCCCATCGATGATGCACGGGCGAACGCCTATCTTCGTCGCGTCGTCCTGCCGAACTATGCCTCGCCGTTTGCTCGGGAAGGCAAGGTCAGCGCGCCGCTTTATCGCCAGGCCAGCCTCTATACGCGGCTGACCCTGCGCGACGATGCGCGTGAGGCGCGGGCCTTCGCCTATGGGGATGTGAAGGCGGCATTCGCGATTTGGCTACGCAATCACCAGACCGGTCCGATCGTGATCGCCGGGGTCGAGCAGGGCGGCGAATTGTCCGCGCTACTGGTGCGCGACGCGCTTCGCTCCGATCCGAAGCTCAAGGATCGGCTGGTTGCGGCCTATCTGATCGAGACCTTGGTCAGTCGCGAGATGTTCCAGCAGAGGGTCGCGCCCTGCGACGCGTCGGACGAGACAGGCTGTATCGTCGCCTGGTCTTCGGTCGAGGACGGCGACGAACCGGCGGCGCGGCGCAAGCTGCGGCGGGCGTTGGAATGGAACGACCGGGGCGAGCTGGTCGGGCTGACGACCGCGCCGATCTGCGTCAACCCGGTGACCGGAGCGACGCAACAGCCGCGCGCCGAAGCTCGCCAGCACAGCGGGGCGACCAATGCGACGGGGCTGGAGTGGGGGGCGCGCCCAGCCCTGACCGGGCGACTGATTTCGACCGAATGTCGCGGCGGCCTGCTGTGGCATAGCGCACCCGACGCGGACTTTCTGACCGCCGGCGGAAGCTGGGCGGATCGGCGCAAGATCGTCCCCTACAACCTGTTCTACGGCGACATCGAGCGCGACGTCAGCGTCCGGCTGGCGGCCTGGCGGGCCAAGCGCGAACCTTAGCCTCGATCAGCTCGTCCGGTTTCTATGGCGCCGCTCGCGTCCAGCGCGTAGGCTGACCGCCTCAGGGAGGATCTGAATGGACGTTACCACCATATTCGCCGGCGTAGTGTTGCTTCTCGCCATCGTACTCTTGATCAGCGTGATCAAGATCGTGCCGCAAGGGCGTGAATTCACGGTCGAACGTTTCGGCAAATACACCAAGACGCTGAGCCCCGGCATCGGCTTTCTGACCCCTTTCGTGGAGCGGGTCGGCCGTCGCATGAATATGATGGAGCAGGTGCTGGATGTCCCGACGCAGGAGGTCATCACCAAGGACAACGCCATGGTGAAGGTCGACGCGATCGTGTTCATTCAAGTGATGAACGCCTCGGCGGGCGCTTACCGGGTCGAGAATCTTCCTTACGCAATCACCCAGCTCTGCATGACCAACCTGCGAACGGTCGTCGGTTCGATGGAACTGGACGAGGTCCTTTTCCAACGGGACTCGATCAACACGCGATTGCTGACGGTCATCGACGCTGCGACTGAACCGTGGGGCGTCAAGGTCAACAGGATCGAGATCAAGGATCTTACTCCACCTGTCGATATCACGAACGCCATGGCTCGCCAGATGAAGGCGGAGCGCGAAAAGCGCGCAATCATCACGGAAGCAGAGGGCGAAAAGCAGGCCGCGATCGCGCGCGCCGAAGGCGCCAAACAGGCCGCCATTCTTCAGGCCGAAGGCCGCAAGGAAGCCGCTTTCCGCGACGCCGAGGCTCGCGAACGCGAAGCTCAAGCGGAGGCGAAAGCCACCGCCATGGTGTCCGAAGCCATTGCACGCGGCGATGTGAACGCCATCAACTACTTCATCGCCCAGAAGTATGTCGAAGCCTTCGCCGAACTGGCGCGCAGCCCGCAGCAGCGCACCGTCATCGTTCCTGCGGAAATGGGCGCCCTGGTCGGCACCATCGCCGGCATCGGCGAGATGGTCGGCCTGGCCAAGAACCAGAACTCCGGCGACGCTCCGACGCCGCCGATCCGTCCCACACCGCCGCGTCGCCCTGCGGGCGGCGCTGTCCCACCCTCGGCCTGATCGAAGGACGCTGACCTATGATGTCGCTCGCTGATCTCTATACCAGCCAGCCGTTCTGGATCTGGCTGGCTATCGGGGTTCTGCTGCTGGCGGTCGAGGCGATGTTCTCCACCGAATGGCTGCTGTGGCCCGCCGTTTCGGCCGGTGTCGTCGCGGTGATGACGGCTGCGGGCGTGCGGCTGGGTTTGCCCGGTGAGGTAGCCGTCTTCGCCGTTCTCACGGTGATCGCTACGCTTTTGTCTCGTCAACTGATCGCCAAGGCCAACCCTGCCGGTCCCGACATCAACGACCGCGACAGCCGACTGATCGGCCAGCGGGCGCGGGTGGTCGAGGCATTCGTTTCCGGGCGCGGCCGCGTCTTCATCTCGGGCGCCGAATGGCCGGCCGAGGTCGAGGGCGAGGCGCCGGTGGAGGGGCAGGACGTCGTGGTGATGCGCATCACCGGGTCTTTATTGACGGTCCAGTCCCCCGTCTGAAACGACGCGGCCCGAGAGGCGTTCGTCAGGAATGACAGCCAACCAGAACGCCGCTTCGGACGGTCTGCCCACGCCTAGGCGCTATTGGGCCATCGTGTCCATCGGCCTGGGGATCACCCTGGCAGTCCTGGACGGGGCCATCGCCAATGTCGCCCTGCCGTCCATCGCACAGGATCTGCAGGCGTCGTCGGCGGCTTCGATCTGGATCGTCAACGCCTATCAGATCGCCATCGTCGTCGCCCTTCTGCCGCTCGCGTCGCTGGGCGAGATCGTCGGCTATCGACGGGTGTCACAGGCGGGGCTGGCCGTCTTCACCCTGGCGTCCATCGCCTGCGTCTTCGCCAACTCCATCGAGGCGCTGAGCCTTGCTCGCGTGATCCAGGGCTTTGGCGCGGCGGGCATCATGAGCGTGAACGGCGCCTTGGTGCGGTTCACCTATCCACAGAGCCTGCTGGGTCGCGCTGTCGGCATCAACGCCGTTATCGTGTCCTTGGCGGCGGCGGCCGGGCCGACCATCGCAAGCGCCATCCTGTCCGTCGGGCACTGGCGCTGGCTGTTTGCGCTGAACATACCCATCGGGCTGTTGGCCGTGTCGCTGGCCGGGTTCACCTTGCCGCACAATCCGCTGCACAAGCGCAAGCTGAACTGGACCGGGGTGGCGTTGAATGCGGCGGCGTTCGGCCTGGTCATCACCGGGTTGCAATCCTTGGCGCATGGCGAGGCGGCCGTGTTGGGGTTTGGCCTGACTGGGGCAGGATTGGCAGCGGGTGTGCTGCTGATTCGCCACGAGCGGTCGCGGGCGTCGCCTTTGATCCCGCTGGACCTGTTGGCGCGGCCGATGTTCAGCCTGTCGGTGGCGACCTCCATCATTTCCTTCACGGCGCAGATGATGGCCTTCGTGGCCTTGCCTTTCTTCCTTCAGGGATCGCTGCGACTGACGGCGGTCGAGACGGGCCTGTTGATGACGCCCTGGCCGCTGGCGACGATGATCGCGGCGCCTCTGGCCGGCTATCTGTCGGATCGATACTCGGCGGGTGTTCTGGGCGCGATTGGCCTGAGCGTTTTCGCCTGCGGCCTGATGGCTCTCAGTTTCCTGAATGCCGATTCGACGCATTTCGATATCGTGTGGCGAATGGCGGTCTGCGGCGCAGGCTTCGGCTTCTTCCAGTCGCCCAACAACCGCGCCATGCTTTCGGAAGCGCCGAAAGAAAGGGCCGGAGCGGCGGGCGGCACGTTGGGCATGGCGCGCGTGTTGGGCCAGTCACTGGGTGCGGTCGTAGTCGCCTTCCTGCTGTCGGCGGCGCCGATCGGCGGGGTCGGCCACGGATTTCAGATCGCGGCCGTAACGGCCCTGTTCGGCGCGGTCATGAGCGGATCGCGCGTACGGCGTCGTGCGGCCGAGCCGGAAAAAGAAGTCGAAGCCGTCTAGGACGAATCGACATTCACCGCATCCAGAGCATGGAGGCGGCGATGTGGACGAAGGAGAGGTAGTGACGCGCCAGCCTGTCGAACCGTGTGGCGAAGCGTCGGAAGTGCTTGAGCTTGTTAAAGCAGCGCTCGACGCGGTTCCGTAGTTTGTAGATCAGGGGATCGTGCGGGATCGGGGTCTTGCGCGAGCGGGTGGAGGGGATGACCGCCTCGGCTCCGATGCTGGCCAGATAGGCGCGCAGGCTGTTGGCGTCGTAGGCCCGGTCGGCGAGGACGGCGGCGGGTCGATACCCCTCCAGAAGCGCCGGGACGGCGAGAATGTCGTGGCTCTGCCCCGGCGCGATCAGGAAGCGGACCGGCCGTCCCAGCGTGTCGCAGGCCATATGGATCTTGGTCGTCAGTCCACCTCGGGAACGCCCCACAGCCGGATCGAGGCCCCCTTTTTTGAGCCGCTGCCCCGGCCGGTCGTCGCCTGCTGGTGAGCCCGCACCAGGGTCGAGTCGAGCATCAGATACTGGTTGTCCCGATCTTCGACGAGATCGGCGAAGACCTTCTCCCACACCCCGGCCGCTGCCCATCGGCTGAAGCGCTTGTGCGCCGTCTTCCACTTGCCATAGCGCTCGGGCAGGTTCTGCCAGTGCGCGCCAGACCTCAAGACCCACAGCACACCGTTCACGAACAGTCGGTTGTCCGCCCCGGTCCGGCCGGGATCCGAAGTCTTGCCCGGCAACAACGGCGCTATCCGATCCCACTGCGCATCGTCGAGTTCGTAACGCTTCACACCCATCAAAGACCTCCGCCAACACGGAGACCTATGAATCACGCATCAGGACGCTCGGGAATCACTGAATGTCGATTGGGCCTAGCGCCGAGGCAGGTCAGCGACGCCGCGATTCGCCAGCTGGTCCGCGCGCTCGTTCAACTCGTGGCCCGCATGCCCCTTTACCCAGCGCCATTTGACGTCGTGACGCAGGCGGGCGGCGTCCAGGCGCTGCCACAGGTCGGCGTTCTTGACCGGCTTCTTGTCCGCCGTCAGCCAGCCGCGGGCCTTCCAGCCCCGAATCCATTCCGTGATTCCGTGCATGACGTATTTGCTGTCGGTATGCAGTTCGATCTTGCAGGGTCGTTTCAGGGCTTCAAGCGCCATGATGGCGGCCATCAGCTCCATACGGTTGTTGGTGGTGTTGGCTTCGCCGCCCCACAATTCCTTTTCGTGACCGCCGCCGGTTTGGAGCAATGCGCCCCAGCCGCCCGGGCCCGGATTGCCCTTGCAGGCGCCGTCGGTGTGGATGATGACGTGATCGGAGAGACTCATGGTCGCGCAGACCTACAGCGTCCCTTGGCGTGGGGCCATCACTGCGCCTATATGCGGATCGAAGAATAGTGGATGGGATCGGATGACCGGTCCCCGCGAGGAGATTAGCCATGGGCTCCATGAGCATCTGGCATTGGGCCATCGTCATTGTCGTCGTCGCGCTGCTGTTTGGCGGCCGGGGCAAGCTGTCAGGTATCATGGGCGACGCGGCCAAGGGCATTCGCGCGTTCAAGGACGGCCTGAAGGACGAAGACAAGAAAGACGGCCCGCAAGAGGGCGTCAGCTCGCTGCCGCGCACCGAGGCGGAGAAGGAAGAGCTGAAGCGCTAGTCGTCGTCTGTAAGGGCTGACGCATGGGCGGGCTCGGCCCCGGTATCGGGGGCTTCGAATTAGTGGTGATCGGTCTGGTGGCCCTGCTTGTTGTGGGGCCAAAGGATCTGCCTGTTCTGATGCGTCGCGTCGGTCAGATGGTCGCCAAGGCGCGCGCCATGGCTAACGAGTTCCGCTCCAGCTTCGACGAGATGGCGCGTCAGTCCGAGCTGGACGACCTGCGTAAGGAGGTCGAGGCGCTGCGGACGGGGCAGGGGGCCATGTATCCCCTGGGCGCCGAGGCGGACGCCGCCTTCAAGGACATCAACGCCGGGCTGAAGGCGCCGACGCCCACGGCCGCTCTGCCTGCACCTGAGCCGGATGCGCCGGTCATGACGCCGGTCGCCGATGAATGGCCGGATACGCCGGCTGAGCCCGTCGCGGAAACGAAACCCAAACGGGCGGCCGCGAAGGCGAAGTCGGCGACGACCGCCAAGGCCTCGACGACCAAGCCGCGCGCACCGGCCAAGCCCAAGGCGGCAACACCCGCCGCCAAGACCATGCTTGCGGCCGCCAAACCCAAGACCCCGCGCAAGAAGGCCGCTGACCTGTGACGTCTCCCGATCGTGACGAGGCCGAGATCGAGGCGTCGCGCGCGCCCTTGATGGATCACCTGATCGAGCTGCGTGGGCGGCTGCTGATCTGTGTCGTGGCCTTCTTCCTGGCGTTCATCCTCTGCTTCGCCTTCGCGAATCAGATCCAGATCGCCCTGATCAAACCCTATCAGGCGGCGGTGGCGGTTCACGCTGCGGCCATGGCGTCGGGCGGTCACGCCAATCCTCTCGAACTGATCGCGGTGATGACGGGGCTGAAACCCTATCCGCCGGGCAGCGCCGCCGTCGTCCAACTGATCGCCACGGCGCCGCTGGAACAGCTGTTCACAAAGATGAAGATCGCGGCCTTCGGCGCGGCCGTCCTGACCTTCCCGGTCATGGCCTGGCAGATGTATCGCTTCGTCGCGCCGGGCCTTTATCGCAACGAGCGCGGGGCCTTCCTGCCGTTCCTGATCGCCGCGCCGGTCATGTTCTGCCTGGGCGGAGCGCTGGTCTATTATGTCATGCTGCCCTTCGTCATGCTGTTCTCGTTGAGCCAGCAGGTAGCCAGCGACGGCATTTCCGTGGCCCAGACGACCAAGATTTCCGACTATCTCAGCCTGGTGACATCGCTGCTGCTGGCCTTTGGCCTGTGCTTCCAGTTGCCGGTCGTCACGACCCTGTTGGGCCTGGCCGGGCTGATCAACTCAAAGGTCATGGCGTCGGGCCGCCGCTACGCCATCGTCGCCGTGGTAGTGGTCGCCGCCGTGGTCACGCCGCCGGATCCGATCAGCCAACTGATGCTCGCCGTGCCCCTGGTCATCCTCTACGAGGTCTCGATCTGGTGCGTGCGGCTGATCGAGCTGCGCCGCAAGAAGGCCGACGATCTGGAAGCTGAACTCGCCTGAGACGACGACTACTTACGGCTTGGCAGCTTCGATAGTGCGGACATGAAAAGGGCCGGGGATTGCTCCCCGGCCCTTTGTCGTCGCGGCCGATCTGACGATCAGCAGCTATAGTACATGTCGAACTCGACCGGGTGCGGGTGCAGTTGCAGGCGCATGACCTCTTCCATCTTCAGCTCGATGTAGCTGTCGATGAAATCGTCATCCATGACGCCGCCCTTCTTGAGGAAGGCGCGGTCCTTGTCGAGGTTTTCGAGGGCTTCACGCAGCGAGCCGCAGACCTCGGGGATGGAGCCGCGCTCTTCCGGCGGCAGGTCGTAGAGGTTCTTGTCGGCGGGCGCGCCCGGATCGATGCGGTTCTCGATCCCGTCCAGACCGGCCATCAGCAGGGCGACGAAGGTCAGATAGGGGTTGCCCATCGGGTCGGGGAAACGGGCTTCCAGACGCTTGGCCTTGGGCGACGAGACGTGCGGGATACGGATTGAGGCCGAGCGGTTGCGGGCCGAATAGGCCAGCTTGACCGGGGCTTCATAGCCGGGGACCAGACGCTTGTAGCTGTTGGTGGTCGAGTTGGCGAAGGCGTTGATGGCCTTGGCGTGCTTGATGATGCCGCCAATGTACCACAGGCATTCCTGCGACAGGCCGGCGTACTGGTCGCCGGCGAACTGGGGCTTGCCGTCCTTCCAGATCGACATGTGGACGTGCATGCCCGAGCCGTTGTCCGCGAACATCGGCTTGGCCATGAAGGTCGCCGACTTGCCATAGGCGGCGGCGACGTTGTGGATCACGTACTTATAGAGCTGCAGCCGGTCGGCCATGGTCAGCAGGTCCGAGAACTTCAGACCCAGTTCGTGCTGGGCCGGCGCCACCTCGTGGTGGTGCTTCTCGGGCTGAAGGCCCAGGTCGCGCATGACGCCCAGCATTTCGCCGCGCAGGTCCTGGCCCGAATCGACCGGGTTGACCGGGAAATAGCCGCCCTTGGCGCCGGGGCGGTGGCCCATGTTGCCTTCGGTGTATTCGGCGTTGGTGTTGGCCGGCAGTTCCGTCGAGTCATACGAATACGACGTGTTGTGCGGCTGGGTCGACCAGCGCACGTCGTCGAAGATGAAGAACTCGGCTTCCGGGCCGAAATAGACCACGTCGCCCACGCCCGACGATTGCACGTACGACAGCGCCTTCTTGGCCATCGAGCGGCTGTCGCGGTTGTACGGCTCGTTGGTGTCCGGGTTCAGCACGTCGCAGAACAGGAACATCGTCTTCTGCTGGTAGAAGGGGTCGATATAGGCCGTGGTCAGGTCCGGCTTCAGCAGCATGTCGGACTCGTTGATGGCCTTCCAGCCGGCAATGGACGAGCCGTCGAACATCGTGCCTTCGTTCAGGAAGTCCTCATCGACCAGGTCGATATCGAAGGTGACGTGCTGCAGGCGGCCGCGCGTGTCGGTGAAGCGGACGTCCACATACTGGACCTCCTCATCCTTGATCTGTTTGAGGATCTTGCTGGCGCTCATTCTCGGAAGTCCTGTTTCTTGGCGTTTGGGGAGGAAACCGGTCAACGACCCGAGGGGCCGAGGGCCGGGGAGGGTGGTCGAACTCAGACGGCCTGGGCTCCGGTCTCGCCGGTGCGGATACGGATCACCTCGGCGACATCGGACACGAAGATCTTGCCGTCGCCGATCTTGCCTGTGCGGGCCGAGGTCTGAATGGCCTCGACGACGGCGGGCGCGAGGTCGTCGGCGACGACCACCTCGATCTTGATCTTGGGCAGGAAGTCGATGACGTATTCGGCGCCGCGATACAGTTCGGAATGACCCTTCTGGCGACCATATCCCTTGGCCTCCAGCACAGTCATGCCTTGTACGCCCACGTCCTGGAGCGCCTCTTTGACGTCATCCAGCTTGAAAGGCTTGATGATGGCTTCGATTTTCTTCATGGCGACCCCTGAGCGGCGCACGGAATGCAGCGGCGCTCGGGCCCAAATGGGACACAGCAAGGGCGTTCAAAGCAAGCGATTTTCGCAGAAAAGCCACGGATAATCGGAACGCGGATGATAGAAACCAACGACCCGGCGATCTGGCGCAATTTTCTGCCTTGGCCGGGCGCGGAAACGCACAAGCATACGCGGGGCCGCTTGATCGTCGTGTCGGGAAAGGCGCATCAGACGGGCGCTGCGCGGCTTGCGGCAAGGGCCGGGCTGCGAATGGGCGCCGGCGTTGTGCGAATCCTGTGCCCGCCTGACGCCGTCGCCGTCATCGCGCCGGCGGTCCAGGCGATCATGCTGACGCCGTTCTCTTCACCTGAAGTCTTAGGTCGTGAAGCCGTCGGAAGCGACGCCGTCGTGATCGGACCGGCGGCAGGACTGGAAGACGCGACGATCGCCAACATCCAGGCACTGGCATTGAGCGGCGCTGTGATGGTGATCGACGCCGACGGCCTGTCGGTGTTCAAGGGCCGAACCGCCGAACTGTTCGCCGTCTTGGATTGCGACGACATCCTGACGCCGCACGAGGGCGAGTTCGAGCGGCTGTTCCCAGGCCTGCTGGCCCAAGGCCGCGAAGCCGCCGCCATCGAAGCCGCGCGCCTGACCCAGGCAACCATCGTCCTGAAAGGCGCTCAGACGATCATCGCGTCAACTGACGGACGCGTCCGTCGAAACGAGAACGGCTCGGCCTGGCTGGCGACGGCAGGAACCGGCGATGTCCTGGCCGGGATGATCGGCGGACTGGCGGCCCAGCGCATGGACAGTTTCGATGCGGCGTGCGCGGCGGTCTGGATCCATTCCGATGCGGCGGAGCGTTTTGGGCCAGGATTAACCTCTGAAGATCTCGGTGATGTCCTCCCAAAGGTACTATCGTCATTGCTCCGATAGCTGCATTGGACAAATTTGGCGCTAAAAAATGTTTCCTGAACATTAACGACGGCAGCCGTACCGATCCTCAGTATTCCTACCGAAGACGGCTGGAAGAAGCCCTGACCAAATGAGGTTGGGAGCCTTCCCGTTGCTGTTCACGCGGTAATGGGTCCGACGCGCCAGCGGACGGATATTGCGAAGGTTTCTCGACCTGATGGGAGAGGGAAGCCAATGCAAGACGCCGCAGCCAAGCCGCTCGATATCGCCGCCAAACTTACGCAGGATCCTCGTGAGGCTCGGTCCGCGCCGGTGATGGAGGCCAGGGGCGTTCTGGATGTTAGCCAGGCGAAGGATGTCTACCTCGATCTTCACCCGTCTGACGTTGCGAGCCTGATTCGCCAGGGCGGTGATCTGGTTCTGATGACCGCCGACGGACAGATGCTGCGTCTCGAGGGGTTCTTCGACGGCGTGTCGGTGCGCAAGCTTTTCCTCGAAAGCGATGATGATCGGCAGGTTCTTGTGGAAACGGGAACCGCGGTATCGGATGGTCCGCTGACGCTGGCGTTCTCCCCTCAACCCGAACTGTCGCCCTTCGTCAGTCTGACGGATACCAGCGCTGCAGGCGCGGCGGGTGGAGGCATGGGGGCGGGCGTCCTTCTGGGCGGTCTGGCAGGCGTGGCCGGCTTGGCCGCCGCTGCGGGTGGAGGCGGTGGTGGTGGCGGAGGTGGCGGATCGGTATCGCCGCCCGCGCCTCCCGCTGACACGACCCCGCCGGTCGCGGCCACCAATCTGGTTTTCAATGCGTCCGGATCGACATTGTCCGGATCGGGTGAGGCGGGGACGACCGTAACCGTGCGCAACGCGGCTGGCGTGGTGATCGGCACAGGGACCGTTGCGGCGAACGGGACCTTCACCGTCACCATGCAAACGCCTTTGACCAATGGCGAGCCTGTGACGGTCGCCCTGACCGATACTGCGGGAAATGTGTCTCCCAACGTTGGAGCGACCGCGCCGGATCTGACCGCGCCCGTGGCGCCGGGACAGGTGGATGTCTCAGATAATGGCGGTGCGGTCACCGGCACCGGCGAGCCGGGCGCCAAGGTGACGGTCACGGGGCCGGGCGGCGACACCATCGGCGCGGGCGTGGTGGGGGCGGACGGGACTTTCACGGTCGCGATCCAGCCCGCTCTGACCAATGGCGAGCCTGTTTCGGTGACCCTTACAGATGGAGCGGGAAATACGTCGTCGCCGGTGACGGTCGCCGCGCCGGATCTGACCGCGCCCGTGGCGCCGGGACAGGTGGATGTCTCGGACAATGGCGAGGCTGTCACCGGCACGGGCGAGCCGGGCGCCAATGTAACGGTCACCGGGCCAGGCGGCGGCACGATCGGCACGGGTGTGGTGGCGGCGGATGGTAGCTTCACGGTCGCGATCCAGCCGGCTTTGACCAACGGCGAAACGGTTCGCGTGACCCTGGCGGATGCGGCAGGAAACACCTCTCCCGCCGTGACGGCGGATGCGCCCGACACGACCGCACCGGCGGCGCCGTCAGGTCTGACCATCAGCGATGACGGGACGTCGATCTCGGGTTCGGGCGAGGCCGGGGCGACCGTCACCGTTCGCGGACCCGGTGGTCAGGTCGTGGCGACGGGTACGGTGGGCGCGGGCGGGGGCTTCACTCTGCCGTTGACGCCGCCGCTTGGTAACCAGGAAACGGTGGTCGCCGCCCAGACCGACGCTGCGGGCAATGTTTCGCCGAATGCGACCGCGACGGCGCCCGACCTCGTTTTGCCGGGAGGTCCTCAGGGGCTCGATGCGCCGACCGTTCTGATCGGCGAGGCGGCGGACGGCGTCAACGCCGTGGAGCTGTCCGACGGCATTCAGGTGCGTGTCATCCTGACGCCGGGAACCCAGACGGGCGACCGCATCGTCTTGACGGTGACGGGATCCGACGGCGTCAGCGTGCAGCACATCGTCACGGTTCAGGACATCGAAGGGGGGGCGGCCGTTCTGGTCCTACCCGCAACCCTTGCCGACGGCGCCTATACGGTGACGGCGGTGATCGACGACGGCGCGGGCAAGGCCTCTGCACCATCGGTCGCCGTGGGTTTCCTGGTGGATACGACGACACCCGCGCCTGTCATCGTGACGGCGAACGGCGCTGGAGTGTCCGGCAGCGCCGAGGCTGGCGCGACGGTCGTCCTGCTGGGAGCAGATGGCGCGCCGATCCTGACGACGGGCGGAACGCCGATTTCCGTGGTCGTGGCGGCCGATGGGACGTGGACCGTTCCGGGGGCGGCGGTTCCTGGCGGGCTAGACGGCTTTCAGGGCTCGGTTCGGGCGACAGATCCGGCGGGAAACACGGCGTCGACCACCCTCGGGCCGATCGACGGATCGACCCCCGTCCCGGTCATCACGGGCGCAAACGGACTGGGTATTCAAGGCACGGGCGAGGCCGGCGCGACGATCGTCTTGCTGAACGATGACGGCACAGCCGTTCAAGGCCCCGGCGGGCTTCCCGTGACGGCGGTCGTGGCCGCCAATGGCGTATGGACCATTCCGGCGTCTACGGTGCCCGGCGGGTTGAACGGATTCGAAGGGGCCGTTCGAGCGACGGATCCCGCGGGCAATACCGCCCAGGCGGACGTCGGCCCGATCGATGGGTCGGTGACCCTTTCGATCAATATCGATTCTGTCACCGGCGACAATCTGATCAACCTGGCCGAGGCGAATGCTGCGACGGTCGCGGTGACGGGCTCGGTCTTCGGCGACTTCACGACGGGCGCCGTGGTCACGGTTACCCTGTCGAACGGCGCCAGCCGGATCGCGACCCTGGACGCCAATGGCATATGGACGACTGCCTTTACAGGCGCAGAGCTGGCGGCCTCGACCTCTGTCACCGTGTCGGTCGTCGCCGCCGACACATCGGGCAATCCGATCTCGGTCACGGACGCCCAGCCTTACGGCGTGGATATCACGCCGCCGTCCGCTCCGATCATCGTCGGAGCCAATGGAGCCGGCATCCGGGGCACGGCGGAAGCGGGCGCAACGATCACCCTGCTGGATGCGGGCGGCGCTCCCGTGACCAACAGCGCGGGTGTCGTCATCAGGGTGGTTGCCGACGCCAACGGCGCCTGGACCCTGCCGGGCGCGAGCGTGCCGGGCGGGTTGAACGGCTTCATCGGTTCCGTCAGCGCGACCGATCCGGCTGGAAACAGTGCGGCTTCACCCGTTGGACCCGTGGACGGGATCACGCAGCAACCGACCCTGACCCAGGCAAATGGCGTGGGCCTGGAAGGAACGGCCGAGGCGGGTGCGACCATCGTCCTCTTGGGCGCCAATGGCGCGCCTGTGCTGGATACGGCGGGCGCGCCGATCACCGTGGTGGCGAACGGTTCGGGGGCGTGGACGATCCCGGCCGCCAGCGTGCCGGGCGGGCTGAATGGCTTTACTGGCTCCGTTCAGGCCACCGACCAGGCGGGCAACAGCGCGGCCGGCGCGGTCGGACCGGTGGACGGCGTCACGCCGCCGCCGGTGATCGTCGCCGCGAATGGATCGGTCCTGACAGGCACTGCGGAAGGTGGGGCGACCCTGACCTTGTTGAATGCCGCCGGAAGCCCTGTGCTGAGCGGCGGCGTCGCGGTGACGGTCGTGGTCTCGGCCGACGGAAACTGGTCGATCCCCAGCAGCGCCGTGTCCGGCGGATTGAACGGTTTCACCGGATCGGTCTCCGCAACCGACCCGGCGGGCAATACGGCGGCGACGCCGGTCGGACCGATCGATGGGACGGTCAACCTGACCCTGTCGATCGACGCCGTGACGGCGGACAATGTTCTGAACGGGGCCGAAGCGGCTCAAGGCGGCGTGACTGTGCGCGGGGCGGCCCTGGGTGAGTTGGCGCCCGGCGACACGGTTCGGGTGCAACTGTCCACCGGCGTGTTCCAGACCGCGACCATCGGCGCCGGCGGCGTCTGGTCCGTGGTGTTCTCCGGCGCGGAGTTGGCCGCCGCCAGCAGCGTGACCGCCTCGGCGACCGTTCGCGATACGGCGGGCAATACGACTACGGTGACAGATGTTCAGGCCTATGTCGTCGATCTGACGACGCCGGCGCCGGTGATCCTGATCGCGAACGGCCAAGGCCTTTCGGGGACCGCAGAGGGTGGGGCGACCATCGTCGTTCGGTCACCTGGCGGCATTCCAGTCGCGACGACGACGGCGGATGCGTCCGGCGCCTGGTCGATCCCCGCTTCGTCGGTCAATGCGTCGCTGAACGGCTTTACGGGTTCGGTTCAAGCGACCGACGCGGCGGGCAATACGGCCGCCACACCGATCGGTCCAATCGATGGCGCCGTCAACCTAATCATCACCGTCAATGCCGTGACCGCGGACAACGTCATCAATATCGCGGAATCGGCCCAAGGCGCAGTGGCGGTGACGGGTGTGGTGGCCGGCGAATACCGTGTGGGCGACGCGGTTCTGGTGACCTTGGCGGACGGCTCCACGCAGAGCGCTGTTCTCGGTATTGGCGGGACTTGGAGCGTCAGCTTCCCGGGAGCCAATCTCGCGGCATCGGCCGGCCTGACCGTCGCCGTGACGACCACCGATGCCGCAGGCAATACGGCGACCGTCAGCCAGCAACACGGCGTCGGTGTGGATACGCTGGCTCCGTCGGCGCCCTCGATCTCGGCCGCTGGGGCCGCAGGTCTGGCGGGCGCGGGCGAAGGCGGCGCGACGATCCAGCTGTTGGACGGCGCGGGTAATCCTGTCGTTGGCGCATCAGGTCAGCCGATCACCGCCCAGGTTGGTGTGAACGGACAGTGGTCGATACCGGCGTCGGCCTTCCCCGGGGGCGCCGTTTCCAGCGGATTCTCCGGTCAGGTCAGGGCTGTGGATCCGGCTGGAAATGTGTCTGGCAGCACCCAAATCCCTGCGATCGATCTGACGCCGCCCGACGCGACGACGACCAGCGTTTTGATCGGCGTCATCGCGGGTGACGACATCGTCAACCTCGCCGAGTCGCAGTCGCCGGTCTCGGTCACCGGTCAGGTTTCCGGCGAGTTCCGCGCCGGGGATGTCGTGACGGTGACGGCGGGCGCAGCCTCAGTGTCCACAACGGTAGGGGAGGATGGCCGCTGGACGGCCGCCTTGCCGGGGTCGGCGCTGACGGGCGGCGCGGTCCAGGCTACGGTCCAGGCCAGCGACGCCGCCGGCAATATCGGCTCCATAACGGCCACGCGCGGCTATGTCGCCGATCTTGTCAGCCCCGGAGGCGCGACGGGAACGGATGCGCCTGTGCTGACGATCTCGGCGGCGGCGGATGGTCTGATCAATCCGGTCGAACTGGCGGCCGGCGTCGTCGCCAACGTCGCTCTTACGCCATCGGCCCAGGCCGGGGACACGGTCACCCTGACCCTCACTGTCGGCGGGGTCGCACAGACGTTCAGCGCCGTTTTGAGCGCCGCGCAGGTGACGGCCGGACGTGTCGATCTTTCCCTGGGCTCGGGCCTGGCGGACGGCGCATACAGCGCTGTTGCCGTGATCCGCGACGCCGCCGGCAATGTGTCGGCGCCGTCGTCTGCCGTGGTCTTCAACGTCGATGCGATCGCCCTGTCCGTCAGCGGCGTTACGGCCTCGGTCGCTGAGACGGCTCTAGGTCTTGCCGCCACGGGCGTCATCGCCATCAATGGTGAAACGGGAAGCGCGACCATCGCGCTTCAAGCGCCGACCCAACCCCTGACATCAAGAGGTGTGGCGGTCACCTGGATAACTGAACCCTCGGGCGCGCTGGTCGGTTCGGCGGCAGGGCGCGAGGTCGTTCGCGCTACCGTGAACGCCTCCGGCGGTTACAGCGTCACTCTTCTGGACGGTGTGGACCATCCGGCCGGCGGCGGCGCCAATACGATCCAGTTGCCTATCGGAGTCGTCGTCACAGACAGCACAGGCTCTGCGACAGGAACCATCGCCCTGACCATCGTCGACGGCGCCCCGCAGATGGCGGCTCCGGTGTCGCTGACGCCCGGCCAACCGGGGATCATCGTCGGCAGCCTGGTCCAGAGCTTCGGCGCGGACGGTGGAAGCCTGGCTTCCGTCACCATCGACGGGCGCGTCTTCACCTACAATGCCGCCACGGACACGATTTCGGTGGGCGGTTCGTCGACCACGATCAGCGCCTATTCCGTGAATGACGGCGTCTTGTCGGCGACCACCCTGCGCGGCGAGGCCATCACTCTGGACTTCGCTACCGGCGCCTATCGCGTGGAGGTGACCGGCGTGTCGTCCGGGCCAGCGACTGCTGCCGCTCCAGAAGTGGCCTTGGGGGGCGGGGAAGGATTGTTGGGACTGGTCAGCGCGGATGCCTTGGGTCTGATCCAGCTAGGAGAGCAGCAGTTCTTCGCCGCTTCGGATGCCAACAACAACATCACCGAAGTCGTGGTGCGCTACTCCGCTGCTGTGAGCATTGGCGCGCGGTTCTTCGGTTTCTCGACTGCGCTGGCGACGGAACTGGGCCTGGAGGTGACGCCGGCGAATACCAACTTCATCTCATCCTCGTCGCAGCTGACCATCAAGGCGATCGGCGGCGGTGAGATCGACAATCTGAAACTCAACGAGTTCCTTGGGTCGATCACGTTCGATGGAGGGCTGTCGAACCTTCTGAGCCTGAGCATCGGTCAATCGCTCAGCATTACGGCGACCGATGCCAATCAGACGGTGGTGCAGGAGGTGGAAACCAATCTGGCCGACCTAGGGGTGCTGGCCGGATTGCTGGGCAGCGCTGCGCCAAGCCAGATACTGAACGGTACGGCCGGCGCCAATACGATCACGGCATCCGATGTCGGGACGGGGGCGGCGCTGGACAACCGTCTCTACGGCTTTGACGGGGACGATACGCTGAATGGCGGGCTGGGCAACGATCTGTTGCGCGGCGGGCAGGGCGCCGACACGCTGAATGGCGGATCCGGTAACGACCTTCTTATCGGAGGGCGAGGCAACGATACCTTGAGCGGCGGAACAGGTCAGGACCTGTTCCGGTGGGAGCGCGGCGACGAAGTGACGGGCGCCGGGATAGCGGCGGACATCATCACGGACTTCGGTGCGTCTAGCCTCACGCTCGGCGGCGACGTCCTGGATCTGGCAGGACTGCTGCAGGGCGAAGGACGGATCGGGACCAATCCCGGCAACCTGACCAACTTCATCCATTTCCAGAAGGTCGGCGCCGACACCCTGATCCAGATCAGCACGACGGGCGGCTTCGTGGGTGGATTCGGGTCTGCGACGGCCGGCGTGGCCAACCAGACGATCCTGTTGAGGGGCGTCGATCTGACTGCTGGGTTCGGTTCGGATCAGGCGATCCTGACCGATCTGCTGGAGCGGGGTAAACTGGTGGTCGATCAACTGACCGCGCCGGCCCCGACATCCGATGTCCTGACGATCGGCGGGGTGGCGGTCGATGGCGATGGTGACAACGGCGCGACCTCGCTGACCATCGATAGCTCGGGCGTACAGCCGGCGCCGGCCAATCCGGCCAATGTCGCGCCTGTGGTGGAAGCGCAGGCCGAGGCCCTGCTGGGCGTTCTCGGCCTGGGCGTTCTGGGCCTGAACCTGGGACAGCAGGATCTGTTGGCGGCGGACGCCAATGGCAATCTGAGCCGGGTCGAGGTCGAATATTCGCCGCTGGTCGCGTTGAACTTGTCGCCGTTGAGCTTCGGCTATTCGGCGGCGCTGGCGGCGTCGTTCGGTTATCAGGTTCAGGTGACGGAGTCTGCCGGTCTGCTCGGCATCGTCGCCCCGACGGCGCGGATCAGCGTCACAGCGCTGGACGGCGGCGTGCTGGACAATGCCGAGGTGAACCAGTTCCTGGCCACCGTCCATTTGACCGACACCTCCGGGGCCTTGCTGAGCAGCACGTTGCTTAGCGCAGGACTTCTGAACGCGCTGACCATCACCGCCGAGGACGCCCAAGGCCTGAGCAGTTCGGTGGTGGTCGGGTCTGTCGTGGACGTGAACCTGCTGAACAGCCTGGACGAAAACGGCAGCGCCACTCTGCTGAACGCAAGCGTTTCGGCGGAAGCGACTGATGCGGATCAGGTTTCGATCTTGGATCATCACGCGACAGCCGGATGGACCAGTGACGACCTGGTGGCGGCGCCCCAGGAGATCCAGACGTTCGGCAGGCCGGAAGGGCATTGGGACAGCGGTGGCGAAAGGGCAGAGGTCATACTGATCGACGACGGGATCGACCTGACGATCACTCAAGCCATGATCGCGGCCTTTGTCGAAGATCACCACGAGCTCAACATTCCCGGTGGACAGGCCGACGCCCTGAATGTCGCCGGCTCGGCCTTTTCGGGGGCGCCGGATACCGCGAGCTACATCGACATCGGCGCCATCGCGCCGGCGCCGATCTTCGACGAGGAGGCCGGTACGGTCCACGCATGAGGGTACGGGGGGAGCGGCTCCGGCGGCCCCTGGTCGCCGGAGCGATCGCAGGACTGTGCTGGGTCGCGACATCGGCCTGGGCCGGCGCGTCTCTGGACCAGGCGGTTTTGCAGGGGGTGCTTCGACATCCGCAAGTGCGGGCGGCGGAGGCCGAGGTCGCCATGGCGACGACCGAAGTGGCGATGACGCGCAACGCCTATCTGCCCGCCGTGGGCGTGTCGGCGGGACCTGCGGCGCCCGGCCTGGGCTATGACGTCAACCTGTCGCAGACGGTCTTCGACTGGGGTCAGACCAACAGTCAGGTGGATCAGAAACGGGCTCAGTTGGCGCGACAGCAGGCCAACCTTCAGGTCGTTCGAGACGATGTCGCGCTGGAGATCGTCGAGGTCTATCTGGATGTCGCCAGCCGCAGGGCGCAGCTTTCTCTCGTGGACAGCTATCTACAACGGCTGGAGGCCCTGTCTTCGATGGCTCAGACGCGGGTCGAGGGACGCTACTCCGACCAGGCCGAAACCGGCCGTGTCGCCCTGGCCGTCGCCACCACGACGGGCATGAAGGCGCGGCTGATGGGCGAGCTGGCGGATGCGACCAGTCACTACGCCCTGCTGGTTGGCGAACCATCGGACGGACTGCGTTTGCCAGACCCACCGGAGTTTCTAGAGGCCCTGCGCAAGGACGACGGGCTGGATGCGGCCATCGTGACCGCGCCGATCTATCGCCGCGCCAGGCTGGCCGTCCAGGCGGCGGACGCAGTAGTGCGCGAGGCCAAGGCGTCGCGGTTTCCCCGGCTGGCGGTGGAAGGATCGCTTCAGCGTCGGGAGATCGGCGGTCGAATGGTGGACGACAGCGCAGTGGGCCTGCGGCTGCGGTTCAATACCCAACAGGGCCTGTCCGCGCTGCAGCGGCCCGCATTGGAAGAACAGCGCCGGGCCGCCATCGCCCTGGAAGCCGAAAGCGTCGCACGCGATCTGAAGCGCACGGTGGAATCCCTGGCGGCACAGGATGGCGCGCTTGATGGACGGATCACAGCCCTGTCGGATCAGGCCGCTCAGTCGGAAGCGGTGCGCGAGGTCTATCGCGAGCAGTTTCTGGTCGGCCGCCGCGACATCCAGGATCTCGTCATCATGGAAGGCGAACATTTCGAGGCCGAGCGCCAGGTGATCGAACTGACCATCGACAGACTGCGGCTTCAGTACCGCGCCGCCGCCCAGCTGGGCCTGCTGACGCCCGCCCTGTCCGGTGACGAGATGCAGCAGCCGACGGAGATCTTCTGATGATGCAGGCCGAGCAGCGATCCGATCCGTTGCGTGAGGGGCTAAGTCTGCTGGCCTTCGAACTGGGGCGTCCGGCGTCTGCGGCCCAGATCGGCGACGGCCTGCCGCTGGAGGACGGCCGTCTGCCGATCGAGCATATCCGCAAGGCCATGCGTCGCGCAGGCCTGTCGGCGCGAGCAGTCGCCGTGTCGGTCGACGAGGCGCCGCAAGGGCTTTTGCCCGCGTTGCTACTGATGGTTGACGGCGAAACCCGCGTCCTGATCTCGCGCGAGGGCGACGAGGCGGTGGTGTTGCTGCCGGAGACAGGCGGCGGGCAGGAGCGGGTCAGGCTGGACCTATTGCGCCAGGCGCATAACGGCCTGATCGTCTTCGCAAGGCCGGTCTACGAGGGCGACGACCGTGCGGGCGCCTACGCCAAACAGACGCCGCGTCATTGGCTGCGTGGGGCGGTGACGGAAAGCTGGCCCGCTTTTGTGGAGGTGGCGGTGTCGGCGGCCTTCGCCAACTTCCTGGCCATCGCGACCTCGCTGTTCGCGATGCAGGTCTATGACCGTGTGGTCCCGACCTCCAATTTCAACACCCTTTGGGTGCTGGCCAGCGGCGTGACGCTGGCGGTGGTGGCGGAGCTGTTACTGCGGCTGCTGCGCGCGCACCTGCTGGACGTTACGGGCAAGCGGCTGGATCTGAAGCTGTCGTCGCGCCTGTTCGAACAGGTGATGGCGATCCGGCTGTCGGCCAAGCCGGGATCGACCGGCGCCTTCAGCAGTCAGGTGCGAGAGTTTGAATCAATCCGGGAGTTCTTCACCGCCTCGACGGTCGCCGCCATTAGCGATGCGCCCTTCATCCTGGCCTTCATCGGGGTGATCGCCCTGTTGGGCGGCCCGGTCGCGCTGGCGCCGGCGGCAGCCGTTCTGCTGATGCTGATCCCGGCCTGGCTGTTGCAGAAGAAGCTGGGGGAGCTGTCGCGCGCCAATCTCCGCGAAGGGGCGGTGAAACAGGGACTGTTGCTGGAAACCGTCGACAATCTGGAGGCGGTCAAGGCGACGCGAGCGGAAGGGCGCAACCTGCGTCTATGGGACATGCTGTCGGCGCAACTGGCTGAATCCGGGGCCAAGACGCGGTCGATCTCCACCACCCTCAGCTATTCGGCGGCGGCGGCCCAGCAACTGGCCTATGTCGGGGCCGTGGTGATCGGCGTCTATCAGATCGCCGCCGGCCATATGACCATGGGCGCGCTGGTAGCCTGTTCGCTGTTGGTGTCGCGCGCCATTTCTCCGACGGCGCAGTTCACCGGAATCCTCGCACGCTGGCAGCATATCAAGATCGCGCTCGAAGGGCTGGATCAGTTGATGAGCGCGCCGGTCGAGCGGCCGACGGACCGACAGTTCACCCGTCGCCCAGACATTCGCGGGGCCTTCGTTCTGCAAGGGATCGAAGTGCGGCCAGCGCCGGATGCGGCGCCGATCCTGAACCTGCCTGCGCTGACGATCGCCGCCGGGGACCGTATCGCCATCATCGGCGGCAACGGGGCGGGCAAGTCCACCCTGTTGCGCATCCTGTCGGGCATCGGAGACCCTACTGCTGGACAGATATTGCTGGACGATGTCAGCCTGTCGCAGATCGAACCGTCGGACCGGCGCAAGGCCATCGGCTATCTGCCCCAGGATTCGGCGCTGTTTCACGGCACGCTTCGCGACAACCTGGCGCTGGACGGAGCGCGGCATGCGGACGCCGAACTTCTGGAGGCGCTGGATGCCGTTGGCCTGGGCGCCTTCGTGCGAGCGCATCCGCGCGGATTGGATCTGCCGATCATCGGCCCTCAGACGGTATCCGGCGGACAAAGACAGGCCATCGCCCTGGCGCGGCTGCTGCTCCAGGATCCTCGGATCGTGCTGATGGACGAGCCCACGGCGGCCTATGACCAGACTAACGAGCGGCGGGTGGTCGATTTCCTGAACGACTGGTCCAAGGGACGCACTGTCGTGGTGGCGACGCATCGGCGCGCCGTTCTGTCGCTGGCGAACCGGGTTCTGGCGCTGTCCGGCGGACGGCTGGCGGGCGACGGTCCCAATACGCCGATGCCGATCTCGGCCGAAAATCCGAGCGTGAGGAAGATCCATGGCTGATTCTCTTCGGGTCGAACGGCGGCTGAGGCGGGCCCTGGCGGAAGGGCGCGACGGTGAGGCCCATCCCGCCGCGCGGCCTGTGCTATGGGTCTGCGTCGCCTTGGTCGCGGTCTTCGGCCTGTGGGCTTCTTGGGCGACTGTCGATGAGGTGGCGAGAGGCGAGGGGCGGGTGGTGCCCAGCAGCCGCGTTCAGGTGATCCAGAGCCTTGAAGGCGGGATCCTGCAGGACCTGCTGGTCAGGGAGGGGCAGATCGTCGAGGCAGGCCAGCCGCTGGCGCAACTGGACAGCAAGCGATTCGAATCCTCGACACTGGAGTCGGGCGCCCAGGTTACGGCCCTCAGTGCAGCGATCGCACGGCTGGAGGCCGAGGTGCTGGGCGCATCGACGATCGACTTTCCCGCCAGCATTTCACACAACGATCCGGTGATCGCGTCCGAGCAGGCGTTGTTCAGGGCGCGCAGGCAGAACCTGAACGCCACGCTGCAGGCCCTGGTGCAGGAGACGGCCTATTCGCGTCGTCAGCTGGAAATGGTTGAGCCGCTGGCGGCGCGAGGCGTCGTGAGCGAAGTCGAGGCTCTGCGGTTGGGCAAGGATATCGCGGGCCTGACCGGTCGCCAGACCGAGGTGCGAAACACCTATATGCAGGAAGCCTATGCCGAGCTGGCCGCGAAGAAAGCTGAGCTGGCCGCCCAATCGCAGATCTTCAATCAGCGACGCGATCAGCTGGATCGGACCCGGCTGGTCGCGCCGGTTCGTGCACGGGTCAACGACATACTGGTGACGACGCGCGGCGGGGTTCTTCAGCCCGGCGAGGCGATCATGAAGCTGACGCCCATCGACGATCAGTTGCTTGTCGAGGCGCGCGTCCTGCCGCGCGATGTCGCCTTCATCAGGCCGGGCATGCCGGCGCGGGTGAAGATCACGGCCTATGACTACACCGTCTATGGTGACCTTCCCGCCGTGGTCGAGCAGATCAGCGAGGATACGCTGGAAGAGGACACCCCGCGCGGCAAGGTCTCCTATTACAGCATCCTGGTGCGGACCGACCGCGCCTATCTGCAACGCAACGGCCAGAAGCTGCCCATCCGGCCCGGCATGGTGGCGGAAGTGGATGTGCAGTCGGGACAGAGGACGGTCCTCAACTACCTGCTGAAGCCGCTGATCAAGGCGCGTCTGACCTGAGCCCCACGTAGAACCTGGGGTGGAGCAAGGATTGGTACTGAGTAGCGGCCCGCATGACGCCATCGTCTGAAGGGACGAAACTCATGATGAGGCGTCGTCTCCATCCACTCCCCCGTGGAAAGCGTCGTCTTCGGGAAGGCGAGCCATCGTCTCCCCGGTTCCCTCAAGACGGCCATGCCGTTGTTCGGAGGCAGTATGGGCAGACGCGACACGACGAGAACGGAGATGCCGGAAGAGGCCTTTCTTGCGCTCAGGGGAGAGTTGCTAAGGGCGACCGCGCTGCTGTCCTGCGCGCAGACGCTTGATCTCGCGGACGTGCTTCACACGGTGATCCGGGCGCGGAAATCTCATTATTCGCCTCAATATGCCGAACGTGGCCCATGCGACGAGAGATTCAGTTTTGAACATTGATTTTCGAGCGAACGCTTCTGCCCGAAGCGGCTCGTTCTGACGAGTTCGGCATCAACCCACAGTTTTGAGACGGAAGATTGACCGCGGGCACGTCGCGGCTAAACCTGTGATTTCAAGCGTTGCTGCACTCAACCCAATCCATGTTAAGTTTTATGATCTGGCCTATGTTATTGTGACGGATCGCTGACCGGCTATTCGGGCTTTGGCGACAGAGAGTTCTTTGTGCTCCCGCCCTGTTGCGGAGGCCAAAATGGACCATCGTCCAGACAATCCCCTTTTGCTTATGGTGCAGGCGTTCCAAAAGCAGGGAAGTCTTTCAGAAGACGATCTTAATGCACTCCTGTCGTTGCCGGCGAAGGTGCGCAAGCTCGAACCGTCCAGCTACATTGTCAGGGAAGGCGATACGCCGAACTTCTGTTGCGTCTTGAAGTCCGGGCTCGCCTATCGCCAGAAGCAGACATCCGGCGGTCAGCGTCAGATCGTGTCCCTGAATATTCCAGGCGATGCGCTGGACCTTCAGCATCTGTTTCTGGGCATTGCGGATCACAGCGTGCAGATGATGACGCGGGGCGAGGTGGTGTTCATCCCGATGCGCGAGCTGCAGGATGTCGTCAGTCACCATTCCGGTGTCGCTCGCGCCGTCAGTCTCGCCACCCTGGTCGAGGCCTCGGTGTTTCGCGAGTGGGTGCTGAATGTCGGGCGCCGCGATGCGCGAAGTCGGCTGGCGCATCTTCTGTGCGAATTCGCGTTCAGAATGCGGATGCGAGGGCTGGCGTCCGGTCCCGGTTACGCCTTGCCGATCACTCAGGAGCAACTCGCCGACGCCCTGGGTCTCACCTCTGTCCACGTCAGTCGGATGCTGAAAATTTTGGAGAGCGAGGGGTTGCTGGTTCGCAACAAGCGCAACATCACGTTCGAGTCATGGGAAAACCTCCGTGAGATTGCCGATTTCAACCCAAGATATCTTCACTTTCTCGATAGCTGATCGTTAGCGTGCTGAAAGCTCGCGCATAACGTGCATTATTACAACGCATGTTATGGAACAGTGATTTTTGATAGTGGACAGCTAGGCGTGACAGGGGCGGAAGGGAACGACCGCGTCTCTGATGAATGAATCTCAATCCACCCGGAGGCGAGATGCAGAAGGCCGGTTATACAATGGATCCCGGTTCTTGGCCGTCCGAACGGCCTGCGCGCGAGATTCGATCGACCGGCCCATGCGCTGACATCATCCGAAAACTGCCGTGGCAAGAAACGCCACTGGGAGCGCTGTGGTCATGGGATCCCGCTTTGACGGCGGCAATCGACGCCATATTGAGTTCTCGTTTTCCGATGTTTCTAACGTGGGGGACCGACCATCATATTTTCCACAATGACGCCTTCGAATATGCGCTTGCCGATGCGCGGCCCCTGATCGGGCGGCCTTTCCGAAACGCGTTTCCGGAAACGCTTTCCCTGCTCGAACCGCTGCTGCACCAGGCGATGCGAGGGGAGGCGACCTATTTCGAGGATTTTCACCTACCGCTTCTTCGCAACAACGTCCTTGCCGACACATGGTGGTCCTTCTCCTATTCACCGCTGAGGGATAGCGAGGGCGAGGTTGGAGGCGTCCTGGGCGTAGTCCACGAAACCACGCGAAGCCGTCTCGCGGAGGAAGCGCTAGAAGCCAGGGAAGACGCCCTGCGTGCAGTCACGGATCTGGCTCCCACGCTGTTGTGGCGCTGCGAACCCGACGGTCGGCTGCTTTGGGCGAACCAGAAGCTGCGAGATCATTGGCGTCTGACCCACATTGAGGGTGTTCGATTTCAGGAGCAGATTCATCCCGACGACCGGGCCACAGCCAAAGAGTTGAAAGAAGACGCGCTCGCGGCACGCCACACATTCGAGGCCCAGGTCCGCCTGGTTGGCGGAGATGGCGAATATCGCTGGTCTCTTGTGCGCTCTCAGCCCATCTGGCGTGCGGATGATGGCGATCTGGCGGGGTGGTGCGGATCAGCCGTCGATATCGACGACTGGCGTCGCAATACCGACGGTCGAGGCCATGAGGAGATTTTTGAGGTCACCAGCGCCGAAGCCACCCTGATCTGGACGGCCGATGTAGTCACCAAGAAGGTGGTCAGCCTAAATCCCGATTTCCGGTCTTCATGGGCTTTGGAGTTATCGACCGAACCGACGCCTTGGGAAGACTGGGTGTCGACGCTTTACATCGAAGATCGACTGCAGATGTCGCGCGCTTTCGATCGGCTGGCGTCAGGGGAAACCCTGCATGGGAATTTCCGCGTTCAAACCCTCGACGGCGCATTGCGGTGGTTCCACGCCGCCGGGTTTCCGATCGTTGGATTCGATGGCGTTATACGCCGGCTGGGCGGCTTTATCGTCGATGTGACGCATCGTTTCGACCCGCACATCTATCTTGTCGGCTTTGCGTACCAAGCCAGTGCCGGCCTGATGCAGGAGGCGGCGCGGGGGCAGGTGAAGGTCCGAGGCTTCACCGACGTGGCTCAGTTCGCCGAGGCGGCGGACGCCTTGATGCCAGGCGTAGTCGTGATTGCGGACGCAGCGATGATTGCGGATTCGACGCAGAGCGCCGCCATTCTGAAGCTGACAAAAGATCGCCTGCCGTGGCTTGTCATTGGCGGGCCTTCGACGCAGTTGGGCGACGCCGTGAAGTTGACGCGGCTCGGCGCGGCCAATGTTCTGGATTTCGGAGCTTCGCCCACAGCGATCATGTCGGCGGCTTTGGCGTCGTCGCCAGACCCTGCCTACGCATCAAAACAGGCGCCCCTCGTGGAGGCGCGGCGACGGTTCGACGCTTTGGGACATCGCCAACGCGATGTGCTGAAGGGCCTCATGACAGGCGGCTCGAACAAGTCGATCGCCAGAGACCTGAATCTCAGCCCGCGCACCGTCGAAACCTATCGTGCCCAGTTGATGGATACGCTCAGCGTAAAGAGCCTGGCCGAGCTACTAAAACTGGCTGCCGAAGCTGGGATGGGCTGATTTGCACCAAGCCCCTTGAAATTGGTGGGGTAGCCCGCGCTAAGCCCCGGCGCTGTGTGATCCGGCTGCACAGTCTGGAACATGCGCCCTCTTCGGAGACTGAACAGGTCCGGGAGCTGTTGCCGGTGTAGGGGCCTGAATAGATATAGCAATATCACAATTTAAGAGAGATAGCTGTTGCGTTCTGGGCGAAGCCGCTGTTGCAAAGCAGCAAGGCGCTCGGGTGGTCAGGGAGGTGTGTAGATACAAGAATCTGAGACGTATATCGGTTTTGGATAAACGCCAGAAGCGAAGAGGGAAGACGAACGATCTTCCATCCACATGTCTCCTCGGCATTTCCTTGTGAACGAAATATCCAGCACGATCCGTAGGAGTGGAGAGCGAACACGGCACAGCTGCCCGAGAGCATCAGCCGAGTAGTTCGTTTAACCGGATCGGCGATCCTGTCATCACGGACCGGATCCGCTCCAGATCGATCGGATGTCGTGCCGCAGCCAGTTGATCTGTTGCGCAGGAAAGCAGCGTCGATAGGTTCACTTCCGCCGTCCGCCAACTACCGAGCCGCTCGACAAGGTGCTTCGGAACGGCGTGCGATCCAGGATTTGCCGCAGAACGGTCCGCCCCTATGTCACTTCGCAATAGGCCGCCAGGATGTCGGCATCCGTCTCGTCATCGTCGACCAGAGCGCCGGGCGCCTCCGCCGACCAGTAAGGCAGGTGCTTGCATTGTAGGCCACATATTCCTCCTGGCCCTTCACGCCGGGGCCCCAAAGAACGATGGGTGACGCGGCCTGCGCGCGAGAATGGATTCCACCGCGTCGAGCGACACGGTCTCGCCCAGTGCCTCTAGCGCAAGGATCGCGGCCAGTCGGACCTTGGGAGCCTCGTCGTCAACAAGCATGATTAGATTGTCGCGCGCGCCGTGCGGAAGGATATGGAGCGTCTGGGCCGCCGCGACCCTGACGGCCGCGAGATTGGCGCTGCTCGCCTTGATCAGAGCAGCGGATTGTAGGCTGGCGATCACTTCGAGGGCGCGTGCGACCACGGCATCCGGCAGTCAGTCGTCCGTCACGCTCCTCGAATCGCCTCAGCGATGATAAAATACCTTGATTTGTCAAAATCTTGCACTCGGTTCCTTCGTGGGCCGAATTTTGTGCAAGATGCGCGAGCGCAGGGACGCCTTCCGAAGCTAGAGCTTCGGTCTGGAGCCGGTTTCGGCCCTATAGGAGGGATGATGGTCGACTAAGAACTTGGGCTGCCACGTCCCCAAGTGTCATTCGCGGCGCTTCTTGGCAAAAGTGCAACTCAAGCCGCCCTAATTGCGATTCTCTTTCTGAATATCGCTTGCGAAGCGTTTTCGGTATTCCGTGGCGGATAGGCCGACGATGGTCTGGAAGACCTTTCGGAAGGCGCTGGGGTCGGCGTAGCCGACGTCCCAACCGATGCGTTCTGTCTTCAGATTGGTGTTGCGAAGCAGATCCTGAGCGCGGGAGATTCTCAGGCGTTGCCGATAGGCCGTCGCGGTGAGGCCGGTCGCCTTTGTGAAGCGTCTCAGAAAGGTACGTTGTTCCAGGCCCGCAGCGGACGCCAGTTCGGCCAGGCTGATCTCCTCCTTCATGCGTTCGGCCAGAACGACCTGCGCCTGGCGTATGGCGTCGTCGCCGTGATCGAGGGCGGGCGCAAAACTGCTGTAATAGCTCTGCCGCCGTCCCGGCGGGTCCAGCAGGAAGCTGCGAGCGACCTCGCTCATGACGGCGCGGCCGCGGTAACGCTCGATCAGGGTCAGGGCGAGATCGGTCCAGGACATCACGCCGCCGGCCGTGACCACGTCGCCTTCATCGATGATGAGCCGGTCCGCATCGATCTTTGCGCGCGGAAACGCCTTCTGGAACCGCGCTTCGTAAGTCCAGTGGGTGGTGACGGTATGGCCATCCAGCAGGCCGGCGGCGCCGAGGACGAAGGCGCCGGTGCACACGGAGGCCATCACGCAGCCCTGACGATGAAGCGTCTGGAGCCATCGTGTGGTGACAGGGTCCGGCTTGGGTGGTCCCTGGAGCGAGGGCGGCATGATGCAGACGGTCGGGATGGGGCTTGCAGTCCCCGTCGAAAAGACCTGAGCCACCTGCATCCCGGATGGCGTCTTTCGCCAATGGCTGACGACCAGGGGCGGCTCGGCAAGGTTCAGCATCGTCGCGGTATTGGTGGCGGCGAGCAGGTCGGTCATGCCGAGGACGGCCGCGAGCTGTGCCTCCGGGTAGGTAAGAATGGCGATGTGCGTCATGTCGTTTTCGACCCGTCTTATGACGATCCCGCCACTGAACCTGGCGGATCGAGGGGTGTATAAGTCACGCACATTCAGAGGAACATTCCCATGGCCAACCGTGCTCTCATCGTCGTCGACCTGCAGCAGGAATATCAATCGCAAGGCAAGTTGCCGCTGTCGGGTCTCGAAGACGCCGTCGCAAACGCCCGTCGTCTTCTGGACGCGGCGCGCGCCAATGGCGGCCTGATCATCCATATCCGTCACGAAACGCCAGGCGGCTCTGCCGATGTGCCGTTCGCTCCGGGAACGCCTGCGGTCGACATCATCGCCGAAGTGGCGCCTCAGGGCGAAGAAGCGGTGCTGATCAAACATTACCCCAACGCGTTCCGGGATACCGAGCTGAAGCGTCGCCTCGACGACGCCGGGATCACCGAGGTCGTCATCGTCGGCGCCATGAGCCACATGTGCATCGACGCCACGGCCCGCGCCGCGTTCGACTTCGGCTATGGGGTGACCGTCGCGCATGATGCCTGCGCCACCATGGGGTTGTCGTTCGACGGTCGCGATGTGCCGGCCGAACAGGTGCATGCCGCCTTCATGGCCGCGCTCGCCTTCGCCTATGGCCGCGTCGTCTCGACGTCGGAAGTTCTGGAAGGGGTTTCGAAATGAGTTCGGCTGGCTTCGGTACGGGGTTGTCGCGCCGAGGGATGCTGGGCGTGGGCGCGGGTGTCGCGGCGGTTCTTGCCGCCCCCGGCGCCGTTTCCAGCGCGGTGGCCCAGTCGCAACCGGCCGGCGATCGCATGCTTCAGGTCCGCAATGCGACCGTTCAGATCAACTATGCGGGCGTTCGGTTCCTGATCGATCCGATGCTGGCGGATCAGGGCGCCTATCCGGGTTTCCCGGGGTCCGCGATGAGCCATCTGCGCAATCCGCTCGTGCCCCTGCCGGTGCCGGCGTCGGCCTTGATGGATGTGGACGCGGTGATCGTGACCCACACCCATCTGGATCACTGGGACGAGGCGGCTCAGCGCGCCCTGCCCAAGGCGATGCCGATCTTTGCGCAGAACGAAACCGACGCCGAGACGATCCGAGGCCAGGGCTTTACGGAGGTGCGCGTCCTGGACGCGTCAACCCAGTTCAGGGGCGTGTCCCTTGCGCGAACGGGCGGCCATCACGGCCGAGACGAGATCCTGAAGGCCATCCCGATGCTGGATCCTGTCTGTGGGGTGGTGTTGAGCAAGCCGGGCCACAAGACCGTCTATCTGGCCGGCGACACCGTCTGGAACGATGAGGTCTCTGAGGCGATCACCCAGCATCGACCTGACATCATCATCCTGAATGCCGGGTATGCCCAGATCATCGATCTGGGGCCGATCCTGATGGGGCCGCAGGAAATTCTAACGGTCAGCAAGGCGGCGCCTCAGGCTCGATTGATCGCGACACATATGGAGGCCGTGAACCACTGCATCCTCAGCCGTGCCGATCTGAAGGTATTCGCCGAACGCGAGGGCTTCGCCTCGAAGCTGGATATTCCGAGCGACGGCGAATGGGTTGCGCTGTAATCGCGCTGGCGATCTGAGGCCCAATTACAGACGCACCACCGGGCGGAGCGAGGCTCCGCCCGGTGTTTTTTGGTCAACGCGCCGGGAGAACTTCGAGGCCCTGGCGGATCGCTTGGGACTGAAGACCTGTCCCGGCCAACATGGCCCGCAGCCCTTCAGACGGGGTGTAGGTGTCGTTGATCGCGCGCGAGCGCAGGCCATCCACCTGGAACGACCGCGAGATCGGGCATTTGGTCGCTTCCGACAGGGCGTTCAGCGCCGCTTCGAGCGGCATGGACGGGATGCGGAGCGCGATGGAATCGTTCTGGCAGTCGAATTGGATCGGTTCCGGCGTCGGCGCCGGTCTCGTCCGCGCCAGACGCTCTACCGACAGACCTTGTCGCACGGAACGCGTTCTCAGTCCCCGCCGATCGACGAGCGCGGCCAGAGCCGCACTCGGCGTATAGGTTCCGCGCACGGCGTTGCTGGTGAGGCCCCGAGCGTCGGCTGTCCCGGAAATCGGGCAGTGTGTCTGCCGCGACAGCTCGCGAAGCGCGGCCGGCATGGGCTGGGCGCGAATATTGATCTGAAGGGACTCGTTGACGCACGGACGGGGGGCGGATTGAGCCATCGCTGGCGTTTGCCACGCCGCTCCGGATGTAATGCCGACAACGATCGCTAGACCGGCCAAGACGCGCATATTGATACCCTGATAAATGATGAGGCGCGGGAAGTTTCCCCGCCGCATCAAGGTCTAGCGGCGAACTGCATCAACACCGTGACCGCGTCGGTATGTCGCGGCCTTAATTAGCCCGTGGCGAGCTTGAGCACGCTTCGAAGGATGTAGGCCGCGACCCCGAGGACGCAGACCCCGAAGATCCACAGGCCCAGGAACCACAGCGTCTGGCGAAAGGGGGCGCGCATCAGTGATAGCCTTCGTCGCCGACCTTGCCGCGAAACACCCAGTAGGCATAGGCGGTGTAGGCCAGAATGATGGGGATGAGGATCAGGGCGCCGACCAGCATGAACGACTGACTGGAGGCGGGGGCCGCCGCATCCCAAAGGGTGATCTGGTCCGGCACGGCGTAGGGATAGATGCTGACGCCCAGACCTGCAAAGGTGACGGCGAACAGACCCAGAGAGATCAGGAAGGGCCAAACTTCGCGTCGTTTGCTCATGGCCAGGAAGAAGCCGGCCGCCAACACCAGCACCATCAACGGAACCTGGGCGGTCAGCAGCACACCGGGCCAGTCGAACCAGCGTTTGGCGTATTCTCCATCCAGGAAGGGTGTCGCCAGGCTGACGGCTCCGATCATGATCAGCGTAGCCGGGCCTAGTTTCCAGGCCTGGCTGCGCGCGTGGTCCTGCAGCTTTCCTTCCGTCTTCATGTTCAGCCAGGTGGCGCCGAGCAGGGCGTAGCCCGTCACGACGGCGCAGCCCGTCAGAAGGCTGAACGGACTGAGCCAATCCCACCAGCCGCCGCCATAGGCGCGGCCCGAGACCTCGACCCCCTGGAGGATCGCGCCCAGAATCACACCTTGGGAAAAGGCGGCCATCAGCGACCCGCCGAAGAAGGCGATGTCCCAGATCGGCTTGGCCCGCACCGTGCGCCAGCGATACTCGAAGGCGACGCCCCGAAACACCAGGCCCAGCAGCATGACGATGATCGGCGTATAGACCGCCGGCATCAGGACGGCATAAGCCAGTGGAAAGGCCGCGAACAGACCGCCCCCGCCCAGGATCAACCAGGTCTCGTTGCCGTCCCAGACCGGCGCGATCGAGTTCATCGCCCGATCGCGCTGCTCGCCGGCCTTCAGGGTCGGAAACAGGATACCGACCCCGAGATCGAACCCGTCCATGACGATATAGGCGAAGATCGCAAAGGCCAGAAGCACGGCCCAGACGAGGGTCAGATCAACGGTCATGGTCGCTCTCCTCGATCGTCGGGATGGGCCGGTCCATATCGATGCCCGGCGCGGGGGTGATCCCGGCGGTGCGGATGGGCGTCTCGGCTACGCCCGGCTCGCCGCGATGGGGCGCATGGCTCATCAGGCGCAGGATGTAGAAGACGCCGGCCCCGAACACCGCGAAATAGACGACGGCGAATGCGGCCAGCGATGTGGCTACCGCAGGGGCGGCGAGCGGCGCCGCACTGTCGGCCGTTCGCAGCAGGCCATAGACGGTCCAGGGCTGACGCCCGACCTCGGTGGTGACCCAGCCGCTCAGGACGGCGACGAAGCCCATCGGCCCCATGACGAGGGCGAAACGGTACAGCCAGGGGGCGTCATACAGCCGCTTGCGCACACGGGCGTACAGGCCCCAGACACCCAGCAGCAGCATGGCCATGCCCAGGCCGACCATGATGCGGAAGGACCAGAAGACGATCTCGACCGGCGGCCAGTCGGCGCGATCGATGGTGTCCAGCCCCGCTAGCGGCGCGTTGAGATCGTGCTTCAGGATCAGGGACGACAGCTTGGGGATCTCGACCGCGCCGTGAACGGTCGCTGCCCCGCGGTCAGGAATGCCGAAGAGGATCAGGGGCGCGCCGTCCGGGTGGCTTTCGAAATGGCCCTCCATGGCCATCACCTTGACGGGCTGATGTTCCAGCGTGTTCAGGCCGTGCATGTCGCCGATGACGATCTGCACCGGCGCGGCGATCAGGATCATTCCCATGGCCATGGCGAACATCTTGCGCGCGCCCTTGTTGGTCCGGTCCTTCAGCAAGTGCCAGGCCCCGACCGCGCCGACCACCAGGCCGGTCGTCAGATAGGCGGCCATCAGCATGTGTGCGAGGCGGTAGGGGAAGGAGGGGTTGAAGACGATCTTGAACCAGTCGACCGGAATGAACTGTCCGACGTCGTTGATGGCGTGGCCCTGCGGCGTCTGCATCCAGCTGTTGACTGACAGGATCCAGAAGGCCGAGGCGAAGGTGCCGATCGCCACCATCAGGGTCGCCATGAAGTGCAGCTTCTTGCCGACCCGCTTCAGGCCGAACAGCATGACGCCCAGAAATCCGGCTTCGAGGAAGAAGGCGCTCAGCACCTCATAGGCCATCAAGGGCCCGATGACCGGGCCAGCCTTGTCCGAGAACACCGACCAGTTGGTCCCGAACTGATAGGACATCACCAGGCCCGACACGACGCCCATGCCGAAGGCGATGGCGAAGATCTTGAGCCAGTAGTTGAACAGGTTGAGGTACAGATCCCGCCCGGTCTTCAGCCAGAGCGCCTCAAGTACGGCCAGATAGCTGGCGAGGCCGATGGAGAAGGCGGGAAAGACGATGTGGAAGGCGATGGTGAACGCAAACTGCATGCGCGCAAGAAGAAGAGCGTCTACGTCCAAGAGAAAGGTCCTGACTGAAATGCGCTGATGAACAGGGCGCGTCGTGTCGAAGCGTCGTCATCAGTTCATCGGACGGATGAAGGCAGCATCGTGCTGCTGACGACATTTGTATGGTCGGGGCTGGGATCTCAATTGGGCGATCGGTCCTTGGACGATCTGTCCTTGGGCGGAATGTCCCAGGGCGGTGCTCGGAGCGCCGGATAGGGCGCTAAAGCCTGGACCATGCAAGCGTGCATCGTTACGGACGAGAAAATCCGCCGCAGATCGCATCAACGCACAGCCGCGGCGAAGGACGGCGCGACAGCCACCGTCCGTGGGCCTGCGACAAGCGGATCAGCCCTTGGCGAGGGCGTCCTGGATGAGCTGGACCGACTTGTCCGGACCCAGGCCGTAGGTGAGAGCCGTCCTGAACTTGCCGTCCGGCCCCATCAGGTAGACAGTCAGCGAGTGGTCCATGGTGTAGCTGTCGCCGCTGCCCACCTTGGCATAGTAGGCGCGATAAGCCTTGGCCGCCTGGGCGGTCTGTTCCGCCGTTCCCGAAAGACCGATCGTCCCCTTGGGGAAGCCGTCGGACGACAGGTAATCCTTCAGGGCCTGAGGCGTGTCGCGTTCGGGATCGATGCTGACGAAGATGATCTGGAAACGGTCGGCGTCCTTACCCAGGCGCTGCTGAACGACCGCCAGCTCGGCCAGGGACGTCGGGCAGAACTCGGGGCAGAAGGTGAAGCCGAAGAAGACCAAGCTCCATTTGCTGTTCAGCATCGTCTGATCGACCGGCTGACCGTCCTGGTTCACCAGGTTGAAGTCGCCGCCGATCAGAGGCGTTCCTGCGGCGCTCGTTTCACCGGAGGTCGACGAGGAGCGTCCAGCCAGAATGATCCCTGTCGCGATCGCAATCACAAGAGCGATGGCGATAACGCCGCCTGCAAATAGAACGAGAGAGGGGCGGGCCATGAATGCAGCTCCAGCTTTAAAGCGACGTCGCTGCGATCATGGGCGCGACACGGATTGGAGGATCGACAGCCTGTCGAGGTCTGCCTCGGGCAGTCTTCGACAGGCATGCCGCAGAGTGTTGGGTCAGGCCTGCATGGCTTTCAGCCATTGCTGAACGCTCATGGGATGGAGCCCCAGCACTTCCTGGGCGCTGGTTTCCTGGCGGATCACATTGTCGGGCGCATAGGCGAGCGCCTTGTACAGGCCCACGACGCTGGCGGTCGCCGGGCCGATCATGGGTTCTATAAGGTCGCCGAACGCCTCTGGCAGCAGCGCCTCATAACGGATGTCGCGGCCGAACTGCTGCGAGAAGCCCTCGGCGAGATCCGCGCCCACCAATCCTGGCTGATGCCCGATCCCGACGACGCCTGAGATGCTCGGATCGACCAGCAGCCGATGCGCCGCCTCGGCGACGTCGAGGTGCGAGCTCCACGACACCGCATAGTCTGCGGCCACGGGATAGCGCAGCACGCCCTCGCTTTGGGCCGGGCCGAAGACCATCGGAAGAAGCAGGTTTTCCAGATAGAGACGCGGGGCGACCACGGCATGCGAGACGCCGCTGTCCTGAACGCCGCGGATCAACACCATGATGGCGCTGTCGTCCGACGATTGCAGCGCCGATCCCGGCTGATCGACGATCGCGCCGTTGGTGGAGATGATTATGCGTTTGGGCTTGGCCGTCTCGATGGCCTGAACAATGTTCCTGGCGTGCTGAAGACGGCCTGCCTCGGAGGTCTGGGGCAGGTGGATGAAGACGCCGTCCGCGCCGCGATAGGCCGAAATCAGCGAGTCGACAGAGTCATTGTCGATGGAGACCGCCGTGTCGTCCGGGAACTTGGCGACATCGCGAACAGCGGCGACGGCGTCCAGGCCGGCGCGACGCAGGCTTGCGTAAAGGGGGCCGCCTTGCGCACCGGTCGCGCCATGGATGATGAAGGGCATCGGTTCTTCCTGAGTGGTGAAACAGAACACGCTGGTGCTATAGGTGCACCGGTTACGTCAAATGCACCAATGGACGAATTGTCTATGCCGGCTGAAATCCCTTCGCCTCAGTGTTCATCGCCCGAATGCGGGGTGGAGCGCTTCCTTCTGTTGCTCGACGGTCCCTGGGCGACGCTGATCGTTCGCGAACTGCTGGCGGGGCCCCTTCGCTTCTCGGTGCTGCGGTCGAAGCTGAAGGGGATCAGCGCCCACACGCTGACCAATCGGCTGCGGAAGTTCGAAACCAACGGGCTGGTGACGAGGACGGTCTTTGCGGAGATTCCGCCCCGCGTCGTCTATGAGCTGACGCCGTTTGGAGCGTCTCTGAAGCCGCTTCTCTACGCCATGAACGACTGGGGAATGGCCGTGCCGAAAGACGTTCTCGATCGCTCGGTTCGACGCGAGCCCGTCGACGCCTGATCCCTGTCCGACGAAGAGCAGATCTTGAACGCGAGATGACCGACAGCCTGGTTTTGAAGGCACCTGCGGGTCATCCTTGTATCTACTCGGACAGGGGGAGGCGCCCCAGTGACGACTGCGGCTATTGCATTGCCTGCGCATAGAGGCCGTTGACCGTGTTCCAGTTCACGACGGTCCACCAGGCGGTCAGGTAGTCGGCGCGCTTGTTCTGGTATTTCAGATAATAGGCGTGCTCCCAGACGTCGACGGCCAGGACCGGGGCGCCGCGAACCTCGGCGACGTCCATCAAGGGATTGTCCTGGTTGGGCGTCGAGGTGATCTGCAGCTTGCCGTCCTTGACGATCAGCCAAGCCCAGCCGGACCCGAAGCGGGTCGTAGCCGCCCGGTTGAAGGCCGTCTTGAAGGCCTCCATCGAGCCGAAGTCTCGCGTGATGGCGGCCGACAGTTCGGTCGAAGGTTCGCCGCCCTGACCGACGGGCGCCAGCAGCGTCCAGAACAGGCTGTGGTTCCAGTGACCGCCCCCGTTGTTGCGGATCGCCGGCGGCAGGGTGGAGACACGACCCAGCAGATCGTCGATTGAGTCGCCCGCCAGTGCGGGGTCGGCCGTCACGGCCGCGTTCAGATTGTCGACATAGGCCTTGTGGTGCCGGTCGTGATGGATGCGCATCGTCTCGGCGTCGATGGCGGGTTCCAGCGCCTCATAGGCGTAGGGCAGGGCCGGAAGCGTGAAGGCGGCGGCCGGCGCCTGGCCTTGCGTCGAAGGCGCGGGCGCTGTCTGCGCCAGAACGGGGCTGGCGGCGAGCGTCGCGAGCGCCAGGGCGGAGGTAAGGATGAGGGGTCTGATCATGAGCAATCTCCTGAAGGGTCACGCGTGAACGTTTTGGCAGAGACGAACGCCCAGGCCTGCGACGCTTTGCGGAGGTCGTCCGGCTGGCAGGCGCGCCGCAGGGATGTGGGCGGCAGGGTCAGAACCGCGCCTTCAGCGTGACGAAGGCCGAGCGCGGTTGGGTCGGCATGACGACCGGGAAGCCGAAATACTGATAGGGGTCGAAAGCGTCGCGACCGCCCAGATTGACGGCGGAGACCGCGATCGAGAACCGATCGAAGTCATAGGCTGCCTGGGCGTCGATGGTCGCGTAGCCCGGCACCGTGATGGTGTTGGGCAGGGTGATCTGACGCTCGCTGAACGCGGTGACGCCGGCGCCGAGCGACAGTCCTTTGGCGGGACCGTTCAGGAAGCGGTAGCGGGCCGCGATCCGACCGCTGTGCTCGGGGATGCGCGCCAGCGTGTCGCCGATCGGCGTGGCGTTGTCCTGGGTTACCTCCGCGTCGGTCCAGGCGTAGTTGAACAGAACCGACACCGCAGGGCTCGGCTCCCACACCAGGTCGGTTTCGAAACCGCGCGCCCGTTGCTCGCCGGTCTGGACCGACATGAAAGGATTGGCGGGATCAGGGGTGGCGACATTCTCGCGCGTCTGTTCGAACACGGCGAAGGCGCCGGAAACGCCGAGGTCGCTCAGCGCCAGCTTCAGTCCGCCCTCGACGTTGCGGGACTCCTCGGGCTCCGGCGTCGTCATGCCGATGAAGCCGAATGGGGCGCGAAAGCCCTCGGCGTAGCCGGCGTAAAGGGCGACGCCGTCAACCAGATCGAAGGTCGCGCCGACGCGCGGCGACCAGCGTTCATAGGTCTGGTCCGTGCCTTGTTCCAACTCCCGGAACTTCAGACGGGTGTAGCGCACGGCCCCCAGCAGATGTAGCCGGCCATAGGTGGCCTGATCCTGCGCATAGACGGCCAGGGTCTGGTAGCGGTCTGTTTGCGTGAGGATCAGCGGCTGGAGATCGCCGAAAGCCAGATCATAGGTTGGATTGGCAAGATCCTGATCGCCGACCGACAGGCCGCCGAAGCCCATGTTGGAGTAGAAGTCGGTGTGGTCATAGCTGGCCCCGATCAGCAGTTCGTGGCGACCGCCCAGGGCGTCGAGCCGACGCCAGAGGTTGGCGTCGAGCGTCGCCTCCTCCGAACCGCTCATCATGTTCATGGTCAGGATCGGGTAGACCGTCGGCGTCGCCGGATCGGGGGGCGAGAACGCCGGCATGATGAAGCTGCCGTACTGCGGGATCTCGCTTTTGTAATATCGGCCCGTCACGGCCAGACGCAGGTCGTCGCTGAAGGCGTGTCGAAGGGTCGCCGTCGCGGACGTGTTCTCGATCTCGGTGCGCGGTTGGCCGACCGGCGCGCCGGCGAAAGCGTTGCGGTCGATCTCTCCGGCCATCGCCTGCTCGGCGGGGACGCCCGAATATTCCAGCATATCCCTTTTGTTGTACTGGCCCTGGAGCAGCAGATCGGTGCGGTTGGTCAGCTGGACCGAAAGGCTGGGCTGGATGGCGATCCGCTTGCCTTCGACCAAGTCGATCCAGCTCTCGTTGGTCTGATATTCAGCGGTGATCCGACCGGCGACGCGGTCGCCGAACGGTTGGTTCAAGTCGATTGCGGCGCCCCATGTGGAGAAGTTGCCGCCGCGCACGGCCACCGTCGCCCCCGCATCGGCCGTGGGACGCGTGGACTGCACATTGATCAGTCCGCCGAGCGGCGTGCCAAGGCCTCCGCCGTAAAGGGTGGAGGTCGGCCCCTTGAGCACCTCGATCCGTTCGACCCCCAACAGGCTGGTCGGCTCGTTGGCGGCGTTAGGGCCTGTGTGGACGGGAAGGCCATCCAGATAGATTTCGGAGGGGAAGCCGCGGATGATCGGTGTCACCAGAAGCGCCTCCTCCTGCCGGGTCGCCCTGACGCCGGAGACGTTGACCAGGGCGTCGGCCAGGGTGCGGGCGTCCTGCTCCTGGATCAGGGTGCGGGTGATCACCTGAACCGATTGCGGCACTTCGATCAGGGGCGTGTCGGTGCGTGTGGCCGAGCCGGATCGTGGGGCGGCATAGCCTTGGCGGACGCCTGTGACGACCACTTCGTCGATCCAGCTGGCGGCGCTCTGTTCGGAGCGGGCGGTTTGCGCCAATGCAGGCGAGGCCGAGACAATGAAAGCGCCGGCGAGAAGGAAAGTCTTGAAGGTCATGAGATGTCCGTGGAGAGCGAGAGGGATGTGACGGGGATTGTCACGGGGTCATTGGTGGTTCAGGTCCGCGCCATGCGGGCGGTCTCGATGAGGGCGTCGGTAAACCCGACATGCCAGTCGCGGACGTTCGCAACCACGGCCGCCGGAGCACGATCTAGCGTGCCGGCGTCGAGCGGAGGCTCGGGTGCGTATTCGGCCATCAGCTGGACCGTCTGGGCGCAATCGAGCGGTCGTAGGCGTTTCACCAACTCCAGCCCCAGGTCTAGGCCGGCGGACACGCCCGCGCCGGTCGCTCGGTTGCGGTCGATGACGACGCGCTGATCTACCTCTATGGCGCCGAAACGGTCGAGCATCGGTCGGCCGATCCAGTGCGAGGTGGCGCGATAGCCGCGCAACAGGCCTGCTTGGCCCAGCAGCAGGGAGCCGGTGCAGACGCTGCTGACCCAACCCGCACGAGCGCCCCGATCAGCCAGGAAGTCCAGCGTCGCGTCGTCGCGCATCGCCGCCAGGGTACCCGCCATCCCGCCGCCTGCGAGCAGGACGTCGAGATCGCGCGGACAGCTGTCGAAGGTCGCGGTCGGGATCATGACGATGCCGCTGTCGCTGGTGACCGGGGCGTCTGTTTTGGCCACCAGATGGATGGTCGCGCCCATCAGCCCCGCCAGGAAATGTTGCGGGCCGACGATGTCGAGTGCGGTCATCTGGTCATAGATCAGGATGCCTATCTGTTCGGTTCCGAACCAGTCGGCCGGGATGGCGTCCATGTCCATGACGGGGCGTTCGCCTGAAGCGGGCATCGCGCCTGGAGACGTCATGGACATGGTGTCCTGGGCGGACGCCGAGCCGGGCATCAGGGGAGCGAGCCCCGCCGAAAGCCCCATGAGGGTGAGCAGTTGCCTGCGATCAGGCATGAGGTCTGGTTCCTTGAAAAGTGGAGCCGCACGGGTGAAGGCGTGCGGCGCAAGGTCGGAGAATTCGGGGGTCAGGCGTGGTGTGTTCGGCCGTGCGACAGGCAGCCGCAGGCCCCGGCTGGCGTCGCCTCCGTCGTCAGTTGCTGGCGAGCATCCAGGAGAGACTGAAGGCTGGCCGGCAGCGGCAAGGCGAAGGCGATGACGCCCGCCAGAAGGCTGGAGGCGCCGACCAGGGCGAGGCGGGTGGTGAGGGTCATGAGGGTTTCTTGTCTGAAGGTGGAAAGAAAGGGCGCGCCAGTCAGGATTGGCCGTGGCCGCCGGCCCAGAGGGCAGGATCGACCGGAGCGGCGAGAGCGTTGCGGCTGGACCACAGCCTGGCCGGGGCGGTCGAGGCCGCAAGCCCGCCCCGGCGAGCCAGCACCAGAGCGGCCTCCAATGTGCGGCGAAGATCCTGGCTCTGCGCCGATCCAAGCCAGCCGCCGATCCGAAGCCTGCGTTGTGCGGCGTAGACCACAAACCCCGGCGCGGCGCCGCGATCGACGCGAACCGGCTCGATCGTCATCCAGGCGGTCGGCAACCGATCCACGGTGATCCGGCCGCCGATCCGGGTGGTGACCTCCAGCCTGTCCGCGAACAGGATCAGTTCCTCCGACCGGTCGTGCGCCCAGCGGCGGCAGGCGCGGGCGGCCAGTGCGAGGGCGGTCAGTTCAATCATGAAAACGATCGCCACCATCGGCTCGCCGCGCAGCAGAAACGGCAGGGTGAGACCTCCGCTGATGATGGCGACAAGGATCAGGATCATCCCCAGCCACCGACCTTCGGCGTGTGGGGGGTGGATGAAGGCGCGAAGCAGCATGGGATGTGTGGGGTCGGGTTGCACTTCGGCAGCGGCCGATGACGCGGCGGTCTCCCATGGACCGCGTGATGATGGATTGGGCACGGAGGCCTCCTCGAATGACCGGACAAGCCGGCGCACAAGGCGGCCGGCGGCTCAGATCATCAGGACGGGCGGGCCTCGAAGCGGCGGGGGCGGACCGCGCGGGTTGCGGACGTCGCGTTGCACGACGGCCGGGATCGTGACGGGTCGGACGACCCAGGGCGTTTTTGAAGGTGCGACGGGCCCGGCGTGATCAGGCGTGATCGCGGCGACGCCGACGAAGGTGCAGACCGCCTCCGCCTTGCGATCTTCAGGATGTTCAGGCTTGTCCGGCCGTCCATCGGCGCCGACCACGACCGTCTGCAGCCCGCCGGACCCGCACAGGACGAGCTCGACACCGTCCGTTCGGGTCTCCAGCATGAAGCCTGCTGGCAGGAGGGCGCGGAACGTCAGAGCCAACAGCAGGGCGCACAACGCGAATACGAAGCCGGGTCCGTCCTGTCGTCTGAAGTTCCGCACCCCTAAGCCGACTTCAGTGCGGGCTGGCGTGGTCGCCGTCGACCGCAGGCTGGGCGACGAGGGCGCGGATGCCCATGGGTTGAGCGTGTTCGAAGTTGAGCGTGATCGACACCTGCTCGCCCGCGACGAGGGGCTGTTTGAGGCCCATCAGCATCATATGGTTTCCGCCCGGCGACAGGGAGACGGCCTCGCCAGCCGGCAGCGCCAGACCGTCCTTCAGTTCGGCCATCTTCATCACATTGTCCTCGATCTTCATCTCGTGGACCTGAGCCATGCCGGCCTGGGGGGCGGAGATCGAGACCAGCCGGTCGTCCTGGCTGGCGGTCAGCGTCACATAGCAGCCGGTCACATCAAGCCCGTTGGGTGTGGGACGACAGGTCGCGTCGGTGATCGAAACCGTCGCCTGCGCATCGGGCTCGGGAGCCTGGCCGCAGCCGGCGAGGGCCAGAACGAGGGTCGGAAGGATCAAGTGTTTCATCGGAATCTCCGGGTTGTCGGTCATGAAAGTAGGAGGAGGGGGGCTCAGGTCGGCGGCCAATAGGCCCCGACTAGGATGGCAATCAGGCTGAGGCAGCCGAGAGGAGGACGGCCGCCCGGCTGATCGTCAACAGGGCAAGGGGCATGCAGTCTCAACGGATGAAGTTCGCGCGGACCGACACTGCCTTCAAGGCAACGCTTTCACCGGATCACCGGGCAGATGATCGACAGGACGCATAGCGAACGCCGCGATCAGCAGCGCAGAGGGCGCCGCAGTAGTCTTGAGAGACATGTGTGGATTGTCCTGAACAGGGAAGGGCGCGCACCGACGGGGGCGTCATCGCGCAGGCGTCGATCTGTTCAGGCGGGAGGTGGAGCCGTGGGCGGCGGGCGAAGCCCCGTCCGCACCAGAGGCGGCGGCGGGATCGAGGCGATGACGATCGGCTGTACCGCGACGATACGCGGCGGCGTCACTGGATGGATCGGCGGCGGTGGAGGCCGCAGGGTGGTGAAGCTTGCCAATACGCACGAGGCGCATTTCAGGCTATCCATTGGCGAGGGCTTTTGGGCTCGAGGCTTCCCGTCGGCGTCATAGACAACCATGATCTGGTCGCCCGAACATAGCACCACCGGAGACCCCGTCGCCGCAGAAGCCGCCACTGCCGAAGGCAGCAGAGTCCCGAACATAATGGCGAACGTCGCGGCGAGGAACGCCAGCGATCGGTTCAGCGACCAATGCTTGGAGGATGACATAGACACTGGGCTGCCATACTCGGGCGGCCGCATGAAAGGAAGACCCATGCCGCGTGGCGAATTGTCTGACATGGCTATGCACGAAGCAATATATTCATCTTCGAGAATGTGGCGGCCTATATTCATCTGTTAATGACGCTTTGTATGTAAGCGTCAACTTCCCGTCCGGTTCGCCGCTTGATCGGCTTGTGACGCCGAACGAACTGGTATTCACAGCCGTCAGCCATGTGCTGGACAGCGCGAGTGCCCAAGCGGCCTACAGCGTGTGTCTGACGAATGTGGAACCGGAATCCAACTAATCTCGAACCAAGACGCAGGAAATGGCCGGAGTCTCGAAAACCTGGAACGTTGACACTCAAACCAAAAAGCGAGACTGATAAAATTGCGCATAATATATCTTAGGCGTTGATCTAACATGTGTAGCCTATTGCCCTAATCGGCTATCCTGCGCCTGGTCCTGGATCGTCACCGGCATCTTCGCGCATGGCGGTTGGCTCGTCAGTCTGACACCCTTCAGCCAAAGCTTGAGCGCCTCGTAATGGATGGCGGCAACCACCTTGAAAGTCATCAGCGGGATCGCCGCTGTAGCCGCCGCGATATGGCGGTCGTCTAGGATCTGGCGTTCAGCGGACATGGCCGCCGTGATCAGCACGCCATCGTCGTCCAGGCCGTCGATCGTCATGTCGACCCGTTCAGCCGGTGCATGGCCGCGGAAGCGATAATCCATGTCCATGCCCATGAAAGGCGAAACATACAGCGCCTTGGCGGCGCCCTGTCGGATCAGGCCGGACGTTTGATCCTCGGCTGGCACGGGAATGACATAGGCGTGGCGGATGCCGAAGGTGCTGGTCACCTCGTACACCATCGCCGCCAGTCGGCCGTCGGCGTGATGGCAATAATAGAGGCTGATCGGATTGAAGACGTACCCCAGCACGCGCGGCATGGTCAGCAGACGGATGGGGCCGCCGTCCAGGTCAATGCCTGCGCGGTTCATCCAAGCCTCGACCTGAGGCCTCAAGGCGCCGGAACCGTCGCCGTAATCGCCGTCGTGAAAGGACAGCAGGTTGAAGCGATTGCGAGAGAATAGCCGCAAGCCTCTATCCAGATCATCGATCTCGGCCAGATCCAGCAGCAGCCAGAAGACGCGGTAGTTCAGCTGGTGCGTCTTGGGACGCAGGCGTCGGTGCATGACCCGGCCTCGATAGAGGGCCGAGGCCTGGTTCACGCGGCCCGCTCGAATGCCGGGGTCGGCAGCGGCGACAAATGGATGCGGCCGCTTTCGTTCTGCACCGACCACGGGCGACGTACGCCACCCAGCTGTTCTGCGACGGCCAGGCCGGATTGCAGCCCATCCTCGTGGAAGCCGGCGCCGAAGTGCGCGCCGCAGAACCAGACGCCCCCCTGCCCCTGCAAGCTCCACAACGCCTTTTGGGCCTGGACGGCGGCGGGATCGAAGACGGGGTGTTCGTACAGTTCGCTGCGCAACAGGGTGTCTGCGCGCGGCGGGCGCGGCGGGTTCAGCGTGACGAACAGGTCGTCGCCCGGCAGGCCCTGAAGTTTGTTCATCCAATAGGTGACGCAAAGACCATCGTCCGCGCCGATATAGTTCCAGCTGGCCCAGGCGCGACGGCGGCGCGGCATCAGGCTGGCGTCCGTATGCAGGACCGTCAGGTTGCGGCTGTAGCGGAAGGCGCCCAGCAGGGCTTTCTCCTTGGCCGTGGGTTCCGCCAGCATGGCCAGGGCCTGATCGGCGTGGGCGCCGATCACCACCTGGTCGAAACGCTCGACGCCTCCCTGGCTGTCATGGACGAAGACGCCCTCCTCCGTGCGCCGCACCGATGTCACGCCACGATCCAGGCGCACGTCGTCGATGGCGCGCGCCAGATGTTCGACATAGACCCGGCTGCCGCCCTCGACGGTGCGCCACATGGGACGGCCAACCAGTTTCAGCAGGCCGTGATTTCCGCAGAATCGAATGAAGGACTCGGCCGGATAATCCATCAGCGTATGGGCCGGAGAAGACCAGATGGCGGCGGCCATCGGCAGTAGATGGTCGTCACGGAATGCCTCGCTGAATCCTTCCCGCTTGAGATAGTCGCCAAGGGTGAGCGAAGGATCGGACATGCCGGCCAGATCCTTGGGCGCATCGCGATAGAAGCGCAGGATTTCGCTCAGCATTGACCAGAATCGAGGCCGCAGCGCATTGCGACGCTGGGCGAACAGGCCCGGCGCTGCATATTCGAACTTGCCGTCATCCAGCGAGACGGCGAACGACATGTCGGTGGCGCGGGTCGCGATGCCCTGGTGTTCAAACAGGGCGATCAGATTGGGATAGGTCGCATCGTTGAAGCAGATGAAGCCGGTGTCGACGGCGATGTCGCCTGACGGTACGCCCGCCCTCACGGTGTTGGAGTGGCCGCCCAACCGGTCGGCTTTCTCATAGATCGTCACCTTATGCCGCTGGGACAGAAGCCAAGCCGACGACAGGGCGGCGACGCCGGAGCCGATGACGGCGATCTTCAGGCGATCGGCAGACGGATTCGCGGGCGACAGGGACATGGAAACTCCAAATACACGCCCGCTGGCGTAAGCCTAGGCATGAACGGATTACGGGCCGCCGTCATGATCGGATCGCGATTGATCCAGACATTTCGGCTGAGCGTATTAGGGTCCATGCATGTCGAGTCACTGCCCTTCACGTCGAATCCATGCCGGTCCCCGCGCATGAAGACACTCGACAATCCTTCAGACCCCCTCCTGCATGATCGGCTGATCGAAGCGATTGCGCTGCGTCGCGACCGGGAGGCCTTTGCAGCCCTGTTCGCCTATTTCGCGCCGCGCCTGAAAGCCTGGCTGATCAAGTCGGGGGCGACGCCCGGCGCGGCCGAAGACTTCGCCCAGGATGCGATGCTGACCGTATGGCGCAAGGCTGACTTGTTCGACACTTCCAAGGCCCGCGCCGCGACCTGGATCTTCACCATCGCCCGCAATCGTCGCCTGGACATGCTTCGTCGCGACGCGCGCCCTCTGCCGACGCCGGAGATCGAGTTGGCGGGCGAGGATGTACGCCGCCCCGACGAACTTCTGTCGATGTCCCAGGACGCCGACCGCGTTCGAGACGCCCTGTCTCGGCTCAGCGCCGATCATGTCGAGGTCCTGCGCCTCGCCTTCTTCATGGACAGCTCCCATTCCGAAATCGCCAAACACCTCGACCTGCCGCTCGGCACCGTCAAATCCCGTATTCGTAACGCCATGACCAAACTCCGCTTGATCCTCGCTCCGTCAGAGGAAGCCGCGCGATGAACCCGCAACGCAATCCTTCCGAAGAACGGCTGCTCGCCTATGCCGCCGGCACCCTCAGTCCGCCCGAAGCCGTCGTGATGGCCGCTCACTTGGCGATGCGGCCGGCAAACGATGCCTGGGTGCGTGATCTCCAGGCTGTAGGCGGCGAATTCCTCGACGACGCGGCGCCGTCGGCCCTGTCTCAGGATGCGCTCGCCCTGGCGATGGCGCGGATCGAAACCGACGCAGGTGAGGTGAAGGCGCTCGCGCCGCTGAACGACATGCCCGAACTGCCCGAGCCGCTGCGGCGCTATGCGCTCAGCCCCTGGCGCTGGGTCGGCCCCGGCATGCGGGTGCGCGATGTCCATGCGCCTCGTGATGGCGACTGCCGCGTGATCCTGCTGAAGATCGAATCCGGCCGAGAGACGCCCAAGCACACGCACGGCGGCGTCGAACTGACCTGCGTCATCTCCGGCGCCTATGCGACGGAGACCGAGCGGTTCGACGTGGGCGACTTCGAAGAAGCCGATCCCGACGTCCTGCATCAGCCCCGCGTGGTGTCGGACGAAGCCTGCCTTTGCGTCGTGGCGCTTGATGGCCAGATCCAGCTGGACGGCTGGGTGGGCAAGCTGATCCAGCCGTTCGTTCGCCTGTGACCAGCCTGGCGGCCCTGTGGGGCGTTGCAGCCCTGTTTCTCGTCATCGTGATGTCGGCGGCCTGGCTGGTGCAGAAACGCACGGGTCAAGGCGGCTGGGCCGACGCTTTCTGGTCGCTGGGCCTGGGCGCGGCGGGCGTGGGCGTCGCGCTGTTTCCGATCGATTGCGCGGCGTCGTCTCTGCGGCAATATCTGGCGGCGCTGCTGATCGGTCTGTGGGGGCTGCGGTTGGGCGCCCACATCGCCGCCCGCGCCGCCCATGAGGGCGAAGATGCCCGCTATGCCCGGCTGCGCCAGGACTGGGGCGACGGGTTTCAGGCCAAGATGTTCGGCTTCCTGATGCTTCAAGCCGGAGCTGCCGCTTTCCTTGCGCTCAGCGTCATGGCCGCCGCCCGCAATCCGACGCCCGGATTGACCCTGCAAGACGGTGTCGCGACGCTGGTCTTCGTCGGTGCGCTCGTGGGCGAGGCCATTTCGGATCGGCAGCTGGCGGCTTTCAAGCGCAATCCTGCCAACAAGGGCGAGGTCTGCGATGTCGGTCTGTGGGCCTGGTCACGTCATCCGAATTATTTCTTCGAATGGCTGGGCTGGTGCGCCTGGCCTCTGTTCGCCGTCAATCTGAGCGGCGAATGGCCGTGGGGCTGGCTGGCGCTGACGGGGCCAGCCTATATGTATTGGCTTCTGACCCAGGTGTCAGGCGTGCCCTTGCTGGAAGAGCATATGCGGCGTTCGCGGCCCAAGGCATTCGACGCCTATGCCGCCCGCACCAGCGCCTTCTTCCCTCGCCCGCCCCGTCGCTGAATCGACGTCAGTCCTTGCGAGCGGTCCCAAGGTGAATGTCGCCGCGTTTACGCGCGATCTCCATCTGCCTGTGGCGCTCGGCATAGCGTTCTCGCTGCGCGTCGTCGCGCGTCTCATGGCAACGCTGGCAGCAGACGCCCTCGACGTAGTGGCTTGAGGCCCGACCGGCGTCATCCACCGGCAAACGGCATCCTCTGCAAAGCGTGTGCGGCCCTTGGCTCAGCCCGTGGCCGACCGAGACCCGTTCGTCGAAGACGAAGCATTCGCCGCGCCATAGGCTCTTATCCTCATCTACGGTCTCAAGATAGCGCAGGATGCCGCCTTCCAGATGATGAACGTTCTCGAACCCTTCCGCCTTCAGGAAGGCCGTCGATTTTTCGCAGCGAATGCCGCCGGTGCAGTACATGGCCACGCGCTTGGCGCCCGTCTGCTCCAGCAGGGCGCGGCCCTCGGTGCGGAACCAGTCGGGAAAGTCGCGGAAGCTGCGGGTGTTGGGTTGGACCGCCCCCTCGAAGGCGCCAATCTCGCCCTCGTAGTCGTTGCGCGTATCGATGACCAAGGTCTCCGGATCGGCGATCAGCGCGTTCCAGTCCGCCGGCGACACATAGACGCCCGCCTGTCGCGCCGGGTCCAGATCCGGCTGGCCCATGGTGACGATCTCGCGTTTGACGCGCACCTTCATTCGGTGAAACGGCAAGGCGTTCGTCCAGGCGTATTTGAGCTCCAGCGTCTCGAACCCCGGCATGGCGTGGATTGTGGACAACACCGCCTCGACGGCCGCCGCCGACCCGGCGATGGTGCCGTTCAGGCCCTCTGACGCGACCAGCAGCGTCCCCCTCACCTCTCCGGCGTCGCAAACGGCCTGAAGCGCTTCGCGCACGGCGGCACGATCGGCGACGGGTGCGAAACGATAGAGCGCCGCGACACGGACGGGGTGATCGGGCGAGGTCTGAAAGTCGGTCATGGATCAGGCCCCTCGAAGGCGCCGGGGATGGCGCGCCCAGCAGGACTCGAACCTGCAACATCCCGCTTAGAAGGCGGGTGCTCTATCCGGTTGAGCTATGGGCGCTCTTGCAAGACGTCAGACGTCAGACGTCAGTGCGTCCAGGACTGCTTGCGGTTGGTGGCGAAATTGTCGGCATAGGCCTTGATGATCATCGGCGGATCGTTCGGCTCGTGCAGGCGGAAGGCGATGCCGTGGCGCTCGGCGTATTCGACCGCCTCTTCCTTCGATTCGAAGGTCAGGCGGACCTGACCGTTCATGTCGCTGGAGCTGGTCCAGCCCATCAGCGGGTCGATGGTGCGCGCCGAGGTCGGTTCGAATTCCAGACGCCAGTCGCGGCTCTTGGCCTTGCCCGACTGCATCGCGGTTTTGGCAGGGCGGTAAATGCGAGCCAGCATGGCGAAATCCTCAGTGACGGCGGGGCCTCTGGCCCTGCCATAACGCGCGCTGGATATATGATCCAGCGGCCTTCCGTTGGTCGGGGCGAGAGGATTCGAACCTCCGACCCTCTGGTCCCAAACCAGATGCGCTACCAGGCTGCGCTACACCCCGGACCGAACGGAGCGCTCTATTGGCACTTCGCGCGGCGATCCGCAATCAAGGCTTGAAATAAGGATGTAAAACTTTGTCACCGGGCTTGGCGTTGATCTCGGCAGCCCGCCCCGCGCGCAATTCCAGCACGCCATTGGCGGCGCCGTTCGACGCAATGGGTGATTCCGAGAAGGGCGTGGCGTGCGAAGCGATGGAGACGATTCGTCCCCGAGGGTCGATGTAAAGGATATCCAGGGAGCTGGGCGTGTTGCGCATCCAGAAACTCTGCTCGCGCGGCGCCTCGCCCGGCCATTGGAACAGCATTCCGCGGTCGTCCTCAAGCGGCGGACGGAACATCAGGCCGCGCTGCCGCTCAGGCTCCTCATCGGCGATCTCGACCCAGAACGGATGTTCGCCGGATGTGGTGACGATTGCCAGTTTCTGCAGCGGCTCGCCATTAGGACCAAGCGGCGCCTTGGCGGCGCAACCGGCGACAGCGAGCATCAGCAGGCCCGCCATCAGAAAACGTCTCGTCGTCTCGATCATACGCCTCTCCTGGGCGACGGATCAGTCGCCCGGTCTGATGTCCGCGACCACCAGGCCTTTCGGGCCGTTGGCGAATCGCACCCGCACCGCATCGCCGGGAATCAGATCTTCCAGGCCACAGCGACGCAGGGTTTCGATATGGACGAAGATATCGCCCGGTTCGCGATCTCGCACGACGAATCCGTAGCCCTTGGTGCGATTGAACCATTTGACCAGCGCCGTCTCCAGCTCTTCATCGGTTTCGACCGGCGGCCGTGGGGCCGTCGCGGCGGCGGGACGCCGGACGACCTGAGGCGCTTCGCCCTCCCCCAAGTCGTGGATTTCGAGCGTCTGCCAGCCTTTCGAGCGTTTGACGCAGTCGCAGGTGATGGGCGCGCCCTCGTCGGCGGCGTCGCGGCCAAGATCGCGCAGGCTGCTGATATGCAGCAGAACGTCTCGCATTTCCGTAAGGGCGGGATCGTCCGGGACGATGAAGCCATAGCCCTTCACCGCATCGAACCACTTCACGCGCCCAGTGACGCGAACGGTCTGCGCCGTCTCCGTCTCGCTATATTCAGACACTTAAGAACCCCCGTCCGTGCCTCTAACGGACTTACCCTTATGTTTAACACTGTTCCGCGAAAGTTTGAAAAGCGGAAAATGCACGCTCGGGGCGAAGGATGTGCCTTTGGGGAATGAAGACGCAGGTGCGACGCCATATAATGGAAGGCGCTTCCGCATCGTCTGAAATGTAAGGCGTTTCTGTTGCCAGGAGCCTGTTGGCTCGACCGGCGAACTGCCCGCGTGGCAGTCCCTAGGGGAGTCGAACCCCTCTTTTCAGGTTGAAAACCTGACGTCCTAACCGATAGACGAAGGGACCGCTGCGCGGGAGAGCCGGCGATATAGCCGCGCCCTCGGGACGGTGCAAGCGTGGATTTCGAGTTTTTTGGACGTCGTCAGATCATCCGGGGATCGGCGACATCCTCGATCTCGAACTGCACGCCCTTGCGGCCGTTCCAGTCGTCGGCCTTCAGCCGCCCGACGACGCTCAGCCCGCCCTGCCCCGACAGCAGGGCCTGGCCCGACGGCAGATCGGCGCAGCGCCAAGCGATGGCCTTCACCGATGCGCCGTCCGCGCCGACCAGGCGACAACGGACATGACCGCCGTTCATCGCCACGGGTTCGCGCGCCTGAACGCCGGTCAGGGCAAAGCTCGGTTCGGGATTGGCGGGACCGAAGGGCGCCAACTGCTCGAACGATTCGAACAGGGTGCGAGTCGCCGCGCCGGGGTCGATCAGGGCGTCGATCTCCAGCACGTCCTGGGCGACCGCCTCGACACGTTCAGAGGCCAGCCGTTCGTTCAGGAATGTGGTCAGTTCCGCCACGCGCGCGCTGTCCATCGTCAAGCCGGCAGCCATGGCGTGACCGCCTCCCGCCATCAGGATGCCGCTCTCCCACGCCGCCTGGATCGCGCGGCCCAGGTTCATGCCGATCTGGGATCGTCCCGACCCCTTGCCCAGTCCGGTCACCGGATCGACGCCGATGACGATGACCGGCTTGCGCCAGCGTTCGCGCAGGCGGCCCGCGACGATGCCGACGACGCCGGGATGCCAGTCCTCGCCCGCGACCACGACGACTGCGGTGTCGTCGGCATGGACGCCGGTGGCCTCCACGCGTCGGACGGCGGCATCCGTCACCTGCCGTTCGACGTCGCGCCGCGACAGATTCAGCGCGTCCAGTTCTATCGCCAGCGCCTCGGCCTCGGCCGGGTCATCGGTGGACAGCAGTCGCGCGCCCAGGTCCGACCGTCCAATGCGACCGCCGGCGTTGATGCGAGGCCCCAGAATGAAGCCGGCATGGTTGCTCTTGGCCGGCCCCAGCTCTGCCCCCGCCGCCGCCAGCAGGGCGCGCAAGCCGGGATTTCGCCAGTCGCTCATGACCTTGAGCCCTAATCCGGTCAGAGCGCGGTTGAAGCCGGTCAGACCGGTGACATCGCAAATGGCCCCCAGCGCCGCCAGATCCAGCCACTGGCGAATGTTCGGCTCCGGCCTATCGGTGAAAAGGCCGCGCCGGCGTCCCTCACGGTTCAGGGCCGCCAGCAGCACGAACACTACGCCCGCCGCCGCCAGATTGCCCTGACCGGAGGTGCAACCCGGCCGGTTAGGATTGACGACCGCAAGCGCCGTCGGCGGCTCGCTGCGCATCAGGTGGTGGTCGATGACCACGACGTTCAGGGCGATGGCGGCGGCATGGGCCAGCGCCTCGTTCGCCGCAGCGCCGCAGTCCACGGTGATGACCAGGTCCGCGCCCGAGGCCTTCAGCGTGTCGAAAGCCTTTGCGCTGGGGCCGTATCCCTCGGTCAGCCGATCGGGCACGTAGATCGACAGCTCATGATCCATCGCCCGGAACCAGCGCACCAGAAGCGCCGCGCTGGACGCCCCATCCACGTCATAGTCGGCGAAGACGTGGATGTTGGCCTTGGCCTGGAGAGCGTTCAGGATCGCATCGGCCGCCGCATCCATGTCCATGAAGCTGGACGGGTCGGGGAACAGGGCGCGCAGGGTCGGCGTCAGGAAGTCGGCCCCCTGATCCGCCGATACGCCACGTGACGCCAGGGCGCGGGCAAGGAGTTCGTCCAGCCCCAGGCCCTGCATGTGGGCTCGGGTCGTCGCCGCATCTGCCGGCCGCTGACGCCAGGCACGACCTGAGAGGGACCGGGTCACGCCCAGGAATGCGTTGAGTGTCTTTGCGCCGCCGTCGTCCGCCATCAGCGCATCATCGCGGGATTCTGCATCCCCGGCGACCGGTCATTGCGTCGGGCGGCGGTCGAGCGGCGGCGGCGCCTTGGCGCGGTCGCGCAGGCTCTGGGCGAAGGCTTCGATGTCCGCCTGGGTGCGGGCGGCGTCGGGCGAGACCGGCACGGATCGGACCGCAGCCGCCGTCTCGGCGGCGAGGGCCTCGGGATCGGTCAGTGTCCAGTCGATCCGCGCGATCTCGCTTTTCAGCGTCGTGCTGTCATTCTGCAAGCGCTGAGCATTTGCCGCGACCTGAGCGACGGGCGGCAGGTCGGTGGGCGCTGCCGGGAAATCCTCCCACCGAGGATAGTGGCGATTGGCGTCGACCAATTCCTGAACGCGCGGCGCAAGCGGCGAAACGGGCTCGGTCTTGGACGCAGACCCGCCGATGCAGCCGGCCAAGGGTGCTGAGATCGCGACTACGGCGATCAGGATCATCTTTTTCGAGAGCGACGCGTTCATTTCCTGGCTGGTCTTATGCCATCATCGCTGCGCGCGGAAGGGCGGATGAACCGACCTCTGCTGCAGGAAGCGCGAAGGACGATCATGGCCAAGCTCCCGCAGACCCCGACAGACGCCGCCGAACGCCCGGCGCGCAAGGCCGGACGCCCCACGTCCGCCAAGCCCCGCCCCCCGCGCCAGCTCAAGCCAAAGCCAGCCGAACCGCAGGAGGCGCCGGCTGAAATCGTCGCCGAGGGTGCGCGCGAACAGGCATTCCCCGGCGCCGCACAGGCCGAACTGATCGAAACCCTGTCGATGAACCTGGCCAAGGCGGCCATGATGGCCCAGAGCGCCATTGCAGAAGCGGCCCTGACACAGGCCGACCGCCCCGCCGCCCTGTCGGCCGATCCGTTCAACGTCGCGCCCGCCATGACCTCGGTGATGACCAGCCTGGCGGCCCAGCCCGACAAGATGATGCAGGCGCAGGCCGACCTGTTTGGTCGCTATATGCAGCTGTGGTCGTCCACAGCGCGTCAGGCGGCAGGCGAGGCGCCTGATCCTGCTCCGACCGACAAACGGTTCAAGGACCCGGCCTGGTCCGAAAATCCCATGTTCGACATGATGCGTCGATCCTATCTGCTGACCTCGGACTGGATGAACGGCCTGATCGCGGGGGTGGAGGATGTCGATCCGACGCTGAAACGCCGCGCCCAGTTCTTCACCCGCCTGCTGACCGACGCCTTCTCGCCGTCGAACTTCCTGGCGTCCAACCCCGTCGCGCTGAAGGCCCTGGCCGAGACCAGCGGTGAATCGCTGGTGAAGGGGATGCAGAACTTCGCTGCCGATCTGGAACGCGGCGGTGGGTCGCTCCGCATCAGCCAGGCCGACTACGGCAAGTTCGTCGTCGGCGAGAACGTCGCCACTGCGCCGGGTCAGGTCGTCTGGCGCGACGAGCTGTTCGAACTGATCCAGTATGCGCCGTCGACCGAGACCCAGCACGAGATCCCGCTGCTGATCTTTCCGCCCTGGATCAACAAATTCTACATCATGGACCTGCAGCCGGCGAACTCGCTGATCCGCTGGCTGTCGGCCCAGGGCTTTACGGTGTTCGTCTGTTCCTGGGTCAATCCGGACAAGGACAAGGCCGGGTTCGGCTTCGACCAGTATCTGGAAAACGGCATCTACCGCGCGGTCGAGAAGACGCTGGATCAGGCCGGAACGAAGCAGCTGAATGCCGTCGGCTATTGCATCGGCGGCACCCTGCTGGGCGCCGGTCTGGCGCACATGGCGACCAAGAACGACAAGCGGGTCGCCGCCGCGACCTTCTTCGCCGCCCAGCATGACTTCGCCGAGGCGGGCGACCTGCTGCTGTTCACCGACGAGCACTGGATCGCCGAGATCGAGCGTCAGATGGATGCGGCCGGCGGCGTCCTGCCCGGCGCGGCCATGGCCGAGACCTTCAACGCCTTGCGCTCCAACGACCTGATCTGGTCCTTCTTCATCAGCAACTATCTGCTGGGCAAGGATCCGCCCGCGTTCGACCTGCTGTTCTGGAACGCAGACCAGACGCGGATGCCCAAGACCCTGCATCTGGACTATCTGCGCCAGATGTACGGGGCCAACGCCCTGGCCCAGGGCGGCTTCCAGATCGGCGGCCTGACGGCGGACCTGTCGAAGGTGTCTATTCCGCTCTATTTCCAGGCCAGTCGCGAGGATCACATTGCGCCGATGAACTCGGTCTATCGCTCGGCCAAACTGTTCGGCGGCAGGGACGTGACCTTCACCCTGGCGGGGTCGGGCCATATCGCCGGCGTCATCAACGCCCCTGCGGCCAGGAAATACCAGCACTGGACCAATGCCGCCCTGCCCGCGACACTGGCCGAATGGCAGGCCGACGCAGTAGAGCATCCCGGCAGCTGGTGGGAACATTGGGCGGCCTGGCTGGGCGAGCGCGCTGGGCCTCAGATCACCGCCCGTGATCCTGAACAGGGGCCGCTCAAGCCCATCGAGCCGGCGCCCGGCAGCTATGTGAAAGTGAAGTCTTGAACCGTATCGAACCCAACGCCCTGCTTGCGATCAGCACGGTGGTGGCGCTGATCCTGCTGATCATGACAGCCAGCGTCTTCGGCGAGCCGGGCAATACGGTGAAATACATCATCTCGGCCATCATCTGCTCGGCCGCCTTCGTGCTGCTGAACGGGCGCATGGCCCGGATGATGAAGCGGCCGGCGGTCCAGCCGATGATCCATCCCAACGCGCCCGGCACGGCGGTCTGGGCCGGACTGTTTCCGCTGATCGTCATCGGCATGGCGTGCGCGCCGGTTTTCTTCGCGGGTCACGACTATGGCCTGCTGGTCATCATCGCCTCGGTCATCTTCGGCCTGACCGTCGATTCCGCCGTCAGGGCGCGCCGGAGCTAGGCGGCGACGAACTTCAGCGCTACGCCGTTGTTGCAGTAACGCAGGCCTGTGGGACGCGGGCCGTCGTCGAACACATGGCCCTGGTGCGCCAGACAGCGGGCGCAGTGATATTCCGTGCGTGGGATGCCGATGGCCAGATCGCCCTTTCGGCCGATGTTGGCGGCGATCACGTCATAGAAGCTGGGCCAGCCGGTGTGGGAATCGAACTTCCACTGCGACCGGAACAGCGGCAGGTCGCAGCCCTTGCAGATGAAGTTTCCGCGCCCGTGCTGGTCGTTCAACGGGCTTGAATAGGGTCGCTCCGTCCCCTCGTGCCGCATGACGCGCCATGAGGCGTCGCCCAGCCGGCGTCGCCAGTCGGCATCGGTGACGCGGCGATAGGGCGAGGTCGCATACTGCCCCTCGCCTGCCTCAGAGGTTTCGGGCGAACAGGCGGACAGGGCGAGCGCGCCGGCGCCCATCAGAAGGCCCCGGCGATTCACGATCAGGGACTGGGTCATGCCCTTCATACGACGGACGCGGTGAAATGGTTTCAGCCGATCAGATCAGGCCGATCGTCTCGTCCAGCCCCAGCATGATGTTCAGGTTCTGCACAGCCGCGCCTGACGCGCCCTTGCCCAGGTTGTCGAGCAGGGCCACCAGCCGCGCCTGTTCGCCGTTGCGATCGCCGAAGACGTGCAGACGCAGGCGGTTGGTGCCGTTCAGACCCTCGGGCTCCAGTCCCGACATGGCCTCGGTTTCTTCCAGATCGGCGACCTCGACGAAGTGCCGCCCCTCATAGGCCTCGACCAGTGCGCCGTGAAGGCGTTCGACGGATGGCGTCTCCGGCAGGGCCGCCAGATGCAGCGGAACCTCCACCAGCATGCCCTGACGATAGTTTCCGACCGCCGGGGCGAACAGCACGTCGCGGCTCAACCCCGTGTGTTTCGTCATTTCCGGCACATGTTTGTGCTTCAGCGACAGGCCATAGGCGCGATAGGCGGTCGCCGCCTCAGGCGCCTCGAACTCGGCGATCATCGCCTTGCCGCCCCCGGAATAGCCCGACACCGCATTGACCGTGACCGGATAGGCCGCCGGAACCAGCCCCGCCTTCACCAGCGGCCGCATCAGCCCGATGAAGCCGGTGGGATAGCAGCCAGGGTTCGACACGAACGACGACCGCGAGATCAGCGCGCGCTGTCCCGCATCCATTTCGGGGAATCCATAGGCCCAGCCAGGCGCAACCCGATAGGCGGTCGAGGCGTCGATCACCTTGACCGACGGGTTCTCGATCATGGCCACAGCTTCCCGCGCCGCATCGTCGGGCAGGCACAGGATTACCGCGTCAGCGCCGTTCAGCGCCTCGCGCCGCGCATCCACGTCGCGACGACGATCGCCCAGCAGGACCAGTTCCAGATCCGGACGCGCCTCCAGCCGCTCGCGGATCTCCAGCCCCGTGGTGCCGGCCTCGCCGTCGATGAAGATGGTGTGGGTCATAGGCTGCTCCTGACCGTCCTCCCTTGCGGGAGAAGATAGACAAGAAAAAGGGCGCTCCGGGTGTCCCCGAAGCGCCCCAAATCCAAACCGCGTGAACGCGATTAGCGCTTCGAGAACTGGAAGGAACGGCGAGCCTTGGCGCGGCCGTACTTCTTGCGCTCGACGACGCGGCTGTCGCGGGTCAGGAAGCCGTGCGGCTTCAGGACCTTGCGCAGTTCCGGTTCGAAGTGCGTCAGGGCGTGCGACAGGCCGTGGCGGATGGCGCCAGCTTGACCCGACAGGCCCGAACCTTCGACGGTGCAGATCACGTCATATTGCGTGGCGCGGTCCGAAACAGTCAGCGGCTGGGCGATCATCATGCGCAGCACGGGACGAGCGAAATACTGCTCCTGGTCCTTGCCGTTGACGGTGATCTTGCCGGTGCCCGGCTTGACCCAAACGCGCGCGATGGCGTTCTTGCGCTTGCCGGTCGAATAGGCGCGGCCCTGGGCGTCCAGCTTCTGGACATAGACCGGGGCGTCGTTCTCGACCGAAGAGCTCAGGCCCTTCAGGGCGTCGAAGCCGGTGGCGGCGGTGTCTTGCGTCGCGTCAGTCATGCTCAGGCGCTCCGGGTGTTCTTGGGCGACGCCGACGCGAAGTCGATCGTTTCCGGTTGCTGGGCTTCGTGTTCATGTGCGCCGCCGGCGAACAGGCGCAGGTGCGTCATCTGCTTGCGGGCCAGGGGGCTTTCTTTCGGCAGCATGCGTTCGACGGCCTTCTCAAGCACGCGCTCGGGGAAGCGACCGCCCAGAACCTTCTCAGGCGTGGTCGACTTGACGCCGCCCGGGTGGCCGGTGTGGCGATAGTAGACCTTGTCGGTCGACTTCTTGCCGGTGAACACCACCTTGTCGACGTTGGTCACGACGACATAGTCGCCGCAGTCAACGTGCGGGGTGTAGTCGCCGCGGTGCTTGCCGCGCAGACGGTTGGCGATGAAGGTCGCGAGACGGCCCACCACGACGCCTTCGGCGTCGATGTGGATCCATTTCTTCTCGACCTCGGCCGGCTTCAACGAAGCCGTAGTGCTCTTCAGCATGAGGGGGTTCCTGGAGACGAAAATCGGGTCCGGCCCCCGAGGGAACCGAATGAAGGCGCGCTGATACAGGAGACGATTGGTCGCGTCAACGCGTTCGAATGCGTCACAATGACCACAAGATGCTGTTATTGTTGGTGATTACAAATACGGTATTAAAATACCCGACACATTCCGGCTTTCAGCGTTACGAAATAACGCCTTTCGTCATCAAACCATGACCTTTCCGGGCCATCCGGGGGCCGATCTTCTCTCGGAGCCCTCTCATGATCCTTCACCGTCGCGGCCTGATCGGCTCCAGCGCCGCCCTCGCCTTCTTGGGTCTGGCCCACAGCGTCCAGGCCGCCGCCGAGGAAACCTACGTCAACGAAGTCGAGGGCTACGGTCCGCTGAAGCGCGATCCCAACGGCATGCTCGACCTGCCCGAGGGCTTCTCCTACCGCATCGTGTCACAGGGCGGCGAGACCATGGCCGACGGCCTGCTGGTCCCCGGTCAGTTCGACGGCATGGGCTGTTTCGCCCTCGATGGAAACCGTGTCGCCCTGGTCCGCAACCACGAACTCAAGGGTTCGTCCGCCGCCCACCGCAACTGGGGCCCCGGCGGCTACAACCAGCAGCGCATCGACCTGCTGGATGCGGGCCGCGCCTATGACACCTACAAGGACGGCCGGCCCCTGCCCGGCGGCACGACTACAGTGGTCTATGACATGGCGACCGGTAGGACCGAGCGCCAGCACCTCAGCCTAGCGGGCACCAGCACCAACTGCTGCGGCGGCCAGACGCCCTGGGGTTCATGGCTGACCTGCGAGGAGACGGAGGAAACCCCCGCCGACGCCGACGTGACCAAGGAACACGGCTATGTCTTCGAGGTGCCGGCGCGCGCCGAGGGCCTGGTCGATCCAGTCCCGCTGAAGGCTATGGGCCGGTTCGACCACGAAGCGGTCTGCGTCGATCCGCGCACCGGCATCGTCTATCTGACGGAGGACCGGGCCGACGGCCTCTTCTACCGCTTCATTCCCGACACGCCCGGCGAACTGATCAAGGGCGGCCGACTTCAGGCCATGGTGCTGCGCGATCACAAGGGCGTCGACACCTCGAACCATGACGCCCGAGTCTGGTCGGTCGGCGACTGGCTGAGCGTCGACTGGATCGACATGGCCGACGTCGAGAGCCCGCAAGGCGACCTGCGCCAGCGCGGCCATGCCGAAGGCGCCGCCCTGGTCGCGCGGGGCGAAGGCATCTGGTGGGGCGACGGCGAAATGTATCTGACCGCCACCTCGGGCGGCCCGATCCAGCGCGGCCAGATCCTGCGTTATGTTCCCTCGCCCGACGAAGGCCGCCCCGGCGAGACACGTCGTCCCGGCCGCCTCCAGCTGTTCGTCGAAAGCACGAACGAGAAGACGCTGAACATGGGCGACAACATCACCATCGCGCCGTGGGGCCATCTGATTGTGTGCGAGGACAACTATTCCAGCGCCATCCGCAATCATCTGAAGGGCGTCACGCCCGACGGCAGGATCTACACCCTGGGCCGCAACGTGTTTCAGGGGAACTCGGAGTTCGCGGGCGCGGTCTTCTCGCCCGACGGCGGGACGCTGTTCGTCAACATCCAGTATCCCGGCGTGACCTTCGCGATCACCGGCCCATGGAGCGCGGTCCGGACATGAAGATGCGAGGCTGAGCCCGCAACACCAGCCACAGGTTCGCCGTCGCCACGGCCAGCACGACGGCGGCCCCACCCTGATGCAGCACACCCAGCCACACCGGCACGGCGTGTATCAGGGTGACGATCCCCAGCAGGGCCTGGAACCACACCACACCCGCCAGGATGAAGGCGGCCAAGCCCATCCCCTCGGCCACGCGCCAGCGCCAGGCCTGGAAGGCATAGATGCTGACGGCGATCAGCAGCCCATAGGCCACCAGCCGGTGATTGAACTGCGTCAGGGCCTGATCGTGCAGGAAGGCGCTCGCCCCCAGGCTCCAGTCCGCGGGCGGTAACACCGCGCCATTCATCAGCGGCCAGTCGGTATAGACCAATCCGGCATGACCGCCCGCGACCAGGGCGCCCAGCAGGCACTGCACGAACACCGCGCCCAGCAGGAAGCCCGCGCCTCGCGCCCAACCCGCAGGCGGACGCCCGTGGTCCTCGCCGTTCCACGCCTCAAGCCCGGTCCAGATCAGTGCAGCGAACAGAACGAAGGCCAAGCCCAGGTGCGTCGCCAGCCGCTCTGGCGCGACGCTGACCCGCTCGGACAGGCCGCTGGACACCATCCACCAGCCGATCAGCCCCTGCAGGCCGCCAAGGGCCAACAGCAAGACGCAGCGCCAGATCAGCCGGTCCGGCATGGCCCACTGACGGAACAGCGAACTCGGCGGCGCAATGCGGCACAGCAGGAAGAAGACCAACGGTAAGGCGAACACCATCCCGACCAGCCGGCCGATCAGCCGGTGCAGCCATTCCCACCAGAAGATGCCCTGAAACTCGCCCAGGCTCATGCCGGCGTTGACCTGGGCATACTGGGGGATCTGTTGGTATTTCTCGAACGCCTCGGCCCACTGGGCGGCGTTCAGGGGCGGGATGGCGCCCATGATGGGCTTCCATTCGGTGATCGACAGGCCCGATCCCGTCAGACGGGTGATGCCGCCGATAACGACCATCAGGAAGACGATGGCCGCCGTGGCGAACAGCCACACGGCGACGATGCGATTGCGATCTGGATTTCCGAAACGGTTCATTCGACGCCTGACGCTGACCCGGATATGCTGTCGCGCTCGACCATGACCAAATCGCGACCGGTGCGGTATGCCCCCCTGGAGCGACAAGATCGAGTCGGATTGAGTTAACGGCGCTGACGCCGCAGGAGATCAGGGTTGCAATACGCCGATATCGCCGCCGCCGTTGTGGGCGGCCTGCTGCTGGCCTGGATCGCGGACCTTTTGACGGGCCGTCGCGGCTTCGGCGGCACCAGCCTGGTGTCCGGCGTCGGCCTGGCCTGCGGCTGGTTCCTGGCCGTGCGCGTGTTCGCGATCAGCACGATGGACAGCTGGGTCTGGGCGCCGTGGGCCTTGGTCGGATCGGGCTTCTGCCTGCTCGCCTTCTTCCTGTTTCGGAACAAACGCTGATGCACCCGCGTCTGCGTCGCTTCGTCGCCGCGATCGGCGTGCTGGCCTTCCTGGTCTTCTGGGTGTGGGGCCTGATCGCGCTGCGCGGAATGTTGCCGCCATCGCAGTGGATCGACTTCCTCTTTTTTGGCATTGGCGGCACCGCCTGGGGCCTGCCTCTCATCCCGCTGCTGAAGTGGGCCGAGCGCGGCTGAGTCAGGCCTAGAAACGGCGATGGGGCCGCCCGTAAGGACGACCCCACCATCAATCATTCTTTTGCAAGAATGGTCGGAGCGACAGGATTCGAACCTGCGACCCCTTGACCCCCAGGCTAACCTGAGGTTGTTTTCAGCACTTTTCACCGCTGTGCAGGACTGTGCTAGCGCATTGTTCCTGCGTATATTTTTGACCTCATCGCTGTTCACCGCTATTTTCTGAGTTGCTGCAATCTGTGCCCCATATGTGCCCCAGCAAACGGGGCCATCGGAGATCTGGATGCCGACTTTGAAGCTCACGGACCGAACGGTTGCGTCGGCGAAGGCCATCGAAGGCGGCCGTCTTGAGCTCTGGGATTCGGGCCTCAAGGGCCTTTATCTCCGGGTATCCTCGGACACCAAAATCTGGGGTTATAGGTATCGCCGGCCGGACGGAAGTCAACCGCGCATCCGGCTCGGCCACTACGTCCCGCCCGAGCACGCCATAGGCGACACCTCGGCCCTGACGGTTGCCGGAGCCAGGGCGAAGGCCCGCAAGATCCAGTCCGAGGTCGACGACGGCAAGGACCCGGCAACGACGCGCCAGTTGGTCAAGGCCGAGGCCAAGACTGAGGCCATCCGCACGGTCGAGGATCTGGCCGAAGCCTATTTCACCGTCTGCGAAACCGGCGAGTATCGCCCGAGCCGCCGTCGCAAACGGCCTCAGACCATCAAGGCCGAGCGCTATCTCTACAAGAAATACCTGACCCCGCTCGGCCGCATCAGGGTCGAAGCCCTCACCCGCGATGCTGTTCGAAAGCTGCTGCGTGATCTTCTGACCGCCGGGCGCGGCACGACCTGCAACCGAGTGCGCGGCCTGCTCCGCCAGATATACGCCTGGGGCGTGCTCGAGGGGCGCGTGACCCGCAATCCCGCCGGGGAACTCGCGGACCTGGCCGAAGAGATCCCCCGCACCCGCATCCTGACGGATGATGAGACCCGCGCCCTATGGAAGGCGCTCATCGATCCTACCGGGCTACGCCGTCCCCTCCCCCGCGGTCGCGAAGAGCCGGTGATGGTCAGCCGACCGGTCCGCATCGCCATCCAGCTCGCCATGCTGACGCTTCAGCGGCGGGGCGAGATCGCCGCCATGCGCATCCCGGAAATCGACTTCGGCGCGGCCGTCTGGACGATACCCGCGGAGAAGACAAAAGCCGGTCGGGTGACGGCCGTCCCTCTCTGCGCCACCGCGATCGACCTCATCCGTGAGGCGATCGCGCTTCGGTCCGAGCCGGCGCCGGGTGACGACCCGTCGTCCTATGTCTTCGTCGGTCGCAGCAAGACGGTCCCCTATCTGTCGCCGGCCGCCATCAGCCATGCGATGCGCGACATCAGGGAAGGGATCGGGTCGCCGGACCTGACCGCCCACGATCTCAGACGTAGCGGGGCCACCCGCCTCGCGATCGCCGGGGTCAGCCCCTTCATCTTGTCGAAGCTGCTCAATCACGCCGGGGACTTCGGAGGCGGATCGCCGATCACCATGGCCGTCTATGTCCAGCACAACTACATGGCTGAGAAGCGCGCCGCGATCGCCCAGCTGGAGACGCTACTGCTGTCCGTAATCAATCCGCCGGCCGAAAGCGCCCCGGACGCGCCCGACTACGCCACGGCAGCGCGTTCCGCGCTCAGGTTCTTCAATCCCGCCGCCGACGTTGAAACGCCAGGCGCGCAGCTTTGAAAGAACATCCTCGGCCGGGTTCAAGGCGGCGCCGGGCGGTGCACGGGGCGCGCGACCTGTGGCGCTCTGGCGGGAGCGGCGGGACCGGGCTGACGAACAGCGTCAAAGCCCAGGTCGGCGGTTCGTCAAGCCAAACGGTTTGACCGCGGTCCTGATACGACACCGTGGGTGTTCAAGACCCTCCGATGGTCAAACCTGCTGGTCCCATCCAACACGCCGCACGCCCTCACGGAACCGCGGTTCTTGCTCGCCCCGGCGGGCGCGTCCTAAGCTTCGATAATGACGCCTCCTACGATTGAAGATCTGCACTCCGCGGAGGCCGCCTTGAAGGCCGCCGTCGCACGTCAGGATGCCTATGATGGCAACAATCCCGACAAGCACGCCACATCGGTTCGATTGGCGCGTGAAGAAGTCGCACGGCTGGCTCGGACGCTTAAAGCGGCTGGACTGCTGCCGCGCACGGATCATGAAGCGTTGGAAGTGCGACTGGACGCCGCTTTTCCCGAAGCGGCCAGCAGGGACCAGGTGTCCTTGGAGGGCGTCCGATATGAGCGGTGGTTCCGCCCGGCGACGCGCTCGCTATCAGGCAATCCGATGAGCTGGGATCGGGGCTGGACAGCTCTCGATCCGATCGCGCCAGTCTCACGTCCAGAAGACTGAGGGCGGCCCGGTGCCCAAATTCCATCATCGTTTCACCCCGGCTCGCGGGTCCACTTTGGGCAACAGCGTCGATCTCGCGACCCGCCAGATCGAGGACGCGGGGATCCTGGAAGTTCTTCAGACACCGGGAGCGGCCTTGGGGACGTGGGCGGTTTTCGACGCCCTGCTGGTTCCCGGCCATGAGTGGTTCGTTTTTCATTCCCCGCTTGGCCAATCCCGTGAGGTCAAGACGGCGCTCTCGGGCCTGTTCGGTCGCTTTGTGGCGCGCGCCTACGCGACCCACCATCTCGGCTTCTCCCACTTCCAGACCATTCACTCTCCGCCGATGCAGCTGACCGGGGCCGGCGGTTACATCCGACGGAGCCGGGGGCATCCCACCGGGGACCTGCCGGACTGGGCGGCCTGGGCGCCGTCAGGGCAGCTGGCGATCATAGAGGCGAAGGGCTGCAACGCGGCCAGCGGCCTTGGGACCGTGCTGGCGAAAGCCTACGACCAGTCCAAGCGCGCGACGATCACCGTCGGACGTCGCAACGCGACCTTCAAACGTTATGCCATAGCGACCCGGTGGGGAGTCGATACGTTGGGCAGCGCCCCCAAACTCTGGGTTCAGGACCCTGAGGTCGAAGGCACAACGACCCCGGAGGAGCAGATCGCACTCGGCCTAGGCATGGTGCGGCGACACTACGGCTCCCTGATGCACGGGCTTGGCCTTTTCGATCTCGCTGCGGCCCTCACCGACTTGGCAAAAGCGTCGCCCGACGACCAGTTGGCTGCTCAGCGCCGCGCAACAGACGTGCTGGGCGATGCGCCACGAAGGCGGGTCGATGCGGAGCAACGCGACGCGCCGATTGAAGCGGTCGTCGGAGCCTATCTCACCCGCGGCGGATTACTGCCGCCCGCCGAGGCTTTGACGATCGACGATCATCGCGTGCTGACCAAGCTCCAGCTCCGGCCCGCGCTCGTGGGGGTCGAGCAGGTCACGCTGAAAGCGGCGATCGCGGGCGACTTGGCTGGGCTGAAAGCCCGACTTTCTGTCGACGACAACACGGCCGCAGCCGAGCGGGCGCCGAGCCTTGACCGATCAGGCGTCTGGATCAGTCGATTGGACGAAGATCTGGTGCGTATCGAAGCCGAATGAGCCGCCCTGTTTTTCGGAATCAGCAACTGCAGCCTCCGGTCAGCCAGATCCAAGCGCCCACGCGGTGTCGAAACCGGCGATGACGGCTGGTCGTGTAGGAAGAGGGGCCGGACCAACATCCGTGAAACTGAGCCCCACGAATTGCTGAGAAAGGGGCAACCTGAAATGGTTCAGCGATTCGGGAGCTCTCAATGAAACTGACTGCACGCCATTTCGGCTTGGTCTCGCTCGGTCACTATGCAGGATCAAGCGCGGTGGTCGAAGGGCCTCCCAGGTCGCCTCGGTGATCCGCCGCAACACCAGTCTGAGACCCAGTCGTGACGGCGACCGGTTCCACTACGCATGGGCGGCCCGTCGCGCACTCCATCTGCTGTCTCCCCGGTCCGGGCTCGAGGCCGTCGTCATTGAGGGGCCGTCGCCCGCTGAACAGGCCACTCTCACCCCGGTCGTCGAGGGCGAGGAGGTCATCGACGTCAGCGAATACTATGGGTCTGAAAATTTCACCGACGCTTCGCGGATCGACTACGTTCAGCTCAAGCACACGACGCTTCGGTCGCACACGCCCTGGACTGCGTCGGGCATCGCCCCGACCGTTGAAGGCTTCGCGGCCCGATTCCAAAAGCTCATAGCCCAGCACGGTCGCGGCGCTGTGTTCTCGAAGATGCGGTTCCGCTTCGTCTCCAACCGCCGCATCGCGCCCTCGGTTATCGAAACCGTGGAAGACCTGGCGACGGGCGCTCCGCCGCGTCACGCGGCCGTCGCAGACCAGATGCTGAAGGCGTCGGCGCTGCCGCCGCCCGACATCCAGGACTTCTTCGCGCGCGTGGAGCTTGACGGCTCTCAGCCCAGCTTCTCGGGAGTAGAGGACTTTCTCGCGCTGGACACGCGCCGGCTGATTGTCGGTGACGATCTGGACGCTGTGTTGCGGCTCACGGCGTTGGTCGGTCGCAAGGCGACGTCAGAGTTCGCCACCGATCCCGGCATCCGGCGGGGCGAGGTGCTGCTCTCGCTTCGTGTCGGCGAAGACGAACTGTTGCCTGCCAAACCCGACCTTGAGCGTCTGACGAGCGTCGTCCCTCGCGAACAGGAGGCCGACCTTCATGCACAGCTTCTCGAAACGAGCGGTCCCATCGTCATCACCGCCGAAGGCGGTGTCGGCAAGTCGGTTGTGGCGACGCGGCTGCATCACGCCCTGCCGGATGGGTCCGCCTCGGTGCTCTATGACTGCTTCGGCGGCGGCGAATACCGGCGGCTCGATCGCCAACGTCATCCGTGCCGCGTCGCCCTGACACAGATGGCCAACGAGCTGGCGTTCGAGGGGCTGTGCGATCCGATCCTCCCGCGGGGCGCGAGCGACACGGCCCTTCTGCAAGCCTTTCTACACCGGCTGGGGCAGGCGAGCCGGGCCCTGCGCACCGTCTCGCCGCAGGCTCTGGTTCTCATCGTGGTCGACGCCGCCGACAACGCCATGATGGCTGCCGAAGGGTCGTCAGATCCGGCGTTCGTTCCGCATCTGCTCGAAGCCGCCCTGCCCGACGGCGTCCGTCTCGTCATGCTCTGCCGACCGGAGCGGCTTCACAAGCTGCAGCCTCCGGCCGGAATCACAGTCAGTCCTCTGAAGGACTTCAGCCGGACCGAAACCGCCGCACTTCTCCGCAGCCACTATCCCGAAGCCAAGGAAACCCAGCTGACGGAGTTTCATCGACTGACCTCGCAGAACCCCCGTGTCCAGGCGAATGCGCTGGCGACCAGCGACAGTCTCGTCGGCATGCTCCGGGGCCTCGGCTCCAAACCGCGGTCCGTAGACGACATCATCGCCGGCCAACTTCGCTCCGCCTTGGCCGACGTTCGAAAGCATGCGCCGGAGCCCGCCGGCATCGACGCCCTCTGCGGCGGGCTGGCCTCTCTGCATCCGCTCGTCCCCATTTCCGTTCTGGCGAAACTGGCGGACGTCGAACCCGCCGCCGTCCGGAGTTTCGCCAACGACTTCGGACGCGGCCGTTGGCTCATGACGGCGGGAGACGCAGTCCAATTTCGCGACGAACCCGTCGAGGACTGGTTCCGCAAAGCCTACGCCGCCAGTCCCGAGGACCTCGGCCGGTTCGCCGACCGGCTCGCCCCGCTGGCCGAAAGCTCGGCCTATGTCGCCGCCAGCCTGCCGGCCCTCCTCCTTGAGGCCAATCGTCTTGACCAGCTCGTGTCGATCGCACTTGAGGCGGAACGCCTTCCCGCCGACAGTCCCCTAGAACGGCGCGACGTCGAGGCGATGCGCGTTCAGCACGCACTGAAGGCCAGCCTCCGTAAAAGCCGCCATCTCGACGCCGCCAAGTTGGCCATGAAGGCGGCCGAGGTCGCCGCCGGTTCCGGGCTCCAGGACCAGCTGGTTCGCGATCATGCCGACCTGTTCGGCGCCCATCTGGATGCCGGCCGCATCCAGGCGATCGTGGCCCGCGGGCTGCTGCAGGGCTGGCTTGGGGCCCGTTACGCCCGCGAGGCCGCCCTCTGCTCGCAGAAGGCGGAGCTCGGGGGCGAGGCGCTTTCCAGGCTTCGAACCGCCGAGGACCTGTTGATGGCCTGGTCGCGCGCTCCAGCGGATGAGCGCAAGTCCCAGCCTTTCGGCCTGAGAGATCAGACCGATCTGGCCTTCGCTCACTTGAATCTGAGCGGTCCCGCCGCCGCCGTGCGCGAAATCGGGCGTTGGCGCCCCTCACGTATCGGCTTCGAGACGGCGCAGGCCCTGTCAGAACGCCTGATCGACCACGGACGCTTCGAAGATGTCGAAGCGATAGCCGCCTTCGCCTGCGAGAACCGGGCCTTCGCGATTACGGCGGGCGTCGTCAGCGCTCTTGCGCAGGTGAACAGGTCTCCGTCGAGATCCGTGGTCGAAGCCTTGCTGCGCGTGCGCCGGCGTCCCGTGTCCGGTGACCAGGGCGACGATCGGTCGGGGGACCGTTCACCCTCTGCCGTCCTCGCCCTCGTGGAAGCCGCCGCCCGTCTCGGGGACTTCGATCCTTTATCCTTGTCCCGCAAGCTCAACGGTGTCCTGCCGAAGACTGCACCCGACAGTCTGGGAGAGCGTTGGGCCAGTGATCGGGGATGGTATCTCCGGGCGATCACCCTGAGAGACGCCCTCAAGGGCCGTCCGACCACTCTCGACACCCTGTTGCCTCTTCCGCCCGTCAGCGGTCGGGGCGCTTCAACTCATGACTCTAGTGAAAGAGGCGCTGCGCGCCGGCGGGTCGGCGGGATGTTGCCTTGGGCCAATCTCCGGGCACGGGCCCTCGCGGGAATTCCAACGCCGGACCTGTCCGCTGACTGGGCCGAAGCCCGGGAGAGAAGCCAGAGCGCTCTAAGCTATCATCAGGATGACGCGACCGATGTTCAGGACGTGATCCTCGAACTGGCCCATGACGTCCTCATCGAAGCGGACACGGACACGCCGGGATTGCTGGCTGGTCTCGACGCCTGGGTCGAGGGGCGAAGCCGCCCGATGTTTACGCCCACCTGGACCCGGCTCGCGCGCAAGGTGGCGAGGACCGGCCGCCTCGGCGTTCGAGCGGCGCTCTATGCGGAACGGAGCTGCTCGAACCAGTGGGCCGACGCCGCGGAGCGTGCCGATTCCAAACTGGCCACCCATGTCGCCGCTGCGCGCGCCTTATTGAGCCGCGAACCGACCGAAGCGTTCGCCCACCTCGATCGCGCCGTCGAGGTCGCGGGACTGCTCGGCGACGAGGTGCCGTTGAGATGGACCGCCCTGCTCGCCCTGGGGCGCGCCGCCGACGACGGTTCCGCCAGGCCGGAGCTGGCCTATCGGCTCGCGCGGGCCGGCGAGTTCGCCAGCGCCTACATGGAGGACCATTTCGACTTCGGAAAAGCCGTCGCGATCATCGCCGGTCTCGACGCCACGTCCGCGGTCGCCATCGTCAGCCGCTGGCGGGACCGGGGAGTCAGCGACTTTAAAGCGCTTCTGGAATCGCTTGAGGCCACGCTGAGGGCGCGCGGACGTCTCGATCCGCTGGTCGGCGCTAGCTTTCTGGGACTGTCACAGTCATGGCCGTTCGTGGACATGATGCGCGCCGCGCTGTCCGCAGCCGATCCTTCCGACACGCCGGCCATCGTGGGGATTTTCGCGCGATGCCTCGATCTGCGAGGCGCGCCCAGACAGACATGGCGCGACATGCTCGAGGTTGCGCGTAGCCAACATGCCGATACTCGGCCGTTCCGGGCAGGCCTGGCCCGACTGCAGCCCGACGCCCGGTTCGGTCCACGCCGCCGCTATCGTCGATCGACAACCTGGCTCGCCGGATTTCGGCGGCGGCTCGCCGTCCGGCCGGTCACCACGGCGGCGGACGCCTTCGCATTGCTGGCGGCACAATCCGGAGCGACACGGTTTTTCGACAGGCAGGTCGCCTGGGCCGAGATCCTGGCGGCAGTTCCTGGCGATGCGATCGCCGCGTTCATGACCGACCTCCTTGCCTCGAGCGAGCTCCAGAGTCATTCGATCCAGAGCGTCCTCGAGGCGCTTCCCGAAGCTTCCCGCCGCAGGCTGGCGGTCCAGAAAGCTCTTCGCCAGGGCGGCCTGACGCTCGTCCGAAGCCGCTGGCGTGTTTTCAAGGCCAGCGAGTCGCGCGGCCTCACCCCCGAACGGTTCGGCGCCCTGACAGGCCTTACGCCGCGGGAGGTCATCGAGGCTGTTCTCGAGGGCGTGGCCGGGGAGCGGGGGCTGGCCGATCCGCAAAGCCTCTTCGAGCTCATTCCCCAAATCGCCGATCTTCTCTCCCCCGAAGAAGCCGCCGAGGCTTTGATCCACGGCGTCGGTCTCGTGGAGACGGTCATGCCGCAAGCCTTCGGGGACGGTCCGTGGAGGCCGCAGCTTTTGCCGCCGTCCGACATGGAGACGTCTGTTGCGGGCCTGATCTGGGGCGCCCTGTCATCTCCCTTGGACCGCACGCGCTGGGAAGCGGCTCATATCGTCCGGCATCTGTTCACACTTGACCGGACCAGGGTCCTCGACGGGCTCGCGGCCCATCTGGCGACGACCGATCCCGGCGCCTGCGCCGCCATGGACCGGCCCTTCTATCGGCTCAACGCCGAGCTCTGGTGCTATCTCGCCGTGGCGCGAGCAGTGCATGACCATCCCGCCCGCGCCGGCCCGTTCCTCGTCCATTTACGGAACGCGGCGACCGCGTCGAACGATCACGTCCTGATCCGCCAGACCGCCGCGGGTGCCCTGCTCGCTCTCGCGGGTAGCGGGGAGATCGCCCTGGCCCACAGCGCCCGGCAGGCGCTCGAGCAGATCAATCAACCGCGCCTCCCGGCCAAGGTCACCGATCATTTCGGCGGCTCCGACTGGTACAGCCAGACCCACCGCAAGACCGGTCGGTTCAGGTTCGACTACGAGCTCGCACGGGGCGACGCGTTGAGCCTGGCGAACGCCTTCGGCCTCTCTGCGGATCGGCTTGAGAAGATGGCCGAGGACGTGATCCTGAAGACTTGGCGCGTCACCTACGATCATCAGGCCGACGACCCGCGCAGGGACGATCCGGGTTGGTCGAGACGGGGGAATGAAACCCGGTTTCAGAGTTACCGTGACTATCTCGGCTACCATGGGCTCCTGACCGTCGCCGGACAGCTGGCTCGCACCAAGCCCCCCCTGCGCCACCAGTCTGCGTCCCGGAACGAGTTTGAAGACTGGATGCGGCGCTTCGCCATGTCTCGAGACGATGGCTTTTGGCTTTCCGACCGGCTCGACGCCGAGCCGGCCCTTCCGGCGCCGGTTTGTCCGGATCGCGATCTGTGGCGTTGGTCGATGGGTCGTGCGGACCTCGAGCGGGCCTGGCGGCCCAACGCGATCGAACGCATTGTCGCCGGCGACTGGGTGCAGGCGGAGGGCGGCCTCGAACAGACCGTTCGGATCCAATCGGCCCTGGTGAATCCGGCGACCGCCGCGGCCCTGATGGCGGCATGCCAGAGCGCCGGAGACTCCTGGGACTACTACATTCCCAGCGCGGACCAGGACGAGATCGATCAGAGCCCCTTCCAGCTTCGGGGGTGGATCACAGACTTCCAGCGGGATCGAGGCCTAGACGCCGCCGATCCCTGGGTATCGGCCATGTCGGCGTCGCCGCCGCGTCCCGCGCCCTGGATCACGCGGCGCTTCCGGCTTCGTGCGGATCCATTGGAACACGTCTGGCGGTCACGCAGGATCGGGCCGGCGACATTCCGCGCCGATCTCTGGACGACGCACGGCGACTCTGGCCGCGAACATAGGGGCCCGCACGGGCAACGGCTGATGGTCCAGACCCCGGCGCTCCTGCGAATGCTTCGTCGTCTCGATCGCGATCTCCTGGTCGAGGTCGCGATGAGCCGCATCCTTGACCGCAGCTACGGCGACGGCGACGACGCCGGCGATTATCGTCCGCGCAACTCCTTCCTCATCATTCTCCTCAGACAGGACGGCTCCGTTGAAACTGCCTGCTGAACGCTTGGACCTGGGTCGCGAAATCGTCCGTCTTCTCGATCTCGACGGACGGGGAGATTTCATCAGTCGCTGGATGGCGCACTATCTCGCCGAGCTGATGCTGGCCGCAGAGGCTCCGACCGCGACCGACGAAACCCGGTCGCGCTGCGCCGAGATGATCCTGACGCTGTGGAGCCATCGCAATGATCTGCCGGAGGGTCTGCGGCCGTTCTCAAAGCTCGAACCGATTATCGAAACGCTTCGTCGGCTCGATCCGGCGTCGCGCCATCCCTTCTACCAACCCCCGGCGCCGTCGCGCGGGCCTGATATCCTCAAGACGTCGGTCAAGGTCGACGAGGCCGCCCGGCAGGTGATCGGTTTCTGCCTGGATGAAGCCCTTGGCGACGCCTTGCCGGAGGCCCGGCGCCTCTCGATCGTCGCGGCCCGACAGGGCCTGACCGATCCCGAAGGCGTCTACATCGAGTTCCTCGCCTTCGGTGAGGCCGGGGGCTCGACCGACGACAGGCGTCGCCGTGACAAGTTACAGGGTCAGCTGGCGGCGGCCCGGACCTTGAAACGAGAGGCGGCCGCCCTCGCCAGGTCGATTCAGGCGCGCATCGACGCGCTCGCTCCGCCTCCACCCGACCGTTCGGGCAACGAAGGTCAAAGCCAAGCGTAGCGCTCGTCCCGCCACCAGACGATCGCATCGAGTCCCGACGCCACGGCGTGGGCCGCGGCCAGCGCCAGGGCCTGACGATGAGACATGCGGGCGTTTCGAACGAGGGGCGTGGCCTGGGGTCCGCCCCGGCCGGTCCGTGTCACCAACACCACCTCGGATACGTCGTTGGCGGCGTCCTGGCCGATCACCTCCGTCAGAGCCATGACGCATCGGCGAGGCAGCCCCGCCTCGTCGGCCTGTTCGCGCGCCCCGGCGATCAGACGCCGGACCGCGAAATCGAACCGGTCGTTCGCGTGGGCCAGGAGGGTTTTGAACGAGACCGCCGCGCCCGTCTTTTTACGCCAGGCCTCATAGCTCCCACGGGTGACGGGCATCACGACGAACGGTTGTTCCGGACGCCGTGCCGACGACGCCCGGGCTTGCAGGGCCTTCCACCCCTCATAGTCTGCAAACGCCGGATCCCGGCCAAGCGGGGTCTTCTGAAGTCGCGAAAACTCGGCGGGAGAGAGCCCCGGGAACGTCGTGGCGACGGCCTCAAGCTCCGCCGGCTCGTTTCTGGGTCGTCCGTGAACATAGAACTCGGAAAGCCTCCCAAGAGGCGGCGCCGGTTTGACAAAGGTCACGCCGTCGATCTCGAACACCGTGTCCTTGACCGGTGTCTTGGTCCCCTCTCCGCTGATGATCATCTCCGTCATCAGCTTGTCGGCAAGGCCGGACCAGGCCGACTTCAGGGCCTCGTATCCGGTGAAGGGGCGCTCGGGGAAGATCTCGACCCGATCCATCGGCCAGATGGACATCGCTTCAAAACCGTCACCGTGAAGATAGCAGCCCGCCACCACCAGGGCGTCGATATGGGTGGTGTCGTTGATGACCCGCTCTTGCGCGAGCGCCATCAGTTCGTCGTGAGTCAGAGCCGCATAACTGTTGTTGACAAGGAACAGCACCGAACAGCTCGCGTCCGGATGTTCGAGGCGCGACTGCTGCAGTTGTTTGTTCGCTTGGGTGATGCCGGACTTCAACGGACCACGCATGATCGTCCTGTATCTTCGAAGGCCCTCTAGCGGCAGGCGCGCGGGATCGAGAACGATAACGGGGCGATCCGGCCAGTACTCCCGGAAGAGCTGGGCCAGCTTTGCGCGGCGCTCGGGCTTGTCGAGACCGTCCTCGTCGAGCGCTTTCAACTCTATGACCGCGCCACCCAGCCGATAGTCCGCGCCAATCTCCGACCTCCGATCAGCATCAAGATGGGCACGCCGCCCCTTCGCTCGGACGATGACTGCGTCAAGGTCCTGCTCTGAGATCGGGCGAATCCGAAAGGGCTGCATCGCTCCAGTTTGCCTGACGCAACAGGCGCATGCACGGTCGCTCAGCCAGACTTCGGCGCCGCGCGCCGAGACCGACGGATTTGAAGCGAGGCAGATCGCGCCGACGCTCGGCAGCGCCTGGCCTCTCATGCGCAAGCTGTGCGCCGTATGACCGCCGCGGCGGTCGGTGGGGTTCAGCTCATGCAGCGCGGCCTTAGCGTGGCCGGTCAGGGCACGAAAGTCGTCTGCTTCGCCGTCGCGTTGGCGAGCACGCCCTGAGCCCGGAGACCGACGGCATGGCGGCGGTATTCCGGACTCAAGTCTGCGGCGTCGAAAACCCGGATGAGCCGGATCGGATCGTCCCAGGCCCGATTGTTTACCCCGAGACCGACGATGGTGTTCCCGCCTAAGAGGTCGGCCGCTGCGATGATGTGGTCGCTCAACTCATTCAAGCACCAGCGGTCGTGGTCCGGGGATTCAGTCCCCAACGTCGGCGGCGGGAAGGTCATCAACACGTATCGAACACCCGGAGTGGACGGCGATTCCAAAACCGCCGCCCACGAGGTTTTCTGATTCGGTTCTTCCAAAAGGTCGATCAGGGCCCCGACGATCACCCGGCGGTTGAACCGCGACTCCCGGGCGAGGATACGCATCGCAGCCTCGTGGTTGTTGGCGTCGGGGTGGCCCTGCGGCGTCGCTTGCGCGGCGAGGTATTCGCGATGAAAGTCGCCGATGGTGGCATCGATGAACCGGCTCGGCCGGTTCTTTTCGGCTGTGGCAAGGTCTCGTTCTGATCCTGCGAAGCTCGACCACAGGCCTTCGATCTCTGGCGACAAGATCGGGCCAGGGCCATCGATCTGATAGCCTCGTCCCTGCATCCAATTGAGGGTGGCGTGAGCGAGCAGATCAGTCTCCCGAAACCGATAGGCGTTGCCGGCGCTGAGCGCCGCGGCCCGGACGGTGAGATAGGCGATGAAGTCGGGCGCCGTGTCCAAACGTTCGAGGAGGAGATCGATCGTCTCGCCGTCGAAAAGGTGCACGAACTCGCCCCTCACAGAAAGACGACCTAGCACGAACGGCGTCCCTGCGGCCTCATCGTCGTAACCTAGGCTGGACCAGCCCGCCGGCCGCATCGTCGGATCCTTGTTCGGACGAGCGACGCCGACCAAGTGATAGCGCCGTCGCTCACGCGAGGCCAAAGGAAAGGGAAGCGGGTCGCGTCCTGCGGGATCGACGAACACCCGGGTGTTTGGCATTTCAAGCCGACGCATAGCGCCGCCGAGTTGTTTGAGGCTGTCGTGGACCGCGGCAGTCGCCCAGCGTGACCAGGCCAGATCGGGGCCGGCAGCGATATCGAAGTCGCAGGCTTTGTCCGAGACGATGATCACATCGTCGCCGAACGGAATGACGAGATCCGAGATCTCTTTTCCCGCCTTATAGGCCGGGCCGGGGATCGCCCAAGGCTTGAGAAACGTCCGCTCGGCGAGTTGAAGCAGGAAGGATTCGGAGCGGCTGGCTGGCATGGCGGCAAGAACCCATCGCTATTCTAGATCTGCGTTACCACCACGCCAGCTCCCGTGCCCGCGATCAGGAGTCGGAGGCGCTCCGCTTGGGATCGGGGCACGGCGATTGTCAGCAGCCGCTCGGCCCGCGAGGCGCCGACATAGATTTTCCGCGCCTCCTCATTGTCATCGTTTGCGCCGCCGGCGACAAGAAAATCAAGGACGCCCTTGGCCGTCGCCGCCGTCATCACGACGCAAACGGCGGGAAACTCCATCCCCTTCACGCTGTGAATAGTGCGCGCGGGATGGCCATTGGAGGGGCCCGATGAGAGGGCCTGGGCGAGATCGCTGTTCCATTTCAGTTTCTGCTTGATGGTTCCGCCCCCGGCGGGGACCAGGGGCTCGAGAAGACGACGCGCTTCGTCGAGCCAAGCCTGTGCGGTCGCGAACCGCTCGGTGGTGAACCTCAAGCCGTCGGCGACGGCCAACGCGCCCGGCCGCCAATCGAACGGACCGAGGTCAGCCTCGCTGAGATGCTGATGATAGGTCTTCCCGCCGAGTCGCCCGGCCACCTGCAGCATGATCCGATGGACGGTCTCCAACGCGTCCTTGCGTCCTCCCAGCTCGAAGGAGAAGTGGAAGTCACTCACGGCGACGGCGAGCCGGTAGCTAAGATCGCGCACGCCATCATCGGGTGGATGACCAAGGGCATTGGCGCCGGTCCTCCGCGTGGCGGCCACCACAGGGCAATCTTTTGCGGCCAGCCCCAAATCCTCGGTCTGCTCGCGGAAGCTCTCCCCTATGGCGGCAGGGACGCCCCGGCCTGAATAGGAAAGGATTCGCACCGCAGTCGGCTCGTCGCGGTATGCCCCAAGCGCCTCATCAACGTGCGCACGTTCGGTCGCCGGGCGCAGTGCGACGATTCCTCGCGCGATGTGTCGACTGGATCGAAAATTGCCTGACATGGGCAGACGTTCAGGAGCGGGGAAGGACCGTGCGAACTGGACCAGTTCTCGGGTCACACCGCCCCGGAAGCCATAAATCGCCTGGTTGGGATCGCAGATCACCTTTACGGGCGTGCCCGCCTGACGGAACCAATCGATGATCTCTAGGTCGACGGGGTTGCAGTCCTGGGCCTCATCGACAATCAGCTCTTGAAAGCGGGCGGCTAGGGCCGCGCGGAGCGCCAGCCCGTTTGCGGGGTCTCGAAGCCGCGCTAGGGCGATCTCCCGGGCGTCAGAGAAATCGAGCTCGCCGCGGCCGAGGAGCCGCTGGCGCAAGTTCCTCGCCGCAGTTTCGTGGGCAGTACTGTTTCCGCGGAAGCCGGCGCGCTTCAACTTCTCGACGATGGCTGCGCCCGTCGCCCGATCGAAGCAATCCAACTTCAGGACCTGCGCTCCTTCATAGGGTTGGATGTCTCGAGCATCCTTGTCGGGGATCAGCCTAGGCCGCTCAGCGCAGCCTTCGACGCCGAAAGGAGAGATCAGGAGCTGCCAGAGGAAGGAGTCGAATGTGCCGATAAAGTTCGGGAAGGCCGGCGTGGCGATCAACCCCTCCCGGCGAAGTCTCTCCTCGAGCTCCGAGACAGCAGCAGTGGTGAAGGACAGGAAGGCGATCCCGCGGCCCGATCCTCGGACCGAGAGGCATCGCCGCGCCCGTTCAACCATGACTGTCGTCTTGCCCGCCCCGGGGCTGGCAGCCACGAACGCCGAACCGTCGTGCTCAATGACGCGCGCCTGTTCGGGCGTCGGCTTGAAGGGGTTGGCGGTCACACCACCAAGGCCTCGATGGCCTGCGTGAGGTAGCCCGGAACGGTGAATGGGGCGTCCTGGTTGATCGCGTCGGCAAGCACTTGGGCGAAATCACCCTTGCGGGTCGTTTCAAACAGCCTTTGAACTGCGGTTGCTTGCGCGGCACCAGCTTGGCCCGCTGCAGCGTCCCATTTCGCTTCCGATAGCGGGTGGAGGGTTAGGTAAGCCGTCCTCATGATGGCGGCATTGCCGGCACGTACAAGCTCACTTTCCAGCGAATAGTCATTGACGATGACGTCAAGCAACGCCCCAGCCTGCAAACTTTGGGCAAGAGCGGTCAATTTGCGTTTGCGCGCGGCACCTGGCGTCTCTTGCCCGGCCGCCACGGCGCCGGCATCGCCGTCGGTCAAGACGACGAGCTTGTCGGCAATTCGCACGTCCTCGTATGGGGTCAGGAGCAGCTTCGCATAGGGGTCGAAGTCGACGCCATCGATCGGGACGAACACGGCGGAACGGAATAGTCGCAGCTTTTCGACGTCGTCCTTGAGGACCAGCTTCTTGGCGATGACCGGGAGCAGAAGAGCCTCGGCGATGCCCTCCACCAGCAGGACCCGCCCCCCGAACAGGAAAGCCGACTTGGTCACGTCCAGATAGCGATCGATCTTGCGACGCTCGATATCCGTGAGCTCAAGCTTCGCGAGGGGAATGCACCGGGTAACGCGTCGGGGTCGACCGGCCGCGACGACCGGGTTCGGCTCGATCTCGGGCATGATCTCGGCAGGAACGCCGGCCAGCGGCTGGACTGGCTCGGTCGGCGACGGCTCCGCTACAGCCTGTGGCGCCGGGGGCAGGTGGGACCGGAAAAACACCAGCTTTCGGCTCTCGACCCAGGCGGACAAGTTGGGCGAATGGGTCGCCACGATGATCTGGAGCTCGCCTGCAGGACCCTGGTGGCCCTCCCGGGGCGCCCGAGATTTGGTCGCCTGCTCGTCCAGAAAGCTCAACACCGCAGCTTGAAGCTGCGGATGAAGGTGGGCCTCGGGCTCTTCGACCAAAAACAGCGTGAGATCGGCGTCGTTCACCTTCTCAAGCTCCACCGCGATGGTGGCCATGTAGAGAAGGTTGGCATAGCCGTGGCCGGAGTAGCGCAGATCTTCCGGTTCGATCCCATGATCAGAAAGCTTGAATCGAAGATCGCGAGCAATATCGATGAGCTTCTCTTCGTTGGCAAAGCCGAGAGAGGCCGCTTGGCGCCGGACTCCAGCCGTCAACGCGGACAGACCCGTCTCGACTGCCCCGCCGACCTTGCTGAGAATGTCGGCATCCCCGCCGCGCCGCAGGGCTTTCGCGACATCCTCAGGCGCTCCGCCTTCAAGGAAGTGGTTGAGCAGCGCGTAGATGCGGGTCGGATTCCCGGAGGCAAGGGCACGCTTGGCGTCGCGCAGCGGCGGAAGATAAACGTGACGCACGCTTTCATGGCAACCGGCTTCTGGGTTTCCCCGCTGGCTTCCGGCCCAGAGTCGGGGCCGGACGGGGAAGCGGCCCGTGGTCTCGTCGTATTTTAGGCCGAAGACACAGCCCGTGATGGCTGGATCTGTGGCGGCCGTGATCATACGTCCCTTTTGACCGGGGTTCAGGTCAGTGAATGTTGCGCTGAGATCGAACGCTCTGGTCGCGCTGCCGAACCGAATGTCGGTCGTTTCGCAGTAGATATCCCGCCGACCACCCAAGGGCTGGGTCAGGAGCCGGATTGCGTCGATCGCGTTGCTTTTGCCGCCGTTGTTCTCGCCGACAAGGATCGTCAAATCCTTGCACAGGGGGATCTCTGTCTCCTCGAACGAGCGGAAATTCCTGAGTCCGAGTTTCTCTAAATACATTGGCCCCTCAAGCTCCAAGCCGGGCGACCAATCTAGGCGCCTCAAAATCCGAGTGTTCGCCTCATGGTGAAGCCTGGGTTGTATTTGGGCAATATGCACGATCACGTCGCGGGAGGTTGATCACTGGTCATGATGGCACCGCGCCAGCACGCCGCTCGTCCAAATCTCAAAGAGTTCTCCTGCCGCTCAATCATCCTGCCGCGCAGAATGCGGCAGTTCATCCAGAGCGGTCTTCATCCGCTCCAGAATGCCTTCGGGAGGGGTCATGACGAACTCCAGCTCTCCGGAACGCCGGATAGACAGTCGACCAGAAGAAGTCCGCATGCCCCGCCAGTTCATCTCCGCCGCCGGGTCTTCGGCCCGTCGCACAACCGCCTCCGCGAAGGAATCGATCCAAACCGATGCAGGGCTCCCGGTCATGACGATCGCCCGCGCATCCTGCAGCAAATTGTCCACCCTCCCCGCCTCACCGCCGACCGACAATCGAACCTCGACGTCCGCAACCCGCCAGGTGAAGGAACAGGACGCCCGTTTCACGATGCCGCCCTCCACATCCTCCTTGAGCGCCGCAGCGAGCCCCCCGACGACCGTCGACCAGCGCTCCGGATTCGAGACGCCGTCCCCCAGGCCGATTAGCGATAGATTGTAGACGTCGTCCTTGAAGCCAACAGTACAGACGCCGGTCAGGCCGTACTGGTCTCGCAGATAGGCGGCCGTGCGGCTCAACCCGATTTCCACGAAGGGAAGGACGAGGCCGCCGATCTCCTGGGCCTCCTCGGCGATCGGACCAGCGTCTCGATCGGCATCCGGCGGCGCCTTGAAGCTCACCAGAGCCGCCAGGCGGGGTTCCAGAACTCTCGCCGCTTGGCCTGCGGTCACGGGCGCTGAAGCTGTCTCGAGAGAATCTTTCGCGGCGATCGCCTCTTCCCCAGCGTCCCCGAGATACTCCGGGATCAAGCGGTTGCCGCGGAAGTAGGTGGTGAGCAGGCTCTTCCAGCGCTCAACGGGGAGGACGCCATCCAAGCGAAACAGTTTGGTATAGTCGGCCTGTTTACCCGCGCGGTCGATCGCGGCCTCGATCCGCTCTAGATAGGGCTCTGCGCCATAGGCTCGAATGGCGCCGTCGAAATGCGAGACCGCCTTGAGTTCCGCCCTGTATTCCGCGTGGGCGTAGCGGCAGGCGAACTGGTCGGCGCCGACTCCCGGACTGGAATTCTCGACCAGTTCCTCGACTTCAAAGGTGCGATAGAGTTCCGGCGGCCCAGCCTCCCCCGTCCGGCTCTCGGGCGACTTCCACCAGAGCTGTGTCTTGTCCACGCCTTCGAAAAACCGCTGGCGGTCGTCGGCCTTATGTTCGGCGACGCCGCTGGGAATGGCCGCGATGTCATCTTCATAGCGAGGGCCACGCCAGTACTCGAGTTCGATGGGCATGCACGCGCTGTCCGGATGACCAACGAGGTCAGGGTCGAGCCGTAGTCGCGCCCGGAGACCATCGACCGATTGTATCGTTCGATCGAAATCTTTCAGGAAATAGGCGTTCAGGTTGTTCGCATGGGACTGACTACGCCTGAAGAAGCGGTGCGCGAAGAGCAGGAGGTCCCTCTCCTTGTCATGGAAAACGCCCGGCAGGACCTGCGTAGTCGTTTCGAGGAGAACGCCGACATCCACCAGGCCGTCCTTGTCGACTGAGGCCAGGCCAGGCCGGAAGAAGTGAGGATAGAGCTGCTCGGCCAGACCGATCCGCGAAAGGCAGGCCGCCTCCGTTGAAATATGGCGTACGTCTGTGAGATCGGCGCCTCCCGCGCGAGCCTCGAGGGCCTCGCGATAAGGTGCGACCTGTCCCGCATGAAAAGCCGCCCAATAGGTTTCAGCCAGGCTGGCGAGACTCGCCTTCTCGTCCGCAGTCTCCACCTCGTAAACGCCGCCGAGCTGGCGCGTCATGTCCGACGCGATGTGAAGTTCAGAGCTGGTCATCCAGCCATACAGCCTATGGCGATCATGACTGATATGGCTTGGCGCCCCCGCCGGCAGTCCGCGCTTTACCGCGGCGATCACCATGGTCTCCATCGCTTCGGCCAAGCCCGAAGGGGCGATGCGCATGTTCTGCCGGTTGACCCGATCCGTGTTCAGCACGCCGAAGGCTTGTTTCACAGATCAGACCCCTGGCGACCTGAAGATAATGTCGGAGGCCCGCGCCATCTTCTGGAGCCTTTGGACGTTAATCGGAGTCGATAGGTTCCGCCAACGTGTCGCGGGGCACCGCGCGCCAGACCGGCGGCGCTGCCTGTGACGAGTAACGGGCGAAGTGACCTAGGAGCTTCGCCACTTTGCATGGAATTTAAATCAAATGCATTGCATTCCTGGCGTAACGCTCCCACATCCGAAGCCGGAGGTGACCATGTCGGCCCTGAATGATCTGAAGAAGCGGCTGCGACCCGGGCAGGTCTATCGCCGCCAGGACCTCGAGAAATGGTCCAATGCGGTGGACCGCCACGTCCGGCAGCTGCTGGATGAGGGGCGGCTCGAAAAGGTCTCCGGCGGCGTCTACATGGCGCCGCGCCAGACCCGCTTCGGCAAGGCGCCCGCCAGGCCCGAGAAACTGGTTGAGGCGTTCCTGAAGGACGACCGCTTCCTGATGGTGTCTCCCAGCGCGTTCAACGGACTCGGGGTCGGTTCGACGCAGCTGTACAACGAACCGGTGGTTTACAATCTCAAGCGTCACGGTCGGTTCAAGCTCGGCGGCCGGACCTACGACTTCCGCAAGAAGTCGTCCGTCCCGGCGCGCCTGACCCAGGAGGTCCTGCTCGTCGATCTGCTGCAGACCATGGACCGGCTGGCGGAGGACAAGGCCGAGCTTCTGCCCCGGGCGCTGGAACGGGCGCGATCCATGGATCCGGTTCGTCTGGCCAAGGCGGCCCGGGACTTCGGCTCGGTTCGCGCCGCCCGCCTCGTCTCCCAGGCGTTCCAGGCGGCCTGACGGAGATGCCCCTTCTTCACGACACCGAGGACTTTACCTCCCTCATCGAGGTGGTCGCGGGCGAAATGGCTGTCGATCCCGCCCTGGTCGAGAAGGACTACTGGATCATGCATGTCCTCTGGGGCCTGCAGCAGCTCGGCATGGCCTTCGAGCTCAAGGGCGGCACCTCCCTGTCCAAGGGCTACGGCCTGATCGACCGGTTCTCCGAGGACATCGATATCCTCATCCACCCAACCCAGCCGGTGCCGACGGGGCGCAATCACACCAAGCCCGCCCATATTGAACAGAGGCGCGCCTTCTTCGATGGCCTCGTGCCTCAGCTGACCATCCCCGGCATCGTCGAGGTCCTGAGGGACCATGCCTTCGACAATGACAGGTTCTTCAGCGCCGGCATTCGTCTGATCTATCCGGAGCTGACGCCCCTGCCGCAGGGCGTGAAGGCGGGCGTGCTTCTCGAAGCCGGCTTCGATCAGGTCTCTCCGAACGCGCCGCGCCTCATCTCGTCGTGGGCCTGGGATCGAGCGAGCGCCGCCGGCGTCGAAGACCTGATCGATAACCGCGCCGTCGAAGTCCGCTGCTACGACCCGGGCTATACGCTCGTCGAGAAGCTCCAGACCATCTCGACCAAATATCGCCGACAGCAGGCATCGGATGAGATGCCGACCAACTTCATGCGCCACTACTACGATGTCTACTGCCTCCTCGCCGATGAGCAGGTCCTCGGCTTCATCGGCACCGATGCCTACCTCAAGCACAAGCGCGCACGCTTCCCGGCCGGGGACGAGCCGGTCCTGCGCAACAATCCGGCCTTCACGCTTGCGGACCCGGAGACCCGCCGACGCTACGCCGAGGCCTTCGACCTGACCCGGGCGCTCTACTATCGGGACCAGCCGAGCCTCGAGGCGATCCTGGCGCGGATCGACACTCACCTCGAAGCGATGTGAAGGTCCATGTCCGGAAGCGTCTCCTTCTCGTTCGACCCCCGCTTCCCGTTCAAGGACGTGGCGGCTCTCGGCCAGACGCTTCAAACGTCGGGCCACCTGGTCCCCGGCTTCATTCCGCCGTCCGTCGGCTACCTCGACATCGCAGCGCTTCGGTACGCCCAGGACCTCGAGGGCTGGAACCTCGTGGTCATGGCCGACCGGAACTTCATCTCACGCATGGCCCAGGCCTGTCGTCTGGACGCCGACACGCCGCCGGACGAGGCTCAGCTGTGGGCCGTCCGCCTGATGGCCTTCTGCAAGGCGATGGACCTCGACATCGATCCGTCGATCTCCTTCCACGAGCTGGCGCATAAACAGGACGAGGCCGCCGCGCTCGATGAACTCGCCTGGTTCCGCGCCGCCGATCGGGGCGGAGACGCGCAGGCCTGGATCGACTTCTCGTTCGGTCGCACGTCATCGCTGACAGTCGCAGGACCGGCGCCGCGAGAAACGGCAGATCTCGCCAGGCCGCTGCGTCGCTGGCGCCGGAACTATGTCGCCGCCCTCAGGATCGCCACCCTCGAACTCGAGCCCCTCAAGCCCGAAGCCCGGTTCGAGCGCCTGATCGACTGGATGTACGATGATTTCCAGCTCTGTGGTCCGGCCGCCGTTTTCGCCGCCGTCTATTTCTCGGGGCGGCGACCGCCGAAGATGATGAAGGGGCTCCGCGGGAACGACAGGGCGAAGGCCGTCGCCGGTGTTCGTAATGCGGCCTGGGACATCACCTATCTCAGCTACTTCACCGACGCCGTCCAGGACAGCGAGACGCGACAGACCAGAACCATCCTGGCGACCCGCGACGACGCCCTCGCAGCCATCGCGCCCCTGGTGCTGCTTGGTCCCGAACCCGACGAGGATTGGCCCAGTCTGGGTCAGGCGCTGGAACAGTGGTGGCCCGCAGCCGGCGCCAGACGCAACGCCGGCCGTCTGATGGCCTGCGCCCGGAAGGTCCAGGCGGAAGGACCGCGCCCCCTGCCCCATGGCGCCGGAAGCATCGAAACCATGACCGCCGAGCTGGAGGCTCGCATCCTCGCCTGGCCCCCGCCCAAGGGCTGATATCACCCCTCCCATACGGGCTGACGGGACCTTGCATTCCCTATCCGTGATAGACCTGACCGATGCCCTACCGCGCGCTTACCATCGACACCAATGTCGCCTACGGCGGCGGCTTCGACTTCGAACACGGCCTGTTGCGCCAGTTGCAGCAGTTCCACGGGTCAGACGGCCGGTTCATCCTGTCCGCGATCGTCGAGGCGGAAATCCTCAAGCGGCTGCGGGAGATGACCAGCTCCACCCGGGACAAGTTCGTCTCCGTGGCCCAGGACGCCTTCGACCGTCGACTGCTTGGCGACGACTTCAGACAGGCGGCCGACGCGCTAACAGCCGCCCTCGTCGAGCCCAGGGCCGCCGCCCGCGCCCATCTCGACGACTTCCTGCAGACCACAGGCGCCACCCTGGTCCCGGTAGACCTTGCGCCGATGGCCGATCTGGTCCGGATGTATTTCGATCCAACCGCCCCGTTCGAGGCCAGCGGCGCGAAGAAGGCGGAATTTCCCGACGCCATCGCCTTGCTCTCCCTCGACGCCTGGGCGCGGCGAAACGGCAAGGTGTTGGCGGTGTCCAAGGACAAAGGCTGGCGCGAATTCGCCGAGCAAACCATTCACCTCGACGTCGTGGAGAGCCTGGGCGCCGCGCTGGCCGTGTTCCAGGAACAGGCCGCCGCCGAGAAAGCCACCAAGGCCATCGGCGCCGTCCTAGGGCGGATCCGGGCCGGCGAGCTTCAGGACCTCGCCGCCGAACTCACCGCGCGCCTCGAGACACGCACCGAGGAACTGGATCCGGATATTTCGGCGGATTCCTATCACCAGCTCGACTTCGAGCTCACGGGCCTGGCGTTCAACGGCTACGCCCTGGCCGGCGAGCCCGAGGATGATTTCGACGTTACGATCGTCAGGATCGAGGACGGGTTGATCGTCGTGACCGCCCCGGTTCTCATCCGGGCCACAGTACAGGCCAGTTTCCACTTGCTGCACTGGGACTCCATCGACCGCGAATACATCTCACTCGGCAATCAGCACGAGGAGCACGAGGCGGAGTTTTCGTTTGACGCCCTGATCACCCTGATCGGCGACATCGACGAGCCTGACACGCTTCAGATCGAGGATGTCGAGCTCGTCAACGGTTCGGCCGATGTTGATTTCGGAGAAATCGAGATGGACCGCGGCGAAGGATAAATCCACTTACAGCGGCTCCTGCTTACCCAGCGGATTGCAGGTGCCAGCCGAGCGCGCCAGCCGGCGTCAAAGGGCACCGACAAGGCGCCCCAGCAAGAGGCGTGACACCGCATTTCAAGGATACGCCATGACAATCAAACACCCCGAATGGCATCCGCAGCGCCTTCCTGAGTTCGATGCGCGGATGGCTGTCGAGAGCGCCGCGCTTCTGCAGCAGCTCCAAACCGACTCCGTCTACCGGCGCGCCTGCCTCGATGATCCGCGCCTTCTACATCGCCAACTCTATGCGTCGTTCGCCCCGCCGACCCATCCGGAATACGCCGGCACCTATCGCGGCGCCCCGGGCACCTCGCTCGCCCTTCGGATCATGGGCGGCCCCAGCGTCATGTTTGAAGGCCAGACGTTCAACTTCATGGAGCCGGAAACCGTCCGCCCGGCCATGGAGGGGCTCATCGAGACGGTTCGCGAGCGGATAGACACCCTCCGCCAGCCTTGGGATCAGCTGGTGACGCTCTCCCATCTGTTCAGCCAATTCGGCTTCATTCACCCCTTCCTGGATGGAAACGGTCATGTGCAGCGGTCGCTATTCGCCGCCGCGGCCCTGGAGATGAACTTGCCGCTCTCCAACCGGTTCGCGATCCACCCGCGGTCCTATGACTTCCTGCTCGCTCACGCGCTTGAAAACTACAGCCGTCGCCCAGATCGGCGACCGCAGTGGCTGAGCGCCGTCGCGGAGTACATCGTCCAATGGCTCGATGGCCCGTTCGACGCGCCTGGCATGGGCATGGCGCCCTTGGAGGAGGAGGACCTCTAATCGGCGACAGAAACCCGTTTCAGTCGATCGACGGCGAATGCCCGAATATCCGGCGTAGCTTGTTCTGCTGCCATTCCGGGGGGTGGAAGTCGCCTTCGACCAGTCCAAGATCGCACAAGTGAGCCCACCACGTCTCCGGAAGCGATCCGAACCGGTTGACGCTAAGGCTCGGGATGACGGCCCCTTCGGCGCCGTACCGCAAAATCCATCCCGGCGGACTGTCCTCATCGCCCTCCTCCCACCCCAGGCTGACACGTCCTCCCGGCCACTCGCCGTCCGCGAACCGGGCGTGTTTCGCCGTGTTGGCGATTGCTTCGCACATCGCCTGCGCGGGCACGGCCCTTGTCAGGTCGCTGTCGAAGCCTGGCCTGTCGAAGGCCCGGCCGGACGCGCGGGCGTCGCTTCGGACAGCCGTCTCCGCCCAGTTTCGAAGGGAGGTCGCAGCGATGCAAACATTGATGGCCGCATAGGCCAGGGGCTGCTGCTCGTGGGGGTAGCCGACCTGAATGTCGCGGAAGACGTCCACGTCCCATGCCAGTTTTGACCACATCGCGGCGACGTCGCCCACAACGGCCGTGTGACGGATCGGGTCGGCGCCGGATCGGGGCGTTCTCGGCGCCAAGTCTCAGCCCTCCCGATGACGGCAAGCCGCCGGCTGCGACGGAAGAAGGTCGCGCCCTCGGAGAGTCACGTTTCGGATTGGAGATTTGCGCTCACGCGCAGGACAGTGGCGAGGCTTTTCGCCTGGAACCGGCCGTTGAAGGCGTCTCGCAGGTCCGGAGCGACCTGAAACGGCACGGACTCCACGCCCTGGTCCCGGAGCCATGAAAACCGGTGCCGTCCGTCAATGAAACAGACCTGCCCCTCGTCGAGCGTAGCGTCCATCATCCGGCAGTGGCGATTGCCCGCAAACCACTGGCCCACGCGGGCGTAACGATCATCCTGTCCGTTCGCCCCGCCGGGAAGGACATATTGCTCCGTCAGACGCCACGCCCGATCAAAGGCGGCGACATCGACCCAGACGACCGCGTCCGGCGCCTCGTCCTCCCACCCGTCGGCGAAAGGTTTGTACTCCCAGAGAATGACGTGTTCGCTCATCGCTACAGCGTAGCATGCATCCACAAAGCCCGGGCGACGCCGCCGCTCTCTGGCGGCGAGCGACGACCGGGCCCATAAAACCTCATGGACCTGAGCCACCTCATAAAACCGATCATCATCGACGTACCCCGCATCGGCGAGGTGTCCATGGACGTCATGGGAGAACCGTTCGAACCGTGGCTGGCGAGAGGGATCAAGGAAGGCCGCTGGACGACCGGCGAAGCGCTGGTGCGAGGTCTTCTGCGGGAACAGGGACGGGTCGTGACGGGCCATGCCCAGGCGGAAAACCCGGAACTCGGCGAGCCGCCGACGGCCGGCCAGGTTAACGCTCTCAACGACGCCGAACTCGATACGCTCGCTGCGAGCCTTTTGGTCAAGGCCAAGGGGATATTCCGACCGCAGTTCGAAGCGATAAAGGGAAAGAAAGTCCAATACCGACGCAAGGCTGAGCTTGAGTCGCTCACGCAGCCGCTGGTGGACGAACCGCCCGTCGCTCGGCTCTTGCGCCTGACGACGCTGAAGGCGGACGACGGCGACCTCAGGCAGACCAAACTCCGCCAGGACGCAGAGGCGCATCTGCCGCCTGACAGCGTGCGGTCGGCGATCGAGATCGCAGCCGGGCTGGAGCCGATCCTGAAGGCCCAGAAACTCGCCGGCGGCCTCGGCGCCGAGCCCTACGGGATCGCGGCGCGAGCCAGTGCGCTTTCTCGGCTGTCGGACCCGCTTTCCGGCTCGGCGTCGGCCATTCTGGACGCCGCGCGCGGCAGCCGGCTCGGAGCGACGTTCCAGGCGGCTGAGGCGGTCAACCGGCTGACCCACGCAAGCCGGATCAGCGATGTCTATCCCGGCGTCCTTGCGGCGTCGCTCAGTGCGATGAATGCCGACACCCTGTTGGGCACGACGCGAGCGCTCCGCGATCTTGAGCTTTCCGGCGTGGCGAGCGGCGCCCTCCGCAATGCGATCGGAGCCGGCATCGGCCGCGATCACTGGGACATCCTGCGAAGCTCGGGGGTGCTCTCGGCGACCGTCAATGCCGGCCTGATCGCCGCCGCGGCAGCCGCGATTTCAAGCACGGCCCTGGAACCCAGCTGGCTGAGCGCGATCAATGCGCGCGCAGGGCTGCATCTTCCCTCCAGCACGCTCGATGCCTTCGATCGATACGAAGCGATGGCGCGAGATATCGGAGCAGGGAGCGGCGTGGCGCGGCCGGCGGTCCTCGACGCCTATCTCAGACCCGGTTGGGAGCTGACATCGCTGGCGGTGCTCTCAGGGGCATCCGCGAGCGCGGGGTCGGCGCTGCTGACAACCTATGACGACGACGCGCTCGATGACGACGCGCCCTTGGGCAGAGTCATCGCCGACCTTCACGCCCTGGACACGGCCCAGGACCTTTCGGCTGAAGAGGCGGCTGCAATTGTCGATCGAGGCGCTGCAGCGCTCATCGCCAGACTCGGCACGACGGCCGATGTCCTGGGGCGTCACGGCGTGGTCAGTCTGATCGGCGTCGCGGCCGGCGTTGTCGGCGCGGTTCTCGCCGGCGCTGCGCTCCTGGATCATTCTCACGACGACGCCATGTTGCGGGAATCGCGAAAGCAGAGCGAGAACGTACAGATCATCGCGTCTAGCCAGGACGCCATCAGGAGGAAGCTTTCCGAACTCCAAGCCTCGGAAGAGGCCTCCCTGGATGCGCGCCGGGTGTCATCCTCAACGGCGCTACGCACGGGCCCGGACCGTGACGAGACGAGGATCCTTCAGATCTACCCCGATCAACGCTTACGCGCCGTCGAGGAGCGGGGCGAGTGGGTCAAGGTCGAGGTCTATCACTACGGCCGCGATGACATCGCGATCGGCTGGGTGGAAAGGCGCCTCTTGATTCCGCTCTAGCTCGGCTGTTCATCAACCGTCGTCTGCCGGATCGAGCTCCAGAGTGGCGGAACATCGTCCAACCGCCGGCGAATTGCCGGCCTAGAAGCCGAAATCGATTTGATCGACTGACGCGGGCGATCGACGGCCGCGTTGCTTCACGGGGTGAACCTGCTCCGACAAGTGATTTTGGAATACGGGCTTCTCCCCGCCGATGCCGGGTGCTGCGACTGTCTTTGGCGTAGGCATCGACCGCGCCATCCCCGGCAGACGCGGCGCCCTCGCCGGCTTTCGGGACGGCGCCGACGGGAGCGGATCGTTCCGGGAACGCTTCCAGGCATTGAGCTCGCTTTCCCACCAGCCGACCCGCCCGGCCGAAATCCGCACCCGCCCCGGGAAAAGGCCGTCACGCTCCATCCGCCAGGCGGTCGACCGGCTGATGCTGGCGATATTCTCCACCTGGTCCCACGACAGCAGACGGTCATCCTTGCCGCCGACCTGGACCGTGTCCTCGACGCGGTCCGGAGTCACGTTCGACCTCCCAAGGCCCTCTCCGCCTCTCCGTCGAGCACCCTCCACAGCATCCGTGCGTCATGGGCCGCGTCCACGCGGTCGCGATCCGTCCAGGCCCGAAGCACTGCCTTGAGCGCGAAACTCGCCGTGGGATCCGCGAGGACGTCGGCGGCCGAGGGGGATCCCGTTTCCCTATCCACGACGACGTCCCTGGGCCGCCGCCGGCGCGCCTGTGCGCACCTCGGTCATCTGGCTGTCGGCCCAGACCCGGAGCAGGGTTCGAGGATAGTAGGGCTTCGATCGGATATGACGACAAGGCGGTCCGTTCGATCCGGTCGACCACATCCGCGCCAAAGTCGCCGGCTTCAGGCGGATGCCGCACTGGGCCAGAAAGGCCGAGGCCTCGGCCCGGGTCAGAAGGTCATCGTCGATGCGACCGTCCGAGCCCTGCAAGCTCTCCCCGATCATCGCGCTGCCCGAGGCCGGCATTGCCGGCTGTTGAGCGGCCCCTGCCCCGCCGTCAGCGCCAGGTAACAGTCGATGACCGTGACGACGTACGCCTGGGTCTCGGCGATGTCCGGGACGCGGCCGAGCCGCGCAACCCGCGCCGGCCCCGCGTTATAAGCGGCCAGGGCAAGGCGCAGATCTCCGAACCTGAGGATCTGCCGGGCCAGATAGTCGGCGCCGCCCCGCAGGTTCTCGACGGGATCGAACCGGTTCACCACCCCGAGCTCCAGCGCCGTGCCGGGCATCAGCTGGGTTAGGCCGCCCGCGCCCGCGGGCGAGCGCGCATCCGGCCGGTAGGCCGACTCCGTGAGGACGACCGCGTGGAGAAGCTTCTCGTCGAGCCCGTGGGCCGCCGCCGCCAGGGCGATGGCCTCCTGGAACGGCTGGCTGAGCGCGGCCAGGCGGGGGATATCCGCGCCTGTGTCAAAGACAACCGGCTCGGCCTCGATGACCGGCCGCCCGAACAGGTCTCCGCCGGCTCGCCGCCAATCAACCGACTGGGCCGCCGCGGGCGCGCCGACAGCCATGAGGACGGACGCCAACAGGATCGCTTTCACCATGTCACCACCTCCCGATAGACGCCGATCACCTCGGCCCGGTTCACCGGTCCGAAATACCGGCTGTCAAAGCTCCCGGCCGTGTCGCCGAGCAGAAAGAGTTCGTGCGAGGCGAGCCGCCGGCACCCCGACCAGCGCGGCAGAGCCGCGCCGCGACGGTCCCGTCCGGAGACGATCCGGACCCCGGCCGGCGTCGAGACCCAATCGCCCTGTGAACAGACCCGGTCGCCGCCGATCGCGGCGACCCGCTTGATCAGAGCCACGTCTGAGGGCATGCCGAGCGACGACAGATAGGCCCGGGCTTGCTCCGGCTGCGGGATCGCGACGGTGGCGCCCCTCGCGATGTCGCCGCCCGGAAGACTGGCATAGAGCCCCTTGGGCAGGCTGGGGCTTTCATTGACCAGGGCCCATGCCGGACCTTGCCGGGCGACGAGCGCCAGACAGCCCAGGGTGAAGAGGGCTAGGCCCAGGCCGGCCCAGCGGTTTCCAGTATCGAGCGGGGTCATGGGCGATAGGGCTCCAGGATCAGGTCGCGGGTGATCATCACGCGCACGGGGGCGCCGGCCCGCAGTCTGATGGAGGGCCGAACCTCCAGCTCCCGGTCGATCAGACGACCGCCCACCCGAGCGCCCTCGATCGCCGCTGCGTCGCCGGCGTCGCCCAGCAGGCCGCCGGACCGGTCGTCGCCGTCCCGGGCGACCTGGCCCAGGGTGGTGATCGCGCCGGCGAACAGCGTGCCGACCAGAAGCGGAAACAGGCGTCGGTCCACCGATCCGCGCACGCCCACCGCGCCCTGGGCGTCGACGCCGGGCTCGCCGGTCAGGACCAGGCTCTTGCCGTTCGGCAGGATCAGACGGTCCCAGGTCAGGAAGGCGCGGCGATCGCCATAGGCGCTCTCGCCCTCGTGCCGGCCGATCAGCCGGGTCCCCTGGGGAATGACCAGATGCCGGCCGCTGACGGAGTCGTAGATGTTCTGGGTGACGGTCGCGATCACCGGACCGGCCCGCGCCGTATCCACCGCCGTCAGAAGGGCGGCGGGGATCATCGCCCCGGCCTTCAGCTCATAGGGCGACAGCGGCGCGGTCAGCACATGGCCATTGTAGGTCGCGCCATAGTCGGCGCCGACGGCCTGGCCGCGCCCCCCCGCGCCGGGGTCACGATCCGCAGCCGCCGAAGCCGCCGCCGGGGCGCCCGCTGACTCGGCGAAGAACAGCCCTGAGCGCGCCGCGAGTTCCCGCGGCGTCGGTCCGCGGGCCGCAGCCGCCTGTGTCGAGCGGTAAGCCGGCGCCGACGTCGACCGCGGGGACGCGACGGGTTCAGCCACGGGTTCGACGGCCTCTTCACCTTCATGCCCGCGAGGCTCCGGCAGACGGTCGTAGCTGGCGGGCTGGTCGGTGACGACCTCGGCCGGGCGGACCACGCCCCGGGCCTCGTCTTCGCGCGCCTCGGCCGCTCGGGCGCGGGCGCCGTCTCGCAGCTCCGGCTGCACCACGAACGCCCAGGCGAGCGATCCGGAGATCAGGACCACCCCGCCGATGACGATAACCTGGACGACGGACTTCCTCAGGCGCACGGCGGTCGGCCGTGGCGCCCGCATCGACAGGCCCGGCGCCGGCTCCTTCAGCGAACCGACCCCGGGGCCGGCATCGGTCGGGTCCGGGGTGCTGGGGCCGGCATTCAGATCCCCGGTCATGGACGGGCTCCTTCAAGACGACGGATGCGGACGACCTGGGGCCGCCGGTCCCCGAGCCGCAGCTCCGCCCGGTCGACGACGCGATCGACGATGAAGAGGCCGCCGACCTGACGGTAGTTGGTCAGCTGGGCCTCGCCGTCGGGGGCGATGATGAACAGGGCTGGCGCCTCATCGACCTGGAGGTCGGGGTGGAAGGCGATGAAGGTGCGGCGACCGTCGTTGAAGACGGCGCTCGGCGTCCATCGCGGGGCTCGTCCGCGGAACTCGAGCCGATACCGGGCGTCGAGCGGTCCCTCGGGCATGACGACCGGATCCGGAACCCGGACGTCGCGCTCTACCAAGATCAATTCAGGCCGCGCCGCCTGACTATCAGTCCCAAGTGCATCCCAAGCGACAGCCGCATTGAATTCAGCGGGGGTTCCGCTCTTTAGATCAATGAGATAGACACGCCTGTTCGTCGTCAAGACGAGGTTGGTCTCAAGCCCGCGCTCGAGCGGCTTGAGCAGGACATGGGTCCGGCGCGAAGGGCCTTCGCCCGACGACGCTTCCCCGATCTGCCACCGCACGGTGTCGCCCGCGGCCTTGGCGACGAGGGTCTCGCCCTCGGCCAGGGTCAGGGTCGTGACACGCAGCGGGGCGGTCCAGACCTCGAACACCCGCCCGGGCGACCAGGCGAAGACCTGCATCCCGCCGACGAAGGCGTCGGATCGCGACGGGGCGCTGGCCTGCGCATTGGCGGCCGCTATGGCGGCGCGTCCCGTGGCGGGAGCCGGCGCGGTGGGCCGTGCCACTTCAATCTCCGCAAGGTAGGGCCGCGCGCTGTCGCCAGTCTCCGCGACGTCGATTTCTGTGTCCGCGGTCCCAGCCGCCAGCGGCGGCGGCTCAAGGGCGCTCGCCGGGGCAGGCCACGGCGCTGAGGCCAGAACGACCGGAGCGACGGCCTCGCCCCGGAACACCGCGCAGCCGGAGAGCAGCAGGCCGGCTGCGGCCACGGTCAGGAAGCGTCGGGGGTCCATGATACGTCCTCGATTTTCAGGCCCAGGGGGTTCTTCATCAGCTCGGCCTCCGTGCGGGGCGGCTGGGTCGTGGTGGTGATCAGGGCGCGCCAGCGTTCGGTCCCGGCCGACTGACCGTTGACGAAGCGGGTCTCTCGCCACTGGAGATCAAAAGTCCGCTCTGTCCGTCTGACGACATTGAGGATTTCGACATTGACCGCCTCGCGCCCAACCTCGGCGAAGGGGTCGTGGGTCTGGGCCCAGGCGTTCAGGAAGCTCGCCGCCTTCGGCGTCATCAGGTCGTAGGCGCGCAGCCAGTTCTGCCGGATCACGATCGGATCGATCGACTTGGAGCGCACGTCCCGGATCCAGCCCGCGAGGGCGTGGCCAATCTGGGCCTCGTTGGGCTCGTAACGCCCGCCGATGGCGGTGATCCTCTGGGTCTCGCCCCAGTCGGAGACCTCGACCACGAAGGGTTTGACCACGGCGCGGTCGGCCTGGACCCACCACCCGGCGCCGAGGAAGCCCGCCAACACCAGGTTCGCCAAGGCGATGCGGCGCCAGTTTCGGGCATGTGCCAGGGACAATCCCATCCGGTCGTCCCAGATCTGGCCGGCGCGCTGATAGGGGGTGGACTCGGGCGCGGCCGCCATCGCCCGCTTCGGTCGAAAGAAGGGGTGCATGTCAGTTCTCCTCGCTCTTCAGGTTGGGGGACAGGACGCCGCTGGTCTCGCCGGCCGGCATCAGGCCGCGCCCGGCGTTGGCGACGAAGAAGGCCTGGAGCGCAGCCGCCCGCGCCGGCGGCCGGCCCGATCCACCGCCCTGCCCGCCCGCAGCCCGATGGAAATCGCGACGCGCGGCCTCGGCCTCCCTGGCGACGGTCGAAGCCGGACGCGCGCCGCCTTGGAGTCCGCCTCCAGCGGGCGGCGCGGCGCCGGCCGCGTCGATTGTGGGCGTCCCGGCACTCGCCTCGACCGGCTGAGGCGTCCACGCCCGCGCCGGCTCCGCCAGGCCCGCGGACGTCGCCGTCGATGGCCTCTCGCCCGCCCCGGCCGGTCGCGGCGACGGATTGTCGTTCGAGGACGTGGGCGGCGTCGTCCCCCCACCCCCGCGCGGTCCGACGCCGGATGGCGGCGGTGCGGAAGGCGGTCGGCCGCCGCCGGCGCCTGCGGCGGCCCGGGCCGGTCCCGCCACTCGGGCCGCCCCGCCGGCCCCCATCGCCCCGGCGCCTGCGATCCCGGCGCCGGCCAAGGCGCCCGCGCCACCAACGGCCAGGGCGCCGGTCAGGGCGGCGCCCGCGCCCAGCGCTGGCCCGCCCGTCACCAAGGCCGAGGCGAGGTTGGGAATGAACATCGCCAGCATGGCCAGCAGGATGGCGGCGACCAGGATGGTCAGGGCTTCGTAGATGTCCGGGTTGGCCGAGGGCTGAAGCTGGTCGAACACCGTCCGCGCGCCTGAGACCACGATCGCCAGGGCCAGGACCTTGAGACCCGAGGAGACGACGTAGCCGAGCGGCCGCTCGGCCAGGAAGGCGGATTTTGACCAGATGCCGAAGGGCAGCAGGACGAACCCGCCCAGGGTGACGATCTTGAATTCCAGCAGGGAGACGATGATCTGCAGGGCCAGCAGGGCGAAGGCCAGCATGATGCCGATCATAGCCAGGCCGAGGATCAGGGCGTCGGCCATGTTGCCGACGACGTCGAGCGGGTTGTCGACCGGCGCCGGGGTCTCGCCCAAGGCCTTGACGATCTCCCAACCCTGCTGGAGCACGGCGCCGGGATTGAGGAATTCCTCCCGGCTCAGCGAACCCCCGCCCGCCGTCAGACCCAACTCAAGGAAACCGGCGTAAATGGTTTCAGAGAGTTGCTGCCAATCGTTGATCAGATAGGCGAAGGCCCCGATCAACAGCACCTTGCCGAAGCCGGCCGCCAGAACCTCCCGGTTCGACGACAGCGCCCACTGGACGCCGGTCAGCGCCACCACCAGAACGATGAGCAGGCCGAAGACGCCGTTGACCGCGCCCTGCAGGGCGTCGAAGCCCGCCGAGATGGTGTTGGAGAACACCACCATCAGCTCGTTGGGCGTCTCCATGCTGACCGAGGCCATGGCCGTCAGTCCCGCGCGCGCGAGAACGGATCGAAGGCCGGGGCGCTCGGCGTCGTCCCGGTTCTGGCCCAGCGGCGACGGCGCGATTCCTCGCCCGAGGCGCGGTCCGCCGCATCCCGGGCTGTCGCCTCGGCCATCAGACGGGCTTGCGCGAGCATGATGGTGCGCAGCGCCGCCAGATCCTCGGCGAGCACGGCCAGCATCTGGTTGGTGGACTGTACGGCCGCCGTCTGGCCCTGGGCCGCCTGGCTGGCGTCGAGCGCGCCCGCGAGGCGCCCCTCGCGACCACCCCCGAGACGCTCGAGCTCCGCCGCGGTCCGGGCCAGGTCCTCGGCGGTGCGCCGGGCGTTGGCCGTGCGCGCCTCGCTCTGCTCCAGCAGCCGCAAGGCATCGGTCCCGGTCAGGTCGTCGGGATAGAGGCCCTCAAACTGGCGTTCCAGTCCGCTAACGGACGAGGCCACGCCGCGAACGGTCCGCGCCAGCTCGGCCATGTCGCGCAGGGACTGGCTGCTGCCGGTCAGGTGGTTGTAGGGCGAGGCCGCCAGGCTGCGCGCCTCGTTGGCGAGGCTTTCCAGCTGCCGCGCGGCCTGAAGGGCGTTCTCCAGATGATTGCGCGGATCGAACACGACCTGCTGGGCCCCGGCCGGCTCAGCCGTGAGCAGGACCGCCGCCACGACGGCGGGGATGAAGGCTCTACGCCGCCGCAAGCGGACGGGCGAAGGCGTCGAAAACGGAATCCACATTCTGCACTCCCTTGGCTTTGAGGAATTCGCGGGCGAAACCGGCCTCGCCGGATCTGGCGAGGACGTCGTCGATGAGGGTCTGGTCTTCGGGGGAGCCCGCGCCGCAAAGGGCCAGCGCCACGCCCGTCAGGCGCAGGTCGAACAGCCGCCGGCCCCGGGGCTGACGCCAGTAGTAGGCGCGCTTGGGCGTGGCGAAAGCGATCAGCTCCAGCTGGCGTCGGTTGAGGCCGAAGCCCCGATAAAGCTCCGCCGACGACGGCTCCATGGCCCGGGGATTGGGCAGGAAGACCTGGGTCGGGCAGCTCTCGATCAGGCTGGAGGCGATCGAGGAGGCGGCGACGTCGTCGAGGCTCTGGGTGGCGAAGACCACGGCCACCCGCTTCTTGCGCAGGGTCTTGAGCCATTCGCGGATCTTGGCCGCGAAGGCCGTCTCCCCGAGGAACAACCACGCCTCGTCCAACACCAGCAGCGTCGGCCGTCCGTCGAAGCTCTGTTCCAGTTCATGGAAGAGGGCCGACAGCACCGGCGCCACCGCCGACGGCGTCGCCATCAGGCTCTCCAGCTCGAAGGTGTCGAACCGGCTGGTCGCGAGCGTCGCCCCCTCCCCGTCCAGCAGGGATCCGTGCGGCCCCTTGAGCGTCAGGGGCTCAAGCGCCGCGGCGACCGCCTTGTCCTGAACCAGGGCGCAGAAGACTGTCAGCGTGCGCTGGCCAGTCGGCGCCTCCGCCAGGGCCGTCAGAGCGGCCCAGATCTCCTCCCGAACCCGCGGCACGGGCTCAAGGCCCGCCAGCCGGACCGTTTCGGCGATCCATTCCGAGGCCCAGGCCCGTTCGTCGTCTCGGTCGATCCGCGCCAGCGGCTGTAACGACAAGCCAGAACCGGGCTCCATGGCGCGCCAGCGTCCGCCGGCCGCCAAGGTCGCCGCCCGGGCCGAGCGCCCCTTGTCGAAGAAGACGACCCGGGCGTCGGGGTAGCGGAACCACTGCAGCGACAGGAAGGCCAGCAGGGCGGACTTGCCCGATCCGGTCGGTCCCACGACCATGGCGTGGCCGACGTCGCCGACGTGCAGGGCCAGGCGGAAGGGCGTCGATCCGGTCGTCCGGGCGGTGGCTAGGGGCGGCCCCCCCAGGCAGGCGTCCACCGAGGGGCCGGCCCAGACGGCCGACACGGGCAGCAGGTCCGCCAGGTTCAGGGTCGAAACCAGAGGCCGCCGGATGTCCGCATAGGGCTCGCCCGGCATCGAGCCGAGCCAGGCCTCGACCGCGTTGAGATCCTCGATCCGGGCCATCAACCCCTGGGCGTTCAAAGCAGCCTCGATCGCCCGCGCCTTGGCCATCGCCCCGTCCTCCGACGCGTCGAGGACGGAGACGGTGAGGGTCAGATAGCCGAAGGCGCAGGCCTCGGCGCCGAGCGCGGCCAGGGCTCCGTCGCACTCCTCGGTCTTGGAGGCCGCGTCGGTGTCGAGGAGCGGGACCTCTTCCTTGGTGATGGCTTCGCGCAGCAGGACGCCGACGCCCTTGCGCTTGGCGAACCAGCGCTTGCGCAGCTTGACGATCTCCCGCTCGGCCTCGGGCTTGTCGAGCCCCAGCCAACGGGCGGTCCAGCGATAGTCGAACGGCAGCGCCCCAAGGGCGTCCAGCAATCCCGGCCGGGTGACCGACGGCAATCCCCTCACGGAGACGACCTTGAGCCACCGGTCGCCCAGCCGCGGGGCGACGCCGCCCGTCAGCGCGGCGTCGGCCAGCCAGCCGTCGAGGAACATGGGCGTCTCCGGCGGTCGGACCGCGAAGGGCCGCGGCGACACGCAGTCATGGAGCCAGGTCAGGAGCTCGCCATCATCGAGGCGTTCGATCTCCGGGAGGCCGTCGGCGAGAAGGTCCAGGGTGGTGTCGGCCTCCCGGGCGAAGGCGCCCAGGGCGAGGCGCCAATCCTGCCCGCCTTTCTGCAGACCGTCGAACAGCCAGCGCTCCAACCGGCGCGTCTCGTCGGCCGGCGGCAGCCAGGTCAGGGCCAGCCGGAAATCGGTCTCGAACGCCGGATCGGCCGTCTCGAAGCGGCTGCGACGCTCCTCATCCAGCAGCCATGCCACGTCGATATCGAAGTCGCTTTCCGGATAGGGCGACGCCGCGCGCCGGCGCGCCTCCACATGCAGGCACCAGCCGGAGCCCAAACGGCGAAGCGCATTGTTGAGCCGGGCCCGCACCGCCATCAGCTCGTCCTCGGTCGAGGACTCCAGGTCCGGTCCCCGGAAACGGAATCCGGTCAGGAAAGAGCCGTCCTTGTTGAGGACGACCCCCGGCGCGACCAGGGCCGCCCACGGGAGATGATCGGCGAGCGCGGCCGGGCGTCGGCGATGTTCGTCGAGGAACCGCATCGCGCCCTCACCCGTCCAGGTGTCCGGGCGTCGCCAGATGGCGGCGCAGGACATCGAAGAACCGGCGGTCCGACCGGGCGGCCCACAGACCAATCGCGTGGGCGACCGCCCACCACAGCAGGCCGAGCCACCAGATCCTGAGCGCCAGGCCCAGCACCACGGCGATGGTGCCCATGGCGATCGCATAGTCGCGGGGCATGCCGGCCATCAGGACCGGTTCGGCCAGGGCCTGGGCGACCGGGAGATCCCAGCCGTCGGGACGCATCTCGGCCATCACCCGATCTCCGCCCCGCCGGCGAAGCCGAAGAAGTCCAGAAAGAAGGTCGAGGCTGCGAAGGCGATCGACAGGCCGAACATGATGCCCAGGCCCCGGCGCATCGACGAGCCGTTCTCGCTCATGGCGATGCCGGCGCCGAAGATGACCACGGCCACGACCGCGGCGGCCTGGACCACGGGCCCGGTGATGGATTGGACGACCTGCTGCAGCGGCCCTTCCCAGGGCATGCCCGAGCCGCCGGCCAGGGCGGGTCCGGCCAACAACAGGCCGCAGGTCGTCATCGCGCCGAACAGGCGGCGCCCAAGTCTCCGTCGCATGGTTTGCTTCCTTTGTGTTCAGCGCGTTTCACCGCGCCGCGACTCATTGCAAGCAAACCCAACCCAGTCTTGTCAACAGTAAAATATCCAATAAATACACGACTTATCGGCGACTACATTACAACTCATACCAAGTCAGATGATGACTTGAAGCAAGTCTCCCATCGAAGCCAAAATCAAGTCGGAACAACTCAAGCATCGGCATCACAATCTTCTGAAAAGCTTTACGAAATTCGCTTCGCCGCGAAGCCGACTTATTCCATTGCGGCTCAGGCGACGGCGACGACGTCGTAGCCCTCGCCCGACACGCCGTTCACGGCGATCACCGCATCGAGCCGCCGCCCGTCCTTCGTCCGGCGGATATGGGCGATCAGATCGACCGCCTGGCCTATAGTTCGCCTCGGCGGAGCCGCGACGACCTCCAGAGCGAGGTCCTCGATCCGGCGCAGCGCGTCTTCCGCGGAGTTGGCGTGCAGGGTCGACAGCCCGCCCGGATGGCCGGTGTTCCAGCTCTTCAACGTCTCCAGGGCGGAGGCGCCGTCGCGCATCTCGCCGACCACGATACGGTCACGAAGGGGTTCTGGCAAGCCGAGTATGAGCTCCTTGACCAGCAATCCCTCGGTCTGAGTGGGCAGGACGCTCCAATGATCACCAAAGACGCCAGACTGCTCCAGATACTGCGAGCGCTTGCTTCGCCGTGCTGATCGATCAGCAGCCAAGTTGGCGGCAACTCGGAGCAGAAACGCACGCGGATGCCGGATCTCTGCCTCTGGGCGATGGCTGGATAGACGGAGCCACGTCTCCTGAATCAGGTCTTCTGCGTCTTGGGGACCATATCGTTTGACGAGCCGACTTTTGAACCATTCAGCGTAGCGGGCATGCAGCGTTATGAGGTCCCACTTGTGACTAGGCAGCTCATCAGTCTGAGACACCGCAATGCCAGCCTTCTACGTGTGAAAACAAATCAACCGCCAAGCCAAAATGACACGATTGGTGGACAGCGAAAAGGGCAGCAACAGCCTTCCATCCGGGGATGGACGTTGTCATTCGGCTCGGGAAGCGTGTGCGACATCTCCGGACCGAAGCCGGACTGTCGCAGGAGGAGCTCGCCTTCCGCGCTGGAATGAAGCGCAGCTATCTCAGCGACTTAGAGCGAGGAACGCGCAACCCAACAGTTCGGGCAATGGACCGGCTGGCGCAAGCGCTGAAGGTTCATCCGAGGCAACTCTTAGAGGACTAAGGCTTCCGCCCTCCCTTGGCGGGCGCAGAAACTTACTGCTGTCGATAAAAATGACACGATTGGTGGGCGGCGCTCGGCGCGGCGTGCTGGCCATTAGCGAGGATGGACGTCGTCATCCTCTTTGGGAAGAACGTGCGCGCGTTGCGAGACGAAGCGGGGTTGTCGCAAGAAGAGCTGGCATTTCGTGCTGGTATGAAGCGAACCTACTTGAGTGACTTGGAGCGTGGCACGCGGAACCCTACGGTTCGCGCCTTGGGGCGATTGGCGACTGCGCTCAATGTGGCTCCGGCACGGCTGCTCGAGTAGTTGTCTGCAATCGAACGTCCGTTGTCGATGGCGTAGGTGCCGAGGGGCGTCGAGGAGATCGGCGCCCGCGACGCCGATCGTCCACGCGCGATCGTAGCCAGGTGAGCCGCGCCTCTGGCTGGGCCCCGCACTATCGAATAGATAGCGGGCATGAGAGCAAAGGGGCATCCAAACGAACCGGGGCGGTGGACGCTGCTGGAGAGCCGCGAAGGCCTAAGTTTGTGGCGGCGGGATCGCGCCGATCCCATGCCGGTGACGATGTTCTACCTCCTCAACCCGCCGACCCAGGCCGAGCTGATCTACGACGAGGCCCGCGCCCGCGACCGGTTCACGGCCTTGTTCACCACCGCAGAAATCTAGGGCCTTTCCGCGCGGACCGCCGACGCGCGCCCGCCTGATGTGGGCACGTCCCGTTGTCGGTCTCCGCAAGTCGGTCGCTGCATCCACCCCACCGCCAAGGGTCGCCCTCCACGACATCGTCCAAAGACGCTGCGGCCAGACGTCGCGACCGACGCCTTGGATATTGAGAAACGTTCTCAATAGAACTACCGCCAGCTGTTTTTGCCTGGAGAGACGCCATGGACCGTCGAATAGCCACGCTCGCCGTCGTCGTCGCCGTGAGCGCCCTGGCGCTCGCCGGCTGCGGCAAGAAGGAAGGCGCCGCCGAGAATGGCGGCGAAGGCGGGACGCTGAACCTCTACACCGCCCGCCACTATGACGCGGACCAGAAGCTCTATGATCTGTTCGCCGAGAAGACCGGCATCGAGATCAAGCGCATCGAGGGCAAGCCCGACGAACTAATCGCGCGCATGAAGGCCGAGGGCGCCAACAGCCCGGCCGACGTCTTCGTGGCCGCCGACGCGGGCGCCCTGTGGCGCGCCCAGGATGCGGGCCTGCTCCAGGCGACGAACTCGGAGACGCTGAACCAGGTCATTCCCGCCAACCTGCGCGCGCCGGACGGCCAATGGTTTGGCTTCTCGCGCCGCGCTCGCGTGGTCGCCTATGACCCCGCCAAGGTGAAGCCGGAAGAGATCGACGACTACGCCAAGCTGGCCACGCCCCGCTTCAAGGGCAAGATGTGCGTCCGCTCGGGCGACAGCGTTTACAACCTGTCGCTGGTCGGCGCCCTGATCGAGTCCTGGGGGCCTGAGCGCGCCAAACAGTGGGTCGAAGGCGTCACCGCCAACATGGCTCGCCCGCCCGAAGGCGGCGACCGCGACCAGATCCGCGCCGTGGCGGCCGGGGTCTGCGAAGTGGCCCTGACCAACAGCTACTACTTCATCCGCATGGCCGCGGGCGATGACGCCGGCGACCGCGAGATCGCCCAGAAGCTGAAACTCGGCTTCCCGTCGCTGGACGGCCAGGGCTCGCACGTCAACATCTCGGGCGGCGGCGTCGCGGCCCATGCGCCGAACCGCGAGAACGCGGTGAAATTCCTGGAATTCCTGGCCTCGCCGGAAGCCCAGGCCATCGTGTCCCAGTACAATTACGAGTATCCGGCCGTCGCCGACGCCGCTCCGGCCGCAACGGTCGCCCCCTACGCCGACTTCCAGGCCCACCCGATGTCCGTTGCCCGCTATGGCGTGCATCAGGCCCAGGCCCAGTCGATGATCAGCGCTGCGGGCTGGCGATAACCACGGTCCCGACCAGCCAGAATCCGAAGACCCGCCGCGCGCGACGCGGCGGGTCTTCGCCGTTGCGCCTGATGGCCATCGGCGCGGCCGTGGTCGCCCTGGCGCCGCTGGCGGGCGTGGTCTGGGCGGCGATGCAGCCGGGCCTGGCCGACATCGCCGGACGCGACGTGGCGCGCTACGCCCTGACCTCGGGCGTGTTGGCCCTGGGGGTGGTGGCGGCGACGGCGATCGTCGGAACCCTGGCGGCCTGGCTGACGGCCATGCACCGCTTTCCGGGGCGGGACGTCTTTGCCTGGGCCCTGGCCCTGCCGCTGGCCGCGCCTGCCTTCGCCCTGGCCTACGCCTATGCCCAGTTGTTCGACGTGGCAGGCCCCTTGCGGATGTGGATGCGGCCGAGCCTCGGCTGGGACCTGCCGTTCCAGATGCGATCGGTTCCGGGGGCGATTTTTGTCCTGACCTGCGCCTTCTATCCTTATGTCTTCCTGGCCATGCGCGCCGCCTTCCTGAACCAGTCGGTGCATCCGCTGGAGGCGGCGCGCACCCTGGGCTGTTCGGCGCGGCAAGCCTTCCTCCAGATCGCTCTGCCCCTGGCCCGGCCCGCCCTGGCCGCCGGCATGGCCCTGGCCGTGATGGAGACGCTGGCCGACTATGGCGCGGTGCAGTTCCTCAGTGTCCAGACCCTGACCACGGGCGTGGTGCGGGCGTGGTCGGTCTATGGCTCGCCCGCCTCGGCGGCGCGGTTCGCCCTGCCCCTTCTGGCGACGGCGGCGGTTCTGCTGTGGCTGGAGCGGTGGGGCCGCAGGGGCCGGGGCTATGAGAGCGCCCACGCGCGCTATCGTCCGTTGCAATCCGAGACCCTGACGGGCTGGCGCGCCGTCGCGGCCGCGGGCTTCTGCCTGACGATCCTGACCCTCGCCCTGATCCTGCCGGTCGGCTTCCTGCTGATGCGGTCGCTGGAGATCACGCCGGACTGGGCGCGGCTGCTGGCGGCGGGCGTTCGGACGCTGGGCATGGGCGGGCTGGGCGCGGGCGCAACCGTGTTTTTGGCGACGCTGCTGGCGCTGGGGGCCGCACGGCTTCCGCTCACCGCCCGGATCGCCAGCCTGGGGTACGCCACGCCGGGCGCCGTGATGGCCATCGGCCTGCTGGCCCCCGCCGCCGTGCTGTGGCAGCTGTCGCCCGGCGCGACCTCGGGTATCGGTCTCGGGGTGGCGCTGCTGACCTACGCCTATGCCGCGCGCCTGATGGCGGCGGCGCTCGAACCGATCGAAGCCGGCTTCTCCAAGGTCACCCCCGCCATGATCGGCGCCGCCCGCAGCCTGGGCCGCAGCGAGACGGGAGCGGCGCTGGCGGTGCAATTGCCCATTGCGCGCGGCGCCCTGCTGACCGCCGCCCTGATCGTCTTCATTGACGTGCTGAAGGAGTTGCCGGCCACGCTGATCCTGCGGCCCTTCGATTTCGACACCCTGGCGGTGCTGGCCTCCAACTACGCCAACGACGAGCGGTTGCCGCAAGCGGGCTGGCCGTCGCTGATGATCATCGTGCTGGCCCTGCCCGGCGTGATCTGGCTGACCCGCAAGATCGCCGCCTCCCGCCCCGGAGCCCGCCCATGACCGCGCCAGCCCTGACTGTCCGCGGCGCCACCCGCCGCTTCGGCGCCCGCCTCGCCGTCGATGGCGTCGACCTGGACCTGCGCGGGGGCCGCATCACCGCCCTGCTCGGCGCGTCGGGCTGCGGCAAGAGCACCCTGCTGCGGATGATCGCCGGGCTGGAGCCGATGGACGGCGGGAGCATCCATGCCGAGGGTCAGCTGCTCGCCGACGCCGCGCGCTCGACCCCGCCCGAGGCGCGCGGCGTGGGGCTGGTGTTTCAGGACTACGCCCTGTTCCCGCACCTCAGCGTCGCCGACAACGTCGCCTTCGGGCTGAAGGACCGGCCGCGCGCCGAGCGCCGCCGCACCGCCCTGGAGTGGCTGGACACCGTGCACTTGGCCGACCGCGCCGACGCCTGGCCGCACATGCTGTCGGGCGGCGAGCAGCAGCGCGTGGCCCTGGTGCGCGCCCTGGCGCGGCGGCCGCACACCGTCCTGTTGGACGAGCCCTTCTCAGGGCTCGACCGTCACCTGAAGTCCGAGGTGCGCCAGACGCTGATGGGCGCCCTGCGCGCAGCAGGCGCGGCCGTGCTGATGGTCACCCACGACGCCGAGGAGGCCCTGCTGATGGCCGACGACCTCGCGCTGATGGACAAGGGCCGCATCCTGCAGACCGGCGCGCCGGAAGAGGCCTATCTGCAACCCGTCTCGCCGGCCGCCGCCCGCCTGCTGGGCGAGGCCGAGCTGCTGGCGGCCGAGGTCCGGGCGGGCATGGCGACGACGGCCTTCGGCCCCATGCCCGCGCCGGGCGCGCCCGACGGCCCCGCTTGGGTTATGATCCGCCCCGGCGACGCCTTCGTGTCGACGGAGGGCGCGGCCGCGACCGTGGTCGACGTGGCGTTCGGCGGCCCCTTCATCGAGGTAAAAGTCCACGCTGCGGGCCAGACCCTAAGGCTGCGGACAACGGGTTCGCCTCCCTCCATCGGCGAGGCGATCCGCGTGGCGCTCGACGCCGATCGCGTGCGCCTCTACCCCCGCGCCTGAGCCACATGCGGGCCATGGCCGCTGACACCAACGCGGTGGATGATGCTCAGCTACTCCGTGACACGCCGCAGACTCATAGGCAGGAGTTCGACCGACTGCCGCCCGATCGAACTCATCGACTCGCCGGCCTTCCAGCGGTCCCATGTTTCAGCCCGCTGGGCCGCCGAATAGTAAATTTCCGCCGCTGCTTCATCGCCCACGCTCCATCTCCGAAGAAAAGTTAGCGTGTTGCGTTCACCGGGTGAGCCCACCGTCAAAGGCGGTCACCGACCAAGTTCGCCGCCCCGCCCCGCCGTGATCCGAGCCAAGCCGCTAGGCATCGGCTCCAGCGCAACTCTGCTCCCCATCCTCACGGCCTCCCCCGCCCGTACCCGCGCATAGTGTTCGACCCCGCCCACGTCCCTCACCACCACGAAGGACGCCGTCCCCGCCTCGTCGTGAAACCCCGTCTTCACCACGACCCCTCGCACCCGCCGCGCCCCTAACGGCCGCACGTCCTTGCCCCCCTCGAGCCGCCGCTGGTTCAGCGTCCGGATGACATCCCTCCGCACCTGAAGCGTCCGGAGTTTCGTCTCCATCTCCCCGTCGAGCCGGTAGCGCCGCCCCGTCCGAACGGCGAGCCCAAGCCCCTCGAGATGGCGCAGCCGACCGCGCGTGAGCGCCGTCCAGGCGTCCGTCCCGCCGACGCCGTCATCGACCAGACTATCGGCGCCCATCGCCCCCAGCAGCCGGCGGTCGAAGGCTGTGAACCGATCCGCCGTGGTCTCGCGCCAGACCCGCTTCTCGGCGTCCACCCGCGACAGGTCGCCCAGCCGCTCCTGCGCGACCTCCTGGGCCCGCGCCCGGAAGCCGTAGCCCATGTAGTCGCGCGGAATGACCAGGTCGCGACCGTCGGCGCGCCGCCCGCGCACCAGGACATGGGCGTGCGGCTGGTCGGTGTCGTAATGGCAGGTCGCGATCCAGGTCAGTCCGGGTTCGCCGAGATCGGCCGACACCCGCCCCATGACCTCGCGCACATAGGCTTTCATGTCGTCGATCCGGTCCCCGTGCTCGGGCGAGACGATGAAGCGAAAATGGTGCCGGTCCCCGCTCCATGCCTTCGTGACGGCGGTCAGCTCCGACCCCTCCCCTTCGCGGTCGAAGAACTCCGGCCTCTCACCCTCGATCCCGGCGCCGGCTCGGCCCAGGTAGGCGACATGCGAGGCCAGGGCCGCCGCCCGGTCGGCGCCCTTGCCCATGTGGCGAGACACCATGGCCTTGACGATGACCCGCTGGCGGACATCCAGGCGAAAGGCGCGGCCCGACCGGTTCTGGGCCGCGCGGAGCACCCCCGTTCGATCTCCGAGGGCGAACATCCGGGAGCTGGCCAGACGCTTCATCATCCCGGTGCGGACGGGGTCGCGCTCGACCTTCAGGCGCAGGGGAAGCCGGATGTTGACGTCCTGCCGCGCATCGGCGCCGCCCGCCGACAACCGGGTCTCCATGGCCTCGCGAATGAGCATGACGATGGCTCCAATCCCGTCACCCGGACGCCGGCGGCCGACAACTCATTCCAAGTCATCTCGACCGAAAACGACGGCTCCCAAGAGGCTGAAAGTATAAGAGAAACGAGACCCGCCCGACACACCCTTTTATCTTGCCCTCCAGTCCTTTTCCCAGATTCCCGGACATCGCCGTCATACCCACGCGCATCAGATCAAGCCGCATCAACACCCGCCTGGTTCGCTCCGGCCGAAGACCGATCGCGCCATCATCGATCGCCGGACGCCCCCGGATGACAAACAAAAACCCGCCCGGCCGAAGCCGAGCGGGTCGTTGAGGAGCAGGGTGTCGATCAGGCCGCGCGCGCCTTGATGGGGACGTGCCGCAACCCGGATTCCATCGCCTTCTGTCCGAAGTTGAGCGCGGGTCCGAACGGCCGCTGGGCCTCCGCCCTCGCCCGATCCAGCGAGTGGACCAGGGTGAGGCAGCAGGCAGGCTCAAGCGCGATCAGCTCGTCGTTGGCCCGGAACGGGGCGGCCTTTCCGTGCGTGTCGAAATCCGCCCGGGCGAGGATGAGCTTCACCCCCTTCTGCTTCGACCATTTGATGGCCAGCTTCTCGGAGCCCTTCGCCCCGGTCGTCGCGAGCGCCATGTCCGGCCACTCCTGCAAGGCCCAGTTCAGGGCATCGAAGATCCGGCCCGCGTCGTCCAGGGTGTCGGCGGTCGGCGCCCCCCGAAAGGCGATCACCGGACCGCCCGGATCGGCGTCTCCCGCTCGCCGGCTGCGGATCGCCCGGATCGCCTGCTTGGCTTCCAGCTGCGCCGCCGTCAGATACGAACCGCGCCGGCTGCCGCGCCAGGCCGTCCAGACCTCGCCGGTCGCGACCGTCCAGGTTTCCGCGGCCGCATCCCGGATCAGCTCCGTCGCCTGGGTCGCGGTGTCCCCGGCCCGGGCCCTGGCCGTCGCCTCCTGCAGTTCGGTGTCGACCGCCTCCGATCCGTCGAAATCGCGGTCGAGGCGGCGCATCGTATCGCGCGCCCTGTCGGCGTCCCGTTCGATCCGTCCCGCCGCCGAGTGAAAGGCGCCGATCAGGGCTTCGCCGAGGATGGTCTGGAAGTCGTCGAGCGCGGTGTCGGAGATCACGTCCAGCAACTCGGTCATGAGGGCGCGCCCGAGCTGAACCAGGGCGTCCTCTGTCGGATGCGGACGCGGATCGCCGAGCGAGGCGGACAGGTCGTCGAAGGCGGAGTCGGATTTGGCGGAGAAGGGTGAGCTGAAGGTTTGCATCGGGTCATTCCGTTTCTGAAATGTCGAAGCGCCCCATGCGCAACGACCCCGGTTTTGGCCACAGCGGGGTCCCCGGCAGTCACCGGAGCGGCCCGCCTCTTGCGGGTCGCGCAGGGGAACGGCGCAGCCGTTGACTTCCGGGGTGCTGTGACAAAATCGGAGGGCGTTGTGTGGGGGCAAGTCCTCGCCCGCCTTCGGGCGAGGACACAACTCGGCGCCGTCGCGCCGATACGGACGAAAGGACATCACGACCGGTCGCCGGCGACGGTGCGCCGTCGCCCCCCTGGTATCCAACGCTCGCTCGAGGAAGGCCACGCCGCCGCCGACGGACCGAACGCCCCGGCTCGTCACGCTCCTCCGCGCCTCCGCGCCTCCCGGCGCGGGCGCCGGACACAGACCAACGGCGGCCTCGGATCGAGACCGCCGTGATGGCGCCGCACAGGGGGATTCAGAAACACGGCGTCTCAGACCAGACCCGCGAGCGCCATCAGACCGTCGGCGGTCTGGCGGAGGGGGCGGTATCCGATCTCGGCATGCGCGGCGCAGAAGGCCCCTCTCTCGACCCTCCGGCCGCACAGGGCGAAGCCGGGGTCGCCGGGATCGCCATAGGGCCAGCGGCAGTCTTGTCGACGCACCGACAGGATGGTCGCCGTTCCATGCGAAGGCGCATCCATCGCGCTTCGGCCCAACGGCTCCGGGCGGGGCGCAGGAACGGCCCTGGCGGGCGGGGACCGGCGCGCGGCCGGACCCGGAGCGGCACGTGCGCACCTGGAGGCGGGCGGGCGCCCGGCCGACAGACCCAGGCGATGGACCTTGCCCAACACCGCGCTTCGCGTGAGACCGTGATCCAGATCGCGCGCGATTTCGGCCGCGCTGCGCCCTTCGATCCAGAGAGTCTTGAGACGACCGACGCGGTCGTCCGTCCAGGCAGAGACGGTCATGGCGGCAACTCCAAAGCCAGCGAGCCCAATCGGCTCGCCCGCGTCCGCCCTCGCTTCGCTCTCCGACTCCCATGGAAACGGCCCGGCGCTCGCGCGCCGGGCCGCTCCGCCTATCGCCGCCAGATCAGAACGGGATGTCGTCGTTCAGATCGTCCCCGCTCGCCGGCTCCTGCACCTGCCGGTCGGCGGCGCCATCATCCGCCGACGGCCGGTCACGCCGGTTCTTCAGACGAATGTCGCCAACGATCAGACGCAGATCGTAGTGTTCGACCCCGTCCTTGCCGGTCCAGGTGTCGTTCTCGACATGGCCCTGGATCACGACCCGGCTGCCCTTGCGGGCGAAGGCCTCGATATATTTCTCGGCCGTCGCCTCGTTGAAGCAGATGCAGTTGAAGCCGGTGGTGCGCTCGCCCGGCGTGCCATCGGCGCGCCGGAAGCGGGTGGTCTCCAGCACCCGGAAGCTCGCGCGCTTCTTGCCCGAGCCCTGGGCCGAGAGGATGGACGGGTCGGCGGCCAGATAGCCTTCGAGGGTGAGGGTTTGCATGGTCAGTCTCCTGAGGATGAAATTCGGTTGAGGATCACGCGGCGACGCGATCGGTTTCGCGGGCGTCGACGGTGTCGGGGTCGCGGGCCTCGGCCCAGTCGAGGACGGTGAGCCTGTTCACCACCAGTTCCTTGGCGGTGCGTTCGGTCCCGTCCTTGGCGGCGTAGGCCGTGTCGATGAAGGCGCCGACGACGACGGCTTCGCAGCCTTGGGCAAGTCCGCGGGCGATGACCTTCTCGTTCAGCCCCTTCGACCAGCTGACGCAGTTGACCCCGACGAGCCGGTCCTTGCCGGCGCCATCGACGCCGCGCTTTTCGAGCAGCCGGAACACCGCCTTGGCGAAGTCCGGGCTGATCTGGGGGTCGGCCGCCAACCGGCCGGTGAACACCATGGTCTGCATGTCAGTCTCCTGTTGATCCGAAGCGCCGGGGAGCCGATCTCCCCGATGCCGCTTCACCCGGGACCTCCCTTCCTCCGTCCTCTCCTGCCCGGACGGGGCCTCCGCCCCGTCCGGCGCATGTCTCAGGCGGCCGCTCCGTCGAGGACGGTCTGGACGGGATGGCGGCGCAGCACCGCCTCCACCACCTCCGACCGGTCCGTCGGCGCGAACACCCGGGGCGTAAAGGCGATGATCTCGACGAAGCACCCGAGCGCGACCAGGGCGTCCCGGTCTGTCCGCCCGCCGACCACCTCGATCCGCCAGCGGTCCATGACCCGCGACCGCTTGAGCCACAGGCCGCCCTCCAGCGAGAGCTGGACGTTGCGATCCAGCAAGGTGGCGACGGTCCTTGCCCCGTCCGACCAGGCCTCGCCGACATCGGTCAGGCCGAGGCTGGCCTTGAGGCTTTGTGCCTGGACCTCGTCCAGCACACGCCCCAGCCAGCGCCGGCCGTCCGGCGCCCTGACCCGACGCACCGAACAGCCGCGCGCGGGCAGCCGGCCCCAGATCGGCAGCAGCAGACCGGTCGCGAGCGTGAGCTCGCGCGTCCGCCAGGGGTCGGTTCCCGCGACCTCCTCATCCCAGACGCGGCGCCATTCGTCGGTCGCCGCGGGCTTCCAGGCGGATTCCTCGAAGGTCCTCTCTGGCAGGGTCTGACGCCCATCCGGCCGGACCAGGCGAACGGCGGCGACCAGCCGGTCCTCGTCCGTGGCGGTGGTCAGGCCGAGCTCGGCGACCGCCGCCCGGCCGGATTTGGCGTTGACGATCAGCTGATGGGCGATGTCGGCGGCCCGGTCCAGCGCGTCATGCGAGAGCAGGATGTCGCGACGAACCCTGAGCGAGAAGGTCACCAGGGCGGTTTCAGCGCCCGTCGAGACATCGGTCCGGATGGTTTCCTGGTGCAGAACCGCCAGTTCCTCCGCCTCGATGTCTTCAAGTCCACGGTCCAGATCCCCCGACGCGGCGGCGCGCTCGAGGATGCCCGAGAGAATGCGGTCGAAGTCCTCGAACAACGCGTTCTGGTCGGCGATCCTCAGCGCCAGCAGGCGGTTGAGGAAGGTGTGGATCGGCGGCAGGTCGTCGGACGGCTTGAGCCCGCCGTCGGCGTCGAGCAGCTTGAGACCCGTCTTGGTCATGAAGGTCTCGAGCGTCATCGCAGCGAGTTCTCCGAAAGCCAGGGCCCCATAGAAGACCAGCAGGGCCCGGCGCGCCCATGGGCTTTCCAGATTGTCCTCGGCCCGGAAGAGGCCCGCCCCGGCCGTCCGGCGCTCGCCGCGCGTCAACGCGCCGAGCGTGTCCAGACGGCGGGCGATGGTCGAGGTGAAGCGCTTTTCGCCCTGGATGTCCGTCGTGACCGGCCGAAACAGCGGGGCCGAGGCCTGGTGGGTGCGGTGGCTGCGGCCCAGCCCCTGGATGGCGGCGTCGGCGCGCCAGCCCGGTTCGACCAGATAGTGGACCCGTCGCTGCTGGTTCGCCGCGGACAGGTCCGCGTGATAGCTGCGTCCGGTGCCTCCGGCGTCGGAGAAGATCAGCACCCGCTTGCGGCCGCTCATGAAGGCGTCGGTCTCGGCGCGCGCCGCCGAGGCGCCGCGTCGTTCCACAAGCCTGCGTCCGTCGCGCACGACCACCCGCCGGGACCGCCCGGTGATCTCGGCGACGGCGTCCGCGCCGAGGGCCTCCAGCAGGGCGTCGAGCACCCCCGGCACGGCGGGCAGGCAGGCCATCCGTTCGATCAGGCTCTCGCGCCGGGCCAGCGCCTCCTGGCTGACGGCCGGGCGACCGCCGTCCATGACCGGAACCAGGGTGACCTCGCCGCTCTCCCCCTCGACCGCCTCCATCAGGTGGATCGGGAATGCCTCGCGCAGATAGTCGAGGACGTATTCGCGCGGGGTCATATCGATCGAAAGGTTGTTCCATTCCTCCGGCGGGACGGACGCCAGCCGCCGCTCCATCACCGCCTCATTGGTCGAGACGATCTGGACCACGGCGGAGCGATCGTGACCCAGATCCTCCCGGATCGAGGCCACCAGGCTCGGCGCCTTGAGCCCCGCCAGAAGATGACCGAAGAAGCGCAGCTTGGCGCCCTCGAACGCGGAATGGGCCGCCGAGGCCGCCTGGCCGCTCTTGGCCTTGCCGGTCTCGTCGTTGACGCCGACGGCCTTCAAGGCCTCAGCGAGATTGGCGTGAATCAGCTGGAAGGCGTCGGCCCAGGCGTCCCAGATCGCGATGTCGTCGGACGTCAGGGGATGGACGAGCGGCTGGTATTCGACCCCTTCGAACGACAGGCTCCGCGCCACATAGAGGCCGAGCGCCTTGAGTTCGCGCGCCACCAGCTCCATCGCCGCCACCCCGCCCCGGTCCATGGCCTCCAGGAAATCCGCCCGCGACATGAAGGGGGCCTCCGGCCCGCCCCACAGACCCAGCCGGGCGGCATAGGCCAGGTTCTCGGCGGTGGTGGCGCCGGTCGCCGAGACATAGAGGACCCGCGCATCGGGCAGTCGGTTCTGCAACGCCAGACCGGCCATCCCCTGCAGCGACGCCTTCCTGGTCCCGCGCGCGCCCTTGCCGCCGCCCGCGGCGTTGGCCATCGCATGGGCCTCGTCGAAGGCGATGACGCCGTCGAAATCCGCGCCGAGCCAGGCGATGATCTGGTCCAGCCGCGACTGGCGGTCGCCCCGCGCCGGTTGGCGAAGCGTCGCATAGGTCGTGAACAGAATCCCCCGGTCGAGCCGGATGGCGTCGCCCTGTTTCCAGCTCGACAGCGGCACGATGTCATGAGCGCCGCCGCCAATCGCCGCCCAATCGCGCCGCGCGTCCTCCAGCAAAGCGTCGTTCCGTGACAGCCACAGCGCGCGCACCCGGCCCTGGCTCATGTTGTCGGCGATGACGGCGGCGATCTGGCGGCCTTTGCCGCAGCCGGTGCCGTCGCCGAGGAAGAAGCCGCGTCGCAGCTGGACGGCGTCCTCCTGGTCCTGGCGCGCGAGCACCATCTGGTGGGGCGCGTCGTCGAGCCGCCACCGTCCCGGCAGATGCGCGCCGTGGGCCTCGCCGGCGTAGATGACCATCTCGGTCTGGGCGTCCGAGATCCAGCCCTGGTCGCGCATCGCCGGCGGGAGGACCGGTCGATAGGTCGGCGCCGGCGGCGCCACCGAGGCCATGGGCCCGGACTCGACCAGAGGCGACGGATGCGGGCGGGGCTCGGGCAGAACGATCCGCGCCAGGGCGTGGGCCTGGTAAAGCCCGACATCGCGGCCCTCCCCCGTCCAGGCGCGAACCTCATAGGTCAGGGGGACGGCCCCTGCCAGAAAGGCCAGTCGGCCCGAGGGCAAGGCCAGGCCTCGCGCGCGTGGTCCCAGCAGGGCGTGTATCGTCACCGGCAGGCGCGGTCGCGGCCTGGCGCCGATCCGCGGCGAAATCGCCCCGGTCATCCGCGCCGCGCTCTGCAGGTCATCAGCGCTCTGGAGCGGCGCGGCGCCCGCGGGGCCTTCGGCGCGGTCGATCACCAGCAGACCGGTCTCAACGGAGGTCCCATGCTTGGCGAAACCGCCGGACGGCAAGGCGATGCGGCTCACGACGGCACCGACCTCGCAGAGGCGGCGAAGCAGCGCGGCGTCCGTCAGGGCATTCAGCGGGACGATCGCGGCCAACCGGCCATGGTCGGCCAAGGCCTTCAGGGCCGCCGTCAGGTGGGCGGCCAGATTCGAGAACGGCGGATTGCACACCGCCACGTCGAATTCGCCCGAGCCCGCGGACAGGTCATGGATATGGCGTCCGTCGTGGCGCGTCCGGTCCGTGCCCGCAAAGAGCCCGTCGAGGAGGTCGGCCCGACCGGTCGCGAGCTCGTTCAGGCTCAGCAACCCGCCGCAGGCCTCCGCGACCGCGGCCATGAGGCCCGTTCCGGCCGAGGGCTCCAGGACGCGGTCGCCGGGACGCACCTGGGCGGCCAGGACGGCGAGCGCGGCCAGATGCGGCGGCGTCGAGAACTGATCGAACGCGACCTGCGCCTCGCTGCGCCGAGAGTGGGTCAGCCCGAGCGCCGAGACGGCCGCCAGCAGGGCGGTGATCTCCGCCGGCGCATCTTCCAGACGGCCGACCTGGGGCGCCAGACGCCGGACCTGCAGGACCGTCGCCGCCTCTATCGCGTCATAGGCGTCGCGCCAGGCCCAGGCGCCCTCGGCGTCGGATCCGCCGAAGGCGGTCGTCATGATGGCGGCGACGAGTTTGCGGTCGAGCGGACGGGATCGCGCCAGATGCGCCGCCAGAGCCCGGGCGGCGGCGAGGATATTGGCGGCGGCGTCGCCCGCGGCCGGATCGGCGAACAAGGACAGGTTGGGGGTCGAGGACATGGCGAAGGTTCCGATGGCCTGGAGCGGAGGGCGCCTCCCTCTCGGTCCTGCAGGCTCGCCTCGCCCCGCCCTTTCCTTGCCCTTTTCCGCGCCAGAGATTCGCACGACTACGCCGCCCCGGCTGAGCCGGGGCGGCGTCCGTCAGGAAGACTGGCGGTCAGGCGGCGGCGGGATCGAGCGCGGCCTCACCAGCCGGGGTGACGGCGAACGCTCCAACCCCGTCATCGTCGAAGGCGGGGTCCTGCTCGTCGATGGCCCGGTCGTCAGCCTCGCCGGCGCCGTCCTGAGGCGAGCCCGCCCAGGACAGGCCGGCCGGTGCCCAGGTCCGCGACGCCGCCTGTTCGGCGACCCAGTCGACCAGTTCGGCCTTCTTCAGCGACTTGGCGCGGTCGTCCTCGGCCCCCATGGACTCGAGCATCCCCAGCAGCAGCGCCTTGGAATGGGGCTGAAGGAAGGGCGCGTCGGGCGTCCAGTGCAGGGTGATGTCCGCCGCGCAGAGCGCGGCCAGTTCAGCCGCTTCCGCGCGGGCGCTGCGCCGGATCAGGGTCGTGCGCTCCTCGCGGACGTCGAGGCTGATCGCGGTGAGTTCGGCCAGCAGACCCATCTTCTCGCCATGCGGCAGCACATGAACCCAGGCGATGACGGTCTCGCCCGAAGCCTGCCAGGTCGCGCGGCGATCGTCGAGCCGCTGGCGCACCTCTCCGTCCAGGGGCTCGATCACCCGCCCGCCGGCTGGATTGAAGCCGGTGGCGAGGAGGGACAGAGCCGAGTCCGAGCGTGCGACATGGGTGCGCAGGACCAGAACGGTGAAGAGCCTCGCGATCAGGGCGGTCAGGGCGGCGCCCGGGTCATCGGCCAGGGCGCGGATCAGACCCCGTGTCGCCACATCGGTGCGCACCGCGTGCAGAGCATGGTTGACGCCGTCGATCTCCGGCTCGGGAGTCGCCGCTTCGGGAGGGACATAAGCCGGCGACGCGGACGCCTGGTCCGGTGAATCGCTCTCGGTCGAACCGTCCTCCTCGATCTCGGGTTCCTCGGGCGTGTAGCAGCGAACGTCGACGCCCGTGCCGGCGGCGGGCCACATCACCATCGTCGTCACCACCCGCCCGCCGCAGCCCGTCTGGTCCGCCGTGACCCGGGCGCGGATCATGGCGACGATGGCGGCGTCCACGGCGTCAGGGTCGCCGGCCTCCGACAGAACCTGCCGGGCCGCCGCCGCCCGTTCGTTGAACACCTCCCGCTGGGCCCGGTAGCGGGCCATGTCTTCGGCCGGCAGCTGGCCGCCATAGACATAGCCCAGCGCTTCCAGGTCGTCGGGCAGGTCCGGCTCGGGCCCGGCCGTGACATGCACCGCGATCCCCTCGGCCTCGAACACGGCGGCGATGCCGCGCGCCCGTCGGGTCCACAGATCGGTCAGGATGTCCGGATCGAGCAACACCGGGGCCAACTCCCCGAACAGGTCCGCCTCGGTGCGCCCGCCGGCTTCGCCATAGCGGACCGGGTCCACCAGGGCGCATCGGCGATCCCGGGTGGTGACGCGCCCGTCGTCGAGCCGTTCCGTGATGCGCCAGTCCTGGAATCCGTGCCCGTCGAGCGCCGCCTCGGCGAGCTCGGCCTGCTCCGCCTTGTCCGGCAGGCGGGCCAGCAGCCTGGCCTGTTTGAGGGTGATGCGTCCGGCCTTCAGGGCCACGAGGGCGACCGGCGGCAGGCCGGCCAGGGCGGCCAGGCGTTTGACGTCGATCTCGGCGTAGCCGAGGGCCCGCGCGATTACGGACACCGTCAGCTTCGATTTCAGCATCCGGCCGATGGCGGCGATGATGTCGGCCACATGGACCGGCACGGCGGTGTTGGTCAGCAGGACGGCTGCGGCCTGGCGGGCGGGATCGGTCTCGACATAGACCGCGACGGGATAGTTCTCGTCGATTTCGCCCGCGTCCAGCAGCAAGCCCAGGGCCAGACGGCGGCGGCGGCCGTCCAGCGCCATCCAGGGCTCTTCTTTTCTGCCGCGGCCGGGGCGGACGGTGAGGCGCTGCAGCTGGCCGGCGGCCTTCATCGTGGCGGCCAGGGTCGGGATGTCGTCGTCCGGCGGCTCGTTGAATCGCAGATTCTCGCGGGCGATGCCGATGTCGCCGAGGCGGACGGTGCGTTCGTCTCGCGCGACGACGACCGCGGGCATGCTGACAGGAACAAGGTCGGTCATGGGGACTCTCCTGCCGGGCGTCGGGGCCCATCCCCGCCGTTCCGGCGCCCCTCAGGACCCTCGCTCCTCCCCTTTCGCCGCGCCTACGGCCACCTCGTTCCAGTCGCCGAACGGAGGGTCTGGAAATAGAATGCGGACCTCCAGAGCGTCGGGCGCGAGTCGTCGTCGAAGCCGCGCCGCGGCCCCCTCGCCCGCAGCCCCGCGGTCGGCGGCGATCAGCACGCGGCGCACCATCGACGGCGGCGTCCAGGCGGCGAGGTTGTTCGCCGCCATCAGGGCCCAACCGGGAAGCTGGAAACGATCGAGGCCGTGTAAAAACGCACGGAGCTGGCTCGGATCGTCTTAGGCATCGAGGCGAGCAGCGCCATCGTTTCAGGCCCTGATCGCCTCCATCATCTGCTTGGTTCCCAGTACCGCTATCACCCGCTTCATGTTGTAGGCCAGGATGTGGAGGCTGATCTCGGTCTTCACATTGGGTAGCCGCTTCATCAGGAAGTGGGTGTGGCCCATCCAGGCCTTGATCGTGCCGAATGGGTGTTCAACCAGGCTTCGGCGGGCCCGCATGGCGCGAGGCGTCAGGTCCATCCGCGTCTGGAGGGCATCGATCACCGCTTCATGCTCCCAGCGCGTCACCTTGCGCTCAACGCTGGGCGTGCATTGGGGTTTGAGCTGACAGCCGGTGCAGCTGGCCCGATCCCAATAGCGATGTAGCGTCATGCCCTTTTCGACGGTCGTCATGTGACGGGGCAGCAGGGAGCCGGTCGGGCAGCGATAGACGTCCTGCTCAGGCAGATAGACGAAGTCCTGCTTGCCGAAGCGGCCGTTAGCCTTGGCCCCTGATGTCAGCGGCTTGGGCACGAAGGGCGTCACGCCCAGAGCCTCGCAGGCCAGGATTTCCTCACCGGAGAAGTAGCCCCGGTCCGCCAGCACATCGAGCGCCTCGACGCCCATGGCCTCCTTGGCTTTCGCCGCCATCGCAGCAAGCTGCCCCCGGTCGCTGCCGGTCATGACCACGTCGTGGGCGACGATCAGATGATGCTCGCCTTCGACGGCGGACTGGACGTTGTAGCCGACGATGCCGCTGCCTCGGCCGGACGTCGCCATGGCGCGGGCGTCGGGATCAGTGAGGGAGACCTGGCTATCAGGCGCGGCCTCGACCTCGGCCTCCATGGTCTTCAGCATGGCCATCTGGGCGCGCAGCCGCTCGACCTTCTCCACCAACCGACCGGATCTGGCTTCGGCTCCCTCACCCTCGTGGCGATCCGCGGTGTCGAGGTCCTGAAGATAGCCGGCGATGTGCTCGGCGACCTGTTCGATCCGCCGCTTCACCTTGTAGGCGGTGAAGTTCTTGTCGCGGGTGTTCACCGCTTTGAACTTGCTGCCGTCGATGGCCACCAGGGCCGCCCCGAACAGCCCAAGCTCGCGGCACAGCACCACGAACTGGCTACACGCCGCCTGGATCGCCGGACCGTTCTCGCGGCGGAACTCGGCGATGGTCTTGTGATCCGGCGCCAACCTTCCCGTCAGCCACATCAGCTCGACATTGCGCTGCGCCTCTCGCTCCAAGCGGCGGCTGGACTGCACCTTGTTCAGGTAGCCGTAGACGTAGAGCTTCAACAGCGTGGCCGGATGATAAGCCGGTCGTCCCGTCGTCGCCGGCGTCATACCCTCGAAGCCCAGGCCCACCAGATCCAGTTCGTCGACGAAGACATCGACCACTCGGACCGGATTATCCTCGGCCACATAGTCATCCAGACATTCGGGAAGCAGCGTTGGCTGCCGGCGATCTGCACCCTGAACGAAGCGGCCCATAGCTACCTCCTGCTGACATCAGGAGGCTAAGCTAATTTGCTCGAACGGAAGGCGTTTTTACACAGCCTCGATCCATGGCGGACAGGGTGGTGACGACGCCTTCCCCGACCAGCATCTCCCTGGCCGCCGGAGCCAGGCGAACGGCGGCGCCGGCCGGAACAAGGCCGACCGTCTTGCGCGCCAGTCGGAGACCCGGGGCGCGACGCCCATTCCGGTCCAGATAGGTCAGCTCCACCGCCGTCAGCCGATCCTCTCCGTCGCTGATGCGCGCGATCAGGGCGGGGCGGCCCCGGCCGCGCGGCCGGTAAACAGAGACCGGCGCTTCCGGGTGGAAGCCGAGGCTGGAAGCGGCGGCGACGGCATGAACGGCGCGACGACGCAGGTAACGATCGGCGGGACCGTCGCCGTCCAGGCGCCGACAGCCGGCCCAGAGATCCGAGGCGGCCTGGAGGCGGAGACGCGGATCGGGCCTCGGGATTGACGGGCCCGCCCGTCCGGCCCCCGTCAGTCGACCGGCGTCATCGATAAACCCCCGGTCGCGCAGATGATCGCGGATGGTCCGCCAATCCGACGCGCCGAACCCGTGGATGACGACCCGGTCGCCGGTCAGCAGCAAGGAGACCGATCGATCGCTTGCGCTGTGGCCCGGCGCCGGGACATTGGCGCGCCGGCCGCCGGAATAGAGATCGCCGCCCAGGGCGGCGACGATGCGGTGCAAGGTCATGGCCGCCTCAGATCAGGCCCAACGCCTTGAAGCTGGCCGTGCCTTCGCGTCCGACGATGAGATGGTCGTGGACCTGGATGTTGAACACGCGCGCCGCCTCTACGATCTGACGGGTCATGTCGATGTCCGCGCGGGAGGGGGCCGGGTCGCCGGAAGGGTGATTGTGGACCAGGATCATCGCCGAGGCCGACAGCTCCAGGGCCCGGCGGATCACCTCCCGCGGATAGACCGGAGCGTGATCCACGGTGCCGTCCGCGGCCAGTTCGTCCCGGAGCAGGATGTTGCGACGGTCCAGGAAGAGGGTTCGGAACTGCTCGCGCGGCTCATGGGCGAGCGCGGCCCGGACATAGGCCACCAGAGCCGTCCATGAGGTGATGACCGGGCGCCGGCAGGCTTCGTCGCGTGCCAGCCGGACGGCCACTTCACGAAAAAGCGTCAGCGCGGCCGAGAGGGCCGGCCCCTCGCCGGACACCCGGTTGAGTTCGCCCGCCGGAGCGCCGGCGACGGCGCCCAGGGTCCCGAACCGTTCAAGCAAGACGGCGGCGAGCGGGGCGGGATCGGCGTCCGGCGCGGCTCGTTCCAGCACCAATGCCAGCAGAGCCTGATCATCCAGCGCCGCATGGACGGACGCCGGCGACGCGAGGCTCCGTCCGTGCGGTCCCGCAGGCTGGGTTCGGATGGGGGTCGGTCGCATGGCGGTCTCCTTCTCCGCTCCTCCACGGAGCGCCCGCCGATCGGCCTTCCTTTCTCTCCCGGCCGGGCTTGTCGCGCCGTCGGCGGCGCGTCACCCTCCGTCGATGAAATGGCTTCTAATCAGCGCCGGACTCCTGCTGACCCCCACCGTCGCCCTTGCCGATCCATGCGAGGGGCGACTGCCCCAGAGCCCTGGCCAGTCTTTCACCGGGGTGGTGCGCTACGTCGGCGACGGCGACAGCCTGTGTCTGGGGAACGTCGCGGACCCCGCCGCCTGGATTGAGGTGCGGCTTTCGGATTTCGACGCCGCCGAACTGCACAGCCCCACCGGCCGGGCCGACCGTGACCGGCTGGTCCGGATCGTGAACGGACGTCGACTCGACTGCGTGTCGGTTCGAGGTCGGAGCGGTCGCGTCGTCGTCTACGACCGGGTCATCGCCTCATGTCGGCTGAACGGTCGTCGCGTCGGCGACCTCCTCCGCGCGGCCGGTGGCCGTGAAGGCGGGCGCTAGGGCACCTTCGTCCGTGCGGCGGGGTTTTCCGCCAACTTGCCACAGTCCGCATCGGAGCGGGATCGCGCGTGGCGGACCGGCCGTAGCGTGAAAAAAGTTTGCGGCGGAGCAAGGGGGAGTCTCGCGGCCCTGCGTAGACAAAAATAGGGGGCCACAATTCGGCCGGAAATTTAACGAGGAACAGCCTTTGTCCGAGGTCTCTTTTCGCCGCCGTCTCATCACGTCTTCAATCCTGTCGGGCTTGGCGATCGCCGCCACCACGCTGACGGCGCTGCCCGTAGCGGCGCAGGACCAAGATCCCGCGACCACCCAATCCCCTGAAGGCCCCGTGGAAATCGACACGGTCGTCGTCACCGGCTCGCGCATCGCGCGGCAGGACTACAGCGCCAACAGCCCGATCGTCACCGTCACCCAGGAAGACTTCAAGGCGACGGGGTCCGTGAACATCGAGAGCCTCATCAACGACCTGCCTCAGTTCACCGCCCTGGGCAACGCGGCTTCGAACAGCCCGAACCTGGCGGGTCAGGCGAACGTCCAGCTGCGTGGGCTGGGCGCGACGCGGACGCTGGTGCTGCTGAACGGCCGCCGCGTCGTGCCGTCGAACGCCTCTTCCGTCGTCGACCTGAACTTGCTGCCGACGCCGCTGATCTCCAGCATCGAGACGATCACCGGCGGGGCCTCGTCCACCTATGGATCGGACGCCGTCGGCGGCGTCCTGAACTTCCTGCTGAACCCGAATTTCGAAGGCGTCCAGCTAGACCTGCAGTACGGCGCCTCTGACCGTGGCGACGCGGCAGCGGAGGCGGTCAGCCTGACGATCGGCGGCGACATCGCCGAGGGCCGTGGCAACGCCGTGGTGTCGGCGACCTATTCGAACCGCGCCTCGGTCCTCAACGCCGACCGCTCATTCTCGTTGATCTCGGGTTTCGCGGGCACGTCGCCCCTGGGCTCGACGGTGTTCGACGCCACCAACCTTCCCACCGCGGCGGCGGTCAACGCCGCCGTTCCCGGCGCGGCGCGCGGCGACACCTTCGGCTTCAACAACAACGGGACGCTGTTCACCTATCAGGGAGCGCGAGACTACATCAGCCCGGGCGGCATCGACTATGAAGGGTTCCGGACGCCGGGTCCGCTGCAGCAGACCGATTTCACCTACACCACCGGCGACCGCAATTACATGATCATCCCGCAGACGCGCTACAATGTGTACGCGGCCGCGGACTACGAGCTCACCCCGGCGGTGGAGCTATATGCCGACTTCATGTTCTCCCAGTACGAGAGCGGCAACCAGCTCGCTTCAAATCCCGCCACGGGGCCCACCACCGGGTTCCGAATCCCCTCGACGAACCCGTTCATTCCAGCCGAGTTGCGCGGCGTGCTGAATTCCCGCCCGAACCCGGCCGGAAACTTCCGCCTCGACAAACGCTTCAACGAACTCGGGCCGCGACGCCAGACCGAGACCTACAACGTCTACCAGATCACCACAGGGTTGCGCGGCGATCTGGTCGGCGTCCGGGACTGGACCTACGACGCCTACGTCTCCTACGGCCGGGTGGACAATGGGACCACCTACACCGGCTATCTTTCCCGGTCGGCGCTGCAGCGCCTGCTGGACGCCCCGGACGGCGGCGCGTCGATCTGCGCGGGCGGCTTCAACCCGTTCGGAGCGAACCCGCTGAGCAACGCATGCGTCGCCTACGTCGGCCGGATAGCCAAGAACACGACGACGAACGATCAGAGGGTCGCGGAGCTCAACCTGCAGGGCGGCGTCTTCACCCTGCCCGCCGGCGAGGTCCGGGCCGCCCTCGGGGCCGCCTATCGAGAGCAGAACTACGACTTCGTTCCCGACAACCTGCTGCTGAGCACCTTCACCCTGAACGGAGTCGTCGGGCCCGAGCTGGCCGGCAACTCCGGCCAGCCGCTCTCGGGGTCGGACCAGGTTACGGAACTCTATGGCGAGATCCTGATTCCGCTCCTGAGCGATCTGCCCTTCGTGCGGAACCTCGAGACCAACCTCGGCTACCGCGCCTCGGAGTACGAAACCATCGGGAGCGTGAGTTCCTACAAGGCGGATCTCAGCTGGGAAGTGGTGACCGGGCTGCGGTTCCGCGGCGGCGTCCAGCGGGCGGTTCGCGCGCCCTCGATCGGCGAGCTGTTCTCAGCCCAGAATCTGAGCTTCCCGTCGATCGGAGTGCCGGTCTCTTCAACCGGCGTGCGCCAGTTCTCGGGCGATCCCTGCGACATCCGGGGGGCGTACCGCGCGCCGGGCGCGCCCGACGCCAATGCCGTGCGCGCCCTGTGCCTGGCGCAGAACGTCCCGGGCCAGGTCATCGACTCCTACACATTCTCCAACTCGCAGGTCTCCGGGGTCACCGGCGGCAATCCTCTGCTCGAGGAGGAAACCGCCGAATCCTTCACCGTGGGCGTCACCTGGCAGTCGCAGTTCGCGAACCCGTGGCTTAGCCGGCTCTCGGCATCGGTCGACTACTATGACATCACGATCGAGCAGGTGGTCGGCACCGTGTCGACGACCGAGCAACTGCGTCGTTGCTACAATCAGAACGGCACCTCCAACCCCACCTATGACCCGAACAACGTCTTCTGCCGGTTGTTCAGCCGCGACCCCAACTCGGGGCAGATCACGAGCACCTTCGAAACCAACGCCAATCTCGGAACCCTGCTGACCAAGGGGATCGACTACCAGGTCGACTGGACTCTGGATCTCGGCGACATCGGCGCGCCGGCCTGGGGCGCCCTGGCCTTCAACGTCACGGGCACGAAGCTTGAGGAATGGCAGCGTCAGGACATCCCCGGCGGCCCCTTCACGGACCGCAAGGGCACTGTCTCGAACAGTTTCGGCCTCACCCTGCCGGAGTGGAAGGCCCTGACGACCCTGAACTGGATCCAGGATCCCTGGAACGTCGGCATCCGGTGGCGCTACCAGGGTTCGGTGGAGAATTTCAACAATCGCAGCCAGGTCATCGACGCCATCAACTACTTCGACCTGAATGCAGCTTTCCGTCTGAACGAGGCGGTGTCTTTCCGAGCCGGCGTGAACAATCTGACGGACGAGCAGCCGCCCGTTTACTCGCCGGCGATCGCCGCCAACACCGATCCGTCGAGCTACGACCTCATCGGTCGCCGGTACTATGTCGGGCTGACCGCTCGCTTCTGAGTCCGTCCGCAGGAGTGCGTGTTGAAGCGGCCGGCGCGCCTCCTGCAGGGCGCGACGGTCGCGAAGAAACCACAACGCCGCTTGGCGCACGCCGGCGGACCAATTGATCGAGTGAAGGATCCAAGACCATGAGAAGACGTATAGCGCTGATGATGGCGACGGGGTTCGGCCTGTTCGCGGGCGCGGCCGCCGCCCACGATTTCTTTCTTGCGCCGGAGCGCTTCGTCGGACCGGCCGGGCGACCGCTCATCGTCCATGCGACGTCCTCGTCAGACTTTCCCGCGCTCAACGTGGGTTCCCCACGCAGTCGCCTCGCCGAGGTTCGGGCGATGGTCGACGGCGGCCCGGCGGCCGTCACGGTCGAGGCCCAGACAGCCCAGTCCCTGCGTCTGGCGGTCTCCAGCGACAAGACAGGGATGGCGGTCGTCTCGGTAGAGACGATCTGGGGCGAGTCGAACTGGCGGCCCGATCAGGTCGACACTTACCTAGACGAACACCCCTTCAAGGCCGAGGAGGTGGCGGCGGTCCGTCGCCTTCTGCCGGAGGGAGCAGCGCTCCATATCCGGTCCCGCCGGCTGGCCAAGACGCTCGTCTGCTTCGAGACCTGCACCCCCACCGCGACGGTTCCCACGGGACTTGAGGTCGAGTTGCTCCCCGAATTCGACGCCGGGGAAACCTCTCCCGTGAGATTCCAACTCGTCAGAAACGGCCGCCCGCTGACAGCCCACCCGGTCACCGTGAGTTTCGGACAGGGGGAGCGGCGCGAGGTTCTCACCGATCAGGAGGGCCGGTTGCGCCTTCCCGAGGGTCTGACCGGACCGGTGATGCTTGTCGCTGCGACCCTGGATCGGCCGACCGAAACCGGCGGGCGTTTCATCACCAACAATGCGTCGCTGACGTTCGAGGCTGCGGCGGATCGCGACGGCAGCGGCCGTTGACGCTGCGTGTCTAAATGGGCGAGCGGGAGTCAACGACGACGATCACGAAACCCATCCGGCGCCAGGGTCCTGGCCCAAGTTGCATGCGCGACGCTGAGCGTGTCGCAGGTGCGTCCCTGGAGCGAGATTTTATCGTCTCGCTCCAGGCGTGTTCAAGGACCGTTCGGCGGCGCCCCCCAAGACGCTCGCGAAATCGCCGCAAGCACAGGTACGCCTGTCCATGGCTGCAGTCGTGGTCGGGATGGCCGCGGTGACCGTGGAGGCTGCTCACCGGGCCCGCGCCCTGTTGGCGCTGGGCCGTGTGGACGGTGCGCTTGCCGTCACAGCGCCTTTCGCGACCGAAAGCGGCGCCCCCGCCGCAGTGCTCTCAGCCCATGCCGCCGCGCTTAAGGCCAAGGGCGATCGCGAAGAGGCCCTGCGCTTCTACAAGCGGGCGGCGCTAGCGGCGCCAGGCAGTGGCGTAGCGCAACACAATGTCGCCGCCCTGCTCGGGGACCTGCGCAGGTTCGAACAGGCTCGGGAGGTCGCGGAACAGGCCCTGGCCATGGGACTACAGGCCCCCGAGGCCCATTTGGTGCATGGGCGCGCCCTGCTCGGACTGGGAGCACTGGACGAAGCGGAGCGGGCGTTTCGCAAAGCGCTTCAGCGTCGTCCCGACTACCCCGACGCGCACCGCGATCTCGCGCAACTCATCTGGATGCGGAGCGCCAGCATCAAGGCGGCGGGGGCTCAGCTCGACGCCGCCCTGTCTGAGACGCCCGGCTCCGCTCAGCTCCGCGTGGTGAAGGCCAAGCTTCTGGAGGCGTCGGGCGACGTTTTCAGCGCGGCCGCCGTCCTCGAAGCCGGCCTGCGCTTGGCGCCAGCGCACGCGGCTCTGCGCGTGGCGGCCTCGCACATGGCCATGATGCGGGACGAGCCGGAGGAAGCCTGCATTCACGCCGACGCAGCTGCGAGCGTCTCCTCCGATCTGGCCGTTCTGGCGGCGGCGTGCACGGCTCTACTCGGTCTCGGCAAGGCTGCCGAAGCCAGCGAGGTCGCGGCCTCGATGCTCGCGCGGGCCCCTCACAATCAGATGGCGTGGGCTCTTCAGGCGACGGCGTGGCGGCTGCTGGAGGATCCGCGTTGGCGCACGGTCTGGAACTTCAATGAGCTGGTGCGGACCTACCGGATCGAGGTCCCCCCTGGCTGGCCGGATCTCCCGGCCTACCTCGCAGATCTGCAGGAGGCCCTTGTCGATCTCCACGGCTCGCTCAGGGCCCACCCATTCGAACAATCGCTTCGCGGCGGCAGTCAGACCACGCAGCATCTTGAGGAGGCGCCGCACCCCGCTGTCCGCGCCTTCTTCGCTGCCGTCGATGCCCCGATTCGGCGCTACCTGAGCGCGTTGGGGGAAACACACGCGCCCCTTAAGGCGCGGAACACCGGCGAGTACGCCATCGCCGGCGCCTGGTCGGTGCTCCTGGGGCGGGGAGGCCGCCATGTCGACCATGTGCATACGGAAGGCTGGCTGTCCTCGGCCTTCTACGTCGATGTGCCAAGCACGGTGGGTCAGCCGGGCCGCCAAGGATGGCTCAGATTTGGACAGCCGCCTTTCCGCACTCGTCCCACGCTTGACGCAGATCATTACGTCAGACCCCTGCCTGGCGCTCTGGTCCTGTTTCCCTCTTACATGTGGCACGGTACGGTCCCGTTCACCGCAGACGAAAGACGCCTGACCGTCGCCTTCGATCTGCTCCCGGCCTAGTCAGTCGAGCCACCACGAGCGGCGGATCATCGTCTATGACCACGTGATCGCCTCATGCCGGTTGAGCGGGCGTCGGGTCGGCGATCTCCTGCGTGGGGCCGGCGGTCGCGAAGGCCGGAACAGGGCCCCGGATTTTCCGCCATCCGGCAGCCTTCCGCGGCGGGCGGACGCCGAGGGCGCGGATTGCTTCGCGCGGCGAAGCCGTCGCACACTGTCAGGATCGAGCCTCCGCAACTCCAAGGGTCACGACCATGTCCGCCAGAACGCTTCTCGCTCTCGCCCTTTCCGTATCGATCGTCTCCGGCTCACCGGCGCTTGCGCATGACCCTGTGGCGAATCCCGCGGCCGTCGACGTCCAGGCCGAAGCGGTCGCGGCGGCGAGCGTCGTCGACGCCTTTCACGCCGCGCTCGAAAACGGAGACACGGAAGCTGCGCTGGCCCTCCTGGCTGAGGACGTCCTGATCTTCGAAGGCGGCGCGGCCGAACGGTCCAAAGCCGAGTACGCCCAGCATCACCTCGCCGCTGACGCGGCTTTCTCGGCCGCCGTGCCGACCACAAGGTCCCGGCGCATCGCGCGCGCCGTCGCCGACAGCGCGTGGGTCGCGAGCGAGAGCCGAACGACGGGTCAGTTCAACGGCCGCCCCATCGACAGCGCCTCGGTCGAGACGATGATTCTCCGTCGCCAGGCCGACGGATGGCGGATCATGCACATCCACTGGTCCTCCCGCGCGGTCCGCTGACCCGGGGGCGGCGGTGCCCCACATCGCCGGCGCCGGCGACCGGGCGCCATGGCCCATGCCGGGCGGGCGCGCCCGGCGATGTCAGTGCGGATAGATCGCGGTGACCTCTCCCGATCCGTCCCGAACGGTCAGATCGAACTGGATGCGGTCTCCGACGGCGGCCTCCCGGATCACGGCGGGACCGGCCTTGAAGCTCATCGTCATCGCGGGCCAGTTCACCGCCTCTATCGGCTCGTGATTGATCGTGATGGAGCCGGCCGCCGGATCGACGGCGGTGATGACGCCGGCGCCGTGGGCGGTCCCGGCGGCCGCGGCGGAGGATGCCGGGGCGGTCGCGGGAGCCGCGGGCGCCGCTTCGCCCGGCGCAGGGTCCGCCTGTTGGCCGCAAGACGCCAGCACCAGGGCGGCGCCGGCTAGACTGATGAGGGTTCGGGTCATGAAGTCGCTCCTTGGGTTGAGGGGGTCGAACGTGATTTCCGGCGCCTCAGCAGGAGGTAGCCGGCAGGGATAACGAGCATCGACAGCAAAGGCGCCGTGATCATGCCGCCAATGACCGGGGCGGCGATCCGGGTCATGACTTCCGACCCCGCGCCGTGGCCGATCAGTATGGGGAACAGACCGCCCAGGATCACGGCGACCGTCATCGCCTTGGGCCGAACCCGCAGCAGAGCGCCCTCGCGAACGGCCTCTTCGACCTGTTCCCGGTCCGGGTCAGGCCCCCGATCTCTGAGGGCGTGCTTGAGATAGATCAGCATCACCACCCCGAACTCGGCCGAAAGGCCGGCCAGGGCGATGAAGCCCACGCCGGTCGCGACCGACTGGTTGAAGCCCATCAGATAGAGCAGCCAGAACCCGCCGGTGAGGGCGAACGGCAGGGTGCCCATGATCAGCAGGGCTTCGTCGAAGCGACCGAAGGTCAGATAGAGCAGGATGAAGATGATCACGAGCGTGGCCGGAACCACGATCTTGAGCCGCTCGGCCGCCCGTTCGAGATATTCGAACTGGCCCGAGTAGGCGATGCTGACGCCCGGCGCGAGATCCACCTCGCTGGCGACCGCCTGACGCAGATCGGCGACGACGGACGCCAGATCGCGGCCGCGCACATCGACATAGACCCAGGTGGTCAGCCTGCCGTTCTCGGATTTGAGCATCGGAGGGCCGTCGGCGATCTGAAGATCGACGACCGTGCCCAGGGTGATCTGCTGACCCGACGGCGTCAGGATCGGCAGGGCGCGAAGCTGTTCCAGGCTGTCGCGCAGTTCTCTGGGATAGCGGACGCTGATCGGATAGCGGGCGAGGCCCTCCACCGTCTGACCGATGGTTTCACCGCCCACCGCGCCCGAAACGATCGACTGGACATCGGCGATGTTCAGTCCGTAGCGGCCCGCCGCCTGTCGGTCGATGTCGATGTCGACATAGCGCCCGCCGGTCAGGCGCTCGGCCAGGGCCGAAGTCACGCCCGGCACGGTCTTGGCGACGCCGGCCACCTGGGCCGCGATACGGTCCATCTCGCCCAGGTCGGCGCCGGACACCTTGACGCCGACGGGACTCTTGATGCCCGTCGCCAGCATGTCGATGCGATTACGGATGGGAGGGACCCAGACGTTGGACAATCCGGGAACCTGAACCGCGCGATCGAGCTCTTCGATCAGCTTCTCCGGGGTCATGCCGGGCCGCCATTCATCGCGAGGCTTGAACTGGATGGTGGTCTCGAACATTTCGAGCGGAGCCGGGTCCGTGGCGGTCTCCGCCCGGCCCGCCTTGCCGAATACGGTCGCCACTTCGGGGACCGTCCGGATCATCCGGTCGGTCTGCTGCAGCAGTTCCGCGGCCTTGGCGGCCGACAGGCCCGGCTGGGCAGAGGGCATGTAGAGCAGGTCGCCCTCGTCCATCGCCGGCATGAATTCGCCGCCCAGCTGGCTGAGAGGCCAGGCCGTGGTGGCGAAGACCAGTAACGCGGCCACAAGGGTCTTCTTCGGATGACGCAGCACCCAGTCCAGCGGCCCCCGATAGACGTGGGTCAGCCAGCGGTTGATCGGATTGCTCTGTTCGGCCGGGATTCGTCCCCGGATCAGATAGCCCATCAAAACCGGCACGAGGGTGATCGACAGGATCGCCGCGGCCGCCATCGCATAGCTCTTGGTGAAGGCCAGCGGCGCGAACAGGCGACCTTCCTGGGCCTGGAGGCTGAACACCGGAATGAACGAGAGGGTGATGATCAGCAGGCTGAGGAACAGGGCGGGTCCGACCTCCACGGCCGCTTCGGTGATGACCTTCCAGCGGTCGTCGCCGACGAGCTTTTGGTCTGGATGATCGTGTTCCCATCGCTCGATGTGCTTGTGCGCGTTCTCGATCATGACGACGGCCGCGTCGACCATGGCCCCAATGGCGATGGCGATGCCCCCCAGCGACATGATGTTGGCGTTCACGCCCTGCAGATTCATGATCAGGAAGGCCGCAAGCACCCCCAGCGGCAGGGTCAGGATGGCCACCAGGGCCGACCGCGCGTGCCAGAGGAACAGCCCGCACACCAGGGCGACGACGATGAACTCCTCGATCAGCTTGCCGCTCAGATTCTCGATCGCCCGGTCTATGAGCTGCGATCGATCGTAGGCCGTGACCACTTCGACGCCCGGCGGCAGCCCGGCCTTGAGCGTCTCGAGCTTCTCGGCGACGGCGGCGATCGTGGCGCGGGCGTCGCCGCCGGACCGCAGGATGACGACACCGCCCGCGACCTCCCCCTCGCCGTTCAGCTCCGCGATGCCGCGTCGCATCTCCGGGCCGATCTGGACGGTCGCGACGTCTCCGAGACGGATCGGCACGCCGGCCGCCGCCGTCCGAACCGGCACGGCCCGGAAATCATCGAGCTCAGTCAGATAGCCGTTGGCGCGCACCATGTATTCGGCCTCGGCGAGATGGAGTACCGAGCCGCCCGTCTCGCCGTTGGCGCGCTGGAGCGCCTCCACGACCTCCTGATGCATGAGGCCATAGGACGCCAGTTTGGTGGGATCGAGAACGACCTGGTACTGCCGCACCATGCCGCCGACAGACGCGACCTCGGCGACGCCCGGCACCGTCTTCAGCTCATAGCGAAGGTACCAGTCCTGCAGGCTGCGCAACTGAGCCAAATCGTTTCGCCCGGTCCTGTCGACCAGGGCGTATTCGTAGACCCACCCCACGCCGGTGGCGTCCGGGCCGAGCGCCGGCTGGGCCGTCGCCGGGAGCCGCGCCTGGACCTGGCTGAGATACTCGAGGACCCGGGACCGCGCCCAGTAGAGATCCGTCCCGTCCTCGAACAGCACATAGACGAAGCTGTCGCCGAAGAAGGAATAGCCCCGAACCACCCGCGCGCCGGGCACGGACAGCATGGTGGTCGCCAGCGGATAGGTGACCTGGTTCTCGACGATCTGGGGAGCCTGCCCCGGGTAGCTGGTGCGGATGATGACCTGCACGTCCGACAGGTCCGGCAGGGCGTCTACGGGCGTGCTGCGCACCGCCCACAGGCCGGCGGCCAGCAGGGCGAGGGCGCTCATCAGGATCAGGAACCGACCCTTGACGGAGGCGCGGATGACGGCGGCGATCATTGACCGGGCTCTTTGCGCTTCGTCGGCGCCGTCGGCCCGCCCATCCTCGGCGCTGCAGCCGCAACGTTCGCGCGGGGCGGGGCCGTCGCTCCCGCCGCGGCCGCTCTCGGTGACGCGGACCGGGGCGCGTCGCCGATCGGACGGGCCGCGACGCCCGACAGGCTGGCTTCGGAATCGATCAGGAACTGACCCGACGCGACGACCCGTTCGCCTTCGCCCAGACCGGCGAGGATTTCGGTCTGACCGCCCGCCTCGCGCCCGATCCGGACCTCGGCGGGTTGGAAACGGCCTTCCGGCAGGGCCAGCATGACGATGTCCCGCTCGCCGGTTCGGATCACCGCCTCGGTCGGCACGAGCAACGCCGGAGTCGAGCCGCCGCCAAAGGTGATCTGGCCGAACATCCCGGGACGCAGCCGCCCCCCGCGGTTGGCCATCTCGATCCGCCCGGTGACGGTGCGGCTGTCGCCGACGAGCTCCGGCAAGAGGGCGGTCAACCGCCCCGTGAACCGCTCGCCCGGAAAGGCGGCCAGGCCCACCTCGACGGATTGCCCGACCCTCAACCGGCTCGTCAGGGCCTCGGGAATGGCGGCGTTCAGCCAGACGGTGGACAGGCCGTTGATCTCGGCCAGGGTCATGCCCTGGGTCACGCTCATGCCGGAGCGCACGCTCAGCGTCCTGATCGCGCCGCCGGTCGGCGTCGAGACCGTGATGGTGTTGCGAGGGCGCCCGCTGCGCTCCACCGAGGCGATCAGGCGTTCGGACATGCCCAACAGAACCAGCCGCTGCCGCGCCGCCTGGATCAGGGGCGTATCGCCGGTGCGCCGCACGGCGAGGTACTCCGTCTGGGCTCCGCCCCAGGACGGGATGAGCAGATCGACCAGAGGCGCGCCGGCGGCGATGACGTCGCCGGGCGCGCGGTTGTAGACCCGCTGGACGAAGCCGTCCGCGCGCGCCTGGACCACGGCGATGTCCCGTTCATTGTAATTCACCACCGCCGTGGCGCCGAGGTCGCCCTCCAGGCCGCCAATGCGCGCCGTCGCGTACCGGACGCCGAGATTCTGCGTCAACGCGGGGTCGATCCGGACGCCGCCTGACGCGTCGCCGCCGGCCTCATCCGCATATTTGGGGATGGTGTCCATGTTCATGGAGGATTTCCCCGGCCCCGGGTATCGTTCGTTCGGGACCATCGGGTCATACCAGTAGAGGATCTCGCGCTCCCCTCCCCCGTCGGCGGCCACGTCGGCGGCGCCGTCCGTGCGCTGGGCGATGACGACGCCGGCCCCGATGCCGATCCCGACCAGAAGAAGCGCGCCCATGGCGACGCCCAGGCGCTTGTTGCGAAGGACGTTCATTGGTCGTCGGTCCCGTAGGTGAGAGTGATCTCGACCACACGGCGCATCACGGCGGCCTCGCGATCGAGGGTGTCGAGCCGGGCGTTGGCGACGGCGGTGAAGGCTTCAAGCACTTCAACGATGTCCGCCCGGCCCGCCGCGTAGCTCGCGGTTTCGAGATCGGAACGGTGAAGGACGTTGGGCAGAACGACGTCGCGCGACCGGACCCATTGATCATGAGCCATCGCATGGTCGGCCAGGGCGTTCCGCAGCGACGCGGTCAACACGCGCTCGGCGTCCTGCCGTTCGGCGGTGACCCGCTGCGCGTCGGCCCCCCGCGCCGCGACGATGGGATCCTGCCTCTGTCCCGGAAAGATCGGCAGCCGCACGCTGGCGCCGACGGAGAACAGGTCGCCGAACCGCTCATCGCGGCGGGCGTAGCTGGCTTCGAACGACCAGTCCGGTCGGCGTCCTGCGCGCGCCAGATCGACCTCGGCGTCGGCGCGCCGCGCAGCGGCGCCATAGGCGCGCACGCTCGGCAACCGGGCGATGCCGCTCCGCAAGGCGTCCGGATCGAGATCGGCCTGCGGCGGCGGGCCGGTCGTTTCGGGGTCGCTATCGCCGGTCCAGCGCGCCAGTTCAGCCCGCGCCTTCTCCACGTCGGCGACGAGCCGGCTGCGGCGGTCGTCCAGGTCGGCCTTGAGCTGCACCGGCCCAAGAGCGTTCGCCGGGCGATAGGAGCCCGATGCGACGCCAGCAGGAGCGGTGTCCCACAACGGTTGAAGCGTCGCCAGAACCTCCTCCAGCGCCGCGAGGCGGCGTTCGGCATAAAAAAGGTCGATCCAAGCGAGCCCCGTGGCGACCTGGACGTCGCGCCGCGCGACGGACAGCTTGGCGCCGGCGACGCCGATTTCCGCCTCGGCGATGTCGCGCTCGGCGCGACGACGCGCGCGGCTCGGCACGTCCTGCTCGACCCCGATCCTGAGGACGGTGAAATCGTCTTCGTCGAACTGCCCCGCAAAGGGTCCCGTCACGGGAAACCCATCGAGGCCGAACGTGAGCCGAGGATCCGGGAGGAGCCCCGCCGCCGGAGCCGCGGCGCGCGCGGCGTCCACCCCGAGAGCACTGGCTCTGAGCCCTGGCGCGCCTTCGGCGGCGCGCGCGAGGGCCTCGTCCAACGTCTGGGGGTCGGCCTTGGCAGGCGCGGTCCAGATGCCCAGGAGCAGAACGGAAGCAAAAAGGATCGCCCAGCCTGCGGTCATCCCACGGCCCCGGGACGGCAAGGGAGCCTCGGCTCGCTGCGTCGCGACGCGCGGCAGGCGGACACGGGGCGGCGGACACGCGAAGGCGCGTGTCGCCGACCTCAAACGAATGGTCATGAAATTCCTCGAAACCATAGGCCTCGCCTTGCAGGCGGGACATCGGCGAAGGGCTCGGATCGATCGGCGGTCGCCCGCGCAACGGCGCGCACGGCCTTCCAATCAGCGGAAGCGGTCTACGCCAGCCGTTTCGGCGGATTCTTGAGTGGGAGCGGGCCTGCGCCCTCTCGCACGACATCGACGGCCGCGAACCGGAGTCCCCGGGGCGCGGACGGTCGTTGAACGGTCGGCGCCGGCGGCATGGGCGCCGCGACGGCGGCGCAGCCCATCTTGGCGATGCAGTAGGGCGTCATCTCTTCGCAGGGGCTCGTTGCCGCGCCGGAAGGCTCCTCCGCCATCACCAGCATCTCGGCGCAGTCCATGTCCGTCTTGCCGCCCGCCGCTTCGAACACCTGGAACGGCGTGGCGTGCGCGGACGACTGGCCGATAAAGCCGGCCATCGCCAGGGCGAACAGAAGGGTGCGGACGAAGTTCCACATGCGCGTTCATCCCACGCCCGTGGGCCGGCCGTGTCAAGGGACCGACGGGGCTGGCGCGGGCGCGGGCAACGCAATGCTCCGGATGGGCCTGCGGCCGACGCCCGAAACTCGAACGAGGGGTTTGAGCCTGGAGGCCGTATACCTCATTGAATCCCTCTGGTTTCGGAGCCTCCCTATGACCACTCGCAAAATCCTTTCCGTCGTCGGCGCGGTCAGCGCCCTGCTGTTGGTCGCGACACAGGCTGACGCCCACGCGCGCGTCGTCGCCTCCAACCCGGCGGCGAGCGCGAGCATCGCCTCACCGCGGGCGCTGACGGTCACGTTCAGCGAACGCGTCGTTCCCGCTTTCTCGGGCCTCGAGGTCGTGAACGCCGCGGGCGTCAAATTCCCCGTCGCGACCACCGTCTCCAATGACGGCATGACCGTTTCGGGACGGACGGCGCGCCCGCTCGCGGCCGGCGCCTACAGCCTCAACTGGCATGCCGCCTCCGCAGACGGCCACCGTATGACCGGCGCCATCGCCTTCACGGTACGCTGAACCATCGTGCTCGACGTTCTGGTCATCCTGCTCCGGCTCGCGCAGTACGGCGGCGCGGTCGTCCTGCTTGGGACGCCGCTGTTCCTCCTCTACGGCTTGCGCGGGTCGGACGCGTTGTCCCTCGGCTGGATGAAATCCTTGCTGGTCAGCGCGGCGGCCGTGGTCGCCATGAGCTCGGCCGCCGCGCTCGTGGCCCAGACCGCAGTGATGGCTGGCTCGCTGACTGAAGGCCTCAAGCCGGCTTCGCTCGGCTTCATGATCACGGGCACGAGCCTCGGACCAGCCTTTCTCGCCCGGGCGCTGGCAGGGTTTATCGCGCTTCTTGCGCTCATCGGGGACAAGCCGTCCTGCGGCCTGTGGAGCTTCGTCGCCGTCGCCGGTCTGATCGTCGGCGCCAGTTTCGCCTGGACAGGACACGGTGCGGCCACCGAAGGTGCGGGGCGCTATGTCCATCTCACCGCCGCTATTCTGCATAGCTGGGCGGCGGCGGTGTGGCTCGGCGCGCTCGCAGCGCTGCTGATCCTGACGTTGCGGCGACGGTCAGAAACGGTTGATGCCGATAGAATCCTTCATCGAGCGCTTCACGGGTTTGCCGGCGTCGGCACCGCATCGGTCGCCGTCCTGGTTCTGAGCGGACTGGTGAACAGCTGGTTCATGGTCGGCCCTGATCGTATCGCCGGCCTGCTGAGCACGCCCTACGGCCTGCTGTTGACGGGCAAGCTCGTTCTCTTCGCGCTCATGCTGGCTCTGGCGGCCGCGAACCGCTTTCATCTGACGCCCGATCTCTACAGCGCCCTCGACGATCCCGAGGATCTCGGCCCCGCGATTTCCCGGCTCAAACGCAGCCTGGCGATGGAGACGCTCCTCGCCCTGGGATTGCTGGCCCTGGTGTCGATCATGGGAACCCTGGCTCCGGTCTCGGCCATGGACATGGCGATGTAGCCGCTGGCGCGCGCGGAACTCGCTGGAGCCCCGGGGCGTTGGCGCACGGGCCGAGGATAGATCGGGGCCAGCCGTTCGAAGCCGCCATGGGTGGTGGCGAACATCTCGGCGCCGTTGGCGGCCACCTCCTCCTGACGCAGACCGTGCGGCGGCCAAGCGGGGGCGAGACCGGCGAGACGCACCTCAGGGGACCGTTTGCGATCGCCCCCGCCAGGAGAACCCCTCCGCCCCGAACCCGCCGCCGGGGTCAATCCACCCGTCTTCGGACCGCGCGCGCCGTCTTCAGGTCCCGCGCAATCCGTATCCACAACAGGATGAAGCCCGACACGACGATGCTCAGCGTCAACGCGGTGGTGATGATGATCAGGGGGTGATTAAAGTCCTCGCCGTCGTTCCAGTCCATGACGTGGAGACGCCAGAAGAAGTCGAAGATCCGCCAGACGCCCGAGCGGCGCGTCACCACCTCGCCGGTCGCCGGCGACAGGTAGAAGGCCGTTTTTTCGCGGTCGGCGAAGTCGACGCGCCACAGCGGTCCGGTCCGGCCCGTCTCCTCGGGCGCCCTGGCCAGGAGCACGGCGCTGGAAACGCCTGCCTCGCCGCGATAGGCCCCCTTGGCGAAGGCCGAAGCCTCGGCGGCCGACATCGGCCCGAACGGCCGGCCGGTCGAGGCCGATACGATGACGGGCTCCCCCGCCGCCGGCTTCAGAGTCCAGGCCGGCCCGCGGGGAGTCCCGTGCAGCTCCGCCTGAACGGGCGCGACGCCCGCGCGCCGGGCGATCTCGCCGAGCGCCGGCAAGCCGTCCAGCCCCAGCGGTGTCGGTTTAAGCTCGACCGCGCGGTGTTCGCCACGCACCGTCTCGATTGGAATGGCCGTCATGACCAGACCGCCGCCCACCCAGAACAGGACCTGGAGCCCGACGACGAGCGCGATCCATTTGTGCAGCTGGGTCGACAGCTTGAGAACCTTCATGGCCGCGACTCCTCTAGGCGTGGCGCGCGAAGACGCGCGTGCCGCCGCCCTTGAGGATCAGCAGGGTCTCATAAGGCTCCCGCTGCCCGTCGGGCGTCTCCATGCCGGGCGATCCCAGCGGCATCGCCGGCACCGCCAGACCCACGGCTTCGGGCCGTTCGGCCAGAAGCTTGCGCACGTCCTCCGCCGGCACGTGCCCCTCAAGGGCATAGCCGCCGATCAGGGCCGTGTGGCAGGAGGCGAGCGCTTCGGGCACGCTCTGGGTGCTACGTATCGAGCGGAGGCTGGGGAGCTCATGCACCCGCGCCTCGAAACCGGCGGCCCGCATGTGCTCGACCCAGGCCGTGCAGCACGCGCAGGTCGGGGTTTTGTACACGGCGAGTTCGATCGACGCGCCCGCGCGCGGGGCGCAGGCCGCGACGGCGAGGGCGCCGGCTCCCGCGGCCAGAAGCCCGCGGCGTGAAAGCGGAATGAGCATCGGTCTCATGGGTCCTCGGGCGAGCGATATGTGGAGGCCGTCGGCTGACGTCGTCGCCGCGATCAGGCGGCGGGACGGAAGGGCCGGGCCGAGGAGTGATAGACGTCGAACCTCCACTCGTCACCCCGCTTGCGCAGGACGCTCGTGGCGGCGCCGCGGCGCTCGATGGGGGCCCGGGCGGCGTCCTTGAAGGTGATGTGATAGGTATAGGTCTCGCTCACGAAGGCGGTGTCGCCGTCGACCTCGACCTTCATTTCGTGGTCGCGGAAGTCGAAGCCGGCCAGGTCGGCGAACTCGGGCCCGAGATGATGCTCCAGATAATAGGCGAAGGATCCCTCGACGCCGCCGTTCTCGAAGATCTCCGAGTCGGCCCAGAACAGGGCCGGCGTCTGCGACACGTCCATCCGCTCGATCGCGTCCTTGTAGGCGGAGACCACGGTCCGGACCTGCGCCTCGTCAGCCGCCTGCGGCTGGCCGGAAGCGTGGGCGTGAGCGGGGGCATGGGCGTGCGCGGCGGGCGCCTGGGCCTGGGCCTGGGCCTGGGCTGAGGTGGCGAACACGGCGGCGAGCGCCAGTCCGGCGAGCATCGGTCGAATGGTCATGTGGTGTCTCCTGTTGGCCGCCGAAGCCATGCGCCGCGGCGGGAGTTTGCATCCGGATCGGGCGGCTGGATCACAGTCGCCCGGTGAGTGCGGGATCGAGGCTCGACGCCTGTCTGCGGCGCGGGCCGTGGGGCGTCAGAACATCAGATGCCTCATGCCATGGGTCAGCATCCCGCCCAGCAGGCCGTTGACGACCACGGCGGCGGCGGTGACGGTCAACAGGCCGATGTAGATCAGCTCACGCCCGCGCCCCGGTCGGCGGACCCAATGCTCCTTGGCCCACCAGCTCAACAGGCCCAGCGCGGCGATCGAGGTGCCGAGCCACCGATGGTAGGCGTGGGTCACGTCGTCCTTCCCGGGCAGCCCCATGGCGAACCACCCCAACGCCACCGCGGCGACCGCGGAGATCGCCGCCAGGGCGATGATGACGCGCGTGCCTTGAGTCAGGACCGGCCGGCGCAGCGTCAGGGCGGCGATCTCGAGGAGGGCCGCGACGAGGAACAGGGCGATGGGGAAATGGACGGCGGCCGGATGCATGGCGCCGAGCCAGCGATACAGGCGCTGCGGCATGGGCCTGGGACCCTCGTCCGCCGTCATGGCGCCATGATCCATGTCCTGGGCCATCCCGGGCATGGCCATCATGCCCCCTTCCGGAACGGCGCCCGCCGGCGCGGCGGCCTGGGCGCGAGCCGCGGCCTGCTTGTCATGGTCTTCGTGCGCGATCGCCGGCGCGCTGACCGACAGGGCCACCGCGAGGGCGAGACCCGGCAGAAATCTACGCCGCGCCATGGCCCTCTCCAATCCTGTCCCTTCTGCTATCTACGCACCGCAAGGCCCGTCCCCTCGCCCGAGGGATTCGGCGCGTTTCGGCGTAATAGGGATTAGGGGCGCAAGGAGAGTGTTCGATGACGCGTAATCTGGATGACCTTTTGACCGGATCGGCGACGACGCCCTTCGGCCGGTCGCTCGACGGGCTCGAACCGCTCGTCTGGAGCCGGGTCGATGCGCTTCGCGGCGAACGGCTGGCCTCGCAGTTGCGTCTCGGGGCCGTCGCCATGGCCCTGGTCACCGGCTTGACCGCCGGCGGCGTCGGCGCGGTCGCCGCCCCAAGACCGCCGGGGGAGATGGCCATCTTCACGGTCGATGCCGGTCTGTCGCCTCTGGTGAGACTGGAAACCGGCCGATGATGCGCGGCTGGCGGGCCATCGCCCTGACGGCCGTCCTGGCCGCGGTCGCCAGCGGCGCGGGCACATGGATCAGCGCCAGCTGGGTGCTGAGCCGGCGCGAACCGCCGTCCCTGCACGACATCGTGCACCACGATCTCGAATTGTCGCCCGACCAGCTGACCCGCATCGACGCGGTCGAAGCCCGATTCGCCGCACGCCGCCCCGCGCTCGAAGCGGACGTCCGCGCGGCCAACCGGGAACTGGCGCGCGCGATCCAGCAGAGCGACGGCGACGGTCCCCAGGTGCAGGCGGCGGTGGACCATTTCCACGTCGCCATGGGCGCCCTGCAGAAGGAGACGATCGCCCACGTCTTCGAGATGCGGTCCGTGCTGACGCCGGCCCAGGCCGAGGTATTCGACGACCGCATCGTCGCGGCCCTCGCGTCCGACGAAAGCTAGCCTTCCGGGTGGAGAGCCCCAACGACCTGTCAGCCCGCGCCGCCGGCGGCGACCGCGCGGCCTTCGGCGAGTTGATGCGGCAGACCAAGACGGGCCTGTTCCGGTTCGTCCGGCGTTATGTCGGCGACGAGCAGGACGCCTGGGATCTGTTGCAGGACACCTATGCGGCGGCCTGGATCAACATCCGCCGCTACGATCCGACACGGCCCTTCGAGGCCTGGATCCGCACGATCGCCCTCAACAAATGCCGGGACTGGAGCCGCCGCCGCTTCGTTCGGCGGCTCATCCGGGGCGGTGTCGACCTGTCGTCGCCGGAAGCCATGTCCGTGCCGGACGGGACCGAAGCGGTGGATGACCGGATGGAGGCCGGCGCCCGGCTCGCGCGTTTGAACGAGGCCATGAGCCGTCTGCCGCCGCACCTGAAGGCTCCGCTTCTGCTGACGGCGATCGAGGGGCGCAGTCAGGCGGAAACGGCCGGGATGCTCGGTGTCTCCATCAAGACGGTGGAGACCCGCGTGGCGCGGGCCCGTCGCAAGCTGTACGACGCGCTGGGGGACACGATCGCCGTCCGGGCTCCTCCGGAGTGAACGGTTCGAGGGCCTGCGGAACCGTCATCGCGCGCCGCCCCTGCGCTCGCGCCACAGCCGGGCCCCTCGATCGACACCCGGCGGCGAGGGCTGCGGCGCGCGCGCGCGTAATCTAGTATGAATGCGTCGCTGGACATCGACCCGAGCGTCGCCCCTTCCTTTCAGGAGCTTGTCACCATGAAATACCTGATCCTCGCCGCCGCCGCTGTCGCCCTCGGCGCCTGTCAGCCGGCCGCCGAGCCTCAACCCGTCGATGCCCAGACGGCGCCGGACGCCCCCCCGGCGGCCCCGATGGAGGCCGCGCCGGTCGCCGCGCCCGAGCCGACTCCGCAGCCGCAGGCCGCCGCGCCCGCGCCGACTACGCCCCCCCGGGCCTCGGCGCCCCGACCGACCCGGCCTGCGCCGGCGCCCGCGCCGACGCCGCCTCCCGCCGATCCCATGGCCGGCCATGACATGTCGAAGATGGACGGCATGACCATGCCGCCCAAGCAATAGTGCGCGTAAGCATCAGGAGTATTTCCATGAACCGTTCAATCCTCGTCGGCCTCGCCGCTCTGGCGGCGCTGGCTCCCGTCTCGCTCGCCCAGGCCCAGAGCCACTCGCACGCGGGCATGTCAGCGCAGGATCACGCCGCCATGCAGGCGCCGGCCACCGGCGTCGTCACGACGCCGGCGGATAACGCCATGCTGGCCGCCGCCCCGACGGCCTTCTCGGCGACCTTTCCGCACGCGATGGTCCTGACGTCGCTCAGGCTGACGGGTCCCCGAGAGCAGTCCGTCGATGTGGCTGTATCCGCCGACGCGCCGCCGGCCACCACGGTCAGCGCGCCGCTTCCCGCCCTGGCCCCCGGGTCCTATTCCGCCGCCTGGACCGCCAAGGGCGCCGACGGCCACCAGATGAACGGCGTCGTCCGTTTCATGGTTCACTGAGGAGACGGCCTCCCGCCTCCTGAGGGGCCGAAACCAACGTGAGGAAACGCCGCGCAGCTTGCTGCGCGGCGTTTTTCGTCGTCGTCAGCTGTCGTCTCCCCCGGTGTCCGACACCGTCTCCGGCCCCGGCTCGTACCGTGAAACAGCCCAAAGCCCTTGAGCGCGACAAACGACGGAGGCCGGCCGCCGCCGGCCGTCGCTAGAACCAGGCTCGAATGCCGACGACCAGTCGGGTGTCCTCGGTGCTTCGGCCGTCGGCTTCCAGGAAGTCCGCCGTATTGCCGAAGCTCTTGGTCCATTCCACGCCGACATAGGGCGCGAACTCCTTGCGGAACTCGTACCGCAGCCGCGCCCCGATCTGGAGCGACGACAGGCCGGACCCGATCCGGAGTTCCGGGATATCCTCCGCGGACAGCACCACCTCGGCCCGGGGCTGGACGATCCACCGGTTGGTGATCCGCTGATCGTATTCAGCCTCCGCCCTCGCCGTGAGTTCGCCCTTGTTGGACAGGAAGGCCGCCGCGTCGACCTCGAACCAGTAGGGCGCCAGGCCCTGGACGCCGACGACCAGATCTGTCCGGTCGCCTTCGGGCCGGTAGGTTTGGCGCAGGCCGGTCTGGAAGTCGAAGAAGGGTCGGAACGCCCGGCTGTAGAGGGCCTGGATCTCGGCCTCCTCGACCTCGCCGTCGAAGGCGCCTTCCCCTTCCGACTTCCACCAGAAGCGGTTGATGTCGCCGCCGGTCCAGCCCTGAGCTTCCCAGGCGTAGCCTTCCTCGTCGTCGCCAAAGGTCGCTTCGAGCTGGTCGATGACGACCGCCGTCGTGCGGGCGTCTCCGTGCTCGATCCGCAGTTGGGCGCGGGCAGCCGCCATTTCGGCAGGGTCGAACAGCAGGTCGGCGGCGTTGGTCGGCCCGCTTGTCGCGCCCGCCGGAGCCGGCGTTTCCGGCGGTCGTCCCGGATTGTCCGCGCTGGTCGGGACGTCGGGCGGCATGGCCATTCCGGACATGTCATGGCCCGCCGGCGCCTGACCCATGGTTGACATGTCATGGCCTGCATGAGGGGACGCGGCGGCCGGAGCCGGCTGCGTCTGGCCCATCGTCGACATGTCGTGCCCCGCCGGCATCGCCGGAGCGGGCTGGGTTTGGCCCATGGTCGACATGTCGTGGCCGGCATGCGGGGACGCGGCGGCCGGAGCCGGCTGCGTCTGGCGCATCGTGGACATGTCATGGCCGGCGTGAGGGGACGCAGCGGCCGGAGCAGGTTGGGTCTGGCCCATGGTCGACATGTCATGGCCGGCATGAGGGGACGCCGCGGCCGGAGCAGGCGTCTGGCCCATGGTCGACATGTCGTGTCCCGCCGGCATCGCCGGAGCCGGCAGACGGACGGGCACCGCGCCCGTCGGGCAAGTTGGCGCTCCGGGCATGCCTATCCGGGATGCATCCGCGGTGGGGGAGCCGCGCGCGACGCAACCCTCCGGAAGCGCCTGGCGAACAGGCGCGGGCATGGCATGCCCGGCGTGGCTCTGCGCCAGCGCCGGTGTCCCCGCCGCCGCGGAAGCCGCTGCGAGGATCAGGGGAAGGATAAAGACCGACGTCTTCACGATGCGGCTCCTTCCATCGGACGGACCGTGACGACGTTGAACATCCCGGCATGCATGTGCAGCAACAGGTGACAGTGGAAGGCCCAGTCGCCCGGATTGTCCGCGGTCAGGTCGAAGCTGACCTTGCCGCCCGGCGGAACGTTGACGGTGTGCTTGAGCGGCTGATGACCGGCCGGGCCGCCGGTGACCAGCTCGAAGAAATGGCCGTGCAGGTGGATCGGGTGCGCCATCATGGAATCGTTGACCAGGGTCACGCGCACCCGCTCGTCCCGCTCGAACCGGATCGGCTCGACCAGCTCGCTGAATTTGCGGCCGTCGAAGCCCCACATGAACCGCTCCATGTTGCCGGTCAGGTGAATCTCCATCGTCCGGGACGGGGGACGCTGATCCTTGTTGGGCGCGAGCGACACCAGGTCCGTGTAGACGAGGACGCGATGCGGCACGTCCTGCAAGCCGATCGGCCGCTCGCCCATGCGATTGGCCGGCGCCATCGCGATGGCGTCGACGCCCACTCCCACCGCCATGTCGGGCGGGGCGTTCTCCGGATCGCGCATGTTCATGCCGGACATAGAGCCGTGGTCCATTCCGGACATCGTCCCGGCGGGGGCCTGTGGGGCCATGGCTCCGTGATCCATGCCCGCCATGGCCGCGCCGGGCGCGCCCGTCATGGCCCCGTGGTCCATTCCGGCCATCGCTCCGCCCGACTGGGCTCCCATGGCCCCGTGATCCATTCCGCTCATGCCGCCCATGTCCCCCATGCCCATGTCCTTCATGGTCAGGTTGGGCACCTCGCGCAGCGGCGGAACCTCGGCGGTCATGCCCAGACGCGGCGCCAGGGTGGCGCGGCCCATGCCCGAGCGGTCGATGGCTTCGGACACGATGGTGTAGGCGCGGTCCTCGGTCGGCCGCACGATGACGTCATAGGTCTCGGCGGCGGCGATCTGGAACTCGTCGATCTCGACCGGACGCACGTTCTCGCCGTCGGCCTGGACCACCGTCATGGGCAGGCCGGGGATGCGGACGTTGAAGATCGACATGGCCGAGGCGTTGATGATGCGCAGCCGCACCCGCTCGCCGGGCCGGAACAGGCCGGTCCAGTTTTCTTGCGGCCCGTGGCCGTTGATCAGATAGGTGTAGGTCGAGCCGTTGACGTCGAGGATGTCGCGCGGATCCATCCGCATCTCGCCCCACATCCGGCGCTCCTCCAGGCTCATCCGGTCGCTGCCGTCGAGCAGGCCGGCCAGGGTGGTGCGCTGGCGGTTGAAGTAGCCCGGGCTCTTCTTGAGCTTCTCGAAGATTTCGTGGGGGTGCATGAAGCTCCAGTCCGACAGGACCAACACATGCTCGCGGTCATAGGCGACCGGATCCGCTCCGGCCGGATCGATGACGATGGGCCCGTAGTGGCCCAGCGCCTCCTGCAACCCCGAGTGGCTGTGGTACCAGAAGGTGCCCGACTGCCGGACCGGGAACTCGTAGACGAAGGTCTCGCGCGGGCGGATGCCCGGAAAGCTGATGCCGGGCACGCCGTCCATCTGGAAGGGCAGCAGAATCCCGTGCCAGTGGATCGAGGTGTCCTCGTCGAGCTGGTTCGTCACGGCGAGGCGGACGTTCTGGCCTTCGCGCAGCCGCAGGACCGGAGCCGGAAGCACGCCGTTGATCGTCGTCGCCATGGCGGTGCGCCCATTCACGGTGAAGGGCGTCTGGCCGACCGTCAGATCGATGTTCGGGCCGGTGAGGGTCGGCAGGTCCGCCCGCAGCCCTGGAGACCCCGTCTGGGCCCAGGCGGGCATCAAGCCCTGCAAGGCCGCAAGACCGCCTGCGGCGACGGCGCCGCGCAGCAGCACTCGACGATCCAGATTCATGGGATACTCCTGAAAGTCATGATCGCGCCTCCCGAGGCGCGATCTATAGGGTTTTACGCAAGCGGCGCGGCCCGCCCTCGCGACACGCTGCCGCAGAGCCGACCGCGCCGGCGGCCCTCGCGGCCGCCCGCCGGACTACCGCCGCGCCAGAAGGGCCTTCATCTGGGCGATCTCCCGCTCCTGGGAGCTGACGATCTCCTCGCACAGACCGAGCACCTCGGGATCCTTCAACTCCGCTTCGTTGCACATCAGGATGGCGCCGGAGTGGTGCGGTATCATCGAACGCAGGAATTCCGCATCCCCGACCGCCGCCTGGGTCCGCATGCCCCAGAAGCTGACCGCGAACACCAGGGCGGCGGCCCCGCCGATCAGCAGATTGGTCCGTTTCGACGGATACATCGAGCGCATGAACACCAGCATCAGGATCGCCATGGGCGAGACCATCATCAGGGTCATGTAGACGTTGTTGAGATTGAAGTAGAAATGATCGAGGGACGCGATCATCGTGTACATCACCAGGTACATGATGATGAAATCCAGGACGAGCTCGATCGCGAATGATCGATAGCTGCCCTTCATGGCCTGCATGTGATTCATGCCCGTCATCTTTTCCATGTCCCTGCCCCTATTTCAGTCAAACGCGCTCCGCCCGTGAGATCCGCGTCAGGACCCGCCGACCGGGTGGGCCGCGAGCCAGGCGCGCATCTCGGCGATGTCGGCGGTCTGCATCTCGATCGTTTTCTGCGCCATGCGCCGGATGCCGGCGTCCTGGCTTTCGCGCAGCGCCACCTGGGACATCTCGAGCGCGCCCTGGTGGTGAGCGATCATTTTGCTGGCCCACATCCGGTCGGTGTTCGCCCCGGTCGCCGACATCATGGCGTCCTTCATCTTCGTTTCGGCCGGCGCGAAGGGCGGTTCCCCGCCCCCGCCCGGCGCGGCCGCGCCGGCGGCGGCCCCGACCCGCGTCTCGAGCCAGCGCCGCAGCTCGGCGATGTCCGTGGTCTGCATTTCGACGGTCTTCTGGGCCATCCGGCGAATGTCGGCGTCCTGGGTGTCCCGCAGCACGATCTGGGACATGTCGAGCGCGCCTTGGTGATGCGGGATCATCTTGCGCGCCCAGGTTTCGCCCGCATCGGCTCCCGTCGCCGCCATCATGGCCTCGTGCATCTTGGTTTCGGCCGCGGAGAACGGCGTCTGCGCCATCGCCATGGGCTCCGGAGCGTGCGCGGACTCTTCGGCCTTGGACGTTGCGGGAGGCTCGGCCGCGGGGCTGCACGCCGTCAGGACGAGCGCGGAACAGCCGGCGAGCAGGAGGGACGAGCGCGTGACGATCGGGTTGAACATCGGGGATCTCCGCTTGGGACGGTCGCCAGCCAGATCGCCAGGCGGCCAGAGAGTGAGAAGACGCCGGCGACGCTGCGACGGGGGCGGGCGTTTGCGCTCGCCCCGACGCCTGTCCACGCCGGACATCGACGCCAGCGTAATCCGGCCCCGCAGCCACGGTTCCGCCTTGATCAAATATACCCGAACGCCGTCGGCCAAAGCGAGGGATTGACCGCCGGGATGCGTATCGGCGCCGACGGCGGTCCTGGTTTTCCCGCGCTTCAGGCGCGCCAGACGCCGGTCAGAGCCGGACGGCCCGAAGCCGAAGCGCGTTGGCGATGACGCTGACCGAGGACAGGGCCATCGCCAAGGCCGCCAGGGCGGGCGACAAGAGAAGGCCGAAGATCGGATACAGCAGCCCCGCCGCGATCGGAATGCCGAGGGTGTTGTAGCCGAAGGCGAAGACGAGATTCTGGCGGATGTTGCTCATCACCGCCTTCGACAGCTTGCGCGCCCGCACGATGCCCTGGAGGTCGCCCCCCAGCAGGGTGACGCCGGCGCTCTCGATGGCCACGTCCGACCCGGCGCCCAGGGCGACCCCGACATCGGCGGCGGCCAGGGCCGGGGCGTCGTTCACCCCGTCGCCGGCCATGGCCACGACCCGGCCCTCGGCGCGCAGACGCTGGACCACGGACGCCTTGTCCTGCGGCAGGACCTCGGCCTGGACGTCGTCGATGCCCAGGCGGCGCGCGACCGCCTCGGCCGTCGTGCGGTTGTCGCCCGTCATCATCACCAGGCGCAGCCCCGCCGCCTTCAGATCGCGGATGGCCGCCGCGGTCGTCGCCTTGACCGGATCGGCGATGCCCAGAACGCCGGCCACGGCTCCGTCCACGGCCACGAAGATGGCGGTGGCCCCGTCCTGACGAAGCGCCTCGGCCTCGGCCTCGAGCGCCGCGACATCGACGCCGATTTCCTTGAGGTAGCGGCCGTTGCCGAGCGCCACGCGGCGGCCGTCGACCACCCCGGTGACGCCACGTCCGACCGGGCTGTCGAACTCCGACGCCTCCGACAGGACCAGTTTCCGGTCCGTCGCCGCGCGGACGACGGCGTCGGCCAGCGGATGTTCGCTGCCCCGCTCAAGACTGGCGGACAGTCTCAGAAGCTCGGCCTCGTCGAATCCGGCGGCGGGCCGGATGGCCGTCACCGACGGCCGCCCCTCTGTCAAGGTGCCGGTCTTGTCGAGCACCAGGGTGTCGACTTTTTCGAAACGCTCCAGCGCCTCGGCGTTCTTGATCAGCACCCCGGCGTGGGCGCCGCGCCCCACCCCGACCATGATCGAGATCGGCGTGGCCAGGCCCAACGCGCAGGGACAGGCGATGATCAGCACCGAGACCGCGGCGACAAGGGCGTAGGACAGGCGCGGTTCGGGACCGACAAGGCCCCAGACGACGGCGGCGACCACGGCGATGCCGATGACGGCCGGGACGAACCAGCCCGACACCTTGTCGGCCAGCCTCTGGATCGGCGCGCGGCTGCGCTGGGCCTGGGCCACCATCTGGACGATCTGGGCCAGCAGGGTGTCGGCGCCCACCTTGTCGGCCCGCATCACGAACGATCCGGTCTTGTTGAGCGATCCGGCGACGACCCTGTCGCCGACGTCCTTGGTCACCGGCATGGATTCCCCGGTGACGAGCGACTCGTCGATGGTCACCCGGCCGTCCAGGATCTCGCCGTCGACCGCCACCTTCTCGCCGGGCCGGACGCGCAGCCGGTCCCCGACGGCGACCAGGTCGAGCGTGACGTCCTCGTCGCCGCCGTCGTCGCGCACCCGCCGCGCGGTCTTGGGCGTCAGATCCAGCAGCGCCCGGATCGCCCCGGAGGTCTGTTCGCGCGCGCGCAGCTCCAGGATCTGGCCTACCAGAACCAACACGGTGATGACGGCCGCCGCTTCGAAATAGACCGGCGCGCTGCCATCCATCCGCCGCACCGCCGCCGGGAACAGAGCCGGCGCCAAGACCGCGACCACGCTGTAGATCCAGGCCGCGCCGACGCCGATGGCGATCAGGGTGAACATGTTGAGGCTGCGGTTGCGGAGGGAAGCCCAGCCCCGCTGGAAGAACTGCCAGCCGGCCCACAGCACCACCGGCGTGGCCAGGGCGAACTGGATCCAATTCGAGGTCTGGCCCGGTATCCGCATCGCCAGCCCGGTCAGGTGACCGCCCATCTCCAGCGCGAACACCGGCACGGTCAGCACCAGGCCGACCCAGAAGCGGCGCGTGAAGTCGATCAGCTCGTGGTTGACCGGCGCCTCGGCGGTGACCGTCTCCGGCTCCAGCGCCATGCCGCAGATCGGACAGGAGCCGGGCCCTTCCTGGCGCACCTCCGGATGCATCGGGCAGGTGTAGATCGCGCCCGGGACGACGGGAGCGGGTTGCGGCTTGTCCCCCAGGTAGCGGTCCGGATCGGCGACGAATTTCGTCCGGCAGCCCGCCGAACAGAAGAAATAATCCTGTCCCTCGTGGGCGGCACGGTGGGTCGCGGTCGCCGGATCCACCGTCATGCCGCAGACCGGATCGACAGCCGTCGCCGCGCTGTCGGCCGGCTTGGTCGAACAGCAGCTGTGACCGGCCGGATGCGAATGGGCGGGCGTGGACATGGCGGGCTCCTTGAAACGGCTGGACGCCAAATATACCCTATGGGGGTATCGCGCAAGATACCGTCTTGGGGTATAGGCGAACGGTCAGAACGAGGAATTGGATGCAGACGGACACGAAGCCCAAGGTGTTGAACCGCCTGAACCGGATCGAAGGACAGGTGCGCGGCATCGCCCGGATGGTCGAGGAGGATCGGTACTGCGTCGAGGTCCTGACCCAGCTCCAGGCGGTGCGGGCGGCCCTGCTGCGCGTCGAGAGCGAGGTCCTGAAGGACCACCTCGACCACTGCGTCATGGGGGCGATGACGGGCGACGACCTCGCCGACCGCAAGGCCAAGGCGAGCGAACTGATCGAGCTTCTCGGCCGCGCCTCGCGCTGACACGGGACGGCTCCCCCGACGTCCCCGTCGGAACGGTTCGGCGGGTCGCCGACGATATCGGCACCGGCGGCCCGGCGGCGCCGACCCCCGCAGCCGTCCGCATGAGGGATGTCCGCATCCGGTGCGTAACCCCAATTAGGCGGACCGTCCTGTCCCGCCTGCCTTGGGGGGCATCGCTCATGACGTCCGTGCCGCCGACCCGCGACGGCTATCCCGCCGAGCTGAGGGCCCTGACCAGTCTGCGGGCCTTTTTGGCGGTGGGGGTGGTGCTGTTCCACTACCAGCTCCAGTGGGATCCGGCCCTGGGGTTCAGTCCGATCATCGAGCGCAGCCGGCTGGCGGTGGACGCCTTCTTCATGCTGTCGGGTTTCATTCTGGCCCACGTCTACGGCCCGGCCTTCGCCGCCGGGACCTTCAGCTACAGGCGCTTCATCGTGGCCCGCCTGGCGCGACTCTACCCCCTCCATCTGACTGTGCTGGCCGGGGTGCTGATCATGGTCCTGGGCGCGACCGCGGCGGGGGTCCGGTTCGACACCGACAGCTATCCGCCGCTCGCCTTCTTCCAGACCCTGTTCCTCGTCCAGGCCTGGTTTCCGACGGACGCGGACCTCAACTGGAGCGGGCCGAGCTGGTCCCTGTCGGCGGAGTGGTTCGCCTATCTGCTGTTCCCCGCCTACGCATGGCTGGCCTTGCGATTCCGGGGCCGCCCCTGGATGCTGCTGGCGATCGGGGCCGCAAGTTTCGTCGTGATCGACGCCCTTTATGTCCAGGCGTTCGGCAAGGTCCTGCCGCGGGCCGAGGATTCGCTCGGCATCCTCCGGATCGCCCCGGAATTCCTGATCGGCATGGCGCTCTACACCCTGGGCCATCACTGGCGCTGGAGCCGGCCCGTCGCCGCGGCGGCGGCCCTGTTCACCACCCTCCTCCTGCTCGGCGCGATGCAGCTGGCGCTGGACGACCGCATCATCGTCGCCCTCTGCGCTCCCGTGATTCTGACCTGGTCCCTGCTCGCGCGCGCGAACTGCGAGGGGCCTCTCGCCGCCCCGGCCCTGGTCTTCGCCGGCGAGGCGTCCTTCGCCCTCTATCTCGTGCACATGCCCGTCATCGTTGCCTTCAAGGGCGTCGTTGCTGAACTGCGCGGCGTCGACAGCGCCTTCCGCATCACGCCGGTCGAACTGACGGGGTTGTTCGTCGCCACGGCGCTGATCGCGGCCGCCCTGCATCTGTTCGTCGAGAAACCCGGCCGAACCTGGATCCGACGCCGGTTCGAAAGCCGGCGGGCCGAGCCCGCTCCGCCAATCTGACCCCGCGCCGCGAGACGTCCGTTCCTGCGGCCGTGGCGTCCCTCGATCCCGGCCGGGAGACGCCGCGCCGGTCACTCCGCGGCGCCCCGCAGACACCCGCATCACCGATCTATTTGAGAATGATAGTGAGATTGACTCGCAAGAGAGCCTGTGGTCAGACCGCCGCTGTCATTCGCCTGCCCTTGAAGTGCTCCATGTCCCCTCGTCTCCTCGCCACCGCCGCCCTCCTGCCGCTGCTGCTGGCCGCCGTTCCCGCAAGGCCCAGGAAGCCGCGGCCCGGGACGCCACGATCCTGGACGAGGTCGTCGTCACCGCTTCGCGGATCGAGACCCCGCGCTCGGCGATCGCCGCCACGGTCGAGATCATCGACGCCGAGGCCATCACCCAGCAGACGGCCTTGGCCGCCTCGGCCGTCGATACGGTGGCGGCCCTGGTGCCCTCCTTCTCGCCGACGCGGCAGAAGCTGTCGGGCTTCGGCGAGACCCTGCGCGGGCGCTCGCCGCTGTATCTGGTGGACGGGGTGCCGCAGTCCACGCCGCTGCGCGACGACAGCCGCGACGGCTACACCATCGACCCCTTCTTCATCGACCGGGTCGAGGTCATCTTCGGCTCCAACGCCATTCAGGGGCAGGGTTTCGTCCTGGATCCGACGCGCCTCCAGCGCACGCGACGCCAGCAGGACCTGATGGCGGGCGATGTCCCGCTCCCGCTCTTGGCGAGCCGCGGCCAGATCGCCCTCGGCGGCCAGGCCCTCAGCGCGGGCGCGGTCGATCGCCCCCTCGTTTCGATCGTAGCGACCGAGCGGAATGGAGCCGCCGACGACCAAGCCGACGGCGCCGTCGTCCCAGAGGCTGCGGACCCCGACGCTGACGGTGGCGTCGGGCGTCGCCCGCGCCTGTTCGACCCGCACCCGGGCGCCCGCGATCTCACGTTGCGCCACGAAGATCGTCAGGTCCGCCTCGGCGACATCGCCCGCCACTGCACGCGATGCGCTCGTGTCGGTGAAATCGGTCGACTCCAGCGTGAAGTCCGCGGCGCCGGTCCAGAACCGCGACAGGGTGGCGCGGGTCAACCGCGCATTGATCCCGGCTTGATCGAAATCGATCTGGGCCTGGGCGAGTTCAGCCTCGGCGCGCGCGCCGGCGAACAGAGGGTCGCGCGCCATGTCGACGCGGCGCTGGACCTCGGACTGGAAACGGTCGGCCAGTTCGAGGCGCTCAGCCGCGATCTCGAGTTCGGCCTGGGCGGCGAGCGCTTCGGCCCAGGCGCGTTGGACCATCTCCAGACGATCGAGGCGCCGGACCAGCGCCTCGGCCTGGACGACCGCGGCTTCGGCGCGGGCGAGCGAGACGCGGGCAGGCCGGTCGCCGCCGCGCTCGAGCCGCTGCTCATAGGTGAGCGTGGCTTCCGTTCGGTCGGCGATCCCGCCGCCCCCGAAGCTCGGAAGGTTCTCCACCATCAGCCCCAAAGTCGGATTGGGGCGAACCTCCGCTTGGCGGACGCCGGCCTCCCCTGCCCTCAACCGGGCCTCGGTCGCGGGCGCCGCGGGATCAGCGGCAGCCGATCGCGCTAGGGCGTCAGCCAGGGTCAGTCGTGCAGGGGCTACGGCCTCCTGAGCGAGGACGGGCGTAAGCGGGGCGGCCGCCAGTGAGAGCGCCAGCGTCGAAACGACGGCCAGACGCGCCCACGATCCGGCGGGGCCGGTCATGTGCTTCTTCAAGGAAGTCTCCGAAAAACAGTGCGCGCGCGACCGGAGGGTCGCGACGGATCAGGCGATCGTGCGCAGCTGTTTGGGAGGGTGTTCCGGACCGTCGCCGATCAGCCCTTCAGGCAACTGGTTGACGCGCAGGAAAGCAGATCCACCACGCGCCTCGGTCAGGCGGGGCAGGTCGCCGGCTTGGCTGGGGAGCGCAGCCTGAGTGTCGCCGCCGCCATGGTGATGGTGACCGGCTGGGAGTGAGCCGGGGGGCTCGGCTGCATTTCCCGAGGCAACCTCAATGTCAGTGGCCGGGCCGTGTGAAGCAGCGTGATCGTGTCCGATCGACTCCGCCTGCTCGACCGCCGCGTGTGACGCCTCGTGGCGCAGATCCGACAGGCCATGCGTCATCATCACCCCGAAAACGGCGACACAGACGAGGGCGCAGAGGGTCGGAATCAGTTTGTTCAAAGAGAGCCTCACCCGCCGATATCGCGCTTGACAGCAAACTGCAACGCGACATGGGGACAAGTCGCGCGCCTTGGCTCTCCGGCTACGGTGGTGCCCTTGCGGGTTGATGACGAGAGGGTTGGGGTCGGATGGGCGGTTAGGTGTCGTTTCCAAGAAGGTTGTTCACCCGTTGTCACGGGAGATGCCTTTGATGCCGCAGGGCGTCAGCAGCGCCCTCAATCCGAGAGCGATCCCAGTGATCGAACCTGACGGCGGAGTGCCGGGATCGACCACTCGTGTGAATTTGGTCATTGGGTTATGACCCGCCGCATGACCAGGAACGCAGGCACCGCCGCCGTTTCCGACGGGTCGCCCATGCGGCACAGCACCGTCGAGGCCCCCATCGCCAGCGATGCCTTCGTCGCCGAAGACCTCGTGCGCCAGCTCGGCCGTGGTCTGGGCATCGGCTTCGTGCCTTGGAGCCCGGCCTTGAGGTCGCCGACGCCCGCGCGACGTTCGCCGTCCGAATCATTTTGATCGAGCCTGCACAGCGGTGCGCGGCCATGAACGCGCTGTCGGACGCCCCGCGCCCCCGTCCAGCACCACGGATAGGGGCCGCTCCCCATATGTGCCCCAATGGCCAATTGCTAAGGGGCCGCCCGAGAGCGACCCCTTAAAATCCGCCATGAAACCAAAAGGTTAGATGGTCGGAGCGACAGGATTCGAACCTGCGACCCCTTGACCCCCAGTCAAGTGCGCTACCAGGCTGCGCCACGCTCCGAAGGCGCTCCCTATAGACGGGGGGATCGTCGTCCGCAAACGCTAAAACGACTTTTCCACCTGCCGTGAAAGAACGGCGTCCAGACGGGCCTTCGCCTGCTCCAGATCAGCCAGAACCTGCTGCAAATCCGAGGTTTCGAGGCGAACGTCGTTGGACGACGCAGGGCTGATCTCCACATCGCCGTCCTCGATCAGGGCGGCGGCTTCGGCCCCGATCAGCTTTTTCAGCCCCTGTTCCTTGTGCAGGCGTTGAACGCCGCGAATCGTCAGGCCGTCATCGTGCAACAGCCGCTTGACCGCCCTGAGGACGGCGATGTCCTGAGGGCGATAGAAGCGTCGCCCGCCTGCGCGTTTGACCGGCGTCACGAAGACGAACTTGGTCTCCCAGAAGCGCAGCACATGCTGGGGCGCGCCGACCTCTTCGGCCGCTTCGGAAATGGTGCGAAAGGCGTCGGCGCTCTTGGCCACGCGCCTCAGTCCTCGACGACGGCGTCGTGAACCCGGCTCTTCATGATCTGCGAGGCGCGGAAGCTGATGACCCGGCGCGGATTAATCGCCGCCGGTTCGCCGGTCTTGGGATTGCGGCCCATGCGGGCGCGTTTCTCGCGGACCTGGAAAACACCAAAGCCGGATAGTTTCACCGTCTCGCCGCGTTCCAGCGATTCGACGATCAGTTCGAGGGTGCGCTCCACCAGGCTGGAGCACTCCTGACGCGACAGGCCGACCTCGTTGTGCACAGCCTCGCACAGGTCAGCGCGCGTCACGGTCTGTTGGCCTGCCATCGTATCCCCGCTCATGCGATCCGCTCGCATTCATAGGGCCGCAAAGGCCCCGAAAAATCAATGCCTATGGCCGATTTAAAGTCGCCGCCTCAAAGCCTCAGGGCGCAGGCGCCCCAGGTCAGGCCGCCTCCCATGGCTTCCAGCAGGACCATGTCGCCCTTCTTGATCCGACCGTCCTGGATCGCGGCGTCCAGCGCCAGGGGAATGGAGGCGGCCGAGGTGTTGGCATGGGTCGCCACGGTCGAGATCACCTTGTTCTCGTCCAGACCCAGCCGGTCGCCGACGCCCTTGATGATGCGCTGATTGGCCTGATGGGGCACGAACCAGTCCACGTCCGCGATCTCGATGTTCGCGGCGGCGCAGGCGGCGGTGATGCCCTCGGCGATGTTCACCACAGCGTGGCGGAAGACCTGATTGCCCGCCATACGCAGATGGCCGACTGTCCCGGTCGTCGCCGGGCCGCCGTCAACATAAAGCAGATCGGTCTTGGAGCCGTCAGCGCGCAACGCAAAGCCCAGCATGCCCTGGTCGTCGGACGTCCCCTGCCCTTCGCGCGGTTCCAGCACCACGGCGCCGGCGCCGTCGCCGAACAGGACGCAGGTGGTCCGGTCGGTCCAGTCCATCAGCTTCGTCATTTCCTCGGCCCCGATCACCAGGGCGCATTTCGACAGACCGCGCGCCACGAAACCGTCGGCGACGCTCAAAGCGTAGACGAAGCCCGAACAGACGGCCTGAATGTCGAAGGCGATACCGACGCCGGCGCCCAACTTGGCCTGAACGATCGCCGCGACAGCCGGGAAGGTCATGTCAGGCGTGGTCGTGGCCACGATGATCAGATCGACATCGGTCGCCGTCTTGCCGGCGTCGGCCAGCGCCTTCTTGGCGGCTTCGACCGCCAGGTCGCTGGTCGGCTGGTCGTCGCGTGCCTTGTGGCGTTGTTTGATGCCGGTGCGCTCCTGGATCCATTCGTCGGACGTATCGACGAACTTGGCCAAGTCAGCGTTGGTGACGATCTGTTCCGGCAGATAGGAACCGACGCCGGTCACGGCGCTGCGGGTGACGCTCACTGAAGGGGTTCTCCCACGGATGCGGCAGGCTTGGCGGCATGATCGAATACAGCGTCCAGCTTGCCCAGATTGTCCCCCACCTTGCTCATATAGTCGCTGCGCGCCAGATCGACAGCGATGCGGATCGCATTGCCAAACCCCTTGGCGTCTGCGCCGCCGTGACTCTTCACGACGATGCCATTTAGGCCCAGCAGAGGCCCGCCGTTGATGGTGCTGGGGTCGATCTTCTGACGCATCTTCTTCAGCGCCGGCATGGCGATCACGGCGCCCAGCTTGGATTGCAGGTTCGAGGTCAGGGCCTCTTTCAACAAGGCAGAGATATAGCGCGCCGTGCCTTCAGCGGTCTTCAGCGCGATATTGCCGGTGAAGCCGTCGGTGACGACCACGTCCACCGTGCCCTTGGCGATGTCGTCGCCCTCGACGAAGCCGTGATAGTTCAGGTCGAACGGGCCGTCGCGCAGGATGGCGTGCGCCTCCTTGACCTGTTCATTGCCCTTCATGTCTTCCGAACCGACGTTCAGCAGGCCGATTGTCGGGCGCGCGATCCCGCGCACCGCGGACTGAAATGCCTCGCCCATGATGGCGAACTCAACCAGTTGTTCGGCGTCGCTGCCGATATTAGCGCCGACGTCCAGAACCGCCGTATGCCCTTTGAAGGTCGGCCAGCTGGCGACGATGGCCGGCCGCTCCAGCCCGGGCGCGGACATGCGCAGAATCAGTTTCGAGATCGCCATCAGGGCGCCGGTGTTGCCGGCCGAGACGACGCCGCCCGCCTGACCCGTCTTAACCGCCTCGATGGCGTTCCACAGACTGGAGCCCTTGCCGCGCCGCATGGCCTGGGCCGGCTTTTCGTCCATGGCCACGACCTTGTCGGTGTGACGGATTTCGCAGGTGTCCGCCGTCAGGCCGCAGCGCGCCAGTTCGGGGGCGATCTTGGCCTCGTCGCCATGCAGCAGAAAGCGAACGCCCTCGCCGTCGTGGGTGCGGATGTAGCTGCGGATGCCGGGAACGACGACGGTTGGCCCGTGATCGCCGCCCATGGCGTCAAGCGAGATCGTAACTGGGGCTGGCAAATGGACCTCGTTTGGCCGCGTCGTCTTGTCGCGCGACGCTGGGCAGTATGCGCTGAACGATAGCGCCGAAGCCGGGGGATGCAACCACCCGGCCCCTGCGTCAACCTCAGCCTTTATCGTCCTGGGATTTAAGCGCCTTCAAGGCGGCGAAGGGTGAAATCTCGCCCGGCTCCTCCGGTTGCACGAATTCCGCGCCGGGCTTGCGCGGGAAAGGTTCCAGCGACAGCAGCAGCTGTTCGACGGCGTACTGACCGAGGTCGATCTTGCCGTCCTCAATCACATCCGCGTCTTCCTCGTCCAGGGTGACCTCGATCTCCTCAGTTTCCTGAGGCTTTGCCTGGACCAACTGGATTGAAAAGCGCCGATCCACATCGACGGGCAGAGGCTCCAGCGTCAGGCCGCAGGACTGAACGGCATGGGCCGTGATACGGCCTTTCAACGTCCACTCGCTGGTGGACGGGGTCGGCTTAACGTCGAAATCCACCACGAAGTCGTCGAGCCCTTGCAGGTCCAGGGCACGGGCGATTCGCTTGCACGTGTCCGCATCCGGTTCGAGCTTCCGGTTCAGTCCGGCCCCGATCTGATTGATCCGCACCGTCTCGCTGTAGGGGAGCGTCACGCTCATCTGTCTCAAACTTCCGCCCAGGCCGGCGTCGCCAGCACCTTGTTGAAATCCTGCGCCGCCAAAGCCGCGCGTGTGGTCAGCGCATAGCGCGCCAGTGTGTCGGCATGAGGCGCCTGCGGATCCGCATAGACATTCTTCGCCATAGCTTCGGCCAAGGCGGCGGCATCGCCGGCACGCAAAGGCTGCTCATAGGCGTTCATCCGGCCATACAGGGCCTCGCCCAGCTTGCGCATCTTCTTGCCCACGGCGACGTCGCCGACGCCTTCCTCGCGCAGGGCGTGATCCAGCGCCGAGACATAGACGTCGAACACTGCCTGGCCCGCATCCTGGCCCTGGGCCGTATTCTCATCGCGTAGCCGCAGCACCAGCAACAGCACATGAAGCGTATAAAGCTCGAATCGGGCGTCGATACGGTCGGCGACCCCCAGCCGCGTGTAGAAGGCCGGATTACGCGCCTGGCTGACGGCCTTGGCGTACAGATCGTCGCCGATTCCGATGCCGGGCCGGGGTTTGAACAGGTTTTTGAGCATGGGTTTCAACGGCCCCTTTTCCGCCGTGCCGTTGAACTAGGACGCAGGTCCGTCTAGGTCAAAGACCTTGTTCTCTCGCAGGCGCCCGACCATGTCCCGTTTCGTCCCGCTTTTCGTCGCTGTTTCGCTGGCTGGCCTGTCCGCCGCCTGTGCTCCGACCATCGGCTCCAACGGCTTCCAGGCTATCGACGCCAAGCCTCAGGACGTGGTCGCCGGCACGGACACCAAGGAAACGGTCCTGGCCAAGCTGGGCTCGCCCTCGACCACCTCGACCTTCGAGCCTGATCAGGTCTGGTACTACATCAGCCAGACGACCGAAAAATACACCTACAACCTGCCCAAGGTCTCGACCCGAACGGTGACCGAGATCACTTTCGTCCCTCAGGGCGATCAGGTCGCGGCGGTCCGCACCCTGGGCCTGACGGACGGCGAGCAGATCGCCATAAACCGCAACCAGACGCCGACGCGCGGTCGTGAGCTGACGGTTCTGGAACAACTGCTCGGCAACGTCGGTCGTGGCCAATTGCCCCGGACAGAACAAAACACGCCTGGCCAACGCCGCCCCGACTAAGGCGGCTCACCGATCTCAACAAAGACGCCCCGGAGATCGCTCTCCGGGGCGTTTTCGTATCGGCGGCCGTTCGACCTAGACCGAAATCGGTTCAGTTGGACGCTGTCCATCTGAACCCAGATTTCGGTCCAGCATGATTCTGGAGCCTGATTCACGGCATCGATGAAATCGCGAAGCGATTCCATCTCGACCGATCAGGCTCTAGCCGATGTTGCCGCTCGCCAGCACCGCCAGCAGAAGCAGGGCGACGATGTTGGTGATCTTGATCATCGGGTTCACCGCAGGACCAGACGTGTCCTTGTAGGGATCGCCGACCGTATCGCCGGTCACGGCCGCCTTGTGGGCTTCCGACCCCTTGCCGTGGACGACGCCGTTCTTGTCGGTGAAGCCTTCCTCGATCACCTTCTTGGCGTTGTCCCAGGCGCCGCCGCCCGAGGTCATTGAGATGGCGACGAACAGGCCGGTGACGATTACCCCCATGAGCATGGCGCCCAAAGAGGCGAAGGCGTTGGCCTTGTCCGAGATCGTCAGGATGGCGACGAACAAGACTATCGGTGACAGAACCGGCAACAGCGACGGCACGATCATCTCGCGAATCGCCGCCTTGGTCAGGATGTCGACCGCCCGCCCGTATTCCGGCTTGACCTCATAGGTCATGATGCCGGGGTTCTCGCGGAACTGGCGCCGCACCTCGGCGACCACGGCCTCAGCCGCACGTCCGACTGCCATCATCGACATGCCTCCGAACAGGAAGGGCAACAGCCCTCCGAACAGCAGGCCGACGACGACGTAGGGGTTGGTCAGGTCGAAGGCGATCGGCCCCATGTTGGCGAAGAAGGGATAGTCCGCCGGATTGGCCGAGAAATACTGCAGGTCCGACGTATAGGCCGCGAACAGCACCAGCGCGCCGAGGCCCGCGGAACCGATGGCGTATCCTTTGGTCACGGCCTTGGTCGTATTGCCCACGGCGTCCAGCGCATCCGTCGAATGCCGAACGTCGCTGGGCAGGCCCGCCATCTCGGCGATGCCGCCGGCGTTGTCCGTCACGGGTCCAAAGGCGTCCAGCGCCACGATCATCCCCGCAACGCCCAGCATGGTCGTGGTGGCGATGGCGATGCCGAACAGGCCCGCCAACTGGAAGCTGGCCACGATGCCGACGATGATGGTCAGCGCCGGGAGCGCCGTGGATTCCAGCGACACCGCCAGTCCCTGGATGACGTTGGTGCCGTGCCCGGACACAGAGGCGTTGGCCACCGACCGCACGGGCCGGAAGTTCGAGCCGGTGTAGTATTCGGTCACCACCACGATGGCCGCCGTCACCGCCAGACCGACCATGCCGGACCAGAACAGCGCCATCGGCTGGATTTCAAGACCGCTTGCCGTCACGATCGGTCCCGTCACCATCTGGTCGATCACCCACCAGACCGCGAAGATGGACAGGACGCCGGTCACGATCAGACCCTGATACAGCGCCCCCATGATGTTCTGGCTCTTGCCCAGCCGCACGAAGAAGCTGCCGACGATGGAGGTGACGATGCACACCGCACAGATCGCCAGCGGCAGGACCATCATCACGTCCACATAGGGTTGCCCCCGGAAGAAGATCGCCGCCAGCACCATGGTCGCGACGGTCGTCACCGCATAGGTCTCGAACAGGTCGGCCGCCATGCCGGCGCAGTCGCCGACATTGTCGCCAACATTGTCCGCGATGGTCGCGGCGTTGCGAGGGTCGTCCTCGGGAATGCCGGCCTCGACCTTGCCCACCATGTCGCCGCCCACGTCGGCGCCCTTGGTGAAGATGCCGCCGCCCAGGCGCGCGAAGATCGAGATCAGCGAGGCGCCAAAGCCAAGCGCCACCAGCCCATCGATCACCTCGCGGCTGGTCGAGGCCAGCCCCAGATGGTGGGTCAGCACGATATAGTAGCCCGACACCCCGATCAGGGCCCCGCCCGCCACGAACATCCCGGTGATGGCGCCCGAGCGGAACGCCAGGTTCAGCCCCTTGGACAGGCTTTCGGACGCCGCCTGGGCCGTCCGTACATTGGCTCGCACCGAGATCAGCATTCCGGCATAACCGGCCGCGCCCGACAGGACGGATCCGATCAGGAAGCCGATGGCGGCGTAAATGCCGATCAGGAAATAGGCGGCGATCAGGATCACGATCCCGACGATGCCGATGGTCAAATATTGCCGCTTCAGATAGGCGGACGCGCCTTCCTGGATCGCGGCGGCGATCTCTCGCATCTTGTCGTTGCCGGTGCTCGCCTTCATCAGCACGGCGGTCTGTAAGGCGCCATACAGCACCGCCAGCACACCGGCCGCGAAGACCAGCGTAAGTGAGTTCGTCATTGGCGTTTCCATGCCCTTGCAAACAGGCGCGCAGGCCTTGGCGCGGTCGGGCATTATCGCCTCTGTCCGCCTTCCGGTCCCCCCGCACGCGGCGAACGCGTCAGTGCGTTCTTTGGGATTTGCCAGGGGAGCGTGTCATGGCCTTACAGGTCGCGCAACCGTGATCGACGAGCACTCAACGCGTGGTCGGCATGCCGGTGCGACGTCTCGGGCTTTGCGACACGACCTCGACGCCGGTGATCGAGCCTCGTCCAGAGATCGTGTTTGCGGCCGACACGACAGCGGCGGACAGCGACTGTTCGTTCAGTCGTGTCCAATCGCCCGCGACGGTGAACGGCGTCCGATGCGCGGCCTTGACCAAGGCGTCACGGAAAAACGCCTCCTTGGGCCGCATCTGCTCGACGGTCTTGCCACGCCCCAGTTGAAGGCGCAGCGCCACGAAGACGTAGTTCCTCAATCGGCCGCCCTCGATCACGGGCAGGCCAAGCCCGGCGATGCTCAGCGCGGCAGGCGCGGCGGGCGCGTTGCTGCTGCTCGATGCGGTTGCGGATGTGGCGGCCGCCCCGGCGAGAGCGGCGGTTCCGGAGGCGATCAGAGAGCGACGGTTCATCCGTCGCTTATGACGCAAGGCCGTTAGGATTCCCTTGCGACCTCAGCCGTGGGTCCAGCCGGCGCGCGCCATTGCGATGGGCAGGCCGTCATAGGTCACGGTCAGGCCCGATCCGGCGGTCACCTCGCCGATCCGCGTCAGACGCAGCAGGCGGCGTTCGGCCTCACGCCGCAGAGCTTCTTCGTGGCGCGGATGGGCTGTGAAGGCGATCTCATAGTCGTCGCCGCCGCTCGCCAGGTCTTCCAACGACAGCTGCGGATCGACCCGGTCAGCAAACCAGGCCTGGGCCGCCGCCGACAGCGGCAGGACGTTCAGGTTCAACGAAACGCCCACCCCGCTCGCCTCCGCGACATGGGCCAGATCGGCCGCCAGTCCGTCGGACACATCGACGGAAGCCGTCGCGAAGTCCCGCACGACGTCGGCGAAATCCACCCTGGGCGTCGGCGTGCGATAGTGGTCCGCCAGGGCCGCGAGGCGTTCAGGCTCAAGCGACAGCTCGCCCCGGGCCGCCTTCAAACCCAGCAGGCCGTCGCCGATCGCGCCGGTCACGAACACCGTATCCCCGACCTGTGCGCCCGCACGCGATACCGTCGCCCCTGTGGGAACCCAGCCCAGTGCCGTCAGCGAGAACGTCGCGGGGCCGGGCGTCTTCACGGTGTCCCCGCCCAGCAGGAAGACGCCGAACCTGGCCTGATCCTCGGCAAGACCCGCCGCAAAGGCCTCACGCTCGGGCCAGCCGCAGCGCTCGGACCAGAAACAGGCGAGCAGATAACCGAACGACTCGGCCCCCTTGGCCGCCAAGTCCGACAGGTTCACCCTCAGAAGCTTCTGGGCCACCGTATCCAGCGGATCGTCGGGCAGGAAATGCACGCCCTCGACCATGGCGTCCTTGGTCAGGACAAGATCATACCCCGGCCTCGACGGCAACACCGCCACATCGTCGGCAAGCCCCCTGCCCCATTCGGGATGGGCCAGGGGCCGCAACAGCCTCTCGATCGTCTCGAACTCGCCCGCGACGTCGAGCGCCGGCATTATTTGCGCGTGTCTCTGGACACGCCGTCCAGCGCCGCATTGACGAAGCGCGCTTCGGAGTCGTCGAAGAAGGCCTTGGCCAGCTCGACATATTCGTCGATCACGACCTCGCGCGGCGTCTCGGGATGTTTGATCAACTCCCAGGCGCCCGAGCGCAGCAGGGCCCGCAGCGTGGCGTCGATCCGCTCCAGCTTCCAGTTGGAAGCCAGGCGCGCCTTGATGGCCGCATCAATGTCGCGCTGGCTTTCGATCACGCCCCGTACGATGTCGGCGAAATAGGCCTCGTCGGCCTCGGCGAGCGCTTCGCCCTCGATATCGGTGTCGAAGCGGAAGTTCGAGAATTCGGTGATCACCGTCTCCACGCCTTCGCCTGCCAGCTCCATCTGGTACAGGGCCTGGACGGCGGCGAGACGCGACACGGTGCGTGCCCGGCGCTGCTTGGAGCTGAGATTGGGCTCGGCGCGTTGCTTTTCGGCTTCGGCGAGTTGTTCGAGGACGGCTTTGACGCTGTTCGGTTCAGTCATGCGCCGACGCCATGACGCAACCGCTTCTTCAATGCAATGAGGTCGAGGCAGGCCTTGGCCGCGCCGCCGCCCTTATCCCCTTCCGAAAGACGGGCCCGATACCAGGCCTGGTCCTCGTCTTCGGTCGTCAGGATGCCGTTGCCGATGATCACGCCCTTGACGCCCAGGGCCATGATGCCGGCCGCCGACTGATCCGAAACGATCTCGAAATGATAGGTCTCGCCGCGGATAATCGTCCCCAGGGCCACATAGCCGTCATAGCGGGGCGCGGTCGGGAAACGCCCGGCTTCCTCGGCCAGGGCGATGGCCGGCGGCACTTCCAGCGCGCCGGGCACGGTGATGACGTCGAAGTCGACGCCGCGCGCCTTCAGCGTCTCCTTGGCGCCTTCCAGCAGGGCGTCGGCCAGGTCGTCGTAGAATCGCGCCTCGACGATCAGAATACGGGGTGCGTCAGTCACGCCTTGTCTTCTCCATCCATGTCGCGCCAGCCGACGATGCGCAGGCCATAGCCCTCAAGCGCCGTCGGTTCGGGTCGCGTCGAACTCATCACGATCATGTCCTTGACGCCCAGGTCCAGCAGGATCTGAGCCCCCACGCCATAGGCGCGCAGCGACCGATCCATCGCCGCCGGCTTGTCCACGCCCGCCAATCGTTCAGCCAGCGAGTTCAGCGATGGATCCCGCAGGAAGACGACGACGCCGGGGCCGTCGTGATCGGTGATCTGCTTCAGGGCGGTGGGCACATAGTCCTGGCGCGCCTCGACATGGCCCAGCAGATCGCAGGCGAAATCTACCTGGTGCATCCGCACCAGGGTCGGCTTGGTCGGGTCGATGCGGCCCTTGACCAGTGCGACGTGCTCGGCGCCCTCGATTGTGTTCTTGTACAGCATCAGGCGGAAAGGCCCGCCGTGAACGCTTTCGAACGGCGTATCCATGATCCGCTCGACGAACCGCTCGGTGCGGCGGCGATAGGCGATAAGGTCGGCGATGGTGCCGATCTTCAGCCCGTGCAGCTGCGCAAAGGCGACCAGATCGGGCATCCGCGCCATCTCGCCGTCGTCCTTGATGATCTCGCAGATCACCCCGGCCGGGGTCAGGCCCGCCATGCGGCTGATGTCCACCGCCGCCTCGGTGTGGCCGGCGCGAACCAGGACGCCGCCGTCGCGCGCCACCAGGGGGAAGATGTGGCCAGGCGAGACGATGTCGTCCATGCCCTTCGACGCATCGGTAGCGACGTGAATGGTGCGCGAGCGGTCGGCGGCGGAGATGCCGGTCGTGACGCCGTCCTTGGCCTCGATCGAGACGGTGAAGGCGGTCTTCATGCTCTCGCGATTGTCGGCCGCCATCGGCGGCAGGCGCAGTTGGTTCGCTCGCTCGGCCGTGATGGCCAGACAGACCAGGCCGCGCGCCTGGCGGATCATGAAGTTGATCTGGTCGGGGGTCGCGAACTGGGCGGGGATGATGATGTCCCCCTCATTCTCGCGGTCCTCGGCGTCCACCAGGATGTAGGGACGACCGTTGCGGGCGTCTTCCAGGATGTCCTCGATGGGACTGATCGGGCTGTCGTTCATGTTGGCGGCCAATTGCATCATGCGGTCTCCTGCCACCGCGCGAGATAACGCGCCAGCATGTCGATCTCCAGATTGACCGGATCGCCGGCCTTCAGACGCCCCAGGGTCGTCACCTCCCACGTATGCGGGATGATGTTCAGCGAGAAGCCCCGGCCTTCGACGGCATTCACCGTCAGGGATACGCCATCGACTGTGATCGACCCCTTGGCGGCGATGTAGCGGTGCAGGGGCGCGGGCGCCTCGACTTCGACCCGGTGCGACCCGCCCTCGGGCGTAATCGACACGATCCGGCCCAGACCATCGACATGGCCAGACACCACATGGCCGCCCATCTCGTCGCCCAGCCTGGCGGCCCGCTCCAGATTGACGCCGTCGCCGGCCTTCCAGGCGCCCAGGGTGGTCTTGGACAGGGTCTCGTTCGACACTTCGACGGCGAACCAGCCCCCCCGTATATCGTGCCCCTTTTCCGTCACCGTCAGACAGCAGCCCGCATGGCTGATGGAGGCGCCAAGGTCGATGCCGTCGGTGTCCCAGACGGTTTCGATCTCGTAGCGGCGGTCGCGATCTGTCTCGCGGACCTCGCGGACACGGCCGATGTCGGTGACGATGCCGGTGAACATTGGACGCTGGCCCCTTTCGGCCCCGAAAAACACAGTCTGAATAGTCTCAATCGTCTGGAATCTACCGCGTCAGAGACGCGCGTAGCGTTCCCACAGATCGTCCCCGACAGGCTCGACGCCCAGGCGACGGAACTTGGGGGCGTCGGACAGCTTTGCAAGAGCCAAAGCAGCGACGCAGGGCCTGCCCTCGCCGCCGAGCAGGATCGGGGCCCGGAACCATTCCAGCGCATCCACCAAGCCGGCGCGCAAAAATGATGCGGCGACCTGCCCCCCGCCTTCGATCAACACCGACTTGACGCCCGCCGCTTTCAAAGCTTGCAGAACAGCCGGGATGGCCGGCCGACCCTGGTCTGCCTCGACCCGTTTCACTTTGGCCGCGCCAACGGGGTGTGGCTCGGCGACCGTGAGGATCAGGGTGTTCTCCCCCGCCAGTTTCGCCGTCCCCGGCGTCCGCAGGCGGCTGTCCAGAACCACGCGCAGCGGCTGGTCCACGCTGCGGCCCGGCAGGCGGGCGGTCAGCTCGGGATCATCGTGCAGAACCGTCTCGACGCCGACCAGAATGGCGTCATTCGCGGCGCGCAGGCGGTGGCCCTCCAGCCGCGCCGCCTCGCCGGTGATCCACTGGCTTTCGCCCGACGCCGTGGCGATGCGCCCATCCAGCGAGGTCGCCAGTTTCAGAGTGACCCGCATCAGGCCTTGCCGGACGGTTCGTCGAACCCTTCGTCGCCCAGGAATTTGGCGAAGTCGCCCGTGTGGCGGAAATCCTTGTAAACCGAGGCGTAGCGGACATAGGCGACTTCATCGACGCCTTTCAGCGCCTTCATGATGAAATCGCCAACCGTGCTGGACGGGATTTCCGTCTCGCCCAGGCTTTCCAGCTGACGCACAATGCGGTTGACCATCTGCTCGACCTGATCGGCCTGAACCGGGCGTTTGCGCAGGGCCACGCCCAGCGAGCGTTCAAGCTTGTCGCGTTCGAACGGCGTGCGCCGCCCGTTGCGCTTCAGGATGACGAGTTCACGCAGTTGCACCCGCTCGAAGGTGGTGAAGCGCCCATTGCAGTTGGGGCAGGATCGACGGCGTCGGATGGCCGAGCCGTCGTCCGACGGCCGGCTGTCCTTAACCTGAGTGTCCTGATGACCACAAAAAGGGCACTTCATCAGAGGCGCCTTATTGCGTTTTTTGGCTGTAGATCGGGAAGCGTTGCGTCAACTCACGCACCTGGGCCGCGACGCCCGCGACCACGGCCGGATCGGCTTCGTCGCCGCCGTTCATCGACGAGACGACATCGGCGATCCAGTGACCGATCTGCTTGAATTCTTCCTCGCCGAAGCCGCGCGTGGTGCCGGCCGGCGTGCCCAGGCGGACACCCGAGGTGACGGTGAAGGGCGCAGTGTCGAACGGCACGCCGTTCTTGTTGCAGGTCATCAGCGCCTTTTCGAGCTCGTGCTCTGTGGCCTTGCCAGTCACGCCCTTGGGCCGCAGATCGACCAGCGCCAGATGGCTGTCGGTGCCGCCCGAGACGATGGCCAGGCCGCGCTCGATCAGCACGCCCGACAGGGCCTGGGCGTTCTTGACCACCTGCTTGGCATAGAGCTTGAACTCGGGCTTCAGCGCCTCGCCGAAGGCCACGGCCTTGGCGGCGATGACGTGTTCCAGTGGCCCGCCCTGCAGGCCAGGGAAGACAGCCGAGTTGATCTTCTTGGCGATGTCGCCGTCGTTGGTCAGGATCATGCCGCCGCGCGGACCGCGCAAGGTCTTGTGCGTCGTCGTCGTCACGACATGGGCGTGCGGGATCGGGTCCGGATAGGCTCCGCCCGCGATCAGGCCGGCGTAGTGAGCCATATCCACCATCAGATAGGCGCCGACGCTGTCGGCGATCTCACGGAACCGCTTGAAGTCGATGTGGCGGCTGTAGGCCGAGGCGCCGGCCAGGATCAGCTTGGGCTTCTCGCGCTCGGCCATTTCGGCGACGTGGTCGTAGTCGATCAGGTGATTGTCTTCGCGCACCTTGTAGGTCACCGGCCGGAACCACTTGCCCGACTGGTTCGCCGGCGAACCGTGCGTCAGGTGACCGCCGCAGGCCAGGTCCATGCCCAGGAAGGTGTCGCCGGGCTGAAGCAGGGTGAAGAAGACCGCCTGGTTGGCCTGGGCGCCCGAGTGCGGCTGGACGTTGGCGAAGGCGGCGCCGAACAGTTTCTTGGCCCGCTCGCGCGCCAGGTCCTCGGTGATGTCGACGAACTCGCAGCCGCCGTAGTAGCGACGACCGGGATAGCCCTCGGCGTATTTGTTCGTGAGCACCGAGCCTTGCGCATCCAGCACCGCCTGGGAGACGATGTTCTCGGAAGCGATCAGTTCGATCTGCTCCTTCTGGCGACCCAGCTCGCCCTGAATGCCCTTGAAGACGTCCGGATCGGCGTCAGCGAGCGTCTTGGTGAAATAGGCGTCGTGGGTGAAGGCCGTCACGCTGGAATCCCCGAAAATCAGAAGGCCGCCTATCTAGTCCCCAGCGCGCCCGACCACAACATCTTGTGGTCGCGCGCCAACCATCCGTTTAGGGCGTCGAGCCAGGGAACCGCGAGAACCTCAAATTTTTGTCGTAATCGGTAGATTCTCGAACTTGGAAGAAGCAGACTCTGCAACTTTCCTTGTCGATCACTACAGCCGGCCCCTCGAACAAAGCCAACGATCCATCCGGCAGATATTGCTGCACACGCACGGACGATCCCAGATCAACGATCTCATAGCCGTAGTCAGGCTGGAATTTACGCGCGCTTCGGGTCGATACGGCGGCCTGCGCGGTATCGAGATAGTCACAACGTTCAACCTTTGGGCCAATGCACCCTGGCGCGGAGTGATCAGCGCCAACCAGCAGCACTAGGCCGCCGAGCACAGCGAAAATCGAAAACGCGCCTAATCCCAGTATAGCCGGGCTGTCCGGTTGCAACATAGCGTCCCCCTACGCGCGAAGGGAACCACCGTTCAACGTCAGAGTCGATACAGCCGCGCGGATCTTAGAGCCCGGCCGACAGAACCCGCCGCAGCTTGGCGATCGCCACCCGCTCGACGGACTTCGGTTCGTTGACCGGCCCCATGGCGCTGACCTCGCGGCCGGTGGCGACGTGGATGGCCGAACATTTCAGGTAGGAGCCGTTACGGGTGAACTCGACGATCACCTCGCCGAGATCTTCGTCCGCCATCGCCGAGCCTCAGGCCGCGACGGGCTGGCGCGCCACGTTGCAGTGGGCGAACAGCTTGTCCATCGCCTGGACCAGATGATCCATCATGGCGTCGGTGTGGTTCGGCGAAGGCGTGAAGCGCAGGCGCTCGGTCCCCTTGGGCACGGTCGGATAGTTGATCGGCTGAACATAGACGCCGTACTCGTCCAGCAGCATGTCCGAGATCATCTTGCAGTGGATCGGATCGCCGACGTGCACAGGCACGATGTGGCTCTCGCTTTCCATCACCGGAATGCCAGCCGCCGCGAAGCGCGACTTCAGCGTCGCGGCCCGCTCCTGATGCTGGACGCGAAGTTCGGGGTGGGCCTTCAGGTGCCGCACGGAGGCCAGCGCTCCCGCCGTCAACGCCGGCGGCAACGAGGTGGTGAAGATGAAGCCCGAGGCCCAACTGCGCACCGCGTCGATGATCATGGCGTCGGCGGCGATATAGCCGCCCATCACGCCGATAGCCTTGCCCAGCGTGCATTCGATGATGTCGATCTGATCCAGCACGCCGTCACGCTCGGCCACGCCCGCGCCGGTCTCGCCATACAGGCCGACCGCATGGACTTCGTCCAGATAGGTCAGGGCGCCGTATTTCTTCGCCAGGGCGATGGTGCCGGCCAGGTCGGCGATGTCGCCGTCCATCGAATAGACGCTCTCGAAGGCGATCAGCTTGGGCGCCTCGGCCGGGGCCGCCGCCAGCAGGGCCTCCAGATGCGCCAGGTCGTTGTGCATGAAGACGTGACGCTCGCCGCCGCCGTGGCGAATGCCGGCGATCATCGAGGCGTGGTTCAGCGAATCGGAGAAGGTGATCAGGCCGGGCAGTATCTTCTGCAGCGTCGACAGGGTCGCCTCATTGCCGACGTAGCCCGAGGTAAACAGCAGGGCCGCTTCCTTCTGGTGCCAGTCGGCCAGCTCTGCTTCCAGATCCACGGCCGAACGGGTGGTGCCCGAAATGTTGCGTGTGCCGCCTGCGCCGGCGCCGACCGCATCGATCTCATTGTGCATGGCGTCCAGAACGACGGGATGCTGGCCCATGCCCAGATAGTCGTTGGAGCACCAGATCACGACGTCCTGCTGTGAACCGTCGTCGCGGCGGCGCACCGCCAGCGGAAACTGTCCGCGCACGCGTTTCAGATCGGCGAAGACGCGATAGCGTCCCTCGCTGCGAACCTGCTCCACCGAGCTTTTAAAGGCGGCCTTATAGTCGAACAAACTACGCGTTCTTTCGCTTATGGCGATGTCTTTGCGTTATTTGCTCCCCCGGCGCGGGCTTGTCCATGTCCGCCACATGGACAAAACGACCCAAACCCTTAATTGATAACGGTTCTCAGTATTGCAGGGATCGCAGCGGGACGCGCGTGACCTGCACATCCTCCTTGTTCGCGACATAGACGACGTAGAGGTAGTCGCCCCACACGACGCTCTTTGGATAGTGATAGCCCGGCCGCTTGTACTGCCCCTCGAACCGCAACGACTGAAGGTCGCCTTGCCCCCGCAACAGATGGCTGCGATCGAACAGGCGACCGTCGCGGCTAAGCGTCACCGCCAGCGGCAGGCGGGGTCGGTCGCTGTTGGGCGCATTGACCAGATAGGCCGTTCCGTCCGGCAGATTGCCGGCGCTCTGCTTGGCGCGAGCGTCCGGCATGTCGGTCAACACCGGCGTCGTCCAGGTCACGCCCCGGTCGCAGCTTTCGGACGCCAGTTGGCGGAAGCTGAGCTCCTCGTCCCTGAACACCATGACCACGCAGCCATCGGCGCGCCGGAACAGACTGGGTTCGATCTCGCGGCTGAGACGACGCTCGTGCGCGGCCTGGGCGCCGCTGGCGTCTCGCGGCAGGTTCGCCATCCGCCCCGCCGTCCATCCCGTGACGCCCAGCGAATCATCGGTGAAGAAGGGCGTCGCGATCATGCCGGGTCGCAGGTGAAAGCCCGTCATCACCCGACCGTCGATCAGGTGTGGATCCTGTTCGATCACGCCTTCGACCGGACGACCGTCCGCGCCGGTCACGCGACGCGGCTCGCTCCAGGTCACGCCGTCCGTGCTGGTTCTATATTCAGTGTAGCCGCCCGCACCGGACTGAAAACCCTCGGGCCAGACATTGACGTAGGCGACCAGGGTCTCGCCGTCGGTCCACCAGCCGCCGCTTGAATGCATCCGCCCGCCCTGCCCCGCGGGAACAAGGGTTTGAGGCGCCGACCAGGCCGCGCCATCGTCGCTGACGCTGTAAGCGACCCAGGTGTCGGCTGCGTCCTCGTCGCGCGCCGAACTTTGCCACTGGGCGTAGAGGCGGCCCTTGAAGGGAATTAGGACCACGCCATTGCTGAACCGATCCGTGTCCTGCGTCGGTGCGAAGACGGTGAAGGTCTCGGTCCCCGGCGCTGGCGTCAGGCCCAGATCGGGCGCACCCGGCCGAAAAAGATTCGGCGCCACCGCATAAGGTGAATCGCCGTCAGCCGCCGCGACCGGCCCGCAGATCAGGACCAGCGCCGTCGCCAGCGCGGCCGTCGCCCGCATCAGCCCGGCTTGCGGAAGCGATAGACGAACTGGTCGGTCTTGCCGCGAATCTTCTCGTCGAAGACGTTCAGGCTGTGGTCGTCGGCCGGATTGGCGACGGCCGTGCTCTCGCCCTCATAGACAAAGCCCGCCGCCTCGACCTCGCGCTTCAGATAGTCGCCTTCGATGCGGTGCAGGGTCTGGACCGCCGAAATGCCCGTGCCGGGCGCCGCCTCGTGGTCGATCAGGATGTAGCGACCGCCGGGCTTCAGCGCGGCGAACACGGCCGCATTCATCTTGGCCACATCGGTGTTGAAGCCCGGGATGTGGAAGTCGTGGTATTCCTGGCTCATGAAGATCATGTCCAGCGGCTCGGCGTAGGTCATCGAGTCCAGCAGGCCGTTGACGCGCGTGACATTGGAATAGGCAGCGGCAAGGGCGTCCGCTCCGGCGTTCTCGCGCGCCATCGTCCGCTCGGGCACGAAGGCGTAGACCCGGCCGGTCGGGCCGACCACGTCAGAAAACAGGCGGGTGAAATAGCCGGCGCCGGGGCGAATGTCGGCGACCTTGTCGCCCGGCGCGAGCTGGGCGAAGGCCAGGATCTCGGCCGGATGACGCAGCGGATCGCGGGCCACCTCTTCGGCCGGACGCTTCGTGTCGGCGACCGCATCGGTATAGAGCGAGACATAGGACGGCGACGCCATGGCGGCGTTGTCGCCCGCGACCACAGTCCGCGATCCGCCGTCGGACGACACGATGATGCAGGCCGAAAGGCCCGCCGCCAGAGCCAGAACCGCCGCGCCGGTCGCCAATCGCTTGATCATCGTCATCTCCTGAACTTTGCGGCGATAGGCTCGCATTTCGCCGATCCGCGCAAGCCGTCTTGCGCGCGCGATTTGCGCCCCGGCCGCTGCGGCGCTAGTCCGACGCCAGGTTTCGAAGGTTTCGTCATGCTTCCCTATCCGCCCGCCCCCTTCCCGCTCGCCCGTCCGCGCCGCCTGCGGTCCAGCCCGTGGGTGCGGCGGCTGGTAGCGGAAACGACGCTGACGCCGGCCGATCTGATCTGGCCTCTGATCGTCCACGACGGCGCCGAGGATCGCGTGCACGTCGCCTCCATGCCCGGCGTCTTCCGCCTGTCGCCCAAGGCAGCCGCCAAGGCCGCCGTCGAGGCGCGCGACCTGGGCATTCCGATGGTGGCCCTGTTTCCGAACGTGGACGGCGCGATCAAGGATGCGGTCGGCACGGGCGCGACCGATCCCGACGGGCTGATCCCTGACTGCATCAAGGCCATCAAGGACGCGGCGCCCGAGATCGGCGTCATGACCGACGTGGCGCTGGACTGCTACACCGACCACGGCCACGACGGGGTGATGGAGGGCGACCGGATCGCCAACGACGCCTCGCTGGACCGGCTGGCCGAACAGGCCTTCATCCACGCTCATGCCGGCGCCGATGTCGTCGCCCCGTCCGACATGATGGACGGCCGCATCCAGGCGGTGCGCGAGGCGCTGGAGGCCAACGGCTTTTCCGACACCCTGATCCTGTCCTATGCGGCCAAGTTCGCCTCGGCCTTCTACGGCCCCTACCGTGACGCCGTCGGCTCTTCGACCCTGCTGAAGGGCGACAAGAAGACCTATCAGATGGACTACGCCAACTCCGACGAGGCCCTAAAGGAGGTCGCGATGGACCTGTCGGAAGGCGCAGACGCCGTGATGGTCAAGCCGGGCATGCCCTATCTGGACATCGTCCGGCGTGTGTCCGAGACCTTCAGCGTTCCAACCTTCGCCTATCAGGTGTCGGGCGAATATTCGATGATGCAGGCCTCCATCGCCAACGGCTGGCTGGATCAGGACCGCGCGATCCTTGAGACCCTGCACGGGTTCAAGCGCGCCGGCTGTGCAGGCGTGCTGACCTATTTCGCGCCTCAGGCCGCACGGCTGCTGGGCTGATGGGCTTGGAAATCCGACCGATCGCGGATGCCGACTGGCCCGGCCTGTGGCCGATCATCGAGGCCGTCACCCGCGCGGGCGAGACCTATACCTATCCGCTGGACATGACCGAGGCGCAGGCCCGCATAATGTGGACGCCGCCTGCGCCCGGCGGAACTCTGGTCGCGATCGAGGACGGCCAGGTGCTGGGCGCCGCCAAGATCATTCCGAACCAGCAAGGAAACGGCGCCCACGTCGCCAACGGCAGCTTCATGGTCGCCACTGCCGCACGCGGTCGAGGCGTGGCCCGCAGCCTGGGCGAGGCCGCTCTGACCTTCGCTCGCGACGCCGGTTTCAAGTCGATGCAGTTCAATGCGGTCGTCGAGACCAACACCGTCGCCGTCGGCCTGTGGAAGGCGCTGGGCTTCGAGATCGTCGGCACAGTCCCCGAGGCCTTCGATCATCCGGCCCACGGCCTGGTCGGCCTGCACCTCATGCACCGCAAACTTTAGGCTTCAGTCGCGGGGTTGTAGCCGCGCCGCCAGGCTGGACGTATCCCAGCGGTTTCCGCCCATGGCCTGAACCTCGGCGTAAAATTGATCGACGAGAGCCGTCAGGCTCAGCCGCGCGCCGTTCGACCGCGCCTCGTCCAGCACCAGGCCCAAATCCTTGCGCATCCAGTCGACGGCGAAGCCGAACTCGAACTCGCCCTTGGCCGCCGTCTTCCAGCGATTGTCCATCTGCCAGCTTTGCGCCGCGCCCTTCGACACGGCTTCATAGGCGGCGTCGGTATCCAGGCCGGCGACCTGGGCGAAATGCACCGCCTCTGCCAGGCCCTGAACCACGCCGGCGATGGCGATCTGATTGACCATCTTGGTCAGTTGGCCCGATCCGGCCGGTCCCATGTGCTTGATCGCCTTGGAATAGGCTTTCAGCGCCGGTTCCGCCGTCGCCAGGGCGGCGGCTTCCCCGCCAGCCATGACGCTGAGCTGCCCGTTCTCGGCGCCGGTCTGACCGCCTGACACTGGTGCATCGACGAACTGGCGCCCTTGCCCCTGGGCCAGTTCCGCCATCTCGCGCGCCACCTTGGCCGAGGTCGTGGTGTGGTCCACGATAACCGCGCCTTCGGCCAGATGCGGCAGGGCCTCGGTCACGACGGCCCGCACGTCGTCATCATTGCCGACGCACAGGATGAACAGTTCGACGCCCTGCGCCGCCTCCGCCACCGTCGCGGCCGACTTGCCGCCTGTCGCCGCCGCCCAGGCCCGCGCCTTCGCCGTCGTGCGATTGAAGCCGGTCACGTCGTGGCCCGCCTCGACCAGATGACGCGCCATCGGGGCGCCCATGATGCCCAGGCCGGCGAATGCGATCTTCATGACAGGCTCCTTGATCTCGCCGTCGGACTAGGCCGGGTCGCGCCGGGGTTCAAGGTCAACGCCCGGTTAACCTTGGCGAGGGCATTATGGGACAACACTCCTCGGGATACGTGTCCATGTCCGTGAGCGATCGTCCGATCCTCATCAAGAAGGTCAAGAAGGTCTCCGGCGGAGGCCACCACGGCGGTGCGTGGAAGGTGGCCTATGCGGACTTCGTGACCGCCATGATGGCCTTCTTCCTGCTGATGTGGCTGATCAATACGACCGACCCGGAACAAAAGCGCGGCATCGCCGAATATTTCGCACCCGCCAGCGTGTCCGAGACGACCTCCGGCTCGGGCGGCATCCTGGGCGGCACGTCGCTGGGCGACGACGGCCCCAAGAGTTCCGGCTCGCAATCCGTGCTTCAGGAACTGGCGCCCGAGGCGCCGGCGACCGACCAGACCGGCCCCAGTTCGAACCTGTCGTCCGCCAGCGACGCGGCCCTTCAGGCCGAAATCCAAAAACGCGAAGCCGCCGAGTTCGCCAGCGCCGCCGAATCCCTGCGTCAGGCCATGCAGTCGATGCCGGAACTGGCCGAACTGTCTAAACAGCTGATCGTCGATCAGACGCCCGAGGGCCTGCGCATCCAGCTGGTCGATCAGGAAGGCCGGTCGATGTTCGACAACAACTCGGCGCGACCCAACGCGCGCGCCCAGGTGCTGCTGCGCGCCATATCCAAGGTCATCAATCAACTGCCGAACCGCATCTCCATCACCGGCCACACCAGCGCCACGCCCGGCTCCAGCCGCGCCAGCGCCCCGGCTGACTGGACGCTGTCGTCCGAACGCGCCAACGGCTCGCGCCTGGTGCTTCAGGGTGCGGGCGTCGATCCCGACCGGGTCTATTCGGTGGCTGGCAAGGCGGGGTCCGACCCCCTCTATCCTGACGATCCCACCCTGGCCGGCAACCGCCGCATCGCCATCGTCCTGCTGCGCGAGGCGCCCGTCCTGCCGATGGACACCTCCCTGTGACCCTGCTCGGCTGCGACGTGAACACGCTTGCAGCCCAGCCACGAATGACGCCAAATCGCGCCATGAGCGTTCAACTGTCGCAATATTGGCAAGATCGGATGCGGACCTGAGGCCGTGACCCAGCACGTACCGACACGCCAGCTCCGGTTCTTCATGACTTCGGTCGCGCCCTGCCCCTATCTGCCGGGCAAGACCGAGCGGAAGGTGTTCGCCAACCTGCCCTTCTCCGACGGCGCCCACGTCAACGACGAACTGACCATCGCCGGCTTCCGCCGCAGCCAGAACATCGCCTATCGCCCGGCCTGCGAGGCCTGCGACGCCTGCGTTTCCGTGCGCCTGCCGGTGCCCGAGTTCGCCTTCAGCCGATCGCAGCGCAAGGTGCTGGCTCGCAACGACGACCTGTCGCGCAGCCTGGTCGAGGCCGAGGCCACGACAGAACAGTTCCAGCTTCTGCGCCGCTATCTGACCACCCGCCACCCGACCGGCGGCATGAGCGACATGGGCTGGCTCGACTACGTCGCCATGATCGAGGACACGGCGGTCCGCACCCATCTGATCGAATATCGCCTTCCCTCGATCGATGGCGGCCCCGGCGATCTGGTCGCCGTGACCCTAACCGACCTGCTCAAGGACGGGCTATCGATGGTCTACAGCTTCTACGAGCCGACGATGGAGCGCCGCAGCCTGGGGCGGTTCGCCATTCTCGACCATGTGCGCCAAGCCGCGATCGTCGGTCTGCCCTTCGTCTATCTGGGCTACTGGGTCCAGGGATCGGCCAAGATGGACTACAAGGCCGACTTCCGCCCGATGGAAGTCCTCGGGAAGCTGGGCTGGTCGCGGCGGGAAGACTAAAGCCCGCCCCTCTCCCTCCCCGTTTCGGGGAGGGTCGTCGCGCCAGCGACGGGGTGGGGGCGGCCCGTTAGGGACGCATATTTTTCATCAAAACAGGTCTGTGGGACGTCGCTCTGCCCTCCCCACCCGGCTTCGGCTGCGCCTCAGCCACCCTCCCCGAAACGGGGAGGGAGAAGTAACTTTCTACCTGAACTTCCTTAAGCCCCGCGGTCCCTGACGGCCGGCGCCGGCGCGTTTGCCCAGCCAGTCCTTCCAGTCGGGCCAGTTGCGACGACGCCCGCCGCCATCGGCCCATTCCGGCCCCTGTTCGGCGTTGAACACAGTCACGTCGGCCAGGCCGCCCTGTTTGAAGTTCTGCAGGCGCACCCCCTTGCCGCGTCCCATCTCGGGCAGTTCGGCCAGCGGGAAGATCAGCGCCTTGATGTTCTCGCCGATGGTCGCGACGTGATCACCGGTCACGCGCAACACAGCCAGCATGTCGCCGTTCAGCACCTGTTTGCCGCCCCGCTTCTGGGCCAGGGTGTCGTCTTCCGGCGCGATGAAGCCGTAACCGGCCTTGGACGCGATCAGCAGTTTGCCGCCCGGCTGATGCGCCAGGACGTTGATGATTTCGGCCTTCTCGTCCAGATCGATCATCAGGCGCAGCGGCTCGCCATGCCCTCGACCCGACGCAAGCTTGTCGGCCCCGATGGTGAAGATGCGCCCATCCGACGCCGCCACCAGCAGCTTATCGGTCGTATAGGCCGGCACGAGATAGGCAAGCTGGTCACCTTCCTTGAACTTCAGTTCCGACGGATCCTCGACCTTGCCCTTGGCGGCGCGGATCCAGCCGCGTTCCGACAGGATGACGGTTATCGCTTCACGCGGGATGAAGGCCTCGGGCGCGACGAAGGCCGAGCTGTCGACGGCGTCGGCGATGGTGGTCCGACGCGGCGAGATCAGCGCCTTGCGCACCACCTCCAGCTCCTTGGACACGGCCTTCCACTGCTTGCCTTCCGACGACGTCAGCGCTTGCAGATGTGCAAGTTCTTCCGACAACGCATTGAATTCCTTCTCGATCGCCATTTCCTCGATCCGCGCCAACTGACGTAGACGGGTGTCGAGAATATAGTCGGACTGGGCTTCGGTCAGACCGAAGCGGGCGATCAGCACCGCCTTGGGCTGCTCCTCCTCGCGAACGATGCGGATCACCTCGTCCAGGTTGAGGAAGACGATGCGCAGGCCTTCCAGCAGGTGAAGCCGCTTCTCGACCCGCTCGATCCGCCATTGCGAACGTCGGTTCAAGACCACGCGGCGGTGATCCAGGAAGGCGCGCAGGCAGTCCTTCAGCCCCATGACGCGCGGCGTGCCGCTGGCGTCCAGCACGTTCATGTTGATCGGGAAGCGGACCTCCAGATCGGACAGTTTGAACAGGCTTTCCATCAGCATTTCAGGCTCGATGGTGCGGTTCTTGGGCTCCAGGATCAGGCGGATATCCTCGGCGGACTCGTCGCGCACGTCGCCCAGCAGCGGCGCCTTCTTGTGCTCGATCAGGTCCGCCAGCGCCTCGATCAGGCGCGACTTCTGAACTTGGTACGGCATCTCGGTGACGATGATCCGCCACACGCCGCGCCCCAGGTCCTCGGTCTCCCAACGCGCGCGCAGACGCACCCCGCCCCGGCCCGTCTCATAGGCGTCCAGGATCGAGGCATGACCTTCGACGGCCACGCCGCCGGTCGGGAAGTCCGGTCCCGGCACCAGTTGCACCAGTTCCGCCGTCGTCGTCTCGGGCCTGTCCAGCAGCATCTGGCAGGCGTCGATCAGCTCACCGACATTGTGCGGCGGGATCGAAGTCGCCATGCCGACGGCGATGCCGGACGAGCCGTTGGCAAGCAGATTGGGGAAGCCGGCCGGCAGGACGATGGGCTCCTCGTCCTGATCGTCATAGGTGGCGCGGAAATCCACCGAATCCTGATCGATCCCCTCCAGCAACAGCACGGCGGCAGGCGTCAGCTTGCACTCGGTATAGCGCATGGCTGCGGCGCTATCGCCGTCGATATTGCCGAAATTCCCCTGACCGTCGACCAGCGGATAGCGCTGGGCGAAATCCTGGGCCAGACGCACCAGGGCCTCATAGATCGAGGCGTCGCCGTGAGGGTGGTATCCGCCCATGACTTCGCCGACGACCTTGGCGCATTTGCGCGCCGCCGCCTGCGGGTTCAGCCGCATCTGGTGCATGGCGTACAGGATGCGCCGGTGCACGGGCTTGAACCCGTCGCGCACGTCCGGCAGGGCGCGGTTGGTGATGGTCGACAGGGCGTAGGCCAGATAGCGACGGCTGAGCGCCGTCTCCATCGGCTCGTCGATGATACGGCCGCCTTCCGGCGGCGGGGCGTGGATCGTCATGGGCCAGCGAATCGGGGATGGGAAGCCGGAAGTCTAGCCCGAAGCAGCGTCTAAGTCGGGGATAGTTAGCGCGGCGAACGCATGGACGCTCTTTTGGATCGTGTCGTTGGCGCCTAAGTGGATGTCAGCAAGGAGCGCACCGTGAACACTGGCCTGACGCAAGCCTTCCGCCTCCAACATCCGATCATCCAGGCGCCGATGGCGGGAACCTCGACGCCTGCACTCGCCGCAGCCGTGTCCAACGTCGGAGCGCTCGGCTCCATCGCGATCGGCGCCTCGGACGCCGAAGAAGCCCGACGCCAGATTCAGGCAACCCGCGCGCTCACCGACCGGCCGTTCAACGTCAACGTCTTCTGCCATGCGACCGCCGCGCACGACCCCGACGGCGACCAGAGCTGGATCGACAGTTTGCGGACCTTGTTCGACCGGTTCGACACCAGACCGCCTGAGCACCTGCGCGAAATCTACGGCAGTTTCCTGACGGACGAGGCCAAGCTGCAGGTGCTGTTGGAGGAACGACCTGCCGCCGTCAGCTTTCATTTCGGCCTGCCGACGCCGAGCCAGATCGCTGCCCTGAAGGCCGCCGGCATTGTCCTCTTGGCGACCGCGACCTCACCCGCCGAGGGTCAGGCGGTCCAGGCGGCGGGGATCGACATGGTCGTCGCCCAGGGCTGGGAGGCCGGCGGCCATCGGGGCGTGTTCGATCCCGCCGACGACCTGCGGCTCTCAACTCTGCCTTTGACGCGGATGATGGCCCGCCAGTTGACCATTCCGGTGATCGCAGCCGGCGGCATCATGGACGGGCAAGGCGTGGCGGCGGCCATGATGCTGGGGGCGGCAGGCGCGCAACTGGGCACCGCCTTCGTGCCCTGCCCCGAATCGGCGGCCGACAAGGCCTATCGCCTGGCCATGGCGGGCCCTGACGCATACCGGACGCGGGTCTCGGCGGTCATATCGGGACGACCGGCGCGCGGTCTGGAGAACGATTTCATGCGGTCCGCCGATCCCGACCGGGTCGCCGCCTATCCCCGCGCCTATGACATTGGCAAGGCGCTGAACGCGGCTGCGAAGGCGGCAGGCGAAGACGGCTATGCCGCGCAGTGGGCCGGCCAGGGCGCGCCGCTGGCCCGCGCCATGCCCGCCGGCGCGCTGGTCGGTCTTCTGGCCGACGAACTTCAGCAGGCCCAGCAGAGCTTTATGCACGCTGAAGCCAACCGGACGGCAGGCCCGAACGTAGCCAATAGCGAACCCCTACGTCAGGCCGCGCCATGATCCTGTTCCTGCTTTCCTATCTCGCTGGCGTCCTGACCATCGTCAGTCCCTGCATATTGCCTGTCCTGCCGTTCGTTTTCGCGCGTGCCGGCCGGCCGTTCCTGCGCAATGGGTTTCCGCTGCTGGTTGGGATGGCGGTCACCTTCGCGGGCGTGGCGACGCTGGCGGCGCTGGGCGGCGGGTGGGCGGTGCGCGCCAATGAGGTCGGGCGCTGGGTCGCGCTGGGCGTGATGGCGGTCCTGGGCCTGAGCTTGCTGTTCCCCGCAGTGGGCGACCGGCTGATGCGGCCGTTCGTCGCCGCCGGTTCCTGGCTGACGGACCGTGCGGAACGTCACAGTGGTGATCAGGGCGAGGTGCGAGCCTCTCTGCTGCTGGGCGTTGCGACGGGTCTGCTGTGGGCGCCGTGCGCCGGGCCGATCCTGGGCGTGATCCTGACGGGCGCAGCGCTTCAGGGCGCGGGCGTCGGCACGACGGTGTTGCTGCTGGCCTATGCGGCGGGCGCGGCGACGTCCCTGGGTCTGGCCCTGCTGGTCGGCGGTCGTGTGTTCAAGGCCATGAAGGGCGCATTGGGCGTCGGCGAATGGGTGCGTCGCGGGCTGGGCGTGCTGGTCCTGATCGGCGTGGTCGTCATCGGCCTGGGCGCCGATACCGGCCTGCTGACCCGTATTTCCGCCGCCAGCACAGGCCGGATCGAACAGGCGCTGCTGGGTGGGATCGGGCGCGGCATGCCGACGAACGAAGCCCCGACCGATCTGGCGAACCTGCCGGTCGAGGGCGTCATGCCGCCGCTGACGGGCGCGACGACCTGGATCAACTCCCCGCCCCTGACGACCGAGCAACTGCGCGGCAAGGTCGTGGTGGTCGATTTCTGGACCTACTCCTGCATCAACTGCATCCGCTCCATCCCCTACGTCCGCGCCTGGGCCGAGAAGTACAAGGATCAGGGCCTGGTGGTGATCGGCGTCCACACGCCGGAGTTCGCTTTCGAAAAATCCGAGGCCAACGTCCGCCAGAACATTCAGCGGTTGGGCATCACCTATCCCGTCGCCATGGACAACGAATTCGGCATCTGGCGCGCGTTCAAGAACCAGTACTGGCCCGCCCACTACTTCATCGACGCCAAGGGCCAGATTCGTCACCACCACTTCGGCGAAGGCGACTATGAGGGCTCCGAACGGGTGATCCAGCAACTGCTCAAGGAAGCCGGGGCCGCAAACGTCGCCAGCAATGTCGTCAGCGTTCAGGCTCAGGGTGCTGAGGCGGCCGCCGACATGGCCCAGGTCCAATCGCCGGAAACCTATGTCGGCTATGCCCGCGCCGAGAACTTCCGTTCGCCCGGCGGCCTGGCCAATGATGTCATCAAGGACTACGTCGCCGCGCCGCTGCAACTGAACGGCTGGAACCTGTCCGGCCGCTGGAGGGTCACCCGCGAACACGCCGACCTTCAGACTGCTGGAGGGCGTGTCGCATTCCGCTTCAAGGCCCGCGACCTGCACCTGGTGATGGGGCCGAGCAAGACCAGCGAACAGCCGCGTTTCCGTATCCTTGTCGATGGCGCCGCGCCAGGCTCGAACGCGGGCAGCGACATCGACGCCCAGGGCCTGGGTCGGGTCGATGGTGAACGGCTCTATCAACTGGTTCGCCAGACGGGTGCGGTGCGCGAGCGGACGTTCCAGATCGAATTCCTGGATCCCGGCGTTCAGGTGTTCGCCTTCACCTTCGGCTAGAGCCGGCCTGCGTCGCCCAGCTTGTCCAGCATCCACACGCGCGCGGCCGGCAGGGGCTTGTTCTGCGGGTGGAATACGAACTGTTCGAGGAAATGCCCGGTCAGATCGAACCCAGCCTTCACGTCGCCCTCGATCAGCCCCGCCTGGGCGCCCAGCATGAAGGGCGGCAAGGCCAGCATCTTGTCGGCATAGGGCGCGCCGGCTTCGCGGCTGACCGCCCGGCCGGTGCGGGGGCTGACGTAAATCAGGTCGTCGGCCGTGCCCGTCGCCGCGCATTTCGACAGATCGAGGCCAAAGCCCAGGTCTTCCAGCAGCCCCGCCTCGAACCGCACGAAGATGGCGGGCCAGACATCCGGCAGGGCGAAGGCCGCCATCAGCGCCTCGAAGGCCAGAAAGATGCCCGGGTGCGGCTCGCGCTCGGGCAAGGCCCCTTGCGCCACGCCGGCCGCCGCCGCCAACCCGGTCAGCGCCAGGGCGTCGTCGAACAGGGCGCTGGGCCCCTCGCCTACCGGCTCCAGCCGCGCAGCGCCCAGATGATCCGAGGTTCGCGCGCGATAGTCCGCCACGACCCGCGCTCCAGCTTGCAGGAACGGCTTCATCTTGCGCGACGCCCCGCCCGCGACATAGGCGGACCGTCGACCATGGTTCTCGGTCAACAGGTCCACCACGGACCCGGTGTCGCCATGGCTGCGCGCCGACAGGACGAACGCCTCTTCGTGAAAGTCCATCAGTCGGCCGGCCCTTCGGCGATCAATCCGACCACGCCCTTGGCCTTGTCGTTCGGCACGGTGAAGCTGAGGACATATTGCTCGATCTTCCAGCCGTCGTCGGTCAGACGCAGCACGCCCGATCCCCGCGTCAGCCCATAGGCGTCGTTGTCCAGCAGTTCGTCGAACCAGACGATGCAGCGACAATCGCCCGGCGCCAGGGTCGCCACCCGGTCATGCGGCCGATAGGTCCAGCCCTTTCCGCGCGAGAAGAACGGCGTCGCATAGGCGCGAAACTCGGCCAGCGACCAGCGCTCGGTCGCGTCCGTGCCGATGAACCGGGCGTTGGGGGTGAACAGGTCGAAATAGGCCGGGCCGTCCGCGCGTGATGCGGCCTCATGCATCCGGTCCAGAACGACGCCTGCGGTGACACTGGGGTCATCCGACGCCTGCATCAGAGACGCGGACAGGGCGAAAGCGGCGAAAAGGGCGATCATGCGCCTGTTCTAGTCCTGTTCTCCCCGTTGGGAAACCAGGTGGACGCCTCAGCGCGCCAGCGTCGTCGGAAACTCGCGACCCAGGGCTTCGGCCATCGCCTGCTGGCTGATCAGGAAGACCTGATCGCGCAGATGATAGTTGTTCGACAGGACGATCACCGTCACGTCCTCGTCGGGCTGATAGAGCATCAGGTTGCGGAACCCGCCCCAACTGCCGGTGTGATAGATCTGACGATCCTGGAAACTGGGCTGCACCTGATCGCCCAGGCGATTGGCGAAGATGCCGAAGCCCCAGTCCCGGCGCGGATGGCTGCGCTCGTTCGGTTTGGTATCCGCCGGCGCGTGGTCGGCCAGCATCTGCTGATAGCTCTCGGGCTTCAGAAGCCCACCCCGGTGCAGCGCCCTTTGCCACACCAGCAGGTCGTCCAGCGTCGAATAGACCGCGCCCGCCCCTGCAACGATGGAGGTGTTGGCGTTCGGCTGGGCCGCCAGCCCGCCGGGGAAGTTGGCGTAGCCCATGATGACGCCGTGATCGCCGCCGTCCAGATCCAGCCCGCTGTCCTTCATGCCCAAAGGTTTGAAAAAGGTCTCGCGCATATAGGTCTGATACGGCTTGCCGCTGGCCCTTTCGACGATGGCGGCGGCCAGGTTGAAGGCGGCGTTGTCGTATCGGACCTCTGTCCCCGGTTCGAACTGCAGGCCGAACCGCTTCGAATCCTCGGTCAGTTCGTCCAGCGTCGCGGGCGTCGTGCGGCGCATGCCCCAACCGGGCCGCGCCATCAGGTCGGGAATGCCCGAGGTGTGCGACAGCAGATGGCTGATCCGTACCGGCGCCCAGGCCTGCGGGCAGGGCTGGATCCATTTGCAGACAGGGTCGGAGACGTTCAGCTTGCCTTCGTCCTGAAGCTTCAGGATCGCCGTCGCCGTGAACTGTTTCGAGATCGAGGCCAGGCGGAAGCGCGAGTCCAGCGCCAGCGGCTGGTCCCGCTCATGGTTCGCCTTGCCATAGACCTGGCGGAACAAGACCCGGTCGCCCTTGGCCACCAGAACCGCGCCCATGAACCGGCCTGCCGCCGCCTCGCGATCCATCCGCGCCGCCAGTTGCGGCAGGTCCTGAACCACGACCAAGGGCGGACGCGGCGGCGCATCGGCCCGCTCCGTCACCAAGGCTGCATCGGTCTTGGGTGGAACAGCCGTGGCGATGCCGCCCCAGACCGCGCCGCCGAGGATCAGCGCCCCAAGGACGCCCAGAACAAGCCGGGGATGGCCCCCAGCAGTACGCGGTACTTCAAACACAGGAACTCAGACGTCGAAATCCAGACCAAACTGGGCGTAGAGCGCCCGCGAATCCTGCCACTTCGGATCGACCTTGACCGTCAGGAACAGGTGGACCTGACGACCGAGGAGCTCATTCAGCTCCTCGCGCGACTTCTGGCCGATCCATTTCAGGGTCTGGCCGCCCTTGCCCAGTACGATGGGCCGCTGGCTCTCGCGCTCGACATAGATAGTCTGTTCGATCCGGGCCGAGCCGTCGGCGCGCTCCTCGAAACTGGTCGTCTCGACCGCCGCCGAATAGGGCAGCTCCTCGTGGACGCGGAGATAGACCTTCTCGCGCGTGATCTCCGCCGCCAGAACCCGCACCGGCACATCCGCCGCCTGATCTTCGGGATAGAGCCACGGCCCCTTGGGCATGGACAGGGCCAGACGCTGCTTAAGGTCCTCCACGCCGTCGCCGTTGGCGGCGGAAATCATATAAACCTCGGAGTAGACGCCGCTCTCGAACATCTTCTGCGACAGGGCCAGCAGCGTGTCGCGGCGCATTCCGTCAATCTTGTTCAACGCCAGCACCACCTTCGTCCCCGTGGACTGCAGGTTGGCGATGATGGTCTCGGTGTCCTCGGCCGAGCGGCGATCCGCCGCCGTGCCTTCACGGCCTTCCGAATTGATATGCGACTGGGCGTCGATCAGGTGGACGACGATATCCGCATCCTGCGCCCCGCCCCAGGCCGAGGCGACCATGGCCCGGTCCAGGCGACGGCGCGGGGTGAAGATGCCGGGCGTGTCCACCAGCACGATCTGGGCGTCGCCTTCCATGGCGATACCACGCACGGGAAAGCGCGTAGTCTGCACCTTCTGCGTGACGATGGAGACCTTGGATCCGGTCAGCCGGTTCACCAGCGTGGACTTGCCGGCGTTCGGCGCGCCAATGATGGCGGCGAAGCCCGCGCGCTGGTTTTCGAAATCGGTCAAATGACGCCTTCACGTTTGAGGAGAGCCGTTGCGGCCGCCTTCTCCGCCTCCTGACGCGAACGCCCTTGCGCGGTCAAGGGCTGCACGTCCTGCACGGAAACTTCGACGGTGAATGTCGGCGCATGATCCGAACCCGTCCGATCCGACACGCGATAGGTCGGCAGCGGCCTGCCCTTGCCTTGCGCCCATTCCTGAAGCGCCGATTTGGGATTGGTCACGGTCCGCGACGGCGGCGCCGACAGTTCGTCGGCCCAGGCGACTTCGAAGAAGCTTCGCGCCGCATCCAGACCGCCGTCCAGGTAGACGGCCGCCAGTATGGCCTCGACCGCATCGGCGATGACGCCCGCCTTGCGACGGCCGCCCGTCTTGGTCTCGCCGGGCGACAGACGCATGGCCGGACCGACGCCCAGGGCCTCGCCGACGCGAGCGCAGGCGGTCTTGTCGACCAGAGCATGCAGGCTTGAAGACAGCTGACCTTCGTCGGCCGTCGGGAACTCGGCCGACAGCCGCTCGGCGACCAGCAGTCCCAGCACCCGGTCGCCCAAGAACTCTAGTCGCTCGTTGTCGCGCGGGCCGTGAATCCCGACCGGCGCCCCCTCGCCCACGCTGGCGTGGGTCAGGGCGCGCTCCAGCAGGGCCTTGTCCTTGAACGTGTGTCCCAGGCGCGTTTCCAGCGCCGTGACGGCTTCGGCTCGCGTATTCGCCATTACTTCAAGACGTTGAAGAACCGGTCGAGCCGCACGTTGAACCAGCTGACAGGGTTCCACAGCGACGAACCGGGCTTCCAAGAGAACAGGATGATCTGGGCCTTGCCGACCAAGTTCTCGGCCGGGACCATGCCCACGCCGCTGGACTGTTCGACGCGGCTGTCGATCGAGTTGTCGCGGTTGTCGCCCATCATGAAGTAGTGGCCGGCCGGGACTTCATAGACCGGGGTGTCGTCCAGATCGTTTCCAGGACCGAAGTCCTGGGTCATGAAGCTCTTGCCTTCCGGCAGGGTCTCGCGAACCTCGGTCACCGGGCGCGGGCCGAAGATGTCGTTGATCTCCTGCTCGCTGACCACCACGTCCTGAACCGGCTTGTCGTTGATATACAACTTATTGGCGATCATCTGGATGCGGTCGCCGGGCAGGCCGATCACGCGCTTGATGAAGTCCGTCTTGTTGTCGCGCGGCAGTTTGAACACGACGATGTCGCCGCGCTTGGGCGCCGAGCCCATGATCCGGCCGTCGAACAGCGGCGGGCTGAACGGGATCGAATGTTTCGAGAAGCCGTAAGACCACTTCGACACGACGATATAGTCGCCTTCATAGAGGTTGGGCTCCATTGACGCCGACGGAATGGTGAAGGGCTGGAACAGAAAGATCCGCAGCACCATCGCGATCAGCAGGGCGAAGACGATGGTCTTGAAGATCTCGCCGGTCTCGCTGGCGGCCGACGGCGTCTTGTCGCGACCGCCCGGCTTTTGCGCATAGACCTTCTGGTTCGACGTGGTCGCGTTTGAAGTCGGCGACTTGACCGCCTCGACCGGCGCGTCGGCCTCCGACGCCGCGAAGACTTCCTCGGGCGTGGCGTCACGCTTGGCGTCGTGGGGCTTTTGGTGTTCGCTCATGCGATCAGGCATCCCTTGCCGCGTGTTCGCGGTCGTCGCGCACGCCTATAACCTGATTACGACTGCGGCAAGGCTTCGATCACCACGAAGGCGAGCGCATAGGGGTGTTCGTCGCTCAGCGTCAGGTGGATTTTCGTCTCATGCCCCGCGGGCGTCAGGCGCGCTAGATGCTCGGCCGCATGGCCGGTCAGCGCCAGGGTCGGCTGACCGGAACGCAGGTTCACCACCCCCATGTCGCGCCAGTAGACATCGGCCCGCATGCCCGTGCCGAGCGCCTTGGCGCAGGCCTCCTTGGCCGCGAACCGCTTGGCGTAGCTCCAGGCCGGATCAGGCTTGCGGTCCGAGCGGGTGCGTTCAAGCTCGGTGAAGCAGCGGGTCTTGAAGCGATCTCCGAACCGATCCAGCGACGCCTGGATGCGCCGGATGTCCGACAGGTCCGCGCCGACGCCGATGATCATTTCGCCGCATCCATCGCAGCCCGCATGCGGCGGATCGCGCCGTCCAGGCCGATGAAGATCGAATCGCCGATCAGGAAATGGCCGATGTTCAGCTCGCGAACCTCGGGGATCGCCAGCATGCGCGGCGCCGTGTCGTAGTCCAGCCCGTGACCGGCGTGGACCTCCAGCCCCAGGATGTCGGCCTGGGCGGCGGCGGCGGCGAGACGTTCGAACTCGACCTCCCGCTCGCCGGGATCGGTCAGGTGGCAGTATCGGCCGGTGTGGAACTCGACGACCTGGGCGCCCACGGCGGCCGCAGCCTCGACCTGCTCTTCCGACGGTTCGATGAACAGCGAGACCCGGATGCCGGCGTCCGTCAAAGTCTTGACCACAGGCGCGATCCGCGCCTCATGACCCGCGACCGCCAAACCGCCCTCGGTCGTCACCTCCTCGCGCCGCTCGGGCACCAGGCAGGCGGCGTGCGGCTTGTGCCGCAGGGCGATGGCCAGCATCTCTTCCGTCACTGCCATCTCGAAGTTCAACGGCTTGCCAGCTCGCGCGCACAGGGCGCTCAGCACGTCGATGTCGGCGTCGGTGATGTGGCGGCGGTCTTCGCGCAAATGGGCCGTGATGCCGTCGGCCCCGGCCGCCAGGGCCGCCTCGGCCGCGCGGGCCGGATCGGGATGCGTCCCGCCGCGCGCATTCCGCACCGTGGCGACGTGGTCGATGTTGACGCCGAGCCTGACCCGTTCGCGCATGGCTCTACTTCGACAATCTGCGGCTGCCGGGATCTTCCACCGGAAGCGCGGCCAGTTCCGGCGGCAAGGCGTCGGCCGCATAGGCCGGCACCTCCAGCGAGGCCAGGGCGATCAGCGGCACGCCCACGTCCACCTTGCCGCCCGAGCGATCGACGATACAGGCGGCGGCGATCACCTCGCCCCCCGCCGCCTGGATGGCGGCGATGCATTCACGCGAGGACAGGCCGGTGGTGACGATGTCCTCGACCATGACGACCTTCTCGCCCGGCTCGACGGAGAAGCCGCGACGCAACTTGAACTGACCGGCTTCGCGCTCGACGTACATCGAACGGACCTTCAGGTGTTTGGCGGTCTCATAGCCGGGGATGATGCCGCCCACGGCAGGCGAGATGGCGACATCGACAGGGCCGACCGTGGCGACGATCTTGTCGGCCAGCGCCTTGCACAGCCGCTCGCAGCGCGCGCCGTCCATGAAGACCAGGTTCTTCTGCAGGAAAACCGGGCTGTGCAGGCCCGACGACAGGACGAAATGGCCTTCGCGCAGGGCGCCGGCGTCGCGGAACTCGTTGAGGACGTCTTGGGTGTTCATGAAGGGGTTCTAGACCCGGATTGCGCGCGGATGAACCCTCCGGCGACGCTTCATTCGATGTTTTCGTTCGGCCGCAGCCCGCGCGCCAGCAGTTCGGCCCAGACACCCTCGGCGTCCTCGGCGAAACCGATCAGGTCCAAATCCGAGGGTGCGATCATCCCATGCTCGACCAAGGCGTCGAAACCGATCACCGAGGTCCAGTAGGCCTTGTCCACCAGAACGACCGGTACAGGCGGCGCCTTCTTCGTCTGGCGCAGGGTCAGCATCTCGAACATCTCGTCGAAGGTGCCGAACCCGCCGGGAAAGACCACCAGCGCATTGGCCCGCATCGCCAGATGCATCTTCCGCATCGCGAAATAGTGGAACAGGAAGGTCAGTTCCGGCGTCGAATAGGCGTTCGGTTCCTGCTCGTGCGGCAGGACGATATTGAACCCCACGGACGGCGCGCCGGCGTCCACCGCGCCACGATTGGCGGCCTCCATGATGCCCGGCCCTCCGCCGGTGGCGATGACGTTGTCACGCGGCTCGCCCACCGAACCCCGAAACGCCCCGCCTCGCTCGGACGCCAGCCGGCCGAATGCTCGCGCCTCCTCGTACCAGCGATGGCCCTCGCGGATGCGCGCACTACCGAAAACGACGATGGTGGAGCGCACGCCCCAGGCCCTGAGCGCCTCTTCGGGCTTGGCGTATTCCATCAGGAACCGAACGCCGCGCATGGAATCGCCCAGCAGGAAGTCCTGATCCATCGCCGCCATGCGATAGGACGGCGACGCCATCTGGGCCGCGTTCGGCTTGGTGGGATTGCTCATTCGCCCCGCGCGCGCTCGACGGAATCGACCGAGGGATTGGCGCGCAGCGCCGCCATGATCATGGTCGCATGCTTGGCGTCCTCGACCTCGACATCCACGTCCACGTCGAAGAAGTCCTGCTGACGGTGCGCCATCGACAGATTGATGATGTTGCCGCCGGCCTCGCCGATCAGGGTCGTGACCTGGCCCAGCACGCCCGGCGCATTGCGGATCGTCGCGCGAATGCGAGCGGCGGCCACCGCATCCGTCTCGGCCTGGGGCGTCCATTGCAGATCGTGCCAGACCGAATCGTCGTCGGCGAAAGCCGCCAGGGTCTGACAGTCGATGGTGTGTACGGTCAGGCCGGATTCCGGCTCCAGGATGCCCACGATCCGGTCGCCCGGCACCGGCGTGCAGCACTGTCCGAAATGCACCGTCACGCCGGGCGTCAGCCCGCCGCCGCGCACGAACAGCCGCGCCTTGTCACCCTCGATCCGTTGCTTCTCCGGTCCGGCCTTCAGCCGCCCCTTCAGCGCGGGAAACAGGATTTCGGCGGCGGTCGTGGGCGACAGCCGCCCCCGGCCCAGCCCCTCGAACAGATCCTCGTCATTGGCGACCGCCAGCATCTCCAGCACCGGCTTCAGCGACACGTCGGTCAGTGTCTTTTCCACCCGCCCCAGGGTCTGATCCAGCGCCACGCGGCCCAGCTTGATGAACTCTTCCCGTTCCGACGTGCGGATGTGGCGGCGGATCGCCGAGCGCGCGCGGCCCGTCACCGTCAGGCTGCGCCAGTCGGCCGGCACTTCCCGCTTGGAGCCGCGAATGATCTCGATCACGTCGCCGTTCTGCAGCGGCGTCCGCATCGGCTTCAGCTCGCCATTGACCTTGACCCCGACGGCCGTGTCCCCGACCTCGGTGTGGACGGCATAGGCGAAGTCCAGCGGCATGCCGCCGCGCGGCAGCGTCACCAGCTGACCCTTGGGCGTGAAGACGAACACCTGATCCAGATACATTTCGAGCTTGGCGTGCTCGACCCAGTCCTCGCCACCCTCGCCGTGCTCGATCACCTGCACCAGATGGCGAAGGTTCTGCAGCGGGTCGCGCCCACCGCCCTGTTCCATCGCCTCGCGGTCGAAGCCATAGGACTGGTTCTTGTAACGCCAGTGTGCGGCGACACCATCCTCGGCGATCCGATCCATGTCCTCGGTGCGGATCTGCATTTCGATGCGCAGGCCGCGCGGCCCGACGACGGTCGTGTGCAGCGAGCGATAGTTGTTCGACTTGGGCGTCGAGATGAAGTCCTTGAACCGCTCGGGCACCATCGGCCATTCGCGGTGGATCACGCCCAGCGCGCGATAACAGTCGTCTTCCGCCTCGACGATGACGCGGAAGCCATAGATGTCCGACAGGGACGAAAAGCCGACCGACTTGCGCTGCAGCTTGCGCCAGATCGAATAGGGCGTTTTCTGCCGGCCATAGACATTGGCCTTCAGGCCCGCCTCGGACAGCACCCGCTCGACCTCGTCCGCCACGCCCTCAATGGCGCGGCCATGCTCCAGCTTCAGCGCCTCCAGCCGCCGCTCGATGGCGGTCTTGGCGGTCGGGTTCAGGTGGGTGAAGGCCAGCTCTTCCAGCTCGGAGGCGATGGAATGGATGCCGATCGAACGGCCCAGCGGCGCATAGACTTCCAGCGTTTCGCGGCTGATCCGCTCGCGCTTCTCCGGCTTCACATACTGAAGCGTGCGCATGTTGTGCAGGCGGTCGGCCAGCTTGACCAGCAACACCCGCACGTCGCGACTGATGGCCAGGATGAACTTGCGCAGGTTTTCGGCCTGTCGCGTGTGCTCGGCCTGAAGCTCCAGCCGGCTCAGCTTGGTCACGCCCTCGACCAGGACCGCGACCTCCTCGCCGAACATGCCGGCGATGTCGTCGCGCGTCGCCGAGGTGTCCTCGACCACGTCGTGCAGCAGGGCGGTGACGATGGTGGCGGTGTCGAGCTTGTAGTCGGTCAGGATCCCCGCGACCTGGATCGGGTGCGCGAAATAGGGATCGCCCGAGGCCCGCAGCTGCGAGCCGTGCATCTTCATCGCATAGACGTAGGCGCGGTTCAGAAGCGCTTCGTCTGCGGTCGGGTCATAGGCCTTTACGGCCTCGATCAGCTCGAACTGGCGCAAGATCGGCGCGCGCTTGACCGGCGCCGCGGAATCTGGGGCGGCCGATTTCGGGTCGTTTTTGTTTGCAGCTTGGGGCGCCGGCGGAACCGTTTCGGTCCGCGCCGGCAGGATAGTGACGCCAGGGGCTCCCTCGGGCGTCAGTACCGCTCCTCCTGACCGCCGTCGCGGTCGCTTTGCAGGGCGCGGATCAGTTCCGCCTCGGCCATGTTCATGTGCTGCGGCGCGGCCAGCAGGGCGACCGTTTCCGCTTCGTCCTCGGCTTCCGTACGCTCATCGACGCGTTGCAGCGTGGTGATGATGGTCTCGCGCAGTTCGTCCGGCACGACGGTGTCGTCGGCGATCTCACGCAGAGCCACGACGGGGTTCTTGTCGTTGTCGCGGTCGATCGTCAGGGCGGAGCCGTTGGCGATGCTGCGGGCGCGGTGGCCGGCAATCAGCACCAGACCAAAGCGGTTCGGAACCTTCTCGATGCAGTCTTCGACGGTGACGCGGGCCATGAAATTCCTCGAACGCGGGGGAGAACCGCGTCAAATACAGATGGGGACTGACTTTTGCAACGCCACAGGGGCGAAAGTGCGGCGTCAGTCGGTTCGACGCGCCAGAGGATAGGCGATGATCAGCACCAGATCGTCCTCACCCACCTGTTGGATGCCGACATTGCCGCCGTCATACAGATAGGCCGTATCGCCGGCCTTCATCCGGGTCGTGACACCGTCCGTGGTCACGTCCCCCTCTCCGCTGACGACATGATAGACCTCGTCGTGGGCGATGACATGCAGACCGATGGAAGATCCCGGATGCATGACGCGCTTCCTGAACTCCATCGACCGGTTCGGGGCCACGCCCGAGATTCGGTAGGCAGTACTCATCCCCGTGCCGTTGTGCGGCGGCGACTGGCGAACCATCGTATCCGCCTCATGGATCACCAGGCCGACGCCGGCTGGCGGTGAGGCGGGCGCAGGATGCGATTCCTGCATCGCTCCGGCAGTGAGCAGGACGGTCAGCGAAAGAATGAGCATCAAATGTCTCCCGGTGTCAGGGCCGAGATCAGCTCACGAACGATCGACTACTTCAAGGGATGGGCGTCGCGACCGACCGACGCGGTCTCCACCAGTTCGCTCGCCGTCCCGCCCTGCGTCGGATGCCGCCAGAGCGGCGCGATCTCGACGATAGGCCCCATGACGAACCGTCGCTCGGCTGCGCGGGGATGGGGCAGGATCAGCCCGTCCAGATCGCCGCTCAGCCGCCCATAGGCGACCAGGTCCAGATCCAGCGTCCGCGGCGCATTGCGAACTGACCGCTCGCGACCGAAGGCGTCCTCGATCCGTCCCAGCGCAGCCATCAGTTCGTGCGGATCATGGTCGGTGCGCACCATCACGACACCATTCAGAAAGGGCGGGTCCTGCGGATCGGGCCACGCCAGGGACGACCACCACGACGACCTCGCCACGACATCGATCCCCTCGCATCGAAATCGCGCCAGCGCCGCTTCCAGCGCTTCGCGGCATGAGGACCATGCCCCCTTGTCATTGCAGCCCAGCGCCACGATGACTGCATCATTCAGGTCTAACCCGTCATCGATTCCGACATCGAAGCCGAGCGTGGCCGCGCAGTCCGATTTTTCATCTCTTTCGACGGCATCGACCATGTTTCATTCCACCGACCGGCTGGCGATCTTTATCGACGGGTCAAATCTTTATTCCGCCGCGCGCGCCTTGCAGCACGACATGGACTTTCGGCGGATGCTGGACTGGTTCCGCGAGAAATCGATCCTGACACGGGCATATTACTACACGGCCGTGGTCGAGGGCGAAGAATTCTCGCCGGTGAAGCCCCTGGTGGACTGGCTGGACTACAACGGCTTTTCGGTCGTTACCAAGCCGGTGAAGCGTTTTACCGACGGCCAGGGCCACAGCCGGATCAAAGGCAATATGGACATCGAGATCGCGGTGGACATGCTGGAGATGGCTCCACACCTGGACCACGCGGTGCTGTTCTCCGGCGATGGCGACTTCCGACGGGTGGTGCAGGCGGTTCAGGCGAAGGGCGTACGCGTCACCGTCATCTCGACCCAGAAGACCCAGCCGCCGCACATCGCCGACGAACTGCGCCGTCAGGCCGACGCCTTCCTCGATCTGAACGATCTGATGGCCGAGTTCGGCCGTCCGAAGGGGCCCCAGTGATGCTGACGCCCGAGCCGCCCCGCGACTGCCCGTTATGCCCGCGTCTGGTCGCCTATCGCCAGGAGAATGCGCGCCAGAACCCCGACTGGTGGAACGGTCCCGCCGCCTCGTTCGGCGATCCGAACGCGCGCCTGCTGATCGCGGGCCTCGCGCCCGGCCGCACCGGCGCGAACCGCACCGGCCGTCCCTTCACGGGCGATCATGCCGGCTGGCTGCTGTACGACACCCTCAAGAAGACGGGCTTCGCGCATGGCCATTACGACCCGAACGGCGAGGACGACCTGACGCTAACGGACTGCATGATCACCAATGCCGTCCGCTGCGCCCCGCCCGGTAACAAGCCTCTGCCGATCGAGGAGACCACCTGCAGGCCGTTCCTTATCGACCGGCTGGCTCTGCTGCCCAATCTGAAGGTGATCGTGACCCTGGGCGACGTGTCGCGCCGCAATATCCTCAAGGCGTTCGGTCGTGCCGCTTCGGCGATGCCGGCCGGTCACGGCGCCCAGGGCGAGGCCGGCGGCTATGTGATCCTGAACAGCTATCACTGCTCGCGGCTGAACACGAACACCGGCCGCCTGACGCCTCAGATGTTCGAGGATATTTTCGACCGAGTCCGCACCCTGATCGACGCCTGAGCCTCAGCCCTTGTCGCGCATCAGCCGGGCCTTGTCGCGCTGCCAGTCGCGTTCGGCCGACGCCTCGCGCTTGTCATGCAGCTTCTTGCCCTTGGCCAAGGCGATCTCCAGCTTCGCCTTGCCTGCGTCATTCAGATAGAGCTTCAGCGGAATGATCGTCTGGCCGTCGCGCTGAACGGCGCCGATCAGCCGGTCGATCTGCTTGCGATGCAGCAGCAGTTTCCGCGGCCGACGCGGCTCGTGGTTGAAGCGATTGGCCTGTTTGTACGGCGGGATGTCGGCGTTGATCAGGACGATCTCACGCCCCTCCACCGCCGCATAGCTTTCAGCGATATTGGCCCGCCCGTCGCGCAGAGCCTTGATCTCGGTGCCCAGCAACTGGATCCCCGCCTCGATATTCTCCTCAAGGAAATAGTCGAACCTGGCGCGGCGGTTCTCGGCGATGACCTTGGATTTGGACTGGGGTTGCGGCGCCATCAGCCGACGCCCGCATCCGCCATGGCGCGGTCGATGATCGGCTTGACCGCTTCCGACGTCGGCGACAGCGGCAGGCGCGCCTCCTCGCTGCACAGGCCCAACCGAGCCAAAGCATATTTGGTCGGCGCCGGCGAGTTGTCGAGGAACAGCGCCTTGCACAGGCCGATCAGCCGGTCCTGCCAGTCGCGAGCGGTGGCGTAATCGCCCGCCGCGGCCGCATTGTGCAGGGCGACCATGGCTTCGGGCGCGACATTGGACGCCACGGAGATCAGCCCGACCCCGCCGGTGGCGTGATAACCCAGATAGCTCGGGTCATCGCCCGAGATCAGGTCGAACTGGCCGCCGATATTGGTCCGCATCCAGCTGACCCGGCTCATGTCGCCGGTGGCGTCCTTGATGCCGACGATGTTCGGATGGGCCGCCAGCCGCGCCACCGTCTCATTAGACAGGTCGGCCCCGGTGCGCCCCGGCACGTTGTAAAGCAGGATCGGCAGTTGGACCGCGTCCGCGATGGCCTCGAAATGAGCCGCCATGCCCGCCTGCGACGGACGGATATAATAGGGGGTGACGATCAATGCCCCGTCCGCACCCACCGTCTTGGCGTGGCCGGTCAGATCGATGGCTTCTTTCGTATAGGGCGATCCCGTGCCGGCGATGACAGCGACGCGCCCTGCCGTCAGCCGCACGCACAGTTCGATCACGTGCTTTTGCTCGTCCAGGTCCATGCTGGCGCCCTCGCCCGTCGTGCCCATCGGCACGACGCCATGGACCCCTGCGGCGATCTGGCGCTCCAGCAATTTGGCGAATGCGGCTTCGTCCACGTTTCCGTCACGAAGTGGTGTGATCAGGGCGGTGATCACGCCCTTGAACAAGGGGGCGGTCATGAGACTAAACTTGGCCTGCGTGGGGAGGGACGATGGACGGATGTTCATCGCCTTTGCAATGAGCGCGGGACGTTAGGTCGCCAGCGGCTTCGCCGCAACCGGATTGAATGAGAACAGGACAGATCATGATAGCGACCAGTCTGGCGGCGGCCCTCGCCGTTCTTGCGCCGACCCCGCAGGACGCCCTGCCCTCCCAGCCTGTTCCCTACGCCTCGGCGTCGTCGTCCGTGCCCGGCTATTCCGCCACCTATCAGGGCCGGGTGCTGAACGATCAGGACACAGCTCTGTTTCGCCAGGGTCTGGCGGCGGCGCGCGCCCGCGACGTCTTCGGCGCCCAGTCCGCCATGTCCCAGATCAGGGACGCCTCGGCGCGCAAACTGGTCGAATGGGCGCTGATCGACACCTCGGGCGAGCAGCTGTCATACGCTGACCTGGCGCGTGGTCAGAACGATCTGGCGAACTGGCCGCGCGGCGAATCACGTCGCGCCGCCGCCGAAAAGGTGCTGGACCGTTCCGGCATGGGCGCCGATGCGGCCCTGTCCCTGATGTCCGACGGCAAGCCCACGACGGTCGAAGGGGCCATCGCCTATGCCTCGGCTCTGGAGCAACGCGGTCGCCAGGACGAGGCCCGCGCCCTGGTCCGAGACTGGTGGCGCACCCGCTCGTTCGACGACGCGCCCCAGTCGCGCATCCTCGGCCAGTGGGGATCCTGGCTGACGCCCGCCGATCACGAGGCGCGGCTGAACATGCTGCTGCTTGGCCCGCACGGTCCGGCGACGCGCAGCATGGTCAATCTGGTGTCGCCCGACCGCGCCGCCATCGCCAACACGGTCATGACATTGCGTTCGGCCTACAGCCCCGACGCCGTCATCGCCAATCTGACGTCTGCCCAGGCGGCCGATCCCGCCGTCGTTCTTGAACGCGTCCGCCTCCTGCGGTCGCAGAACCGCCAGTCCGAGGGTTTCGCTCTGCTGGCCAATCTGCCGCCTGCACCCGCCCACACGGCCGGCGACAACACGCTGTGGAGCGAGCGTCGCAACTACTTCCTCGACGCCCTGCAGCAAGGCAACTGGCGCGCCGCCTATGACGCCATGAACGGCCACGGCTTCACCTCGGGCGACCGGATGGTGGATGCCGAGTTCTTCGCCGGCTGGGTCGCCCTGACCAAGCTGAACCAACCCGAGGTCGCCGCTCGCCACTTTGAGGCCCTGCGCACCGCCTCCTCCACCCCGATCACGCAGGGCCGCGCCTATTACTGGCTGGGTCGGGCCGCCGAGGCGCGCGGCGAGCGCGACGCCGCTCTCGCCTATTATCGCAATGGCGCCCAGCACTGGCAGACCTTCTATGGTCAGCTGGCGGCCGAGAAGGCGGGCATCACCACGCTGCAATTGCCGGGCGAACCCGTACCTTCGCAGTCGGACATCGCCCGCTTCGAAAGCAATGAGATCGTCCGCGCCACGCGCATCCTGGGCGAGACGGGCGAAACCAGCCTGCTGCGCGTCTTCGCCTATCAGCTCGACAACGATTTGCCGACGATCAACGACCTGGCCCTGCTGATGGACCTGTCACGCGGCTATGGCGAAGGCTTCACCGCCATGATGGTCGGTCGCGCCGCCAGCCAGCGCGGCTTCGTCATGCCCGAGCGCATGTATCCCATCCGCGTCCCGCCCCAGGTCGCCGGCGCCGCGCCGCTGGAGTTCACCCAGGCCATCACCCGCCAGGAATCCAGCTTCGACCCGCGCGCTCGTTCTGGCGCCGATGCACGCGGCATGATGCAATTCCTGCCGTCCACCGCCTCGGGCGTGGCTCGTCGCCTGGGCATGAGCTATTCGGCCGAACAGCTCTGGGATCCCGACTACAACATGACGCTGGGCAGCTATCACCTGGGTGAGCTGATGGCGTCCAACAACGGCTCCATGCTGCTGGCGACGGTGGGCTACAACGCCGGCCCGGTGCGTCCGAGCCAGTGGATCGCCCGCTGCGGCGACCCGCGCGGCGATGCGGTCAAGACCATCGACTTCATCGAGTGCGCGCCCTTCACGGAGACGCGCAACTATATGATGCGGGTGATGGAAAACATGGCCGTCTACAAGGCGCGCCTTAACGGCGGCACGGCGCCGCTGACGCCGTCGGCCGACATCGCACGCGGCTCGGCGGCCGGTGCGCGACCCTATATCGCCTACTGAGCCCGGTGGGCCGCCAGCAGCGGTCCGTTCGGTCCCTCGATCCAGCCGCCGTCCAACCCGAATACCTGACGAAGGACGGTGGGCGCCAGCGCCTCCATGGGCACGGCGTCGGCGACCACTCGGCCCTGGTCCAGCACCACGACGCGGTCCGCCACCGTGGCCGCCAAAGTCAGGTCGTGAAGGCTGACCAGAACCCCTGCCCCGCCGTCGGCGCGCGCCCTCAGCCGTTCCAGCACCAGCCGCTGAGCATCCGGGTCCAGCCCAGCGATCGGCTCGTCGGCCAGCAGCAGCGGCGTATCGACCACCAGGGCTCGCGCCAGCAGAACGCGCGCCCGCTCACCCCCCGACATCTCCGCCACGCCGCGATCCGCCAGATGACCAGCGCCGACCTCGTCCAGCGCCGCCTTAGCCCGCGCCAAGGCTTCCGCACCTGACAGAAACGGCGCGCCCAGGGCCGCTACCTCGACCGCCGGCAGGTTCCAGGCGATCCGCCGTTCCTGCGGCAGATAGGCCGCTCGTTCCGCCCGCTGACGATGGGACAGGTCTGTGATCTGCGTCCCGCCCAGCCTGACCTCACCGCCGGTGGTCGCCAGCAGGCCGACGGCCGCACGAATGGCGCTGCTCTTGCCCGCCCCGTTCGGCCCGCACAGGGCGACGATCTCGCCGGCCGAAACCGACAGATCGACCCCATCCAGAACCACAGCCTTGCCGAGCCGCGCCTGAACCTTCTCCAGCGACAAAAGGCTCACAGCCGCCACTCCCGCGCCGCCCGCCAGGCGATCAGGGCAAACAGCGGCGCTCCGATCAGGGCCGTGAACACACCCAGCTTCAGCTCCTGATCCGTCGGCGTCAGCCGCGCCAGCAGGTCCGCGACGACCAACATCAACCCGCCCGCCAGCGCCGAGGGCGCCAATATCCGCTTCGCGTCACCCCGCACCGCCGTCCGCACCAGATGCGGCGCGGCCAGCCCCACGAAGCCGATGACACCCGCTACCGCGACCGCCGCCCCGGTCGCCACTGCCGCAGCGATCAGGGCGAACAATCGAATTCGCCCCATGTTCAGTCCTGACGTCGCCGCCCCCTCGTCGCCCAAGGTCAGCATTCGCAGGCCCGATCCCGACAGACCGGCGAACACCGCCGCGACGATCACCGCAGGCGTCACCCAGGCCACATCAACCCAGCTTCGGTTCTGCACCGATCCTAGCAGCCACGACATAACCTCCGCCGAGGCGATCGGCGACGGCGACAGGTTGAAGATCAAGGCGGTCGCCGCGCCCGCGAAACTGGACAGCGCCACCCCGAACAGGATCAGCGCCTCGGGCGCCCGCATGGCCTTGGACGCCGCGATCAACAGCCCCCCAGCCAGCGCCGCGCCCGCCAGCGCCGAAACCTCGACCAGGCCCGGCACGGCCGCAGCGCCCAGCACGATGGCCAACGCCGCGCCCAGGGCCGCCGTCGCCGAAACCCCGAGCACGCCCGGATCGGCCAGCGGATTGCGCAACAGTCCCTGCATGACCGCGCCCGCGAGTCCAAGGGCCGCGCCTACGACCAGGGCGCAGACCGCGCGCGGCGCCCGCACCTGCCACAGCACTTCAGCCGGCCCAGACGTCGGATCGCCAAACGCAGCTGCATACTGCGCCCCGCTGAACGCCGTCTCGCCCGCCAGGATCGCCAACGCCAGTGCCGCCACGATCAGCAGGCCCAGGATCAGGCACAGTCGCACCGTCCCGGTCACGGCCGCCCCTCAGCCATCATCGCCACCGCATCGGCCGCGAACCACGCCGGACAGGTCAGGCTGGCCGCCGGCAACCGCGCCGCCGTCCGTCCCTCGGCCGCACGGCGAACGACCGGATGACGGCCGGGGCCGCGCAGATCGGCCCGCAACTGATCGAAGAAGCCCAGAATGAACCGCGCCGGCGGGTTCAGGGCGATCTGCTCCACGCTGACGGCGCCGAAGCCGGGGGCCGTGGTCAGATTGCGAAATCCCGCCGCGCGCATCATCGCATCCATCAGCGTGCCCGGCCCGGAGGTGAAGCCCCCCGAGGTCAGATAGACCGCACCCGGCGCCTCCGTCGTCTGGCCATCCGGCGCCGCCCGCGCCAGCTTGGCGTCCATCCGCTGCTCCAGCCGGCGTCCCCGCTCGACCTCGCCCAGATCGCGCGCCGCCGTGCGGATGTTCTGGCGAATGCCCTCCAGATCGACGGCGTCATTGATGGTGATCACCTTGACCCCGCGCTGTTCCAGCGCCGTCAGCAGTCGGGGCTCACCGCCCCAGTAGCGGACCACCACATCCGGCCTGAAACCCACCGCCGCCTCCAGCGTGGGCCGCAACCGCTTGTGTCCTGCCGCCTCGTGCCGCAACCAAGCGTCGGGATCGTCGGCGCGGGGCGACAGCGCCAGTTCCGCATCCGGTGCAAGCGCCAGAACATATTGATCCGCACACTGATCGAGCGCCATTACCCGCAACGGTTTTGCCTGAGCCACGCCTGCGCCGGCGATCAAGATCAGGGCCGTGAACGCCCCAAGACTGCGCTTCATGGTCGAGGCAAACCGGCGAACAGGGCGTCCAGCATCGTGTCAACCAAGGTCTGACGATCCGCCCACGGAAAATACGGCTTGGTGATCATCAACGACACCACCCCGTGCGCCGTCGCCCATATGGCCTGGGCTAAGACGCTGGGATCGCCTTTCAGGTCGCCGGCCGTCACCGCGTCAGCCACCGTCGCTTCCAGCGTCGTGAACAGACCGCCGCCCAGTTCGCGCGCCATATCTTGGGCGCCCTCGCGCGCCTCGACCGGCCGCGTCAGATAGATCAGGCGATAGGCGTTGGGATGGGCGAAACCGAAATCGACGTAGCCTTCGATCATCCGACGCAACCGGCGTATCGGCGGGGCATCCTCGTCCGCCACAGCCGCATTGGCCGCGATCAGGCGCGAAAAGGCGTCGCGGCAGATCTCCTGCAGGATCGCGCCCTTGTCGGGGAAATGCATGTAGAGCGCCGTGGACGACAGGCCAACCTCGTCCGCGATCTTGCGAATCGTCGCGCCCTCATAGCCGTGCTCGACGAAGATGCGCTCCGCCGCCGTCAGGATTTCGCCGCGTCGCGAATGGCCTTCGCCCTTGGGCTTTCGGGTCGTGCGCGAAGAGTTCGAAACGTCAGACAAGCGGCTGCTCCGGGTAAGGCGCCTTGAATAGCGACAATCCGTCCCAGACGCCAACCAGCTTGCCGAACGCGGTTGTTTCAAATAGCGATTAACGGTTGTGGAGATGCGGGGTGCGGCGACATGGAGGTCTGGACACATCCGGGGATCACGCCTCGCAGGAATGGCGCCGCGCGCCGCATGCCCAGCGGTTTTCAGATCACGGCGATGATCTTGCTGGCCTTGGGCTCCGCTGCCGCCCTGGTCCGCTGGCCTCAAGCCGCCTTCCTGGCGCTGCTTGTTCTGTTCCAGGCCGCCTTCGTCGTCTCGGCGATCTGGAAGACCGTCGTCGCGATCGCCAGCCTGCGCCGACCAAAGCCCTGCGCTCGACCTATCGTATGGCCACGCTACACCATCTTGGCGGCGCTGCATGACGAGGCGGCGGTGACGCCGCAACTGATCGCAAACCTGGCCCGCATCGACTATCCGCCCGATCGGATCGAAGCCTTCATCGTCCTGGAGACGCACGACCACGCCACACTCGCCGTTGCACAGGCCACGCCGCGCCCGTTCTGGATCAAGATTGTGGTCGTCCCGCCCGGCTCGCCCCTGACCAAGCCCCGCGCGCTGAACCACGCGCTGAGGCAGGCCACAGGCGATCTGGTCACCATCTACGACGCCGAAGACCGACCGCATCCGCAACAGCTACGCCAGGCGGCGGCGCGTTTCGTCGCCCAGCCTCGGCTGGGATGCCTCCAGGCGCCGCTGCGCATCCGCCCCTCGGGTCGGCCCGGCTCCGCCTTCCTGGATCGACAGTTCGCCTTCGAATACGCTGCCTTGTTTGACGTGACGCTGCCGGGCATGGCGCGGCTGGGCCTGCCCTTCCCTTTGGGCGGCACCAGCAACCACATCCGAATGACCGCCCTGCGCGCCGCCGGCGGCTGGGACGCGCATAATGTGACCGAGGACGCCGACCTCGGCTTTCGGCTGTGGTCGCTGGGCTGGAAGCTGGACGTCATCGACTGCCCGACCTGGGAGACCCCGCCCGGCGCTTTGGACCGTTGGCTACCTCAGCGGACCCGGTGGCTGAAGGGCTATATGCAGACCTGGGGCGTCCACACCCGACGACCGCTCGGCCTGGGTCGACGCGGCCTGCTGTCGCTGGTCATGACGCTGGGCGCGGGCATCCTTTCGGCCGCGGCCCATGCCCCCACCCTTGCCTGGCTGGCTTCGGCGCTGATGGTCGGGCTTCATGCGGGGATCGCGCCGGCGACGCCTGTGGGTTCGCTGGGCGTCCTGGCCCTGGGCGTAATTGCCGCCTGGATGGGTTGCGCCGTCGGCGCCAAGCGCGCGGGACTGGACTATCGTCTCGGCGACATGTTGGCCGCCCCCGCCTATTGGTCTCTGCTCAGCCTGGCCTTCGTCCACGCCGCCTGGCGCCTGGTCGTCGAGCCTCACGTCTGGGACAAGACCCCGCACGACAGCGAAGTCCATGCGCCGGAATTGACCGTCGTGGCGCAGGAGTCTGGACGCGAGGCCGCCTGAGCGCCTATCAGCCCGACGATGGCGCCCGTCCTTTCAAGAACTCCCGAAACGCTCGTGACCTCCGGCTGGTCCGACTACGCCCTGCTGGACTCCGGCGACGGCAAGAAGCTGGAACGCTACGGCCGCTACACCGTGGTCCGGCCCGAGCCGCAATGTTTCTGGTCGCCGCGCGATCCGGCGGCCTTCGAAAACGCCACAGCGACTTTCGACCCCCAGCAGGAAGAGGAAGATAGCGGCCGCTGGAAGTTCGACCAACACGGCCCCATCGACGCCTTCCCTCTGAAATGGCGCGACGTGAAGTTCACCGGCCGCTTTACCCCCTTCCGCCACCTGGCCTTCTTCCCTGAACAGGCCGCGAACTGGGAATGGCTGGACAATCGCGTGCGCGACTTCGAGCGCACAGCCGGCCGGGCGCCGAAGATCCTGAACCTCTTCGGCTACACCGGCGTCGCCAGCCTGGCCGCCGCCGCAGCCGGCGCCGAGGTCACTCACGTCGACGCCTCCAAGAAGTCGGTCGCCTACGCCCGCGAGAACGCCGAACAGTCGGGCCTGGCCCAGCATCCGATCCGCTGGATCGTCGAGGACGCCCGCAAATACGTCGCGCGTGAGGTACGACGCGGATCGAAATACGACGGCATCATTCTGGACCCGCCCAAATACGGCCGCGGCCCGACCGGCGAAGTCTGGCGCCTGTTCGAGGACATGCCCGCCCTGTTGAAGGACTGCGCCGCCCTTCTGGGCGACGACGCCGACTTCCTGCTGCTGAACGCCTATGCAGCGCGGGTGTCGGGCCTGTCGCTGGCGCATTTGATGGTCGAGGCCACGCAGGATCGCGGCGGACGCATCGATTGGGGCGAACTGGCCCTGTCCGAAGACGGCCCGGAGGCCCGCGCCATCGGCCTGTCCTTCTTTGCGCGGTGGAGCAAATGACCGAACGCGTCATCACCTCCCTGACCAACGACACGGTCAAGGGCGTCCGCGCCCTGCATATGCGCAAGGAACGCGATCTGACCGGGACCTTCCTGGCCGAGGGTCTGAAGTTCATCGGCGAGGCGCTGGACCAAGGCCGCGCACCCAGAATGCTGCTGGTCGGCGAGGACGCCCGCCCCCACCCCCTGCTGGACCGCGCCAAGGCCGAGACGACCAGGGCCGGCGGCGACATCGTCGTCGTCACCCACGCCATTCTCGAAAAGATCAGCCGGCGCGACAATCCGCAGACCGTGCTGGGCGTGTTCGAACAGGCCTATGCCCCTCTGGACAGCCTGAACCCCGCCTCCGCCCCCTGCTGGGTCGCGCTGGAGCAGGTGCGTGACCCCGGAAACCTGGGCACCATCATCCGCACGGCGGACGCGGCTGGTTGCGGCGGCGTGATCCTGATCGGCGACTGCGTCGATCCCTATTCGGTCGAGGCGGTTCGGGCCACCATGGGGTCGGTCTTCGCCGTCTCGATTACAAAGACCACGCCCGAGGCCTTCCTGGCTTGGCGTCAGACCTGGCCCGGCAGCGTGGTCGGCACCCGACTGGACGCCAAGGTCAGTCACCGCTCGGCGGTGATGAAACAGCCGTCGCTGATCCTGATGGGCAATGAACAGGCCGGCCTGACCGATGATTTGGCCGCCGCCTGTGACATCAACGTCAAAATCCCGATGCGCGGCCGCGCCGACAGCCTGAACCTGGCCATCGCCACAGGCATCATGGTCTATGCGGCGACCGACGAGGCCTAATGCTTCTCTTCGGGCGCCACACGCCCCATGCCCCACAGGGCGACGATGGTGACCAGGGCCGAAATAACCAGATAGCCGCCCACGGCCCCCGGCCCGAACCGCTCCGCCAGCTTCAGCGCGATATAGGGCGCCAGCGACGCCCCCAGAATGCCCGCCAGATTGAAGGCCATCGACGCGCCGGTATAGCGTACCGCTGTCGGGAACGGCCGCGCCATGGCCGCGCCGATGGGGCCATAGGTGCAGCCCATCAGGGCGAACCCCAGCGCAAAGAAGATCAGCAAGCCGGTCAGCCCGCCTCCGAACAGAGACGCGAACAAAAAGCCGAACAGGCCGATCCCCACCGACGACCAGATCAGCACCTTAACCTGACCGTATCGGTCGGCCAGCAGCGCCGTCACCGGAATGCAGGCGGCGAAGAACAGCACGCCGATCAACTGGATCGGCAGGACGTCGGCCCGCGCCAGCCCCATCCCCGTCGTCGCCCACCCCAGGGCGAAGACCGTCATCAGATAGAACAGGGTGAAGGTCGTCACCCCGCTGAATGTCCCCAGCACCAGCGCCGCCTTGTGATGGGCGAACAGTGTCACGGCCGGCGCCTTGACCCGCTCGTCGCGATCCACAGCCTTCTGGAACTCGGGGGTCTCGGAGATCTTCAGCCGCACCCACAGGCCGACGAACACCAGTATGGCGCTGGCCAGGAACGGGATACGCCAGCCCCAGGCCTCGAATGCGCTCTCGCTCATGGTCGAGGTCAGGATGATGAAGGAGGTCGTCGACAGGATGAAGCCGATGGGCGCGCCAAGCTGCGGGAACATGCCGAACCAGGCCTTCTTTCCCGGCGGCGCATTCTCGGTCGCCAGCAGAACCGCCCCGCCCCATTCACCGCCCAGGCCCAAACCCTGGCCGAACCGGCACAAGGCGAGCAGCAGGGGCGCTAGCAGACCGACCTGCTGGTGCGTCGGCAACAGGCCGATGGCCACGGTCGACAGGCCCATGGTCATCAGGGCCACGACCAACGTCGCCTTGCGCCCGACCCGGTCCCCGAAATGCCCGAACGCCAGGGCGCCGATGGGCCGCGCGAAGAAGGCGATGGAGAAGGTGGCGAACGACGACAACAGGGCCGTGCCCGGATCTTCGCCGGGGAAGAACAAGGCCGGAAACACCAGAACGGCGGCGGTGGCATAGATGTAGAAGTCGAAGAACTCGATCGTCGTGCCGATCAGGCTGGCGAACAGCACGCGACCGGTGGAGTTCTTCGGCAGGACGGCGTCGGACATCGTAGGCTCCCAGTTGCCCTCAGCGATGCCCGTTTCCCTGCCGCCGCGTCAAGGCGATCAGGTCCCGCGCGGCTTCACCCGGTTCGTCGGTTGCGCCTCGGCCGGGTTCTCGGGCCAGGGGTGACGTGGATAGCGCCCCCGCATCTCGGCCCGCACCGCCGCCCAGGAACCGGCCCAGAAGCGCGGCAAGTCCTTCGTCACCTGCACGGGCCGTCGCGCCGGCGACAGCAGGGCCAGGGTCAACGGCACGCCACCGACGGTCGGATGCGTCTTCACGCCGAACAGTTCCTGCACGCGAATGTCGACGCGCGGCCCGCCCTCGGCGCCGTAATCGATGGCCGCCGACCCCAGCGGCGTTACCAGACGCGTGGGCGCCAGGTCGTCCAGCCGTCGCTGCAAATCCCATGGGATCAAGCCGCGCAAGGCTTCGGCCAGCCGGACATCTCCGATCGCCTCCAGCGACTTGGCCCCTTCCAGCAAGGGCCACAGCCAGTCCTCGCGCGCCGCCAGCAAGGCGGCGTCCGAAACATCGGGCCAGGCTGGGTCGCGATCATGCAGAAAGGCCAGCCGCGCGCGCAGGCCAGACGCCTGCTCGCCCCATTTCAGCGCGCCTAGCCCCTCCGCCTCGACTTCGGCCCGCAGGGCGGCGGCCAGCATCTTCGCATCCGGCGCGCCGACGATCTTTTCGTCCAGCACGATAGCCCCGATGCGCCGCGACCGTCGGATGACCGAACGCCCCGACGGCTCGCGCACCAGCCGATCCTCGACCGAGATCAGCCGCGCCAGGTCGGTCTCGATCCGATCTTCATCTAGCGCCGCCGCCAGTCGCACCCGGTCGCGCGCATCGCCGCCGCCCAGGTCCGCCACCGCAAGCCAGGGTTCGCGAACCAAGTGGTCGGTCGCCTCCAGCACGGCCCCTCGCCCGCTGGCCAACAAAAGCTCGCCCGCCTTGCCTCGCGCCTTGGCGATCCGCTCGGGGAAGGCTTCGGCCAGCAGCAGGCCCGGATCGATCGTCCGACCCGATCCGCCGCCTGCCGCGCGCGCCCAACGATCCGCCAGCTTCATCGCGTCGCGCGCTCTTTGTGACCGATCCCGCTCCAGCCCGATCAGCCGATCCGCCAGATCCACGCCCGATCCGCCCAAGCCCGGCTCGCTCAGCACCGCCGCGATCCGCGCGCCCATCATCGCATCGCCCCCGTCCGACGCCACGGCCACCATATGGGCCAGCCGCGGCGATAACGGGATCCGCGTCAGCCGCAGCCCATGTTTCGACAGCCCCCCGTCCGCATCCAGCGCCCCCAGTCGCATCAGCACCTTGCGCGCTTCGGCCATGGCCCCGGCCGGCGGCGGGTCCAGCAGGGCCAGCCCATCGACCGACCGCGCGCCCCATCGCGCCAGATCCAGCGCCAGGCCGGTCAGGTCCGCCTCCTGGATTTCCGGGCGCTGATGCGGGACCAGACCGCGCGTCTGTTCCTCGTCCCACAGGCGATAGCAGACGCCCGGCTCGGTGCGTCCGGCGCGGCCGCGTCTTTGTTCGGCCGAGGAGCGACTGACTTTGACCGTCGCCAGCCGGGTCAGGCCACTGGACGGCTCGAAGCGCGGAACCCGCGACAGGCCGCCGTCGATCACCACCCGCACGCCCTCGATGGTCAGGCTGGTCTCCGCGACCGATGTCGCCAGCACCAGCTTGCGCCGTCCCGGCGTCGCCGGTTCGATGGCCCGGTCCTGCTCGGCCCGGTCCAGCCCGCCATACAGCGGCGCGACATCGACATTGGGCAGTCGCAGCCGGTCGTTCACGATCCGCGCGACCCGGTGGATCTCGCCCTGCCCCGGCAGGAAGACCAGCATCGACCCCGTCTGCTCGCCCAGCGCCGTCAGACAGGCCCGCGCCACGGCCTCTTCGAACCGTTCGGACGGATTGCGGCCCAGATACCGAGTCTCGACCGGCCAGGCCCGCCCCTCGGCCTCGATCACCGGCGCACCGTCAAGCAGTCGCGACACCCCCACGACGTCCAGCGTCGCCGACATGACCAGCAGACGCAGATCCTCACGCAGCAGGCCTTGCGTCTCGCGCGCCAGGGCCAGCCCCAGATCCGCGTCCAGGCTGCGTTCGTGAAACTCGTCGAACAGGACCGCGCCCACGCCGTCCAGACCCGGATCGTCCAGAATCATGCGCGTGAAGACGCCCTCGGTGATCACCTCGATCCGCGTCCTCGGCCCGATGCGGCTCTGCAACCGGGTGCGATACCCCACGGTCTCACCCGCCTGTTCGCCTAGCGTTTTCGCCATCCGGTCGGCTGCAGCCCGTGCGGCCAGGCGTCGCGGCTCCAGCACCAGAACCTTGCCCTCCAGCCACGGCTGATCCAGCAGCGCCAGAGGCACGACCGTCGTCTTTCCGGCCCCCGGAGGCGCGGCCAACACCGCCGTATTGCCGCTCGCAAGGGCGGCTTTCAGCGGTTCCAGAACGGCGTGGATGGGCAGCATCCCTGGGCTCTAGCCTGCTGCGGGGCGATCACGAAAGCGTCGTCACGTCTTAACCCCCTCGTCATGCGCGTTGCGCGCCGCTTCATCCGTCGCTAGCGTCCGCGCCAAGCAGCCGAGGGGCTGCATCAAACCGTGGGGGTATTTTATGTGGCGCGTTAAGTCGCTCGACGCGATCCTTGCCACGGCCGAGAAGAAATCACTTCATCGGTCGCTTGGTCCTATTCAACTGACGCTTCTGGGGATCGGGGCCATCATCGGCACCGGGATCTTCGTCCTGACGGCTGCGGCTTCGCAAAAAGCCGGCCCGGGCATGATGGTCAGCTTCGTCATCGCCGGCGCCGTCTGCGCCGTCGCGGCGCTCTGTTATTCCGAACTGGCGGCCATGGCCCCGGTCTCGGGCTCTGCCTACACCTATACCTACGCCGTGATGGGCGAACTGCTGGCCTGGACGGTCGGCTGGGCGCTGATCCTGGAATATGCCGTCGCCGCCGCCGCCGTGTCGGTTGGCTGGTCTGGCTATGTCCTGGGGCTGATAGAACAGGGGCTGGGGTTCAACTTCCCTGACCTTCTGTCCGCCGGACCGACCTGGGCCATGAACGGCTTCATCCCCACGCCCGACTTCTCGGCGGGGATCGTCAACATCCCGGCCATCGTCGTGGCCCTGCTGGTCACCGGCCTGCTGATGCTTGGGACCACGGAATCGGCGCGCGTCAACGCCGTTCTGGTGCTTATCAAGGTCGCCGCCCTGACCGTCTTCATCGTCATCACCCTGCCGGTGATCAAGACGGCCAACCTGTCGCCCTTCTCGCCCAACGGCATGTTCGGCGCGTCTTCGGGCATGGGAATCGTCGGCGCCGCCGCTTCGATCTTCTTCGCCTATGTCGGCTTTGACGCGGTCTCGACGGCGGCCGAAGAGACCAAGAACCCGCAACGCAACGTGCCGATCGGCCTGATCGGCTCTCTCGCCATCTGCACCGTCTTCTATCTGCTGGTCGCCCTGGGTGCAGCTGGCGCCATCGGCGCTCAGCCGGTGCTCGGCGCGGCCGGCGAAGCCGTCCAACCCGGCTCGCCCGCCTTCGTCGCCGCCTGCGCCTTGCCGTCCAACAGCGAGATGCTGGTCTGTTCCAACGAGGCCCTCGCCCACGTCCTGCGCGTGATCGGCCATCCGCAGATCGGCAACGCCCTGGGCACCGCCGCCCTGCTGGCCCTGCCCTCGGTCATCCTCATGATGATCTATGGTCAGACCCGCATCTTCTTCGTGATGGCGCGCGACGGCCTGCTCCCGGAAGGCCTGACCAAGATCCACCCCAAGTGGAAGACGCCCTATATCGTGACGGCCTGCACCGGCGTCGCGGTGGCTATCGCCGGCGCTCTATTCCCGGTCGGCAAACTGGCGGACATCTCGAACTCCGGTACGCTGTTCGCCTTCTTCATGGTGTCGCTGGCCGTGCTGATCCTTCGGGTCAAGGAGCCGAACCGTAAACGTCCGTTCCGCACGCCGCTGATCTGGGTGTTCGCGCCCTTGTCCGCCCTGGGTTGCGCCTTCCTGTTCTGGAACCTGCCGCACGACGCCAAGATGGTGCTGCCGATCTGGGGCGGCATCGGCCTGGTGATCTACTTCCTGTATGGCTATCGCAAGAGCCACCTGGGTCGTGGCCTGATCGAGGTTCATGAAACGGACAGCGACGCACCGCCGCCGCCCGTCCCGCCGATACGCTAAGCGAAAGTTCTGGGGCCTATTGCGCAGGTGCGATAGCCCCGGAACACGGCCTCAAGCAGCCCGAAGGGCGGTAGGCCCAACAATAAAGAAAAGGCCCCGGATCGCTCCGGGGCCTTTTTGCTTTGGTGCGGATGAGAGGACTCGAACCTCCACGCCTCTCGGCGCTAGAACCTAAATCTAGTGCGTCTACCAGTTCCGCCACATCCGCATGGGCAGGCCGTGGCCTCTAGAGGGTGACGGCGGTCAGGGCAAGAGGCTCAGCGGCGTCCGGCGACCAGTTCGTTGCGAATGGACCGCCCCAGCGGATCGCGCGCCAGCCAGGTATCGCCGATATCGGCCACGATCATCCGGCTGCAGAAGCGCGGCAGGATCTGACGCGGGCTGAAGCCGCTCAGGCAGATCTTGTCTCCCTCGGCCGACCAGCGCGCGCTCAGCCGCCGCCCGTCAGAGAACTGCGACGTATAGCGCCCGTCCGGCTCGAAATAATGCCTGACCCACTGTCCGTTCGGATAGTGGGAGACGATCGTGTTTCCAAACGCTTTGGACATGTCCGCCGACGCAGGCGAGGCCGCAAGGGCGCTGGCCATCGCCAATCCGCAGATCACCGCTCCCTGCTTCACACGCCTCTCCTGCGCCGTCTGCGAATGGACTATCGATGATACATAAGACGGCGCGAGCGCTGCGGTTCCTCAGCCGTTGCCGCGCCGTCCCGATTCGAACAGGAACCAGACGCGCTTCTCGCTCTCGTCGATCCAGTTCTCCAGCAGGCTGGCGGTGGCGATGTCGTTATGTTCGTCGCACAGATCGTGAACCTCGCGCATTCGGCCGATCAGTTCGCCGGTGTCATCGCGAAGCTCGGCCAGCATGTCGAGCGGATCGACATAGTCGGCGTCATTGTCCAACACGCGCGACTCCCTGGCGATCTGACCGATGGAACGCAGCGTCGTGCCCCCGATCTTGCGCGCGCGCTCGGCCATTGGATCGGTCATGGCCAGGATTTCGGCCGACTGCTCGTCCAGCAGCAGATGATAGTCTCGGAAATGCGGCCCCGACACGTGCCAGTGGAAGTTCTTGGTCTTGATGTAGAGGGCGAACGTATCGGCCAGCAGCGTGGTCAACGCGGCGGAAATATCGCGCGTCGCCTCCTCCGACAGGCTGGTCGGCGTCCTCAGCGGGGCCAGGCGTTTTTCACGGGCGGTGACCATCGTCGTTCTCCTCAGCAGCAGTCTGCAGTCAAGCTAGGCAGCCGGGCGTCCGAACGGAAGCCCTGGTGCAGATCATAATGCTGAAGCTGTGAAGTGGTTCGGCGGCGCCGACCTTTGTCGGCCGATGGCTGGGGAACTAGGATTTCCAGATTTTGCCCAAAACGCCTTTAAAAACAACGCTCGAACCGAAGTTGAGAGACGAAGTTTGTAGTGACCTTGTAGCGGATTTGATGGGGTGCGCAAGCGGTTCCCCAGCCATCTAATCTAGTTGGTGTGGGGCGGCGGAGGGGGTGAAGGCGGAGGTGGGATGCTCGGCCCTGCGGCCAACAAATCGTTCAACTCCCGAATGGCGGTGCGCCCACTCGCCCTGATCTGGCGTGCTTCTTTTGCGGTGAACTCCCGCGTCATACTGCTGGCTTCCGACCTATAGCGGTAGAGCTCGATCAGCAGCGTACCTAGAGTCGGCGACAAAATTCCGCGCCTTTCTAGCGTTCTGATTTTCACAGGGACGCTTCCGAAACCCGCTCCATGAGCCTGAGCTAACTGCCGAAGCGCGACGCCGACTTCGTCCCACACTGCCCGTACGTGGACGTTCGGGTTAAGCCCGTATGGGATCGCTGGGTCAGGAGACGCTTCTAGGAAGCGGCGCAGCGCTTCATGCTCCATCAACACCCATTTCGACCGGTCATTCCACCCTACCGGCGAAGCACCTTCGGGCGACGCGTCGGATGGAGCGGTCTCGGCCGGGGCAGTTGGAGCGTTATCCGTTGTAGCAACAACATCGGCAGTTTCAGCAGCGTCAGCGGCCTCCTCCGCCTTCTCCACCGCAGCCTCGACTTCCACCGCTTCGGTGATCACGGCCAATTTTGCCACATCCGTATCGACATCGACCCCGAATGCTTTCGCAGCTCTGATCCGGTCGATGAACCGACTGAGCGGCATGCGATATGAAATCATTCCAATCACGACCACGACTGGCCAAACCGCCACAGCGGTAAATCCAGTGATCGCCACGACTAGGGCGGTCCAGTCTGCGAGCGCGGTCGGTGCAACTGCTTCAGCCGGAGGCACATTCGTGATCGTATAAAGTGGCATAGCTGCCCTCCCCTGCTCGCCTCATGGCACGGGCTAGCGATTCAACCAACGGTGTTCAGTTGAGCTAACCCCTGAGATCAGCCCCATCCTGCTAAATAATGGATGAGGGAAGAGACATTTCGAGACCGCCTCCAACGCCAGATCGCGTTGGAGGAAGAGAGCCGCGCGCTGGGTTCCAGCCGCTACCGTAGCCGACGCCCATTGCCGTGGCGCAACGATCCCAGCGCCGCCGATGAGGAAGCCGATCTGCCACCGGGCAGACAGCTTCTCCGGCTCGCCCTCCAACCTACCGCAGAAGCGATCCGCGAGTTCACCGACCGCGTGAACGAAGGTGGCGGCGCCCGCACGCCAGAGGCTGCGTACCTGTTGTCGGAGATCGGCGCCGAAGAGGCCGCCTACCTGATCGGCCGCGTGATCCTCAGTGCCGTCGTCGAACAGAAGAAACTCACCGCCACCGCCATCGCGGTCGCCGACGCCATCATCGAACATATCCAGATGGCGAACCTCACGAAGGCGAACCGTCACGCCGCGAAAGGCGTCCTGCGAAATCAGCAGACCGGCGTCCGCAGCAGCAAGAAGCGCCGCGCGATCCAGAATATCTTCGAACGGTTGGGCGTGGATCGGACGTTCCCGTTGGCGACCCGCATCCGCACTGGCGTCAAAGCCATCGAGCTATTCTGCGACGCCACCGGCCTGTTCGTGATCGAGAGCCGGGGCTTGCAAACCAAATACGTCCGTCCGACTGAGGCGGTCCATCAATGGCTTGAGCAGCAGCACGCCCGCTGTGAACTCCTCGAACCGATCAACCTTCCGATGGTGATCCCGCCGCGTCGTTGGTCCAGCCCGTTCAAAGGCGGCTACGTCACCCGTCAGCCGGGCACCCGCTTGGTCAAACAGGCGAACGCCGCATACCACCAAGACCTCCGCCATCAGATGATGCCTGCGGTCTATGACGCGGTGAACGCGATCCAAGAGACGGCGTGGCGGATTAACACCCCGATCCTCAATGTCATTCGTGAAGTCTGGGATGGAGGCGGCGTGCTGGGCGATCTGCCCGCAAGAAATCCCGAGCCCCTGCCCGGCCGACCCCACAACTACGACACCGAAGAAACAGCCAAGGCCCGTTGGAAACGCGAGGCCGCCGATGTCCACGACCGCAACTCGAAGCTTGTGAGCAAGCGGCTGGCTGTGAGCCAGCGCCTATGGGTAGCGGCGAAGTTCGCTGACGAAGACGCGATCTACTTCCCGCACTCGCTGGATTTCCGTGGCCGCGTCTATCCCCTCGCGACTGGCGGGCCACATCCGCAAGGCGATGATCTCGCCAAGTCCCTGTTGGAATTCGCTGAAGGTCACCCGATCACGGACGCGGGCGCCCACTGGCTCGCCGTCCACCTCGCCAACCTGTTCGGCCACGACAAGATTAGCTTCGACGAGCGCGTTGATTGGGTCTTCGCCAATGAAGCCGCAATCCTCGACAGCGCCAATGATCCGCTCGACGGCCAGCGCTTCTGGGCCACCGCCGATAGCCCCTTCATGGCGCTCGCCGCATGCGTGGAATGGGCGGGATATGTGCGTGAAGGCGCCGATTTCATCAGCCATCTGCCGGTGGCGCTCGACGGTTCCAACTCAGGCCTTCAGCACTTCTCTGCCCTGCTCCGTGATCCCATCGGGGCCGCAGCGGTCAATCTCGAACCCAGCGAAAAGCCGCAGGACATCTATGCGGAAGTCGCCGCCCTCGTGCAGGCCGCCGTTGATCAATCCGCTGATCCCATCGCAGCGGTCTGGCGTGACAAGGTCAGCCGCAAAATGGCGAAGCGTCCGGTCATGACCTACGTCTACAGCGCCACGCGTTATGGCATGCACGACATGATCTTCCAGACGCTTCGCGAACTGGACGGCGCGGGCCAACCCTATCTCACCGGCGATAATTATGCCGCCTCCCTCTATCTGAGCACTGCGATGTGGGAGGGCCTGCAAAGCACCGTCGTGGCGGCGTCGAGCGCGATGGACTGGCTCCGCAGCGTGGCCCGTATCGTGACCTCCGCAGGCCTGCCCTTGCGATGGACTACACCCACTGGCCTGCCCGTCCTTCAGAGCTATTACAGCCGCAAGTCCGGGGCCGTGAACGTCACCCACCGGGGCAAGGTATTCAGGTTGCAAGTGAAGAACGAGACCAAGCGCCTCGACAGCCGCCGTCAGGCCAACGGCATCAGTCCAAATTTCATTCACGCCATGGACGCCAGCCATCTGATGAGCGTGGCGAACCGCTGCTACGACCGGGGCATCCGGGCGCTCGCCGTCGTCCATGACAGCTTCGGTGTCCACGCCGCTCGCGCCTTCGAACTCGGTACGATCCTGCGTGAGACCTTCGTCGAACTCTACCAGACGAACTGGCTTGAGGTGCTCAGGGACGAGATCGCCGAACAGCTACCCGAGGAGATCGCGGCGACCCTGCCCCCGGTCCCAGCGCTGGGAAGTTTCGACATCAACCGCGTCCTCACCTCCCAATATCTTTTCGCCTGATCACTGCATCAAACCAAATATTGCCGACTAGCACCTATTGAATATGTTTCCTCTCTCACTCATTCGCGGCTCCGTCCGCCAGCGCAGTCGGGTCAGCGTCCTTCGCGAACCGGCCTTCGCGCAACTCGCCCGTCTTCAAGACGTAGACCCGGCTGATCAGATCAGCGCGGCCTTTCTCGCCGCCACCGTCATGGCTGAAGCCGTGGGCCTCGACCCTTACGAGGAAGTCGCTCGTTCGAAGCGAATGATGGCCGACGCTGAGGCCCCTCATACGGTCCATGTGAAGGCGATCCGCGACTACGCCGTCAACGAGTTGCAGCGCGTATGAGCCGTCATCAGCCAACCGCACACGGCGCGAGGGACAAGTTCCCCACAAACATTCCAGACCTCCTGCGCCATCTCGACACCCTGTGTCCGGAGCCTCGGGTCCAAGCCGACCAACCTATCGAAAAAATCATGTTCGAGGCCGGACGCCGTGACCTCGTGCATCAACTCCGCCGAGAGTTTGAACGGTCAGTCCAGCGCCCCGACTCCATCTGAGGAGACGCGCCATCTGCATCGTCAAGAAACCTAAGGTCGTCACGCCATCGGCGACGGCCGACAAAGACCCTGCGATCCTTCGCAACCCGTGGCTTGATGGCCTCGACCCGATCATCCGCGCCCGACAGGGCGGGGTGAAGTCGCTGACGATCCGTCGCGGTGGATCGACCGCCAACACCACGCCGACGAACTCCGCCGCTCCGAGCAATCCCTTGGCGCCCGGTGGATCGTCCACGTCGCGTGACGCCCAACTCGGGCAAACGCTGAGCCAGCTTCCGGGAGCCCTTGGGTTGGCCGGAAGAGCCCTCACTTTGAAAGCACAAAAATAACGCATGAAGACCGCAGCAGCGCGTTTCAGCGCGCTGTCTTCTGCCCGCACGTCCGTTCTGGATAAGGCGCGCCAAGCTGCGCGACTGACCATCCCCGGCCTCGTTCCAGAGGCGGGCCAGAACGAACACTATACCCCGACACAGCCCTATCAGAGCGTCGGCGCCAACGGTTTGAGATCGCTGGCCGCCCGCCTGCACTCGACCCTCTTTCCTGTCTCGGTCCCCTTCTTCCGTTTGGAGTTGGACGGCTTCGCCGCAGCCGGTCTTCAGACCGACAAGGCCACGACCGACGCCCTCCTGTCGCAGGTCAGTGAGTCGACCGCCGCCCTCATGGAGGAGCGGAATGTCAGACCGATCATGGCGGAAGTGCTTCGCCAACTGATCGTGGCTGGGAATGTCGTCGTCCACTTCCCCCTCACCGGCATCCCCCGACTCTACCGGCTCGATCAGTTCGTGCTCAAACGCGACGCCTACGGCCAGTGGGTCGATATCGTCGTTCAGGAGAAGGTCTATCCCTCGACCCTATCGGACGAAATCCGCGCCCTGATTGCCGTGAAGGTAGATCCGGACAAACAGGAGCAACAAGTCGATCTCTACACCGTCGTTGAAAAGCGCGATGGCACTGTCACCCATTGGCAGGAGATAGACGGCAAACGCCTCCCCGGCACCGAAGGCCGCGCGCCCGAGGACAAGTCGGGATGGTTGGCCCCGCGTTGGCTCGCCGTTCCCGGTAGCGATTACGGACGCGGCCACGTCACCGAATACATGGGCGACCTGATGTCGCTCGAAGACCTCTACCAATCGACCGTGCAAATGGCGGCGCTCGCCAGCCGCACCGTCTTCATGGTGGACCCCAACTCTACCGCTGACATCGCCGAACTCGCCGGTGCTAGCTCGGGTGATTTCGTTCTAGGCCGTACCGATGATGTCGGCGCCATCGGCCTGAACAAGAGCCAAGACTTCGCCTTCGTGGTCACGGTCGCGGACAAGACCGAAGACCGGGTCAACCGCGCCTTCCTCGTCCAGAACTTCCGGAACGCAGAGCGTGTCACGGCTGAAGAAATCAGAGCCTCGTCGGAGGAGTTGGAAAACACTCTGGGCGGCACCTTCTCGGTGCTGGCAAACGAGCTTCAGAAGCCCATCGCAACCCGATACCTCTACATCGCGGGCCAGCAGAACCGCATCCCGCCCGTACCCGACGCGATCAAGCCCAAGATACTCACGGGTCTGGCTGCACTAGGCCGCGCTGCTGAGGTGAACCGTCTTCGGAACTTCATCTCCGACGCCACTGCCATGCTGTCGAACCCGACTGTCGCGCAGGAATTCAACATCACCAATCTGCTGACCCGCTTGGGCGTCGAACACGGCGTCCTTGGTCTGGATGCTCTTCTGAAAACGGATGAGCAAAAGGCGCAGGAACAGCAGCAAGCCATGATGGCGCAGGCCACCCAAGCGGCGGCTCCCGGCTTCATGGACGCGGCAATGAAAGCCGCATCAGACCAACCCTCATAAGGATTTGAATGACAACAGAGACCACGGCCACTGAGGCCACTACTACCGATCTCCCGGCTACCGCCTTCCCGGAAGGGATGAGCGAAACCGAATACCGCGCCAGCCTTGAGAAGACTGATACGATCACCGAAGCCGACAAGCCCGAACGCCCCGCCCATATCGCGGAGAAGTTCTGGGATGCGGAAAAGGGCGAGATAAGGATCGACGATCTGGCGAAGTCCTACAGCGAGTTGGAACAAAAGTTTTCCAACACGAAGAAGGAAGATGAGAAGCCCATCGATCTGAAGATCGAGAAGTCTGAAGGCGAGGCTGAAGCTGAAGCGGAAGCCAGTCCGATCACGAAGGCATTCGAATCCTTCGCCCAAACGTATGCCGAAACCAACGGCGCGCCGACTGACGAGGCCATTGCCGAGATCGAGAAACTGGGCGTCCCTAAGAACATCATTCAGACCTACATGGACGGCCTTGCCGCGCTGGGTCGTGAACAATCCGCGAGCATTTTCGCCGCTGCCGGTGACGAAAAGACGCTTGATGCGGCGATGGCGTGGGCGTCGAAGGCCCTCTCTGACGAGGATATGGCCGCCTACAACAAGCTGGTCGATACCCCTGCTACTCAGCGCCAAGGTGTCGAGTGGTTGGTCGGCCGGTTCAAGGCCGCTCAGCCCAACGAGGGCAGCTTCGTGCAAGGCCAGAGCGGTCCCGCTAATGGCGATGTGTTCCGTTCGCAGACCGAGATTACAGCAGCTATTAGCGACCCCCGCTACAAGACCGACCCTGCCTATCGTCAGGACGTTGCAGAGAAACTGTGGCGTTCCAAAGAAGTAGGCGCAGTCGCGTAATCGCATCCACAAGACCTAGCCCGCCGCGTCATCGTGACCGGACGGCCGGGCCGCCCTGATCCAGCGCGACGTGATCTGACCGTCCTCGGACGGCGCCGGTGAAAGCCCGGCTTAAACCCTATCCCACAATCCAACGGATCGATCCGGCTGCGATGAGGCCGGTAACTCCGACAACCTTGCTCGCCAGCGGACTCCGAATGATCGGGAATCTAACCCTAATCAAAGGAGCCTAATGGCTAATTCAACTCCCTCGCGCCCCGGTCAGAAGGCCGGTGCTGGCGATACTCTCGCCCTATTCCTAGAACTTTTCGGCAAAGAGGTTCTGGCCACGTACGAAACCAAGACGATCATGCGCGGTCTCCATCGCATCGTGAATCTGAATGGCGGCAAGTCCTACCGCTACCCCGTTATGGGTCAGGCGACTGGTGGCTATCACCAACCCGGCACTGAAATTCTGGGCGACAACATCCCGCACGATGAGATCATCGTGACCCCAGACGACAAGCTGGTGTCCGGTGTCTTCATCGCCGACATCGACGAAGCGATGAACCACTACGATGTTCGCTCGGCCTACGCCGACGAAATTGCTGGTTTCCTCGCTCGTCACTTCGATGCCAACGCCGTTCGCGCTCTGATCAAGGCCGCTCGTGACGCCGGTAAGCTGGGCCAAAGTGGCGGCAACGTCACCGACACAGCCCTGTTGACCAATGTCACCAAGCTGTTCGACGCCTTCTCGGAAGCGAAGAAGGTCATGGACCTGAAGAATGTCGATGTGGACACGAAGCCCATCTACGGCATGGTTTCGACCCAGCAGTTCTACCTTCTTAAGCAGTCCGATAAGAACCTGAACCGTGATTACAACGGCGGCACCGCCGACGTTCGCAATATGGCTCTGACGACCATCGACGGCATTAAGATCGTCAAGTCCAACCTTGCCCCGTTCGGTGTCAACCAGTCGGCGACCGTTGGCGTTCTGCCGCGCTACCAAGGTGACTTCAGCAAGACTGTTGGCGTCGTTTGGACCCCGGACGCAATCGTCACGGCGCAAGTCCAAGACGTGTCGATCCAGCACGACGAGCAGATCAACAAGCAAGGCCACCTGATTGTTGGTCGCTACATGAGCGGCACAAATGTCCTGCGCGCCACCGATGCGGTGGAACTGCGCACCGGCGCACCGGCCTAAGCCGACCAAAACGAAGGCCTCGATCCCCGGATCGGGGCCTTTTTTTCATCCCCAACGAAGGAGGCCGATGTACGCCACTCCTATTTCTGAACTCGCCGCCGTCAACTCGATGCTGCTGGCAATCGGTCAGTCGCCCGTCAACGCGATCACCCCTCAGCTTCACGATCAGAACGTGGCCCTCGACACCCTTCGCAAGGTGGTCCGCGAAATTTGCCAGTGGGGCTTCAAGTTCAACACCGACGACGGCTATCTGCTCAATCCTGACGTGGATGGCGTGGTCTTCATCCCGCTGGGCGCCCAAGATGTCGATCCGTCCGAACCGCGCAAAGACCTGACCCCGCGCCAGCACCCCGATCATTCGGCGTTCGCCCTTTGGGACGCCGCCAACCATACATTCAACATCGGCCAGCCGGTGCGCGTGAAGGTGAAGTGGAGCTTCGAATTCGAAGCCCTGCCGGAAGCCGCTCGCAGCTACGCGACCGCCGCCGCATGTCGCCGGTTCCAAGCCCAGACGGTTGGCGATCCTGCCACGAACCGCATCCTTGAAGGCGACGAACAGCGTGCATGGATCGCGCTTCAGCGCAGCCAAACCGCCGCCGCAGACATCAACGCCTTCCGCGCCAGTCCTGAACTCGCCGCGAAGACAAGCCGTCGCCGGGCTTGGAGGTCTCATTGAGCCTCCTCGTGCGCTCGATCCCCAGCCTTCACGGCGGGGTGTCGCAGCAGTCGGCTCAGGTCCGTTCACCGGATCAGCTTGAAGCGCAGATCAACGGTTGGTCCAGCATCGCCAACGGCCTCTCGAAACGCGCTCCGACCGAGCACGTGAAGAAGCTGATGGACGGCGCTCCCTCGAACGCTTTCGTCCACGCCATCAACCGCGACACGGACGAACAGTACGTCGCCATAATCGCGAACGGCACGATCAAAGTCTTCGATACCGTCACTGGAAACGAGCGGGTCGTGAACGCGCCGGGTGGCTGGGGTTACCTCAACGGGATCGCCGACTATCAGACTGAGGTCTCCGCATCCTCCGTCGCCGACTACACCTTCATCACCAACCGGACGAAGACCTGTGCGATGGCTCCCATCGGGAGCGACGCCGAGGCGGATGTCGAATACCAAATCTGGCTTAGCCGCCGAAATGGGATTGATGCGAACGGCGTCGAGTACGGACCCGGCACTGCGTATCAGTACGATCCGAACCCCGTCTTGGGATCGCTCAGCGGCACCGTCCAGCGTTTCGACAAGCTTCCAGCAACGCCAACACAGGGCGCGATCTACCGCGTCCAAGGCGACGAAAGCTCTAGCTTCACCTCCTACTATGTCCGTTTCAATGAGGGGGTCTGGGACGAATGTCTGAAGCCGGGCCTGATCAATGCGATCAACCCGCTGACCATGCCTCACGCCCTGATCTCGGAAGCCGATGGGACATTCACCTTCGCGCCGTTCTCATGGGCGCCGCGCCGGGTAGGTGACGAGACGATCAACCCGAATCCCGGCTTCATCGGCCGCTCGATCCGGAAGGTCTTCTTCTTCCAAAACCGCCTGTCGTTCTTGTTCGATGAAAACTGCGCGATGAGCGTGGTTGGTGATTTCGGAAACTTCTGGCGCATGAGCCAGATCGACTATCTTGAGAGCGACGTGATCGACATGTCCGCGACCTCCACACGGGTGTCGCGCCTAATGGACGCCGTGACATTCAACGACGGCATCCTGCTGACGAGCGATCAGACGCAGTTCAGCCTTAGCTTCGGCGAACTTGGCGTCACAGCCGCATCTCTCGCGATCCGGCCGACCACCAATTATACCGTGAACACCCGCGCTGGGCTCGCGCCCCTCGGTTCTGAAATCTACTTCAGCGTCGATGGGAGCCAGTCCGCCACCATTCGGGAATACACCCGGCTGGCTGGCAGCGACGCCACGACCGCCGCCGACATCACCGCCCATGTCGATAACTACATTCCTAGCGGGGTGAGCCAAATCGTACCGGCTGATGATCTCAGCGCTCTGTTCGTCCTGACGGATGGGGCGCCGAACAAGGTGTTCGTCTACCAGTTCCATTGGACTTCAGCAGACGAAAAGGCTCAGGCGGCATGGCACGAATGGGCTCTTGGCGAAGGGGTGAAGGTCGTCTCAGCGGCGTACCTGAAGGGCATCCTTTATCTGGTGATCCAGCGTCCGGACGGCCTGTTCCTAGAGCGGGCCAATCTGAAAGCGGGAGCCACCACGACGGCCACGACAAATCAGATCTACTTGGATCGTCAGACCGTGGTCACCGGCGTCTATTCGAGCGTCGCGGATCGCACGGAGTTCACCCTCCCCTATGTTCCCCACCGCCCGTCTTTCCGCCTCGTGCGAGGAGATGGGTTTGGCGGACAGCGCGAGACGCTGATCGATCCGACCCAATACCAGTGGACGGATACGAACGTCGTCACAGTGCCGGGGCAGCATCATCACGCTGCGGTCGTGGCGGGAGCGAACTACTCGTTTGAGTTCCAGTTCTCCGCCCAGTTCGTCCGCAATCAGCGCGGCGAAGCGATCACGACCGGCCGCACCCAGTTGCGCACGTTCTCGATCTCCTACGCCGACACGGCCTATTTCAAGACCATCGTCAGCCCTCACGGTCTGGATGAGACGGTCGAAGAAATCCTGCCATCCCGGCTGGCGGAGTTCACCGGCAAGGTGTTGGGCGCGGACAGTCTGAAGCTGAACCGGCCCGCCTATCACACCGGCACCTATCGGTTTCAGGTGTGGGGCCAGAACACGACGGCGATCATCAGGATCGTCAACGATACCCACGTCGCATCGACTTTCGTCAGTGCGGAGTGGGAGGCGCAGTATCACAACCGCGCTCGCTCAAGCTGACCGTCTTCGGACGGTCAGTCTTCGAGCGTCGAGCGGTAGTCGATCAGCATTTCGTTCACGTTGGTCCAGCCACTAGAGGCGGGGACCGTGAATCGGTTGAAGCAAACAGCCTCAAGGATGGATGCTTCGCCGGAGTCTGGAATGACGGGCTTGGACGACTCGAACCGGTCGTTTCGTTCAATCGACGAGCCAGCCGCGTTGTAAACGGCGTAGTTGGTCTTCGCCATCGTCTCAGCTACGCAATCGACCTCAACTCGAACGAGGGCGTAATCCGCGCCCGTTGAGTTTGTCTCAGGAAAAAGCACGACAGTCCACGCGCGGCGCGGACTGCCTACCCGCACTGTCTCAAGATCAACGCCAATAGCTCCCTTGACGTTGGCCGTCGTGAGACGCCAGTCCCCCGCGTTCGCAGCCCCAGCGATCATAGTGAGCGCCATCACGGCGCAACCCACAAGCTTCATTCCAGCCCCCCAAAACTGGTCGCCCTATAGCAGCGATCCCCAGAAAGCATGATCTTTTTTCACAACCTCGCCGACACGTCGGACGAGCAAACTATGGCGTGGCTCGAACACATCGCAGCCAACCTCCGACCGTCCGATTGGGACGAGATGCGAGCGACCAATCCGCTCCTCACTCTGGGCGATCCCGATCCGCTCGTGCTGCTGACCTCGTCCCTGATGATGTCCAAATTCGCATGGGTGATCTGTGAGGACGGCGTACCGTTCTGCATCTTCGGTGCAGCGCCGGATGACCACGGCCACGGCATCATCTGGATGCTGGGAACGTCCGGGATGGCGACCCGCAGCGCTAGCCTAGCCGTCGCTCGCCATACCCGCAGCTACGTGCTCGATCTCCTCGAACAATGGCCGCGCCTCTACAACCACATCGACGCCCGAAACAGTCAGAGCCTCCAATGGCTCCTGTGGTCGGGCTTTGAGATCGAAGCCGTCGATCTTCACCACGGGCGCGAGCAGCGCCCCTTCTACCTTTTCAGCATAACGAGGGAGGGACCACCCAATCTGTGATCCAATTACTGTCGGCGTGACTCTCGCCGTTGTCGGCACCGCCACGAGCGTCATCGGCGAAATGCAGTCAGCCAAACACCAGCAGCGCGCCATTGATGCGCAGCTTGCGACGACCCAGTCCGAAATCAAAACCGCGCAAACCGCCGAACTGAATGACCGCCAGCGTGTCGCCCGTCAGGAAGCCGCGCGCATCAAGGTCGCGGCCGGGCAACAAGGGCTAAATATCGGTGGCAGCGTGGAAGCGATGCTGAACGACAGCCTCATGCAAAACAGCCTCGCAACAGAACGAACCAATCTGAACGCAGAGACGCAGGAACGCGCCGCCATCGCGGAAGCCAACTCCATGCACTCCCGCAACACCAGCCCCACCATTCTGGGCGCCGGTCTGCGGATCGCGACCTCGGGAGCGCAGGCCTACTACGGCGGCAAGTCGCTTCAGATCGCCAAGGCTGATGCAGCGAAAGGGCCGAAATAATGGCTGATGATCTATCGAGATCGAACACGCGCCGTGGTGCGCAAGACCGGGTCACTGAGAACCGTGACGCCATCGCTCCGACCCGTCGTGAGACGCGGACACCAGACGCCCAAGTCCGCTCGGATATGCGTTCCGCCTATCGTGGAGACGGTGGCGTCGAACAGATCAACCGCTTCTTCAAACAGCTTGAAGGGGCGAACGCCGCCTATCAGGAAGCGGATATCGCGAAGACCCGCCAGACGGCGGAAGTCGCCTATGCCGATGGTATGACCGACGCCAGCGCAGGCCGTGAAATGGACCCCGCGCAACAGCAGGCGGTCGCCTATCAGCGCGCCTACTTCAGCGTCACTGCCGCAGCCCGTCAGACGAAGTATGAGACCGAGACCGCGCAAGAGTTGGATCGCATGATCAACGAAGGCAGCACGGTCGAAGAGATCGAGGCGTACATGTCGGAGAGCGCTCGCGAGTTCATCGCCGAGACCTCGGATGTGTATGACCTACCCGACGTGAAACGTGGTGTGGGCGAACGGCTGATGCGTTGGTCGAATGAGACGAACGCCCGTGCAAATAGCATCCTCAAGACAAAGACCGATCAGGAGATGGTCCGTAACACGGTCGGAGAAATCCAAGCCGGTTTGGCTCGTGGCGAAAACCTCGACCTGATCGGCGTCGTCGATACCATGAAGGCCGCTGGTCTGGACGGCGTCGCGGTTCAGGACGAGATCGTCAACGGCGTCATCGCCTATGCGACGGAGACCGGCGACCTCACCGGCCTCCACGCCTTGAACGACACACGCCGGGCCACCGACGTGGCTCAAGAGATCGAAGATGTCCGTGCCAATGAAACGGCCACGACCGCCCCTATCGCAGCGATTGAAGGGGCTCCCCTGCCCTCCGTCGCTGAACCGACGCCGAAGCCTGCCCCGGCCGCAGCGACCACCTACATCGCCCCTGTGCCGATGGGCCGGATCACCTCGGGGATGGGCCAGCGCGCCGCTCCCTTAGCTGGTGCCTCGACCAATCACGGCGGGCTAGACATCGCAGTTCCGATTGGGACGCCGGTGAAGGCTCCGGCCGCTGGTGTTGTCGAGTTCGCTGGACCGCGTGGACGCGGTGGGAACACCGTGTTGATCAAACACGCGGATGGAACGACCACGGGCTACGCGCACCTCGACCGTATCAACGTAAAAGCCGGTGACACCGTCACACAGGGCATGGAGTTCGCCGCTTCCGGAAATACCGGCAACAGCACCGGACCTCACCTTCACTGGTCTGCTCGCCGAAACGGCCAACGCATCGACCCCAGAACCATCGTGGGTCAACCCGCTCCGGCCGGTGAAACGGCTGCGACTGAAACTGACGCCCCGGCCGTGGCCGAAGCCAAGGAAGAGGTCCGCCGTCAACGCGCCCCCGGCGCCTCGGTCTTGACCCCGGCTCAGCAGCTTCGCGTCCTCAACGCCATCGACGCAGTCCAAGGCGACACCGAACGCAAGACGGAGAAGGCCCGCGTCGAAGCCAAGGAAGACCTCACACTCGACCTCTGGACCCGCGCACAAGGCGGCGCCGATGTCAGCGATATCATCAACGAGAATGTCAGAACCGGCGTCCTCGAACCCAACGAGGGCATGGTGATGACGAACGCCTTCCGAGCCCTTCGGAACGATCAGTTAGAGGGCGAAGCGAACGAAGACCTGTCGCTCAACTACATGGCCCGCTTCGCCGTCGCCGAACCCAACTTCAGCAAGATCACCAGCGATCTCGACCGCGATTATAGCGCTGGACGCTTCGGCACCGGCCGATCCGCAACCCGCACCTATCTCGAACTGAAGAACCGTGCGGCCAGCGGATCACGTGCAGATCGTGGCGTCCCTCCCGAAGAGCGCCGCACCGCCACCGTGGCTCGCGGCTATGTCGGGCAATCCATCGGTCAACTGGTAGGTCCGGTCGAACTCTCGACACCGGAACGTCGTCGCCTCGGCGCCGAAGCTATGATCGAGTGGGAACGCAGGGTCGCCGCTGGCAAAGCCCCAATGGCGGCTGCGGACGAAATCGTCGTCGAATATGGACCGCGCTTCAACGCTCCTCGCCAGACGGCGGCTGCGAGCAACGGATCAACCCGCGCGCCCGGCACGTCCACGACCAGCGGCGGAAGCACCACGCGTGTCGATAGAAACGGCAACATCATCAACTAACCAAGGAGGCCTATGGCCGAAATCAGAATGACCGGTCCGGACGGACACACCTTCTTTTTCGAAGAAGGAACCCCGGACCACATCAGGCAACAGACCATCCAGCGCCATTACGGGACCAACCCGGAAGCTGGATCGGCCCGAGCCTCGGCCGCCCGCGCACTCGGAACGCCTCCAAAGCGTGACGCCTTCCAGCGGTTCGGCGACGTGTTCAATCACACCGTCAACACGTCGTTCGTCGTCGAGGGTTTCCGCCGTGGATACAGGGATGGGACCAACGCCCACGAGATGATCAAGGCGGGCAAATCCGGGTCGTTCAATCTAAACCCGTTCGAGTCCATTGGCGGCATCGTCGGTGCTTTGGCCTCCATCGGCGACCACGCCGTAAGCGATGGCGAGACGACAAGTCGTAGCGGTAATGCATGGGTTCAGAGCGAACGCAGCCGCCGTCAAACATTCGCCGCCACATCCGACGCCGACCCTTGGTATCAGGCTGAAGGCGGCATCGCTGGCAAGGCTGTTCATGGTTTGGCCGCCTTGGGTGGCACCCTCACCGGCGCTGCTCTCGATCCGACATCTTACGTGACCGGGGGCTCCTCCATCGGCGCTCGTGTCGCAATCCAAGGCGCTGTCGCCGGTGCGGCTGACTTGATGGCGCAGGCCTCGGCAGTCGGCGGGACGCAGGATTCATATGACTGGAAGCAAACCCTTCTCTCGGCCGGTGCTGGCGCCGCCTTCCAAGGCGCTATGGATGGCGCCGGATCGGTTGCTCGTCGTGTCATCGGCGGACGGACTGAACCTCGTCTGCAATCGGATGAAGTTACGGTCAGTCAGGCGTTTCGCGAAGAACTCGACACGGCCGACCGGATCAATCTTCCGGCCCTCTCCATGGATGAGTGGACCTTCCGCCCGACCCAGCAGGGTCCGGTGTCCGCGATCCCCATGCGCGTGGAAGAGCCACGCATGAACGGCCCCCGCATGGATGGGCCGGAAGCTGACGCCGCTGGCGCACGTGCTGGCGCCGAACCCAAAGACGACCCGTGGAATGGAGTCGACTGGGGCGTGGTCGGATCACCAGAACGGGTCAAAGCGGCCCTCGGGCATCTGGATCGCCTACGTGAATTCGTGAAGCCGGATCAGATCCAGCAGTTCGTCAGATTCCTCAGCCGTGAAACGGTCGAAGTGACCGACGACGCAGGCCAAGGCGGTCACTGGAACCGTGACATCTTCGACTTCGACAAGCTGGCGAATGACCCGGACAAGTTCGAGGTTCTGACCAACGTCATGGCCGATATCTTCAAGCCGCTCTACGACGCGGCAGGCGACGCCAAACAGACTTGGCAATCGGTTCGAGATCGTCAGGCTACGCTAGGGATCACGGTATCCGACGCCATCAAGGCCCACGCCGACATCACCGGCGACAACGGGCTAGCTTCCAAAATCCACGCCATCGAAACCATCGCGATCCAGCACACCGATCATCTGGTCGGATTGATCGACGAGATTCAACCGAAGCTCAGCGCGGGTAATGCCCCCGCTGACGAGATCGCCGCCATCGCCGCTCAACTGAATGTCGCAACGATGTTCGACGCCATGGCTGCGGGATCGAAATCCGAGGTCGGCCGCGCCCTGAACATCCTCAAGATGCAGAAGAAGCGCGCCCGTCTGATGAACGACATCCAAGAGCAGATGGACGCCCTCAACTCCGCACTCGGTGGCGGCGAGGGTCAGCGCGGAATGGCCGATGCGATGGATGCCTTGAAGAAGGCTCACAAGCAGGGCGGAGCCAGAGGCATGAAGGACGCGATCCGCCAGATGCGGGCGCTCGGTTGGGAGGATTACGTCTCCTACTACATGGTCTCGGGTTACCTCTCGACGCCTGCCACCGCCGTCAGAAACGCCATCGGTTCAGTGCTGCACGCCAGCATGACGATTGGCGAACGCTACATCGCCGCCGCGATCACTAGCCCGCTTCGTCGCGGCCTCAGTGGGGGTCGTGGATCAGCGGAGGGTGTGACGTGGCGCGAAGCGAATGCGTACGTGTTCGGCATCCACCAGTCCTTCATGGACGCAAGCCGGGCAGGCTTCAAAGCTTTCAAGTCCGCCAGCACAGTCACCGATCCGGAGAACGCCGTGGGGCAATACGCCATGGCGATCCCGTTCGAATACAACGCCGCCAGACGGACGAAGTGGAAGAACGACGGCCTGCTCCGCTCCATCCCTGACATGTTGGGGACCGGCGTCTACGGAACCCTCCGCACCCTCGGCATTCGTCCCTCACTCGGGATGGATGAGTTCACGAAGGTGATGACGCGCCGGATGCAGATGAACGCCCTCGCGGTTCGTGAAGCGAGCTATCGTTCTGCCCGACTGAAAGGCGCGGACGCGGAGAAGGAGTTCACACGGACCCTTCACGCCATCAAGGATCGCCCGACCGCTGAGGCGTTCGAGCAAGCCAAGGCCTCCTTCGCACAAGCTGGTGAAAGCTACGATCCCGCGAAGAGCTACGCCGGTGACACCCTCTTGCAGGATGCCGCCGACATGTTCGCATCGGTCGATCTGCACGAAGCGATCAACGACTACGCCCGCCTGATGACCTTCCAGAACAGCGGACCCACGCTGAGGAAGTTTGAAAGCTTCATCGGCTCGGTCAAGCTGTTCAAGGCTCTTTACGTCCCGTTCCTCCGGACGCCGGTCAATCTGGTTCGCGCCGGAATGTTCGACCGTAACCCTGTGCTGGCTGGCTTCATCGGTGAGAACCGAAAGGGCTTCGCGAATTACTTCGCCGCCATGGATGGCCTCGACCGCTCGCTCTCACGCGGTGGCGCTGAGGCAGACATGGTCATGGCTCGGATGGTGAGCGGCGTCGGCTTCATGGCCACCGCTGGTTTGCTGTTCGCGAATGGCGATCTGGTGGGTAAGCGCTCGGCCGCTGAAGAGCAGGACGGAATCAAGTCCTACTCGATCCGTCTAGGTGGACGCTGGTTCCAATACTCGACCCTGTCCCCGGTCGCCGAAATGCTCGGCATGGTCGCGGACATGTCCCAAATCTTCAAAGACTACGAACTCGACGACGACGGCCTAGCCGGTATCGCCGGGGGCGTGATGTCCGCGATCACGAACAACATCGTCAACAAGGCGGCGTTGCAAGGGATTGGCGATTTCTGGGACTTGCTCGATCCCGCATATGCGTCGAACGACACCAACAAGGGTGAGCAGATCGGCGCCAACATCGCCAAGAAGCTTGCGGGATCACTGGTCCCGGCCATCGTGCGCAACACCGCCTACACCCAAGACCCCGTCATGCGGGAGGCCCAAGGCTTCCTCGAACATCTGAAGGCGGTTCTCCCCAAGCTGTCCGAAACCCTACCGGAAAAACGCGATTGGCTGGGGCTTCCGATCATTCGGACGGACAAGGACGGCGGCTTGCTCGAAGGTCTCGTCCAGCCGCTTCGGGTCTCCGAACGCACGACCGACATGGTCCGTTTGGAGGTGTCGGTGCTGGCCGATCTCGACCCGGAACTGAAGATCGCATCGCGACCGCAGGCCCGGTTCAACGGTCAGAAGATGACGCCGCGCGAACATAACCGCGTGCTTGAGATTCAGGGTCAGGTCTGGCGCCATCCGGTGTCGGGCTTGAACATGCATGAGACCCTCACCGAACTGATCGAGTCACCGGCGTACGCCGACATGGGCGATCCGCAGCGTGCGACCGAAATCAAGAAGGTGGTGAGCCAGTTCGGCAAGTGGACCCGTGCCGCGATCAAGCGGGGCGAATACCCCGAACTGACGGAAATGGTGAACCGCACCGGTGGCGCAGAAGCCGTCGAGATGGGTGAGGCCAAGGGCTGGGAAGACTGGCAAGTCCAGAACAAGGCCCGAGGCTACGGCGTCACCAATGACGCGCTCGACGCCATGTTCGACTTCACCGCCCAATAACAAATCAAAGAGTGAGCACCCGGCTGCGAAAGCGGTCGGGTGCTTTGCCATGCCCAAACGAAAGGACGGATGCACAATACGAAATACCAATACATCGTCGAAAACGGCCAACGCGAGTTCGACCTAGCGGTCCCCTACTTGGATCGCAGCCACATCACAGTCACCGTCAACGGCGCTCGCGCCTATGTCGATTGGATCAGCGATAGCCGGTTCCGGCTGAAGAACGTCGCTCCCGATGGTGCCGTCGTTCTCGTTCGGCGTCAGACACCGATCGATCAGGCCCTCGTCGAATTCCACAACGGATCGAACCTCACGAAAGAGGAACTGAACCGGGCAGTCTGGCAGTTGCTCTTCCGGATGCAGGAGCAGGACGACACCGTCACCGCCGCTCTAGATCAAGCCGTCATCCGCGTCGGCGAGAACCTCGGGATCAGCACCGATCCCACCCAGATCGTGAACGAACTCCTCTGGGTCAGCGAACTTGGTGACGATCTGCTGAACCGCTTTCGGGGCGCCCTCAGCGACATCGACCTGAACGCCAAACAGATCATCGACACCACGCTCGGCCTCACCAATCAGGCCTTCCGCATGGACAACCTCACGGCTGTCGTGGACGCGCTGGCCAACCTCGAAGATGGGACCGGCCTCGCCACCATCATTCAAAACGAAGCGCAACAGCGCATCGACGGCGACACCGCCCTCGCCTCCACTCTCGCACTGATCGGAGCAAAGAGCAGCGACAACACCGCCTTCATCCTCGATCTCAACAAGGTCAAAGCCAGTCCGACCGAGACGATGGCCCAACGGTTCAACGCGATCTACGCGGCGAATACCAATGCCCTTGGCCTGATCCAGACGGAGCAAAACGCTCGCGTCACGGCGCTCGAAGCCTTCACCCAAACGCTGGCGACGCAAGGCAGTCGGATCGGTGCGAACGAAGCGGCCATCGCTACCGAAACGACGACAAGGACGAACGCGATCTCTGCGGAGACGGCGGCTCGCCAAGCCCTTTCGGCTAAGGTCGCCGGGGACATCGCAGCAGCGGTCCTGACGGAGACGAACGCACGGGCCGCAGCGGACCTCGCCGAAAGCCAAGCACGCCAATCACTGGCGACGACCGTTGGCCAGAACTCGTCCGCTATCCAGAATGAGGCTACCGCTCGCTCGACACTGGCAGGGTCCATCGCCCAGCAGTTCGCCGTCCTCGGTGCATTCCGAAACGGGCAGTCTGCCTTCGTTCTCGACTTGAACAAGGTCGAAGTCGGCGCCGGGTTCAGCCTTGGCAGTCGCCTCAGCGGCATTGATGTCGCTGTCGGGAATGCGGCGGCGGCTGTGGTCACCGAACAGACCGCTCGGGTCAACGGCGACAACGCCCTCTCGCAGACTCTTCAGACCGTTCAGAATACTGTCGGCGGCAATACCGCTTCGATCACCTCGCTCCAACAAGTGACGAACGGGATTAACGCGCGGTGGACGCTGGCCCTAAACTCGAACGGCCACATCACCGGCATCACAGCGAACAACAACGGCCAGTATGGAACGCTCGCGTTTGTCGCCGATGAAATGAGCTTTGTCGCTCCGAACGGCGGCTCCCCGATCAAGGTGATGAGCGTCGTCTCGAACAAGGTGCGCTTCAACTCGAATGTCGAAATTTACGGCGACCTGTTGGTGACCGGCACGATCAACAACTCGAAACTGCTGACCGGAACAGTCACCGGCGTCGAAGCGGGCTACAACCCGCAGACCATCGGGCTCACGAACTCGACCCCATGCCGCATCCACGGCGTCTGGATCAACGTCGAGAAGGCCAACAGCCCAATCGACATCGTCTTCAACTCGTGGGCGACGTTCACGCACAATGCGTCAGGGAGCTTCGTCGCGACGGTCCAGCTAGTCCGCTCTCGCGGTGGCGACGGCGGCACCGTGGTCTCGTCTTTCCAGATTAACGGTTCGGGCATGGCGAACGACACATGGCAGGGCGCTATCCCGGTCATGTATCTGGATCGGCCGAACGAAATTGGGAACTGGCACTATTACGTCCAGATCTACTTCAACGTCGGCAACATGAGCACCCAATCCGTCACCGCTCGGTACGGCAAGGTGATCGAGATGAAGAATAACACCACGAGCATCGGTGTCGGCACCGGCTCCGGCGCAGGTGTCGGCAGTGGTGGCGGTTCTGGTGGAGGCGGCGGCGGAGGTGGGGAAATCCCACCGGGCGGCGGCGGAGAGAACCCCGAGATGCCAATCTTCACTTAAGGAGGCGGCGACAGCCGCTTCCACAACCCTCGCATAAATAAGGATGAAATCCTGAAAGGAAGAACGATGTCTGAGACCCAAAATCCCATCGCCCAACTGCAATCCAACGAAGTGAAGTTGCTGGCCGAACGCGGCAATCTCCACGACCAACTCGCCATGAACGACAAGGCGCTCGGCCAAGTCCGTGCCGCCCTACATGGCGTGCAGATGGCCCAACAGGTCGCCCAAGCGGCTGCGACTGCGAACAACGAAGCCAGCACGAAAGGTGAATGATTTGAATGAGCGCAACTAACGCCGCGCTCGCTCAACAGATCGCCGACCTCATCCAGTCAATCGAAGCCCGTGACGCAAAATTCCGGACTTGGGTTGGCGGCTCCGCCAACGGCGGACCAAACAATGACGGTCGATATCCTTTGATCGACGCCATCGGGCAGGCTCATCTTCTGCCCTCCCCGGCCGGGATCACCGATATGGTGACTGGCCCGGCCGCCGCCGCTGAGGCGGCAAGAGACCAAGCCCTCGCGGCTAAGAACGCGGTCGATCTCGCCGCAACCCAGACAGAAAACAATCGGGTCTTGGCGCAAGCTGCACGCGGCGCCGCCGTCGATGCTCGCAATCTCGCGCAAGAGCACCGAAACCATGCTGGCACCCATGAGGCCAACGCTCGCTACTGGGCGGAACTCGCCCAGTCGAACGGCGAAGGCACGTCGGAAGATCGCGCCGTCGTCGAACAGCTAACTGGTGAAGTCGCAGAGCATGCCGGTGAGGTGGCGCAGGACGCCATCGATGCAGCAGCGTCAGCCGCCTTGGCCGCGACATTCGACCCGTCCCTCTACGACAAGAAGTCCGACACGATCCCGTCGTCGCGGCTGACAGGCGTGATCGATATCGCGCGCATCCCGGTTCTCCCCAGTCAGCTTCAATTCGTATCGTCGGGCGGACTGACAAACCTAACGACGGCACAGCAGACAGACATCGGACGGGGCTCCATCGTCACGACGACGGACGGCTTCCGATATGTCTATTCGGGCTCCGGTTCAAAGACGCTAGCGTCGAGCTACACCGTCCTCGCCGACATCACCCCCGCGTGGGACTCGGTATCCGACAAGCCCGCATATTTCCCGTCGAACATTCCGAATGTCGCCGGTCTGCAATCGGCCCTTGATGGTCTGGCTCCAAAAGCGAACGCCACCTTCTCCACGCCAATCAACGTGAATGGCGCGGTCGGCGCGCATAGCTATGCCTTCAACACCGGCCTGCTCTACCCAGACGGCGCACATAGCGTGATCAAGACCGGCGTCGCTGGCTCCGAGAGGTATTGGAGGTTCGACAGCAACGGCTTCCTGTACGCGTTGAACGGTGGCTTCTCCGCTGATCAGCACATTCAGACGGCGACCTACTTACGGGCGGGCGCCTCGTCCGACGCTTCCCGAGCAGAGCTACAAAAGGGCTGGATGGAACTTCGGAACACTGGATACGGCCCGTACATCGACTTCTCGCGCAACGGCACTGAAGACTTCTACGGCCGGATCGCTCTCCCAGTGGCCGATCCTCGCCTGTTCATTACCCACGCCACAGGCGGCAACGTCATCGTCGGAAGCAACGTCGAAGCGACCTCTTCGACCGGCGTCCAGAGTGGCGCTCTGGTCACGGTCGGCGGCGCTGAGCAAGTCCTGTCCAAGCAACTCACCTTCCCGTCTGTTGCGAACCCCCAAGACAATGGGGCGAACGCAATGCTGGAAGTTCGCGGAGACGGTGCGGCTGGCACGGGCGCGTGGATGAAGTTCCATAGGCCCGGCCAATACGGCACCTACTTCGGCATGTTCGCTGACGGTGAGTTCGGCTACGGCGGCTGGTCTGCTGGCGGCACGATCCGCAAATTCTGGACCGAGAAAAACTTCGACCCTCTGTCGCGGATGGAGCGTTTCAACGACGGCTGGATACAGACGCGTGACGCCAACGACCGCTTCTATTTCGCCAGCAATGGCCGCTCCTACTATAAGTCGAAGGACGGTCACGAGTGGCGAAATGCGACGGATGTGAACATCGGTTCGCTCGATAACAGCGGCAACTTCTTCCTCCGGGGCAACGGCACCATTGGCAATGGCCTGTCCCTGCGCGGCACGTCGCCGACGCTCTATTTCCGCGACACCGACAGCCGTTCGGCGATGATCCATTGCAACGGAAACAAGCTCTACGTCCTGCGCGGTGCAGGCAACGACGCGGAAGGATGGGAGGCTCTTCCCGGTGGCTGGCCCATGGAGATCAACCTCGAAAACAACGAGGCGCGCTTCGGCGGCGTTCTGGTCAGCGCGGCCAGCGTCTATGCCGGTAGCGGCCACTGGTTCCGGGTTACGGGCAACAGCGGCATTTATTGGGAAACTTGGGGCGGCGGCTGGAACATGGTCGATGGCTCATGGCTCCGCGCCTACAACGACAAGAACATCGTCACGGGCGGTCAGGTCCAGATGGGATCGTTCACGGTCACATCCGACCGTCGTCTGAAGACCGACATCGTTCCGATCCCGCTCGCTCAAGCCTCGCAGATCATCGACGACACGCTGGTCTATGAGTTCACAAAGGGCGGTCGCCGCATGTTCGGCATGATTGCTCAGGAGGCCCGCGAGGTCGCACCGATCCTCGTCAGCGAGGGCGCCGAAATCCACGAAGATGGCGACGCGATCCTATCCTTGGACCAGACCGGCTACATCCCGGTTCTGATCGCAGAGGTCAGGGCGCTGCGCCAGCGCGTCGCCCAGCTTGAGGAGGTCAGATGACCATTCCCTCGACCGGCACATTCACCTCGGAACAGGTGCGGGCGGAATGGGGCTTCACCGCCCCGTTCACGTCCTCACAGGTTTCATCGGCGGCCAGCCTGAACACCCCTTGGACGAGTGAGCAGCTTCGCGGAAAATCCGCCGGGCCGACCGTCACGATCAACATCACCACGTCTGGAACCGAGTCTGTCGGCGCCGGGCGTCGTCGTGACTACTTCGTCGCTACGGTCAACTGGACCGGCAGCGTCACCCCATCGAGTTACTCGTGGTCATGGGGCGGCTTCACCGCAATCCTCAACGGCCAAACCAGCGTCACATGCCGGTTCAGCGGTCAGGGCTACAACCCTGTCGCCGCTAACGGATCAGACGACGCTCGCCCCTTCTGTACCGTCGTGATCTCGGGCCAGACATACAATGTCACCGGCCCGCCCGCGTCACTCACCACAGACGGCAACCTCTAATCCCACCAACAACTGAAAGGGCCTATGGACCCAAACAAATCAAATCCCGACCCCGCCTTGGTAATGATCCTCGGCGAAATCAAAGGCCAACTATCCAGCTACATCGACCTCATGAAATCGATGCAGGAGAAGCACGACAGCCTTGAAGGCCGTGTTCGCACCATCGAAAACTCGAAGTCATGGCTTTTAGGAGCCGCCGCTATTTTGGGCGGAGTGGTCAGCTTCCTGACCAAGGTGATGTTGGGATGAGCCGCGCCACCGAAGCCGAACTCGACAAGATGCATGCGCAAGTCGCCGTGCTGCTTGCGAACGAATTGGACCGGGCGGCCTACCGCGCCACTCTCAATCCAGCCGACCCCGCACAGGCCGTCAGCCCGCAACTCATCTCCCAAGCTCTGAAGTTCCTCTCCAACGCTGGCGTCACCGCGCCCGCGACGGCGAAACGTGCAGAGAATTTGGCCTCCAAACTGGCCGACCTCGACCTCGATCTAGAGTCGGTCACGGGCATCCAACCCAACTAACCCACGCACTGTCGCAGTCGCCCGATCACCGGGCGACTGCTGACCAAAGGAGCCTCTGAGCAACCCGACATTCGCCGACGTTCTGAAGTCGGACTTCAACGTCTTCCTCCACTACGCGTGGAAGCACGTCCTTCACCTACCGAAACCAACGCGTGTCCAGATCGACATCGCAGGGTTTCTGGCGACCGGCCCCAAGCGCCGCGTCATCCAAGGCTACCGTGGCCTCGGCAAGTCCTTCATCACGTGCGCCTACGTCGTCTGGTCGCTATGGCGCGACCCGCAGAAGACGGTTCTGATCGTCAGCGCTGGCGAAAGCGGCGCGGCCGACAACGCCACCCTTATAAAGCAGATCATCTTCCATGAAGCTGGTGACGGACTTTGGGATCACCTACGGCCGAACCGTGACCAGCGGTCCTCCACGCTCGCCTTCGACGTTGGCCCAGCGCTTTCGAACAAGCAGCCCAGCGTCAAATGCCTAGGGATCACCGGGCAACTGGCCGGGAACCGGGCCGACATCCTGATCGGAGACGACGTTGAGAACCAGCGTAACTCCGGGACCGAGGATCAACGTGACAAGCTGCGTCACGCCACTTCCGAGTTCGGCAAGATCATCAAGCCGACAGACGAGGCAGAGATCATCTGGCTTGGGACGCCCCAAAGCGAAGAGTCGATTTACAACGACCTTCCCAAGCGTGGCTACACCGTTCGGGTCTGGACCTCGCGCTATCCACTTCGAGCCAAGATCGCCAGCTACGGCGACACGCTGGCCCCGATGCTGGCCGACGATATTGAGGCCAATCCAAACCTCTGCGAACCAACCGGCCTAAGCAAACTTGGCGGAGCACCGACTGACCCGGAGCGCTTCACCGACCTGAAGCTGTTGGCGGCCGAACTCGACGGAACCGCCTCCGAGTTCATGCTTCAGATGATGCTCGACACGGCGCTTAGCGACGCCGAGCGCTATCCGCTGAAGACATCAGATCTAATCGTCATGAACGTGGACCGGGATCGTGCGCCGGTCGCGCTCGCCTACTCGTCCTCAGACGACAAACAAATCAAAGACGCAGCCTTCCCGAACATCGGGTTCACCGGCGACCGCTTCTATTATCCGTTCAACGTCAGCGAACATTGGGCACCCTACACAGGCGCCGTCATGCACATCGACCCGTCAGGCACGGGCGCGGATGAGACCGGCTACGCGATCACCAAGTTCCTGCATGGACGCATCTTTGTCACGGCGTGGGGTGGCTTCACGCAGGGCACATCGGAAACCACGCTCAACGCGCTGGCCGATTTGGCGAAAGAGCACGGCGTGAATAGCGTGGTGGTGGAGGATAACTTCGGCGACGGAATGTATCGCCAACTCCTCTCCACGATCCTGCAAAACCGTATCACCTCGAAATGGCACTGCGGATTGAACGGAGTGAAGGTCACTGGTCAGAAAGAGAAGCGGATCATCGGCTCGCTTGAGCCTGTCATGAAACGCCACAAGCTTGTCTTTGACCGTGAGGTCGTGCGTCAGGACTTGAAATCAGACCGCGTCCGGTCTGGCATGTTCCAACTCACCCACATCACCAATGCGCGCGGTGCCCTAAAGCACGACGACCGCATCGATGTTCTGGCGCAGGCCGTGGAACACTGGAAATCCTACATGGCGGTGGACGAAGAGAAGGCTGAAGCCGAACACCTCAAGAAACTCGATAGAGAATGGGAGAAGCGCTTCTTCGCCGGGACGCCCGTGGGTCAGCTATTGAATAAAACGGGTCGCACAAGAGCGCCCGGCAGACCGTGGGGTCGATGACAGCGGCCCTCTACGTGGCAAGCTCAACTGTGGTATGAGCGCGCTATGGCAAGAAGCACCACCACAGAAGTTGACGTTCAGATCGGCGCGACCGTCCGCGAGCGACGTGAAGCCCTTAGGATGACCCAAGCCGGTTTAGCCACCGCCATCGGCGTCACCTTCCAACAAATTCAGAAATACGAGCGTGGTGTGAACCGCATTTCAGCCGCTGCGCTGCTGAGGATCGCTGATGCGCTGAACTGCCACGTAACCGATTTGTATGGTGATCCAGACCCCAAGGCGATCTCAACGTCGGAACGAGCGATCCTCAAGTTGTGGCAGCAGCTTGCCGACCCACAGCGAGACGCAGTGGTGGCGATGATCAGAGCGTTTGTAAAAGGCTAGCTGCGACGCCTAGGCTCGTGACAGCACAACCGCAACGCTATATTCGACCGCCATGGTTTCTTTCGACGATCTTGCCGCTGGTAGCGACATCCACATCGCCGTTCCCCTGACGGGCGCGATCCTCATCCAGCCCCGGCCGGATTGCGAAGAAGAGTTCGATACGCTGGTCGCGCACCTCTACGAGGTCGAGGATCGCCAGTACGCCATCCTTCCGAAGATGGGTCCGGAAGGGTTCTATGCGTCGGCGGAAGTCATGCGGTTGAACTAGTCGCACGCAACCGTGCGTCTATACCCTCTCTTGACCTCACCTAACGGCGATGTTTTTTATTCCTATGGGCCGATATCTAGACAGCCTTACCCGCGACCATCCCGCCTACGAACTGTCGGCAAGTGATGACGGCTACACGCTGATTGCGAAGGCTGGCTTTGAGGAGGAGTTCACCCAGTTGGCTCGCGAACTAATCGACAACGCGGGAGATGAATGCGTTGTACTGCCAACCACAGACGGCAACGTCGGATATGAACGCGTGTTCGTAATCCCGATCTGACGCTGCTACCGCCCGCCCGTCTCAGTCCGCCGCTTCTCAGCCCGCGCTAGCGCCTGACGCTGGCTCGTCTCATGGCCGTCATCCCAGCACGCTGGGTTCAGTTTGATCGTCAGCACCTTGTCACTTGCGGCTGAGGTCCGACGCGCAACTCGAACGGTCTGCGCATAGACGCCGCATTCTCGGCATCGGAAGCGGAGACGTTGGATGGGATCGTCGGCAAGCCGTGCACCGATCTTCCAAACGCAGGCCTCGCGCATCGCTCTGCATCCCGCACAATCGAACAGAATGTAGATCGAGGAGTCGGACACGAGGTCGCGGGCCGTGACGTTGTAGTCTTTCCATTCGGATTCAGGCCGCGAGTGCATGACGGAATGAATGTTCCGTTTTCGTTCTAGTTTCAAGATGGGTGAAATGCGATCCTGTGGATCGTGAGATCGGCGCGCTGCAACTGGTTGCAATCTCGAAGGCGTCACCGGCGCGACCACGCTGAGCCGAAATAACTTCGTCGAAATTGCCGAAGTTTTCTCCACCGATTTATCGACGCTATTTCCGAAGCGATTTCCGAAGCCGCATTTAACGCATTTAACGCAGCATATTTCGCAGCACCAACGTTCGAACTCCCGAAGCTTAATACCGCACTGTTCGAAGTTAACGTTATCCAACTCCGCTAGTCGTCCTAACCATAGGGTTAAGCCGTACTAAGTAGGAACGATGTGCGAACCAAAGATATCGTACTCACACACAGTCCATAGTAATTTACTCCAACTATGTGCTGGCACATACGACCGTTTTTGACGCATCTCCGATGCCACTTCGGTTAAGAGAAACTTAGGTTAAAGCGGAGTTAACGCATTTTCTTCACGAAAGAGCTTGCCACGTCCGGGAAATCGGGCGTATCTCGAACCTGTGGTCGGCAACCGCCGGACACAGAAACGGCCCCCCGCCAAGGCGAGGAGCCGTCGTGTGAAGCAGTAACCCGTTAGCGCGGGTTCCTAAGGAGATGGAGGTGAGAATGACGAGGCATTCTCTGGGCTGGCACACAACAACAACATTGTGAATCAGCCGGGGCGGTCCTTAGGGGCCGCCCTTACTTTTTATGTAGAGCGAATTGATTGCGATGTCCAACTTCGCTCAATTTCATTCAACATAGCATTCTGAAAAATCGCGGTAGCGAGCCAGTCGGAATGCGGCCTTCACATTAGAACAGACGCTCGCCCCTCACCTGTCCGGTGTATGGCGCAACGGTACACTGACCGGTTTCCTGTCGTGAAATTCTAGCGCCGCCCATTCCGGTGAAATCGAACACGCCGGTATGACGATCTACCGATTGGCGGGCGATCATCCGCACTCCGTTTACGACCTCATCCATTTGGAAGAATACGAGGGTGGCGGGATAGACGGTAAGCGCGTTCATTTCCCGGCACGGCCCGACGCAGTATCGCTTCGTCGTCAGGTCGATGCGGAACCGCAGATCAGCCAGCGGCGTCGGCCGACGACCAGTCGTTTCCATCCGTCCAGTGCAGATCAGGTCGAACATTTCGCTGGATGCAGCAGGCGCGGCAGTCGATGGCGCGGGTGCCATATCAGCGAGGTGTGGAGCCACAATGCTGGGCGCTTGCACTGGCCCTGACAGCCTGCCCGCCAGCGCTTCGATCTGGGCGTCGGACATGGGGCTTGGGGATGCCTGAAAGGCAACCATCAACGCGCTAGCGGCCAACCACATCGCTTCTTCTCCAACCTACGATTGGGCGATGCACTATATGGCGAAGGTTCTCAAATCGTTTGGATGACCGGCTAAGTGATTGCCCGGTCCTGTTGCGACTTGCCCTCGTGGAACCTGCGGCTCAACGCTTCCAGCAAGCTTCTTGGCGTGCTGTCGAAAACGGTCGCGAGATCGTCAGCAGTGATCTGTGCGAAAGGTAGATCCGTTTGACGCCTCAGCGCACGGATGCCGCTGCGCATTGTATCAAGACCTTCGGATGCGACGAGCTTCTCGACCAGCATGAACGCCTCACGGTAATCCTTCGGAAGACGGTCCACCCAGATGGCCGGGTCTTCCTGACCGTCAGCACCCACACACCTGTATCGCTCTCGCATGAAATAGACGGAGGAATGCTCCGCCAGCCCTTCTTCCAAGACGGTCGCCTGACCACCCGGTGGCCCGTTCGGATGCAAGGCGTGAACGAACTCATGTGTGAGCGCTTGGTGTAGCTGCCATTCCTCTTCGACAAGCGGCACTACTATGCCGATGATGAAATGGTCATCGGGATCGAGGTAGACCGTGTGGGGATAACGGTCTTCAGCAGACGAAACGACACTGTCGATCAGGACGCGCTCATCCTTCTCACCGAAGATGGATTCGACCCATTCCAACGACTGTCGGCAAACTGCTTCGAAGTCCGGTTCTGCGCTCGCTACATCGGTCTGATCCATGCTCGGAATAGTATCCGAATTGATTTTGGGTCGCGCATTTAAAATAGGGAATATACGTGACTGCGGCGGCTCTACCCCCCGTGGGGTGCGCCCTGCCCGGCCGGTCTGCCTCGACCCTCCGCCACGTTGGGCGCCATAGGCGATGCGCATGGGCCTCCGAATGCGATTCCGCGACCGTGCCTGCGATCATCTCGCCTAACGCGTTGAAACCACTCAACTACATTGCCACTACAACCGGCAATCAACGGTCGGGATGGATCGTCGGCCGGATCATGAGGACGACGCTCTAGAGGGCGTGAGGGCGCGGGCCTGTGTGTGAGCGTTTGGTCCTGCCGTTTTCCTCAATGCATGCATTAATGCATACATTTTGCTTGACACCGGAATCCCAACCCAGCTAGTCAATGCATCAACGCAAAGGGTTTGACGCCCGGCGCGATCACTGCATAAGCGCAAAGGATTGACGATGACCTCCGACTTCACCCGCCTGATCGACCTCACCTCTACCGCCCATGACCTCACCGTCTGGGTCCGCCCCGATGCTGACCTTGATGGCACGTTCGAAGCCGTCTGCGACCTGACTGGCGAAACCCTGTCGATCAACGGTTGGCTCTTCGAAATCAGCGAGGCCGATGCGGAAGCCTCTTATGAGCGCCATCAGCGCGCGATGATCGACGACGTTCTGGCCGGTCCGGATGGTCAGCCCTAATCGCTGCATCAACGCAAATGGCTTGATTTGATACCCACATGGATAGGCAACCGCCGTCCAATCACTGCATAAGCGCAAAGGACTGACGATGAAGACGGAACGCAAAGACATCTATGAGACGGTCACGAATAGCATCGTGGAAATGTTGGAAAGGGGCGTGAAGCCTTGGGCGCCGCAATGGTCCAAGTCCGCCGATGGCCTGCTAGCCCTGCCGCTGCGATCCAACGGCGAGGCCTATCGCGGTCTCAACCTCATGCTGCTGTGGGGATCGGCTGAAGCGAACGGCTTCCGGGCTCAAACTTGGATGACCTTCAAACAGGCCAAAGACCTAGGCGGATCGGTCCGCAAAGGATCGAAGGGAACGCCGGTCGTCTATTGGGGTCGATTCGATCCGAAGAAAGACGAAGCCAAAGGCGATGACGGCGAGGAACGCGGCGTTCTCTTCGCCAAGCAATACACGGTCTTCAACGTCGAGCAGATCGACGGGTTGGACGCCAAGTGGTTCGAAGCTGCGGAGCCACTCCCGGAAGTCGAGCGGATCGCCCGTGCGGAAGCTTGGGTTGCAGGGACGGGTGCCGAAGTCCGCCACGGCGGGAACCGCGCCTTCTTCAGCCCGGCTCACGACTTTGTCCAAATGCCACCGGCTGGCGCCTTCACCGGCATCGAAGCCTACTACTCGACCCTCGCCCATGAACTGACGCATTGGACCGGCCATGAAAGCCGTTTGGGGCGGACCTTCGGCAAACGGTTCGGCGACAATGCCTATGCGTTCGAGGAGCTAGTTGCGGAAATGGGCGCGGCCTTTGCCTCCGCCCGGCTGGGTATCGCGTCCGAACCTCGCGAGGATCACGCCAGCTATCTCGCTTCATGGCTGAAGGTGCTGAAGGCGGACAAGCGCGCGATCTTCACCGCCGCGTCCAAAGCCCAAGCGGCCTGCGATCACCTGTTTGATTTGGCTGATAAGGCCGCAGTTTATACGAAGCCCGCTGAGGCCTCTATCAGGGCCGATGGCGTGATCTGCCTCCCCGACCTGACGAAGCCCGTCCAGCAGCCGCATTCCGGGCACGATGGCGACGATACAGACCCAACTCCGCCCTCTCCTACCCGGCCGCGCCCATTCCATCGCCGCACTGATCCTAGCCTGTGCGAGTTCCTGTCGATCCGGGGGATTTGCGACGATGGCGGCGAGCTATCCGCGCGCGATCTGAACCGCTGGCATCTAGAGGCGCCATTTAGGCGGCGTCTCGTTCGGGCGGATGGTGTGTCGCTTGAAAGGGCTGCAATGGCGGCATGGGAAGCCGGGTATTTTCCGGACGTTCCATCGCCGTCGATGGATAGCAGCGAGAACATGCATCCTGTGACGGAAGCCGTCCTGCTGCGGGCGATGGAGCAAGAACTACGCGCGGACTATCCGCACGTTTGGGTGGACCACGAAGAGGCATTCTTCGCCTGATCATTGCGGATAGCAAAAGGCCCGGCATCTGCCGGGCCTTTCTTTATGCGGACTGCGAGAGGCGGGCCTTCTGGTCCTGATACTCTTCCAAGGTCAGAGCGCCGACCTGATGGAGTTCCCAAAGCTGTTTGACCTGATCGCCATAGGATGACGCCAGCAGCGGAACCGGAGCAGGCGCCGGAAGCTCGCGAACCCTGTCCGCCTTGCGAATGCCATTGACCATATGAGCGTTGATCCGGTCAGCTTTCTCGACATGCGGCTTAATCAGCGTGCTGTTGGGATCGACGCCCTTCGGATCAGTCGATTGATAGATCTTCAAAACGTGGATCGGCCGCACATTGTCGTCCACGGTGATTTTCATCGTGATGTCGCGCACGCGCTCGACCGTTTTGCTCGAACCGGAAAGCGCGCCTGCGAGCATTCCAAGTCCGCCGAATGCGATGCCGCCGACGGCTGCACCGATCAACTGTGATCCGCGATTTGTCGAAGTGATGGAGGCACCATTCTTCAGCATCTCGACCGACGACACCTCGCTGAACATATATTCTTTGGCAAAGTTCAGGTCGCCGAGAACGATAACCCCACGGTCAAACGAGAAGGCGATCAGGCTTCCGTCTGTATCAGACGCGAAAGCCTCGTCCGCTCCATACTGCTCCACGATCTCAAGGCGCCTCGCCTCGATCTTGGCCAGCCGATTTGTCTCCGCCTTCAGACCCGCCCACACGGCCCATGCGATCAACGCAGTGATGACCATCAAGATGACTATGAACATTCAACCCTCCCAGATTGCGCCGGTTATGCCGCTGGGTAGAGGGCTCGTCCAACGGAAAAAGCCGGAAGCGTGTTGGGCGCTCCCGGCTCTTCTTATGACTGCGAACCTCATTTGGTGACGTTCACCGGTATTTATCATCCAGCTAAATAGACGCGTGGGCGAACCCACAAAGCGATCATCTTTTTGATGGTTCTTCCTTCATGGAGCCCCGTCTGATTTCTTCGGGCGGGGCTCTTTCCATGGGATGACGATGATCCGGCCGCCGACTGCTGCGACCCATTCCCCCGGACGGACTTCAAACCGATTGCCCTCGTGGTCCAGTAGGATCGCCGTCGTGCCGTCCATGCGCAGATCGACGATGTCTGGCGTCGCGGCCCAAAATATCCGGAAGTCGTCGCGATGGCCGGTGAACCGTTTGGGCTGGACGGTCGGCCTTGTGTTTCCCGGCTGATCAAAGTCGGGATGATAAGGCAGGGAAGGCCCATTGATCGGGACGCCCTTCGGTTTGGCCGGGCGATATTCGACATTGTCCGCCCGAGCGTTGACCCGGTTGCCGTCCTTGAAATGGACCCAGTGATGAATCGGCCTCGGACCGTGGAAGGCCGTGCAGACCAAAGAGGCGACGGAATAGTTGGTGCGGCTTTTTGGCTTTTGGATGCCGACTGTCGGAAGCCCGCTCGATCCCTCAAACGGACTGAGCAATCCCCGTTCAGATTTGACCCGACCGTGGCTGCTCACCTGACATCCGCGCGATCCGGCGATGTCGCGCCACTCTTCTAGTTCGATGATTTCCATGCCGGTATTTAGGCCGTCACGAACTAATGCTGGCCTTCGGCGGATGCTGGGATAAGGGGGTGAGTTGACGGATTGAAGACGTTTGCCGATCCGCAAATATCTTCCAAAATATTCAACGAATGCGGCTGACGACGAGACGAGTGATCCGTGGATCGCGAGACGAGGTCAGTCCGCCGGATCGCAGCTTGCTGTGAGCCGCGCAATCAACCCGCAAGTCGTCGCCTATTATGGTCCCGAACGCCTGACGGCATTCGTGACGCCTTTCGTCCTCGCTAGTCGATGGCCCGCCATCTCCCGTCTCGGACTTCGGCTCATTTGAGAAATCCGATTGCCGTCACGAACATAGTTTCCTTATTAATTAAGATAATTAAGTGACGCACAATAGGCATTAGTTCGTGACGGCCTGTTCGTCACACGATTTATTTGGGCGGCTTCTCTCCACAATGATAAATAAGTTCGGCGGGATTATCCGCTCTTGTTGGGAGAACTATGACTAAACAGATTATCGAATACAGCGCTGCTGCGTGCGGCGCTGGGAAGACACAATGGGCCGTCGAATGGATGGCCGCCAAACCCGCCCTCTACCTCTATGCGGTGGACCGGATCGAAGAGTTCGAGGTTCGGACCCAGCGCATCAACGCGGCGGCCCAGAGAACCCAGACCACGCCGTTCATCACCACCCTATCGAGCGCGGCCGGATTGAGCGTGGTTCAGGAGTTTCCGCGTCGGATCGAAACCCTCAGCCAGTTCAGCCACGCCGTTCTGATCATCACACACGCGGCCTTGAAGCTGATCGACCATAGCGTATGCGCCGATTGGACCTTGATCATCGACGAAGACCCCAAGCTCTGGACCTCAGATGTCCTTGATCTGGGGGCCTCACGCCCGTTCTGGGACGCCACCTATAACCTCGAACCCATCGCTGATCTCGCAGGCTATTCAGCCATCCGTTTGAAGGCGAACGCCCCGTCTTTTCATGAAGTCGGCCGCGACGCCCTCACCCGTCCAATCGCCGCTCTTCATGACCGCATTCGCCGGTCGAACGTGACCGTCAAACTCACGGACTGGGGTCAGTTGACCCAGCGCCTGACGTGGTTCGCGATCTGGGATGTGACCGATCTCGCGATCTATCGCCGGGTCATCATCCTCGCCAACTCGTTCGACCAGTTGTTGACCGCCAAGCTGATCCGGATTTCGGCTCCGAACGTCGAGCTACGCCCTATCGCGATCACCCGTTCGCAGGCTTGGGCGCCTCGCTCCGTCCAGATCAACTATGTGGCGTCCGATCACACCGCCACAGTCAACCATCTAGCCAACACCGCAGAGGGTCATGACATCGTCGCGATGTGGTCGGCGTGGGTTAGTCGGTCGGCGTCGTCGCAGCATTATTGGTGCGCCAACCTCAGCTTCCCGGTGGGAGTGATTCCCGGCGTCCGGATATCGCCGAAGATCGCAGGGTCGAACGCCTATGCGGCCTTCCACGAATGCTCTGTCCTCTACGCGGCGAAGGCCTCGACGAATGAGGCGCGCGTGTTTGCTGACCTCGCCGGTGGAGCGATTGCGTTCGACGACATCCGCAGGGATCGCGAATTCGAGGATTTGATTCAGGTCGTCTTCCGCAGCAGCCTGCGTGACCCCGCCAGCACCGCCGCTGTGACCTTGAATGTCTATGACATCGAGCAGGCGGAGTTCCTGTGCCGGTATTTCACCGCCGCAGGCTTTCCGTTCTCGATCACCCTGACGCACCACGACATCGGCGCGCAGAAGACGACGCAGAAACGCGGGCCTAAGCCGCAGCCGGGCAAGTCCAAACTGACGCCTGCTGAACGCGCCAAGGCCTACCGCGAGCGCAAGAAGGCGGAGGCGGCGTGATGGAAACTCGCTACATCGACTTCATGAAATCCGTGCTGCTGATCAATGCAGCATTCATGGAACGAGTGGACATAGACCTGATCGAGGTGACGTATTCACGCCCCTACCCGATCACCGTTCTGGGGTTCACGCGCACCTATCAGCAAGACGATGTCATAACGTTCGTCGTCATGAAACTGACGTTTCCTGATCCTGCCACTCTGATGGAGTTCAGCCTCAACAACGACGAGCCGGTATTAGATCGTGTTGATGACGAAGACGCGCTTACCCCGATTGTCAGCGCATTGATGCGCGAGAACTTTGAAGCCATTCGCAACGGCGTTCGCCGCAGAAGATAAATACCACTGAAGAAGAACTGTCCGCCCATCTGGGGCGTCACAAAGGAGACTGATGAGAGACCAATATCACGCTGCGACCCAAGAGGCCGCGAAGGAAGTTTACGACGCCTACATCGCGTTTCACGACGCAATCACGACCTACATTCAGAAGCCCAGCTTCGTGCTGCATGGTCTGCCGGAAGAGTTCCGCGTCGATATCAATGCGGCGGACGCGATCACGGATTGGCACCGCAACTGCGACCGCTCCCGGATCGGAGACGCGATCCGCAACCGGAAAGATTTCTACGCCACACGCCCGGCCGACGATGCCGCGCCGACGACGGAGCCGACCAATTCGGAAGCCCGCGATGCGATGATTAAGGCGTTCGACACCGCCGTAGGATCGGCGCGGTCATACCGTGAAGCTATGGCGGGGGTGCGGGGTCAGTGGTCCGAGACCGAAGCGTCGGTCGAAGGCGCGGTTGAGAACCGGGTTGGCATTTTCGTTGCCGACGCCCTGCTCCGCGCCAAGGAGGACGCGCGGACCATAGCCTATGAAACCCGCATAAAGCTGCTGGATGAGCCGGTCACGCGCCGTCAGATGTTTGAGGCGCTGAAGGCGTCGAAGGGGGGCGAATGACCCGCTTCATCCTTCCGGCAATAGTCGCTTCGACCCTCGCCGCGTGTGCAGCGCCGCCGCCGCCGTCAAAGGAAGTTCAGCTAAGCCCTCGCCTCTCGCGAACGTGCGATGGTCATCGCGCTATCTATGAGATCAATGGCGATTGGTCCACGCGCTACGAGGTCCGCGAGAACGATCCTGTTTGCGGAGGGTCGGCCAAATGACCCACCTCACCCTCATTATCCAGTTTATCGGGATCGCACTCGCGATCCTCGGCGTCCTGCACGGCGAACCCGATCAAATCACCCACGGCTTTCTGATCAGCCTGACCGCACAAGTCGCTCGGATCGAAGCGCGGAGGCGAGATGACTAACGTAGTCCATTTCCCCAACACCGCGCCGGTCGCCGACGCGCCAGCCGTTCCGGCTGACGAACGCACCTTTCTGCACTGCTCGCACTGTCACTCCGCTCATTTCGTCGTCGAGATCATCGACGAAGACCGGCGCCAGATCAGATGCGGCCTCGCGGGCTGCGAACAGGTCATTCAGGACATGGTTTGGTGGGAGGGCGACCAATGACCCTCATCCACATCCACACTGATCGCGACATCGCAGCCCGTCTGATCGACGAGGACCGACGCACATGGATCGACGTGATCGAAGTCACGGCTCAGCCGATCTTCCGCGTCCGCAACGGCCAGCACATCACCTCATACGAGGAGCGAGATGAGACGGTGTGCGCCATCGATATCCCGACCGGCAATCACACCGCCCTGTTCTTCCCCCACCGGAATGGGCGTCTTCACCCTTGGCTCAGGCCTGCGCTTCACGTTCGACAGCGAGAGCGCCGCGATGGAGTTCCGGCTCACCCATGCCGACCACATCCTTGATGTTGAACCGGCGAACGCCGCCCGCAGTGTGCTGATGTCGTTGGAACCGGCTTGAATCCTTACGTCATCGAGTTCGAGCCGCTCCACTCCTCGACCGTTAAACTGCACGTCCTCTTCCCGACATCGGATCTGATCGAACTGGCGCGAGCCCTTGGCGCCAAAGTGGAGGCCCACCTTTATGCCGACGCTCCTACGATCCCCGCGCTCATCATCTGGATCGAGCCTGAAGCGCTGGCCGTATTCCAAACCGCCTTCCCCGCTGATCACGTCCGCCCAAACTTTTTGAAAAAGTTTTTGGAGAAAAATTCCTGCCCCACTGGTGGGTCGTTCGACGATCTGGCTGAGCGTGCGGTGGGGCTGTGGGAAGCTGCGCAGCCAAAAGATTTTTAAAATCTTTTTTCAAAAAAGTTTTCCGACTGGGCGGACATGCGCGATGGCGGCGCCAAGCCTATTGACAAACCGATGTATTCGTGATAACCTATATTTGCCGCTCAGGGCATGTTTCAATATAGGATCAGCAGTGTCTAATTCCGCTCACGACTGACGTGACCCCCGTTTCTCATCCAGCCATAACGAGAGTCCTTTGGTGATCTGAACTGGGGTTGGTGGGGTTGGCAAGAGGCCGGTCAGCGCAGCCTTCAACCAGCGCAGCGGACCGGCCGATCTTTCCGCTGAGCGCATCTGCGTAAGCCTGCGGCGTCAGCCATCCCAGCTTTGAGTGCGGCCGGGTTTCATTGTAGTCGCGCCGCCAGGCTTCGAGCACGACACGGGCGTGCGGCAATGATCGGAACAGCGTCTCGTTCAGCAGCTCGTCACGCAGGCGGCCGTTGAAGCTTTCGTTGAAGCCGTTCTGCTGGGGCTTGCCTGGCGCGATGTAGTGCCAGCCGACCCCGGCCTCGTCCGCCCAGGCCAGAATGGCGTTGGACGTATATTCCGTGCCGTTGTCGCTGATGATCGTGTCCGGGCGCCCCCGTCGCAGGATGATGGCGTCCAGCTCGCGCGCCACCCGCCGGCCCGACAGCGAGGTGTCGGCGACGAGTCCGAGGCACTCACGTGTGCAGTTGTCGATCACTGTGAGGATGCGGAAGCGCCGCCCATCGGTCATCTGATCGGACACGAAGTCCAGCGACCAGCGCTGGTTTGCGACCAGAGGAATCTCCAGCGGCCGCCTTGTGCCCATGGCGCGTTTGCGCCCGCCGCGCCGACGCACCGTCAGCTTCTCTTCGCGGTAGATCCGCTGGACCCGCTTCTTGTTGACCGCATGCCCCTCGCGCCGGAGCATCACGTGCAGACGTCGATAGCCGAACCGCCGACGCTCCTGGGCCAAGGCCTTCAGCCGATCGCGCAGGGCGCCATCGTCCGGTCGTGTCGCCTGATAGCGCACGCTCGTCCGATCCACGCCCAGCACCCGACAAGCCCGCCGCTCGCTCATCGCGTAGGCCGACTGCAGGTGCGCCGCCGCCGCTCGATGCGCAGCGGGCGTCACCACTTTTTTCCCAGCAGATCCTTCAGCGCGACGTTGTCCAGCATCGAGTCCGCCAGCATCCGCTTCAGCTTGGCGTTCTCGTCTTCCAGCACCTTCAGGCGCCGGGCCTCCGACACGTCCATGCCGCCATATTTGGCTTTCCACTTGTAGAAGGTCGGCGAGCTCAGCCCGTGCTTCCTGCACAGGTCCGCCACCGGGACACCGGCCTCCTGCTCGCGCAGGATCCCGATGATCTGCTCTTCCGTGAACCTTGATCGCTTCATTCTGTCCGTCCTTTCGAGGAGCGGACTCTAGCTATTCCTGGAGGAGTTTCAGGGGGTCACGTCACGACTTTTACACCTTTTTGGACGCCGCGCAAAGTGGTCGCATTAGAGATGGAGAGTCGGGCGAGCGAATGATCTTCAGTCGATCCGAGTTGGCCGACCTTGCTCGGATGATCGTCTACGATGTCGGCGACATCGACACCGCTCACAACTTTGATCCTGACAGTGACAACAAGATCGATCTGACTAACTCGATGGCGCGTCTCGGTGCCGCCGAGTTCGGGCTCATGTCTGTCCATGAAGGCAATGGAGCAACCGAGTTTTACATCGTCACGAACAAGCCAACGATCAGCCGCTTCTACAACGAGGGCGACGGTCGGGGATGGTATGGCTTGTTGAACACGCCCTTCACTCTCGACGCCATCAAGCACCACATCGATGCTTCCATCGACATTATCCTCGCAGCAGAAGCCAATGTTGAGGTCGTCGAGCGGACCTCGCCTACCCTCAGCCGTGTGAACCGCGACCGTTGGAAAAAGGGACTGAGCCGCATCAAGCCGACGCGCGTCATTAGTCTGTCGAAGCCGCGACAAGTCATTCACTACGCAGAGGCCAGCAGCGGACCCATTGAAAGCGTTGGGGGTCATACGACGCATGCCCGCCCCGTCGAGCACGAGCGGAAACTTACGGCGCGGTGGATTCAGCCGAAGAACCGGCGCGGATGGTGGCGTGAAGAGAAGACGGTCGTGGTCAACGCGGGCGTGCGTCGCGCCGGTGTGACGAACGTGGTGCCGTAACGGATTAGCGGATTTTCGCTTGAGACGTTGACTTAGGTTTGTTCATTGGGGAGACCGTGGAGTTGTCAAATAGGAGCCGTCGCGGTGTCTGCGCTCAAACTTCTTTGCTTAGGCGCAATGGCAATCGCCGCCTCTCTGCCTTTCAACGCTAATGCGCAATCGCGAGACGTTGGCCCCTACACGATCAGCGAAGCCAGCGAGTCCTGCACGGCGGGAACCCGCGTAGAACTTCCGGGGCGAGCGCCAATCAAAATTAACTGGGTGACGTTTGCGAACGAGCCGATCTCAGCGCACCTGCTGCTTGAGTCGGATGACTGGTCGGCGGTCGAAGGCCAGAGCTACGATGGGTTCGTATTCCAGTTTTCGAGTCCTAACACCTTCGTACAAGGCTTGCCGGTTGTAGGCGTGGGCGACGGTGGCTTTAAAGTTGAGCTTCCTACGCAGGCACTAACTGCGTTCGCAGAAGCACAGCGTTTAACGGTGGCGCGAGGCGATGACCCGACCAGCGCGAACATCATTCTCGACATGCGATTGATCGGTTCAAGCGCTGCTGTCCGGGCCTTGAAAGACTGTACCGAAAACGTCGGGCAAAAGATTGCCGCTGCCGCACGTGCAGAAGCCTCCGTCAACCATATCACTCGCGATCCTTTCGCCTCCGACGCTCCTCCACCACCGGAAAGAACTTGGATTGTCCGGCCGCGCCCCGAGTTCCCCGAACGTGCCCTGCAAGCGGGCGTCCACCGCGCCCAAGTCGAACTTTCTTGTGAGGTGCTTGAAGACGGTTCGCTGAACCAGTGCGAGGTCGTCCGAGAAGACCCGGAGGGCTTTGGCTTTGGTGCGGCGGCTATTCGTTCGGCCTCGAAAGCTCGCGCGACGGGCAGCGACACATCTCCGTTCAAATTCAAACTCGTGTTCAGCTTGCTCTGATAAGACCAGCCCGCACTAGCCACTTGCATAATGTATGCATAGGCGCCAATACTGCATTAATGCATCTATGGAGGTTGGAGTGGAAATCGGTCACGTCCTCGGGGCGATCTTCGTGTTCTGTTTCTTCTGGCTCGCGGGCTGGGACTGGCCCAGCCGGGTGTTCACCCGCCTGCTCAACCGTCTCGACTTCCACGAGGTTGATCAGTTCGAACTCATCCGCTTCCGCGCTTGGGAGGCTGAGGTGAAGAGGGTTGAGGGTGAGCGAAATCGCCTGATCGCTCGCAGCCAAATCGGCCGGGGCGCATGAACCTCGATCTCTTTGTTGATGCACCGAATGCATCAGCGCATTCTTCTCCTCCAATCCGGAGAAGAATCATGGCCCGTCGCGTCGCGCCCGCATCAGCATCGATCAAGCCGAAGGCGAGCCTCCTGCGGGACTCGTGGAGCTACACCCGCATGGCCCAAGCCATGATCGTGCTGGCCCGTGAAATCCCCCTGCGGACCAGCCTCCGTCAGGTGCTGGCGTTCGTCCTGATCGCCGAGAAGAACAGCCTCGGACACGAGGTGATCGTGGCTGATCTGGCGGGGCTCGCGGGTGACGACGCCAACGGTCAGCCGATCTTCGGCCAGTCGATCAACCGCTCCTACCAAGCCCTCCTCGCACCGACCGACAAAGAGCCCGATGGCTTGGATTGGATCGTGCAGGAGCCCCACCCCTCCGACGCCCGCCGCAAGGTGCTGCGCCTCACGCCAAAGGGAGAAGCGGTCGCGAGAAAGCTCGCCGCCGCTCTCAACGAGAAAGAATGAAGGTCAGCGATCTCCTTGCCCGTTGCGAAAAGGAAGAATGGCGCGGACATCGCAGCCTGCATACCCTTCGGAGCAACCTGCGCATCCTTCGTCAGGTGTGTGGCGACGATGAGATCGGCCAGCTTCACTACACGCGGCTGAAAGCCATCGCCGACACGATGGCGACCGGCCGTGGCGGTAAGGCGCTCGCTCCAGCGACTGTGAAGCGGAGGATGGAGACGTTGAGCGCTGCTCTCCTCCTCGCCACCAAGATGACCGACGACAAAGGCTGTCCCCTACTGCTGGCGAAGCCGACCTTCCCCGCATTCACGATCCAAAACATTCAGGACCGCGTCATCAGCGACGAAGAGGCCGCCGCCCTGTTCGACGTGATTGCGAAGCGGCGTGAGGCAGAGCCCCATCGGGACTGGCGCCGGTTCGATGCGTTGATCCGCTTCCTACTCGCCACGGCCTGCCGCAAGGGTGAAGCGCTGCGCGTCCATCCCGGTCATATCGACCGGCGAGGCGACCGCCATTTCGTGATCTTCGAGCGCTACACGACCAAATCGACGAAGCCCCGGATCGTGCCGCTGACGGCCGAGATCGTCGCGCTCTTGCCCGAGCTACGGATGCAGGCCGGGAGCGGGCCGCTGTTCCCCTTCACCCCGAGCCAGCTATGGCAGATGTGGAAGGCGATCCGCGCAGATATGGCGGCGCGCGATCATGACTTCAGCCTCGTGCGCTATCACAGCACCCGCCACACCACGCTCACCAAGGCGATGAAGCGTTTCCCGTTGGCGAAGGTAAGTAAACTAGCGGGTCACGCATCAATCCAGATCACCGCCGACAGGTATGGACATCTGACGGCTGATGATCTGGTCGATATGGTGGATGCGGTCGCTGCTTGACCCTATTTGGAGAGCAACGTCTCCGGGTCCGACCCAGTTAGGTCCGAGAGGACGGCGAGAAGCCCATGCTTCACGCGCTCAGTCTCTTCAGCCGACGAAAGCGGAATGTTCACGACCGTCTCGACAGAGTCATCCCTCCGTTTGTCGATGTGGATTTCAAACTTGTCTCCGTCGGAGAAAACTCTGACGTGGTATCCTTCGGCCATTCTGGGCGCCCTCATTGCAGTGGAAACGCCACACTACTTTGGGGAAATCAAAACACCAACCCCAGCTTGAAACTATGAAAGTCGATCTGATCCATAGCCGCCTTCAGCGTCTTCAGATCGACGCCTCGACCATAGCCGCGCGCCACCGCATTGCCATCGGTATGGCCGCTGATCAGATCGTGGATTTCCTCTTTGGCGTCGGACATTCGAGCCGTCCGCTTCCACGCGTGACGGAACGAGTGGAAGACCTTGGCAGGGTCGTCGATCCCCTGTCCCTTGGTCGCAGCGTTGACCTCGCACCATCGGCCCCACCACTTCGTGAAAGCCGCGCTGACCTTATCGTCAGTCATGTCGAGTTCGGGGAAGATCGGTCCTCCCTTGGCCGTCGCGACATGCTTCAGGAAGCCCAGCGCGATCAGCCGATCATGAACCGGGATGATCCGCCTCGCAGACCTATTCTTGACCCGTCGCGGCCCTTTCAGTGGGCGTTCCGTCAGATCGATGAAGGTGACGCCGTCCTGCGTCTTGATTTCGCTGGCGTCGAGCGTGGCGAGTTCGTCCACCCGGCCACCAGTCCATAGCGCGAGGATCGGAAGCCAGTACTTGTGATCGCGGATCACGGTCGAGCCGGGCTTCTCGCGATAGCCATTACCGGTGAAGCCGGTGAACAGGGGCGCCTTGAAGATCGCCTCGATATCATCGGCCTCGTACGGCGACCGCTCTTCTGATTCTTCCGCTGAAGGCTTCCGCATCGTCTTCGCCGCTGGGTTCTTCCGGATCAGGTCACGATCTAGAGCGAACTCAAACATCCCCTTGAAGACGACGGTCCAGTTCCAGACCGTCTTCACGTGAAGGGTTCGATAGTCGTCCCACTTCTGCGCCCGCTCAATCAGCGTAAGGAACGGCACATCATCCACCGGCCGCTTCGTGTTTGGGAACCGGCGCAACTCCACAAGGAAAGCGTCCAACTGAAGCGGCGTAATGGTGCCGATGTCGGGGTCGCCCAAATATTCGGTCAGGCGTTGGACGTACCCGCGATGGCGTTTCTCGCTCTTGCCCTTGCTCGACTCCCACAGGTCGAACAGCGCGAGCAGCTTCATGCCAGTGTTCTTAACCGGTGCTGTCGAAGCGACTGGCGCAGGCGTGGGCGCTTCCGGCACGGCGACATCGAACAGGCCGGAGCGGAACCGCTCGGTGTTCGCCTCCACGTTCAGCCATGCGGCGCCGAACTCCCTCTGCATCTTTGGCAAGGCGGGGTGCCCGGCGTCGGCGCCGACACCACCACACTGAAGCGCGGCGGCGAAGCGGTCGTAGAAGTCAGCGATCTCGTCGAACCGATGGAAGGTCAGGCGCTCCCGCAGATCGGATAGCGCCACGCGCTCGACCGACAGAGGCGCGGGTATCGTGATGAGATCGTTGAAGTGATCGTCGTAAGCCTGCCGGATCGATGCGATGCGCCACCGCTCGATAGCCCGCAGCGCTTCATCCCGCTGAATGATCGCGCGGCTCCCCGGCGCTGGCATCAGGACGTTCCGAGACGCCCTCGCGCGGTCGATCTGACCGGACCAATCCGACAGGAGCGGAGCCCCTCTAGCGATGGCCGTGTTCTCGTCCGTGGTCCCGAGACTGGCCCAGAATTCCTTCTTACCGAAGACTGGCTGAAGGTCCGCAGGAATGACCTTTCGAGCGATCCAGTTGCCCTGCGGCCCTGATCGACGAATGCCTTTTAGCTTGGTTGAATTAGACCGCAGCTTCCGACCCATTTTGTAGCGACCTTTTGTAGTGAGGTCGGGCGTGAAACCCTTGTATGGCGGGGTTTCTGAAGCTTTTAAAGGGGTTAGGAGCGGTTGGCTGGGGAACTAGGACTCGAACCTAGAATGACGGTACCAAAAACCGTAGTGTTACCATTACACCATTCCCCAGCAGGACCGGCGTTTCCGAAGCACTCTGTGCGGCGGAGGCGGTCAGATACGCCAAGCTGTTTTGGGATGCAACACCCTCTTTCAGGACTATTTTCGTGCACCAGGAAGATGGGGTGAAATGGACGCTTGCGACCTCCCGAACCCATGGCTATAAGCCGCGTCCTCACTTCGGGGCGACGCCGCCAGGCCAGCCCCCACGGTCGGAGTGTGGCTCAGCCTGGTAGAGCACTGCGTTCGGGACGCAGGGGTCGGAGGTTCGAATCCTCTCACTCCGACCATCTTCTCTTTTCAAGACATCGACGACGCGACGGCGGGTTTTCACCCGCCGCGACGGCTGATCGCTTCAATCGTCGTTCGCCGCAGTCTCCATCGCCTGGCGCGCCACGGCGTTCAGATGCGCCCCCACCGATTCGATCGTCCGCAGCCCCAGCGCCTTGCGCCGTGCCAACAGGTCCGGCGAGCCGGCGTCGTAATCGGCCATCAGCCGTCTCACGAAATCCCCGCACTGAACCTCGGCCAGTACCTGATCCATCGCCTCGCGCGACGCAGTGTTGATGATGCGCGGCCCGGTCAGGTAGGCGCCGTATTCTGCGGTGTTGGAAATCTTGGCGAAGGCCCCGGCGATGCCCCGTTCATACATCAGATCGGTCACCAGCTTGGTCTCGTAGAAACACTCGAACCAGGCCACTTCGGGCGGATAACCGGCGTCCACCAGCTTCATGAAGGCCGAATCGATCAGTTCGGCGATCCCCCCGCACAGCACCACCTGTTCCCCGAACAGGTCGCTCTCGCACTCGTCGCGCATCGTTGTTTCCAAGATGCCCTTGCGCCCGCACCCCAGCGCCGCTGCATAGGACAGGCCCAGGGCGTGTGCGCCGCCAGACGCGTCCTGATGCACTCCGAACAGGCAGAACACGCCCTCCCCCGCCTCATACAGGTCGCGGATGCGCGGCCCGATCCCCTTGGGCGACGCCAGGATGACGTCCAGATCGGCGCGCGGCTGAACCAGGCCGAACCGCACCGACAGGCCGTGCGCGAACACCAGGGCCGCCCCCGGCCGCACGTTCGGCTCCAGCTCGTCGCGCCACAGATCGCGATGCGCCTCGTCCGAGGTCATGACGGCGATCACGTCGGCGCCGGCGGCGGCCTCGGCGGCCGTCATCACGGCGAACCCGTCCGCATGCGCAACCTCACGCGTTTTCGACCCCGCCTTCAGCCCCACGACGATGTCAGTCACCCCCGAATCGCGCAGGTTCAGCGCATGGGTGCGTCCCTGGCTCCCGTAACCGATCGCGGCCACGCGCTTGCCGCGAATGATCGAAAGGTCGCAGTCACGGTCATGGAAGACGGGCAGCGGATTGGGTAAGGTCTGGCTCATGGCCGTCTTCATAACCCCTTCCTCCGTCGTCGCCTTCTGGAAAGAAGCCGGTCCCGAAAAGTGGTTCGCCAAGGATGAGGCGTTCGACACCGACTTCCGCGACCATGGCCGCGCGGTCCACTGGGCGGCGGCGCGCCGCGAACTGGACGACTGGATGGCGACGCCGCAAGGCGCCCTGGCCCTGCTGATCTTGCTGGACCAGTATCCGCGCAACAGCTTTCGCGGCACGGCGCATCAGTTCGCCACCGACCCCCTGGCCCTGATGTTCGCCAATCAGGCCGTGGCGCGCGACCTCCATCTTCAGGTCGAACCCGAGCTGAAGAACTTCCTCCTGCTGCCCTTCGAACATTCCGAACGGATCGAGGATCAGAACCGCTACATGACCCTGATCGCCGGCGACGAAGAGCTGGAGAAATGGGGCAAGCTCCACCGCGACATCATCGTCCGCTTCGGCCGCTTCCCCCACCGCAACGCCGCCTTGGGCCGCAAGACGACGACAGAGGAACAGGCCTTCCTCGACGAAGGCGGTTTCGGCGGCTGACCTCACCGTCTCCTCCTACAAGCGGTGGAGGAGCTTGAAGCCCCACAGGCGCCTCTCCCTCCCCTTCATGGGGAGGGACGATCGCGCAGCGATCCGGGTGGGGCCGTAAGAGCGGGCGAACCGCTTCACACGTCCCCACCCCGGCTACGCTCTGCTTCGCCGCCCCTCCCCATTAAGGGGAGGGAGAAATGCGCGCCAGCCATCACAATGACGCTGGTTCATTCCTAGCGAATCCAACCGCTTGCCGATTTATGTCCCCGTTCTTCCATCCCCCCTCCGAAACACGCGTATTCTACACCCGTCTCGTCGCACCGGAGGGCTCGCCTGGCCTGCGACCTTGCGGCGGCGGGAGCGGATGGAACGGGAGCGGGTCTGAAACGGCTCGCGCCGGCGGCGACACACGGTGCGCCGTCGGAGGGTCGAGGGGGATACTCGGCCGCACTCGGGACGGGGTTTCGCAGACCCTGCCGACCCGTCGCAGGCTTATGGGGTTAGGCGATAAGACCGCCACCGCTCGACGCCCCGAGCTTGCAGGCCAACCAACCGCGCGGAGCGTCAACCCTTCGTCGAAACGGTAATCTCTAATCACACTCCGGGCGAAGGCCCGGCGCTCCGCCCAGCCCTCCACCAACTTCGCAGCGAAAGCGCGAGGCCGAAGACGCCTGCCCTACCGATTCGATTCCTGTGGATGCTCACCGGGCGACGCCCGTTTCTCAGGTCCCGAATCACCTTTTCTGAGGCACCTTGAATCCATGACCGTCCAGATGATCAATGCCACGCTTCGGGCCGACGTTCAGGCCCGCATCGCCGCCGCGCCCGCCGATCATCCCGAGCGGCAGTATCTGAACCTGCTGCGCGATATTCTGGACAACGGCGTGCGTCGCGACGACCGCACCGGCACCGGCACCCTGGGCGTCTTTGGTCGCCAGATGCGGTTTGATCTGTCCAAAGGTTTCCCGGTCCTGACGACCAAGAAGCTGCACCTGCGCTCGATCATCGTGGAGTTGCTGTGGTTCCTGCGCGGCGAAACGAACATCGCCTATCTGAAGGACAACGGCGTCCGCATCTGGGACGAATGGGCCGACGCCGACGGCGAGCTGGGTCCGGTCTATGGCAAACAATGGCGTTCGTGGGCCACACCTGAGGGCCGCGTCATCGACCAGATCGAGAAACTGGTCCACGGGCTGAAGACCAATCCCAACAGCCGTCGCCACATCGTCACCGCCTGGAACCCGGCCGATGTCGATGACATGGCCCTGCCGCCCTGCCACTGCCTGTTCCAGTTCTTCGTGGCCGATGGCAAGCTCAGCTGTCAGCTGTATCAGCGCAGCGCCGACGTCTTCCTGGGCGTACCGTTCAACATCGCCTCCTACGCTCTGCTGACGATGATGCTGGCCCAGGTCGTGGGGCTGGAGCCGGGCGACTTCGTCCACACCTTCGGCGACGCCCACCTGTATCTGAACCATCTTGAACAGGCCGAGCTTCAGCTGACCCGAGAACCCCTGCCCCTGCCCGTCATGCAGATCGCGCCCAGGACCGACCTGTTCGCCTTCGACCTGTCGGACTTCACGCTGGAAGGCTACGAAGCCTGGCCGCACATCAAGGCCGCAGTCGCGGTCTGACCCCTTTCTGATCTCGGAGTCGTCGATGCCGATGCGCCCCGCCCTGGCTGGTTTGGCCAGCCTTTTCCTTCTGGTCGCGCCGTTCACGCCCGCTGCGGCCCTTCAAGCCGTCCCCAGCCAGCAAACGGCGGCGATCGTTCCGACACGGCTGTCCATCCCCGCGCCGGACGGCCGCGCCGTCCTTCTGGATGTCTGGACCGCACCCGAGGAACGCGGCGTCGTCGTCTTCAGTCACGGTTTCGGCGGCGCGCCAGAGGCCTATAGTCGTTTGTTGTCGGCGTGGGCGCAGCATGGCTTCACCGTCATCGCCCCGCTGCACGTCGATTCTCAAAAGCACCCTCATCGCGACGCGACGGGCCAGGTCGCTTTCGTGACACGTCTGGTCGATCTCGCCGTCGCCCGCAGCGAGGCTGAGAGCACCCACCCGAACAAGCCCCTGATCGTGGCAGGCCACTCCTTCGGCTCGCTGATGTCCCTGATCGAGGGCGGGGCCGTGACTGTCGCCGGCCCCATGGGCGATCCGGCGGTGAAGGGCGTGATCGCCTTTTCCTCGGCCGGAAACATCCCCAACGTCGTGACGCCAGACACCTATCGCACCCTTGATGGTCCACTGTTGATGATCACCGGTGACAGGGATCTGGTTCCTGGTTTCGCCGACGACTGGCGCGATCATCGCACCGCCTTCGACGCCAGCCCCGCCGGAGACAAGACCCTGATGATCTTCGCCGAGGCGGATCATCAACTGCCCGGAACGGCGGATGGCGAGCGTTTCGACCAGATCGTTCGCGCGACCGAGGATTTTCTCGACGCCTATGCCCTGAACGACGCCGCCGCTCGCGCGCGGCTCCAGACCTTCGCCGCTGACGGCGTGACGGTGGAGCGGCGCTGAAGACATGGACCTGAAAGACCTCACCGTCTCTGTCCTGCGCATCTCCGACATCTATGCCGCCGAACACGACATCGACCGTGATCGGGATTGGGCGCTGCTGAAACTTCAGGAGGAGCTGGGCGAACTGACGGCCGAGCATCTGCGCCTGACCGGCCGCGCGCGGGGTGCGCCCGACGCCCAGGCGCTGGGCGACGAGGCGGCGGACGTGCTGGGCATGCTGCTGATCTATTGCGCGCGGGCCGGCGTCGATCTGGATCAGGCCATGCAGCGCAAATGGCTGAAGTGGTTGGAGCCCCAAACCGAGATCGCGGCCGGGGCCTAGGCCTCCGGCGCGATCATGATCATCGGCTTCAGGCGCTGGACCAGGGCGCCGTCGCTCTCGATGCGTTCGACCACGATCCGGTTCTTCATCATGCCCATCTGCATGGTGGCGCGGAAGGCGATCACGTCGCCGGGCGCGGCGATGAAGCCCTCAAGCGTCGGCTTGTTCTGCTTGCCGGCCAGGCCGCCGAACGCCATTGACAGCTGGTGGCCGCCTGGCGAGACCGAAATGGCTGTGAAGCGCGGGCTCTTCAACTGGGCCACGAACCGATCGTCCACCGACAGGTCCATGCCCGCCGCCTTGCCCACGAAGCCTTCGCGATAAACGATCAGCAGCGCCTGTCCCGGTTCGGGCCGTGCCTCCAGAACCGCCTGCTTCTGCTCCGGCGTCGCCGCCTTGCCTAGCTTGGTGCCCGCCAGATTGGCCATGATATAGGCCGTGAATATACCCAGGAAGGCCCCGACCATCATCGGCAGATAGCCGGCGTCCGCGCCTGCGGATGAGAAAAAGAACGCCAGACCGCCGCTGACGACGACTGCGACGAGGAAACCGACGACGATGGCGGGGATGTACTTGCTCATGAGGGGGCTCGCGTCCATGGGTTGGGCCACCTCAACGCATCGATACGGTCAAGGTTCTTGCCCCAGCCCATCATTTCTCTGGTCGTCGCGCGTGGTCGCAACGGCGTCATCGGCCGCGACGGCGATCTGCCCTGGCGACTGCGCTCGGACCTGCAACGGTTCAAGGCCATCACCGTGGGCAAGCCCTGCCTGATGGGCCGCAAGACTTGGGAGAGCCTGCCGCTCAAGCCCCTGCCCGGCCGGCTCAACATGGTGCTGACGCGGGACGAATCCTACGAAACCGACGGCATGTCCAAGGGCGCCCTGGTCTGCGCCACCTTGGACGAAGCCATCGAGATCGGGCGCGAGACCGCCGAAGAGGACGGCGTGGACGAAATCTGCGTCATCGGCGGCACGGCCCTGTTCGAGGCCGCCCTGCCCCGCGCCAGACGCCTCTACATCACCGAGGTCGATGCCTCGCCCGAAGGCGACGCGGTCTTCCCCGCGTTCGACGAAACGGCCTGGGTCGAGGTATCGTCGGAATCGCACCCGGCGGGCGAGAAGGACGATCACGCCTTCACTTTCCGTGTGCTGCAACGCCGTTAGGATCGACAGATGTACGTCACGACCACCAACGACCTGCCCGGTTTTCGCGTCACCCGCCACATCGGCCTGGTGCGCGGCGTGACGGTGCGGTCACGCAACGCCATCTCCGACGCCATCGGCGGCGTCCAGTCCATGCTGGGCGGCCGTGTCGGGGCCTATGTGAAACTGGCCGAGGCCGGGCGCCAGGAAGCCTATGACGAACTGGTCAAGCACGCGACGGAGCACGGCGCCAACGCCATCCTGGCCGTCCGCTACGACGCCACCGAAATCATGCCGGGCGTGACCGAGGTGCTGTGCTACGGCACGGGCGTGATCGTCGAGCCGGCGTAACCGGCTCGACGTCATTCGCTCAGGACAGGGTCATCAAGGCCGAACGCTCGAAGTTCTGCAACTCGTCTGAGCGGCCGTCGCGGACCTTGGCCACCCAATGCGGGTCGGCAAGAAGCGCGCGGCCCACGGCGACCAGGTCGAACTCCTCGTTCTCCAGACGACGCATCAGGCCGTCCAGCGAAGCGGGCTTGGAGCCTTCTCCGCCGAAGGCCGCGATGAACTCGCCGTCTAGACCAACCGAGCCTACGGTGATGGTCGGCTTGCCCATCAGCTTCTTGGTCCAGCCGGCGACATTCAGGTCCGATCCCTCGAACTCCGGTTCCCAGAAGCGGCGCTGCGAACAGTGGAAGACATCGACCCCGGCGTCCGACAGCGGCGTCAGCCATTCGACCATCTGGTCAGGCGTCTCGGCGATGCGGGCGGTGTAATCCTGCAGCTTCCACTGCGACAGGCGCAGGATGACGGGGATGTCGTCGCCGACACCCTCGCGCACCGCCTTGACGACCTCGGCGCCGAAACGGGCGCGGTCGGCGATGGTCGGGCCGCCCCAGCGGTCTCCGCGGGCGTTCAGGCCGCCCCAGAAGAACTGATCGATCAGATAGCCGTGGGCGCCGTGAATCTCGACGGCGTCGAAGCCCAGTTCACGGGCGGCGCGGGCCGAGCGGCCGAAGGCGGCGATGGTGTCGGCGACGTCCTCTTCGGTCATCGGCTCGAACTTGGCCTTGCCCGGCGCGGTCATGCCGGAAGGGCTGTCGACCTTGCCCAGCGGGGTCCAGTCGTCGCCGCGTCCGCGCGCCGATCCCACGTGCCAGATTTGCGGCGCGATCAGGCCGCCGGCGGCATGAACCTCATCCACCACGGATTTCCACTCCGGCAGGGCTTCGCCATGAAAGACCGGCACTGCGGCGTCGTTACGCGCCGCCGGCCGTTCGACAACCGTACCCTCGGTCACGATCAGGCCGACGCCGCCCTCTGCGCGACGGCGATAGTACGCTGCGACATCGGATGTCGGGATGCCGTTCGGCGAGAAGGACCGCGTCATTGGCGCCATGACGATGCGGTTGGGCAGGGTCAGGCCCTTGATTGTGAAAGGGCTGAACAGGGCGTCGACGCTCATAGGATCTCCTTGGGTATCGGTAAGACCCAAGGTGGCGAATAGGGTTGCGTTTGAAAACCCCGCCCTCGTAGATATTTTCTAAAGGTCGAGAGCAGCGGCGATACGGCCAGCGATGACGTCGAATAGTGCGGCGATATCTCCCGACGGATCGACGGCGACGGGCGGACGCCCTGCGTCGCCGCCCTCGCGCAGAGCGGCGTTCAGCGGCAGATCGCCCAGGAACGGAATAGCCAGACGCTCGGCCTCGGCCTTTGCCCCGCCCTGACCGAAGACAGGCCCGCTCATGTTCTCGATCAGGCCCAGCGTCGGCACATTGACGCGCTGGAACAGCGTATGGGCGCGGCGAGCGTCCGCCAGCGCCACCTCTTGCGGCGTCGAGACGATGACGGCCCCGTCCAGCGGCGTCTTCTGGATCAGGGTTAGTTGCACGTCCCCGGTCCCCGGCGGTAGATCGACAACCAGCACGTCCAGCGGCGCCTCGGCCGTGCCCCAGCGGGTCTGGGTCAGCATCTGTGTGATAGCCTGCGACGCCATCGGTCCACGCCAGATCATGGCGTCGTCCATCTTGGTCAGCAGGCCAACAGACATGGCCTTCAGTCCGTGGGCGACGTGCGGCACGATGGCCCCGTCCTCATAGGCCGGCTGGCCACTGATCCCCAGCATGGTCGGCAGCGACGGCCCATAGACATCGGCGTCGAGAATGCCGACAGACAGGCCGCGCGCCGCAAGCGCAGCCGCCAGATTCACGGCGACGGTGGACTTGCCCACCCCGCCCTTTCCGCTGGCGACGGCCAGGACACGGCGCACATGGGCCGGACGATCGGTCGGGACCGGGGCCTTGGCGCGGCCCTGATCGACCGCAGCCTTGGACAGGCCCGCCGTGCGTGGCGCAGCAGCGGGCTTGGTCTCGGCGGTCAGGATGACGGAGACGCGCGCCATGCCGGGAATGGCCTTCAGCGCCGCCTCCGCCGCGTCACGAACGGGCGCATAGGCCGCGGCCTGGCTGCGATCGACCTCAAGCGCGAAACCCGCACGGTCATCGGCCACCACCAGTCCTTGGACCAGACCGGCGGCAACCAACCCCTGGCCGGAAACCGGGTCGATGACGGTGTCCAGGGCGGCGAGGACGGCGGTGCGTTCGACCAAGGCGGTCTCCAGAAGACTTGCAGGCGATGATGCGCGCGTTCTATCGCCCTCGAACCCGTCCCGCGAGCCACGATTTGTCCCAACCGCCCTCAATCATCCTGATCGCCGGCCCGACCGCCTCGGGAAAGTCAGCGCTCGCGCTGAAGATGGCGCGTGCAACCGGCGCTGTGATCATCAACGCCGACAGCCAGCAACTCTACGCCGATCTGCGGATACTGACTGCGCGGCCATCCGCCGAGGACGAAGCCCTGGCCGACCATCGGCTGTATGGCGTCGCCGACGCCGCCGAAGCCTGGTCGGTCGGCAAATGGTCGAGGTCAGTGATCGATCTGCTCGACGCCCCACAAATGCGGGAAAGACAGTTCATATTGGTTGGAGGGACAGGCCTCTACTTCATGGCCCTGACCAAAGGCCTCGCTGACATCCCCTCCGTCCCAAAGATCATTCGTGATAGTGCGGAGGCGGAGTATCTTAGCCAAGGCGAAAGCGCGTTTCGGGCACGTCTGGCCGAGATAGATTTGCTTGCTGCGCAAAACATCGAACGGGGAGACCGTCAAAGATTGATCCGAGCGGCGAGCGTTTTTGCCGCGACCGGAAAATCCCTGTCAAAATGGAAATCTCAAACCCGTCCAGTGTTGGGCGACCGACAATGGAAAGGCCATGTCGTGGAGATCGACCGCCGCCGTCTTTATGAGCAATGCGATATTCGCGTGGAACAAATGCTCTTGGGAGGCGCGATTGAAGAGGTCGACGCGCTGATCAAGCGCAATATTGATCCAACTCTGCCCGTCATGAAGGCGGTGGGTGTGCGGGAGATCGCCTCCTACCTTAATGGATCTGCTTCGTTAGAAGCCGCTAAGGCTGCATTGAAGCAATCGACGCGTAACTACGCAAAACGACAACTGACCTGGTTCAGAAATCAGACTCAAGGCTGGAATATTGCCTTTCAATCCGTGTAAGAGTTTTTAAATCGGTGCCATTTTTGAAAGAGGGAAAAGCATGTTTGTAAGCGCATTGGTTCTTTCTGCAGTTCTCCAAGCATCGTCTCCATCGCCTTCTCAGTCGCAAACGGCAACAGAGATCGCTCCAGTTAATGTAGACCGTCAGCGAGACCAGCGGGACGATTCTTCACGCCTAGTTTGCCAAAGCGAACCTGTCGTGGGCACCAATCGCCGTCGTCGAATCTGCATGACTGTCGCAGAGCGGGATGAGCGCCGCGCCGCCAGCAGAACGGAAAGCGGCCGCTTGGATCGTGCCGTCAGCGCGGGCGCTGGCGGCAACGGCCAGGATGGAGCCGGTATGCCGGGTCGCGGCTTTTAGCCCCCGTTGTATGTAGCTCACTCTTGGAACACGTCGCGTTAGGGCCTATATCAGTCCTGTCAGGTTTCGGCCGGACTATAGCGATAAACGCGCTTGTAATAAGCGGACCGGACCCGGGTGCGATTCCCGGCGGCTCCACCAACTTTCTCCCCGCGTTATCGGCGGAGGCAGCATGGGGCCGACTAGCATCGACGGACGTGTAAAGAGGATTGCTTTCGCTCGTCCTGGCCCACCGTATCGGGCCATTTTCTAACTGCGAACGATAACTTCGCTGGAGAAGTCGCTCTCGCCGCGTAATGCGGTTCGGGTGATTTCGAATCTTAAGTCCTAGGGGTTCAGATCCTTGGGCGGGGCCTGTCGGGAGCCTGGCAACAGAATCCCGGCGCTTTCCTTCCTATTCCAGTTTCGACGGATCGATCACCGCGTGGCTTATGCATCGGCGGTCATGCGTCCAGGTCGCGTGAACGCGGCCGTCCGCCGCCTGGATGATCGCGGGATAGGCATAGCCAGCCTGAACCGGCTCCGTCTCCAGCGTCAGAACATTGCGCCAGGCGACGCCGTCATCGGAGAGAGCGAGGTTCAGCGGCCAGCGCGGTCCCTTTCCTGGCGTCTCGGGCGCATGGGCGGCATGATTGTAAATCAGCAGATGACGCCCGTCCTTCAGCGTGACCGCGTCCGTTCCAGAGTTGGGATTGGGCAGGTCGATGGCGCCGAGCGGGCTCCAGGTTCGGCCGCCATCTCGCGACCAGGTCGAAGCCAGCGCGCCTTGCCGCGTGCGCGCCACGGCCTGAAGTCCCCCGCTTTCATGCAACAGGACGCTGGGCTGAATGGCGTCGATGTTCAGCGGCGATTCGACCGGCTCAGTCAGGCTCCAGGTTCGACCTTCATCACGGCTGATCTCGAAATGCAGCCGCCAGTTCGCCCCGACATGGCTGCCCATACCCTCACCCGCCTCCGTGCTGGACGGCGAAAACCAGGCGCCGTCAGCCATGACGACCGGCTTGTTCTTGATCGGCCCCAACACCCCGTCGGGAAGCCGTTGCGGCATGGACCACGTCCGGCCGCCATCCTGCGATTCGACCACCACGCCCCACCACGAGAACGGATCGGGTCCCACCTTGTAGAACAGGATCAGCGGCCCGCTCGGCGATTGGAACAGCACCGGGTTCCAGGTCGGATAGCGCATGCCGTCGGCCTGCACGCCATCGGCCACCTGGATCGGCTGGCCCCAGATTCCGCCATCCATTCGCGCGAACCAGATGCAGACGTCGGGATGTTTCTCGTGCGTCCCGCCAAACCAGGCCGCCGCAATGGCGCCGTCGGCAACCTGAACAACTGTCGAGGCGTGGGCCTGAGGATAGGGCGCGTCGTCATAGATGAAACCGGACGACAGGATCGCATCGCGCGGGGCGCAAACCGCCGCAGCCGCAACGCCGGGCGACGCCAGAACCGCCCCCGCACCTATGCCCAGGAATCGTCGGGTCACATCCATAAGTCCGCCCCTCTCAACTCATGAAGCGGGGCATGCCGCCTCGCCGAACGGCACAATGGCGCCGATAGTCGAATAATGGGATGCGGTTTAGCGTCCTCGCATCTTTCGCCGGGACGCTTGGCCCGCTATCAGTCGCGCTCTGTTGCGAGGTGACGATGAGCGACCAGGCCCCTCCGGTCGATGAGATGCAATATGAGCGCCTGGCGCACGAGGCGCTGCGCGGCGTCCTGCGCGCTGCGCTGGAACGGGTGCTGGCCGAAGGTCTGCCCGGCGCGCATCACTTCTACATCACCTTCAAGACCCGCGCCGTGGGCGTCAGCGTCGCGCCCGACATCCTGGCGAAATACCCCGAAGAGATGACGGTCGTGCTGCAGCATCAGTACGACGACCTCCGCGTCGAGCCCGAACGTTTTTCGGTCAAGCTGCGTTTCGGCGGCATGCCCAAGAGCCTGGTGATCCCTTATTCTGCGGTCACGCGGTTCTATGATCCGAGCGTGCAGTTCCTGCTGCAGTTCGAGGACCCGCAGCTTCTGGAAGAGATCGAGGAAGAGCCGACCCCGCCTCAGGATCCGTCGCCAATCTCGGACGGGCCCAAGGTCGTGTCGCTGGACCAGTTCCGCAAGAAATAGCCGGCGTCAGTCGCGGCGAGGATAGGAGCGGATCGTGATCCGCTCCCGCTCGCCCTCGCGCCGTTCGACCAGCAGCCGCGCGACCTGGGCGTCGTCGTGGAACAGATAGCCCTTGATGGAATCAAGCAGGGCCTTGGCCAGGTTGTCGAGATCCATCCACGGCGGCTCGCCGACATGCTCCATGCGGATCTCCACGACATGGTCGCCCCAGGACGGCCGCGCGGCGCGCCATTCCTTGCGCATAAACTCATAGACCAGCGGCTTGTAGTATTTGGCCTGGGTGGTCAGGCCGTCGATGACGATCTCGACGGCGTCGCCATCCTCGCGCGCCCGGACCTTGCCGGTTCCGATCCAGCCGGCGGTCATGCGACGCCTGCCGGTGTGAGGATGTCCGCGCTCTTCTTGCCCTGCATGACGACCGTGCTACACCCCCGCGCAACCCATCGCCACGCCTGAGAGACGAGATTCCGCGCATGAGCAACGTCCGCACAGAGACCGACACCTTCGGCCCCATCGAAGTCGCCGCCGATCGCTACTGGGGCGCCCAGGCGCAACGGTCGCTGGGCAACTTCAAGATCGGCTGGGAGAAGCAGCCCCTGCCGATCGTGCGCGCCTTGGGCATCGTCAAGCGCGCCGCTGCCGAGACCAATCGCGATCTTGGCAAGCTGGACCCGGCTCTGACCGACGCCATCGTCAAGGCGGCCAACGAAGTCATCGAGGGCAAGCTGAACGACCACTTCCCCCTGGTCGTCTGGCAGACGGGTTCCGGCACCCAGTCGAACATGAACGCGAACGAGGTGATCTCGAACCGCGCCATCGAGATTCTGGGCGGCGAGATGGGCTCCAAGAAGCCGGTCCACCCCAACGACCACGTCAACATGAGCCAGTCGTCGAACGACACCTATCCCACGGCCATGCACGTCGCCTGCGCCGAACAGGTGGTCAACGACCTGATCCCGGCCCTGAAGCATCTGCACGCCGCCCTGGACGCCAAGGCCAAGGCCTGGGCCCACATCATCAAGATCGGCCGCACCCATACCCAGGACGCCACGCCCCTGACACTGGGCCAGGAGTTCGGCGGCTATGCCCAACAGGTCGCCAACGGCATCGAGCGGATCAAACAGACCCTGCCCAAGCTGATGGAATTGGCCCAGGGGGGCACCGCCGTCGGCACCGGTCTGAACGCTCCAGTCGGCTTCGCCGAGAAGGTCGCTGCCCAGATCGCCGAGATCACCGGCCTGCCCTTCACCACGGCGCCGAACAAGTTCGAGGCCCTGGCCGCTCACGACGCAATGGTCTTTAGCCACGGCGCGATCAACACGGTCGCCGCGTCGCTGTTCAAGATCGCCAACGACATCCGCTTCCTGGGCTCCGGTCCGCGTTCGGGTCTGGGCGAGCTGGCCCTGCCAGAGAACGAGCCGGGTTCGTCGATCATGCCGGGCAAGGTCAACCCGACCCAGTGCGAGGCCCTGACCCAGGTCTGTGTCCAGGTGTTCGGCAACAACGCCGCAATCACCTTCGCCGGCTCGCAGGGGCATTTCGAACTGAACGTCTATAACCCCGTGATGGCCTACAACTTCCTGCAGTCCGTGCGTCTGGTCGCCGACGCGGTCATCAGCTTCACCGACAACTGCGTCGTCGGCATCGAGGCGCGCGAAGACAATATCGCGCGCGGCCTGAACAATTCGCTGATGCTGGTCACGGCCCTGAACGGCAAGCTGGGCTACGACCTCTGCGCCAAGATCGCCAAGACCGCGCACAAGAACGGCACTACCCTGCGCGAGGAAGCTGTGGGCGGCGGCTATCTGACCGACGCCGAGTTCGACGAGGCGGTGCGGCCCGAGAAGATGATCTCGCCGGGCTGACATCATGACCGCGCTGGAGCGTCCCTACTGGATCGAAGCCATCTTCGAGCGCCGAGACGGCTGGGACGCCGAGGCCTACCCTTCAATCTGCCTGCCGTGCGCAGCCTGGATCGGCTGACCTTCCACCCCAACGTCACCTTTCTGGTCGGCGAAAACGGGTCTGGAAAGTCCACCCTGATCGAGGCCCTGGCGGTAGCGTGGGGTTTCAACGCCGAGGGCGGCGGCCGCGAGCATCAGTTCCAGACCCGCACCTCGCATTCGCCGCTGCACCGTTTCGTGCGTCCGGTGCGGTCGCCGCAGCGTGTTCAGGACGGCTTTTTCCTGAGGGCCGAGAGCTTCTTCACCACGGCCAGCTATCTGGAAGATCACGGCGCAGACCGTTTCGGCGACAAGCCGCTGCATGAGCAATCGCATGGCGAGAGCTTCTTCGCCCTGTTCGACAACCGTTTCATCGGCGACGGTCTCTATATTCTAGACGAGCCTGAGGCGGCCCTGTCGCCCAGCCGCCAGCTGTCGTTCGTCAGCCGTTTGCACGAACTGGTGAACGCCCGGTCGCAGCTGATCATCGCCACCCACTCCCCCATCCTGCTCGGCTATCCCAACGCCTGGATTTACCAGGCGTCGGAGCACGGGCTTGAGCGGGTCGAGTACGAAGACACCGACCATTATCAGGTCACGCGCAACTTCCTGACGCGGCGCGAGATGATGCTGGATATCCTGCTGAACCTCGACTGAACGTCAGGCTTTGTCGCGGATGGTGCGGCCGACCGGGGCCAGCGCCAGCTTGGCCAGCTCCAGGTCCTTCAGGGCGAAGGGAATGCCGATGATGGAGACGAACTCCGCCACCGCGATGATCAGGTGCGTCAGCGCGATGTACCAGCCGGCGACGACGAACCAGACGATGTTCAGCACGACGCCCAGGCAACCTGCCACCGGATGGGCATCCTGCCACACGACCTCGCGGCCAAAGGGCCAGAACGAATAGCTGGCGATACGCCACGCCGCAAACGTCCACGGCAGGCCGACGACGGTGAGCGCCAGGATGGCTCCACCGACCAGCCACAGCAGGCCGGAAATCCAGCCGCCGAAGATGAGCCAAAGGACATTGAGGATCAGGCGGATCAAGGTCGAAGCTCCAGCGCCGCCTCACGCGGCGTCTTCTAGATAGCGATAAGGCCCCGCTTATGCAGCGGGGCCTTTCGTGAATTCGCGTTAAGTCGCCGTGATCAGTGCGGCTTTTCCGACCATCGCGCCTTGGCGTCTTCCTGGGTCAGGTTCAGGTGGACGTGCTTGTCATCGACCTTCTCAACCCAGCTGACCGGGATCAGGTGGTGCTTGAAGCCGCCGGCGAAGTCCAGCTTGGCCAGTTCGATCTGGTCGCCCAGGACGTGATCGACACGCCCCACATGGCCGCCGTCCGACCCTACGACTTCGAGGTGTTCCTTGATGAGCGAAACGTCGACCATGTCTGTCTCCAACAGTTCGGTTTGTCCTGTCGGTGAGAACACGCGGCGCCAGGCCGGGTTTCAAACGGCGACGCTTGTTCTCTGATGTGGTGACAGGCGCCGCCCCGACGCGGTAGAGAGCACGTCTCCAGAAAGGGTTGGAAACAAGCGCATGCGGCGGATCGGATCGGGCCTGTTCGGCATCGTCATGGCCTTGGCGTTGAGCGCGTGTGGCACACTGGATCGGCCAACCGGCCCGCTCAGGATCACCGACGGCACGCTGGTCAAGGCCGAGGACCCGCGCATCCGCGCCAACGACACCGCGCGACTGCAGGCCTTCACCCAGGAAATCGGCGAACGGTTGCGGCCGGATCATCCGACCTCGATCCTGGCCCTGTCTGGCGGCGGGGCCAACGGCGCCTATGGAGCCGGGCTGCTGGTCGGTTGGACCCAACAGGGCGACCGTCCGGTGTTCGACGTCGTCACGGGGGTCAGCACCGGCGCCCTTGCGGCTCCCTTCGCCTTCCTGGGCTCGGAATGGGATGACGAGCTTCAGCACGCCTACACCAGCGGCGGTGCTGACAACCTGCTGAGCTGGCGCAGTTTCGCCGCCTTCCTGAACCCCAGCCTGTTCTCGTCGCAAGCGCTGCGAAACCTGGTGGACGAGAACGTCACACCCGAACTGATGCAGGCCGTGGCGCGCGAGCACGCCAAGGGCCGTCGCCTGCTGGTCGCCACGACAGATCTGGACAGCGAACAGACCGTCATCTGGGACATGGGCCTGCTGGCGACCCAGGGCGACGAGAACGCCCGCGAACTGTTCAAGGAGGTGCTGGTCGCCTCAGCCAGCATTCCCGGCGTCTTCCCGCCCGTGCTGATCGCGGGTCTTCAGGACGACGACAAGGTCGTGCTGGAAATGCACGTCGACGGCGGGGTCAACACGCCCTTTCTGGCAATACCCGAGGATCTGATGCTGTGGACCCGGCCCAAGGACGAGGGTCGCGTCGGCGCCCTCTATGTCATCGTCAACGGTCAGGTCGGTCGCAACGACGGCGTCACGCCCGGCCGCCTGTCCGGCATTCTGGCGCGGACCTATGACAGCATGAGCAAGTCGTCGCTGCGCATCCACCTGGCGGTGACGGCGGCCTTTGCGCGGCGTAACGGTTTGGACATGGCACTGTCGGCCATTCCCGACAATGTCGCCGCCTCCAGCCTCAAGTTCGATCAGGAAACCATGACGGCCATGTTCGAACTGGGTCGCCAGCGCGGACGCGGCGCAGACGCCTGGACCCGGCTGGGCGAGCGGCCGGCGGACCAGCCGTTCATTCCCCAGACCACCATCGCGGACTCGCAGGTGCCGGCGGTGCTGGCGCCCACGCCCGCAGAAACGCCGGCAGAGCCGCCGAAGAACTGATCATGGGCGAAATCATCAATCTGAACCGGGCGAGAAAGACGCGCGCCAAGGCCGAAGACAAGGCGCAGGCCGCCACCAATCGCGTCGTCCACGGTCGAACCAAGGCCGATAAGTCCCTGTCCGCTCTGGAACGTCATCGCGCAGACAAGCTGCTGGACGGTCAGAAGCGCGATCCGAAATCGGACGGCTGACGGCTCAGGTCTTGGGCGCGCGGATCAGCATCACCTGCCCCGCCAGCACCAGCGCCAAGCCGATCAAGGCGCTCCAGCCGAAACGCGCGCCCTCGAAGATCACCGAAACCAGCATGGCGATGGGCGGCGTCAGCGCCGAGATATAGCTGGCCAGGGCATAGCCACGCTGACGGGCGATGGTGAAATACAGGCCGAACGCGATCACCGACCCGAACAGCGACAGATAGAGCAGCGACAGCACATAGTGCGGCGTCGGCTCGATCCGCCAGGTCACGCCGGTCGCAACGCCGTAGAAGGCCAGCATTACAGTGCCATAGGCCATGGCCCAGGAGGTCGCAGCCATCACGGGCGCGCCCGCCTCCTGTCCCTTCCAGGCGAACCAATTGCCGAACGCCGACGCCAGGACGGCGGTCAGGGCGAAGATCACGCCCAGCCCCGGATTGAGGCCTGCGCCCGCCGCCGTGATCTGGCCGTACAACAGCACCCCCACCCCCATGACGCCCAGGACCGCGCCGATCCACGCGGCGGGCGCCGCCTTCTGCCCGCCCATCAACCGGAACAGGATCAGGTTGACGAAGGCCAGGGCGGCGAAGATCACCGCCACGACTGCTGATGCAACCTGTCCCTCGGCCGCATAGACGAAGCCATAGCTGACCGCGAAGACGAAGGCGCCTTGCCCGATGGCGGCCAGGTGCTGGGCGCGGGTCAGGCGCAACGGCCGTCGCGTCACAGCGCAGAAGGCGAACAGGACCGCCGAGGCCAGGCCGAACCGCCAGACGATGGACACGATGGAATCGACCGGCCCCAGTTGCAGGGTGATCGCATACCAGGTCGTGCCCCAGATCAGGGCGCAGATGGCGATGGCGGCGATCATGAAAGGGCGGCTCAAGGTCGATCTCCGGCGGCGGACTGCCCGCTTATCATCGCAACACAATCGGCGCCGCTCACGTCTTGCGCCGGAGTGTGACACACTGCGGCGACAAAGGAGATCGTCATGCGAAACGCCCCCCTGATCCTGCCCGCCGCCCTGGTTCTGGCCGCCTGCGCGACCGCGCCGGAAATGACGACGGGAACGACCGTCGTGAACGTGACCGCCAGCTATCGCGAGCGCATCATGCTGCCGCCCGGCCATGTCCTGACGGTCAAGGTCGAGGATGTCAGCTTGGCCGACGCCCCGGCACAGGTGCTGGCCGAGGCCAGTGAGCCGCTGACCGGCGCACCGCCCTATCGCGTCACCCTGGGCTTCCCGACGTCTCAGATCGATCCGCGCCATACCTATGCCGCCCGCGCCGAAATCCGCGACGCGGCCGGCGCCCTGGTCTTCGTCACCGACACACGCCACGCGATCCTGACCAACGGCGCGCCGACCTCGGCCGAGATCGTGTTGAAGTCCGCGCGTTGAGCAGTCTGAGCAAACGCTCGGTCGCCTTGGCGGGCCATGCGACCTCGGTCGCGCTGGAACCCGAATTCTGGGCCGTGCTGGACCGGATCGCCGCCACGCGCGACCTCAGCAAGGCCCAGCTTCTGGCCGAGATCGACGCCAATCGCGGCCGCCGCCCCTTGGCCTCTGCCTGTCGCCTGCTGGCCCTGGACTGGGTGGCGGATCATGGGCGACAGGCGTAGCGTCCGCCGAATGGAGAGCGCCTCATGACCGACAATCGTCTGATCCCCGCCGCTGTCATGGGCGGCCTTCTGGCCCTAGGCTTCATCGGCGCCGGCGCCCTGATCGGTCAGGGCGTCATTCATGCTCGGGCGGGCGACCGCACGGTGACGGTGCGCGGCCTGTCCGAACGCAATGTGAAGGCCGACCTTGCCGTCCTGCCGCTACGCTTCACGGCCTCGGGGGATGTCCTGTCGGAAGTCCAGACCAAGATCGACGGCGATCTGGCGCTGGTCCGGCGATTCTTGGCGGCGCAAGGCTACCCTGCCGAAGCCATCGAACTGGGTCGGCTGGAGGTCGCCGACACGCGGTCGCGGGAATACGCCGCCCAGAATGGCGGGCCACGATTCATTCTGGCGCAGACGGTGATCGTACGAACCAATGATGTGGCGCGGGTTCAGGCCACGACGCGGCTGCTCAACGACTTGGTTCGTCAGGACGTGGTGCTTCAGGATTTCCAGGGGCCGTCATACATTTTCACCAAGCTGAACGACGTGCGCCCGCAGATGATCGCAGAGGGCACGGCGGCGGCTCGCACCGGCGCGGAACAGTTCGCCAACGACAGCGGCACGCCGCTGGGCCCGATCCGTCAGGCCACCCAGGGCTCGTTCGAAATCCTGCCGCGTGACGGCTCAGGCGGCGACGAGGCCGCCTCCATCGACAAGAAGGTCCGGGTCGTTACGACCATCACCTATAGTCTGAAGTAGCCTCTCCAGATGCCGCATCGTCGGATTGCGATCGTCCGATGAATTCGACGTCGGCATGCGGGTCTTCGCCCACTTCGACCAGCGCGACCCATACCGCCATGATCAGAAACATCCCGACCATGCCCAGGATGAAGGCCAGCCAACCCGCCTTCTTGCCCTGCGGCATGCGGCCCGAAGCCGCCTTCCTCGTGTGAGTGTTTCGCTGCATCGCACCTAGGAACCTGTCGTCGATCCGCCGGGTTCCGAGGTTTCATTGTGGCGGCGGCCCTGACATTGCCGCGCGGTCCCCTTATGTTCCGGTTTCGAATCTGATTGACGGATGTTTCTGCGCCTGTGACCGATCTCCCCGCCCCCCGTATTTCCGACCTGGCGCGAGCCCGCGCGCCCGAGGGCGAGGCGTCGCGCGACTATCTGAAGGGGCTGAACCCGGAGCAGCGCGAGGCGGTCGAGACGACCGAGGGGCCCGTTCTGGTCCTGGCCGGCGCGGGCACAGGCAAGACGCGGGTCCTGACCACGCGGTTGGCGCATATCCTGGCGACGGGCCGAGCAAAGCCCTGGGAACTGCTGACCGTCACCTTCACCAACAAGGCCGCGCGCGAGATGCGCGAGCGGATCAGCCATCTTATCGGCCCGTCGGCCGAGGGGCTGCGTTGGCTGGGCACCTTCCACTCGGTCGCCGCTCAAATTCTGCGCCGGCACGCCGAACTGGTCGGGCTGAAGTCCAGCTTCACCATCCTGGACACCGACGACCAGGAACGGGTGCTGAAGCAACTTCTGGAAGCCGCCAACATCGACACCAAGCGCTGGACGCCCAAGTCGCTCAGCGGCCTGATCGACCACTGGAAGAACCGCGGCTGGACGCCCGAGAAGCTGCCGCCCGGCGAGGATTTCGCCAATGGCAAGGGTCAGGGTCTTTACGCCGCCTATCAGGCGCGGTTGCGCAGCCTGAACGCCTGCGACTTCGGCGACCTGCTGCTACACAACATCACCATCCTGTCGCAGCACGCGGACCTGGCCGAGGAATACCGCCGCCGCTTCCGCTACATCCTGGTCGACGAATATCAGGACACCAATGTCGCCCAGTATCTGTGGCTGCGGCTGCTGACGGCCTCGACCAGCAATGTCTGTTGCGTTGGCGACGACGACCAGTCGATCTATGGCTGGCGCGGGGCCGAGGTGGACAACATCCTGCGCTTCGAGCGCGATTTCCCCGGCGCCAAGATCGTCAAGCTGGAGCGGAACTATCGCTCGACCAGCCATATCCTGGGCGCGGCCTCTGGCCTGATCGCCGCCAATCGCGACCGGCTGGGCAAGACCCTGTGGACCGAGGACGACAGCGGCGACAAGGTGCGGGTGCGCGGCGTCTGGGACGGCGAGGCCGAGGCCCGGCTGATCGCCGACGAGATCGAGACCGCGCGCCGTCCCCACGCCGGTGAGCCCGGCCTGAAATACAAGGACATGGCCATCCTGGTCCGCGCCTCGTTCCAGATGCGGGCGTTCGAAGAGCGGCTGGTCATGCTGGCCATCCCCTATGCCGTCATCGGCGGCCCCCGCTTCTTCGAACGGGCCGAAATCCGCGACGCCCACGCCTATATGCGGCTGATCCAGTCCGAGGACGATGATCTGGCGTTCGAGCGGATCGTCAATGTGCCCAAGCGCGGAATCGGCGACACCAGCGTGCAGAAGGTGCTGCAACTCGCCCGCCAGCACGGCCTGTCCGCTCTGACCGCCGTGCGCGGCCTGATCAACACCGACGAGCTTCAGGCCCGCACCCGCACCGCCCTGTCCAACTTCTTGCGCGATGTGGATCGCTGGCGCGCCCTGTCCGAGACCACGCCCCACTGGCAGGTCATGGAGACGGTGCTGGAGGAGAGCGGCTACACCGACATGCAGAAGGCCGACCGGACCAGCGGCCAGACCCGGTTGGACAACCTGAAGGAACTGACCCAGTCGATGCAGCAGTTCGAGACGCTTCAGGCCTATCTGGAGCATGTCTCGCTGGTCATGGATCTGGAGCGCGCGAACAGCGAAGACCCCAACGGTGACGGGGCGGTGCAGATCATGACCCTGCACGGCGCCAAGGGGCTAGAGTTCCCGCTGGTCTTCCTGCCCGGCTGGGAGGAAGGCGTCTTCCCCAGCCAGCGCAGCATCGACGAGAAAGGCGAGAAGGGCCTGGAGGAGGAACGCCGCCTGGCCTACGTCGGCGTCACCCGCGCCAAGCAGGACGCTCGGATTTCGTTCGCCGCCAACCGTCTGGTCTATGGCCGGTGGACCTCGCAACTGCCCAGCCGCTTCGTCGATGAACTGCCCATCGCACACGTCGATCCGCAATCCGACACCGGCTATTACGGAGCCTCCGCCGGCATGAAGGAGGCCAAGAGCCGCTGGGACGACGCGCCCTCGTTCGGCAGCGGCTATTCCTCGCCCGGCTGGAAACGCGCCCAGAGCTTCACCGCCGCCCAGACGCCTGCGAAGATTCCAGCCCGCAAGACCGTTATCGAAGGTGACGGCCGCCTTGTCGCCACGGCCGACCCCAAGTCGAGCTCAGGCTGGGCCAAGGGCGAACGCGTCTTCCACCAGAAGTTCGGCTACGGCAATGTCCGCGTCATCGAGGGCAACAAACTGCTGGTCGATTTCGAGAAGGCCGGGGAGAAGCGCGTGATCGACAGTTTCGTCGAGAAGGCCTAATTCGGCGATCTACCCCAACAGACGGAGCCGACCATGGCGGGCCTCAAGGACAAGCGCGGCTTCATAGACAAGGACCGCATCGACCTGTCCGAGCGGCAGTCTGTCGAATACTGGATGAAACGCTGGGGCGTGACCCGCGACCAAATCACCGCCGCCCACCGCAAGGTCGGCCGCATGACCAAGGACATCGCTGCCGAACTGGGCAAGAAGCGCTGAGGTCGCGCCTCAGTCCCGACTTCGTCGAGCTTCCCAGGCGACGACAACCAGCAGCACCGCCGTCGAAATCAGGCTGAGCCAAAGCGAAGACACAGGCGCCAGGCCCGTCAGCGCCGCCGCCATCAGCAACAGCAGAAATCCGCAAGCCGCCAGCCGATCAATCGCCCAGCGCCCCCACACGCAATAGGCCGCCAGCGACGATCCGAATAGAAAGATGGCCGGTCCGCCCAGGATGGCGACGGTCATGTGCGCCTGCGAATGGCTCAAGGGATGGGCCAGCACGAACTCGTCTCCCACAGCGGACACGACGATGCCCGCGATCAGGACGATGGGTGCATAGGTATAGGCCCGACGGGCGATGGCGCCGGCGTCTCGGGCATGCGCGATGAACTCCGACGCGGCCTCGTGCTTGCGGCCAAAATAAAGCTGCCACATCGCAATGGTGGTCAGGAAGCTGGAGGCGAACGCGGCGATGGTCGCGGCGCCCCAAGTCAATTCCGCGAAGGTGGCGCCGGTGACCAGCAAGGTTTCGCCCAGGCAGATGATGACGAACAGGCCGACACGCTCGGCCAGATGCGCGCCTTCGACCGTCCAGTCCGTGCTATCGGCGCGGCCGAGGCCCGGCGTGCGATAGCCCGACGCTGGACCGGCGTATTCCACCGCCAGCGCACCCAGCCACCAGAACAGTCTCTGCTCGGGATCGGCGAACCCGCCCGCGATCCAGAAGACGCCGGACAGCAACGCCCAGCTCAATATCCGCTGGAAGTTGCGCGTTAGACCCCGGTCGCTCCGCGCGGCCCACAGCATGAACAGGGCGCGACCGACGTGGATGGCGACGAAGGCGCCGGCGAAGACCAGTCCTCTTTGATCGAATGCTTCCGGCAGGGCGATGGACATGACCAGCCCGATGGCCATGATCGCGAACAGGGCGATCCGCACCGGTGTCTGCTCCACGTCCAGCCAGTTCGTGACCCACGACGTGTAGATCCAGCTCCACCAGACGGCGGCCATCAGCATCAGGGCCTGGAGGGCGCCGAGCGGGGTCGGATGCTGGATCAGCAGATGACTGATCTGGGTAATGGCGAAGACGAAGACCAGGTCGAAGAATAATTCGACGAAGCCGACGTGGGCGTGCTGGCCCTTCACCCGTTCGCGCAGCAGTGAAACCATTCGACATTCCCCGTTTGGAAAAAGCCTAGTCTCGCGCGCGGTCGCCGTCATCCTCCGGATCGCGCCGGAGGATGAGCGTTACGGCTGGATCAGAGGTGAATGGTGCGGCCGTAGGCGTCCAGCGCCGCTTCGTGCATGGCCTCCGACATGGTCGGGTGCGCATAGACGATGCCGTGGATGTCTTCTTCCGTCGCCTCCATGGTGATGGCGGTGACATAGCCCTGGATCATCTCGGTGACTTCGTGGCCGATCATGTGGGCGCCGATCAGGGCGCCGGTCTTGGCGTCGAAGATCACCTTGACGAAGCCGTCGATCTCGCCGGCGGCCACGGCCTTGCCGTTCACGCGGAACGGGAAGCGGCCGATCTTGACGTCGCGCTTCTCGGCGCGAGCGGCCTGTTCGGTGACGCCGACCGAGGCGACCTGCGGCTGGGCGTAGGTGCAGCCGGCGATGGGCGAATGGACGTTCGGCGTCTTGTAGCCGGCGATATATTCGGCGGCGTGGATGCCTTCGTGCGAGGCCTTGTGGGCCAGCCAAGGCGCGCCGGCGCAGTCGCCGATGGCGTACAGGCCCTTGATGTTGGTCTGGCAGTGGCTGTCGGTCTTGATGTGGCCGCGGTCCAGCTCGACGCCCAGCGCCTCCAGGCCGATGCCGTCGGTGTTGGCGGTGATGCCCACGGCCGAGATGCAGACCTCGGCCTCCAGGGTCTCGGCCTTGCCGCCGATCTCGACGGCGACGGACACGCCCTTGGCCGACTTGGTGACCTTGGTCACCTTGGCGCCGAGCTTGAACTTGATGCCGCGCTTTTCGAACGACTTCTGGGCGGCCTTGGAGACCTCCTCGTCCTCGACCGGCATGATGCGTTCGACCGCCTCGACGACCGTCACCTCGGCGCCCAGCGCGCGATAGAAGCTGGCGAATTCGATGCCGATGGCGCCCGAACCGATGACGACGAAGGACTTGGGCAGGCTCTTGGGCGCCAGGGCGTCGCGATAGGCCCAGATCCTGTCGCCGTCGGCCTCCAGTCCGATCTGCGGCAGGGCCCGAGCGCGGGCGCCGACCGCCAGCATGACCGACTTGGCCTCGATGGCGCGCGTGCCGCCGGCCTTCAGGGCGACGACGACCTTGGGCGCCGCGGAACCCTTTTCGAGCGTGGCCGAGCCCTCGATCACCTCGATCTTGTTCTTCTTCATCAGGAAGGCGACGCCCTTGTTCATCGTCGCCGCTACGCCCCGCGAGCGCTGGATGATGGCGTCGAAGTCGAACGAAGCGCCCGAGGCGGAGAGACCGTATTCCTTCAGGTGGCTCAGGCTCTCGAACTTCTCGCCCGACTTCAGCAGGGCCTTGGTCGGGATGCAGCCCCAGTTCAGGCAGATGCCGCCCAGGTTCTCGCGCTCCACGATGGCGACCTTCTGGCCCAGTTGGCTGGCGCGGATCGCCGCGACGTAACCGCCGGGGCCCGAGCCGATGACGACGAGATCGAATTCAGCAGCCATGGTCAGATCAACTTCTCGATGTCGGCCTTGATGGCCTCGGGTTCTGTCTGCGGGGCGTAACGGGCGACCACCCTGCCCTCGCGGTCGGTCAGGAACTTGGTGAAGTTCCACTTGATGGCCTGGGAGCCCAGGAAGCCGCGCTTCTGTTGGGTCAGCCAGGCATAGAGCGGATGCCGGTTCGGCCCGTTGACCTCCACCTTGTCGAACAGGGGGAAGCTGACGTCGAAACTCGCAGCGCAGAAGGCGGCGATTTCCGCCGTCCGGCCCGGTTCCTGCTCGCCGAACTGGTTGCAGGGAAAACCCAGCACCTCGAACGGCCGGTCAGCGAACGTCCGATGCAGCTTTTCCAGACCATCATATTGGCCGGTGAAGCCGCATTTGGACGCTGTGTTCACGATCAGCAGCGCCTGACCGCGAAACCGGTCCAGCGAAACGTCCGTGCCGTCGATGGCCCGGGCGGAGAAGTCATAGACCGAGGTCATGACCTCACCCTCCCCTTACGCCAGCATCGCGACGGGATCTTCGATCAGCGGCTTGAACGCCTGCAGGAAGCGTGCGCCGATCGCGCCGTCCACCACACGGTGATCGCAGGTCAGTGTGACGGTCATGACGGTGGCCGGCACGACCTGGCCGTTCTTGACGACCGCCCGTTGTTCGCCCGCCCCCACGCTCATGATGCAGCCTTGGGGCTCGTTGATGATCGAGGTGAACTGCTTGATGCCGAACATGCCCAGGTTGGACACCGAGAAGGTGCCGCCCTGGAACTCGTCGGGCTTCAGCTTGCGTTCGCGGGCGCGCTTGGCCAGATCCTTGGACTCGGTCGCGATCTGCGCCAGGCCCTTGGTCTCGGCCTTCTTGATGATCGGGGTGATCAGGCCGCCGTCGATCGCCACCGCCATCGAGACGTCGGCGTTGTGGTGCATGGCGATGCCTTCCGGCGTGTAGGAGGCGTTCGCCTCCGGCACGGCCTTCAGCGCCAGGGCCGCAGCCTTGATGACGAAGTCGTTGACCGACACCTTGATGCCCTGCGGCTCCAGCATCTTGTTCACCTTGGCGCGGACGGCCATCAGCTGGTCGATCTCGACGTCGATGAAGAGCGGGAAGTGCGGGACGTTCTGGATGCTGTCGACCATGCGACGCGCCACGGCCTTCTTCATTCCGTCCAGCGGGATCAGGTCGTAGCTGCCGTCCGGAATACCCATCTGGGCCAGCGACTGAGCCTTGCGCGGCTCGATGCCCGAGGTCGCAGCTGCGGCGGTCGCCGTCGAGGCGGCCGGTTGAGCGGCGACCTTCGGCGCGCCCTCGACGTCACGCTTGACGATCCGGCCGTGCGGTCCGGTGCCCTTGATCGACTTCAGATCGACGCCGTTCTGGGCGGCGATGCGACGCGCCAGGGGCGAAGAGAAGATGCGCTCGCCATTGTCCGACTTCGGTGCAGCCGGAGCCGGAGCAGCGGCGGCGGCCTTGGGCGCTTCAGCGGCGGGAGCGGCTTCGGCCTTCGGCGCTTCCTCGGTCTTGGCGGCGGGCTTTTCCTCAGCCTTGGGCGCGGCGACAGCGCCCTCGTCCTTCAGGCGGGCGATGGGCGTATTGACCTTAACGCCTTCTGTGCCTTCGGCGACCAGGATGTCGGTGATCTCGCCCTCGTCCACGGCCTCGACTTCCATCGTGGCCTTATCGGTTTCGATCTCGGCGATCACGTCGCCGGCGGAGACGATGTCACCGACCTTGACGTGCCATTTGGCCAGAACGCCCTCCTCCATCGTCGGAGACAGGGCGGGCATCAGGATGTCGGTCATGCCATCACCTGTTTCACGGCCGCGATGATCTTGTCCACGCCCGGTAGCGACAGCACTTCCAGGTTGGCGGCGTAAGGCAGCGGCACGTCTTCCTGATGCACCCGCAGCGGCGGCGCGTCCAGATAGTCGAAGGCGTGTTCGATGACGCGGGCCACGACCTCGGCGCCGACGCCCATCGGCCCCCAGCCCTCTTCGGCCGAGACCAGACGGCTGGTCTTCTTGACGCTCTCGACGATGGTTTCGGTGTCCAGCGGACGCAGTGTGCGCAGATCGACGACCTCGCACTCAATGCCTTCCTCGGCCAGTTTCTCGGCGGCCTGCAGGGCGAAGCCGACCATGCGGCTGTGGGCCGTGATGGTGACATCCTTGCCTTCGCGACGGACCTTGGCCTTGCCGATCGGCAGGACATAGTCCTCGACGTCCGGCACGTCGAACTCCAGGCCGTACATCATCTCGTGTTCGAGGAAGACGACGGGGTTCGGGTCGCGGATGGCGGCCTTGAGCAGTCCCTTGGCGTCGGCCGCGTCGTAGGGCGCAATGACCTTCAGGCCCGGAACCTGAGCATACCAGGCCGAATAGTCCTGGCTGTGCTGGGCGCCGACGCGCGAGGCGGCGCCGTTCGGGCCGCGGAACACGATCGGCGCGCGGATCTGACCGCCCGACATATACAGGGTCTTGGCGGCCGAGTTGATGATGTGGTCGATCGCCTGCATGGCGAAGTTGAACGTCATGAACTCGACGATCGGCTTCAGGCCCGACATGGCGGCGCCGACGCCCAGGCCGGCGAAGCCATGCTCGGTGATCGGGGTATCGACGACGCGCTGGTCGCCGAACTCCTGCAGCAGGTCGCGGCTGACCTTGTAGGCGCCTTGGTACTGGGCGACTTCTTCGCCGATCAGGAAGACTCGGTCGTCACGACGCATCTCTTCGGCCATCGCGTCGCGCAGGGCGTCGCGCACGGTCGTCTTGACCAGTTTGGCGTCGGCCGGGATTTCTGGGTCGCGCAATTCGACCTTGGGGGTCGAGGTCTGTGCCGGGGCCTTCTCGGGATCGCCGGTCTTGCCTTCGGCCGCGGCCTTGGGCGCCTCAGCAACTTCGGCCGCCTTGGGCGCGGGCGCCGCTGCGCCGTCTTCGCCGGCAAGCCGCGCGATCGGCGTATTGACCTTCACGTTCTCCGAACCTTCGGCGACCAGGATTTCCAGCACTTCGCCTTCGTCCACGGCCTCGACTTCCATCGTGGCCTTGTCGGTTTCAATCTCAGCAATCACTTGGCCGGCCGACACGGTGTCGCCCGCCTTGATGTGCCATTTCGTCAGCGTGCCCTCTTCCATCGTGGGGGACAGCGCCGGCATCAGAATGTCGGTCACGGATCAGGCCTCCACGTAGACGTCGGTATAGAGCTCGGACGGATCGGGTTCCGGGCTCTCTTGGGCGAATTGAACAGCTTCGGCGACGATCGCCTTGATTTCGGTGTCGATGGCCTTGAGCTCGTCCTCGGTCGCATTGGCGGCCGACAGCAGCATCTTCAGGTGATCGATCGGGTCGCGAGTCTTCTTGACCTCGTCCACCTCTTCCTTGGTCCGGTATTTCGCCGGGTCGGACATCGAGTGGCCGCGATAGCGATAGGTCTTCACTTCCAGGATGAAGGGGCCGCCGCCTTCGCGGGCGCGCTTGACCGCACGAGCCGTGGCGTCGCGCACGGCCAGCACGTCCATGCCGTCGACCTGTTCGCCCGGAATGCCGAAGCTGGCGCCGCGCTGATAGAGTTCGGTCGTCGAAGACGAGCGTTCGATGCTCGTGCCCATGGCGTACTGGTTGTTCTCGATGATGTAGATGGCCGGCAGCTTCCACAGCTGCGCCATGTTGAAGCTCTCGTACACCTGACCCTGGTTCGAAGCGCCGTCGCCGAAATAGACGAAGGCCACCGAATCGTCGCCGCGATATTTGCCGGCGAAGGCCAGGCCGGTGCCCAGCGCCACCTGGGCGCCGACGATGCCGTGACCGCCGTAGAAGCCGGTCGGCACGTCGAACATGTGCATCGACCCGCCCTTGCCCTTGGACGAACCGCCGCTGCGGCCAGTCAGCTCGGCCATGACTTCCTTGGGATCCATGCCGGCGGCCAGCATATGGCCGTGGTCACGATAGCCGGTGATGATCTTGTCGTGGCCCTGTTTGACGCTCTCCTGAACGCCGACGGCCACGGCTTCCTGGCCGATGTACAGGTGGCAGAAGCCGCCGATCAGACCCATCCCGTAGAGCTGACCTGCACGCTCCTCGAAGCGGCGGATCAGGACCATCTCGCGATAGAAGCGAAGCAGGTCCTCCTTGGACGCCGTCGGCGTATTGGGCAGTTTGTCAGGCGAAGTCGTCTGAGCGGATTTGGCTGGGGCTTTCGCCATCCGGTATCTCCCGGCTAGGCGTCGAGAACCGACGCCTTCTTATCGTTACGGAAAGGGGCTTTAGCAGCCTTCCTTCCCGGAAGGCAAAGGGGTGGGAGCCGCCCTGTAACAATAGTTCAAGTGGCGAGTGTTTTCACCCTTGAACGGCAGGCCCCGGCACGCGGATCACATAGTCGCGGGGGTCCGAGAAGCCCAACACAGCGCGAGCGCGCTCTTCCAGCAAATCACGGGACAGACTGTCGGTGCGCAGATAACGCACACGCGTCTCAAGATCGCGACGCTGCTCGGTCAGATGCGCCAATTGGTCCTCGCGCTGCCCCAGCAGGGCATCGCGGGAAGAGCCGCTCAGCAAGCCGCGCTCGCCCGTCAGCGCCTGCACCCCAAGATAGGCAAGCAGCAACAACAGGGCGAAGGACAGGCGGTAAGGTTTCATCCATTCGGGCACTTAAAACGCTCCTTCTGAGCGCGAAAACACAGTTCAGGAACCGTGCCCGAAAATGCCTAACGAAATGTAGCTTGACCGTAAGATAATTGGCGGAGAACGCTGATTCTCCGCCGACAATTCAGTTTCTTATTTCAGCAGCATGCCGTCGCCGAAATAGACGCCCTGATCGCCCAGCATCTCCTCGATGCGCAGCAACTGGTTGTATTTCGCCACCCGGTCCGAACGCGCCAGCGAGCCGGTCTTGATCTGCCCGCAGTTGGTGGCCACGGCCAGGTCGGCGATGGTCGAGTCCTCGGTCTCGCCCGAACGGTGGCTCATCACGGCGGTATAGCCGGCGCGGTGGGCCATATCGACGGCGTCCAGCGTCTCGGACAGGGTGCCGATCTGATTGACCTTGATCAGGATGGAGTTGGCCAGGCCTTCGCCAATGCCCGCAGCCAGACGCGCCGGATTGGTCACGAACAGGTCGTCGCCGACCAGCTGCACCCGATCGCCCAGACGCTCGGTCAGCAGGCGCCAGCCGTCGAAATCGTCCTCGGCCATGCCGTCCTCGATCGAGACGATCGGGAAACGCTCGCACAGATCGACCAGGTAGGCGGCCATGCCATCGGCGTCGACGGTCTTGCCCTCGCCGGTCATGATGTATTTGCCGTCCTTGAAGAACTCGGTCGAGGCGACGTCCAGGCCCAGGTGGAAGTCCTCGCCCGCCAGATAACCGGCCGCCTGCCCGGCCTTGGTGATGAAGCTCAGCGCTTCGTCGGCCGAGGCCAGGTTCGGGGCGAAGCCGCCCTCGTCCCCAACGTTGGTGTTGTGGCCAGCGTCCTTCAGCTGCTTCTTCAGGGCGTGGAAGATTTCGGCGCCCATGCGCACGGCGTCCGAGAAGGTCTCGGCGCCGGTCGGCAGGATCATGAACTCCTGGATGTCGATCGGATTGTCGGCGTGGGCGCCGCCGTTGATGATGTTCATCATCGGGGTCGGCAGGACGCGTGCCGAGACGCCGCCCAGATAGCGATACAGCTCCTGATTGGACGACAGAGCGCTAGCCTTGGCGACGGCCAGGGACACGCCCAGAATGGCGTTGGCGCCCAGGCGGGCCTTATTGGGCGTACCGTCCAGGTCGATCATCGCCTCGTCGATGCGGCGCTGCTGCTCGGCGTCCATGCCTGACAGGGCGTCAAAGATCTCGCCATTGACGGCGTCGACCGCCTTCTGCACGCCCTTGCCGCCCCACATGTCCTTGTCGCCGTCGCGCAGTTCGACCGCTTCGTGCGCGCCGGTCGAGGCGCCCGACGGCACTGCCGCGCGGCCAAAGGAGCCGTCTTCCAGCGTGACATCGACTTCAACCGTCGGATTGCCCCGGCTGTCGAGGATCTGGCGGGCGACGATGTCGGCGATGTCGGTCATGGCTCGGCTCTTTGGCTCAAGGGGCAAGGGAGGTCCGACGGTTTAGCCGCCTCCCCGCCAAACGCCAATGGCGCCGTCGCCCTCGATATCAGGAACAGCCCTCGACCAGTTGAATCGACGGGTCGCCGGCGTGGATCATCATCACCTTGCCATCGCTGCCGATCTCGTAGCGCACGCCGCGCGCCGCCGGATCGGTGACATAGGCGGTCGAGCCGCCGCGCGACCAGACGAACAGATCCTCGGCCGGCGCATCCTGATACTTGTGCGGCTGGGCGAAGAGCGCGCCGCCATAGGCCTGTTTGATCGCCATGCCCGTGTCGCCGACGCCGAACCCGCGGTCGGTCTTGGTCGTCGCGCCGCGCGCCAGGGTGATTCGCGTCAGCACGCCGTTCTGGATCATCACCTGCACGTCCGCCGGTGCATTAGCGGGGTGGAACTGGTCGCAGGTCTCAGGATTGGTGCCGCCCACAGCGTTCGGCTGGGAATCATCGCCCCAGACCTTCACCAGCTCGCCGCGCGTCATGCCGATTCGCACGGGGCCCAGCCCTTCGGCCGTCAGGGCGTTAGGGTCTGCAGCGGGCGCCGCGGGCGTCTCCACAGCCGGCGCAGCGGTCACTGGAGCCGGAGCAGCGGGCTGTTCCTTGCGGTCACAAGCGGCGAGCGTCAGCAGCGCGCAGGCGCTGACGGCGGTGAAACGAATCATCATGCGGCGTCTCCAAATGGAAGCTTCACCGCATTGAACGCACGAAAACGGCGCGCGGGTCACCGCGCGCCGTCGAATTCATCGTCCGGCCGAAGCCGAGATCACTCGAAAGACTAGTCTTCCTTCGGCGTGATGACCTGGCGACCGCGATAGGTGCCCGTCTTCAGGTCAATGTGGTGAGGGCGCTTCAGCTCGCCGGTGTCCTTGTCCTCGACATAGACGTTCGAGGTCAGGGCGTCGTGGGCGCGGCGCATGTTGCGACGCGAGGGGGATACTTTCCGCTTCGGAACGGCCATGTCCGTATCAATCTTCTAAGTCTGGCGCCGCCCAGAGCCGAAGCCTGATCAAGCGCGAAAACGATAGCGGCGGCCCCCAACCCTTCCTTGGAAAGGATGCAGAGCCGCCACGCGAGGCGCGGCTTATGCATGAACCTCGCGAGGATTTCAAGGCGGGTCTTCAAACCAATGCCGAACCCGCATCGCCGCCCCGGTGGCCTAGGCTGAACGGCTCGGGCACAATGCGCAAAAGCGATTACGGGAGACGAACGATGAAGACCAGATGGATCGTCGGCGCGGCCATGACCACCGCCCTTGGACTGGCGCAGCCTGCAGTCGCTCAGGAAGGCGTGCGGATCATTCCCCTGCCCGAAGCCGCCGCCTATCCGGAAGGCATGACCGTCGATCCGACGACCGGCGCCCTCTATACCAACAGCGCCAACACCGGCGTGATCGTGCGACTGGATCCTACGACGGGCGCGGCCGCCATCCTTGGCGATCCTTTGAATATGGCCGACACGCGCCCCGCCACGCCCAAATCGGTCGCCCTAGGGCTAAAGTCGGACGGTGAGGGTCGGATATGGGTCGCCGGGGCCCGCGACGGCTCCATGCATGTGGTGGACAGCGCCACCGGTCGCCGCCTGGCGCGCTTCACGACGCCTGAAGGCCCTTGGCTGATCAACGATGTCGTCCTGACTCAGGACCACGCCTATTTCACCGATTCCCTGCGGCCGGTGATGTGGCGTGTGCCGCGAGGCGCCGTCGCCGACGCAGCGCTGGAGCCGTGGCTCAGCTTCGAGGGCACGGCGCTCGACTTCGGCGAGGCGCCCAATCTGAACGGTATCGCGGCGACGCCGGACGGTCGGTTCCTGATCGTCGTCCACGCCAAGACCGGCCGCCTGTTTCGAATCGCCACCGACACCGGAGAAATCGCGGCCATCGACGCGGGATCTTCGGAGCTTTCGAGCGGAGACGGGCTGGTCCTGGACGGTCAGCGTCTGTTTGTCGTGCGCCAGTCGGCGGGCGAGGTCGTGGCGCTAAACCTGTCGTCCGACCTGCTGACGGCGGTCGAGACAAAGCGAATCAAGCCCGCCGAACTGGCCTGGCCCGCGACAGCGGCCATCAGCGGCGACCGATTGATCGTCGCCAACAGCCAACTGAACCGACGCGCCACCGGCGATCCGGTTCTTCCCTTCAGCCTGGTGTCGATCCCGCTGTCGGCATTCGATTAAGCCAATCGCTTCGCAATCTTCGCCGGATTGCCGACCACGACGACATCGGACGGCACATCCCTGGTCACCACGGCGCCGGCCCCGATCACCGACCGGTCGCCGACGGTGACCCCGGCCAGAACGATGGCGCCGCCGCCGATCCAGACGTCGTCGCCGATGACGATGGGCCGCGCCGTCTCCTCGCCGCGACGCGCAACGGCGTCCAGCGGATGCTCCGGCGTCAGAAGCTGCACCCCAGGCCCAGCCTGAAAGTTGTCGCCGATGCGAATTTCGGCGCAGTCCAGAAACACGCAGTTGGCGTTCGCAAAGGCCCGCGCGCCCAGGTGAATGTTGACGCCATAGTCACAGAAGAAGCCGGGCATGATCACCGCCTTGCCATCGGCCGCGTTCACCAGTTCGTTGACCAGGACGCCGCGCCGCTCGCGATCCGGCTCGGCGTTGATGGCGACGGTCAGGCCGACCGCGCGGGCGCGACCGTCGCGCAGATCGGGATCGCCCGGATCATACGGCAGGCCCGCCAGCATCTTCTCGCGCTCGGTCATTGCATCTCCGTCAGGGCGGCGGCCACGGCTTCGCCTATGGCCAGCGAACTGGTCAGGCCGGGGCTCTCGATGCCGAACAGCGCCATCAGGCCGTCGATGCCGTGATGTTCGCGTCCGTGCAGTTGAAAGTCCGGTTGCGGCTCGCCCGGCCCATGCAGCTTGGGCCGGATGCCGGCATAGTCGGGCGTCAGGGCGCCGTCGGGCAGGCCCGGCCAGAAGCGGCGGATATAGGCGGCGAAATCCTCCGCCTTCGCCGGATCGACCGAGTAATCCTCGGTCTCGACATAAGCGAGGTCGGGCCCGAACACGGCCTGCCCGCCCAGATCCTTGCGGTAATGAGTGCCCAAGGCGCCCGGGATGGGGGGCGGATAGATCAGCCGGTCGAACGGCGCCTTGCCGACCAGCCGGAAATAGACGCCCTTGCCGAAATGACCGGCGGGAATGTCGATGGCCGGATAGCCGTCGATGGCCGCCGCCACGGTTTGCGCCGACAGGCCGGGCGCCGTGACCAGCAGGCGGCTGGTGACCTGCATCGCCCCCTCCCCGCCCACACGAATGGAAAAGCCGCCGCACGACAGGGGTTCGGCGCCCTCGAACGGGGCCGAGACCACGACCGAGCCGCCCGCGTCCTCGATCTCGCCCTGCAGCGCCAGCATATAGCCGTGACTGTCGAACAGGCCGCTCTCGGGCGACAAGATGGCGGCATGGGCGTTCAGTTCGGGCTCCAGCGCACGCGCCTGGGCGCCGGTTAAATGCTCCAGTCCCTCGACGCCGTTCGCCGTCGCCTGTTCGAAGATGGCCTCGATCCGCTCGACCTCGGCTTCTTGCGTGGCGACGACCAGCTTGCCGCACTTTCGGTAATCGATCTTGCGACTGTCCAGGAAGTCATAAAGGGCGCGCCGTCCCTCGACGCAGAAGCGGGCCTTCAGCGATCCTGTCGGATAGTAGAGCCCGCCGTGGATGACCTCGGAATTGCGCGACGAGACGCCCTGGCCGATGTGGCCTTCCTTCTCAAGCACCAGCACCGTCAGACCGCGTTTCGACAACGCCCGACCGCAGGCCAGGCCCACAGCCCCGGCGCCCACGACGGTCGCGTCGAAATCGAAACTCATGGCCTGGGGTATCTCCGCTTCGCCTCGGCCTCGAAACAGCCGATCAGCTTTTCCACCGCCCGGTCAAAGTTGGCCGACAGCATCAGGTCCAGCATCTTCGATTTGAAGGCGAAGTCGATCATGAACTCCAGCCGCGCCCCTTCGGGATGCGGAAAGAGCTCCCACCGGTTCTTCAGATGCTTGAACGGTCCGCGCAGCAGGCCGACCTCGACCTTGGGCGCGTTTCGATCATGCCGGACCCAGGTCGAAAACCGCTCCTTCAGGAAGGAGAAGCCGACCCCCGCCTCGGCGTCCAACACGGTGACGCCCTCGCCTTCCTCACGTTCGTTCCAGACACGCATGGCCGTGACCCACGGCACGAAGTCGGTATAGGCGCGCACGTCGGCGACCAGATCGGCAAGCTGTTCGGGCGCATACGGAAGGATGCGCGTGACGCGGTGGACGGCCATGCGGAACTTAGCGACGCAGCTGCGCCTCGCGCGCCGCCTTCAGCCGGGCGAAATCGTCGCCGGCGTGGTGCGACGAACGCGTCAGCGGGCTGGACGACACCATCAGGAAGCCCTTGGCCCTGGCGATCGCTTCATAAGCCTTGAACTCTTCCGGCGTGACGAAGCGGTCGATGGCGGCGTGCTTGCGTGTCGGCTGTAGATATTGGCCGATGGTGATGAAGTCGACGCAGGCGGACCGCATGTCGTCCATTACCTGCATGACCTCTTCCTTGGTCTCGCCCAGGCCGACCATGATGCCGGACTTGGTGAATTGCTCCGGGTCGCGCTCCTTGACCATCTGCAGCAGGCGCAGGCTGTGGAAGTAGCGGGCGCCCGGCCGGATCTTCAGATACAGACGCGGAACAGTCTCAAGGTTGTGGTTGAAGACGTCCGGCTTGGCGTCGATCATCACCGCCGCCGCCCCGTCCTTGCGCAGGAAGTCTGGCGTCAGGATCTCGATGGTGGCGCCCGGCGCCTGGATGCGGATCTGACGCACGACCTCGGCGAAGTGGGCCGCGCCGCCGTCGGACACATCGTCGCGATCGACCGAGGTGATCACCACATGGTTCAGGCCCATCTGCTGGACGGCCAGGCCCACCTTGCCGGCCTCTTCCGGGTCCAGCGGCTGGGGCAGGCCCGTCTTGACGTTGCAGAAGGCGCACGCCCGCGTGCAGGTGTCGCCCATGATCATCAGGGTGGCGTGCTTCTGGCTCCAGCACTCGCCGATGTTCGGGCAGGCCGCTTCCTCGCAGACCGTCACCAGCCCCTTGGAGCGCACGATCTCCTTGGTCGCATTATACTGGCCCGACCCGGGCGCCTTGACGCGCAGCCAGTCGGGCTTTTTCAGAACGACCGACTCGGGCCGATTCTGTTTTTCAGGGTGACGCAGCTCGGAAGGCTTGCGCTGAAGTGTGTCGATCAGGGTGACCATTCCCGGTATTTCGGACTTTGAGGCCGTTTAGGCAAGGCACACCGGGTAACAGACTTGTCGCAGGCGTGATCGCGCCTCGGAACTCACGCGACGTTACGCATCTTTTCAAGATGACGCGGCGTCATTAATGACAGACGCCCGAACAACAGAGAGGGCCGTCCGCGCCCTCCATAGGAGACGCGCTTGCGCCAGGCCCTGGATCCCTCGCTTTACGACTCGTCCCTGATCGACGCCCTGATCGATGCGCGGGCGCAGTTCGGCGACAAGGAAATCCTGGAGGACCAGGATCGCCATCCGCTCAGCTACACCGGCCTGATCCGCGCCGCCTTCGTGCTGGGCCGCAAGATCGCCCATATGACCAGCCTGGGCGAGCGGGTCGCCATCCTGCTGCCGTCGTCCATGGGCGTCGTCGTTACCTTCTTTGGCCTGCACGCCCACGGCCGTGTGCCTGTGATGCTGAACTTCACCGCCGGCGAGGCCAATCTGAAGGCTGCGATCAAGGCCTCGGGCGTCAGGAAGGTGCTGACCGCCAAACGCTTCATCGATCAGGCCAAGCTGGACGACCTGATCGTCGAGTTGAAGACCGTCGCCGAGGTCGTCTGGCTGGACGACGTTCGCAAGACCATTGGTCTGGCCGACAAGCTGTACGGTCTCGCCGCCGGCGCGGCGCCCAAGCGGTTCCGCGTCAAGACGGACCCGGATGCGCCGGGCGTGGTCCTGTTCACCTCTGGCAGCTTCGGCACGCCCAAGGGCGTGGTGCTGAGTCAGCGTAACCTGGTCGCCAACGCCCGTCAGGTCGCGGCCCATATCGACCTGTTGCCTGAGTGGGTGATGTTCAATCCCCTGCCAACCTTCCACTGTTTCGGCCTGACCGGCGGCGTCATCCTGCCACTGCTGCAAGGGTTGAAGGCGTTCCAGTATCCGTCGCCGCTGCACGCCAAACAGATCACCGACCTGTTGCCCCAGGTGAACGCCTCGATCCTGTTCGCGACCGACACATTCCTGAACCAGTACGGCCGCGTCGCCGAGCCAAACGACTTCTCGACGCTGAAGTTCGTGGTGGCCGGCGCCGAGAAGGTGCGCGAGGAAACCCGCACCCTGTTCAACACCAAGTTCGGCGGCGTCGAACTGCTGGAAGGCTACGGCGCGACCGAGGCCTCGCCCGTGATCGCCGTCAACCATCCTGAACGCAACGCGCCCGGCACGGTCGGCCAAGTGCTGCCCGGCATCGACTGGAAGCTGGAGCCGGTCGAAGGCATTGACGCGGGCGGGCGGCTGATGCTGCGCGGGCCCAACGTCATGAGCGGCTATGTCACCTCGGCCGAGCCCCTGGCCTGGGATCCGATCGGCGACGACTGGCTGGACACGGGCGACATCGTCGATGTCGATGACGAGGGCTATGTCACCATCCGAGGCCGCGCCAAGCGCTTCGCCAAGATCGGCGGCGAGATGGTGTCCCTGACCGCCGTGGAGGGCATTGCCGGCGCCGTCTGGCCGGACCAGCGCCACGCCGTCGTGTCGATCCCAGACAGCCGCAAGGGTGAGAAACTGGTGCTCGTCACCGACCACGCCGAGGCCGAGGTCGCGCCCTTGGCCGAATGGGCTCGCACCAACGGCGCACCCGAGCTGATCGTGCCCAAGAAGATCGTCAAGGTCGCCGAAGTGCCGGTTCTGGGCACCGGCAAGACTGACTACGTCTCGATCCAGAAGATGGTCGAAAGCGCCTGACATGAACATCACCTCCCCGTTCGCGAAGGCGAATGGGGAGGACAGACCGCGTCAGCGGTCAGGTGGGGGCGACTCCGCCGCCAGACGGGCGCTTACCAAATCATAGATAAAATCGACCACCGCCGCATGATCTCGCATCACGCTCACGGCGCTTAACCGCACCACGCGAACGCCGCGCTCACGGAGCCAAGCAGTCCGCCGACGATCATGCGCGATCTGCGCCAGCTCGTTATGGACAGCGCCATCGACTTCGATGGCCAGCTTCGCCGCCGCGCAATAGAAGTCGAGGATGTACGGGCCGATAGGATGCTGACGGCGAAATTTAAACTTGCCGAGGCAGTTGCGACGCAGCGCCTGCCACAGCCGAAACTCCGGCGGCGTCAACGCCTTCCGAAACGCCTTTGCTCGTATGAAACTCAAGCCGTCAGCCATGGCACGAGTAAAACACAACTCAAGTTTGGCGCCGAGTCGCCCCCACCTGGCGCGCAGCGCGCGCCTGTCCTCCCCGTCGGCCTTCGCCGACAGGGAGGTGAAATCAGCCGATCCTGACGCCGGTCATCGAGATCGAGCCGCCGTCGATGCGGTCGTTGAAGAAGCTGACAGCCTCGCCCGGCTCCTGCTGGGCGGCGAGATAGAGGACCGGCAGATAGTGTTCGTCGGTCGGCACGCTCAGCTGGGCGTCTTCGGCCAGATCCACCCAGTCGATCAGGGCGTCGTGGTCTCCCCTTTCGAACGCCGCCTTCACCGCCTCGTTGAACCCGGTCGCCCAGGCATAGGGTTCGGCGCCGTCCTCGCGCTTCCAGGTCCGCAGGTTGTGGACGAAGTCGCCCGAACCGGCGATGACGATCCCTTCGTCCCGCAAAGGCTTCAGCGCCTTGGCCAGTTCGTAATGCTGGCGTGCCGTCAGCTCGCGGTTCAGCGACAGCTGCACCACCGGCACATCGGCGTCCGGCCAGACGTGAACCAACACCGACCAGGTCCCGTGATCCAGCCCCCACTGTTGGGTCTGGATCGCCCCAGTCAGTTCCGACACACGGGCAGCCAGTTGGGGCGACCCGGGCGCAGGATACTGCATCTCGTGAAGTTCACGCGGGAAGTTGCCGAAATCATGGATGGTTTCGGGTCGGTCCTGCGCGGTGACGCCCAGCCCGCGCGTCTCCCAGTGGGCGGAGATCATCACCACCCCTTTTGGCTTGCCGATGGCCTCGCCCAGCGCGCGCCAGGCAGCCCCATAGGGACCGCCAAGCGCATTCATAGGCGAACCGTGACCGAAAAAGACGGCGGGCTGGCGCATCGGATCAGCCGTGCAACTTCTTGGCCAGTTCGGCGATGTGTTTGCCCTGGAACCTGGCGCCGCCCAGTTCGATCTCGCTGGGCAGACGCGAACCGTCGCCGCCAGTGATCGTCGTCGCGCCATAAGGCGAGCCGCCCTCGACCGAGTCCAGCGTCATCATGGCCTGATACGAATAAGGCAGGCCCACGACCGGCATCCCGTGGTGCATGAAGAAGTTGTGCAGCCCCTGGAAGGTGGTTTCCTGACCGCCGTGTTGGGTTGCCGTGGCCGTGAAGGCGCCACCCACCTTGCCGATCAAGGCGCCGCTGAACCACAGGCCGCCGGCCTGGTCCAGGAAGGCGCGCATCTGCGACGCGGCCGAGCCGAAGCGGGTGCCTGCGCCGATGATGACGGCGTCATAGTCCTTCAGGTCATCGATCTTGGCGATCGGCGCCTTCTGGTCCAGCTTGTAGTGCGACGCCTTGGCCAGTTCTTCCGGCACGGTTTCCGGCACGCGCTTGATGTCCACCACCGCGCCTTCGACCTCGCGCGCGCCCTCGGCGACGGCTTCGGCCATGGTTTCGAGGTGGCCATAGGTCGAGTGATAGAGGACGAGGATCTTGGGCATGGGGAGGCTCCGTTGAATGACTGGCCGTCATTCGCAACAACGACCGTTGCTAACTTGGCGTCTCTCTTCGGCCCTTGCAAGACCCCCGTGGGATTTCAACGCACGAAAGGACAGACCGCATCATAGAAGGCCGCGCTGCCTGGCGCCCTGCCCCCTCGCATCCGATGGAAGCGATGTTCCATCACCATGGCCTGCTGCTCGATGTTCAGCCCATCCCAACGACAGTCGGGATCGGCCGAATAGGCGTAGGCGGCCGCATCGTCTCCCGCCTTCAGCTTGGCGAACAGCAGGTTCACCCCCTGCTGCGCTTGCCAAACATGGGTCAGCTCATGCACCAGCACGCCCTGTAGATGCAGCGAGGCCGAGGCGAAATCCCCGGCCATCGCCCTGTGCGGCCAGACGATCCAGTCACGGCCAAACCAACGCCCGGCGACAAAGGCGCGCCGGAACGGCCAGCCGATCAGACGCACGGTCTCCAGGTGCAAGGCGGCCCCGAACGCCTCACGCGCCAGGGCCGCCTCACCCTCGGTCAGGGCGCGAACGAAGGATCCCACGGCCCTACATACTCCCAATGCCAAGGCTCATAGACGTAGGGCGTGAACCCGAACCGCCCGGCGTTGGCAACCAGCCAACGATAGGTCGCCGTCCGCGCCATATGTTCGCGGCTGGCTGGCGAGGTGGAATCGACGCCCTGCCCCGGCGCCTGGCCGACATAGAGATCGACCGCCGTCCCGGTCCTGTGCGGCGAACAGACAGCGCGGCGCAGCCCGTCGCAATTGCCCTGCTGGGCGCAGCGCGCCGCGTCCGCCTCCGGATCGCGGAAGCCCGAGAAAATCTGCAGCAGCTCGGGGTTGCTCGCCACCTCAGGAACCTCGGCGCGGGCGGCGGCGACCAGCCGGCGATAGGCGTCCAGCACGTCGCGACGCAGCAACCGCGTCAGCCGGTCCGCGTGTTCCTCGGATGCGACCAGATAACCCAACTGGTTGATCGGCGGCGGCTCGGGACAGGCCCCGCCGACCCGCGCCATCACGAACGGCCGCCGCTCCTGCCATAGCCCCCTGAACACCTGAAACGTCGCGATGTCGAACAGGCCTGTGGGCGCCAGGCCGTACGTCTGCTGGAACCCCGCCAGTTGCGACGCGAAGATCGGCGTGCCGGGGCCGCAGGGCGTATGCAGTTCGTGCTGGATCAGCGGCAGATAGGCCTGCCACCCCCACTCCGCCGCACCGAACGGCGCCCACTCCATCCCATAGGCCGAGGCCGCATTCGCCAGTGCCTGCGCCTGCCAGCCGTCGGCATTGGTATGGCAGGGGCCGGCCGCATGCGCGCCGCCGGCGAAGACCAACGCAAAGCAAAGGGACAGGAACGCAAGAAGGCTTCGCCACATGGCGCATAGGAAGCCCCAAGCCGGCCGATCTCACAAGTGCATGCTTCGCCGATCGCTGGCATGGTGACGCGCGGCCGACTCGCGCCGCGCCTTTCGGACCGACGCATGTCCACCGCCGCGCCGACCGCGCCCCGCCGCTCCAATGCGGTGCTCGCCGCCTTTTCCGGCCCCTGCCTTCCGCTGGCGGCCTTCGGGGTCGCCCTGCCCGTCACCCTGCCGGAGTTCTACGCCACCCATGTGGGGCTGGAGCTGGGCGTCGTCGCCGCCGTCTTCATGGCCGTGCGCCTGATCGACATCGTCTTCGACCCCTTCATCGGCTGGGGCATGGACAAGACCCGGACGCGCCTGGGCCGTTATCGCCCCTGGATGGCGCTGTCGACGCCGATCCTCATGCTGTCGGCCTTCATGATGTTCGTGGTGGTCCAGCCCGGCGCCGGGCCCGCCTATCTGTTCGGCTGGCTGCTTGTTCTCTATCTCGGCTTCTCGATCGGCACCCTGGGCCAGCTCGGCTGGGCCGCCGTTCTCGCACCCCAGTATGACCAGCGCAGCCGCGTCTATGGCTGGTGGCAGGTTTTCAACATCATCGGCGTGATCCTGATCCTGGTCCTGCCGACCGTGGTGGTCCAGACGGGGATGGGAACCTATGCCGACGGCGTGCGGATCATGGGTTGGGCCATCCTGATCGCCCTGCCCCTGACCATCGGCCTGGCCATGGTCGCCGTGCCAGAGCCGGTCAATAGGGGCGATCAGCCCCACGGGGGGCTGAGCGCCTATCTGGCCCTGCTGAAAATGCCGACGGTGCGCAAGCTGCTGATCGCCGACCTGCTGCTGGGCGTGGCGCCCGGCATCACCGGCTCGCTGCTGTTCTTCTTCTTCGGCCAGATCAAGGGCTACGACCACAGCCAGGCCGGCCTGTTCATGCTGTTCTACTTCGTCGCGGGCCTGTGCGGCGCGCCGATCTGGGCCTGGCTGGCCACACGCATCGGCAAGGACAAGGCCCTGGCGGTCGCCAGCCTGATCTTCGCAGGCCTATACATCGCCGCCACCCTGGTCCCCGGCGGCAACTTCGCACTGACGGCGGCGGCCATGTTCATCGCCGGCCTGCCCTATGCCGCCGGCCTGTTCCTGTTGCGGGCCATGATGGCGGATGCGGGCGACGAGGTGCGGCTGGAGACGGGCGTGGACCGCACCGGCCTGATGTTCTCCATCCTGTCGGCGACGACCAAGATCGGCCATGTGGTGGCCCTGATCCCCTACCTGATTTTGCAATGGGTGGGCTTCAAGGCGATCCCGGAGGCGGGCGGAAACAGCGAGTTCTCCCTGCTGACGCTCCAGGTTCTGTTCATCCTGGTCCCTGGCCTGCTGCTGGCGGCCGCCGCCTGGGTGCTGAAGGGCTATCCCCTGACGCCGAAACGCCACGATGAAATCCGCCTGGCCTTGGAAGCCCGCGACGGAGCCCGTACTTGAGACCCATCGACCGCCTGCTCGGCGTCATGGAGCGGCTGCGCAACCCGGACGGCGGCTGCCCCTGGGACGTGGAGCAGACCTTCGCCACCATCGCCCCCTATACGATCGAGGAGGCCTACGAGGTCGCCGACGCCATCGAGCGAAACGACCTGAACGAGCTGAAGGGCGAGCTGGGCGACCTGCTGTTCCAGGTCGTCTTCCACGCCCGCATGGCCGAGGAACAGGGGCTGTTCGCCTTCGACGACGTGGTCACGGCCATCTCTGAAAAGCTGGAACGCCGCCACCCCCACGTCTTCGGCCCCAATTCTCTTGATGATGGGGCCCAGCGATCGTCCAAGGAACAGACCCTCGCCTGGGAGGTCATCAAGGCCGCCGAGCGCAAGGACCGCAAGAAACCGGGCGTCCTGGATGACGTGCCCGTCGGTCTGCCCGCCCTGACCCGCGCCGCCAAGCTGACGAAACGTGCCGGCCGCGTCGGCTTCGACTGGCCATCGACCGACGAAGTGTTCGACAAGCTGGCGGAAGAAGTCGAGGAGCTGCGGGTCGAGATCGCCGCCGGCGACAAGGCCAAGGCGCGCGAGGAACTGGGCGACCTGCTTTTCGTCGTCGCCAATCTGGCCCGCAAGCTGGACGTCGAGCCCGAAGACGCCCTGCGCGCCACCAACGCCAAGTTTGTGCGTCGTTTCGGTTTCATCGAGGCGGAACTGGCTAAAGACGGTCGCACACCCGACCAGTCCACGTTGGAAGAGATGGACCGCCTCTGGGACGCCGCAAAGGTCGCCGAGAAGGCCGCCTCCAAAGCCTGAGCCGCCGCATGACCTACGACCTGATCATCTTCGACTACGACGGCGTCGTGGCCGACAGCGAGGTGCTGAACAGCACCGTCATGGCCGAGCAGTTGACCGCCATCGGCCTGCCGACCAGCCTGGACGACGTGCTGGCCGCCTATACGGGCAAACGCTGGCGCGACAATCGCCCGACGGTCGAAGCCGCCCTGGGCCGCGCCTGCCCCGAAGACTTTCACACCACCTGGTTCGCGACCTGTCGCCAGCGCGCGCCGCACCAGCTTCAGCCCGTGCCGGGGATGCTCGACTTCGTCGGCGCCCGTCCCGAGGCCCGGTGCATCGCCTCGTCCAGCGGCCCCGACTGGATCGGCGTCGGCCTGGACCTGTTCGGCCTGACCGAACATTTCGACGGCGCCGTCTTCACCGGTCTGGTGGTCGAACGCGGCAAGCCCCATCCCGACATTTTCCTTCACGCCGCCAAGACCATGGGCGTCGATCCATCCTGCGTTCTGGTGATCGAGGACAGCGAGGCGGGCGTCACCGCAGGCGTCGCGGCCGGCATGACGGTCGTCGGCCTGACCGCTGGCGGCCATATCCGCGACGGACATGCCGAGCGCCTGCTGGCCCGCGGCGCCCACCATATCGCCGACAGCTACGCGGCGGTCGCAGCCTTCATGGACCGCTGACGCCTACAGGTACCGCAACTCCTGCAGATCCACTTCTCGGATCATCTTCTTCGCCGTCACCTCGTCCAGTTGCCTGACGCGCGCCAGACGAACGAGTTCGTCGCGCTCGGCCGCCAGTCCAGCCAGCCACAGCCGCCGCTCGACATGATCCACCTTGCGAGACAGGGCCGCATCGTCCTCGTCCGTGCGCGTGTGGGTCTCGATCCGCTGGCGATAGGTCTCCATGATCCGGCTGGCGATATCGGAATAGAGGTCCGGGTTCGGCTTGCCCTCGGCCATGGCGTGCGAAACATCTTCGATCGCGCGCAAGGCGGCAGTGGCCGCAGCCACGCGACCGCGATCCTCCTCACGCTCATGCGAGGGCTCAGGCGGCAACTCCACACCTTTCAACAGGCGTGGCAGGGCGAAGGTGGCGACCAGCAGCGACACGATGATTACCCCCGCCGCCAGGAAGATCGCCAGGCTGCGTGACGGCATCGGCGATCCATCCGCCAGGACGAACGGCAAGGTCAGAATACCGGCCAGGGTGATCGCGCCCCGCACCCCCGCCAGCGACATCACCATCGTCAGGCGCAAGCCGACCTTGGCCGGCGGCCCGCGATGACGACGACGGAACAGCGTCAGCTTCAGCGAGGTCCAGACCCAGACGAACCGAAGCGTCGCCAAGGCGGCGACGATGCCGAACACATAGACGGCCAGCCACCACACCTCCGGCCGGCTGGTGCCCGCCACCACCTCGGCTGCGCGCGACATGATCGACGGCATCTGCTCGCCCAGGATCACGAAGATGATGCCGTTTGCGACGAACTGAACCGTGTCCCAGACCACGCCCCGCCGGATGCGCGTCACGGCCATCGACTGACCGGCGAACAGACTGCGTTCGGTGAAGCTCATGGTCACGCCGGCCGCCACCGCCGCCAGAATGCCCGAGGCATTCAGTTCTTCCGCCACCAGATAGGCCGCGAAGGGGATCAGCAGGCTGACCAATATCTGGGCGCCGACATCCTCGCCCCACCGCTGACTGACGAAGCCTTTCGCATAGCTGATCCCCATCGTGATCAGCACGCCGACCGCCACCCCGACCAGAGCCAGCCAGGCGAAGGTTCCGATGGCGCTGCCGATGGAGAAGGCGCCGGTGGTCGCCGCGATCACCGCGATCCGCATACAGGTCAGGCCGGTCGCGTCGTTCAGCAGCGACTCGCCTTCCAGGATATGCATCAGCCGCTTCGGGATCGGCGCGCGCGAGGCGATGGCCTGGACCGCGATGGGATCGGTCGGCGAGAGGATGGCGGCCAGGGCGAAGGCCACCGGCAGCGGCATCTCGGGGATCATCCACCAGATCATGAAGCCCAGGCCGACGACGGTGAACAGCACCAGCCCCAGGGCCAGTTCCAGAATCACCGCCCGGTCACGGAACAGGGCTTCCTTGGGAATGCGCCATCCATCGAGGAACAACAGCGGCGGCAAGAACAGCAGGAAGAAGATGTCCGGCTCAAGGTCCACCGTGGACCCGGTGATCAGCACGATCGCCGCACCCAGTGCAATCTGCACCAGAGGCAGGGCGATGCGCGTGATCCGCGCGATCGAACCCGACACCACCACGGCCAGAAGCAGAAGCAGGACGGTTTCGATCAGATGCATGAGATGTCAGTCGGCCAGGTCGGGATACAGGCGTTCGAATCGCCCGAGCGCCGCAGGATGCAGCCGCACAGTGACCTCAGTACGGCCACGGTCGTCCATATCGCGTGAAATCACACGTCCATGCTCATACAGCCAGGCCATGGCCTCGCCGTGTTCAGGCTCCAGGGTCAACCGAGTCTCGGGGTCGTCGTCGATCAGGCCCGCGATGATCTGCCGAAGGGGTTCGATCCCCTCGCCTGTCCAGGCGGAGACAGCGACGGCCTCGCCCTCCTTTGACAGACGTTCTGCCTGGCCCAACACGGCTTCGCGCGCCTCATCGTCCAGCAGGTCGATCTTGTTCCAGACCTCCAGCACCCGACGGGTCTTGCCCTCGGGTGTCTCGATCTGTTTCAGCACCGTCTCGACATCCTTGGCCTGGGCGTCGCTGTCGGCCGAGGCGATGTCGCGGACGTGCAGGATCAGGTCGGCTTCGCCCACCTCCTCCAGCGTGGCGCGGAAGCTTTCGACCAGCTCGTGCGGCAGGTCGGAAATGAAGCCGACGGTGTCCGCAACGATGGCCGGCCGGCCCTGCGGCAGGCGAATGGTGCGCTGGGTCGTGTCCAGGGTGGCGAACAGCAAGTCCTTGGCGAAGACCTCCGATCCCGTCAGCCGGTTGAACATCGTCGACTTGCCGGCATTGGTGTAACCGACCAGGGCGATGGTCGGGAACGGCGCCTTCTGGCGCTGTTTGCGGTGCAGGCCGCGCGTTCGGCGTACGTCTTCCAGTTCGGCCTTCAGCCGCACGATCCGGTCGGCGATCAGACGCCGATCCAGCTCGATCTGGGTTTCGCCGGGACCGCCGGTCGAGCCGGTGCCGCCGCGTTGCCGCTCAAGGTGGGTCCAGGTCCGCACCAGCCGAGACCGTTCGTAGTCCAGCCGCGCCAGCTCGACTTGCAGCCGGCCTTCCTTGGTGCGCGCACGGCGACCAAAGATTTCCAGGATCAGACCGGTGCGGTCGATGACCTTCACCTCCCACGCCTTTTCCAGATTGCGCTGCTGCACCGGCGTCAGGGCGTCGTCGATGATGACAGCCTCGGCGTCGGCCGCGCGGACCAGGGCGGCCAACTCCTCGACCTTGCCCGTCCCGAACAGGGTCGCGGGCGTGGTCCCTCGCAGTCGCACGATCTCTTCGGCGCGCACGTCGAGATCCAGCGCGCGGGCGAGACCCGCCGCTTCTTCAAGCCGCTCGCTTGCCAGCCGAGGGCTGTCGGAGCGTCGGTCGGGATGGATGACAACCGCCCGGATCAGCGGGACGGAATGGTCGATCAGTTTTTGGGTCAATCAGTCTTCTTCGGCGTCGGGCTCGTACAGTTGCACGGGCGCGGACGGCATGATGGTGGAGATGGCGTGCTTGTACACCAGCTGGGACTGGCCATCGCGGCGCAGCAGCACACAGAAGTTGTCGAACCAGGTCACGATGCCCTGCAGCTTGACGCCATTGACCAGAAAGATGGTAAGCGGCGTCTTGGTTTTGCGGACCGAGTTGAGAAAGGTGTCCTGAAGGTTCTGACGTTTGTCTTGCGACATGGCAGGTTTTTCCTGTTCTTCGTTGTTCGTCGCCGGGGAAGCGGCGCGGGGCCGATGCGGCCAGTCTCGACCTTAACCGCCGCCCGGCCGCTCGGGCAACGCCCTAAATGGCCTCTCGGCGCGCCTGTTCAAGATAGAGTTCGCGCAAGCGTATCGCGATTGGCCCGGGTTTGCCGTCGCCGATCTTCACGCCGTCCAGCGAAACCAGCGGCATGACAAAGGAACTGGCGGCGGTGACGAACACCTCGCGCGCCCGCTTGGCCTCCTCGACCGAGAAGGGTCTTTCGTCCAGTTCGACGCCCTCGGCCTCGACCAGTTTCAGGATCGCCTCACGCGTGACGCCGCGCAGGATGTTGGCCTGCGTATCGCGCGTCCGCAGCCTGCCATCCTCGTCCACGATCCAGGCGTTGGTGGACGATCCCTCGGTGATCAGACCCATCTCGTCGTACATCAGGCACTCATAGGCGCCGCGTTCGCGCGCCGCCTGTTTGGCCAGCACGTTCGGCAGCAGGCCCACCGTCTTGATGTCGCAACGGCCCCAGCGGATGTCGGGTCGAGTCACCCCGGCCGCCCCCTTGGCCGCCATCGCTTCGCCCTTGGCCAGGTCGAGCCTTTTGGCCGTCACGATGACGCTGGGCGCGATGTCAGCCGGAAAGGCGTGATCGCGCGACGCCGTCCCACGCGTGACCTGCAGATAGACCAGGCCGTCGCGGACCCGGTTGCGCCGGATGGTCTCGCGCAGCACCACGCCCAAAGATCCCGCACTCATTGGGATGTCGATCTTCAGCGCGTTCAGACTGCGGTGCAGCCTGGTCATATGGCCTTCGAAATCGGCCAGCCTGCCGTCGAAGACCGACCAGACCTCATAGACGCCGTCCGCAAACTGGAAGCCGCGGTCCTCGATATGCACCACAGCCTCGCCGTGCGCGCTGTAGGCGCCGTTCACATAGGCGACGCGGGACATCAGGCCGGTTCTTCCTCTTCACCGCCGCGCGCGGGCGAAACCCCCAACGACTTAAGCTTTCTATGCAGAGCCGACCGCTCCATGCCGATGAAGGCGGCGGTGCGCGAGATATTGCCCCCGAACCGCATGATCTGGGCGGCCAGATACTCCCGCTCGAACACCTCGCGCGCCTCTCTCAAAGGCAGCGCGATCGTGCGCTCGCCGCCCAGCGAAGACGGCCCGCCGTTCGAGGTCGCCACCTCCTGCGGCAGCATGTCGGCGGTGATCGTCTCGGCCGGATCGCCGGTCGCCAGGATCAGCAGCCGTTCGATATTGTTGCGCAGCTGCCGGATATTGCCCGGCCATGGATGAACCTGCAGCACCGCCACCGCATCGTCGCCGATGATCCGCCTGGGCAACCCCTGCGAGGCGCTGATCGTCTCGACGAAATATTCGACCAGTTCGGTGATGTCCTCGCGTCGCTCCGACAGGGCCGGCACTCGAATCGGCACCACATTTAGACGGTGGAACAGGTCCTCGCGGAAACGGCCCTCCGCGATCTCGGTCTTCAGGTCGCGCGAGGTCGAGGTTACGACGCGGACATCGACCTGAACGTCCTGCTCGCCGCCGACCCGGCGGAACCGCTGATCGACCAGAACCCGCAGGATGCGACTCTGACTCTCGCGGGGCATGTCACTGATCTCATCCAGATACAGGGTGCCGTTGTGGGCGCGTTCAAACACGCCGATCTTGCGGGGCCGGCCGTCCTGGCCCTCTTCACCGAACAGTTCCACATCCAGCCGTTCCGGCGTCATGCCGGCGGCCGAGATGGCGACGAACTCAGCGCGGGCGCGCGGGCTGCCCTCGTGGATCTGGCGCGCGACCAATTCCTTGCCCGATCCAGCAGGGCCGGCGATCAGGACGCGGCTATTGGCCTGGGCCACCTTGGCGATGGTGCTGCGCAGCGCCTGCGCCGCCTGGGACCTCCCGATCAGGCCCGACGGCGTCATGGTCTGCACGCGCAGCCGGCGGTTCTCGCGCCTCAGGGTCGCCGCCTCGATGGCCCTCTCGACCACGACCACCAGCCGGTCCGACTTGAACGGCTTTTCGATGAAGTCATAGGCCCCGCGCTTCAGCGCAGTGACCGCCGTCTCGATATTGCCGTGACCCGAGATCATCACCACCGGCAGGTCGGGATCCAGTTCCTTGACGACTTCCAGCAGTTCCAGCCCGTCCAGACCGCCGCCCTGCATCCAGATATCCAGGATCGCCAGCGACGGCTTCCTGGCCCGGATCGCAGCCAGGGCCTCGTCGGAGTTGGCGGCGACCCGCACGGCGTGCCCCTCGTCCTCCAGCAGACCGGACACCAGGTCGCGGATGTCGGCCTCGTCATCGACGACGAGAATGTCGGAACCGGTTGGTCGCATCTTGCCTCGCTATTCGGCGGCCAGGGTCTGGAGCCTGCGCTCCGCACCGTCACCGCTTTTGCCGTGGGGTTTCAGGGGGAAGATCATGCACACGCGCGCGCCGCGAAGCGTCAGGGCATCCGCGAGCTTCAGCTCGCCGCCGTGGTCCTCGCAGATGCGTTTGACGATGGCCAGGCCCAGGCCCGTGCCCTTTTCGCGCGTGGTGACATAGGGTTCGGTCAGGCGGTCGCGGTCGCGCGCAGGCAAGCCGACGCCGTCGTCCTCGACCACGAAGGTGGCGACGCCGTCTTCGACCGTCAGTGTAGCGATCACCCCGGCATTGTCCGACGCCGCAGCTTCCCCGGCCGTCAGACGACGTGCCGCAACGGATTCGCCGGCGTTCTTCAGGATGTTGATCAATGCCTGCCCCACCATGCGGCCGTCGGCCTGCAAGGTCGCCTTGGGCAGGGGCTCGGTGATATCGACCACGATATCCGGCGCCGCCACCCGCTGGGCGAACACCGCCTCGCGCAGCATTTCGGCCGGGTCTTCGGGGGCGAAGCGTGGGGCCGGCATCCGCGCGAAGGACGAGAACTCGTCCACCATCCGGCCAATATCCCCGACCTGTCGAATGATGGTGTCGGTGCAGCGATCGAAAATCTCGACGTCTTCGCCGATCCGCGAACGATACTTGCGCTTCAGCCGCTCGGCCGACAGTTGGATCGGCGTCAGCGGGTTCTTGATCTCGTGAGCAATGCGGCGGGCCACGTCGCGCCAAGCCGCATTCCTCTGCGCCGTCACCAGTCGGGTGATGTCGTCGAAGGTCAAAACCATCTCGCCGCCTAGCCCGCCCTCGATGCGGACCCGTAGACGGCGCGTATCCCCGCCGCGACTGACGTCGATGTCTTCCTCGATATGAGCCTCGGCGCGGCGCACCAGATCGCTGAGTTCGGGCGAAAGGGCCGCCAGTTCGTGCCCCAGCACCTCGGCGTCCTCGATATGCAACAGTTGCAGGGCGCTGTCGTTGATGGCCGACACCCGCCCGCGCTTGTCCAGACCGATGACCCCGGCGCTGACGCCCGACAGGACGGTCTCGATGAATCGGCTTCGGTCGTGCGCCTCATCGCTGGCTGCCTTCAGCGCCGTCTGCTGGGCCTGAAGATCTCCGGTCATGCGGTTGAAGGCGTCCGACAGTGTGGCGATCTCAGCAGGAGCGCCGTCGCTGTCCACTCGCGCGGTGAAGTCGCCGCCCGCCACCTGACCCGCTGCCCGGACCAGCCTACCGATAGGAGCCGAGATGCTGCTCGCCGCCGACATCCCCAGCCACACCGCCCCGACCAGCACCAGCAGCGCTGTTTCCAGATAACTGAGGACAAAGGCCGACTGGATTCGCGCCCGGCTTTCCTGGGCTTCGCGATAGGCCTGGATCGACTGGATCGAGGTATTCATCCGCGCCACCAACCCGTCCTGCAACGGACGCACCAGATAGAGATAGGCGTCGCCGTAAGCTGGCAAAGCGATGATCGACCTGACGGCGTCCGGGTGCTGGGTGACGGTTTGCGGCGGTTGTCCACCGTCGGCGGCGGCGGCCAGTTCGTCATGGGGCGGCGCGAGATATGGTGGCGCGCCCGGTTTTTCGGCACGGGCCAGCACCTCGCCCTTGCTGTCCAGAATATAGATGGAGGGATAGCCGAAGATGTCGCCGACCTGACCCAGGGCGTCGTTAAACTGAATGCGATCGTCGAACAGGCTTCTTGCGCTGCCCAACTGATCCGAAATCGTCACAAGATCGGCGTCCATCGCCGAGGACACGTCCTGAATATAAGCGCGCCCCACGATGGCGCCGTTCTCGACCGAGGCCTGGACGTTCTCGCTGAACCACTGATCCACGCCTCGATTGACCAGCACCCCGAACACCAGGGCGATCAGCACCGACGGAATCAGAGCCACCATCGAAAACAAGGTCACGAACCGCAGGTGCAGGCGCGACCCCGCCTCTTCCTTGCTGCGCGCCAAGGCAATGACACGCCGCCCGACGATGAAGGCCAGACCGAAGATCAGGATCAGATTGCCGATCAGCACGAACAGCGCAATCTGGCTGCTCGATCCGCGCGCGGCGCCTGACGTGGCGCCGGGCGCAACCGCCACCAGCCAGATAGCCGCCGCCGTGATCGCCACCGCCAGGAAATAGGCCAGGCCGAACCCGGTCCGCGCCCGCTCCGTATCGACCCACCCCCAGAACGACTCGTCGTCCGACACGAGGTCGGGCGGAGAGGTCGTCGCTGAAGGCGTATCCGTCATGCCACAGCAGTCTCCAACACCTGTGGCGCATTTTCAACAGCAGACTTGTGGATTTGCGGCAAATCCAGTCGCCAGAGGTCGTTCATTGCCTCCTCCACGGCCTGCGGCTCGTCCAGCCGGCAAATTCTTGCCTTGGCCTCGCGTCGGTGTTGCGGATCGGCCGGCCAAGGCGCCTGTTCGATGTACCAGCCCAGATGCTTGCGGAACATCTTCAGCCCCAGCGGCAGGCCATAGAATTCGACCGACGCCCGCAGGTGCTCGATCACGATGGCCAGACGTTCCTCCGGCCCCGGCTCGTCCAGCGCCACGCCGTCGATCAGCGCCCGCTCCAGATGCGACGCCAGCCACGGACGACCATAGACGCCGCGCCCCAGCATCAGCCCGTCGGCGCCCGATCGCGCCAAGGCCTCGCGCGCCTCGTCGGCCGTGACGATATCGCCGTTGACGATGACGGGAATGCCCACCGCCGCCTTGACCGCGCCGACCGCATCCCAATCCGCTTGGCCGGTATAGAACTGTTTTCGCGTGCGGCCGTGAACCGTCACCGCCTTGACCCCGATCTCCTCAGCCCGCTTGGCCAGTTCGGCGGCGTTGCGACTATCGTCGTCCCAGCCCAGCCGCATCTTGATCGTCACCGGCCGACTGGTCGCCTGAACCGCCGCCTCCATGATCCGGCAGGCCAGATCGGGCGTGCGCATCAGGGCCGACCCGGCGGCCGAGCCCGTGACCTCCTTGGCCGGACAGCCGAAGTTCAGATCCACGATGTCCGCCCCGGCCTTTTCGGCCATGCGCGCGCCCTCACCCATCTGTTCGGGATCGCGCCCGACCAGCTGGATCACCGTCAACGGCAGCCCCGCCCCCACCGCCGCGCGCCGCACCACGTCGGGCCGCGCCCGCGCCAGTTCCTTGGCCGCCACCATCTCGGTCGCGACATAGGCGGCGCCCAGCCGCGAGGCGAGCACGCGGAATGGCAGGTCCGTGATCCCGGTCATCGGCGCCATCAGCACCTGGCCGTGCACCGTCACGTCGCCGATCTGTAAGGTCTTGGCCATAGGCGTCTTTCGCAGCATCCCAGCCCCCTTCGTCAAGCATGACCGCGGCCGATTGATGGTTTCGTCCCGTCGCGGCGCATTCTAGTAAGGCCGCCATGACATTCTCGGGCATCATCGTCGCGGCCGGTTCCGGTTCGCGCGCCGGCGGCGACAAACAGTGGCGGACCCTTGGCGGCAAGCCCGTCCTGCGCTGGTCAGCCGAGGCCCTGCTGAACGCCGGCGCCGACAAACTGATCGTCGTCGTCGCCCCCGACGCCTTGGATCGCGTGGCGGACCTGCTGTCCGACCTGCCACGCTGGCGCGCCGTTGCAGGCGGAGACGTCCGCGCCGATTCGGTTCGCGCCGGTCTGGCGGCCCTGACCTGCGCGCCGGATCAGCCAGTGTTGATTCACGACGCCGCCCGCCCCCTGCTGGACCGCGCCGTCATCGACCGCCTGCTGTCCGCCCTCGAAACCGCTGACGGCGCCCTGCCCGTCCTGCCCGTCGCCGACAGCCTGCGACGCGGCGAGGCCGAGGTGATGACGGATGTGGTCGAACGCGACGCCCTGTGGCGCGCCCAGACGCCCCAGGCCTTCCGCCGTCGCGTGATCGAGGCGGCTTACGCCGCCTGGACCGATGCCGACGCCCCGGCCGACGAAGCCGTGGTCGTCCAGCGCAACGGCGGCCGTGTCGCTCTGGTGCAAGGCGATCCGCGCCTGATGAAACTGACCTATCCAGAGGATTTCGCCATGGCCGAGGCCCTACTGCCCCGTCAAATCCGCATCGGCTCCGGCTACGATGTCCATCGCTGGGGACCGGGCGGTTCGGTCTGGCTGTGTGGCATCGAGGTGCCGCACGATCAGACTCTGATCGGCCATTCCGACGCCGACGCGGGCCTTCACGCCCTGACCGACGCTATCCTGGGCGCCATCGCGGCGGGCGACATCGGCGATCACTTCCCCCCCACCGATCCGAAATGGAGGGGCGCCTCGTCGGATCAGTTCCTGATCCACGCCGCCGAACTGGTTGCAGAGCGTGGCGGGCGCATCGTCAACGTCGACGTCACCCTGATTTGCGAACGACCCAAGGTGAAGCCGCATCGCCAGGCCATGCGCGACCGCATCGCCGTACTGCTGGGCCTTCCGCTCGACGCCGTCAGCGTCAAGGCCACCACGACCGAAGGCCTGGGCTTCACCGGGCGCGGCGAAGGCCTGGCCGCTCAGGCGGTCGCTACCGTCGAACTGCCGGCGACCTAACGCGCCGCCATCTCCATTTGTCGGACCAGAGATCCGAACAGATTGACGTAATCATCCGTCCACGGACGAACCGTCGTCGGCGACAGCTTGCTCCACCGCCCATCCTCGCTGAAGCCTTCCAGCGAGGCCTGGCTCTTGCCGATCAGCAAGGCCTCGGTCGAGGCCTCGGCCATCTGTCCCAGGCCTGATTGCTCGATATAGACCTGATGCAGATGCGGGACCTTCAGCGCCTGGGCCGCCGCCTCGGCCGGCAGCGTGATCTCCAGGTTCCGGTTCGACAGGTGCAGCACCACCACCCCATCCGGCGCCAATAGCCGCAGATAACCCCGGATGGCTTCCACCGTCAGCAGGTGCGTCGGCACAGCGTCCGACGAGAAGGCGTCGATGACCAGCAGGTCGTAGGATCCCGCCGGCTCGCGATCCATGGTCAGACGCGCATCCCCCATCACCGTCCGCACCGGCCCATCCGCGCACCCGTTGATGAAGCTGAACCATTTGGGATCGCGCGACAGCCGGTCCACCATCGGATCGATCTCGAAGAAGGTCAGTTGATCCTGCGCCCGCTTATAGGCCGCCATGGCCCCGGACCCCTGGCCCACCACCCCGACCCGCGCCCCGTCCAGACGGCGCGCCTGCATCTGCAGCATCGCCTGCCCCAGCGGCGTGGAGGTTGCGTAATAGAGGGTGGGCTGACACATCTTCGACGGCGCCCGCGCCTGCGCCCCATGCAGGGTCGTGCCGTGCATCAGCACATGGACTGGCCCGCCCATCAGCGGATCGTCGATCTTGGCCACCCGCATTACGCCAAAGAAGCTGCGCTCCGACAGGGCCCAGTCATAGCCGCGCGCGAGGTGATAACCGGACCAGACGATAGAGGCGAGAACAACAGTGAACAGCACCGCCCGACCCCGCACCAGAAACGCGAACAGTGTCGCGATCCCGAGAACGCCCTGCGCGATCCGTATCAGCTGCACGTCGGGGATCGCCGCGCGCACGTCGGGCGCATAGCGTACCGCCTCCATCGACAGCGGCCCCAGGAAGGCGATGACCACGCCAGCAACGCAGCAGATGATCTCCCATGGCCGGATCTCGCGCCGGCTCCAGGGCCGCAGCAGCCCCGCCGCGACCAGCACCAGCGGGTACTCCCACACCATGTCGAACACCGCCGGTGCGATCAGGCCATTGAAGACCCCGCCGACGACCCCGCCCAACGACAGCAGCAGATAGAACTCCGTCAGCCGATCCGGCGCCGGCCGCCGCGCCGCCAACCGCTGGTGACACATCAGGGCCGTGAAGAAGAAGGCCGCCAAATTGACCGTGAAGACCAGCAGCCACTCGCCGGTGCGGAACGCGATCAGGGCCGCACACGCCGCCGCCGCCGCCGCGTGCAGCGCCAGCCCGAGGACCGGCGGAATGGCCGGTCGCGTCTGGAAGGCGATCACGAAGGTCAGCAGATACAGCGCCAGTGGAATGACCCACAGGAAGGGCGCCGAGGCCACGTCCGTGGTCAGATGCGCCGTCACGCCCAGCATCAGGCTGGACGGCGCGGCGGCCAGCAGCACCAGCATTCCCTTTTCGCGCCATGCGATAGGCGCGCTGATGGTCAGCGGCGCCGGATCGGCGGTCCCGACCTCACGCCGCCGCCAGACCTGAATGCCCAGCCCCAAGACCATCAGCACGAACAGCCCGTAGCCTATGCTCCAGCCGATCCGCTGGTCCGACAGACTGGCCAGCGGCTCGATCAGCACCGGATAAGCCAGCAGCGCCAGGAAACTGCCCAGGTTGGACGCGGCATAGAGGACATACGGATTCTTTCCGTCGGCATGACCCGCCCGAACCCGCGCATACCAGGCCTGCAACAGCGGCGCAGTCGCCGACAGCACCGCAAACGGCGCCCCGACTGACAGAGCCAATGTCGCCAGCAGCCACAGCGCTGGCCTTGATGGATCGGGATCGCCGAGCAGGCCGCTGATCTGCAACGGCAGGAACAGCGCCGCCAACAACAGCAGCCCCAGATGCACCCCCACCTGGATCCCCATCGTCGGGATGCGCTGCAACAAATGGGCATAGGCGTATCCGCCCAGAAGCGCGGTCTGGAAGAAGACCATCGAGGCGTTCCAAACCGACGGCGACCCGCCCAGCGTCGGCAGCACAAGCTTCGTCACCATCGGCTGAACGACGAAGACCAGACAGGCCGAGGTGAAGATGGCGACGGCGAACACGATCGGCTGGGTGCGATCCCATGTCTTGGCGGCAGGGCGCAACGGATCGACAGCCTCGGTCATGGCTCTGGTTAGAGCCGGACTCGCAGCCTATGAAAAGACCATGTTTGACCAAGACATCCAGCGCCAGGCGCAACAGATCGTCGCAACCGCGACCGAACGCGGCTTGATGCTGGCCACGGCCGAAAGCTGCACCGGCGGCCTGGTCGCGGCGGCGCTGACAGCCATTCCCGGCTCATCTTCCGCGCTGGATCGGGGCTTCGTCACCTACAGCAATGACGCGAAGATGCAGATGTTGGGCGTGCCCGAGGCGACCCTGGCCGCCCACGGCGCCGTGTCGGAAGCGACTGCCCGCGCGATGGCCTTGGGGGCTGTCGCCCGATCACGTGCAGTCGTTTCTGTTTCGGTCACTGGTATCGCCGGCCCCGGCGGCGGGTCGGATGAGAAGCCGGTGGGTCTGGTCCATTTCGCGGCCTCCGGTCCTGGCGGCCAGATCCATCGCGAAGAGCGATTCGGCGACATCGGCCGCGACGCCGTTCGCCTGGCCAGCGTCCGCGTCGCTCTGGAAATGCTGGTGGACCGGCTGGCGTGAACGACCCGGTCGTCATCGACGCCAGGGGCCACCGCTGCCCCACGCCCAGCCTCAGGCTGATGAAGGCGATGGACGGCGCCGCGCCCGGCTCGCGCTTTATCCTGCTGGCCACCGACCCGATGGCGCGGATCGATGTACCCTTCCTGATGTCTCAGAAGAACGGACGGATGATCGCAGTCAAAGAGACTGACGGTCTGCTGCGCTTTACGGTCGAGACCGGCGGCTCGCCGCCCGACGCTCCGACAGATTGACCACGCTGGCTGGCTCTTGGTCGGCTACGGCCCGCGTCTTGGCCGCCAGCTCCATCTCGGTCGCAAAGGCCCCACCGTAAAAGATGGCGTTGACGTTCCACGACAGCCAGATCAGCAGAACCACCACGGCGCCGACGGACCCATAGGTGGCCCCCAGCGGCGCGATCTGCTCGACATAGATGGCGCACAGCCATGACGACACGACCGACATCAGCGTCGCCACCAGCCCGCCCGCCGTCGCCGGCAGCCAGGCCACCGGCGTCCGGTGGCTCATGGCGTAGCGATAGAGCAGCGTCAGCCCGATCACCAATCCAATGGCAGGCAGGAAGGCGTCCAGCGGCGCCATCCCGCTACGCATCGGCGATCCCGCCGCCGCAGACGCGTGAGCCAGGATTCGTACCGTCACGACGGCGCCGGACACTACGGTGAACAGCGCAAACGCGAAGATGGCGACGAAGAAGGCCAACAGGTTGAACTTGAAAAACCCGTGTGGCTCGGTCTCGTCATGGATCAGGTTTAGTCCTGCTAACAAGGCCTTGAATCCTCTATGCGCCGCATAGGCGCCGACGAACAGCGCAAAGGCGCTCTGGGCCGACACCGTCCGCGCCGAGGCGTTGCTCAACCGCGTGATCTCGCCCTGGAAAATATTCTGTGCGGCGTTTGGCAGCAGGTCCGATAGCGCGGCCGCCTGGGCGCTGACCTCGCTGATCGACAGACCCAGCTTGTAGAAGCCGATCAGGATGGCGATGGCCGGAAACACCGCCAGCAGGGCGAAGAACGACACGCCGCCCGTATAGAGCATGACGTCGCGGCCCCAGCTGCGGGTAAAGGCCCGCACGGCCAGTCCGCCCCAGAATCCAGGCGCCTTCAGGACCGATCGTGTCAGCTGTTCACTCAAGCCGGTCCCCACAACCGTTGCAACAAGCGGCGGAACCTAGCGGATTCCATTGGCCGTGAAAGTCTCATCCGCGTGAGGACGGACTTTCTCGTAGACGCCCTCGTTCCATTCGCCATGACATTGCATCCTTAACACCCTCATCGCTATGGTCCGCACGCCTCCGACCGGCTATGGGCGCGGCGACTTACGGAGACGATGGGTTTTGGCTTTCGACGCGCGTGTATTGATCCTGGCGGCTGACGATGGCCGGATCGGGCCGCTCGCTGCGGGTCTGGATGCGTTGGGCTGGCGCACGGTGACGGCGCGCGACGTGGTCTCGGCCGAACTGACGCTTCAGGATTTCCCGCTGGAAGCCGCCGTCATCGACATCGATACGTTCGGCCTGGACGTCGCGATGCGCCTGCGCGCCGCCGCCGAGCCGCGCCGACTGCCGATCATGGTGATCGGCGCCCGCCCCGATTCGATCAAGGGCGCGGACCTGACCATGTCCACGCCGCCCCATCCGGCCCAGGCGGCCTTGCGGCTGGAGCAACTGGGTCGCGCCGCTATCGCCGAGGAAGAGTTCCATCTGCGGGTGACCACCTTCGCGACGCGCGACGTGAAGCTGGACGCCCGTTCTGACGACGACGGCCCGCTGCGGGTGCTGGCCGCCGGCGTTGCGGATCGCCGCTTCCTGGCCCTGTCCAACGCCCTGACCGCTGCGGGCGTCGAGGTCGTCGCCGCCCCCACCCCCTACACGGCCTTCGACTATCTGCACGAAAGCCCGTTCGACGCCGCCGTGCTGTGGGGCGCCGAGGATCATGCGCCGGCCCTGTCCATCGCGGCGGGCATGAAGCGCAACACCCGTCTCTATCACATCCCGCTGATGCTCTATCTGCGCGGCAAGAACGAGATCAGCCTGTCGGAGCTGTTCAACCGCGGCTTCGCCGATGTCGCCTCTGCCGACACGCCGGAGGGCGAGACAGCCGAACGCATCCTGGCCCTGGCCGGCGCCCACCGCACCCACCTGGGCATCCGCAAGACGCTGGATTCGGTGCGCAGCCTGGAGCTGATGGACCCCGCGACGGGCCTGTTCACCCCCGAACTGTTCGCCAGCCATCTGGGCCGCGTCGCCGAGGCGTCGCGCGCCCGCAAACGCCCACTGTCCGTCTGCGTGCTGCGCGTTCGCGAAACCGAATCCGTCACCTGGGCGCGCCAGGGCGGCTGGCTGGATCGCGCCATGCCTCAGATCGGGGCCATGGTCTCGCGTCTGGTCCGCGTCGAGGACACCCCTGCCCGCCTGGCCAAGGAAGTCTTTGCCCTGGCCTTGCCGGCGACCCACGCCGAGCCGGCGCGCCTGGCCGCCGAACGGATCGCCGCCGTCATCGGCTGCACCGCCTTCGACGCCGGCCCCGACCGCTCGCCCTTCGTCGCAGAATTTGATGTCGGCGCCGCCGAGATGCAACCGAACGAAAGCGCCGCCGCCCTCCTGGAACGCGCCTCCGCCGACCTGTTCGAAAAGACGCGCTGAGGGCTTACGCCCCCGCCACCCGGGCCAGGTCGGCCGTGATCCGTTCCGCCACCTTCAGCCGCTCTTCCGCCGTCGGCCAGTCGCCCGACACCACGATCTTCTGATCCGGCCGGATTTTCCAGAACGCCTGGTTCTTCTGGATCAGTCCGATCAGACCCGCCGGATTCGGGAAGCTGTTGTCGCGCAGGGTCAGCACCGCGCCGCGCGGCCCGATGTCGATCTTCTCGATACAGGCCCGGCGGCAGTTGGACTTGATGCCGACGATCTTCAGAAGTTGCTGCGCCTCGTCCGGCAGTGGCCCGAACCGGTCGATCAGTTCGGCGGCCAGGGCTTCGCGATCCTCGGCCTGTTCGGCGTCGGACAGACGGCGATACAGGCTGAGACGAACGTTCAGGTCCGGTACGTATTCTTCTGGAATCAATACGGAAGCGCCGACATTGATCGACGGCGACCAGCCGCGATCCACGGTCAGCCCCTCGCCCTTCTCGCGCAGCTCGGCGACCGCATCCTCCAGCATCTGCTGGTACAGTTCGACGCCCACCTCACGGATATGGCCCGACTGTTCGTCGCCCAGCAGATTGCCTCCGCCACGCTGGTCCAGGTCGTGGCTGGCCAGCTGGAAGCCGGCGCCCAGATTGTCCAGTGACTGCAGCACCTGCAGCCGCCGCTCGGCCGAAAGGGTCATCGGCTTGACCGCATCGGTCGTCAGATAGGCGAAGGCCCGCGCCTTGGACCGGCCGACCCGACCCCGGATCTGATACAGCTGCGCCAGGCCGAACATGTCGGCGCGGTGCACGACCAAGGTGTTGGCGGTCGGGATGTCCAGCCCGCTCTCGACGATGGTGGTCGAGACCAGCACATCGTATTCCCCGTCGTAGAAGGCGCTCATCACCTCCTCCAACTGGGTGGGTGCCATCTGGCCGTGGCCGACCACGAACTTAATCTCGGGAACCTGCTCGCGCAGGAACTTCTCGATGGCCGGCAGGTCCTTCAGGCGCGGCGCGACATAATAGGCCTGACCCCCGCGATATTTCTCGCGCAACAAGGCCTCGCGCACCAGCACTGGATCCCACGGCGTCACATAGGTCCGCACCGCCAGACGATCGACCGGCGGTGTGGCGATGATCGACATCTCGCGAATGCCCGACAGCGCCATCTGCAGGGTGCGCGGGATCGGCGTGGCGGTCAGGGTCAGCAGATGCACGTCGGCGCGCAGCGACTTGAGCTTCTCCTTGTGCTTGACGCCAAAGTGCTGCTCCTCGTCGACGATGACCAGACCCAGGTCGCGGAAGCCGACCTGTTCGGACAGCACCGCATGGGTGCCGACGACGATCTCGACCGAGCCGTCCTTCAGGCCCGCCCGCGTCTCCGCCGCCTCCTTGGCGCCCACCATTCGCGAAAGTTGCCGCACCTTGACCGGCCAGCCGGCGAAGCGTTCGGTGAAGGTCTTGTAGTGCTGGCGCGCTAGCAGAGTCGTCGGCGCCACGATGGCGACCTGCTGCCCCGTCATCGCCACAACGAAGGCGGCCCGAAGCGCGACCTCGGTCTTGCCGAAACCGACGTCGCCGCAGATCAGGCGATCCATCGGCGTGCCCTTGCCCAGGTCCTCCAGCACGTCGCCGATGGCGTTCAACTGGTCGTCCGTCTCCTCGTAGGGGAAGCGGGCGCAGAACTCGGCGAACAGGCCCGATGGCGGCGTGATCGCATCCGTCTCGCGCAGCGCCCGCTTGGCCGCCAGGGCGATCAGCCCCTCGGCCATCGCCCGCAGACGTTCCTTGGCCTTGGACTTGCGGGCCTGCCATCCGGCGCCGCCCAGCCGATCCAGCTGCGCCCCCTCGGAATCCGATCCGTAACGGGTCAGAAGATCAATATTTTCAACCGGCAGATAGAGTTTGCTCTCACCGGCGTACAACAGCTCCAGGCAGTCGTGCGGCGCCTGCTGGATGTCCAGCGTCTTCAGCCCCTCATAACGCCCGATGCCGTGATCCAGGTGCACCACCAGATCGCCAGTCGTCAGGGCCGAGGCCTCCGCCAGGAAGTTCGACGCCCGCCGCTTCTTTCTCGGCCGCGCCAGACGATCGCCCAGGATGTCGGTCTCTGAGATGACCGCGACCTCTTCCGTCGCAAAACCATGCTCGACCGGCAAGACGCCGCGCAGATAAATGTCCTTCGGCGCCGCCTGCACGTCGGCCCAGTCGCGCACGGCGACGATGTGATCCAGGCCGTGATCCGCCAGCATGGTCGCCAGACGTTCCGACGAGCCTTCGGTCCATGAGGCGAACAGCACCCGTTTGCCGTCGGCCTTCAGCGCCTGGGCATAGGCCGCCACCGCCTCGAACAGATTGACGCTGTCCTGCGCCCGCTCGGCGGCAAAGGTCCGGCCCAGCCGGCCGCCCGCATCCTCGCCTCCGCTGGAAAACGGCGTGAACCGACGCACGGCGCGACCCGCCAGCGCCTGGTTCCAGTCGCCGGCGTCCAGATAGAGCGACCGGGGCGCCAAGGCGCGGTTTGAACTAGCGGCGCCCTTGGTCTTGGCGGCTTCCACACGTCCGTCATAGGCGTCGGCGATCAGGTCCCACCGCTCGGCCCGCGCGCTCTCCGCCTGATTATCCAGGAAGATCTGCGCCTGGTCTGGCAGGTAGTCAAACAGCGAATCCAGGCTCTCGTAGAACAGCGGCAGCCACTGCTCCATGCCCTGACGCCGCGCGCCCTCGCTGATCGTCGCATACAGCGGGTCGTCGCCAGGCGCCCCGAACAGATTCAGATAGCCGGTGCGGAAGCGCGAGATCGCCGCCGCATCCAGCAGGGCTTCGGAAACGGGCGCCAGCGACACCGCCGTCATCTGGCCGGTCGAGCGCTGGGTCTCGGGATCGAAGGTGCGGATCGATTCCAGTTCGGAGCCGAACATGTCCAGTCGCACCGGTTCCTCGAAGCCCGGCGGATAGACATCGACCACCCCGCCGCGCACCGCGAACTCGCCGCGCTCCGAAACGGTCGAGGCCCGGACATAGCCGTTGGCGGCGAAATACCGCTCCAGCGCCTGGATATCGAGGTCGCGCCCGACCTTGGTCTCGAACCCCGCCTGTGTCGTCACCGACTTCGGCGGTGTGCGCTGCATGGCCGCGGACACCGTCGTCACCACCAAAACCGGCGCATCGTCGGGCTTGCGCAGCGCAAGCCTTGTCAGCGTCGCCATCCGCTGCGCCGCGATCCCCGCCGTGGGGCTCAGCCGGTCATAGGGCAGACAATCCCAGGCCGGATATTCCAGCACTTCAATATCTTGCGAGAAGAAGCGGAACGCCTGAACGAAGCCGCCCGACCGCTGATAATCTCGCGCCACGAAAACGCCGACCCCGCCGCCGGCCTTGATGCGTTCGGCGACGACCAGGGCGTCCAACCCCTCGGGCGCCCCGCCCAGATCGGCGTCGGTCCGATGTACTACTTTCGCGTCCATCAGCCGATGCCCTTGCCGACTTCGGCCGCCACATGGGCGCGCATGAAGGCGCGAACCTTGGCCATCACCGGGGTCTCGAACTCGGGCGGCGTCGGATCACGTTCGATGATCCAGCCGTAGAGCCACTGATCCTCCTCATCGATCAGCAGTTCGAACTGGTCCAGCTCCGCATCCGTCAGCGTCGGCGCCACCTGATCCGAGAACGGGCCCAGCACCATATCGGCCTCGCGGAAGCCCCGCCGCCAGGCGCGGAACTGGATGCGGCCCAGCCGCTGCTTGCGTTCATGGGTCATTTCGCCGCCACTTTCGTTTTGGGGACGCGCGTCGATTTCGGCCACAAGAATCCTTGCCCGGCAAAGTTGAAGGACGCTCAAGCAGCGAGCCACCGCGTGGCGAGCGTTAGCGTCCTCGAATGGAAGAAGCGCAAATAGCGTTCCTGAGGCCACTTCGCCAGCCGTCATGGTCACGCTATGTTCCCGGCGATGCGTCCGCAGATTCTCTTTCCCCTGTTCGCCGAGGTCTCCACCCTGAAAGGCGTGGGGCCCCGTGTCCTGCCTCTGGTGCAGAAGGTGGCGGGTCCTTTGGTGCGCGATCTGGTCTTCCTCAGCCCGTCCGGCGTCATCGTGCGCCGCGCCGCCGAGGCCGCCACCGCCTTCGATGGCGAGGTCGGCATCTTCACCGTGACCATCGACCGCCTGTTCCCGCCCAGCCGCCCCGGCGCCCCGCTCAAGGTCCGCGCCAGCGACCCGACCGGCTTTGTTCACCTAGTCTGGTTCGGCGGCTCGCCCCAGCATATCGACCGCCTGCTGCCGCGCGGCGAGACGCGGCTGGTCTCGGGCAAGGTCGAACGCTTCAACGGCGAGGTCCAGATCGTCCACCCGGACATCGTCACACTGGACAAGGCGGCCGACATCCCCGCCTCCGAACCCGTCTATCCGGCGACGCAGGGCTTGACGTCACGCCAGCTGCGCAAACTGGTCTCGGCCGCCCTGCCCGCTGCCGCCGACCTGCCGGAATGGCAGGACGCCGCCTGGCTGAAGAAGCAGGACTGGCTGTCCTGGCGCGCCGCCCTCGACGCCCTGCATGCGCCGACAGGCGAGATCGACCTGTCGTCCGATGCGCCCGCCCGCCAGCGCCTGGCCTATGACGAGTTCCTCGCCCACCAACTGGCCCTGGCCCGCCGTCGCCGCGCCCGTGAGATCAAGCCCGCGCCCGTCATTGCGGTTGGAGCCGCCTCCGAGCACCTGCTCCAGACCCTGCCCTTCACCCTGACCAACGCCCAGGACCAGGCCGTCGCCGAAATCCGTCGCGACCTGGCTTCGGGCCAGCAGATGGGCCGATTGCTCCAAGGCGATGTCGGCTCGGGCAAGACCGCCGTCGCCGCCCTGGCCCTGGCCGACGCGGCCTCCAGCGGTTTTCAGTCCGCCCTGATGGCCCCGACCGAGATCCTGGCCCGTCAGCATTTCGAAAAGCTCGGCCCCCTGCTGGAGGCGGCCGGCGTCACCGCCGTCCTGCTGACCGGCCGCGACACCAACGGCCAGCGCCGCGAGAAACTGGCCGCGCTGGCTTCAGGCCAAGCCCAGGTCGCCATCGGCACCCACGCCCTGTTCCAGGACGCCGTCCGCTTCGACCGCCTGGCCCTCGCCGTCATCGACGAACAGCACCGGTTCGGCGTCAACGAACGCCAGCGGCTTCAGGCCAAGGGCGACCCTCGCATCGGCGCCGTCCACCTGCTGACCATGTCGGCCACCCCCATCCCCCGCACGCTGGAGCTGACCCAGTACGGCGAACTGGAGGTCAGCCGCCTTTTGGAAAAACCGCCCGGCCGCACCCCCGTCACGACCGCAGTGGTTCCCCTGGTCCGCATCGGAGAGGTCGCCGCCCGGCTCAAGACCGCCATCGACGCCGGCGCCCAGGCCTACTGGATCTGCCCGCTGGTGGAGGAGTCCGAAGCCGTCGACCTGGCCGCCGCCGTCGACCGCGCCGATGATCTGCGCCGCCTGCTGGGCGTCGAGATCGGCCTGGCCCACGGCCAGATGCCCGGCGCCGAGCGCGAAACCGTCATGGCCGACTTCGCCGACGGCCGCATTCCCCTGCTGGTCGCCACCACGGTGGTGGAGGTCGGTGTCGATGTGCCCAACGCCTCGATCATGGTCATCGAACACGCCGACCGCTTCGGCCTCGCCCAGTTGCACCAGCTACGCGGCCGCGTCGGCCGGGGCTCGAAGGCCAGTTCCTGCATCCTGCTTTACGGCGGCCAGGACGGCGCCCTCGGTGAAACCGCGAAAGAACGGCTGGAAACCCTGCGCCGCACCGAGGACGGTTTCGAGATCGCCGAGGAAGACTTCCGCCTGCGGGGCGGCGGCGACCCCCTGGGCCTGAAACAGAGCGGCTTCCCCGCCTATCGTTTCGCCGACCCGATCCGCCACAGATCCTTGATGCTGGTCGCCGCCGACGACGCCCGCCTGATCATGAACCGCGACCCCGACCTGACCTCCGAACGCGGCCAGGCGTTGCAGGTGCTGGAGGAGCTGTTCGACTGGAAGGGGCACAAGTCGGGGTCGGACTGAGCGGGCGGCCTCGCCCACTCCCACGCCCGCGCCGTCATCCTGAGCCTTGTGCCTAGGATCAAAACACACGAGCGGCTAGAACGGCCCGGATGTTGCGCCTGTCAGAACTTAAGCTGCCCCTCGACCACCCGCCGGAGGCCTTGCCCGCCGCGATCGCCGCCCGCTTGGGCGTGCCGCCGCAAGATCTTGTGTCCTGGTCGATATGGAAGCGGGCGCACGATGCCCGCAGGAAATCTGCGATTCTGAAAGTCTACATCCTCGACGTCGAGGTGAGGGATGAATCGGCGGTGCTGGCCCGCCTTGCGGACGACGTGCACGTGGCGCCGACGCCAGACGTCGCCTATCGCCCGGTCGCTGTTGCGCCCAAGACCGGGCGCCTTCGGCCGGTCGTAATCGGGGCCGGGCCGTGCGGCTTGTTCGCCGGGCTGATCCTGGCCGAGATGGGCTTCAAGCCGATCATCCTCGACCGCGGCAAGGTGGTCCGTGAGAGAACCAAGGACACCTGGGAGCTGTGGCGCAAGGGAAAGCTGCACCCGGAGTCCAACGTCCAGTATGGCGAGGGCGGTGCGGGCACCTTCTCCGACGGCAAGCTGTACAGCCAGATCAAGGATCCGCGCTTCCTGGCCCGCAAGGTGCTGACCGAGTTCGTCGCGGCCGGCGCGCCGGAGGAAATCCTTACCGACGCCCACCCGCACATCGGCACCTTCCGCCTGGTGACCATGGTCGAGGCCATCCGCGAGAAGATCGAGGCCCTGGGCGGCGAGTACCGGTTCGAGCACCGGGTCACGGACATCGATCTCGACAAGGGCGCCATCCGGGGCGTGCGCCTGCACACCGGCGAGACGCTGGAGGCCGATCACGTGGTCTTCGCCATCGGCCATTCGTCGCGCGACACCTTCCGGACTCTCTACGAGCGCGGCGTCCATATCGAGGCCAAGCCGTTCTCGATCGGCTTCCGCATCGAGCATCCGCAGTCGTGGATCGATCGGGCGATGTTCGGTCCTTGCGCCGGCCACCCCGATCTGGGCGCGGCGGCCTACACGCTTTCGCACCATTGCAGCAACGGTCGCGCCGTCTACAGCTTCTGCATGTGCCCGGGCGGCACCGTGGTCGCGGCCACCAGCGAACCCGGCCGCGTCGTGACCAATGGCATGAGCCAATATTCGCGCAACGAGCGGAACGCCAACTCCGGCTTCGTGGTCGGCATCTCGCCCGAAGACTACGGGAGCGACCACCCGCTGGCGGGCATCGAACTGCAACGGGAGCTGGAGACCCGCGCCTACGCGGCCGGCGGCGGGGACTATTTCGCGCCGGGCCAGCTGGTCGGCGACTTCCTGGCGGACCGCGCCTCGACCGCGCTGGGGGAGGTTGTTCCCAGCTACAAACCGGGCGTGCGCCCAACCGACCTCGCGCCGCTGATGCCCGACTATGTGATCGCCGCAATGCGCGAGGCCCTGCCCGTCTTCGGCCGCAAGATCGCCCGTTACGACGACGCCCAGGCGGTTCTGACGGGCGTCGAAACCCGGAGTTCATCCCCGATCCGAATGACCCGCGGCGCCGACTTTCAGAGCCTGAACGTACGCGGCCTGTTCCCTGCCGGCGAAGGCGCCGGCTATGCTGGCGGCATCCTGTCGGCCGCCGTTGACGGCATCAAGGTGGCCGAAGCCGTCGCCCGGTCGATGGTCGCGAAGGTGGCGGCGTAGACAAGAGGTGGCGCATAGGCTGCGCTGTCCGCCCCGCCAAACCTGCCAGCCTCAGCCGATCATGCGGCTCCAGCCGTCGAACCCGACCTCGACGTTGGCGGGAATAATCGCCGACAGTTCGTTGTAATCCATGTCGATATGCAGGTTCGTCAGCACCGCCCGTTCCACATCTGCGGCGGCGATCCACTCCAGCGCCCGGTCCAGATGCGCATGGGTCGGGTGCGGCGCGTAACGCAGGGCGTCCACGATCCAGATCTTGCACCCGGCCACAGCCGCCAGCGCCGCCTCGTCCAGATCGGATACGTCGCTGGAATAGGCCATGTCGCCCAGCCGATACCCGACCGACCGGATCGGCCCATGCGCCTGATCGAAGGTCGTGACCGGGATCGCACCGCCCGCTCCCTCGACCAACCAGGCCGTCCCGTGGGCCGGAATGATCCGCCCGTCCAGCAACGGCGGATAGCTGAACTTGCTCTCGAAGATATAGTCGAACCGATGCGTCAGCGATCGATGCGTCGCCTCATCCATCCACGCCGAAATTCGCTTCCTCGACCGCGCGGCGAATGTCCTCAGATCGTCGATCCCATGGGTCTGATCGGCGTGATCGTGGGTATAGAGGACGGCATCCACATGCTTCGTGCCGCTGGCCAGCATCTGTTCACGCAGGTCCGGCGAGGTGTCGATCAGGACGTTGGTCACACCTTCCGGCCCGGCCTTGCGCGCCAACATTGAACAGCGCGTCCGCCGGTTCTTCGGTTCGGCCGGATCGCACGCGCCCCAGTCGCCGTCGCCCCGCGGCACCCCGCCCGACGATCCGCTGCCCAGGATGACGACCTCGAAGCTCATGCGGGTCTGGGTATCCGGTCAAAAAGGCCGAAGAAGGCCTCTGTCGTGATCCGGTCCGCCTCCTCGGCGCTCCAGCCCCGGATCTCGGCCAGCTTGTCCAGCACATGGCCGACATAGGCTGGCTCGTTGCGTCGCCCACGGTGCGGGATGGGCGCCAGATAGGGGCAGTCGGTCTCGACGATGATCCGGTCCGCCGGCATGTCGCGGATCACCGCCCGCACATCCTCGGCCGCCTTGAAGGTGGCGATGCCCGAAACCGAGAACCATGCCCCCATTTCCGCAGCGATCTTAGCCAGTTCCGCCCTGCTGGTGTAGCAGTGCATCAACATCTTGAACGGCCCGGCGGCGTATTCCTCGCGCAGGATGTCGGCCATGACCTCGTCCGCCTCGCGGGTGTGGATCACCAACGGCAGGCCCGTCTCGCGCGCCGCCGCCACATGCTGACGGAACACAGCCGCCTGAACCTTGCGCGGGCTGAAGTCGTAGTGAAAGTCCAGGCCGCATTCGCCGATCCCGACCACCTTTGGCCGTTGCGCCAGCTCGATCAGGGTCGCCGCCGTCAGGCCCGCCGCGTCCTTGGCCTCGTGCGGATGGACCCCGACCGTGCACCAGATGTCGTCGTGCGCCATTGCCAGACCATGAGTGGCCTCGAAGGTGGTCAGCTTGTCGGAGATCTCGACCATCAGGCCGACCCCGGCCTCGCGCGCCCGGGCGATGACCGCATCACGGTCGTCGTCGAACTGCGGCGCGTGCAGGTTCACATGGCTGTCGATCAGCATCAGCCCATCCGTTCCTGCTGGGCCTGCACCCGCTTCAGGTCCGCCAGCGCCCCGGCCAGCACATCGGCCTTGTCCAGGTTCAGCCCCATCGTCCGTTCCGGCAGCGGCTGCAGCCGTTCCCACAGCTCGGCCCAACGATTTCCGGCGCCCGGCGCGCTCTGTAACGCCCGCATCCGCACCGCCGCAATCAGCCGGTCCATCAGGGTCTCGAACCGCTCCTGCCCCTCCGCGCCCCGGAACTTGTCGGCGATGGCCAGGGCTTCGGCCCGGTCCACGTCCCCCTCGACCCAGCGGCGCGCCAGTTGATCCATCTCGAAGGTCGCGCCCGAGGCCAGGGCCAGGGCCGCGCCCGGCGATCCTCCCGCCATGATCGCCGCATGTTCGGCGTCCTCCGGCTCGGCCCCCGTGCGGTTACGCACCAGGGTCTCCAGCCGATCCGGCGTCCAGATGGGAAAGCTCAGCCGTCGGCACCGGGACCGGATCGTGGCTAGAAGCCGACCCGGCGCATGCGTCACCAAAAATAGCACACCGCGCTCGGGCGGCTCCTCAAGAACCTTCAGCAAGGCATTGGCGGCGTTGATGTTCAGATCGTCTGCGGCGTCGATGATCGCCACCCGATACTGGGCCTGAGACGGACTCTTGGAAAAGAACTCGGGAAGTTCGCGGGATTGATCGACCGAGATCGACTTCTTGGTCTTGCCCCCCTCAACCAACCGCTCCAGCACCAGCAGGTCGGGATGCGACTGGGCCGAGATCAGTCGGCTGACCGAATCGTCGCGCCCGGCGCCCAGCGGCCCGCGCGCCGGATCGGCCGCCGCCCCCAATAACCGCCGCGCCGCGCGATAGGCGAAGGTCGCCTTGCCCGTCCCCTCGACCCCGCACAACAGCCAGGCATGGTGCAGACGGCCCCGCTCCCAGGCGTCCAGAAACGCCGTCTCCGCCGCCGCGTCGGGGATCAGGTCGAACCGGTCGCGGGGATGATCTTCGCTCACAGCAGCCGATCCTGAACCGCCTGCCAGACCCGCGCCTCGACCTCGTCCAGCGATCCCACAGCATCGATCAGCACGCACCGCTGCGGATTGGCCTCGACGATGCGCAGGAAGCCCTCGCGCAGGCGCTGGTGGAACTCCACGCCCTTCGATTCGAACCGCGTCTCGAACAGGCCGCGCCCGAAGGCCCGCTCCAGCCCCACCTCGACCGGCAGGTCGAACACCAGGGTCAGGTCCGGTTGATCGTCCCCGACCACGCCCGCGTCGATCTGTTCGATGAAGCTCTGGGCCACGCCGCCGCCCGCGCCCTGATAGGCCCGACTGCTGTCGGCGAACCGGTCGCATACCACCCAGTCGCCGGCCGCAAGCGCCGGGCGGATCGTCCGCTCCAGATGGTCCGAGCGCGAGGCGTACATCAGCAGGGTCTCGGTCATGGCCGACCACGGCTCGGCGTCCGTGGCCACCACCAGGTTGCGGATCACCTCCGCCCCCTTGGATCCGCCCGGCTCGCGGGTGCGCACCACCTTGCGATCGCCCAGCACGGGCTGCAGCCGCGCGACCAGCCGCCCGACCTGAGTCGACTTGCCGGCGCCCTCGCCGCCTTCGAAGCTTATGAATTGTCCACGGGTCACGCGCCTTCATGGCGCGCGGGCGCCACCCGGCGCAAGCCCGTGCGCGCGATCAGTTGCCGGATATCAACAGGGCGCCCGCGTAACCCCGCGCCACGACAGACTGGCGGGCGGCTTCGGCCGCATTGGCGCTGTCCCACGGCCCCACCACGACGTTGAACCGTCCGCCGTTCAGGTCGGCGCGCACCCAGCCGCTCAGGCTGTCGGCGATTCGCCGGGCCTCGCCCTGATCCGTGAAACTCCCGGCCTGCACCCAATAGGTCGAGACCTCGGCTGCCACAGGCGCGGCCGGCGCGACGGCCACCTGCACAGGGGGGCTCGCTGGCGCACTCACCGGCGCCGAGACGCGCGGCGCGGGCGTCGACGCCCTAAGCAGCGTGCCCCCGCCCTGCTGCGGCGCCCGGCCCAGATAGCGCACCCGCACCCTCCCCACACCCTGCGACAGCATCCCCAGTTCCGTCGCCGCCTCGCGCGACAGGTCGATGATCCGGCTGTCCACGAACGGCCCCCGGTCGTTGATCCGCACCACCAGCCGCCGCCCGTTCTCCAGGTTCGTCACCTCGACCAGACCGGGCAGAGGCAGGGTCTTGTGCGCCGCCGTCAGGGCATGCATGTCGAACCGCTCGCCGGTCGAGGTCGGCCGCCCGTTGAAGGCGTCGCCGTACCAGGACGCCATCCCGACCTCCTCGTAATCCGGCTGTTCCTTGGGCGTGTACCAGCGCCCGCGCACCTGATACGGCCGCATCGTCCCCGACACGATCGGCGCCGGGTCCTTGACCACGGGCAAGCGCTCGACGCCGCGCGATCCGCCGACATCGACGCCGCCCGCCGTCGAACACGCCGCCAGCAGCGAGAACAGCCCCAGGATCAGGGCGCTTCGCACCCACTGTCCAAACGTCATCGAAACGCCTTCGCAAAAAATACGAAAACAGGATGACCGAAGACATTTCCGCTTTGGTTAATGACCCGTTCGCCTGCTATGGCGTCCGCCTCCGCTCCGGCGGCGAGGAAGTGTGGCCGAGTGGTTTAAGGCACTGGTCTTGAAAACCAGCGACGGTGAGAGCCGTCCGTGGGTTCGAATCCCACCGCTTCCGCCAGCCGGTCCTGCGACTAATCCAGCGCCTCGCAATCTGTTCGATCATGGCTGGCGAACACGCACAGGCTGCCATAGGCTCGCCCGCTCAACTCAATATTGAGCGGGGAACGCCGTGCAGAAGCCACCTGAAAAACATATCAAGGACCTGTTCGAGGACAAAGCGCGAGCGGGTGATGGCTCGTTCGCCATAGCGTACGCCGTGCTCGACCTAGCTGATGCCCAAGTCGCCACAGCGCGTGCGCTCAACAAGCTCGGATTGGGTGACGCATCGACCCCGTTTGGCGCACTTGAAGCCTTGGGCATGCAGATCGAGAAAGCCGCCGAGATCATCGCAGCGGGCAGCGCAGACTAGCGTCCACAAGTCAATTCGCGCCGACCACTTCCCGATGTTCTCTCTTTGTGCCATCCAAGGGCATGTCTGAAGCACCGAGCTATCCCGTCGCGGCGTTCGTCACCGACCCTGACACCGGCGAGCGTCTCATAGTTGAGCGTGATGACGCTTACTTGGAACTCATCAACGCATTTTCTGAACGCTACTGCCAGCATCCTGAAAAGCAGACCTTTCGATACAAGGTCGCCAACGGCTCAGTTCAAGTCCGACTCTGCTGCGCGAAATGCGGCCAGGCGTTCGGCCATGCCCTGTCTCAGAAAGACAAGGCGTGGGTCGAATCGCTCCCGTGGTTGGCTGACGATTTGTCGCTTAACTACGAGTCGGACCGACAGACCGAAAAGCGCCTGCTCCTTGTCGATCTGGCTCGGCAACAGCGAGCTGAACGAGGCGAGTTCACTAAGGGCTATACTGAATATCTCGCCTCATCCGAGTGGTCGGCGAAGCGTGCTTTAGTAATGAAGAGGTGCGGTGGAACTTGTGAAGGTTGCGGCACGAAGGCGGCGACTGAAGTTCACCACCACACGTATGAGCATCTGTTTGACGAACTGCTTTTTGAGCTGGCGGGTCTTTGCCATGGCTGCCACGAGCGGATCACGGTCGAACGCAAAGGCCGACGCGATGCCGCCATTCAAGAAAGCATGGCCCGCGAGGATGCTAGGCGAACGACCTAGGATAAGAGCCATTCCCGAAGCGCCTCAATCAGGCTGCAGGATATGGAGTGGTTACTACTTAGCCCTTGCTATTGCCCCATCTGCCGCTAGGAACCCGGCTCCCCTGCCTGGAGCCCTGCCATGACGGCGACGAAACCGATGACGATCGGGATCGATTTCGGCACGACCAATACGGTCGTCGCCCTGACCGATGCGGACGGCCTTGCCCGGCTGGTGACCTTCGACGCGGTCGAGGGCCAGACGACCACCTTCCGCTCGGCGCTCAGCTTCCAGATCCATCAGGGCGTGGACGGCCAGCCGCCCGAGCGCGTGGTCGAGGCCGGTCCCTGGGCCATCGCCGCCTATGTCGAGGACCCGCTGGAGACCCGCTTCATCCAGTCGTTCAAGACCTTCGCCGCCAGCGCCGCCTTCACCGAGACCCGCATCGACAATCGTCGCTATGCGTTCGAGGATCTGCTGGCCGCCTTCCTCTTGCGCCTGCGCCACCATGCGGGCGACGAACTGGCGAACACCCCGCCCGCCGTCATCGTCGGCCGCCCCGTGACTTTCGCGGGCGGCAATCCTGACGAGACCCTGGCCCTGTCGCGCTATCAGACGGCGTTCGAGCGGCTGGGCTTCACCGACATCCGCTATGCGCACGAGCCGGTCGGCGCCGCCTTCTATTTCGCGCGCCAACTGAAGGAGGACGCCACGGTTCTGGTCGCCGACTTCGGCGGCGGCACCAGCGACTTTTCAATTATCCGGTTCGAGCGGACGGAGGACCGCCTGCGTTCGACGCCTCTGGCCCGCTCGGGCGTGGGCGTGGCGGGCGACGCCTTCGACTATCGGATCATCGACCAGCTGGTCTCGCCTGAACTGGGCAAGGGTGGTCTATACAGCTCGGTCGGCAAGCAACTGCCGATCCCGCAACGGTATTATTCCGCCTTCGCCCGCTGGGACCAACTGGCCCTGCTGCGCGCCTCGCGCGACATGCGCGACATCCGATCCCTGGCCCGCACGGCCCTGGAGCCGGAGAAGATCGAGCGTCTGATCGAGGTGCTGGACGACAACCACGGCCATGACCTCTACCGCGCCGTGTCCACGCTGAAAATGGCCCTGTCGGCCGACGAAACCGCCACCTTCCTGTTCCAGGCCGGCGGCGTCCATATCGAAAAGCCGGTCACGCGCTCCGATTTCGAACGCTGGATCGCGCCGGAACTGGCGGCCATCGAGGGCGCGGTGGACGAGGCCATGGCCCGCAGCGGCCTGGGCCCCGACGCTATCGACCGCGTCTTCCTGACCGGCGGCACTTCGTTCGTGCCGGCCGTGCGCGCCATCTTCCAGAGCCGTTTCGGCTTCGAGCGGATCGAGACCGGCGGCGAGTTCGAATCCATCGCCGCCGGCCTGGCCCTGATCGGCCGCGAGCCGGATCTGGACCTGTGGAGCGAAAAGGCGGGTTAGAACCGAACCTAGAACCCCTGCGCCCGCGCCACCCGCTCGGCGTGGAAACCGGCGTCGCCCAGCAGTTCGTTCAGCACCCGCACCCGCTTCATGAACAGGCCGACGTCGAACTCGTCGGTCATGCCGACGCCGCCATGCATCTGGACCGCCTCCTGCACCGCCAGCTCGGCGACGCGCCCCGCCTTGGCCTTGGCGATGGAGGCCGCCACAGACGCATCCTCGCGTCCCTCGTCGATGGCGATCTGGGCGCCGATCGTCGCCGCCCGCGCCAACTCCAGTTCTGAAAACAGGTGCGCAGCCCGGTGCTGCAGCGCCTGGAACTCGCCGATCAGCTTGCCGAACTGTTTGCGGGTCCGCAGGTAGTCCAGCGTCGTCTTGAACGCCTGATCCCCCGCACCCGTCAGGCTGGAAGCGGCACAGGCCCGCCCCAGGCTCAACGCGCCGTCCAGCAGCGCCTCCCCGCCCCCGACCGCACCAATCACCGCGTCTGCATCGACCGCCACGTCGGTCAGCGTAATCCTAGCCGCATTGTGCGCATCCACCATCATCGTACGCTCGACCGCAACACCCGCCGTCGCCGGATCGACCAGGAACAGCGTCGTTCCCTCATCCGCCGTGGCGACCACGATCAGGGCGTCCGCCACATGGCCGTCCAGCACGAAGGCCTTGGCTCCGTTCAGCTTGAAACCGTTGCCCGCCCGCTCGGCCCGCGTCGTGATCCGCGACGGCGCGTGTTTCGCGCCCTCGTCCATCGCCAGTGACAGAATGGCATCGCCCGCCGCGATCTTGGGCAACCAGGCCTGCTGCGCCTGCGACCCGCCCTCGATCAGCACCTTGGCCGACAGGATCGACGACCCAAGATACGGCGACGGCGTCAGGGTGCGCCCCAGGCTCTCGGCGATCACTCCAGCCTCCACGGCGCCCAGCCCCATGCCGCCCAGCGCCTCGGGAATGATGACGCCGGCGAAACCCATCTCGCCAAAGGCGCGCCACAGGTCGCGCGACACGCCGTCGGCGTCGCGTCCGTCCCGCAGCTTGCGCATGTGGGCGATCGGGGCCTGTTCGTTCAGGAAGCCGTCGGCGGCGTCCTGCAACATCGTCTGTTCTTCGGTCAGGATCAGCGGCATCGTCTCACGCTCCCGGCAGTTGCAGCAGGTGTTTGGCGATGATGTTCAGCTGAACTTCACTGGTGCCGCCCTCGATGGAATTGGCCTTGGTCCGCAGCCAGCCGCGCGCAGTCTTGCCGTCGTTCGACCGCTCGCCCTCCCATTCCAGCGCATCGGCCCCGCCCGCCGCCATCAGCAGTTCATGGCGCCGCTTGTTCAGCTCGGACCCATAGTATTTCAGCATGGAGGCGATGGCGGGATGCGCCTGTTTGGCCTTCACCTGATCGCCCACCCTTTCCATCGCCAGGCGGAAGGCGGCGGCGTCGATCTCCAGATCCGCGATCCGGGCGCGCAGCATCGGTTCGTCCAGCCGACCGGCCTCGTCCGCGCCGATGGCGTCCAGCGCCACCTGCCCCACGGGCCGCCCGCCCCCGACCTCGCCCATGGCGCCGATCATCGTCCGCTCATGCGCCAACAGATATTTGGCCACGTCCCAGCCCCGGTTCAGCGTCCCGACCAGGTTCTCCTTCTCCACCCGTACATCGTCGAAGAAGGTCTCGCAGAAGGGCGACTTGCCGCTGATCAAGGTAATCGGCCGCGTCGTCACGCCCGGCGTCTTCATGTCGAACAGCACGAAGCTGATCCCCAGATGTTTGGGCGCATCGGGGTCCGTCCGCACCAGGCAGAAGATCCAGTCGGCCTTGTCGGCATAGGAGGTCCAGATCTTCTGACCGTTGACGATCCAGTGGTCGCCCCGATCCTCGGCGCGCGTCTGGATGGCGGCCAGATCCGACCCCGCGCCCGGTTCGGAATAGCCCTGGCACCAGCGGATCTCGCCGCGCACGATCTCGGGCAGGAACCGTTTCTTTTGCTCCTCGGTCCCGAAGGCCAGAAGCGCCGGACCCAGCATCCAGACGCCGAAACTGGCCAGGGCCGGCTGCGCCTTGATGCGCCGCAGTTCGGAGGCCAGCACCTTGGCCTCCTCGCGGCTCAGCCCGCCCCCGCCGTATTCCGCGGGCCATTCCGGCGCGGTCCAGCCGCGTGCGCCCATCTGCTCCAGCCACAGTTTGTGCGCCGGCGTCTTGAACGTGGCGTCCCGCCCGCCCCAGATCATCTCGTCGTCGGCCATCGGCCCGCGACATTCGGCCGGGCAGTTCGCCTCCAGCCAGGCGCGCGTCTTGGCGCGGAATCGCTCCAGATCGGTCATCCATCGTCTCCCATGGCGTGCGTCGCTGACCGGCCGAAGCCAATGCGAAACATCGTTGAACACGACCTTATCCGGGAAATCCTCGCCTTAGAAAGCGAAACCTGAATGCCGATTACTTAGCTGACGTAACGTCAGATCAGCCCGTGGCCCTTGGGCAGTTCGGCGTAGCGGTGAACCCGCGTCGCCATGACCAGGCCGAACCCGATCATGACGGTCAGCATGACGGTGCCGCCATAGGACAACAACGGCATCGGCACGCCCACCACGGGCGCCAGCCCCATCACCATCGCCCCGTTGATCAGCACATAGAGCGCGAACGTCGCCGTCACCCCCGACGCCGCCAATCGCCCGAAGTGACTGTGCGACAGGGAGGCGATCCTCAGCGAGATCAGGATGATCGCCGCATAGCAGGCCAGCAGGGTGAAGGTGCCCAGGAAGCCGAATTCCTCGGCGAAGGCGGCGAAGATGAAGTCGGTCTGGCGCTCGGGCAGGAATTCCAGCTGGCTCTGGCTGCCCAGGCCGAACCCGCGCCCCAGCGGCCCACCCGATCCCATGGCGATCTTGGACTGCACGATCTGATAGCCCTTGTCCGACATGTCGGCCTCGGGATTCAGGAAGGTCAGGACGCGGTGGCGCTGATAGTCGTGCATGCCGAACATCACATAGGGCGGCACCAGCACAGCAGCGGCGATGATCAGCGGCAGGATGATCCGCCAGCTCAGCCCCGCGACGAACATGATCGCCGCGCCTGTCATGCCGATCAGCATGGCCGACCCCAGGTCCGGCTGGTGCGCCACCAACAGGAACGGCAGGCCGATGATCCCCACCGGGAAGATCAGCTTCCAGTGAAGGCTCGCCTCCTTGGCCGATGCGCCGTGATACCAGCGCGCCAGGGCCAGAACGACGCCGATCTTCATGATCTCGGACGGCTGGATGCGGGTGAACCCCAGGTCCAGCCAGCGCGTCGCCCCCAGGGCGTGATAGCCCAGCGGCGTCTCCACCAAGGCCAGCAGGAACAACGCCATCCCGTAGATGGGATAGGCTAGGGCGAACCAGTAGCGGATGTTGATCATCGACAGCGCCAGCATCAGCGCCAGACACATGCCGAACCGGATCAGGTGCTTCGCCGCCCACGGCGACCACGACCCGCCCGCCACGGAATACAGCATCAGGGCGCCGGTGCCGGACACGACGCACAGCAACGCCGTCAGCCGCCAGTCGATCTGGCCCAGCTTGGTCGAGACGCGTTCGCGCTCGCCGGGCCGTGAAAGCGCCGAGGCGGTCAACGGCCGGGCTCGGACAGATAGGGACGCGGCCCGCTGGTCGCGGAGGGGGCAGGACGCGCAGCCTGAGGCGTCACGACCACGTCCGGCTCGGGCGCTGCGCCCACCACGCCGTCCTCAACAATGGCGGCGCCGGTCGGTTCGGGCGGTAACGGCCGTTCGATCCGCGCACGCATGTCGGGATCCTTCAACAGGACCGTGCGCATCACCTCGCGGGCGCGGGGCGCGCCGGCGGTTGCCCCGCCCTTGCCGCCGTGTTCGACGATGACGGCGACGGCGTATCGCGGCGAATCCACAGGCGCAAAGGCGACGAACAGGTTGTGGTCCTTCAGCGCCCAGATCTCGCTCTTTCGCGACCCGGTGCCATAGTTGCGAACCTGGGCCGTGCCGGTCTTGCCCGCCATCTGGATGTCGCCCAGCCCCAGTTGGCTCTGGCGATAGGCCGTGCCGGAACGGTCGTTGGCCACGGCGATCATGCCCTGGCGCACATATTCGACGTGCGCGGGATCGAACGGCAGGTCCGGCGCCTCGGCGCCGCTGGGCTGCTCGACGCCGCCGATCGACTTGATCAGGCGCGGTTGCAACTGCTTCTTGCCGTTGGCCAGGCGCGAGGTCATGACCGCCAGCTGCAGGGCGTTGACCGTGATCGCCCCCTGCCCGATGGCGACCGACGTCGTCTCGCCCGGATGCCAGACGGGATCGCGCGGGAAGGTCCGCGCCTTCCATTCCGTGGACGGCAACAGGCCCTTGCGCTGGTTGCCCACGCCGATGTCGAACTCGTGCTCGAAGCCCAGGGCCAGGCCAGCCTTGCGGATATTGTCGACGCCCGCGCGGTTGCACATGGCGTAGAAATAGACGTCGCAGGAGTTCTTGATCGCGTTGTGCATGTTCTGGGTGCCATGCCGCCCCCAACAACGCTGCGTCCTGTTGCCGGTCCGATACGAACCCGAGCAGAAGACCGTCAGGTTCGGATCGACGCCCGCCTCTAGCAGGGCCAACGCCGTCGTGGGCTTGAAGGTCGATCCCGGCGGGAAGGTGCCGTTCAGCGTCTTGTCCAGCAGCGGCTTGCGCTCATAGTCCGCCAGCGCGCGATAGGTCTTGGTCGGCACGCCCCCGACGAACAGGTTGGGATCGAACGACGGCGCCGAAACCATGCACAGGATGTCGCCGTTGCGCACGTCCATGACGACACAGGCGCCCGACTCGTCGTCGAACACCTCCAGCGCCCGGTTCTGCACGTCGGCGTCCAGCGTCAGAATCACTTCCTTGCCGGCGACCGCCGGTCGCGACCCGCCAATGTCCTCGGCGACCACGCGCCCGCGCGCATCGACCTCGACCCGGTTGCCGCCCGGCTCGCCGCGCAGCGACAGATCCAGCGCCTTTTCGACGCCCTGCCGGCCGATGCGGAAGCTGGGGTTGAACAGCAGGGCCGGCGGCTGCTCGCCCTTGTCGCGGATCGCCTTGACGTCCCGGTCCGACACCTTGGCCACATAGCCGATGACGTGAGCGAACGACCCGCCGAACGGATAGTACCGCGCCTCGTTCATATCGACCATCACGCCCGGCAGCTCGTTGGCGTACTGATTGACCTTGGCGAACTCCTCCCAGGTCAGGTCGCTCTTGACCGGCACGGGGTTAAACTTGGACGCCGCATTGACGTCGCGGATGATGGCCCGTCGCCGCTCCAGCGTGTCGGGCAGCACCCGCCCCAGCAGGTCCAGCGTCTGGTCCAGATCCTTGGTCTCGTCGCGCACGACCAGCACCCGGAAACTGGGCCGGTTGCCGGCGATCACCACGCCATTGCGATCCTTGATAAGGCCGCGCGGCGGCGGGACCATGCGGAAGTTGAACTGGTTCTGCGACGACAGGGTCGCATATTCCTGAGCCTGCACGACTTGGAGCTGGCCCAACCGCCCGATCAGCGCCGTGATGCCCAGGGCCGTCGCCCCGCCCAGCACGAAAGTGCGCCGCAGGAACGACCCCTGCCGCTCGTTCACGTCCGCGAAGAAGATGGAGGGTTCGCCGCTCATCTGAACCGAATATCCCCGTCGTCGAAACGCTCAAGCATCCAGTTGGCGATCGGAAACAGCAGAAGCGTCGGCACGATCTGGCCGATCAGGGGCAAGATCGCCGGCGCATTGCCCGCACGAACCATGACGATCAAATAGGCCATGGCGAAGGCGCCCAGGGTGCAGGCGGCGTAGGCGAAAAACCGGATCAGGCCTTCGTGGCCCGCCAGCAGATTGCGCGACAGCAGAACCGCGCCATAGACCGCCATCAGGCACAGCGGCCACAAACCCAACGGACCGTTCCAGAACAGGTCGAGAAACAGCCCGACCAGGAACAGCACCGCCGGCGCCGTCATCGACGGCCGGATCAGCGGCCAGGCGAAGGCCAGCACCATGGGAATGACCGGCTCGGGAAGATGCAGGCCGAACAGATGAAACGGCGTCCCCAGCACGACCGTGGCGGCCAGGGTGATCAGCGCCGGATAGACGATCCATTGCAGAGGTCCGACGACGCGGACCGCGACCGGCCGTCTCACGCCGCGCCTCCCGGAGCCGCAGTCGGGGCCGGGGTGGTCGTCGCGACCGGCGCAGGCGGGGGGGTCACGGCCGCCGGTCTCGGCGTGGTCGCTGCCGGGCGTGTCGCGGTCGGCGGTGTTGCGGCAGGCGTCGCGGCCGCTGCGGTCGCAGCGCGCGCCCGTTCGGCCTGGGCCTGCTGGGCCGTCAGGCGACGCGCGGCGGCGTCACGGATGGCCCCGACCTCGGCCGCGTTCGGCTCGGGCGCCGTCGTCAGGCCCGCTAGCGGCGGCGCATTCAGCGCGTCGGGGCTTACCAGTTGGCCGAAGGATTGGAACAACAGCACACGGACATAATCCACCGCACCATGGTCGCTGAACAGTTTGACACGCCAGGCGCCGTCGATGCCCTTCGCCGCCACCCCGACCGGCAGACCGCGCGGCAGACCGCCGCCGTCGCCCGAACTCAGGACGCGGTCGCCCGCCTGGATCGAACCGACGCCGCGAATGAACTCCAGACGGGGGCTGTCGCCGCCGTCGCCTGTCAGCATGGCCCGCGCATCGGTGCGTTCGATCATGACCGGGGTGCGCGACGCCACGTCCGTCAGCAGAACCATCCGGCTGACGCCGCTGGTCACGCCGGAGATGCGCCCGACCAGGCCGTGCTCGCTTATGACCGGATTGCCGATGCGCACGCCCTTGGCCGAGCCGACGTCCAGCAGCTTGGCGCGATTGAACGGCCCGCGGGCGTCGGACACCGCCCGCCCCGTCGCCATGGCGACAGCCGGCTCGGTGCGCAGACCCAGCAGGGCCTCATACCGACCATTGATGTTCTTTTGTGCGATCGCCTCGTCGCGCCAGCCGCGCAGTTCGACGATCTCGGCCTTCAGCCGGCGGTTCTCGCCGATCGCGAAGAAATAGCCGCCGACATAGTCCCTGGCGGCCCCGGCCCAGCGCACCGGCGCGGCGAAGACACCACCCACCGGCCCGGCCGCCGCTTCGAATCCGCCACGCGCGGCGCCCATGCTGGAGCCGCCCTCGGGCGTCGTCCGGTCGCCCAGCAACAGGATGATCGCCCCGATGACAGCCACGACGACGACTACCGCAGCGGTCCACGCCAGCGGCACCTTGATGTTTTCAAAAGGGCCGTCGCGAAACGCCACGGGCGACCTTCCACTCAAAGGGTTGGAATCGGCAGGACGCCCCCTGCCGCTCAGCCTGCCTATCGCAGGATCAAGGCCGGAATGGAACCGTGATCACGCAGGCCTGACAAGGATTTGCGGCCAAGCTTTCGCCTGGCCGCAACGAACGGATCAGAGCGCGGAGTCGAGCACGCCCTTCATCCAGCGCGGGTGTTCAAGAACGCGGCCGCAACCGATGGCCACGCATGACAACGGATCGTCGGCCACCGAGACCGGCAGGCCGGTGTGGTCGCGGATCTCGACATCCAGGCCGCGCAGCAGAGCGCCGCCGCCCGTCAGCATGATGCCCTTGTCGGCGATGTCGGCGGCCAGTTCCGGCGGCGTGGCTTCCAGCGCGACCTTCACGGCCTCGATGATCTGCGTGACCGGCTCGGCCAGGGCTTCGGCGGCCTGGCGTTCCGAGATACGGACTTCGCGCGGCACGCCCTGCATCAGGTCGCGACCCTTGACCTCGATCGACAGGCCTTCGCCGTCGGCCGGGATACGGGCGGTGCCGATGTCCTTCTTGATGCGCTCGGCGGTCGTTTCGCCGATCAGCAGGTTATGGTTGCGACGCATATAGCTGATGATGCTGTCGTCCATCTTGTCGCCGCCGACGCGGACCGAACGCGAATAGACGATGCCCGACAGCGACAGGACGGCGACTTCCGTCGTGCCGCCGCCGATGTCGACGACCATCGAACCTGTCGGCTCGTGGATCGGCAGGCCGGCGCCGATCGCGGCGGCCATCGGCTCGTCGATCAGGCCCACGCGGCGGGCCGAGGCGTTCAGGCAGCTGTCGTTGATCGCGCGACGCTCGACCGCCGTGGCGCCCGACGGCACGCAGACGATGATCTTGGGATTCACGAAACCCTTGCGGTTATGAACCTTGCGGATGAAGTGCTTGATCATCTCTTCGGCGACTTCGAAGTCGGCGATGACGCCGTCGCGCATGGGGCGGATGGCCTCCATGTGACCGGGGGTGCGGCCCAGCATCTGCTTGGCCTCTATGCCCACGGCGTGAACGACCTTGCGTCCCCCGACATTGCGCAGCGCCACGACCGACGGCTCGTTCAGGACGATGCCCTTGCCCTTCATGTAGATCAGGGTGTTGGCGGTGCCCAGGTCCATCGCGATGTCATTGGAGATCGCGCCGAAAAGGGAAAAACTCATGGGAATCGATACCGTTCTTAGCTGGCAGGGCGTCTTCTGATTTCACAGTCGACCTGGCGACGCCCCAACTGTCTCGACATCCCCACGCCGGACAGTTCCTGATCGTCTTCGCCACGCCTACTAGCGGCGGGTGTGCCTGTATGAAACCGGGATTACAAGCCCTGATGACGGTCTCGTCATATAGGGTTCGCATCGGGCGACCGACCGCCTGTGGATGCAAACCTCACGCCTCCCCCACGCCCTCGCCCCGCACGGAGCCGGAACCGGCGTCGGCCGCCTCCATCGCCGGATAAAGCGTGTCGTCCTCTCGCGCGACACGGTGCGCCAGGGCGCCGATCAGGCCCTTGGTCGCCGTCGCGAACCGGCTCCGGTCCGAAACGATCTTGGCCTGCGTCCACTCGTTGAAATAATGCGTCCAGGCCCCGCTGACCGCGCCCATGTCATCGACATAGTCCTGCGCTAACTGACGAACCGCAGGGTCGTGCGACGTCATCAGCACCGGGTACAGTTCGCCATCCTCTATCACGAGATGTTCGATCAAGGCGGCGTTCAGCGCTCCCATCAGTTCGCGGGCGCGGCCGGCGTCTTCAGTCGTCTTCAGGCTTTCGGCCACCCCGCCCAGCGCGCTGGCCAGGCGGATGATCCGACGATGCTGAGCCTTCAGTATCTCGACATCCATCGTGACACCTCCTTGGGCCTCAACATGCCTCTGACGACTAGAGGGCGTCTAAAGGCAAAATTACTGAAAATCCCTCAGTAACAGCACCTTCCCCGCCTCACTCGCCACGGGCGATCTCGCGCCGCTTCACCAGTTCTCGCACCACCAACATCAGCACCAGCCACGCCAACGCCACGCCCGCCAGAATGGCCGAGGTCCAGATCCCGTCGCCGCTGACCGCCGTCATGAACGATCCGCCGAAGAAGGCCACCAGCGCGGTCTTGGGCAGCACACCCAGGGCGCATCCAGCCAGGAACCCCGGAAACGACGCCCGCGCCGCGCCAAACGCCATATTGACGACGATGAATGGGGCGGACGGCACGTTGCGGATCATGAAGCTGGCGTAGAAGGCGTTCTTGCCGACGAACCGCGTCAGCCGTCCGATCGTCTTGCCGCCATGCCGCTCCAACAACCGCGCCGTCGGTCCCCGCCCCAGCCAATAGGTCACGCCCGCCGACACAACGGTCGCGATCCAGCTGTAGAGGAACCCGAACCACGGCCCGAACGCCACGACGCAGGCGGCGATCAGGATGAACTGCGGCGCGCCGAAAAAGGCCGCGACCGTGAACACCACGATGGCAGCCACCAAGCCCCACGGCCCCTGACGGAACCCGGCCAGCCAGTCCTCCAACCGGCCCTCGGCATCCAGCCCCAACTGACTCTTGCCCACCGCGAACAGGGCGATCATTGCGCCCAGCAACAGGGCCGTCGCCAGCACGGCGCGCCAGCGACGCGCCTCCATATTCGACAGGAAATCGATGATCCAGCGCATCACAGGCGCCGCTTATCACCCCGTCCACGTATTGGCGAGCTTCAGCGCATTGTCCCGCGCCGCGACCGCGCGTAAACAACCCCGCCCTCCCCAGGCAAGAATCTTCCAAAACCTATGGGATAGTCATGTCCAGCCTGCAATCTTCCGCCCTCGCCCGCGTCAAGCCTTCGGCCACCATCGCCGTGACCGCTCAAGCGCGAAAGCTTAAAGCCGAGGGTCGCGACGTGATCGGCCTGGGCGCCGGCGAGCCGGACTTCGACACCCCCGAAAACATCAAACAGGCCGCCATCGACGCGATCCATCGCGGCGAGACCAAATACACCGACGCCGACGGCATGCCCGAGCTGAAGGCCGCCATCGTCGCCAAGTTCAAGCGCGAGAACGACCTCGACTACACGGCGGCGAACATCCACGTCGCGCCGGGCGGAAAGCCCGTCATCTTCAACGCCCTGGTCGCCACCCTGAACCCCGGCGACGAGGTCATCGTGCCCGCCCCCTACTGGGTCAGCTATCCCGACATGGTGCTGCTGGCCGGCGGCGAGCCTGTGACGGTGATCGGCGAGGAAAAGGACGGTTTCAAACTGCTGCCCGCCGTGTTGGAGGCCGCGATCACGCCACGCACAAAGTGGCTGATCCTGAACAGCCCCTCCAACCCCACCGGCGCCGCCTATACCCGCGCCGAGTTGGAGGCTCTCGCCGAGGTGCTGCGTCGCCACCCGCACGTCTGGGTGCTGACCGACGACATGTATGAGCACCTCGTCTATGGCGACTTCGAATATACCACCATCGCCCAGGTGGACCCGGACCTGATCGACCGTACACTGACGGTCAACGGCGTCTCGAAGGCCTACGCCATGACCGGCTGGCGCATCGGCTATGCGGGCGGCCCCAAGCCGCTGATCGACCTGATGCGCAAGGTCGCCAGCCAGACCACGTCAAACCCCGCCAGCATCAGCCAGTGGGCGGCGGTCGAGGCCCTGAACGGAACCCAGGACTTCATCCCTGAACGCAAGGCCGCCTTCGAGCAGCGTCGCGATCTGGTCGTGTCGATGCTGAACCAGGCCACCGGCGTCACCTGCGCCACGCCCGAGGGCGCCTTCTACGTCTATCCGTCCATCGCCGGCCTGATCGGAAAGACGACGGAGACGGGCGTGGTCATCGACGGCGATTCCACCTTCGCCGCCGAACTGCTGAACGCCGAGGGCGTCGCCGTGGTCCAGGGCGAGGCCTTCGGCCTCAGCCCCTATTTCCGCATCAGCTACGCCACGTCTGACGCCGTGCTGGAAGAAGCCTGCACCCGCATCCAGCGCTTCGCTGCGTCGCTGCGCTAAGAACAGACGGGCGAGGGCTTCGGCCTTCGCCCGTTATCGCCGATCTCAGGCCTACTTAGCCGACTGCGCATACACGACCCGGCACTCGCCATCGACGGTCGTGTACCGGTTGTTCGCGGCATCCACGAAGGCGATCCGTCCGCCGTCGTTGTATTCGACCTTGCCCGTCGAGCGCCCCTTGAAGTTCTCGACTCCATAGGTCCAGCAGGTGATGTCCGCCGGCGTATCGCCCCAGGTGGCTCCGTTGCGGGCGCGCCGGCTGTCGGTGCAGGCGGACAGACCACTGATCAGGGCGATGGCGGTTACGGTGATGACGAGAGCTTTCATAAGCTTAGCCTTGCATGAACACGGCAGAAGAAAAAGGCCGCCCTCGCAAATGCAAGGGCGGCCTGATTTTCCACGACAGCGCCTGCCTCTACGGCCGGCTGGCCATGCCCAGCTTCACCGGCTTGGCGTCGTCGGCCAGCGTGCCGCGCTTGACGCCCCACAGCAGGATGATGGGCGCGCCGACATAGATCGACGAATAGGTGCCGACCACGATGCCGAACATCAGGGCGATGGAGAAGCCGAACAGGGCCTCGCCGCCGAAGAAGGCCAGGGCCGCCAGCACCATGACGGCGGTGACGCCGGTGATGATGGTCCGCGACAGGGTCTCATTCAGCGACAGGTCGATCACGTCGCGCAACGGCATGGTCTTGTACTTGCGCAGGTTCTCGCGAAGACGGTCGAACACCACGACGGTGTCGTTCATCGAATAGCCGATGACGGTCAGGATCGCGGCGACCATGTTCAGGCTGAACTCCAGCTTGAACAGCACGATCAGCCCGAACGTCAGGATCACGTCGTGCAGCAGGCCGACCACGGCGCCGAAGCCGAACTGCGGCTCGAACCGGAACCAGATGTAGAGGAACATCAGCGCGATCGCGACGCCCAGAGCCAGCAGGCCCGAGGTGAACAGCTCGCCCGACACCTTGGAGCCGACGACGCTGACGCCGGAATAGGTGACCTGACCGACCGCACCGCTGATGGCGCCCTCGACCTGGTTGACAACCTGGGTCTGGTCGCGGCCTTCCGGCACCTGGAAGCGCAGGATGGCGGTCGAGCCGTCATCCGCATTGGTGTCGCGTCGCGCGATGCCCTGCACCTGGACGTCGCCCAGGTTCAGGCCGTTCACGGACTCGCGCACGCGGTCCAGTTCGATCACCTGACCGGCCGGCTTGGACACCTCCATCGAGGCGCCGCCCCGGAAGTCGATGCCCATGTTCAGGCCGGGATAGAAGCAGGACACGATCGCCGCGATGCACAGCACAATCGAAAGAACGCCTGCGCCGCGCGCATATTTGACGAAATGGAAGTTCGTCTTCTGCGGCAGCAGTTTGATGAGGGGCCATCCACGCATCGCCATCACTCCGCGATCGGCAGTTTTTTGGGCTTGGCCGTCTTGAGCCAGTAGCCGAGCAGGACCTGGGCGACCAGGACCGAAGAGAAGACCGAGGTGAAGACGCCGATGGTCAGGGTCCAGGCGAACCCGCGCACCGGACCTTCGCCGAACACGAACATGATGCCCGCCGCGACCAGGGTCGTCAGGTTGGCGTCGATGATGGTGCCCATGGCCTTGTTGAAGCCGGCGTCCATCGAGGCGATCACGCTGCGGCCCGACCGGGCCTCGTCACGCATCCGCTCGTAGATCAGAACGTTGGCGTCCACCGCGACCGCGAATGTCAGGATCAGACCCGCGATGCCCGGCAGGGTCAGCGTCGCCTGCGTCAGCGACATGGCCGCCACGATCAGCACGCCGTTCAGCACCAGACCGACCACGGAGACGCCGCCGAACAGGAAGCCGTAGGCCAGGATCATGAACAGCACGATGATGCCGAAGCCCACCGCCGTGGACAGGCCGCCCGCCTGCACCGCATCGGCGCCCAGCTCGGCCGTCACCGTCCGACGTTCCTCGACGTTCAGCGGCGCGGGCAAGGCGCCGCCGTTGAGCAGGTTCACCAGGGTCGAGGCTTCCTGAATGGAGAACTGCCCGGTGATCTGGCCCGACCCGCTGGTGATCGCGCTCTGGATCGTCGGGGCCGAGATGACCTTGCCGTCCAGGATGATGGCGAAGGGCTTTTGCAGGTTGGCGGCCGTCGCTTCGCCGAAGCGGCGCGCGCCGGCGCCGTCGAAGCGGAAGTCGATGGCGGGACGGCCGCTCTGGTCCGAACCGACGCCTGCACGGGTCAGGTTCTCGCCCGACACCAGCACGCGCTTCTTGACCAGATAGGGGGTGCCGTCCTCGCCGACCAACAGTTCGGAATCCGGCGGCACACGGCCGGCCTGGGCCTCGGTGACCGAGTTCTCGACGTCCACCATCTGGAACGTCAACTGGGCCGTCTGGCCGATGACTTCTTCCAGCTTGGTCGGATCGCTCTCGCCCGGCGCCTGGACCACGATCCGGTCGGCGCCCTGGCGGGTGATGGAGGGTTCGCGCGTGCCCAGGCTGTCGATCCGGCGGCGCACCACCTCGATCGACTGATCCACGGCCGTCGCGCCCATGCCGTTCAATGCGGCGTCGGTATAGGCGAAGCGGACGCGGTTATCGCCGATGCGGCTTGCGGTGCGCTCGACCTGACCGCCAGGCCCCGCCTGACCGCCCAGTTGTTGCAGCGCCTTGAACGCCGCATCGCTTTGGGCCGGATTGGCCAGGGTCGCGATCACGCCGCCGGCTTCGCGTTGGAAGCCGTTGGTGGCGATGCCCGCGCCGCTCAGCGTGACTCGAACGTCTTCGATCAGGTTGGTGACGCGCTTCTCGCGCATCGCCGGCACATCGACTTCCAGCAGCAGATACGAACCGCCCTGAAGATCCAGCCCCAGGTTCAGCTTGTTCTTGGGCACGAAGCCGGGAAGCGCCGCGCGCTGGGAATCCGACAACAGGTTCGGAAACGCCAGCAGACAGCCGAAGACGGCCGCGACGACGACGAGAATGACTTTCCAGCGCGACAGCTGAATCATGAGGGCGGTCTCGGTTCAGCGATACGCGAGCGTATCAGGCCTTGGAATCGTTGGCGGCGATGGCGGTGCGGTTGCGCACCTCGGCGATCATCGACTTGACCACGCGGACGTTGACGCTGGGCGCGATCTCGACGTTGACCTCGGCCTCTTCGACGCGGGTGACCTTGCCGATCATGCCGCTGCCCAGGACGACCGTGTCGCCACGCTTGACGGCGGCGATGGCGGTCGCATGTTCCTTGGCGCGCTTCTGCTGCGGACGGATCAGCAGGAAGTAGAACAGGATGAAGATGCCGATGATGGGCGCGAAGCCGATCAGTTGCGCCACCAAGCCGCCGTCAGCCGCTCCGCCCATGGGTAGTCTCCGAACACAGAAGGGGCAGCCCTCGTCGGCGCCCCATTAAAACGAGGCGCGGAACCTAGGGCCGCGCCTCGCGGATTGCAACGCGGCTAAATCGATCAGCGCGGCAATACGGTCAGGGGATCGACCGCGACGGGGTCGTCGCCGCGCATCTGGCGGGTCTCGAAGTGGATCGAGGGGCGTCCGTCGCCGGCCGTCAGACCCACGGTGCCGATCTGCTGACCGGCCCGCACATCCTCGCCGTCCCGCACCGTCGCCGAGCCCAGATGGCCATAGACCGTGCGCCAGCCGTTGGCGTGGACCACCAGAACCGTCAGCCCCTGCCCCACCAGATCGTCGCCGACATAGGCCACACGCCCGGCGGCCGAGGCGCTGACCGCCGCACCCGCAGAGGCGCCGATGTTAACACCGTTGTTGCGCTCGCCCATGCCGACCGGCCCGAACCGCCGCACGATGTCGCCGCGCACGGGCCACAGCAGGTTCGGCTGTCCGGTCGCCACGGGGCCTTGCGCGGCAGGCGCCTGGGCCGGTCCCGACGTGAAGGGTTGCGTCACAGGCCGCGTCTGCACCGGCAGGGCCGCATTACCCGAGGGCGGCGGCGGCGGCGGCGGGATCACGCCGTTGTTCGGCACCAGCACGCCGACAGGCGACGCGCCGGTCGCATAGGGATCATTGCCGGTATCCACCGCCGCTTCCGGCAGGATGACTCGCTGACCGGTCGTGATGGCGCCGCGCGGCCCCAGACCGTTCAGGTCGATCAAGGTCTGCACCGGCGTCTGGAACCGCCGCCCGACGCCCGAGATCGTATCGCCGGGCTGGATCACATAGGCCGCCCCCGGACGAACAGGCGCCGACGACGACGGATAGGGCGTCGGCGTATAGGCTGGTTGTTGAGCGGTCGGCGGCTGATAGGTCGGCTGGCTCGGCCCCACGCTGACAGTCGGCGGCAAGGCCCCGCCCTCCACCTGGCCGATTGGCGCCGTCGCGGGCGGCGGCGATTCATAGGGACGATATGGCTGGCTCTGGCTCGGATTCTGAGCCCCGTTCGGATAGGCCGGCTGCTGCGGATAGGCGCCCTGCCCCGATCCTTGGCCCTGGGCCTGCGCCGGATTCGCATGCGTCGAATAGCGCGGCTCGGACGGATAGCTGATGCAGGCCGCCGTGCTCAGCGACGCCCCCGCCACCAGAACCGCTCTCATCCAGCCCGAAATCACCGCCACCGGCTGCTCCTCATATGGTTAAACTCGCCCGCCCGGTGTGCCCGCTCGCGCCTCATAAGCCAACCCCGCAATCATCGCGGAATTGGGGCGGGGAAGGTCGTGAGGGGTGACTGGTGAATCGTGATTGGCTTTCGCACACTCGGAATCACGACTCACGAATCACCATTCACGCCCACTTACCCCTCCTTCGCCGTCCCCTCGACCAACGGCACGAACCGCACCTCGGTCAGGCTCTCACGGTGGAACGAGCCGTCGCCCTGCCCGACATACCGATGCAACATCTGCACCGACGTCCGTCCCACCGGCGCGACCAGCACCCCGTTCGGCTTCAGCTGTTTCAGCAGTTCGGTCGGCTCGGTCGGGGACGCGGCCGTGACCATGATCCGGTCGAACGGCGCCTGCTCGGCCCAGCCCAGGCCGCCGTCGCCGTGCTTGGTGATGACGTTGTCGATCTGAAGCGTGCGCAGTTTCGCCTCGGCCTCGACCAGCAGGCTGCGATACCGCTCCACCGAATAGACATAGCGCGCCAATCGGCTCAACACCGCGCACTGGTATCCGCTGCCGGTGCCGATCTCCAGCACCCGGTGGCGCGCCTGCACCTCCAGCGCCTGGGTCATCAGGCCCACGATATAGGGCTGGCTGATCGTCTGGGCGCAGTCGATCGGCAGGGCCTGATCCTCCCACGCCTGATCCAGAAACTTCTCGTGGACGAAGACCGCCCGGTCGATGCTTTCCATCGCCTTCAGCACGCGCGGGTCCGTGACCCCCTGCTGCCTCAGCGACAGGATCAGCCGCCCGGCCCGGTCGTCGTGCAGGTTCATGCAGCCGTCACCACAGTTTTAGGCGGCGCCCCGCCCAACACCTTCTTCAGGTCATGCACGCTGGTCATATGCGTCAGGTCGATATGCAGCGGCGTGACCGAGATCCGCCCTTCCTCAATGGCCCTCAGGTCCGTGCCCTCGGCATGCTCCTGCTTCTCGCCGCGGAAGCTCATCCAGTAATAGTCGCGCCCGCGCAGATCGACGCGCCGCACCGCATGCATCTCGCCCACGTTGCGGAAGCCCTGGGTCGTCACCTCGACCTGGTCCACCGCCTCCGGCGGACGGTTGGGGAAGTTCAGGTTCATCACCACCCCATTCGCCCACTTCTGGTCCAGCAGGCGGCTGATGATCGCCGGCGCGAACGCCTCGGCCGTCGCCCAATGCGCCACGACCTCGTCGTGGAACCGCTCCAGGCTCTGGCTCAGAGCGATGGAGCGGATGCCGAACGCCATCCCCTGAAGCGCGCCCGCCACCGTGCCGGAATAGCTGACGTCCTCGCCGATGTTGTGTCCCCGGTTCACCCCCGACAGCACCAGGTCCGGCTTGTCCGGCATCAGGTCGTTGACCGCCAGCACGACACAGTCGGTCGGCGTCCCCGTCACCGCAAACCGTTTCTCGCCCAGGTTCATCACCCGCAGCGGCTCGGTCAGGGTTATCCCCCGCCCCTTGCCCGACTGCTCGACCGCAGGCGCGCACACCCAGACATCGTCGCTTAGCGTGCGCGCAATTCGCTCAAGACATTCAAGGCCTTCCGCCTCGATGCCGTCGTCGTTGGTCAGCAGGATTCTCATGCCTCACCTCCCTGTTCGCGAAGGCGAACGGGGAGGACAGGTCGGAGCATCGCGACGACCAGGAGGGGGCGACCCGGCGCCCGACGTTCGACACCTGGTCGCCCCCACCTGACCGCTACGCGGTCTGTCCTCCCCACGCGCCTCCGCGCGCGGAGAGGTGAAGGACGGCTCACTTGGCAGCTCCAACATGGGTCAGACCGCCCATATACGGCTGCAACACCGCCGGCACCGCGATCCGCCCGTCGTCCTGCTGATAGTTCTCCATGATCGCCACCAGCGTGCGACCGACCGCCAGGCCCGAACCGTTCAGCGTATGGACGAACTCGGTCCTCTTCTCGCCGGCCCGCTTGAACCGCGCATCCATGCGCCGCGCCTGGAAGTCCCCACAGTTCGAGCAGCTGCTGATCTCCCGATACGTCCCCTGGCTGGGCAGCCAGACCTCCAGGTCGAACGTCTTCTGCGCCGAGAACCCCATGTCGCCCTTGCACAGCAGTATCCGCCGGAACGGCAGCTCCAGCGCCTTCAGCACGGCCTCGGCGCAGGCCGTCATCCGCTCATGCTCGGCGTCGGAGTCTTCCGGCCGCGCGATCGACACCATCTCGACCTTGGAGAACTGGTGCTGACGGATCAGCCCGCGCGTATCCCGCCCCGCCGACCCCGCCTCGGCCCGGAAACACGGCGTCAGCGCCGTCATCCGCATCGGCGTCGCCAGTTCGTCCTCAGACAGGATGGTTTCGCGGACGAGGTTTGTCAGGGAGACTTCGGCAGTTGGGATAAGGAAACGGCGGTCGGTTTTAAAATCATGTTCGAATTCGAAGAATTCAGCCGCCAGGGAAGCGGACGCATCACTTCCATTTTCTTGAGCGAGAACTAGCGCCTCGCCTAACTGCATCCTCAAGCGATCAAGCTTCACGCTTCCGGCGCTAAACAAATCCTCCTCGAACTTCGGCAACTGCCCGGTGCCGAACATCGCCTCGTCCCGAACCAGCAGCGGCGGGTTCACTTCCAGATATCCATGCTGATCCGTCTGCAAATCTAGCATGAACTGGCCCACGGCACGTTCCAGCCGCGCCAGCTGGCCCTTCAGCACCGCGAACCGCGCGCCCGACATCCTGGCCGCCCCCTCGAAGTCCAGCATCCCCAGGGCCTCGCCTAGGTCGGCGTGATCCTTGGCCAGACCCGTGCGGCGCGGATCGCCCCAGGTTGAGACCTCGACATTGCCCGCCTCGTCCTCGCCGTCCGGCACATCCTCGGCCGCAAGGTTCTTCTGCGCCGCCAGAATGTCGCGCAACTCCTTGCCGACGCGCGCCTCGTTCCCGGCCGCCGCCGCGATGTCGCCCTTCAGCGCCTCGACCTCGGCCTTCAGCCGGTCGGCCTCGGCCATGTCCTTGCGTCCCATGGCGGCGCCGATCAGCTTGGACGCCGCATTGCGCTTGGCCAGGGCGTCCTGCCCCGTCGTCTGGGCATGACGCAGCTCGCCGTCCAGCCGCAGGATGTCCGCCACCAGTCCGTCCGCCTCGTCCACCCCGCGCGACGACCAGCCCGCCACGTAAACCTGGGGGTTCTCGCGAATGGCTCTGATGTCGTGCATGGTCTGAAACTTCAGCTGGGCGGGAGAAGCCGAACGCTCTACCCGCCCACGCGGTCACGGGCAACGCGCGAAGGCGGATGCATCGTCTCCCGTCCATACAATTGGGCAGACTCTCAAAGCCCACAGACGCCTCTCCCTCCCCTTCATGGGGAGGGACGATCGCGCAGCGATCCGGGTGGGGCCGTAAGAACGGGCGCGGCGCTTCACACGCCCCCACCCCGGCTGCGCTTCGCTACGCCGCCCCTCCCCATGAAGGGGAGGGAGAAACGCGCCTCAACGCGCGCAATGACGCTGGTCCATTCGTAGCGAATCCAGCCACTTGCCGATTTAAGTCCCCGATCTCCTGCCCACGGGGTCAAACCGCCCCATAATACACCCGTCCCGTCGCACCGGAGGGCTCGCTTGGCCTGCGACCTTGCGGCGGCGGGAGCGGATGGAACGGGAGCGGGTCTGAAACGGCTCGCGCCGGCGGCGACACACGGTGCGCTGTCGGAGGGTCGAGGGGGATACTCGATCGCACTCGGGACGGGGTTTCGCAGACCCCGCCGACCCGTCGCAGGCTTATGGGGTTAGGCGATAAGACCGCCACCGCTCGACGCCCCGAGCTTGCAGGCCAACCTTCCGCGCGGAGCGTCACACCCTTCGTCGAAACGGTACTTACAAACTCACACCCCGGGCGAAGGCCCGGCGCTCCGCCCAGCCCTCCAAAACTTCGCAGCGAAAGCGCGAGGCCGCGCTCGCACGTCCAAACACCCGTTTCACCCGCACCGGAATCTCGCCTACAACCCTATCATGGCCACGCTTCGTCCCGACACGCTGGCGGCATCGCTCGCGCGCATTTTCGAAGGTCGGATGATCGACCGGGCCAGCTGGTTCGCCCTGACCGGGGGCGAGCCGCTGTTTTCCGAGGGCGACCCGGCCGACACTCTGTATCTGGTCCGCTCGGGTCGTCTGGGCGTCTTTCGGATGGAGGCGGACCAGCCCGCCCATCTGCTGGGCGTGGTCAAGACGGGCGAGCCTGTGGGCGAAATGGCCATGCTGGCCGGCACACCCCACACCGCCACCGTCGTCGCCCTGCGCGACAGCGAGATCCTGGCCCTGCCGCGCGAGGCCTTCTTCGAGGCCGCCCGCACCGAGCCGGACCTGATGGTCGAACTGTCGCGCCTGATGATCCACCGCGCCCGCGAGCGCACCGCCGGCGCATCGGAGCCCAGCGTCTTCGGCTTCGTCTCGGCCCGCCCCCGCCCGATCCGCGCCTTCGTTGAACGCATCGCCGCCGCCATCCAGGCCATGGGGTTCACCTGCCAGGTCATCGATCAGTCGGCGCTCAGTTCGGCCCTGGACTGGTTCAACCGGGTCGAGGGCGACCACGACTATGTCCTCTATGTCGCCGAACAGGATCAGCCGACCTGGGCCAATCTGTGTGCGCGCCAGGTGGACCGGATGTTCATCGTCGGCAGCGGGCTGCTGGCCCCGCCTTCCGCCGTGCCGCGTCGCAACGGTTTCGGCGACGGGCGCCGGCTGACCGACCTGATCCTGCTGCGCGACCCCCGGATGCATCATCCGGCCAACACCCGTGTCTGGCTGGACGCGCTACAGCCCGACCGCTGGTTCCACTGCGTCGAGGGCGTGGCCAGCGACGCCGAACGCATCGCCCGCGTCGTCACCGGCGCCTCCATCGGTCTGGTCCTGTCGGGCGGCGGCGCGCGCGCCTACTGCCACATCGGCGCGATCAAGGCGCTGGAAGAGGCCAAGGTCCCCATCGACTTCGCCGGCGGATCGTCGATGGGCGCGGTCGTCGCCGCCGGTCCCGCCCTGGGCTGGAGTTACGAACGTCTGGATTTTGAGATCCGCCGCGCCTTCGTCGATTCCGACCCGCTGTCAGACTTGGCGGTGCCGATCATCGCCATGTCGCGCGCCCGCAAGGTCGCCGGCCTGCTGGAACGGGCCTATGGCGACATCGACCTGGCGGATCTGGCCCTGCCCTTCTTCGCCGTCTCGTCCAATCTCACCTCCGGCCGGATCGAGGTGCATCGCACCGGCCTGATGCGCCGGGCCATGCGCGCCTCCATCGCCATTCCCGGCGTCCTGCCGCCCGTCGTGATCGACGGTCAGGTGCTGGTGGACGGCGCCGTGCTGAAGAATTTTCCCACCAGCGTCATGCGCCAGCTCAACAGCGGCCCCATCGTCGGCGTGGACATGTCCCAGACGCGCGGCGTCGACGCCCGCTCGCTGGAGAACCCGCCGTCCTGGTGGAAATGGATCGCTTCAGGCGCCTGGAAGGCCGGGCCGCCCATCGTCTCGATCCTGATGCGCTCGGCCACCATCACCACCGATGCGGAGATGACCCAGTCGCGCGCCGACGCCGACGTCCTGGTCCTGCCCCGGATCGAAAGCACCGACATCCGCGACTGGAAGACCTACGACGGCCCCGTCGCCACGGGCTATGAGGCGACCAGGGCCGCGCTGGCGGACCTGCCCTGCCCCGTCACCCACATGCGGCACTGTCCGACCGAAAAGCCCAAGCCGTCAGCCGAACCTGAGCCCTAAAGCGGCGCGCACGCCCGTTCCAGCCAGGCCTTGGCCTCGCCGTCCATCAAGGGCCCGACCTTGGACAGGGTCTCGGCGTGATAGGCGTCGACATACGCCCGCTCGTCCGGCGTCAGCATCTCGACGTCAATCAGCTTGCGGTCGAGAGGCGCGAACGTCAGCTGCTCGAACCCGTGCATCGGCCGCTCGCCGCCCTCGGGAACCACGGCCGGCGTCACCACCTGCAGGGTCTCGATGCGGATGCCCCAATGGCCCTCGCGGTAATAGCCCGGCTCGTTGGACAGGATCATCCCCTCCAGCAGCGGCTGGGACGTGCCCCACTTCGCGATCCGCTGCGGCCCCTCGTGGACGCCCAGATAGGAGCCGACGCCGTGGCCCGTGCCGTGATCGTAATCCAGCCCCGCCGCCCACATCGGCGCCCGGGCGATGGCGTCCAGCGCCATGCCGCTGGTCCCCGCCGGGAAGCGTATGGTCGCCATGGCGATGTGCGCCTTCAGCACCAGGGTGAACTTGTGACTCTGGTCCGCCGTCGGTTCGCCTACCGCCATGGTACGCGTCACATCGGTCGTGCCGTCCAGATACTGGCCGCCGCCGTCCACCAGCAGCAGCGAGCCTTTCTCGACGTTGCGGATCGTGGCGCCGACCGGCTTGTAATGTGGCAGCGCCCCATTCGGCCCGGCCCCGGCGATGGTGTCGAAACTCAGGTCTTTCAGCGCGCCGGTCTCCTCGCGGAACCGCTCCAGCGCCTCGACCACCTCGCGCTCGTTCGGCAGGGTCTCCTGAACCACCGTATCGACCCAGTGCAGGAACCGGCTCAGCGCCGCGCCGTCGCGGATATGCGCCTGGCGGCTGCCTTCGATCTCGACCGCATTCTTGGCTGCGCGGGGAATGGCGCACGGGTCCATCGCCCGCACCACCGTCGCCCCGGCGCTTTCCAGCCGGTCGAAATACCAGGCCGAGGACAGCGACGGATCGATCATGACCTTCTGACCCGACAGCCCGTCCAGCGCGTCCGCCAACTGCTCGGTCGCCTCGATCCGCACATTGTCGCCCAGCCAGCCGGGCAGCGCATTGGTCACCTTGGCCGGATCCAGAAACAGCCGCGCCTTGCCGTCCGCCGCCAATATGGCCTGGCCGATCGGCAACGGCGAACGGATCACGTCCCCGCCGCGCACATTGAACAGCCAGGCGATGGACATCGGCGCCGTCAGCACGACGGCGTCTGCGCCCGCGTCGGCCACGGCCTTGCCGATCCGCGCCCGCTTCGCCGCATGGCTCTCGCCCGAATAGACATCTTCGTGCGGAACGACCGGCGCCGTCGGCTGGGCCGGGCGGTCCGCACCCCAGGCCAGGTCCAGCGGATTGGCGTCCACGGCCTTCAGCGTCGCCCCCGCCTTCTCCGCCGCCGCCTTCAACGCAACCAGAGCATCCGGGCTGTGCAGCTTGGGATCATAGCCGATAACCTGTCCCTTCGCCGCCGTCTCCAGATAGGCGGCGACCTCGGTCAGATCGTGCCGCTCCAACAGGACCGGATCCGTCTGGGCCTTCACCTGAACCGTATAGCGTCCGTCGGTGAACATGCTGGCCCGGTCCTGAAACACCACCGCCGCCCCGGCCGAGCCGGTGAAGCCCGTCGCCCAGGCCAGCCGCTCGTTGGCGTCCGGCAGATACTCGTTCTGATGCTCGTCCTCGTGCGGGATCAGAAAGCCGTCCAGCCCCTGCTTGGCCATCTCGGCGCGCAACAGCGGAAGGTGCCTGGTCCCAAAGGAAGGATCGGTCGTTTCATCGAAGGTCTGGCGCATGATCGTTCCTCAGCCCTTGCGCAGTTGCAGCGCGCTCCAGGCGTCATGATGGATGGTCTGTTCGACCGTAAAGCCCAGCGGCAGATAGGCCTCCAGCACCCGCTCCTCCTGCGTCCGCAGCAGGCCCGACAGAATGGCGACCCCGCCGGTCTTCAGCGCGGCTCCAATCTCAGGCGCCAGTTCGACAAGGGGCGCCGCCAAGATATTGGCGAATACCAGATCGTACGGAAGATGCTGGGCGATGCGCGGATCGCTCAGGCCGTCGGCGAAATAGAAGTCGCAGTTGGCGTCGTTGATCTCGGCGTTTTCGTTGGCGATCCGCGCCGAGGGTTCGTCGATATCGGTGCCGACGGCGATGGGCGTGCCCGTCTTGGCCGCCGCGATGGCCAGCACGCCCGTGCCGCAGCCGACGTCCAGCACCTTCTCGAAGGTTTCGGTCTTCAACAGATTATCGAACGCCTCCAGGCAACCGACCGTCGTGCCGTGGTGGCCCGTGCCGAAGGCGGCGCCCGCATCGATCTTCAGCGTCACCCGACCCTCGGGCACCTTGCCCTGATCGTGCGCGCCATAGACGAAGAACCGTCCGGCCTCGACCGGCGGCAGACCCGACAGCGACATGGCCAGCCAGTCGGCGTCCGCCAGCTTGTCGACCACCACCGTCACCGGATGATCGGCCAGCACGGCCTTCAGTCCCTCGACTTCGTCAGCGGTCGTCGGGAAGGCGTCGATGCGCCAGACGTCGTTATCCTCGTCCTCTTCCAGGATGGAATAGGTCGCGCCTTCCAGGCGGGGATCGGCGTCGATGGCCTCGGCGGCAGTCTCTGCGGCGGCGCGTGGGCCGCGTGCGATTATCTGAAGAGCGGACTCGGACATTTCTCAAACACCGGTAATATGGCGAATCGTAGCGATCCGGCGCTGTCTGCCCGTCGCCGCCGCGTTTTTATCAAACCGAGGGGTCGGGGAATACATGGCCAAGTCACCGTCTACGTCTAAACCAGCGTCGCCAAAGCCGGCGACCGCCGCTTCCAAGCCTAAAGCCGCGCCGAAGTCGAGCGCCGTGAAGCCTGCTGCCGCGAAAACCGCTGCGCCCAAGGCCGTCGCCAAGCCCGCTGCGGCGCCCAAGCCTGCCGCCGCAAAGGCCGTCGTACCGAAAGCCGCTGCACCGAAAGCCGCTGCCAAGGCCGTAGCTCCCAAGGCCGCCCCCAAGCAGAAGGCCGCCCCAGCCGCCAAGGCTCCGGTCGCCGCCAAGGCCCCCGCTCCGAAAGCTGCGCCCAAGGGCGCCGCCGCGAAGCCCGCCGCACCAAAGGCTGCTGCTCCCAAGGTTGCCGCACCGAAAGCTGCTGCTCCGAAAGCCGCCGCTGCAAAACCGGCTGCAACGCCCAAGGCCGCTCCGGTCGCCAAACCCGCCGCCGCTGTCGCTGCACCCAAGCCCGCAGAACCGGTCGCCGCGCCCAAGCCGGCTCCGACGCCCGTCGCCGCTGCTCCGGCTCCGGCGCCCAAGCCGGTCGAGGCCCCCAAGCCCGCAGTTGCTCCGGCCGCCGCCAAGCCCGAGGAAAAGGGCTTCTTCGCCAAGCTGGGCGACATGATCTTCGGCAAGCGCTGATCGCACCTCGCGTCTGACGTTGCAGATCGCCGGACGGTTCACCCGTCCGGCGATTTTCGTTTGAGGCCGCCTCAGCGCAGCCGTTCGGCCAGATAGTCGACGAACACCCGCACCCGCGCCGGCATGTTTGCGCCGCCGACGAAGACAGCATGGATCGGTTCGCGATCCCCCGGATTGAAATCTTCCAGCAGCGGGACCAGCCGCCCCTCGGCGATGGCGTCGCCCACGCTGAAATGCCCCACCCGCGTCACCCCCACGCCGGCCAGCGCCAGTTGCGTCAGGGTCTCGCCATTGTTCGCCTCCACCGATCCGCGCACCGTCAAAGCATAGTCGCGCCCGTCCTGACGAAACGGCCAGACCGGCTCCTGACGCCGAAAGTTGAAGTTCAGGCAGTCGTGATCGTGCAGGTCCTCAGGCACGCGCGGCACGCCCCGTCGCGCCAGATAGTCAGGCGACGCCACGATGGTCCGTCCCGTATCGCCCAATCGCCTCGCGGTTAGCGGACTGTCGGCCAACGGCCCGAACCGGATCGCCACATCCGCCTGCCCCGCCGCAACATCGACCACCACATCAGTCAGATTGATATCGACCAGGATATGCGGATAGCGGCGCACGAACTCGCCCAGCAGCGGCACGACCTGCTGGCGACCGTGGGCAAGGGAGGCGCTGACCCTCAACCGACCGCGCGGCGCCCCCTGGTCGGCGATCGCCTGCTCCGCGTCATCCAGCTCGGTCAGAATCCGTCGCGCCGCGCCCAGATAGGCCTGCCCCTCGGGCGTCACCGTCAGCACCCGCGTCGTGCGCAGCATCAGCCGAACCCCCAGCCGCGCCTCGATCCGGTCGATGGTTCGACTGATGGCTGAGGGCGTCAGACCCAGCGCCCGCCCCGCCGCCGAGAAGTTGCCGCCCCGGATCACGGCGACAAAGACTTCCATCTCGCGCGCTCGATCCACTCCAATCATCTGCATCTTTGCGTCCAGATCAAAAATGTTTGGCCTGACGCCTATCTACTGTCGCCGCAAGCCGGCGTCCATCTGTGCATCCGAACACGGTCACGAAGGACAGTCATGGAATATCGTCAACTTGGAGCATCGGGCCTCCGCGTTCCGGTCCTCAGCTTCGGCACAGGCACCTTCGGCGGCTCCGGCCCGCTGTTCGGGGCCTGGGGCAACAGCGATGTGGACGAGGCGCGCCGCCTGATCGACATCTGCCTGGAAGCCGGGGTCAATCTGTTCGACACCGCAGACGTCTATTCCGACGGCGCCTCGGAGCAGGTGCTGGGCCAGGCCATAAAGGGCCGCCGCGACCAGGTGATGATCTCGACCAAGATCGGCCTGCCCACCGGCGACGGTCCCGGTGATTGGGGCGTGTCGCGCGGCCGATTGATCGGCGCGGTCGAGGGCGCCCTGCGTCGCCTCGACACCGACCATATCGACCTGCTGCAACTGCACGCCTTCGACGCCTCGACACCGGCGGATGAACTGCTGGCGACGCTCGACACGCTCGTGAGCTCGGGCAAGGTCCGCTACACCGGCGTCTCAAACTATCCCGGCTGGGCGCTGATGAAGGCGCAAGGGATCGCCGAGCGCGACGCCCGCCCCCGTTTCGTCGCCCACCAAGTCTATTATTCCCTGATCGGCCGCGCCTATGAGGCCGACCTGATGCCGCTTGCCGCCGACCAGGGCGTCGGCGCCCTGGTGTGGAGCCCGCTGTGCTGGGGCCGTTTGACTGGCAAGATCCGCCGCGACGCGCCGATCCCCGAGGGCAGCCGCCTGCATCAGACCGCCGCCTTCGCCCCGCCGGTCGAGGACGAACACCTGTACCGCGTCGTCGACGCCCTGGACGCCGTCGCGGCAGAGACCGGCAAGACCGTGCCCCAGATCGCCATCAACTGGCTGCTGCAACGCCCGACCGTCTCCTCGGTCATCATCGGCGCCCGCAACGAAGAACAGCTGCGCCAGAACCTGGGCGCCGTCGGTTGGAGCCTGACGCCCGGCCAGATCGCCGCCCTCGACGTCGCCAGCGATGTCCTGCCGCCCTATCCCCACACCCCCTATCGCCAGCAGGAAGGGTTCGCTCGCCTGAACACTCCACTAGTCTGAGCCTCGAAGGTTTCCTCCCCAAAATGAAACTCAATCCTCCCCTTCTGGCCCTCGCGGCCGGCGCCTTCGGCATCGGCGTGACCGAGTTCGCGCCGATGGGTCTGCTACCCGTCATCGCCACAGACCTGGGCGTCTCCATTCCCACTGCCGGCCTGTTGATCAGCGCCTATGCCCTGGGCGTAATGCTGGGCGCGCCCCTGATGACCCTGACCACCGGACGGGTGCCGCGTCGGACCCTGCTGATCGGCCTCGCCGCCATCTTCACCGTCGGCAACCTGCTGTCGGCGATCTCGACCGACTATTCGATGCTGCTGATTGCGCGAGTGATCACCTCGCTGAACCACGGGGCCTTCTTCGGCGTCGGCTCGATCGTGGCCGCCAGCCTGGTGGCGCCGAACCGTCAGGCGGGCGCTGTCGCCGCCATGTTCATGGGCCTGACCATCGCCAATGTCGTCGGCGTGCCCCTGGCGACCTGGGCCGGCGACGCCCTTGGCTGGCGCGCCAGCTTCTGGGGTATCGCCGCCATCGGCGTGGGGGTCATGGCCGCCCTGCGCCTGACCCTGCCCAACCTGCCCGCCCCGACCGGCGGAAACATGGCCGCCGAACTGCGCGTCCTCGGTCGAGGGCCTGTACTGGCGGCCCTGGCCCTGACCGTGATCGGGTCTAGCGCCATGTTCACCGTCTTCACCTATATTGCGCCCATCCTGCGCGAGCAGACCCACGCTTCGCTCGGCTTCGTCACCGCCATGCTCGTCACCTACGGCCTGGGTCTGACGCTTGGTAACTGGCTGGGCGGCAAGTTCGCCGACAAGTCTGTGTACTGCACCCTGATCGTCACCCTGGCCTCGCTGTCAGCCATCCTGGTCGCCTTCGCCTTCGCCATGCCCTTCGCGGTCCCGACCACGATCCTGGTCTTCCTTTGGGGGATCGCCAGCTTCGCCCTGGTGCCGCCGTTGCAGGTGCGGGTCATGGCCGCCGCCGGCGACGCGCCCAACCTGGCCTCGGCCATGAACATCGGCGCCTTCAACCTGGGCAACGCCATCGGCGCGGCCGTGGGCGGTGCGGTGATCGCCGGCGGCCTGGGCTATCCGGCCGTCTCCATCGCCGGAGCGATCGCTGCGGGCCTGGGCCTGCTGCTGGTCCTGTTCCTGACCCGCAAGCGGTCGCCCGTGACGGTCCCCACCATCGGCTGATCCCGCCTCAGTGAAAGTCGCGCGACCCTGGCAGAATGCGGACGTCGCGCGGATGCCGGCCGGTCGGGCTGCGTGGACCTTGCGGATATTTCACCGCATCCGCCCGCGACAGCTCGACCTGCAGATCATAGTCCTCGGACAGCCGGCTCAGTTCGGCCGAACGGTCCACCACCTTGCGCACCATGATGTGCAGCACGCCCTCGACGCTCTTTTCGACTGTGCCCTCCACCTCCATCAGCCGCGCCGCCATCACCTCGCGCCGGAAGGTCTCGAACAGTCGCGCCCATAACAGGGCGTTCACCACCCCCGTCTCGTCCTCCATCGTCACGAAGATGGCGTTGCCCGTCCCCGGCCTTTGCCGCACCAGCACCACCCCGGCCGTGCGCACCAGCCGCCCGTGCTTCTGGCCCATGACCTCGGCCGCACTCAGCACCCCCTCCGCCCGGAACACCGGCCGCAGGATCTGCATCGGATGCCCTTTCAGCGACAGGCGCGTGGTCTGGTAGTCGGTGGCGATATGCTCCTTCAGCGGCATCAGCGGCAGGTTGGCCGCCGCCTCGACGCCCATTTCCCTTGCCCGCGCGGCCTGGAACAGCGGCAGGGGTTCATCGTCCGGCAACCGCCTGACCGCCCACAACCCCTCGCGCCGATCCAGCCCGATAGACCGGAACGCGTCCGCATCCGCCAGCTTGCGCATCGCCGCCGCCTCCAGCCCCGTCCGCCGCGCCATCTCCTCGACATCGGTGAAGGGCGCATCACGCGCCTCGGCCAGCCTCGTCGCCCAACCTTCCTTGAACCCGTCGATCTGACGCAGGCCCAGCCGCAGCGCCAGCCCGCGCTCGCCCGGTTCCAGCGTATTGTCCCAGACGCTGTGGTTCACATCGATCGCCCGCACCTCGACCTTCTGCGGGCTCTCCTGCGCATCCCGCACCAGCTGCGCCGGCGCATAGAATCCCCATCGGCTGACTGTTCAGCAACGCACAGGCGAACACCGCCGGATGATGGCATTTGATCCAGGACGAGATGTAGACCAGCTTGGCGAACGACACGGCATGGCTCTCGGGAAAGCCATAGGAGCCGAAGCCCTTGATCTGTTCGAAACAATTGCGCGCGAACGTCGGATCGTAACCACGCTCGATCATGCGGCCGACCATCCGTTCCTCATATTTCCAAAGCGTCCCATCGCCTCGGAACGTCCCCATCGCCTTGCGCAGGCCGTTGGCCTCACCGGATGTGAACTCGGCCGCGACCATGGCCACCTTCATCGCGTGTTCCTGAAACAGGGGGACACCGAGCGTCTTCCAAAGCACAGCCTTCAACTCGTTGGGATCGTGCGGGGGCTTGGGTCCGGCGTAGTCGGGCTCCTCCAGGCCCTGGCGTCTCCGAAGGTAGGGATGGACCATGTTGCCTTGAATCGGTCCAGGCCGGACGATCGCGACTTGGATTGCAAGATCATAGAATACGGCAGGCTTCAGCCTCGGCAGCATGTTGATCTGCGCTCGGCTCTCCACCTGAAAGACGCCGATAGAGCGACCCTCTTGGAGCATTTGGTAAACCTCCGGATCTTCCTCTTCGAAGCAGTCCAGTTCCAAGCGTCGGGCGTCCTGCTCGTGGATGAGATCGAACGCCTTTCGGATGCAGGTCAGCATTCCTAGCGCCAACACATCGACCTTCATCAACCGCAGCGCGTCGATGTCGTCCTTGTCCCATTCGATGAAGGTTCGGTCCGGCATGGCCGCATTGCCGATGGGAACCAGTTCGTCCAGCCGATCCTGGGTCAGGACAAACCCGCCGACGTGCTGGGACAGATGCCGTGGAAACTCCAGCAGCCGCCGGGTCATAGCGACGGCGCGGGCTACGGTCAGATTGCCGACCTCAAGCCCAGCCTGCTCAAGATGCCGGTCGGGAATGTCCGATCCAAAACTGCCCCACTGGCTTCCCGCTAGACGCGCTGTGACATCTTCGGTCAGCCCCATGACCTTTCCGACCTCTCGGATGGCGCTGCGTGGGCGGTAGCGGATTACGGTCGCGGCGATGCCGGCCCGGTGGCGACCGTATCTTTCATAGATGTGCTGAATGACCTCCTCGCGCCGCTCGTGCTCGAAATCGACGTCTATGTCTGGCGGTTCGTTCCGATCCGTCGACAGGAAGCGTTCGAACAGCACATCGTGCACACCGGGATCGACCGAGGTGATCCCCAAAACATAACAGACGGCCGAGTTCGCCGCTGAGCCGCGACCTTGGCAGAGGATGCGCTTCTTGTTCGCATAGCGGACGATATCGTGGATGGTCAGAAAATAGTGGGCCAGTTTGCTGGTGGCGATGAAGGTCAATTCCTTGTCGAGGATATCCCGCACCTTCGTCGGTACGCCTTGCGGATATTTCGGCGCCTCATAGGTCGCCACCAGCTCGACCAGACGATCCTGCGCCGTCATGCCGGGAGGCACCGGCTCCTCGGGATAGTTGTACTTCAAATCTCCCAGATCGAACGCCACCCGCGCCAGCACGTCCTGCGTCTCCGCCACAGCCTGCGGCGCATCCACGAACAGACGGCTCATCTCAGCGGGCGGCTTCAGATAGCGTTCTGCGTTCTGGTCCAGGCGACGGCCCGCGCCCTCCAACGTCACCCCCTCGCGGATACAGGTGACGACGTCCTGCAGGTCGCGCTGTTCGGCGTCGTGATAGAGAACGTCGTTGACCGCCAGCAGCGGCGCGCCCGTCGTCGCGCTCAACGTCTTCAGCCGCGCCAGACGGCGGCGGTCGTCCCCCATCCGGCACATGGCGGCGCCCAGCCAGACGGCGCCCGGTGCTGCGTCATTCACCTGACGCAGCAAGACCTCCAGCCCCTCCAGCCGACGGGGCGGCATGACGATCAGCAGCAGGCCTTCGGGCGCGCGCAGCAGGTCACGTAGGCCGATCTCGCACTGGCCCTTCTTCGCCCGGCTGTTGCCCAGAGTCAGCAGGCGGCACAGGCGGCCCCAGCCCTGCCGATCCTCGGGGTAGGCCAGGATGTCCGGCGTCCCGTCGTTGAACCGCAGTCGCGCACCCAGGATCAGCTTGAAGGTTTTGGCCCGCGCCTTGATCTCCTCAGGGTCGATGTCGACGGGAAACGAATCCTCCACCAGCACCGTCTCGCCAGGACTGCCGCCTTGGCGCACCCGATCCGGCGGCGACCATCCCTCCTCACGCAGGGTCTTCAACGCGCTCCACGCCCGCACCACCCCGGCCAGGGTGTTGCGGTCGGCCAGACCCATGCCGGTATGCCCGCGCAGGATGGCGCTCAACACCAGATGCTTCGGATGCGACGCCCCCTCCAGGAAGGAAAAATTGCTGCGCGTCGCCAGCTCGGCATAGTCGCTCACGCGAAGACCCCGTGCACGAACCAGCGCGGCGCCGGCTCCTCACCGTAAAAGCCCGAGCGAAACAGCCAGAAGCGACGTCCCTCCAAATCCTCGACGCGATAGTAGTCTCGCGTAGGCTCCAGCGGACGTTTCAAGCTGCGCCACCATTCGGGCGCGATGCGTTCCGGGCCTTCGACACGGACCAGGCGGTGATCCACCCGCCGCCAGATGAAACGGTTGGGCGGATGATCAGGAACCTCCGCCGTGGCCAGGACCGGTTGGGGCGGATCAAACATCTGCAGCGGCCGCAATGGCGGGTCGGCAGGATCGGGATCGAGCCATTCACCGTCTTCACCGGGCGCAAGGGCGGCGGGCGTCAGGTGGACCGCGCGCTCAGGCCAGTGCGACGCCACCGGCTCGAACCGGCTGACCGCCTCTGGCCCCAGTCGCGCGGTCAGGCGATCCACCAGCCGACCCAGGTCCTCGGCGCCCGGAGGGGTGCGGTCGAAGCCGCACTGGCGCGAGGCCAGCCGATCCGCCACCGGCACGGACAGCCGCACCTGATCGAAGCCGAAACCGGGATCCAGCGGTCGCGCCAGCGCCGCCAACCGTTCGCGAAACAGGCGCGCCACCCCCACGGCGTCCCGACTGGGCCGGCCTGTGCGGACGGTGATGTGGCGCACCTCTCCGTCCAGACGAAAGAAGCTGGCCTGAAAAGCGCGCCCACCTTGACTACGCAGGTCCAGCCGGTCCATGGCCTCGGCCAGCAGGTCGCCGATCACCGCCTCGACGTCGGCCGTCTCGGTGATCGGCTCTACCAAGATGCGGTCCACGGCGATCATCGACACAGGCCGTTCGGGCCGGATCCTTGCATCCTCGCGCCCCAGCACCCGGTTCAGCCTCGTCGCCGCCGCCGCGCCGAAACGGGCGGCGATCGGGGCCGTCGGGCGGTCGGCCAAATGCGCCAGGGTCTTCAGCCCCGCGCGCGACAGGGCCTGCGTCTCCTTGTCCGACAGCTCCAGCGCCGCGACCGGCAGGCGGCGCAGCGCCTGGCTCTGCCCCTCACCCTCGTAAAGTCCACCGCGCCCGAACCGCGCCAGGGCGCGCGCCGCCTCAGGCGTGCCGGCCAGGGCCAGACGAACCGCCAGCCCGACGCCTCGCGCCCTGGCCGCGACCGCCTCCATCATTCCCGCCTCGCCACCGAACAGATGCGCGCAGCCTGTCACGTCCAGCGCCAAACCGTCCGGCCCGTCGGTCGCCGCCATCGGCGTGAACCGACCGAAATCCAGCAGCACCCGCTTCAACAGGGCCGCATCCGCCTCGGGCCGGTGGGTGACCACCCGAATGTCCGGCGCCCGCGCCCGCGCATCAGCCAGGGTCATGCCGGGCGACAGGCCGAGCGCCAGCGCCTGCCCATTTGCGGCCGTCAGACGCAGCGCCCCCTTCACCTTCTCGACCAGGACGGTGGCAGGCTCAGCCGAAGCGTCGGAGCGCCCCTCCTCGCGCCGCAACCGATCCGTCGGCAGCAGGGGAAACCAGACCGCCAGGTAGCGCCGGTCGTTGCAACTGTTGATGTTCGGCATTCTGCCCGCCTTGCTCGAAGACTCCGCGCTCACGATCCCACTCCAGGGTCCAGGCCATCGGCTGCGCGCCCAGTCGATGCCGCAACAGTTCGACCCCATAGGTCGGATGACCCGGCGCCTCGGCCTCCAGCGCCCGTGACAACGCACCCCTGACCCTCCACCGGGTCTCGGCCGCGCTTGGCTGGGGCTGGGCCGCCAACCGGATCAAGATCGCTGTCGCCCGCCCCTGCCCCGCCGCCATCGACAGCCGCCGCGTCGCCGTCAGGCTCAACATCTTGCTCTCGCCCCAGGTCGTCAGCAGCACCGCGCCCACGGCGCCGCAGGCCAGAGCCTCCTCGCCCGCCGTCAGCAGGTTCTTCATCTCCTTGACCCGAACCAGCACCACCCGGCCGGGGTCCAGCCCCAGTTCGCGCAGACCCGGCCCGTGGATCTGTCCCGTCTCCAGCCCCGCCATGGCCTGAATGCCCCACACCACAGGCCGGTCGCCCGCCGCGCGCTGAACCAGACCCAGGGCGAACCCCAGCGCCGCCGTCGCGTCGGGCGTGGTGGAGGCGTAGATTTCGTGCAGGGCATGGGTGGCCAGCCCCCCGATATGCCGATCCGCCGCTTCATGCCCCAGGTCGAAGCGTGCATCATCAACCGGATGACCATCGGCCTCCATGGCTTTCAGACGCTCGCGCAGGGCTTCAATATCGCGGTCGGGCCGCACCACAGTTCTCCTTTTGTTCTCTTATATGCCTCCTCCATGGGACAAGGAGTCAAGCAGAGTCCCAGCTTGACCATGGGAATTTATTCCGCACCGTCCGTTCGGACGACATACCGGGAATACTTGACTTTGGCGCAGGGGCTTCTATATGCCCCCCAGCCTCGGGACAGGTCTGCGATCCGCGCCGCCCGCTCGCCCAAAGAGGGGCGGTTCCGTTGCTGTTACGCACGCAGACGCTTTCTCTCCCAAGGATTCATGACCGAATTTTCCCAACTGGGCCTTTCGCCCACGACCCTTCAGGCCGTTGCTGACACCGGCTACACGACCGCTACTCCGATCCAGGAACAGGCGATCCCGGTCGCCCTCGCCGGCCGTGACGTGCTGGGCATCGCCCAGACCGGCACCGGCAAGACCGCCGCCTTCACCCTGCCCCTGGTCGACCGCCTGTCCACCGGTCGCGCCCGCGCCCGGATGCCGCGCGCCATCGTCCTGGCGCCGACCCGCGAACTGGCCGACCAGGTCGCCGAAAGCTTCGCCAAATACGCCAAGGGCACCAAACTGACCTGGGTGCTGCTGATCGGCGGCGTCTCCATGGGCGACCAGGTCGCGGCCCTGAACAAGGGCGTCGATGTCCTGATCGCCACGCCGGGTCGCCTGCTGGACTTGTTCGAACGCGGCAAGATGATGCTGAACGGCGTCGAGATCATGGTCGTGGACGAGGCCGACCGCATGCTCGACATGGGCTTCATCCCCGACATCGAGAAGATCTTCAAACTGACGCCGCCGCGTCGCCAGACCCTGTTCTTCTCGGCCACCATGCCGCCGGAGATCACCCGCCTGACGACCGCCTTCCTCAAGGATCCGACCCGGATCGAGGCCTCGCGTCCGGCGATGACCGCCGACACCATCACCCAGTATGTCGTCCGCATCCCCTCCTCGGACCCCAAGGCCAAGCGCACCGCTCTGCGCGCCCTGGTCGGTCGTGAGGACGTGCGCAATGGCATCGTCTTCTGCAATCGCAAGTCCGAAGTCGACATCGTGGCCAAGTCGCTGAAGCAACACGGCTTCGACGCCGCGCCGATCCACGGCGACCTGGACCAGTCGCAACGCACCAAGACCCTGGCGGACTTCCGCTCGGGCGCGCTGAAGATCCTGGTGGCCTCCGACGTCGCCGCACGCGGCCTGGACATCCCGGACGTCAGCCACGTCTTCAACTACGACGTCTCGCACCACGCCGACGACTACGTCCACCGCATCGGCCGCACCGGCCGCGCGGGCAAGCTGGGCCAGGCCTTCATGATCGTGACCCCGGCCGACGACAAGTCGCTGGATAAGGTGCTGAAGCTGATCAAGATGGACCCGCAGGAGCTGGTTCTGGACGGCATCGACTTCGCCGCCATCAAGGACGGCCCCGCCCGCGACGACAAACGCTCCGGCGGACGCGAACGCTCGGGCGACCGCAGCCGCAGTCGGTCGCGCAGCAGCGCCCCCGCCGCCGAGCCGACCGAGACCGTCGCAGTCGAGCCTGCACCCCAGGCTCAGGTTCAGGTTCAGGAAACAGAAGCCCCCCGCAGCCGCAGCCGTCGCAAGGCCCGCCCTGAAGCCGCCGTCGAAGTCGCTGCTGCGCCCGCTCCGGTCGTGGTCGAAGCCGTGGAGACGGTCGAAGCGGTCGAGACGCCCCGCGCGCCGCGCCCCGACCGTGCGGATCGCCCCGACCGCGCAGAGCGCCCCGATCGCGCCGACCGTGAACCTCACCTGCTGCAATCCGACCGTCGCGGCGATCGCAAGGCCGCCAAGGACGAACCCCAGCGTCAGGGCGTGCGTGGCTTTGGCGACGACATCCCGGCCTTCCTGCGCCGTCCGGTCGTCGTCCGCGCCTGAATTCGTACCTAACGGCGCGGTGAAATCCCGCGCCGTTTACCCTGCATTACGGAACACTCCTTAGTGTCCGCCCCGATACGGCTCCAGAACAGGGGTCAAGGGGAAGAAGAATGTCGAAAAAGGTCGAGACGGCGCTTAGGGCTCCACAAGCCTATGCCTTGGCGCGCAACGTCATCGCCGAAATGGAAAAGGCGGGCGTCTGGCCGACGCCGCTGAACTTCGAGCTCTGGCTGCACTATCTCAGCGATCCTGACGGCGCCCTGGCCCAGGAAATCCGACGCCTCCTCTCCCAGTCCACGGTCATCACCGACAAGACGTCAGAGATGCTGGCCGCCGAATTCCTGCCGCGCGGGCGTCTGCCGGATCAGATCCGCGACGTCGGCGCCGTGCTCGACCGCGAACTGGCCAGCGTCGCCAGCGCCATAGCCATGGCCCACAAGACCCAGGCCGACTATGGCGAGACCCTCGCCGACGCCTCCCATTCCATGGAAACCGTCGAGGACCCATCTTCGCTGAAGGATCTGGTCGGCGGCCTGTCGACCGCGACAAACCGCGTGCGCCGCGAGACCGCGATCCTGGAAAAACGCCTGGAAAAATCCAACAAGGAAGTCATCCGCCTGCGCGAGAACCTGGAACAGGTGCGCCGCGACGCCATGACGGACGCCCTGACCAACCTGGCCAACCGCAAGGCCTTCGACGAACGGCTTGAGGCCGCCTGCGCCGAAGACGACGGATCGCCGCTCAGCCTGGCCATCCTCGACATCGACCACTTCAAGCGGTTCAACGACACCTGGGGACACCAGACCGGTGATCAGGTGCTGCGCTATGTCTCCACCGTCCTGTCCAACATCTGCGGCAAGACGCGTTTCGCCGCCCGGTTCGGCGGCGAGGAGTTCGCCATCATCTTCCCCGGCGAAGGGGCCGGCGTTGTCATGGCGGCCCTGGAAAGCATTCGCACCGACGTGGCTTCGCGCGCCCTGCGCCGCCGCTCGACCAATGACGACCTGGGCTCGGTGACCATCTCCGCCGGCTTCGCCCAGCGGCAGAAGGGTGAAACCGCCGCCAGCCTGCTGGAACGCGCCGACGCCGCGCTCTACGAATCCAAGCGCGCGGGTCGAAACTGCGTCACCGCCGCGACCGCGCTGGAAAAAGCGGCGTAAGCGGCCTGACAAGGCCAAGCTTTCTGCCATAGTCGCCCGATGCGCAGCTTCGCCTTCAACGTCGCCTACTGGATCCTGTCGATCGGCTATGGGCTGACGGCCGCCTTTGCGGCGCTCGCGCCCGGCCGTGGTCCCGCCAGCTGGGTCATCCGCCGCTATGTGAAGCGCATGGTCCAGGCGATGGCGATCTTCGCCGGCATCCGGCTGAACGTGCTCGGCAAGGATCGGCTGCCCGAGGGCGCCTTCATCATCGCCTCGAAGCATCAGAGCTGGGGCGACGGCTTCGCCACCTACGACCAGTTCGACGACATCGCCTTCGTCACCGGCGACCATCTGGAGAAGTTTCCCCTGCTGGGCGGGGTGCTGAAAAAGCTGGGCGCCATCGTCGTCAACAGTTGCGGCGGCCATGAAGCCCGCAAGGCCCTGGCCATGCGCGCCGCCGAAGCCCGCGCCGAGAACCGCAAGATCCTGATCTATCCCGAGGGCCACCTGGCCCCCGTCGGCCAGAAGTTCAAATACCGTTCCGGCGTCTGGCACATGTACCGCGACTTCGACGTCCCCGTCGTGCCGCTCGCCACCAACCTCGGCCTGTTCTGGCCCGAGGAAAAATACGAGAAACATCCTGGCACGGCGACACTGGAGTTCCTCGAACCCATCCCCGTCGGCCTGCCCAAGGACGAGTTTCTGGCCCGCCTGGAAGCCGTCATCGAAACCCGCACCGCCGAACTGGTCGCCCAGGCGACGGGTCAGCCGGTTACGCCGGCCGTGCTGGTGGATGCCCCGAAGTGAAGATCGGCGAACGCAACTTTCGATATCAGATGGGGTCTGACATTGAGAGAGACGGCATGTTTCTGGAACTGCTGGAGAACGACGACTTCGATGCTCTCGCCGAGGTCTTCTACAGCGATGTGGACGGCTCCATGACCTTCACGACCTATGTGAAGATTTGCCGCTAGAGGCCATCGAATGGTTTATCGCCGAAGGCAAGTACCGCCTTACTCCGATAAAAACGAGCTAGCCGCGTTTCGGCTTCTTGCCCGACGCCTTCTTCACCGCCACGTCCAGCGAACGACGCGCCCAGGCGACCGCCTCGTCGGGATCGTCCAGCGCCGTTTCCGGCAGGGTCCAATAGCCCATGCTCATCGTCCGCCCATCCTTGTTTGGATAGGTGAACTGACGCGAGCCGGCCTCCACGAATGCCTCTCCCAGCACCTCGTCGCCCTTCAGCCAAACGATGCCGTCGTCCAGCAGGGCGAACATGACGCCGGAGGCATAGACCCCCGCCCCACCAAACATCCGCTTGATCTCCAGCCGGCCAAGCGCGTGGAAATGCTCGCGCACCCATTCGCCAAAGTCCGCGTCATAGGCCATCTCAGTCGGCGGCGACCGGCACGATGGTGACGCTCTCGCCGCAACCACAGGCGTCGGTCTGGTTCGGATTGTTGAACACGAACTTGGACGCCAGCCGCGTCGTCTCGTAGTCGATCTCTGTGCCGATCAGGAACAGCACGGCCTTGGGCTCGATCAGGATGGTGACACCCTTGTCCTCGACCACCTCGTCCAGCGGCCCGACGCTGTCGGCATAGGCGAAGGTGTATTCCTGCCCCGCACAGCCGCCGTTCTTGACGCCGATCCTCAGACCGATGTGATCGTTCTCGGCATTGTCCAGGATCTCGCGCACGCGCTCGGCGGCGGCGTCGGTCAGGGTGACGGCCTTGGGTCGCGGGCGGCGCGGACGGGATGTGGTCTGGAGTTCGGTCATCAGAACATATTCAGGGCCAGCTTGGCCTCGTCGCTCATCTTGGAGGCGTCCCACGGCGGGTCGAAGACCAGATTGGCCTTGGCGCTGCGCACGCCCTCGACCTTCTCCACCGCCGTCTCGACCCAGCCCGGCATTTCGCCGGCGACCGGACAGCCCGGCGCCGTCAGCGTCATGTCCACCACCACATCGCGGTCGTCGTTGACGTCGACGCGATAGATCAGGCCCAGCTCATAGATGTCGACCGGGATTTCCGGGTCATAGACGGACTTCAACGCCTCAATCAGCTGATCGGTCAGCGTGTCCAGCTCGGCCTGGGACAGGGCGCTCTTCTGGGGTTCATCCCAGGCGTCCTTGAAGGCGTCACTGTCTTGAATAGGTTGATCTGTCATCGGCTTACACGAAGAAGTTCCGCGCCTTGATCAGCGCATCCACGAAGGCGTCGGCATCCTCCACGGTGTTATATAGGGCGAAGGAGGCGCGGGTGCTCGACGTCACCCCCAATCTTTTCGCCAGCGGTTCGGCGCAGTGCAGACCGGCCCGCACGGCGACGCCGTAACGGTCCATGATCTGGGCCACGTCGTGGGCATGCGCGCCCTCGACGGCGAAGGTCAGGATCGCGCCCTTCCCTTCCGCCTGGCCCAGGATCCGCAGCCAGCCCTCGCCTTCCAACCGATCCACGGCCCGCCGATACAGCGCGTGTTCGTGCGCCTGCACGGCCGCCCGGTCGTATTGCGTCAGCCATTCCAGCGCCACGCCCAGGCCGATCGCCTCCAGGATCGGCGGCGTCCCCGCCTCGAACCGGTGCGGCGGCCTGGCGTAGGTCACGCGGTCGCGCTCGACCGTCTCGATCATCTCGCCCCCGCCCTGATAGGGCGGCAGGGCCTCCAGCGCCTCGGCCGTGCCATACAGGGCGCCGATGCCGGTGGGCGCAAACAGCTTGTGGCCTGTCAGCATATAGAAATCGCAACCAATGGCCTGCACGTCCGGCGTCGCATGGACCGCCCCCTGGCACCCGTCGATCAGCACCTGGGCGCCCGCTGCGTGGGCCAATCGCGTGATCTCGGCCACCGGATTGATGGTCCCCAGCACGTTCGACATATGGGTGACCGCGACCATGCGTGTCTTCGGCCCCAGCAGGTCGGCATAGGCCGCCATGTCCAGCGAACCGTCGTCCAGCACCGGGATCCACTTGATCACCGCCCCGCGTCGTTCACGCAGCAGATGCCAGGGCACGATGTTGGAGTGATGCTCCATCTCCGAGACGATGATCTCGTCGCCCGGCTGGATGGACAGCCCAAGCCCATTGGCCACCAGATTGATCGCCTCGGTCCCGCCCTTGGTCCAGACGACCTGTTCGGGGCTTTGGGCGTTCAGGAAGTGGGCCACGATCTCGCGCGCCTTCTCGAAGGCCTCGGTCGCCTCGTTCGACAGGGTGTGCAGGCCGCGATGGACGTTGGCGTATCCGCCCTCCATCGTCGCCACCAGGGCGTCGATCACCGCGCGCGGCTTCTGCGCCGAGGCTGCATTGTCCAGATAGACCAGCGGCTTGCCGTTCACCTGCCGCGACAGGATCGGGAACTGCGCCCGCACGGCATAGGGATCGAAGGAGTTCACAACCGCGCCGTCAGCCATTCCCGCGCCACCTCTCTCGCGCCCTCATGCTCGATCCGGTCGATGACCTCGATCAGGAAGGCCTGGGTCAGCAGGGCGCGGGCCTCGTCGGCCGGAATGCCGCGCTGCTGCATGTAGAACAGGGCGCTCTCGTCCAGCGTCCCCACCGTATTGCCGTGCGCGCACTGCACGTCGTCGGCATAGATGATCAGTTCCGGCTTGGCGTCGATCTCGGCCCGCTCGCTGGCGATCAGGGCGTGATGGCCCATTCGCGCATCGGTGCCGTCGGCCCCACGCTCGACCACGATCTTGCCCTGGAAGACGCCGCGCGCCGTGTCGCGGGCCACGCCCTTGATCAACTGGCTGGTCGCGCCGTCATGCTCCACGTGGCGCACCACGCTGGTCAGGTCAGTGTGGCGCGATCCGTTCAGCAGATACAGGCCGTCGGCCTGGACGTGCGCGCCCTGGGCGTAGTGCGCGATGCGGGTCTCGATCCGCTGCAACTTCGCGCCAGTCGTAATGATGGTCTGACGATAGACGCCGCCCGCCTCGACCTTCACATGCGCCTCGGCGATGGAGATGGCGTCCTCTGGCTCCTCGACCAGGACGACGCGCGTCACCTCGGCCCCGGCCGCCACGTCCAGCTCCAGCGTATTGTGCGCCACATAGGCCGAACCCGCGCCTTCGTGTGTCTCCAGCAGCAGCAGCTTGGCGCCGGCCCGCGCCGACACCCGTGCGCTGGCAGTATGCCCGGTGCCGACGGCATCCGACACATAGCGCAGCCGCAGGGTTCGCTCGCCCGAGGCGATGAAGTCGGTCACGCCCACGGCGCGCCCATTGGCGAAGACGATCGCCTCTCCGCCTAAATCGTAGAACGGCCCCGGCGGCCCGACCTCAGCCGTCCCCGACGGCTCCGGCGCCGCGCGAAGCCAGCGCTTCAGGTCGCTGTATTTCCACGCCTCCGTCCGCCGCGACGGAAAGGTTTCGGCGTCGGTCAGGTCGATGGCGAAAGCCGCGCTCATGCCGATTCCAGAAGATACTTGTCGTACCCTTCCGCCTCCAACTGATGCGCCAACTCCGGCCCACCCGAGGCCACGATCCGACCGCCGGCCAGCACATGGACCCGGTCCGGTTTGATGTAGTCGAGCAGGCGCTGATAGTGGGTGATGACCAGCATGGCCCGGTCGGGACGGCGCAACGCATTCACCCCCTCCGACACGATGCGCAGGGCGTCGATGTCCAGGCCGGAATCGGTCTCGTCCAGGATCAGCAGCGACGGCTCGAACAGCGCCATCTGCAGGATTTCCATCCGCTTCTTCTCGCCGCCGGAGAAGCCGACGTTCAGCGGCCGCTTCAGCATGTCGAAGTCCATCTTCAACGCCTTGGATGCCTCGCGGACCAGCTTCAGGAAGGCGGGCGCCGCCACCTCCTCCTCGCCCCGCGCACGCTTCTGCGCATTCAGCGCCGTCCGCACGAAGGTCAGGGCCGGTACGCCGGGGATCTCGATCGGATACTGGAACGACAGGAAGACGCCCTTGGCCGCCCGTTCGGCCGGGTCCAGCGCCAGCAGGTCCTCGCCCGCCCATTCGACCGCGCCTTGCGTCGCCTCATAGCCAGGTCGTCCCGACAGGGCATACCCCAGCGTCGACTTCCCGGCCCCGTTCGGCCCCATGATGGCGTGCACCTCGCCGGCGGGAACGTCGAGCGTCAGCCCCTTGAGGATCGGCTTTTCGCCGATGGAGACGTGGAGGTTATTGATGGAAAGCATGGACTAAAAATCGTTCAAGGTTGGATCGACGACGGTAAGGTCTTGGCGAGCGTCATAGAAAGCGACGACACGGACCCCGTCAGGGATTTCGCGAAAGATGATGATCTTGTCCCATTCGGGAACGCTCCAGCGTTTCAGGCCTGGCCACTCAGAACGACGCCCAACCTGGGGGCGTCTGCAGAGCAGAGCCACAGCGTCCTGCAGATCATTGCGCGCCAAGATAGCCCGGCGCTTATTTTGCTCAAGCAGATGCTGGAGAAAGGCGTCATAGCTTTCGCGCGCAGGCTGGGTCCATTGGGCAACCCTCACTCTCCAAGGAGCGTCTTCCAGCGCGCCACGACCTCATCGTTGGATACAATCCGGCCTTCACGCTCGGCTGCCAGCCCCGCCTCGACAAGAGCAATTTGTTGCGACGTTAAAGGCTGTCGGAGTTCGGGCAGCATATCGACAGCAGCCGAAGCGATCAGCTCCTCGGCAGTCGTATGGCGGGCAACTGCCTCTTCCAGATACTCGTCCGCCGCGTCGTCATCAATCAGAACGGTGAAGGCTTTCATCGTTGCGCTCCTCTAACGCCAGCATAGCATGATCCAACTCCAGTCGCCGGTCCAACGATGGCTTCTTGCTCGCTGGGATCAGCATCGAACGTGAAGTCTTTGAGTGTCAGCTTTTCATCGACGATGACATGGAGGCTGGAGATGAAAAAGATCATTCTGTTTTTATTTTATCTTCAAGCTTATCAATGATTTTTCTTAGTCGCGCGTTTTCTCGCTGGCAGCGGAAGAGGCGGGCCTCGTCCTCATCTTCTGGTTCACCGGATTCCACGCGATTCCGCGCTTCATCCCTTTGGCTTTGGAGCTCATTTTCTCTCTCAGCGCGGACTTTCTCGCGGCGAATTTCTTCGCTTGAGACCACAAGTTTTGCGTCTTTAATCTGCTTGGCATTGGCTCTCTGCCGCGCTTTCAAAATCGAAATTTGCTCAGCTTGAATGGCCGTTTCCTCGGAAAGGCGTTCAAACTGGCCACGGTACCAACCTCGCGATCTAACAAGACGGGAGATCTCGCCCTTAAGTTCGTCTTTCGTTGGCATTAGCCCACGCTCCCCTCAAGACTGATCGCCACCAGCTTCTGCGCCTCGACGGCGAACTCCATAGGCAGCTTCTGCATCACGTCGCGGACGAAGCCGTTGACCAGCAGGGCCACCGCCTCCTCCTGCGACAGGCCGCGCTGCTGGGCGTAGAATAGCTGGTCGTCCGACAGGCGCGTCGTCGTCGCCTCATGCTCCAGCTGGGCCGAGCCGTTGCGGGCCTCGATATAGGGGATGGTGTGCGAGCCGCACTCCTTGCCGATCAGCAGGCTGTCGCACTGGGTGAAGTTGCGCACCCCCGTCGCCTTGGGGTGCACCGAGACCAGACCGCGATAGGTCGAGTCCGACTTGCCCGCCGACACCGCCTTGGCGATGATCCGCGACTTGGTGTTCTTGCCCAGGTGGATCATCTTGGTGCCGGTGTCGGCCTGCTGATGCCCGTTGGTGATGGCGATGGAGTAGAACTCGCCTGAGCTGTCGTCGCCCTTCAGGATGCAGGACGGATATTTCCAGGTCACGGCCGAACCGGTCTCGACCTGCGTCCAGCTGACCTTGGACCGATCACCCCGGCAATCCGCCCGCTTGGTGACGAAGTTGTAGATGCCGCCCTTGCCCTCGGCGTCGCCGGGATACCAGTTCTGGACCGTCGAATATTTCACCTCGGCGTCGTCCAGAGCGACGATCTCGACCACGGCCGCATGCAGCTGGTTCTCGTCGCGCATCGGCGCGGTGCAACCCTCCAGATAGGAGCAATAGCTGCCCTTGTCGGCGATGATCAGCGTCCGCTCGAACTGGCCCGTCTGTGACGCATTGATGCGGAAATAGGTCGACAGCTCCATCGGGCAGCGCACGCCCGGCGGAATGTAGACGAACGATCCGTCCGAAAAGACCGCGCTGTTCAGCGCCGCGAAATAGTTGTCCGAGACCGGCACCACCGACCCCAGATATTGCCGCACCAGTTCAGGATATTCGCGCAAGGCCTCGGAAATCGGCATGAAAATCACGCCAACCTTGGCCAGTTCCTCCTTGAAGGTGGTGACCACCGACACGCTGTCGAACACGGCGTCCACGGCCACGCGTGGCGCGCCCTGCACCCCCGCCAGCACTTCCTGCTCCTTCAGCGGGATGCCCAGCTTCTTGTAGATTTCCAGAATCTCGGGATCGACCTCGTCCAGAGACTTCGGCCCCTCCTTCTGCTTGGGCGCCGCATAGTAGAACAGCGACTGGTAATCGACCGGCTCATACTTCACCGCCGCCCAGGTCGGCTCTTCCATCGCCAGCCAGCGTTCATAGGCGGCGAGGCGCCATTCCAGCATCCATGCTGGCTCGCCCTTCTTCTCGGAGATGAAGCGCACGATCTCGGCGCTCAGGCCTCGCGGGGCGTATTCCGTCTCGATGTCCGAGGTGAAGCCGTGCTCGTACTTCTCCAGCGCGGCGACGGCGTCGATGGTTTCCTTGACGGCGGCCATCAGGCGACCTCTCTCACGCGCTCGGCGGCGCGTGTCTTATGCTTGTTGTAGGCGGCGACCCAGGCGTCGGCGAACCGCACCCAGTCGCTTTCGATCGTTCCCCAGCCCCCGGAGACGCGCACGCCCCCGGTCGCCAGGTTGTTCAGCCCCATGGCGCTGATGGTCTTGGACGGCTTCACCTTGCCCGACGAACAGGCCGACCCCGCCGACACCATGACGCCCGCCAGATCCAGGGTGATCAGCTGCTGCGGGCTGTCCCAGCCCTCGACCGCCATGAACAGGGTGTTGGGCAGGCGTTCGACGTCACCGCCGATCACGGTCGCCCCGGCGGCCTTCACCTTGGCCTCCGCGGCGTCACGCCAGCCGACGTGCGATTGCATCGTTTTCAGATCCCGCGCGGCGCTGTCGGCCGCGACGCCGAAACCGGCGATGCCCGGCACATTCTCTGTGCCCGCGCGCAGACCCCGCTCCTGTCCGGCGCCATGCAGAATGCGCACGCCCGACGCGCCTTCCTTGAGGATCAAGGCCCCCACGCCCTGCGGCCCGCCCAGTTTGTGCGCCGACAGGGTCAGGCTGTCCGCGTGCAGCACACGCATATCGACCGGGATCTTGCCCGCCGACTGGATCGCATCGACGTGCAACCAGCCGCCGGCCGCGCGCACCAGGGCGGCGGCCTCCACCACCGGCTGGATCACGCCGCTTTCGTTGTTCGCATGATGGATGGCGACCACGGCCCGGCCCGGACGGCTCAGCGCCCCCGCCAGCCAGTCCAGATCGACCACGCCGTTCGCATCGACCGGGATCACCTCGACCGGCGCGCCCGCATTCGCCGCCGTCTCGGCCACGCACGGATGTTCGGTCGCCGAGACGATCAGCCGCTCACATCCCGCCGCCAGGGCGCTGGCGATCCCCTGCGCGTTGGCCTCGGTCCCGCCGCTGTTGAACACCACAGCTGTCGGATCGGCCCCGACCAGATCGCCGACCTGGGCCCGCGCCGTCTCCACCCGCGCCCGCGCCCGGCGTCCGGCCGCATGGACCGCCGACGGATTGCCGTTGTCGGCCAGGGCGCGCGCCATGATGTCCAGCACTTCCGGCCGCACCAGGCCCGACGCATTATAATCCAGATAAATGCCGCTCATGCCGCCACCCCGACAGCCTGCTGTGGCTCCACGTTGCGGCGACGCTGACCCGTGCGGTTCATCACCACATCCTCCAACGACACGCCGGCCAGATAGCGATGGATCTCGTCGCCCAGATCTTCCCACAGATTGTGGGTGATGCAGCGTTCGCCGGCCAGCATGCAGCCCTTGGGCGATCCGTGCGCCACACACCGCGTCGCGCGAATCGGCTCGTCCACCGCCAGCACGATCTCGGCCACCACCGTCTCGTGCGCCGCCTTGGCCAGACGATAACCACCGCCGGGTCCGCGCACGCTCTTGACCAGCTCGCTCTTGCGCAGCCGCGCGAACAGCTGCTCCAGATAGCTGAGCGAAATCTCCTGGCGCGCAGCGATCTCGGCCAGCGAAACCGCCCGGATTTCACCGCTCTCGCCGCGTCCGTTTTTCGCCAGATCGGCCATCGCCATCACGGCGTATCGTCCCTTGGTCGACAGACGCATATCGCACCTTCAAAAATTGCGGGCTTTTCGGGGCTCTTGTGCTAGAACCCGCGCCTTCGCGAAGGCGGCCCGCTTGCGTGGGACTTAGAAAGTCCTACCTCTGCGGTCAAGTATTACGCACTTGCGAAATGACAGTTGAACGGATTCCAGAGCCCCTATGCCTGAAGTCATCCTGCCCGGCGCCTCCGGTCGCATCGAAGGCCGCTATTCCCCGGGCAAGCGCCCGAACGCACCGATCGCCCTGATCCTGCACCCGCACCCCAAGGCGGGCGGGCACATGAACAACCCGGTCACGGTCACCCTGCACCAGTTGTTCCAGCAGCGCGGCTTCGCCACCCTGCGCTACAACTCGCGCGGCGTCGGCAAGTCGCAGGGCGAGTTCGATTCGGGCATCGGCGAACTGGCCGACGCCGCCACGGCCCTCGACTGGCTTCAGACGAACAATCCCGGCGCCAGCCAGACCTGGGTCGGCGGTTATCAGTTCGGGGCCTACATCGGCATGCAGCTTCTTATGCGCCGCCCCGAGACTGACGGCTTCATCTCGGTCTCGCCGCCGTCGAACATGTACGACTTCAGCTTCCTGGCCCCCTGCCCGGCGTCCGGCCTGTTCCTGCACGGCACCGCCGACACCGTCGTGCCGCCGGTCGAGGTCGAGCGCGTGGTCAACAAACTGCGCACCCAAAAGGGCATCATCATCGACTACGAACTGGAAGAAGGCGCGAGCCACTTCTGGCAGGACCACATGAGCGCCGTCGACCGCCGCGTCGGCGCCTATCTGGACAAGCGTCTGGAAGAAAAACCGGCCTGAGCCTAGAATTCGGGTCGTCTTCAGGAGACCCGAATGCAGCACGACATCGTCATCATCGGCGGCGGCGCCGGCGGGCTTGAGTTCGCCGCCCGCCTGGGGCGTCGGTTCGGGCCGCAAGAAGGCCGGCGTCGCGTGCTGCTGATCGACCGGTCGATCTTCCACCTGTGGAAACCCAGCCTGCACGAGGTCGCGGCCGGGTCGCTGGACAGCCATCAGGAGGGTCTGTCCTATCCGGTGCTGGCGCGGCGCAATCATTTCAGCTTCGCCTTTGGCGACCTGACGGGTCTTGCCCCGGCGAACAAGACCCTGACCCTCGGCGAAATCCGCGATCAGGACGGCGCCGTTCTGGTCGCCCCGCGTACCCTGTCGTTCAATACTCTCGTTCTGGCCATCGGCAGCGGATCGAACCTGTTCGGCACGCCGGGCGCCGCCGAACATGCCCATCTGCTGGAAGACGTCGCCGATGCGGAAGCCTTCAACAAACGCCTGACCTCGGCCTTCCTCGCCGCCGCCTATTCGGACGAGCGCACCTTGAACATCGCCATCGTCGGCGCGGGCGCGACCGGGGTCGAACTGTCCACTGAACTGATCGAGGGTCACGACGAACTGTCCGCCGGTCTGTCGCCGGATCAGCGTTTCGATCTCGCCGTCACCATCGTCGAGGCCGCGCCGCGCATCTTGGGCGGCCTGCCCGAGCGCGTCTCGGCCAAGGCGGCCAAGGCGCTGGAGGCCAAGGGCGTGCGCCTGCTGACGAACGCCAAGGTCAACGCCGTCCACGCCGATCGCCTGGACACATCGAAGGGCGAAGTTCCCGCCGACCTGATCGTCTGGGCGGCGGGCGTGAGGGCGGCCGAGACCAATCTCGACCTGGGCCTGACGACCGGCCGCATCAACCAGTTCGTGGTCGACGACCATCTGCGCACCTCGGCGCCCCACATCTACGCAATGGGCGACTGCGCCGAGGCCCCCGGCCCCGAGGGTCGCCCCGTCCCCGCCCGCGCCCAGGCGGCGGCGCAACAGGCGGCCTATCTGGCCAAGGCCCTGTCGGACCCGTCGCGCGATCACGGGCCCTATGTCTATCAGGACAAGGGCTCGCTGGTGTCCCTGGGTGGTGACAAGGGTGTCGGCTCACTGATGGGCGGGCTGGGTGGTCCCAACTTCCTGATCGAGGGCCTGATCGCCAAATGGGCCTATATGGCGCTGCACCTGGATCACCACCGCGCGATCCTGGGCGTGCGCCGAACCGTGCTTCTGGCCTTGTCGCGCCTGCTGCACCGCCGCGTCTCCGGGCGGCTCAAACTACACTGACACCCGCGATTAAGGCCTGGGCGACATGATCGGGCGACATTCGGTTCCGAGACATTCCATGCGCCTGCTTCTGTCCGCCGCCCTGTTCGCCTCGACCCTCGCCGTCTCCGCGCCGGCCCTGGCCCAAGCCGCGTCTTCGACCCCGCGCGATTTCTGCGCCGACCGCCCCGGCAAGGGCACGCCGACCTGCATCCTCGATCAGGGCCGTTGGCAGGTCGAACTGGGCCTGTTCGACGCCGCGCGTCAGAGCGACGGCGCGACCAAGACCGAAACCTGGGACGCCGGCGACCTGTTCGTCCGCTACGGCCTCACAGGCCTGACCGAGCTTCAACTGGGCCTCACGACCTGGAACCGCGAACGCACCACCGACCGCGCGACCGGCGACCGCGACACGGCCGAAGGTGTCGGCGACCTCAGTATCGGCCTGCGTCATTCGCTGAAGAACCCCGACGGTTCCGGCCTGTCGGTCGCCATTTCGGGCTTCGTCACCGCTCCGACCGGCGCACGCGGCATCCGCGCCGACGGGTTCGAGGGCGGGATCATCCTGCCCGTCTCCATCCCCCTGAACGACGACTGGAGCCTCAGCCTGTCGCCCGAGGTCGACTGGGTCTCGAACGCCGACGGCGACGGCCGCCACGCCGCCTATACGATGGTCGCTGGCGTCGGGCGCGGTTTCGGCCAATGGGATCTGGGCGCCGAGCTTTGGGTCAGCCGCGACGACGATCCCGTCGAAGCGACCACCCAGTCCACCTTCGACCTGACCGCCGTCTGGTCGCCGCCCTCCCTGCCCGACGCCCAGCTCGACTTCGGCCTCAACTTCGGCCTGAACGATGACAGCCCGGATGTAGAGTTCGGCGTCGGCGTCGCGCGGCGGTTCTGAACCGTTCGCTCAGGCGAACATTGTCACGACGGATAATCCTTCGAAGGAGCGGCCCGATCCCATGGTTTCAGCAATCCTCGCCGCACTCCTCATTCAGACCCTTTCCAAATCCGACCTGATCGCCGGAGGCGAAACCGTGGGCCGTCTCGGAGAGCGGACGGCGGTATGCAGACGGCTTGGCTATCCCGTCGATGAACTGATCGCCGAGGACGCCGCAAACCGGTTCGCCCGACAGGCCGCTAGGGCGGGCTGGGGTCAGGACAAGATCATCCACGTCATTCAGGCCGGCGTCGATCTGGAGCAGGCGAACCTGCCGTTCTCGGAGCCGATTTCAGACTTGCCCGCCGACGAACTCCCATTTCATGCCAAGCGGCTAGCGTCCGACGCCAAACAGTTGTGCCGCCAGTTCGCAGAATCTCATCCCGGTGTGATCACCAATCTGTCGCAGGGCGAACAGGCGATCGACGACCGGTTCGCTGCGGCCCTCCGCGCCCGCTGACGACCATCCATGACTACGGGAAAGACCGGTCGCATCCTGCCCTGGCTCAAGCGCAGGATCACGCTGTGGAACTATCTGCTGCTGACCCTGCCGATGTTCGGGATCGCACTTGGTCTGCGCGCCGTCACCCATTCCGACTGGCCCTATTACGTCTGGGCCGTGCTGTGGGCGGTTCCGCTGCTGATCGTGCTGGCGGCGCGCTGGGTCTATTTCGTCGTCACCCTGACTTGGGCGATCCTTGTCGAGATCGTGCGGGCCGTGCGCAGCAGATTCGCACGGCCCGACTAAATCAGGCCAGTTCGACCGCCTCTTCGGCCGGCACCGTGCGGATCATGTAGTCGAAGGCCGACAGGCCCGCCTTCGAGCCTTCGCCCATGGCGATCACGATCTGCTTGTAGGGCACGGTGGTCACGTCGCCGGCGGCGAAAATGCCCGGCTGCGAGGTCTCGCCGCGATGATCCACCTCGATCTCGCCGCGCTGGGTCAGGCCGACCGCGCCACGCAGCCATTCGGTGTTCGGCACCAGGCCGATCTGGACGAAGATGCCTTCCAGATCGACGTCGTGATGGGCGTCGGAGTTGCGGTCCTTGTAGGACAGGCCCGTCACCTTCTCGCCGTCGCCATGCACCTGGGTCGTCAGGGCCGAGGTCACGATCCGCACGTTCGGCAGGGTCGCCAGCTTGCGCTGCAGCACCGCATCAGCCCGCAGTTCGCTGTCGTATTCGATCAGGGTCACATGAGCCACGATGCCCGCCAGGTCGATGGCCGCCTCGACGCCCGAGTTTCCGCCGCCGATCACTGCGACCCGCTTGCCCTTGAACAGCGGCCCGTCGCAGTGCGGGCAATAGGCCACGCCCTTGTTCTTGTATTGCTCCTCGCCCGGCACGTTCATCTGGCGCCAGCGCGCGCCGGTCGACAGGATGACCGTACGAGACTTCAGCGACGCGCCGTTCTCCAGCACCACCTCATGCAGCCCGCCCGGAACCCTGGACGGCGCCAGCTTGACGGCCTTCTGCAGGTTCATCAGGTCCACCTCGTATTCGCGGACATGCTGTTCCAGATGGGCGGCCAGTTTCGGCCCCTCAGTGTGCGGCACAGAAATGAAGTTCTCGATCGACATGGTGTCCAGCACCTGGCCGCCGAATCGCTCGGCTGCGATGCCGGTGCGGATGCCCTTGCGCGCCGTATAGATGGCGGCCGCCGCCCCGGCCGGGCCGCCGCCGATCACCAGAACGTCGAACGGGTCCTTGGCCTTCAGCCGCTCGGCGGCGCGCGCCTCGGCGCCCGAATCGATCTTGGCGACGATCTGCTCCAGTTCCATCCGGCCCTGACCGAACAGTTCGCCGTTCAGGAAGACCGTCGGCACGGCCATGATCTTGCGTTCGTCCACCTCGTCCTTGAACAGGCCGCCCTCGATGGCGACGTGTTTGATGCGGGGGTTCAGCACGCTCATCAGGTTCAGGGCCTGCACCACGTCGGGGCAGTTCTGGCACGACAGCGAGAAATAGGTCTCGAACACATAGTCGCCGTCCAGATCCTTGACCTGCTGGATCACCTCCTGCGCCGCCTTGGACGGATGGCCGCCGACATGCAGCAGGGCCAGCACCAGCGAGGTGAACTCGTGGCCCAGCGGAATGCCGGCGAACCGCACGCCGATGTCGGTGCCCTTGCGGCGGATCAGGAAGCTGGGCTGACGTTCGTCGTCATAGTCTCGACCCATCTCGACCTTGCCGTGCGAGACCGAGACGATCTCCTCCAGCAGGGTCTTCAGTTCGATGGATTTGGGACCAGCGCCCAGCGAGGCGACCAGTTCGACCGGATGGACGATGTTCTTGAGGTAGCCCTCAAGCTGAGATTTCAGATTGGCGTCCAGCATGGGGCAGTCCTTGAATTTCAGGGGTGGCGCGCCGCCTGCGAGCCGATCCCGGCGAGGCTTGCGCGATGGCGTCCGGCCCCCCGAGATATGGAGGCGCCGGGTGGGTCCGACCCGAAAAGCCGGACCCGATAGGCGTCAGTCTTAGATCTTGCCGACGAGGTCGAGCGACGGCGCCAGGGTGGCTTCGCCTTCTTCCCACTTGGCCGGGCAGACTTCGCCCGGGTGCGAACGCACATACTGGGCGGCCTTGACCTTGCGCAGCAGCTCGGCGGCGTTGCGGCCGATGCCTTCCGACGTGGTCTCGGTGAACTGGATCACGCCGTCCGGGTCGACCAGGAAGGTCGAACGATCAGCCAGGCCCACGCCCGGACGCATGGCGTCGAAGTTGTTGGTCACCTGGCCCGAGGGGTCGCCCAGCATGGTGTAGTTGATCTTGCCGATGGCCGGCGACGAGTCGTGCCAAGCCTTGTGCGAGAAGTGCGTGTCGGTCGATACCGAATAGATCTCGACGCCCAGCTTCTGGAACGCGTCATAGTGATCGGCCAGGTCTTCCAGCTCGGTCGGGCACACGAAGGTGAAGTCGGCCGGATAGAAGAAGAAGATCGCCCACTTGCCCGCCACATCGGCGTCCGTGACCGTCAGGAACTTGCCGTTCTTGTAGGCCTCGGCCGTGAAGGGTTTGATGGTCGTGTTGATCAGGGCCATGCGGAAAATCCAATGCAGCGTGGTTGGGAGGCCCTCTCCCTACCGCACCGCAACAAATAAGCCCAATCACTTATTTGCAGATGCACAATAGATTTTGGTTATAGTTTCAATACAGCAGGAACGGCCGCCGCATCTCTTCCCACGCCGCCTCGTCCGGCATCGTCGCCGCGTCCAGATCGGCCGGCGTCGCGCCCGCGTCGTCCACCCATTGCCGCAACCCCGGCCCTCCGTTGATCACGTCGATGGGTAGTTTGCCGAACGCATACTCATACGGAAAATCGCGCCACAGGTCGTAGTCGGGATACAACCGCCGGATCGCCTTGAACCCCAGCGCCTGCACCCGCCACGGCTTGAACGCCGCATGGTCATAGCCCGGCTGGTCCACATGGATCTGCACCCCGCTGCACAGCTGTCCGACATGCTTATGGAAGGTCGGTTCGAACCACATGTCGCGCAGGATGCAGCCCTCCAGCCACTCCGGCGCCAGCGCACGCATCTCGGCGATCACCGCCCGCGCATCGATGTCGGGCGCCCCGAACAGCTCCAGCGGCCGGGTCGTGCCGCGCCCTTCCGACAGAGTCGCCCCCTCCAGCATCACCGTCCCGGCGTATGCCCGCGCCATCGACAGGTTCGGCGCATTCGGGCTGGGGTTGATCCAGGCCCGTTCGCCCAGCGGCCAGCCGTAACCCGGCGCCTGTTCCGGCGCCCAGCCCTGCATCTCCACGACCTTGTATTCGACGTCCAGGCCATGGTGGGCGATGAACCAGTGGCCCAGTTCGCCCAGCGTCATCCCGTGCCGCATCGGCATCGGCCCTGCCCCGACGAAGCTCTCCCAGCCGGCCAGCAGCGTCTGCCCCTCGACCGGCCGCCCCGCCGGATTGGGCCGATCCAGCACCCACACCGCCTTGCCGTGTTTCGCCGCCGCCTCCAGCACATAGAGCAGCGTCGTCACATAGGTGTAGATGCGACACCCCAAGTCCTGCAGGTCGATCAGGATGACGTCGAACGTCTCCATCGACGCCTCCGTCGGCCGCCGCACCTCGCCGTACAGGCTGAACACCGGGATGCCGTGGACCGGATCGCGATAATCCGAGCTCTCCATCATATTGTCCTGAAGGTCGCCCTTCATCCCGTGCTGCGGCCCGAAAGCGGCGCTCAGCGTGATCTCGGGACAGGCGGCCAACGCATCCACCGCATGGGTCAGGTCCTTGGTCACCGACGCCGGGTGGGCCAGCAACGCCACGCGCCGCCCCTTCAACTGCGCCCTCAGGGCGTCGTCGGACAAAAGGCGGTCGAGGCCGAAGTTCATGTCAGGTCCAGCGCGAACGAGTCGGGATGATGAAAGTCCGGCTTATCCGACGAATGCGCCAGCGCCCAATAGGCGATCGCCCCATCGAACCCCCCGATCACCGCTGTCAGCCCCACGGCTTCGCCCGCATCCTCAGGCAACGTCACATCGGCCGTCAGCACGAACCGCCCCGGCGCCGTCCGCGTCACGATGAAGGGCGCCGGCATCTCCAGCCCCCGCATCCCCTCGCGATACCCGTCGAATCGATAGGCCGCCCACGCCCCTGATGGCGACAGATTATATTCGACATAGCCCCCCGCCGTCAGCACGAACGCCTCGAAACAGGTCGCCTGCCACAGGCCGTCCGTCCGCACTCGCTCTGCCGCCTGCGGCCAACGCACCATCTCGACCGGCCCGGCCAGCACATATTCCAGGCTCAGCACCCGCCCCGCCCGCCGCGCCTCGACCTCCAGCGTCAGCCCAGCGTGGGGCGAGGTCGGGTGCGGGATCAGGGGCAGACGCATCCCGCCTTCGTATCGCACGCCGGGCGCCGGTCAACGCCCGCCGGATCACCTGCCGCGACATTTGCGTCCCCGCGCGATAGGATCGCCGCCGGCAAAGGAGGTCGAGATGCGAATTCCGAAGGGCTTTGCGGGGGTCGCCCCCTATCTGTTCGTCGCCGACGCAAGCGACTACATCCGCTTCCTCCAGGACGCCTTAGGCGCCCAGGACATCGGCCGAAGCCTGACCCCGGACGGCCGCATCGCCAACGCCCAGGTCCAGCTCTCCGGCACGACCCTGATGATCAGCGAGGCCTCGGACGCCTTTCCGCCCAGCCGAGCCGCCCTCTACCTCTATGTCGACAACGCCGACGCCGTCACCGACCGCGCGGTCCAGGCGGGCGCAGAGCTGATCATGGAGCCATCCGACATGCCCTATGGCGACCGACAGTCCGGCGTCCGCGATCCGGCCGGCACGATCTGGTGGATCTCGCAGCGCCTCACCGACGAACCCTATTTCTAAGGCTGCGATCAGGAAAACCTCATGACCGACGACACCGTCAAAGGCCCGGCGTCCTATTTCCCGTCCATCGAGAAAAAATACGGCCAGCCGATCTCGCTTTGGCAGAAGGTCGTGCGCGACGCCTATCCCGCCCGGCATATGGAACTGGTCGCCCTGCTCAAGGACACGCATGGCCTGGGCCACGGCCACGCCAACGCCGTGGTCGCCTACACATTGGCGCAGGACGGATTGAAGTAGCAGCCACGGTCGAAATCATGCCAGCCATCGCATTTTCACCAGACATGTTCTGACAAAACACGGCCTTGAGGCTACGCAGCGACGCCTAACCTGCCGCCTCTCGAAACCGCTGTATAATGCCGTCGCCATGCCTGAACGCGCCGTCCCTCAATTGCACTTTCTTGTACTTTGCACGCATTTTCAGGGTGCAGTGCAATTTCGTCCCAGCCCGACTTCAGACGAATTAGACTCTTTAAACGGTGTTTTTCGCTCGGACCGTCTGAACCGCCCCAGCCCCTCGTTGCGCCACCAAAGGGAAGACGCCCGTCGGCATCTTTGCTAACGGAGCTTCGCCATGACCGAACACGCTTATAAATCCGACTTCCTCCGCACCATGCAGGCGCGCGGCTATATTCATCAGATCACCCATCCGGCCGAGCTGGATGCGGCGGCGACCGCCGGCGTGGTCACCGGCTATATCGGCTTCGACGCCACGGCGCCGTCGCTGCACGTCGGCCACCTGATCCAGATCATGCTGCTGCGTCGTCTTCAGCAGGCGGGGCACAAGCCCATCGTCCTGATGGGTGGCGGCACGACCAAGGTGGGCGACCCCTCCTTCAAGGACACCCAGCGCCCCCTGCTGACCGAAGAGCGGATCGCCGAGAACATCGCCGGCATCAAGGGCGTGTTCGAAAAGTTCCTGACCTTCGGCGACGGCCCGTCCGACGCCATCATGGTCGACAACGACGAATGGCTGTCCAAGCTGGGCTATCTGGAGTTCCTGCGCGACTACGGCACGCATTTCACCGTCAACCGGATGCTCAGCTTCGATTCCGTCAAGCTGCGCCTGGAACGCGAGCAGCCGCTGACCTTCCTCGAATTCAACTACATGCTGATGCAGGCCACCGACTTCCTGGAGCTGAACCGCCGCTATGGCTGCCAGTTGCAGATGGGCGGGTCGGACCAGTGGGGCAACATCATCAACGGCGTCGAACTGACCCGCAAGGTGGACCAGAAGGCCGCCTTCGGCCTGACCACGCCGCTTCTGTCCACCGCCTCCGGCCAGAAGATGGGCAAGACCGTGGGCGGCGCCGTCTGGCTGAACGCCGACGCCCTGTCGCCCTATGACTACTGGCAGTACTGGCGCAACACCGAGGACGGCGATGTGGGCCGCTTCATGCGCCTGTTCACCGATCTGTCGGACGCCGAGATCGCCAGTTTCGAAGCCTTAAAAGGCGCCGCCATCAACGACGCCAAGAAGGCCTTGGCCGACGCCGCGACCACAATGCTTCACGGCGTCGAGGCCGCTGCGACTGCCCGCGCCGCCGCCGAGACCGCCTTCGAAAAGGGCCAGATCTCCGCCGACCTGCCGACCATCGAACTACCGTCGACCGAGGTTTACGGCGCCATGATCGCCGCCGTCGTGACCAAGGCCGGCCTGACCGCCTCCAACGGCGAGGCCCGCCGCCTGGCCCAGGGCGGGGGCCTGCGCCTGAACGACGCCGCCGTGTCCGACGGCGCCCAGCTGCTGACCGAGGCCGACCTCAAGGACGGCGTGATCAAGCTGGCCGCCGGCAAGAAGAAGATCGTGTTGATCAAACCTCTCTAATCCGCTCATCCCGGCGAAAGCCGGGACCCAGTGCTTTGGGCGATCAGCCGTCGTCATGTTTCACCAAAGGCGGTCCAACGCACTGCCTCACTACAGAACTGGGTCCCGGCTTTCGCCGGGATGAGCGGAGTTTTCGAAATGCCCGAAGTCAATGACCCCGCCCCCGCCCCCGCCCTCGATCTGGCCACGGACGGCGGCGGCCGCATCACCCTCGCCGCCCTCAAGGGCAAGCCCGCCGTCGTCTATTTCTATCCCAAGGACGACACGACCGGCTGCACGCGCGAGGCCCAGGACTTCACCGCCCTCGCGCCCGACTTCGCCGCCCTGGGCGTGCCAGTCATTGGCGTGTCCAGGGACACGGTGAAGAAGCACGACCGGTTCAAGGCCAAATACGACCTCGCCGTCGTCCTGGCCTCGGACGAGGACGGCGCCGCCTGCGAGGCCTGGGGCGTCTGGGTCCAGAAGAAGTTGTATGGCCGCGAATATATGGGCATCGAGCGCGCCACCTTCCTGATCGACGCCGAGGGTCGCATCGCCCGCGCCTGGCGCAATGTGAAGGTCACGGACCACGCCGCCGCCGTTCTGGAGGCGGTGAAGGTTTTGTGATCGACGACCACGGTTCGGAAGCGGTGCTTGACCTTATGGCCTCGCCCACGGCCTAGTGGCCTTCAGGGCTACTAGGGGCTTGGCCGGCCTTGGCTGGCAGATGCGGAGCGCACCATGTTCACCAAGAGCAAATCCTACGACACCGGATCACAGGGGCTGGGCATTCCGCCCGCGCCAGAACCGGCCCCGTCGCCGACCCCCAACCTGCCGGCGGCGACGCCCGCGGCCCGCGCGCCTGAACCGGCCCGCCCGGCGACCCGGTCCAGCAACCTGTCCACCCTGGCGGCCGGGGTGAAATACGAAGGCAATATCTCCGGCGCCGGCGAGCTTCAGGTCGAAGGCAATCTGAAGGGTGACGTCCGCGTGGCCCGCGTCGTCATCGGGGAAGGCGGCGCGGTCGAAGGCACCGTTCACGCCGACGTGCTGGACGTGCGCGGTCGCATCACGGGCGCCATCGTCGCCAAACAGGTCAAGCTGTACGCCACCGCCCGCGTCGAGGGCGACATCACCCAGGAGCAGCTGTCCATCGACCAGGGCGCCTGGTTCCAGGGCCGCTGCAACCAGGCCAAGCGCGACACCCCCGGCGCCGCCATGCTGGAAGCCCCGGCCGAGAAGCCCGCCAAGACGGACAAGCCTGAAGCCAAGACCCCGGCCTGACAGCCAGGCCGGAAGGCCGATACTCAACAAACAAAGGGGCGGCCCAGCGGGCCGCCCCTTTTTCTTAGTCTGTGCTGGACCCGCGCGTCTCGCCGACACGCTGGGCTAGGGCCGCCCCCATGAAGGCGTCCAGATCGCCATCCAGAACCCCCTGCGTGTCTGAGGTTTCCACCTCGGTCCGCAGGTCCTTCACCATCTGATACGGCTGCAGGACATAGGATCGGATCTGGTGACCCCAGCCGATGTCGGTCTTGGCGTCGGCCAGGGCCTGGGCCACGGCCTCGCGCTTCTGCAGCTCCAGTTCGTACAGACGCGCCCGCAACATCTTCCACGCCTGTTCGCGGTTCTGGTGCTGCGACCGGCCGGCCTGGCAGGCGACGACGGTGTTGGTCGGGACGTGGGTCAGGCGCACGGCCGAGTCGGTCTTGTTGATGTGCTGACCGCCCGCGCCCGAGGCCCGGTAGGTGTCGGTGCGCACGTCCGACGGATTGATGTCGATCTCGATGGCGTCGTCGACGACCGGCGACACCCCGATGGAGGCGAAGCTGGTGTGGCGCTTGGCCGCCGCGTCATAGGGGCTGATCCGAACCAGGCGGTGAACGCCCGATTCCGACTTCAACCAGCCATAAGCGTTGGGGCCAGAGATCAGGATCGTCGCGGACTTCACGCCCGCCTGCTCGCCCTCTTCGTGCGCCTCGATCGTGACCTCATAGCCGTGCGCCTTGGACCAGCGGGAATACATCCGCAGCAGCATCCCGGCCCAGTCGTTCGACTCGGTGCCGCCGGCGCCGGAGTTCACTTCCAGATAGGCGTCGTTGCCGTCGGCCTCGCCGGACAGCAGGGCTTCCAGCTCGGCGCGCGCGGCCCGGTCCTTGATGCCCCGCAGAGACGCGCGTGCGTCTTCCAGCGCGCCCTCGTCGCCTTCCTCGTCCGCCATCTCAGCCAGCATCACCCCGTCTTCGAGGTCCTGCTCCATCGCCTTGACGGTATTGATCTTGGCTTCCAGCTGCGAGCGTTCGCGGCTGACGGCCTGGGCCTGTTCGGGTTTGTCCCACAGCGTCGGGTCCTCGACCCGCGCATTTAGCTCATCGAGCTTTCTTAGAGCGACATCCCAGTCAAAGACGCCTCCTGAGCAGAGCGACGCTCTGCTCGATGTCGGCCTTCATGGCCTCGACATCCGGTCTCATCGCATTCTCCGCGACACAACGCCCTCGAACAGGGCGGATTAATGGAAAACGGCGCGCCACGAGGACGCGCCGTTCGAAAGGCCTACCTAGAGCCTCAGTACAGTCCGCTCAAGTCCTCGGCCGGCGCCTTCTTGGGCGGCGGCGGTGCGGTGGGCGCCGGTGCAGTAGCCGGAGCGCCGGTCGCGGCCTCCTGCTCGCGGCGGATGACCTCGTAGTAGTTCTGCGGTCCAGTGGGCTGAACCGGCCCGGTCGGCGCAGGCGGCGGGGCCTGACGCTCGGTGCCGGGGCGGAAGGCTTCCTCGATGCCGTTGACGGTGCGGAAGATGGCGTTCTTGGGCCGCACGAAGGGCCGGGCGGGCCGTTGCTTCAGCGCCGTCTGCATGAACTCCGTGAAGACCGGCACGGCGGCCGAGGCTCCCGCCTCGCCGGAACCCAGCGAACGGTTGTCGTCGAAACCGATGAAGACGCCGACCACGATGTCGGTGGTGAAGCCCACGAACCAGGCCGAGCGATACTCGTTGGTCGTGCCCGTCTTGCCGGCGACCCAGGGGCCCAGGCCGCGCGCGCTGGCGGCGGTGCCGCGCTGAACGACGCCTTCCAGCATCGAGCTCATCTGATAGGCGGTGATCGGGTCGATGACCTGGGTTCCGCGCTGTTGCAAGCGGGGCGATTCCTGGCCCGAGAAGCCGCGTCCGCATTCGCGGCAGCTGCGGTTGTCGGCCCGGAAAATCGTCTCGCCGTCACGGTCCTGGACATAGTCGATCAGATAGGGCGTCACCCGCCGCCCGCCGTTGGCGAAGGCGGAATAGGCGGCCGTGATCTCCAGCGGCGTCACCTCGCCCGCGCCCAGCGACACCGACAGGTTGGGCGTCAGGCCGGGAATGCCCATCCTGGCCGACTGATCCACGATCTTCTTCATGCCGACCGACTGGGCCAGCCGCACCGTCATGACGTTGCGCGACAGTTCCAGCCCGCGCCGCAGCGTCTGCGGGCCGTAGTATTGGCGGCTGTAGTTCTCGGGCGTCCAGCGCTGGCCGTTGGCCCCGCCGGCGAAGCTGATCGGCGCATCCAGCACGATGGAGGCCGGGGTGAAGTCGCCTTCCAGCGCCGTCGCATAGACGAACGGCTTGAACGCCGAGCCGGGCTGACGCCGCGCCTGGGTGGCGCGGTTGAAGCTGGACAGCGCATAGGAATAGCCGCCGACCATGGCCAGCACGCGCCCCGACTGCGGCTCGATGGCCACAAGGGCGCCGTTGACGCGCGGCACCTGTTTCAGGGCGTATTGCCCGCCCTTGGGCTCCACGAAGATCAGCTCGCCGCGCTTCAGTTGGCGATTGGCGTTGGCCCAGGCCGCGTCCGCCGCCAGCAGCGTGCCGGTCTTGTCGTCGCGGGCCGTGCGGATACGGACGGTATTGCCGCTGACGCTTTCGATGGCGGCGGGCTGCCAGCTGCGGCGTTCGGGCGGGACCTGTCCCTTCAGCGCGACCGCCTGCCAGCCGTCGGCGAAATCCGTCGTGCCCCAGCCGCCACGCCAGCCGTGACGCCGGTCATAGTTCTCCAGCCCCTGCATCAGGGCCTGACGCGCCGCCGTCTGCAGCGTCGGGTCCAGCGTCGTGCGCATGTAGAAGCCGCCGGCGCGCAACTGCTCGCCGAACTGGGGATTGGCGGCGGCCTGACGACGCGCCTCCTCCACGAAGAAGTCCGCGTCCTTGTAGTCCGAACGCTGGGGCGCATCGCGCGTGACAAGGGGCTTGGCGCGCGCCTCGATCAGTTGTTCAGGCGTCAGCCAGCCGCTCTGTTCCATCTCGCCCAGCACCCAGTCGCGACGGCCCTTGGCCGCGCCGGGGTGGCGTTTGGGGTGATAGTTGTTCGGCCCCTTGGGCAGGGACGCCAGGAAGGCCGCCTCGTCCGGCGTCAGCTGACCCAGCGACTTGCCGAAATAGTTGTAGGCCGCCGAGGCGATGCCGAACGAGCGATAGCCCAGGAAGATCTCGTTCAGATACAGTTCGAGGATCTGCTCCTTGGACAGGGTCGCCTCCAGGCGATTGGCCAGGATGGCTTCCTTCAGCTTGCGATTCAGGCTGGACTCGTTGGTCAGCAGGACGTTCTTGGCCACCTGCTGGGTGATGGTCGAACCGCCCTCCAACCGGCGCCCCGACGCCAGGTTGAAGACGTTCTTGATCGAGGCCCGGCCGATGCCGCCCACGTCAATGCCGCCGTGCTGGAAGAAGTTGCGATCCTCGGCGGCCAGGAAGGCCTGCACGACCGTCGTTGGGATCTGGTCATAGGAGACATAGATTCGGCGTTCGTCCGAGAACTCGCCGATCAGTGTGCCGTCGCCGGCATAGACGCGCGTGGCGGTCGGCGGGCGATAATCCGCCAGCTCCGACGCATCGGGCAGGTCGTGGAACAGCCACGCCGCATAGACGGCGACCACAAGCCCCGCCAGGGCGATGCCGCCCAGCAGAACCATGCCCGCCCACACGAACCAGCGTTCGGCAATCTTCACTGCGTACTCCGACGACGCGCCCCAACAGGTGCTTTAGCCCGCGTCGCCCGTCGATTGCTAGAGCGTGGATGCAACGTCCCCTTCCCGTCTTCCGTTAAGACCCCATCTCAAGCCCTCACCCTCAAGGAGCCCACCATGGAAGTTCTGTATCGCGCCCAGTCCACCGCCTCCGGCGGAGGCCGCGAAGACGGCCGCTCGGCCACCGACGACGGCAAGATCGACGTCAAGCTGTCCACGCCCAAGGAGATGGGCGGCAAAGGCGGCGACGGCACAAACCCCGAGCAGCTCTTCGCCACCGGATACGCCGCCTGCTACCTTGGCGCGCTGCGTTTGGTCAGCGGCAAGGCCGGCACGCCCGTCGGCCCCGACACCAAGGTCACGGCCGGCGTCGGCTTCGGCAAGAACACCAAGGGCGAGGGCTTCAACCTCGACGTGGACCTGACCGTCAGCGACCACGGCCTGGACCAGGTCGTCATCGACGACCTGATCGAGAAGGCGCACCAAGTCTGTCCTTACTCCAACGCCACGCGCGGCAACGTGGATGTGCGCCTCAGCGCGAAATAACCGACACGAAGGGCCGCGCGCGTGTTGAGCCGCGCGCGCGGCGCCTCTAGATGAAGTCCATGACCTCCCCGCTCGACGCCTCCCCCGATCCCCTTCTGACGCTCGAACCGCACCGCCGCGTGGCCCTGCGCGAGGCGTTCGGCGTGGACAGCGACATGACCGTGCCCTGCTTCGCCGAGCGCGACAGCCATGTGCCCGAGATCGACGAGGCCTATCGCTTCGATCCGCAGACGACGATCGCCATCTGCGCCGGCTTCGCCTTCGACCGTCGCGTCATGGTCCAGGGCTATCACGGCACCGGCAAGTCGACCCATATCGAACAGGTCGCCGCCCGCCTGAACTGGCCCCTGGTGCGCGTGAACCTGGACAGCCACGTCAGCCGTATCGACCTGATCGGCAAGGACGCCATCGTCCTGAAGGACGGCAAGCAGATCACCGAGTTCCGCGAGGGCATCCTGCCCTGGTCGCTGCAACGCCCCATCGCCCTGGTGTTCGACGAATACGACGCCGGCCGTCCCGACGTGATGTTCGTCATCCAGCGCGTGCTGGAGGCGCAAGGCCGCCTAACCCTGCTGGATCAGAACCGCGTCATCCGCCCCAACAAGCATTTCCGCCTGTTCGCCACGACCAACACCATCGGCCTGGGCGACACCACGGGCCTGTATCACGGGGCGCAACAGATCAATCAGGCCCAACTTGACCGCTGGAACATTGTCACGACGCTGAACTACCTCGACCACGACGTCGAGGCCGAGATCGTCGCCGCCAAGGTGCCCGAGTGGAAGGACGCCGAGGGTCGCCGCCGCATCGCCGCCATGGTCCGCGTCGCCGACATGACCCGCAACGCCTTCATGAACGGCGACATCTCCACCGTCATGTCGCCCCGGACGGTCATCACCTGGGCCCAGAACGCCATCATCTTCGGCGGCGATTTGGCGCTCAGCTTCCGCCTGACCTTCCTGAACAAGTGCGACGAGCTGGAACGCCCCAGCATCGCCGAGTTCTACCAGCGCGCCTTCGGCGAGGACCTGCCGGAAGCGGCGACGCGGGTGAAGGTAGGGTAACCCTCAGCGCCGCGCCTCTTCGCCGCCGCCGATGAAGGCGCCGGCGATCCAGCTGACGACGCCGGTGACGATGGCCGCGCCGATGCCCGCCCACAGGCCGTCGACCCGGAAGCCGTCCAGAAAGACCGACGTCAGCCCGATCATGGCGGCGTTCACGACCAGCAGAAACAGGCCCAGGGTCACGACGGTGATCGGGAAGGTCAGCACCACCAGGATCGGCCGCACGAAGGCGTTGACCAGACCCAGGATGATGGCCGCCGCGATCAGCGATCCCGTGCTGGTGAAGTTCACACCCGGCACGAAACGGGCGGACAGCCACAGGCCCGCCATGGTGACCAGCGCCTGGATGATGAAACGGATCATGTCGTGCCTCGTTGTGTTCAAGCGTGACCATAATGCACGGCGTCGGCGAAGGCTCCCCCTTCATGGCCGCCGCTGTTATCCAACGCCTAAACCGCACGGAGACCGCCCATGAGCCTGCACGGCGCCTATGACCCGAACAACATCTTCGCCAAGATCCTGCGCGGCGAAATCCCCTCGGTGAAGGTGTGGGAGGACGAGCACGTCCTGGCCTTCATGGACGTGTTTCCGCAGTCGGAAGGCCACGTTCTGATCATCGCCAAACAGTCCCAGGCCCGTAATCTGCTGGAGGTCGAGCAGGAGGTTCTGGCCCATATGACCGCCGCCCTGCAACGCACGGCCAAGGCGGTGGAGAAGGCGTTGCAGCCCGAGGGTCTGGCGATCATGCAGTTCAACGGCGACGCGGGCGGGCAGACAGTGTTCCACCTGCATTTCCACATCGTGCCGCGCTGGACCGACCGGGAGATGAAGGGTCACGGCCATGCACCGATGGCTGACACGGCGAACTTGCAGGCTCTGGCCGACCGGATCGCGGCGGCGCTGGATTAGGTCACGCGGCGCTTTTCCAGCTTTCGCGCAAGGGTGCGCCGGTGCATGCCCAAGCGACGCGCGGCCTCGGAAATGTTGAAGTCGGTCTCGACCAGCGTCTCGTGTATCCGCTCCCATTCCAGGGTCTTGATCGAGGTCGGGCGCGTGCCCAGCGGCGTCTCGGCGTCGCCGTCCGCCCGCCCGAACGCGGTCTCGATGTCGTCGGAACTAGCGGGCTTGGCCAGATAGTGGCGGGCGCCCAGTTTGATAGCCTCGACAGCCGTGGCGATGCTGGCGAAGCCGGTCAGGACGACGATGTTCATCTCGGGATCGAAAGCGTGCAGGGCCTCCACGCAGGTCAGGCCGGAATGGCCGCCCAGCTTCAGATCCACGACCGCATAGCCGGGGCGATGCGTCTTCAGCACCTCGGTCATCTGGTCGGGACTGGCGGCGCTGACGACGGCATAGCCACGCCGTTCGAACGAGCGTCGCAGGGTGGTCGAGAAGGATTCGTCGTCCTCGACGATCAGCAGCAGTCTGGCGTCATCGGTCATGGAAGGATTTCGTCCTTGGGCGCCAACGCCGACAGCGGCAACGTCAGCCTCACCTCTGCGCCGCCGGCCGGGGGATTGGAAGCCTCGACCCGCCCCCCCAGGGACCGGATCACGTTCATCAGCAGGAACAGCCCCAGGCCGGCGCCCGCGCGTGGCTTGGTCGAGTTGTAGGGCTTGCCCCAGGCCTGAAGGATGACGTCCGGGAACCCCGGCCCGTCGTCTCTCACGGCGATGCCCAGCGTGTCGTCCGTCCGCGTCGTGGTGACGGCGATGCGCCTGGCCCCCGCCTCGACGGCATTGTCGAACAGCACGCCCAGGACCTGACGCAGGGCCGGGTCGGCGATGATGGACGGGTTCTGAGCCAGTTCGTCGTGGATCTGCACGGCCACGCTGTCGCCGTTCCAGCTGGCGACGACACCGGCGACGAAGGCGCGCAGGGTGGTGCGCTCGGGCGCCTGTCCCCTCGCCTCGCCCGCCGACATCAGGATGCCGGTGACGATGGCCTTGCAGCGCTCGACCTCGGCCCGCATCACCGTCATGTCCTGAACCAGATCGGCATCCTGCGTCAGGGCCGGCATCCGCTTCCAGTCGCTCAGGATCACCGACAAGGACGCCAGCGGCGTGCCCAGCTCGTGCGCGGCCCCGGACGCTAGCAGGCCCATGCGGACGATATGATCGTGCTCGGCCGTCTGCTGACGCATGGCGGCGACGGAGGCGTCGCGCTCGCGCAGGTTCTGGCTGATCCGGGTGACGAACAGCACCAGCAGCACCGCCATCAGGACGAAACAGATCAAACTGCCCTGGAGATACAGGCTGAGCAGCGAATCCTCGCGCGCCGGCGGCAGGTTCAGCGGCTGGGAATCCAGGCCAAGCCCGGCGAAACACAGGCTGGTGATGGCGATCAGAACCCAGGCATAGACCGGCGCAAGCAGCACGGCCCCCAGCACGACCTGTAGCAGATACAGCGCCACGAACGGATTGGCCGCGCCCCCGGTCAGGAACAGCAGCCAGGTCAGGGCCGCCACATCCGCCAGCAGGGCGATCATCAGGGCCTGATCCTCGACCTCCTCGCGACGCGCGGTCAGGGGCGCGCTGATCAGATTGACCAGCACCAGTCCCACAGGCGCGGCCAGCAGCCACAGCACCGGCAGCGGGATCCGCATCACATATTGGACCAGCAGGATCGTCGCCACCTGTCCGGCGACCGCCAGCCAGCGCAGCTGGATCAACAGCAGCATGTTGCGCCGGTTGGCCCCGCCGTGCGAGGCGACCCCGCCGCTGAGCCCGCCCAACCCCAGCAGCCTTTGAAGGCCCGAGGTCATGGCCGCTTGCGCCGGCCGTCACGCAGGAAGAGCCAAAGGCCAACCAGCGTCAGCAAGGCCATGCCGAACCAGGTCAGGGCATAGACCAGATGGCTGTTGGCGAACCGGATCACCGTCAATCCGCCCAGCGGCCAGCCGCCCGGATTGAGCGTCGCGTCCGCATCGATGAAATAGGGAGCCGCGTTCGTCAGGCCGCGCCGCGCCGCGATCGCCGCCACATCGCGTGACCGCCAGCGGTCCCCGGTGGCGTCATTGGCGCGCAGGAAGCCGCCCTTGGGCTCGGTGATCCTGAGCAGGCCGACGACGGACTGCGGCCCCTTCGCCTGCCCGTCCGCACGGTTGGCCGGATCACGTCGGCCGGCGGGCACGAAGCCCCGGTTGACCAGAACGGTGAAGCCGCGTGCATCGACCAGCGGCGTCATGACCCAGAAGCCGCCGCCCGCATCGGTCACAGCCTGAACCAGGGTTTCCTTGTCATGCAGGAAGGCGCCGTGGACGACGACGCGACGATACTGGTCGTCCTGTCGCGTGACGGTCGGCCATTGCCCCGGCCCCGGCGCAGGTGAAGCCGGCGCATGGACGCGGGCGTCGACCTGGGCGATCAGGTCGGTCTTCCAGGCCAGGCGCTGAACCTGCCAGCCGCCCAGCGCCAGAAAGCCGACGAAAAGCGCCAGCCCCACGACCGATACGACGAGGCGTATCGGTCGCGAGCGCTTGGCCTTGTCTGGGGCCGGGACTGAAGACGGGTCCGTAATCTCGACCTCAGCCGCCCATGTTCGTCATGTCGTGCATCGTGGGCATCATATTGGTGTCCAGATGGTACATGACCCATAGCGAACCCGACAGGGCGATGACGACGACGATGATGGTGAAGATCAGCGCCAGCATGATCCAGCCGCCCTCGGACTTCGAGTTCATGTGCAGGAAGTAGATCATGTGGACCACGATTTGCACCACGGCGAAGCCCATGACGATCAGGGCCGTCGCCTGGGTCGGCAGGACGCCGGTCATGACCAGGGCGAACGGGATCGCCGTCAGGATCACCGACAGCACGAACCCGATCATATAGCTCTTGAACGAGCCGTGATTGTGCGCCTCGTGGCCCAGGTGATCGGCCTCGTGAGTGTCGGGCGAGTGGTCGTTCTTGTCGGCGCTCATCGCAGCATGCTCAGCAGATAGACGAAGGTGAAGACGCCGATCCAGATGACGTCCAGGAAGTGCCAGAACATCGACAGGCACATCAGGCGGCGTTTGTTGGCGGGGATCAGGCCCTTCATGCTGACCTGAACCATCAGCGTCACCAACCAGATGATGCCGAAGGTGACGTGCAGGCCGTGGGTGCCCACGAGGGTGAAGAAGGCCGACAGGAAGGCGCTGCGTTGCGGCGTCGCGCCCTCATGGATCAGGTGCGCGAACTCGTAGAGTTCGATCCCCAGGAAGGCCAGTCCGAACAGGCCGGTGACCGCCAGCCAGATCAGGGTCTGACGCTGGTTGTTCTTGTCCATGGCCAGCATGGCGAAGCCGTACGTGATCGACGAGAACAGCAGCATGGCGGTGTTGATCGCCACCAGCTCCAGGTCGAACAGCTCCCTGGGTCCGGGCCCGGCGGCGTAGTTGCCGCCCAGCACGCCGAACACGGCGAACAGCATCGCGAAGATGAGGCAGTCGCTCATCAGATAGAGCCAGAAGCCCAGCATGGTGCTGGAGCCTTCCTCGTGATGCGGCTCCTCTTCCAGGTGGAAGACGGTCGGGTCGATCTCGGTCGCAGTCGCGGTCGCGCTCATGGATCAGGCCTCCGTTCCGGCCAGGGCGCGCGTGCGCGCCTCTTCGGTCGCACGCACCTCATCCGCGGGGATGTAGTAGTCGCGCTTGTAGTTGAAGGTGTGCCCGATCGAGACGGCCAGCACCCCGATGAAGCTGATCGCCGCCAGCCACCAGATGTACCAGATCAGCGCCAGACCCATCACCAGGCACAGGCCCGAGATGATGACGCCCGTTCCCGTGTTCGACGGCATGTGGATCGCCTTATAGCCGCTCAGCGGGCGCTGATAGTTCTTCTTCTTCATGTCCCACCACGCGTCGGCGTCATGGATGACCGGCGTGGCGGCGAAGTTGTAGGCCGGCGGCGGCGAGGACGTCGCCCACTCCAGCGTGCGGCCGCCCCACGGATCGCCCGTGACGTCGCGCAGCTTGTCGCGGTTGATGATCGACACGGCGAACTGGACGAACATGGCCGCAATGCCCAGAGCGATCACACCGGCGCCGATGGCGGCGATCACGAACCAGATCTGCAGCGACGGATCGTCGAACACCCGCATCCGGCGCGTCACGCCCATCAGGCCCAGGACGTATAGCGGCAGGAAGGCCAGCCAGAAGCCGGGCACCCAGCACCAGAAGCTGATCAGGCCCCACTTCTTGTCCAGCGTGTAGCCGAAGGCCTTGGGCCACCAGAAGTTGATGGCCGCGAACAGACCGAACAGCACGCCGCCGATGATGACGTTGTGGAAGTGGGCCACCAGGAACAGCGAGTTGTGCAGCACGAAGTCGGCCGGCGGCACCGCCAGAAGCACGCCCGTCATCCCGCCGATCACGAAGGTCAGCATGAAGGCGATCAGCCACATCATCGGCAGTTCGAAACGGATCCGCCCACGGTACATCGTGAACAGCCAGTTGAAGATCTTGGCCCCGGTCGGGATCGAGATGATCATGGTGGTGATGCCGAAGAAGCTGTTCACCGATGCGCCAGAGCCCATGGTGAAGAAGTGGTGCAGCCACACCAGATACGACAACACGGTGATCACGACCGTGGCGTAGACCATCGACGTATAGCCGAACAGCTTCTTGCCCGAGAAGGTCGAGGCGATCTCAGAGAAGACGCCGAACAGTGGCAGGATCAGGATGTAGACCTCGGGGTGACCCCAGATCCAGATCAGGTTCACATACATCATCGGGTTGCCGCCGAAGTCGTTCGTGAAGAAGTTGGTGCCGACGTAGCGGTCCAGCGTGAGCAGGGCCAGGACGGCGGTCAGGACCGGGAAGGACGCCACGATCAGCACGTTGGTGCACAGCGAGGTCCAGGTGAAGACCGGCATCTTCATCATGCCCATGCCGGGCGCGCGCATCTTCACGATGGTCGCGATCAGGTTGATGCCGGACAGGGTCGTCCCCACCCCCGCGATCTGAAGCGCCCATATGTAATAGTCGACCCCGACGCCGGGGCTGTAGCCGATGCCCGACAGCGGCGGATAGGCCAGCCAGCCGGTGCGTGCGAATTCGCCCACGAACAGCGAGGCCATGACGATGATGGCGCCGGCCGTGGTCATCCAGAAGCTGAAGTTGTTCAGGAAGGGGAAGGACACGTCGCGTGCGCCGATCTGCAGCGGCACGACATAGTTCATGATGCCCGTCACCATCGGCATGGCCACGAAGAAGATCATGATCACGCCGTGGGCGGTGAAGATCTGGTCATAGTGGTGGGCGTTCAGATAGCCCTCGGACCCGCCGAAGGCCATGGCCTGCTGGATGCGCATCATGATGGCGTCGGCAAAGCCGCGCACGAACATGATCAGCCCCAGGATCATATACATGATCCCGATCTTCTTGTGGTCCACCGTGGTGAACCACTCTTTCCAGAGATAGCCCCACAGCTTGAAATAGGTCAGGGCGCCGAACAGGGTCAGGCCGCCCAGAACGACCACGGACATGGTCACGACCAGGATCGGCTCTTGCAGAGGCAGGGCCTCCCACGTGAGGCGCCCGAAGATAAGCGGAATGAGTTGGTCAGCGTTCATCGACTATGTTCGCTCAGGCGTTGGGGGCGGAACGGACGTCGGTCGAAACCGGCCCCGTAGCGAAGGGATTGGGCAAGAGGGTCGTCAGCGAGGCCATGGGGGTGCGCTTGGGCGACAACCCCTGCCCGGTCAGACGCTCCAGGCTTGCGGGACCGACGGCGGTGTCCAGTTCGGCCTGACGCACGCGCTCTGCGGCGGCGGCCTCGGCCTGCAACGGCGTGCAGATGGTCATGACGTAGCTTTCGTTCGACCCGAAATAGGCCTGCGATTTACCGCGCCCGGCGTATTTGTCGTAAACCAGCGGCATGGTGTTGCGTATCGACGCCATGCTCAGGCCGCCCTTGTCGTCGATCTCCATCATCTCGGCCATGCACATCTTGCCCGGCTCGACACACATGTTGAGGATGGCGTCCCACAGCGCGACGTCGACGACGCCGAAGTGCATGACGGGAACCTTCTCGCTGGGCTTTTCCAGCTCCAGATATTCATCGCGACCCAGCGCCCGACCGCCCTGGCGCACGCCCGACACCCACTGATCGAAGCCGGCCTGATCCAGGCCGTGGAAGGCGAAGCGCATGTTGGAGAAGCCGTCGCCGGAATAGTTGGCCGAGAAGCCTTCGTATTCGCCCGGACGGTTGATCACGGCGTGCAGCTTCGTTTCCATGCCCGGCATGGCGTAGATCTGACCGGCCAGAGCAGGAATGTAGAAGCTGTTCATCACCGAGGACGAGGTGATGTGGAAGCGGATCGGACGATCGATCGGCGCGGCCAGTTCGTTGACCGTGGCGATGCCGTACTGCGGGTAGATGAACATCCATTTCCAGTCGAGCGCGACGACGTTGACCTGAAGCGGTTCGACGCCTTCGGCGACGGCCTGCCCCGGCTTGATCCGGTCGATCGGACGATAGGGGTCCAGCAGGTGGGTCCCGGCCCAGGTCAGGGCGCCCAGGCAGATGATGATCATCAGCGGCGCGGCCCAGATGACCAGCTCCAGCGACGTAGAGTGATCCCAGTCGGGCTGATACTCGGCCTCGGCCTCCTTGTTCGACGCGCGGTACTTCCAGGCGAAGAAGACGATCAGCGCCATAACCGGCAGGATGATGATCAACATCAGCAGCGTCGAAATCATCAACAGGTCGCCCTGCTGGGCGGCGACGTCGCCGGCAGGGTTCAGCACGACCAGATTGCAGGCCGACAGCAGGGCCACGACGGGCGCGAGCAGGAGAAGGCGCAGACGGCGCAAGGCGGATCCAATCGAAAAGCGTCGGACAAGGGGGAGGCGTCGCGACGGTTGGCGTTCGAACTGCGCCCGATAGTCAGCTTCGATCTGGAACGACATTGGACAATCTGTCCTATCCTCTTGAGGCCGCTTTCATCGCAAAGGGCGCCCGGTCATAATGCGGCGATCCGCCGTACGCCTGAATACCTGTCTCACACGGAGCGACCAAGCCCATGTCCGCCTCGACGACCCCTTCGTCAGAGTCGCTGGAACGCGACGCCGCCAAGATAAACTCGCACCATGGCAAGGTGGATGCGGGCGAAATCGCCATCGGCGTCATTATCGGCCGAACTTCCGAGTTTTTCGACTTCTTTGTTTACGCCATCGCCTCCGTGGTCGTCTTCCCGCAGCTGATCTTTCCCTATGCGGGCGCAGTGGGCGGCACCCTGCTGTCGTTTGCGATCTTCGCCCTCGCCTTCCTGTTCCGCCCGTTGGGCACGGTCCTGTTCATCGCCATCGACCGCAAGTTCGGGCGTGGCGCCAAGCTGACGACCGCCCTGCTGCTGCTCGGCACCTCGACCGTGTCGGTCGCCTTCATCCCCAGCTATGAAAGCATCGGCATGTGGGCGCCGGTGCTGCTGGCCCTCACCCGCATCGGCCAGGGCGTCGCTCTGGGCGGCACCTGGGATGGTCTGGCCTCGCTGCTGGCGCTGAATGCGCCCGAGGGCAAGCGCGGCTGGTACGCCATGATTCCGCAGCTCGGCGCGCCCATCGGCCTGCTGGTCGCCTCGGCCCTGTTCGCCTTCTTCCTGAACACCCTGTCGGCCCCCGACTTCCTGGACTGGGGCTGGCGCTATCCGTTCTTCGTGGCCTTCGCCATCAATGTGGTGGCCCTGTTCGCGCGCCTGCGCATCGTGGTTACGCCCGCCTTCCAAAAGCTGTTCGAGACCCGCGAGCTTCAACCGACGCCGGTGTCGCAGGCCTTGCGCGCCGAAGGCCCCAAGATCGCCATCGGCGCTTTCGCCCCGCTGGCCAGCTTCGCCATGTTCCACATGGTCACCGTCTTCCCCCTGTCGTGGGTCTTCCTGTTCACCAAGGAGACGCCTGTCCGCTTCCTGCTGATCGAGATGGTCGGCGCCGTCTTCGGCCTGTTGGCCATTCTGGCCTCGGGCGTGTTGGCTGACCGCTACGGCCGCCGCACCCTGCTGGCGATCACGGCCGCCGGCATCGCCGCCTTCTCGGGCTTTGCGCCGCAACTGCTGAACGGCGGCCCGGCAGGCGAGCTGACCTTCATGATCTCCGGCTTCATCCTGCTGGGCCTTTCGTTCGGTCAGGCGTCGGGCCCGGTGGCGTCCAGCTTCAGCCTGACCCACCGCTACACCTCCTCGGCCCTGACCTCGGACCTGGCCTGGTTGTTCGGCGCCGGCTTCGCCCCGCTGGCGGCCTTGTGGATCTCCAGCCAATTCGGCCTGATCGCCGCCGGCGCCTATCTGTTGTCGGGGTCCATCTGCACTCTGCTGGCCCTGTGGCTGAACCGCGAACTGGCCCGCAGTTCCTCCGACAAGGACCGCGCCAAGCCGGCCTGACTCGGGTTTACCGCACACAAAAAGACATGGCCCGCAGTCGCCTGCGGGCCGTGTTGCGTTTGGGCCTATGGCGGGATCAGACTTCCGTCAGGTCGCCTTGCGGCGAGACGGCGAAGGTCTTCACCTTCTTCAGCTCATAGGGTTTGGCGGCGATGGTCGACACGGCCCACAGCTCGCCGACGACCCGATCGCGGGTGATGTTCAGCAGGACATAACCCTTGGACGTCTGGTCGCAGAACTTGACCTCGGGATTGGCCGCCGACAGCGCCACGCCCAGCGGCAGGCCGCCCACATGGTCGCCCGGCGACGGGCTGGAGATCGAGGACGTGCCGAACTCCACCGCCCGGCGCGCGCCCGCCTTGTCATGCAGTTCGTTGACCCAGAAGGCGTGGCTGTCGCCCGCCAGGACGATGGGCGCCACGTCCGCCGCCGCAAAGGTCTCGTACAGACGCTCGCGCCCGGCCGGATAGCCGTCCCAGCTGTCCAAATTGAACGGCAGGCCCAGCTTGAACAGCTGGATCGCCGCCTCGACCTGGGGCCGGACATCGGCCGGCAGGGTCGCGAGCATCTGCTGGATCTGCTCCGGCGGCATCATGCGCGAGATGTCCGGTCCCTTGACCTTGGCCATCACCACCTGATTGCCCAGGATCTGCCACGGACGGCCCGCCGCCTTGGATCGGCTCAACGTCTCGCCGATCCACTGACGCTGGCGTTCGCCCAGCAGGTCGCGATCCGGCGCTTGGCGTTGGGCCTCGAACGCCGCGACATCGGGCGCGCCCTCCGCCGTCTTGGGCATGTCGGCGAAGGTCATCTGCTCGCCGCGCGCCAGCAGCCGCGTCTCGACCATCGTCAGGGTCGCCAGGTCGCCGAAGTCGAAGCTGCGATTGATCGCCTCGTTCAGCGCGCCGGCCTTGGGCTCGCGGATCGGCATCCATTCGTAATAGGCGCGCAGGGCGGCCGCCTTGCGCGTCGCGAAGTCGCCCTCGGTCTCGGGCTGGTGGTTCTCCGCGCCCATCATCCAGGCGTCGTTGGCCACCTCGTGATCGTCCCACACGCAGATGAACGGCGCGCGGGCATGGGCGGCCTGCAGGTCGGGATCGCTCTTGTACTGGGCGTGGCGCGTCCGATAGTCGGCCAGGCTGACGATCTCGTGCGGCGGCTGGGGAATGCGCCCCAGGGCCACGCCCGCGCTCATGCCATAGTCGGACGCCTCGGCCCCGTATTCATAGATGTAGTCGCCCAGGTGCACGACGGCGTCCAGCCGATCCAGCCTGGACAGGGCGTCATAGGCGTTGAACAGCCCACCGGGATAAAGCTGGCACGACACCACGGCCAGGGCCAGATCGGCCGTGGCGCCCTCAGGCAGGGTCCGCACCCGCCCGACCGGCGAGGTCACGCCATTGGCGACGAAGCGATAGAAATACTCAGCCCCCGGCTCCAGCCCCTGGCCGTCCAGATCATGCTTGATGGTGAAATCCCGCTCGGCCCGCGCGCGCAGGCCCGTCGAGCGGCGCACGATGTCGCCGAACCCGGCGTCATGTGCGACTTCCAGCACCACAGCGACCTCCCCGACCGACGGATCGGCCGGGGTGACGCGGGTCCAGAAGACGGCTGAGCGCATGTCGGGATCGCCGCTGGCCACCCCGTGCAGGAAGGCGACCGATCCGGTGTTGGTCCCCTGCGCCACGGCGGGCGAAGCCGCCCCCGCACCGAGGAGACCCAGAAGGCTGCGGCGATCCATTTTCATCGTCGGATCCTCAGAGCTTCAGCTTGAACACAAGGCCGTACGACGCAGGCCGCCCGGCGATGAAGGTCGGCATGCCCAGGCCATCGCCCGTATTGCCGGCGTCCTTGATGTATTCCTCGTCCAGCACGTTCTCGCCGAAGGCCTCGACGCCCCAGCCGCCCGATTCCGGGGTGTAGCGGACGCGCAGGTTCAGCAGGCCATAGGCGTCCTGATACTCGTCCTGAACCAGGTCACGGACGATGTTGCGGCTCTGCAGTGCAGGCAGGTCGTTGTCGTCGCTGAAGAAGACCTTGGACTGCCAGGTGTAGGTCGGCTGAACCGCGATCTCGCCGCCGCTGACCGGCAGGCGCCAGGTCGCGCCGATCGAGGCGGCGTTGTCCGGCGACAGGCGGAACTGGTTGCCGTCATAGATGCCGTTCTCGAACCGCGAGTGGTTGTAGGCATAGGTGGCGAACAGGTCGAAGTTCGACGCGACGGCGAAATTGGCCTGGGTCTCGAAGCCATAGGACTTGGCCTCGCCGGCGTTGGTCACGATGAAGGTCGTGCCCTGCTGCACCGTCGTCTGGAAGTTCTCGTAGTTATAGAGGAACACAGCGCCGTCGACGCGCAGGCGGCCGTCCAGAATCGACGACTTGGCCCCGATCTCATAGCTGTCGACCGTCTCGGCCTCGACCGGGGCGAACCGAGGTGTGCCCAGCGGCGCCGACGGGGCCGAAGCGCTGATGACCTCCGGGCGACGACCGCGCGCATAGTTGGCGTAGATGTTGGTGTCGCCCGTCAGGGCGTACCGCGCCGTCAGACGCCAGGTCACGCCGTCGTCCTCGGAGGCGAAATAGGCGAAGTCGCCGTTGTTGGCGGTCGGCTGTGAGATCAGGCCGAACAACGGGAAGGCGCTGGCCGGAATGGCCAGATAGGCCGGGTTGGCCAAGGCGCCGAGGAAGCTCGGAACCTGCGCCGCTGGAATGGCGCCGGCCTGCAGCGCCAGCAAGGCGCCCAGCGTCGAGCGGCTCTGGACCGAGTTGGCGTATCCGGTGGTCTTGTCGTCGCGGGTGTAACGCACGCCCGCCGACATCTCGAACCGGTCGGTGAAGGCATAGGTGGCGTCGGCGAAGACGTCGTAGGAGGTCAGTTCCGAGCTGTTGGTCGGCGTCTCGATATGCGCCGGCTTCAGGTTCGCGGCGATCGGCGCGGCGAAGGCGCCAGCTCCCAACGGCGTCAAAAGACCGCCCAGTGCAGCCTGCGCGATGGCTGGATAGGCGACCAGCGGCAGCGTCCGGTCGCCGACCGTCGTGGGAGAACCATCCAGCAGCCCCGCCAGCTGGGTCAGGATCAGGCGCTCGTCGAACTGGGTCGGGGTGCGCTGATAGCCTCTCTCGTGGAACCAGCCGGCGCCGACGAAGCCGGTCAGCCGCCCGCCGTTGTCGAAGCCCAGGCGAAGATCCTGGCTCCACTGTTCGCCGTTCGTATCCTCGGCGGCGGTCAACAGCGGCAGGGACACGCCGTCGGCGTCGAAGGTCTCGTAGTTTGTGAACTCGCGATAGGCCGTGGTCGAGTTCAGCGTCCAGGCGGCGTTCAGGTCGATGCGGGCCAGACCCGTCACACCCCAGACTTCGCGATCCAGACCCAGCGACTTGCCGCCGTCAAACGCTGCGCCGCGCGTCAGGGCCGCGCCTTCCCAGGGTTTCTTGCCGCCCAGCACCGCGCCGGTGTTCGGATCGGCCGGGGCATAGGCGATGGACTTGAACGAGGTGCCCGAGGCATTGTCCTTCTGATAGTTGGCGATTACGTCGAACCGCATCTCGTCCGACGGCGTCCAGGCCCCGGACAGGCGGAAAGCGCGGGTCTCGATGGAGTTGAAATCGTCGCCGCCCAGCAGGTTTTCGACCGAACCGTTGCGCGTCTTCAGACGCGTCGCCAGGCGCAGGCCCGCCGTCTCGCCCACCGGCAGGTTCAGCGCGCCCTCGACCATGCGATAGCCTTCGTTGCCGGCCTGGATATTGGCATAGGCTTCGGTCGCGCCGGGACGGGCGCGGTTCTGCACCAGATTGACCGCGCCGATCAGGGCGCCGCGCCCGTACAGGGTCGATTGCGGCCCCTTGGCGACCTCGACGCGTTCCAGGTCGAACAGCTCGACATAGGAGCCGCGCGACTTGGAGATCGACACCCCGTCCTGGAACACCGACACGCGGGCCTCGGAGGTCGCGGCGCCGGAATCTGAGGTGATGCCGCGCATCACGAAGCCCGGATTGTTCGGCGACTGGTTCTGCACCAGGAAGCCCGGCACGAAGGCCGACAGCTGTTCGAACTCCTGGATGCCCAGGTCTTCCAGGAACTGGCCGGAATAGGCCGTCAGGGCGAACGGCACGTCGATGGTCTTCTGCTCGCGCAGCTGCGCGGTGACGATGACGTCTTCGACGCTGCTGACCGGCGCCGGCTCTTGCGCCCAGGCGACCGATCCGGCCGTCATGGCGCCCGTCAGGGTCGCGGCCGCCAACAGGCGCGTCTTCAATGTGGTCTTGGACATCTGATCCCCCAGATTCGGCTAAGCTGGGGTGCTGCCTACGACGACGCCATGTCGGGCCGAAGACGCTCACGCATCGTCTTGACGACGCTCGCAAGACGATGCGGCGACGGTTGATCCGTTCACCGACAAGGGAAATGGATCGTCAGTCTACGCGCTCGCGCGGCGTGGGATCGTTCGCAGTTCCGTTGGTCAGGGCGTTCGATATGAAGGCGATGCTGTCAAACTGACATGGAACCGCCAAGCTTCCGTAACGCCATGCTTCTATAGCCGCCGCCGAGGTGGTGAAGCTTGGTCAGTCATGAACATGAGGTCGGCTGGGCGCTGGTGACGCATAATCGGGCGCTGCTGTCCTATGTGCGACGCCGACTGGCCTCTGCCGCTGACGCCGAGGACGTGGCGCAGGAGGCGATCCTGCGCGTTCTGTCTCGCGCTCGCGTTGCTCTGATCGCCGATCCCTTGTCCTATGCGATGCGCGCCGCCCGCAACATCCTGATCGATCGCGCGCGTGGGATGGCGAGCCTTCGGCTGGACGATGTCGCCGAGGCCGAAGGTGTTGTGGACGGCGCCGCCACGCCGCACGAGGCGCTGGACATGAACGAGCGGCTGCGCCTTTGTCAGCAGGCGCTTGAGGTCATGCCGGCACTAAGGCGCGAAATCTTCGTCCGGCGCCGGGCCCATGAGGCCCTACGAGGTGATTGCGCGCGATCTGAAGCTGTCGGTCGAAGCCGTTCAGAAGCACTATTGCCGCGCCGCTCAGACGCTTCGAAAGACGGCGGAGGCGCGTCATGGCGACTAGGACGAATCGACATTCACCGCATCCAGAGCATGGAGGCGGCGATGTGGACGAAGGAGAGGTAGTGACGCGCCAGCCTGTCGAACCGTGTGGCGAAGCGTCGGAAGTGCTTGAGCTTGTTAAAGCAGCGCTCGACGCGGTTCCGTAGTTTGTAGATCAGGGGATCGTGCGGGATCGGGGTCTTGCGCGAGCGGGTGGAGGGGATGACCGCCTCGGCTCCGATGCTGGCCAGATAGGCGCGCAGGCTGTTGGCGTCGTAGGCCCGGTCGGCGAGGACGGCGGCGGGTCGATACCCCTCCAGAAGCGCCGGGACGGCGAGAATGTCGTGGCTCTGCCCCGGCGCGATCAGGAAGCGGACCGGCCGTCCCAGCGTGTCGCAGGCCATATGGATCTTGGTCGTCAGTCCACCTCGGGAACGCCCCACAGCCGGATCGAGGCCCCCTTTTTTGAGCCGCTGCCCCGGCCGGTCGTCGCCTGCTGGTGAGCCCGCACCAGGGTCGAGTCGAGCATCAGATACTGGTTGTCCCGATCTTCGACGAGATCGGCGAAGACCTTCTCCCACACCCCGGCCGCTGCCCATCGGCTGAAGCGCTTGTGCGCCGTCTTCCACTTGCCATAGCGCTCGGGCAGGTTCTGCCAGTGCGCGCCAGACCTCAAGACCCACAGCACACCGTTCACGAACAGTCGGTTGTCCGCCCCGGTCCGGCCGGGATCCGAAGTCTTGCCCGGCAACAACGGCGCTATCCGATCCCACTGCGCATCGTCGAGTTCGTAACGCTTCACACCCATCAAAGACCTCCGCCAACACGGAGACCTATGAATCACGCATCAGGACGCTCGGGAATCACTGAATGTCGATTGGGCCTAGCCGTCACGACGACAGAGTCGCCGCGCTGTGGGCCGACGAAAAGCGAGCGGGTCCGTTGTCTTCGCAGCGACAGCAGGACTTGGCCGGCTGGCTGAAAGATCGGCCCGATCGGCATAGACTTCTGAGCCAGCACGAGGCGCTGATCGCCGACCCGGCCGTCCTGTGGGCCGCACAGCGTATATCGCGTTCAGCGCTCGGGACGCGTCGGAAAAAGCCTTGGTCCATTTGGGCGCCGGTCGGACTGGCAGCGTCGGTGGCGATGGCGGCTGTGCTGGTCGGGCTCTTGCCCAGTGGAGACGTCATAGTCGGACAACGCGGGCAGTCAGAAGCGGTCTCTCTCGCCGACGGCTCGGCGGTTCGACTGAACGGCGCCAGCAGACTGCGCGTCCGCCTCGATCGAGATCAACGGCGTTTGCGGCTGGACGGCGAGGGCTTCTTCGAAGTTGCTCACGACAAGGCGCGGCCCTTCATCGTGGAAACCCACGGGGTCCGCGTCACCGCCGTCGGGACACGTTTCAATGTCGACAGTCTCGAAACGCCTGAAGGCGCCATGGTCGAGGTGGTGGTGTTCGAAGGCGTCGTCGATGTCGCGTCCGCCGAACAGATCGTGCGCCTTCACGCCGGTGAGCGCGCACGCGTGAAGAAGGGCGACGTCGAGCGTGTCGTCCTGGCTCAGCACGAGGCCGAGACCGCGTTTCCTTCGTGGACCAGAGGATGGCTCGAACTCGACGAAGTCTCGCTTCTCAGCGTCATCGACGATCTGGAGCGCGTCACCGGCGTACGGGTGTCGTTGTCCGATCCCAGGCTGGGCGATGCCCTGGTCAGCGGGCGGTTTTCCTATGAGCATCCAGAGAACGCCCTGGCTGCGATCGCGCGCCTTCATGGTCTCAAACTGACGTCGAAGGCCACGGGTCAGTACGTCCTGTCTGAAGCTTAGGTGACAACGAAAGCAAGTTTTCAAGACGGGTGTCAGGACCGCGATTTTCGCCGTCTTCCTCTTTAGCGGCCAAGCTCGGTCGCGGGGGATCCATCAACATGCCTATTCAAAAGACCGGCCTCCTCGCGGCGGCGGCCGTCGCCGTCCTCGCGTCCGCAACGGCGCCGGCCCACGCCTGGCAGGTCGCGAACACCGCCGAGGCGCGCACAGCCCTGACCATTCCCGCCCAGGATCTGGGACGGGCTCTGCAAACGCTGTCGCGCCAGACAGGCCTTCCGATCGTGTTCGACCCTGCACTGACGCGTGGCCGCCAGTCCCAGTCGATATCGGGCGCCATGACGCCACGCGAAGCGCTTCGTCGCCTGATTGTCGGAGCAGGCGTCGAAGTTCGTGAAGTTCGGGGGGTTCTGACCGTGGTTCGCGAGACGGTGGTTGCGTCGGCTGACCCGTCGAACGCCGTCGAGGTGGAGGACGTCGTCGTGGTCGGTTACGCCGCCGGCATGCTGCGATCGCTGGACGCAAAGCGCGACGCCGACTTCATCTCGGACGTGATCAGCGCAGACGACATGGGAAATCTGCCGGCCAACAACGTCGCAGAATCCCTGTCGCGCCTGCCGGGCGTCAACGCCGTGCGCAACCAAACGACCGGCGAGGGCGACCGGATCACGATCCGCGGCCTGTCGACAGAACTGAACAACTATACGATGAACGGCATCCGCATCGGCGGCGCCGGCTCGCCTGACGACAGCTTCTATCGCGGCGTCCGCCTCAGCTTCCTGCCGCCGGAAGGCATCGACTCGATCACGGTGATCAAGAGCCTGACGCCGGATCGCGACGGCGACGCCCTGGGCGGTTCCATCGACATCCGCACGCCGACGGCGTTCGACCACAAGCCGACCTATGCGGTGCTGTCCGCCTCGGCCGGCATGCTGGACAAGTTCGACGACAGGACCTCGGGCGAAATCTCCGGGTCATTCGGCAAGCAGTTCAGCGACAACTGGGGCGTCTTCGCCACCGTCAGCTGGTCGCGGCGCAAGTCGCAGTTCGAACAGAACGGCGTCGATGGCGATAACCAACCGCCGGTTTGGTACGACGACAGCGAAAGCCTGGGCTGGGACACCGACACTTTCGTCCTGCGCGGCATGGACCTGGCGTTCGGCGAGACAGAGGTGGAGCGCAAGGGCCTGAACGCCAGCCTGGACTATCGGGGCGGCGACCACGATTTTCACTTTCGCGGCCAGTACAACGAATACACCCAGGACGAATTCGGCAACCGCCTGAACTTCCGCAACGACACCAGCCGAAACTCGACGCGCCTCTCGCAGGTCGATCCTCGCCAGACCGGTCTGGCCAACCCGGATTCCGCCATCATCGGCTCGGGCGCCAAGGGGCGAATCTACGCCTATACAATCGCCCAGATCGTTGACCGCGACCGTGACGGCGTCATTACCGACGCCGACCGCTCGACCCGTTCCTATTATACGCTGAACGGCGCCTCGGGGACGTGGGATCCTCAGGGCTTCCGCCTGCGTCGCTTCTGGGAAGGCTCGCGCGAAACCGGCACGGTGATGTCGCTGAACCTGGGCGGCGTCAGCCGCTTCGGCGACTTCACCACCGACTACGACCTGTCCTACGCCAAGTCCGAGGACAATACCGACGACAGCTACGAGATGGAGTTCCGCAGCGACAAATACGGCTGGCTGGGCAACAAGGGCGTCAACGTCACCAACTTCGGCGACAGCCGCTTTCCCAAATGGGTGCTGAACGACGCCGGCATGGCGGCGGTGCACGATCCGGCCCAATACGACTATGCCGGCCTGTCCGGCGAGGTCGGCGGCGCCGGGGAGGACCTGTGGCAGGGTCAGTTCAACATCGAATGGAGCCCCGCCTCGGCCTGGCTGGAATCGGTGAAGACCGGCGCCAAATTCTATTCGTCCAAGCGCTCGACCTATAACGGCGAGTTTCTGGATCTGGACGCCGACGGCACCCTGGCGGACTTCTCCTCCTTCTACGGCAAGGAGGTCACCAATCTGTTCGACGGCGAATATTCCGGCCTCTATCGCCTGGGCACGGTGATCGACAACCAGGCCATGCTGGCCGAGTTGCAGCGCGCCATGAACGGCGACAGCACCTTCTTCGAAGGCTTCGCGACCGACCCCTCGCAGGCGGAACTGAGCGGCGAGGACAGTTTCACCTTCAAGGAAGACATCCTGGCGGCCTATCTGATGGGCACGGCCCGGTTCGGCAATGCCCAGATCATCGGCGGGCTGCGGGTTGAAAGCACCCGTAACGACATCTCGGCCTATGCCTTGGATCCGGTGCAGGGCGAAGGCTTCGCCGACGACAAGAGCGACTTCGTCAACGTCCTGCCGTCGATCCACCTGAACTATGCGCTGAACCCCAGCACCAAGATCCGCGCCGCGATCTGGACCAGCTTCGCGCGTCCCGACATCGCCCGCATGTCCTCGTCGCGGGAGTATAGCTACGACGCCGATCCCGATGGCGATGGCGCGGAGAACCCGACCTCGGACTGGCTGCTGGTCGGCATCGAACAGGGCAACCCGGATCTGAAGCCGATGCGGGCGATCAACTACGACCTGTCGATCGAGCGCTACAACGGCAACACCGGCGCCTATTCGATGGGCCTGTTCTACAAGGACATCCGCAACTTCCTGTTCCGCTCCTCGTCCAGCAACATCCGCGACGGGACGGCGGGCGTGAACGTCAGCCCGGACGGCGTGACCATCTCAATGCCGAACAACGGCAAATGGGCCAAGGTTTACGGCGTCGAACTGAGCGGCCAGCAGATCTTTCACTGGCTGCCCGGCGCCCTGTCGGGCCTGGGCGCCAGCGTGAACCTGACGGTGCAGCGGTCGGAAGCGGAAACAGGCATTTCCTGGCACCCGGACGGCTACACCCTGCCGTTGATGGAGACGCCAGAAGCCATCGCGAACGTCCAGTTGTTCTGGGAATACTCCGGCTGGGAAGCCTATGCGGCCTACAGCTATCAGTCGGAATTCCTAGAGGGCGTCCAGGACTTCGGCAACAATCCGTACGAGCAGGACTATGAGTTCGTGGACCTGAACGTGCGGCGCAAGCTGTGGGGCGGCGCCACGGCCTCGCTAGAGGTCCAGAACCTCTTCGACAACCACACCTACTGGTACACGGCCGGCGCCAGCACCGGTTCCAGCCGCGCCTATATCAAGAACGGCCGGTCGATCTCGCTCGGCCTGAACTACGTCTTCTGAGGGTGACGCAGATGATATTCACCCGCACCCTGATGCTCGGGGCCGCCTTTGCGGCCCTGGGCGGTCCCACCGTCGCCTTGGCCCAGGTGGTCCAGCGTCCCGAACCCGCGCCAGTCCAGGCCTCAGACCGGCCAATCGCGCCGGCGACGGCCCAGCCGGAACGGATCATCCTGAACCTGACCGCCGATCCCGCTCACGCCATGGCCGTCACCTGGCGCACTGCATCGGGCATGGAGGGCCAGGTGGAGTTCGCCGAGGCCCAGGACGGTCCGGACTTCATCGCCTCCGATACGCGCCTGACGGCGACGACCGACGACGCGACCCTGAGCGTGCGCGAGGCGACCGACTTCCGGGCCGCCTATCATTCGGCGGTGATGACGGGGCTGAAGCCGGCGACGGTCTATGTCTACCGCGTCGGTTCGGGTCAGAACTGGTCGGAGTGGCTGCAGTTCCGCACGGCGGCGGACACGGCCCAGCCCTTCACCTTCCTCTATATGGGGGACATGCAGAACAATATCCTCAGCGAGGCTTCGCGCACGCTGAGAATGGGCTTCCGCAAGGCCGGCGACGCCGCTTTCGTCATCCATGCCGGCGATCTGATCAACCGGCACGACAGCGATAACGAATGGGGCGAATGGTTCGCTTCGGGCGGCTTCCTCTATGCCCAGACGCCGCAGATGCCGACACCGGGCAATCACGAATACGGCCGCGGTCCGATCCTGAACCCACAGTGGCGACGCCAATTCACCCTGCCGGAGACCGGACCGGCGGGCGTGGAGCGGCTGAAGGAAACCGCCTGGGCCGTCGATTATCAGGGCATGCGCCTGATCTCGATCGACGCCCCCCTGTTCCATGGCGACGAGGCCATACGCGGCGAGATGGTGCGTTGGCTTGACGGGATACTGGCCGACAATCCCAACCGCTGGACGGTGATGTTCCTGCACTTCCCGCTGTTCTCGATCGATCCCGACCGGGACAATTCGCGTGTCCGCGACGCTTTGAAGCCCTTGATCGACAAATACCGGGTCGATCTGGTGCTCCAGGCTCATGACCATGGCTATGCGCGCGGCGCCATCGGCGAGGGCGTCATGGGCAATGCGGGGCCGGGCCATACCTCGGACCACGGCTCGACCTATGTGGTCTCGGTCGCCGGGCCGAAGATGTACCCGATTGCGAACCTGACCTGGGCCGACAGGACCGCCGAGCGGACCCAGACCTTCCAGACTCTCGACGTCTCAACCGACGCCATCGTCTATCGCGCGTTTACCGCCGCCGGCCGATTGGTCGATGGCTTCCGGCTTACAAAGGGACCCGACGGCGTGCCGAGGCAGGAACCATTTACCATCGGCGACCAATAAAGGCGCACACGGACAAACGCCCGCCATTCGGCAGAATGGCGGGCGACGAATCGAGCAGGCGTATTTGCCCACGCCTGATCGAAGACCTCGCCGAGGCGGTTCGAGCAAATAAAGCCCCTTTTCGCCTCAGGGCCTCGACCGGACCTCGAAGTCGAGAGTCCAGCGGCCCTCCCCGGCCCGGCGAAAATCGGCGATGCGCGCCGCGATCTGGCGATCCAGGCCATCGAGCAGGGCGGTCCCCCCGCCCACCGAGGCGACTGTCGCATTCGTCTGCCAGAACGGGCCGCTCTCGCCCTTCAGGGTGAAGCGCAGATGGACGGTGTCGTTGGCTTTGGGCATGGCGCGCTCGGACAGGATGTCGTTCCGGACAAAAAACAGCCCCGTCGCACGAGGCGACGAGGCCGGAAGTCGATTGGGAGGAAACGCCCAGGAAGGGCAGTTCCAAGATGGCGATGGCCTGCGGCGGTTCAAGGGCGATCCCACGACCTTCGCCATGATCTGCCGTCGTTCCTGCCCCTAGTTGTCCGCCAAGGCGACCGCCACGACCGGCGCCAGCCCTTCGGCGATGATGCGCACGCCCTGGGCATTGGGGTGGATGCCGTCCGGCTGGTTATAACGACGATCCAGGGCCACGCCTTCCAGCAGGAAGGGATAGGCCGCGACATCGTCCTTGCGGGCCAGATCCACGAAGATGCGGTCGAACTCGGCGGCATAGGCGCCGTACTGGGGCGGCGCCTTCATCCCCGCTAGCAGGACGGGAATGTCGCGCACCTTCAGCGATGCGATGATGGCCTCCAGATTGGCGCGGACGGTCGCCGGATCCACGCCCTGCAGCATGTCGTTGCCCCCCAGGGCGACGATGCACAGATCGGTGTCGTCCTGGACGCTATAGCCGACACGGGCCAGCCCGCCGCCGGTCGTGTCGCCCGACACCCCGGCCCCGCGAACCCTGACGCTGAGCCCCTTTGCACGCAACGCCTCTTCCAGCCGGACAGGCAAAGCCTCGGCCGAAGGCAAGCCGAAACCGGCCGTGATGGAATCCCCCAGAAGGGTCACGATCTTCTCCGGCGCAGCCGAAGCCGCACCCGTGCTCGATGCCGAAGTCGCGGGCGTGGCCGGCGCCTTTGGCGCGTCGTCCTTCGACGGACTGCATCCGGCAAGCACGAGCCCCAGCCCTCCGGTCAGGAGCGTGCGGCGAGGCATGAATGGTGTGGGCGATGAGGGCTTTGGAGTCATGATCTGCGCACCCATATAGGGACCGACCTTCCTCCTCCCAATGCAGCAAGCGACATATCGATGGCTTCAGCCGCTCCGCTCGTCCTCGACGGCGTCGTCCTCACCCTGCCCTCGGCCGCAGGACCCGTGGAAATCCTTCGGGGCGTCGATCTGGTCGTGGCGCCGGGAGAGACGGTCGCCATCGTCGGCCCCTCCGGGTCGGGCAAGTCGTCGCTGATCTCCATCGCCGCCGGCCTGGAGACGCCGACCTGCGGCCGGGCGATGCTGTTCGATCAGGATCTTGCCGTTCTGGGCGAAGACGGCCGCGCTCGTCTGCGTCGGGGTCGCGCCGCCCTGGTGTTCCAGAGCTTTCACCTGCTTCCCAATATGACGGCCGAGGAGAATGTCTCCGCGCCGCTGGAGCTGGCCCACCGGCCTGATGCGGTCGCACAGGCGCACAACTGGCTGGAGCGGGTCGGCCTCGGCGCCCGCCGGTCACACTATCCCCACCAGATGTCGGGCGGCGAGCAGCAGCGTGTGGCCCTGGCCCGCGCCCTGGCCGTCGGGCCGGAACTCCTGTTCGCCGACGAGCCGACCGGCAATCTGGACGGGACCAACGGCGCCCTGGTCGCCGACCTGCTGTTCGACCTCGTGCACGACAGCGGCGCGGCCTTGGTCCTGGTGACTCATGACGACCGTCTCGCCGCCCGTGCGGACCGGATCGTGACGATGCGCGACGGCCAGGTCGTCGCCCCGTCGCAGGTCTCCGCATGAGGCTCGCCTTCCGCTTCGCGCGCCGCGAGCTCCGCTCCGGGATTGCGGGGTTCCGCATCTTCCTGGCCTGTCTGGCCCTGGGCGTGGCGGCGATCGCCGCCTCGGGCTCGACCGCCGAGGCCTTCCGCCAGGGGCTGGCCAGTCAGGCGCGGGAGATCCTCGGCGGCGACGTCGTCTTCAGCCTCGACCAGGGCCGGTTCAGTCCCGACCAACGCGCCGCCTTCGCCACCCTGGGTCCGGTCGCCTATTCGGTGCGGGCCAACGGCATGGCCGAGACCGGCGCCGGCCAGCGCCGCCTGGTCGACATGCGCGGGGTTGACGCCGCCTATCCCCTGGTCGGCTCTGTCGAACTGTCCGGCGCGCCCGATCTGGCCACGGCCTTGCGCATCGAGAACGGCATCGCGGGCGCCGTCGTCGAACAGGGCCTGCTGGATCGCCTCAACCTCAGGCTCGGCGACACCTTCACCGTGGGCGGAACGCCGTTCGTCGCGCGCGCCGTCCTTCTGGCCGAACCCGACCGGCTGGGCCGGGGCTTTGCGCTTGGTCCGCGCGTGGTGACGACAGTCCCCGCCGTCGAACGGGCCGGCCTGCTGGCGCCGGGCGGCCTGTTCGGCGAGGCGGTGCGCATCGCCCTTCCTGCCGACGTCGATCCCAAGGCCGCCATCGCGGGCATAGAAAAACGGTTTCCGCAGAGCCGGCTCGAAGCCCGGGATCGGTCCGAGGCGGCTGCCGGCGCCGGAAGACTGATCGATCAGCTGGAATATTTCCTCGGCTTTATCGGCCTGGCGTCTCTCGTAGCCGGCGGCCTCGGCGTCGGGGGCGCCGTCTCAGCCTATCTGGAGGGCCGCAAGCCGTCTATTGCGACGCTGAAGGCTCTCGGCGCGCAGGGCGGGCTGATCCGCGATATCTATCTAATCCAGATCGGCGTGCTGGCCGCCGTCGGGGTCGCCATTGGTCTCGTGATCGGCGCCGTCGTGCCGCTCGTCATCGGCGTACTGGCGAAAGACAGCCTGCCCATTCCCGCCCTCTTCGCCGTCTATCCCGCGCCGCTCGTCAAGGCCGGGGCTTTCGGCCTTCTGGCGGCCGCCGCCTTCGCCCTCGCGCCCCTGGCCCGCGCCCGCGCCACGCCGCCCTCGGCCCTGTTCCGTCGCCAGCTCACCGACCGACCCGTCTTTGGCGTCGAACTGGTCTTCGCTGTTCTGGCCGCGATCGGACTGGCGGGCCTGGCCCTGTGGAGCGCGCCGTCAAAGCTTGCAGCGGCCGCATTGATCGGCGGCACGGTCGTCGCATTCGCACTTCTCTGGCTGCTCGGCCGGACGGCCGCCGCCCTGGCCGGACGCCTGAGACGACACGTCGGCGGCGCGGTGCGCCTGGGGCTGGCCAACCTCGCCGGCCCCCGCTCGGCGGCGCGCACGGCCTCTCCCGCCATCGGCCTGGGCGTCGCGCTTCTGGCCATGGTCGTCCTCATCCAGTCCAGCCTGCTCGGCCAGATCACCGAGGTCGCCCCGCGATCAGCCCCGTCCGTGGTCTTCACTGAAATCCCCGCCAATCGCGGCGCGGCGTTCGATGCGGCGGTGGCCAAGGTGATGTCCCACCCCGGACCGGACCGCTACCGACGTCTTCCGCTCCTCACCGGGCGGATCGTGCGGTTGAAAGGCGCGCCGGTCGATCCAGAGGCCCTGCCTCAGGGCGAACGCTGGGCCTTCGACCAGGACATTCTCCTCACCGCCCTGGCCGGTGCGCCGGACGATGCGAACCTCGTGTCCGGCCGGTGGTGGGCCGCCGATTACGCGGGTCCGCCACAGATCGCCCTTTCGCAGGATCTGGCCAAGGCCGCCGATCTCAAGGTCGGCGACAGCCTGACCCTGCAACTGCTCGGCCGAGAGATGGACGTCCGCATCGCCGCCCTTCGCCGGACCGAGCCGGGCGGGTTCGGGACCAACTTCCTGCTCGTGCTCAACGCCGCCGCCATCGAAGGCGCCAATCCCCGCAGCGTCGCCATCGCCCGCGCCAGCCCCGCCGAGGAAAGGGCCCTGACCCAGACGCTTGGCGCAGACTTCCGTGAGGTGAACATCATCAGCGTCCGCGAACAGCTTGAGGCCGCCGCCACCCTGTTCGACCGTCTCGCCCTGGCTATCCGCGGGGCCGCGGCCGTCGCCGGTCTCGCCGGCCTGCTCGTTCTGGTCGGCGCCATCGCCGCAGGCGTACGCGAACGGGCGCGCGAGGCAGCCGTCCTCAAGGTGCTGGGCGGCTCACACGCCCAGATCCTGACCGCCTACCTCGTGGAATACAGCCTGGTCGGCGCCATCGCCGGCCTCGCCGGCCTGTTGCTTGGAGCAGCCGGCGCCTGGCCGGTCGTGACCCTCGCCTTCAAGGCCACCTGGAGCATGGACTGGACCGGCGTCCTCCTCCTGCTGACCGGCGCCACCGGGATTGCGGCCCTGGGCGGCGGTTTGGCCGCACTTCACGCCCTATCGCGGCGGCCTGCGCCTGTGCTCAGATCGGATTGAGAATGGCGCCGATGCAGAGACAGACAACCTGTAGCGCGCCACAGACCGAAAGTCTGGTTGGCAATGGCTATTTAGGCCCGATTCTTCAGCGTGACTTCTTCGGCATGACCACCAGTCACACCACATCCGCTCTCACAAACAGCGTCCTTCAGCCTTCGCCAGATAGCGAATAACTGACTGTTTTGGCTTGTTTTCTAGGGAAGTGGCGGAGACGGAGGGATTCGAACCCTCGGTACCCCTTACGGGGTACGACGATTTAGCAAACCGTTGCCTTCAGCCACTCGGCCACGTCTCCTGCGACGGCGTCGATAGCGGAGGCTGATGCGTCGCGCAATCCGGTTCGGGCGAAAGTATCCACGTTAACGCGACATAGAGGCGATCCCGGCAGTATCGCGGCCGTTCTTCGCCGCTGGATCCTCCTTTGCTCGACCGCCCCGCCAGTCTCGCCGCCGACGCGCCGCCCAAGGGCCGCGCCGCGCGTGGTCCGTTCAGGCCCGAGGTGTGGCTGAATGCGCGTGAGCGGTCGTCGGTGCGGCTGTCGGCCCACTATTTCAGGCTCATTGACGTGCTGGTCGTCGTCGGGCTGGCGCTGGCCGCAGCGCTGGCGATCCAGCCGATGAATCTGGCCACCATGACCATAGGCGACGCCGCGCCCCTGGCCGCCGGCGCCGTCGCGGTTCTGGCCCTGCTTCGTGCTTTTCAGCTTTATCGATTCGGTCGCGACACGCCCTGGGTCCTGCATCTGTTCGGCGTCGCAGGCGTCGGCATGGTCTCGGCCAGCATCGCCCTGATCCTGGGGTGGCTGCTGGATCGGCCGGCTCTGGACATCGTCGCGCCCTGGGTCCTGACGACGACGTCGGCCTTGGTCGTGCTGCATGGGCTGTGGCTGGCGGTGATCGCCCGCTGGCGGCGTCTCGGCGCCCTGTCGCCCAATATCGTCATCGTCGGCGCCACCCGGAACGCCAGGATCCTGATCGAGCGGGCGCTGGAGCGGCGCGACATGAATGTGCTTGGCGTGTTCGACGACCGCCTGGCCCGTTCGCCCGACAGCGTTGCCGGCGTACCGGTTCTGGGCGACGCCAACGCCCTGCTGACCCACCGCATGACCCCCTATGTGGACCGGATCGTCCTGGCCATCGATCCCAATGCGGGCCAGCGGGTGCGCGACCTGACCCAGCGTCTGAACGCCCTGCCCAATCCGCTGACGGTGCTGGTCGATTCGGAGCTGGGCGGCGACGGCGTGCTGAACCGCCTGGCCAATGCGCCGCTGGCGTCGCTGGACGGGCCGGTCGATCCCGATAGGCGGGCGTTCAACAAGCGGATGCAGGACCTGCTGGTCGGCGCGGTCGCCCTGGTGGTCGCCGCCCCCGTCATGGCCCTGGTCGCTCTCGCTGTGCGTCTGGACAGCCCCGGCCCGATCTTCTTCCGCCAGCGTCGCCACGGCTTCAATCACGAGACCATCGTGGTGTGGAAGTTCCGCTCGATGCGCCACGAGGCCGCCGACGCCACCGCCAGCCGCCAGGTCTGCCCCGGCGACGACCGCGTCACCCGCGTCGGCCGCTTCATCCGCGCCACCAGCCTGGATGAACTGCCCCAGATCTTCAACGTCCTGTCGGGCGAGATGTCCCTGGTCGGACCGCGCCCCCACGCCATCGGCATGAAGACCGGCGAGACCGAATCCGCCCTGCTGGTCGCCGAATACGCCCACCGCCACCGCATGAAGCCCGGCATGACCGGCTGGGCCGCCATCAAGGGCTCTCGCGGCCCGGTGGACACCGAGGCCCAGGTTCGCGAGCGCGTCCAGCTGGACATCGAATATATCGAACGCCAGTCCTTCTGGTTGGACCTGTGGGTCATCGCCGTCACCATCCCAGTCCTGCTTGGCGACCGGGCGGCCGTGCGTTGAGCGAACAGCGCATGTTCTGGCGGGGCGTCTGGGGCTATCTGCCGGCCCAGATCGTCCAGGGGGTGGTCGGGTTCCTGACCATCTTCGTCTTCACGCGCCTGCTCAGCCCCGACGACTTCGGCCACTACGCCCTGGCCTTTTCGGTCACGACGTTGGCCCACACCGTCACCTTCACCTGGCTGGAGGCGTCGATGGCGCGCTTCTGGGCGGCCGAACGCACGCCCCAGGGGCTGGCCACGCATTTCGCCAGCCTGTACCGTACCTCCTTCACCATCATCGCCGTCTTCACGCCCATTGCGGCCCTGGTCGTGTGGCTGGCGCCGCTGGCGCCGGCGTTCAAGATCGCCGTCGCCTTCGGCCTGGCCGGCGCGCCGGTGCGCAACCTGGCCAAGCTGGCCCAGGAGCGGTATCGCGCGGCGGGCGAGGTGTCGAAATCCGCCGCCGTGGACATCGGCGTCGCCATCCTGGGCTTTCTGGTGGGCGCCGGGTTCGCCCTTGCCGGGGCGGGCGCCGCGTCGCCCCTGCTGGGTCTGGCCATCGCCCCCCTGTTCGCCCTGCCCTTCATCCTGCCGGGCGAACTGCGCCAGGCCAGCGGCGGAACGGTGGATCGCACGCGGCTCAAGGCCTATGCCCTCTATGGCTATCCCATCGCGGCGTCGTTGACGCTGGCCCTGGTGCTGGCCTCGACGGATCGGTTCCTGCTGGCGGCCTTCATGGATGCGGCGGCGGTCGGCGCCTATCATGCCAGCTACAGCCTGGCGAACCGGACGCTGGACATCATCTTCATCTGGCTGGGCGCGGCGGGGGCGCCGGCCATGGTCATGGCGCTGGAGCGCGGCGGGCGCGAGGCCCTGCGCCAGACAGCCATCGAACAGGGTTCGACCCTGATCCTGATCGGCCTGCCCGCCGCCGTCGGCCTGTCGCTGGTCGCGCGGCCGCTGGCGGAGTTGATGATCGGTCAGGATCTGCGCGCCGCCGCCGCCCTGGTCACGCCGTGGATCGCGGCCTCATCCTTCCTGTCGGGCATGATCGCCTATTATTTCGGTTTCGGCTTCACCTTGGGCAAGAAGACCGGCCTGCTGCTGGTCACCATGGCCATTCCGGCCCTGTGTAATGTGGTGCTGAACCTGGTGCTGATCCCGCGTATGGGCGTAACCGGCGCCGCCGTCTCGACCACCGCCAGTTTCGCCATCGGCCTGCTCGCCTGCCTTTTGCTCAGCCGCCGCGCCATCGCCCTGCCCATGCCGTGGGAGGCGTTGATCCGCTGCGGGATCGCGGCCGCCGTCATGGCCGGGGTCGTCTGGCTGTTGCCCCCCATCGGCGGGTTCGTGGAGCTGATGCTGGACGCCGGCGTGGGCGGCCTCGTCTATGCGGTCGTCGCCCTGACCCTGAACGCCGCCGGGGTGCGTGACGTGCTGCTGCGCCTGATCCGCGCACGTCGCAGCGTGCCGGCATGAGCGCCCATATCCACGACAACGCCGCCTGGGCGGTGGCGAGGCCGACGATCTCGGTCCTGATCCCCTTCCTGCGCGACGATCCCCAGGCCCTGCTGCGTCAACTGGATACCGAAGCCGCCGCCCTGTCCGGCGCGGTCGAGGTGATCCTGCTGGACGACGGCACGGGCGACGCCGATCTGACGGCCCGGCTTCAGGCCACCATCGACGCCCTCGATCTGCCCGTGCGCCTGATCACATTGGCAGCCAACGAAGGCCGCGCGAGAGGCCGCAACCGCCTGACCACCGCCGCCCGAGGCGAGGCCTATCTGTTCCTCGACAGCGACATGCGGCCCGACACGCCGATCTTCCTGCAAAACTGGCTGCGGCTGGTGGCCCAGGACGCGCCTGCCGTTGCGTTCGGAGGCTTCTCGCTGGACCAGGCGCCGACCGACGCCCGGTTCGCCGTCCACCGCGCCCTGTCCGGCGCCTCGGAATGTCTGCCGGCGTCCCAGCGCGCCCTGACGCCCGAGAAATACGTCTATACCTCCAACCTGCTGGTCCGCCGCGACGTCTTCTCGGCCGAATCCTTCGATCCCGGTTTCAGCGGCTGGGGCTGGGAGGATGTGGAATGGGCCATGCGCGTCTCCCGCCGCTTTCCCGTCGTCCACATCGACAATCCCGCCACGCACATGGGCCTGGACACGGTCGAGGACTTGGCGCGCAAGTTCGACCAGGGCGCCGGCAACTTCGCCCGCGTGGTCGCCCTGCACCCCGCCGTCGTCCAGACCTATCCCAGCTACAAGGCCGCGCGCGCTCTGAAGCGCCTGCCCGCCCTGCCCCTGGCGCGCCGCTTGATGAAACAGGCCGCCCTGACCACGGCACTGCCGGTCAAGGCCCGCGCCTTTGCGCTACGGCTCTACCGTGCCGCCGTCTATGCGGACGCCGTCTGACCATGCGCGACGTCGCCGTCATCATCCCGACCTTGCGCCGCCCCGACAGTCTGGAGCGCGCCCTGCGGTCCGTCTTCGCCCAGACCGGATCGCTTCACCGCGTCGCCGCCATCGTCATCGCCGACAATGACCCGCAAGGCTCCGCCGCCGCTCTGATCGAGCGCCTGCTTGCCGAGGCGCCCGTCCCCCTGACCTATGCCCACGCCCCCGTCCCCGGCGTGGCGACCGCGCGCAACGTCGGTCTGGCCGCGACCGACGCGCCCCTGATCGCCTTCCTGGATGATGACGAGGCCGCCTCCCCCGGCTGGCTCGCCGCCCTGCTGGATGCGCAAGACCACACCGGCGCCGATGTCGTCTTCGGCCCCATTCGCGGGCGTGTGTCGGCTAACACCGGCTGGACCACCGCCTATCTGGAACGGTTCTTCGGCCGCGACGGCCCGCGCGAGACCGGCCTGACCGACGCCATCCACGGCTGCGGCAATAGTCTGATGATGCGCGCGACCGCCCTGCCCGGTAACGCCCCCTTCGATGTCGCCATGAATGAGACGGGCGGCGAGGACGATCGGTTGTTTACCGCCCTGTCGGCGCGTGGCGGCCGTTACGGCTGGGCCTCCGAGGCCTGGGCGGACGAGTTCGCCCCGCCCCACCGCGCCACCCTGAAATACGCCCTCACCCGCGCCTTCGCCTATGGCCAGAGTCCGACCCAGATGGCCGCCGATCGCCGCGACTGGCCCGGCGTCGTCAAATGGATGCTGGTCGGCCTGGCCCAGACCGGCGTCTGGGGCGCCCTGTCGCTGCTGTCCGCGCTCCTGCGCCGCCCCGACCGCGCCCACACCTACGACCGCTGCGCCCGAGGCCTCGGCAAGATCTTCTGGACCAAGGGCTTCGAGCCGAAACTCTACGGCGCGGCGATGCTGGGCCGACACACGTCCTGATCCGATCAGCGGATGGGAGTATAACGGCAGGTGAAGCTCGGATCGCCGGTCATCAGGCTCGGCTTCAAGTGAATATGCAGGCGTTCGGCCTGGGCGGCATCGTCCAGTGCGAAGGCCTGCTCGGCTTCATACATCTCGTCACGATGCGCATCGGTCCATCCCGTCGCCTGTTTGATGGCGCGCGCCTTGGCCGCAGGCAGGCTGTCAGCGACGACGAAAACATTCCGGTGCTGCTCTGCGAAGGCCACGCCGTCATAGCCGCCAAGGTTCACGTAATAGAGTTTTTCCTTGCCCTCGTATGGCTCGGGCAGAAGGCTGATCTTATAGCCGTCCGCCTGCGAAATCTCCGACCAGCAATCGATGTGCAGAGTCCCCTCGCGACCCCACCACTGCGCGAGCAAGGCCTCGTGCGTCGCCTCGATCGTCGGGGCGACGAGGAACCGCATATCGTGCACCTCAATGTTCGCCGCCGGATGTTCTCCGCCGATGTAGATCGCAAACAGTTTCATCAACCCTCACTTCAGGCCGCCGTTTCGGCGAGATCGACCACAGGCTTTGCGGTATCCAGGATCAACGCCAGCCGCCGACCGACGATCCCCCCCATCTCGTGTGAACTGGTGATCCCCTGTGCGAAGGGATGCCGCCCCATGAGAAACGGCAGGCTCAGACAGAACAGCCTGTCCATGGGTAGAGGTGCATTGACGGGCCGGAACAGCTCATCGACGGCGATCCCCCTGACCACATCGGGCGCGTCATTGGCGACTTCGTCTCGAACGATCCCCTGTTCCAGCAGCGACAGGAACGGGAACTGAATGCCGCTCAACGCCGCCTGACCCGTGGCCTCGATGAGGATCGGGAAGTGGTGGGTCTCGCCCTCGACCGTCAAGCGTGCCCCGCCCTCGGGGCAATGTGCGTCGACTTCATAATCGTCGCCAAGGGCCAGGACTTCCAGCTTGCCGGCTGCGTGCAAGGCCAGCATTCGCTCGATCGATTCATGAGGCACGCCGGCATAGATGTCGACGAAGACCGGCTTGAAGGCGCGGTTGAAACGGTTGAACTGCTCGGCATCCAGATGGGGCACGATGACAGCGACGACCTCATGCATGCGAAGGATGCCGTCGCGCCATGCCACCGTCACCTTTGCAGCATGGTTCGTCCGCGCCTCTTCAAGGTTGGCGACAGCCCAGACAAAGGGATCGACCTTTGCGCGCCGGGCGAAATACGCTTCGGCGAAGGTCTCTAGCGTTGCGTCGTGCAATCCCGTTTCGGCGGCGTAGTCGGGATCCAGATCGATCAGTTCCCGTCGAAACAAATCGAACACCGCATCCAGCAATCCGACCGGGCTTCGGGCCATGGCGGCGGCGACCGCCTGTGGGGTGCAATACGCAAGCGGCGGATGCGGCAGCGGGAAATAGAAGTCGGCCTCCGGGAGCAGGCCCTTTCGCGACATCATGGTGATGCGAAAGCTGTCCGTATCTGGCGCGGGCTTATAGATTAGTTGCCCGTGACGGTGACTAAACTCGCCATGCGACGTAGCGAGCGCGACCGCTGCGTCGATGGCCGTCAGCGACGAACCGCGGATGCCGACGCTCGTCGCCGGAATATCCGTTAGGACCGACGCCGGCCACGGACTGAGAAGATAGCCAGGCTGGGTTTGCTGGCGCGACGGCCACTGGTGACCGGTGGCCAGAACAACGTGGTCGAACACCGCCCTTGTCACGCGTTGCGACGGCGGCGACATGAAGGTCAGCTCCACGCCTTCATTTCTGTTTGCGGCGTCGATAACGCGGCATCCCGTTCGGACCTCAATGCTCACACCGGCGGCGCGGGCCTGGTCCACCATGATCGCGAACTGGGTCTCGAAATATCGGCCCAGGACGATGCGTGGAACGAAGGTTCGCTCGTCGAGAGACGTAGGATCGACATCCAGCGCCTCAAGCTCTGCGTTCGTCCGTTTAGCGAGCCAATCCGCCAGAGTGTCCCGAAGTGGAGGGATTTCTATGCTGGCGATGTTCGAGAGCATCGCCCTGTCGTTCCAATCCGAACTGTAGGGGCTGCCGCATCCGGCGGTCTGGCTGGCCTCGAAGACCGTAATTTGCGCCGAGACCACACCTCGCGAGAGAAGGGCATGAAGCGCATAGAGGGTTGTCGGCCCCGCTCCGACGAATGCGACTGACTTTGTCATGGCCGCACAATGCGCGACGTGCGTAAAGGCGCCGCAGCTGAGCCCATTTCCGGCTCAACCCCCTAATTTTCTATGCGAATGTCCGAAATCGGACACCGAAATCACCGCATTTGGAAGGGGGTCAGCCCGTCAGCCGCTGCAAAAAACTGGGCGGCTTATACGTCGAGCGGTTCATCACCACCCCGGCGATCCGCCCCCCCACGGCCTCGATCTCGTCGCGCAGGATGACCGGGGCGCTGGCCGCCGTGCTCTCGGCTGCGACCACCAGCACCGTCATGTCCACGAAGGGCGCCAGGATGATCGCCATGTCGTTGCGGTCGGCGGCCGGGGCGTCGATGACGATGGTGTCGGCGTGGCGCCTCAAGGCCTCCCAATAGCGAGGCTCTCCGACCGCCTCGACACGATGGCCGGAGCGCAGCGCCTCCATGTGGAAATGCGTCACCCACAGCCGGCCGCCGAGGCACGACCGCGCCGTCAGCAGCCGCGAATCCGGCACTGGCTTGCCGTCGCGCCCCGTCACGCGCGGCGTCACGGCGTAGAAGCTGGACCCGTCGGGCGAGGCCTGCGCCGCCTTGCCGACCTGACCGAACCGATCCGGCTCGGCCGACACGGTCTCCAACTGCCCCTGCTGGGCCAGGTCGCCGTCGATCAGCCAGACGGGTTTGCGCGCCCGCACCGCCGCCAGTCGGGCGAACTCGCGCGCCACGGTGGAAACGCCCTCGCCCGTCGCGGCCGAGGCGAACTGGATGACGCGCGCGCGATGCGCCGGCGCCGGTCCCAGCGCCGCCCAAAGGCCCGCCATTTCTGAAGTCAGATCGACCATCGAATCGCCAAGGCGCTCCCTTACGCCCTAATCTAGCACGACTGTCGCTAAGCCGCCTTGGCGGGCGCGACGGCCAGAACCGGCATGTCCAGCGTCCGGCTGACCGAGGCCGGCGTCGTGAACCCGCGCCGCGTGAACACCCGCAACAGGCCGACGCACAAGGCGGTGAAGCCCGCGAACAGGAAGACCGCCGCCAGCAGCGGGATCTTCAGGCTCTTGCCCGTCGACGGAGGCTGGGCGCGCTCGATGACGGTGACATTGTCGGCGCCGGCGGCGACCAGGGCGTTGTCGGCGCGGCTCTGCGTCTCTCGCTGCTGGAACTCGCGGATCGACGCGCTCAGCACCTCGCGATTGCCGGCCAGGGTCGTGTTCTCGGATTCCAGCGCAGTCAATCGCGTCTGGCGGGCGCGAATATCGTTCAGCTGCCGATCCAGGACCGACAGACGCGCCGCCAGCGAATCCCGCTCGGCCCGCGTATTGATCCGCGTCGTCTCCAGCTCGGTCCAGACGGGGTTCGGCCCGGTGCGGACCTCCTTGGCGCCCACGGCCGTGCCGGTCGCGACATAGGCCTGAAGCTGGCCGATGCGTGCCTCGATGTCCTTCACCGGCTGGGCGTCGGGCTGATACCGCGACAGCAGTTGCTCGCGCTCGGTGCGCAGTTGCAGCACCTGATCCTGGGCCGAAATATTCAGATCCTGCTGCAGCGCCACCTCCGCCGGCGTCCCCGCCTGCTGCGCCATCAGGGTGTTCAGCCGCTGGCTGGTCTGGTTCAACAGGCTCTGCGTCGACATCCGATCGGTGAAGACCGTCTGATAGGTCGCCGCCAGCGTCGTTTTGGCCGCGGCGAAATCGCCGATGTCGTTGGACATCAGGAAGGTTTCATACGCCCGGTCCGCATTGCCCAGCTCGTCCTCGAAGGCCACGCGCTGGCTGGCGATGGCCGGCGTCTTGTCCTGGAAGACCTCTCGGCGATAGACCAGATACTGTTCGATCACGGCGTTCAGAACCCGCGCCGCCCGTTCGGGATCGTCGGCCTTGTAGCTGAGGTGGATCACCGCGCTGCCCGGCGCCGTGGCGACGCCCAGGCTGGTTCCGATCACGCGTCGCGCGGCCGCCTCGGCTTTTTCCGGTCCGCCCCTGGTCTGTTCGCCCAGGATGGCGGCGGGGCCCAGGGCCTCGACCACCTTCTGGCGCACGGCGCCCGACCCCAGGATGGCGGCTTCGGAGTTGGCGACCTCGTCCCCCTGCGGCGCCTGGCCTCGCTCGGCCGTACCGACGCGCGGCTGATAGACGTATTCCTGACCTACGCCGGCGAAGACCGATCCGGTGGCGGTGTAGCTCTTCTTCAGCGTCATCGTCGCCGCGAACCCCAGCGCCAGGATCACCACGAAGACGATGATCATCAGCAGCAGTTCGCGAAACAGCAGGCCGATCACGTCCAGCACGCCATAGCGCGGTCTTGTCGTGATATGTGCCGTGGAACGCATCGAGCGGGCCGAATCCCTTGAAGATTTGTCCCGATCACCCTTCGCCCACCGGCGTTAACCGATGATTACCCATGATCGGCGAAGTTGGCTCAAATCTCCTCGTCGAGGCCGACCGATTCTCATGCTGTCAGATCGCCGCCTGTTCCTGCTGACCCTGGGTTCAGCCTCCATCGCGGCCTCGCTGGCGGCGTGCGGCGGTGGAAACGCCTCGCGGATGCCCCGGCCGGGCGGCGTCCATCGCGTCGAACAGCCGACGAACGGCGACTTGCCCGGCATTCCCTTCGCCGACTGGACGGATCAGGAGCCGGAATATCTGCTCTATCCCGGCGACGAGATCGAGGTGGCCACGCCGACGGCTTCGGAACTGACCCGCACGGTGAAGATCGGCCCCGACGGCCGCATCGCCCTGCCTCTGATCGGTTCGGTCATGGCGGGAGATCGCACCCTGCCCGAGTTGCAGCAGGTGGTGTCGGCGGCCTATGCGCCGCAACTGGTGCGGCCGACGGTCGAGGTGACCTTGCGTCAGGCCGGCCCGATCCGCGTCTGGGTCGACGGCGAGGTCCGCACGCCGGGCGTCTTCGAAATGATCGGCGATCTGGATGCCTATCAGGCGGTGATCCAGGCCGGCGGTTTCGCGCCCACCTCGCGTCAGGATCGCGTCGCCCTGATCCGTCGCGGTCCCGGCGGATCGCGCATGATGCGGGTGGTGGACCTGCGTCCGCGTCGCGGCGAGGTCATTGCCCTGCGGCGGGGCGACATCATCTTCGTACCCCGCTCGACCCTGGGCGAACTGGCGGCCTTCTTCACCCAGGTCCGCGCCGCCCTGCCCATCGGCTTTACCTACTCGATCAACGGATCGAACGGCAGAGGATTCGCCCAGTTCTAAAAGGTCGCCTACATCCCTTTTAGGCGACCAACTGCACCACGCCCTGATCGATGTAGCGCCGCGCGGCCTTCTGGGCCTCGGCGATCTCCTCGCGTTCCATCTCCATGCTCATCTCGCGGCGATAGACGCGTGCCTCGATCGAGCCCTTCATGGCCGCCAGGTTGAAGATCATGTGGGCCGACACCCGGTCCATCGGGCAACCGCCCGAACCTGCGGAATACATCATGCCCAGTTTGAACAGGTCGTCGCCGGACATGTCCGGGGTCGGCAGCGGCAGGCCCTCTTGCGGGGTCTGCAGGTCGTGCGCCATTTCTTGCGCGTTCATCACCGTATCTCCTGATCGGGCGCCATTCTGGGCCCGCCTCTGAGACGCCATCAAATACCCGCGGTTTGAAGTTAAAGTTAACGCGAAACGGGATCGACCAGTCTTTTCAGTAAAGCAGAAATGAATACTGCCGAAGCGATTCATGCCTCGGAAATCTCTGCGAAATCTCTCGTTTACGTCTCTCGCCTGCGCGCGATGCGAGACCACGACCGCTCCCGGAACCTGACAGGGTCGTTCAGGACGCGTTCAGGCGACCGAACCGAACCTCGCCGTCATCAACGGGTCGGATCGGCATATCCGTCGTCGACCCAGAATGGAGCATGAAGATGAACCGCCTCACCAAGGTCGCCGTCGTCGCCATCGCCCTGTCGACCACGGCCGCGCCGATGCTCGTTCAGGCGCAGGACCGCGGCCACGCGTATCGTCAGGAGCATCGCCAGAACCGTCGCGACTACCGCCACAACGACCGAAGCAATTGGGGCGGCGACCGTTACGACGGCCGCCAGGACCATCGTCCTGATCGCCGCGAAGACCGTCATGGATACCGGAACGATCGCCGAGATTGGCGTAACGACCACTCGGATCGCAACAATCGCGATTGGTGGCGCGGGCGCTCCGACTTCAGCGGCTACGACGGTCCGCGGGCGGGCTTCTGGTACGCGCCCAGCTACGGCTACCATCAGGTAGAGCCGCGCTACAGCAACTATCGCTGGCGCACGGGCGGCTATCTGCCTGACCAGTATCGCAACTATTATGTGCGCGATCCCTATGTTTACGGCCTTCGCGAAGCCCCGCACGGCTATCGCTACGTCCACGCCGGTAACGACATCCTGATGATCGCCGTCGCCAGCGGCCTGATCGCCAGTGTCCTGTCGGGCGTCTACTAGGCCCCGCCACAGATCGACCTTTCGGACCCCGCAGGCCCTGTCTGCGGGGTTCTCTTTTTTCGGCCAGTCCCTTGATTGCGAACAATGTTCAGCCTGGGTTCATCGCCACAGGTCGATCATCCCCTCAAGCCGCCGGAAAACCGGCGTGCAGGAACCAAAGACCATGAAACGCCTCTTGATGGCTTTCACCGCCATCGCCGCCGTCTCCGGCCCGCTCGCAGCGCCGGTCCAAGCCCTGGCCCAGGACCAGGCTCAGCAGGACCAACCGCGTCGCGAAGGCCGCGCCCGCGGCGTGAACCGCCCGGAACGCTCCCAGATGGGCCGCGAGGACGCACCGCGCGAACCGCGTGCCGAACGCCCCAGCCGACCTGCAAACAACACGCCGCGCCCCGAACGGCCGTCCGGCGGCGAGCGCCCCGACCGACCCAGCAACGGCGGCCAACGCCCCAACCGTCCCGAAGGCGGCTGGAACCGGCCCGACCGTCCGAACACCGGCGGCCAACGTCCTGACCGGCCCGACGGTGGCGCAAACCGGCCTGACCGTCCTAACGCTGGCGGCCAACGCCCCGACCGACCCGAAGGCGGCTGGAACCGACCCGACCGTCCGAACACCGGGGGCCAACGTCCCGAACGACCCGAGGGCGGCTGGAACCGGCCTGACCGTCCCAACACCGGCGGCCAACGCCCGGAGCGGCCTGACGGCGGATGGAATCGTCCTGACCGCCCCAGCACCGGCGGCCAACGCCCGGATCGGCCTGGCAATGGCTGGAACCGCCCAGACCGTCCAAACGCCGGCGGTCAACGCCCCGACCGTCCCGGTCTCGGGCTGGAACAACGGCCGCGACCGCGACCGCCAGCACCGCGAGTTCCGCCAGCGTTTCAACGGCGACCAGTGGCGGCGTGACTTCTATCGCAACCACCGCTCCGACTGGTGGAGGAACGACAATCGTTTCAGAGGCTACAACGGTATCCGCGCCGGCTTCTATTTCGCGCCAGGCTGGGGCTACTACAGCGTCCCACGCTCGTATTGGAACCGCACATGGTCGGTCGGCCAGTATCTGCCGGACACCTTCTGGCGGTATCAGTTGAACGACTGGCGCACCTACGGCCTGGGCTATCCGCCCGAGGGCACGCGCTGGGTTTCCGTCGACAACACCATCTATCTGATCGACGAATACGACGGCTATATTGTCGATGTCATCCGTGACGCTTGGCGCTGGTGACCGCCTGACGATTTCGAAGCTTCAGCCCGACGGCCCCCGGCCGTCGGGCTTTTTCGTCTTTTGGCGCATCGCCGAACGCCCAACCATGGCCCTGCCGTGACCTTCGAATGGGGCCTCGCGACCTCTCCGCGACTGCATCGGCATGTATCCGCGCCCCGGCGAAAACGCGTTTCGCCAGGTGATCGACAGACGACCCAAGCATCCAGCCCCCAGAACTACTCCACGAATAGGGGACGAAAAACGGCCTCGTTAGGCTCCGACCTTGCTCGTCGTCGCCATCCCCGACGACGCCCGAACGCCTTCAAGACGCCATTTCTCGTAAAGGAAATTTCCCCATGAAGATCGCCTTGACCGCCCTGACCTCCTCGCTGTTGCTGGCCGGCGCCGCGACGGCCCAACAAGCCCCGACCGCGCCTCCCCCGCCGCCGCCGGTCGATCAGCAGACGCCGCACCATCCGACGCCCCCGCCGTCCTGGGATCCGAACGCGCCCACACCTCCTGCGCCGCCGGCTCCCCCGCCGGGCGAAGAACCTGCCCCGCCGCCGGCGCCCCCCGAGCCTACGGAGCCCACCGATCCGGATGCGCCGGTCCCGCCGGCTCCCCCCGAACCGCCGACCCCGCCCACGCCGCCTTCGGCCTAAGCCCAGAACTGAAAAGGCCCCGCGGAGCGATCCGCGGGGCCTTTTTAGTTGAACGCGTCGCTCAAGCAGCGAGCGACCGCGTCGCGAGCGTTAGCGACCAGCTGGGGGTTTGGGGGCCGCAGCCCCCAAGCATCAAAGGCCCAGCTTGGCCTTCAGGATGTCGTTGACCGCTGCCGGATTGGCCTTGCCGCCCGTGGCCTTCATCACCTGACCGACGAACCAGCCGATGGCCTGGGGCTTGTCCGCCACGGCCGCCGCCTTGTCAGGGTTGGCGGCGATGATCTCATCCACGGCCTTCTCGATGGCGCCGGTGTCGGTGACCTGTTTCAGGCCATGCTTCTCGACCACCTCGGCCGGCGAGCCCTCGCCGTTCCAGACGTGATCGAAGACCTCCTTGGCGATCTTGGACGAGATGACGTTCGTCTCGATCAGTTCGACCAGCTGCGCCACATGCGCCGCCGGCAGCGTGTTCTCGCTGAAGTCCTTGTTGTCTGCCGCCAGGCGCGCCGAGACCTCGTTGGTGACCCAGTTGGACACCAGCTTGGCATCACGGCCCTTGGCCGCCTCTTCGAAATAGTCCGCCTTGGCCTGTTCCGAGATCAACACGATGGCGTCGTATTGCGACAGCCCATAGTCGGCCATCAGACGCTTGCGCTTGTCGTCCGGCAGTTCCGGCAGCGACGCCTTGATCTCGGCGATCCAGGCCTCTTCCAGGTCCAGCGGCAACAGGTCGGGATCGGGGAAGTAGCGATAGTCTTGCGCCTCTTCCTTGGACCGCATCGAGCGCGTCTCGCCGGCCGTCGCATCATACAGCCGCGTCTCCTGGGTGATCGAACCGCCGTCCTCCAGGATCTCGATCTGGCGGCGCGCCTCATACTGGATCGCTTGAGAAATGAAACGGAAGCTATTGACGTTCTTGATCTCGCAGCGCGTCCCCAGATAGCCGAATTCGCCCGTCGCCTTGAACTTTTCATAGTTCCCGACACGGCACACCGACACGTTCACGTCGGCCCGCAGATTGCCCTTCTCCATGTCCCCGTCGCAGGTGCCCAGATAGATCAGGATGGTCCTGATCTTCTTCACATAGGCGACTGCCTCGTCCGGCGTGCGCAGGTCGGGGCGCGAGACGATCTCCATCAGCGCCGTGCCGGCCCGGTTCAGATCGACATAGCTTTCGGTCGGCGACAGGTCGTGGATCAGCTTGCCCGCATCCTGCTCCAGGTGCAGCCGCTCGATGCCGACGTTGAAGAAGCTGCCGTCCTCGGCCTCCACCTCGACCACGCCCTCGCCCACGATGGGATAATAGAGCTGGCTGATCTGATAGCCGGTCGGCAGGTCGGGATAGAAGTAGTTCTTTCGGTCGAACTGGCTGCGCCTGTTGATCTGGGCGCGCAAGCCCAGGCCGGTCTTCACCGCCTGTTCGACACAGTGTTTGTTCAGCGTGGGCAGCATGCCGGGGAAGCCCGCATCCACCAGCGACACCTGCTCGTTCGGCCCTGCGCCGAAGCCGACGGCGGCCCCGGAGAACAGCTTGGCCTTCGACGCCACCTGGGCGTGGATTTCCAGCCCCATGACGATTTCCCAATCGCCGGTGCGGCCCTTGATGGTTTTCGAGTTCGTAGCGGTGTCGGTCATCCGTCCGTCCTAGCGCCCTCGTCGGCGGCGAGAAAGGGGGCTGTCTTGATGATGTCGCGAAAGGCGATCAACTTGCGCCTCCCAACGGAGATTTCGATGACCAAGACCCTGTTCGCCGCCGCCGCCGCGGCCTCCCTGCTGCTGGCCGGCGCCGCCTCGGCCCAGACCGCGCCAGTCCCGACACTCGCCCCGGAACACGAGAATCACGCCGCCCATCCCACCATCGACAGCTCCATCGAGGCCCTGATCGCCGATCCCGCGACCAAGGCGGTCCTGGACAAGCACCTGCCCGGCCTCGACAAACACCCCGCCTATGGCCAGTTCAAAGGCATGACCCTGCGCCAGGTCGCCCCCTACTCCCAGGGCAATATCACCGACGCCAAGATCGCCGCCATCGACACCGATCTGAAGGCGCTCTCGGCCGAATAATTAAAGAGGGGCCGGCGATCCGCCGGCCCCTTCGCTTCTCCGACAAGGAGAAGTTATCTCACCACCACTTGCTCGGCTTAGCCGTGAAGCCCGCCGCCTGTTCAAGCACAGCGCCGACCTGGAACACGGTCGCCTCGTCCAGCGCCTTGCCGATGACCTGGAGGCCTAGCGGCAGACCGCCGGAATCGACACCGGCGGGGACCGAAATCCCCGGCAGGCCGGCCAGATTGGTCGTCACCGTGAAGACGTCGTTCAGATACATGGTCAGCGGGTCGATCTGCTTGTCGCCGATCGCGAACGCAGCCGACGGCGTCGACGGCGTCAGGATGGCGTCCACCTGGCCCCAGACGTTGTCGAAGTCCTCGGCGATGCGGCGACGCACCTTCAGCGCCTTGACGTAGTAGGCGTCGTAGAAGCCGGCCGACAGCACATAGGCGCCGATGGTCAGGCGGCGCTGAACCTCCTTGCCAAACCCTTCCGCGCGCGAGGTCGCATACAGGTCGTCCAGCGACTTGAACTCCTCCGCCCGGTGCCCGAACCGCATCCCGTCATAGCGGGCCAGGTTCGACGAGGCCTCGGCCGGCGCCACGATATAATAGGTCGGCAGGGCGTATTTGGTGTGCGGCAGGCTGATCTCGACGATCTCGCAGCCGGCGTCCTTCAGCCAGGCCACGCCCTGATCCCAAAGGGCCTGGATCTCGGCCGGCATCCCGTCCACGACATATTCGCGCGGCACGCCGATGCGCAGGCCCTTGACCGACTTGCCGACCGACTGGGTCCAGTCGGGCGTCGGGATGTCCAGGCTGGTCGAGTCCTTGGCGTCGAACGAGCACATGGATTGCAGCAGCAGGGCCGCGTCCTCGACCGTCTTGGTGATCGGCCCGGCCTGGTCCAGCGAACTGGCGAAGGCCACCATGCCGAACCGGCTGGCGCGGCCATAGGTGGGCTTGATCCCGACCGTGCCGGTAAAGGCGGCAGGCTGGCGGATCGAACCGCCGGTGTCCGACGCAGTCGCGGCCAGGCACAGGTCCGCCGCCACGGCCGAGGCCGAACCGCCCGAAGACCCGCCCGGCGTCAGCTCGGCGTTGGAGTTGGCCGACTTCCACGGGTTCACGACCGGACCAAAGGCCGAGGTTTCGTTGGACGAGCCCATGGCGAACTCGTCCATGTTCAGCTTGCCCAGCATCACCGCCCCGTCGCGCCACAGATTGGCGGTCACGGTCGATTCATACGGCGGCACGAACCCACGCAGCATGTTGGAGCCGGCCGTGGTCTGCACCCCTTCGGTGCAGAACAGATCCTTGATCCCCAGCGGCGCGCCTTCCAGCACCCCACCCTCGCCGGCGGCGATGCGGGCGTCGGACGCGCGCGCCATGTCCATGGCCTTGTCCGCCGTCACCTCGACATAGGCGTTGAGCGTCGGGTTGGCGGCCTCGATGTTGGTCAGGAAGGCCTGGGTGATTTCGGCCGAGGAGAACTCCTTAGCCTTCAGGCCGTCGACAGCGCCCTTCAGGGTCAGTTTGGTCAGGTCGCTCATGACTATTCGACCACCTTGGGCACGACGAAGAAGCCGTCCGCCGACTTGGGCGCATTGGACAGGACGGCGTCGATCTTGTCGCCGTCGGTCACCACGTCCTCGCGCAGGCGCAGGGGCTGGGCGACGTTCGAGGTCATCGGCTCCACGCCTTCGACATCCACCTGGTCCAACTGCTCGATCCAGGCCAGGATGCAGTTCAGCTCCTGCGCCAGCGGCTCCAGCCGGTCCTCGGGGGTCTTGATGCGGGCGAGATGCGCAACCTTGCGCACCGTCGCAGCGTCGATGGCCATGCGGCCCTCCAACACACAGAATGAAACGAAGCGGTCGGATTAGCGGCGTCCGGGCGGATTAACAAGGACACGGCGCGTCCAACTGATGCCGCATTTGCAAGCATGGAGTTAGTTCGCACAATCCGGGGGTGCTTCGATGCTTTTCGCCGTCTTATTCGCCGCCGTTCTGCAATCTACGCCAGCTCCCGATGTCTGCGCCTACGACCGCGAGGCCATGCTGGCGCTTTCGGTCGAGGCCTTCGATCAAGATCTTCAGGGTGGCTGGCGACCGCTTGGCAACAGACGCGAATGCCGCGAGGCGGCGGCCGAACTGCTGTCCGCCTATCGCAAGGCCCGCTGGAGGGATTTCACCAGCGATCAGCTTCACACCAACTATTGGCACGAAGGCCAGATCAGGGCCGCCCTGGGCCAGAATGATCAGGCTGTTCGACTGCTGCTGGCGGGCGTCAGCCCCAGCTCTATCGGAGGCAAGGAACACTACGCCATCGGCACGGTCGCGTTTCTTCTAAGAGACCGTCCAATGCTGCAAGCCTCTCGTGACCGGCTCGCGCTCATCCCGCCTCCTCCGGGATTCGAGGAGGATTCGGCGAACTTCAAGGCCAGGTATGGCCGTGAGCTGACCTGGCCGCTCAACCTCGATGTGCTCGACGGCTTCCTGGCCTGTTTCGAAAAGCCTTATGAAGAGGCTTACAGCCGCGACTGTCGCCCCTGATCAAGGTTACGGTGCACCATCGCCTTTGACTTAAGGCCGCGCCAGTCCTAACCGCAGGCCGTGCCCGTTCTCGACCTCCTCGACCTGCCCGCCGCCTGCCCGCCCGACACGCCGTGGATGGGCCTGGATCTGGGCGAGAAGACCATCGGCGTCGCCGTGTCGGACGTCACGCGCCTGATCGCCTCGCCGCTGGAGCTGATCAGAAAGTCCAAGTTCACGCTGGAGGCCGAACAGTTGTTCAAGCTGATGGCCCATCGCAAGGTTTCGGCCCTGATCATCGGCCTGCCGGCCAATATGGACGGCACCGAAGGCCCGCGCGCCCAGTCGTGCCGGGCCTTCGCCCGCAATCTGGAACGGCTGCGTCCGATCAACATCGCCTTCTGGGACGAGCGGCTGTCCACCAGCGCCGTCGAGCGGTTCCTGATCGAGGACCTGGACCTTAACCGCAAGCGCCGCGCTCAGGTCGTGGACCGCACCGCCGCCGCCTGGATTCTGCAAGGGGCGCTGGATCGGGTGCGGGATCAGGCGACCTGGATTTGACGGCCCTGATCGCCGGCGTCCTGCCGGTCTTTCTGATGATCGCCCTGGGTTATGGGCTGCGAAAATCCGGCTTCCTGCCCGACGAGGCCTGGCGGCCGATCGAGAAGCTGTCGATCAACATCTTCTACCCCAGCTTCCTGATCCCCGCGATCTGGCACGCGGACCTGGCCGGCGGCGGGGCGACGGTCGCGGGCGCGGCGGCGGTGGGGGCGACCCTGATCGTGGCGGCGGCGACCCTGGCGGCCAAACCCCTGATCACCCTGGACGGACCGGCCTACACCAGCGTCTTCCAGGGCGTGATCCGCTGGAACAGCTTCGTCTTCGTGCCGGTGATCCAGTCGGTCTATGGCTCGGAAGGCACGGCCATGGCGGCGGTCGCCATCGCCTTCATCATTCCGGTGACCAACATCGCCTGCGTCGCCGTGCTGGCCAAATGGGGGTCATTGCGGCGCGAGCCTTCGGTGCTGGGTCTGATCAAGTCGATGCTGGCCAATCCGATCCTGCTGGCGTGCCTGATCGGCCTGGCGCTGAACCTGTTGCGCGTGCCGTTGATCCCCGGCCTGTCCGACGCCCTGAACCTGCTGGGCGCCGCCGCCCTGCCGCTGGGCCTGATCGTCGCCGGGGCAGGTCTGTCCTTTGCCGAGGTCCGGCGCAGCCGCACCACCATCGCCGCCGTCACCCTGGTCAAGCTGGGCGTCATGCCGCCCCTGATGTGGTTCATCGCCTGGGCCCTAGGCGGCGACAGCCTGGCCCAGGGCATCGCCCTGATCTGCGGGGCCGCGCCAGGCTCGGCCGCCTCCTATATCCTGGCGCGTCAGATGGGCGGCGACGCGCCCCTGATCGCCGGCGTCATCGCCCTGACCACCGTAGGCAGCGCCGTGGTCATCCCCATTCTTCTGGCGCTGTTCCACTTCGTCTGACTCGCGTTCAGACCGAGTCACGCCTATAGCCGCGTCTCGATGACCCAGCCCTCAGACGTCACCGACCAGACCATCCGCGATCGGCTGGTCCCGTTCCCGAAACCCCACTTCCTCGCCGCGTCGGACCTCAATCCGTTCGTCACCCCGCAGTTGCTGGATCTCGGCGACGCCTTCGTCGACTTCAATCGCCAGTCGTCCAAGGCTCTGGACCTGCTGCACGGGCGCACGGTGGTGAACCTGTTTTTCGAGAACTCGACCCGCACCTCCTCCTCGTTCGAGATCGCCGCCAAGCGGCTGGGCGCCGACGTGGTGACCATGCCGGTCGGCTCCTCCTCGGTGAAGAAGGGCGAGACCCTGATCGACACGGCGGTCACCCTGAACGCCATGAAACCCGACATCCTGGTCATCCGCCACTCGGCCTCGGGCGCGGCCGAACTGCTCAGCCAGAAGGTCGGCTGCGCCGTCGTCAACGCCGGGGACGGCCGCCACGAACACCCGACCCAGGCCCTGCTGGACCTCTTGTCCATGCGCCGCGCCTTTGGCGATGTGACCAGCCTGACCGTCGCCATCTGCGGCGACATCACTCACAGCCGCGTGGCCCGCTCCAACGTCGCCCTGCTTCAGATGATGGGCGCGCGGGTGCGTCTGATCGGGCCGCCGACCTTGGTGCCCGGCGACGCCGACCGCTGGGGTTGCGAGGTCTTCCACGACATGCGCGAGGGGTTGCAAGGCTGCGACGTGGTCATGATGCTGCGCCTTCAGCTTGAGCGGATGGCCGGCGCCCTGGTGCCCTCGACCCGCGAGTATTTCCGCTTCTGGGGTCTGGACCGCGAGAAGCTGGCCTGGGCCAAGCCGGGCGCCCGGGTCATGCATCCCGGCCCGATGAACCGCGGCGTCGAGATCGATTCCGATGTCGCCGACGACCTGGACGTCTCCCTGATCCAGGATCAGGTCGAGATGGGCGTCGCCGCCCGCATGGCCGTCCTCGCCTCCCTCTCCGCCCGTTGGGGGGACGCCCGATGACCACCGTCGCCATCATCAACGCCCGCCTGCTGGACCCCGCCACCGACTATGACGGTCCCGGCGGCCTTCTGATCGAGGACGGTCGCATCGTCCGCGTCGTCCATGGCGCAGCGCCCATCGACGCCGACCAGATCATCGACGCCGACGGCCTGTGCCTCGCCCCTGGCCTGATCGACATCCGGGTCAAGACCGGCGAACCGGGCGCAGAGCCCAAGGAGACGCTGAAGTCCGCCAGCCTGGCCGCCGCCGCCGGGGGCGTGACCACCATCGTCGTCCAGCCCGACACCGATCCCGCCGTCGACGACCCGGCGATGATCGACTTCATCCAGCGGCGCGGCGCGGCCCTGAACCTGGTCAATGTGCGCGCCGCCGGCGCCGCGACCAAGGCCCTGGACGGCCAGCGCATGGCCGAGATCGGCCTGATGGACGAGGCCGGCGCCCTGTATTTCACCGACGGCGACAAGGTCATCGTCAACAGCCGCACCCTTCAACGGGTGATGAGCTACGCCGCCGCCTTCAACGCCCTGATCGCCTGCCGTCCGGCCGATCCCTGGCTGACCGAAGGCGCCGTGGCCGCCTCGGGCGAACTGGCCACCCGCCTGGGCCTGTCAGGCAGCCCGGCCATCGCCGAGCGCATCGGGCTGGAACGTGACCTGGCCCTGGTCGAACAGACCGGCGCCCGCTTCCTGGTCGATCAGATCTCGACCGAGGGCGCGCTGGACACCCTGGCCCGCGCCCGCGCCAAGGGGCTGGAGGTCGCCGTCAGCGTCTCGATCAACCACCTGTGCTTCAACGAGGTGGACATCGGCGACTATCGCACCTTCTACCGGCTGGACCCGCCGCTGCGCTCCGAAGCGGATCGTCAGGCCCTGATCGAGGGGGTGCGCGAGGGCTTGATCGACGTCATCACCTCCGCCCACGCCCCGGCCCCGGCCGAGGACAAGCGCCGCCCCTTCGCCGAGGCCGCGCCCGGCGCCATCGGGCTGGAGACCCTGCTGCCCGCCGCCCTGACCCTGCACCACGAGGCCGGTCTGGACCTGCTGGACGTGCTGCGCCCGCTGACGCAAGGCCCCGCCGCCCTGCTAGGCCTCGACGCCGGGGTGCTGGCCGAGGGCGCCCCCGCCGACCTGGTCCTGTTCGACCTCGGCGCCCCCATCATCGTCGACGCCGACGCCCTGCACTCCAAATCCAAGAACTCCCCGTTCGACGGCCGCAGGCTCCAGGGCAAGGTGATCGGAACCTGGGTGGGCGGTCGCAAGGTTCACTGACCCTCCGGCTTTCCGCCACATTCCGCCCTAGGCTCACTCAAAGTGAAGCTTATCGGGGGAATCGGTCATGAAGATCTGGAAACGCACGGCTGGCCTGGGGCTGGTTCTGCTGGCCGGCGCCGTCGTGGGCTGTTCGGAACGGGCCGACGCGCAGTCCTCGCCTGCGCCTGACGCGGCCGAAGGCGCGCCCTATGTGCTGACGGGAACCCAGGTCTGGACCGTGCCGGACCCCGCCTCCGGCCGCGATTATCAGGTCTTCGTCAGCCTGCCCGCCAGTTACGAGACCAGCCCCCAGCGCCGCTATCCAGTCCTCTATGTCACCGACGCGGACTACGCCTTCCCGATCATCCGTCAGATCGCCCGGCGCGTGAACCTGGACGGCCCCGTGATAGAGGAGTTCATCCTCGTCGGCCTGTCCTATTCGCGCGGCGACAGCGGCACGATCAGTCGAAACCGCGACTACACGCCGACCCCGAACGGCCCCCGCAGTTCCAGCTCTATGCTCCAAGGCGGCGGCCCCGCCTATCAGACCTATCTGAAGACCCAGGCCCTGCCTTTCGTCGAAAGCCGCTTCCGCGCCGATCCCGAGCGCCGCGTCCTGCTGGGCCATTCCTACGGCGGCCTGCTGGGCGCACAGATCCTTTTCACCGACCCCGGCCTGTTCCACGCCTATGTCCTGGGCAGCCCGTCCTTCTGGTATGACAAGCGCCACATCATGGGGATGGAGGCCGACTACGCCCGCACCCATCGCGACCTGCCCGCCGACGTCTTCATGTACATCGGCGGCTGGGAGGTGCCCGGCCCCGACCGTCGCAACACCTCCGGCGCGGACATGGTCGCCGATGTCCGCACGATGGAGCGCACCTTGAAATCGCGCGCCTATCCGGGCCTGACGGTCCGATCCACAGTCCTGACCGACGAAGACCACCTGACCGTCGCCCCCATCGGCTTCACCCGCGCCCTGATGGCGGTGCTGCCGGCAAAACGCTGATCAGCGCGGCCGCTCGCACGTCGCAGCCTTGGCCACCTCGGCGCCTAGCACCGACTTGACCGCCAGCGGCGTATCGGTGGCGATCACCGTCACGCCCTGGCGCACCAGGTCGCGGTATTCCGACACGTCGCCGTCGCCGGCGTAGCGGTCGTCGCGGCGTACGCCTTCCCGGCCCAGCGTGCCGAACTGAACCTCCACGCCGGCGTCGCGTAGGGCGCGCCACAGGGCTGGCCGTTCCTCGCGTGTCCCGGTCCAGGCCAGGATCTGTGGCGCGTACAACCCCTGCAGGTCCTCCACGCGGCTCAACCCGGCCGAAATCATCATCTCGGGCGCCATGGCCGCCACCGCCCGCGCATCGGCCTCGTTATAGGTGATCAGGATCACGCGATTTCCCGCCCGCGACCGGCGCACCTGATCGATCACCGCCCGCGCCAGATCCACGGTCGTCTCGCCGTCGGCGGGCTTCAGGTCGATGCTGGCGATGGCCCCCACGCGCCCGGCGGCGTCCAGCGCCTCGCCCAGGGTCGGGGGAGCGGCGCGGGTCAGGGCGCCGTTCGAGGCCTTCAGCCGCGCCCGTTTCACCTGGGCCAGGGTCAGGTCCGCCACCCGGCCGCGCCCGGTGGTCGTCCGCTCCATCGTCTCGTCGTGCATCAGCACCAGATGCTGATCCTTGGTCAGGACGGCATCCAGCTCCAGGATCGCATTGGGAATCGCCCGTCCGGTCGCCTCGATGGCGGCGATGGAGTTCTCGGGCTGATCCAGCGCCGAGACCGCACGGTGCGCCGAGACCGCCACGCCGCCGTCGCGCACGCAGTCGAAATAGGCGGCCAGCGCGGGCCCGCCGACAGGCGTCGGGCTAGCAGGCGGCGCGCCGACGCAACCTGCCGTGGACAACAGCAAAACCACGGCGACGGCGGCGGGGATTCGGGTCATGACAGTCTCCGGCAAGGCGGGCGGACCAGACGCCGCGCCGATCATCGGGTCAAGAGGTCGGATCGCGCTTGCTCCGCGCCGCGCGCCGACGCATTTTGCCGCAACGACACGCGGGGAGCGAATCAACGTGCAGGATCTGGCAGGCCCCGCGATCGGGACCTTGGCGCTCGTGGCGCTGGGCGGTTATCTGCTCGGCTCGATTCCGTTCGGCGTGGTGATCACGCGCGCGGCCGGCGCCGGCGACGTGCGCAATATCGGCTCGGGCAATATCGGTGCGACAAACGTCCTGCGCACCGGCCGCAAGGATCTGGCCCTGGCCACCCTGCTGCTGGACGCCGGCAAGGGCGCGGTCGCCCTGCTGATCGCGCGCCACCTGTTCGGCAGTGAACTGGCCGGCGCCATCGCGGGCGGCGCGGCCTTCCTGGGCCACCTCTTCCCCGTCTGGCTGGGTTTCAAGGGCGGCAAGGGCGTCGCCACCTTCTATGGCCTGCTGCTCGCCGCCGCCTGGCCGCTGGGCCTGATGGCGGGCGCGGTCTGGCTGATCTGCGCCTTCCTGTTCCGCTATTCGTCGCTGGCGGCCCTGATCTCGGCGGCGACCACACCGCTGCTGGCCCTGCTGCCGCTCGCCGTCGTCGGCCTGCCGGTGGGCCTGCCCATCCTCGCCCTGACCGTCTTCGCCGCCGTCCTGATCTGGGTGCGTCACCACCAGAACATCGCCCGGCTGCTGAAGGGCGAGGAACCGCGCATCGGGGCCAAGAAGGCGTGAGCCTGAGCCCGGCCGAACGCTTCGCCCGGCTGCGGCTCGCCCGCACCGACCGCATCGGTCCGGTGACTTTCGCCCAACTCATCGACCGCTATGGGTCCGCCGCCAGCGCCCTGGACGCCCTGCCCGATCTAGTGCGCAAGTCCGGCGCCGCTTCCACGCCCCCGCCGGTCGAGGCGGTTGAGCGTGAACTGGCCGCCGGCGACGCCATCGGCGCCCGCCTGCTGGTGCTGGGCGACGCCGACTATCCCGAGCTGCTGGCTGCGCTAGATCCGCCCCCGCCCATCCTGTGGACCCGCGGCCGCGCCGACCTGCTGAACCAGCCCTCGGTCGCCATCGTCGGCGCCCGCATCGCCTCGGCGGGCGGTCAGCGCATCGCGCGCGGTCTGGCGCAACAGTTGGGTCAGGCCGGCCATATCGTCGTCTCGGGCATGGCGCGCGGCATCGACGCCGCCGCCCACGAAGGAAGCATCCAGACCGGGACCGTCGCCGTCCTGGGCGGCGGGGTGAACGACATCTATCCGCCCGAACACGCCGACCTCTACGCCCGCCTGACGGACCAGGGCTGCATCGTCTCCGAAAGCCCCGTCGGCGCCCGCGCCCAGGCTAGAGACTTCCCCCGCCGCAACCGCATCATCTCGGGCCTGTCGCGCGGCGTCGTGGTGGTCGAGGCCGAGATCAGGTCCGGCTCCCTGATCACCGCCCGCCTCGCCGCCGAACAGGGCCGCGACGTCTTCGCCGTGCCCGGATCGCCGCTGGATCCCCGCGCCCGCGGCCCCAACGAGTTGCTGCGTCAGGGCGCCATCCTGTGCGAGGGGATCGAGGACATCGACCGCGCCTTCAACACCCTGCGCACCCTGCGCGAGCCGGCGGCGGATCAAATGAGATTCGACGACGACATCGACGACGCCTTCCTCGACCGGGTCGCCGCCCTGCTGTCGCCAACGCCGACGCCCCGCGACGAGATCGCCCGCGCGTTGGCCGCGCCCGTCTCCCAGGTCGCCGCCGCCCTGCTGGAACTCAGCCTGACCGGCCGCGCCGACCTGCTGCCCGGCGGGCTGGCGTCCACCTAGGCCGGCGGATGACCCGCAACGCCCGCAACCTGCTCCAGCATCCCCGCCAGCCGCACGTCGCCCTCGTCGCGCGCCAGCCGGGCCATTTCCAGCGCCATGGCGCCGATATATTCCCGCGTGGGAAAGGCCGCCGCCTCGATGTCCGATCGGAACTCCGTCGCGGATGTGTTTTCGCTTCGCGCCGTCGCCATGATCGTCTCCGTTGCCAGAACCACAATCTAACCGCGCTTCATTAAAACACAACTACCTTAGGCTGTAAGACGACAGGTGCGATTGACTCACGGCCCCGCTCCAACCACGTTCGCGCCCCTTCCCGAGACCGGACAGATATGAACCTCGTCATCGTCGAGAGCCCCGCAAAGGCCAAGACCATCAATAAGTATCTCGGCCCGGACTACGAAGTCCTGGCCTCCTACGGCCACGTCCGCGACCTGCCGTCCAAGGACGGCTCGGTCCTGCCCGACGACGACTTTTCCATGCACTGGGAGGCCGACGCCAAGGGCGCCAAACGCCTGTCCGAAATCGCCGAGGCCGCCAAGCGCGCCGACCGCGTCATCCTCGCGACCGACCCCGACCGCGAAGGGGAAGCGATCAGCTGGCACGTGCTGGAAGTGCTGAGCAAGAAGAAGGTGCTCAAGGACACGCACGTCGAACGCGTCACCTTCAACGCCATCACCAAGTCCGCCGTCCTCGACGCCATGGCCGCGCCGCGCCAGATCGACATGGAGCTGGTGAACGCCTATCTGGCCCGCCGCGCCTTGGACTATCTGGTGGGCTTCACCCTCTCGCCCGTCCTGTGGCGCAAGCTGCCGGGCGCCCGTTCGGCCGGCCGCGTCCAGTCGGTCGCGCTGCGCATCGTCGTCGATCGCGAGATGGAGATCGAGAAGTTCAAGGCCCAGGAATACTGGTCCATCGAGGCCGACCTGAACGCCGACAGCCCGCCCTTCACCGCCCGCCTGGTCAAGCATGAGGGCAAGCGCGTCCAGCGTCTGGATATCAAGGATGAGGCGACCGCGACCGCCGCCCGCGCGGCTATCGACGCCGGCGACTTCACCATCAACTCGGTCGAGAAGAAGCCGATCCGCCGCAATCCGGCGCCGCCCTTCACCACCTCGACCCTGCAGCAGGAAGCCTCGCGCAAGCTGGGCTTTTCCGCCCAGCGCACCATGCAGGCGGCGCAGAAACTGTATGAGGGCGTCGACGAAACCGGCGGCCTGATCACCTATATGCGGACCGATGGCGTCCAGACCACGCCCGAGGGCATCGCCCAGGCGCGCGAGGTCATCAGCCAGCAGTTCGGCCCGGCCTTCGTTCCGCAGGAACCCCGCTATTACAAGACCAAGGCCAAGAATGCTCAGGAAGCGCACGAAGCGATCCGGCCGACCAACATCGCCCGCCATCCCGATACCGTGCGCCTCGAATCCGACCTGCAGCGGCTCTATGAGCTGATCTGGAAACGGATGGTCGCCTCCCAGATGGAGGCCGCCCGCCTGGACCGCACCACGGTCGAGATCGAGACGCCCGACGGCCTCACCGGCCTGCGCGCCACCGGCCAGGTGGTCACCTTCGACGGCTTCATGGCCGTCTATGAGGAAGGTCGCGACGAAAAGCAGAAGGGCGCCGAAGAGGACGAGAGCGACGACACCAGCCGCCTGCCCGCGCTGAAGGAAGGCGCCAAGGCCAAGGTCGACGCCATCCGCACCGACCAGCATTTCACCGAACCGCCCCCGCGCTATTCCGAAGCCACCCTGGTCAAGAAGCTGGAAGAGCTGGGCATCGGCCGCCCCTCGACCTACGCCTCGACCCTGTCGACCCTGCGCGACCGCGAATACGTCCGCGTCGACAAGAACCGCTTCTATCCCGAGGACAAGGGGCGGCTGGTCACGGCCTTCCTGGAGCAGTTCTTCGCCAAATGGGTCGAATACGATTTCACCGCCGCGCTGGAGACCCGCCTGGATGAAGTGTCCGCCGGTCAACTGGACTGGAAGCTGCTGCTGCGTGAGTTCTGGCAGGACTTCCAAGCCGCGACGCAGGCCGCCGGCGAACTGCGCACCACGGCCATCCTGGACGCCCTGAACGAAAGCCTGGGCGCCCACATCTTCCCGGCCAAGGAAGACGGCTCCGACCCTCGCGAATGCCCCCTGTGCCATATCGGCCAGCTCAGCCTGAAGACCAGCCGCTTCGGCGCCTTCATCGGCTGCGAACGCTATCCCGAGTGCAAATACACCCGCCCCGTCGCCAGCCCCTCGGCTGAGGACGGTTCGGCCGAGAGCGGCGACCGCGAACTGGGCATCGACCCGGAAACGGGTCAGCCGGTTCAGCTGAAGATCGGTCGTTTCGGTCCCTATGTCGAAATCACGCCACCCGAAGGCGACAAGCCCAAACGCTCGTCCCTGCCCAAGGGGTGGTCGCCGGCCTCCCTGTCGCTGGACCAGGCCCTGCGCCTTCTGGCCCTGCCGCGCGAGGTCGGGGTCCACCCCGAGGACGGCAAGATGATCACGGCGGGCCTGGGCCGTTACGGGCCCTTCGTCCTGCACGCCGGCACCTATGCCAATGTCTCGGACATCGACGAGGTGTTCGAGGTCGGTCTGAACCGCGCCGTCGCCCTGCTGGCCGAAAAGCGCGCCGGTCGTCCCGGTCGCGGCGCCGCCACGGCCCCGCTCAAAGACCTGGGCGCCCACCCGGAAACGGGCGAGCCGATCCACGTCATGGCCGGCCGCTTCGGTCCCTACGTCAAGTCCGGCAAGATCAACGCCACCCTGCCCAAGGGCGTGGCGCCCGAAGACTTGACCCTGGAAGACGCCCTCCCCCTGCTCGCCGCCAAGGCCGGCGCCGCGCCCAAGAAGAAGGCCCCGGCCGCCAAGAAGGCCGCCGCCCCGAAAAAGGCCGCAGTCAAGAAACCGGCTGCGAAGAAGGCTCCGGCGAAGAAGGCGCCCGCTAAAAAGACCAAGACCGAAGACTGACGCCCAACGTCTCCTCCCCACAACGTGGGGAGGGGGACCGCGAAGCGGTGGAGGGGCTCTTTCCGCCCCACAGACGTCAGTGATGCGGCGCAGAACCCCTCCGTCACGGCGCGAAGGCGCGCCGCGCCACCTCCCCGCTTCGCAGGGAGGAGACGAAGCCTCATGGCGCGAATCCTCCCCGCCGCCTATCTTCCTGCCCTCATGCCCATCCGTCGCCTCTCCCCCGAAACCGTCAACCGCATCGCCGCCGGCGAGGTGGTCGAGCGCCCGGCCAGCGCCATCAAGGAACTGGTCGAGAACGCCCTGGACGCCGGGGGCCGCAATATCGAGATCCAGGCCGACGGCGGCGGCCTGTCGCGCATCCTGATCGCCGACGACGGCAAGGGCATCCCCAGGGCCGAACTGCCCCTGGCCATCGAACGCCACGCCACGTCGAAGCTGGAGCCCGACGACGCCGGCGATGTGGACCTGCTGCGCATCCACACCCTGGGCTTCCGGGGCGAGGCCCTGCCCTCCATCGGCTCGGTCGCCCGCCTGTCGATCACCACCCGCTCACAGGAGGAGACCGAGGCCTGGGCCATCACGGTCGAGGGCGGCGAGACCCGTCCCCTGGCCCCCGCCCCCTTCCCCGGCCCGCACGGCGCGCGGGTCGAGGTACGCGATCTCTTCTACGCCACCCCCGCCCGGCTCAAGTTCATGAAGTCCGAGCGGTCCGAGGCCATGGCCATCTCGGAGGAGATCAAGCGCCAGGCCATGGCGCACGAGGCCGTCGCCTTCACCCTGTCCCTGGACGGCAAGGTCACCCTGCGCCTGCCCGCCGAACACCCCGGCGACGAGGGCCGGCTGAAACGTCTGTCCGCCCTTCTGGGCCGCGACTTCGAGGCCAACGCCCTGCTCATCGATCAGGAGCGCGACGGCGTGCGCCTGTCGGGCTACGCCGGTCTGCCCACCTATTCGCGCGGCAATGCGGCGCATCAGTATCTGTTCGTCAACGGCCGCCCGGTGAAGGACAGGCTGCTGCAAGGGGCCCTGCGCGGCGCCTACGCCGACTTCCTGGCGCGTGACCGGCACCCGGCCGCCGTCCTCTTCCTGGACATCGATCCGCTCTATGTCGACGTCAACGTCCACCCCGCCAAGGCCGAGGTCCGGTTCCGCGATCCGGCCCTGGTGCGCGGCCTGATCGTCGGCGCCCTGAGGCACGCCCTGCACGCGGCGGGCCACCGCGCCTCAACCACCGTCGCCGCCGAAACCCTGTCCAGCTTCCAGCCCCACACCGGCCTAGGCTCAGGCCCCGCCTACAGCCCCAGCGCCCCCTCGGCCCAGGGCTTCAGCGGCTGGACCGGCTGGTCCCAGCCCGCCGCCGCCGCCCAGATCATCCCCGGCCTCAACGAACGCAGCGCCCGCGTCGAACCCAGCTGGGACAGCCCCGGCTGGCCCCAGCAGCCGGCCGCAGCCCCCGCCACTCACGACTCACCCTTCACCCCTCATGCCCCCGCCGACCCTCTCGACTACCCCCTGGGCGCCGCGCGGGGTCAACTCCACGCCAACTATATCGTCGCCCAGACCCGCGACGGCCTGGTCATCGTCGATCAGCACGCCGCTCACGAGCGCCTGGTCTATGAGCGGATGAAGGCCCAGATGGCCGAGGGGTCCGTGACCCGCCAGGCCCTGCTGACGCCCGAGGTGGTCGATCTGGACCCCGCCGAGGCCGAACGCGTCGCCGGGCGGGCCGAGGAGCTGGCCGAGATGGGCCTGATCGTCGAGGCCTTCGGCGCCGGCGCCGTCCTGGTGCGCGAAACCCCGGCCATGCTGGGCGATACGGACGTCCAGGGCCTGATCCGCGACATCGCCGACGACCTGGCTGAACACGGCCAGGCCCTGTCGCTCAAGGAACGCCTCGCCGCCATCTGCGGCACGATGGCCTGCCACGGCAGCGTCCGCTCCGGCCGCGTCCTCTCGGCCCCCGAAATGAACGCCCTCCTCCGCCAGATGGAAGCCACCCCCCACTCCGGCCAATGCAACCACGGCCGCCCGACCTATGTGGAGCTGAAGCTGCACGATCTGGAGAAGCTGTTCGGGCGGCGGTGAGAAAACGTTGGGAAGCGCGCCAATTTCTAAGCCACGCCTTGGCTCTCGCCGCTCTCACAAACATGGATGTGTCTGAGCCAAACCTACTGCAGAATGATTAAATGCCAACCGAGCCGCGAATCGAGCAGCATCCTCAGAACGTAGTCGATCTACGAACTTGGGAGCTGGAGGACAATCCGTTCGGCCTGCAGGGCAATCAGCCGAAACGCATTTTCGTTTGTCCTAATCCACCGCCTCATAACTTTCTCATTGGTGGCCACCGATACTTGTTCAAGGAACCAGCAGGGTGGCGCTCCAAACAGATATGGAGCGAGGTAATTGCTTATGAGCTTTCACGAGATTTGTTAGTTTCTGTACCTCCGGCTTTCCTTGCTTTGGGTCCAGACAACGGTTCGCCCGGTGTGCTCATCGAGTTCATGTACGACCATCCTGGCGATGAGCCGAGCCGTTACGTCGATGCGATCGAACTTCTGCAAGGGGCTCGTATCAAAACCAACGAAAAGCGAGGCAGCCTCCTTGACAATATTAGCTTATCTCGCTCGTTGGCATGCCCCAAAGCGAAAGAGTGGTGGGCACGGACAATCGCGTTCGATGCCATTATCGGCAATACTGACCGACATTCGCGAAATTGGGGGACGTTGATCGCGCTTCGTCCGGACGCCCCTCAATACCGGCTAGCACCAACCTTCGATAATGGCACAAGCCTTGGCTACGGAATTGCTGAAGCTGATTTGCAGTTTAGAGCGCAGCCCAACGAGATCGCGAAGTTGGTTGCAGGCGGGCACCACCATTATGGCTGGTTGGCCGGTGATGCACTCTCAGCACAACATGCGGCTCTTTGTGCTGAGATGAAACGGCGCATCCGGGGCGGCGTCGGAGATGCGATGGACGCAGCGCGCGATTTGTCAGATCATCGAATCGAGGCAATCGCTCAGTGGTGCACGATGTTCCGGTTTCCAGAGAGTTTCTCTGACGCACGGGCTGAGTTTGTGGTTGCGCAACTGAAAGCGAGGCGAGCCGCTTTACAAGCGGCTTTAGGGGATGCGCCGTGAAAGTTTGGTTCCAAAGTCCAGCTAAGCCGGCCCAGCTTGTCCTCGCTTGGCAAGCACCTGACGGGGTGGAAGATCGCCGTCGGTGGCAAGTTGGCATGTTAGACCACCAGCCAGCTTGTCCCCAGTTTCGATACTTCGAAGGTAGCGAATTTGAGGCTTTGAATGCGGGTCGGTCTATTGAAGATATGCGCCGCCAGGGTTTTGTTTCATTTCCGGCTTTCGACTATACGCCAGGCAAGATCTTCACTGAAAATGTCATGTCGACGTTTGGAAGAAGACTACCTCCAGCAACGAGGTCGGATTTTTCGAAATACCTTGAATATTTTTCCATCCCTGCCGACCAAGCTCCAACCGGTTTAGCGCTGTTTGCGCTAACTGAAGCTCGACTTCCGGGTGATGGATTCTCGTTAGTCGATCCGCTCGATCCTGACCTAGTTTCTGGTGAGGTGTCTTTTGAAATCGCTGGCTTTCGCCATGAGGCCGGAACCAGCATACCCGAAGTTGGACAATCGCTGCGCTTAGTTCCTGAGCCAACCAACGTGCATGATAAGGACGCGGTGCAAGTCTTTCTCGGCGATCATCGAATTGGTTACGTAAACCGCATTCAGGCTCCCGTAGTAGGGCAGTGGTTAAACACGCGCGAAGTTGAGTGTGTTGTGCTGCGATTTAATGGGCGTCCTGGTGCCCCGCGGGCTTACGCTTTGCTGCGATTGTCACCGCGTTTGAACACGCTCGCAGCTTAACAGTTGTCAGCACCCTCCATCCTCTTCGTCTGCCTCGGCAACATTTGTCGCTCTCCCCTCGCCGAGGCCGCCCTGCGCGCCGAGGCTGAGCGGCTCCGTCTCGACCTGATTGTCGATTCCGCCGGGACCGGGGACTGGCATGCGGGCGAGCCGCCGGACCCGAGGGCGCAGGCGACGGCGCGGCGGCATGGGGTCGAGATCTCGGGGTTACGGGCGCGGCAGGTGACGCAGGCCGATTTCCGCCGCTTCACCCATGTGGTGGCCCTGGACCACGACAATCTGGAGAACCTGCGCTGCCTGGCGCCCGCCGACGCGACCGCCGAACTCAGCCTGCTGCTCGACCACGTCCCCGGCCGCGAGGGCCAGGCCGTCGCCGACCCCTATTTCGGCGACGACGCCGGGTTCGAGATCACCTGGGCCGAGGCGACGGCCGCCGCGCGTGGTCTGGTCGAAAAGCTGTAACCCTCTCCCGTTGGGAGAGGGCTTGAGGCTCGCAGAGCGTAGCGATGCGGTAGCCGAAAGGGTGAGGGTCGGATGCTGGACGTGTGTCCCTGCGACGGCTGACGCCGACGGATGGACCCAACCCTCATCCGGCCCTTCGGGCCACCTTCTCCCAATGGGAGAAGGACAGGGATTTCCCACGTCCGCATTTGACGTAGCCTTGGTTTACGGCTGCGGTCATGACCGACGTCTATCGCATCCGCGCCGCTCAAACCTGGGCCCAGGCCCGCGCCGACTATCTGTCCGGCCTCAGCGCCGAGGCCGTGTGTCGCCGCCACGACCTGGGCCTTTCCGCCTTTCGCCGTCGCGCCCGCAAATACGGCTGGCGGCGCAGCGACCAGGTCGAGCCCCCGCCCGGCGAGATCGACCTCGGTCTCTATTCCGACCTGGACATGGACGACCTGGCCCGCACCGCGCGCCTGCGCTTCGCTGAGGCGGTCGAGAGCGGGCGCGCCACGGACGCCCGGCGCTGGCGGCGTCTGGCCGATGACCTGGCCCGCGAGGCCCGAGATTTCGACGCCGACTTCTTCAAGGGCATGAGCCGCGAGGCCATCGACGCTTGTCGCGTCACGATACGACGCGAGATCGCAGAGGAGGACGAGGCCCTGCTGGGTCCGCCGCCCGAGGACTGATCCCGTTGCGACCCACTCGCAAAAATCTGCACGAAAGTGCACTCAAAAAATTCGGAGTGCACTTTTTCCCGCTCATGCGGTCAGGGCCAGAACCTTCAGGAACAGCACCCGCGCCGCGCCATAGTCGCGCGCGTCCAGCCGCTGATAGCCGGGCGTGTCGATCTCCGGCTCGTCCGACCCGCGCTCGAATACCACCAGGGCGCCGGGCTTGAGCCAGTTCCCCACCAGCAGCCGCAGCAGCGTCTGTTCCCCCAGCCCCTTGCCATAGGGCGGGTCCAGGAAGGCGATGTCGAAGGCCTCGCCGTCCGAGCCGGGCCTGACGCCCAGGTCCGTCGCGCTTCTCCGATGCACCCGCGTTCGCCCCATCAGCCCATAGGCGTCGGCGTTCTCGCGGATCGCGCCCCGCGCCCCGTCGTCCGTCTCGACGAACAGACAGAAGCCCGCCCCCCGGCTGACCGCCTCGAACCCAAGGGCGCCGGAACCGGCGTACAGGTCGATGACCCGCGCCCCCTGCAGGCTCTCGCTCCAGGCGGCGTGCTCCAGCACATTGAATACGGCCTGCCGCGCCCGGTCCGAGGTCGGGCGCGTGCCCTGCCCGTCCGGCGCGACGATGGCCCGGCCCTTCAGGCTGCCGGCGACGATCCGCACGGATTAGCTCCGCGGCGTGCGGGGCTTGCCCCCCGGCGCGCGACCGCTGGTGCCCGACGGGCCAGCCGGCTTGCCGCCGCCGGTGCGGGGCGGCCGCGTCTCGCGGCTGCTGCCGCTGGCGCCGAAGCCGCGTGGCTTGAAGTCGCGCTTGCCTGCGTCTGCGCCCGCCGTGCGCGGCTTGTACTCGCGCTTGGGGCCGTCGCTGCTGCGCGCCGGAGCGCCGTCGCGTGGCGTATAGGCGCGAGCCGGACGATCCCCGTCCTCGCGGGGCGTGTAGGCGCGCGCCGGGCGTTCGCCGTCCTCGCGAGGCTTGTAGGTCTTCTTGGGGTGGACGGTGCGGGGCGTCGCCTTGGCCCAGCCTTCCTTCTTGGGCGGACGCTCGCGGCGCTCGACTGCGTCGGCCTGGGCCGTCTCGGCGGCGCGGACCCGGCTGGGCTTGCGCGACGGATCGGACATGGCCGAGCCCGAGTTGCCCTTCAGGATCGGCGTCGATACGCGACGACCGGGGATGGGCGCCGGCGTCTCGACCGTATTGCCGGTCGGCAGGTTCTCGGGTCGGATGTAGTCGGCCAGCAGCTCGCGGATCACGCGCGGCCCGATCTCCTCCACCGATCCGACCGGCAGGACGTCCAGGCGGAACGGCCCATAGGCCAGGCGGATCAGCCGGTTGACCGTCAGGCCGACGGACTCCAGCACCTTGCGGACCTCACGGTTCTTGCCCTCGGTGATCGAGACCGAAATCCACAGATTGCTCGGCGTGCGGCCGTCCTCGGATTTGCTTTCCTTGGCCTTGTCCAGCGTCGCCACCATTGGACCGTAGGAGATGCCCTCCACGACGGCGCCGTTCTTCAGCTCGTCCAACTGCTCTTGGGTTATTTTGCCCCGCGCCCGCGCCCGGTACTGACGCACCAGCCCGGCCGAGGGCAGCTCCATCGCCCGGCTCAGCTCGCCGTCGTTGGTCAGCAGCAGCAGGCCTTCGGTCGACAGATCCAGCCGTCCGATCGAGATCACGCGCGGCAGGCCGGCCGGCAGGGCGTCGAACACCGTCGGGCGACCCGTCGGATCCTTATGGCTGGTCAGCAGGCCGGCAGGCTTGTGGTAGCGCCAGACGCGCGTCGCCTGCGCCCCGCCCATGGGCTTGCCGTCCACGGTGATCACGTCGTCGCGCGTCACCAGGGTCGCCGGCGTGTCCAGGATGCGGCCGTTCACCGCCACCTTGCCCAGGCCGATCAGACGCTCGACCTCCCGACGCGAGGCGATGCCCGCGCGGGCCATGGTCTTGGCGATTCGCTCGGCGCGCAGGGGCGTGTCGGACGCCTTGTTGTCCTTGCCGCCGCTCTTGTCGCTGCGTGGACGATCGCTCGCCCCCGCACGCGCCGGCTTGTCGCCGAACCGCTTGGGGCCGTCTTCGCGAGGGCTGCGTGGCTTGTCGCCATAGGATTTCGTCCCGTCGCCGCTCTTGCGGGGACCGGAGGATTTAAAGGGCCGGGGCGACCGTTCGTCTTGACGGGCGCGGGGCTTCTTGTCGTTGTCGTCTGTATGGCGGACCATGATGAGCGGTTCATGCGCATGGCGCTGGACCAAGCGCAAGCGGCGGCGGACGCAGGAGAGGTGCCCGTGGGTGCAATTCTTGTCGATCCGGCCTCAGGTGAGGTAATTTCGACCGGCGCCAATGGTCCGATCGCGTCACATGACCCCACCGCCCATGCCGAGATCGTCGCCATGCGACGCGCGGCGACGGCGCTGGACAACTACCGTCTCACGGGCCTGACCCTCTATGTGACGCTGGAGCCGTGCGCCATGTGCGCCGGCGCCATCAGCCACGCCCGCATCGGCCGCGTCGTCTGGGCCGCCGACGATCCCAAGGGCGGCGCGGTCATCCACGGCCCTCGCCTGTTCGAACAGCCCACCTGCCACTGGCGCCCGACGACGGACTCAGGTCTTCTGGGGCAAGAGGCGTCCAACCTGCTCAAGTCCTTCTTCCGTCAACGGAGGGGAACGGCTGCAGGCGGCGCACGTTAGAACGCCGCGAAAAGCTGCGCTGTTGGGCGTCGCCGTGGAGGGAATGTCGTTGTTCAAGCCGGATCTGCCGCAGTCGATCATCTTCAGCGGCCTCGCCGCCCTGGCCCTTTTGACCGCCTGCGGTCCCGATCCCGACAAGGCGCCGCGTACCGGCGACGAGGTCAAGGAACGCGCCATCGACGCCCAGACAGCCCGCCAGCGAACCGGCGCCGAGATCCAGGACCGCACCCTGAACCGCGTCGTCCACACCGTCTATCTGTGCGACAACGGCGAACGCCTGTCGGTCGATTTCGACAATCCGCGCCAGATGGCGACTATCCGCAACTCGTCCGGCGAGGCCATCGACCTGTATCAGGAACGCGCCGCCGACGGCATCTGGTACCGCGCCTCCAACGTCGAACTGCGCGGCAAGGGCGTCCTCGCCACCTGGTCCGTCGAAGGCCGCCAGCCGACGCAATGCCGGGCGGTGGACTAAAACGCCGCCAGCCGCCGATCCAGCCCGTCGCGCACCTCGGGCCAGTCGTCGTCGATCACGGCGAACATGGCGGTGTCGCGCGCCCGGCCGGTCCAGGTGATCTTGTGCTTGCGCAGCACGCCTTCGGCCTTGGCGCCCAGCTTCAGGATGGCGGCCTGGCTCTGGGCGTTAACGGCGTCTGTGATGATCTCGACCCGCACCGCGCCAGAGTCGAAGGCGTGGCCCAGCAACAGCCGCTTGCAAGCCGGATTGATCGCCCCGCCCCGCGCCTGCGGCCGATAGAAGGTCGACCCGATCTCGCAGCGGCGATAGGCGGGATTGATTTCGTACAGGCTGGTCGTGCCGACCAACGCCCCATCGGGCAGCCGCCGCACCGCATAGGCGATCCGCGTGCCGGCCCGCATCGCCACCAATGCGCTGTCCCACCAGGCCTCGAAATGCGCGCCATAGGCCGGCGCGACCATGATGTCCCAAGCGGCCGCGTCGCAGTCCAGCGCCGCCATCACCTCGGTTTTCAGCCCGTCCTCGAACGGCTCCAGCCGCACGAACCGGTCCTCCAGCGGCACCGTGGCGATCCGCATCACGCGGTCGCGCCTTCCTCGATCAGGAAGGCCCGCACCTTGGCTGCATCGACGCCCTTGGCGACGAAGGCCTGGCCGATGCCGCGCGCCAGGATCAGGGTCAGCGCCCCGCCCTCGGCTTTCTTGTCCCCCGCCATCAGGGCCAGCAGCCGGTCGGCCGCGAACGATCCCGCCTGATCCAGCCGCGTCGGCAGGCCCGCCGCCGCGACCACCGCCTCGACCCGCGCCACGTCGGCGGCCGAACACAGCCCCTCGCGCGCCGAATAGCGGAAGGCCATGCAACATCCCAGGGCCACCGCCTCGCCATGCGCCAGCGCCCCCTCGTCGAACCCGACCTCGGTCTCGACCGCATGACCGAAGGTGTGGCCCAGGTTCAGCAGGGCGCGCCGCCCCGCCTCCTTCTCGTCCTCGCCGACCACCGCGCTCTTGATCTCGACCGAGCGGATCACCGCCCTCTCCAGCGCCGCCGGATCGCCGGTCGCGCCTGCCGCACCCTCGCCGGCCAACCAGTCGAAGAAGGCCGCGTCGCAGATCAGCCCATGCTTCAGCACCTCGGCCCAGCCGGACTTCACCTGACGCGGCGGCAGCGTCGCCAGCACGTCGATATCGGCCAGCACCAGACGCGGCTGATGGAAGGCCCCGACCAGGTTCTTGCCGCGCGGCGTGTCGATGGCCGTCTTGCCGCCGACCGACGAGTTGACCTGGGCCAACAGGGTCGTCGGGATCTGCACGAAGTCGATCCCGCGCATGAACAGCGCCGCCGCCAGACCGGCCAGATCCCCCACCACCCCGCCGCCCAGAGCGATCACCACATCCTTGCGGTCCAGCCCGATCTCCAGCAACCGGTCCAGCACGCGCTCCAGCTCGGAGAAGGACTTGGACCCCTCGCCTGCCGGCACGGCCACGATCTCGCTCTTGACGCCCGCCGCCGTCAGCGACGCCATAAGGGCCTGGGCGTGGATGCCCGCCACCGTCTCGTCGGTGACGATGACCGTCCGCCCCTTAGCCAGCGGCGCGATATGCGCCCCCGCCTGCGCCAGCAGGCCGCGTCCCACCACCACGTCATAGGCCGCAAAGGCCCCGCCGCTGACCGGAATGATCGTCACGTCTTCGTCTCCGCACGCCGTCTGTGGCGCCAGTGCCGGCGCAGGTTCTTGTGAATGGCGTCCACCGCCTGGCCGTGCGAGCCCTGGCCCACGTCCACCGTCACGTCCGCCTCGCCATAGATAGGGTAGCGCTCCTCGGCCAAGCCGGTCAGCACCTCCAGCGGATCCTTGCCGCGCAGCAACGGCCGCGTGTCGCGCCGCGCCACTCGTTCCGCGATCACCGCCAGATCGGCCCTCAGCCAGACGGTGTCGGAACGCGTCTTCAGCAGGGCGCGCGTCTCGGGGTTCATCATCGCCCCGCCGCCGGTGGCCAGCACGATGGGCGGCCCTTCCAGCAGGCGGCGGATCACCCGCGCCTCGCCCGCCCGGAACTCGGCCTCGCCCAGGGCGGCGAAGATTTCCGAAACCGTCATTCCGGCGGCTGATTCGATCTCCACGTCGCCATCCGCAAACGGCAGCCGCAGCCGATTGGCCAGCCGGCGTCCCACCGACGATTTGCCCACCCCCATCAGCCCGACCAGGGCTATGGTGCGGGTCGGTCCCGGATTCGCGCGCCGCCTCATCCGGCGGCTCCGGCGGAACGGTCGGTCGAAAGGACGGCGAAGGCGGCGACGCAGGCAGGCATGATCGATCAAACCTCTACACCAAGCCCGCTCCCACGCCATCCGTTCGAAGGACGGTCTGTGCGATGACGCCCCAGATCGAGGCCTTTCTGGAGATGATGGCCGTCGAACGCGACGCCTCGCCCCACACCCTGTCCGCCTATGGCCGCGATCTGGCCGACGCCGAGACGGCGCTGTCGGACGCCGGCGGTCTGATGAAGGCCGACGCCGAGGCGGTCGAGGGCTGGTTCGCCGACCTGTCACGGCGCGGCCTGTCCGCCGCCACCGCCGCGCGCCGCCGGTCCTCCGCGCGTCAGTTCTATCGTTTCGCTCTGGCCGAGGGCTGGCGCACCGACGACCCGTCGCGCCGCCTCGACGCGCCGAAACAGGGCCGGTCCCTGCCCAAGGTTCTGACCCGCAACGAGATCGACCGGCTGCTTGCCGCCTCTGCCGCCCGCGACGCAGCGGCGGGCCTGCGCCTGGTCGCCCTGGTCGAGATGGCCTACGCCTCGGGCCTGCGGGTCTCAGAACTGTTAGGGCTCAAGGTCGAGGCCATCCGCCGCGATCCCGCCTATCTGATCGTGCGCGGCAAGGGCGGCAAGGAACGGCTCGCGCCCCTGAACATCGCCGCGCGCGAAGCGATCAAGGCCTGGCTGACCGCACGAGACGCCAAGCTCAAGGGCAAAGATGGGCGCCAGCCCGAGGCGCCCGACAGCCCCTGGCTCTTCCCCTCCTCCGGCCGCACCGGCCACCTGACCCCCCGCCGCTTCGCCCAACTGCTGGACGAGGCCGCGATCACGGCCGGTATCGACCCGGCCCGCGTCAGCCCCCACGTCCTGCGCCACGCCTTCGCGACCCACCTGCTGGAAGGCGGCGCCGACCTGCGCGTCGTCCAGACCCTGCTGGGCCACGCCGACATCGCCACCACCCAGATCTACACCCACGTCGCCACCGACCGCCTGGCCCAGGTCGTCCACCAAAACCACCCCTTGGCGCGCGACGACTGACGGCGCATATTCGGGCCATGGCGCATTCATTCTACGTCAAGGCGATCTGGGACGCTGAGGCCAGCGTTTGGTACAGCGAGTCCGACATTCCGGGCCTCGTCCTTCAGACGGACACGCTGGAAGAATTCGAGGATCTGATCAGGCATTTCGCGCCCGACCTCCTCGCCTCCAATCTGGACATCCACGAACCCGTCGCTATTCGTTTCGAGGCGTCACGGCAACTCGATCTGGTCGCAGCCTGACCATGGCGTTGCGACTTTGCGGCCCGCGCGAGAATCGTTTCTAGATTCGATTCCGGGGAAGATTGATGGTTCAGGACTACTACAGAGACCTGACGCGACGGCTTAAGGATGCCGGCTTCGAGCGCGTTCCAGGCGGCAAGGGCAGTCACGAGAAGTGGCGAAACGCAGCGGGTCGCCAAGTCACCGTGCCATCCAAGCCCATGCGGATCATGGCCAACGAAATCCTCAAACAGGCCGGTTTGCCAAAGGCCTTCTGAACCGCCGCTTGCCCGGCGGCGTTGACCTCTCTAGGTTCCCCCGCCTTCCCCAAGGGCGCTCTTGCCCGCTCGCAGTTCCCGGACGCCTTGATGGCCACGCACTATCTCGACTTCGAAAAGCCGATCGCCGATCTGGAAGCCAAGATCGAGGAGCTGTCGCTGCTGTCCGACGCCTCGGGCGATTTCGACAACGAGATCGAGGGCCTGCGCAAGAAGGCCGAGCAGCTGCGCAAGAAGACCTACGCCGGTCTGGACCCCTGGATGAAGACCCAGGTCGCGCGCCACCCGCAGCGTCCGCACTTCATCGACTATGTCCAGAGCCTGTTCACCGACTGGAACGAACTGCACGGCGACCGTCAGTTCGGCGACGACCAGGCCATCCTGGGCGGCCTGGCGCGCTTTCGCGGCCGTCCGGTCGTGATCATGGGCCATGAAAAGGGCCACGACACCGCCACCCGCATCACCCACAATTTCGGCATGGCCCGGCCCGAGGGCTATCGCAAGGCCGTGCGCCTGATGGACATGGCCGAGCAGTTCGGCCTGCCGGTCCTCAGCTTCATCGACACGGCCGGCGCCTATCCGGGCCTGGGCGCCGAGGAGCGCGGTCAGGCCGAGGCCATCGCCCGCTCGACCGAGCGCTGCCTGACGCTGGGCGTGCCCTCCATCGCCACCATCACCGGCGAAGGTGGATCCGGCGGCGCCATCGCCATCGCGGCGGCCAGCCGCGTGCTGATGCTGGAGCATTCGATCTATTCGGTCATCTCGCCCGAGGGCGCGGCCGGCATCCTGTGGCGCGACGGCGCGAGGGCCAGGGACGCGGCCATGGCGATGAAGATCACCGGCCCGGACCTGATGGGCCTGAAGATCGTGGATCGCCTGATCGAAGAGCCGGTCGGCGGCGCCCACACCGACCGCGACGCCGCCATGGCCAATGTCGGCGACGTTCTGGCGGAAGAGCTGAAAGGCTTCGAGGGTCTGTCGCCCCAACAGATCAAGAAGCGGCGCGCCGACCGTTTCTACGCCATCGGCGCCCTCTAGCCGAACAGCGTTAACGCAGCATCCACCATCGTCTGCCACGCTGCGACCTTCACTGGAGCGCATCGGGGTTTGCGACCGGCCATGATCACGACGACGGCGGGACAGACCGGACCCTTTGCGGCATGAGCGGCGGCGAATCCCTGCGCGAAAGCGCCGTCTTCAACCTGGGTGGCGCGATCACGATGATCGTCGACGATTCGCCCTTCTCGCTGACGCTGACGTCCAACGCCTTGACCGGGTTCGGCATCCGGCCCGCCTTCGCCTGCGGCACAGGAACCCAGGCCAAGAAGCTGCTGACCGACAAGCCCATCGATCTGCTGGTCGTGGATACCGACATGCCCGACATCGACGGGTTCGAACTGGTGCGCTGGCTGCGCCGATCCGGGCCCAACCCCAACGCCTTCACTCCCGTCATCATGACCGCCAGCCACATCCGGCGCGGGCGTGTAGCCGAGGCACGGGACTGCGGCGCCAACTTCGTCGTCACCAAGCCGTTCAGCCCCGCCATGCTGCTGGAGCGGATCCTGTGGGTCGCGCGCGACAGCCGGCCCTTCCTCGAAGTCGGCGACTATCTGGGACCCGATCGCCGGTTCCGACACAGCGGCTATGAGGGCGTCGAACGCCGGGTCGACATGATACGCAAGGCCAAAGGGATGGAGAGCCTGGCCCTATGACCGTCATCACCCACAATCAGCGCAAGTCGCGCCTGTCCGAGATGCTGGATCGCCCCGGCGGCGTCAGCGTCGGTGTCGCCCTGGCCCAGGCCAGGGCCAATCTGGACGCCTTGCAGGACCAGGCCCGCGCCATCATCGCCGACAATATCGCCGTGCTGTTGGCCAAGCCCGAGCCCGGCCTGATCGAGCCGATGCGGCTGGATCTGGCCTATTCCGCCTCCAGCCAGATCATCGACGCGGCCAGCCCGTTCGCGATGGACGACCTGTGCACGGCGGCGAAAGGGCTATGCGACCTGCTGGACGCAGCCCCGCGCCAAGGCGGATTCGACTGGCGCATCGCAACCGTCCACGCCCAGGCGATGAAGGTGCTGCTGTCCCTGCCGCCCGAGGAGCAGGCCGCCCGCAGCGCCATCCTGACCAATCTGCACGAAGTCCTGCGCAAGAAGTTGCCCGCGAGCGATCAGTCCGCGACCTGAGACGCCTTGCCGGCGCGCGTCTGCTTGCGCCACAGGGCGGCGTATTCCCCGCCCTGCCGCGCGACCAGCTCATGATGCCCGCCGCGTTCGACGATCCGCCCGGTCTTCAGCACCAGAATCTGATCGGCGTCCGCCACGGTGGACAGCCTGTGCGCCACCACCAGGGTCGTGCGACCATGACGCGCCTTTTGCAGGGTCTTCTGGATCGCGGCCTCGGTTCGGCTGTCCAGGGCGCTGGTCGCCTCGTCCAGGATCAGGATGCAGGGATCGGCCAGCAGAGCCCGCGCGATGCCGACACGCTGACGCTCGCCGCCGGACAGTTTCAACCCCCGTTCTCCCACCCGCGTCTCCATCCCGTCCGGCAGGCCGCGAATGAAGTCGGCCAGTTCCGCCGCCTCGGCCGCCGCCCAGACCTGGGCCTCGTCCGCATCGGGTCGGGCGAACGCGATGTTTGCCCCCAGGGTCTCGTTGAACAAAGCCACGTCCTGCGGCACCAGGGCCACCGCAGCGCGCAACGACGCCTGCGTCACCTGACGCGCATCATGGCCGTCGATCAGCACGCGCCCTTCCTGCGGATCGAGCAGACGCAGCGCCAGTTTGACGATGGTGGACTTGCCCGAGCCGGACGGCCCGACCAGCGCCGTCGTCGTGCCGGGCGCGGCAAAGAAGCTGACGTCCTCCAGCCCGTTGGCCCGCGCGTCGTGACGGAAGCCGACGTTTTCGAACCGCACCGAGGCGCCACGCGCATCGACCGGGCGCGGCAGGGCCAGCGCATTGGGCGCATCGGCGACCTGTGGTGTCTGACGCGTCACCTTCAGCATCTCCTCCATGTCGATGAAGGACTGGCGGATTTCCCGATAAGCGAAGCCCAGGATGTTTAGCGGCGCATACAGCGAGATCATGATCAGCACAGCCGCCGTCACGTCGCCCGGCCCCATCCGACCGGCCGCCGCCTCGAACCCGGCCATCACAGCCATGACGCCCAGCCCCAGGTTCATCACCAGGGCCTGCATGCCGTTCAGCATGGCCAGCGAGCTGTTGGCCTTCAGCGAGGCCTCGGCATAGTCGCCCAGCGCCCGGTCATAGGTCTGGGCCGCACGGGTCTCGGCGCCGAACGACTTGACCGTCTCATAGTTCAGCAGGGCGTCCACCGAGACGCCGGCCGCCTCGGAATCCGCCGCATTCATGATCCGGCGATGCTCCAGCCGCCAGTTTGACATGGCGAAGGTGGCGGCGGTGTAGATGACGACCACGACCACCGCGACGGCGGCGAACCGCCAGTCATATTTCGCGCCCAGCACCCCCGCCGCCAGCACCAGTTCGACCCCGGTCGGGATCAGGTTGAAGGCCAGGATGCGCAGCAGGAAGTCCACCGCCCGCGACCCGCGATCCATCGTCCGCGACAGGGCGCCCGAGCGTTTGGTCTGGTGGAAATCCAGCGACAGGCTCAACGCATGGGCGAAGGCCTCGGCCGCCGTCGTGCGTTGGGCGGCGGCGCGCACGGGCGCGAACACCACGTCCGAAATCAGGGGCGAGGCCGCCGACAGGAACCGCACGACCGTCCAGCCGATGGCGAAGGCCGCAAAGCCCAGGCCGACGGCTGTCGCCGCGCCCTGCCCCGCCGCCAGACGGTTGACCGCCGCGCCCAGCACCAGCGGCGCCATCACGCCCAGTCCCTTGCCCGCGAGCGTCAGCAGGATGGCGCAGATCAGCCTCAGTTTCAGGTGTGGCGCGCCCGAACGGGCCACCAGCCGCGCGAGGTCCGCCAGCGCCGTCAGCGTCGGGGGTCCATCCGTCTTGTCCTGTAGGCTCCCTGCCTGCTGCGCCTTGACCATCGGGTCACGCCTGCCGCCGGAGCGTTCGCCTCGTATCGCCATGATCCGCATATGGAAACCCATTGCGACCGGGGAAAGGCCACGCTGGCGCGTGACCGGGGATTAGTGGCTCAACCCAGACTGACAACCGCCTCGATCAGCTCGTCCACCGCCGCTTCCTGCGTCGCCCACGAACAGACGAACCGCACCGATCCATCGTCGAACGGATAGCAGGCCCAGCCCAGGGCGTTCAGGCGTGCGTGCGCCTCGGTCGGCATACGCACGAAGACGGCGTTGGCCTCGACCGGATGGGCCAGGGTATAGGGCGAGCACCTCGCGATCCCCGCCGCCAGCTTCTGCGCCATCAGATTGGCATGCGCGCCGCCGCTCTCCCAGTCGCCGCTTTCCAGAAGCCCCAGCATCGGTCCCGACAGCAGGCGGGTCTTGGACGCCGTCTGCCCGGCCTGTTTCAGGCGATTGTCCAGTCGCCGCGCCAGGCTTTTGTCGAACAGCACGATGGCCTCGGCGCAGTTGGCACCCGCCTTGGCGCCGCCGAACACCAGCACGTCCACGCCCAGGCGCGGAATGTCCTTCAGGTCGAACCCGCAGGCGACGGCGTTGGTCAGTCGCGCACCGTCCATATGGACGCCGTATCCCAGCGCCTTGGCCGGCTCGATCAGGTGGCGCAGCTCTTCTTCGGTATAGACCGCGCCATACTCCGTCGCCTGGGTCAGCGACAGGGCGGCCGGCGGCTGGCGGTGACCGACCTCGGGTTCGGCCAGTTGCGCCTGCAAGGCCAGCGGATCGATCTTGCCCGAAAAGCCCGGCAGGCCGATCAGGCCGACGCCGTGGCCGAAGAAGCCCGGCGCCCCCGTCTCGTCGGTGCAGATGTGGGCGGCGTTGTGCGCCAGCACCGCCTCATAGGGCTGGGCCAGCATCGACAGGGCAATGGCGTTGGCCGCCGTGCCGCTGAAGACGAAACGCACCTCGGCGTCGGCATCCAGCCGCTGGCGAATCTGATCGGCGGCGCGGGCGGTGACGTCGTCGGCGCCGTAGGCTCTAGCGAACCCCTTGTTGGCGCGCACCAGGCCCTCGATGGCGCTCAACGCCATGCCTGCGGTGTTGTCGGAGCCGAAATCGTAACGCATCAACTGGCCTTGAACGCGGTGACAGAGGCCGTTGCGCCGGGAATGGCGGACGACGGGTCATGGTCGCCATAGGGCACAGCGACCTGGTGCGGGAACGGAATCTCGATACCGGCGGCGTCCAGCGCCTCCTTGCCGCCCTGCATCAGATCGGCCTGGGTCTGCCACCAGTCACCGACCTTGACCCAGGCGTGCAGCGTCACCTGAACCGAACTGTCCAGCAGGCCCGTCACTCCCGTCCAGGGATGCGGATCGTGCAGCACCTTGTCGTGCGCCTCGGCCATGTCGGCCAGCGCCTTGCGCGCCTCGTTCAGGTCGTCGCCGTAGCCGACGGTGAAGTTGATCTCGATCCGGCGCGTCTGCTGGCCGGTCAGGTTGGTCAGGGCGTCGCTCAAGACCTTGGAATTCGGAATGACGATCTTGTGGTTGTTGGCGTTCGACAGCTGGGTCGTGAACAGGTCCAGCCGCTGGACCGTGCCGCTCATTCCGCCGACATCGACGATGTCCCCGACCCGGTAAGGCCGCAACACCAGCAGCATGATCCCAGACGCCACGTTCGACAGCGTGCCCTGCAACGCCAGGCCCACCGCCAGTGACGCCGCGCCCAGGACCGCGATGATCGAGGTCGTCTGCACCCCCAGCCGTTGCAGCACCGCGATCATGCCGATGATGAACACCACCACCCGCACGACCTGAACCGCAAAGCTCAGAACCGTCGGATCGTGGCGGAAGCCCTTAACGCGCGACAGGGCGTTGCGGGCCGCCCTTGCCGCCCATTTCGCCGCAAAGACCGTCGCGACGAAGATCAGGATGGCTATGGTCAGGTTGATCGCGAAATCACCCGCCATGTCGGTCAGTTTGGCGATCACGGCGGCGTCTACGGACACGGCCTTGCGGCCTGCGGCGACAGCTTCGGCGATAGGGGTGATATCGGCTGGGATTGGCGAAGACATAGGGCCGGGTCTAACGCCTGACGCGCCGATTGGAACCCCCGAAAGCCCGTTTTCAGGCCTTGGCGATCCGTCCGCCGCCGCTTTCGATGGCGTCCAGCAGGTCCATAACGTCGTCGATGGTGTTGGCCTCTCGCGCCGGCTTGTCCCAGCGGATGCGGCTGACGCGCGGGAAGCGCATGGCCACGCCCGACTTGTGCCGCGTCGATCGGTTCAGCCCCTCGAAGGCAATCTCAAGCACCAGGCCGAAATCCCGCTCGGCCCGCACTGAACGCACTGGTCCGAAACGGTCGATGGTGTGGTCACGCACGAACTTGTCGAGCTGTTTCAGCTCCTCGTCGGTGAAGCCGAAATAGGCCTTGCCCACCGGCGTCAGCGCCCCCTCCGGCGTCCAGACGCCGAAGGTGTAGTCGGAATAGAAGCTGGAGCGTTTCCCATGCCCGCGCTGGGCGTACATCAGGACGGCGTCGATGACGTGGGGGTCGCGCTTCCACTTGAACCACAATCCCTTGGGTCGCCCCGCCAGATAGGGACTGTCCCAGCGTTTGAGCATCAGGCCTTCCGCAGCGGCCCCGACCGGTGGATCGGCTCGAAGCCGGGCCAACTGATCCCAGTCGGCGTAATCGACCACCGGCGAAAGTTGCAGCCGATCGCCGGTATGGCCCGCGACCAAGTCTTCCAGCCGCGCCCGGCGCTGGCGAAGCGGCAAACTCCGCAAATCCTCGCCGTCCTCGGCCAGCAGGTCATAGGCCACCACCGCCGCTGGGAACGCCTGCATCGCCTTGGCGTCCACCGTCTTGCGGTTCAGCCGCTGTTGCAGATCCCCGAATGGCGCCACCGCCCCATCGCGCCAGACGATCAGCTCGCCATCGATCGCGCCTTGAAACGCCAGGGCCTCCATCACATCGGGAAAGGCCGCCGAAATCTCGTCGCCGGTGCGAGAATAGAGTTTGCGGACATCGCCTTCCAGCACCGCCTGGATGCGGATGCCGTCCCACTTCCATTCGGCGGCGTAGTCGGCAGGCGACAGTTTGGGCAGATCGACCGCCTCGTCGATGGCGACCGCCAGCATGACCGGCCGGAACCGTCCGGGCGCATCCGGGCTTGGCCGTTCCGCCCTGCCCTCTAGCCAGGCGAACAGGTCGGGATAGGGCGGCTCAACCGCGTGCCAGACCTCTTCGATCGCCGAGGCGTCGAGGGCCTCCAGCGTCGTCTGCGCCTCGTCCCCGTCCGGTGACGGCGGCGCCATCACCGCGTCCGGTCGCATCATCGCCGCCGCCGTCTTGGCCAACCGCGCGGACAGTCCGACCCGCAGGGCCCCGGTCATCAGCTTCAGCAGCGCCCAGCGCCCTTTCGGCTCCAGCGCGTCGAGCCAGCCTTCAAGCAGGCCCCGCACCTCGGCCCGGCTGGCGGTGCGCAAGGCCTCGACCACCTCGGCCAGTTCCGGCTCGCGATTGGGCCGATGATCGGGCGTCACGGGCCAGATCAACGCCACCGTCTCGGCCAGATCCCCGACATAGTCGTAGGACCAGCCGAACAGCACGCTGTCCACCCGCCCCTCGACCGCCTTCCTGATCATGGCCGGTTTGGCGGCGTCGAACGTCAGGTCGCCCGTCAGCGCCGCCAGCGCCCAGCCCCGATCCGGATCGGGCGTCGCCCTCAGATAATCTCTGACCAGCACCAGCTTCGCATTGCGCGAAGCGGTCAGGGACAGGCGATCCAGAAGCTCGGCGAAGGCGCGCATCGTCATTCATCTCGGGCGCTCGAAGCGTCGCCGCCAGTCCAGAACGAAAAACGCCCCGGAGGTTTCCCTCCGGGGCGCGTCTTCGATCTCAGTCGATCAGTTGAACAGGCCGGCGATCACGGCGGTGATCAGACCCCCGGCGACGGCGGCCAGAACCACGTCATTGCCGCTGCGGACATATTGATAGCCACGCGGCGGGGCGCGCAGGCCATAGCGGTTGTAGTCGTTCACCACATAGGCGTTGGTCCGGTAGTAGGACGGCATCCGCTGACCATAGCTCCAGGTGCGCACCGCATAGCCGCGCGGAGGCGCATAACGGGGGGCGTTGTAGCGACGCTCGGCCCGCTGCCAGCGATCATAGGCGCGTTGTTGCTGGCGATATTCCTGGCGATCCCGGCGCTGGTCCTGACGGAACTCGCGGCGGTCGTCACGACGATCCTGGCGATGATCGCGACGGTCTTCGCGCTGCTCATATCGGTGATCGCCGCGCGACTGGGCCGAGGCGGCGCCGGCCGCGCCCAGGGCGGTCGTGGCCATCAGGGCGGCCATCGTGGCGGTGAGGATCTTCTTCATGATCGTGTCTCCAACTGCGTCGAAGGGCTTCGACTTGATCGCAGTTATGGAGCGCGGCGGCTGAGGCGCGTCTGAACCGCCGTCAGCGGCCTACATTCACCTTGAGAACACGTCTCGGCCTCAATCAAGCGGCGACGGAGGTCTCGGACGGCGGCAGCGCCATCTCTCCGACCGCCTCGCGTCCGCCCCCGACCCGTCCCATCAAGGCGGCCAGTGCGCTGAAGTCGATGGGCTTGTTCAGATAGGCGTCGGCGCCGGCGTCCAGGCCGGCCTCGTGATCTTCGGTCCGGGCCGATGCCGACAGGACGACGATGGGCGTGCCCGCATTCTGGCCCCCGCCGTCGCGAATAAGTCGGGTCGCGGTCAGGCCGTCCATGACCGGCATGTTCACGTCCATGATGATCAGGTCGAACGGCTGGTCCTTCGCGATATCCACGGCCACCTGACCGTTTTCGGCCGTCGAGGTGACGTGGCTGGCGGAACTCATCCAGGCTTCCAGGATCATGCGGTTCACCGGATGGTCCTCGACCACCAGCACCCGCAGCGATTCGCCGCCTTCGATCTCGGCGAAGATTTCATCGGCCGCGACCGGCTTGGCCCACTCCACCACCTCGGCCTCGATCTCCAGGGTGAAGCACGAGCCCTCGGCCAGTCTGGAGCTGACGGTGATATCGCCGCCCATGATGTTGGCCATGCGACGGGCGATGGTCAAACCCAGGCCCGTGCCGCCGAAACGGCGCGTCGAGGAGGTATCGACCTGGGTGAAGGGCAGGAACAGGCGCTCCAGATCCGCCGCCGCGATGCCGGTGCCGCTATCCTTGACGATGAACTCGAACCGCACGCGCTGGTCCGACACGCGGTGACCGCGCACGATGTAATGGATCTGGCCAGCCTCGGTGAACTTGACCGCGTTCGACAGCAGGTTCTGAACCACCTGGCAGACCCGCAGCGGATCGCCGCGCACCACCGTCGGGATCTCGCCTTCCAGGGTCGAGACGAACTCCAGCCCCTTGGATTCGGCTTGGGCTTCGAACGGTCCGGTGATCCGCTTGTGCAGACCATCGACGGCGATATCGACGACCTCGAAATTCATCTTGCCCGCCTCGATCTTGGTCATGTCGAGGATGTCGTTCAGCAGCGAGAGCAGATTGTCGCCCGAGTTGCGGATGATCGACAGATACTCTCGCTGCGTCGCCTCCAGACGCGTGGCGCTGAGCAACTGAGCGGCGCCCAGCACCCCGTTCATCGGCGTGCGAAGCTCGTGAGAGATGACGCCCAGGAAGTTCGACTTGGCGTCATTGGCGGCGTTCGCCTTGTCGCGCGCGGCCTCCAGTTCCTCGATCAGATGGGCCTGATGCGACTGGAAGGCGCGGATGCGTTCTTCACGCAGCAAGGTCATGGTCACCAGGACGAACAGGCCCGCCGCCGTGAACGGCAGGACGGCCAGCATCGACCAGAATTCGTTCGAGCCCCACAGGCTGAAAAGAATGACCGCCGCCGCAGCGCCATAGGGCGACGAAATGATCAGGGCCTGGCGCGGCGAACTGCGCAGCTGGGCGAACACCAGCACATAGCCGGAGATGATCAGGGCCAGGGCCAGCGGCCGCCCGAAATCGGAAGGCGAGAACCAGGCCAGCAGGGGCGCGATGGCCCAGGCGCCGGTCGTCACCGTGGCGACGATGGGGAAGATCATGCCCCATCCCGTCTCGACCTGGTGGCTCAGCCGCTTTTCGACCATGCCGCGCACGGAGCCCGCAGCGACCGTCAGCCCGAACCACAGCACGGCCTGCCACAAGCCCACCGTGCCCAGCAGACCAAGTGCCCAGGACGCGATGATCATGTAGCGCAGGTACTGCGTCTGCAGAATGGCGGTCAGCGCCTGGGCTGCATCCCCGGCGCGTTGATCGCCCGGAAGCGCCTTCGCGACGCCGTCTGATTCCACCATAAGCCCAGATCCCCACGTTCTGTTTGGTCGCGTGACGTTAAGACGAAGGTTCTAAGACGATGTGAACGCTGTTTTTTTGGTCATGCGGGGCTTCCCGCCTCCTCCGGCGTCAGCGCCTTGATCGACAGGGCGTGTACGGGTCCGGCCATCTCGTCTTTCAGCAAGGCGTTCACCGCGCGCTGGCGGGCCAGGCGCGATTGCCCCTGGAAAGCGGCCGAAACGATCACCAGATTGAAGTGGCTTTCCCCACCAGGTTTGGCATCCATCCCGCCTTCATGGTGGTGGCCAGCGTGTCGCCAGCTGTCATCTTCGACCTCAAGCCGTTGCGGCGAGAGCCCATCCATCAGTTTTGCACGAATAATCGTCGCGACCGGGCCTTCAGACATGATCGATTCCTTGATGCGGTCCAATTCGGCCCTACACTTCGGCTGATGTCCGCCTCCTTTCAATACAAGCCGCGCTTCACCGACATTCGGGTCAAGCCGCCCAAGCCCGATGAAGAGGCGGCGAAAGCCGACGTCCTTCACCTCAAGCCGGGCGAAAAGCCGTGTCAGTGGCCCGACTGCCGCAAGGCCGCCGCCGCCAAGGCGCCCAAGTCGCGCGAGCGGCTGAACGACTTCTATGAATTCTGCCAACCCCACGCCGGCGAGTACAACAAGGGCTGGAACTTCTACGCCGGGATGAGCGAAGGCCAGATTCGCAACCTTCAGGAGAACGAGGCCATGACCGGCGGCCGCCCGACCTGGGAAATGCAAGCCGGCAAGTTCACGCGCGAGGCCGCCGCCTTCGCCGCCAAGATGGGCACGTCCAACACCACCGGCGCAGGCTCATGGCGCGACAGCTTCGGCCTGTTCGGGCGCAAGGGCGACCAGGCGCCCCAGTCTCCGACCGAGGATCGCCGCATCGGCAAGCTGGAACGCACCGCTCTGGCCGACCTGGATCTGGATCCCGGCGCAGACAAGGCCAAGATCAAGGCCCAGTACCACGACCTGCTGAAACGCTTTCACCCCGACACCAACAACGGCGACCGGGGCGCGGAGGCCAAGCTGCAACGTGTCATCAAGGCCTGGAAGACGCTCAAGAAGGCCGGCCTGGCCTGACCTCGCCTATTCGGCGTAGATCATCTTGCGGGTCATGCCGCCGTCCACCGTCAACACCTGACCCGTGACGAAGCCCGCGTCGGCCAGATAGAGCACGGCCTGGGCGATGTCCTCGACGCGGCCCACCCGGCCGACGGGATGCTGGTCATGATCGACGGGTCGCAGGTCGTCGTCGCCGGAAATCCAGCCCGGCGCGATCGCATTCACCCGCGTCTTCGGCCCCAGGCTGATGGCCAGGGCGTGGGTCAGGGCGACGATGGCGCCCTTGGACGCGGCATAGGCTTCGGTCTCAGGTTCCGACATGAAGGCGCGGGTCGAGGCCATGTTGATGATGCTCCCGCCCTTCGCCAGCAGCGGAATGGCGGTGCGGGTCATCAGGAAGGCGCCCGTCAGATGGCTGTCGACCGTCTTGCGCCAGGCTTCCAGCGACAGTTCGGCCAGCGGCCCGTTGACGGGATCAGCGACGCCGCCGTTGTTCACTAGCAGGTCCAGTTCCGACCAGCCGAGTTCCTCATAGGCTTTGGCGACCGAGGCCTCGTCGCCGATGTCACACAGAATCTGGCGGGTGTCGGTGCTCATGCCGGCCTTCAGGTCGAAGGACGCCACCTCCCACCCGCATGCGCTCAACGCCTTGCAGATGCCCGAGCCGATCAGACCCGCGCCGCCCGTCACGATTGCTTTCTTCATGATCCCGAAACCGGCGACGACCGGCTTGGTTGCGCCGGTTCAGGGCTGACCGGCGGCCTGGCTGTTCGAGGCGGTCATCATCGGGGCCGAAGGCTCGCGGAAATAGCGGTCGATGCCGTCGGCAACCGACTTCATCAAGCGACGGCGCGCGCGCTCGTCGGTCAGCAGCCGCTCGTCCTCGGGATTGGTGATGAAGCCCATCTCCAGCAGCACGGCCGGCACGTCCGGCGCCAGCAGCACGGCCAGACCGGCATCGCGGTGGCTGCGGCGCAGCAGCGGCTGGTCCGAGGCCTCCAGATGGGTCAGCAGAACGCGGGCGAATTGGGCCGAGCGGTTCTGGGTCGCGCGCTGGGTCATATCCAGCAGGATGCGATCCACCGACGGGTCGCGGCCCGGCAGGTGCAGTTCGCGGTGCCAGTTGTCGCCGCGCGTGAACTCGCGCACGGCACGGCCGGCGCCCTGTTCCGATAGCGTATACACGCTGGCCCCGCGCAGCGCGGGATCGGCCCCGGCGTCGGCGTGCAAAGAGATGAACAGGTCGGCGTCCGACTGACGTGCAATCGACACCCGGCGATACAGGTCAACGTAGCGATCATCGGACCGGGTAAGGCGCACGCGATAACGACCGTTGCGCTCCAGTTCGGCCTTCAGCGCCAGGGCGGCGGCCAGAGTGACCTGCTTTTCCTTGGCGCTGGCGCCGCTGGCGCCGGGATCGTTGCCGCCGTGGCCGGCGTCGATGACGATCAACGGCCGTTCGGCCCGGCGCGGCGGCGCGCTGGGTCGCGGCGCAGGCGTGTTGGACGCGCGTACGGCCGCGCCGGTCGCCTTCAAATCCACGACATAACGATAGTGGCTTACGCCGTCGCCGGGCGGCAGCAGGAAGCGTCGTTCGATCTCGCTGCCTCGCGCCAGTTCCAGCTGAACCCGCGACGACCCGCCGGACCATGTGACTTCATAGGACCGCACCAGGCCCGATCCGCCGCCGCTCAGCCCCCGTCCCGGCGCGACGCCATTCAGGGCCAGGACCACGCGGCCCTCGCCGCCCGCGTCGATGACACGGCCTTGCGCCGACTTGTCCAGATCGATGACGACGCGGGTCCGGTCGCCGTCTGCGCCGAAACGCACGGCCAGCACGTCGCCCTGGGCGCCCCAGGCGAAACCGCGTGTGGCGAACAGGCCGACCATGCAGATGACCACGAAGGCAAGGGCGGTCATCGCCCATTCCTTCGCGCCCCAGCGCATCAAACCTGTCAAAACGCGACCGCTCATTTGCGACGCCAAACCCACTTTAAGCCTACTAGAGCGCCATGATGCCAGACGCTCGTATTCAGGGGGTTAAGGCGAACGCCTTTTAATTCTCCAGTTGCGTGACTATGCTGTGACCGCTCGCGAACCGATCGCGCCGATTTCGCCTCTGCGAATCTTGGCGCGCCCTCCTCGCGGCGTTGACTTTCACCAATCCTAGAACCGCCCCGGCATCGCCGATGGTTCGAAGAGCGGACCAGGGACGCGGCCTTCCCAAGGGATTGGCGCGCCCGGTTCAGGACCGACGACTTCAATGGGCCTTTCCGCCTGCGTTCCCCAACGGCTTGATCAAGCCCGCTTCGCCGTTCTCGGCGAGGGGATGTCGCGCGCGCCGGCCCTCACCTTCATTCGGCGAGCCGCCATGACCCTGTCCGGTGTTCCGGGACGGTCGGCCTGCGCGCGCCAGAGAGAGACTATCCATGTCAAAGACAATGCTGATCGATGCGGCGCATCCCGAGGAGACCCGGGTCGCCATCGTGGACGGACGGCAAATTGAGGAATTCGATTTCGAATCCCGTGCGAAGCGCCAGCTTCGCGGCAACATCTACCTCGCCAAGGTCACCCGCGTAGAGCCCAGCCTCCAGGCTGCGTTCATCGAATACGGCGGCAATCGCCACGGCTTCCTGGCCTTCAACGAAATCCACCCGGACTATTACCAGATCCCTGTCGCCGACCGCGAAGCCATCATGGCCGAAGCGCACGACGACGAGGACGAGGACGATCTGGACCGTGAGTCCGCCGGCGACGACGTCGATCCCGAAGGCGCCCTGGCCGACGAGGAACGCCTGAAGCGTCGCCTGATGCGTCGCTACAAGATCCAGGACGTCATCAAGCGCCGCCAGATCCTGCTGGTTCAGGTCGTCAAGGACGAGCGCGGCGCCAAGGGCGCGGCCCTGACCACCTGGCTGTCGCTGGCCGGCCGCTACTGCGTCCTGATGCCCAACACCGGCAAGGGCGGCGGCATTTCGCGCAAGATCACCAACACCTCCGACCGTCGCCGCCTGAAAAGCGCCGTCTCGGCCCTGGAAGTGCCCAAGGGCATGGGCCTGATCATCCGCACGGCCGGCGCAAAGCGCACCAAGGCCGAGATCAAGCGCGACTATCAGTATCTGATGCGCCTTTGGGAAACGATCCGCGAGACCACGCTCTCGTCTCACGCCCCCTCGGTGATCTACGAGGAAGAGAATCTGGTCCGCCGCGCCGTGCGCGACATGTTCGACAAGGATTTCGACGGCATCCAGGTCGAGGGCGTCGAGGGCTTCAAGGAAGCGCGCGACTTCATGCGCGTGCTGATGCCGGCCCAGGCCAAGAAGGTTCACCTGTATCGCGGCTCGCGGCCCCTGTTCGCGGCCAACGGCATCGAGGAGCTGCTGACGCAGATCCACCAGCCGGTGGTGCCGCTGAAGTCCGGCGGCTATCTGGTCATCAACCAGACCGAGGCCCTGGTGGCCATCGACGTCAACTCGGGTCGCGCCACCAAGGAACGCAACGTCGAGCAGACGGCGTTCAAGACCAATATGGAAGCGGCCGAAGAAGCCGCCCGCCAGCTGCGCCTGCGCGACCTCGCCGGCCTGGTCGTCATCGACTTCATCGACATGGATGAGAGCAAGAACAACCGCGCGGTCGAGCGTGTGTTGAAGGAAGCCCTGTCCTCCGACCGCGCCCGCATCCAGATGGGCCGCATCTCGCCCTTCGGCCTGATGGAAATCAGCCGCCAGCGTCGCCGCCTGGGCGTGATCGAGGGCGCGACCGAGGCCTGTCCTCACTGCCAGGGCACCGGCCGCATCCGCTCCGCCGAATCCGCCGCCCTGATGACCCTGCGCGCGGTCGACATCGAGGCCGGAAAGAACGGCGCGGGCGTCGTGGTGCTGAAGGTCTGCACCGCCGTCGGCCTGTACATCCTGAACCACAAGCGCGCTTATCTGCAGGCGTTGCTGGAACGTCGTGGCCTGAACGTCATCGTCCAGATCGAAGACAGCCTGGGCCAGGGCGAGCACAATATCGAGCGCACCGAGACCAACGAGGACTTCGTCGCGCCCGAGATCGAGATGCCCAATCTCGACGACGGCGATTTCGACGCCTCGCTTTACGAAGACGAGGATGAGGACGACGACGAGGAAATCGTCGGCGACGACGATGACGACGATGTCGAGGGGCTGGACCGCGAGGACAGCGACGACGACGAGCCGCGCGAACGTTCTGAACGCGCCGAGTCCGGCGGTCGTGATCGCGATCGGGGTCGGGGCCGCAATCGCCGCCGTCGCGGCGGTCGCCGCGACGAGGAAACCGCCGATGTCACCGAAACGGCTGAAGCCGTCGATACGCTGAACATCGACGACGCCTCCGATGACGAAGAAGACGAGAACGGCCGTCGCCGTCGCCGTGGCCGCCGTGGCGGTCGCCGCGTCCGCGAGGATGGCGAGCGCGACGTCTATACCTGGGTCCGCGGTCGCACCCCGTCGCTGGACGACCCCTATGTATGGTTCGACCCGCTGAACCCGGGCCGCCCTGAACCGCGTAACGAACGCGCCGAGCGTCCGGCAGAGGCTCAAGCCGAGGTCGAAGGCCTGGACGCTGTCGCCGGCGAAGGCTCCGGCGAGGAAGGCAGCCGTTCGCGCCGTCGCCGTCGTCGCGGCCGGGGTCGTGGCGACGCGCCCGTCGGCCACGATATCAAGGTCGAGAACCGCGCCACCAACGAAGGCATGCCGCCCGATGGCTCGCCCGAGACGCCGATGGCCGTCATGGTCGAGCCGACCGAAGCGGTCGAGGCTGATACGCCGGCCATCGCGCCGGAGCCTCAGCGTCGTCGCGTGCGTCGCAAGTCGGCCAGCGCCAATGTCGAGATCGCGGCCGAACCGCATCCCGACACGGCCATCGAACCGAACGAGGCCACGGTCGAAGGCGCACCGGTCGAACTGGACGTGACCCCGCACGAGGCCCTGGTCGCCGAGCCGGTCGCCGTCGCCCCGGTCGAGCAGCCTGCCGCGCCGGTCGCTCCCCCCGTTGTGGCCGAACCACAGCCGGCCGTCCTGGCCGAGCCGTTCGTGGCGCCGACGCCCGAAGTCGATGTCGAAGCGATCATCGCCGAAGATCCGAACCAGATCGTCGCACCGCCTGAAAAGCCCAAGCGCGGGTGGTGGCGCCGCTGATCGGTCACGATTAGACTGTCAGGATGCAGGCGGGGGCCGGTCGCTATTGGAGTAGAGCCATGAGGTGGCTTCCCCGATCTGCATCTCGTGTTCTGGCGGCGGCGACGGCGGGCCTGATGGCTCTCGTCGTCGCCGGCCAGGCCTCGGCTCAGAGCCTGATCCGCGACACCGAGGTCGAGGGCATCGTGCGCGAATGGGCCGACCCGGTCTTCGTCTCGATGGGGCTGAACCCCACCGACATCCAGGTCTTGCTGGTCAATGACAACGACCTGAACGCCTTCGCTACGCGCGGGCGGATCATGGGCGTCAACACCGGCCTGATCCTGCGCACCAAGACGCCCGGCGAACTGCTGGGCGTGATGGCGCACGAGGCGGGCCACATCAAGAACCGCCACACGCTGCGCGATGGAGCCCAGAACGCCGGCAAACAGCCGATGTTCATGACCATGGCACTGGGCGCCCTGGCCATCATAGCGGGGGCGCCGGACGCGGGCGTGGCCCTGCTGGGTTCCAGCCAGTATTTCGGCGCCTTGGGCGCCTTGCAATATATGCAGAGCCAGGAGGGGGAGGCCGACCTGTCAGGCGCGCGGGCGCTGGAAGGCGCCGGCGAATCGGGCGCGGGCCTCGTGTCGTTCTTCGAGAACTTCCGCTCGCAGGAGGTCTTCTCGGACGCCCGCCGCTATCCCTATTTCCGCAGCCACCCCCTGTCGTCGAACCGGATCGAGACCCTGCGCCGCTATGTGCAGGAACAGCCGCACTACGATCATCGCGACAGCCCCGAACGCCTGGCCCAGCACGCCCTGATCCTGGCCAAGATCCACGCCTTCATGGATCCGCCGAACGCGACCCTGCGAGACTATCCGTCGACCAACACCGCCTTGCCCGGCCGCTACGCGCGCGCCATCGCCTGGTATCGCGACGGCCAGACGGAAAAGGCGCTGACGGCGGTGGGCGACCTGATCGCCGGCGACGTGAACAACCCCTATTTTCAGGAACTGAAGGGCCAGATCCTGTTCGAGGAGGGCCGCCCCGCCGACGCCGTCGCCGCCCACCGCGAGGCCGTTCGCCTGAAGCCCGACGCGCCCCTGTTGCGCGTCAACCTGGCCCACGCCCTGATCGAGACCAACGACAAGGCCAATCTGGACGAGGCCGTCGATCAGCTGAAACACGCCGTCGTCGCCGAAAAGGAAAACACCCTGGCCTGGCGCCTGCTGGCCCAGGCCTATGCCTCGCAAGGCAAGGAGGGCGAGGCGCGCCTGGCCTCGGCCGAATACTATTTCGCCGCCGGCAGTGAAAAAGAGGCGACCCAGTTCGCCCTGCGCGCCCGCTCCATGCTGGACCCCGGCTCCATCGAATGGCGCCGGGCGGTGGACATCGTCCTGGCCTCGGGCGCCACGCCCGACGACATACTGGACCTCGACCGACGCGACGCCGCGCGCCGACCGGCCACCCTGAACTGACGTCTTCCCCGACTGCGAGCCTCTATGACCGACGACGCCCCCACGCCTGCGCCCGAAACCAAGACCGCCAAGCCTGCGTGGTTGAGCGGCGCACGCGCCGGCTATCTGGCCCTGGGCCTGTCGGTCATCGCTCTGGGCTTCTCGGTCGCGCCCTATTTCAACGCCGGTGAGTCCGACGTTCGATCCTATCTGCTGGAGCACCCCGAGGTGCTGCAGGAGACGCAGCTGGCGCTACAGGCGAAGGAAGCCGAGGCCAGCGTGGAAGAGACAAACCAGGCCGCCACCGCCAACGCCGGCCTCTTGGCGCCCGATGCCCGCGACCCCGCCTTCGGTCCCGCGAACGCCAAGGTCACGGTGATCGAATTCTTCGACTTCCGCTGCCCCGGCTGTAAGGCCGTGGCCCACGACTATCGCGCCCTGATGGCCGCCCACCCCGAGGTCCGCTTTGTCTTCAAGGACTGGCCCATCCTGGACCGCGGCGACGACATCACCTCGCAATACGCCGCCCGCGCCGCTTTAGCCGCGCATCAGCAGGGCAAGTATCTGGAGGTCTATGACGCACTGATGACCGAGCGCGCCTTGTCGATCGAGTCCATCGACGCCATCCTCGCCGCCAACGGCGTTGACATGGCCCGCGCCAAGGCCGCCATCGCCGCGCCCGACACCACCCGCCACATCGCCGACATCCACACCACGGCCGCCGCCCTGCGCCTGCGCGGCACGCCCACCTTCTTCATCAACGGCCAGGCCAGCCCCGGCATCGACCCCGCCGAGATCGCCAAACTGATCGAAGCGGCGAAGCGCTAGCCTACCCTCTCCCAGCGGGAGAGGGCTTGAGCCTCGGAGAGCCTTCGGCGATCCGCAAGGCGAAAGGGTGAGGGGTTACGCTGTGCGAACTGGCCCACCGGCCGACCCTCATCCTGCTCTTCGGGCCACCTTCTCCCGCTGGGAGAAGGAAAAGGTCGTCAGGCCTCACCCAGACTCATCCGCCCGCCGATCCATTCGACGCCGGCGTGCCGCAGGGCGTCGTTCGCCGCCGCCTCGTCGCCCAGCGCCTGCTCAGCGCGATAAAGGACGTAGTAGCTGTAGGGATCGCTGGGCCAGTCCTTTAGTAGTTCGGCGATCTTGGCCTTGGCCCCCGCCGCATCGCCGGACGCCAGCATCGCGGCGGCCAGACTGCGGCGCGTCGGATACCAGATCATCGGCGGGTCGCCGCCCTCAGGCGCCATGGCCTGGATCGCCACCGCCCGGCCATAGGCGGCGATGGCGGTCGGATAATCCTGATCGATCATGGCCGCGCGGCCTTCCAGCACTTTCTGGAACAGTTCGGCGAATCCGACCTGACGATCCGCCATCGCGCCCTTGAAGACCTTGTCGGTCAGCAGCGCCGCGATGGCCTGGGCCTCGACCCGAACGGCTTCCGCATCGCCGCGCCGCGCCGCCGCCTCGCCGCGCGCATAGCGCCAGCCGACCCGCATCAGCGGCCGACCGACATCCGGTTCAGGCAGGGCCGCGACCTGAGCTGCCGATCCGAACCGGCCGTAGAGCGCATAGGCGTCCGCCGCCATCACCTGGCGATAGGTCACATAGGCGTCCTCGCCGGGCTCCGGCGCGGCCGACAGCTGCGGGTAGGTCGCTAGATACCAGTTGGCCAGCTCCAGCCCCCGCTCGGCGCCGCCCGCCATCAGGGCGCCGCCCATGCCGAAATGGATGTTGTGGGCGTGCAGTCTCATGCCGCGAATACCGCCGGGCGGGCTGGCCAGCCGGTCGTAGGTCTTGTCCAGCGCCACCGCATTGACGTTGGACATCATCGCGTCCTTGTACCGCCCCACCCGATAGAAGGTGTGCGACGGCATATGGACCAGGTGGCTGGCCCCCGGCGCCAGCAGCGCCAGCCGCTCGCCATAGGCCAGCGCCCGATGCGGATCGTCAGACCATTCCGTCAGGTGGATATACAGGTGGATGGACGCCGGATCGTTCGGCTTGACCGTCAGGCTGTGCTCCAGGATCGCCATCGCGCGCGTCACTGCCGGATCGGTCGCCTTGCCGTTATCGTCCCACCATTCGCCCTCGGGCTGCAGCATCCAGGCGTCGGCGGTGATGGACCCCACCGACACATCGTCGGGATGGCGTTTGGCGATCCGGTCCATGGCGCGAGCGAAGCGCAGGGCGCGCGTGTTTTCCTTGCCGGAGTAGCGCTGGATCAGGGCGTCGATCATCTGGCGCTGCATCGGCGTGGCGTCGCGCGCCAGCCCCCGCGCCTCGCGCGCAGCCCTCAGGCCCGTGGCGATGGAATCAGGGTCGTTCCCGCCGCCGTTCAGATTCGGCCCGATGGCCCAGGCCTCGCCCCAGGCGCACATGCCGCACGACGGATCCAACTGCCTCGCCTTGCGGAAGGCCCGCACCGATTCCGAATGTTCGAACGCCCAGCGCAGCCGCACGCCATGGTCGAACCAGGCCTGGGCCTGAGGGTTCTTCGTATCGACGGCGAAACCCTCGTCGCCGAAGCCGGGGACCATGACCATGTCCGCCGTCGGCTGAACATCGCCGACCGCATCCACGCGGCCGCAGACCTGGGGATTGGCGATCAGGGCCAGGGTCGCCGCCGTCGCCGTGGCGTCGGCGACGGCGATCGGCGCCATCAGACAGGCGACCGAAACCGTCGCCACCCACAGACCCTTGCGCATTCCCGCCTCCCCCGCTTGGCGACCTTTGTGCGCCTAATTGGCCGCCTCGCCAATCACCCGATCAGGGCGTGGTGACGGGCAGGGTGTCGGCGGCTCGGCCGTCGCCAGCAGGCGCATCGAGGCCCAGCATCCGCGCCAGGAAGGGCTGAACGTCCACGCTGTCCAGATCGGTTAGTCGCCGCCCCGCCACGACGCCCGGCCCGTGGGCGATAAAGACCGCCGCCATCTCCGGCGCCTGATTGTCATAGCCGTGGGCGCCGCCCGCGCGGGTCACCGGCCGGTCGCGCGTCGCCGTCAACCAGCCGGTCTCGACCAGGCAGACGATCTGGGCCACCCGCGGGTTAGAGCCATAGACCAGACGTGCCGGCACATCGGCCTTGTTCCAGCATTCCATATGGGCATGACGACCGACCAGCTTCTGCTGCACCTCGGCCTCGCGCCCCGGGGCCGGGTCGGCGGTCAGGACCGCTCCGCCATAGCCGATCTTCAGCGCCGCCGGGTCGATGATGTCGTCGATCCAGACCACCCGGTCCGGCGAGGTCGCGGCCATGCCGTGATCGGACACCACGACCAGCATCGTCCGATCATAAAGCCCCCTCGCCTTCAGCCCCTCGACCAGCTGTCCCATGGAGGCATCGACCGAGGCCACGGCGGCGCGCGTCTCGGCCGCATCGGGGCCGTTGCGGTGGCCGGCGGTGTCCACGATGTCGAAATACAGGGTCTCCAGCTTCGGCCGCTGATCCATCGGCAGGTCCAGCCACGACAGCACCCGATCCACCCGCGCATCGCCCGGCATTCCCTGATCGAAAGGCGTCCACTGGCTGGGCCGCACGCCGTGAATCTCGACCTCCGATCCCGGCCAGAACATCGTGCCGGTACGGATGTTCGCCTTTTCGGCCGTGACCCAGATCGGCTCGCCCTGATCCCAGAATCCGGTCTCCTTGCTGGCCATGGTGAAGACGCCCAGCTGCGCGTCGGTGAAGCGGTTGCCGACCACGCCGTGATGGTCGGGGTGCAGGCCCGTCACCAGCGTATAGTGGTTGGGGAAGGTCACGCTGGGGAACGACGGCCGCATCGGCCCGAATGCGCCGCCCGCAACCAGCGCGTCCATTACCGGCGTCTGACCCTTGCCCAGATAATCCGGCGAGAACCCGTCGATCGAGACCAGAATCACCAGATCGGGGCGTGCCGACTGCGACGACGAGGCGGAAACGACCGGGGATTGCGAGACGGGTTGGACCGAGACTGGCGCGCTCGCGCACGACGCAACCACAACGGCGGCGACCAAGGCCAGGCAGGAGGCGGGAAGACGGGACATAAGCTTACTCACAGACGACATCGAACCATTGCCTAAACTTAATGGACGACAGGCTTGCGACGGCTTGTGGGAACATCGTTCTCGCGCCAAGCTTGCGTCATGGAAACCGTCATCGACATTCGCGGCCTGACCAAGACCTATGGGACGGTGAGGGCCCTGGAAGGCCTGACCCTGTCGATCCCGCGTGGCGGGGTCTATGGCGTTCTGGGCCCCAATGGCGCGGGCAAGTCCACCCTGTTTCGCACCCTGCTGGGCCTGATTCGCCCGACCGAGGGCGAGGCGACGGTGATGGGCGGACGGATCGGCGATCCGACCTCGATGCGCCGTATGGGCTCGATGATCGAGACGCCGCGTTTTCCGCCCTTCATGACCGCCCGCCAGGTGCTGGAATGGCTGGCCCGCGCGCACGGCGGCGTGACGTCGGCCGAGATCGACAACTGGCTGCAACGCGTCGGCCTGACCGAGGATTCGAACCGGCGCGTGAAGGGCTTTTCGGTCGGCATGCTGCAACGCCTCGGCGTCGCCGCCGCCCTGATGACCAAGCCGGACCTCGTCATCCTGGATGAGCCGACCAGCGGCATGGATCCGCCCGGCATCCAGGAGATGCGCGCCCTGATCCGCAGCCTGGCCGACCACGACGGTGTCACCGTCATCCTGGCCAGCCACCAGTTGCAGGAGGTCCAGCGCGTCTGCGACCGCGTCGCCATCTTCAACAAGGGCAAGGTGATCACCGAGGGCCGGGTCTCCGACCTGACCGCCTCGGGCGAGCGTCTGCGCCTGTCCGTCACCCCCCTGGCCAAGGCCCTGTCGTTGCTGGGCGAGCGCGCCACGCTGGACGGCGACGCCGTGGTGGCCGCCGTGCCCCGCGCCGAGGCCGCCGCCGCCATCAAGGCCCTGGTCGAAGGCGGCGTCGATATCGAAGAAGCCCGCTGGATCGGCGCCGACCTGGAAGACGTCTTCATGAGCGAAACCGGCTGGACCGGCGTGCAGGAGCAAAACCGTGCTGGCTGACGCGATCCGATCCGAAACCTACCGCCTGTCCAAGAACCGTACCGCCCTGTTCTGGAGCGTGCTGTTCATCCCGATCATGGGCGTCCTCCTCGCCACCCTGGGCTTCGTGGTCGCCAAGGCCAACGAGGCCAAGCTGGCCGGCAAGCTGCCACCTGAACTGATGAAAGGAGGCCCGCTGGACCTGGGCCTGACTCTGGTCAAGAGCGCCGGCGATTTCGCCAACCCCGCCATCCTGATGTTCGTCCTGATCGGCGCGGCGACCATCTACGCCGGCGACTATCGCTGGGAGACCTGGCGGTTGATCAGCGCGCGCAACACCCGCCCGAACCTGCTGATCGGCAAGGTGGCGGTCGTGGCGCTGGTGATCTTGCTGGCGACCTTCGCCGCCCTGATCTCGGACGTGATCGCCAGCCTGATCCAGGCGGCGGTGTTCGGCCGGCCCATCACCTTCTCGATGACCGGCGCAGCGGCGACTGATTTCGGCCTGCTGACTCTGACCTCCTGGGCTCGGATCCTTCAGTTTACCATGCTGGGCCTGCTCGGCGCGGTGGTGACCCGCTCGCTGCTGGCGGCCCTGTTCGCGCCGCTGGTGATCGGCGTGGCCCAGTTCTTCCTGCCGCAGCTTCTGATGCCCATGGGCGTGACGACGGACGGCTGGCTGCTGCCCTTGCTGTCGCCCGGCTTGGCCACGGACCTGCTTAAAGCCGTCATCCAGGGCGGCATGGCGGCGACCGAACTGCCCGATCACGCCGTCGCCAAGGGCGTCATCGGCCTGGCCCTGTGGATCGTCGTGCCCTTCGCCGCCGCAGTCGCCTGGTTCAATCGCCAGGATCTGTCGAAGGAATAGGCGGCGGCGGACTGCGCTCGCCTTCCGCGACCAGCCAGTCGCGGAAGGCGTCGACCGCCGCATCCCTGCGTCCCTCCGGCCGCAGGAAAGCGAACCACGACGGCCGCTCCACGAAGCCGAACGGCGCCGCCAGCCGCCCCGCGATGACGTCCGGCGCCACGAAGGCCCACGGCGCGATAGCCACGCCAAGGCCCGAGATGGCCGCCTCGACCAGCGAATGGTTGTGGGCGAACTCCCGCTCCATCGTCGCGGAAGGCAAGGCCACGCCCACCAGTTCGGACCACGCCGGCCAGGCCCGACGGAAGGTGGCCGAGCGCAGGCGCGGCGCATGCGCCACGGCCTCCAGCGTCGGCAACCCCGCCATCAAGGTCGGCGTCCCGACCGGCCCCTGATACTGCGCCAGAAAGCGCGTGGATTCGGTGCGGGCATGACCCTGATCCGGCTCGACGATGCGGATGGCGCCGTCGAACCGATCACGCCGATAATCGACCGTGGCATAGGATTCCGACAGCCTGACCCGCACGTCCGGATGGGCCTCCAGAAACCCCGGCAGGCGTGGGATCAGCCATTTCAGCGCGAACGTGCCCAGGCAAGAAATCTCGATCTCGCGCGCCGCACCCTGGCGCACGCCGTCGACGGCATCGGTGATCGCGCCAAAGGCCGGCGTCAGCCGCTCGGCCAGTTGCGCCCCCGCCTCGGTCAGGGTCAGCGCATGACGCGGCCCCGTCACCAGGGTCACGCCCAGCGAGGCCTGCAGGGCCGCGATCTGGCGGCTGACCGCGCCGTGGGTCACGCACAGCTCGGCCGCCGCACGGGTCATGCTCCTGTGCCGGCCAAAGACCTCGAAGGTTCGCAATGCATTCAGCGGCGGCGGCGCCCGGCCCGACATGTGATCTCCCCTCACAGACATCGACCCGCTTAATCGATTTCTGCGCCTTGGGAAATCGGGTTCAAGCTTGGCGATGCCGCTCCCAAACCCGCCGCCAAGATCGCCCCGCCCCTCACGCCAGGACCAGATCGCCTATGGCCTGTGCATTCTGCTCATATGGGTCATGGCGGTCGCCGCCATCCTTGACGGCTAGAGCCGCTTCTCCATGAAGACATCGGCGCGGGCATAGGGCGTCGGCCGTGCCGGCAGATGGACGAAGCCGAAGCTTTCATAGAGGGCGATGGCCGGCGTCAGCGCGCTGTTGGTCTCCAGATAGAGCCGACCCGCACCGGCCACCCGCGCCGCCGCCTCACAGGCCTCCAGCAGGCGCCGGGCCAGTCCCAGGCCGCGCGCGGCCGGCGTGACCGTCATCTTGCAGACCTCGACCCCGTCGTCGGTCGGGACCAGGGCGCAGCATCCCACGGCCTCTCCGTCCCGCTCGGCGATGAAGATGCGCCCGCCCTTGTCCAGGAACATCCCCTGCGGATCGTCGATGGCGACCCGATCCTTGGCCTCGACGGCGAACCCGCCCTCGGCCAGCCAGGCCGTATTCAGCTGCGCCCAGACGGCGGCGTGGTCGGGACGATAATCAACGATCGAAACGCTCATTCACCCCTCATGCCCCGTGTCCGCGCAACGCAAAAGGGCGGTCGGATTGCTCCGACCGCCCTTCCGGCGTTTGGTCATGCGACCAAATTCTAGTCTTCGTCGCCGCCTTCGAAGGCCAGGACCGGACCGGAGTCCTTGCCCTTGGCTTCGACGTCGCGATCGACGAACTCGATGACGGCCATCGGGGCGTTGTCGCCGTGACGGAAGCCCGCCTTCATGATGCGGATATAGCCGCCGTTACGCTCGCTGTAGCGCGGGCCGAGCGTTTCGAACAGCTTGCCGACTTGCGGCACGTCGCGAACCTGGCTGATGGCCTGACGACGAGCGTGCAGGTCGCCCTTCTTGGCGAGGGTGACCAGCTTCTCGACGAAGGGACGCAGTTCCTTCGCCTTGGGCAGGGTCGTGGTGATCTGCTCGTGCTTGATCAGCGAGGCGGCCATGTTCGCGAACATGGCGGTGCGGTGGCTGCTCGTGCGACCGAGTTTACGATGGGCGGCGCCGTGGCGCATCAGGGTCTCTCCTACTCCGGAACCGGTATCCTCAAAGGGACCTGGAACCGTAATCTTCTAACCGCCCCGACATTCTCCCAAGGGAGACGGGCGGAGGGTTGAACTTAGATCTGGTCGTCGAACTTCTTGGCCAGGTCTTCGATGTTTTCGGGGGGCCAGTTCGGCACGTCCATGCCGAGGCTGAGGCCCATCGTCGTGAGAACTTCCTTGATCTCGTTCAACGACTTGCGGCCGAAGTTCGGGGTGCGAAGCATTTCGCCCTCGGTCTTCTGGATCAGGTCGCCGATGTAGACGATGTTGTCGTTCTTCAAGCAGTTGGCCGAACGAACCGACAGTTCCAGTTCGTCCACCTTCTTCAGCAGCGCCGGGTTGAAGGGCAGGTCGGGCTTGCCGTCCGACTGCTCGACAGCCTTCTTGGGCTCTTCGAAGGTGATGAAGATCTGGAGTTGGTCCTGCAGGATGCGCGCCGCATAAGCGACGGCGTCAACCGGCGTGACCGCACCGTTGGTTTCGACTTCCAGCAGCAGCTTGTCGTAGTCCAGCGACTGGCCCTGACGGGTCGGCTCGACGCGGTAAGCCACCTTCTTGACCGGCGAATACAGGGCGTCGACGGCGATCAGGCCGATCGGCGCATCTTCCGGACGGTTCAGTTCGGCGGCGACATAGCCCTTGCCGTTCTGAACGGTCAGTTCCATGCGGACCGACGCGCCGTCGTCCAGCGTGCAGATGACGTGGTCGGGGTTCAGAACCTCGATGTCCGCCGGCACGTCGATCTGGCCGGCCGTCACAGCGCCGGGGCCTGTGGCGCGCAAGGTCATGCGCTTGGGGCCTTCAGCGTGCATGCGCAGCGCCAGTTGCTTGATGTTCAGGACGATGTCGACCACGTCTTCCCGCACGCCTTCCAGCGACGAGAATTCATGAACGACGCCGTCGATCTGGATGGCCGTGACAGCCGCGCCTTGCAGCGAGGACAGCAGAACGCGACGGAGCGCGTTGCCAAGCGTCACGCCGAAGCCACGCTCGAGAGGTTCGGCCACCAGGCGCGCCTTGCGCTGGGCGTCGGAACCGATCTCGATCTGCGGCTTCTCGGGACGGATCAGCTCTTGCCAGTTTCTTTCGATCATTTTGTCCCTCGAACGGGTTTCGCCTGCTCCGGCCTTGTCGACGAGGCCATGATGGAGCGGACGGAGATGGGGGGTGCCTTAGAACGCTATCGCTTAGACGCGACGACGCTTGGGCGGACGGCAACCATTGTGCGGCATCGGCGTGACGTCGCGGATGGTCGTGATCGTCAGGCCGACCGACTGCAGAGCGCGCAGGGCCGACTCACGGCCGGAACCGGGACCCGAGACGTTCACTTCCAGCGTCTTCACGCCGTGTTCCTGAGCCTTCTTGCCGGCGTCTTCAGCGGCCATCTGGGCAGCGTAAGGGGTCGACTTACGCGAACCCTTGAAGCCCATGTGTCCGGCCGAAGACCACGAGATCGCGTTGCCCTGGGCATCGGTGATCGTGATCATGGTGTTGTTGAACGAAGCATTCACGTGGGCGACGCCCGACGTGATGTTCTTGCGCTCGCGCTTCTTTACGCGACCCGGTTCCTTGGCCATGTGTCTGTCTTACTTCTTCTTGCCGGCGATCGGCTTGGCGGGACCCTTGCGGGTGCGGGCGTTCGTATGGGTGCGCTGACCGCGGACCGGCAGGCCCTTACGGTGACGCAGGCCGCGGTAGCAGGCCAGGTCCATCAGACGCTTGATGTTCATCGACGTCTCGCGGCGCAGGTCGCCCTCGACGGTGTGATCCTTGTCGATCGTCTCGCGGATCGACAGGACTTCGGCGTCCGTCAGCTGGTTCACCCGGCGGGCGGCTTCGATGCCCACCTTCTCGGTGATGTCCTTGGCGGCGGCAGGGCCGATGCCATGGATATACTGAAGCGCGATCTCTACGCGCTTGTTGGTCGGGATGTTGACGCCAGCAATACGGGCCACGAAATTCTCCAGATACGCGTTAGTCAGACGCAACAAACGCTCCGGTCAACAGACCAGGAGCGTGGCGCCCTTCGCGGGAAGGCGCCCTTATACATGTGATTCACGAGGCGTCAACATCTGGAGGCGCGTCAACGCGGCGGACGGCCGAAGTCCACGCCGACAGTGACCCGCTGCCCCTCGACGGGTCGGCCGTCCTCTGTGGGGGGCTGGAAACGGAAGAAACCGGAGACCTGGAGGCCCGCTGCACCGAAGCCCAGGCCGGGCGGCGACTCATCGACCACACGACAAGCGTCAAGCCGGCTGTCCAGTCGGATGACGCAAGACAGCTCCACCCGCCCGTAACGGCTCCGCGCGCCCTGGGGGTGGTTGGCGCGGATCTGACCGATGGTGGGGCCGGTGACCAGGCGCGGGCCAGTCGAACCGCTGCCGGGGCCATTGCCGAATCCGACGCCAGAACCGCTGCCGGTCCTCTGCCCGCCCTGGCCGAAACCGGGCTGGGGCGACGGCACGGGTGCGATGCCGACGACAGGCGCGGGCTCGGGCGCTTTCACGGGCGGAGCGGGAACCTCGCGCGGGCGTTCCTTGGGCGGAGGCGGAGGCGTGTGGATGACCGAGGGGGCTGCGGGCGCGCCGCCGCCCGTTTCCGGGGCCGGCGGTTCGTTCGAGATCGGCGGTGGAGGATCGTAGAGCACGACCTCGAAGGGCGGCGGCTCGACCACAGGCGTCTGCGCCGGCCCCCTCACCCGCCCCAGCAGCAGGAACAGGCCGATCTCGGCGACGGCGACCGCGACGAAGATCCCAGTCATGCGCCAGCGACGCAGGCGGGTCTTCTCGGGTTTGGGGTCGGCGTGTTCGGTCATCAGGCGATCAACGCCCGAGATCGCAAATCAGGCCAGGGCCTCGTCGATGGCCTTGGCCACGGACTCGATCGTGCCCATGCCGTCAGCCTGCGTCAGCTTGCCCTGGGCTTCGTAATAGGGAAGCAGCGGCGCGGTGTTGCGGTTGTAGGCCTCAAGCCGGACCTTGAACGATTCGGGATTGTCGTCGGGGCGGCCCTGTTCGGCGAACCGCTTGGCGATCCGTTCGGTCAGGGCGGTGTCATCGACCTTCAGCCTCACGACGGCATCGATCTGGACGCCGCGCTTGGCCAGCATCTCGTCCAGCGCCTCGGCCTGGGCCACGGTGCGGGGGAAGCCGTCGAAAATGGCGCCGCCGGCGGCCTCAGCCTCCGTCAAGCGGTCCTCGATCAGGGCGATGACGATCTCGTCCGTGACCAGGTCGCCACGCGCCAGCACGTCCTTGACCTTGAGCCCCAGCTCCGAGCCAGAGGCGATCGCCGCGCGAAGCATGTCGCCGGTGGAGAGCTGGACCATGCCCTTCTCTTCCACCAACCGCTTCGCCTGGGTGCCCTTGCCCGCCGCCGGCGGTCCGAACAGGATCAAGTTCATGCTTCAGCCCTCCCCTGGGCGTCTGTCAGCTTAAGACTTAGCGGCGCACGGGTGTGGGCGCGCCACGACCGCCACGACCACGCAGCTTGGCCTTCTTGATCAGGCCTTCGTACTGGTGCGCCAGCAGTTGGGACTGAATCTGGGCCACAGTGTCCATCGTGACCGAGACGACGATCAAGATAGACGTTCCGCCAAAATACAGGCTGTTGCCCATCTGGGCGACCAGGAACTCGGGCAGCAGGCAGACGGCCGTGATGTAGGCGGCGCCGATAACGGTCAGACGGGTCAGGACGTAGTCCAGATATTCCGCCGTGCGCTTGCCCGGACGGATGCCCGGCAGGAAGCCGCCGTATTTGCGCAGATTCTCGGCCGTGTCTTCGGGATTGAAGGTGATCGAGGTGTAGAAGAAGCAGAAGAACACGATCAGGGCCGCGTACAGCGCCATGAATAGTGGCTGGCCGTGCGTTAGCTGCGCCGTCACCAGCGGCAGCCAGCTCGCCCAGCTGGGCAGGTCGGCGTTGGCCGTCATGGTCGCAACCGTCGTCGGCAGCATCAGCAGCGACGAGGCGAAGATCGGCGGGATCACGCCCGCGGTGTTGACCTTCAGCGGCAGGAACGAACGCTCGCCCCCGGCCATGCGGTTGCCTTCCTGGCGCTTCGGATACTGGATCAGAAGACGGCGCTGGGCGCGTTCCATGAAGACGATGAACACCACGGTGGCCACGGCCAGGATGGCGATGAACAGCAGGGCGAAGGCCGACATCTGGCCTTGCTGGGCCAGGCCCAGCAGGCGCGCAATGGTGGACGGCAGGACCGCCACGATACCGGCGAAGATGATCAGCGAGATGCCGTTGCCGACGCCGCGCGCCGTTACCTGCTCACCCAGCCACATCAGGAACATGGTGCCGCCGGTCAGGGTAACGACCGTCGAGGCGATGAAGAAGATGCCGGGATTGTCGACCAGGCCGGCCGTGCTGTTCAGACCCGCCGCAATGCCGAAGGACTGCGCCAGCGCCAGGAACACCGTGAGATAGCGGGTGTACTGGTTCAGCTGCTTGCGGCCGCTTTCGCCGCCTTCCTTCTTCAGCTTCTCCCAGGGCGGATACACGGTGCCCATCAGTTGCACGATGATCGAGGCCGAGATGTACGGCATCACGTTCAGCGCGAAGATGGCCATACGCTCGACCGCGCCGCCCGAGAACATGTTGAACATGTCCAGGATGCCGCGCTGACCCGACGGGTCCTGAAAGAACTGCAGGAAGGCCTGCGAGTTGATGCCCGGGATCGGCACGTACGTCCCGATCCGATAGACCAGGAGTGCGCCCAGCGTGAAGAGCAGGCGCTTGTGCAGCTCGGTCGCTTTCGCGAACGAGCCCATGTTCATATTGGCGGCGAGTTGTTCTGCGGCCGAAGCCATTATGCGTCCCCACGACTGATTGAGTCGTCAGATAGGCGAGAAGCGGCGCTCTTGCGAGGCCGCTTCCGTTCTTTCGTCGTCGCAGGGGTATTCAGGCCACGGCCTAAATGACCGCGACGACGCGTTGCTTAGGCTTTGGCGGCGGCGCGCTTGGTGCGGGCCGAGATCTTGTTCTCGTCGCCGCGCGGCGCCTTGGGAGCCGGGGCCTTGCCCTTGGCGGCGTTGCGCTTCTCGACGCGCGCAGCGGCCTTGGCTTCGGCGGCGATGCGCTCTTGCACGACCGAACCGCCAGCGGCCTCGATAGCCTTGATGGCGCCCGAAGTCGCCGACCAGACGACCAGGTTCAGCGCTTGCTTCAGCTCGCCGGTGCCCAGAAGACGCACGCCGTCCTTGACGCGACGGATCACCCCGGCGGCGACCAAGGCGTCGCCCTTCAGTTCCGACTTGGCGTCCAGCTTGCCGGCGTCGATGGCGTCTTGCAGGCGCCACAGGTTCACTTCGGCCAGCTTCAGAGCGTTGGCGTTGTTGAAGCCACGCTTGGGCATACGCATGTACAGCGGCATCTGGCCGCCTTCGAAGCCGCCGATGGCGACGCCCGAACGCGACTTCTGACCCTTGACGCCACGGCCAGCGGTCTTGCCCTTGCCAGAACCTGGGCCACGGCCGACACGCATGCGCTTCTTGTGCGCGCCTTCGTTGTCGCGGATTTCGTTCAGTTTCATATGCCTGATCCTTTCGGGTGCTAGCGCCCGGACATCGTCCGAACTCGGCTTGGAAAAATTGAAGGGCCGCTGATAGGCGACCCTTTGGGTATTCGCAAGTGCAGAAACGCCCTCCCCCGGGTTCGGGAGAGGGCGAAACGGCTTACTTTTCGACGATCTCGGTAAGGTGGGCGACCTTGGCGATCATCCCACGAACCGAAGGCGTGTCTTCCAGGGTCGATTCACGACCCAGGCGGTTCAGACCCAGGCCCACCAGGGTGGCGCGCTGGTCGTTCTTGCGGCGGATCGGCGAGCCGGTCTGCTTGACGGTGACAGTTTTCTGTTCGGCCATGATTTAGGACTCCACAGCTTCGGGCGTCGAGGCGCCGTCGTTGCGACGGCCCATCAGATCCGCGACCTTCTTGCCGCGCTTGGACGCGACTTGACGGGGCGAGGACTGGACCTTCAGCGCTTCGAACGTGGCGCGGATCATGTTGTAGGGGTTCGAAGAACCGGTCGACTTGCCCACGACGTCCTGGACGCCGAGGGTTTCGAGCACGGCGCGCATCGGACCACCTGCGATGACGCCGGTCCCGGGAGGGGCAGCGCGCATCATGATCTTGCCGGCGCCCCAACGGCCGTTGCCGTCGTGGTGCAGGGTGCGGTTCTCGCGAAGCGGAACGCGGATCATGGTCTTCTTGGCTTCTTCAGTCGCCTTGCGGATGGCTTCCGGCACTTCGCGCGCCTTGCCGTGACCGAAGCCGACGCGACCCTTGCCGTCACCGACGACCATCAGGGCTGCGAAGGAGAAACGACGGCCGCCTTTGACGGTGGCGGCGACGCGGTTGATGTGGACCAGCTTCTCGACGATGTCCGAATCCGGACCATCGGCTTGGGGGCCATTGCGGTTGTCACGACGGTTGCGGTCGTTGCCGCCGCCGCCACGTTGGGGTTGATGCGCCATCTGTCGCGTCCCTTAGAAGTTCAGGCCGGCTTCACGCGCGGCTTCCGCCAGCGCCTTGACCCGTCCATGATAGATGTACTCGCCACGGTCGAAGACGACGTCCTTGACGCCCTTCTCGATGGCGCGTTCGGCGATCAGCTTGCCGATCGCGGCGGCCGCAGCCGTGTCCGAACCACGCTTGCCCTTGCCGCCTTCCAGCGACGAGGCAGACGCGACGGTCACGCCCTGGGCGTCGTCGATGATCTGGGCCGAGATGTTCTTGTCCGAACGGCTGACCGACAGACGAAGGCGACCGTTGGCGACAGCCTTCAGGCGGCGACGAGTGCGCTCCGAGCGGCGCTTGGCTTGTTGTCGAAGAGAAAGAGCCATGACTTACTTCTTCTTGCCTTCCTTGCGACGGACCTTCTCGCCCGCGTAACGGACGCCCTTGCCCTTGTAGGGCTCCGGCGGACGCAGCTTGCGGATGACCGCGGCGATCTGACCGACGGCTTGCTTGTCAGCGCCCGAGACCTTGATCTCGGTCTGCTTCGGCACTGCGAAGCTGACGCCGGCCGGCGGAGCGATATCGACTTCATGCGAGAAGCCGAGTTGCAGCGACAGGGCGTCGCCCTTCATCGCGGCGCGGTAACCCACGCCGACCAGTTCCAGAGACTTCTCGAAGCCCGTGGTGACGCCGACGACCATGTTGTCGACCAGGGTGCGCGACAGGCCCCACATCGCGCGACCGCGTTGCGTGTCCGACCGCAGACCCAGCGACAGTTCGTCGCCTTCCTGGGTGACTTCGATTTCGTCTGCGACGGTCCAGGAGCTCTCGCCCTTGGGGCCCTTCACGGTGACGTTCTGGCCGTCGAGCGTGACAGTCACGCCCTTCGGCACAGCAATGGTTTTCTTGCCAATACGGGACATATCAGTAGACCCTGCAAAGGACTTCGCCGCCGACGTTAGCGTCGCGGGCGGAGGCGTCGGACATGACGCCCTTCGAAGTCGAGAGGATCGAGATGCCGAGGCCGTTCTTGATCGGCTTCAGATCGCCGATCGCCGAATAGACGCGGCGGCCCGGCTTGGACACGCGAGCGATCTCGGCGATGACGGGCTGACCGTCGAAGTACTTCAGCTCGATCTCGAACTGCGGAAACTCACCCGGGTTCTGAACCAGGTTGTAGCCGCGGATGTAGCCTTCGTCCTGCAGCACGTCGAGGACGCGCTGACGCAGACGAGAAGCGGGGGTCAGCACCTTGGAACGCTTGCGGGTCGCCGCGTTCTTGATGCGAGCGATCATGTCGCTCAGGGGATCGTTGATCATCATGTCTGTTCGCTCCCCTTACCAGCTGGATTTCGTCAGGCCAGGGATCTGGCCCTGGTTGCCGAGTTCACGCAGCGCAATCCGGCTCATCTTGAGCTTGCGATAGAACGCCCGCGGACGACCCGTCACTTCGCAACGGTTGCGAATGCGGCTCGGCGCGGAGTTGCGCGGCAGTTCAGCCAGCTTCAGGCGCGCGTCGAAGCGCTCCTCCAGCGGCAGGTTTTCGTCGTTGGCGGTCGCCTTGAGGGCGGCCCGCTTCGCGGCATACTTCGCAACCAGGGCCTTGACGGCTTCGTTACGGTTTACGGCGCTTTTCTTAGCCATTGTGCTCTTCCCTTCCCGCTCAGTTCTTCACGAACGGGAACTTGAACTCGGTGAGGAGAGCCTTGGCTTCCTCATCGGTCTTGGCCGTGGTGCAGACGACAATGTCCATGCCCCACATCTGATCGATCTGGTCGTAGTTGATCTCCGGGAACACGATGTGTTCCTTCAGACCCGTGGCGTAGTTGCCGCGACCATCGAAGGACGTGCCCTTCAGACCACGGAAATCCTTCACGCGCGGCAGCGCGATCGTGATGAACCGGTCCAGGAACTCGTACATCTGTTCGCCGCGCAGGGTGACCTTGCCGCCGATGACCATGCCTTCGCGCAGCTTGAAGCCGGCGATGGAGTTACGGGCCTTGGTGGCGACGGCCTTCTGACCGGCGATGGCCGTCAGGTCCTTGAGGGCGGTGTTCGCCTTCTTGGAGTCCGCGACAGCTTCACCGATGCCCATGTTCAGGACGATCTTGTCCAGCTTGGGCACCTGCATTTCGTTCGTGTAGCCGAACTTTTCCTTCATCACCTGGCGGATGCGAGCGTGATACTCGACCTTGAGGCGCGGAGCGTACTTTTCGGTAGCCATCAGATGACGTCTCCCGTCGTCTTGGCGATGCGGACCTTGGTGTCCCCATCGATCTTGAAGCCGACGCGGGTCGCCTTGCCGTTGACGTCGGCGATCGCGACGTTCGACAGGTGAAGCGAGGCTTCCTTGTTCTTGATACCGCCCTGCGGGTCAGCCTGGCTCGGGCGCGTGTGGCGCTGAACCATGTTGCAGCCTTCGACGAGGACGCGGTTTTCGGTAGGCAGGACCTTCAGCACGTTGCCCGTGCGGCCCTTGTCCTTGCCGGTGAGGACGACGACGCGGTCGCCCTTCTTGATCTTGGCGGCCATGTTACAGGACCTCCGGAGCCAGCGAGATGATCTTCATGTGGTTCTTGGCGCGCAGTTCGCGAGGAACAGGGCCGAAGATCCGCGTGCCGACAGGCTCGTTCTGCTTGTTGACGATGACGGCGGCCGACTTGTCAAAACGAATGACCGAGCCGTCCTTGCGTTGGATGTCCTTGGCGGTGCGCACGACGATGGCGCGAACGACGTCGCCCTTCTTCACACGGCCGCGCGGGATGGCTTCCTTCACGGAGGCGACGATTGTGTCGCCGATCGAGGCGTAGCGGCGCTTGGAGCCGCCCAACACCTTGATGCACATGACCCGGCGGGCGCCCGAATTATCGGCCACTTCCAGGTTAGTTTGCATCTGGATCATAAGATCAGATCCTTCTGATTACGAGGCCGAGGCGTTGGAAAGGACTTCCCAGCGCTTCAGTTTGGATTTCGGGGCGCACTCGACGATGCGAGCGATGTCGCCGACTTTGAGCGCGTTGGCTTCGTCGTGCGCGTGATACTTCTTCGAAAGACGAACGATCTTCTTCAGAACAGGGTGAAGCAGCGTGCGCTCCACCTTCACGACGACGGTCTTTTCGCCCTTGTCGGACACGACCACGCCTTCAAGAATTCGCTTGGGCATATTCGTTTCCTTACGAGGCCGCACGCTGCTCGCGCAGAAGCGTCGAGATGCGTGCGATGTCTTTGCGGACTTCACCAACGCGGTGAGTCTTTTCCATTTGGCCGGTGGCCGCCTGGAAGCGCAGGTTGAACTGTTCCTTCTTGAGCTTCAGCAGCTCGTCGGACAGTTGGTCGGTCGTTTGCGACCGCAAGTCGGCGATCTTGGTCATCAGGCGGCTACCTCGACATGAGCGACGCCGGCGTCGATGCGGGTCACGACCTTGGTGCGGACCGGCAGCTTGGCTGCGCCGAGACGGAGCGCTTCGCGGGCGACATCGTCCGGAACGCCGTCGATTTCAAACAGGATACGGCCAGGGTGGCAGCGCGCGGCCCAGTGGTCCACGGCGCCCTTGCCCTTACCCATCCGGACTTCGGCCGGCTTGCCCGTGACGGGCAGGTCGGGGAAGACGCGGATCCAGACGCGGCCCTGACGCTTCATCTGGCGGGTGATCGCGCGGCGAGCCGCTTCGATCTGACGCGCAGTGATGCGCTCCGGCTCCAGCGTCTTCAGGCCATACGACCCGAAGTTCAGCGAGAAGCCACCCTTGGCCGAGCCATGGATCCGGCCTTTGAAGGCCTTGCGGTACTTGGTCTTCTTCGGTTGCAACATGACTTAGTTCTCACGTCCCCGGTCGCGACGCGGACCGCGGTCGCCACGGGGGCCGCCGCGTTCGCGGCCTTCGTTCGAGGACGGACCCGAAGCTTCCTGGGCCCAACGCTTGTCCTGCGCCATGGGATCGTGCTCCAGCACTTCACCCTTAAAGACCCAGACCTTCACGCCGATGATGCCGTAGGTCGTCTTGGCTTCGTAGAAGCCATAGTCGATGTCGGCGCGCAGCGTGTGAAGCGGCACGCGACCTTCGCGGTACCATTCCATACGTGCGATTTCCGCACCGCCCAGACGGCCCGAGACATTCATACGAATGCCCTTGGCGCCGAGACGCATCGCCGACTGCATCGAACGCTTCATGGCGCGACGGAAGGCCACGCGGCGTTCCAGTTGTTGCGCGATGTTTTCAGCGATCAGCTGCGCATCGGTTTCCGGCTTGCGGACTTCGATGATGTTCAAGTGAACTTCACCTTCGGTGCGCGCCGAGATGTCCTTGCGGAGCTTCTCGATGTCAGCGCCCTTCTTACCGATCACGACACCCGGACGGGCGGCGTAGATGGTGATCCGGCACTTCTTGTGTGGGCGCTCGATGATGATGCGCGACACACCAGCGGCGCCTAGACGTTCCCGCAGCCACTCGCGCAGCTTCAGGTCCTGGTGCAGCAGGCGAGAATAGTCGGCGCCGGCGGCGAACCAACGGCTGTCCCACGTACGGTTCACGCCGAGGCGCAGACCGATCGGATTGATTTTCTGACCCATCAGGCGGCCTCGCCGGCTTCACGGACCACGATGGTGATCTCGCTGAACGGTTTCAGGATGCGCGACGAACGACCACGAGCACGGCTCGCGAAACGCTTCATCACCAGGTTCTTGCCCACATAGGCCTCGGCGACGACCAGGTTGTCGATGTCGAGGTTGTGGTTGTTCTCGGCGTTCGAGATCGCCGAATACAGGACCTTGCGGACGTCGGTCGCGATACGCTTACGGCTGAATTCCAGCTCGTTCAGCGCCTTCTGGACCGGCATGCCGCGGATCGATGCGGCGACCAGGCCCAGCTTTTGCGGGCTGATGCGTACGTTGACCAGCTTTGCGCGGGCCTCTGTCGGGGCGACCCGACGTTCATTTTTTGTCTGGGCCATCAGTTACTTCCTTTTGGCCTTCTTGTCCGCCGCGTGACCCGGGAAACTCCGGGTCGGGGCGAACTCGCCGAGCTTCATGCCGACCATCTCTTCCGAGACCGACACGGGCACGTGCTTCTGACCGTTATGGACGCCGAACGTCAGACCGACGAACTGCGGCAGGATGGTGGAGCGGCGCGACCACGTCTTGATCACGTCCTTGCGGCCCGACGTTTGAACGGCGTCGGCCTTCTTGAGCAGATACCCGTCGACAAACGGGCCTTTCCAGGAGGAGCGGGCCATTCTTAGCGAGCCTTCTTAACGTGGCGGGTACGGATGATGTACTTGTCCGTAGCCTTGTTCTTGCGGGTACGGGTGCCCTTGGTGTCCTTGCCCCACGGGGTAACCGGGGTACGACCACCAGAGGTCCGGCCTTCACCACCACCATGCGGGTGGTCGATCGGGTTCATGGCGACGCCGCGAACGTGCGGGCGGAAGCCCATGTGACGCTTGCGACCGGCCTTGCCCAGGTTCTGGTTCATGTGGTCGGGGTTCGAAACCGCGCCCACCGTGGCGATGCAGCCGTCCAGGACCATGCGCAATTCGCCCGAGCCGAGACGGATCTGGGCGTAGCCCTGATCGCGACCCACCAGTTGGGCGTAGGCGCCGGCCGAGCGGGCCAGCTGAGCGCCCTTGCCCGGCTTCATTTCGATGTTGTGGATGATCGTACCCACCGGCATCGAACGAAGCGGCATGGCGTTGCCCGGCTTCACGTCGGTCTTTTCGCCCGCGATCACCGTGTCGCCGGCCTTAAGGCGTTGCGGCGCGATGATGTAGGTCTTCTCGCCGTCTTCGTAGGTCACGAGGGCGATGAAGGCCGTGCGGTTCGGATCGTATTCCAGACGCTCGACCGTCCCGACCATGTCCCACTTGCGACGCTTGAAGTCGATCTTGCGGTACAGGGTCTTGGCGCCGCCGCCACGGAAGCGGACCGCGATGCGACCGCCCTGCCCGCGTCCGCCCGACTTGGTCAGGCCTTCGGTCAGCGACTTTTCCGGACGGCCCTTGTGGAGCTCCGAACGGTCGACCAGCACGAGGGCGCGACGGCCCGGCGAGGTCGGATTGTAATGTTTCAAGGCCATCTGATCAGAGCCCCGTGGTGACGTCGATCGACTGGCCGTCGGCCAGCGTCACGATCGCTTTTTTGATGTCGACCCGACGACCCAGGATACCCCGGAAGCGCTTGGTCTTGCCCTTTTGAACCAGGGTGTTGACCTTCAGGACGTTGACTTTGAACAGGCTTTCGACCGCAGCTGCGATCTCGTCCTTGGTCGCCGTATCGGAGACGCGGAAGACGACCTTGTTCTGCTCGGACAGGATCGTCGCCTTCTCGGTGATGATCGGGGAGAGGATCGTGTCGTAGTGTTTGGCGGTAGGTTGAGCAGCCATTACGCAGCTTCCTTATCGCTGAAGCGGGCCTCGATCGCCTCGATGGCGGCCTTGGTCAGGACCAGCTTGTCAGCCCGCAGGATGTCATAGACGTTCAGGCCGGCGTTCGGCAGCACGTCGATGTGCGGGATGTTGCGAGCGGCCAGGCCGAAGTTCGTGTCGACTTCGGGACCCGCGATGATGAGAGCCTTGGTCCAGCCCAGCTTGCCGAGCGTCTCGCGCAGCGAGGCGGTCTTGGCTTCCTTGAACGAGACGGTGTCGACCACGATCAGGTCGCCCGACTTGGCCTTGGAGGACAGGGCGTGACGCAGAGCAAGGGCGCGGATTTTCTTCGGCAGCGAGAAGCCGTGATCGCGAACGATCGGACCAAAGGCGCGCGAACCACCAACGAACTGCGGTGCACGGCGCGAACCGTGACGAGCGCCGCCGGTGCCCTTTTGCTTGTACATCTTCTTGCCCGTACGAGAGTTCTCGTTGCGGGTTTGAACCTTGTGCGTACCGGCGCGGCGCTTGGCCAGTTGCCAGTTGACGGTGCGGGCCAGGATGTCGCCGCGGATGTCGGAGATGCCGAAGACAGCGTCCGACAGTTCCACGTCGCCAGCAGCCTTGCCGTCGAGTTGGATGACAGAGAGTTTCATTACGCTTCACCGCCTTCGGTCGCTTCGACGGGGGCTTCTTCAGCCGGCGTCGAAGCGGGTTGAGCAGCAGACTTGCTCGACTTCAGCGCACCGGGGAACGGAGCGTCAGCCGGGCGAGCCTTCTTGATGGCGTCGCGAACCTTGACGTAGCTGCCGTCGTGACCGGGGACAGCGCCCTTGATCAGGATCAGGCCACGCTCGGCGTCCACACGGACGACGGTCAGGTTCTGGGTGGTGACGGTTTCCGTACCATAGTGGCCGGCCATCTTCTTGCCGGGGAACGTGCGACCCGGGTCCTGACGGTTACCCGTCGAACCGTGCGAACGGTGCGAGACCGAAACGCCGTGGGTGGCGCGAAGGCCGCCGAAGTTCCAGCGCTTCATGGCGCCGGCGAAACCCTTACCGATGGTCTCGCCCTGGATGTCGACCTTCTGGCCCACCAGGAAGTGTTCGGCCGACAGTTCGGCGCCCACGTCCAGCAGACCGTCCGCATCGACGCGGAACTCGGTCACATAGGCTTTCGGTTCGACTTCCGCCTTGGCGAAGGTCTCGCGTTGAGCCTTGTTGGTGTTCTTGGCCTTCTTCGTGCCAGCGCCCAGCTGGAGAGCGACGTAGCCGTCACGCTCCTGGGTACGTTGGCCGACGACTTGGCAGCCGTCGAGCTGAAGCACAGTGACCGGTACGTGCGCGCCGTCATCGGCGAACACGCGGGTCATGCCCAGCTTCTTGGCGATCACGCCCGTGCGCATCGGATCCCGCCTCTTTCTACTTTAAATCTTGATCTCGACGTCCACACCGGCGGACAGGTCGAGCTTCATGAGCGCGTCCACGGTCTGCGGGGTGGGGTCGATGATGTCGAGCACGCGTTTGTGCGTGCGGATTTCAAACTGCTCACGCGACTTCTTATCGACGTGCGGCGAGCGGTTCACGGTGAACTTCTCGATCAGGGTCGGCAGCGGAATCGGACCGCGAACGGTCGCGCCGGTGCGCTTGGCGGTATTAACGATCTCGCGCGTCGAGAAATCGAGGACGCGGTGATCAAAGGCCTTGAGCCTGATGCGGATGCTTTGATCCATATCGGTGCTTACTTCCAATGCGGTCGGAGGACCGCGTCCCTGTGAACCATTTCAAAGACCGAAGGCCTTCGGGCAAAAAGCCCTCAGGGAACGCAAATCCGCAAAAACGATCGGCCCACGCAGTTACCCGCGAAGGCCGCTGAAGTCCCAAGAAGCTGCAAAGAACAGTGACTTAGGTCGTTCCTGCGGACCGCGTTTGCACCGAAGTGCACAGCCGGTCCAACAAGAGTGGTGGCTTATGCCTACCGATTCTGATTTCGTCAAGCGCGCAAACCCGTGCTGACACAGGATTTCGTCAGTCCGCCTCCAGCACCGACACCGGCCGGGAAATCGTCCTCGGCCGACCCGCTTCGTCCACCGCCACCATGACGAACTCGGCCGCCGCAGACCGCCGCCGCTTCCCCGTAAGCAATCCCTCGGCCCACAGTTCGACCTCTATGGTCACCGAGGTTCGACCGATCTTTGTCGCGCGGGACGCCAGTTCGATCATGTCGCCTTCTCTTATAGGGGACGAGAAGTCGATGCGGTTCGACGCGGCCATGACCATGACCGCCCTGGCCTTGCGCGTCGCACAGATGAAGGCCGCCTTGCCCATCAGCTTCAGGGCATCGCCGCCGTAAAGCGTGCCGTAGTGGTTGGTCCAGGTCGGGAAGACCATCTCCACCGCCCTCAGCCAGCCGTCGTCCTGGGGTATGTCTTCCAGCAGAGGCGGCAGGTCGCCCTGCCCCGCCTCTCGCGGCGCCACCATGTTGAAGACGCCCCGAGTGCACAGCCGTCGCTCGCCGCTGACCAGCGCCTCGGCCCATAGCTCGACCTCCACGCCCATCGACGTGCGGCCGACGCGCACGACCTTGCCCGTCGCCTCGACCATTTCGCCGATCCGGGCGGGCGCGGCGAAGTCGATCCGCTCGCATCCGGCCGTCACGGTCGGCCGCCGCGCGTGACGCGCAGCGGCCAGGAAGGCGACCTTGTCCAGGTGCGCCAGACCGACGCCCCCGAACAATGTCCCGTGGTGATTGGCGTCGCCAGGGAACACCATATCTATCAGCGTGACGCTCAAGCTCGTGCAGCTTTCGCGGCCGACACCATGTTCGTCAGCGCCGCCTCGGTCTCGGGCCAACCCCGCGTCTTCAGCCCGCAGTCGGGGTTCACCCACAGCCGATCCGCCGGCAACTTGCCCGCCGCCGCGGTCAGCAGGGCCGCCATCTCCTCCACCGACGGCACGCGCGGCGAGTGGATGTCATAGACGCCCGGCCCGATCTCGGCCGGATAGCGATAGTCGGAGAAGGCGTCGAGCAGCTCCATCCGCGACCGCGAGGTCTCGATGGAGATGACGTCCGCATCCATGGCCCCGATGGACTGGATGATGTCGTTGAACTCGGAATAGCACATGTGGGTGTGGATCTGGGTCTCGTCCCGCACGCCTGACGCCGTGATGCGGAAGCTCTCCACCGCCCACTCCAGATACCCCGCCCAGTCCGCACGACGCAGCGGCAGGCCTTCGCGCAGGGCCGCCTCGTCGATCTGGATCACGGCAGCGCCCGCCGTCTCCAAGTCCGTCACCTCGTCGCGGATGGCGAAGGCGATCTGGCGGCAGGTGGTGCTGCGCGGCTGGTCGTCGCGCACGAAGGACCAGTTCAGGATCGTCACCGGCCCGGTCAGCATTCCCTTCATCGGCCGATCGGTCAGGGATTGGGCGTAACGCCACCATTCCACCGTCATCGGCCTGGGCCGGGACACGTCGCCATAGACGATCGGTGGCCGCACGCAGCGCGAACCATACGACTGCACCCAGGCCGCCTTGGTGAAAGCAAAGCCCGACAGCTGCTCGCCGAAATACTGGACCATGTCGTTGCGCTCGAACTCGCCGTGGACCAGCACGTCCAGCCCTAGGTCCTCCTGCCACTTCACCGTCCGCGCGGTCTCTTCACGCAGGAACCGGGCATAGGCCGCGTCGTCGATGACGCCCTTGCCGTGGTCGGCCCGCGCCTTGCGGACCTCTGAGGTCTGCGGGAACGAGCCGATGGTGGTGGTCGGATAGGCCGGCAGGTTCAACCGCCGCTGCTGCACCCCGCGCCGGATCTCGAAGCTGGAGCTGCGGTTCGCCAGCGCCGGATCGGCATCGGCCGCCCGCGCCTGAACCCTGGGATCATTGATGCGCGGCGAGGTGCGGCGCGACGCGACCGACGCGGTCGAGGCGTCCAGCTCGGCCTTCACCGCCGCCCGGCCTTCGTTCAGCGCCCGCGCCAGGATCGCCAGTTCGCCAACCTTCTGCACCGCGAACGCCAGCCAGTCCTTGATCTCCGCATCCAGCGCCGCTTCCCGCTCCAGATCGATGGGCGTGTGCAGCAGCGAGCAGGACGGCGCGATCACCACCTGACGCCCGGCGGCCACCAACGGCTCGACCCGGTCCAGCACCGCGTTCAGATCGGCCTTCCACACATTGCGCCCGTCGATGACGCCCAGCGACAGCACCTGATCGGCCCGCGCCGCCGACGCCACCTGCGACAACTGTTCCGGCGCGCGCACCAGATCGATGTGCAGTCCCTGCACCGGCAGCTTCAACGCCGTCTCCAGATTGTCGCCCAACGCCCCGAAATAGGTTGTCAGCATCACCTTGATCGGCGGCGTCACGTCCGTCAGCACGCGATAGGCGTGGTCATAGGCCGCCTTGGCCTCGTCACTCAGGTCGGTGACCAGGCAGGGCTCGTCCAACTGCACCCAGGTCGCCCCCGCCCGCGCCAGCGAGCGCAGCACCTCGGCATAGACCGGCAACAGGCGCGGCAGCAGGCTCAGCACATCGAAGGCCTCGCCCCGCGTCTTGCCCAGCAACAGATAGGACACTGGCCCCAGCAGCACCGGCCGGGTCTCGATCCCCTGCGCCCTGGCTTCCAGATATTCGTCCAGCGCCTTGGTCGACCCCAGGCGGAATGTCTGGTCCGCCGTGAACTCGGGCGCCAGATAATGGTAGTTGGTGTCGAACCACTTGGTCATCTCCATGGCGGGCACGCCTTCGCCGCCGCCATGAACGTGACCGTGCTCGCAGACTTGGGCGTCGCCGCGCGACCCGCGCGCCATGGCGAAATAGGTCGCCAGGTCGACGCTTTCGCCGCTCCAGCCATAGGCCGCAGGCACGGCCCCGACCATGGCCGTCAGATCCAGCACCTGGTCATACAGAGAGAAGTCGTTGGACGGCACGATGTCGGCCCCCAGGTCGCGTTGCCGCGCCCAGGTCAGGCCGCGCAGCTCGGCGGCGGTGGAGAGCAGCGTCTCCGCATCGATCTTTCCCGCCCAATGCGCCTCAAGCGCAGTCTTCAGCTCCCTCTTGGGGCCAATGCGGGGAAAGCCGAGGGTGGCGACCTGTACGGTGTGGCGGGTCATGACATTCGAAACCTGTGTTGTGGCCAGGTTTCGGACAGGGTCGCGCGGACGCCGACGCGGACGCAATGGGTCCGGCGGCGCGCATGCGGCCTGACCGGGCACCCCGCCGGAGGACGTTATCTGTCGGGGCAGGTCTCCTGGCTCACGGGTCGACGCCTCGGGCCCTGCCTTCCCGGCGCGAACGCCAGTGACACGAGATGGACCCTCGACTCGCCGCTTACAGTTGCGGGGGCAGCGCCGGTTTCACACCGGCTTCCCTCTTAGCTCCACGCACCCCGAGGAGCGCGTGCAGACCACGACCCCGTCACATGGCATCAACCAAGCGCGACCGTCAATAGACATAAGGATATGCTTATATGTTTATGGGATTGGCGCTGTTAACCGCTTGCCCCAGGAAACACCCCGAACTGACATATTCTAACCACAAGGCGTGACTGATCCGCCACACGACAGTTTCAAGACATTTATGTAACGGCGGTTTATTGCTCAGCTTCGACACATCCTGATAGCAGCCGCCCTCCCTGGACCCCCATCCGGGCACAGACTGCTAAGGACAAAAGAAAATGAAGACGATCCTCCTCGCCTCGGCCGCCGCCGCCGCTCTGTTCGCCGCTCCGGCCTTCGCTCAAGACGCCATCGGTTCGGTCGGCGTCGCCTACAACCATTCCAAGATCGAAGTCCCCGGCGCTGACGCCGACCTGGACGGCGCCACAATCGCCGGCACCGTCGCCACCCCCGCCTTTGGCGACTGGACCGCGACCTTCAACGCCGCCGGAACCTATTCGGACAACGACTTCGGCGACGAGACCACCCTGTCGGGCGCCGTCCACCTGACCAAGGCCATCCAAGACATGCGTTTCGGCGGTTTCGTCGGCGCTGAAGAAATCGCCGGTGGCGACACGCTGATGACCTTCGGCGCCGAAGGCCAGAAGTACTTCCAGCAAGCCACGCTGACCGGCGTCGTGTCGTACGGCACCGTCGATGACGCGGACCTGTGGACCGTTGGTGGTGAAGCCGCCTTCTACGCCACGCCCGCCCTGCGTCTGGCCGCTCGCGCCTCCTATTCGGACGTGGACTTCGCTGGCGTCAGCACCGACGGCTGGTCGGCCGGCGTCGGCGCCGAATACGCCTTCGCTGCAACGCCCTACAGCGTCTTCGCCGGCTATGACCGCGCCGAGCTGGAAGACGCAGACCTGACGATCGACTCCTTCGAAGTCGGCATTCGCTACAACTTCGGCGGCGATCTGCAATCGCGCGACCGCGCCGGCGCCACCCTGGGCCGCAACCTGGGCAGCGTCACCAAGCTGTTCGGCCTGCGTTGATCCTCGACGCCTGATCCAAGACGAAGAGCCCCGGCGGAGCGATCCGCCGGGGCTTTTTCTTGGCTTACGCCACGCACGAAAAAGACCCCCGGGGTTCCACGACCGGGGGCCTTTCCTCTCGCGGCGGAGAAACGGGTCTTAGCGCCCGATCTGCAGGGTTCCCGATCCGACGACCGAACGGGACACTGATCCTGTGGCCGAGGCGACGCGGACGCTACCCGATCCTGCGATGGCGACATCCAGATCACGTGTCGCGCCGCCGTAGCGGACATCGCCCGAGCCGCCGATGGCGACCGACAGCTTGTCCATCCGGCCCTGACGCACGTTCACCCCGCCCGAGCCGCCGATCGACAGCTCGCCCCGGCCGTTGACGCTGGCCACGTCCACATTGCCCGATCCGCCCACAGCCGCCTTCAGGCTGCCGGTCGATCCAGCGGCGATGGAGCCTGAGCCGCCGACGCTGGCATCCAGCGAACGCGACGTGCCCGCGCGGATCGACCCCGACCCGCCAAGGCCCAGTTCCAGATCGCCGTCCACATTGGCGACGTTCCAGTTGCCGCATCCGCCGTTGTCCAGTTCGACCGACCGCGCACCACGTCCGACCGAGCCGAACACGGCGCCGCTGGCGCTGACATCGACGGTGCGGGGCGTGCGCACCACGATCAGCGGCGCGTCTTCCAGACGGATCCGTCCCAGGTCGCGCACCTCGACCGTCGCCCCCTGCCCCGGCTGAGCGGCGTCGGACCGTCCCGAGTTGCAGCTGCGGATGCCGTCGCTGCTTCCGAACATACCATTGCGACGAAGGCCGCCGTCGATCTTCACGTCGCGGCCTTCGCGGCGCACCTGGATCGCCGGTAGACGCGTCTGGCCCTGCGTGACCTCCACGCCGATGTCCTGGCGGTCCTCTACGATGACGACGACGCGCGCGACGGCGTTGCGGATTTCGACCTCGGCGGCCGAGGCGGGCGCGGCGACCAGTCCCGCCAGTGTGGCGACAGCGGCGGCAGCGATCAGTGCGGTCTTCATGTGCGGCTTCCCTTTCCCGAATGTGAGGGGAAGGTGCGCGCCGCCCGCGCCCAAGTCATTTTAACTCGGGGTCATGAACTCGAATTAACGCACGGCGCCAATGACGCCCGCCCCATCCGCCACCCCGACCTCGGGTTCGAAATCGCGTTCGAAGTTTGCGATCTTGCTCTTCATCGCCCCCGCCTTCTTCAGCGCCAGCGACGCGGCCCAGCGCGCGGCCAGCTCCGGCGTCGTCATGCCATCGGTGAAGCGCGGACGGCCGCCCCGGCTGCGGATCACCGCATTGGTGAACAGCGCGCCATTCCTGAACCGCGACGGCCAGGTCTGGAAATCCATCGACAGGCTGACGCAGAATCGATCCAAATTTTCCACCCGGTGCGGCGCATACAGCGGCCAGGTCAGCGCCCGCCCCGGCTCCAGATCCATGACCTGCGCATCGTTCTCGAACGCCATCGTATAGGGCAGTTCCTCGGTCGTCTGGCGCGCCACCACCTGTTCCATATTGCGCTCGGGCAGATGCCCTTCGTCGCCCGGATAGACGAACAGCCGCTTTCGCCCGCGCAGGTGGAACAGCACCACCCCCGCCGCGTCGAAATGATAGGGCACTCGCGCCTTGGGTGACGACAGGATCAACTGCCCGGCATTCCTCACCGCCCGCATCCCCGGATAGGTCGCCTGGATCGCAGCGAAATCCTTCATGGCAGCAGCCCACAGCTCGGGCCAGCCGGTCTCGACCTCGCGCAGATTGACCCACAGCCGACCCTGTTTGATCGCCTCAAGCAGTTCCTCGCCCGACAGCCGCCCGCGCGCGCCGGTGCGCAGACTGACCTGCCCCTCGTCGTCGTAGTCATACAGGTTGATGTCGAACAGCTCGGCCGGATAGCGATCCAGCACGGCGGCCAGCGCCGCATCCTCGGCGAATCCCTGATCGATCAGCGTATGGGCGTGGGTCTTCGCCTCGGCGATGGGACCGGGATAGCGGGTGCGGCGTTCGGTCATGCTCATGTCCTCAAGCGTGGGCGACGCGCGCGGGCGTCTTCTTCCTCGCGGCGGCCTTCTGGACAGCGGATCGGGCTGCGACCGCCGCCCCCCTCAACCGCCCGACCGGGGTCGCCTCGCAGGCTTCGATGGTGGCCCAGCGCCGGCGCAGCGAGGCCCTGACCGCTTCGCCCCGTCCGCCCGCGCGATTCAGCGCCGCCACCGTCATGTCGCCCAGCACCTGGGTCACGCCGGGCCGCATCACCACGGCCTCGCGCACCGTCTGGCGGGCGTTGACGAAATACTTCTTGTAGGTCTCGCCCTCGAACCCGAAGTCGAACACCCGGAATCCTTCGGCCGCCGCCAGCCGCATCGTGTCCATGCTCAGCAGGATGCCCGGCGAACAGCGCGCCAGCGCCGGCTCATAGACCGGGAACCAGAAATGGTAATGCCGCCCGGCGTGCAGCGAGAACTCCACCGCCACCAACTTGTCGCCCGCATGCATCGACGCCATCGAGGCGCCGAAGCCCTCGCGCGGCTCGACCATCAGCGCGTGCAGCAAATCCCGCGTCCAGCCGCAGGCGAAGATGTCGTGCAGGCCCGACCGCCGATACTGCGCCGCCTTCAACGCAATCAGATGATCCAGCAGCGCCGGATCGCGCAGGCCGCGCTCCACACGGATCGGCCCCAGTTCGGCCTCCAGGCTGCGGCGCGCCCGCTCCTTGTCCTTGAAATATTTGCCGAAGGTCGAGCGCCGCTCGGCGTACCAGGCGTCGTATCCCGGCTCGGGCATCACGACCTGCACCGTCTCGCGCGCCTGTCCCGTCTCGCCCGCGCCGATCCAGCCGGGCACGTTCAGCCGCTTGGCTTTCAACAGCCGCGCCACATCCTCCAGCGTGATCGTCTCGCCCGCAGGCGCGATGACCCCATGATAGTCGTTCATCGGCGCGCCCAACGGCTGCACCGCCCCGCCCCGCCGCTGATGCGGGAAAAAGCCGACGATCTCGCCGTCTCGCTTGAACACCGCGATCGCCGCACCGGGACAGACCCGCGACGCGATCTCGGCATAGTCCCAGCGGAAATAGGGGCTGGCCAGGTCAGGATTGCCGTCCGTCCACGCACGCCACAGGGCGACGGCGGCGGCGTCCAGCGCCCCCGCGTCCATGATCTCGACCTGCAGCATTCCGGCCATACGCATCCTCATCGAACCCCGTGCAGCAAGGTCCATTCCAAACCCCACCCTGCCCCATGCGCGTTTCATCAGGGTTCACCGGCATGGTGAACGCGCGTTGACGGAGCCGCCCCGCCCCCTGCGCGTTGCCTTGATCCAAAGGGAGACAACCATGACCGATCCACGCCCCGACAGCAAAAGCGTCGAAAACGAAAACCTGCGCCCGGACGAAGACGGCGAACCGCCGCGCCCCGCTACCGAACCCAAGGGCTCGGAAGGCTCGTCCAACTCCGGCGAGACCGAGACCGATCCCGCCACCGGCAAACAGAACTGATCTCACCCGCCTGCCCTGCCCCGACTGCTCGAAGTCCGCAATGAACCGATCCGCCTGCCTCGCCGCCCTAGCCGTCCTGTCCCTGTCCGCCTGTTCGCCCCGAGAGGAGCAGGATACCAAGGCCCCGGCGGTCGAGGCGGGCGCGACCGGTCCTCTCTCGCGCGACGCCATCGAGAACACCGCCTATACGCCGCCCGTCCAGCCGACGCCCCAGGCCGATCAGTCGCCTCAGCCCGGCGCCGCTCAAGCCCAGGCTCAACCCGCCTTGATCCGCGCCCAGGTCCTGCTTGAACGCGCCCGCTTCTCGCCCGGCGCCATCGACGGTCTGGCGGGCTCGAACATGCGTCAGGCCATTTCCGCCTTCCAGGAGGCGAACGCCATGACCGTGACCGGCGAACTCGACGCCGAGGTGATGGGCCGACTGCGCGCCGCCGCCGGTCCGGGCGCAATCACCACCACCTACGCCATCACCCAGCAGGACATGGCCGGTCCCTATCTCGGCGTCGTTCCCACGGATCTGGAGGCCCAGGGCCAGGCCGCTCACATGGGTTACGCCAATATCGTCGAGGCCCTGGCCGAACGCTTCCACGTCACCGAGGCGCTGCTGCGCGCCATGAACCCCGGCGCCGACTTCAACCGCGTCGGCCAGGCGCTGCTGGTCCCAGCTATCAACACCACGCCCCTGCCCGCCGAGGTGGATCATATCGACGTCGACAAGAGCGAAGGCTCGGTCAAGGCCTTCGACGCCGACGGCAAGCTGATCGCCTATTTCCCCGCCACCATCGGCAGCGGCGACAACCCGACCCCGACCGGCACGGTCAAGGTCAACGGCGTCGCCCGAAATCCCGACTACACTTACGATCCGTCAAAGCTCAGCTATGGCGACAGCAAGGAAAAGGTCATCGTCAAACCCGGCCCGAACAATCCCGTCGGCGTGGTTTGGATCGATCTGAACAAGCCCAGCTACGGCATCCACGGCACGCCCGACCCGCACTTGGTCGGCAAGACGGCCTCTCACGGCTGTGTCCGCCTGACCAACTGGGACGCCTGGATGTTGGCCGACAAGGTCAAGCCCGGCGTCACGGTCCGCTTCATCTAAGTCAGTGAACCGCGCCGAACGGCGTCCCGTCCCAGAAATCGCAGTGGTGGCGCGCGAAGAAGTCGTCGTCCATCGTATCGCCCTCTGGCTTGAACACCCGCACCGGCCCCGCACCTTCGACGCGGGGCCATTCGGCGGCGAAGTCCGCCTCGCCGAACCCGGCCCACAGCCGCTGCATCCGTTCCGACAACGCCTTCTGCTCCGGCGTGAACTTCTTCACGTCCGCAAACACCCAACTGGTCCCGAACACATAGGCCAGTTCGCTTGCGTGATAAGCTCCCAGGTCCAGACCCACGATCCAGTCCGGCAAGACGAACGGCGCCCCTCGATCCGCGAACTCATAGCCCCACACCGGCACATGCTGCGCCAACACCCGCCTCAGCGCCTGTGATGGACAGGCGAACCTCTGGTCGGTGAAGTTGGTGGCGATGGCGTAGGCCGGACCGTCCTCCCCGACCGGATAGCGTGCCAGCACCCGCTCGCCTTGGTCGCCATACATCCAGATCGTCTCCTTGCGATAGCGATCCATGTCCTGCACCTCATTGGCGAACAGCCGCCCCTCGTCCAGGTTCGTGCCTACGATCACCGGCACGCGCGTGAACCGTCCCTCGCGGACCGCTGCCGCCGGGTTTTCCGGCACGGTCGCATCCGTATGCACCGGCCCCCACGACCCCGGCCCATTGATGCCCGCCCTCAGCGAGGCCGCCCGCGACAGCCGCCACGCCGGCAAGGCCTTCAGGCAGGCGACCTGGTCCTCGCCCGTGCAGCCCAGCCGCTCGGCGAACATCGGCCCCGACTGGGCCGCATCCTGCGCACTGACCAGCGACGACGGCTCCAGGCACCCGCCGCTCTGCATGATCACCCGTTGATACAGCCCCTCGGATTGCGGCGAGGTCATCAGGTAACAGGCCGTCCACGCCCCCGCGCTCTCGGCGAACAGGGTCACGTTTCCTGGATCGCCGCCGAAGGCCGCGATGTTGCGACGGACCCACTGCAGCGCCGCTTGCTGATCCATCAAGCCAAAGTTGCCGCCAAAACCCTCGCCCTCAGCCTGAAACCCCGGATGGGCCAGCCACCCCAGCGCGCCCAGCCGATAGTTCATCGTCACGACCACCCGCCCTTGGTCGCGCGCCAGTTTCGACGGGTCATAGTTGGCCCCCGACCCCACGGTGAAGGCTCCGCCAGGGATATAGACCATCACCGGCAGGGCCTTGGCCGCCTGCCCGCCGGGCGCATAGATGTTCAGGTAAAGACAGTCCTCGGACCCCACCACGATCCCGCCGCCGCCGCCCAGGATCGAGCGTCGCCCGATGGCCTGGGTGCAGTCCTTGGCGATCCGCGTCGCATCCCGAACTCCGCTCCACGCCTCCACCGGCTGCGGCGCCCGCCAGCGCCGATCCCCAACCGGCGGCGCAGCGAACGGCACGCCCAGAAACACCCGCGTCCCCGCCCCGTCCAAGCCGCGCACCGCCCCATCCTCCGTCGTCGCCAGCACCGTCTTCGCATCACTAGCGAACCGGACATGATCGACCTTGCCGGGATGGGTCGCGCAGGCCGACAAGGCCACAAGGCACGCAAGCAACGAGATTAGACGCATCGTGAACCTTGGCTGTTCGGCAGAAGACCCTAACGCCTGAACGCAGGCGACGTTTCCTGCCTCACCTCCGTCATCCTCGGGCTCGACCCGAGGATCGGATGTTGATCGGGCTGTGCGCCACCGTTGAAGCAATACGGCGGACCGCTCGGTCCTCGGGTCAAGCCCGAGGATGACGTGGATGAACAGGACACACCAAAACGGCCCCCGGATTTCTCCGAGAGCCGCTCTGTTACGCTTACTGTGTCTCTTGGCCTCAAGCAGCGCGTGAGCGCGTCAGGCCAAAAGGATGTGTCTTGCTACTCGACGATCTTGGCGACGACGCCGGCGCCGACGGTGCGGCCGCCTTCACGGATGGCGAAGCGCAGGCCCTGGTCCATGGCGATCGGGGTGATCAGTTCGACGTTCAGCTCGGCGTTGTCGCCGGGCATGATCATCTCGACGCCTTCCTTCAGGTGAACGATGCCGGTCACGTCCGTCGTGCGGAAGTAGAACTGCGGGCGATAGTTTGTGAAGAACGGCGTGTGACGACCGCCTTCTTCCTTGGTCAGGATGTAGGCTTCGGCCAGGAACTTGGTGTGCGGGGTGATGGAGCCCGGCTTGCACAGCACCTGGCCGCGCTCGACGTCTTCACGCTTGGTGCCGCGCAGCAGAACGCCGACGTTGTCGCCGGCTTGACCCTGGTCCAGCAGCTTGCGGAACATTTCCACGCCCGTGCAGGTCGTCTTCTGGACCGGACGGATGCCGACGATCTCGACTTCTTCACCGACCTTGACGATGCCCTTCTCGACGCGGCCCGTGACCACGGTGCCGCGGCCCGAGATCGAGAACACGTCTTCGACCGGCATCAGGAACGGCAGGTCCAGCGGACGCGCCGGCTGCGGGATGTAGTCGTCCACAGTCTGCATCAGCTCCAGCACGCGCTGTTCGCCGATTTCCGGGTTCACGCCGTCGGTCGCGGCCTTGGCCGAACCCTTGGTGATCGGAATGTCGTCGCCGGGGAACTGGTAGCTGCTCAGCAGCTCGCGCACTTCCATCTCGACCAGTTCCAGCAGTTCTTCGTCGTCGACCAGGTCGACCTTGTTCATGAAGACCACCAGGGCCGGCACGCCGACCTGACGGGCCAGCAGGATGTGCTCGCGCGTCTGCGGCATCGGGCCGTCGGCGGCCGAAACCACCAGGATCGCGCCGTCCATCTGGGCGGCGCCGGTGATCATGTTCTTCACATAGTCGGCGTGGCCGGGGCAGTCGACGTGCGCATAGTGACGGTTGGCCGTCTCATATTCCACGTGCGCGGTGTTGATCGTGATGCCGCGAGCCTTTTCTTCCGGCGCTGCGTCGATGTCGGCGTAGTTCATCGCCTTGCCGCCGCTCGCCTTGGCCAGAGCCATCGTGATCGCTGCCGTCAACGTCGTCTTGCCGTGGTCAACGTGACCAATCGTGCCGATGTTGCAGTGCGGCTTGTTCCGTTCGAACTTTTCCTTGGCCATTTTCTAGCTCCTAAGGTCCCCGAACCGGGGTTCCTGCAGTTTGGGGGTTAAGGACGCCCGGTCCTTACGGTCCGGGCGCATATAGGTCCGCTTTCCGAAAAGGGAAAGCTTAGGCGTACTTCTTGATCACTTCGTCGGCGACGTGTTGCGGCACCGGCTCGTAGTGATCGTATTGCATCGTGAACTGGGCGCGACCCTGCGACATGCCGCGCAGCGTGTTCACATAGCCGAACATGTTGGCCAGCGGCACGAAGGCGTTCACGACGGTGGCGTTGCCGCGCATGTCCTGACCCTGGATCATGCCGCGACGGCCGTTCAGGTCGCCGATGACCGAGCCGAGGTATTCCTCGGGGGTCACGACCTCGACCGCCATGATCGGCTCGAGCAGCTTCGGCGCGCCCTTTTCCTTCAGTTCGCGGAAGGCGGCGCGGGCCGCGATTTCGAACGCCAGCACGCTGGAGTCGACGTCGTGGTATTTGCCGTCCGTCAGGGTCGCCTTGAAGTCGATCAGCGGGAAGCCCGCCAGCAGACCCGAGTCCTTGATGGAGTTCAGGCCCTTTTCGACGCCGGGAATGTATTCCTTCGGCACGGCGCCGCCGACGATCGAGTTCTCGAACACGAAGCCCGAGCCCGGCTCGCCGGGTTCGAAGGTCAGCATGACGCGGGCGAACTGGCCCGTACCGCCGGTTTGCTTCTTGTGCGTGTAGTCGATGTCGACCTTGCGGCCCAACGATTCACGATAGGCGACTTGCGGCGCGCCGATGGTGGCCTCGACCTTGTAGGTGCGCTTCAGAATGTCGATCTTGATGTCCAGGTGAAGCTCGCCCATGCCCTTCAGGATCGTCTGGCCCGACTCGTGGTCGGTCGAGACGGTGAAGGACGGATCTTCCGAAGCCAGCTTGGCCAGGGCGACGCCCAGTTTCTCCTGGTCGGCCTTGGTCTTGGGCTCGACCGAGATCTCGATGACCGGGGCCGGGAACTCCATCTTCTCCAGGATGACGGGCGACTTCAGCGGATCGCACAGGGTGTCCCCGGTGCGGGTGTCCTTGAGGCCGGCCAGGGCGACGATGTCGCCGGCGTAGGCTTCCTTGACGTCTTCACGGTTGTTGGAGTGCATCTGCAGCATCCGGCCGACGCGCTCTTTCTTGTCGCGGCTGGAGTTCAGCAGGCTCATGCCCGTTTCCATCTTGCCCGAGTACAGGCGGCAGAAGGTCAGCGAGCCGACGAAGGGGTCGTCCATGATCTTGAAGGCCAGGACCGACAGGGGCTCGTCGTCCGACGCCTTACGCACGACGGGCTCTTCCGTCTTGAAGTCGATGCCCGGCGTCGGCGGGATGTCCAGCGGCGACGGCAGATAGTCGACGACGGCGTCCAGCAGCGTCTGCACGCCCTTGTTCTTGAAGGCCGAGCCGCACAGGATCGGATAGAAGGCGCCGGTCAGCACGGCCTTGCGGATGCACTTCTTCAGCACTTCGACCGAAGGCTCGGTGCCTTCGAGGTAGGCTTCCATCGCCTCGTCGTCCAGCTCGACGGCGTTGTCGATCAGGTACTGGCGGGCTTCGTTGGCCTTGTCGACCAGGTCAGCCGGGATTTCGCCGACGGTGAAGTTGGCGCCCAGGGCGTCGTTGTCCCAGACGACCGAACGCATCTCGACGATATCGACCAGGCCGGTCAGCGAGGACTCGGCGCCGATCGGGAACTGGATCGGCACGGCCTTGGCGCCCAGGCGGTCGCGGATCGACTGGACCGAGGCGTCGAAATCGGCGCCGATCTTGTCCATCTTGTTGACGAAGACGATGCGCGGCACCGAATATTTGTCGGCCTGGCGCCAGACGGTTTCGGTCTGCGGCTCGACGCCGGCGTTGCCGTCCAGCACCGTCACGGCGCCGTCGAGCACGCGCAGCGAACGTTCGACTTCAATGGTGAAGTCCACGTGGCCGGGGGTATCGATGATGTTGAGGCGCTTTTCTTTCCAGAAAGCGGTCGTCGCGGCGGACGTGATCGTGATGCCGCGCTCCTGCTCCTGGTCCATCCAGTCCATGGTCGCGGCGCCGTCGTGGACTTCGCCGATCTTATGGTTCTTGCCGGTGTAATACAGGATCCGCTCGGTCGTCGTCGTCTTGCCCGCGTCGATGTGGGCCATGATGCCGAAGTTGCGGTAGTCCTTGAGCGCGTGCGTACGTGCCATGAAAGCGTGCCTTGCCAAGAATTTCGGGCGCCGCCGGCGCCCTTTGGGAATGTTTTCAGGACGCGGACGGCGCCCTCGGGAAGTCTGTCTGTGCGGATAAGCGAGCGCGGGCGATTTAGCTCAAACCGCCCGCGCCGGATAGTCTTAGATAGTGACCGCAGTTGGCGCTTTTAAGACGCTTACCAGCGATAGTGGCTGAAGGCGCGGTTGGCTTCGGCCATCTTGTGGGTGTCTTCGCGCTTCTTGACCGCGGTGCCGCGGTTGTTCGAGGCGTCCAGCAGCTCGGCGGCCAGCTTTTCCGTCATGGTGTTCTCGCCACGCTTGCGCGCAGCATTGACCAGCCAGCGGATCGCCAGGGCGCGACGGCGCTCGGGACGAACTTCGACGGGCACCTGATAGGTGGCGCCGCCGACACGACGCGAACGAACTTCGACCGACGGGGCGACGTTGTCCAAGGCGGCGTGGAAGGTCGCGACCGGCTCCTGGTCTTTCTTCTTGTCGGCCAGGATGTCGAAGGCGCCGTAGACGATGTTTTCGGCGACGGCCTTCTTACCTTCGTACATGACGTAGTTCATGAACTTGGTGACGATCAGATCCCCGAACTTGGGATCCGGCAGAACTTCACGCTTCTGGGCGCGGTGACGACGCGACATAGGTTATTCCTTGCAGTGCCCGGCGCTCGCCGGGAAGATCTCGAAAAGGTCTCCGGGCGCGACGGCCCGGAGAGGAATGGCTTACTTCGGACGCTTGGCGCCGTAGTGCGAACGACGCTGCTTGCGGTCCTTGACGCCTTGCGTGTCGAGCACGCCGCGCAGGATGTGGTAGCGAACGCCGGGCAAGTCCTTCACGCGGCCGCCGCGGATCAGAACAACCGAGTGTTCCTGAAGGTTGTGGCCTTCACCGGGGATGTAGCAAACGGCTTCATAGCCGTTCTTGGCCAGACGGACCTTGGCGACCTTACGCAGAGCCGAGTTCGGCTTCTTCGGGGTCGTGGTGTAGACGCGGGTGCAGACGCCGCGACGCTGGGGCGAACCCTCCAGAGCCGGCACCTTGTTGCGGGTGGGCTTGGGCTTGCGCGGCTTGCGGATCAGTTGGTTGATCGTAGGCATTCGAAACTTATCTCGACTTCTGATGGAGGCGTGTGTCTTTCGACCGAAGCGCCTCTCGCCTTCTTGTGAACGGGGGACCATCCCCTCGCCCGGGTGTCATCGAGACTGATGCCGTAACGACAAACAGAAAAACCGGAACGCGCGCTTTGGGCGTTCCGGCGGCGCACAGGCCGTCCGTTAAGTTGTCACGATCTCAGCAACCGGCGAACCGGCCACGCCTCGAAAGTGGGCGGCTTCTACGCGCGATAGGGGCCAAGGTCAAGAAGGCGGCGTTAACACCTCGCCGTTGGCAAGTCCGCCCTTTGCGCTCGGCCATCGCCAATAGAACCGCAAGTTGCCTGAAACCTGCCACGCTTCGCGTCCAGCTTGATCCGAACGGAGGGGCGAGTGGCGATGACCGCGACTGCGATCAGTCGAACGGGACAGGTACGGCTGGACTGGCGCAAAGCCGGGCTTGCGGCGACCGCTGTGGGCCTCAACGCCGGCGCGATCGCCTTGCTGTCCCTGACCGACCTCGGTCCGCGCAATCGGCCGCTGCGAAGCGAACCGATGATCGTCTATCTCGACGAGGCCTGGCCACGGCTGGCGCGCCCGCCGCAAACGATTGCCGACGCCGAGCGAGAACCGTCCGCCTTCGTAGATCGCGCAACGACACCCTTGGCGCCAAACGATTCGGTCAGGCCGCGACCTTCGCCCGGCACGGCGCGCGCCGTCTTGCCGCGTGGGAGGCGCAGCGCGCCATGCCGACCCGTGGCGATCCGCCGTGCGAACGCCCCAATCCGGTCGCCGGTTGTGAAGGCGTGAATGTGCAAGTCGAGCTATTCTCTTCGCGGGAAGGCTTCCTGCCCAATCTCAGAAAGCGTCGCGAATGACCGCCCTGCCCCTGCCCCGCCCCGGACGGCCCGACTGGCGCAAGGCTGGACTGGCGACGGCCTCGGTCGCCATCAACACGGCCCTGATCGCCTTCCTGTCGTTCACGGCCCCCGGCATCAAGAGGCCCGCCGTCGTCGCGGAGCCACCGCCGATCTATGTCGAGATCACCCCGCGTCTTCTCCTGCCCGACGAGCAGCCGCGCATCCCGGTTCAGACGCCGCTCGCCAGCGACGCCACGACGACGCCTCGCAACGCCCGCGAGGTCGTCGCCGCCCCCTCTGCGCGCCCGGAGACGCCTCAGGATGTCCGCCCCGCCCCCCTTCGCCCCAGGATCGCTGCGCCCTCGCCCCAGGGCGTCCCGGCCCCGCCCGACGCCTGGACGGTCAATCCGAACGATCGCTCGAACGCCATGGCCCGCACCCTACGTCAGGGCCTGATCGGCTGCTCCGCGCCCCAACAGCTCAACGCCGCCGAGCGCGCAAACTGTCGCGAGGACGCCATGCGGCGCGGCCTGAACGCCGCCCCGATCACCGGCACCGGCAATCCCGAGCGCGACGCCGCCTTCGCCCGCGAGGGTGCGCGTCGTCTGGCCCAGTGGGAGGCGCAGCGCCGTCCGCTGTCCGGCGGCGTAGGCGTGGTCGGCCCGGCGGACTGCGTCGGCTCGAACTTCGGCACGGGCTGCGCAGGCGCCCAACTACCTGACGTTCCCGGCGTGGACATGCGCCAGGGCGCAGAAACGACGATCAACCGGGGCGAACGTCGCCGTCAGCAATAGAAAAAGGGCGGCGCCGTCGCCGGCGCCGCCCCCTTCATATCTTCGCTTCCGAAACGGAGATCAGCTTTCGCTGCTCTCCAGCTCCAGTTGCAGATCGGCCGGCAACGGCTCGATCGCATCTTCGCGGGCCGAGGTCAGCTCTGCGTCGCGATCGTTGGCGATCTTCTGCAGGGCGCGCAGGTAAGCGCCCGTACCGGCCGGGATCAGACGGCCGACGATGACGTTTTCCTTCAGGCCTTCCAGCATGTCCTTCTTGCCGTGGACCGAGGCGTCGGTGAGGACGCGGGTGGTCTCCTGGAACGACGCCGCCGAGATGAAGCTGCGGGTCTGCAGCGACGCCTTGGTGATGCCCAGCAGGACGGGCTGGGTGGTGGCCAGACGGCCGCCACGCTTCTCGACCTTCTGGTTTTCCAGAACGGCTTCGGCGACTTCGACGGTGTCGCCGCGGATCAGGGTGGTTTCACCCGAATCCAGCACTTCGACCTTCTGCAGCATCTGACGCACGATGACTTCGATGTGCTTGTCGTTGATCGGCACGCCTTGCAGTCGATAGACCTCCTGCACTTCGTTCACCAGATACTCGGCCAGCGCCTCGACGCCCTGGATGCGCAGCAGGTCGTGCGGATCCGGGTTGCCGTCGATGATGTAGTCGCCCTTCTGGATCAGATCGCCGTCCTGAACGGAGATATACTTGCCCTTCGGGATCAGGAACTCGACCGGCTCGCCCTGCACGCCGTCGGCGTTGACTTCCGGCGTGATCTTGATGCGGCGCTTGTTCTTGTAGTCGCGACCGAATTCGACGCGACCATCCATCTCGGCGATGACCGCGCAGTCCTTGGGACGGCGAGCTTCGAACAGTTCGGCGACGCGCGGCAGACCGCCGGTGATGTCACGGGTCTTCGCGCCTTCGGTCGGGACGCGGGCGATGATCTCGCCCGGCTTGACCTCGTCGCCGTTCGACACGGACAGAACCGCGCCCACGGGCAGCAGGTAACGGGCGTCTGAGCCCGAGGCCAGCTTGGCGTAGCCGTCACCCAGGGTGACGCCCATGGCCGGACGCAGGTCCGAACCACGCGGGCTGGCGCGCCAGTCGCTGACGACGCGCTGGGCGATGCCCGTCGCTTCGTCGGTTTCTTCCTTGACCGACAGGCCTTCGACCAGATCCTCGAAGCGGATGATGCCGCCGACTTCCGTCAGGATCGGGGTGGTGTAGGGGTCCCACTCCGCCAGACGTTGGTTCTTCTTGACCTCGCTGCCTTCCTTGACGCGGATGCGGGCGCCGTAAGGAGCCTTGTGCGTCTCGCGATCCTTGCCGTCCACGACCACGGTCACGATGACGTTGCGGCTCATGGAGACCAGATCGCCGTGGGCGGCGATGACGGTCGGACCGGTGATCTTGGCCACGCCGGCGTTGGTCGCCTCCATGAAGGAGGTTTCCGCAACCTGCGCCGTACCGCCGATGTGGAAGGTACGCATGGTCAGCTGGGTGCCCGGCTCGCCGATCGACTGGGCGGCGATGACGCCGACCGCTTCGCCGATGTTGACGTTGGTGCCGCGCGCCAGGTCACGCCCGTAGCAGTGGGCGCAGATGCCGGCTTCCGCCTCGCAGGTCAGGCCCGAACGGACCTTGACCGACTGGACGCCCGCCGACTCGACGACTTCGGCGACTTCTTCCACCAGATAGGTGTCGGCGGGGAACAGGACGTTATCGGTGCCCGGCTCCTTGATGTCCTCGGCCGCATAGCGACCCAGGATGCGCGCGCCCAGCGAGACAAGCACGTCACCGCCTTCCATGACCGCCCGCAGCGTGATGCCGCGCGTCGAGCCACAGTCGATCTCGGTGACGATGCTGTCCTGCGCCACGTCCACCAGACGGCGGGTCAGGTAACCCGAGTTGGCGGTCTTCAGCGCGGTGTCGGCCAGACCCTTACGGGCGCCGTGGGTGGAGTTGAAGTATTCAAGGACGGTCAGGCCTTCCTTGAAGTTTGAGGTGATCGGCGTCTCGATGATCTCGCCGGACGGCTTGGCCATCAGGCCGCGCATGCCGCCCAGCTGCTTCATCTGCGCCTGCGAACCACGGGCGCCGGAGTTGGCCATCATGAAGACCGAGTTGATGTCGGGGTTTTCACCCTCGATCAGCACGCGCGGTTGCGCGATCTCGGCCATCATGGCGTCGGCGATCCGGTCCGTAGCCTTGGACCAGGCGTCGACCACCTTGTTGTACTTCTCGCCGCGCGTGATCAGACCGTCGGCGTACTGTTGTTCGTACTCCTCGACCTGGGTGCGGGTCTCGGCGACCAGCTCGACCTTCTTGGCCGGGATCACGATGTCGTCCTTGCCGAACGAAATGCCGGCCTTGGCGGCTTCGCGGAAGCCCAGGCCCATCATCTGGTCGGCGAAGATCACCGTCGCCTTCTGACCGCAGTGGCGATAGACCACGTCGATCAGATTGCCGATTTCCTTCTTGGTCAGGTTCTTTTCGAGCAGGCGATAGCCGACGTTCGGGTTGCGCGGCAGCAGGGCCGCCAGCTTCATCCGGCCCGGCGTGGTGTCGATCACCTTGGTGATCTCCTTGCCTTCGGCGTCCTGTTCCGTCCAGCGCGCCTTGATGCGCGTGTGCAGGGTGACGACCTTGGCGTCCAGCGCAGCGTCGATCTCGCCGATGTTGGCGAACAGCTTGCCTTCACCCGGCTCGCCGTCCTTGACCAGCGACAGATAGTACAGGCCCAGGACGATGTCCTGCGACGGCACGATGATCGGCTTGCCGTTGGCGGGCGACAGGATGTTGTTCGTCGACATCATCAGGACGCGCGCTTCCAGCTGGGCCTCAAGGCTCAGCGGGACGTGAACGGCCATCTGGTCGCCGTCGAAGTCGGCGTTGAACGCCGTACAGACCAGCGGGTGCAGGCGGATGGCCTTGCCCTCGATCAGCTTCGGCTCGAACGCCTGGATGCCCAGACGGTGAAGCGTCGGCGCACGGTTCAGCAGGACCGGGTGCTCGCGGATGACCTCGTCCAGAATGTCCCAGACGGCGGGCTGCTCGCGCTCGACCATGCGCTTGGATTGCTTGACGGTGCCCGACAGGCCCTTGGCGTCAAGGCGCGCATAGATGAACGGCTTGAACAGCTCCAGCGCCATCTTCTTGGGCAGGCCGCACTCGTGCAGCTTCAGTTCCGGTCCCACGGTGATGACCGAACGGCCCGAATAGTCGACGCGCTTGCCCAGAAGGTTCTGACGGAAGCGGCCTTGCTTGCCCTTCAGCATGTCGGCCAGCGACTTCAGCGGACGCTTGTTGGCGCCCGTGATGACGCGACCGCGACGGCCGTTGTCGAACAGCGCATCGACGGACTCTTGCAGCATCCGCTTTTCGTTGCGGATGATGATGTCCGGCGCGCGGAGCTCCATCAGGCGCTTCAGGCGGTTGTTGCGGTTGATCACGCGGCGATACAGGTCGTTCAGGTCGGAGGTCGCGAAACGACCGCCGTCCAGCGGAACCAGCGGACGCAGTTCCGGCGGGATGACCGGCACGATGGTCAGGATCATCCACTCGGGCTTGTTGCCCGATTCCAGGAAGGCCTCGATCAGCTTCAGGCGCTTGGACGCCTTCTTGGCCTTCATTTCCGACGGGCTGTCCGCCAGCTCGCCACGGTGCTTTTCAGCCTCGGCGTGCAGGTCGATGCCCATCAGCAGGTTGCGGACGGCCTCGGCGCCGATCTCGGCGGTGAAGCCGTCATCGCCGAAATCTTCCTGATAGCGATAGAACTCGTCTTCCGTCAGCAGTTGGTTCTGCTTCAGCGGGGTCAGGCCCGGCTCGGTAACGATGTAGTTCTCGAAATACAGGACGCGTTCCACATCCTTCAGCGCCATGTCCAGCATCAGCGAGATGCGCGACGGCAGCGACTTCAGGAACCAGATGTGGGCGACCGGGGCGGCCAGGTCGATGTGACCCATGCGCTCGCGGCGAACGCGGGCCAGCGTGACTTCAACGCCGCACTTCTCGCAGATGATGCCCTTGTACTTCATGCGCTTGTACTTGCCGCACAGGCATTCGTAGTCCTTGGTCGGGCCAAAGATACGCGCGCAGAACAGGCCGTCACGCTCAGGCTTGAACGTGCGGTAGTTGATGGTTTCCGGCTTCTTGATCTCGCCGAACGACCACGAGCGGATCTTCTCCGGCGAGGCCAGAGCGATCTTGATCTGGTCGAAGGTCGGGGTGACCGGGACCGGGTTGAAGATGTTCAGGACTTCCTGGTTCATCTTGTTTTCCTTCTGCGGCGTGGGCCGCGAAAATTATTCAGAGGGGGAGAGCGGAACCGTGAATCGTGAACCGTGAATCGTGAGGGCTGAACCCAGTCACGATTCACGATTCACCCATCACGCCTCAGCTGTTCCCCAGCTCCACGTTCAGACCCAGCGAACGCATTTCCTTGATGAGCACGTTGAAGCTCTCGGGAATGCCGGCCTCGAAGCTGTCGTCGCCGCGGACGATGGCCTCGTAGACCTTGGTCCGTCCGGCCACGTCGTCGGACTTAACCGTCAGCATCTCCTGCAGGGTGTAGGCGGCGCCGTAGGCTTCCAGAGCCCAGACCTCCATTTCCCCGAAGCGCTGACCGCCGAACTGCGCCTTGCCGCCCAGCGGTTGCTGGGTGACGAGCGAGTACGGGCCGATGGAGCGGGCGTGGATCTTGTCGTCGACCAGGTGGTGCAGCTTCAGCATGTAGATGTAGCCGACCGTGACCGGACGCTTGAACTGCTCACCCGTTTGACCGTCGTACAGGATCGACTGGGCCGACTTGTTCAGCCCCGCTTCTTCCAGCAGGCGTTCGATGTCGCCGATGTGCGCACCGTCGAAGACCGGGGTCGCGAAAGGCACGCCCTTGGACAGGTTCTTCGCCAGTTCGATCAGCTCTTCCTCATCCTGCGGCAACGGGGTTTCCGGGCCGTAGATATGCGTCAGACGATCGATCAGGGCCTGCTTCTGACCACCACCCTGCCAGGCTTCCAGCAGACCGGAGATCTGCTTGCCCAGGCCGGCTGCGGCCCAACCCAGGTGGGTTTCGAAGATCTGGCCGATGTTCATGCGCGAAGGCACGCCCAGCGGGTTCAGAACGACGTCCACGTGGGTGCCGTCTTCCAGGTGCGGCATGTCCTCGATCGGCAGGATCTTGGAAATGACGCCCTTGTTTCCGTGACGGCCGGCCATCTTGTCGCCGGGCTGAAGCTTGCGCTTCACGGCCACGAAGACCTTGACCATCTTCATCACGCCGGGGGGCAGTTCGTCGCCGCGTTGCAGCTTCTCGACCTTGTCTTCGAAACGACGGTCCAGTTGCTTGCGAGCGTCTTCGAACTGGCGCTTCATCGCCTCCAGCTCTCCCATGGCCTTCTCGTCGTCCAGGGCGATCTGCCACCACAGACCACGGCTGACCTCGGCCAGCTTCTCGTCGGTCAGCTCGCCACGGCCGATGCCCTTGGGCCCCGACACGGCGTTCTTGCCCACGATCAGCGGCTTCAGGCGGCCATAGACGTTGCGCTCAAGGATCTTGAGCTCGTCGTCGCGGTCCTTGCCCAGGCGTTCGATCTCGGCGCGTTCGATCGCCATGGCGCGCTCGTCCTTGTCGACGCCGTGACGGTTAAAGACGCGAACGTCCACGATCGTGCCGGCGACGCCGGGCGGCAGGCGCAGGCTGGTGTCGCGTACGTCCGATGCCTTCTCGCCGAAGATGGCGCGCAGCAGCTTCTCTTCCGGGGTCATCGGGCTTTCGCCCTTCGGCGTGACCTTGCCGACCAGGATGTCGCCCGGCTGGACTTCGGCGCCGATGGCCACGATGCCCGCTTCGTCGAGGTTGCGCAGGGCTTCTTCGCCGACGTTGGGGATGTCGCGGGTGATTTCTTCCGGGCCCAACTTCGTATCACGCGCCATCACTTCGAACTCTTCGAGGTGGATAGAGGTGAAGACGTCGTCGCGCACGATGCGCTCCGAGATCAGGATGGAGTCTTCGAAGTTGTAGCCGTTCCAGGGCATGAAGGCGACGAGGGCGTTGCGGCCCAGGGCCAGTTCGCCCAGGTCCGTCGACGGGCCGTCGGCGATGACGTCGCCAGCCTTGACCTGATCGCCCACGCGCACGATCGGGCGCTGGTTGATGCAGGTCGACTGGTTCGAACGCTGGAACTTCGACAGGCGGTAGATGTCCACGCCCGAACGGGCGGCGTCCACGTCGCCGGTGGCGCGCACGACGATCCGGGTGCCGTCGATCTGTTCGACGACGCCTTCACGACGGGCGACCACGACGGCGCCGGAGTCCACGGCCACGACCGCTTCCATGCCGGTGCCGACCAGCGGCGCGTCCGACTGCACCAGAGGCACGGCCTGACGTTGCATGTTCGCGCCCATCAGTGCGCGGTTGGCGTCATCGTTTTCCAGGAACGGGATCAGGGCGGCGGCGACCGAAACGACCTGTTTCGGCGACACGTCCATCATGTCCACGGCGTCGCGGTTCAGCAGTTGGGATTCACCGTTGATACGGCCGGGGACCAGGTCCTCGACGATGCTGCCGTTCTTCAGTTCGATGTTGGCCTGGGCGATCGTGTATTTCGACTCTTCCATGGCCGAGATGTAGACCACCTCGTTCTGGGCCACGCCGTCCTTCACGCGACGGTACGGGCTCTCGATGAAGCCGTACTTGTTGACGCGCGCGTGGGTGGCCAGCGAGTTGATCAGGCCGATGTTCGGGCCTTCCGGCGTTTCGATCGGGCAGATGCGGCCGTAGTGGGTCGGGTGGACGTCGCGGACTTCGAAGCCCGCGCGCTCACGCGTCAGACCGCCCGGGCCAAGCGCCGAAAGGCGACGCTTGTGGGTGATTTCCGACAGCGGGTTCGTCTGGTCCATGAACTGCGACAGCTGCGATGAACCGAAGAACTCGCGAACCGCAGCGGCGGCCGGCTTGGCGTTGATCAGGTCGTGCGGCATAACCGTGTCGATATCGACCGAGGACATGCGCTCCTTGATGGCGCGCTCCATCCGCAGCAGGCCGACGCGGTACTGGTTTTCCAGCAGTTCGCCGACCGAACGGACCCGGCGGTTGCCCAGGTTGTCGATGTCGTCGATCTCGCCGCGGCCGTCCTTCAGGCCGACCAGGATCTGCAGCACCTTCAGCACGTCGTCCTTGCGCAGGACGCGGATCTCGTCGGAAACCTCGGGGGTCTCCAGGCGCATGTTCATCTTGACCCGGCCGACGGCCGACAGGTCATAGCGTTCGCTGTCGAAGAACAGCGAGTTGAACATGTTCTCGGCGGCTTCGGGGGTGGGCGGCTCGCCCGGACGCATCACGCGATAGACGTCGAACAGGGCGTCCTCGCGGTTGTCGTTCTTGTCCACCCGCAGGGTGTTGCGCATGTAGGCGCCGACCGTGACGTGGTCGATGTCCAGCACCTCGATGGTGGTGAAGCCGTTTTGCTCCAGCACTTCGATGGTCGGGGCGTCCAGCTCGTCGCCGGCCTCGGCGAAGATCTCGCCGGTCTCGAAGTTGACGGCGTCATTGGCCAGATATTTGGTGACCAGGGCGTCGGCGGCCAGCGACAGCGACGTCGTGGTGTCGCCCAGCTTCTTGGCGGCGCGCGCGCTGATCTTCTGACCGGCCTGGGCGATCACTTCGCCGGTGTCGGCGTCGACCAGGTCGAACTCCGGCTTAACACCGCGCCAGCGCTCGGCCTTGTACGGCGTGACCCAGCCCTCGCCGCGCTTCTCATAAGGCACGGTCTCGTAGAAGGTCTTCAGGATTTCTTCGCCGTCCATGCCCAGACCCATCAGGAAGGTCGTGGCCGGCAGCTTGCGGCGGCGGTCGATGCGGACATAGACCACGTCCTTGGCGTCGAACTCGAAGTCGAGCCACGAACCACGATACGGGATCACGCGGGCGGCGAACAGCAGCTTGCCCGAGCTGTGCGTCTTGCCCTTGTCGTGGTCGAAGAAGACGCCCGGCGAACGGTGCATCTGCGAGACGATCACGCGCTCGGTGCCGTTGACGATGAAGGTGCCCTTGTCCGTCATGAGCGGGATGTCGCCCATGTAGACGTCCTGCTCCTTGATGTCCTTGACCGAACGGGCTCCCGTTTCCTCGTCGGTCTCGAACACGATCAGGCGCAGCTTGACCTTCAGCGGCGCGGCATAGGTCATGTCGCGCTGGATGCACTCCTCGACGTCGTACTTCGGCTCTTCGAACTCGTACGAGACGTATTCCAGGATGGCGCGTTCGTTGAAGTCCTTGATCGGGAACACCGACTTGAAGACCGCCTCGATGCCCTGCTCCTTGCGGACGCCCGGACGGACCTCACGCTGCAGGAACTGTTCGTAGGAGGCGCGCTGGACCTCGATCAGGTTGGGCATCGCCACCGCTTCGGGGATACGCCCGAAGGATTTGCGGATGCGCTTCTTGCCGGTGAACGAGGTGGCGGAAGCGATCTGACCGTTGATGGCGAGATCGTGGGCGACGTCAGTCATTCAGTGTTTCCCATGACGCGCGATCCGGGAAAACCGCGCGTGAAATGCAGCAGCCACGGCGCGCGTTTCCGCGTCCGCAGCCAGGGTTTCGGCATCCACCCTCGGCCCGCTGCCGGGCCAGGACGCCTGAAATGTACCGGCTCCCTGGGGAAGGAGCCGCGCCTTCGCACGGTCGGAGGGCGACGGACCGGGCCTCGGCGCTTGCGCGCAGACTCATATTGAGTGTTGCGGGAACGCGCACATATACGCGCATTCGCGACGAAATAAAGGCCCCCGCGGAACCTTTTCATTCCCGCAGCCCAATCCCGTTGCCGCAGGGTCTCAAGGCCTGATAGCGTCGCCATATGACACGCATCGCCCTGCCCCTGCTCGCCCTTCTCGCCCTGTCCGCCTGCGCCACGCGCGGCGAGCCCGTCACCTACGCCGAGACCGCCTCGGCCGCCGCCCATGCGGCCGCCGCTGTCGCCGGCCAGGGCGGTCAAACCCCGCAGCAGGCCTGGGACGCCGGCAACACCGCCTATCTGACCTGGAACGGCGCCCGTCGCGGCTGGACGACCACCGAGAGCGGCCTGCAATATCGCCGCGTCGGCAAGGCCCACCCCGAGGGCGCCCAGCCCTCCGGCTCCGACACGGTCAAGGTCCATTATCGCGGCACCTTCATCGACGGACGCGAGTTCGACAGCTCATACGCCCGCAACGAACCCGCCGAATTCCCCCTCAACCGCGTCATCAAGGGCTGGACCGAGGGCGTCGCCCTGATGCGGGTGGGCGAGATCTATGAGTTCGTCATCCCTGCCTCGCTGGGCTACGGCTCGCGCTGGGTCGGCGGCGACGAACTGCCGCCCAACTCGACCCTGCGCTTCTCGGTCGAACTGCTTGAGGTCAAGCCGGCGGGCTGAGGCTCGAATAGGACGGCTAGCGCCCGCTCTCCATCCTATTTCCACTAACGAGCGCCAACGCATTCAAGGCCTTGACCGCCCGCAGCGGCATTCTTCCGGCCATAGGTGGCGCCGCCCGCATCATGGTCGGCATGACCGATGACAGCCAATACCTCTCCGATTCCCCGCCGCCCCAGACGCGACGTTCCGCCGAAACCTGGGCCGCCGCGCGCGCCGACTACCTGGCCGGCGGTTCCGCCGCCGAGGTGTGCGAGCGTCATGGCCTCAGCCAATCGACCTTTCGGTGGCGCGCCCGCACAGAGGGATGGCGGCGCTCTGACCAACCGCATGGCGCGGTCTTCGAGCCGCTGGACAGCTATGAGATGGAGCTGATCGACAGCAGCCTGCCCTGCAACGCCGCCGACATGGCGCGGCTGGCTTGGTCGAACGCATCTCGCGCAATGCGCGACGGCAAGCTGATCGAAGCGCGCGGCTGGTCGCGACTTCACGCCGATCTTGTCGAAATGGCGAGACAAGACGCGGAGCGCCTGCACTTCGCCAGACTGAAAGCGGAAAGAGATCAAGGCGCCGCCCTCAAAGCGACGCCGACGCCGTTGCGACCAGTCGAGGAGGACTGATCGAAGTTGCACTTTCTTGCACCTTGCACTGTTTTTTGCGTTGCAGTGCAACTTCGGGGCGCCGCCGACGCTTGACGCCCCATGCCCTGCGGCGGACTGTCGCAGCGCCCCGATCCAGTCTGCAAGAGTCCCCCGACGATCCGTCCCTGCCTGCGCGCCGCCCCCCCTTGGCCTCGCCCTCCTGCTGGCCTCGACCGCCCCCGCCGCCCTGGCGCAGCAGGCCTCGACCTATCCGCCGGCCCTGCCCGCGCCCCTGCCCGCGATCCCCGACGCCCAGGACGTCGCCTATCCCGGCGTCATCACCCTCGACATCGACGCTGCCAACCTGGCCCAGCACATCTTCGCGGTGACCGAGACCATCCCTGTCGCCCAGGCCGGTCCCCTGACCCTGTTCTTCCCCGAATGGCTGCCCGGCAACCACGGCCCCGTCGGCCCCGTCGCCCAGCTGGCGGGCATCGAGATCACCGCCAACGGCCAGCGCGTCGAATGGGTGCGCGATCCCCTGCACCCCTTCGCCTACCACATCGTCGTCCCGGCCGGTGCGACCGCGCTGAACATCACCATGCAACACCTGTCGCCGACGACGGCCAACCAGGGCCGCATCACCATGACGCCCGAGATGCTGAACATTCAGTGGGAGAAGATGCTGCTCTATCCCGCCGGCCACTGGTCGCGGAACATCACGGTGCTACCCACGGTCAAGTTCCCGACCGGCTGGTCGTTCGGCACGGCGCTGGAGCCCGAAACCAGAAACGGCGACCTTCAGACCTTCAAGCCCGTCAATCTGGAAGTCCTGATCGACAGCCCCGTCTTCGCCGGCGTCCACTACCGCCAGATCGACCTGAACCCCGGCGGCCGTTCGCCGGTCCGCGCCAACTTCGTGGCGGACAAGGCCGACAGCCTGAACGCCACCGACGAGCAGATTCAGATCCTGCGCAATCTGGTCGATCAGATGGACCGCCTGTATGGCGCGCGCCACTTCGACCACTACGACTTCCTGATCGCCATGACCGACAAGCTGGGCGGCATCGGGCTGGAACATCATCGCAGCTCCGAGAACTCGGTCGATCCCGCCTTCTTCACGGGCTGGGACACGCATCTGGCCGACCGCGACCTGCTCAGCCACGAGATGCACCACTCCTGGGACGGCAAATGGCGTCGCCCCGCCGACCAATATGTGCCCAACTTCAACTCGCCCCTGCAGAACAGCCTGCTGTGGGTCTATGAGGGCCAGACGCAGTACTATGGCCAGGTCGTCGCCGCCCGTTCGGGCCTGCTGACCAAACAGCAGGCGATGGACTCCCTGGCCATGACCGCCGCCACCTTTGACACCCGCGTCGGCCGCGAATGGCGCGCCCTTCAGGACACCACCAACGACCCGATCATCAGCCAGCGCCAGCCCAAGGGCTGGCTGTCGTGGCAACGCGACGAGGACTACTATTCCGAGGGCCAGCTGATCTGGCTCGACGTGGACACCACGATCCGCGAGAAGACCGGCGGCCGCAAGTCGCTCGACGACTTCGCCCGCGCCTTCTACGGCGTCCGCGAGGGCGATTACGCCCCGCCCCCTACACGTTCGAGGATGTGGTCGCGGCCCTGAACGGCGTCGTCGCCAACGACTGGGCGACCTTCCTGCGCACCCGCCTGGACGCCGACGGCCCCGACGCCCGCGCCCCGCTGGACGGCCTGGCGCGCGGCGGCTGGCGCCTGGCCTTTACGGACAAGCCCACCGACTACATGAAGACCCTCTACGCCGAGCTGAAGCGCAACGACTTCACCTATTCCCTGGGCTTCCAGACCGGCGAGGCCAACAAGATCCGCAGCGTCCAGTGGAACAGCCTGGCCTTCAAGTCGGGCCTCGCCGCCGGCATGGAGATCGTCGCCGTCAACGGCCAGGCCGCCACCCCCGACCGCCTGGCCGAAGCCGTCACGGCCGCAAAAGACCCCGCCACCGCCATCACCCTGATCGTCAAGGACGACGACCAGTACCGCACCGTCGTCTTCGACTACCACGACGGCCTGCGCTACCCCCGCCTGGAACGCATCGAGGGAACCCCCGACCGTCTCGGCGACATCCTGACGCCACGTCGGCGCTGACGCAGAAACATCGTCTCCTCCCCACATCGTGGGTAGGTGGCGCGGCGCTTCTTCAGCGCCGTGACGGAGGAGTTCTTCAGACGCCTGCGGGACTTCAACAGCCCCTCCACCACGCTACGCGCGGTCCCCCTTCCCACAAGTGGGGAGGAAACTTTGACCCCTACTCGATCTCGACGACCTCGACGCGCGAGCCGTTCAGCACCAGGGCGATCTCGCCGCGCTTCAGCTTCAGCGCGTCCTCGCCGAAGATTTCGCGGCGCCAGCCCTTCAGCGCGTCGATATCCGCGTCGTCGCTGATGGCGATTTTTTCCAGGTCGGAGACGGTGGCGATCAGCTTTGAGGCCACGCCGGCGTTGTCGCTCTTGGCCTTCAGCAGCACCTTCAGCAGTTCGACCACCGACGGCGGGGCCGGCTGGCGGTGGGCGGGGCGCTCCATCTCCGGCGCGTGCGACTCGGGATCGGCCAGAACCCGCTTCAGTTCGTCAGCCAGTTCCAGGCCCAGTCGCGAGCCGCCAAAGCCCTTGGGCACCGAACGCAGGCGGTTGAAGGCCTCCACGTCCGTCGGCGTCTGCTGGGCGATCTCGTCGATGCCCTCGTCCTTCAGGATACGGCCGCGCGGCTGGTCGCGCTCCTGCGCCGCCCGTTCGCGCCAGACGGCGACGGCCTTGAAGGCGGCCAGATATTTGGCCGAGAACTTCTTGGGCTTCAGCCGCTTCCAGGCGTTCTCTGGATTGGTGTCATAGATGGCCGGATCGGTCAGGGCCGCCATTTCCGACATGACCCAGTCCAGACGACCTTCCTTCTCCAGCCGGTCGCGCAGCTTGGGATACAAGGCCGCCAGGTGGGTCACGTCGCCCAAGGCGTAGACCAGCTGGCTGTCCGACAACGGCCGGCGCGCCCAGTCGGTGAAGCGGCTGCCCTTGTCCACCTCGATGCGCAGAGTCTGTCGCACCAGCGAATCATAGGCGACCTGTTCGCCGAAGCCGGCGGCCATGGCGGCGACCTGGGTGTCGAACATCGGCTTGGGCATGGCCCCCAGCCGCACGAAGATTTCCACGTCCTGGCGACAGGCGTGGAAGACCTTGACGATCTTCTCGTCGCGCAACAGGTCCAGGAAAGGCTCCAGGTCCAGGCCTTCCGCCATCGGATCGATGATGGCGGCGTGTTCGGCCGAGGCCGCCTGGATCAGGCACAGCCTGGGCCAGTAGGTCGTTTCCCGCATGAATTCGGTATCGACCGTGATGAAGGGAGCATTAGCTACGCGGGCGCAGAATTCGGCCAGCGCCTCGGTGGTGGTGATCGGCGTCATTCCGATGCTATAGCCCCCCGCATCCTACCTGTGGCAAGAGCCGCGCTGCATTTCCGCCCCGATTCAGGCCCGAGATCCCATGAGCGACACCCAAAAGCCTCTCGAAAACGGCCTGACCTACGCCGATGCGGGCGTGGACATCGACGCTGGCGAACTGCTGGTCGAACATATCAAGCCCCTGGCCAGGTCCACGGCCCGCCCCGGATCGGAGCCCTCGCTGGGCGGTTTCGGCGCCCTGTTCGACCTTAAGGCCGCCGGTTTCGAGGACCCGCTGATCGTCACCACCACCGACGGCGTGGGCACCAAGCTGAAGATCGCCATCGAGACCGGCCGTCATGACGGCGTCGGCGTCGATCTGGTCGCCATGTGCGTCAACGACCTGCTGGCGCAAGGCGCCGAGCCCCTGCTGTTCCTCGACTATTACGCCACGGGCCGTCTGGAGATCGACGCCGCCCGCCGCGTCGTCGCCGGCATCGCCGAGGGCTGTCGCCAGGCCGGCTGCGCCCTGGTCGGCGGCGAGACAGCCGAAATGCCGGGCATGTACACCGACGGCGACTATGACCTGGCCGGCTTCAGCCTGGGCGCCGTCGAGCGCGGACACGCCCTGCCCTATCTGGATCGCCAGGCAGCCGGCGACATCATCATCGGCCTGGCCTCCACCGGCCCGCACTCGAACGGCTATTCGCTGGTGCGCAAGGTGGTCGAGAAGTCCGGCCTGGCCTGGGGCGACGACGCCCCCTTCGCCAAGGACCGCTCGCTGGCCCAGGCCCTGATGGAGCCGACCCGCATCTATGTGAAGCCGGTCCTGCCGCTGATGAAGGCGGGCCTGGTCAAGGGCGCGGCCCACATCACCGGCGGCGGCCTGATCGAAAACCCGCCCCGCTGCATCGCCGAGGGTCTGCAAGCGAGCTTCGACTGGAACGCCTGGCCCATGCCCGCCGTCTTCCAATGGCTGGCCGAAACCGGCGGCATCAGCGACCACGAGATGCGCCGCACCTTCAACTGCGGCGTCGGCTTCATGCTGATCGTCTCGCCGGAGAACGCGGAGCCGGTGCTGGCCGCCCTGCTCAACGCCGGCGAAGTCGCCTTCGTCTGCGGACAGCTGGAAGCGGCCTGACCTCGTGAAGACGCGCGTCGCCGTCCTGATCTCCGGGGCCGGCTCCAATATGGCGGCCCTGATCGACGCCGGTCAGGGCGCCGACAGCGGCTATGAGGTCGCGCTGGTCCTGTCGAACGTCGAGGGCGCGGGCGGTCTGGCCATCGCGGCGGCCAAGGGCGTCGCGACCGTCGCCATCCCGCACAAGCCCTTCGGCAAGGATCGCGAGGCGCACGAGCGGGTCGTGGACGAGGCCCTGCGCGCCGCCGGGATCGAGGTCGTGGCCCTGGCCGGCTATATGCGCGTGTTGACGCCCTGGCTGGTCGGCGGCTGGAGTGAGCGGATGCTGAACATCCACCCCAGCCTGCTGCCCCTCTATCCCGGTCTGGACACTCACGCCCGCGCCATCGCCGCCGGCGACGCCGAGGCCGGCTGCACCGTGCATCTGGTCACCGAGGGCGTGGACGAAGGCCCGATCCTGGGTCAGGCCCGCGTGCCGATCGTTACGGGGGACACGCCGGAAGCCTTGGCCGAACGGGTAAAGACGGCGGAGCACACGCTCTATCCGCAGATGCTGAGCGCCTTCTGCCGAGGCTTGGAACAGGGCTGACGGCCCCGAAGATTACAAAAACGTCATGCGACAGACCGCCGCACCGGCGCGATGGTGCCGCCGATCAAAATCGGGACCCAGTCTTCCATGAACCGCATTCGTCTGATGGCCGCCTGCTCGGCCTGTATCGTCGTCGCCCTGACCGGCGGCGCGGCCTCGGCCCAGGACCATTCGTCTCAAGGTCATTCACACGGCGCGCCGGGCGTTACGCCCTGGGGCTTCGACCTCGCGGGTCGCGACACGGCGGTCAAGCCGGGCGACGACTTCAACGAATACGCCAACGGCACATATCTGCGCACGACCGAGATCCCGGCCGACAAGGCCCGCTTCGGCCCGTTCGACGTCCTGTATGAAACCGCCCAGGCCCAGCTGAAGGCGATCATCGAGGCCAGCGCCGCCAATCCGACCAACGCCAATGCCCAGAAGGTCGGCGCCCTCTACGCCAGCTTCATGGACGAGGCGAAGATCGAGCAGTTGGGCGCCACACCGCTGACCGCCGACCTCGCCGCCGTCAAGGCCGTCAGCGACCACGCCGGCATGGCCCGCCTGATGGGCGAAAGCCACTCCGGCTTCGGCGCCTCTCTGTTCGGCATCGACGTGTTCGAGGACCTGCAGAAGCCCGACGTGAACTCGGCCTATCTGGGTCAGGGATCGCTGGGCCTGCCGGATCGCGACTATTATCTGAAGCCTGACTTCGCCGCCCAGCGCGAGGCCTACCTCGCCTATCTGACCACAACCCTGACCGCCATCGGCTGGGCTGATCCGGCCAAGACGGCCGCCGACATCCTGGCCTTCGAGACCAAGGTTGCGGACAAGCAGTGGACAACGGTCGAGCGTCGCCAGATCGATAAGCTCTACAACCCCACCAAGGTCGCGGACCTGGCGACCCTGGCACCCGGCTTCGACTGGTCCGGCTTCCTGGCCGGGGCCCAGGTGTCGGACGTCGACACCCTGGTGCTGATGGAAAACACCGCCATTCCGGGCATCGCCCAGGTGTTCGCCGACACGCCCATCGAGACGCTGAAGGCCTGGCAGGCGTTCAACGTGGTCGATCAGGCCAGCCCCTATCTGTCCAAGGCCTTCGTCGACGCCCGCTTCGACTTCCGTGGCAAGACCCTGCGCGGTCAGCCCGAGAACCGGCCGCGCTGGAACCGGGGCGTGGCCCTGGTCGACGGCCAGCTGGGCGAGGTCCTGGCCCAGGAATATGTGCGCCTGCACTTCCCCGCCTCGTCCAAGGCCCAGATGGAAACCCTGGTCGGCAACATCCGCGCCGCCATGACCGAGCGCCTGAAAACCCTGGACTGGATGAGCGAGCCCACGCGCGAGCAGGCCCTCTACAAGATGTCCAGGTTCGGGGTGAAGATCGGCTATCCCGACAAGTGGCGATCCTATGACGGGCTGGAGCTGACGGCGGACGACCTGTACGGCAACGTCGAACGCTCCTCGGCCTTCGAGTGGGCCTACAAGCGCGGCAAGATCGGCCAGCCGGTCGATCCGCTGGAATGGGGCATGACGCCCCAGACGGTGAACGCCTACTACAACCCGCCGCGCAACGAGATCGTCTTCCCGGCCGCCATCCTGCAGGCGCCCTTCTTCGATCCGAACGCGGACCCGGCCGTCAACTACGGCGGCATCGGCGCGGTCATCGGCCACGAGATCACCCACGGCTTCGACGACCAGGGGCGCAAGTCCGACGGCGACGGCGTGCTGCGCGACTGGTGGACGGCCGAGGACGCCGCCCGCTTCGAGGCGCGCGCCAAGGTGCTGGGCGACATCTATGACGGCCTGGAGCCCCTGCCTGGCGTTCACGTCAACGGCGACCTGACCATGGGCGAGAACATCGCCGACCTGGGCGGGCTGTTGCTGGCGCTGGATGCCTATCACAAGTCACTGAACGGCCAGCCGGCCCCGGTGATCGACGGCCTGTCTGGCGATCAGCGCGTCTTCCTGGGCTGGGCGCAGGTCTGGCGCGAGAAGTCGCGCGAGGCGGCGCTGAAGGAGCAGCTGACCACCGATCCGCACTCGCCCGGTTCGGTGCGCGCCGCCACCTCGCCGCGCAACATCGACGCCTGGTATGCGGCCTTCGGCGTCTCGCCGGACCAGAAGGAATATATCGCCCCCGAGGCCCGCGCCCGCATCTGGTAAGCGCCGGATCTCAGACGCAGAAAAGGCCCGGAGCGGACGCTCCGGGCCTTTTCCTTATCCAGGTTTAAGCTGGATTTAGCGGGGCGTGGTCGCCGCGCCGCCGACAGCGCCGATGGCGGCGCCGGCCACGGTCGAACCCGTGTTGCCGCCCAGAACCTGACCGGCGACAGCGCCGCCCAGGGCGCCGGTAGCGGCGCGCTGCTCCATCGTATTGCCGCAGGCGGCCAGCAGGGCGACGACGCCGATGACGGGGGCCAGTTTGATCATGGTCTTCATGGGTCTTCTCCGGGAGGGGGATGAATCGATGAAGATCAAACGACAGGGCCCGCGTCCGGTTCCGGACGCGGGCCTATATAGCCACGCTATGCGAAGGATAAGTCCCTCGCGACTTGAGCGCTTAGCCGACGATCTGGTCGTCGGTGAAGAACTGGGCGATCTCGATCTTGGCGTTGTCCTGGCTGTCCGAGCCGTGGACCGAGTTTTCACCGATCGACAGGGCGAACTGCTTGCGGATCGTGCCGTCGGCGGCGTCCTTGGGGTTGGTGGCGCCCATGACTTCACGATAGGCGGCGACGGCATTGTCGCCTTCCAGCACCTGAACCACGACCGGCTCGGCGGTCATCTGCTCGACCAGTTCGCCGTAGAAGGGACGCTCGGCGTGGACTTCATAGAACTTCTGGGCTTGCTCGGTCGACAGCTTGACGCGGCGCTGGGCGACGATGCGCAGGCCGGCGCCTTCGATCACGGCGTTGATCGCGCCGGTCAGGTTGCGGCGCGTGGCGTCGGGCTTGATGATCGAGAAGGTGCGTTCGGTCATGGAAAGTGACTTCTTGTTAGGGGGAATGAAGGTCGCGGGCTTATAGCGACGCCCCGCCCCCGCGCCAAGCCCGTCTTATCAGCAGGCGATGGCGCGGACGTGCCCAGCGGCGGCGTAGTCGAGGATGGCGCGGTCGCGGGTGATCAGCGGCACATCCAGTTCACGAGCGATGGCGATCATCAAACGATCCGCTGGATCGCCATGTATCGGGTCCGGCAGATTCCATGCCGCAAATGCGATCTGGTGGCTCATCGGGGCCATCCGAACCCCCGGCGCCCGCATGACATTGTCGAACCACGTCTCGGCGTCGGGTTGAAAAAGTCGCCCTGTCGGACTTTGCCGGTTGCGAGCCAGCAAACCAATCTCCCATGCGGAGACGACCGACACCAATATTCCATTCTCGCGCTGCGCGGCATTTATCGCCTCGCGAGCCTCAGCCCCAAGGTCGCGATCCAGTTGCGACCGGATGATGGCGTTGGTGTCCAAAAGGACCGACGCCTTTGTCCGCCCGCCATTCGACAGAGCCGTCAGCCCTCGACCGATGGCCCCTCTCGGCCTCAGGCTCAACGGAGGCCGCTCATCGGGTCACAAACCCCATCGAATTCGGGGTCGTAGATCGGGCCGTCGATATCCAGATCGTCCGGTAGAATGACGCTCCCGGCCTGCCAGCCGATGAAGTCGCCCGTCTCTTCATGAGCAGCGGCGCCGGCCATGACCGCCACCTCCTTGCCGCGTTTAGTGATGTGAACCCTGCGGATCTCGCCCGAGTTCACGCGGTCAAGCAGGTCCAGGCACTTGGCCTTGAACTCCGTCGCCGTTATGACGACCTCGCCGCTTACAAGATCATACGTCATGACTGGTCATATAGAGATGACCGGTCAGAAAGTCCATTGCGCCTCCCATGCTCCAGATCACCGACCTGACCTTCAACGCCTGGGGCCGCAAATTCCTCGTGGACGCCTCCGTCAGCCTGCCGCCCGGCGCCAAGGTCGGGCTAGTCGGCCGCAACGGCATCGGCAAGTCCACCCTGTTCAAACTGATCCTGGGCGAGCTTCACGCCGCCGGCGACGAGATCAGCCTGCCCAAGACCGCCCGCATCGGCTCGGTCGATCAGGAGCACCCCGCGACGCCGGTCAGCGTCATCGACACCATTCTGGAAGCCGATGTCGAACGCCACACCCTGCTGGGCCGGCTGGAGACGGCGCCCCCCGAAGAGATGGGCGAGATCTGGGCCCGCCTGATCGAGATCGACGCCGACGCCGCCCCTGCGCGCGCCGCCGAAATCCTGGTCGGCCTGGGCTTCGACCAGGAGAACCAGGCCCGGCCGATGTCCGAGTTCTCGGGCGGCTGGCGCATGCGCGTCGCCCTTGCGGCGGCCCTGTTCGCCGAGCCGGACATGCTGCTGCTCGATGAACCGACCAACTACCTCGACCTGGAAGGCGCTCTGTGGCTTGAGGCGCGGCTGAAGAAATACCCGCACACCGCCCTGATCATCTCCCACGACCGCGAGATGCTGAACGAGGTCTGCACCCATATCCTGCACCTCGCGAACCACACCCTGACACTCTACACCGGCAATTACGACGCCTTCGAAAAGGCCCGCGCCGAAAAGGCCCGGCTGCAGTTGTCGGCCAAGGCCAAGCAGGACGCCGAACGCGCCCACCTTCAGTCCTTCGTGGACCGGTTCAAGGCCAAGGCCTCCAAGGCCGCCCAGGCCCAGTCGCGCATGAAGCGGCTGGAGAAGATGCAGCCCGTGGCCACCACCATCGAGGAGCGGGTCGCCCCCTTCACCCTGCCCTCGCCGCCCCGCCCGCTGGCGCCGCCGCTGATCCGGCTGGAGCGAGCCAATGTCGGCTATGATGTCGGCAAGCCGATCCTGCGCAATCTGAACCTGCGCATGGACCTGGACGACCGGATCGGCCTGCTGGGCGTCAACGGCGCGGGCAAGTCCACCTTCGCCAAGATGATCGCCGGCGCCCTGAACGTCTCCGAGGGCGAACTGCACCGCGACAAGAAGATGCGCGTGGGCTGGTTCCACCAGCACCAGATCGAGGCGATGGACCCGACCGACACGCCGCTGGAAATCATCCGCCGCGCCATGCCGGACGCGCCCGAAAGCGCCCGGCGCTCCAAACTGGCCCAGTTCGGCCTGGGTTACGAGAAGCAGGAGACCACGGTCGACAGCCTGTCGGGCGGCGAGCGTGCGCGCCTGCTGCTGAACATGGTGGCGATGGATGCTCCCCACGTCCTGATCCTGGACGAACCGACCAACCACCTGGACATCGACAGCCGCCGGGCCTTGCTCGACGCGCTGAACGACTACACCGGCGCCGTCATCCTGATCACCCACGACCGCTCGCTGATGGAGATGGTGGCGGACCGGCTGTGGCTGGCCGCCGACGGCACGGTGAAGCCCTATGACGGCGACATGGAGGACTACGCCAAATTCGTCCTCGACCGCGCCAAGGCCGCCGTATCCAAGCCCAGCCAGATCAAGAAGGAAGAGGCGGCCGCCGCCCCTGCCCAGAACAACAAGGGCAAGAAGAACGACAAAAAATCAGGCCCTTCCCCGTCGACCCTGCGTCACGCGGTCAAGAAGGCCGAGGAAAACATGACCCGCCTGACGGCCGAGATTTCCCGCATCGACGACGACATGGCCACCGCCTCGGTCAACAATCCGAAAGCCCTGGAAGGCCTGACCCGCGCCCGCGCCAAGACCGAAGCCGACCTCGCGACGGCCGAAGCCGCCTGGGTCGCAGCGGAGGAAGCCCTGGCCGAGGTTTCCTGATGAAGCCGATTGAATTCTCCAGGGAGGAACGCGCCGCCGCGACCGGCAAGCTGCGCGACTATTTCGTCCGCGAACTGGATCAGGAGCTGGGCCAGCTTCCGGCCGAGATGCTGCTGGACTTCATCGGCAAGGAGATCGGCGGCGCCTTCTACAATCGCGGCGTCAACGACGCTCAGCAACTGGTCCAGCAGAAGGCCGAAGACATCGTCGAGGCCCTCTACGGGCTGGAGCGGTCCCGGTAGCGATCGTCACCGTCGGCGATGGTTGCAGGCGGGACGACACGCGCCCCGCCCGCGCGGCCGTCAGTTGCTGGCGGCCTGCATGTAGGTTTCCTCATAGGGCTGGACCACGACCCACCCCTCGCCGGCGAACTTCATCTGGATGCTCTCGCCCGAGCCACGGCCCACCAGGGTCTTGAACGAGATGTCGGTGGCGATCTCGGGCGACAGGCTGCCCGACCAGGCCACGGTGGCGTTCGGATCGGTGAAGACCGGGCCGGTCGCGGCGCTGACCTTGAGGATCAGCGGATCATAGTGGGAGGTGATGGCGACGATCCCGCTGCCGCTCAGCTTCACATTGAACAGGCCGCCGGACATCATGCCCGCGACGCGCTTCATCATGGTGATCTGGTTGCTGACGCCGTTTTCCAGCGCAAGAACATCGTTGCCGTTGACGAAGATGGTCTCGTTATCGAGCCGCAGCAGGGTGATCTTCTTGCCGGTGTCGGCCAGATAGACGCGCCCCTGACCCTCCACCTTCATCAGCACCATGCCCTCGCCGCTGACGGCCTTCTTCAGCAGGTTGCCGAGGCCCTGTTCCATCAGGCCCTGACGGGTGAACTTCACCTGCCCCGTCCGCGCTACCATGGCCCCGGACTTGGCCCAGACCGACCCGTTTAGACGCACTTCCAGCAGATACTGGTTCTCCAGTTCGAAGGCTTCGGTGCTGACATCCTTCTCCTTGTAGGCGGCGACGAACTCGGCGACGGTTTTTACGGGCATGGAGACCTCAAACAGTGATTTCTGGAAAGCTTAGCCTGGGCGATCAACCCTCGGTCGCGCAAGTCCATAATATCGCAAACGCCTCGCAATCTTATGGGCTGGGGCGCGGCCAAGCCGAGGTTGCCGATCCTTAAGGTGACGCTTGGCGACCGTTGCGGCAGATAGCGCTCTCCTTCTGTCACGGCGTGGCGGACCCGCCGTGGAGATCGAGAATGTTCAAGCCCCTCAGCCGCTCTGGCGCGCCTTTCGCGCTTGCGAGCCTGATCGCCCTCGTCGCCATCGCCGGCCCGGTTCAGGCTCAAGACGCCGCGCGCATGGATCGGCTCGTGCAGACATCCGCTGACGCGGACGCATTCTCGGGGTCGGTTCTGGTCGCGCGCGACGGCGAGATCCTGCTGGATCGGGGCTATGGCCTAGCCAATCGGGAGTGGCGGATCCCCAACGACGGCGACACCAAATTCCGCCTGGGATCGCTCACCAAGCAGTTCACGGCCGTCGCCATCATGATTCTGAACGAACGCGGCCTGGTCGATCTGGACGCGCCGGTGAAGACCTGGGTGCCGGACGCGCCGCCTGCTTGGGACCAGGTGACGGTGCGACGCCTGCTCGCCCACACCGCCGGCGTCCCGAACTTCACCAGCTTCGATGATTTTCAATCACAGAAGACCCTGCCCGTCACGGTGGACGGCCTGATCGCGCGCTTCCGCGATCACCCCCTGGATTTCCAGCCCGGCGAAGGGCGGAAGTATTCGAACTCGGGCTATGTCCTGCTGACCGCCGTCATCGAGAAGGCCAGCGGCAAATCCTACGCAGAATTCCTCAGCGAGGCTCTCTTCACCCCGCTGGGCATGAGCGACAGCGGCTACGACAGCAATGCCTCCGTCTTGCCGCGCCGCGCCTCTGGCTATGCGCCGTCGGCCAAGGCAGTGGTCAATGCCGACTATTGGGACATGAGCATTCCGCAGGGCGCCGGCGGTCTCTATTCCACCACCCACGACCTGCTGAAATGGGAACAGGGGCTGTTCGGCGGTCGGCTGCTGAGCCCCGCTTCGCTCGCGCTGCTGACGACGCCCGTGCGCGATCAATATGCTTTCGGCGTCTTCGTGGCCAAGGCGCAAGGTCAGACGACCATCGCCCACTCGGGCGGGCTCGACGGCTTCAACACCTATATGGCCTATGACCCGGATCGCCGCATGACGGTGGTCGTCTTGGGCAATCTGAACGGTTCGGCCCCGGACCTGCTGGGCGCATCCCTTCTGGCCTTCGCCCGTGATGAAGCGGACACGAGCGGAATCACCGTCCCGGCGCCCGACACCCTGCAGGACTATTCCGGCGTCTACGCCCTGACGCCGATGTCTTCGATCACCGTGTCGGTAGAGGACGGCAAGCTGACGAGCCAGGCGACAGGCCGGGACGCCATCGCGTTGATCCCGCAATCCGCCGACGTCTTCCGCCCGTCCGAAGCGGGGGCCGAGACGACCTTCCTGCGCAGCGCCTCCGGTGCGGTCACGGGCCTGATCCTCAGCCGCGACGGTCGCGACAGCATCGCTCAAAAGGAGTAGCCCGCCGAACAGGTCTATTTGCAAACGCTTCGCAATATTATAGACAACCGCGACGACCGAACGGAGCGCGGCCATGACCAGAACCACCATCCACGCCGGCCTGCTGGCCAGCCTGCTCGCGGTCTGGAGCGCCGGCGCGGCCCAGGCCCACTCGCCCTATCTGCGGCCCAATGTCTTCGACGCCACCAACCGCGACCATGTGACGGTCGAGGCCGCCTTCACCGAGGATGTGTTCAACGCCGAGGTGGTCATGCGCTCCGACCATTTCCACATCGTCGGCCCCAACGGCGACACGCCGATCACCGCCGTGACCTATCTGCGCGACCTGGCGGTGTTCGAGGCGCCGACGCCGGTGGATGGCCTCTATCGTCTATCATCCGGCGCGCGCGAGGGCCGTGCGGCCAAGATGTACGAAACTCCGTCCGGCTGGAAGATGGTCGGCGAGGAGGACGAGGCGCCCCCGCCCGGCGCCGAACTGGTCGATGTCCAGAGCATCACCACGGCCGACGTCTATGTCGTGCGTGGCGATCCGGACGATGCGGCCCTGAAACCCTCGGGCCAGGGGCTTGAGCTTCAGCCCCTGATCCAGCCCAACGACATCGTCGCGGGCGAGGATGCGCCCTTCCGCCTGCTGTTCGACGGCCAGCCGGTCGCCAACGCCGCCGTCACCGTCTTCCGCGAAGCCGGCCAGTATGACGGCAGGAAGATCGAGGCGGAACTGACCACCGACGCCTCGGGCCTGGTCACGCTGAAGGTCGCCCAACCGGGGGCCTACATGACCCAGGTCCGCCACCGCGTGGCCTCACCCGCCGGCGCCCCGACGCCCTACCGCAGCTATACCCACACCCTGACCTTCATCGCCCACGCGGGCTAGGCGTCGCCAACAGCCGCCCGTCGCCATAGGCGCCATCCAGCCGCCCGGTCTTCGCCCAGTCCAGCACGGCCTGATAATAGCCGGGCGCATAGCCGATCGACGTGCGCTTGCCGTCCGCCGCCGTCTCAAACCGCACGATGCCATGGTCGGTGTCGGGGTATTCCAGCAGGGTGACCGGCCGGCCCTGTCCCGCCAGATCGATCAGCCGCTGGCGCGTGGCGTCGGGCGGCGCGCCCAGGTCGTCCTCGGCCTGGATCCACAGCATCGGCGTGTCCAGACCGCTCAGCACCGGCAGCGGGTCGTAGTCCCACGAGGTTCCCGCGTCGAGCACCGGCGCCATGGCGATGATCTGTTCGTTCGGCGTGGTCAGCAGAAAGCCGGTGAACTCGCCCTTGATATCCGCGAACCAGGGTTGGGCGCGATATTTGGCCCGCACGGCCTCCAGACCGGCAAACCCGACCTCGCCGTGCGAGGCGATGAAGGCGCCGGTCACGTCGGTGATCTCGCGCGCCTGGACCAGAACGTCGACGCCCCAGCCCTTGCCCTTGAGGTCCAGAATCACCTGATCGCTGTCCTCCGCCAGCGCCCCATAGGCCAAACCAAAGCCGACGATGACGAAGTCCACAGGCGTCCGGCTGGCGGCCAGCGGCGCGACCCAGCCGCCCTGGCTGCCGCCATGCAGGCCCACCCGGCCCGCCCGATCTCCCGCCAGCCGACGGGCCTCCACCACGGCGGCGGCGGCGTCCTCGGCCAGGACGTGGAAGTCCTGTGTATAGCGCCCCTTCGACCCGCCAGAACCCCGCTTGGCATAGACGAAGACGCCGACGCCCGAGGCCGGGGCGAACCGCTGAAAGGCGTTGAAGTCCAGCGCATTGGCGCCTTCCGACCCATGCACCTCGACCATGATGGGGACCGGCCCCTCGCCCGGCGGCAGGATCAGCCGCCCCTTCAGATGCGTCCCGCCCTGACCGACGAATGTCGTGTCGCGCACGTCCTGGGTCAGGCGGCGGCCGCTTTGTTCCCCGAAGACCATCCGGCCTTCGTCGCAGGATCCCAGTTGCGGCTGCGGACCTTCGACGCGCGTAGTGGATCCTAGAGTGCTGACCCAATGCCCCTGGGCGTCCAACATCATCCTGGCCGTGGATCCGTCCAGCCGACGCCACCGCAGGCCCTTGTTCGCCAGCGGCGCGACATCCACCCAACTGCCGTCATCCAGCCGATAGACGCCGACATGACAGACCACGGCCGGATCGGGTCGCTCATCGACGTCGGCCCCCGGCGCCTGGGCCATTGCGGGCAAGGCGACGATGGACATGATGAGGGCCAGGGCGGTGGCAAGGCAGGATTGGGACACGGGTTTTCCGATCAGGATTGCGAGTTCTCGCCAAACGCCATTGCCGGTCACGCGGCGGCTCGCTAGGCCCGACTTCGCGAACGGCGCCGTGGGGGCGTGAACGGGACGGCATGGGTCACAAGACGAAGACCATCATCGGGGCGACGACCGCGCGGCGCTGGGCCGTCGACGCCGTCATGCTCGCCGTCATGGGCCTGTTGCTCGGGTTTCTCGGCCCCTTCGATTCTGACAATGCGCCCCTCGCGAGTCGCTACACCTATTGGACGATCTGCATGCTGGGCGGGGGCCTGATCGCGGTCGCCGTGGACGAAAGCCTGGGCCGTCGCCTACCAATCCTGTGGAGACGCGTTGCCGTGACCTCGGCGCTCGCCACGCCGCTGGTGACCCTGTTCGTCGTCGTGACCCAGCACCTGATGTTCGCAGAGCAGCGCTGGTCGATCTATCTGCCGCTGCTGTGGCAGGTCGGGCCCATCATGCTGGCGGCCATGGCGGTCAGGGCCCTGGTGTGGCGCCGGATGCCGGCGCGGGTCGAGACGCGGACCGTCGTCGTCCCTCCCCTGCCCGAGACCGAGGCGGCGTTCAGGCAGCGGCTGTCAGCTAAACGGCGCGGCGCCCGCCTGATCGCCATCGAGGCGCACGACCATTATCTGAGGGTCCATACCGATGCGGGCGCCGAGCTGATCACCCTGAGGTTCGCCGACGCGCTGGACGAACTGGCGCGGGCGCACGGATGGCGGGTCCATCGCTCGTGGTGGGTGGCGGCCGATGCGGTGGAAGAGGTGCGTTGGCGGCGCGGGACGGGCGAGATACGCCTCGTCGGCGGCCTGACGGCGCCGGTCAGCCGGACCCATGGCCCTGTGCTGAAAGAAGCGGGCTGGCTCTAGAGGCGCCACCCGCCGGTCGTGCCGTGATCGCCCCGCGTCGGTCGAGGCCGGGCGATCACGTCTTGGGACGAAAGCCTATTCCGGCAGGTCTTCGGCCAGGATCGCCATTTCGAACATGAACGAGCCTTCCTCGTCTTCATCCTCGAAGACGATGCCGATGAACTCGTCGCCGACATAGACTTCGGCCGAGTCGTTCTGCTTGGGGCGGGCCTTCAGGATGATGCCGCCGGTGTTGAAGGTGCGCTTGAGGTGGGCCTCGATGCGCTTCAGGTCGGTGTCTTTCACGGGGGCCTCATGGTCTGAACGTTGGCGGCGGACCCTAGAGACATCGGCCGTTCAGGGAAACCGGCCACGCGCATTTTCCCGTTTCAGAGATAACGCATCCACCACTGCGAACTGCGCCGCTTCACGCCCGCGAACCAGCGGCAGGCGAACCAGCACGGCACGGCGACGACGGCCGCCAGCAACCACAGCCACCCGACGCCCGGCACGCCGAAGCCGTCGCCCTGGTTGGCGCCGAACAGGGCCAGGGCCGCCAGGTTCAGCAGATGCAGCCCGTAGAGGTGGATCAGATAGAAGAACAGCGGCGCCCCGCCGAATACGGCCAGCAGACCGATCAGCCGATTCGGCGCCTTCTCCAGCCCCGCCAGGACCAGAGCCCCGACGCCCAGCGTCAGCAGCAGGAAGTCGGCCGACGGCGGATATTTGGTCAGGTTCAGCACGCTCATCACCGTCTGGATCGGCGTCGCCTGCACGGCCCAGGGCGCATCGCCATAGACATTGATCGCCCTCAGCACGACGAACAGGGCAAGCGCGCCCAGGCCCGTCAGCACCAGCCGCTTCAGCCGCGTCTTCTGCTCGCCCACGAACCACGGCCCGATGGCGTAACCCAGCGCCGCCACGCCGATCCACGGCAGCAAGGGATACGAAGTCCTCGCCTGAGCGCCCCAAGGCAGGTCGATGAAGCCGCGATCATGCAGCACGGCCCAGAGCGCATGGCCGGGCTGACCGGCCGCAATGGTGATCGGATCCAGCAGATTGTGCCCCAGTACGATGACTAGCCCGACAGCGATCAAGACCTGACGCGGCAGATGCACCAGCGCCGCCAGCGCGATCATCGACAGGCCGATGACCCAGATCACCTGCAGATAGACGATCTCGGGCGTGAACGAGAAGGTCCAGGCGAAGCTGACCACCGTCAGCTCCAGCGCAACCAGGAACAGGCCCCGTTTAAGCAGGAACTCGGACGCCGCCTTGGCGCCGTTGACTTGGGCCCCGTTCGCCCCGCCCGTCTGCTTGTTCCCATACAGCCACGCCCCCAACCCGGTAAGGGCCACGAACACCGGCGCGCACAGGTGGGCCGACAACCGCGTGAAGAACAGGGCCGGCGAGGTCGTCTCCACATCCATGGGGTCCGAGACCTGGGCGTGGATGAAGAAGAACTCCCGCGCGTGATCGACCAGCATCAGCAGGATTACCAGCCCGCGCAGGGCGTCGATGGATCGGATCCGACCCACCGCCCGGATCGGGGCGGCTGTCGGAGCGGCGGAGGCGGGAACAAGCGTTGCAATGGTTGACATCGTCATGTCGGAACGGATAGCCGATATAGTATAACGTTACAAACGGAGTCTGATTTGTCCCTCCTCATGAGCTGCGCCGGCGCGTGCCTGCTGGTCGCCGCCAACGCCCCCGTCGCCATCCCTGCGCCCGTTACGGCAGCCGAACCCCAGACGGTGGGCGAGATCGTGGTCCTGGGCCGACGTCAGGCGCCGCGCGACCTGACCCTGGGCGCCGGGCCGGTGACGGAGGCCATGTCGCCGTCCAGCCGCTCCATCGAAAACGACCTGATCAAGGCCGTGGGCGCCACGCGTTTGGCCGACGCCCTGGAGCTGGTCAGCGGCGTCAGCCAGCAGAACAATCGCGGCGGCGTCATGGACAATTTCGCCATTCGCGGCTTCCTGGGCACGCCCGACGGCGGCGCCGAATATTACGTCGACGGCTTCCTGGCCAATCGCGGCATGGCCCCGCCGCGCGACCCGGCGACGGCCGAGCGGATCGAGGTGCTGAAGGGGCCGTCCGGCGCCCTGTTCGGCGACATCGACCCGGCGGGACGGATCAACATCGTGTCCAAGACGCCGCGCTTCGCGACCGGCGCCGTCTTCACTGCCACGGTCGGCTCGTTCGGCCTGAGGCGCGGCGAACTGGATCTGACCGGCCCGATCTCGGAGACCCTGGCCGGGCGGTTGGTTGTGGCGGGCGAGACCTCAAGCGGCTGGCGCGATCATGTCGGCCTGGACCGCACCGTGGTCGCGCCGTCCCTCACCTGGCGGCCGAATGCAGACCTGCGCCTGACCTATGTGGGGGAGTTCACGACCTTCACCACCCTGTTCGACCGGGGCATGCCGGCGATCGACGGCGACGCCCTGGCTCTGCCGGAATCGAACTACTATGGCGAGCCCGGCGACGGCGTGACCCGCTTCCGCAACGAGCGGCACCAGATCACCGGCGAATACCGCATCAACGACGGCTGGAGCCTGAACGGCGGCGTCGCCTGGCGGCGCGGCTCGCTTAAGGGTCTGTCCAGCGACCAGTCCCGCCTGGTCGGGGACCAGTTGTGGCGCCAGCGCCGGGGCCGCGACTTCACGGTGGAGGATCTGTCGGCCCGGCTGGAGCTGAACGGCGTGGTCGAGACAGGGCTCGGCGTCCACAACCTCGGCTTCGGGGTGAAGGCCTATCAGCTGACCTATGGCGAGAAATGGCTGCGCATCAATCCGAACGCCGCCAATCCCTATCCGATCAACGTCTTCAACCCCGTCTATGGCGCGGTGACGCCGCCGACGCCGTTGCCCTTCACCGATAATCTGGAAACCCGCGAGGTCGTCACCCTCTACGCCCAGGACCTGTGGGAGGTGAACGACCGCCTCAGCCTGCTGGCCGGGCTGCGGTTCGATGACTACGATCAGACCATACGCAACAACCGCACCGGAGGCATTGGCGAGGCCAGCGACACGCCGCTGAAATACCGGTTCGCGGCCCGCTATCGCCTGACCGACAACCTGACCGCCCACGCCAGTTACGGCCAGTCCTTCGTCCTGAACTCAGGCACGGGTCGCGACGGTTCGGGCTTCGCGCCCGAAGACGGCAAGGGTTACGAGATCGGCCTGGCCGGCGCCTGGGACGGGCTGGATCTGGCCGCCACCGTCTTCGACATCGAGAAGTCGAACATCCTGACCACCGACCCGATTGATGCAAGTTTCCTGGCCCCGGTCGGCAAGCTGACGACGCGCGGGGTCGAGCTGGACGGCGCCCTGAAGATCGACGACGCCTGGCAGGTGGTGGCCAACTACAGCTGGACCGACGCCAAGGCCGACGACAGCGCCTTCGCCACCGACGCCGTGCTGAACGTGCCCGAACATTCGGGGTCGCTGTTCGCCATCGGCCGGTTCGACACGGCGCACGGCACGACCTGGTCGCTGATGGCCGGCGCCGCCTATGTCGGCGATCGGGCCGGTGCCCTGACGCTGAACCCCGTGCGCCTGCCGGCCTACTGGAAGGCCAAGGCCGCGCTGGACTACGGCCTGACGCCCCAGGTGACGGCCCGGATCGAGATCGACAACATGTTCGACGAGCGATACGCCGCCAGCTCCTACAGCGCCCTGTGGATCTTCCCCGGCGCACCCCGCAGCGTGCGCGCCTCGCTCAGGATCGCCCTGTGAGGTTGCCGTCAGATGACGAAGTCGTACACCACATCGGCAAGGGTATGATCCATGGTGCGGGCCGGTTCGGAGTTGGTCGGGCAGTTGACCAGCCGGGCCGGCACCCCCGCCACCGTGCAGCCGGACGGCACAGCCTTCAGCACCACCGAGCCGGAGGCGACCTTGGCGTAGTCGCCGACGTGGATATTGCCCAGCACCTTGGCCCCAGCGCCCAGCAGAACGCCCTTGCCGATCTTGGGGTGACGATCGCCGCGATCCGCGCCCGTCCCGCCCAGGGTCACGCCGTGCAGCATGGACACGTCGTCGCCGACCACCGCCGTCTCGCCGATGACGATGCCGGTGCCATGATCGAGGAACAGCCCCTTGCCCAGTTGCGCGCCCGGATGGATGTCCAGCTGGAACAACTCGGAGATGCGGCTCTGGAAGTGGAAGGCCAGTGTCTCGCGCCCCTGCCCCCACAGCCAGTGCGCCACGCGCCAGCCCTGAAGCGCCTGGAAGCCTTTGAAATACAGGAACGGCTGCAACAGGTTGCGGATCGCCGGGTCGCGTTCGGCCACCGCCTGCAGGTCCGCTTCCGCCGCCTCGACCATGGCCGGATCGGCCTTGAACGCCGACAGGCAGACCTCGCGCACCGACATGGCGCTCATCTCGCCATCGGCCAGCTTGCGCGCGATCTGGAAGCTGAGCGCGCCGGCCAGGTCGTCGTGCGACAGGATCACCGCATTCATCTGCGAGCCCAGTTGCGGTTCCTCGCGCGAGGCGGCCTCGGCCGACGCGCGCAGCTGGCGCCACACGCTGTCGGTTCCAGTTTCCGCGACGACTTCAAGCTTGGCCATGACCGGCTCCTTCGGCGACATCATACGCGTCCCAGCATGGCCTGCGCCAGCGGCTGAGGCAGTTCGCCGTTCATCGCCATATGATAGGCCTTGTAGGCCGTCGCCACCGTCAGACTGTCACGCACCGTCCCGCGCCCGATCTCGTCCAGCAGATCCAGGAACGGCACGCGCACTACGGCGATGATCTCGGTCGGATCGGGCGCGGTCGCCGCAGGGCTCAGGCCCCAGGCGATCCAGGTCTTGCCGATCTCGTCGGTGACCGAGTTGGACATCTCGACCGTCAGGGCCGGCAGCCAGTGTTCGGCCTCTAGCCCCGCTTCCTCGCCCAGTTCACGCCGGACCCCGTCGAACGGATTCTCGTCCAAAGGCGCCCCGCCCTCGGGCATTTCCCAGGAGTAGTTGGCCAGGGCGAACCGCTGCTGGCCGACCAAGGTCACCGTGCCGTCGTCATGCACCGGCAGGACGCCGGTCCCGACATTCTTGAACCGCACCACGGCATAGTCGGCCGCATGCCCCGTCGGCGCTGTCGCCGGATGTCGGGTCAGGGCCAGCCACGGGCTGTCGAACACGGTCTCGGTCCCCTCGCTGCGCCACGCCGGCGGCTTGGACAAGCCTTTCGCCCATTTCGGTTCGTCGGAAATCTTCATGATTCACCTATGGCGAAGCCGGGGGCGAAAACCTAGCTAGACGGCATGACCGCGCTCAACGAACCGCTGCCCCTGCCCGTTCCGTCACAGGCCTTTCTCGACCGGCTGGCGACGCGCCGTTCGGCCCCGGCCCAGGCCCTGGTCGCGCCCGGCCCGTCCGAGGCGGAGCTGGAGCAGATCCTGACCCTGGGCGCCCGCACGCCGGATCACGGCAAGCTGTTCCCCTGGCGGTTCGTGGTCATGGGGCCGCAATCGCGCGCCGAGATCGCAGAGCGTCTGGCGGTGCTGGCCGAACTGCACAACCGACCGGCCAAGGATCAGGCGGTCCTGGCCAAGCTGACGGCCGCCCCCCTCACCATCCTGGTCGTCTCGACGCCGATCCCCGACGCCAAGCCGATCTGGGAGCAGCAGCTGTCGGCCGGCGCCGTCTGCATGAACCTGGAACACGCAGCGTCCGGGTTCGGCTATTCCTCCAGCTGGATCACCGACTGGTACAGCTATGACGCCCAGGCCACCCGGCTGTTCGGACTGACGGAAAGCGAGACCGTCGCCGGCTTCATCCATATCGGAACCCTGACCGAGGCGCCTCTGGAGCGCCCCCGCCCCGACATCGCCGCCAAGGTCACACGCCTGCCGTAAGCCGGTGACATAAGGTCGCCCTGCGTCGGTTAGACCTCGACCGACCCCGCCTTTCTCCCCCAAGGCCTCCGTATGGATTCCCTGTTGCAAGCCGTGGGCGACTTCATCGCCCGCAACCATATGTGGGCCGGCGTCATGCTGGGCCTGGTCGTGTTCGTCGAGTCGCTGGCCGTCATCGGCGCCTTCGTGCCCGCCACCGGCCTGCTGGTCGCAGCGGGCGGGCTGATCGCGGCGGGCGTGCTGGATCCGGTCAACGTCATCGTCGGCTGCGTCGTCGGCGCGGTGATCGGCGACGCCGTCTCCTACTGGGCGGGGCGCCGTCTGGGCTTCCGCTTCCTGCAGCGCCCGATGTTCAAGCCGCACCGTCGTCGCATCGCCTGGACGCGCCTGTACTGCCGTCGCTACGGCATCCTGTCGATCTTCGTCGGCCGCTTCTTCGGCCCCTTGCGCGCCTTCGTGCCCCTGACGCTGGGCATGCTCAGGATGCGCCAGCGGTCGTTCCAGTTCGGCAACGTCACCTCCGGCATCGTCTGGGTGCTGGCCATGCTGGCGCCCGGCTATCTGGCGGCTCAGGGCCTGGCCAAGATGGAAGTCCTCAGCGAGGCCCACGGCCCCACCCTGCTGATCGGCGCCATCGCCCTGGCGATCCTGATCGTCGCCGTCGCCTATCGCCTGATCAAGGCCCGCATGAGCCGCAAGTCCGCCATCATGCGCGGGGCGCTGGAGAGCCGCTGATCTCGTCCTCCGGCCGGTGGACGATGGACACCAGCACGACCGAGATGATCATCAGCAGGAACCAGCTGCCCAGCTTGGCCAGGGACACCATCTCCCACCCCGCCTCCTGCCCCGGATAGACCCAGGCCCGCCCCAGCGTGCCCAGGTTCTCGGCGAACCAGATGAACGTCGCCACCAGCCCATATCCCAGCAGCAGCGGCATAGACCGCCTGCGTTGGTCCGCCGTGAAATAGAACCACCCCCGCCCGAACAGCAGCACCGTCGCCGCGAACAGCGCGATCCGCACGTCCGGCAGCCAATGATGGGCGAAGAAGTTCACATAGATCGCCGCCGCCAGCACCCAGGTCGTCCACAGCGGCGGATAGGCCCGCACCCGGATATGGAAGATCCGCTGCACCCGCGCGATATAGCTGCCCACCGCCGCATACATAAAGCCCGAGAACAGCGGCACGGCCCCGATCCGCAGCAGACTGTCCTCGGGATAGATCCACGACCCGTGCGCGGTCTTGAACAGCTCCATGATCGTCCCCGCCACATGGAACAGGAAGATCACCCGCGCCTCCTCCCAGCTCTCCAGCCGGAACGCCAGCATCGCCGCCTGGATCAGCACCGCCCCGACCGCCAGGAAGTCGTAGCGCGACACCGGCGCCCCCTCCGGCCAGAACAGGAAGGTCGCCAGGATCAAGCCCAGCATCAGCCCGCCAAACAGACACGCCCACCCCTGCTTCAGCCCGAACCACAGAAACTCGTAGGCATAGCGGCGCGGCCGGGATCGATCAGCCCAAGCCTTGGCCCGCGTGAGGAGACGTCGGCCCCAGGCTTCGAGGGGAAGGCGCTGTTTCATTCCTTCTCCCCTTGCGGGAGAAGGACGCAAGCCCTTACCCCCGCCCGCGATAGGTCGGCACGCCCTGATCCGGCAGCCACAGCCCTTCCGGCGGCGCGCCGGTCTGCCAGAAGACGTCGATCGGGATGCCGCCGCGCGGATACCAGTACCCCCCGATCCGCAGCCATTTGGGCGCCAGCAGGTCGGCCAGCTTGCGGCCGATGGCGACGGTGCAGTCCTCGTGGAAGGCGCCGTGGTTGCGGAAACTGGTCAGATACAGTTTCAGGCTCTTGGACTCGACCAGCCACTCGCCCGGCGCATAATCGATGACGATATGGGCGAAGTCCGGCTGGCCCGTCACCGGGCACAGGCTTGTGAACTCGGGCGCCGTGAACCGGGCCAGATAGAGCGTGTCCGCATGCGGGTTCGGCACCCGCTCCAGCACGGCCGTCTCGGGACTGGTCGGGGCGGCGGTCTGGGCGCCGAGCTGGCTGAGGTTGTCGGTGTAGTGGGTCATGCGGGGCATTTAGGCGCTTGCGGCGAAGTTGAAAATCCTCCCCCATCGGGGGAGGGGGACCGCGAAGCGGTGGAGGGGGCCGGCCGCGCACTCGGTCGATGACACAAATGACATATGCACCCAAGTCGACCGTCGCCCGCGCCCGCCAACTGCGCCACGAAATGACCCTGCCCGAAGTGCTGCTGTGGGGGCAGATTCGAGGGCGACGTCTGGACGGTATCCGTTTTCGTCGCCAGCACCCCGTCGGCCCCTACATACTGGACTTCTATTGCGAAGAGGCGCGGCTGGCGGTCGAGGTCGATGGTGAAAGCCACGCCCAGCCCGAGGCCGTCGAGCACGATAGATGCCGGACGGAATGGCTGAATGCGCGCGCAATCACCGTTGTTCGGGTCACGGCGCGGGATGTGCTAGGCGAGATGGCGGCGGTGGTGGATCACATTCACCGACAGGTGCGCGATCGGCCCCCTCCACCGCTGCGCGGTCCCCCTCCCCCGACGGGGGAGGATTAAGAGGCGCCACCCATCCTTCTTCGCGAAAACTTCTTTCGCCGTTTCAACGCCCTGACGCCCACCAGCGTCATTCGACCAACCGCCCCTGCAAACGCCCATACAATGCGCGGTTTCAGTCAGGAGAGCGAAACTTCGGACTCGCGAAGCCCAACCCCCACGCGCCCAATTGCACTTCCTTGCACATTGCACTCCATTCCCGCGTGCAACTGCAATTCCACCCGGCCCGGATTTCAGACGATTGAGACTCTGTTTTTCGCACCCAAGTCTCAAATCCCCGCGATTGCCTTCCCCGGCGACAGCCCGCTAAGCGTAGCGAAAGAAAACTCCAGGAGACGCCCGTGGCCATTCCCGCTTCGCTGCAAAAAGGTCTGATCCTGCCGATCATTTCGGCGCCCATGTTCCTGGTGTCCGGCCCGGATCTGGTGGTCGAGGCTTGTAATGCGGGGGTGATCGGCACCTTCCCGTCGCTGAACCAGCGCACGACCGAGGGCTATCGCGACTGGATTCACGAGATCAAGGGCCGGCTGACGCCTGACGCCGCCGCCTTCGGCGTCAACCACATCGTCCACCCGACCAATCCCCGGCTGATGGCCGACATGGTGGTGTCGGTCGAGGAGAAGGTGCCGCTGATCATCACCTCGCTGGGCGCCGTGCGCGACGTGGTCGATGCGGTTCACGGCTATGGCGGTCAGGTCTTCCACGACATCGCCAACATCCGCCATGCGCGAAAGGCGGCCGAGGCGGGCGTCGATGGGCTGATCCTGGTCGCCAACGGCGCGGGCGGCCATGCGGGCATCATCAACCCCTTCGCCCTGGTCAACGAGGTTCGCAGCTTCTTCAAGGGGACCATCATCCTGTCGGGCGCCCTGTCCACGGGTCAGGACGTGGCGGCCGCGATGATGCTGGGCGCCGACTTCGCCTATATGGGCACCCGCTTCATCAACACGACCGAGGCCATGGCCCCGCCTGCCTACAAGCAGATGGTGATCGACAGCGGCTCGACCGACATCGTCCACACCCCGGCGGTGTCGGGCATCCCGGCCAACTTCATGAGCAAGTCATTGATCGACAACGGGATCGATCCGAAACACCTGCCCGAGCACAAGCTGGACATGGGCGACGAGGCCAAGGCCTGGAAGACCGTCTGGTCCGCCGGTCAGGGCGCGGGCGCGATCCACGACGTCCTGCCGACCGCCGAACTGGTGACGCGCCTGCGACAGGAGTTCGATCAGGCCACGGCCGAATTCGCCATCAAGGCCGGAGCACGCTAAAGGCGGCGCCGAACCGCATCTCGCGCGTTGGAGCCCGCATGATCCGCACCACCGCCCTCGCCGCCCTCGCCGCCGTCGCTCTGGTCAACCCTGCGGTCGCCCAATCCGCCTCAGGTCAATCCGCGAGGGACGCCTGGTCGTTCGAATTGGGCGCCGGAACGGACAACCGCTCCAAGAATGCGTCCAAGTCCGGTAACGACGGCTACGCCTTCGGTTCGGCGACCTGGAAAAGCGAGAACGGCCTGTTCTACGCCGGCCCCGGCTTCGAAACGATCCAGGCGGGCGGCTCCAACATCGAAGCCGAGTTCGTGGTCGGCTACCAACCCGAGGCCTTCGGCTACCGTTTCGACTTCAACGCGGTCTACAAGCAGCGCGTCGGCGCCCAGGCGGGCTATGATGAGGTCGGCGTGGAGCTGACCGGCAACGTCAGCCGCTCCATCGGCCCCGCCAGCGCCCGCCTTCAGGTCCAGTATTCGCCCGACGCCCCCGGTTCGACCGACACCTTCACCTGGGTCGAGGGCCGCGTGGGCTGGGACTTCACCAACCGCCTGGAAGGCACGGTCGCCGTCGGTCGTCGCGAACAGGACGGCGCCCCCGACTACACGGGCTGGAACGCCGGCGTGACCTATGCGGTGACGGACACGCTGGACCTCGACCTGCGCTACTACGATACCGACGCCCACACCTTCGGCGAACAGTACGAAGACGCCCTGGTGGCCCAGGTCGCCTACGCCTTCTGAGCCCGCGCCTTGCGGAAAGGGCGCTGGAGGCCCATATAGGGTCTGTCGATCTCTCTGCGTAACGCCGCTGCTCCCTTTGCATCACGCACCGAGGTCCAAAAGCCGATCCCATTCAGACCCGACAGGCCGACCAGGGATCCCTCCCTGCGGTCAACGCCAGACGGAGGTCTCCAAATGGCTACCGGCACTGTAAAATGGTACAACCCCACCAAAGGCTACGGCTTCATCGCTCCCGATGACGGCGGCAAGGACGTCTTCGTCCATGCCTCGGCCGTCGAAACGTCGAGCGTTGGTTCGCTGAACGAGGGCCAGAAGATTTCCTACGAAATCGAACGCGATTCGCGCTCCGGCAAGGAATCCGCTGGTCGCCTTACGGCGGCAGAGTAGGACACGCTTCTCAACACGCATGCCATCGCTTTCGATGGCGTCGTGACGAAGCACCTGCCTCTGGGCGGCCGCAAGGTCCGTCTGGACAACGGCCACGTCGTCTCGGTCCTGCCCTCGCTTGGTTCGCCTAAAGGCCTATCCCTGCTGGGCGACCGCGTCGTGGTCGAGATCGCCTTCAATCAGCTAAAGGGCTGGCGCCTCGCGCGCCGGCCCTGAAGCCCGTTCCATCAGGACGTGACCCATGACGACCCTCGCCGAAAAAATCCCGACGATGACCGACGCCGACCTCAACAGCCTGCGCGCCAACGCCACGCGCCTGGCCGAAACCGGCGGCTCGACACAAGTGATGGCCGCCGCTGATATCCTGCCTGTGATCGACACCGAGATCGCCCGCCGCGCCGCCCTGCCCAAGGCCGCCAAGGCGCCGGTGAAGCGCGCCGCCCCCAAAAAGAAGCTGCCGCCCGTCACCGGCCACCAGACCGCCCTTCCCTCTAGCTGAGACGGATCGACTCCCGGCTGGCCGCATAGCCTACAGGGTTGCTAGAAGGCGTCATGACCGCTGACGCCCTCCAGTCCTATCTCCACGATCATATCCCGCTGTCTCGCGCGATGCAGGTCAGCGTAACGGCCATGACGGCTGACGCCCTCACGCTTCAGGCGCCGCTGGCGCCCAACATCAATCATCGCGATACCGTCTTCGGCGGCAGCGCCTCGGCCCTCGCCATCCTCTCGGCCTGGTCGCTGGTTCACACCAAACTCACATACGAGGGACTGAAGGCGCGGCTGGTGATCCAGTCGAACACCGTCCACTACGATCAGCCCATCGCAGGCGCGTTCCAGTCAACCGCCGTGCTGGCCTCACCCGACGACTGGCCCCGCTTCGTCGCCATGTTTCAGCGTCGCGGCAAGGCGCGCATCACGATCGCGGCCACCCTGACCGAAAACGGTCAGGCCGCGGGCCGGTTCGAAGGCAGTTTCGTCGCCCTGAAAATGGACGACGAGGGTCAGCCCAGGGCCTGATCCAGATCAGCGATCAGGTCCTCGACGTTCTCGACCCCGACCGATAGCCGGATCAGGTTGTCGGTCACGCCGCCCGCCTCGCGCACCTCCTTGGGCACGCTCGCGTGGGTCATGATCGCAGGGTGGTTCACCAGGCTCTCGACCCCGCCCAGCGACTCCGCCAGGGTGAAGACCTCGACCTGCTCCAGCACGCGTTTCGTGCGCTCCAGGTCGCCCTCCAGGATCACCGTCACCATGCCGCCGTAGCCGCCGCTCATCTGGCGCGCGGCCAGTTCATGCTGCGGGTGAGCGATCAGGCCGGGATAGATGACCTTGGCCACGCCCTTGCGCGTCTCCAGCCACCGCGCCACCGTCAGGGCGTTCTCGCAGTGCGCCTTCATCCGCAGCGCCAGGGTCTTCAGCCCCCGGTTGGCCAGGAAGGCGTCGAACGGCCCCATGATGCCGCCGACCGAGTTCTGCAGGAACTTGATCCGCGTCGCCAGGTCGGGATCGGCCGTCACCAGCACCCCACCGATGATGTCGGAATGGCCGTTCAGGTATTTGGTCGCCGAGTGCATCACCACATCCGCCCCCAGGCTCAGCGGCTGCTGGCAGAAGGGCGTGGCGAAAGTGTTATCGACGATCAGCAGCAGGCCGTGCGCCTTGGCCACCTTCGACAGGGCGGCGATGTCGGCCAGCTTCATCAGCGGATTGGTGGGCGTCTCGACCCACAGCATCTTCGTCTTGGGCGTGATCGCCGCCTCGACCGCAGCGATGTCGCTCAGGTCCACATAGGCGAAGTCCAGCCCCATGGTGCGCCGGCGCACCCGCTCGAACAGCCGCCACGACCCGCCGTACAGGTCGTCGCCGGTGACCACGTGGTCGCCCGCGTCCAGCAACTCCAGCGCCGTCGAGGTCGCCGCCATGCCCGATCCGAAGCCGAACCCGTGCGTGCCGCCCTCCAGATCGGCGATACAGGCCTCGAACGCCTCCCGCGTCGGGTTCTTGCCCCGCGCATACTCGTACCCCTTGTTCACGCCCGGGCTTTCCTGGGCATAGGTCGAGGTGGCGTAGATCGGCGTCATCACCGCCCCGGTCGTCGGGTCGGGATGCTGTCCAGCATGGATAGCGCGGGTCGAGAAACCCTGGCTGTTCTTCTTGTCGCTCATCTGTCGTCCTTAAAGATCAAAGCCAGGATGGAGGTCTGTGCGAGGCTCGTTCTCGATCCACCCCTCAGCGGTCAGCCGATCCTGCAGCCGCGTCTCACCTACGGTGTATTCGATCTGGGTTTCCATAGGCGCATCCAGTCCGGGCAGCAGAGTTCTTAGCAGATCGCGAACCCCGTCGAGATCGTCCGCCTCGATATCAATACCGGTCAGTATGATGGAGCTGATCCCGTTCTCGTCCGGCTCTGACTGCATCGTGCCTCCGCCGCTGACATAGCCGAGATTGCGAATCTTCAACTGCTCCTCAATCGGATCTTCGAAGAGGTAGTGGCGCTCAACCGGCTGCACGTCCCCGGGCATCCTGACATAGACGAAGCTGCTCTCGAACTCGCCGGTCGACGGCGGAGCGGCGTCGTCGGCCTTTCCGAAGACTTTCTTGAGCCAGGACATGTCAGCGGTTGAGGCTGAGGTGGTTGATCAGGTCGGTGCGGGTGATCAGGCCGACGAACGTTTCGCCGTCCAGCACGATCGCCACGCGGTCGCGGTCGAAGACCGGGATCAGGGCGTCCAGCGGCTCCTTGACCTGAAGGGTGTCCAGATCGCGCGTCATGGCCGAGGCCACCGGCTTGGCGAACCGTTCCTTACGCGTGATCTCGTCTGTGTTCATGATGCGGATCAGGTCGCTCTCGTCCAGGATACCGACCAGACGGCCGTCGTCGATGATCGGCAACTGGGACACGTCGGCGCCCTTCATCCGCTTGAAGGCGGTGTCCAGGGTGTCGCCCGGACCGGCCACGACCACGTCGCCCTTCTCGTATTTGCGGTTGATCAGATCCGACAGGTCGCCGTGCAGCTCGCGCTCGCCCAGTCCCTGATCCGCAAGCCAGGCGTCGTTATAGACCTTCGACAGATACTTGGCCCCGGTGTCGCAGACGAAGGTGACGCAGGTCTTGGCTTCCGTCTGCTCGCGGCACCAGCGCAGGGCCGAGGCGATCAGGGTGCCCGACGACGAGCCGGCCAGGATGCCTTCCTTCAGCAGCAGCTCGCGCGCGGTGGCGATCGCCTCTGCATCGGGGATGGAATAGGCCTTGTCGATCAGGCTCATGTCCGCCGTATCGGGCACGAAGTTCTGGCCGATTCCCTCGACGGTATAGCCGCCTTCCGGTCCCGGCACGCCGTTGTTGACGATGCCGGCCAGGGTCGAACCGACCGGATCGGCCAGGATGATCTGCGCCTTGGAGCCCACGCTCTTGAGGAAGCGCGCCGTCCCGGTGATGGTGCCGCCCGAGCCGATGCCGGCGACGAAGGCGTCGATGTCGCCGCCCGTCTGCGCCCAGATTTCCGGCCCCGTCGTCTTCACATGGGCCTCGGCGTTGGCGGCGTTGGCGAACTGGTTGACGTAATAGGCGCCGGGAATGGCCTGGGCCAGCCGCTCGGCCATGTCGGTGTAATATTCAGGGTGCCCGTGCGGCACGTCCGAACGCGTCAGGCGAACATCGGCGCCCATCGCCCTGAGGTGCTGGATCTTTTCCTTCGACATCTTGTCCGGGATGACCAGCAGCACGTTATAACCCCGCGCCCGGCCGACCAGGGTCAGCGCCAGGCCCGTATTGCCCGCCGTCGCCTCGACGATGGCGCCGCCCGCCTTCAGCCAGCCTTCCTTCTCGGCCGCATCCAGCATCTCGACGGCGATCCGGTCCTTGATCGAACCGCCGGGGTTCTGGGACTCCAGTTTGAGCAGCAGGCGGCACTTGCCGGTGTCGATCTTCGTCACCTCCACCATCGGCGTCTTGCCGATCAGATCCAGCGGCGACTTCACGGTCGCGCTCAGGGCGGGGGCATGCAGGGACATCGAAGACTCCATTCGGGGACGGCGGAAGCTGAAGCCCCGCATTCACTCGGTCAACTTAAGCAAGATTTGACCGGGACCGAAGGTTCAAACGCGCTCATGGGGCCGCATCTGGCGAACGCAGCCAAGAATAGCTATAGTTATGGCTATATTCGGAGAGACTTCATGGCTGCCTACAGCGTCGCCGAAGCCAAAAACACCCTGCCCCGCCTGCTCGACAGGGCCATCGAGGGCGAGAAGGTGATCATCACCCGTCACGGCAAGCCCGTCGCGGAAATCCGTTCCCTGCCCGCCGAGCGCACGCCTATGTCTCGCGAACAAAGACTGGCGTTAATCGACGATTTCACGAAACGCCGCCAGGCGCTGCCTCCGCTCGACATTTCGGCTGCCGATCTGATCCGTCAGATGCGTGACGAAGGCGTATGAGCTTCTATTTTGACGCTAGCGCCCTGCTGGCGCTTCTACTCAACGAACCGTCTGCCGAGTACGTCGAGCGCTTCATGCGTCGCCATGATCAGACGATCAGCGTCAGCACCCTGTGCCTCGCGGAATGTTCGGCCGCAATTTCCGGTCTGGTGCGAATGGGACGCCGTTCTGAAGCCGAGGTGACGACCCTGCTCCAGCGTCTGGACGACTGGATCGACATATTCGGCGACCGTGTCGCGATTCTGGATACCGACGTCGAAGACGCCTGCGGTCTCGTGCGTCGTCTTGACCTGAAACTTCGAACCCCCGACGCGATCCACATCGCCGCAGCCAGACGGCTGAATGCACGCCTCATCACGCTGGATCATCCCATGGCGCAGGCGGCAAGCCTGCTGAACCTGGACTGCATCAATCCCGCCGACACCGCCGGCGAAATGAAAGACTGATTTGACCAAACCCACCCAGAGGCCGCCCGCCGGTCTCCCCGACAAAGACACCCTCCTCGCCTTCCTGCGCGAGGCCGGATCAGCCGAGAAGACCGATATCGCGCGCCATTTCGGGCTGAAGGGCAGCGACCGCCGGGCCTTGCGCGAAATGATCCGCGAGCTTGAAGAAGAAGGCCGGCTGGGCAAGCGCGGCCGCAAGGGCTTTTCCGAGGCCGGCGCCCTGCCCCCCGTCGGCGTGGCCGACGTGATCGAACGCGACGGCGACGGCGAACTGTACGTCCGCTTGGTCGAAGCCAGCGCCGACGCCCCGCGCGCCCTGCTGATGCCCGACAAGTCCAAGCCCGGTACCGCCCCCGGCCTGGGCGACCGTGTGCTGGTCAAGTTCCAGCGCGGCGACGAGGGCTGGGAAGCCCGGCTGATCAAGAAGCTGGACGTCGGGTCCAACCGCGTCCTGGGCGTCATCCGCAAGTCGGCGCGCGAGACCCGCGTCGAGCCGGTCGACCGCCGCTCCAAGGACGTGCTGCTGGTACCCCAGGCCCAGTCCGGCGACCTGCGCGACGGCGACCTGGTCCTGGCCGCCATCGAAAAGGGCGAGCAGCGCTATGGGCCCAAGCGCGGCAAGATTCTGGAGCACATTGGCAAGGAGGACGATCCCCGCGCCGCCTCCCTGATAGCCATCTACGCCCACAGCATCCCGACCGGCTTCTCAGAGGCCGTCGAGCGAGAGGCCGAGGATCAGGCCCTGCCAACGCTGAAGGGCCGCGAGGACCTGCGCGAGGTGCCCTTCATCACCATCGACCCCGCCGATGCGCGCGACCACGACGACGCCGTCTATGCGGCCCGCGACGAGGATCCGAAGAACGAGGGCGGCTGGATCGTCTGGGTCGCCATCGCCGATGTCGCCGCCTACGTCCGGCCCGGAACCCATCTGGACCGCGAGGCGCGCGACAAGGGCAACTCGACCTATTTCCCCGACCGCGTCGAACCGATGCTGCCGGAAGTGCTGTCGAACGGCCTGTGCAGCCTGAAGGAGGGCGAGAACCGCGCCTGCCTGGCCGTGCGGATGGTCTTCGACAAGGACGGCCGAAAGACCGACCACAAGTTCGTGCGCGGCCTGATGCGGTCCCACGCCAAGCTCAGCTACGAACAGGCCCAGGCCGCCATCGACGGGCAAACGGACGACGACACCGGCCCGATCATGGAGGCCATCCTCTATCCGCTGTGGAACGCCTACCACACCATGTTGAAGGGCAGGCTGAAGCGCAGCCCGCTGCAGATCGAATCCGCCGAGCGCCGCATCCGCATGGCCCCCGACGGCGGGATCGCCTCCATCGAGAAGCGCACCTCGCTGGAGGCGCACCGGCTGATCGAGGAGATGATGATCCAGGCCAACGTCTGCGCGGCGGAAACGCTGGAGCAGAAGAAGACGCCTCTGATCTATCGCATCCACGACACGCCCAGCCAGGAGAAGATCTTCAACCTGGCCGACTTCCTGTCGACCATCGGCAAGCCTTGGAACAAGGGCGAGCCGGGCACGACCAAGCGGTTCAACAAGCTGCTGGACGAGACGCGCGACACCGAACACGCCGACGTGGTCAACGAGGTCGTCCTGCGCAGCCAGATGCAGGCGATCTACAGCCCCGAGAACATCGGCCACTTCGGCCTGAACCTGGACCGCTACGCCCACTTCACCTCGCCGATCCGGCGCTATTCCGACCTGATCGTCCACCGCGGCCTGATCCGGGCGCTGAACCTGGGCAAGGACGGACTGACCGACCGCGAGATCGCCGAACTGCCGGCCATCGCCGAGGGCGTCACCATGACCGAGCGCCGGTCGATGGCGGCCGAGCGCGACGCGATGGACCGCTACATCGCCGCCTATCTGGAGGAACACGTCGGGGCGACCTTCACCGGCCGCATCACCGGCGTGACCCGGTTCGGCCTGTTCATCCGACTGGACGACACGGGCGCCGACGGCCTGGTCCCTGTCTCGACCCTGGGCAGCGAATATTTCACCCACGACGACCGCGCCCATGCCCTGGTCGGTGAACGCACCGGCAAGCGGTTCACGCTGGGCCGGATGGTCGAGGTCAAGCTGATGGAGGCCACGCCCGTCACCGGCGGCCTGGTGTTCGAAATGCTCAGTGAACCCGAAGCCCGCGATCCCAACGCCCCCGCCCCGCGCTATGGCGTGCGAGGACGCGGCGGCGACGGCCCGCCCATGCGCGGCAAGAACCGCCCCGGCGGCCCCAAGCCTCGCAACGGCGGACGGCCCGCCGGCGGTTTGAAAGGCGTCCGCAAGGGCAAGCGGAAGTGATCGAGAGCCTCCCAATCCTCCCCCATCGGGGGAGGGGGACCGCGAAGCGGTGGAGGGGGCTAATCACGCACCGTGTCTGGGGTTGGCCCCCTCCACCACGCTGCGCGCGGTCCCCCTCCCCCGATGGGGGAGGATTATCGTGACCGCCCCCTTCGACGCCGCTCAGGACCTAGCCGACGCTCCACGCGTCGGCGGGGCCCAGCGGCCAAAGGACGCCGCCACCCTGATCCTGACGCGGGGCGGCGGCAAACCCGAGGTGCTGATGGGACGGCGCGCGCCGGGACATGTCTTCATGGCGTCGAAATGGGTGTTCCCGGGCGGGCGAATCGACCGTAGCGACTTCACCGCCGCCGCGACCGGCGACCTGTCGTCAGATGTCGCGCGGCGGCTGGAAGGCGAACTGCCCGCCCGGCGCGCCCGCGCCCTGACCCTGACGGCGGTGCGCGAGACCTTTGAGGAGACCGGGCTGATCCTGGGGCGACCCGCGCCGAGCGCCTCGGTCGCCGGACCGTGGCGCGAGTATCGGCAGGCGGGCGCCCTGCCCGACCTGTCGGTCCTGTCCTACATCGCCCGCGCCATCACGCCGCCGGGCCGGACACGGCGGTTCGACGCTCGGTTCTTCATGGCCTCGGCCGAGGCCCTGCTGAGCCCGGAACCGACCGCCGGATCGGGCGAGCTGGACGAGATTGCCTGGCTGCCGTTGGACGAGGCTCGTGCGCTGGACCTACCCGCCATCACCCGCTTCGTGCTGGGGGAGTTGGCGGAGAGACTGGAACACCCGAACCGTCCCCTGCCGTTCGTGCGGATGGTGCGGGGCCGGCACACGGTCGAACACAGGGACTGACATGGCCGGATCGACGATCACCCTGCGCCTGACGATCGCCGACCCGGTCGCAGGCGTCGCCTACAGCCTGCAGGACAAGGCCAACATGCCGGTCGAGCCGCGCATCGCCGACGACGGCCCGATCAGCTTCGATGCGCCGGTCACCCTGTCCGACGACGGGCGGCTGACCGGGACATTCGTGCGACGCGAGGGGCCGGCGCGGCGGTTCGCCTATATCGCCATCGGCGCGTCTGCGGGCCAGCACGCCAGCGAATGGAGCCGACGCGCCAAGATCGACATCCACGACATTCCCGCCGATCTGCTGGCGCAGGCGCGCGGCGGGCTTTTGCTGGAGGTCGTCCTGCCCGGCAGCGCCCGCGACGGCGGCCCGGCCTGCGCCACCGTGCAGCCGATTCAGGCCTGGCGCATCGTCTGACCTATTCGGCGACCGGCTTCGTCAGATCGAACTCGACGCGGAAATGGCGGTTGGGACGACGCAGTTCATAGGCGAACATCCGGTCGGGATGGACCTCCATCGCCCAGACATTGGTGGTCGAGACGGCCGCATCGTTGGCGTTGAACAGGGCGATCGATTCGGCGTCGACCGGGAACGCCTGCCGCTCGGCCGTGCCGGCGCCGGCCGTGTCGCCGCCATACAAGTGCAGCACGTCCGTCGTGCCGTCCTCATGCCGGTGATCGTGCTTCAGCCGCAGGCCCGCGTCCGTCTTGGTCACGACCCAGGTGCGAGAGCGGTCGTCGCCGACCGCGAAGGGAATGCGCACCTCGTCCGCCGAACAGTCGCGGACGTGCATGATCAGCCGCTCGCTGGCGAACCTGGCGTCGGCGGCGTCTGTCGTGACGACCCGGCCTTCGAATCGCTGGCCGCACAGGGCGTTCAGCCGCGCCATGAAGGCGTCCTGGGTCGGAGTCGGTCCAGCCGTCGCGACACCGGCGGACGACAGGGAAATCAGGGCCGCAGCGGCCAGCAGGGATACGATTTTCATGCGCTCAGACTATATGTGCATCCGACCGCATCAACGTGGCATCGCGCCCGTTGACTTTGGGGTGATCCTGAGTATGTTCCGCGCCTCTTATTTTAAGCGGCTTTCGCCGTCGCAGAGGTAATTCCGATGGCCAAACCGGCTTCCATCAAGATCCGCCTGAACTCCACGGCCGACACCGGCTTCTTCTATGTCACCAAGAAGAACGCCCGCACCATGACCGAGAAAATGGTCGTCAAGAAATACGACCCCGTCGTGCGCAAGCACGTCGAGTTCAAGGAAGGCAAGATCAAGTAAGGCCTTAGAGCCTCGTCATCCTCGGACAACGAGCGAAGCGAGGCCGATCCGAGGACCAGAATTGAAAACGCCCGGCTGGTCTCCAGCCGGGCGTTTTTCGTTATGTTCATCGTGTCCGTCATCCTCGGGTCGAGCCCGAGGATGACGGGGCCTAAACTCAAGCCGCCTTGGCGATGACCTTGTTGCGGCCGGCGGCCTTGGCCTCATAGACGCCTTCGTCGGCGCGTTTCAGCAGGCCCTCGGGCGTGTCGCCGTCTCCGGTCGTGGCGGCTACGCCGATCGAGATGGTGATGGTGATCTGTTCCTTGCCCCCCATGACCCGGAATGGGGCGGAAGCGACATCGCGGCGAATCCGTTCGGCGACGCGGCCGGCGTCTTCCAGGCTGGCGCCCGGCATGACCACCACAAACTCCTCACCGCCCATCCGGCACGGCAGGTCCACGGCGCGGACGTTGGTGGCCAGGCGCACGGCGAACTCGACCAGGACCTCGTCTCCGGCGTCGTGACCGAAGCTGTCGTTGACGGACTTGAAGTGGTCGATGTCCAGCACCAGCGCCGCGACCTGGGCCCCGCCCTGTGCGGCGCGCCCGACCAGGGCCTGTAGCTGGCCAGTCATGTAGCGACGATTGTGCAGGCCGGTCAGGGCGTCGGTGACGGCCATCTCCATGCTGCTGTCCAGCTTCTGGCGCAGGAAATCGGTGTAGCGTTTGCGTCGGATCTGGGTGCGGACCCGCGCCGACAGCTCTTCTGTGTCGATGGGACGCGGCAGGATATCGGCCGCGCCGAGTTCCAGCGCCTTGACCATACGCGGCCGCTCGACCGGCTCCACCACCGCCAGGATCGGCGCACGGCGCGCATCGCCCGACTTGGCCTGGGCCACGATCCGCAGGCCGTCGAAGCTGGCGGCGGCGACATTGACGATGATCAGGTCCAGCGCGCCCTTAGCCGCGACCAAGGCCGCCTCGGGATCGGATTCGATGGTGACGCGGTGTTCGCCGCTCAGCTCGGCCGCCATCTTCTCGGCCTGGCGCATATCGTCGTCGACGATCAGCACCCGCCCGCCTTCGCTGCGAAGCCGCGCCGCGCCGTCCGAATCGACGCCCAGGCGACGACCGCTTTCCTCGCGCTCACGCAGCTCGTCCATGACGTGCTTCAATCGCGTCAGCGACTTGACCCGCGCGAACAGGATCACGTCGTCGATGGGCTTGGTCAGGAAGTCGTCGGCGCCGGCCTCAAGCCCGCGAATACGGTCCTGACGCCCGTCCAGCGCGGTGACCAGCACGACGGGAATATGGCGCGTCTCGGCCTGGGCCTTCAGCCGGCGACAGGTTTCGAACCCGTCCATGCCGGGCATCATCACGTCCAGCAGGATAAGGTCCGGCTGATGCTCGGCGGCGATGGCCAGGGCCGACGCGCCGTCGTTGCAGCTCAGCACGTCGTAGTATTCGATGGTCAGCTTTGCTTCGAGCAGGCGGACGTTCACGTCCACATCGTCGACGACGAGGATGCGCGCACTCATCCGAGGTGCTGCCGGATGGTTTCGAGGAAATGCATCACCGAAATGGGCTTGGAGATATAGGCCTCGCATCCGCCCTGACGGATTCGCTCCTCGTCGCCCTTCATCGCGAAGGCGGTCACGGCGATGACGGGGATATGGCTCAGCTCCTCGTCGTCCTTCAGCCACTTCGTGACTTCCAGACCCGAGATTTCGGGCAGTTGGATATCCATCAGGATCAGATCGGGATGGTGCGCGCGCGCCAGGGCCAACGCCTGCAAGCCCTCGCGGGTCTGCAACGTCTCGTAGCCCTGGGAATCGAGCAGATCATGAAAAAGCTTCATGTTCAGCTCGTTATCCTCGACGATGAGGACTTTCTTGGACATCATCACCTGACCTGCGCGTCCCTCTAACGCGGGACGCCTCGTTGGTCGCATTCGTAGGCGAGCAGTCTTAAGTTGGGGTGAAGCCAACCTTACGGAGACCTTAAGCGTGGCCATCAAGGCCATCTGTCGCGACTGTCTGTGGACCGGCGAAAACCCCGCCGGGCCGCCCGAGCGCCGCTGTCCGGCGTGTGGGTCGCGGCGCATCGTCGCCGACCCCGAACTGGACCAGTTGTCCATCGCCCACATGGACTGCGACGCCTTCTACGCCTCGGTGGAGAAGCGCGATCGGCCGGAACTGCGCGACAAGCCGGTCATCGTCGGCGGCGGCAAGCGCGGCGTGGTCTCCACCGCCTGTTATGTCGCGCGCCAGTACGGCGTCGGGTCCGCCATGCCGATGTTCAAGGCGCTGAAGGCCTGTCCCGAGGCGGTGGTCATCAGGCCCGACTTCACCAAATACGTCTTCGAATCGCAGCGTATCCTGGGGGCGTTGGGTCGGTTGACGCCTCTGATCCAGCCCCTGTCGCTGGACGAGGCCTGGGTCGATCTGTCGGGCACCGAACGGCTGAACGGCGGGCCTCCGGCGTTTCAGCTGATCCGTTTTCAGAAACAGATCGAGGAGGAGACCGGCCTGACCGTCTCCATCGGCCTGGCGCCCAACCGCTTCCTGGCCAAGATGGCGTCCGAGATGGACAAGCCGCGCGGCTTCTCCGTCGTCGGCGCCGCCAACGCCCAGGCCCTGCTGGCGCCGCGCCTCGTCACCACCCTGCCCGGCGTCGGCCCGGTATTCGGCAAGGCGCTGCGCAGCGACGGCTATTCGACCATCGGCGATCTGGCCCGCGCGGATGTCCGCGATCTGGTCAAACGCTACGGCGAGTCGGGCCTGCGCCTGTACGACCTAGCCCACGCTCGTGACGCCCGCGCCGTGAACCCAGAGCGTGATCGCAAAGGAATGAGCGCCGAGACCACCTTCAACGAAGACCTGATCTCGGCCGAGGCGCTGGAGGCCGAGTTGTGGCCCCTGTGTGAGAAGCTGGCGTCCAAGGCCCGTCGCGACGGTGTCGCCAGCCGCGTCCTGGTGCTGAAACTGCGCCGCACCGACTTCAAGATCGTCACCCGCCGCATCAGCCTGCCCGATCCGGTCCAGACGGCGCGCGCCCTGTTTGCGGCGGGGCGCGATTTGTTGAAACCGGAGCTGGGCCCGTCCTATCGCCTGATCGGCATCGGCATGGCCGACGTCCAGGACGCCGAGGATGCGCCCGCCGGCCTGTTCCAAACCCCCGAGACCCGCACCTTGAAGACCGAACGCGCCATCGACGTGCTGCGCGAGAAGTTCGGCAAGGACGCGGTGGTGGCCGGACGCGCGCTGAAGCCGTAGGAAGCGCCATGGACCTCGCCAAACGCGCCTATGACCACGGCTTTCGCCTGGACCCCATCGTCCGCAGCCTGCTGGACTCCGACTTCTACAAGCTGCTGATGCTGCAGATGATCTGGCGCGAGCATCGCGACGTGCCGGTCGTATTCCAGGTCATCAACCGCACGACGACCGTGCGTCTAGCCGACGAGATCGACATCGACGCCCTGCGTGAGCAACTCGATCACGCCCGCACCCTGCGCTTCACCAACAAGGAACTGGTCTGGCTGTCGGGCAACAGCTTCTATGGGGTGAAGCAGATCTTCTCGCCCGACTTCATCGCCTGGCTGACCGACTATCGCCTGCCGGACTATGATCTGTCGGTTCAGGACGGACAGTATGTGCTGACCTTCTCGGGCGCCTGGGCCGAGGTGACGCTGTGGGAAATCCCGGCGTTGGCGATCCTGAACGAGCTGCGCTGCCGCGTCGGGATGCGACGGCTGGGCCGGTTCGAGCTGGACATCCTCTATTCGCGCGCCAAGACGCGGCTGTGGTCCAAGGTCGAGCGGCTGCGCGCCTTGCCCGATCTGGCCCTGTCCGACTTCGGCACGCGGCGGCGGCACGGCTTCCTGTGGCAACGCTGGTGCATTCAGGCGCTGAAGGAAGGGCTGGGATCATCCTTCATCGGCACGTCCAATGTGCTGCACGCGATGGAGAACGATCTGGAAGCCATCGGGACCAATGGGCACGAACTGCCGATGGTGATGGCGGCGCTTGCGCCCGACGAAGCAGCGCTGGCCCAGGTTCCGTATGATGTTCTGGACGAGTGGCGCAGGCATTATGTCGGCAATCTGCTGATCGTCCTGCCCGACGCCTTCGGCACCGAAGCGTTTCTGGAGCAGGCCCCCGATTGGGTGGCGGACTGGACCGGTTTCCGGCCCGACTCGGCCCCGCCCATCCCGGCCGGCGACCGCCTGATCGACTGGTGGCGCGCGCATGGGCGCGATCCGAAGGACAAGCTGCTGATCTTCTCGGACGGGATGGACATCGACGGGATCGAGGCGACCCACGCCCATTTCCACGGCCGCGCCCGTCTCAGCTTCGGCTGGGGCACCAATCTGACCAACGATTTCCGCGACTGTTCGCCCGCCTTTGCGCCGGAACTGGAGCCCATATCGCTGGTCTGCAAGGTGGTCGAGGCCGGCGGACGGCCCGCCGTCAAACTGTCGGACAATCCGCAAAAGGCCGTCGGCGATCCGGCCGAGATCGAACGCTATCGCCGCATCTTCGGCGTGCGCGGTCTGACGGCCCAGCCCGTCACGGTGTGAAACCCGGCCTTAAGCCCGTTCGGCCATAAGGGCGGGATGAACGCCTTTCTCGACAAGATGCGTCGCCGCGCCGGCCGCTATCTCGATGTCCGCCCCGCCACGGTCCAGCCCGCGCGCGGCATCCTCACCCTGTCGTTCGACGACATCCCGGCATCGGCCTGGACCGAGGCCGGCCCGATCCTGACCCAGCATGGCGTCAAGGCGACCTATTATGTCTGCGGCGGCCTGGCGGGCGGGCGCAATCTGGACCTGCCGCAGTTTGAGGTGGAGCATCTGCAGGCGCTGCATGAGGCCGGGCACGAGGTGGGCTGCCACACCTATGAGCATGTCTCGACCTTGACCCTGTCGCCGGCAGAGCTGGACACCAGCCTGGCCCGCAACGCCGCCTGGGTGGCCGAGCGGCTGGACGACTATCAGATGCAAACCTTCGCCTACCCCTTCGGAGACTGCGCCCTGGGGTCCAAGGCGATCATCGACACACGCTTCCTGTGCGGGCGCGGAGTGCGCGACGGGATCAACGCCGGGCGCACCGACCGCAACCTCCTGCAGGCCATCGGCCTGGAGAGCCGCCGCCTGCCCGGTTACGATCTGGAGGCGCTGGTGGCGGAGACGGCGGCGTCCAGGGGTTGGCTGATCGCCTATGGCCACGACGTCAGCGATGCGCCCACGCCCTACGGCTGTCGCCCCGAGGACATCGATCGGCTGATCCGCCTGGCAAAGGCCGCCGATGTGGACATCCAGCCGGTCACGGCCGCGTGGGCGATGGCGACGGCCTGACGTTTCAGCCGGCCTTGCGCCTATCCGCCCAGGCGATCAGTTCCTTTCTCGGCCAAATCATCAGCCACGACCGGGCGGTGTATTCCCCGCTGTCGATCAACGCCTTCCTCGACGCCGAGGCCGTCGCCGCCCGCTCAGTGTGGATCGGCGCCGACCCCTGATGGACCATGAAGGCGCCGCCGTTCAGGGGATTGAGCCGCAGGTGCGCCAGCCGGGGGCTGATCTCGGTCAGGGGCGGGTCGTAGAACCAGCTGGAGCCGATCATGCCCGCCAGTTCAGGTCGCCTGCGGCATAGTTCCGCCGCCGTCGCCCAGGCCTCGTTCCAGCCGTCCTCGTTGAAGCCCCGCAGCCAGCGGCTTTCGGTGTGCACCTCCAGCCACGGCTCGCGCTTGGCGCCCGCCGCCAGATAGCGGACCAGCGGCGTGAAGCCCCAGCCGTCGCGGACGTGTTTGACGATCTGGCCAGGCCCAACCGGCGAACTGAGGTCGATCACCTGGCTCTTGGCGGCCGGCACGCTGAGCGCCAGGGTGAAGCGCACGTCCTTGGACCAGTGGTCGAAGACATAGTCGCCCTCGGCCTTGTCCAGAAACGCCGCCAGTTGTTCGATCCAATAGGGATAAAGGGCCATCACCTCGGGCGGCAGACGCATCGTCGCCGCGCGGTCGGGCAGTTGCAGCGCCCAGGCGGCGACCAGGCCGCGACGCACATCGTCCGACGCATCCGCGCCCAGCAGGGCGTCCACCGCCTTGGCCGGCATTTCGAAATCCCAGTGCGGCGCGACCTCAGCGGCCTTCTGCGCGGCGGGTCCGGCGGCGGCGTCCACGCGCGCCCGGTCGTCGGGGGACAGCCGCGCCAGCACGGCATGGAAGGCGGCGACATCGGGGGTCAGGTGCATATCCATGATCGCACCATGACACGGCGCGGTTGGCGAACCTTTAAAGCCGCGCGACGGACGTGACGCCGCCCTTGCCGCGCGCTAAACCGCGCTCAGATAAACAGGAGCCCCCATGAGCATCGAAGCCCGCATCGCCGAACTCGGCCTCACCTTGCCGGAACCCGCCAAGCCGGTGGCCAGCTATGTCTCCTTCGTCCAGTCTGGCAATCAGGTCACCATCTCGGGCCAGCTGTCGAACGACGCCAATGGCGGAATCAAGGGCACGGTCGGCGTGGACGTGACGCCGGAACAGGCCACGGAAGCGGCCCGCCTGTGCGGTCTGAACCTGATCGCCCAGATCAAGGCGGCCTGCGATGGCGATCTGGACCGGGTGGTCCGCATCGTCAAACTGGGCGGTTTCGTTCAGGCCGGCCCCGACTTCACCGCCATTCCCGCCGTCATCAACGGCTGCTCGGACATGATGGTCGAGGTCTTCGGCGACGCTGGCAAGCACGCCCGTTCGGCCGTCGGCGTCTACAAGCTGCCGCTCGGCTTCGCCGTCGAGATCGATGCGATCGTGGAGATCCGCTGATCTTTCAGATCTCGGTTCATGAAGGGATCGCCGATATCGGCCGTGAGGCCTGGGATGCGTGCGCGCGTCCCACCGGCGATCCCTTCGTCTCCTACGATTTCCTGCACGCTTGCGAGGCCTCGGGCAGCGCCGCGCCGCGGCAGGGCTGGGCCCCGCGTCATCTGGCCCTGAGGGGTGAAGACAACGCCGTCCTCGGCGTCATGCCCCTCTATCTGAAGGGCAACAGCCAAGGCGAGTACGTCTTCGACCACAGCTGGGCCGACGCCTATGAACGGGCCGGCGGGCGCTATTATCCCAAGCTTCTCGGCGCCGTGCCGTTCACCCCCGCGACCGGGCCGCGCTTCCTGAACCACCCCGAGACCGACGCTGCGACGGTGCGTCAGGCCCTGATCCAGGGGGCGGTGACCCTGGTCGAACGGCTTGGCGTCTCGTCCCTGCACGTGAACTTCCCGACCGAGCCGGAATGGTCGGCCATGGCCGAGGCCGGCCTGCTCCCGCGCCAGGACATCCAGTTCATCTGGCGCAACGAGGGCTATCGGACCTTCGACGATTTCCTCGCCGCCCTGTCGGCCAACCGCCGCAAGACCATCAAGCGCGAGCGGCGCGACGCCCAGGCCGATCTCGATATCCGCGTCCTGACCGGCGCTGACATCACCGAGGCGCACTGGGACGCCTTCTTCGCCTTCTACATGGACACCGGCTCGCGCAAATGGGGCCAGCCCTATCTGACGCGCGACTTCTTCAGCCGCGTCGGCACCACCATGGCCGACCGCATCGCCTTGGTCATGGCGTTCCGGGACCAGACGCCCATCGCCGGCGCCCTGAACTTCATCGGCCGTGACGCCCTGTACGGCCGCCAGTGGGGCACGCTGGAAGACGTGCCCTTCCTGCATTTCGAGCTCTGCTACTATCAGGCCATCGACTTCGCCATTTCGCGCGGCCTGTCCCGCGTCGAAGCGGGCGCGCAAGGGGACCACAAGATCGCGCGCGGTTACCTGCCCTCCCCCGTCTATTCCGCCCACTTCATCGCCGACCCGGCCCTGCGCGATCCCGTCGCCCGCTATCTGGACGGCGAACGCCCGGCAATGCAGGCCGAGATGGCGGCGATGACCGAAGAGCTTTCGCCCTACAAGGCCACATAGAAAAAGGCCCGGCTGTTTCCAGCCGGGCCTTCTGCCTTCGTCCTTGTAGGATCAGGCCGTCTCTTCTTCTTCGGCTTTCGCCGGCGCGTTGGCGCTTGCGATATCGAAGTCGATCTTGCCGTCCTTCAACTGGACCTTGACGTGTCCGCCGCGCGTCAGGCGCCCGAAAAGGATGTCGTCGGCCAGCGGCTTCTTGATCGAGTCCTGGATGACCCGCGCCAGAGGACGCGCGCCGTACAGTTCGTCGAAGCCGTTCTTGGCCAGCCAGTCGGCGGCTTCGTCGGTCAGTTCGATGGTGATGTTGCGATCCGCCAGCTGGGCTTCCAGCTGAAGGATGAATTTGGTCACCACCGAGCGGATCGTGTCGGCCTGCAGCGGCTTGAAGGCCACGATGGCGTCCAGACGGTTCCTGAACTCCGGCGCGAACAGACGCTGGATGGCCTTGTCGTCCTCGCCCTCGACCTTACCCCGGCCGAAGCCGATGGAGGCGCGGGCGTTGTCGGCGGCGCCGGCGTTGGTGGTCATGATCAGGATGACGTTCCTGAAATCGACCTTCTTGCCGACCGCGTCGGTCAGCATGCCGTTGTCCATCACCTGCAACAGGATGTTGTAGACGTCCGGGTGGGCCTTCTCGATCTCGTCGAGCAGCACCACCGAGTGCGGATGCTGATCGACAGCGTCGGTCAGAAGCCCGCCCTGGTCATGGCCGACATAGCCGGGAGGGGCCCCGATCAGGCGGCTGACGGTGTGGCGCTCCATGTATTCGGACATGTCGAACCGCTGCATCTCGATGCCCAGGGTGGCGGCAAGCTGCTTGGCCACCTCGGTCTTGCCCACGCCGGTCGGGCCGCTGAACAGGAAGCTGCCGATGGGTTTGTTCGGGTCGCGCAGACCCGCCCGCGCCAGCTTCATCGCCGCCGAGACCTGGTCGATAGCCTGCTCCTGGCCAAAGACCGCGCGCTTCAAATCGACTTCAAGCTCGCGCAGACTCTCGGTGTCGGACTTGGACACCGACTTGGCCGGGATGCGCGCCATCTTGGCGATGACGGCCTCGACCTCCTTCTGACCGATGACCTTCTTGCGCCTGGATTCGACCAGCAACATCTGGCCTGCTCCGGCTTCGTCGATCACGTCGATCGCCTTGTCCGGCAGTTTGCGGTCGGTCATGTAGCGGGCCGACAGCTCGACCGCAGTGCGGATGGCGCTGTCGGTGTAGCGGACCTTATGGTGCTGCTCGTAGTAGGTCTTCAAGCCCTTCAGGATCTTCACCGTATCCTCGACCGTCGGCTCGTTGACGTCGATCTTCTGGAAGCGACGCACCAGGGCGCGGTCCTTCTCGAAGTGCTGGCGATATTCCTTGTAGGTCGTCGACCCCATGCACCGCAGCGAACCCGACGCCAGAGCCGGTTTCAGCAGGTTGGAGGCGTCCATGGCTCCGCCCGAGGTCGCGCCGGCCCCGATCACCGTGTGGATCTCATCGATGAACAGGACCGCGTTCTCGTGGTTCTCCAGCTCCTTGACCACCTGCTTCAAGCGTTCCTCGAAGTCGCCACGATAGCGGGTGCCGGCCAGCAGCGCGCCCATGTCGAGCGAGTAGATGGTGGCGTCCTTGAGGACGTCGGGCACCTCGCCGTTGACGATCTTGCGCGCCAGACCTTCGGCGATGGCGGTCTTGCCGACGCCGGGATCGCCGACCAGCAGCGGGTTGTTCTTGGTCCGGCGGCACAGGATCTGGATCGAGCGATCGACCTCGGCCTGACGACCGATCAGAGGATCGACCTTGCCCTGGCGCGACTTCTCGTTGAGGTCGACGCAATAGGCTTCCAGCGCCTCGCCGCCCGACTTGACGGCCGACTGGTCCTCGGCCTCTTCGGGCGATGAGCCCTTGGCGGGACGGGCCTCTGTGGCGCCAGCCTTCTTGGCGATGCCGTGGGCGATGAAGTTGACCGCGTCGTAGCGCGTCATGTCCTGCTCTTGCAGGAAATAGGCGGCGTGGCTCTCGCGTTCGGAGAAGATGGCGACCAGCACGTTTGCGCCGGACACTTCTTCGCGGCCGGACGACTGGACGTGGATCACCGCGCGCTGGATCACGCGCTGGAAGCCGGCGGTCGGCTTGGCGTCCTCGCCATCGGCCGTGGCCAGGGCGGCGAGATCGTTATCGACATAAAGCGTCAGCGCCGCCTTCAGGGCGGTCAGGTCGACGTTGCAGGCCTGCATAACGCCGGTCGCATCGGGGTCGTCGATTAGCGCGAGCAGCAGGTGCTCAAGCGTCGCATATTCGTGCCTGCGCGCATTGGCGTATCCCACCGCGCGGTGCAGGGTTTCTTCGAGAGGACGGGAAAATGAAGGCATCGGGAGGTTCCTCTCAGTCCTTTTCCATCGTGCATTGCAGAGGGTGCTGGTGGCGACGCGCGGTCTCGATGACCTGCGCGACCTTGGTCTCGGCGACCTCGTAGGTGAAGACGCCGCAGACGCCCACGCCATGCTGATGCACATGCAGCATGATGCGGGTCGCTTCCTCGCGGCTCTTCTGGAAGAACCGCTCCAGCACATAGACGACGAATTCCATCGGCGAATAATCGTCGTTCAGGATCAGCACCCGGTACAACGAGGGCTTCTGAAGCTTGGGCTTTGTTTCGGTGACGGTGGCGGTGCCTTGACCGCCCCCGGTATCACCGGGCCTTTGTATGGGCATTCGTATTCCGTAATCGGGGAGTCGTCTTGGCTATCAGATAGGGAATGATGGCCTGAATTGAAGCGGCGTCCAGTCACGGATTGCGTGAAGAGCAAACAACGGATCCAAAACGAAAAAAAAGCCCCGGAGCGAACTCCGGGGCCTTCTCGATCCTCAAGACGTTACGCTGTTTAGCGAGCGGCCTGGAAGTTTTCGACCGAGGCGGTGACGCGCTCGTTGATCGGCTTGATGCTGTCCTTGACCGTGGCGGTGACGATCTCGTTGGTCTTGGTCAGTTCGGCGACGTAGCGCTCCATGGACTTCTTGGCCCAGGCGGTTTGCAGTTCGAAGAACTCCTGCACCGAACGGGCGGTCGACAGTTCCTTGGAGGCGGCGACGCCCTCTTCCCAGGACGACTTGGCGAAGCCGAGCGCCTGTTGCGACAGGGCTTCGGCGCCCTTCTGGGCGACGGTGGCCGACTCGACCATGGCGTCAAGGTTCTTCTTGCCGTGAGCGTTCAGCTCGGCCAGCGAGGCGGTCGACTTCTCGATGCCTTCGCGGAAGGCTTGAGTGCCTGCGGCCTGCATGGTCTCGGCCTGAGCCTTGACCTTGGCGCCGGCCGAAGCGGCGGCGGCGGTGACTTGATCGGCGGTCTTCTTCACGGTTTCGGTAGCGTCGGCCATAGTCGTCTCTCCGATAAATGTGGCCCGTGCTGACGGGCGCTGAGCGGAAATATTCAGGCGAGGGTATCCTCGCAGGCCTTCCTTATGCTGCAAGTGCGAAGGTTTTTCAAGCTTATTGTGCAATGCAGCATATTATCGATGATAACCTTGGTTGGCGGTTCAAATTCCCGTTGACGAGCGGTTAACCACCACGAAACCCGTGCTTCCTATGCTAACCCTTCCATCGCGTCGGCCGGGGGGCCTGTCGCGCCCTGCTCACTGAGGGTTGTACACCCATGATTGCTTTTCTCCGCCGTGGCCTGTTCGCCGTTCTAGCGCTTTCGCTGGTGCTGGGTGCGAATGTCAGGCCGATCGAGGCTCAGGTCGCTTACTCGGCGCAGGAGAACAGTCGCTACGCCGCCATCGTCATCGACGCCGCCACCGGCGAGGTTCTGTTCGCGCGCAACGCCGACAGCCGCCGCTATCCGGCGTCCCTGACCAAGATGATGACGCTTTATCTGACATTCGAGGCCCTTTCTCAGGGCAAGGCGAACGTCAACGACGTGCTGACGGTCTCGCCGCGCGCCGCCTCGCAGCCGCCGTCGAAACTGGGCCTCGCCGCCGGACAGACCATCACCCTGGACGACGCCATGCGGGCCACGGCCGTGCGGTCTGCCAACGATATGGCCCTGGCCATCGGCGAGCACATCGGCGGGTCCGAAGCCCGTTTCACCAACATGATGACGTTGAAGGCGGAACAGCTGGGCATGAGCCAGACCCGCTATTACACCGCCAACGGCCTGCCCGATGCCCGACAGCTGACGTCAGCGCGCGACCAGGCTATCCTGGCCCGCGCCATCATGCGCGATTTCCCGCAATACTACAGCTACTTCGGTCTGCACGACTGGGCCTTCAACGGCCGCAACTACCGCAACACCAACGGTCTTCTGCCCACAGGGCGCGGCTATGACGGCATGAAGACCGGCTATACCAATGCCTCCGGGTACAATCTCGCCGCCTCAGCCGTGCGGGATGGACGCCGGCTGATCACCATTGTGCTGGGCGGCCGTTCGACCGCCAGCCGCAACGCCCACGTCGCCGAACTGATGGACACCGGCTTCGAGGTCGAACGCCGTCGCGCCCAGGGCGAACGGATACAGATCGCCCAGACCTTCTTCGAGCAGCGCGGGTTCGGCGTCGGATCGGCAATCGCCGACGCCCCGATCGCCTATGCCTCGGTCAATGACGACGAGGACGGGATCGGCGCCGAATCCACCGCCGTCGCCTATACGGCCGCTCCTCCGCCCGCCGCCCTGCCGACCCGCGTCGCGCCTGCCCCGTCGGAACGCGCCGCCAGCCAGCGCGCCGCCGCGACCGCACAGGCCATAGGCCAGGCCGCAGCTTCGTCCTCGAACGCCCGCGCGCCCCACAATGTCACCGCCTCGCTGAACGGCGCGCCGTCGAGCGCGGCCGTGGCGCCCTCGACCACGCCGCGTCGCGCGACCCCGCCCCCGGCGCGAGAGCCAGCCCGCGCCGCCGCCCGCACGCCCGCCGGACGCTGGGCCGTTCAAGTCGGCGCCTTCCGCGACGAAAAGGTGGCCAGCGACTGGCTGACCGAGTTGAACCGCCGTTTCCGCACCCAGTTCGCCACGGCCGAGCGCAACGTCCAGACGGCAGGCGACTGGTATCGTTCGCGCTTCGTCGGCCTGACGGAGACCGGCGCCAAGACTGCCTGCGAGGCCTTGGCCGAACGCCGTGTCACCTGCATGGTCATCGCCCCGAACTGAGCACCTCCATCGCGAGAACGAATGTTCTTGCTTTGTTCTGGATGATGTCGCATCGTCCTTCCCATGGAAACCGCCAAGGGAAGAGGGGCGCGTTCGAATGCGACCGGCCGCTACGAGCCTGAACAGCATCAGTCGTTCGACGACGGCTGGACGCGCGACGACGCCGAGGCCGCGCCGCTGCGCACCACCCTCACCCCGGAGCATGCCCGCACCATCATCGCCCGGAACGACAGCCCGGACATCGGATTCGACCGCTCCATCAACCCGTACAAAGGTTGCGAACATGGCTGCATCTACTGTTACGCCCGTCCGTCCCATGCCTGGATGGGCCTATCCCCGGGCCTGGATTTCGAGAGCCGGATCTTCTTCAAGCCCCAGGCCGCAAGTCTGCTGGAACAGGCGTTCCTCGCCCCCCGATACCGCTGCAAACGCATCCACATAGGCGGCAACACCGACCCCTATCAGCCGGTGGAGCGCGACCTGAAATCGACGCGCTCGATCCTGGAGGTCATGCAACGGTTCAACCACCCATTCAGCATCATCACCAAGTCGGTTCTGATCGGACGCGACGCCGATATCCTGGGCCCTATGGGCAAGGCGGGGCTGGCCTCGGCCTTCGTCTCCGTCACCACGCTGGATCGGGGTCTGGCCCGCGCGATGGAGCCGCGCGCCTCGACTCCGGCGAAACGGCTGGAGGCCATAAGCCGCCTGGCGGATGCGGGTTGTCCCGTCGGCGTCGGCTTTGCGCCCGTCATCCCCGGCCTGAACGACCACGAACTGGAATCCATCCTCGAAGCCGCCGCAAAGGCCGGGGCGACGCGGGCCATGTACGTCACGCTGCGCCTGCCGCTGGAAATTAAGGATCTGTTCCGCGAATGGCTGGCCGACGCCCGGCCGGACCGCGCGGCGCGCGTCATGTCCCTGATCCGCCAGACGCGTGGTGGCAAGGATTACGACGCCGACTGGTCCCAGCGCATGAAGGGCACAGGCCCGGTCGCCGAACTGATCGGGGCGCGGTTCAAGGCCGCTGTCAAACGCTACGGCCTCGACACGCCGCACCGCCTGCTGGACGAAACTCAGTTCCGCGTGCCCGCCGACGCTCGGCCGCAGATGGATCTTTTCGACCTGCCTACCGGGAAGATTGCCTGACCCCACACCTTCAGGTTAGCGTCGCGCATCCTTGGGGGATTTCATGATCAAGCGTCTGTCTGCGGCCGTCGCCGCCCTGTGTCTGTCCAGCGTCTTGGCCGGCTGCATGACCGTCAGCGTGCCGGAGGGGCAGTTCTTCTATCCCGACGCCCGCGTGACGGCCGAGAAGATGGTTCTCACGCCCGGCCGCCATTCCCGGCGCCGAGATCCTGTCCCTGCCCTATTCAGGGGGCGCTGTCGCCGCGACGCGGGTGCGGACAGTCAGGGCCGATGCGCCGCTGATCCTTTACTGCGGCGGCAATCTGTTCCGGCGCGGCGTTAATGGCGCGCAGGTCGCGACCGAACTTGCGCCGTTCGGCGACGTATTGTTGTTCGACTACCCCGGCTCGGGCGACACGCGCGGACAGGCGAACTTCGCGACCTACAGGTCCGCGGGCGAAGTCATCGCGGCGACCGCTCGCGCCCAGGCCGACGCTGAGGGCCGCAAACTGATCGCCTGGGGGCATTCTCTGGGCGGCCCGATCTGCGCTGAAGCCGCGCGCGTCATACGCGCCGATTCTCTTGTGCTGGAGGCGACCACGCCCACCGCCCGCGACGCCGTGAACGAGATGATCGGCCTGTGGCGGCCTCTGGTCCGCGTCCAGTTGGCCGATGCCTTGGCGACCGTGGACCTGCCGGCGACGCTCGACGGCTATCCGGGCAAGGTCGTCGTCCTGGAAGCCGGTCGCGACGAAACCCTGCCGCCCGCGCTCAGCCGAAAACTGGCTCAGGATCTTGAGACGCGCGGCGTAAATGTCGAGCGTCTGGTGTTCCCCCGCGCGGACCATGGCGACATCCCGGCGCAGCCGGACTTCGTCGGCCGCGTCGCCGCAGCGCTGAGTTAGTCGTCCGCCGCCGACGGATCGATGGCGCGGGTGACCAGGTCGCGCCAGGTCGGATCGGTATCGTCGACCAGATCGACATCCTCCATCAGGGCCACCGCACCCTCGCCGTCCGGCAGGATCAGGCCCAGGATCTCCATCTCCTCGCCGTCAGGGCCGAGGTGGCTTTCGGCCTGCACGGCCACCGCCGCCTGCTCCCCATCCTCCTCCCACCAGATCACAGGTTGGGGCAGGTCCATAACGATCGGGCGCGGGTCGTCCGTCTCGGCCAGGGCGAAAACGGCCCGGCGCGCCTGGACGTCGTCCAGGGTCGCCACGGCACCGACGAACGGCTTCAGCCGCGCCCAATCGTCGGCGTCGAAACCGCCGCCGTCCTCGTCGTTCTGATCTTCCATGGTCATCGCCTGAACACCCCCACCAGTTCGACATGCGACGACCAGAGGAACTGGTCGATCGGCGTGACCGTCTCCAGCCGGAACCCGGCGTCGATCAGAACCCGGGCGTCGCGGGCGAAGGTCTGAGGGTTGCACGACACCCCGACCACGACCGAGGCCTTCGTATCCGCGATCTGGGCCGTCTGGTCGATGGCCCCGGCGCGCGGCGGATCGAACACAATGGCGTCGCACCCTTTGAGATCATACGGATTGAGCGGCCGGCGGAACAGGTCGCGCGCCTCGGCGGTGATGGCCTTCAGTCCCTTGGCCGAGCCAACGGCGGCCTTCAGCGCGTCGATGCCTGGCTTGGACGCGTCCGCCGCGATCACGGGCGCTACCGTCGCCAAGGGGAAGGTGAAGGCGCCCGCACCGCAAAACAGGTCGGCGATCTTCCTGGCCCCCTTCACCGCCGCCACCGCGCGCGAGGTCATTGCATCTTCCGCCTGGGGCACGGCTTGCAGGAACCCGCCGGCCGGCAGGGATACGGTCGCCGGGCCGAACGCCACCATGGGCTGGCGCGCCATGACCAGGGTGTCGCCCGCCAGGCTGAGTCGCGCCAGATCGGCCCGGTGCGCGGCCTGGATCGCCTTCATCTGGGCGTCGGCGGACAGGCCGCCGCCCGAACGCCGCTCGACGCCCGTCACATCGACATCCAGCCCCGACAGGGTCCAGGTGACATGCAGGGTCGGCGCGGATTTCGGATGTTCGAAGAAGGCCGCGGCCAACTCGGCCAGCGCCGGAATGGCCGCCACGATTCGAGGATCGGCGACGGGACAGGCTCGCACCTCGACCAGCCGCCACGAGCGACGCGCCTTGAACCCCAGCACCACGTGACCGTCCTGGGTCCGCCGGGCATGCAGGGCGACGCGGCGGCGGGTTCCGGGCGGCGTCGCCACCGTCGCCTCGATCTCGGTCTCGATCCCCTCGCGCGCCAGGGCCAGCCGCACCTGCTCGCGCTTCCAGTCGAGATACGGTCCCTCGGACCAGTGCTGCAGAGAACACCCGCCACAGTCGCCGTATTGCGGCGACACCGGCGCGATCCGGTCGGGACTGGAGCTGACGATCTCGATCTGTTCCAGCCGACCGTCCACCACCGCGCCGCGCACCGTCTCGCCCGGCAGAGTCAGGCCAACGAAGACCGGCCCCGACGGCGTCTGGGCGATGCCGTCGCCTTGGCCGCCGACGCGGTCGATGGTGAAGATGTCCATCGGCGGGCTTCTAGCCGCGCCTCTCCCTCCGCTCAACCCACACGCCCTCTCGTGGACGTGATGGCGCGGTCCTCAAAGATGAACGAATATGAACGCGCCGATCAATTGCCGTTCAGCTTCGCAGTCGTAAATCTCATTGCAACGAGACACGAGGCTTGGCCGTTAACGATTGACGGAAACCGTTCGGTCCTCAGAGGGTTGGAAAATGCGTCTCACCAAAACATCGCTCGCCGCCGTCGCCGTCCTGGCGCTCGGTGTCACGGCCGCCCCGCTCACGGCGTCGGCTCAGGTTTATTACGGCAACGGCTACAGCCAGAACTATGGCACCGGCTCGTATGCCCCGTCCTACAACTACGGGCGCGGCCAGTCCTATGATCCCTGCTCGCGTGAACGTCAGGGCCGCACCGGCGCCGGCGCGGTGATCGGCGGCGGCGCGGGCGCCGTCATCGGCTCGCAGCTGGCCGCGCGCGGTCGCCGCACCGAGGGCAGCATCCTGGGCGGCGTGCTCGGCGCAGTGGTCGGTTCGCAGGTCGGTCGTTCCAGCTCGGACGCCTGCCGCAGCTATCAGAGCAGCTATGGCTCCAACGGCTACTACGCCCAGGGCTACAGCCAGCCCAGCTACTACGACGATCGCTACACCGGCGATCAAGGCTATCGTTACGAAGACCGTCGCGACGACTACGCCTACGACCGTGGCGGCTATTACGACGACCGCTCGCGCCCGGTCGAATCCTATCAGAATTCAGACGGATGCCGTCTGGCCGAAAGCCAGGTCCGTCTGCCCGATGGTCGCACGGACACTCGATATGTCCGCACCTGCCCCGACCAGTACGGCCGCTATCGCGTCGTCGATTAATTTTCAGCCCCCCTGTCGATCGACGACGTGACGGGAGCCGCCGGAGGATCAGTCCTCCGGCGGTTTCTCTTTGTTAGGGGCTATCGCGCTTCGCGCTACTTGAGCCCGTTTAATTGGGCTTTTTGGCCCACAGCAGGAACTCGACATTGCCATCGCCGCCCGTGATGGGGCTTTCGGTCGTGGCCTGCACGGTCCAGCCGAAAGCTTCCAGCCAGTCTCGGACACGCTGCACGGCCAAGGCGTGGGCCTGCGGGTCTTTGACCACGCCCTTCTTGCCGCCACCCGGCCCATCGGCCTCGAACTGCGGTTTGATCAGGGTGATCAGGTCCGCACCGGGAGCCGCCAGGTCGAGCGCGGCGGGCAGCACCTTCGCCAGACTGATGAAGCTGGCGTCGCAGACGATCAACGACGGCGGCGGCGAGATCAGATCGGTCGTGAGATCGCGCGCATCGGTGCGCTCCAGATTGATCACACGTGGATCGGCGGCGACCCGCTCGTGCATCTGGCCGAACCCGACATCGACGGCGAACACCTGGGCCGCGCCGCGATCCAGACAGACCTCGGTAAAGCCGCCTGTCGAGGCGCCGACGTCCAGCACCACCCTGCCCTCGACCGACACAGGCCAGACGCTCAGGGCGTGATCCAGCTTCAACGCGCCGCGCCCGACCCAGCGGTGGGCGGGTTGGGCCTGAAGTTCAGCGTCGTCAGCGAACTGCTCCGAAGCCTTTCGCACGACCACGCCATTGGCGACCACCAGCCCCGCCTCGATCGCCGCGCGCGCCTGCGAGCGACTTTCGAACAGGCCTCGCGCGACAAGCAGTTGGTCGATCCGAACCTTCACGCCCTTCTCCCCTCGGTGGAGAAGGTGGCTCGCGGAGCGTGACGGATGAGGGGGCTGCCTGAAACACGACAGGCCGACGACAAGGGGGCGGCGAAAGCCCCCTCATCCGAGCGCCTGCGGCGCCCACCTTCTCCCCTGAGGGGAGAAGGGCTCACAGCGAGGCCAGACGCGCCAACGCCGCCTGCAGCTTGACCTTACCCGCCTCGGCTTCGGCCAGTTTGGCGCGCTGCTCGTCGACGACTTCCGGCGCGGCGCGTGAGACGAAGTTGGGATTGCCCAGCTTCTTGTTTACATGGCCGATGTCGCTGTCGAAGGCGGCGATCTCCTTTTCCAGACGCGCCCGCTCGGCGGTAAGGTCGATGATGCCGGCCAGCGAAAGCGCGACCGTCGATCCGCCCGAGACGAAGGTCACGGCCCCGGTAGGCGCGGCGTCCGCCGATCCGACCTCGGACACGCGGCCCAGGGTCAGGATCAGGTCGCGGTGGCGTGCGAGCCGTTCAGCCGTGACGGCGTCCGGTGCGACGAAGGCCAGCGGCGGCTTGGCCGACGACGGCACGTTCATCTCGGCGCGCAGCCCACGGATCTCACCGACCAGATCGACCAGCCAGCCGATCTCGGCCTCGGCCGAGGCGTCGATGAAGGCGTCCGGCAGCACGGGCCATTCGGCGCCGATCAGCAGCCCCTCGCGCGCCAGACCTTCCTTGCCCAGCTCTAACCACAGCTCTTCGGTGATGAAGGGCATGACGGGGTGCAGCAGCTTCAGCGTTTGGTCCAGGGTCCAGGCCGTCATGGCCCGAGTCTCGGCCTTGGCGGCTTCGTCGGCGCCGTTAAAGACCGGCTTGGCCAGTTCCAGATACCAGTCGCAGAAGACGTTCCAGACGAACCGGTACAGAGCGCCCGCCGCATCATCGAACCGTCCGCCTTCGATGGCCTCGGACACGGCGCGCTCGGCCTTGGTCAGTTCGCCGCGGATCCAGCGGTTGATCGTCTGTTCGACTGTCGCGGGATCGAAGCCCGCGACGCGCTGCGCCTCGTTCATCTGGCTGAAGCGGGCGGCATTCCACAGCTTGGTGCCGAAGTTGCGATAGCCTTCGATCCGCTGCTTCGACAGCTTGATGTCGCGCGTGCCCGACAGGATGGCCATGGTGAAACGCAGCGGGTCGGCGCCCAGCTCGTCGATGATGCCCAAGGGGTCGATGACGTTCCCCTTGGATTTGCTCATCTTCTGGCCCTTCTCGTCGCGAACCAGACCGTTGATGATGACGCGCTTGAAAGGAACCTCGCCCATGAAGTGCTGACCCATCATCATCATCCGGGCGACCCAGAAGAAGATGATGTCCGCCGCCGTGACCAGGTCGCTGGTCGGATAGAACCGCTCCAGATCCTCGGTCTTCTCGGGCCATCCCATGGTCGAGAACGGCCACAGGGCCGAGCTGAACCAGGTGTCGAGAACATCGTGATCTTGAGAGAGGTGAACCTCTTCATATTTCTCGCCGTCCCCGAAGAAGCGGGGAGCCATGTCGAACGACGCCGTGCAGCCGTAAAAGCGCTCAGCTTCCAATCTCGCTTCTTCGGCCGTTTCCGCGACAAACACACGTAGGTCGAGCTTTGATGGATCAGCAGGGCGTGATCCATCGTCATTGGCAGGTGGGCCAAAGTACGCCGGGATGCGGTGGCCCCACCATAGCTGGCGGCTGATGCACCAGGGCTCGATGTTGCGTAGCCATTCGAAATAGATCTTCTCGTACGACTTGGGCTCGAACACCGTGTCGCCCTGCTCCACCGCCTTCAGCGCGGGCTGGGCCAGGACCTTGGCGTCGACGTACCACTGGTCCGTCAGCCACGGCTCGATGACAACGCCGGAGCGGTCGCCGTGCGGCACGACGTGCTTGGTCTTCTCGATCTCGCGCAGCCAACCCTCTTCCTCGGCGCGGGCGACGATGGCTTTGCGCGCGGCGAAACGGTCCATGCCGACGTATTCAGCCGGAACGTCGGGCGTGTCGTCTCCGGTGATACGGCCGAAGGCATCAAGGATGTTCAGCGACGGCAGACCCGCCCGCTTGCCCACGCCGAAGTCGTTGAAATCATGCGCCGGCGTGATCTTCACCGCCCCCGAGCCCTTTGTCGGATCGGCATAGTCGTCAGCGACGATGGGGATGCGGCGACCGACGATGGGCAGAGTCACGAACTTGCCGACCAGACCGGCATAGCGCTCGTCCTCGGGGTGGACCGCCACGCCCGTGTCGCCCAGCATAGTCTCGGGCCGGGTCGTGGCGACTACGATAAAGTCGCGGGTTTCCCATTCCGTCGCCTTGCCGTCCTCGCCGAAGGCGATGGGGTGTTCGTAGGTCACGCCGTCCGCCAACGGATAGGCGAAATGCCAATAGGCGCCCTCGACCTCGCGCTGCTCGACCTCCAGGTCCGAGATAGCGGTCTGGAAATGCGGGTCCCAGTTCACCAGCCGCTTGTCGCGATAGATCAGGCCTTCCTTGTGCAGTTGCACGAAGACCTTGCGCACGGCGGCGTTCAAACCCTCGTCCAGCGTGAACCGCTCGCGCGACCAGTCGCAGGATGCGCCCAGGCGGCGCAGTTGCTGGACGATGGCGCCGCCGCTCTCGGCCTTCCATTCCCAGACCTTTTCGATGAAGGCGTCACGGCCCATGTCGCGCCGGCTGATATTGCCGGCTGCGGCCATCTGGCGTTCGACCACCATCTGGGTGGCGATACCGGCGTGGTCGGTGCCGGGCAGCCACAGCACCGCCTTGCCCTTCATCCGGTGATAGCGGGCCAGGATGTCCTGCAGGGTGTTGTTCAGCGCATGGCCGACGTGCAGGCTGCCGGTCACGTTCGGCGGCGGAATGACGATCGAATAGGCATCGGCGGAGCCGTCGGTCGCTGCGGTGGCGCGCGGCGCGAACAGTCCGCTCTCTTCCCACTGGGCGTACAGACGGGGCTCGGCGGCCTGGGGTTCGAAGGTCTTCTCAAGCATGGGACTTCTTTGATCGTTGTCGTGCGGCGCAAGCGGCGCGGCCACACGGGGCCTCGAATGACAAAGGGCGGCCCCAGCAGGAGCCGCCCTTCGATTAGTCTGCGGTGAAGCGAAGGGCTAGGCGCTGCGCGCGATGCGTTCGACTTCCTTTTGTACCGCCGCCTGGACGATGCCGGGCAGATTGTTGTCTAGCCAGTCCTTCAGCAGCGGACGCAGCATCTCGCCGACCATGGCCTCGACGGTGTTGCCGCTGAGGAAAGGCAGGTCGCCCGACGCGGCCTGGGCCGGTTCCGGCTTCTTGAACGAGGCGGCCAGGCCGGCAAAGGCCGAGGCGGCGCTGGCGGCCGCGCTGTCGCCGACCAGAGTGTCATAGCCGGAGTTAGGGGCGGGCGCAGGCTCGGGCGCCGATTCGGCATAGACCGGCGCGGGTTCAGGCTCTGGCTGATAGGGCTCGGGCGTATGTTCGACCACGTCCAGGTCGCCAATGATTTCGGCCGGCGCCTCGTAACGGTCGGTCAGCTCCAGCACATCGTCCTCGACGGCGGGTTCCGGCGTCGGCTCGACCGGGGCGGCGAAGATGGTCTCGGCCGCCAGCGGCTCGGGCACAGGCTCAGGCGTGGCTTCAGGCGCAGCAGCCGCCGGCGTCTCGGCCGGGGCCTCGTCTTCGGAGATGATCCGGCGAATCGACGCCAGGATCTCTTCCATGGTCGGTTCCTGGGCGGACTGATCGGTCATGGCGCAACCTTGGGCGAGGCCTGGGAAGAAGTTGGCTTACGGAACGCTCCGCACGCCGCGAATGGGCGGACGCCGAACGACGGATCGTTCGGGACCTATGCCTTGTCGTCGCATCTTCGCCCGTCGGAATCAACGGGCGGTTTCGGTCCGTATTCGGCGGCCGTCAGTTCTGCGGCGCGGTGCGAACGACCTCGCCCTTCAACTGCGCATCGATCGGCGCATCGGCGGCGTCCACGGCGCCGACGATGGGCGGCGAGGCGACGCGATCCAGCGTCTCGATCACGCCGTCCCACGGCAGTCCGCTGCGACCCTGGACTTGATCGTAGTTGGTCGCGGGATCATAGACGTCGACGGACGGGTTCAACGACGGACCTTCCAACTGGCCCATCGCCGACAGGAGCGAGGCGCGGGCGACATATTCGGCGGCGCGGGCGTTGGCGACCGATGTCTGGGCGTTTCGCAGCGCCAGTTCCTGGTTCAGCACGTCCAGCGTGGTGCGAAGACCGACCTGGGCCTCCTGACGCACGCCTTCGGCCGCGACCGAGGCGGCGCGGACGGCTTCAGCGCCGGCCGAAACGGTGGCGCGGGTCGACAGAACCTGGGCATAGGCCGAGCTGACGTTCTGCAACACCGTGCGGCGTTCGCCCTCGATTGTGATCTGGGCGGCGTTGGCGCGTTCCAGCGCCTGGGCCACGCGCGAACGGTTCAGCCCGCCGGTGAACAACGGCACCGACAGGGTCGCCCCGGCGGTGAAGCTGCGGCGGTCGGCCAGTTGGCCAAGATCGTTCAGATCGTTTGTCGATCCGCCGTAGGAGGCGGTGGCGCGCACGGACGGCAGATATTCGGATCGGGCGGCGGCGACGGCGGCCTCCGCACCTTGCAACGTGTAGGTCGCGGACAGCACGGCGGGGTTCCGCTGAAGCGCGGTCTCGATGGCGACATCGAAGTCGGTCGGCACGGCCGGCAGGGTCGGAGCGGCCTCCAGATCGGACGGCGACTGGCCGACGGCGGCGGCATAGGCGGCACGCGAGGTGGACAGCTGAGCCTGGGCGTTGGCCAGATCGGCCTGAGACTGCGCCAGGGAGGCTTCGGCCTGGGCCACGTCTGTGCGGGTGATCTGTCCGACCTCGAACCGGGCGCTGGTCTCTTCCAGCTGGCGTTGAAGCACGGTCAGGTTCTCCTGACGGATACGCAGGACTTCCATGTCACGGGTCACGTTCACATAGGCCCGGATGACCGACAGCATGACCGACTGTTCGATCTGGCGCAGGTTTTCGCGGCCGGCCAGCACGCTGGCGCGGGCCTGGTCGATGACGCGTGAGGCGCGGCCGGCGGTCCAGATATTCTGGCTCAGGCTGACGCCGGCATTGGCGCCGTCGCTTTCGGACGACGAGGTCGTCACCTGGGTGTCGGGAATGCTGTCGCCGTTCGTATCGACGAACTGGGTCACGGCCGGGAAATCGTTGCGGGTGTAGTTGACGCCGGCCGAGGCGCTCAGCGTCGGGCGCAGGCCCGAGCGGGCCTGGACCACCGTCTCGTCCAGCGCGCGCTGGTTGGCGCGTTGGGCCAACAGGTTGGGGTTTGTACGATACGCCAGAGCGATCGCGTCCTGAAGCGTCTCGGCCCAGGCCGGCGCGCCCAGTCCGGTCATCACGGCGACCACTGCGGCCGAACCCAGCACACGCGAGCGTTTCAACATTGTCCGTCCTTGCCTGACGCCCCGAGGAACGCCCGAATGTTTTCTCAAGCGTAACTGCGGCCTGACCGAACCACACGCCAGTTAAGTTTTCTTCACGGTTGCGAACGGGATTTCCGTCGCAACCGCGCGTCTCTTTGTCTTACAGCGCGAAAGTGGGGGCCGGCGTCAGCTCGGCAAGGACCGATGGGGACGAATCGAACAGTTCGCGGCGCGACAGCCCTTCGCGCGTCTGAACATACAGGGCCGCCTTGCCGATAGCGCCGCGACGCTCGACCACCACGATACGGCCGCCGGGACGCAGGGCGGCGCCCCACGATTCGGGCAGGCTCTGCACGCCGCCTTCGGAAATGATCAGGTCCCAGCCCTCGCCGGCCGGTTGGGCCAGCGGCGCGACCACCGTCGTCACGCCCTCGGCCGCCAAAGCCTCGCCGACGACGGCGAAAACGGCGTCGTCCGATTCCTGAGCCGTGACCGTCACGCCCATGCGCGACAGCAGGGCGGCGGCATAAGGGGCGGCGATGGCCAGGGCCTTCTCGCCTGTCCGCGCATCGGCGGCCTGAAGCAGCTTGGCCACATCGCGCGCGGGCATCAGCCGGCGATCGCCCGCGATGACCACCGATTCTTCGGAATAGGCGGCGAAGGCGCGGTCGGATGCGCAGTACTGTTCACGCGGCACGGCCATCATGGCCAGGTGAATCGCGCGATCCGTCACGTCGTTCACCCGCACCTGCGAGTCGACCATAGCCTTGCGCTCGGCGGTGAAATCCATCTGTAGGCAGCCTTCAACGATAATCCGGGAGGAAAACTCGCGCGCTTATAGGTCCGTGCGTTGCAGCGGACAATCCGATCTGATAGCGAACGGCCCTCGCGATGACCGCCCCCGAGAAATCGGGGACAAAAAGCGGCCTGATGGCGGAGTGGTGACGCAGAGGACTGCAAATCCTTGCACCCGGGTTCGATTCCCGGTCAGGCCTCCATCGCGACGATACGGACGAAGGCCGCCCCTCGGGGCGGCCTTCGCGTTTCCAGCCTCAATCAGACAGGGCCGTAGTCGTCAAATGATGCAGGACCACCGCGCCGGTGGCGGCGACGTTCAGCGAATCGAACCCGCCCGCCATGGCGATACCGATGGGCCGACAGCGCTCGATCAGATCACGGGGCAGACCCGGCCCCTCCGACCCCAACACCAAGGCGACCGGCCCCGTGCGTCGATACTCCGACAGGCGCTCCGTCGCCGACGGCGTCAGGGCCAGCACCTCGACGCCCGCCTTTTTCAGCGCGTCCACGATGACCTCGGCTTCGGCGATAGCGAACGGCGTGCGCAGCACGGCCCCGACCGAGACGCGAATGGCCTTGCGATAAAAGGGATCGCAGCAGGTCGGATCCAACAATACCGCCTTGGCGCCAAACGCAGCGGCGTTCCTGAACAGCCCGCCCATATTGTCGTGATTGCCGATGCCGCTGGCGACGACGAACATATCCTGAGGCCCCACGCCCGCCAGTACGTCGGCCAGCGACGGCGGCGCAGGCTTTTCGCCCAGGGCCAATATGCCCCGGTGAAGCTCGAACCCGGCGATCCGGTCCAGAACCGGCTGGCGCGCCACATAGACGGGCGTCGCAGGCGGCAGGGCCTGCATCACATCCGTCAGGGCAGCCACTCGCTTCTCGGCCAGCAGCAACGACAATGACCGGCAGCGTGACGCCGCCGACGCCAGCCCCCGCACCACTACCTCCCCCTCGGCGATGAATAGGCCTTGTCGGCCCGTCAGATCGCGCTCGCGGATATCACGATAGGCCGCGACACGCGGGTCTTCGGGATCGTCGATGATTATCGGGTCGATTTGCTCAATTTCCCATTGCAAGATCAGAACGCCCGCTGCTATAGGCCCGCCTCCCGAGCATGTTCCGCGGTAGCTCAGTGGTAGAGCAGCCGACTGTTAATCGGCTGGTCGTAGGTTCGAATCCTACCCGCGGAGCCACTCGGGAGTAAAGGCCGCTGTATTGACAGGCCTTGAGAACAACCTCCTCAAAAGACAGCAAGTATTGAGCCGACCTCCGCAGTCGGCGGCGTTTGCCGCGCTGCGGTGTCGCTTTGACGGGCGGCGTTTGACTTCGTAGGTGTCGCAGGCGTCGAACCATGCTCAACCTTGAGCGTTCGGCCATGCCACACGCGAGACTTCGGAGAGACGCCCCGCCGCAATGTCCATCAGCTTCCTCCTCGTCGTCATTCTGGTCCTGCCCTTCCTCGGCGCCGTCGTCGCGTCCGGCCTGCCGCGTCATGCACGAACGTCTGCGGCCATACTGTCGTGGGTCGTGGCCTTGATCAGCCTGGGGTGTCTGGCGGCGCTGTGGCCGATGTTTCAGGACGGCGAGACGCTGCGCTACGAGATTCCTTGGCTGCCGTCGCTGGGGGTCAATCTGGTGCTGCGGCTGGACGGACTGTCGTGGCTGTTCAGCGCCCTGATCCTGGGGATCGGCGCCTTGGTGGTGCTGTACGCCCGCTACTACATGTCGCCGAAGGATCCGGTTCCGAGGTTCTTCTCCTTCCTGCTGGCCTTCATGGGCGCGATGCAGGGGGTGGTGCTGTCGGGCAACCTGATCCAGCTGGTGGTCTTCTGGGAGCTGACCAGCCTCTTTTCCTTCCTGCTGATCGGCTATTGGCACCAGAATCCGGCCGCGCGCGAAGGCTCGCGCATGGCGCTGACGGTGACGGCGACGGGCGGGATCGCCCTGCTGGTCGGCATGATCCTGATTGGACGGATCGTCGGCAGCTACGATCTGGATGTCGTCCTGGCCTCGCGAGATGCGATCCAGGCCAGTCCGCTGTATCTGCCGGCCCTGATCCTGTTGCTGCTCGGCGCGATGACCAAGAGCGCGCAGTTCCCGTTCCACTTCTGGCTGCCGCGCGCCATGGCCGCGCCGACGCCGGTCAGCGCCTATCTGCATTCCGCGACCATGGTGAAGGCGGGCATCTTCCTGCTGATCCGGTTCTGGCCGGTCTTTGCGGGGACCGAGAGCTGGTATCTGATCGTCGGCGGCATGGGTCTGGCGACCCTGTTGCTGGGCGCCTGGTGTGCCATCTTCCAGCATGATCTCAAGGGCCTGCTGGCCTATTCGACCATCAGCCATCTGGGACTGATTGTCCTGCTGCTGGGGCTGGGAAGCCCGCTGGGCTGCATCGCCGCCATCTTCCACACCGTGAACCACGCCACCTTCAAGGCCTCGCTGTTCATGGCCGCCGGCATCATCGACCATGAGGCCGGCACGCGGGATATGAGAAAGCTCAGCGGCCTGTTCCGCTTCATGCCCTTCACCGCTACCCTGGCCATGGTGGCGGCGGCGGCGATGGCGGGCGTGCCTCTGTTGAACGGCTTCCTGTCCAAGGAGATGTTCCTGGCCGAGGCGGTGGCCAGCGTGAACACCCACGGACTGAACCTGCTCCTGCCCGCCCTGGCGACGTTGGCCAGCGCCTTCAGCGTCCTCTATTCGCTGCGGTTCATCCACACGACCTTCTTCGGCCCGCCCCCGACCAAGCTGGACCGCGTGCCGCACGAGCCGGTCGCCTGGATGCGGCGTCCGGTCGAGGTGTTGGTGGCCCTGTGTCTGGTCGTCGGCATCTTCCCGGCCGTGACCGTGGGTCCGTTTCTGAAGAGCGCCGCTGTTTCGGTGCTGGGCTTCGATCTGCCTTATTACAGCCTGGCCCTGTGGCACGGGTTCAACCTGCCGCTGGTGCTGAGCCTCATCGCCCTGGCGGGGGGCGTGGGCCTGTATGTCGTCTTCGGCAAACGGATCAACGCCAATCCGCGCGGCGGCCCCTGGGGCTGGAAGCGGCTGAACGGCGGCTGGCTGTTCGAACGGGCCATGACCGGACTGTTCAAGGGGTCCGAAGCCCTGGTCCACCTGTTCGGCGCGACGCGACAACAACCGCAGTTGCGCGCCATCGTCCTTGTCGCCCTGCTGGCGGGTGGCCTGTCCGCAATCGGCGCGGGGCTGATCATCACGCCGATCATGCCGACGCTCACTCTGTCGAACTGGGCCTTCGCGGGCCTGTGGCTGATCGGCGCCAGTTGTGCGGTCGCTGCGGCCTGGCAGGCGAAGTATCACCGACTGGCGGCCGTCGTTCTGATGGGCGGGGCGGGCCTGGCCAGCTGCCTGTCCTTCGTCTGGCTGTCGGCGCCGGATCTTGCCGTGACCCAATTGCTGGTCGAGGTCGTCACCACCGTCCTGCTGCTGCTGGGCCTACGCTGGCTGCCCAAACGGCTGGAGACCATCCGCCTGCCGCAGGCCATGGAGCGGCGTTCGCGTCGCCGCCGTCGCATCGACCTGATCATCGCCGCCGCCGTCGGCACTTCCCTGGCCGCCATCTCCTATGCCGTCATGACGCGGCCGTCGGTCGAGGGGATCTCCCGCTTCTTCGTCGAGCATGCCTACAAGGACGCGGGCGGGCGCAACATCGTCAACGTCATCCTGGTCGATTTCCGGGCCTTCGACACCTTCGGCGAGATCACGGTCCTGGGCATCGTCGGCCTGACCGTCTTCGCCCTGCTGCGTCGCTTCCGCCCGGCCGACGACACCCTGTCGGGCCCCAGCCAGCAGCGCGCCCAGAACGCCTCGGACCGGGATCACGAGACACGGTCCGAGGGCGACACCCTGAAGGAAACCATGCTGATCCCGCGCGTGGTCATGCGCTGGATTTTCCCCTTCATCATCCTGCTGGCCGTGCACCTGTTCCTGCGTGGTCATGACCTGCCTGGCGGCGGATTCGCGGCTGGCGTGGCCCTGTCGATCGCCTTCATCCTGCAATACATGGCCTCGGGCGCCCGGTGGGTGGAAGAGCGGCTGGCCATCCGGCCCATCTTCTGGATCGGCGCCGGCCTGGTGATCGCCGCGCTCAGCGGGATCGGGTCTTGGCTGTTCGGCTATCCCTTCCTGACCTCCTGGTTCCAGTATGCCGACCTGCCGATCCTGGGCCGTGTGCCCCTGGCCAGCGCGGTGCTGTTCGATCTGGGCGTGGTCGTCCTGGTCGTGGGCGCCACGGTCCTGACCCTGGTCGCCCTGGCGCACCAGTCGCTGCGCAAGCCCAAGCAGAGAGACGCCGAGGAAGGAGAACCGTCATGATGGAACTGGTTCTCGCCCTGGCCATCGGCATGCTGGCGGCCTCGGGCGTCTGGCTGCTGCTGCGGCCCCGCACCTTCCAGGTCATCATGGGGTTGTCGCTGCTGTCCTATGCGGTCAACATCTTCATCTTCGCCATGGGGCGGCTGAAGTCGGGCGCGCCGCCGGTGCTGGCGGGCGAGGTCTCGGACCCCGCACGCTACACCGACCCTACGCCCCAGGCCCTGGTCCTGACGGCCATCGTCATCAGTTTCGCACTGACGGCGCTGTTCCTGGTGGTCATCCTGGCCGCGCGTGGCATCACTGGCAGCGACCATGTCGACGGCAAGGAGCCTGACGCATGACCGACTGGCACGCCCATCTGATCATCGGCCCTATCGTCCTGCCGATGATCATCGCCTCGGCCATGCTGCTGGTGGACGAGCGCCGTCGCATCCTGAAGGCATCGCTCAGCCTGGCGGCCATGGCGGCCATTCTGGTCATGGCCCTGATCCTGCTGCACGAGAGCGCCAATGGCGCGGTGGGCGGCGGCGACACCGCGCGCGTCTATCGCCTGGGATCATGGGCCGCGCCCTACGGCGTCGTCCTGGTCGCCGACCGGCTGTCGACGATGATGGTGGCCCTGACCAGCGTGCTGGGCGGGTGCGCCCTGATCTTCGCCCTGGCGCGCTGGGACCGGGCCGGGCCGCGCTTCCACGCCCTGTTTTTGCTTCTGATCATGGGCGTCAACGGCGCCCTGCTGACCGGCGACCTGTTCAACCTGTTCGTCTTCTTCGAGGTTATGCTGGCCGCCTCCTACGGCCTGGCCCTGCACGGCTCGGGCGAGGCCAGGGTGCGGGCGGGCGTCATCTATATCGCCGTCAACCTGACCGCCTCGCTGCTGTTCCTGATCGGCGTCAGCCTGATCTATGGGGTGACGGGCACACTCAACATGGCCGATCTGGCGACGCGGGTGCCGACCATTGCGGCGGGCGACCTGGGCCTGTTCCACATCGGGGCGGCGGTGCTGGGCACGGCCTTCCTGATCAAGTGCGCCATGTGGCCGGTGGGCTTCTGGCTGACCTCGACCTATTCGGCGGCCAGCGCCCCGGCGGCGGCGGTCTTCGCCATCCTGTCCAAGGTCGGGGTCTATGTGATCATCCGCCTCAGCCTGCTGCTGTTCGGCGCCGGTGCAGGGGCGTCCGCCGGGTTCGGCCTGACCTGGCTGATGTTCGGCGGCCTGGCGACCATCGCCTTCGGCACCTTCGGCCTGATCGCCTCGCGCGACCTGTCGCGCGCTGCAGGGTTCGGGGTGATGATCTCGTCGGGCACCGTGCTGGCGATCTTAGGCGTCGGCGATACGGCGGCCCTCAGCGGCGCGCTGTTTTATCTGATCGGCTCGACCCTGGCCTGCGCCGCCCTGTTCCTTCTGGCCGAGATCCTGCAGCGCGGACGCGAGGCCGATGTCGGCGAGGCGCGCGCCGTCTTCGACGACGAGTATCGTGATCCGTTCGATGACGAGGAACGCAACGAGCCTGGGCTGGTCATCCCGGCGGCCGTGGCGGCCCTGGGCGGGGCCTTTCTGATCTGCACCCTGATGGTGGCTGGCATGCCGCCCCTGGCGGGCTTCGTCGGCAAGCTGTCGATGATCGACGCCTTGGTCAACGTGGGCGGCCCGGCGCAATGGATGCTGGTGGCGGTGCTGTCCGTATCCAGCCTCGGCGCCCTGATCGGCCTGACCCGTCTGGGGGTCGGCGCCATCTGGACCCGCGACGAGGATGCTCCGGCATTCGTCGTGGGCGCGGCCGAACTGACGGCGGTCGCCGCCCTGCTCGGCGCCTGCGTGTTCCTGGCCATCTTCGCCGGCTCCGCCCTGATCTACACCGACCACACAGCGGCCTGGCTGGCCGAGCCGCAGGGCTACATCAACGCCGTGCTGGGCGGAGGCGGCCGATGAGACGCATCCTGCCCTACCCCGTCCTGTCGCTGGGTCTGTTCGTCGCCTCGATCCTGCTCAGCGCCTCGGTTGCCCCGCCCTCCTTGGTGCTGGCCCTGCTGCTGGCCTTGCTGGCGCCGGTCATCATGCTGGCCCTTGGTGTGGATCGTGTGCGCCTGAAGGCGCCGAAGGCCATGGCGCGCCTCGCCATCGACGTCGCCGGTGACATCGTACGCTCCAACTGGGCGGTGTCGCAGATCATCCTGGGTCGTCGTCGCCACGAGCGGAAGTCTGGCTTCATCCATATCCCGCTGGATCTGCGCGACCGCTATGGCCTGGCGGTCCTGGCCATCATCGTCACCTCGACGCCCGGCACCCTATGGGTCGAATACGAGTCCGCGACCGGTCGGCTGCTGTTGCACGTGCTGGACCTGGTGGACGAAGAGACCTGGGTGCGCCTGATCAAGGACCGCTACGAACGCCGGCTGATGGAGATCTTCGAATGACGGCGGCGGTGCTGACCTGGGGCCTGGGTCTGGCCCAGTTGATGCTGATCTGCGCCATGGGCTTGGCCGCGTGGCGAATCATCCACGGCCCGCGCGCCCAGGATCGTGTCCTCAGCATGGACACGCTTTATCTGAATGGCATGCTGCTGGTCGTGGTGTTCGGCATCCGCACCAACAGCCAGCTCTATTTCGAGGCGGCCCTGGTGATCGGGATGCTGGGCTTCGCCGCCACCGTGGCGCTGGCCAAGTTCCTGATGCGCGGCGAGGTGATCGAATGACCGAAGCTGAAGTTCCCGCATGGGCCGCCTTCGTCGTCGTGGGTCTGGCGGTCGGTGGATCGGCTCTGTCGCTGCTGGGCGCGGTCGGCCTGACGCGGCTGAAGACCTTTTACGAGCGTGTCCACGCGCCGACCCTGGGGGCGACCCTGGGCATGGCGCTGGTGCTGGCGGCGTCTGTGGTGTGGTTCACGGTGGTCGAGGGGCGCTTTATGCCGCGCGAAATCCTGATCGGCCTGTTCCTGACCGTCACCACGCCGGTCACCCTGATCCTTCTGGCCCGCGCCGCCCTGTTCCGCGACCGCACGGAAAAGGCGAAGGAAACGGCCGACAAGGGCTGAGACGGGATACAAAAGAAGCCCGGCGGGGGCGCCGGGCTGAAATAAGGTTCGGTGATGGTGTCCCTGAGGACGATCGTCTTAGTTAACCGAATTGGTTTCCAGAACATTAACGCCCCGATCCGGCAGCCATGCCGACTGACGCCCGTTCGGCGCCACGGGCCAAGTGATCCGCCAGCCCTGCCCCGCGCGCTCGATGACGAACCCCGTCGCACCGCCAGCACCCGGATAGTCGACGCTCTTGCCGTTCACCGTGATCGTCGCTGCGTCCGCCTGCCCCGTGACGGCCCGCCACCGCCCACGCCCGATCGCCGTCGCCGTCACGCCGACGCCATTGATTGTCACAACGGGCGCAGCCCCTTGCGCCTGGCCGGACGCCATCAGCGTGGCCCCATCCGAATCCACCGCGTCCAAGCCGCCCGCGCCGTCCAGACGCACGGTTGGCTGGCCGGCGGCGATCAGCACGACAGGCCCCGCCCCACCTTGAATGACCACCAATGTTTCGGGCGAAACGGCGGCGTCCTCGCCCACCTGCACCTCGGGCGTGAACCGGACATCGCCGTGCAGGGGCGGCAGCCGAAGCTCGAATCGGCCCGCTCCATCCGCGCTGGCCGCCACCGCAGCCGCATCGGGCGCCCGCAGCACGACGCGCGCATTCGGACCCGCCGCTCCGCGCACGACCAGCACGCCGCCGTCGCGTGTCACACCGTCGATCAGCGGCGGCCGGACCCAGGGCGACGCTTCGTCCGCACCTGTCGGCCCCGCCACGCCGCCCTGCCGGTCGGAACAGGCCGCCGCAGCCAAGACCGCGACACACGCGACGATCATCCGACGTTTCATCCTGCGCCTCTACGATATAGGACTGGCGACCCAGCGGCTTGAGCCTGTGTTAGCTTGAGCGCCGTTGGTTTGGCCATGGCCAGATCGGGTATTCGTTTTCTTCGAGGCTTCATGTCCCTGCCCCCCGTTTCGTTCCTGCCGTTCGACGGCTCCTCCGTCTGTCTGTTCTGCGGCGCCTCCGAAACCGCCGATCCTTCCTACACCGAGGCGGCCTACGCCTTCGGCAAGGCGTCGGCCGAGGCCGGCTGGCGGCTGGTCTATGGCGGCGGCGGCGTGGGCCTGATGGGCGCCTCGGCGCGCGGGGCGCACGAAGCGGGCGGGCGTGTCGTCGGCATCATGCCGGCCTTCCTGCGCAGCCGCGAGCGCCTGTTCGACGAGGTCGAGACCGTCGTCGTCACCTCGATGCACGAGCGCAAACAACTGATGTACGATCAGTCGGACGCATTCGTGGTCGCGCCCGGCGGTATCGGCACCCTGGAAGAAGTCGTCGAACTGCTGTCGTGGAAGCGGCTGGATCTGCACCATAAGCCGGTGGTCTTTTTAAACCTGAACGGCTTCTGGAACGGCTTCTTCGCCCTGATGAAGCACAGCGTCGAGGAAGGCATGACCCCGCCTTCGTTCCTCGACGCCTGGACCGTCGCCGAGACCGTCGAAGAGGCTATGGCCCAGGTTCAGGCCGGCGGCGACGCGCCGCAGTTGAAACATGATCAGCGGTAAGTGATCGTCGCTAATATTCGCGCGACTACGTATTGACAGTTTTTATGGAAAACTGACATTGGGGCGCAGCGGCATGCCGCCGTTCTTCATTTCGGAGAGTTTTTCATGCGCGCCCTGCTCATCGCCGCAGCCCTGTTCGCCGCCGCTCCGGCCGTCGCCCAGACGCCGGCCGCCACCAGCCTGACCCTCGCGGACGCCGCCAAGGCCCCTGACCGCGCCACCATCATCGACGGCGCACGCTGGTCCTGCGAAGGCGCGACCTGCACGGCCGCCGGCGGCACGGAACAGCCCGCCACGCGCGCCTGCCGTCGTGTTGTTCAGAAGTTCGGCGCCGTGACCGCCTTCTCCTACAAGGGCGTCGAACTGAGCGCCGACGAACTGGCCGTCTGCAACGCCTAATGAAGCGCGAGGCGGCTTAGGCCGCCTCGCCTCTCAGACGGCGCTGGATGGTCTCGCGACCGATCAACGGGGCCATGGCCGCCATGTCCGGCCCATGCTGCTGCCCCGTCAACGCCAGACGCAGCGGCATGAACAGCGCCTTGCCCTTGGCGCCCGTCTCGGTCTTCACGGCCGAGGTCCACGCCGACCAGGCGTTCTCGTCGATTACGTCCGGCAGCAGACGCAGCGCCGTCTCGATGAAGGCGACGTCCTCGATCACCGGCTGAACCGGCCCCTGGACGATTTTCGCCATTTCAACGACATCGGCGAACTTGTTCAGATTGCCGCGCACCACCGACCAGAAGGTCTCGCCCAGATCGGCGCCCAGCGCCTGAAGGCGCGGCTGAGCCGTCGCATAGTCCATGACATGCAGGGCCTGGGCGTTCAGCCGGTCCAGATCCGCCGTGTCGTAACGCGCCGGCGACCGACCCATCTTGGAGAAGGCGAAGCTCTGACCCAAGGCCTCGACCGAGGCGCCGACTTCCAGCGGATCGGACGTGCCGATCCGGCCCAGGTGGCTGGTGATGGCGATCGGCTCATAGCCCTGGTCGCGCATGTCGCTGATCGACAGCGAGCCCAGACGTTTCGACAGGGCCGCGCCGTCGGCCCCGACCAGCAGCGGCATATGGGCGAAGCCCGGAACCGTCGCCCCCAGCGCCTCGAAGATCTCGATCTGCGCGCCGGTGTTGGTGACGTGATCCTCACCCCGGATGATGTGGGTGATAGCCATGTCGATGTCGTCCACGACCGACGGCAGGGTGTAAAGGAACAGACCGTCCTCGCGGATCAGGACCGGGTCCGACATCGAAGCCGTGTCCACCTCGGCATGACCGCGCGCGAGATCTTCCCAGGCGACCCGCTTGCCTTCCAGCTTGAAACGCCAATGCGGGCGACGGCCCTCGGCTTCATAGGCGGCCTTCTGGTCTTCGGTCAGCTCCAGCGCGGCGCGGTCGTAGATCGGCGGCAGGCCGCGCGACAACTGCACCTTGCGGCGGCGGTCCAGTTCGTCGGCCGTCTCATAGGCGGGGTACAGCCGACCCGAAGCCTTCAGCTTTGCTGCCGCCTCCTCGTAGCGGTCGAACCGCTTGGACTGATTGTCACGCTCGTCCCACAGCATCCCCAGCCAGGTCAGATCGTCTTCGATCCCCTGTTCGAACTCGGGCGTGGAGCGCGCCAGGTCGGTATCGTCGATCCGCAGCACGAACGACCCGCCCTGCCCCTTGGCGAACATCCAGTTCACCAGAGCGGTGCGGACATTGCCGACGTGCAGCTTACCCGTGGGAGACGGGGCGAAACGGACCTTGACGGACATGGATAGACGACCTCGAAAGCGAGGCGGCTAGGTCGCCCCGCAACCCGGCGAAGTCAAGGCGCGGGTTGGATTGAACGGCACATCATGATAAAGTCATGACCATCATGAACGCGCCTGTGCAGATCAGAAAGCCAGATGTCGCCGAGCGGCTGCGCAGTCTTGCACGACGCGAGGGCCTGTCCATTACCGACCTTGTCGATGAGATGGCGCGCGATCGGGAAGCTCGGGCGAATACGGCCAGACAGGCGGAGATCGATCGAAAGATCGCGGCGGCGGAAGCCATCGTCGCGCATTTCCAGTCGCTTCCCATCCTGGGCCCCCTACTGACCGACGACGACTTCTATGACGAGGACGGCCTGCCCAAATGATCGTCGTCGATGCTTCCGCATTGGTGGCCGTGCTTTCGGACGAGCCGGAGAAGCTCAAGATACTGACCATCCTGGCGACCGAAGAGGCGGTGCTGTCGCCCATAGGTTATTGGGAAGCGCATACGCGAATCCACGGCTTGCGTGGCGGCGACGGAGTTGCAGACCTCGACGCCCTGCTTACGAACTTTGGGATAAGGGTCACGCCAGCGACGGCCGTAACAGCCAAAGTCGCCGCGCAAGCACAGATCGACTTCGGCAAGCGCACGCCCGCCAGGCTTAATCTGGGCGACTGTTTCGCCTACGCCTGGGCCAAGGAAAACAATGCCCCCTTGTTGTTCAAGGGCGACGACTTCGGCCACACCGATCTGACACCTGCCCTTCCCGCTTGAAAGGGCTCAAGGTCAGTCGTCGCGGTGGACGCGTTCGCGGCGTTCGTGGCGTTCCTGGGCTTCGACCGACAGGGTCGCCGTCGGGCGGGCTTCCAGACGACCCAGGCTGATGGGCTCGCCCGTATCCTCGCAATAGCCGTAGGAACCGTCCTCGATCCGGCGCAGGGCGTCGTCGATCTTGGAGATCAACTTGCGCTGGCGATCACGGGTGCGCAGTTCCAGAGCCCGATCGGATTCCGATGACGCGCGATCCACCAGATCGGGGTGGTTTTCGGTCTCGGCCTTCAGATTGACCACCGTGCCCTTGGACTCGCGAAGGATGTCATCCTTCCAGGCCAGCAGCTTCTTCTTGAAATAGGCTTGTTGCCGTTCGTTCATGAACGGCTCGCTGTCAGACGGCCGATACGGGCCGGTTTCGTCGGACACAACGGACGCCAAAGCGTTCATCGATCTCACGCTCTCTAACGCGCCCCCCTGTGGCGCAGAAGGCCGTATAATCAGCCTGTCGAGTCGCGGCAATGTGGTTCTCGAATCCGTGATCCGATTATGGCGATCCGAGGGCTTACAGTGACAAATGTCACTCACTGACCAAGCTTAGCGTTCTGAGATTAGGCGATTTTTCCACCTCAGCCGCGTTTATTGCGCATTTCGGCCTTCGCCAGCTCTACCGAGGCCCTGAGGTCGATCTGGTCCAGCAGGGCGCTCAGCCCTTCGTCGCCGTCGTCGGTGCGTTCCTCGCGCAGGGTTCGCGCCAGTTGATCCAGCGAGGTCTCATCGGCGTCGCCGGTCAGAAGCGCCAGCTTGAGTTCTTCCAGGCGGTCCAGCAGGCCCCCGCCCCGTCGGATCGCCCGGCGACGCTTCTCCAGCGGCCCTTCGATCCCTTGCAAGGCCATAAGAGCCGACACGTCGGAAACGCCGCCGGTCGCAGCGCTGGCCGTCGCCGCCGAAGACGACGCCGCAGCCGGCGCCTGGCCCAGCGAAAAGCCGCTGGCGGATCGCGTCGCGCGTGTGCTCGCGGGCGTGCTGACGCCGTTGGGGCCGACAACCTTCATGCGTAGGTGCTCCGCGTCATGACCTCATGCATGACGGGCGGCGGTGACTGTTTGGTTAACGCCCCGGCAAATCCTGCCGCTTCCCTTTCGCTGCAAAGCCCGCCTGCATTGAATTCACATCGTTAATTATTCGGCACGATCCTCGCAAGGATGCAGGCGTAACCTTGCGTGGACGCCTGACCGATGCAAAATCTTCTTGCCCGCCTTGCCGCCGCCGCCATCGGGACGCTCGCCGTCGCCGCTGCGGCCGGTCCGGCGCTGGCCCAGTCGCAGTCCCGCATCAAGGACATCGCCGCCGTCGAGGGCGTGCGCGGCAACCAACTGGTCGGCTACGGCATGGTGATGGGGCTGAACGGCACGGGCGATTCCTTACGCAACTGCCCCTTCACCCGCCAGTCGCTGGAAGGCATGACCGAGCGGCTGGGCGTCAATATCCGCGGCGCCAACGCCAACACCAAGAACATGGCCGCCGTCATGGTCACGGCCGACCTGCCCGCCTTCGCCACGCCCGGCTCGCGCATCGATGTCTCGGTCGCCTCCATGTGCGACGCGAAAAGCCTGCTGGGCGGTTCCTTAGTCGTCACCAGCCTTCAGGGCGCGGACGGTCAGGTCTATGCGGTGGCTCAGGGCTCGGTCCAGACCGGCGCCGTCTCGGCCTCGGGTGGTTCGGGCTCGTCGGTGACGCGCGGCGTGCCGACCGCCGGCCGTATCGCCTCGGGCGCCTTGGTCGAACGCGAGACCGGCTTCCAGATGGCGAACATGAACGAGGTGCGCCTGAACCTGCGCAACCCGGACTTCACCACGGCCCAGCGCGTCGCCGCCGTCGTCAACGCCGCCTATCCCGGTTCGGCCCTGGCCGAGAACGGCACGGTCGTCGCCCTGCGCGCGCCCGGCGAACTGGGGATGGCGGGCTTCATCAGCCGGATCGAGAACCTGGCCGTCAGCGTCGACACCCCTGCAAAGGTCATCATCGATGAGGTCAACGGCGTCATCGTCATGGGTGACGCGGTGCGCGTCTCGCGCGTCGCCATCGCCCAGGGCAACCTGACCATCTCGGTGGACGAACAGCCGATCGTCAGCCAGCCGGCGCCCTTCAGCCGAGGCCAAACCGCCGTCGTCCCCTCCACCCAGGTCAGCGTCGAAGAGGACCTGGGCACCCAGATGCGCATGGTCGGCGGCGGGGCCAGCCTGTCCACCTTGGTCAACGGCCTGAACGCCCTGGGCGTCAGCCCGCGCGACATGATCAGCATTCTTCAGGCCATCAAGGCCGCCGGCGCCCTTCAGGCCGACATTGAGGTGATGTGAACATGAGCGACCTGACCGTCTCCCCCGATTTGCTGCGTCCCGCCGCCGCCGCGCCCACGGCGCCGAACCGCGACAAGATCGAGGAAACCGCCAAGGCCTTTGAGGCCACCTTCATCTCGCAGATGCTGAAACCGATGTTCGAGGGGCTGTCGACCGACGGCCTGTTCGGCGGTGGTCAGGGAGAGGCGACCTGGCGCAGCTTCATGCTGGATGAAATGGCCAAGAACACGGTCAAGGCCGGCGGCATTGGCCTGAGCAACACCGTCATGGCCGAAATGCTGAAGATGCAGGAGGGGCGGCAATGAGCGACACAGAACTGGCACAGGCGCGTGTGCGCCAACTGACCGCGCTGACGCTGCGCCTGACCGAACGCCTGGAAGCGGAGACTCTCGCCTTCGCCGATGGCCGCCCTCAGGACGTGGCCTCAGGCCTGGCCGAAACCCAGGAGATGGCCAATCTCTATCGTCGCGATTCCGCCCACGTAAAGGCGAACCCGGCCCTACTGAGCGGCGCGCCGCTGGATGACCGCAAGACCCTGATCCACGCCACACGCGACTTCGACGCCGTGCTGACCCGCCACGGTCGCGCCGTCGACGCCGCCCGTCAGATTTCCGAAGGTCTGGTCCGCGCCATCGCGGCAGAGGTGACGGCGGCCCGCACACCGGCCTCCGCCTATGCAGCCGACGGCCGCGCGGCGCTGGGCGACGGACGCGCCGTCGCCATCAACCGGATGGCCTGAGGCCGCGACGTCGCCGACGCCGCAAATCACGGTTCGCGTGCTAAGGATTATTGCCTATTTTTTAAGCGACTGCGTGTCAGCATGGCTTCATGACGCTGACCACCCGCCTGCTAGGCTTGGCCTTCGCATCCGCCGACACATTGGTCGAGGTGGACCCGAAGGGCGTCGTCTCCTTTGCGATCGGCGCTGGAGCGTCGGCGGGCGAGGACGCCGGCGCGACCTGGACGGGCCGACCGCTGCTCGATCTGTTGCACGACGGCGCATCCACCCTGACGGCCTTGGCCAATATGAAGTCCGGCGTGCGTATTCCCTCGACCGCCATCCTCGTGGCGGCAGGTCCCAACCGCGTGCGTCGCGCCTCTTTTCGCGCCTTCGTCCTGCCACAGATGGCGCCGGCCGTGTCCTGCGCCATCTCCTATGAAGGCCCGGCCTTCGCGCTCGAAGATCTTGAAACCCGCCCTCTGCTGGAGGCGGAAGAATTCCTGGCCGACGCCGGGCGGGTGCTGGAGGCCAACACGGACCTCGCCCTGTCCTTCCTGGACATTCGCGGCCTGGAGAACGTCAGCGGCGACGCCGCCGACCGTCTGAACCGCCGCATCGAGGCGACCTTGCAATCAGCGGCCATCGACGGTTCGGGCGCGGCCCAGCTGACCGGCGTGCGTTTCGCCTTGCTGCGTCCCGCCAACGACCGCCGCGACATCGCCGCAGAGATCATCGAGGCCGGCCGCGCCGAAGGCCTTTCGCTCGGCGCCGAAGCCTTCAGTTCGCCGGTGCCGCCCGGATCGGACTCGCTGTGCGTCCTGCGCGCCATGCGGTTCGCCATCGAGGGCTGCCTCAAGGGCGATGGCCTGATCAATCCGCAGATCGCCTTCGCGGACTCGCTGAAGCGCACCTTCCGCGACGCCGAGACCTTCCGCAGCCTGGTCAAGTCGCGCGAGTTCCAGGTCCACTATCAGCCCATCGTCCACCTCGACTCCCGCGCCGTCCACCATTTCGAGGCCCTGACCCGCTTCAACGGAAATACCGGCCCGGCAGACGCCATCCGCATGGCCGAGGAGCTGGATCTGATCGAGTCCTTCGATCTCGCCGTGGCGGAAAAGGTGCTGAAGCGGATGCGTCAGTCGGGCGCCGGCCTGCTGAAGATGGCGATCAACGTCTCCGGCGCCTCCCTGGGCGACGACACCTATGTCGAACAGCTTCTGCGCATGACCGCCAGCGCACCCGAGGAACGTCGACGCCTGATGGTGGAAGTCACCGAGACCTCGGCCCTCGCCGACATCGAGGCCGCCGACCGTCGTCTGGCCGCCCTGCGCGAAGCGGGGATCAAGGTCTGTATCGACGACTTCGGCGCGGGCGCCGCCGCCTTCGACTATCTGCGCAAACTCTCGGTCGATGCGGTCAAGATCGACGGCGCCATCGTGCGCGACATCCAGACGGACGAACGGTCCAAGGCCATGCTGCACAGCATCGTCGAACTGTGCCGCTCGATGAAGCTGGAAACCATCGCCGAGATGATCGAGACCGACGGGGTCGCCGCCGAGCTGAAGGCCGCAGACGTCGAATATGGCCAAGGCTGGTTGTTCGGCCGCGCCGAGGCCGAACCGCGCACACAGCTCACCAGCCCCTCGATGGTCCGTCGCAAGGGCGCCGTCGAAGCCTGGGGCTGACGGCTGGAGGCGACATCCGTGGCCTAGCCATCCCATTTCTGTCAGCAAAGCCTAGACGGATCAGAGACTTGACTTCGACCATCGACAATCGACCTGTCTTGGGGTCAAGCCGTGCGATGATGATCCGTTCGGTCTTTGAAAACTCAAATCCATCCAGAAGTTGGACTCGTTAGACTCGTTGGACTATTTTTTCTGACTTGGAGTCCAAGTCGGATCACAGGGCTAAGGTGCGCGTGATCTCCAACGCGGCCAGGAAGTCTGCGTCGTGGCTGACGACGATCAGCGCCCCGTCATAGGCGGTCAGCGCCGCCTCCACGGCCGCGATGGCGTCCAGATCCAGATGGTTCGTCGGCTCGTCCAGCACCAGCAGTTGCGGCGGCGTCGTGCCGGTCATGACGCAGGCCAGGGCCGCCCTCAGCCGTTCCCCGCCTGACAGGTCGCCGACCCGGCGCTGGGCCGCCGTATTGCGAAATAGGAACCGCGCCAGCGCCGCCTGGGCGTCGTTGACGCTCCCTTGCGGGTTCAGCCGCCGCCACGCCTCGACCAGCGTCTCGTCCGGCTTCAGGATCGCCGCCTCCTGATCCAGCAGGACCGCCCGCACCGGCCGCTCGACGGACCCGGCCGTGGGTTCCAGATCGCCTGTGATCAGCCGCAACAAGGTCGTCTTGCCCGCCCCGTTCGCCCCGGTCACCGCGACCCTCTCCGGCCCGACCAGCCTCAGGTCGATCGGCCCAACGACGGGTCGCCCCTCCGGCGTCGCCCACGATGCCTGATCCAGCACCAAGACAGTTCGCCCAGCCGCCAATCCCGTCGTCGGCATGGGGATGGCCAGCGCCCGCGTCCGTTCAACCCGCTCCTGCGCCGCTGCCAGCGCACCTTGCGCCGCTTCGGCCTGTCGCGTTGCCAGCAGCCGGTCGCGCCCGCCGCTGTTCTCGGCCCGCTCGGCTCGGGCGCCCAGCAGGATTTTCGGCAGATCGCCCTTGGCCGCCTTGCGCCGCCCTGCCGCGTCGCGCTTCGCCTTGGTTTCGGTTCGCCTCTGCGCCTCGGCGCCCGCCCGCGCAACATCGCGCTCGGCCTCGACCAGACCCCGCTCCGCCGCGTCGCGCTCAGCCGCCTTTCGCGCGACATACAGGTCATAGCCGCCGCCGTAGATCGCCACGCCCAGGCCTGACACCTCCACGATCCGGTCCATCCGACGCAGCAGGTTGCGGTCATGGCTGACCACCACGGCCCCGCCGTCCAAACGCCCGATCACCTCGGCGACCAGCGCCCGCGCCTCCACGTCCAGATGATTGGTCGGCTCGTCCAGCAGGATCAGATCCGGCCGCGCCAGCATCAGGCCCGCCAGCCTCAGACGTGTCTGCTCGCCCCCGCTCAGGCTGACGGTCAGCCGATCCAGCGCCACCCCCGACAGACCCACGGCGGCCAGAGCCTCGCCCAGCCGCACCTCCAGCGTCCAGTCGGCCTCGGCCAGATCGTCGGCCGTCCCCTCGCCGTCCAGCACCCGCGCAATGATGGCCAGATCCTGCGCTACGCCTAAAGTCTGCGCCGCCGTCTCGTTCGGCTCAGGGTCGTAGCGCTGATCCAGCACACCCACCGACCCGGCGCGCGCCACCGCGCCCTCGGCCGGCGTCGCAGCGCCCGAGATCAGGCACAGCAGCGTGCTCTTGCCCGCGCCGTTGCGGCCGACGACGCCCGTGCGCTCGGCGCCGAACGTCAGGCTCAGATTATCGAATAGGGTTACGCCGTCAGGCGTCCTGGCGGCGACCTTGTCGAGTGTCGCGCGTGCGGACGGGGACGCGTTTCGGCTTTGGCTGGTTGGCATTGAGGATCACGAGCAGCATGGCGGACAGGGCGGAACCGGTGGCCAATGCGATGATCATGATCGTCAAACCTTCTGCAAAACGCGTCAGAACAAGGAGGATGGGTCGTAATCCTGCAATGCGCAAGTCTGGTGTCGAACACGGCCGCGTGAGAAGCTTGACCGTCAGGAGCCCTCGATGAAGCCTCTAGTCTGCCTCTCGCTCGTTTCCGCCATGGCGTCGGCCGCTTGCGCCAGCGTCCCGGACACGCCGCCTGCGCCCCCGAACTATACCGCCGTTCCGACTCAGGAGCCGACTCGAAACGCCCATCTTTACGCCGCCTGTCTGGAACAAGCTGCCGCAGCGGGCGCCTATCGCCGCACGGACAATGGCGAAGGCGCTGAACTGCTGGTGTTCACATGCACTGGCGCACCCGCGACCGCCTTCGCCGCTGCGCTCGCGCCGTGGAGCGACAAGATCAGCTCGGCCTTCCAGCGCGACGGCCGCACCTTCCGGTCCACCGCCAAGGCCGAAGCCAACCTGTTCAGCGTCGACTATTGCTCGACCGACGCGACCGGCGACGACGCGATCTGCGTCCTGACCTTCAACGCCGGCGACTTCCTCGACCAATAGGATTGCGCCGGGTAAACGGCGACGATGCAAAGCCGCTTCCGCATCGAAGATCCAGCCGGCGCCGCCGAGCGTCGTGATGCCGCAGTCCAGCGTCTGCGTGACGAGACCGGCATTGACGAGACCATGATCGACGCCCTGGTCGAAGCCTTCTACGCCCGCGTCCGCGACGACGCCCTGATCGGCCCGATCTTCGCGGCCCGCATCACCGACTGGGCGCCGCATCTGGCGCAGATGAAGCTGTTCTGGTCGTCGGTCGCCCTGTCCACCGGCGTCTATCAGGGCCGGCCCATGCCCAAACACCTGCCCCTGCCCATCGACGCCCGCCATTTCGACCGCTGGCTGGAGTTCTTCGTCGAGACCGCCCGCGCCCTGTGCCCGCTCGTCGCCGCCAATCACTTCATCGAACGCGCCCGCCGCATCGCCGAAAGCCTGGAACTGGGCGTCGCCACCGCCAGCGGCGTCATCCTAACCAAGGGCGAGCGGTTCGTCCGGCCGACAAAGGCTTGGTCGCCGGAATAGGTCAGGCCCGCCAATTTTCACGAGAGTGGAAGATATGCGAGACGACTACCCGCCGCACCTCGACCCGATAGATGATGACATAGGCGCCTTCGCCGAACGGCGCCTTAAGTCGCCGGTCCCTATCGTCGATCTTCTGCCCCCTGTCCGGCATATCGGACAGCGACCGTAGCGCTGCCTTCAACACCGCCCGCATTCGCTCTACGGCCGAAGGCGCCGCTTCAGCCAGGAAAGAGGTCAGTCGCAGTAAATCCCGTTCCGCAGACGGAAGCACGACGACGGCAAACTTCATCTCGCCTTCGCGCGCAGCTTCTCGTCCAAAGCGGCATCAAAGGCGGCCAGCGCGTCCTCAAGCGGAATTGTCTCCCCCGTCCGCTCATATTCCGCCCAGCGTTCGGCGTCCTCCGCGACCCAAGCCGCCGGGTATTCGCTGACGCCTGCGATGCTGATATCGCCCATCACGCCTTCCAGCGCTTGCAGAGCATAGGCGGTCGGATCCACGCCTGCCGCCTCGGCCGCAGCCTTCAGCCGGCGCGCCTGATCCTCGTTCAGGTGGATGTCGAAACCATCGGCCATGCGGCGACGATAACCCAGCCTTCCGGACGCCGCAATGTTCCCACAATGTTCTTGCTTCAATCCTGCGATTCATCCCCATATAGCGATGTCGCGCCGGACCCGACCGGCCCTCCTCCGCGTTCTCCGGACAGCATGACCGAAAAGCACAACTTCATTCGCGTTCGCGGCGCCCGCGAGCATAATCTCAAGGGTGTGGACCTCGATATTCCGCGCGAACAGTTGGTGGTGATGACCGGGCTTTCGGGCTCGGGCAAGTCGTCCCTGGCGTTCGACACCATCTATGCCGAGGGCCAGCGTCGCTATGTCGAGAGCCTGTCGGCCTATGCGCGCCAGTTCCTGGAGCTGATGGGCAAGCCGGACGTGGACCTGATCGAGGGCCTGTCGCCGGCCATCTCCATCGAACAGAAGACGACGTCCAAGAACCCGCGCTCGACCGTCGGCACGGTGACCGAGATCCACGACTATATGCGCCTGCTGTGGGCGCGGGTCGGCGTGCCCTATTCGCCCGCGACCGGCCTTCCGATCGAGAGCCAGACCGTCAGCCAGATGGTCGACAAGCTGGTGGCCCTGCCCGACGGTGAGCGCATTCTGCTGCTGGCCCCCGTCGTGCGCGGCCGCAAGGGCGAGTATCGCAAGGAGATCGCCGAGTGGCAGCGTCAGGGCTTCCAGCGGCTGAAGATCGACGGGCAATTCTATCCGATCGACGAAGCCCCGACGCTGGACAAGAAGTTCAAGCACGACATCGATATCGTCGTGGACCGGATCGTCACCAAGCCTGACCAGGAAGCCCGCTACGCCGACAGTCTGCAGACGGCCCTGGGCCTGGCCGACGGCATCGCCAACGCCGAATGGGCGAGCACGGCCGAGGGCGAGACCGCACCGCGCAACCTGCTGTTCTCGGAGCGGTTCGCCTGCCCCGTCTCGGGCTTCACGATCAGCGAGATCGAGCCCCGGCTGTTCTCGTTCAACAATCCGTTCGGCGCCTGCCCGGTCTGCGACGGCCTTGGGGTCAAGCTGGCCTTCGACGCCGACCTGGTGATCCCGGATCGCGACAAGACACTGCACAAGGGCGCCGTCGCCCCCTGGGCGCGCGGCCCCTCTCCGCTCTACACCCAGACGCTGCAGTCGCTCAGCCGCCACTACGGCTTCTCGATGGACGTGGCGTGGCGCGAGCTTCCGGCTCAGGCGCACAAGGCGATTCTGTATGGAACCGGCGCCGAGAAGATCAAATTCACCTACGACGATAACGCCCGCAAATACGAGGTCTCCAAGCCGTTCGAGGGCGTGCTGCCGAACCTGGAACGCCGCTGGCGCGAGACCGACAGCGCATGGGTGCGCGAGGAACTGGCCCGCTATCAGTCCGAGACCCCATGCGACGCCTGCCACGGCAAGCGGCTGAAGCCCGAAGCCCTGGCGGTCAAGGTGGGCGCCCAGGACATCGCCGACATCTCCACCCTGTCGATCAAGAAGGCCTATGACTGGGTCCAGGGCCTGCCCGAGGCGCTCAGCGACAAGCAGATGGAGATCGGCCGGCGCATTCTGAAGGAGATCGGCGACCGGCTGCGGTTCCTCAATAACGTCGGCCTCGATTATCTGTCGCTGTCTCGCGCGTCGGGCACCCTGTCGGGCGGTGAGAGCCAGCGCATTCGTTTGGCGTCGCAAATCGGCTCAGGCCTGACCGGTGTCCTTTATGTGCTGGACGAACCCTCTATCGGCCTGCACCAGCGTGACAACACCCGCCTGTTGGAAAGCCTGAAAGGGCTGCGCGACCTGGGCAACTCGGTCCTTGTCGTCGAGCATGACGAGGAAGCCATTCTGACCGCCGACTATGTCATCGACATGGGCCCGGCCGCCGGCATCCACGGCGGCGAGGTCTGCGCCGAGGGCACGCCGGCCCAGGTCATGGCCAATCCCAAGTCCCTGACCGGCAAATATCTGACGGGCGAGCGCGAGATCGAGATCCCCGCCGACGGTCGCCGTCCGATCGACCGCAAGCGGATGCTGAAGATCAGCGGCGCCAGCGGCAACAATCTGAAGAGCGTCACGGGCGAGATCCCCGTCGGGGTCTTCACCTGCATCACCGGCGTGTCCGGCGGCGGCAAGTCGACCTTCACCATCGAGACCCTGTACAAGGCCGCCGCTCGTCGCCTTAACAATGCGTCAGAAGCCCCCGCACCCTTCGACCGAATCGAGGGGTTGGAGCATTTCGACAAGGTCATCGACATCGACCAGTCGCCCATCGGCCGCACCCCGCGCTCGAACCCGGCGACCTATACCGGCGCCTTTGGCCCGATCCGCGACTGGTATGCGGGCCTGCCGGAATCCAAGGCTCGCGGCTATGGCCCCGGCCGGTTCAGCTTCAACGTCAAGGGCGGCCGCTGCGAGGCCTGCCAGGGCGACGGCGTCATCAAGATCGAGATGCACTTCCTGCCCGACGTCTATGTCACCTGTGACGTCTGCAAGGGCAAACGCTATAACCGAGAGACGCTGGAGATCGTCTTCAAGGGCAAGTCCATCTCGGACGTGTTGGATATGACGGTCGAGGAAGCGGCGACCTTCTTCAAGGCCGTACCGCCGATCCGCGACAAGATGCTGACGCTGGAGCGGGTCGGGCTGGGCTACGTCAAGGTGGGCCAGCCGGCGACCACCCTGTCGGGCGGCGAGGCCCAGCGGGTCAAGCTGTCCAAGGAACTGTCGAAACGGGCCACCGGCCGGACCCTCTACATCCTCGACGAGCCGACGACCGGCCTGCATTTCGAGGACACCCGCAAGCTGCTTGAGGTGCTGCAGGAGCTGGTCGAGGCGGGCAACACCATCGTGGTGATCGAGCACAATCTCGATGTCATCAAGGTGGCCGACTATCTGCTCGACTTCGGCCCCGAGGGCGGCGACGGCGGCGGCGAGATCGTCGCAGTCGGCACGCCCGAACAGGTGGCGGACAATGACGCCAGCTGGACCGGGAAATACCTCAATGAGGTGCTTGATCGGCACGAGACCCGCCGCAAGGCGCGGGTCGCGGCTTTGGGCGGATCGGTCGGCGAACCGGCCAAGAAGAAGCGGGCGAAGGCTTCCGCCTAGCCGCCTTTGTCTCCATCGCCGCCGGGACTCGACGGCGATGGAGGGGAAGTTGCTCAGCGCGGCTTCAATGCCGCCCAGGCCGCCGAGAAGGGCGCGTAGAGCACGGCCAACTGCAGGGCCGACAGGAAGGCGTTGACGACCGAGGATAGCAGAAGGGCCGGCCAGGCCTGGGCCAGGATCTGCATCGTTCCCACGCCGTCGTAGCGGGCCAGGGTCTGAATCCCGCCGGTCATCAGGTCGGTCGCCGCGCCGATGATCATGCCCAGGATGCTGACGATCAGGTACATGATGACCGCGATGACGGCCATGCCCAGCAGCGCCCAGAAATGGCCCTTGGTGGCGCCAAAGGATTCGAACAGCGTGATCTTGCGGCGATCCACGGTCATCGGCACGGCCAGGCTGAACTTGATCGCCAGCCAGACGATCAGGGCGAAGACAGCGAAGACCAGCAGCACGCCCGCCAGGATCATCAGGGGCTGGCCGGATGCGGAGCCGAACCCGATGGCGGCGCCCACCAATGCCATACCCACGCCGGAAGCCAGACCAACGATGATGCTGACCAGCAGGCTGACGACCAGCACGCGCACCTCGTCCATGCCCACGCGGACATAGCCCCAGCGCGACTCTTCAGGACGCAGGACCGATCGTGCGACGGCGGCGCTCAACACCGTGCCGATCAACAGCCCGGCCGGCGCCGCCCAGGCCAGCGCGCCGGCATAGACCTGACCCAGGGCCTGGAAGTCCGCCATCGACGGATTGGCCGACTGTTCCAACGCCTCGCCCGCCGCCATCAGGGCCGCCCATTTGTCGGCGCCCAGGCCGAACATGACGACATACATCAGCAGATAGACCAGGCCCCAGGCCAGGGCCACGACCGGATGACGGCGAACGACCCGAAAGCCTTCGAAGGCGGCGTCGGTGGCGGAAAAACTCATGACAACTCCGGGTCAGATTCGGAGCCAGCCTAGCGCATCCGCAGGCCTGCGTCCTGCGGCCCTGGGATGAAGGCCGACCGGCCGTCAGTTGGCGGAGCTGATGGTCCAGTCGGCGATTTGGGTATTGATATCGCGCGTGGCCGTATCGAACGCCGCCACGATGGCCGACACGCGATTGTCGCCGGCTGGCTGGATCACCGTGAAGACCCGTTCAACCGAACGCCCTTCCTCCGGGCGAATGGCCCCGGTCGCCCCGGCTCGCCGTTCAGGCGTTGAGCGCAGTTGTGCGCGCGCCGTAACCACCACGTCCGGCACGGCGCCCGGCGCGGCGTAACGCGCCTCGAACGTCGTGACCGTGACCTGCAACACCAAGGGCGGCGTGCCGGCTTCGCGACGGCCCAGGACGCGGATCCGGTCGGCCCGGTTGGCGAAGGCGGCCTTCAGGCTGTCGTCGAACAGGGTCGAGGCCGGCGACACCCAGCGCGCGCCGCCGATGTAGGCCGTCTCCAGACCTGTGACGCCCAGGATGCGGTCATCGCCGGTCGCCTGTGGAAACTCGATGCGCCGGATCGAGACCGTCAATGGCGCGGGCGTGTCGCCCACGGCCGACGGCGCCTCGACCGGCAGGCCGAACCGATAGTTCTGCACCGGGTCGGGGGTCGACAGCAGGGCGCACCCGCTCAGGGCCGTCAGGACTGCTGCGGCTGCCGCCATTCGAAGGACAGGACGAAGGATCACGGCTGCACCTCCAGCTCTTTGGATTGGGGACGACCGATGAAGTCGCGCGGGCTGGCGCGGACATCGTCGATCAGGGATTGCAGCGAACGCGTGGCGTCCTGCAGCTCTTCGATCGTGCCGCTCAGTTGCGGCAGGCTGTTGGTGGTGAAATCGCCCAGCGGACGCTCCAGCCCGCTGATCGACCGGTTGGCCGATGCGATGGCCGTGCGGGCCTCCGCCGTCGCCGAGTTGATGTTGGCGATGGCCTGGCGACCGTCCGTATTGATGATCTGACGCGTGTCCACAGCGAGGGCCTGATATTCCTTCACTGCGGCATTGGCGTTGGTCACAGCCTCTTCCAGTTGCTGGAAGATGGCCTTGCGGGCTTCAAGCTCGGTCGTCAGGGATTCCACATTCTTCACGCTGGTCGAGAAGCTGCGGATATTGTCGTCGGACATGACGCGGTTGATCCGGTTCAGGGCATCCACCGTCTGGGCCAGCACCGTGCCCGAACCGCTCAGCAGCTCGGCGATGGGCGACGGCTGGCTTTGCAGCACCGGCACGACATTGTCGGGATACTGGTCCTTCAGCAGGGCGCTGTTGGGCGAGCCGGCGGTGATCTGGATGTAGTTCAGGCCCGTGATGCCCTGCGGCTCCAGCTGGGCGCGCGAGGTCACGCGAACCGGCGTGGTGCCGTCCACACGCACCCGGGCGATGACCTGGTCGCCACGCTTGGTGTCGATGTTCAAATCGGTGACCTCGCCGACGCGGATGCCGTTGAAATGCACCTCGCCGCCTTCGGACAGACCGTTCACCGGTCCGTAGAAGACGATGTCGTACATGTCGTAATCGCTGTTGAACTGCAGCCGGGCCAGCCAGATGGTGAACACCGCCAGCGCCGCCAGAAGGCAGACGGTGGCGATCCCGACCGCGGCGTAATGTGCGTCTCTTTCCATAGTCGGCTCTCCTCAGGCCGCCGTCTTGGTGGCTGCGCGACCGCGCGGCCCCAAGAAGTATTCCTTGATCCACGGATGGTCGGAGCGTTCCAGCTCCTGCACCGTGGCCTTTTCCACGACCCGCTTGTCCGCCAGCACCGCCACCTTGTCACAGATGGCGTACAACGTATCGAGGTCGTGAGTGATCATGAAGACGGACAGACCCAGGTCGTCCGCCAGCTGCCGGATCAGGTCGTCGAAGGCGGCCGCACCGATGGGGTCCAGCCCCGCCGTTGGTTCGTCCAGGAACACCAGTTCCGGATCCAGCGCCAGCGCCCGCGCCAGGCCGGCGCGCTTCTTCATCCCGCCCGACAGTTCGGCAGGCTTCAGGTGATGGTGCTCGGGCTTCAGACCGACCATGGCGATCTTCAACTCTGCCAGCTCATAGATGACGGCCTTGGGTAATTTGGTGTGCTCGACCAGGGGCGAGGCGACATTCTCCAGCACGCTCAGCGACGAGAACAGCGCGCCTTGCTGGAACAGGATGCCGGTGCGGCGTTCGATGTCCGCCGACTGATCGTCGGTCAGGGTCGCGCGGTCGTAGCCCAGCACCTTGACCGAGCCGCCCTCGGGCTCCTTCAAGCCGATGATGGTGTTCAGCAGCACGGTCTTGCCCGCGCCGGATCCACCGACCACGCCCATGACTTCGCCCCGCACCAGGTCGAGATCCAGGTTCTCGTGGATGGTCCGGTCGCCGAACTGGCTCAGCAGGCCGCGCACCTCGATCAGGTTTTCTGGTGCGTCGGTCATATGTTCAGCTCCAGGAAGACCAGGGCGAACACAGCGTCCAGCAGGATGATGGCGAAGATGGCCTGCACCACGGCGGCCGTCACACGGCGTCCCAAGCTCTCGACGTCGCCGGCGACCGACATGCCCTGACGGCAGCCGATGGCGGCGATGACCAGGGCGAAGACTGGCGCCTTCACCAGGCCAACCATCATGTGCTGGGCCATGGTCCCGTCCTCGACCAGGCGTTGGAAGAAGAAGGCGGGACCGAGGTTGAGCGAGGTCCAGCACACCACCAGACCGCCCATCAGACCGCCGATCATGCCCATGAAGGTCAGCAGCGGCAGCATCAATACCAGAGACGCCACGCGCGGGATGACCAGGGCCTGGAACGGATTGACGCCCATGACCTGCATGGCGTCGACTTCCTGGTTCATCCGCATGGACCCGATCTCGGCCGCGAATGCGGACGCCGAACGCCCGGCCAGCAGGACCGAGGCGATCACCACGGCGAACTCGCGGAACATGGCCACGCCGATCAGCTGCACCGCAAAGACCTGGGCGCCGAAGTCGGTCAGCAGGTCCACGCCGATGAAGGCGACCACAGCCCCGATGAAGAAGTTGGTGATCATGACGATGGGGATGGCGTCCAGACCGGCGCGCTCGGCCTGGCTGACCCAGGCGGGCCAACGAATGCCGCCGGGATGTTTGGCGGCCTCGACCACGGCGGCCATCAACCGCCCCAGGAAGGCCAGCGACAGCATGGCCTCGGCGCCGAAATCATAGACGCCCCGGCCGATCTTGGCGAAGGTGCGGATGAAGGCGCTGGGGCGTTTCGGCGCCGGGGCGCTCTCGCGCTCCAGCAGTTCGATCATGTGATAGATGCGACCGGCCTCGGGCCGATCCTTCCACTGGCTTTTGGAAAGACGGCCGCTGGAGGCCTGCACCAGGGCCAGGGCGCCGGCCGTATCGAACCGGCCCAGGTCGGCGGTGTCGATGCTGGCGATCTCGCGCCCTTCCAGATCGCGGCTCAGCTCGGTTGGCAGACGGCCGAGAGCCGTCGTCGTCCAGTCGCCGGACAGGCGCAGCTTCGCCGCGCCGTCCGCATCGACGATTTCATACTGCGGCTGGTTCATCGGGCCTCGAACGACCGGTCGGACATCGCGATCTTCCCCAGGCCGCCTCTCAAGACAGCCGAAATCCCTACCGCGCTAATGGTCAAGCCGGCAGACGATGTCAACGCGCGATGACATTCGCGCGGATGTTTGTCGTTCGACCGTGTCGAGACCGCCTCCCCCATTCGTTTTTTCCCAACTGTCACGCTGGCGCTGATGCCAAACGCGGCCGAACGGGATTCGTTCTCGGATCAATCCATACGATGCCGAACCGCGACCAGATCATCGATGAACAGCCGCCGCGCTTGGACCTTGGCCTCCGCATCCGGCAGACGCAGCAGATAGGAGGGGTGGACAGTCAGGACGGCGCTCGATCCATCTTCCAGCGCGATCGGCGCGCCGCGTTCCTGCATCACGGCGGGTTTGCGCCCCAACAACGCCAGGCCGGCCGTCGCACCCAGAGCCAGCACCACCCTGGGCTTGATCAACCGCCGCTCCGCATCCAGCCACCAACGGCAGGCCTGCACCTCGCCCGCATTCGGCGTCTTGTGCAGACGGCGCTTGCCGCGCGGCTCGTGCTTGAAGTGTTTGACGGCGTTGGTGACATAGACATCGGACCGGTCGATGCCGGCCTCGGCCAGAGCCGCATCCAGCACCTGCCCCGCCGGCCCGATGAAGGCGCGACCGGCCAGATCCTCCTGATCGCCCGGCTGTTCGCCGACGATCATCAGTCGCGCCGTCTTTGGTCCCTCGCCGCACACCCCTTGGGTCGCATCACGATACAGGGGGCAACGGCGGCAGGCCTGAATGCCGTCCACCACATCTGTCAGGCTGTCAGGCACGGCCTCGGCGTCCGGCCGCGCGGCATGGAGGTCCGGCGCCGTCAGACGCGCGAAACGCGGGTTGGGTTCTGGCGCGGGCGCGGCGACCATGGTCTCGGTGCGAACCGACGAGGCGGCGATCAACTCCGGTATCAGGGCGGCCTCGGGCAGGTTTTTCCAATAGGACTTGGCCATCTCGCCCTGCATGGTCTTCACCTTCAGGCGCGCAGGATTGAAGGTCGAGGCGTAGTAGGTCTTCCAGAAATCCTCGATCTCGTCCTCGGCCGGCGCCATATCGCGCGTCGCGGGCGGACCGAACCGCAAGGTCTCGCCGTCCCAGAAGGCCGAACCATCCGGCGTCAGGATCGACCACCGCATGGTCGTGAACCGACGCTGGAAGAAGGGCGCGGTCTTTTCCAGCACCCGATGCGGTGGTTCGAACCACGCCACCCAGGCCTCGCCGCGATCATCGTGAACCTGACGAAAGCGCACGAAGGCCTTCATCTTGTGCGACGCCCGACTGACGTTCTTGGCCCGCTCCAACGCGTCGGCCATGTCGCGGTCTGAGATCACCTTGATCAGATCGGGCTCGTCCCGCAGCCGCCACAGCAGCCGATACATCAGGTCGAACCGGTCGGCAGATCGGTGCAGGATCAGGTTCTGGGCCAGATCCACGAAGTCTTTGGGGACGCTGAATTCCTGCCGCTCGACAGCCCATAAAGTGGGGTGCGCGGCGGTCGGCTCATCGAACAATCCCCCTTGCTCCTCCCCGCCGTGCACCACGAACCGCGCCGCCGCCGGCTCCACCCCAGCCAACCGGAACGCCCGCGCGGCCTTGCGCCAGCCGTCGAAGTCCGTCTCGCTGTCCAGCGTCGCGATCGCCATCAGAACAGGCTCAATTGCTCGGGCGTGCGGCTGGTCACCCGCGCCCTCAGGTCGGCCGCATCCGTCAACCCGCCCGGCGTCCAATCCAAGGCCGTGATGAAAGGTCTGATCTTGGCCACCGACCGCGTCAGCCGCCCGACATCCTCCAGCCGCAAGGTCCGATACCGCCGCACCGACACGATCCGGTCCACCGCCTTCACGCCTAGCCCCGGCACCCGCAGCAGCATCTCGCGCGAAGCCCGGTTCACATCGACCGGAAACTGCTCGCGCTTGTTCAAAGCCCAGGCCAGCTTGGGATCGACCGCCAGGTCCAGCATCCCGCCCGTCGCCCCCTCGCCGATCTCGGGCGCTGAAAACCCATAGAACCGCATCAGCCAATCGGCCTGATACAGGCGGTGCTCGCGCATCAGCGGCGGCTTGGACAACGGCAGGATGGCGCTGGAATCCGGGATCGGGCTGAACGCTGAATAATAGACCCGCCGCAAGCCATAGCCGCCGTACAGCGACGCGCTGCGGTCCAGGATCTCGGTGTCCGGCGCGCCGTCGGCGCCGATGATCAACTGAGTGCTCTGACCGCCCGGCGCGAACTTCGGCGGTTTAATCTTGTCGCGCTTGCCCGGCTTGGCCGCCTCGACGCCCAACCGCACCTGGCTCATCGCCTTCTTGATGACGCCGACGTCCTTCTGGGGCGCCAGTCGGGCCAGGGCCTCGTCACGCGGCAGTTCGATATTGGCCGACAGACGGTCGGCATACAGACCCGCCATCTCCACCAGCTTGGGATCGGCCTCGGGGATCAGCTTCAGGTGGATGTAGCCGCGGAAATCGTGAACCTCGCGCAGGGTCTTGGCCACCAGAACCAGCTGCTCCATCGTATAATCGCCCGACCGAATGATGCCCGACGACAGGAACAGCCCCTCGATATAGTTCCGCTTGTAGAAGTTCAGCGTCAGGTCGACGACCTCGTCCACATCGAACCGCGCTCGCTCCACGTTCGACGACACCCGATTGATGCAATAGGCGCAATCGTAGATGCAGAAGTTGGTCAGCAGAATCTTCAGCAGGCTGATGCACCGCCCGTCCGGCGTATAGGCGTGGCAGATGCCCATCCCCTCGGTCGAGCCGATTCCCTTGCCGCCGACCGAGTTCCGTTTCGACGTTCCCGACGACGAACATGAGGCGTCGTATTTCGCCGCATCAGCGAGAACGGACAGTTTTCGACGCAGATCGAGACGAGCCATTGTTCATGATACGTTCTCGCACGGTGATCGGTCCAGCGTAGCCGTTTTCTTTTTTAATGCCGCCGCTTAACGCAGTAGATTCAACAGCGACGTATTCTTCAGCGAGTTGATGATCTGGGCCGAGGCCTCAATCGCCACCTGAGCCATCTGCAGGTCCGTGATCGCGCGCGCGGGATCATAGCCGGACTTGTCCTGCATCATCTTCTGCAGGGCCGTCTTCTGGCCCTCCTGCGAGTCCAGCGCCGCCTCGACATGGTTCTGGATCAGGCCGTTCTTGGCGGTCTGGTTGGTCAAGCCGATGTTTGCCTTGTCCATCTCGCCAAGCTGCGCCTTCAAAAAGGCGGTGACGTCGGCGTTCGGCTGGCCGGTCAGGGTTCCGGCCCCGGCCGGCGTATAGGTCACCCCCCCCACCGTGACCGGCGTGCCGTTTTGAAAGGCCTGGATGTTGCGGAACACCTCCGTCAACGGGCCGCCGATCTCGCTGGCCAGGAAGCCGGTCTCGACCGTCGTCTTCTCGTCGATGCGCGACTTCTGCTTCAGCGTGTCGTTGGCGAAGGTCGAGGCGACCGACGGCGCCGTCGCCAAATCGGCCATGGTTCCCGCCGTCGCCGGAGCGATGTCGCCCTGACCGCCCGCGAACAGATAGGATCCCTGGTGCTCGGCATTCAGTCCGCCCTGGACCGTTTGATACTGCAGGCCCAGCTCGGTCATCAGGTTGGTGATATTGCCCGCCGCCATGCTGGTGGCGATGGCTTCGCGCGCGCCGGTTCCGCCTTCGTAGATGCGGCTCATGGCCAAGTCCTGCGCGCTCAACCGCGCCGCCACGGCTTCTCCGGTGGAGATGAAACCCTCCAGCCGCGCCTGGGTCGAGGTCAGGCTGGTCAGTTGTTCGGCGCCCCGGCCATAGCCGGACATGTCGGTGGCGATCTTCTCGCTGTCGATCCGCTCCTGCGCCTGCTGGGCGCGGCTCTGCGCATTCATGAGGCTGAGAAGCGCCGACTGGTAGTTTCCGCTCGTGGCGACGCGCGTCATTGCAGGATTCCGATCAGAACGTCGTACATGTCCTTGCTCGCCTGGATCAGGCGCGCAGAGGCGTTATAGGCTTGCTGGAAGGTGGTCATATTGACCAGCTCCTCGTCCATATTGACCCCTTCGGCCGAGGTGCGGCGGCTGTCCGCCTCCTTGGCCAGGGCGGTCGCGGTCTCGCTGCGGGTCTTGGCCGCCGAGGCCTTGCCGCCGATCTCGCCGGCGAAGTCCGCCGCATAGGACGACAGGGTCTTGGTCCCGCCCGAGTTTCCGCCGGCCGCACCGAAGGCGACGTTCTTCTTGCCCACGTCGCCCAGCACGAGCCCGCCGCGCCCGTCGCTCTTGCTCAACGCTGGCGTTCCCGCCGCCGCCGACAGGTTCAGTTGCGCCAAGGCCAGCTTGCCGGGATCCTGCTGGATGTCGCTGCGGACCGTATAGGCCTCGGCGCGCGTCGATCCGGTCGCGCCCAGGCCGAACAGTTGCGACATCGATACGCCGGACGGGTCCTGGGTCGTGCCGTCCTTGACCACGCTCATGGTGGTGACGGAGGGGTCATAGGCCTTGAACGACAGCTTGCCTGCCGCATCCAGGCTGAAGGCGCCGTAACGCCCTACGCCCGTGATGGGATCGTTCAACGCGCCCAGCATCTCGCCCATCGTGCCCGTGCCGGCGGGGACCGAGACGGTGATGTCGCGCTGGCGCGACCCCGATTCACCGGCGAAACGCAGCGTCAGGCTCTCGCCGGGATCGAAGCCGTGCGGCGACGCCAGGGTCAGGCCGGTCTCATAGAAGCTGGGCGTGTTGGTCGAGACCAGATCGTTCAGCCCGAACCAGTGCGAAAAGCCGCGACCGCCCTTGGCGCTGGGGGACGTCGCATCGTCGGCGATGGCGACGCCGTTTGCACCCGCGCCGTCCAGTTGCAGCCGACCTTCCGAGAAGCTGGCCGTCGCCGCCCCGCCCATCTGGGCGTTCAGCACGCTGAGGAAGGTCGAAGGATCGGCCGCGACGCCATTCACGGTCATCGTCGCGCTGGAGAAGACGATCCGGGCCGAGGCCTGCACCACCCCGGCCGCATTGACCGCCGTGATCGTCGTCGTTCCGGTAAAGCCGGTCAGGGCGTTTTCCAGCGACTGACCCGTGTTGCGTCCGGTCAGCTGGGTCGGCGCCGGCACGCTGCTGTTGGCGTTGTGGGCGCGGTTCAACTCGTCCGCCAGCTTGGCGGTCAGTTCGCCCAGACGCGCCGCAGCCGCCGGCGCATCGACATCGCGGATTTCGACCAGACCCTTGATCTGCCCCGACGACACCCCGTCCAGCAGAGGCCAGCGCGTGCCGCTGGGCTCGGTGATCATGATGTCGGAGAAGGCCGTCATGGCGCCGACCGTGCCGGCCGCCTGATAGGACAGGGTCGCGGCGCCTTCGCCGACCAGGGTCGTGCCGGCATTGGTACGCAGGGTCACGCCACCGTTCGACCGGGCCTCGACCTTCACGTCCATATATTTCGACAACTCGTTGATCAGGCCGAGTTGTGCGTTCTGCGCGCCGGTCACGTCCTCATTGGTGACCGTCCCGGAAGCGATGGTCTTGTTCAGCTTGGCGATCTGCTCCAGCAGCGGATTGACGGTCTCGATCGCGCTTTGCAGCCGGCCGTCCGCCTCCTGACGTGCCGACTGAATCTGGGCCGCGATGCCCGAGGCCTGGTTGAAGATCGCCTGGGTCTTGTAGATCGTGTCCTGGCGGCCGGCGGACGAGGTCGGGCTTTCCGCCAGGGTGGCGTAGCTGGCGAACAGCTTGTCGACCTGGGCGAAGAAGTTGCTGTCGCTGCTGGGATCGCCGAACTGGTTCTGGATCTGGTCGTACAGTTCGTAACGCACGGTCTGGCGCGCGGCGTCCGACCCCGCGCTCAAACTCGCCGCCTGCAGGAAGCGGTCGGTCGCCAGACGGACCCGCGTGACATCGACGCCCGAGCCATAGCCGTTGGTGACGGCGGCGGACTGGTCGGCGACCTTGCGGATGTATCCGGGCGTGTCGACGTTGGCGATATTGTCGGCGGTGACGCGCAACTGGGCCTGGGCGGTCTTCAGCCCCGACGTCGCGATGTTCATGATCGAGTTCAGCGACATTGACGCATCTCCCCCGCCCTACCCGGCAACCGCTGCACTGTCGCGCGCAGTTCTTGCCCAGCCACGCGCCGCCCCCGCTCATGCAGAGCATTGTTTTTCAACAAGATCACAGATCGGGCAGCCGTCATGATCGGCAAGACGCGCAAAGGTCGGGCCAACAGCGACAGATGCGGTTTTGGGATTGGGCGCGCATCGAGGGGCGTTCGTCTACAGCCGGGCAAAAAATGGCGATAGCGCGGCAATAAACGACCGCCGCCATGACGACCGCCCATCGGATGGCCTGCCTTACCCACTGTTTTTGTTCGACTAAGGTCTTGGCCCGACCCTTGCGTTGATGGCGGCGAACCCTTGGGCGCAGCAGGCGCCGACCTTATCCCTCACGAAAGCCGCCGCGCCTCCATGTCGATCGCCTCCGCCCTGTTTGCGCCTGCCGCTCCGGTTTCGACCAGAACGCCGGTTGTCGCCTCGGGCGCAGACATGGCCGACGCCGGCCTGTTCTCCAGCAAGATCGCCGCTGTTCTGGACGCAGGCCTCGATACCGCGCCGGTCGAGCGGGTCGCGCCCGGTCGTTTGACGACCGTTCAATCGCTCGGCGTCATCCTGACCCAAGCCGTCAGTGACGAAACGAACGTCGTCGCGCCTGTCCTGATGGTCGAGCCCTCTGCAACGGCCACGATCAAGACTGCCGACTCCCAAACCCCGCCCATCGTTTCCGACGAGACGGCGGTAGGAACCGAAGACGCCGCGAACGATGACGATGCGGCAAGCGTCGCCGTCACGTCCTCACTCTTCCCCACCCCGCAGCCGACGCCACCGGTTGCGCCATTGACGTCAGCGACGCCGCAGCCGTTGACCGTGGAAGTTTCCGCTGGGCAATCAATCGAGACCGCACCCTCGACGACGACCTCCGTCGATGTGAAAGCTGCCCAAGGTTTGGCGACGCTCACGCCATTCGTTTCGACGACAGGATCGGCGCCGGCGCCGCCCCCCACCACGACAGACGCCGTGGCATCGGATGTCGTCGCGGCGGCGACTTCATTGTCGGTCGAGATCATGACCAAAACCGCTGCGGCCATCGTCCTACCCGAAGCCCTCCAAGCGGTTGCAGCCGAACTCGGCGATCTCCTGGCGGTCGCAAAACCGGCGTCGACTCCGACCGCAGCGAAGATTTCGGACAAGACCACGGCCGATAATGACCAGAGCGAAACTGCTCGGACGGCCGATAATGACCAGAGCCAACCCGCTCAGTCGGCATTGATGGCAAGCGCCCAGAAACCCGCAGCCGTCCCCACGCCTGCGGGTCAGCCTGTGGCGGATGCTGCGACGCGACCGGCTGAAGCCGCGACACTGATCACTGCTTCGTCAGATAACGCCAAGGCCGCCGCTCAGACGACACCAGCGGACACCGCCAAGCCGTCCGCCCCCTCGCCCATCGCCCAGGCCATGACGGCCGCCCAGATCCCGGCGGCCCAGGTCCAGATCTCGGTCGTTGCGGCGTCGTCAAAACCGGCGCCGGCCGTATCGGCCGATATCGCCGCAGCAGTGATCGTGGCCGAACTGTCCGCCACATCCGAAACGGCCGCCGCATCAGACCAAACCGCCGATGTCGCATCCAGCGACACGCCGTCTCAGACCCTGCCCGCGCCCACCCAAGCCGCGCCGCCGCTTAAGCCCTCGCGCCACGAACTGGCTCAGCAAACCAGCAACGCCGCCACGGCGCCCGTCTCGGCCGAAACGACCAACACGAAGACGACGGGCGCAGAGACGATGTCTCTGGCGGACGCTGGCGCCGCCTCGGCACCGTCGGCCAAACCGACGGCGACGACGGACACGGCTGCCGCCCCCGCGCCTCTCGCGGTCGCCCCCACCGCCGCACCGACGACCAGCGCGGCGCCCACCGATACCCAGCCCATCCAGCAGGCCGTCGCGCCTGATCGTGACCTGGGCCTCTCGACCCTGTCGCGCGCGACCGTCGAGACCACCGCCCAACTTGCCGCCCAGATCGCGCGCCGGCTGGACAGCCGTTCGACCCGGTTCGACATGGTGCTGACGCCGGAAGACCTGGGGCGCGTGGATGTCAGCCTGGAGATCGGCAAGGACGGTCAGCTGTCGGCCCGCCTGGCCTTCGACAACCCCGCCGCCGCTGCCGACCTGAAGGGTCGCGCCGACGAACTGCGTCGCCAGCTTCAGGACGCCGGCTTCCAGGTCGCGGGAGACGCGCTCGACTTCTCCCAACGCGATCCGTCTGCGGGCAACGGCGGCGCCTTCGACCGCCAGCAGCAACGCAACGCCCTGTTCGCTGGCGGCTCTCGCCTGGCGGCCCAGGCCGACACCCCCATCGTCCCGGCGCCCGGCGCCTGGGTCAATCATTCCCAGACGCCCGAGCGCGTCGATCTGAAGGTCTGACCCCATGGTCGACGCCGTCACAACCAATGCCGCAGCAAACCGCGTAACGACAGGCACCAAGGGCCTGGCCTCGAACTTCGAGACCTTCCTGACCCTGTTGACCACGCAGATGAAGAACCAGGATCCGCTATCGCCGCTGGATTCCAACCAGTTCACGGCCCAGCTGACCCAGATGGCCGGCGTCGAACAGCAACTACTGACCAACGACCTGCTGACCAGCCTGCTTTCGGCGCAGTCCGCAGGCGGTCTCGACAACGCCGCCAACTACATCGGCAAGAGCGTGACCGCCGCCTGGACGGCGACCGAGTTCAACGACGGAAAGGCGACCTGGGCCTACGAACTGGGCGCCGACGCCGACAAGGCCACGCTGCAGGTCGTCGACAGCAAGGGCGCCGTCGTCTGGGAAGGCGCTGCACCCGACAAGAAATCCGGCCTGCACACCTTCAACTGGGACGGCAAGCTGAAGGACGGCGGCACGGCCGAGGACGGCGGCGTCTATACGCTGAAGGTCGCCGCGACCAACGCCTCAGGCGCCAAGGTCGATGCTCAGGCCCTGATCCAGGGCCGGGTGACCGGCGTCGAAATGTACAACGGCGCGCCGTATCTGGTGATCGGCGACTCCATCCTTCCGCTTTCGACCGTGATCTCGCTGAACGAGATCAAGGCGCAGGCCGACAACGACACCGACGATACGGAGAATCCGAACGTCCCCACCGAGGAGGCGGCCGCATGATGCGATCCGCCGCCTTCCCGATGACCTTCATTTAAGGAGCGTTCTTCCATGAGCCTCAATAGTGCAATGCTGGCCGGCGTGTCCGGTCTCGCCGCCAACTCCGCCGCCCTGGCGGCCATTTCCCAGAACATCGCCAACGTCAACACGGTCGGCTACAAGCGCACGGCCAGCGAGTTCCAGACCCTGGTCAACAGCCAGTCCTCATCCGGCGGCAGCTATTCCGCCGGCGGCGTGACCACCAACACGCGGTCGTTCGTCAGCCAGGAAGGCCAGCTTCAGCGCACGACCTCCAGCACCGACCTCGCCGTCAGCGGCCAGGGCTTCTTCGTCACGACGACCCAGGCCGAGAACGTCGGTTCGACCGACACCCGCCTGTTCACCCGCGCGGGCGCCTTCACCGTCGACAAGCAGGGCTATCTGAAGAACAGCGCCGGTCTGTACCTGCAGGGCTGGCCAGTGGATCCCAACGGCGAGATCGCGACTGACCCGTCCGACCTGTCACGCCTGCGCTCGATCAACATCGGCTCGGTCGGCGGCACCGCCGAACCGACGACCCGCGTCCAGATCAACGCCAACCTGCGTTCCAGCCAAGACCCGGCCGCGGCCGCCAGCGCACAATCCTACAAGAGCATCCCAGACACGACCTTGCCGACGGCCGGCACGCACGACGTCTCGGTCCGCTACACGCGCACTGGCGCCAATACCCACGATGTGGTCATCAAGTCCGGCACGCAGAGGATCAACGGCGCCGCGACCTTCGACGCGACGACCGGCGCTCTGACCGGCCTGACGGTCACAGGCGCGAACGCAGGCACGGCGACCCCGATCGGCACGCCGCCGACCCAGTTGCAGTTCACGCCCGCGACCGGACCGGCCTACACGGTCAACCTGGCGGACATCGGCCTGGGCAACGCCAACGTGGCCAAGACCAAATACGACCCGTCGGTCAACTCGATGGCGATGTACAACGCGGACGACGACAACCCCGTCGGCGTCAAGCCCGACTTCAAGATGAACATCCCCGTCTCGGACTCCAAGGGCGGCCAGCGCAATCTGGAAATCCGCTTCCTGAAGAGCGACGAACCGAACATCTGGTATTCGGAAATCGTGTCCGTGCCGGCCAGCGATGTCGTCACCGGCACGCCTTTCTCCAACGGCCAGATCAAGATCGGCAAGGTCGCCTTCACCCCGTCGGGTCGTCTCGACGTGGAAACGATGAAGACCTGGCCGGCGGGCACGGGCCTGTTCGATGACCCGACCATGGCGACGCTGGACTTCGGCAAGTCGGATCCGAACAACCTGACCATGCCTGCCGGCCAGGTCGCCTGGGCCGACGGTCTGGGTATCGCCGCCCAGGCGGTGACGCTGGACCTTAACACTTCCGCTGGCGGCCTCAGCCAGTTGAACACCGCCTCGGTGGTGCAATCGACCGTCACCAACGGCACCGCCTTCGGCAATCTGAGCGAGATCAAGATCGACGAAGGCGGCTTCGTCACCGCCATCTTCGACAACGGCGTGATGCGTCGCATCGCCCAGGTCGCGGTCGCCACATTCCCCAGCCCCGACAGCCTTCGTGAAGTGTCCGGCAACGCCTACGCCGTCAGCCTTCAGTCCGGCACCTTCAATCTGAAGGCCGCCGGCACGGGCGGCGCGGGCGAGATCGCGGCCAAGCAGTTGGAGTCCTCGACGGTCGATCTGTCGGCCGAATTCACCGGCCTGATCACCACCCAGAGGGCCTATTCCGCCTCGTCCAAGATCATCACCACGGCCGATGAAATGCTGGCCGAGCTGATCAACATCAAACGCTGATCGGCGAGTAAGTAAGCGTTAGTCTCGATGAATCGTCGCGCAATCAAGGTTGACAGAGTCGTTCGCGGAGGGACGGATTTTATCCGTTCCTTCACCACGACGCTTAAACGGACCTTAGTCGGGGCCGCCTACATTCATGACACTACGGTGTTGGTGAAAGAGGCATAAGCCCATGTTGCAAGAGCGACGCCTGAATAGCAAAGGCGAACAATACGTGGTCGGACCGACTGGCACGCCCCTGACCCTGAACGATCTGCCGCCGTCCAATACGGACCGGTGGGTGATCCGGCGCAAGGCCGAGGTCGTCGCCGCCGTGCGCGGCGGTCTGCTGAGCCTTGACGACGCCCTGGCGAAGTATCGCCTGACGGCCGAAGAATTCCTCGCATGGCAGAAGGCCATCGACAAATGGGGCATGCAGGGTCTGCGCACGACGCGGATCCAGAGCTACCGCTCCTAAAGATTTCCCCGAAGACGAAGAAGGGCCGCATCCGGCGACGGGTGCGGCTCTTGTCGTTGGAAGCGCCTGTGTTAAATTCCAGGCATGACGACTTTCGCCGTAAATCTGAGCGAGCAACTCGAATCCTTCGTCGACAAGAAGGTCGGGTCCGGCGCCTTTCGTGATCGGTCGGCGGTCATCGAAAGCGCGCTTGCCGATATGCAGCAGCACGATACGCAACTCACTGCGTTGAAAGCCAAAATCCAGGATGGCTTGGACGAGTTGAACGCAGGCCTGGGAGTAGAAGTCGAGGACATCGAAGCCTGGCTCGACGGCCTCGGTCGCTGATCCTTTGTCCCTACGTCTTGTCGTGGCCCCTCTGGCGCAGACCCAGATCGATACGATCCTCCGCGCAAGTGCTGTCGATTTCGGCGAGGTGGCGAGCGCTCGCTACAGAATGCTGCTGACGACCACTTTCCGACTGCTGGCGGAACGTCCGACCCATGCCGTCTCCAGATCGCTCTCTTTGAGCCATGAGACTGTTCACTTGTTTCACCTTCGTCACGCACGTCATCTGATGACGCCGAAGAATCGAGTCGCGTCGCCTCGGCATGTCATCGCCTATCGCCACGACGATCTGCGCATAGAGATCGCCCAGGTGTTGCATGATCGCATGGATATTCCGGCTCGCCTGCGCTGAGGCCTCGAAATCGCGCCGGTTCCGCACTAAATGGCCGCAATGACCCTGGTCCAAGACATCTGCGCCGTTCCGAACATCGTCCGCACCGATATGGATGCGGCGGTCGAGAACGCGCGGGCGGCGGTCGGCCTGCCGGTCGGGGCGCGGGTCGTCGCGGCCATGTCGGGCGGCGTGGACTCCACCGTCGTCGCGGCCCTGCTGCACAAGGCGGGTTACGATGTCGTCGGCGTGACGCTTCAACTCTACGATCACGGCGCGGCGCTAAAGAAAAAGGGCGCCTGTTGCGCGGGCCAGGACATTCACGACGCGCGCCTGGCCGCCGACATGATCGGCATCCCCCATTATGTCCTGGACTATGAAAGCCGGTTCAAGGACGCGGTGATCGACCAGTTCGCCGACAGCTACCTGAAGGGCCAGACGCCGGTCCCCTGCATCCGCTGCAATCAGACGGTCAAGTTCCGCGACCTGCTGGACGTCGCCCGCGACCTGGGCGCCGAGGCCATGGCGACGGGCCACTATGTCCGCCGCGCCGTCGCCGGCAACCGCTCGCAGATGCGCAAGGCGATCGACCATTCGCGCGACCAGTCCTATTTCCTGTTCGCCACCACCCAGGATCAGCTCGACTATCTGCGCTTCCCGTTGGCCGATCTGGAAAAGCCCCAGGTGCGCGGCGTCGCCGCCGAACTGGGGCTGAAGATCGCCGCCAAGCCGGACAGTCAGGACATCTGTTTCGTCCCCTCCGGCGACTATCGCACCCTGATCGACAGGTTGCGCCCCCAAGGCCGTGAGGCCGGCGAGATCGTGCATATGGACGGCCGGGTTCTGGGCAAGCACGCCGGCATCACCGACTACACCATCGGCCAGCGCCGGGGCCTGAACGTCGCCGTGGGCGAGCCCCTGTTCGTGACCAGGCTGGAACCCGAAACGCGCCGCGTCATCGTCGGCCCGCGCGAGGCGCTGCTGACCGCCTCACTGACGCTGGAAGAAACCAACTGGCTGGGCGACGAAGCCACCATCGTCGAGGCCGCCGAGGCGAACGTCCCCGTCCTGGCCCGCGTCCGCTCGACCCGTCAGCCCTCCCCCGCCCGCCTTGCGATGATCGACGGCGACATCCGCATCGTCTTCGACACCGGCGAGGAAGGCGTGGCGCCAGGCCAGGCCTGCGCCCTTTACGACCCTGTGGACACAGAGCGCGTCCTGGGCGGCGGTTTCATTCGAGACACGGCGGCGGTCGCTGCATAGCGACGGTTCATTAAATCGGAGACAGGCTGCATCCGACGTGATGTTCTGTCGCCTCCTACGGTCATCCCACCGACGAGAGGTTCCCGATGCGCACCACCGCCTGCCTGGTTTCCGTACTGGCCCTGATGGTCGCCCTTCCCACCGCAGCAATGGCGCAGGCCGCCCCGCCGTCAGCCGCCAGTCCGGCCGCGCCGACCTATACGGCGGCGCAGTTCTTCGACACCACGACGTATGGCCTGGGCTACGGCGGGGCCAAGGCTTTTTCGCCGGACGGCAAGTCGGTGCTGATCCGGTCGGATCAGACGGGGGTGTTCAACGCCTACGCCCTGCCCGTCGCCGGCGGCGACCCCGTCCAGTTGACCGCCTCGACCACCAGCGCCGTCAATCCGGTGACCTACTTCCCCGCCGATGCGCGCATCCTGTTCACCCAGGATGGGGGCGGCGACGAACTTAGCCATCTGTTCGTGCGGACGCCCGACGGCGCGATCACCGACCTGACGCCGGGCGACAAGGTCAAGGCGGACTTCCTGAGCTGGAGCCAGGACGGCAAGACCTTCTTCGTCACATCGAACGAACGCGACGCCTCGGCCTTCGACGTCGTCGCCTATGACGCGACCACCTATGCGCATCGGACGGTGTTCGAGAACACCGGCGGCTTCTCGCCCGCCGCCCTTTCGCCGGACGGCCGCTGGCTGGTGCTGGACAAGTCGCTGACCAGCGCGAACAACGACCTCTACCTGGTCGATCTGACCGCACCGGGCGAGCCGAAACTGCTGACGCCGCACGAAGGCAATGTCGCCTATACCGCCTTCGACTTCACGCCGGACTCCAAGGCTGTTCTGATCGGCACGGACCAGAACGGCGAGTTCCAGCAGGCCATTCGCCATGATCTGGCGAGCGGTGCGAACACGCCGCTGATCCAGGCGGATTGGGATGTCAGCTTCGTCTTCTATTCGCCCACCGGCCGCTATCGCGTCTCGGGCCTGAACGCCGACGCCAAGACCGAACTGACGCTGCTTGACGCCACGACCGACCGTCCCGTCGCCCTGACCGGCCTGCCCGACGGCGACATCGGCAGTGTGCGCTTCAACGACGATGAGAAGACCATCGCCTTCACGGTCTCGTCCGACACCTCCCCGGCGGATGTGTTCGTCGCCGATCTGACGACGGGCCAGGCCCGACGCCTGACCCATGCCCTGAACCCCGCCATCGACGAGAACGCCCTCGTAGAGGCGACCATCGTCCGATACCCCGGCGAGGGCGGCGTCATGATCCCGGCGGTGCTCTACAAACCCAAGGGCGCGTCGGCGACCAGCCCGGCCCCGGCCATCGTCCTGGTTCACGGCGGTCCCGGCGGCCAGACCCGTCGGGGCTATTCGGCCATGGTCCAGCATCTGGTGAACCACGGCTATGCCGTGCTTGGCGCCAACAACCGGGGCAGTTCCGGCTATGGCAAGACCTTCTTCCACCTGGACGACAAGAAGCACGGCGAAGCCGATCTGCGCGACATCGTCGCCGGCGGCGAATGGCTGAGGCAGCAGGATTGGATCGCCGACGACCAGGTGGCGGTGATGGGCGGATCCTATGGCGGATACATCACTGCGGCGGCGCTGGCCTTCCATCCCGGCGCCTTCGCGGCGGGCGTGGACATCTTCGGCGTCACCAACTGGGTGCGGACCCTGGAGTCGATCCCGCCGTGGTGGGGCGCCCAGCGCATCGCCCTGTATGACGAGATGGGCGATCCGGCGACGGACGCCGAGCGCCACCGCCGCATCTCTCCGCTGTTCCATACCGAAGGCATCAACAAACCGCTGCTGGTGGTGCAGGGCGAGAACGACCCGCGCGTGCTCAAGGTCGAGAGCGACGAACTGGTCGCCGCCGTCCGCGCCAACGGCGTGCCGGTTGAATACGTCGTCTTCCCCAACGAAGGGCACGGCTTCACCCGTCGCGACAACCGCATCACCGCCCAGGACGCCTATCTGACCTTCCTGGACAAATATGTGAGGAAGTAGCGGCCGGCCGGCGAGGGGGCGCGCGTCCGCCGGCCGCGCCCCCTCGCTTTCGATTATGGAGATCGAATGGAGAATATATGGAGATTGACCGAATGTCGGTCTTCACTCCAGACATCAAAGATGCATCCCAGTGTCGCGCAGATGTAAACTGCGCATCGCAATGGCGCCGTAATCCCCGCACCGACTAAGCAGGGGATAAAAATGCATCGTCAAACCAAACTGCGCCTTCAGCTGCTGCTGGGGACCGCGCTTCTCGCCGCACCCGTTTCCACCTTCGCCCAAACCGTTCCGGCGCCCGTGAACGCCGAGCCCGCCGGCCTGGACGACATCGTCGTGACCGCGACCAAGCGCGAGACGAACCTGCAGGACACGCCGATCTCGATCTCGGTGGTCAATTCCGAGGATCTGGCGAACCGCCACGTCCAGAGCCTGATGGACCTCGCCGACGGCAGCGTCCCCGGCCTGCGTATCACCACTTTCGAGGCCCGCCAGTCGGCCCTGACCATCGGCATCCGCGGCATCGTGCCGAACGACGCCAACCAGCCCGCCCGCGAACAGGGCGTCGGCGTCTATGTCGACGGCGTCTATCTGGCCCGCCAGCACGGCCTGGGCGCCGCACTGCTGGACATCGAGCGCGTCGAGGTCTTGAAGGGCCCGCAAGGCACCCTCTTCGGGCGCAACACCGAAGGCGGCGCCCTGTCGCTGGTCACCCGCAAGCCCACCGGCGTGTTCGGCATGCGCGCCGTCGCCGGCGTCGGCAACCTCGACTCCTACAACTCGGAACTGCATGTCGATTTCCCGGCCATCGGCGACTTCGCCTTCAAGGTCGACGGCGTGGTCTCGGCCCAGGGCCCGGTGACCGAGAACATCATGCCTGGCGAAGAAGGCTTCGGCTCCTACGACCGTCGCGGCCTGCGCGCCCAGGTGCGCTGGCGCCCCAGCGACAACTTCACCGCCGATCTGGCCGCCGACATCGGCAAGGACAAGAACACCCCGTTCTACAGCCAGCTGCTGAACTTCAACCCCAATGGCCTGAACGTCGTCCCGTTCACCTCGCCGGTCGTTTCGGGCTCATCCACCGTCGCTCGTGGCAACATCCGCGGCCTGTCGCCGCTGGTCCGGGTCGAGGGCGAAGAGCGCATGACACAGGCCGACATCGGCGTGCCGCAACAGTGGAGCGTCGACAACACCCGCGGCGCCAACCTGCACCTGTCCTACCGTCCGAACGACGATCTCGAACTCCGTTCGATCACGGCCTACCGCGACGTCGATGTCGAGCAATGGGACAACATCGGCGGCGCCCACCGTCCGCCGATCGGCGTGCCGAACGGAACCTTCAGCCGCTATTCGCTGGCCGGCTTCTGGCAGCATCAGTTCAGCCAGGAGCTCCAGGCTGTCGGCTCGCTGGGTGACCGCATCGACTACGTCGGCGGCCTCTACTACTTCAAGGAAACGGTTTCGGACGACGCGGCCACGCCGCAGACCAACCGTTGGAATGCAGACGGCACCGGCTACACCATCAACGACCCCACTCCGACCTTCCGCGGATCGCGCTTCACCGACCGCGCCTCGACGGCTCATTCGGAATCCAAGGCCGTCTACGGTCAAGCGACCTGGACCCCTGCGGTTCTGGACGACGCCCTGCACCTGACGGTCGGTGGCCGTTACACCTGGGATGACAAGGACGGCACGCTCGAACTCGTCAACAACGCCCTGCCGGTCGTCAACGGCGTTTCCGGCGAACTGACCTTCAACACCTCGGTCAAACGCTTCGATCCGCTGGTCACCCTGGCCTATGACATCACCAACCGGATGAACGTCTACGCCAAATACTCGACCGGCTATCGCGCCGGCGGCGCCTCGTCGCGCTCGCTGACCTACCGCTCGTTCCGCCCGGAAGAGGTCAAGGCCTACGAAATCGGCTTCAAGGGCGACATGCTGGACAACCGTCTTCGCCTGAACGCGGCCCTCTACGCCATGGACCGCACGGACAGCCAGATCGACTTCAGCCTGATCACCGGCACCCGGAACACCTTGGAAACGGTCAATGCGCCCGGCACCACCAAGATCCGCGGTCTTGAGCTGGAAGGCCAGTTCCAGGCCACCGCCAACCTGCGCTTCTCGGCTTCCTACGCCTATACGGACGCCAAGATCCCGGACACGGTGAACCCCTTCAACGGCGTGATCCAACAGGTGTTCATCGCCTTCACGCCGGAAAACTCGGGCACGGTCGCCGCCGACTGGGAATCGCCGTTCATGGGCGCAACCCTGCGCGCCCACATCGACGCCAACTACGCCGATGCGTCGCACAGCTTCGAACAGTTCGCGGTCAAGAACGACAAGGCCTTCACGGTCAACGCCCGTCTGGCGGTCGCCGACATCACGACCCGCGACGGCGGCCCGCTGCTGGAAGTGGCTCTGTGGTCGCGCAACCTGCTGGACGAGACCTACGTCTATCGTCGTGACCCCTCGAACCGGGCCACGCTGGGCGACTACGGCAACTTCAACACCCCGCGCACCTTCGGCATCGAGTTGCGCGCCTCCTACTGAAGCGTTCCTCCCGAACGACAGACAGACTGCCCCCTTCCGCCACGGCGGAAGGGGTTTTTCTTTATCTGCGTGAAGCCTTTGCGACGGCGCGATGAAACTTGTCCGAACGCGTCCGGTTTTGCTGGATTTTAGCGGCCGACAGGGCGATGGCGGCGCGATGAGCAGCCTGATCCTGATCGCTGACGACGACGCAGAGAGCGTCGAGGCCCTGGACGCCTGTCTGCGCCGCGAGGGTTTCCGCACGGTCGTCGCCGCCGATGGTCAGAAGGCCGCCGACCTGCACGCCGCGCTGAAACCGGACCTGGTCCTGCTGAACATTCGCCTGCCGATCCGCGACGGCTGGGACGTGCTGGGCGAGGTGCGTCGTCGCGGCGAGACGCCCGTGATCATGGTCAGCGACCTGGACTACAGCACGAACAGGCTGCAGGCCCTGCGCATCGGCGCCGACGACTATGTCGTCAAACCCTTCAAGCCGATCGAGGTCGTGGCCCGCGCCCAGGCCATCCTGCGGCGCAGCAATGGCGACCGCTCCATCAAGGTGCTGCGCGTCGGCCCGCTGGAGGTGCAGCTGGAAAACTATCTGGCCGCCATCCTTACCCCGGCGGGCAAGCGCCGCCTGGACCTGACCCTGACCGAGTTCCGCATTCTGGCGCATATGGCGCGCGTGCCTTTGCGGGTCTTCAGCCGGATCGAGATCATGCAGGCCTGTTTCCCCAATCAGAACGTGCTGGAACGCACCATCGACAGCCACGTCAGCCATCTGCGCCGCAAGCTGGACGCCGCCGACGCCGCCGGCCTGCTGACCAATGTGCGTGGCGTCGGCTATCGGCTCGAAGCCGAGGTCTGACCGCCCTCACGCGGCGACGGCATAGACCCTCAGCCGGTTCCCGTCCGGGTCGCCGGCCACGAAGCTTCGGCCCGGCTGCATATCCATCGGCGGCGTCAGGATGCGCGCACCCCGGTCCCACCAGTCGATATGCGCCTGATCCACCGCCGCGGCGCCTTCCAGAGGAAAATCCACCTCGCAGACCTGCCCCTCGCCGGCCCGCCGCAACAGCCCCAGCGCCCGCCCCGAACTCAGCATGAACAGCGCTCGATCCGAACCCGCCATCACCGGCCGACAGCCGAACAGGCCAGCGTAGAACCTCGCGCTGGTCTCGGGATCCGCGACGGCCAGAAGAATGTCCTCGATCTCGGTCATCGGCCCTGCCCTCGGTTTCCAACACCGCGAAGCCTAGCCGATCCTGCTGCCAGTTTCCGTCAGCAGCCTTCAGACGCTCTCGATCTTTCGTGCGCCTCACGCCAGGTCTTCATCAATGTTTGGCGACGGGCGGGATAGCGCGCCTCCATCACCTCGGCCTCGACGATGCGATCTGTTCGGAAGCTACGGAAATCGTTTCGCAACTCGCACCAGGCGATCAGAAGCCGCACCCGATCAAAGAAGGCCAGGGCGAAGGGCCAGACCACCCGCTCCGACGCCGCGCCCGCCTCGTCGCGATAGCACAGCCTCAGCCGCCGCTCGGTGCGGATCGCCTTCCTCAACAGCCCCGAATCGACCTGGTCCGCCGGGAACGGCGCCCCCGGCACGACCAGCAGGGCCGAGGTCTCCATCTCGTCGCGCAGGTCCGGCGGCAACACCGCCGATATCCGCCCCAGCGCCGCCAGAGCCGCATCCCGCATTCGCGTGTCGGCCCGATCCGCCACCCAGCGCGAGCCCAGCACCAGGGCCTCGATCTCTTCCGGCGTGAACATTAGCGGCGGCAGCATGAAGCCCGGCTTCAGCACATATCCGACCCCCGCCTCCCCCTCGATCGTCGCGCCCTGCGCCTGCAGGCTGGCGATATCGCGATACAGGGTGCGCAGGCTGACGCCCATCTCATCGGCCAACACCTGCCCGCTCACCGGCCGACGATGCCGCCGCAGGACGTTCAGCAGATCGAGAAGGCGTTCGGATCGGGACACGCGACGATCCTAGCAGACCTCCTGCCAGAAAGCGGCAGCAGGTCGTTCAAACTTTATTCGCGCCGCTGCGGCTTGCTAGCCTGTCAGCCAAACCAACCGGCATGTCGACCATAGGCGAAGAGAGGCAGCGCAAAGGTCGCCGACCAACCGATCAGCGACAACGCTCGTCGTAATATTTTCGATGTCACAGGGTGAGAAGGCTGTTCTGGCATACAGTCACCTTAACCGCTGGCATCTCCTACGTGTTGCGACGGATTGTTGCAGTTTCGCAGCGAGATGACACTTTAGGCCGCTTCCTTCGGCATCACGTCACCGACCGTGGGCCGGTTCTCGGCGTGGGTCAGCAGAATGTCCCTAGGTTTGACGATCTCGTTGCAGCAGCCGCAGGCGATGCGCGGCGTCAGGGTCGAGCCGCAGGTCTTGTGGATCATGTCGATGCCGCTGTCGGCGTCGCCATAGACGTGTTTGGCGCCCCAGCCGTGCAGGGTCACCAGCACGCCGTACAGATCCTTGCCCTTGGCGGTCAGGACATATTCGTTGCGCGGCGGGCGTTCGGAATAAAGCTGCGGCTCAAGCACACCGTGCTGGACCAGGCTTTTCAGACGGGCGGCCAGGACGTTGCGCGCCACGCCCAGATTGTCCTGCCACTGTTCAAACCGGCTGACGCCGTTGAAGGCGTCGCGAATGACCAGCAGGGTCCAGGGGTCGCCGATCACCTCAAGCGTGGCGGCGATGGAGCAGCTTTGGCGGCTGTAGTCTGCGGTGCGTCCCATGCGGCGAAAGTGACCCCGCGTCAGCCATTTGGCAAGGGTTGCAAATCAGAACGGTCCAAGTCAGTCTTGTTTGGCAACGGACGTGCGGGCCTCTCGGTTCGCCGCCTTGTTCCTTCGACTTCGGCGGGAGATCTTCATCAGGTCTTCCGCCGCCTCTTCGCCTGACGCAGGATTGCGCAATGACGCTGCCGATTTCCCTCGACGCCGCTTTGGCCTTTCAGACTCTGGACGACGGCGGCCTGTCCGCCCCGGTGCCGGGTCATTTCTCCAATGGTCCGTCGGGCATGGCGCCGGAAAAGGGCTTTCCGTTCGGCGGCCTGCTGGCGGCCCTGTGCGCCCAGTCGATGCGCCAGGGGCTGGCCCTGACCGCGCCCTTGCGCACCCTGTCGGTGCAATACCTGTCGGCGGCCAGGTTCGGCGATCAGGTCGCCTTTCGCCCGCGCCTGCTGCGCGGCGGCCGCCACGTCGTCTATGCGGCAGTCGAGGCTGAACAGGACGGTCGTCTGACCCACCACGCCACCGGCACATACGGACTGGACGGGGCCACGCCGCCGGTTACGCCCCTGCACCTGCCGCCCCCGACGCTGGACAGCCTGAACCCCGGGGCGACCATCCACGGCCCGATGGCCCCGCATTTCTCGCAGCACGTCGAATATCGGTTCGACGGCGGCCCCAACATCCTGGGCGGCAATGCAGGCCGGCCGGCGGTCGAGCGCACCTGGATGCGGATGGCGGACGGCCGGCCGCTGGACGAGGTCGGGCTCTGCTACCTGCTGGACGCCCTCTACCCGCCGGCCTGGACCCTGTCGAAGACGCCGGCGGCGATGACGACCGTGGACCTGCGCATCGATATCCTGACCGATCCGACGCCACAGACGGCGCCCGACGGCTGGGCCTTTTTCGAGTTCAGGATGCTGGATCTGGGTCTGGGCTGGACCGTGGACGAGGCCGCCGCCTGGGGCGCCGACGGAACGCCGCTGGCCCTCTCGCGCCAGCGCCGAAAGCTACTGCCGCAACGCACGGCCTGAAGTCAGCCCTCATTCATCATTATCGACGACTATTCCAAATCTCTGGAGTCGTCCTCATGCGTCGTCGAAATCGTCTCGTTTCAGTATCTCAAATCGTCGTCGTTCTGGGCGGTTGTCTGATGCTTCAGGGCTGCCTTGTCGGCGCCGTCGTCGGAGGCACTGCGGCGGTCGTCGGCGGCACGGCCAAGGCCACCGGCGCGGTCGTCGGCGCCGGCTTCGACGCCGTCACCACCTCGGACGAGGAAACCAGGCTGCGCCGCGAACGCGAACAGCGCGACTACGACCGCGAGCAACGGCGCTGCGAACAGCGCCAGCGTCAGGGCAAGCGCTGCTGACGCTTACAGGCTCAGCACGCACCGCTCGTTGACGGTCGGCCGGGCGACCTGAACCCGGCACAGGCCCGGCCAGTCGGGCTGCAACGTCTTGACGAACCACAGACACAGGTTCTCCAGGCTGGGCAGTTCCAAGCCTTCGTGTTCGTTCAGCATGCCGTGATCCAGCGTCTCCGCCGCCCCCTTCAGCGCCCGGTCCAGCGCGCCCAGGTCGGCGACCCAGCCGTGCTCGGCGTCCAGCACCTCAGACCGCACCGTCGCCTCGACCGTGAAGGAATGGCCGTGAACGCGGCGATAGATGCTGCCTTCAGGCTCGTTGGGGAAATGGTGAGCGGCGTCGAAGGTCGCCTGTTTGGTGATCTCGAAGACGGGCATTAGCGGACGCCGATGTATTTGTGGGTCTGGACGCTCAGGCGCCATTGGGGATGGGTCAGGCAGTATTCGATGGCGGCGGCGGTGTTCTCGACCTGGTCGGGGCCATCCATGGGCTGGAGCCAGAACCGCTCGAAATCGAGATGTTCAAACCGGTCCGGCATGGCCTTGGCTTGCGGATAGACCAGCTTCAGCTCCTGGCCCGTGACCTGGACGACATCCGCATCGGCCTTGGGACTAATGCAGACCCAGTCGATGCCGTCGGGCGACGCCAGGGTGCCGTTGGACTCAATGGCGATCTCGAACCCGCGCGCATGCAGGGCCTCGACCAAGGGCGCATCCAGTTGCAGCAAGGGCTCGCCGCCGGTGCAGACGACCAGTTTCGGATCCCCCGCCCTGCCCCGCCACATCGAGGCGACATGGTCGGCCATCAGGTCCGGCGTCCTGAACTTGCCGCCCCCGCCGCCGTCGGTACCGACGAAGTCCGTGTCGCAGAAGCTGCAGACGGCCGTCGCGCGATCCTGCTCACGCCCGCTCCACAGATTGCACCCGGCGAAACGCAGGAAGACCGCAGGCCGTCCTGCTTGCCCGCCCTCGCCCTGCACCGTCAGAAAGACTTCCTTGGCCGAATAGGTCACCGGCTCGCGACCCATTCCGCATGGCCCGCCGCCCGCAACTCACACGCCGGGCAGTCGCCGCAGCCATAGCCCCACGCATGCCGATGCGTCCGGTCGCCCCGATAACAGGTATGGCTATCCTCGACGATCAGCTCGACCAGTTTGGCCCCGCCCAGCGTATCGGCCAGTTCCCAGGTCTGGGCCTTGGTCAACCACATCAGAGGCGTGTCGATCACCACCGGCTTGTCCAGCCCCAGCGACAGGGCCCGCGCCATCGCCTCCATCGTCTCGTGGCGGCAATCCGGGTAGCCCGAGAAATCCGTCTCGCACATGCCGCCGACCAGCACCTCCAGCCCGCGCCGATCCGCCAGGGCCGCCGCCGCAACCAGGAAGATCAGGTTGCGTCCCGGCACGAAGGTCGTCGGCAGGCCGCGCGCATCCATCTCGATCTTGCGGTCGGCGGTCAGGGCGCTTTCGGCGATCCGGCCATATCCCGTCAGATCCACCACATGGTCGTCGCCCAGCCGGTCGGCGTATTGAGGCAAGGCCGCGCCTATGCCGGCGCGCACGGACTGGCGCGCCTCCATCTCGACCAGATGGCGCTGGCCATAGTCGAAGCCGACCGTCTCCACCCGCTCGAACCGTTCCAGCGCCCAGGCCAGACAGGTCGCGCTGTCCTGCCCGCCGGAGAACAGGACGAGAGCCGATGTTGGGGTCTTTTCCAGGATGACGCTCATGACGAATCTGCGGTCGGCCGGTCGGCCGCGCGCATGCACAAAGGGATGGGAACCCAGATGGGTCAGGCGGGCCTCATACACCAGACCCGGATGCGGCGCAAAATCACCCTTTGCATCGATTTGCATCACGCTGCGCCAGCTTAACCAATCCGCAAGCGATTTTGGGCTTTAGTCCCAACGAGTAGGAGTTCCAGGCAGTATGCCGACCATCGAGACCCTTTCCGAGCGTCCCAAGCCGGTGGCTCCGACGACGCTCGGGTGCGAGGTGCTGGCGCGTTTCGAACGCGAGCCGGACACGCTCGTCATCCCCGTTGTCGATGGAAATCGTCCGGTCGGGCTGGTCGAACGCACCGCCTTCCTCCAAAAGATCGCAGCCCGTTTTGGCCACGCCCTCTACGACCTGCGCCCCATAACCTTCGCCATGGATCCCGAGCCGGCCGTGGTCGAGGCCGGCGTTCGCATCGACGCCTTCTGCGACATCATGCTGAAGGGCGGCCCGGCCGCCCTGCTGCGCGGCTTCATCGTCACGCACAACGGCGCCTATCTGGGCGTCGGCACGGCCGCGACGCTGCTGCAGGCCGTCAATACGCGCCAGCGCGAACAGAACGAGGAGCTGGCCGAACAGGCCACGATCCTCAGCGACACACGCGCCCAGGCCATCGCCGCCGCCCGCGCCAAGAGCCAGTTCTTGGCCATCATGAGCCACGAGCTGCGAACGCCGATGAACGGCGTGCTGGCGGTCGCCGAACTGCTGCGTCGCCAGCCGCTGAACGCGGCGGCTCAGGCGCACGTCCAGACGATCATGGACTCGTCGGAAACCCTGCTGCGCATTCTTCAGGACGCCGTCGACCTGTCCAAGGCCGAAGCCGGCGAGCTGGAGCTGAACAGCACCCCCACCGCTCTGCGGGCCGTAATGGACGACATCCAGTCGATGTGGGAGCCGCGCGCCTCTCAGGACGGCGTCACCCTGTTGGTCGGTTACGAAGGAGACACCGAGCTGGCCGCCGTGATCGATGGCACGCGTCTGAAACAGGTGTTCAACAATCTGGTCGGCAACGCCCTCAAGTTCGCCCGCAACGGCGTCGTCGAGGCGGGCCTGAAGGCTTGGGTGGAGGGCGAGAGCATCCATATGGAGGCCCGAATCCGCGACGACGGGCCCGGCATCGACACCGACCGCGTCGACTCGATCTTCGAACCCTTCGTTCACGGCTCCGGCCCCGACGGGGCAGGCCTGGGCCTGTCGATCTGCCGCCAAGTGATCGACCGCATGGGCGGCCGAATTTGGGCCGAAAACAACAAGGGTCGCGGCGCCACCTTCGCCTTCGATCTGACTGCACCGCGTGCGGCCGTGGAGGTCGAAGTTCAATCGAACGTGTCCGACCTGTCCGGGCTGGACCTTAAGTCGGCCCCCCACATTCTGATCGTCGACGACAACGCCACCAACCGCGTCGTGGCCCAGGCCCTGTGCGAGATGTTCGGGTGCAGTTCCGAACTGGCCGAGGATGGCCTTGAGGCGCTTCAGGCCGTTCAGGAAAGCCGCTACGACCTGATCCTGATGGACATCAAGATGCCGCGCATGGACGGCGTTCAGGCGACACAGGCGATCCGCGCCCTGCCCGGCGCCGTCGGCCGCGTGCCCATCGTGGCCCTGACCGCCAACGCCGACCCGGAAGACGCCAAACACTATCTTTCCATCGGCATGGCGGCCGTCGTCGAGAAACAGATCAAGCCCGAACGCCTGCGCATGGCGATGAACGCCGCCCTTTCGGCGGCGCAGGAAGAGGCCGGCGACGCCGACCGGCTCTCTGAAGACGAAGGCGACCGGTCAGCCGCCTGATCCTCAGTCCGGGCGAACGTCCAGCGCCTCCTCGTCCTCTTCGTCATAACCGACCAGACGCAGCGCCCGCGCCTTCTGGCCGTTGATCTCGGCCCATCGAAGCAGGCCCTCCTCCCGGCCATGGGTGATCCAGATTTCCTCGGGCTTCAGCTCGGTGAAAGTCGCCGTCAGCTCATTCCAGTCGGCATGATCCGACACGACCAGCGGCAACTCCACACCCCGCTGCCGCGCCCGCGCCTTCACCCCCATCCAGCCCGAGGCGAAGGCCGTCACCGGATCGGCGAACCGCCGCGCCCAGCGATCCTGAATGGCGGACGGCGGGGCGATGGCGACCTCTCCCCCCAGCGCATTCTTGGGTAGATCCCGCGTCGGCGCCAGCGGCCCCAGATCGACGCCCTCGCGTTCGTACAGGGCGTTCAGCCGCTCCATCGCGCCGTGGACATAGATGGTGCGATCCCAGCCCGCCTCGCGCAGCAGCCGAATGATCCGTTGCGCCTTGCCCAGCGCATAGGCCCCGACCAGATGCGCCCGCTCGGGGAACTGACCCAATGACCGCACCAGCCGCCCGACCTCCTCCTCGGCCGGAGGGTGACTGAAGACGGGCAGGCCGAACGTCGCCTCGGAGATGAAGACGTGGCACGGCACGGGCTCGAATGGCGCGCAGGTCGGGTCGCGGCGACGCTTGTAATCGCCCGACACCACCATGGTCAGTCCCTTCCATCGCACCTCGACCTGGGCAGACCCCAGGACGTGACCCGCCGGGACCAGCCGCAGATCCACGCCGTTGATCGCGGTCGCCTCGCCATATTCCACCGACTGCGGCTTGCCCGTGAAATCGGCGCCGTAACGCTCGGCCATGATCGCCAGGGTCTGGCGCGTGGCCAAGACTGCGCCATGCCCGGCGCGTGCATGATCGGCATGGCCATGCGTGATGACGGCGCGATCCACCGGCCGCACCGGATCGACATAGAAGTCCCCCGGCGGACAATAGAGGCCGGCAGGCGTCGGATGCAGCAGGTCTTCGGGGCGGATCATGTTGCGGTAACGCTCTCGACGCCGTCAGGTCGCCGCCTCATACAAGATGTCCAGAAAATCGGCGCCAGAAGGTCCAGTCCGCACGATGCAAGAGAGCTTCCTGACCACCATCCTGCCGCAACTGGCCGCCGGCGCCGCCCACACTGGCGCCCTGGGTTTCGCCTTCGATGGATTGCATGACGGGGAGCCGCGCATCCGCGTGCCATGGCGGGAAGATCTGGTAGGCGATCCCGACAGCGGCGTCTTCGCCGGCGGCCTCGTCACCACCCTGCTCGACCACATTGGCGGCCTGGCGGTCTGGACGGCGCTCGACACCTTCCAGCCCATCGCCACCCTGGATTTGCGTGTGGATTACATGCGTGCGGCGCGACCGCGTCAGGATCTTCTGGCCCAGGGGCTCTGCTACCGCCTGACGCCGACCATCGCCTTCGTGCGCGCCTGGGCGTTCGAGGACGATCCGTCCGATCCCGTCGCGGCGGCCCAGTCCGCCTATATCCTCAACCAGACCCGCGAGCGTTCGACGCGAGCCGCAGCATGACCGACATCCTGAACCGCATGCCCTATGCCCGCTTCCTGGGTCTTCAGACCCTGGTCAGCGGCGACGAGATCACGGTGATCATGCCGTTTGCAGATAAGCTGATCGGTAATCCCATGCTGCCCGCCCTGCACGGCGGATCGACGGCCGCCCTGCTGGAAATGACCGCCATGGCCCAGGTGGCGATCATTTTCCCCAGCCCTCGCCTGCCGCGCCCGATCAATGTGACGGTCGCCTATCTGCGCACCGGCCGGCCCATCGACGTCTTCGCCCGCGCCCGCATCAGCCGCGCCGGCCGCCGCGTCGCCCATGTTCAGGCCGAGGCCTGGCAGGAAGAACGTGCACAGCCAATCGCATCCCTGACGGCTCACTTCCTGCTGGACAACCAGAGCTAGGCGCCGCCGGCTTCGGCTCCGATTCGGCCGAGATTCCCGCAGATGTTGAACTTCACCGCCATCCTTATGGCGGCGCTTCAACGCGCGATTGCCGCACCTATGAAAATATCTCTACCAACCATGGTTAAAACGTGATAACCATAAGTCTCTCGTAACCTTATCTGAGGGGCTTTCATGGACCGCACTGAAGTCGTCACCAGCGTTGCTGGCGATCTGCATGCTACCGAACTCGCGATCGACGCCGCGATCACTCAGGCGACGACGCTGGTTCAATCCTTCATCGGCGCCCGCGCCGCCCTGTCGCTGTCGCCGGTCAGCGGCACGGTCGCCCAGGCCAAGGCCATGGAAACGATCGCCGCCCTGTCGGCCGCGCGCGAGTCCATCGTGGCCTGCCACGCCGAACTGCAAAAAGACCACCGCCGCCTCGGTTACGGCACCTATGCCGCTGGTCCCGTGGCGAAGCCGGACGATTGGCTGGACCCCAAGTCCGCTCTCACGCCGACCCACCTGCACCGCGTCGCGTGAATTCTTGGTAAGCTTGGCTTACCGAGATTTCAGTTTGACCTGACTTCGGTCATTATCGCCCCTGCGCATTCCTGCGCGGGGGCGATTTGTCATGCTCAATATCGCTTACGCGATCATTGGCGCGGTCTTCATGGTCGGCATGGCGCTGTTTGCCTTTCTTAAGGGGGGCTCAGCCGAACGCATGGGCGCAGGCGCCTACCTGTTCGCCTGGTTTGCGACCATCGTCATGCAGGAAAACAACGGATTTCGCGGCGTTCCCGTGGGAATGTTCCTTATCGATCTGGCGCTCTTGATCGTCTTCATCGGCATAAGCTGGCGGTATCGCCAATCTTGGCCGGTATGGGCCAGCGGCCTACAACTGATTGCGGTCATGTCGCACATCATGATCCTTACCGGACAACCGATCATGGTGGGATCGCTCTATACAGTCGTGAATCTGATCGGCTATCTGATCATCATCTGCATCATCATCGGCACATTCTACGCTTGGCAGGAACGCCGAGCCGCTGCGATGAATAGGTAGAAATTCCTAACTTCCCATCGTATCCTGTGGACGAATCGGTCGCCGGAACGCCATGCCGCTATCGCACGCCAAACTGTGGAAGGCTGTCGACAACCTGGCGCGACGTGAAGGCCTGACGCCGTCAGGATTAGCCCGCCGCGCCGGTCTGGACGCCACCAGCTTCAACCCCTCCAAACGTTTTGGTCCGGGCGATCCACCGCGTCCGCGCTGGCCATCGACCGAAAGCATGACCCTGGTGCTCCAGGCGACCGGGGTGTCGCTCTCCGACTTCGCGATCCTGGCCGATGATGCACCGGATAGACCCACCACCGTGCCGCTTCTCGGTTTGGCCAAGGCGGGACAGGACGGCTTTTTCGACGATGCCGGCCTGCCGATGGGGGAAGGCTGGGACCAGACCGAGCTGCCTCGCGCCAAGGACACCCTGTTCAGTCTGAAGATCACCGGCGATTCCATGTCGCCGCTCTATCGCGAGGGCGACCGGGTCATCGTCGATCAAGACGCGACGCGCGTACGACGCGGCGACCGGGTTGTGGCCCGGCTGACGACCGGCGAGACCGTCGCCAAGGAGGTGACCAGCCTGACCAGCCGTGCGGTCACCCTGTCCTCCATCAATCCGGAATATCCGCCCCGCGTCGTGCCGCGTCGCGAAATCGAATGGATGGCCCGCATCCTGTGGGTCAGTCAGTAAGCGCCAGCAGAAAGCCCCGCCCGGCGAACCGGACGGGGCTTTCGATGATCTTGGGTAAAGAGACTAGTTGGCCGAGACGTAGTTGGCGTTCACCCAACCGCCGCCGGCGATCTGAACCCACTCGCCTTGCGAACCGATGGCGGTGAAGGGCTGGCCTGCCGACAGGGTGCCCGCCTGGCGATAGTTGGTGCCGGGACCGCTGCGGATACGCAGGTTGGACGAGGCGCGATATTGCGAGCCGTTCGACGTGGCCGCGGCACGCGTCCGCTGCTGGTTACAGCCGATGTATGAACCGGCCGCGGCGCCAGCGCCCGCACCGACGATGGTGCCGGCGGTGCGCTCGTTACGCGCCAGGTTGGAACCCACCACGCCGCCGACGACGGCGCCGATCAGGGCGCCCGCACGCTGGCGACCACCGGGGGCGTCGCAGTTGGTCACGCCATTGGCTTGAGCCTGGGCGGCCATCGGTGCGGCCGTCACCATGGCGGCCAGAGCAGCAGCCGTAGCCAGACCGGTCTTGAAAATCTTGTTCGACATAACTCTTCTCCTGTCAGCGCGTTTGCCGATGAGAAGAGAATGCCTGGACGAACCTGAAGGCTCCCGGAGCTTCGCCGTTATTTTCGGTTCATGTTTGCGCGCGTGCGCTTCTGCGTCGCTCGATCAACCGACGCGCCGCATTCGTGTCCCGCTCGATCAGGTGTTTGCGCCTTGCGAATTGAAAGTCCAGCACGCGCGCCCACAGATGCAGCAACCGATCCTGGGTGACGAAGACCGTCACCGCCTCCACCTCGGGCGGCGTTCCCCAAGCCTGCGCCAATTTCGCCAGATGCTGGACAGTGGCATCGTCGGTCATGGGCTCGCATTCGACGATCCAGTCCCATGCGCACAGGTCCGGTCGCTCGGTGACCAGGCCAACCGTCGCCTCCAGCACCTTGTCGGCCGATCCGGCGGAGACCAGGTCCAGCCACAGGATCCGCGTCTGCTCTTCGATCTCGTAATGCAACGTCGCCTCCCCGGCTACGCGCCCATCCAAAAGCGTTCGGGTTAACAATCCTGACGCAAGGTCAAGGTTGCGCCAGTTTCCCGTTCGCCCCCGCCTCGATCAGTTCAATGGTCTGCGGCAGGCCATAGATGGCCGCGAACGAGCCGAAGCGCGGCCCCTGGCTTGCGCCCAGCAAGACCTCGTAAAGCGCCCCGAACCAGGCTCGCAGCGGCTCGAACTCATGCGTCTTGCCCACCGCATAGACCTCGTTCTGGATCAGCTCGCCATCGGTCGTGTCCGACGGCAGGGCCCTAAGCCGCCCAGCGAGGTCCAGCAGCGCTGTCTTCTCCTTGTCGTCCGGCAGGCGATACGACTTCGAGGGCTTCACGAAGTCCTCGTAATAATTCAGCGCCGACCCCATCAGCCGATCTAGCAGCGGCTCGTTCTGCGGCGTCGCCTCGGGCAGGTATTTGGCGAAATAGGCCCATAGCTGGTCCTTGGTCGAGGCGTTGGCCACGCCGACCAGGTTCAGAAGCAGGGCGAACGACACCGGCGACGTGTGGGTCGGCGGATCGCCCGCATGGATCGACCAGACGGCGTTGTCGATCCGCTTGGCCGGCTCCTGCGTCTTGTAGCTTTCGATGAAGGCTAGGTAGTCGTCGATCGCGCGCGGGATGACGTTGAAGTGCAGGCTCTTGGCCGACTTCGGCGACTGGAACATGTACCAGGACAAGCTCTCGGGCGTGCCGTAGCGCAGCCACTCGTCCATCGTCAGGCCGTTGCCCTTGGACTTGGAGATCTTCTTGCCCTCGATGTCGAGGAAGAGCTCGTAGTTGAAGCCTTCCGGCGGTGTGCCGCCCAGGGCGCGGCAGACCTTGGAGCTTTCACGCACGCTTTCGATCAGGTCCTTGCCCGACATCTCGTAATCGACGTCCAGTGCGACCCAGCGCATGGCCCAGTCGGGCTTCCATTGCAGCTTCACATGGCCGCCGGTGACCGGAACCTCGGTGCGGTTACCCGGCTCACCTGCGGGGTCTTCGAAGGTGATCGTCCCCTTCTCGACATCGCGCGCCAGCGTCGGCACCTGAAGCACATGGCCGGTGATGGGGCTGACCGGAAGGAAGGGCGAATAGGTCGCGCGCCGCTCTTCGCCCAGAGTCGGCAGCATGATGGCCATGACCGCGTCGAACCGCTCCAGCAGCGTCAACAGCGTCGCGTCGAACCGGCCGGACTTGTAGGTCTCAGTCGAGCTCATGAACTCGTAGTCGAAGCCGAAACCGTCCAGGAAGGCCTGCAGCCGAGCATTGTTGTGCGCCCCGAAACTGTCGTGCGTGCCGAACGGGTCGCGCACACGCGTCAGCGACAGGTGCAGGTCTTCGCGCAGCATATCCGGGTTCGGGATGCCCTCGGGCACCTTGCGCAGCCCGTCCATGTCGTCGCTGAAGGCGATCAGGCGCGTCGGCCAATGGTCGCCGGTCAGGGCGCGAAAGGCGTTGCGCACCATGGTCGTGCGGGCGACCTCGCCGAAGGTGCCCATGTGCGGCAGGCCCGACGGGCCATAGCCGGTCTCCAGGATCACCGGACGCTGCAAGGCGGGAAAAGCCGCCAGAGCTTCATCCGCCTTGCCCGCGTCGATCAGCAGTTTCGCCGCATCCCGCTCGGCGTCGGTCAGACGCTTCTTCAGCACATGGGCCAGCAGATTGCGGGCTTGTTCGAACGGCCAGGACTTGGCCTCGCGGGCGAGGGTTTCGAGGTTCTGCAACATGTTGGCGGTTTGCAGTCTGCATACCGCCCGGTCAACCGCTTAGCCGCAGGGATCAGCCCTTGGCGGCGATGACGATGACTTCGACCAGATAGTCCGGCGACGCCAGTCGGCTTTCGCCTGTGGCGCGGGCGGGCGGATTGGCGGTATCGACCCAGGCGTCCCAGACGCTGTTCATCGCGTCGAAATCGCCGATGTCGGCCAGCCAGATCTGGGCCATCAGGATTTTCGACTTGTCGCTACCGGCCTCCGCCAGCAAGGCCTCGACCTCGGCCAGAGCCGTCTTCGTCTGGGCGATCACGTCGTCGCCGGGCTCCCCGACTTGGCCGGCCAGATAGATGGTGTCGCCGTGAATGACGGCTTCGCTCATGCGGGCGCCGGGTTGGATACGGGTGATCATGACGGGTTCCTCTGGAGATGCTGTCGCACCTATCGCCGCCAGTTCCTCGCCTGTCGAGCGCTTAGCGGCGGCTGAACCGCGCGACCGTCAGGCCGACGACCAGCGCGCCCGCCCCGACGATCACGGCGTCCTCGATCAGACCGCTGCGGGTCTGGCCGATGCGGGCCATGGCCTTCTTGCGACCGGCCAGCGTCAGATAGGCCAGCGGCACGGCGGTCGCGACGGCGACGCCGGCGCCCAGCTTCTCCTTGCCACGCGGCGCCAGGGCCGATCCCGCGATGCCGGCGCTCATCACCCGCGCCAGCAGGCCCAGGAAGACCGTGCGATCCGGCGCCGACTTCATCTTGTCGCCGAATAGCTCGCCAACGCCCATCAACAAGGCCCCGAACTTGAACAGCGGCTGGTTCAGCAGGAAGACCCGCCCCGGCGTCGGCTTGTGCGCCAACTCGGCCGCCGCGATGGCGGCCATCGGGGTCATGGATCGGGCGCTGGCGACGGCGCCGATGAGAGCGGAGGGCAACAGTTCGGTGATATTCATGTCGTCTGAACACCGCACGACGCCGAGGGTTCAGCCGCGCGCCGCCAGAACGTTTCGGATCGCCAGGCTGGAGTGGATGCGCGACACCCCCGGCAGGCGCGACAGCACGTCCTTGTGGATCACCTCATAGGCCGCGATGTCGGGCGCCACAGCCCGCACGATATAGTCCGCCTCGCCCGCCATCAGATAGCAGTCGCGGATCTCGGGGTGGTTGCGCACCGCCGCCTCGAAACGGCGCATATGGTCGTCGGTCTGTTTCTCCAGCGTGATCTCCACATAGGCCACCACCCCGTCGTCGGCGTCATTGGCCAGGACGGCGGCATAGCCCCGGATCACGCCGCGCTCCTCAAGCCGTCGCACCCGGCGCAGGCAGGCAGAGGGCGACAGACCGACCGCAGAGGCCAAGTCTGCATTGCTCACGCGGCCATCAGCGCGAAGGCGTTGGAGAATGCGCTGGTCGATGGGATCAAGCAGGGCCACAAGTTTCCACCTTTCGACCGCAGATTATTGCGTCGCATATCTACCAGCCGCAGATCGTTGCGCAAACAGGCAGGATCATCGACCGATGCGAGGGTAACTTCGCTGACGATCAACACGGTTCGGAAGCGTCACATGCAGGTTCTGGTTCTGGGTTCCGGCGTCATCGGCGTCACCACCGCCTGGTATCTCAGCCAGGCGGGGCATGAGGTGACGGTGGTGGATCGCCAGGCGGGTCCGGCGCTGGAAACCAGCTTCGCCAACGCCGGTCAGGTTTCGCCAGGCTATTCCGCCCCCTGGGCCGCGCCGTCGATCCCGGTCAAGGCGATGAAATGGCTGTTGATGCGCCACGCCCCGCTGATCGTGCGGCCCCGGCTGGACATGGCCATGGTGCGCTGGACCGTCGCCATGCTGCGCAACTGCACCCACGACCGCTATGCGCTGAACAAGAGCCGCATGGTGCGTCTGGCCGAATACAGCCGCGACCAGCTGGACCTGCTGCGCCGCGACACCGGCATCGCCTATGACGGTCGCCAGCAGGGCACGCTGCAACTGTTCCGCACCGAAAAACAGTTGGCCGACGTGCACAAGGACGTGGATGTGTTGAAGGCCGCAGGCGTCCCGTGCGAGGTTCTGGACCGCGCCGGCTGCATCGCCGCCGAGCCGGGCCTCGCCGCCTCCGATGTCGATTTCGTCGGAGGGCTGCGCCTGCCGCATGACGAGACCGGCGACTGTTTCCTGTTCACAAACGCCCTGGCGAAGCTGGCGGCGGAGCGGAGCGTGGTCTTCCATCACGAGACCGAAATCCACGCCATCACGACCGCGGACGGTCGCGCGACCGGCGCCCTGACCAGCAAGGGGGCGATGTCCGCCGATCTGGTCGTGCTGGCGCTGGGTTCCAATTCGCCGATGATGGCCAAGCCTTTGGGCCTGAATCTGCCCGTCTATCCGGTAAAGGGCTATTCGATCACGGCCCGGATCCTGGACGCCGACCGCGCGCCGGTCTCCACCGTCATGGACGAAAGCTACAAGGTGGCGATCACCCGCTTGGGCGACCGCATTCGCGTCGGCGGCATGGCCGAGCTCTCGGGCTACAACAACACCCTGCCCGCCCTGCGCCGTGAGACCTTGGCTCATTCGGTCGGCAGCCTGTTCCCCGGCGGCGGCGACCTGGCGGGCGCCAGCTATTGGTCCGGCCTGCGTCCGATGACGCCGGACGGCACGCCCGTCATCGGCGCGACCAAGATCCCCGGCCTCTATCTGAACACCGGCCACGGCACCTTGGGCTGGACCATGGCCTGCGGCTCGGCTCGCGTCCTGGCCGACATGATCGACGGCCGGTCGCCCGAGATCGACGCGCACGACCTGTCCCTGAACCGTTATGGCGTCTGGGCGGGAGCGTTCGCGCCGGGGTATGCTTAAGATCTGTCACGCATTGATTGCGTCAGTGTTCTAGCTTGCTAGAAATCGTCTGACGGAGGCGACATGTCAGCACCAAACCACCACGACGAATCATCGAGGCTGAAGCTACGATTATCGTGGCGGTGGATGAGAGGTTCTGCGGCAATACTCACCTTGGCGAGCGGCTTTGCCTGCATGGCCGCCCTTCTTGGACTTTTGATTTTCGCAACCAGATTGCTCCTCCCTGAAGATGGTGACGGCAATCCCTTGTGGGCCTTGGCTTTCATGGCAGGAGCTGTCGCCACCGCGTGGATTTTCTACGTCCTAGCAGGTTGGGCGCGGCGGCAGCGTTAGCCCCCAAGGCGCGGTCTTATTTCTACTCGGATCAACGTCAGGTCGATCATCCAGCTCATGGCGCACCTCGTTCGACGCTCGTATAGAGCGCTCGATGAAGACCGCCGATTTCGATTTCGACCTGCCTGAAGACCGGATTGCGCTGCGTCCGGCCGATCCGCGAGACTCTGCGCGACTGCTGGTCGTGAAGGGCGGCGCGCTGGACGATCGGGTCATCCGCGACCTGCCGGACGTCCTGCAAGCCGGCGACGCGCTGGTGTTCAACGACACGCGGGTGATCCCCGCCCGTTTGTCGGGCGTGCGCCAGCGCATAGGCCCCGAGGGCGAAACCCTGACGGTCGAGGTCGAGGCGACGCTGCACCACCGCGACGCTCCTGATGTCTGGTCCGCCTTCATGAAGCCGGGCAAGCGCATCAAACCGGGCGACCGGATCGTCTTTTCATCCCTTCTCCCCTCGGGGGAGAAGGTGGATCGCGAAGCGAGACGGATGAGGGGGCTGCCCGACGCGGACTCAACCTCAACCGCAGAGATCGCGGACACAGCCCCCTCATCCGAGCCCTCCGGGCCCACCTTCTCCCCCGAGGGGAGAAGGATGTTGGAGGCGACCGTCTTGTCCAAAGGCGACGACGGTCTGATCACCCTGACGTTCGACCTGTCCGGCCCGGCCCTGGACGACGCCATCCGCGACGTGGGCGTCATGCCCCTGCCGCCCTACATCGCCGCCAAAAGGCCCGAGGACGACCGCGACCGTTCGGACTATCAGACCGTCTTCGCCGAGCATGACGGGTCGGTCGCGGCGCCGACGGCGGGGCTTCATTTCACCCCGGCCCTGCTCGACGCCATCCGCGCCAAGGGCGCCTCGACCCATGCTGTAACCCTGCATGTCGGCGCCGGCACCTTCCTGCCGGTCAAGGCCGACGATCTGGCCGACCACAAGATGCACAGCGAATGGGGCGAGGTGTCGCCTGAGACCGCCGCCGCCCTGAACGCCGTCCACGCGAACGGCGGCCGCATCGTTTGCGTCGGCACCACCAGCTTGCGTCTGCTGGAAAGCGCCACGGCCGAGGACGGCGAGATCCGGCCCTTCCACGGCGACACGGCCATCTTCATCACGCCCGGCTATCGGTTCCGGGCGGTCGATATATTGATGACCAACTTCCACCTGCCAAAGTCGACGCTGTTCATGCTGGTCAGCGCCTTTGCGGGCAGCGAGACGATGAAGGCGGCCTACGCCCACGCCATCGCGGACGGCTATCGGTTCTATTCCTACGGCGACGGATCGCTGCTGTTCCGCGCCTAGAGCCATCGACGCTTGAGTTGATGCGGGCCTGCAAGGCGTTCATCACAACGGGCACAACGAGGTCACAGCGAACACGACGAGACCGAACGCGCGTCGGCTCGTCTCAACTCCATGTCCAGGCCGTAGATCGATCTGCGGCTTCGCCGCCGCAGGCCATCAAGACGTTCCGAACCGGGCACAGCTCCGTCGTGTTCGCTGTGACCTCGCCGTGACCTTTGTGACGAACCTTGTTCTGAACTGCACTAGCGTCAGGGCCACAGGCGGCCCGACCGCCAGGCCTCGCCGTCGCGGTCGAACCGCAGTCGGTCATGCAGGCGGAACGGCCGATCGCGCCAGAATTCGACCGATTGCGGCACGACGCGCCAGCCGGTCCAGTGGGACGGGCGCGGCACGTCCTGTCCGTCGAAGCGCGTCGTTTCGCGACCGACGGCTTCTTCCAGCACCGTGCGATCCGACAGCGGTCGTGACTGATCCGAGGCCCAGGCGCCGATCCGGCTTTCGCGGGCGCGGCTGGCGAAATAGGCATCGGCCTCAGCCGCCGAAACCGGCTCGACCGCGCCGCGCACCCGCACCTGGCGCCGCAGCGACTTCCAGTGGAAGGTCAGGGCGGCGGCGGCGCAACCGGCCAGTTCGAAGCCTTTGGCGCTCTCGCTGTTGGAATAGAAGGTGAAGCCGCGCGCATCGACATCCTTGAGCAGGACGATCCGCGCATCCGGCAGGCCATCCGCATCGACCGTGGACAGGGTCATGGCGTTGGCGTCGTTCGGCTCGTGCGCGCGCGCATCGGCCAGCCATTCGACGAACAGACCGATGGGTTCGGCGCGCGTGAAGATCGTCTCGTCGCCATTGGCGGCCAGGGCGGCGGCGTAGTCGCGGGCGTATTCCTCACGCGACGGGCTGGGCGGGATCACGGATGCGGTCATGCTGATGATCTAGCGCCTGCGGGCCATGCTGGGAATGATCGCGGTCAAAAAGCAAATCACGGTTAACCGCCCATTGACCCTGATGGGCGAACGGTGACGGCATGAGCGCGCATGGTCACCCCTCCGATGTTTCCGGCGTCCGCGAGGCCCTGTCGACGCTGGGTCTCAGCGGCGATGTCGATGCCGCCGCGCTGAAGACCGCCTTCCGCGCGGCGGTCAAGGCGGCGCGCCCTGACCAGGCCGGCGGCGACGCCGAGCGGTTCCGGCGCGTGATCGCCGCCTATCGCCTGATCCAGGCGCATCAGCCTGCCCGCCCGGCTCTGTCCGCCCCCAAGCAGCGTCCCGCGCCTGCGCCGGTCCTGGTGCTCAGCCCGATGCAGGCCATCGCCGGTGCGCGTGTCGAACTGCGGCTGGGCGCGCGGACGGTGCGGGTCATGGCGCCGGCGGGCCTGCGAAGCGGCGATCATCTGCGACTGCGGCGCGGCGCGGTAGATGGCGGCGACCTCTATCTGTCGGTCCTGATCCGGCCCGAGGACGGGCTGTCGGTCGTCGGCGACGACATCTTCATGACCTGGCCCACGGAACAGCGCCTGATGGCCGACGGCGGGCGGGTCGAGATCGAGACCCACGCGGGCACGCGCTCGGCCTGGATCACGGCGGACATGGCCGCACCGGTGCGGGTTCGTTTGAAAGGCCTGGGCCTGCCGGCGCGCGGATCGCGTGAGGCCGGACATCTGTTCGTGACGCTGACGCCGTCGTCGGACGTGCCGTCGGCGGCGGAAGACCTGTTGCTGCGGTTCACGCGGGTCTGGACGCAGGAGCGTCTGGCGGCATAAGTCACCGCATGTCGCACAATACCTTCGGCCATCTGTTTCGCGTAACCACCTGGGGCGAGAGCCACGGGCCGGCCATCGGTTGCGTCGTGGACGGTTGCCCGCCGATGATCGCTCTGACCGAGGCGGACATCCAGCCTTGGTTGGACCAGCGCAAGCCAGGCGGCAGCCGCTTCGTGACCCAACGCAAGGAAAGCGACACGGCGCGCATCCTGTCGGGCGTCTTCGACGACGGCGACGGCCCCGTCACCACCGGCACGCCGATCTCGATCCTGATCGAGAACGAGGACCAGCGGTCCAAGGACTATGGCGAGATCGCCCGCGCCTATCGGCCGGGCCACGCCGACTATGCCTACCAGACCAAATACGGCGTGCGCGATCACCGGGGCGGCGGACGGTCCTCGGCGCGCGAGACCGCCAGCCGCGTGGCGGCCGGCGCCGTGGCCCGCAAGGTGCTGGGCGAAGGCGTCAGGATTCGTGCGGGCGTGGTGCAGATCGGGGCCCACCGGATCGCCCCGGATCAGGTCGATTTCGACGCCGTATCCGGCAATCCGCTGTTCGCCGCCTCGGCCGAGGTCGTGCCCGCCTGGGAGGCCTATCTGGACGGCGTTCGCAAGGCCGGGTCGTCGGTCGGCGCCGTCGTCGCTCTGGAGGTCACCGGCGTTCCGGCCGGCTGGGGCGCGCCGATCTATGGCAAGCTGGATTCCGAACTGGCGGCGGCCCTGATGTCGATCAACGCCGCCAAGGGGGTCGAGATCGGCGCCGGCTTCGAGGCGGCCGAACTGACGGGCGAAGAGAACGCCGACGAGATGCGGCTGGACCTGAACAAGCAGCCGGTCTTCCTGTCGAACAAGGCGGGCGGCGTGCTGGGCGGGATTTCGACGGGCCAGCCGGTGACGGCGCGGGTGGCGTTCAAGCCCACATCGTCGATCCTGACCCTGCGCCAGACGGTTACGCGCGACGGCGAGGAGACGGACCTGCGCACCAAGGGACGCCATGATCCCTGTGTCGCGCTGCGCGCCGTGCCGGTGGTGGAAGCCATGGCCGCCTGCGTCCTGGCCGACGCCTTCCTGAGGCACCGCGCCCAGGTCGGATAGGCGTCAGCGGGGCGGTCGGGGCGTCGTAGCGATCATCGACTGAAGGGCTGGCGTGCGGCTTGCGGCGGCTTTCAACGGTCGGCCGACCGGCCGCTCGTCCTGCCGCATCAAGGCCATGAGGCCCGTCATTCCCGTCGTCATCACGATCATCGCTCGACTCCTGCAACTGCGAACCGTTTGCAGGTTTGCGCATGTTCGGGCGTCGTGCAAGAGGGATCGGTCGGTGGCGTCGAACTGAGGAGATCAACCGTGCGTGAAGACGGAAAGCTGGACTATCTCGAACTGCCCGCCGCAGACTTAGCCGCGACCAAGGAATTCTACAGCCAGGCGTTCGGCTGGACCTTCGTGGATTACGGCCCGACCTATGCGGCCTTCGATCAGGGGCTGGACGGTGGGTTCGACGCCGACCAGGCCGAACGGACCAAGACGCCCCTGCCCGTCCTGTACGCCCATGACCTGGAAGCCATGCTGGCCAAGGTCGAGGCGGCCGGCGGCCAAATCCTGAAGCCGATCTACGCCTTCCCCGGCGGTCGCCGATTCCACTTCGCCGATCCCGCCGGGACCGAAATGGCGGTCTGGTCCGAGGGCTGACGGCTCAGTGGGCGTCGATGGACTGGCCGATCCGTTCGGCCAGATCGCGGTCGGCGCCGGTGACGCTGGCGATCCAGGCATGGATTTCCTTGGGGGCGGTCGCGCGCTGGAAAAGATGTTCCATGGCCAGACGTCGCCCGCCCTCCGTCACCACCACCGAAGCCCTGCCGCCGGCGCGCACCATCTCGCCGTCATAGATCGGAAACTGCGATGACGGTCCGGCGTAGATCATCAGCAAGGTCTGATCGCCGCGCTGAACGCGATAGATATTGGCGTCGGCACCGGCCCGCGCAGGCGTGATGGTCAGACCCGCTGGTAACTCTATCCTGAACGGCAATGCGGCGATGGCTGCGGCGTCGAGCGCGGCAGGCGCAGGCGCTGCGGATGGCGGCGTCGCTGTGACGGGTGCGGGCGTCGTGGCTTGCGGTGCAGCGGTGGTCGGCGCCGGTCGCGGGGTCCCGGTTGAAGCAGAGGGCGGTTGCGACGCGGCGGGCGCCATCGTCGTTCGACCAGGCGCCTGCGTCGAACGTGGCGCCGATGGTATCGTCGGCGCCGAGCGCGGCGTCGCAGCCAGACTTTGACCGATGGGAGGCAGGGTTTGCGTCGTCGCCCCGCTGGGCGTCTGGGCCGGTCGTTGCGCCGGAGATGTCGTCGGCGCCGGGCGAGGCGTCGCCGCTGGACTCTGACCAATCGGCGGCAAGGTCTGGGTCGTGGTGCGGGCCGGGGCCTGAATCGGCGTCGAACTTGCGCTGGACGAGGCTGGCGGCGTCACGGCCGACGATGGGGCGCTGTTCAGATCGCGCGTCAGATCGGAAGACGAGCGTTGAGGCGGCGTCGTCGCCTGTCCTGAAATCAACAGAGCAGCGGCAAGGGCGATCATGGGCATGTCCCGACAATCGCGCGGCGACGCTCCGACCGCAAGCGCGACCTCACGCCTTGGGCAACAGAGCCCAGAAGGTGGCGCCTTCGCCCGGCGCCGAGATCACGCCGATGGACCCGCCCTGCAACTCCACCAGCCGCTTGGCCAGCGCCAGACCCACGCCGTGACCCTCGACCGTCGAACGCTCCAGGCCAAGGCGGTTGAAGGGTTCGAACAGTTGGGCCTGCTTCTGGACGGACAGGCCGGGGCCGAAGTCGGTGACCTCGATCCGCACACAGTCGTCCTCGCGCAGCGCACGAAGAATGACGCGCCCGCCGGAACTGCCGTATTTCAAGGCGTTGATCGTCAGATTGGTCACGACCTGCGCCAGACGCTGGGAATCGGCGATGGCGATCAGGCCGTCGCCTTCGCACATCACTTCTATGGCGACCTTGTAGGCATCCGGTCGCAAGAGGCAGGTGCGACGCACATCCTCAAGCAGTCCCGGAATGTCGGTCGGGCGCAGTTCCACCCTGACGGCCCCGGATTCGGCGCGGGCCACGTCCAGCAGATCATGGGCCAGGGTCTCGACCTGACGGGCGGTCGCGACCAGCATCTCGGACATTTCAGCCTGCTGGGGCGTGATCGGGCCGAGCTGCCCCTGACGCCACAGGTCGCCGATGCCGATGATGCCGGCGACCGGGCTCTTGATCTCGTGCGCGACGTTGGCGAGCAGGCGGGACTTGGCCTCGGACGCCTTTTCCGCACGCTCGCGACCGAGACGCGCGCGCTCGGCCAGCAAATCGCGTTCTTCCAGAAGTGAAGCCACCAGCAGAACCGGCATATAGCCGACCAGCACCAGCATCTGCGCCATCATCACCTGTTCGGGAAGCGATCCTTGACTATAGGGGCCGTGGCCGATCATCGCCCCGCCCACCAACAAGAAGCTGACGACGACGAGGGTGAAGGCTATGCCCGCCACGCCCAACCGCACGGCAATGGCCAGCAACAAGGGCAGCAGCATGAACCCCATGGGAGTGCTGCCCGCAAAGGCGACATACCAGAAGACGGGAATGAGCCCCACCAGGACGGCGGCCTCGACCATTTTCGCCGGTCGAAGAAGTTTTTTGAGCGTGGTGCGCGTCAGCGATAGCCCCATGGAGCCGAGCACGGCGATGCCAAGCGCATGACCGAACCACCAGGTCTGAAACCCCTGCCAGATCTCCCCCTGTCCCATCTGATTCAGGATGACCAAACTGGCCAGCGCCGCCGGGATGGGCGCGATGACGGCGGCGACGAACAGGAAGCTGACGGCGCCGTTCAGGCTAGACAGGTTCAGCGTCGGCGAGAACCGCCGCGCCAGTAGGACCGCAGCCACGATCTCGATCATATTGACGATGGTGAAGGCCAGCGCCAGCGCCGGATTGTTGCCGGCGATGATCTCGCCGATCAGGATGCTGACGGTCAGGACCCCCGCAAACGTCAGGTCGCTGTTGCGGCCGCGGCTGGTCCGCAACCATACAGCGACCGCGACGCCGCTGGCGCCCCACAGACCTGCGACCAGTCCTGCCGAACGACCATAGGCGATGGCCAGGGCGACGAGGATCGCGACCGCCACTCCGGTCAGCACAGGCACAAGAGGCTGGAAGGGGTGGTGGCCGTCGTTCAGGTCAATCGGCTGCTGGCCAACCTCCGGCGTCGTCGTCGAAGACGAGATAGGCGGGTCGTCGCTGTTGAGCGCGCGGCTCATGATCATGGAACCGTCCCGACCGAATAGAGGCGGGGTAAAAGACCACAGGGTTCCTAATATCCCCTGAAGTCAGAACTTCAACCTTTGATTGAACAACTTGACCGCTTCGGCTGCGCCTTCTCCGTAACCCCAGACGCCGTTGCTGACGGCGACGAAGTCCGCGCCTGCACGCGCCAGCTCAGCGGCATTATCGACGGTGACGCCGCCGATGGCGACGCAAGGGGTCTCGACCGTGTCCTGCCAAACCGTCAGGATTTCCAGATCCGGACGATAGACCGTCTCTTTTGTGTCCGTGGGATAAAAAGCGCCGAAGGCGACATAGTCCGCCCCGCCCTCGGCCGCGTCCCAAGCCAGGTCGCGGTCGTCGTGGCAGGTGACGCCGATCATGGCGTCCGACCCCAGGATGCGCCGCGCCTCGGTGAGCGAGCCGTCCTCCTGACCGATGTGAACACCGTCGCACCCTGTTTCGCGGGCCAGGTCCGGTCGGTCGTTCAACAGGACGGCCACGTCATGGCGACGGGCGATGGGGGCCAGCGCCGCGACCGCCGCGCGGATCGTGGCATCGTCCGCAGGCTTCAGCCTGATCTGCAGGGCCGCGACATCGCCGGCCGCCAGGGCCTGATCCAGGGTCTCGGCGAAGGCGCTCAGGTCCGCGATCGCGGGCGGCGTGATCAGATACAGCCGGCAAGGTGGTCGGGCGGGGACGGTGGGTGTTCTGGCCATGCCCGTCCTTGCCTCCCCCCGCGACGATCCGTCAATGTTCGAGCCATGCGAACGACTTGCAATCGCCTTAACTCATGCTATAGCGAACCATTCTCAGTCGATGGAACGTGTAGCGCCTCGTGTACGTCTGTAACTGTAACGGTCTTCGCCAACGTGATGTCGCCCAGGCCATAGAGGCCGGGGCCTGCCGTCCGCGCGACATCTTCGCGCGCAACCAGTGCCAGGCCCAGTGCGCCAAATGCGTCTGCGAAATGCGCCAGATGATCCAGGACAGCCGCGAAGCGTTCGCACTCGCAGCAGAATAGTCCTCAGCTGCGCTCGCGGCCGAAAATCACTCGCACTATCAATGTAGTGATAAAAACTCGCAAATAAACAACGCGCGTTTTACTGTGGTATTGCCTCGCTCAACAGACGGCGAATGCGCCGTGGCGAGACCAAGGACCATGGCCATGAAGGGCGACCCCGCAATCCTGCGCACGCTGAACGCAGTGCTCACCAACGAACTGACGGCCGTGAACCAGTATTTTCTGCATGCGCGCATGTTCGAAAGCTGGGGCCTGTCGCACCTCGGCAACGTGATCTACGAAGAATCGATCGGCGAAATGAAGCACGCCGATATGCTGATCAAACGCATCCTCTTCCTGGATGGCCTGCCGAACCTTCAGGACCTGCACAAGCTGAAGGTCGGCGAGGATCCGATCGAATGCCTGGGCGCCGATCTTCAGCTGGAGCTGGACAGCCGCGCCACGACCGCCGCCGCCGTGACCCAGTGCGAGGAGACCCGCGACTACGTCAGCCGCGATCTGCTGATGAAGATCCTGGCGGATACCGAGGAGCACATCGACTTCCTCGAAAACCAGCACAAGCTGATCGAACTGATGGGCGCGCAGAACTATCTGCAATCGGCCATGAAAGAGATCGTCACCGACAGCGCCGCGACCGGCAACTAAGCTCTGCCTTCTGACGGAACTCCGGTCCGCTCCGGTCATTAGCCTTTCAGGGCCAAGCTGGAGCGGACCATGACCGATATCGACGAAGCGATCGACGACGTGCGCGACGCCGCCATGGACCTGCTGAACAGCGAGGGCCGCAGCGCGGGTCACGTGGTCGCCGGGATCGCCCTGACGGTCGGGTTTGCCCTGCTCGCTCATGGCATCGCCTCGGGCGCTCTGAAACCAAAGCGCAATCTGAAACAGGTCCGCAACAAGGACCTGCCGATTACCGAAAAGCCCCAGGGCGCCTTCAGCCTGATCTTGCCGGCCGTTTTCTCGGCGACGACGTTGTCTGCCGTTCGGGTGTGGAACGCCCCGCCACAGCGCGAGCGCACCACCGCCATGGGCCTGTGGGTCGCAGCCCAGACCGTCAACGCCGTCTGGCTGGGCCTGCGTCCATCATCGATGGCGCGTCAGGTGATCGCGGCCATGTCATCGGCGGGCCTCGCCGCCGCGTTCGCCCATGAGGCGCGCAAACTGAACGAAGGCGCGGGCAAGATGGCCGCGCCGACGGGATCGGGCATCCGTTTCGGCAACTTCCTGCATCGCAAGGTGGACGACGCGTCGCGCGAGCGCACGCTGCATTAGGCCCGGCTTGCCCTTTATCGGGGCTTCCTCTAGGGATCGCGCCCTATTCGCCACGCCTCGACATGGGCGCGTGAGCGCAACCCTATTCCCGATGTGACCCCATGAAGATCAACGGCAACACCATCAAGCCCGGCATGGTCCTGCAAGTGAACAACGGCCTGTGGGTCGTCACGAAAGCCAGCCACGTCAAGCCCGGCAAGGGCGGCGCCTTCGCCAACGTCGAGGCCAAGAACCTTGAGACCGGCAACAAGCTGAACGAACGCTTCCGCTCGGAAGACAAGGTCGAGCGCGTCACGCTGGAGCAGAAGGACTTCTCCTATCTGTTCGACAACGGCGACAGCCTGGTCTTCATGGACGACGGCACCTACGAGCAGATCGAGCTGCAAAAGGACTGGGTGGGCGAGGACCGCATCCCCTATCTGCAAGAAGGCATGAAGGTCGTCATCGAGATGCACGAAGAGCGTCCGATCGGCCTGTCGCTGCCGGATCAGGTCGTGCTGGAGGTCGCCGAGACCGAGCCGACTGTTAAGGGCCAGACGGCCTCGTCCTCCTACAAGCCGGCGCTGGCGTCCAACGGCGTGCGCATCATGATCCCGCCCTATATGTCGGCCGGCGAGCGTATCGTCGTCGATACCGAGACCGGCGAATACGTCCGCCGCGCGGACTGACACTCGATACCGCCGACCCTGGTCCAGGGCCGGTTCCTTCCTTGAACTTCTCCGCATGTCCGGGCCAGAGCGCCTTTTCAGGACATGCGGACCAGGAGATCCGCCGATGGCCCTCGCTTCCGCCCTGCTCCAAGTCATGCTCGACGCGGTGCGCAAGACCGCCCGCCCCATGCTCCGCGACTTCGGCGAGGTCTCGCAGTTGCAGGTGTCGCGCAAGGGCCCCGGCGACTTCGTCACGGCCGCCGACCTGAAGGCCGAGGACACCCTCTACGAACTGCTGATGAAGGCCCGCCCGGGCTACGGCTTCCTGGGCGAGGAGCGCGGCATGATGGAGGGGACCGACAAGTCCCACACCTGGATCGTCGATCCGATCGACGGCACCACCAACTTCATGCACGCCATGCCCCACTTCGCCATCACGGTGGGGCTGGAGCGCCGCGCGCCCGACGGCTCGTCCGAGATCGTCGCCGGCGTGACCTACAACCCCGTCATGAACGAGCTGTTCTGGGCCGAAAAGGGCAAAGGCTGCTATCTGAACGATCACCGCATCCGCGTCGCCGGTCGTCGCGACCTGTCGGAAAGCCTGATCGCCACCGGCCTGCCCTTCATCGGCAAGTCAGGCCACGCCCAAGCCATCAAGGACATCCACGCCGTGGGCCAGCGCGTCGCCGGCATGCGCCGTCTGGGCTCGGCTGCGCTGGATTTCGCCTGGGTCGCGGCCGGCCGCTATGACGCCTTCTATGAGCGCAACCTGAGACCCTGGGACGTGGCGGCGGGCATCCTGTTCGTCACCGAGGCCGGCGGCAAGGTGACGACCATCGAGAACGACGGCGATCCCAAGACGGGCGTGTCCGTTTTGGCCAGCAACAGCGAACTGCACCCGCAGCTGCGCAAGGTGCTGCAGGGCTAAGACCTCAGTCTGGTCGTCATGGGGCTGTCGCGCCCCTGCCCTATCCATCGGGCATGATCCGCGCCATCGTCACCGCCCTCGCCCTCCTTGTCGGAACGCCCGCCCTGGCCCAGCCCCTGATCATCGCCCACCGCGGCGCGTCCGGCGAGCGGCCGGAGCATACGCGCGCGGCCTATGAGTTGGCGGTCGAACAGGGCGCGGACGTGATCGAGCCGGATCTGGTGCTGACCAGAGACGGCGTCTTCGTGGATCGGCACGAGAACGAGATCGGCGGCACGACCGACGTCGGCGACCGGCCCGAGTTCGCAGACCGCAAGACGACCAAGACCATCGACGGCGTCCCGACTACCGGCTGGTTTACCGAAGACTTCACCCTGGCCGAACTGAAGACCCTACGGACCAAGGAACGGTTGCCCGCCTTCCGCCCCGGCAGCGCGACCTTCGACGGACAGGAGCCGATCCTGACCTTCGACGAGGTGGTCGCCATCGCCCGCGCGGCCTCAGCGCGAACCGGCCGGACCATCGCCGTAGCGCCGGAGCTGAAGCATCCGACCTATTTCGCCGGGATCGGCCTGCCGATGGAGGACGCCTTCGTCGCCGAACTGGAACGGCTGGACCTGAAGGGCGCGGACGCACCCGTAATCATCCAGTGTTTCGAGGTCGGGCCGCTGGAGCGTCTGGCCCAGCGGATCGACACGCCCCTGGCCCAGTTGGTCAACAGCAGAGGATCCCCGGCGGACCGACCGGACATGACCTATGCCCAGATGATTACGGCCGAAGGTTTGCAGGCCATGGCCGCCTATGCCGCGTGGGTCGCGCCGGAGATGACCCTGGTCCTGCCGCGCGACGCGGAGGGCCGCACGACCGCGCCCAGCGCCCTGGTCGGCGACGCCCATGCGGCGGGGCTGAAGGTCGTGATCTGGACCCTGCGAGCCGAGAACGCCTTCCTGCCGGCCGAGCGGCGGCGGGGCGAAGGCCTGGCCGAGCACGGCGACATGGCGGGCTATGCCGCCGCCTTTGCCGAGGCGGGGGTAGATGCGATCTTCAGCGACTTCCCGGCGCTGGCGCTCGCAGGCCTTTAGCCCAAGCGTAGGCCTAACCTGCCCGGAACTGCAGTTCGGCCAGACGCGCATAGAGGCCGCCCTTGGCCACCAGTTGGTCGTGCGTGCCTTCTTCAACCACGCGGCCATCGTCCATGACGACGATGCGATCGGCCCGAAGGACGGTGGCCAGGCGGTGGGCGATGACGATGGTGGTGCGTTCCTCCATGGCCTGGTCGAGGGCGACCTGGACCAGGCGTTCGCTTTCGGCGTCCAGGGCGCTGGTGGCCTCGTCCAGCAGCAGGATGGGCGCGTCGCGGACCAGGGCGCGGGCGATGGCCAGACGCTGGCGCTGGCCGCCGGACAGGCTCTTGCCGCGTTCGCCGAGCGGGGTGTCGAAGCCTTGAGGCAGGGCGTCGATAAAGCCCAGGGCCTGGGCCTTGTCGGCGACGATCCGGGCTTCTTCCAGGGTGGTCGCTTCGCGACCGAAACGGATGTTCTCCAAGGCCGAACCCGAGAACAGCGGCGTTTCCTGGGACACCCAGGCAAAGCGGTCGCGCACGGCAACGGGATCGGCCTGGCGCACATCGACGCCATCGACCGAGACCATGCCGGTCTGCGGATCATAGAAGCGCAGGAGCAGGCGGAAGACGGTGGACTTGCCCGCGCCCGATGGACCGACCAGGGCGACGGTCTCGCCCGGCCGCACGGTCAGGCTGAACCCCTTCAGGGCCGGCAGGTCGGGACGGCCCGGATAAGAGAAGCCGACGGCCGACATCGACACCTCGCCGCGCGGGGGCGTAGGCAGGGCCGTGGCATGGGCCGGGGGCGCGATGCCGGCGACGGCCCGCATCAGCTCCTCGATCCGCTCCATGGCGCCGGCCGCCTTTTGCACGTCGCCCCAGCTTTCGCCCAGGGCGCCCACGGCCCCGGCGGCGAACACTGACAGCAGCACGAACTGAAGCAGGGCGCCCGGCGACATGACGCCGGCGACCACGTCCTGAGCGCCCAGCCACAGCACCAGGGTTACGCCCCCGAACATGACGACGATGATCAGAGCGGTCATCCAGGCCCGCGCCCGCATCCGGGTCAGCGAGGCGGAGAAGGCGTCCTCGACCGCCGCGCCGAAGCGGGCGATGGCGCTCTGTTCACGACCGAAGGCCTGCACCGTCTCGATGGCGTCCACGCTCTCGCCGGCGAAGCCGACGGCGTTGGCGAACCGGTCCTGGGACGTGACGGTCAGCTTCCTGACCTTGCGGCCGAAGATAAAGATCGGACCCAGCAGGAAGGGCACGATCAGCAGGACGAAGCCGGTCAGCTTGGGGCTGACGAAGAACAGCAGGGCCACGCCACCGATCAGGGTCAGGAAGTTGCGCAGCGCATAGGAGATCGAGGTCGTCATCAGCGTCTCGACCAGGGCGATGTCCGTGGTCAGGCGCGACAGCACCTCGCCCGTGCGCATGTGAGCGTAGAAGGAGGGGTCCAGCGTCAGGATGCGCCCGAACAGACCCTTCCTCACATCAGCGATGACGCGCTCACCCGTGCGGGTGACGAAATAGTAGCGGGCGGCCGTCGCCAGGCCCAGGAACAGGGCGTTGGCGCCCAGCAGCAGGAACCAGATGTTCAGATTGGCGCCGCCGGCCTCGAACCCATGGTCGATGGCCCCGCGCGCCAGGGCCGTCAGACCCAGGGAGGCGGCGGTGGACAGCAGCAGCCAGAAGACCGCCATCAGGGCATGGCCCTTATGCCGCATCGCAAAGGGAATCAGTCGGGCCAGCGGCCGGATGTCGCGACGCTTGGCGCGTTTGCCGCCCGCCTCGGCCATCTGGTCGGCCAGCAGGGCGCCGGCGCTGGGCCGCCCTTCTACAGTCGCCGCGCCCGAAGCGCGGTTGGCGGAGTGGGCGGATGCGGCGGTGTGATCGGTCATTTCGCCCGCCTCTTGCCCCGGAACGCCCCCCGGTGTAAACGCCGGCCCTCATTCCCGCCGGCCCTTTCCCTAAAAAGGAGTGGGGGCGGGTTTCTCATTTCACGCGCACCGACGGTCGGCATCGTCATCGCGCAGAGACCGGACGACGACCATGAAAGCGGATACGCACCCCGACTATCACTTCATCACCGTGGTGATGACCGATGGCAGCTCCTACCAGACCCGTTCGACCTACGGTAAGGAAGGCGACACGCTGAACCTGGACATCGATCCGTCGACCCACCCGGCCTGGACCGGCGGCAACGCCCACCTGCTGGACCGTGGCGGCCGCGTCTCGCGCTTCAACAACAAGTTCGCCGGCTTCATCAAGAAGTAAGCGCGTCTTGGCTGCGACATGTCGCAGCAAACAGCCTACCAAGGGCGTCGGTCGCAAGGCCGGCGCTTTTTGTTTGGCCGGAACACCGATAATGTGGCGGCGTTCGGGTACCAGGGGCGTCGGCCACGCTGGCCGAAGCGATCGAAGAAGCGGACTGGATATGAATAGACGGCAACTGGGTCTGGGCGTCGCCACGGCGGCCATGACCCTCGGCTCGGCGGCGCGCGCGCAGCAGGTCTTCGTGCAGCGTGGGCCGGAGGCGACCGCCTTCTACAACAGCTTCAACGACCAGATTTCGCGCCTGCCCGCGACGCAGCAGGCGGACGTGCGCGCCTTCTATGAGATGAACGGCTGGCGGCCGGTCTGGAACGCCGAACGGATGCGCGCCCTGAACGCCGCCGCGGCTCGCGCCGATCGCCACGGCCTGTCGGGCGCCGATTATTTCGATTTCGTGGGACTGGCGGCCGATCCGGCCAGCGCCGACCTGCGCACCACCACGGCGGCCATCGGCTATGCGCGCGTCCTGGCCGAGGGCAAGGTGCGGCCCGAGACGGTCGAAGACCTGTGGGAGATGCAGAAGAACCGCGTGGACCTGCCGCGCGGCCTCAGCGACGCCCTGAGCCGAAATGTGCTGTCCAACTGGTACGACGGCCTGGCGCCCACCGACATCGGCTATCAGAACCTGTCGGCCGGCTACGTGCGCTATCGCCGTCTGGCGGCGCAGGGCGGCTGGCCCGCCTTCGCCCCGGGCGCCACGATCGAGCCGGGCAATAGCGACCGCCGCATCCCCGCCCTGATCGACCGGCTGACGGCCGAAGGCGACCTGTCGGCCGCCGACGGCGCACGGCTGAAGGCGCAGGGCCTGACCTACAACGCCGAACTGCAACGCGCGGTGCAGGGCTTCCAGAACCGCCACGGCCTGGGCGCCGACGGTCGTATCGGCACGGGCACCCAGCGTTCGCTGGGCGCCTCGGCGGAGGATCGTGCGCGCCAGATCGCCCTGAACCTGGAACGCCGTCGCTGGCTGAAGCGCGACGTCGCGCCCGAGCGGATCGAGGTCAACACCGCCGCCGCCATCATGGTCTATTGGAAGGACGGCAAGCCGGTTCACTCCAACCGCGTCGTGGTCGGTTCGGCCGAAAACCAGACGCCCAGCCTGGAGAAGCCCTTCGCCTCGGTCGTGGCCAATCCGCCCTGGTATGTGCCGGCCGGCATCGCGCGCCGTGAAATCCTGCCCAAGGGGCCGGGCTATCTGGCCGCCAACGACATGTATGTGAAGGACGGCACGGTCATCCAGCGCGCCGGCCCGCGTTCGGCTCTGGGCTATGTGAAGTTCGAGCTGCGCGACAGCTATGCCATCTTCCTGCACGATACGCCGTCGAAGGCCGCCTTCAACCTGTCCACGCGCCAGCGCAGCCACGGCTGCGTGCGGGTGCAGAATGCGGTCGAGTTCGCGCGCCTGCTGCTGTCGCCCGACCCGACCAAGCTGGGCCAGTTCGACGCCGCGCAAGACAGCCGCGAGACGACGCGCGTCACCACCGGGCGCGAGATTTCGGTGCGGCTGCTGTACTGGACCGCTTTCGTGGACGGTCAGGGACGCGTGGCCTTCCGCGAGGACGTCTATGGCCGCGACGACAAGCTGGCCCAGGCGCTGGGCATAGGCGTCAACCTGCCCAAGCCGGTCGATGACGGCCGCGCCGACGCCAACGACGTCGGACCGTAAGGGGGCGGTTAGCCCCGGAAGGCGGCTTCCAGCAGGCCCATCTGGCTGAGAACGGCGTTTTCGGGCGCCGTCTCCTGGGCGTCCGCATACATGCGGCGGTCCAGATACAGGGTGCGGTCGAACAGCTTTTCGGAGCGCACCAGATATTCGATCAGGGCGATTGGCAGTTCGGCGTGGCTGGGCTCGGCCTCGATGCGACGTTCGTTCAGGCGATAGCGCGGCTCGCAGGCCGTCTCCGGCGTCATGTCGTCCTCGCGCACGGCCCGCTGGACCAGCAGCCACGAGGCGATCTGCATCAGGCGCGTCGTCAGCTTCATGCTCTCGGCCGCATAGGCCAGGGCGGCGGCGCGCGACAGCATCTTGGAATCGCGACGCCCCTCGCCGTCCAGATAGGCGGCGGTCTCCTCGACCAGTTCCATGCCTTCGCGGAAAGTGCGGTCGAACAGCTCCGACCGGGCGAAATCACGCACGGTGCGGCTGCGGTCAGCGAAGGACGGAGCGGAGGTCATTTGAGCTTTGATCATTAGGGAAATGCGATTCCGTCCTGCAATCGGCCCCTGACGGAACCGTTCGCACGAAAGATGCAACGCTCATGCCATGCCAGCGTGCCATTCGCGATCAGGAACCGAAGTTGAAAAGGGCGTCGGCGGCGTTTTTCTTGGATCGTTTGGTGTCGATCGCGCCGCGCGAACGTCCGATCTCGTCGTTCAAGGCGGCGATGCGGTCTTCCAGATGTTCGATGGAATAGACATCCAGGTCCTCGCGCGACAGGGCGCGGAGGGGTTCGCCGCGTTGCGGGCGGGGTTCAATATCCTCGAACATCGTCGTCGCCTTTCCGCGCTGTCATGGCCAAGGCGGCCCAGGACCCTTATCTGAACGCCCGGATACGGACGAATGCAAGGGACGTGCGATGCGCGTGATCGAGATCGAGGGCGGTTCAGGCCCGGCCGAGGCGCTGAAGATCGCCGAACGTCCCGATCCGATCGCCGGGCCGGGACAGGTGCTGATTCGGGTGCGGGCGGCGGGCGTCAACCGGCCCGACCTGTTGCAGCGTAGCGGCGGATACCCCCCTCCTCCCGGCGCGTCGGACGTGCTGGGCCTTGAGATCGCAGGCGAGATTGCGGGCGTCGGCGAAGGCGTGACCCGCTGGCGCGTCGGCGATCGGGTCTGCGCCCTGCTGGGCGGCGGCGGCTATGCCGAACAGGCAGTGGTGGACGCGCGGCATGTCCTGCCGATCCCCGAGGGTCTCGATTTCCGCCAGGCGGCGGTGCTGCCCGAGACCGTCTTCACCGTCTTCGCCAATGTGTTCGAGGGCGGCGGGCTGAAGGCCGGCGAGACCCTGCTGATCCACGGCGCGACCAGCGGAATTGGCGTTACCGCGATCCAGATGGCGAAGGCGGCGGGCGCAAAGGTGATCGCCACCTCGCGCGGGGCGGACAAGGCCAGCGCAGCGAAAGCGTTGGGCGCCGACATCAGCCTGGACGCCTCGGCCGACGATCTGGAAGCGCAGATCAAGGCGGCGGGCGGCGCCGAAGTGGTTCTAGACATGGTGGGGCGCGACTACGCCGCCCTGAATCTGAACAGCCTGAACGCCGGCGGGCGGTGGGTCGTGATCGCCTCGCTGACCGGCGCTAAGGTCGAGCTGGACCTACAGCGGATCATGCTGAAGCGATTGACGCTGACGGGATCGACGCTGCGCAGCCGTCCTGCCGAAGAAAAAGCCCGGCTGGCCGCCGCTGTCGAGGAGATGGCCTGGCCCTGGGTCACCTCAGGCGCGGTCAGACCGCCGGTTCAGGCGGTCTTTCCTCTTGAAAAGGCTGCCGATGCACACGCCGAGCTGGAAGCCGGCGGGCACATCGGCAAGATCGTCTTGAGCGTCTAGTAGCGCCCGCCGCCGCGCACGGGGCGCAGCGATGAGATGTTGTCGTTGAAGCCGCCGCTCAGATTGCGGATGTCGCCTTCGACGACGCGGCAGCGACCCCGGAACTCGGCGTCGGTGCAGACTTCCCAACGGCCCTGGACGCGGACCGAGCTGATCCGGTCGTTGAACGGGGTACGACCCAGGTTGCGGTCTTCGCTGGTGAACTCGCGCGAGGCGCCGCGGAAGTTGGAGTTCTCATAGACGGTGATGGATGAACGGCCCCAACCGCCGCCGTTGCCGCCGCCCCAGCCCGGACCACCGTTGCCGGGTCCGCCGTTGCCGGGCCCACCATTCCCGGGGCCACCGGGACGACCGGGCTGATTGCCCTCGTAATCGCCACGGAAGCGTCCGCAGACCAGCAGCCCGTTGTCGTTGTTGATCTCTTCATTGCCGCATCGCGCCAGTTCGATCGACGTGCCGCGCATCTGGCCGCGCGTGTCGCGGCAGTCGGCGTAGAGCCGACCCTGGTTGACATAGGATTCCGTACAACTCTGAGCGTAGCCGCCTCGCGGCGCAACGCGTTGCTGCTGCGGCTCGACCGGGGACGACATTGCGGCTGCGAGGGCCGCAGCGAATAGCAGGGACATGATGGTTCTCCTCTCCCGAAGCTGAAAAGCTCCATTACCGCGAAGGTTGCGCCGGAGCGGATGAACCGTTGCTGTATAGGATTGTCGGTCGGCGTTTTCTTTTCGGGCGAATAGGCCTATATCGAAACACTACGCGCCCGGTCGAAAGGCCGGGCGCCGTCGTATTCAACGCCAGCCGAAGCCCCATTCGGCGGCTTAACAACACCGGGACGAACGCCCCATGAGCGACATTCTGATGCCGAAGGCCACTGCGGTCTGGCTGGTCGACAACACCTCCCTCAGCTTCGAGCAGATCGCCGATTTCTGCGGCCTGCACCCGCTTGAAGTCCGCGGCATCGCCGACGGCGACGTGGCGCGCGACATCCGTGGCGTCGACCCCGTCACGGGCGGCCAACTGACGCGCGAAGAACTGGACAAGGCCCAGGGCGACGAAAACTACCGGATGAAGGCCATCGTCAGCCGTCACGCCGAACTGATGAAGTCGGCCAAGCCGGCCCCGAAATATACGCCGGTCTCGCGTCGCCAGGACCGCCCTGACGCCATCGCCTGGTTCGTGCGCAATCACCCGGAAGTCACCGACGCCCAGATCGCCAAGATGCTGGGCACCACCAAGTCCACCATCGAGAGCGTGCGCAACCGCACCCACTGGAACAGCGCCAACATCAAGCCGGTCGATCCCGTCACCCTGGGCCTAGTCGGCCAGCTGGCCCTGGACGAAATCGTCAAGAAGGCCGCTGACAAGAAGACCAAGGACGACCTCAAAAAGGGCGGCGGCACCATCCAACCCGTCGAACAGGTCGAGGCCGAGCCCGAGTTCGTGCCGGAAGCTCGTCAGCGTCCGACCGCAGAACCGACCGCAGCCTCGGTGTTCGGCACCAAGGACTGATCCTCGCTTCACGAAACGAAAACGGCCCCGGAGAGCGATCTCCGGGGCCGTCGTCGTTTTCGGGAGGTGGGACGCTAGTGCGCACGTGCCTCCAGACTGGTGATTTCTTCCTTCAGCCGAAGCTTCTTCTGCTTCAGCGCCCTGACCTGCAACGGATCCGTGGACGGGCGGGTAAGCTCCTTCTGGATGGTCTCATCCAGACTACGATGACGATTACCCAGTTCGCGAATACGAGCCTCGATGGTCATGGCTTGCGCCTCCTCAGGTTAGGGACCAGTAGAGTGAGCGCCCGGTTTGGCAGGCTGTGGAATCACTTTCCAGTGACAGCCCGTCTCGCCGGACCCCACGGAGGCTGACCCCAAAAATGGTCGATGATGTGAACGGAGCCATACGGAACCCGCCCGCCCGGATGGTGGTCGGAATTTCAGGGGCTTCCGGAGCGATCTACGGCGCGCGCATGCTGGATGCGCTGAACGACCTGGGCGTCGAAAGCCATCTGGTGGTGACCAAGGCCGCCCTGCTCACATTGTCGCAGGAAACGGATCTGTCGCCCGACGAGCTGACGACCAAGGCGTCCGTCGTTCACAAACTGGCCGATGTGGGCGCGACCATCGCCTCCGGCTCGTTCCGTACACTGGGCATGATCGTGGCGCCCTGCTCGGTCAAGACGATGAGCGAGATCGTCACGGGCGTGACCTCCAGCCTGCTGACGCGCGCGGCTGATGTGACGCTGAAGGAGCGGCGGCCGCTGGTGCTGATGGTGCGCGAGACGCCGTTCCACCTGGGCCACCTGCGGACCATGACGGCCCTGACGGAGATGGGCGCGATCATCGCCCCGCCCCTGCCCGCCTTTTACGCCAAGCCCGCTTCGATCCTGGAGATGGTGGATCAGTCGGTCGGAAGGACGCTGGATCTGTTCGGCCTGGACTGGGGCGCGGTAAGGCGCTGGGAAGGCCTGAAATAATGCGGCTGTGGGATTGGGCGATCGCCGCCTATGGCGCGCCGGGCGTGGGCGAGGCCTGTCTGGCGTTGCAGGACAGCCATGAGCAGAACGTGGCGGTGCTGCTGTGGTCCGGCTGGGTGGCGGCGACAGGCCGCAAGCCGGACGCGGAGACCATTGAGGCCGCCTGCGACACCGCCCGCGCCTGGGACAGCGTCGTCGTCGCGCCCCTGCGTTCGGTGCGCCGCACGCTGAAGGCCCCCATCCCCGACATCGACGACGGTCCGCGCGAGGCGGTTCGAAACCGCATCAAGGCGCTGGAGCTTGAGGCGGAAAGACATCTGCTGGAAGCGCTGGACGCGCTGGCGCCCGAACCCTCAGGTCCGGCCCGGCCGGCCATCGAGGCCCTGATCGCCACGGCGCGGGTCTGGGCCTCCGTCACGCCACGACCGGCGCTGATCCGCCTTGCCGACGCCCTTCCGGCCTGACGACGGCTTGGCTATAAGCGTCCGGGGATGACACGATGAACGACGACCTTCCAGACATCAGCGAAGAAGAGGCAGCGCTGCACGCCCGCGTCAAACTGCTGCGGCAGGAGCACGCCGATCTGGACGCGTCCATCGACGCCCTGAGCCTGGCCGCCGTTCCCGACCAGCTGATGCTGGCTCGGCTGAAGCGCAAGAAGCTGGCGCTGAAGGACGAGATCGTGAAGATCGAAGACGAAATCCTGCCCGACATCATCGCCTGACTAGCGACGGGCGGTTCCCCCGTGCGACCATCCGCCGCCCCGCCACAGCCCCAAAGTCGCCCCAGCCGATAGGCATAAGCCGGCCTTTCCACGGAACGCCGTGCGCCGTCGGGCGCCGCGTGCCTTCATTCCAGAGCGTAAAGACGCTGGAGACGCCGCCGAATGCGACGCCTGCTTACCAACGCGCCATTGGCGCGGTGCAAGACCCTTTTGATCCACTCCGGCCAGACGGCCGCCTTCGCCGCCGTGGCCGTCTTCGCCGCCGCCGCCGCGCCCAATGCGGCCCGTGAAGCCGCCACCCCGCCGCCCGCCCAGATCGCCATCCCCGTCGCCCCGCCGGTCAAGGCCGAAGTCGAAAAGGCCGGGCCGATCACGCGCCAGATCGCCTTTTCCGCCCCCGTGCGCGGCTATGCGATCAACTCTCCCTTCGGCCTGCGCAAACTGGCCATCGAGGCCAGGGCCCGCGCGCACAAGGGCGTCGACATCGCTGCCCCGAAAGGCACGACCGTCTTCACCGCCGCCGAAGGCGAAGTCGTCCGTACGGGCTATGATCCCGAAGGCTATGGCAACTTTATCGAGGTGCGCCACCCCAATGGCATGAGCACGCTTTACGGCCACCTCAGCCGCATCGACGTGGCGAACGGCGACGCCGTGACGATGGGTCAGCGCATCGGCCTGGTCGGCTCCACCGGCTATTCCACCGGGCCGCACCTGCATTTCGAAGTCCGTCGAGACGGCGCCCAGGTGAACCCGACCAAGGTCGTCGATCGCCATTTCGAAGTCACGGTCAAACCCAAGGTGTGACGGGCGCGGAATGCCGCGCTCGCTGAAGGGATCGAACGATCCAGACGGGCGTTCATCCGTCTCTTGCAGTTCAGCTTGTGAGATCAAATGACGCTCATCGCTCTCGCCATTCTCGCCGCCGTCGCCCAAGGCCAAGTCGGCACGTCCAGCCGCGACGCCGACAAGATCGAAATTTCCGGCGTCGGACAGACCAGCACCATCGCCTGCGAAGGCCGGTCGGTTCAGGTTGACGGAGCGGGCAACGTTCTGACGTTCACGGGCGAATGCGCCGGGCTTGAGTTGGCCGGAACGGACAATCAAGTCACGATCAACCTCAAGCCCAACGCCCGGATCGTCATCGAGGGCACGAGCCAAACCGTGCGTTGGCGTTCGAGCGCACAACCCCGCCAAAGCATCCAAGGCGTAGACAACCAAGTCATCCGTCTCCAAGACTGAAGGCGACACCGCCCACATCCGACGATTGCCGCTGGCCTCCGCGTCGCCTCGCTTGCTAGGCTGACCGTCACAGGACGGGGGGCGACATGGCGGCGTTGACGCTGGACGGCGTAGGCAAGCGGTACGGCGATTTCGACGCCGTGCGCGATCTGAGCTTTCAGGTCGAGAAGGGGTCGATCTGCGGCTTCCTGGGGCCGAACGGGGCGGGCAAGACCTCGACCCTGCGGATGATCCTGGGCCTGCAGCCCGCGACGTCGGGGCGGATTGAGATCCTGGGGGCCGACGACGGGCGCAAGGTGCGCGACCGGATCGGTTTCCTTCCCGAGGAACGCGGCCTCTACAAGAAGATGACCCCCGTCGAGGCCATCAGCTTCTTCGGCGCCCTGAAGGGCCTGCCCGTCGCCGAGGGCAAGAAGCGCGCGAAGGCCATGCTGGAGCAGCAGGGCTTGGGCGAGGCGCAAAAGAAGAAGATGAAGGAGCTGTCCAAGGGGATGGCGCAGAAGGTCCAGTTGATCGCCTCGGTCGTGCATCAGCCCGAGTTCGTGATCCTGGACGAGCCCTTCTCCGGCCTGGACCCGATGAACCAACAGGGTCTGGAAGCCATGATCCGCGACCTGGCTGCAAACGGCGCCACGGTTCTGTTCTCGACCCATGTGATGCAGCACGCCGAACGGCTGTGCGACAAGGTCGTGCTGCTGGCGCGCGGGCGAAAGGCGTTCGAGGGCACGGTGGATCAGGCCAAGTCCACCTCGCCCCGTTTCCTTGATCTGGACGGCGCAATCAGCGCGGATGCCGCCGCCGCCCTGCCCGGGGTGGCGGGGGTCGAGACACTGTCTGACGAAGACGGCGTGCGCCGGCTGAAGATCGCCCTGTCGCCCGGCGCAGGCGGCCAGGAGACGTTGAAGACGGCCTTCCTGAACGGGCTGGACGTGCGCGGCTTTGCGCTGAAGGAGCCGACGCTGCACGACGCCTTCATCGGCCTGACCGGCGACCATCCCGATCAACCCGTCGTTCCCGCAGAGGCCGTCCGATGAACCGCACCCTGCTGATCGCGCGACGCGAATATGTCGCCTATGCCAAGACCGTCGGTTTCTGGCTGTCGCTGCTGGCGTTTCCGCTGTTCGCCGTTCTGGGCGGCGGCATTCCCCTGCTGATCCGTTCGGCCGAGCCAATCAAGGCAGTGGCGGTGATCGAGGAAGGGCCGGCCGCGACGGGCCTGGCCGCCGCCGTCCGCGCCTCGCTGCAATCCGATCTGGATCGCCAGAACGAACGCCTGCGCGAGGCCGCCGAAAAGGGTCAGGCCGGCGCCGGGCGCGCCGTGGCCTCCATCAGCGGCCCCAAGATCCGTCTGGTCGCCGCCCCGCCCGCTATCGCCGATGCGACCGGCCCGGCGCGCGACGCCGCCATCAAGGCCGCGCTGGACAAGACGGCGCCCAAGGACCGCCGTCTGGACGCCGTGGTCTTCCTGAACCGCATCGACGGCAAGCCCGCCGCCCAGGTCTGGACCGCCCGCGCCACCGACAACGACGTGTCCAGTTTCGTTCGCACCGCTTTGCGAGACGCAAGACGCACCGAACTTCTGACCGCCGCCGGTGTGGCACCGGCTGTGGCTCAGGAGGTTCAGACCTTTCGGCCCGAGGTGAAGGCGTTTTCGCCCAACGCCGCCAGCGGGGGCGAGGTCTCGATGCGCGACCGCATCCCCTCCTTCATCGGCCTGGGCGCCGGGTTCCTGCTGTGGTCGCTGGTCATCACCGGCGCCTCAATCCTGCTGAACAGCGTGATGGAGGAGAAGTCGAACAAGATCCTGGAGGTGCTGCTGTCCTCGGCCTCGGCAACCGAAATCCTGACGGGCAAGGTGCTGGGCGTGGCGCTGCTGACCCTGACCGTCATGGGGGTGTGGGGCGGGATCGGGACCTTCAGCCTGCTGTCGGCCTCCCCCGAGACGGCGGCAACGATCGGCGAGGTGCTGCTGCACGACGGCCTGATCTTCTACTTCATCGCCTATATGGTCGGCGGATACCTGATGTATGCGGTCTTGTTCGCGGCCATCGGCGCCTTCTGCGAGACGCCGCGCGACGCCCAGACGCTGATGGGGCCGATCATGATGATTCTGGTCGTGCCGATCCTGGTCATGCAGATGGCGCTAACCAGCCCGGACGCGCCGGTGGTCAAGGTGCTGTCGTGGATCCCCTTCTTCACCCCCTTCCTGATGAGCGCCCGCGCGCCCAGCGATCCGCCGCTGATCGAGATCATCCTGACCCTGATCGGCATGTTCGCGACCGCCGCCTTGATGGTCTGGATCGCCGGGCGGGCCTTCCGCGCAGGCGCGTTGTCGGACGTGAAGCTGAGTTGGAAGAGCTTCGGAAGAGCGATCACCGGGCGGACGTAGGGGGCCAATCCGTCTCCTTCCTATCGCGCAGCGATGGGGAGGTGGCGCGGCGCGTCTTCGCGCCGTGACGGAGGGGCTCTTCTTACCGCATCACAGGCGCCAGTGGGACTTCAAGAGCCCCTCCACCGCTACGCGGTCCCCCTCCCCGCTTCGCAGGGAGGAGACAAGAAAAAGGCCGCCTCCTTTCGGAGGCGGCCTCAAATCTTTTGGCTTACGCCAGAGTCTTACCGGCTGCCGCCACCGGCGCCAGCGCCGGGAACGCGCGGCTTCGGCGCGGGCAACAGGCCCTCGCGCTGCATGCGCTTGCGGGCCAGCTTGCGAGCGCGACGGATCGCCTCGGCCTTTTGACGGGCGCGCTTTTCCGACGGCTTTTCATAATGCACGTGGCGCTTCATTTCACGGAAGCTGCCTTCGCGTTGCATCTTCTTCTTCAGGGCTTTGAGCGCTTGATCGACGTTATTATCGCGAACGAAAATCTGTACCAGGTTGAACTCTCCTTTGGCCGCCCGCCGCGTCCTGTGAGGGAGACGGGCGAACAAAATAAAATCGTCTTCCGAAAGTTAAGGCTCTCGGATGAAGGCGCGCTGATACACGAGCCGCCTTCTCGTGTCCAGATCGTCGCGACCATTCTTCAAGGCTCGAAACGCCGCAACGACAGGCGTATGATCGCCGCATGATCGACACGACAGACTGGGCCGACCGGACCGAACAGACAGTGCTGGACGCCGCCATCGCCCGTGCGCCCGCCCTGGGCTGGAACGCGCGGCTGGTGCGCGAGGCCTGCGAGGCGAGCGGCCTGTCGCGCGGCGACGAGGAACTGCTGCTGCCCAACGCCGCGCGCGACCTCGCCGCCCTGCTGTCGCGCCGTCACGATGCGCGAGCGTTGGCGGCCCTGGGCCAGATCGACGCCAAGTCGCTGAAGATTCGCGAGCGAATCGCCCGCGCCGTGTCCGAACGAATGGAGGCCGGCGCCGCCGACCTGGAGGCCACGCGTCGCTGCGCCGCCTTCCTGGCTTTGCCCATCAACGCCGACCTGGGGCTCAAACTGGCCTGGGAGAGCGCGGACCATCTGTGGCGCTGGGCCGGAGACGAGGCGACCGATTGGAATCACTATTCGAAGCGCACGATCCTGTCGGGCATCCTGATCCCAGCTCTGACCATGCGCTGGTTCGATGGCCGCGAGGCGGCGGAAGCCTTCGTCGCGCGCAGGATCGAAAACGTCATGGCGTTCGAGAAGTGGAAGGCCGGCAAGGACTTCGACGCGCCGTTCCGCAAGTTGAGCGATGCGCTGAGCCGGATGCGATACGGCGCGCAGGGGTAGCTTTCTCTTCTTTCGTCATCCTCCGACGAGCGTAGCGAGATCGGGGGACCCAGCGGCGCGCGTGAGCGCGAACCTGTCGCGGGCACGATCTTCAAACATCAAGTTGCGGACGCATCGCCTTCGGCGCCGCTGGGTCCCCCGGTCTGCGCCGCGAAGACGCGGCTTGCCGGAGGATGACGAAAGAAGAAGTTAGACCGTCCCCAACACCCGATTCACATGCGCCATCTTGCGGCCCGGCCGCGCCTCGGCCTTGCCGTAGAGGTGCAGGCGTTCGTCGGACTTGGCCGACAGCTTGCGCCAGTCTTCGACCTCGTCGCCCAGCAGGTTGGTCATTTCGATGCGGGCGTGGGCATTGGTGGGGCCGAGCGGCCAGCCGGCGACGGCGCGAATATGCTGTTCGAACTGGTCGCAGACGCAGCCGTCCTGGGTCCAGTGGCCGGTGTTGTGGACGCGCGGGGCGATCTCGTTGACCAAAATGACGTTGTCTCCGAGGTCGAACAGTTCGACGCCCAGGACGCCGACGTAATCCAGCCCGTCCAGAATCGCCTCTGCGATGGCGCGCGCGCGGACCTGGGTCTTTCCGTCAATGGCGGCCGGGGCCAGGGTGGTGCGCAAGACGCCGCCCTCGTGCCGGTTCTCGCCCAACGGATAGACCGCCATATGGCCGTCCCAGTCGCGGGCGGCGATGACCGACAACTCGCGCACGAAGGTCGCCTTGGCTTCCAGAATGGCCGGACGGCAGCCCAGGCTTTCCAGGGCGGCGGGCGCATCCTCGATGGCGTGGATCCAGACCTGGCCCTTGCCGTCATAGCCTTCGCGGCGGGTCTTCAACAGGGCGGGCACGCCCAGGGTGGTCAGGCCGACGACCAGATCGTCCAGCGTATCGACCACGACGAAATCGACCGTCGGTGCGCCGACGGCGTTGAGGAAGGTCTTCTCGTCCACCCGATCCTGCGACACGCGCAAGGCGGTCGGTCCCGGCGCGACCAGGGCGCCGGCCTCGGCCAGGCGTTCGATGGACTCGGCGGGGACGTTTTCGAACTCGAAGGTGACGACGTCGGCTGCCCGACCCAAGGCCGTCAGGGCGTCGGGATCATCATAGGCGGCCACGATCTGATGCGCCGAGACGCGGCCTGCCGGGCTGTCGGCCTCGGGGTCCAGGATGACGACATCGAAGCCCAGACGCGAGGCGGCCTGGCTCAGCATCCGGCCCAGTTGGCCTCCGCCGATGATGCCGAGGGTCGAACCGGGGGGAAGCGGCAGATCTGGCACTCAGTCCTCGACGGTTTCGGCGATGGAATCGGTCTGGGCGGTGCGGAAGGCGGCCAGGCGTTGCGCCAACCCTTCGTCCGACAGGGCCAGGATCTGGGCAGCCAGGATGCCGGCGTTGGCGGCGCCCGCCTCGCCGATCGCCAGGGTGGCGACCGGAATGCCGGCCGGCATCTGCACGATCGACAGCAGGCTATCCATCCCCTTCAGGGCCTTGGACTGGACCGGCACGCCCAGCACCGGCAGTTCGGTCATGGAGGCGGCCATGCCCGGCAGATGGGCGGCGCCCCCGGCCCCGGCGATGATCACCTTGTATCCTGCGGCCTTGGCGCCCGTGGCGAACTCGACCAGGCGCTGGGGCGTGCGGTGTGCGCTGACGACCTTGGCCTGCCAGGCGACGCCCAGCTGGTCCAGACGGTCGGCGGCCAGCTTCATGGTCGGCCAGTCGGACCGGCTGCCCATGATGATCGCCACCGGCGGTGCGGAAGTCGCCATGTCTGTAAGGCCCCTCGCGGAAAGGCGCCCGTTACAGCACGCGGGTGACGCCCGCAACCGCACGCGGGCGGTTTCACGCCTCCAGGCCCTTATTGTCGGCCTTCAATGTCGGCGGATCACGCTCTACCATCGTTCGACCGCGCGACGCAGACTGAGTCGCGCCTTCGGAGCCATCCCTGCGCCGTGACCGACGTGGCCGAACACGACCTGACCGCCGAGATCGAGCGCCTGCGCGTCGAGCTGGAAGCGTGGAAGACGCGCGCCGCCGCCGCCGAGGCCGCCGCCGACCACGATGTGCTGACGCCCGCCCTGAACCGGCGCGGTTTCGTCACCGCCCTGCATCGCACCATGGCCTATTGCCAGCGTCACGGAATGCCGGCGGTGCTGCTGTATCTGGACATGGACGGGTTCAAGAGCGTCAATGACCGACTGGGCCATGCCGCCGGCGATGCGGCTCTGGTGGCGGTGGCGGAGCTGTTCCTGGCCAATCTGCGCGAGTCGGACGCCGTGGGCCGGCTGGGCGGCGACGAGTTCGCGCTGCTGATGCTGCATGCGGGCTATGAAGAGGGCCGAGCCAAGGCGCGACAACTTTCCGAGGCGTTGAAGAGCGAAGGTTTCGTCTGGGACGGGCAAAAGACCGAACTGGGCGGTTCGTTCGGCGTGCGGGCCTGGGACGGCCATACCGACGCAGAGACCTGGCTGACCGAGGCCGACGCCGCCATGTGGGTGCGCAAGAAGGGGCGCTGAGGCCCCTTCCCGCTCCTGCCGCCTAGAGCGGCAACGTCAGCTGAATGCCGCCCAGGTGGCTGTCGGCGCGTTCGCCGAAGCGGCCGCGATAGGACACCGTCACCTTGACCGGCCCGACAGCCCCCTCGACGCCCGCCGACGCCAGGAACTGACCGCCGAACGGATCGGCGATCTCGCGCGACTGCACCTGGGCCGGGTTGTTGAAGATGCCCACGCGCACCGGGTCGGAACTGTCGTCCAGGGCGTCGCGATAGCCGCCTTCTGCGAAGACGCCGAACCGGCCCATTTCGGCCTCGGCGCGCAGGGCGACTTCGCCGGTCAAGGCCTTCACCGTGCGGTCGCCATATTGATACTGGGCAGCCACGCCCTGCTCATAATAGCCGTCCACGTCGCTGGAGACATAGGCCAGGGCCGCGCGGGGCGACAGGGCGATGCGGCCCATGTCGAACCACATCCCGCCCTGCAGGCGCGCGCCGGTGCTGAGCGCCCGCGTCTCGGCGGTATGGACGATGGGGGCCAGGCTGGTGGTGCGTTGGATGTCGTCGATATTGTCGCGCGCCACGCCGACCGCGGCGTTGACGAAGACATCGCCCGAGCGCCAGCCGCCATAGACGTCCAGGCCAAAGGTCTCGACGTTGAAGTTCAACGCCTGGCTCTCGACATCGGTCTTGCGCGCGGTTCCGGCCAGGCCGAAGCGCCAGTTCGCCGAGGGTCCGGCCTCCAGCGCGATCCGTCCACCCCAACCGTTGCTGGAGGAACTTGTCACTGAACCGCGTGCGTCCGTATCGACGCTGTCGATCAGGGCCGCCGTGGTGACCAAGACGCCGGCTTCCCAGGCCTCGCGGCCCGACAGAGCCTCGCCGGCCGCGTCCAGGGCGTCCTCGCGGTGGCGATAGGTGGTCTCGCCCTGCAGCGTCGATTGGGCGCCGATGTCGCCATAGTAGAGGTAGTCGGTCGCCAGTTGGGCGATGATCCGATGCCCCGCCGCCGTCGGGTGGACGCCGTCGAAGTAGAAATAGCTGTCGGGGTTCGAGCAGACCGTCACCCCGTTGAAACAGGGCTGGGTGATGTTGGTGATGCCGAACAGGCCCGGATTGGCGGCCAGGGTGTCGCCCACCTTGAACAGGTCCATCATGACGATGTTGCTGCCGGGCTGCGCGGCGGCCGTGGTCGTCAGGCCGGTCTGCAAGGCGGTGTTGAAGGTGGTGACGGCGAAATCGGCCAGGGGAGCCGCCGTCGTGCCGCGGAACTGAGGCGTCAGGCTGAGCTTGGGCAGGTTGGTGACCAGGATGGTCCCCGCGCCGGCGCCCGCAACGGTGTTGACCAGGGTGTTGATGTTGGCCGCGGCGGTCGTGGCGACCGGCGTGATGGCGGCGACCGGGCTGGCGGAGGCGCCGGCGGCGGGCAGGCCCTGGAAGATGTCGTTTGCGCCGCCCAGCACGCTGACCAGATCGGTCGAGCTGAACCGGCCGCCTGCGGTGGTGTAGCGCGACAGCTGGTTCAGCATGCCGAACGGCACGCCAGCGGAGGCGTCGGTGCGCGATCCGCCGAAGGCGTAGTTGATGCTGCCCGTCACCGAGCCGTTGAAGTTGGCGGCGTTGAAGCCCAGCAGTTCTACAAACGTCGGTCCGTTCGAGAATCGGCGGGCATAGGGCGGCGACGGCGGCTGGGTCCCGCCCGAGATCAGGAAAAGGTTGCCGTTGTCGCTGAGGCTGTCGCCGAACACGACGAGACGGTTGTAGGTCTGGGCCGAGGCCGAGCCTGCAAAGGCGCAGGCGGCGAGCGCCAGAACGGCGACGGCGCCGCCGGTGAGATAGCGTGACATATGAATCCTCCCGCAGCCGTCATGGTTCGCGGCCGTTGGAAGAGAGGATGCGCCAGTTGGCGCAGAGCGCAAGATGCCGCAACGTCAGCCTTCGGAGGAAAATCGAACGCTTACTGCAAAGTGCGGAACTTCAGCGTGCCCGGCACCGTCTTGAGTTCGCGCAGCGCCTCCGGGTCATAGTCGCGGTCCACGTCGGTGATGACGTATCCCGTGCGCTCGTCCGTCTTCAGATGTTGGCCCAGAATATTCAGGCCCGCCGACGCCAGCGCCCGGTTCAGCTCGGCCAGAACGCCCGGCTGATTCCTGTGGATGTGCAGGATGCGGTGCGTGCCGGACACCTCGGCCAACTGCACGTTCGGCAGGTTGACGCTGAAGGTGGTGTCGCCCCGGTTCAGATAGCCCAGCAGCCGCTCGGCCGCGAACTCGGCGATGGCCTCCTGCGCCTCCTCGGTCGAGCCACCGATGTGGGGCGTCAGGATCATGTTGGGCAGGCCCTGCAGCGGGCTTTCGAACGGATCGGCGTTGGTGCGCGGCTCTTCCGGGAAAACGTCCACGGCGGCCCCCGCGACCCGGCCCGACCCCATGGCCTGGGACAGGGCGCCGACATCGACCACATGACCGCGCGACAGGTTCAGGAACAGCGCGCCTTCCTTCATCCGGGCGAACTGCGCCGCGCCGAAGATGTCAGCGTTGTCCTTGCGACCATCGACATGCAGGGTGACCACGTCGCTTTCGCCCAGCAAGGCGTCCAGCGACCGCATCCGCCGGGCGTTGCCCAAGGCCAATCGCTCCGAAAGGTCGTAGAACAGCACCCGCATCCCCAGGTTCTCGGCCAGCACTGACAGCTGGCTGCCGATGGCGCCATAGCCGACGATGCCCAGGGTCTTGCCACGCAGCTCCTTGGAGCCGGTCGCGGACTTGTTCCACTTGCCGACGTGCATGGCCGCCGACTTGTCCGCCACGTCGCGCATCAGGACGATCATCAGGCCGATGGCCAATTCGACGACCGAGCGCGTGTTCGAATAGGGCGCGTTGAAGACCGCCACACCGTGATCGGAGGCGGCGTCCAGGTCGATCTGGTTGGTGCCGATGCAGAAGGCGGCGACGGCCATCAGCTTGTCGGCCTCTTCCAGCACCCGGCGGCTGACCGTGGTCTTGGAGCGGAGGCCCAGCACATGGACGCCCTTGATGGCGGCGATCAGGTCGTCCTCGTCCAGTGCGCCCTTGACCGTCTCGACCGAATAGCCCGCCTCCTCCAGCCGCTCGACGGCGGCGGGGTGGATGTTTTCCAACAGCAGCATCTTCATGCGGCTGCGCGGGAAGGACCAGCGGCCGACCAGACCCTCGGCGTGCAACACCTCGTCTAGTGACGCGGCCTCGGCGTCGGCGACCTGAACCACCGGCGCGCGACGCACGACCTCGGTGAAGGCGTAGAAGGCGTCGGCGGCGCCGGCGATCTTGACCTCGGCGTCGTTCCAGCCGTCGCCGATCATGACCACTCGCCCCGACAGGTTCAGGGCATGGATGGCGGCCGGCTTGCCGTTGGCGTGCGACAGGGGATTGGCGTCGTCCACGCCGATCACGCGGTCGTCGGCATCATAGACCAGGTCGTTGCACAGGATGCGGTCGGGCGAGACGCCCAGTTCCTCGGCGACCGGCGCGATCACCTCGCGGAAGCCGCCAGAGATGATGATCACCTTGCCCTTGTTCTGCTGGAAGAAGTTCAGGTTGCGGCGCACAGACGCCGTCAAATGATCCGGGGCCGTCAGCGCCAGCGTCGTGACATGGGCGCGCGTCAGGGGCAGCAAGGCCAGACGACGGCGCAGTGCCTCGCCGAACTCCAGTTCTCCGGCCATGGCCTGGTCGGTCAGGGCGGCGATCTGGGCGCGCGTCTCAGCCGCGCCCGGCGCATCCGCCAAGGCGATGTCGGCCAAGGCCTCAAGGGTCTCGAAATCGACCAGGGTCGAATCGAAGTCGAAGATCAGGGTGGGGCGCGCGCTCATGGCCGGCGTCTTAGCGGCCTTCGCGCCTGCGGCAAAGCCAAGCCGTGCTGATGATGGGGCTCAGTTGCGCTTAAACCTTGCCGCCCGTCGCGATTTTTACACGGCGGGCGGCAAGAAAATATCAGAAGCGGACGATGCGGCGCACGCGGCTGTCGGGACGACGGCTTTCCAGCACGGCCGCGCCGACAGCGGCGGCGATGGTGGCGACAGCCAGAAGCGCCCCACCCTCACGCGCATGATCGCGGGCATAGGCGCCGGCGTCGTCGGCGTAACGGCGCGCGGTCTTGCCGTGCTTCTTCAGCGCCTTCTTGGAGTCCTTGCGGGCCGAGCGGAACCATTCGTCGGCCCGGTCGCGCGCGTCATAGGCGGCGTCGGCGGCGCGATGGCGCGCGTCGCGTGACAGTTCACCGGCGCGCTCGCCCGCATCCTCGGCCCGGTGACGGAAGGCGTCGACGGCGTCATGGAAGCGATCGCGCAGTTCTGACGTGTCCACCCATCCGCGCGGGTCGATGCGGGTCTTGATGCGCTGATAGCGGGTCGGCCCGCTGCGTTGCGTCAGATAGACGACCGCGACCGCGCCCAGAACGACGGCGGCAAGGCCGCCTGCCGTGATGCCGGGATGTTTGCGAATCTCTTCGATCGGATCGATATCGCGGAGCATCGGCAGAACCTCTTTGGTGGTGATGGCGTGGGTGATCGGCGGAACGGCGGCTCCGCTTGTGCGAAAAGAGCGAACCGGGCCGAAAACGGTTCCGTCGCATGCGGCAAAGCTGCACAAATCCGCGCACAGAAGACCCGGCCGCAGCCCGAACGCCTTGCCCCCTTATCATCACGCCTGCGGGCGCCTAAATAGCCGCGATCCCGAAATGACGTCGCCAAAGGACCTCGCCGTGACCGATCACGCGTCTCACACCCCCGTTTCCGACGATCTGGCCGCCGCCTTCCAGATCGAGGGCTGGCCCGTGCGCGGTCGCCTGGTCCGCCTGGGCGCGACGATCGACAAGATCCTGGCCGCCCACGCCTATCCCGAGCCGGTCGCCGCCCTTCTGGGCGAGGCCTGCGCGCTGGCGGCTCTGATCGGCTCCAGCCTGAAGTTCGAAGGTCGGCTGCTGGTTCAGGCCCAGGGCGACGGGCCGGTGCGCTATGTCGTCGCCGACTATGGCACCGACGGGTCCTTGCGCGGCTATTGCCGTTACGACGAGGCCGAGGTCGCCGAGGCGTCGGGCGGGTTCGCCCGTCCCGGCGCCCGGTCGCTGCTGGGCCAGGGCGTCTTCATCATGACGCTGGACCGCGGCCCGGACTTCGAACGCACCCAGGGCATCACCCCCATCGAAGGCGAAAGCCTGTCGCTGGCGGCCGAACACTATTTCCAGCAGTCCGAACAAGTGCCGACCAAGGTGCATCTGGCCGTCGGTCAGGTTCAGACCGAGACCGGATCGCAATGGCGGGCCGGCGGGGCGATGATCCAGATCATCGCCGGCGACGACGCACGCGGCTCGACGGAAGAGGTGTGGGACCGTACGCGCGCCCTGTTCGGCACATTGGGCGACGACGAACTGGTCGATCCGACCATCTCGCCAGAGACCCTGCTGTTCCGGCTGTTCCACGAAGACGGGGTGCGGCTTGAGGGCGCGCGGGCCTTGAGCGCCGTCTGCCGCTGCTCACGTGGTCGCATCGCCTCGGTCCTGGCCTCGTTCGACCCGGCCGAGCGCGCCGAAATGCTGGAGGACGACGGCAAGATCCGCGTCACCTGCGAATACTGCGCGACGGTCTATGCGCTGGACCCCGACGAAGTGGTCGCCGAACAGATCTGAGCCGGTGGCGGCCTGGGTGGTTTTGTGAGAGGATCGCACCATGGCCGCCATCCGCAAGATAACCGTAGAACTGCCCGAGGAGACCGCGCGCGAGATCGACGCCAAGGTCGCCTCGGGCTTTTCCGAAACCGCCGAAGCCTATGTGGTGGAGAGCGTGGAGAGCTACCTGCTCGGCCAGAACCCGGACATCGCGACCTGGGTGCGCGAGAAGGTCAGGCCCGCCTATGACGCGTGGAAGTCAGGCGACGAGCCGGGCGTTCCGGCCGAAGAGGCCTTCGCCGGGCTAGAGGCTCGCTATCTCGCCAGAAAGGCCGCGGGTTGAGGCCGTGGCGCCTGGTCTTTTCGCGGCGCGCCCTTGCCGACCTCGACACCATCTACGACTGGATCGCTGAAAACGCAGGGCGGAAGACCGCCGACCGTTACACGGAAAGACTTCGGTCGTTCAGCCTTCGCCTGACGCACTATCCAATGCGTGCGGAAGTCCGGGACGATATCTTGCCCGGCGTGCGTCTGATCGGCTTCGAGAAAAGCGTGACCTTGGTCTTTGTCGTTGATGAAGACAAAGGCGAGGTTCGTATTCTGCGCCTGCTCTATCGCGGACAGCAGATCGAAATCTGACAGATCAGCCTTCCAGGTCCAGCGAATAGCCGGCCGAGCGGACCGTGCGGATCGGGTTGGCGCTTTCGTCGGCGATGGCCAGGGCCTTGCGAAGGCGTCCGACATGGACGTCGACGGTGCGCGCCTCGACATAGACGTCCGAGCCCCAGACGGCGTCCAGAAGCTGTTCGCGGCTGAACACCCGGCCGGGGTGCTGCATGAAGTGGTCCAGCAGGCGGAACTCGGTCGGGCCGAGGTGCACTTCCTGGCCCGAGCGCTTCACCCGGTGCGAGACGCGGTCGATGATGATGTCGCCGTGGTTCAGGCGGTCGTCGGCCAGACCCGGACGGATGCGACGCAGGACGGCGCGGATGCGCGCGATTAGTTCGACCATCGAGAACGGCTTGGTCAGATAGTCGTCGGCGCCGGTGTCCAGGCCGCGCACGCGGTCGCTCTCCTCGCCGCGCGCCGTCAGCATGATGATCGGCAGATTGCGCGTCTCGGCCTTGCCGCGGATGCGGCGGCAGACCTCGATGCCCGACAGTTTGGGCAGCATCCAGTCCAGCAGGACCAGGTCGGGCAGGCGCTCGTCGATCTGGAGCATGCCCTCCTCGCCGTCGGCGGCGACGGCGACGTCGTAGCCTTCCTTTTCGAGATTATACTGAAGAAGGGTCGCCAACGCGTCCTCGTCTTCCATCACAAGGATATAGGGCTGCACGTCGGGACTCCGGTCTCAGGTCAATGAGTCGAAAGGTTCGGCGTCGGATCGGAATCCTCCGCCGTGGGCTGGGCGCGCGGGCGTTCGCCCACGATGTCTTCGCCCGTGATCTCGTAGTGGACGGTCTCGGCGATATTGGTCGCGTGGTCGCCGATCCGCTCCAGGTTCTTGGCCATGAACAGCAGATGGGTGCAGGCGCCGATCGTACGCGGATCACCCATCATGTAGGTCAGTAGTTCGCGGAACAGGGCGTTGTAGTGCTCGTCCACCTCGTCGTCGGTCTGCCAGACGGCGACGGCGCGATCGAGCTCCGAGGCGGTGTAGGCGTCCAGCACGTCGCGAAGGCGGGTCGAGACCAGCCGGCCCATCCGCTCGATCGAGCGGGTCAGGGGCTGCATCGGCTCGCCCTCGGCCAGGATCAGGGCGCGCTTGGCGATGTTCTTGGCCAGGTCGCCGGTGCGCTCCAGATCCGTGGCGATCTTCATGGCGCCCAGGGTGCGGCGCAGGTCGCTGGCGACCGGCTGACGCAGGGCAATCAGGCGAATGGCCTTCTTTTCGATGTCGCGATGCAGGGCGTCGAGCTTGAGGTCGCGTTCCACGACGGCGCGCGCCAGGGCGATGTCGCGCCGGGCGACGGAATCGATGGCGTCCGCAACCTGGGCCTCGGCGAGGCCGCCCATGCGGGCGACCTCGGCCGTGATCTGGTTCAGTTCGTCGCCATAGGCCTTGACGGTGTGCTGGTTCATCGGATTTAGCCGAAGCGTCCCGTGATATAGTCGAGCGTGCGCCGTTCGCGCGGATTCTGGAAGATGTCTTCCGTGTCCCCGGTCTCGACCAGGCGGCCCATGTGGAAGAAGGCGGTGCGTTGCGACACCCGAGCGGCCTGGGCCATCGAGTGGGTGACGATGACGATGCAGAACCGCTCGCGCAGTTCATCGATCAGTTCCTCGATCCGCGCCGTGGCGATGGGGTCCAGGGCCGAGCAGGGCTCGTCCATCAGGATCACTTCGGGGTTCACGGCGATGGCGCGGGCGATGACCAGACGCTGTTGCTGACCGCCCGACAGGCCCATGGCCGAAGATTGCAGGCGGTCGGCGACCTCTTCCCAGAGACCGGCGCGCTTCAGGGCGCGTTCGACCACATCGTCCATCTCGGCCTTGGACGAGACCAGGCCGTGAATCTTGGGCCCGTAGGCGACGTTCTCGTAGATCGATTTCGGGAAGGGGTTCGGACGCTGGAACACCATGCCGACGCGGGCGCGCAGCAGCACCGGGTCAATGGAGCGGTCGTTGATGTCCTCGTCGTCCATCGCGATCCGGCCGGTGACCTTGGCCCCGGCGATGGTGTCGTTCATGCGGTTCATCGTCCGCAGGAAGGTCGACTTGCCGCAACCCGACGGGCCGATCAGGGCCGTGACGGTCTTGTCCGGGATGTCCAGCGAGACGTCGTAGAGCGCCTGCTTGCCTTCATAGAAGACCGACACGTCACGCGCGGCGATCTTGATCGGGCCGACAGGCGGGCTGTCCACGACGGTGGCGTTCGACACGGGCGTTGCGTCTTCGAGACGCGGCTCGGCGGCGGCGCGGCCCTTGGACGGCGTGACCTCGGGCAGGACCTGGCCGCCCATGCGCGGGGTCTCAGTCGGGTCGACCGGACCGGCGCCGGTCTGGTCTTCGGCGGAGCGGAAAATACGGAATTTCATTCTCTTACCACCGGCGCTCGAAGCGCCGCCTCAGGATGATTGCCGCCGCGTTCATGATGATCATGAAGACCAGCAGGACGATGATCGCCGCGGCGGTGCGTTCGTGGAACGCCCGCTCCGAGGCGTTCTCCCAGATGTAGATCAGCGAAGGCAGCGCCCCGACCGGCTGGTCGATGGCCGCCGGCACGCCGGGCACGAAGCTGACCATGCCGATCAGCAGCAGCGGCGCGGTCTCGCCCAGGGCGTGGGCCATGGAGATGATGGCGCCGGTCATGACGCCGGGCATGGCCAGCGGCAAGACGTGGCTGAACACGGTCTGCGTCTTGGACGCGCCCATGGCCAGGGCCGCCTCGCGGATCGACGGGGGAACGGCCTTCAGGGCCGACCGGGTGGCGATGACCAAGGTCGGCAGCGCCATCAAGGCCAGGACCAGACCGCCGACGATCGGACTGGCGCGCGGCAGGTGCATCCAGTTGATGAACAAGGCCAGACCCAGCAGGCCGTAGACGATCGACGGCACGGCCGCGAGGTTGTTGATGTTGACCTCGATGATGTCTGTCAGCCTGTTCTTGGGTGCGAACTCTTCCAGCCAGATGGCGGCGCCCACACCCAGCGGAATGGCGATCAGGGCCGTGACCATCAGCATCAGGGCCGAGCCGACCACGGCGCCGAGCACGCCCGCCAGCTCGGGCTGGGTCGAGTCGCCGTTGGTGAACAGGGCGGTGTTGAAGTGCGAGCCGATCACGCCCTCGGCCTGCATCCGGTCCAGCCAGGCGATCTGCTGATCGGTCAGGCGGCGCTGATCTTCAGGAGTCTCCCTGGAGATTTCGCCCTTCAGATACAGGTCGGCGTCGTCGGACAGGGGGACGGCCAAGGGCACGGTCTCGCCGATGACTTCGCTGCGTTTCGAGACCAGGTCGGCGGCGACGAACTTCAGTTCCGATGAGAACAGCCGTTTCATCTGCGCGGCCCTGGTTCCGGCCGCGTCGTCCTGGATACCCATACGGGCCAGTTGTTGCTCGGCGGCCAGTTGCTCGAAGTTGGAGCCTTGCGGGTAGGCGCGGTCGATGCGGGCCGGGTCCATATAGACCGGCACGGTCACGGTGTGGGTGTAGAAGGCGGTGTGGCCCTGCTCGACGATGCGGACCAAGAGGACCGCAAGGAACAGCATGGCGGCGGCGATGGCCAGACGGCCATACCACTTGAAGCGCGTTTCCTTGGCGTGTCGACGCTTCAGGCCCGCGCGCAGACGATCCAGCCGCCCCTTGGCGGCGACACCGTCGATCCGATCGGGGGTCGCGTCAGTCATATTGTTCCCGATAGGTCTGGACGATCCGGTGGGCGATGATGTTCAGCACCAGGGTCACCAGGAACAGGGTCAGGCCCAGGCCGAAGGCCGACAGGGTCTTGGCGCTGTTGAACTCCTGGTCGCCGGTCAGCAGGGTCACGATCTGCACGGTGACGGTCGTCACGGTGTCCAGCGGATTGAAGGTCAGGTTGGCGGCCAGGCCCGCAGCCATGGTCACGATCATAGTCTCGCCGATGGCCCGCGACACGGCCAGCAGCAGCGCGCCGGCGATGCCCGGAAGGGCGGCGGGCATCAGCACCCGCTTCACCGTCTCGGACTTGGTGGCGCCCATGGCGAACGAGCCGTCACGCAGCGACTGAGGCACGGCGTTGAGGATGTCGTCGGACAGGGACGAGACGAAGGGGATCAGCATGATTCCCATCACGGCGCCGGCCGTCAGAGCCATCTGGTTCTGCACCAGCGCCAGATACTGGCCCAGTCCGTCCAGAGGCCCGCCGATCAGGAACAGGCCGATCTCGTTGAAGAAGACCCGCAGCAGCGGCCCCACCGTAAGGGCGGCGAAAAAGCCGTAAACGACGGTCGGCACGCCGGCGAGAATCTCAAGCAGCGGCTTGATCACCGCGCGGGTCGTGCGGCCGGCGTATTCCGACAGATAGATGGCCGACAGCAGGCCGATCGGCGCGGCCACGCACATGGCGATGACCATGATCAGCAGGGTGCCGGCGAACAGGGGCACGGCCCCGAAGGCGCCCGACGACCCGACCTGATCGGCGCGGATGGCGATCTGGGGGCTCCACTGGGTGCCGAACAGGAAGTCGAGGATCGGCACCTTCTGGAAGAAGCGGAAGCTGTCGAAGGCCAGGGAGGCGATGATGCCCAGGGTCGTCAGGACGGCGATGGCCGAGCAGACGAACAGGGCGCCGTAAATCCAGCCCTCGACCCGGTTGCGGGCGCGGGTATTCGGTTTGATCTGGGTCAGGGCGAACAGACCGCCCAGGATGGCGGCCAGGATGGCGGCGACGCCGCCGCCCCAGGACAGGGTGCGCTCGATGCGGACCATGCGGCGCGCCTCGACCGGCAGATGCTCGGCCAGCGGGCGTTCCCAGATTTGCAGGGCAGGCTCGCCACGACCGACGCGGTGGGCGTCGGCGAAGAAGGCGTCGCGGCGGAAGTGATCCAGAGATTCGACCGCGTCAGGCGTGCCGACAGCGGTCAGCTGACGCTGAAGCGGCGTGGCGAAGACAGAAGCCAGGATCAGCACCAGCAGGGCGGGCGCGGCGACCCAGATCAGCGCATAGGCGCCGTGCTGGCCGGGCCGGGAATGGGGTTTGGCGCCGACCGCGCGACGACGCGCGAGCTCACGTCCGCCGAGGAAGGCGGCCGCGCTCAGCGCGATGAGGATCAGCAGGTAAATCCAGATCATTCGAAGTCCGAAGCGCCGTGCGCGAATCGGCGACGGTCCTGAACATCGGGACCAACGCGGCGCGACTACTGCCTGTGAATGGTCAGCGGATTACGACGGGTCGATGACAGTTGGGTGACAGCGACGGGCCCTCGCGGCTCTAGCGCCGCTCGACCGGCTGGGGGAACCAGGCGGTGAAGGCCGCGCCCATGCCCGGCGCGCTTTCGACCACCAGACCGCCCTGGTGACGGTTGATGATGTGTTTGACGATAGCCAGGCCCAGGCCGGTCCCCTGCCGCTCGCCGCTCTTCTGGCCTTCGACCCGATAGAAGCGCTCGGTCAGGCGTGGCAGGTGTTCGCGCGCCATGCCGGGCCCGTGATCCCGCACCGTTACAGCGGCATAGGAGATGCCGGAGGCGCGGTCCGGGGTGACCAGCGGAAGGCGCGTAGCCCCAGGCATGCGCGACGCCCAGGCTTCGTCGAACGACAGGTCCGAACGGACCGAAATCTCGACCGTCCCGCTCCGTGACGAATATTTGACGGCGTTGTCGAGCAGGTTCTGCACGACCTGCAGGATCTCGTCGCGATCCCCGCTGATCGACGCCCTCGCCTCTCCCTGATCCAGGGCGATGACGATTTCTTTTTCCCGCGTCAGCACGCTGATGGCGTCCACGACGTCGGAGGCGGCGCGGTCCAGATCGACGCGGCCCGACGGCGGAATATGCTCGTTCAGTTCGATGCGGCTGAGCGACAACAGGTCCGCCACCAGACGACCCATTCGATCCGCCTGGGCCGACATGATGTCCAGGAATCGGTCCCGCGCGGCGACGTCGTCGCGGGCATGGCCCTTCAGCGTCTCGATGAAGCCGCTGAGAGAGGCCAGCGGCGTGCGCAGTTCGTGGCTGGCGTTGGCGAGAAAATCGACACGCATCATTTCCGTGCGCCGGGCGTCGGTCTCGTCGCGCAGGATCAGCAGGGCCAGCTCCGCCCCCGGCAGCGTTCCCGCCTCGACGGACAAAGGCCGCGTCCAGGCACGCCAGCGCCGATCCCTCTGACCGCCCGTCGCATAGTCCGTAGTGCGGGCCGTGCCGCCGAACAGGGCCTCGTCCACCGCCTCCAGCACGCCAGGTTCGCGAATGACCTGAACCAGCAAGGCGCCCTGACGCTGGATACGCAGCAGGTCGCGCGCCGCGCCATTGGCCATGACGATGCGTCGGCCGGCGATGTCGTCCGGTTCGCCCCCGCTGACAACCAACACGGGATCGTCCAGCGCCTCGAACACACGGTCCAGCAGATCGCCGTTCACCAGATCCGTCGAAGACTCCACCGGCCCGCCGTCACTCGCGGCCGGAGCCGTCGTCGCCGTTTCCGATACGTTGAGAAGCCAGGCCGAAGCCGCCACGACCACGGCGCCGCCGACCAGCCAGTTCGCCAGCTCGGGATGCAGGATCGCCAGGATCAGCAAGATCACGATGGCGATGCCGATACTGGCGCCCACCGTCCAGAGCCGCGAGGTGGAGACCGGCGCGACGGGCGATGGCGAGACTTCGTAAGGCATGGAGTAGGAGCGACCTCGTTCTGGAACGCGTTTTCCGATCCTTGCACGGATTCTGTGACGGCGCTCCGACAGCCTGCCGATTGAAGAAGCTTCGCCGCACGGTTTATTTAGGATTTTCTGCGACTGTGTCTCCAAGGGGAGGCCTCGTGGACCGCATCATCTTTTGCATCACGCGCGATCACGACTGGCGGATCACTGTGTTCGCAGCCCTGATCTGCCTGGTCGGTCTAGGCGTTTCGACCCGCTTCATGGAGCGGAAGGGAACTCGCGATCCTGTTCGACGTCGCCGCTCGGCCATTCTGGCGACCGTCGTCGGCGCCCTGTCGATCTGGGCGACCCATTTCGTGGCAATGCAGGGATTCGTCGCCGGTGTGCCGGTGCGCTACGACCTGTTTCTGACATTGGCTTCGCTCGGCGTCGCCCTCGCGATGATCGGCCTGACGATCGGCTCAACGATGATGGGCAGGGGTCGGATCTGGCGCGTCCTGGCCGCCGTGATCGCCGTCGCGGGCGTCGGCGCCATGCATTATCTCGGCATGGCCGCGATCAAGGGGCCGGCGCATATCATTTGGGATCCGGGCCTGGTGGCGGCCTCCATAATCGCGGCGATGACCATCGGCTGCACGACCGCCTTCTTCTATCGTCGCGGCGGGCTCTTACGGCTGCTGGTCACCGCCATCGGCCTGTCGATGTCCGTGATCGTGCTTCATTTCGTCGGCATGGCGGCGATCATCGTTACGCCAGACCCCACGGTCTTGATGGATCAGGGCATATCGTCCGAAGCCATGCGCGTATTGCTGGGCGCCATCCTTCTGTTGATTTGTGGCGTGGCGGGCGCTCTGGGCGTCATGGCCTATGTGTCGCGCTCGACCGCGCTGCGCCGCATTCGCGAGGCGGTCGACGCCATGCCCGACGGGCTGGGTTTCTATGATTCGAAGGACCGACTGGTCCTGTGGAACGCTCGCTATGCCGAGGTGAACCCCGAGCTTGAACCCCATCTCATCGTCGGTCTGTCTTTCCGCGAGGCCTTGCGGATCGGCATCGACGAAGGCCGATACGCCGAGGCGCTGGGGCGCGAAGAGGAATGGCTGAATGAGCGGATCGCGGCGCGGCGTCACCTGTCGTCCAACAGCGAACAGCAGATCGCCGGCGGCCGCTGGCTGCGCATCCAGGACCGCCGCACCTCGGAGGGCGGTACGGTCACGGTCTGCAACGACATCACCGACCTGAAGCGCGACGCCCAGGCCCTGGCCGAGGCTCGCGACGCCGCAGAGGCCGCTAACGTCGCCAAGAGCCAATTCCTGGCCAATATGAGCCACGAGATCCGCACGCCCCTGAATGGCGTGATCGGCCTGTCTCAGGCCCTGTCCAAGACCGAACTGACGCCCGACCAGCGCGAGATGCTGGATCTGATGCAGGCCTCGGGAAAGACGCTACAGACCCTGCTCAGCGACATCCTGGATCTGGCCCGCGTCGAATCGGGCAAGCTGGAGCTGACCGAGGACGCGTTCGAACTGGCGACCGTCGTGCGTGAGGCGGCTCAGCTCTATGCCGAGAACGCCCGCGAGAAGCATCTGGATTTCCACGTCGACATCGATCTGGAAGACGATGTGTGGGTGCTGGGCGACGCGGTGCGTCTGAAGCAAGTGCTGACCAATCTGATTTCCAATGCAGTGAAGTTCACCAGCCAGGGTTTCGTCGGGCTGATCGTCCAGCGTGGCGTGGATCAGGACCGCCGTCCGGTGCTGCGCTTCACCGTCGAGGACAGCGGCATCGGCTTCGACGCCGCAACCCGCAGCCGGTTGTTCAGCCGATTCGAACAGGCCGACGGCGGCATCACGCGCAAGTTCGGCGGCTCGGGCCTGGGCCTGTCCATCTGCCGTCAGCTGGCGGAAATGATGGGCGGCGACCTGGGATGCGAAAGCGAGCCGGGCGGCGGGGCCGCCTTCATCTTGACCCTGCCGCTGAGACAATGCGAAGCCCCCAGGAGCCGTGAGCCTCTGGCTGTGGAGACCTATGCCGACGACGATCAGCGCGCGGTGCGGGTGCTGGTGGCGGACGACCATCCGACCAACCGCCGCGTCATCGAACTGATTCTCGCCCAGACCTCGGTCCAGATCGTGATCGCGGAGAACGGCGCCCAAGCGCTGGAGGCCTTCCGCGCCGGCGCGTTCGACCTGGTCTTGATGGACATGCAGATGCCGATCATGGACGGGCTGACGGCGACGCAGGAGATTCGCCTGCACGAGACGACGATGGGGCTAGGCCGCACGCCTATCGTCATGCTGACCGCCAACGCCATGCCCGAGCACGTCGCGGCTGGGCGCGCGGCAGGCGCCGACCACCATCTGGCCAAGCCCTTCAACGCCGCCGAACTGCTGGGCATCGTCGCAGCGCCCGCTTCGCTGCTGAAGGACCGGGCGCAAGCGGCTTAAGCGGAACCTTTGACGGTTGCGCCCTGAGCGTGATGCGTGTAATAGCCCGCGCTCTTGAATTCGAGGGTTCATCACCCCCGCCGCGAGAGCCTAGGGTTGGCGCGGCGTTTCCGTTGTTGTTGAGGCGAGCCACATGGCCGAGATCATTCTGAACGTGGACGTCCGCGATGGCGTCGGCACCGGCGGCGCTCGCGCTGCGCGTCGCGCTGGTTTCGTGCCGGGCGTCCTGTACGGCGGCGAGCAAGCCCCCGTCGCCATTTCGGTGAACGAGAAGGACTTCCGCAAGTCCCTCTACACCGGCAAGCTGCTGGGCCACCTGGTGACCCTGAAGTACGGCGACGAGACCCAGCCGGTCATCGCCAAGGATGTGCAGTTCGACCCCGTGTCGGACCGTCCCCTGCACTTCGACCTGATGCGCGTCGACGCTAAGGCCCCGGTCAAGATCGAAGTGGCGGTCCACTTCGCGAACGCCGACGAAGCCCCGTTCTCGCGTCAGGGCGGTTCGCTGGAAGTCGTGCGTCACGCCGTCGAGATCCTGGTCCGCGCCGACCAGATCCCGGAAGAACTGGTTGTCGACCTGGCCAAAGCCGAGATCGGCGACACCATCCGCATGTCGGACATCAACCTGCCCAAGGGCGCGGAAGCCACCATCACCGACCGCGACTTCGTGATCGCCACGATCAAAATCTCGTCCGCCGCTCTGTCGGAAGCCGCCGACGAAGCCGCTGACGCCGCCGAAGCCGAAGTCGCTCCGGTCGAGAAGACCGAAGACTGATCCTTCGTCTCTTCGAGAAGATTGCGCCCCGCCCGGTTCGCCGCGGCGGGGCTTTTCTTTGCCCAAGGTTGCGCGGTCGCAGGTGGCGCGCTACCTTTTCGGCATGAACCTGCACACGGCGCGGCCGGACAAGTACAAGCGCTATCGTGAGCGCAAGAAGGCCGCCGGCCTTAAGCAGGTCCGCGTTTGGGCGCTGGACCCCGACGCTCCCGGGTTTCGTGAACGCCTGATGGCGGATCAGGTCCGCATACGCGACAGCGAAAGCGAACGCGCCACCGTCGCCTTCATCGAGGCCATGTTGATGCAGGATCTTTCCGAGGACGATGCGACGGAAGCCTATTGAATCGCGGCGACATCATCACCGTCGCGGTGTCAGGCGACCACGGCAAGCCTAGACCCGCCGTCGTGGTCCAGGCCGATATCGTGCAAACCGGCACGATCCTGGTTTGTCTGATGACCAGCGACACGGAAAAGACCGCTCCCTATCGTCTCCTGCTGCAACCCACGCCTGGCAATGGCTTGAGAAAGCCAAGCCTTGTTCAGGCGGACAAGATATATCCAATCGCTCTCGCACGTTGCGGCGAGGTGATCGGCTGCCTTGACCAAACGGAACGCACCATGCTCGACCTTCATCTGCTTTTCGTTCTGGGGCTGGGCGCGGAATGATCATCATCGCTGGGCTCGGCAATCCGGGCGGCAAATACGAGAAGAACCGCCACAACATCGGCTTCATGGCCGCCGACGAGATTTCGCGTCGCTGGCGCTTCGGTCCCGAGCGCGCAAAATTCCAGTCGATCGTCAGCGAGGGCCAGGTCGAGACGGCCGATGGCCCGGTCAAGGTGCTGTTGATGAAGCCCCAGACCTATATGAACGAGAGCGGTCGGGCCGTTGGCGAGGCGGCGCGCTTCTACAAGATCAAGCCGTCCGAGATCATCGTCTTCCACGACGAGATCGACCTGGCCCCCGGCCGGTTTCGCATGAAGACCGGCGGCGGCGCGGCCGGCCAGAACGGCGTCCGTTCGCTGATCAGCCACCTGGGCGCCGATTTCCGCCGCGCCCGCATGGGCATCGGCCATCCGGGCGAGAAGGAACTGGTCATGCCCCACGTTCTGGGCGACTTCCACAAGGCCGAGCAGCCGTGGCTGGATGCGATGCTCCAGGCCTGCGCCGACGCCCTGCCCTTCGCCGCCGCCGGCGACGACGAACGTTATCAGGGCGAAGTCCTGCGCCTGGCCCCCGCCCCCAAATTCAGCCCGCGCCAAGCGGCGCGCGGCGAGCTTTAACAGACCTGTTCGCCGTGTTTGCTCGATCTGCCCCTGTGAAAGACCCGACGCCATGAAAATTAAACTCGCCCTCGCCGCCATCGCCCTGTCTCTGGGGGCCTGCAACCCGCCTGAACAGGCCAAGGCGCCCGCCGCGGATCCGGCAAGTCCCGTCGCGGCGGCATCCGTCGTCGCGACCGGGGCCTGGTGCCGCCCGTCGCCGAACGGCGCCAAGGCCGGCGGCTGCTACGTCACCCTCAAGGCCACGACCAACGACCGCCTGACGGGCGGTTCGACGCCCGCCGCAGGGTCGCTGCAGGTCCATGAGATGACGATGCAGGACGGCATGATGAAGATGGGCGAGCTGACGCAGGGCCTGCCCCTGCCGGCCGGTCAGGCTGTGGCCTTGGCGCCGGGCGGCAACCACCTGATGCTGATCGGCCTGACCGCGCAGCTGGTGGAGGGTGCGACCGTGCCGTTGACGCTTCTGTTCGCCTCCGCGCCGGCCGTCACAGTGCAGGCGGCGGTGCGTCAGCCGGAGATGGCGGGCATGGATCACGGCGCACATTGACCCCAGTTGAAGCGCGAGCCTGACAAACCGGTTCGAACCGGGTAAAGGCTCGCGCCTCACGAGGAATACCATGGCCCTTAAAGTCGCGATCGTCGGCCTGCCCAACGTCGGCAAGTCCACCCTGTTCAACGCCCTGACCAAGACGGCGGCGGCCCAGGCGGCCAACTACCCGTTCTGCACCATCGAGCCGAACACCGGCGACGTGGCGGTGCCGGAGCCGCGTCTGGACGCCTTGGCCGAGATCGCCGGGTCCAAGGAGATCATCCCTTCGCGCATCACTTTCGTGGATATCGCGGGCCTGGTGCGCGGCGCGTCCAAGGGCGAGGGCCTGGGCAACCAGTTCCTGGCCAATATCCGCGACTGCGACGCCGTGGCCTTCGTGGCCCGTTGCTTCGTCGATGACGACATCACCCACGTCGAGGACCGCATCGATCCGATCGCCGATCTGGAGATCATCGAGACCGAACTGATGCTGGCCGACATGGAGAGCCTGGAGCGCCGTCGGCCCCAGCTTGAGAAGCGCGCCAAGGGCGGCGACAAGGAATCCGGCCTGACCCTGAAGCTGGTCGATCTGGCCCTGGCCCAGCTGAACGCCGGCAAGCCCGCCCGCACCGCCGAGGTGTCCAAGGACGACGCCAAGGCCTGGCATATGCTGCAACTGCTGACCGCCCTGCCTGCCCTCTATGTCTCCAACGTCGAGGAAGGTTCGGCCGACAAGGGCAACGACCTGTCCGACAAGGTCGCGGCGCGCGCCGCCCAGGACAACGCCAACTCGGTCGTCATCTCGGCCCAGATCGAATCCGAGATCGCCGTGCTGGACGACGAGGAGCAGAAGGAGTTCCTCGAAACCCTGGGTCTGGAAGAACCCGGCCTGAACCGCCTGATCCGCGAGGCCTACAAGCTGCTGGGCCTGCAGACCTATTTCACGGTCGGCCCCAAGGAAGCCCGCGCCTGGACCATCCCGGTCGGAGCCACCGGCCCGCAGGCCGCCGGCGTGATCCACACCGACTTCGAGAAGGGTTTCATCCGCGCCGAAACCATCGCCTACGACGACTTCGTCTCCCTGCGAGGTGAAGCCAAGGCGCGCGAAGCCGGCAAGCTTCGCGCCGAAGGCAAGACCTATGTCGTCAAGGACGGCGACGTGATGAACTTCCTGTTCAACTAGGCGGCGCGACGGGCGGGGTCTCGGCCCCGTCCGGCTTCATCATCTTTTCCAGCGGATTGGCGGGATCGGGCGCACGCGGCGAGCCGGGGCAGCGCGCCAGTTTCACCGTCGTCATGTCCCGGTCGATGTAGGTCAGGTTCATCACGTCGCCGGTCGTGCTCATATGCACGCGCTCGGTCCTGGTCTGGCCCTGGGTCGCGCATCTCAAGGCCGCGACATAGCCCGAACCCGTCTCGTCGATGCTGGCGATATCGCAGTTGTGCCCATAGGCGTCGAACCGCAACGGCGTCAGGGTGATCGGGCTGCGCTCGCCCTGAGGCTGGGCGCACCATTGTGGATTGGCCGCCCACACCCCCACGAAACTACGCGACCCGCGCGACGCCAGAGATGACGGCCCCTTCGCCTCGACCTGCTGCATCGCATCGGGCGTGCGCAGTGGCGCGGCAGGCTCGTTGGGCGGATTGACCTGCTGATCGCCGCAGGCGGCCAGGGCGGCGATGGCGGCCACCATCGGGAACAGGGCTGTTTTCATCACGCCACAACGTCACGGCCAAGGTTCGGGTTCAAAACCGCACAGTCATTGCGGTTGATTCTGATAGTCGTTCGCAGTAACACGCCCGCCAGTCATCAAGCGGGGCCATTCATGCGTAACCTTCTCCTCCTCTCCACCGCCGCAGCCGCCTTCGGTTCGGCCCTGATCGTCCAGCCCGCGCGTGCCGAAGAGTCGCAAATCGTGGCGACCAATGTCGATCCTGTCACCGTCATCGCTACCCGTACCGAGCGCCGAGCCGACTCGGTGCCCGCCACCGTGACCGTCATCACCGATGAACAGATCGAAGCGACCCTGGCCACGGACATCAAAGACCTGATCCGGTTCGAACCGGGCGTCAGCGTCCAGTCCGCCCCGTCGCGGTTCTCCGCTACTGGTGGCGCAGGGCGGGACGTCAACGCCGGGTTCACCATTCGCGGCATGGGCGGAAACCGCGTCCTGATCATAACGGACGGCGTGCGTGTGCCTGACGGCTTCTCCTTCGGCGGTCAGAACGTGGGACGTGGCGGCTACGGCGATCTGGATCTGATCAAGTCGGTCGAGATCCTGCGTGGCCCCGCATCCGCACTGTATGGCTCAGACGGAATCGCTGGTGCAGTCAGCTTCACCACCAAGGATCCCGTCGACATCCTCCAAGGTGATCGCAACTTCGGCGTCCGAGCCCGTGTGGGCTACAACTCGTCGGACGAAGGTTGGGCAGAAGGCGTGGCCTTCGCCGGCCGCACAGGCGCTTTCTCGGGCCTGCTGTCCTATTCCCGTCGCGACTTCCAAGAGACCGAGAACCAAGGAACGGTCACCGGTGAAGAGGCCGGCCTCACCTTCGCAAGGCGCACCCTGCCCAATCCTCAGGATTTTGCTTCCAACGCGGTGCTCGGCAAGTTGGTATGGGATGTCGCGCCAGGCCATGTTTTGCGTCTGGCCTACGACCACTATGACCTGGACATGGAAGGTCAGTCTCTGTCGAACCGCACGGCGACCGCGACGGCGGCGACGCCTCGCATACTGGCCATCGACGCAACCGACGAAACTCAGCGCGACCGCGTCAGCCTGGATTGGCGCTTCGACGACTTCATGGGTCTCGATCACGGCTCCATCGCGGGCTACTGGCAGGACGCGACCAACAGGCAATACACCTTCGAACAGCGTCGGACGTTGGCCGGAGCCAATGCCGACCGGTCGCGCACGGTGACATTCGACAACAGGGTCTGGGGTGTGACCGCCTATGGCACCCGCAGCGTCGAGTTCGCCGGCGCCACCCATCGCCTCACCGCCGGCGCCGACTATTCCGACACGCGCCAGGAAGGAATTCGCGACGGCCTGCCGGCCTTCAGCGGCTCGGAAAGCTTCCCCGTTCGCGCCTTCCCGAATACCGACTACGCTCTGGCCGGCGCCTATATTCAGGACGAGATCCAACTGGGCCGTCTCAGCATCATCCCCGCCGTCCGCTATGACTGGTATGATTTGTCGCCCGAGAACGACCCGCTTTACACCGGCGTGGTGCGGGGACAGAGCGAAGATCACGTCTCGCCCAAGCTGGGCCTGTTGTGGCAGGCGGACGATCACTTCAGCCTGTTCGCCAACTACGCCGCTGGATTCAAGGCGCCCTCGCCGATGCAGGTGAACAACTTCTTCGCCAACTCCTTGGCGAACTACACCTCGATCCCCAACCCGGACTTGGAGCCGGAAACCAGCGAGAGCGTGGAAGCCGGAATGCGCTTCCGCAATATCGAGGCCTTGGGCGGTACCCTGTCGCTGTCGGCGACAGCCTTCCATTCAGAATACGAGAACTTCATCGAACAGGTTCAGGTGTCCGGCAACTTCTCGCCGACCAGTCCTGCGGTCTTCCAGTATGTCAATCTGACCAATGTGAAGATCTGGGGCCTGGAAGCGCGTGGCGAGATCCGCTGGGACAACGGCGTCAGCATTCAGGGGTCGGCCGCTTTCGCCGACGGCGAACAAACGACCAACGGAACCAAGGGACTATTGGCCAGCGTCGATCCGATCAAGCTGGTCGCCGGGCTGAACTACGCCGAACCGGCGGGCCGTTTCGGCGGGGCCGCCATCGTGACCTGGTCGGACGCCAAGGACGCCGGAAACTACACCGGCAGCGTCACCTGCGGTAGGACCTGCTACCTCGGCGACAGCTTCACCCTCGTCGACCTGACCGGCTACTGGAACGTGAACGACAACGTCACGCTTCGAGCCGGCGCCTTCAACGTCTTCGACGAAAAGTATGCCTGGTGGAGCGACGTGCGAGGTGTCGCCAATTCGTCGGCCATTAAGGACGCCTACACGCAGCCGGGCCGCAACTTCGGCGTCTCGCTGACCCTGCGTCTGTAAGCGACCATGAAATTTTCCCACGCTTCAAGGAGCCGCCCGATGCGCGCCATATTGATCGCCGCCGCCCTGCTGACGGCCGCCGCCCCGACCGCACAGGCGTCGGACGCCGCCGCCCAGACCGCACAGGCCTCTGCGCCCGCCAGCGCCTTGGAACGGGATCGCCAGTCGATCCTGGGCCAGGCCGGCCAGTACCGCGTCCACTTCGACATGCGCGAAAACGTCAGCTTCCGCGCCGACTACGACCCGCTGGAGGAAAAACTGTCGGGCGGCAGCGAGATCGTCCGCGTCGTCTATGACAAGGGCGACCGCATCAGCCTTCAGCACATCTTGGTCATGGAGCATGAGGGCCAGGTCATGGTCATCAAACACTGGCGTCACGACTGGGTCTATCAGCCCCAGACGGTCCTGACCTATGCCGGGCCGAACCAGTGGACCCTGACGGCGGTGCCAGAAGCCGAGCGCACCGGCGCCTGGTCACAAACGGTGTGGCAGACCGACGATTCGCCCCGCTACGGCGGCGTCGGCCGATGGACCTATGACAACGGCCTGTCGGCCTGGACCTCGAACGCCACGTGGCGGCCGCTGGCGCGTCGCGATGCGGTGCGCAACCCGGTCTACGACCGTTATCTGGGGACCAACCGCCACATCCTGACGCCGGATGGGTGGGTCCACATCCAGGACAATATGAAGATGTCGGGCAAGGCCGGCGGCGAGCCGATCGCCATCGTCCAGGAAGACGTCATCAACACCTATGATCGCTCGACCAGCTATTCGCCCCAGGCCGGCGACGACTACTGGACCAGGACGCAAGGCTTCTGGTCCGCCGTGCGCGACGCCTGGGACGCCGCCATCGCCGCCCATGACGGCATCCATCTGCAGGAGATCGGCGAGACAGGATCGGTCACCGGCACGCCGCTGATGGACCTGGCGCAACAGATCGCGGATGGCGAAACCACCGAAGCCGAAGCCGTCGCCAAGGCGCGCGTCCTGATCACCGAGGCCACGACGCCGCGCTGACCATCCCCCAGCGCGGAGCGTGAGACGGCGGCCGGTTTCTCCGGTCGCCATTTTTCGTTTCAGCTCAGGACGATGCGGCCATTGTCTAAGCGGAAGGCCACGCCGGTTCGTTGGAACAGGCGCGCGATCACGGCGGACGGATCGGCCGCGCCCTGATCCAGCAACCGTTCCACATCCCCGCGCAGCGACGGATCGCGCGATGTCCGCGTCAGAGCCGTCAGCCATTCCTCGCGGCTCAGCACGCCGTCCGGCTGACGCAGCAGGGGTTTCAGGAAGTCGAGCCAGTCGCCGCCCATCCGCTGTTTCTGCGCGCCCTCGGCCGTCATGGCGAAGACGGCGCCGCACGCATAATAGGCGCGGTGTTCGCCGCGCGCGCCCGCCTGCGCGACCGGCTTCCTGGCCAGGTTCACACAGTCGTCGATCTCGGACTGAAGCTCGCTGCGGGCGTCATAGGTGGGGTCCAGACGCTTCAGCGCCCGCACCGCCATCAGGTCGGCCCCGCCCTCGGTGATCCAGGCCTCGTCGGCGAACTGATAGCGGACGGTCTGGCCCAGCCAGAAATGCGCCGCCTCATGGCCGATGAACCAGCGCGACCGCTCCATGATGTCGGGCTGGGCCGTGGTCACGCCCCGCCCCTCGAACGACATGACGATCAGGCCGGGCAGGACGCTGCCGCCCATGCTGGTCATCTGTTCGGTCGGGCCGTTCCAGGCCACCATGACGATGGGGGTGTCGCCGCCCGAGCCGGGCGCGCCCAGCCGATCGCGGTAATATTGGCCGACGCGCGGGGCGAACCCTCGAATCTCCTCGCCAATCCAGGGCGGCAGGTTGGGGTCGATCACGGTCGACAGCCCCTCGCCCGGCGTCACGGTCGCCTCGCCCAGCAAGACGTAGCTGCGCTCGTCCATGGTGGTCAGTTGGTCATGCCGACGGCCATTGAACAGCACCGGCCCACTGTCGTCGCGCCACGTCACGCGCGACGACCCGCCGTCCAGCGTCACCCGGTTCAGGTCGTCCGGCACCGCCTCCGCCGCCTGGGCCGACGGCAGGGCGAAGACGTCCAGTTGCCGCGTCGGCAGGGCGACCGCGCCGTTGGAGAACAGCAGGGTCGGATACTCCGCCTCCAGGTCCACCGCCTGCGGCCTGACGCGGAACCGCACCTCGCGCGGCACGGGCCCGCCGTTCGTGCTGCGGATGATGTCGTAGTGACCGCGTCGCTCCATCACCATGCCCGGCGTCTGCACCGTCCACTGGCGAGGCCGCCAGGGCTGGCGTGAATCCGTCTCCAGCGCCGAATCCATGAAGGCCCAGACCGGCACGTCGCGCCCGAACCGATAGTCGATGTTCAGATGGTCGCCATCGCGCGTCACGGTCACCTGAGGTGCGCTTTCCTCCAGAACGACCTGTCGCGAAACGACCGGGCCGGCCGCACAGGCGCCGCCCAACAGGAAAACGGCTGCGATGGCGGACGAAGCGAAGGCGTGGACGCGCAAGGGCGATCTCCTGAAGGATGGTCGGCGCGAAGCCTAGCGGTGCTGAACGCACCGCGTCAGCTTACGGTTTCGTCAGGCTGAGGCCCGTTCCAGGGCGCGCCCCGCCGCCGCCAGTTCTCCGGCCATGACGGCCTTCAGTCGCTCGGGCGCCAGGATCTGCGCCTGCTCGCCCCAGGTGAACAGATGCCAGGCCAGTTCGCGCATGCCCGAGGCCCGGAACCGCACGACGACCGCGCCGTCCGCCTGATCCTCGAAACTCTGTGTCGGGTGCCAGCGCCAGCTCTTCGCCTCGGTCGCGCCCTGGGGCGTGATCCGCAGCACCACATCCTCGATCTCGTCCTGATAGATGCCGAAGGACTGGCTGGCGAAGATGCCCAGGTCGAAATCGGCGGGCGGGACGGCCAGCCCCTCCTGCGGGGCGACGTGGCTCATCCGATCCAGGCGGAAGGTCTGGATACGGCCGGTCTCTCGGTCGGCGGCGACCAGATAGTTGGCGCGGCCGAACATGACGCCGCACGGGGCGACGCTGCGCCGACGCGGCTCGGCGCCTGGCCGCGAATAGGTGAAGCCCAGCGGCTGCTGCGCCAGCACGGCGCCGCGAATGGCGGTCAGCATGGCCTCGTCCGCCGACGGACGCGGCCCGGCCTGGACGGCGATGGTCTCGGCCCGGACCAGGGCCTCCAGATCCGGCGCCATCCGGTTCAAGGTGGTGGACCGCATCGCCGCCTTCAGCTTGCGCTCTAGCCCTTCCAGCGCCGTCGCCCGCGCCGGTTCGCCGGCGGCCCGCAGGGCCGATGCCGCCTTGGACAGTTCCAGCATTTCGGTCGCCGTCGGCGCCTGTTCGAAGGCCGACAGGCCGCCACGGATACGCCAGCGTTTCGACGGCGGGTCCGAGACCTCGTCCACCTGGGGGAACAGCATCATCACCGCGTCGCGCATCCGCTCGGCGGTGCGGCGGCCCACCCGCATGTCGCGCGCCATTTCGTCGATGGACAGACCTTCGGCGCTGGCGGCCATACGCCGCGCCAGTTCGATCACCATCGCCGCCTTGTCGTGTCTCACCGCCGATCCTTATACCTACGTCCGTTTCTGACGCAACACTGCGCCATAACCCAATCATCGACAAGAGGCCGTCGCTTCAGGAGATCACATCATGGCTCGCTTCCAACCTACCCAGACGATCAACGCCAGCCGCTATATCATCGTGCCGTGCGAGGCCGACGGCTCGTCCGACCTCGCCGTGATCTGGGATCGGCTGGAGGAACAGGTGGTGGACGTCATCTCGGCCGCCGCCAGCAGCCGCTACTCGGACGAGGACATGCTGTGGGACGAAGGCCGTGCAGGCGACATGCCCTCGGAATGGCGGATGGCGGCCTAAAGGCTCAGGCCGCTTTCGGCTTGGTCCAGCGGTCGATCATCCGCTGCGCCGGCTGTTCGACCAGTCGGTGCGCGACGACCGCGACCGCCACGATGAAGCCGAACATGGCGACGGCGAACAGGTCGTTCAGCCAGACCGAGCCGAAATCGATGCGTCGCACAGGCACCCAGTCCAGCTTCCTGGCCACGATCATCATCACGGTCAGGATGAACATGTGGACCATGTAGATAGCGAACGACCACCGCCCCAGGGTGACCAGCGCCGGATGATCCAGTACGCGCGACAGGGCGCCGTCCTCGCCCGCGAAGACCCAGACCAGCACCACGAAGACCAGTGTAACGGCCACTGTGATCGGCCCCTGGGCATAGCCGATGAAGACGCAGGCCGCGACGATGGCCGAGACCTCCAGCAACGTCGCGGCGCCGCCCTTGAGCCGAGGAATGCGCGTCCACAGCCCCTGCAGCAGACAGCCCAGGAAGAAGCCATAGACCGCGCGCGGCACGGCGAAGTCATAGGTCGTGTTCATCCAGCGCCGGGCGTAGCTGACCACCAGTACGCCCCCGATGATCGCCAGAACCAGACCGATCCAGCGAAACCGTTTCGGCGCAATCAGAACCAGACCGGCGAAGATCAGATAGCAGGCCCATTCGGCGCTGAGCGTCCAGGCCGGCCCGTTCCAGGTCAGATAGGGATGGACATGCCAGGCCTGGATCATCGCCAGGTTGGTGAAGATCGCCTCGATCGACCGGTCCCGCGTGAACGGCGGGGCGCTGTCGAAGTGGAACACCAGCCGCGCCAGCTCCAGCCCGACGAAGGCCGCCAGCATCAGCAGATGCAGCGGCCAGATCCGCCCGAACCGCCGCACCATGAACCGCCCGGCGTCCCGCCCCGACTTCAGCCGGTTCGCATAGGCATGGGCGATGACGAAGCCCGACAGCACGAAGAAATAATCGACGAACAGATAGGAATGCTGGACGAAACCCCAATCGCGCCAGTGACTTGCCACCGGCATGTGGAACATCACCACCAGGATGGCGCACACCCCGCGCAGGGAGTCCAAGGCCTCGAAACGGCGATGGGCGACGGGGACGGGTCCGGACAATGTGTTCACGGACGCGTGATAGCGCCGGTCAAGGTTGGGCGATAGGGGGGCTGGTGAGACTTCAGTCAGAACCAGCCTTGAGCGCTCGAACAGCATGATCGCAAAGGTCCCGCAGGACCGTCTGATCGACATCCTCAAGGCGCGCGATGTAGAGGCAGCCGACGCCGGCCTTCACCTTGCCGAGGCAGGGGATAAGCTGCGCCCGCTCAGGAAAATCGCCTGACACATACAGGACCAGATTGGCTTTTCTTGGTGAAAAGCTGATGAGGGGCCAGCCGCCCTTCGGTCCACCTGTATTGCCGAATCCGACGATGGACGGTCCCCACAGGACGGCCGGTTCGCCGGTGATCTCCGCCATCATTGCAGCGACGGCTTGAGCGTCCGACCGTCGGCGTGGGTCTTCGATCCTGGACAGGAAGTCGGCAACCGAAGCGTCGGTGGGGCCGGTCTTAGGCGTGCTGGTCATGGTCCCTACAGCCCCTTCACGATCCCCTCGACCATCTTCTTGGCGTCGGCGAACAGCATCATGGTGTTGTCGCGGAAGAAAAGTTCGTTCTCGACGCCGGCGTAGCCCGCCGCCATGCCGCGCTTGATGAACAGGACGGTGCCGGCCTTTTCAACGTCCAGGATGGGCATGCCGTAGATGGCGCTGGCAGGGTCGGTCTTGGCGGCGGGGTTGGTGACGTCGTTGGCGCCGATGACGAAGGCGACGTCGGCGGTGGCGAACTCGGCGTTGATGTCTTCCAGCTCGAACACCTCGTCATAGGGGACGTTGGCCTCGGCCAGCAGGACGTTCATGTGGCCCGGCATCCGGCCGGCGACGGGGTGGATGGCGTATTTCACCTCGACGCCTTCCTCCTTCAGCTTGTCGGCCATTTCGCGCAGCGCATGCTGGGCCTGGGCCACCGCCATGCCGTAGCCGGGGACGATGATGACCTTGGACGCGTTCTTCATGATGAAGGCGGCGTCCTCTGCCGAGCCTTGTTTGACCGGGCGCGTTTCCTTGGCGCCGGCGGGACCGGCCGACGCGTCGCCGCCGCCGAACCCGCCCAGGATGACCGAGATGAAGCTGCGGTTCATGCCCTTGCACATGATGTAGCTGAGGATCGCGCCCGACGACCCGACCAGGGCGCCGGTGATGATCAGGGCGATATTTTCCAGCGTGAAACCCAGGGCCGCCGCCGCCCAGCCGGAATAGGAGTTCAGCATCGAGACGACGACCGGCATGTCCGCGCCGCCGATGGGAATGATCAGGGTCGCGCCCAGAATCAGGGCGATCAGGAAGACGCCCCAGAAGGCCCAGGTCGCCGCGCCGTTGGTGCCGATCAGAATGCCGATCAGCAAGACCAGGCCCAGCGCCAGGCCCACATTGATCAGGTGCCGCGCCGGCAGGATGATCGGCGCTCCGCTCATATTGCCGTTCAGCTTGGCGAAGGCGATGACCGAACCGGTGAAGGTGATGGCCCCGATGGCGACGCCGAGGCTGAGTTCGATGATCGACAGGATCTTGATGCCCGTCCCGTCGTCGGTCAGGATTCCGAAGGCCTCGGGCGCATAGATCGCCCCGATGGCGACCAGGCAGGCGGCCATGCCGACCAGGCTGTGGAAGGCGGCGACCAGTTGCGGCATGTCGGTCATGGCGACGCGCTTGGCGATCAGGGCGCCGGTCCCGCCGCCGACGATGACGCCGCCGGCGATCAGGGCCAGGGTCACGGTGTCCAAAGCCCCCGTCGTGCCCAGCGTCAGCAGGGTCACGCCAATGGCCAGGGCCATGCCGATCATGCCGAAGGTGTTGCCCTGGCGGCTGGTCTCGGGACTGGACAGGCCGCGCAGCGACAGGATGAACAGGACGCCCGAAACCAGATAGGCCAATGCGGCCAGCGATGCGTTCATCACGCCCCTCCCCTCAAGACGTGCGCGCCAGCCGCCACAGGGCGGCGGCGATGAACAGCGGGCCGATGAAGAACAGGGCCCATTCGAAGACGCCCAACGGCCGGTCCTGGGTCACGACCCGAACCAGGATGGCCGAAAAGACCAGGGCGATGCCGCAGTCGTGCAACCGCTGGCGCTTGATCGGCACCTTGGTTCCGAACCAGCCGTACAGCCACAGGCCGAAGCCGATGCCGGTGGCGACCCAGGAGCCGGTGATGGCGATCTGCGCGGCGTCCGTCACGAAGACGCCTCGGGAGCAGGCTTAGGCGCCGGCCGCTCCTTCTTCTTGTACATGGCCAGCATCCGCCGTGTGACCATGAAGCCGCCAAAGATGTTGACGCTAGCCAGGGTGACGGCGACGACGCCTGCGCCCTTGGCGATCCAGGCGCTGGGGCCGGTCGCGTCACCCGACACCGCTGCCGCCGCGATCAGGCCGCCGACGATGATGACGCTGGAAATGGCGTTGGTCACAGCCATCAACGGCGTGTGCAGGGCCGGCGTCACGCTCCAGACGACGTAATAGCCGACGAAGATCGCCAGCACGAAGATGGCCAGGCGGAAGACGGTGGGATCGACGTGTTCCATTATGCCCCTCTGGATTCGATACGTTCATCGACGCTCAACGCAACGATCAGAATGCCCGCGATTGCCATGTTGGACAGAACCGCAGGAATTTCGCTCATCACGCTCAAGACCATAGTCCCCTCCGAATAGCGGCGAGAAATGCCCAAGATGAGGATCAAGCCTATGTGGACCACAGGTCCGACCAAAAGCGCGAGCAAGGCGAACTTCCTCAAGATATTTCTGGCTCTCGGCGAAATCATCCCCTCACCCCTTCATGCACCACGGCCCCGGCGTTGGTGACCACCGCCGCTTTGAGGATCTCATCCTCCAGATCGACCGACAGCGCCCCGTCCTTGAGCATCAGCCCGACGAAGGCCGACAGGTTGCGGGCGTAGAGGGCGCTGGCGTCGGCGGCGATGCGGCCGGGCAGGTTGGCCCAGCCGACGATGGTGACGCCGTTCGCGGTGGTCACGACCTCGTTCAGCTTGGAGCCTTCGACATTGCCGCCCGCCTCGACCGCCAGGTCGACGATGACCGAGCCGGGCTTCATCGAGGCGACATGGGCGGCGGTCAGCAGCACCGGCGCGGCCCGGCCCGGAATCAGGGCCGTCGTGATGACGATGTCCTGCTTGAGCACATGGGTCGCGGTCAGTTCGGCCTGCTTCGCTTGATATTCTGCCGACATGGGCTTGGCGTAGCCGCCGGCGGTCTGGGCGTTCTTGAACTCCTCGTCCTCGACGGCCAGGAATTTGGCGCCCAGGCTCTCGACCTGTTCCTTGGTGGCGGGCCGCACGTCGGTGGCGGTGACGACGGCGCCCAGACGCCGCGCGGTGGCGATGGCCTGAAGCCCGGCGACGCCGACGCCCATGATGAAGACCTTTGCCGGGGCGACCGTGCCGGCCGCCGTCATCATCATCGGGAAGCCCTTGCCGAAGGCATAGGCCGCCTCGATCACCGCCCGGTATCCGGCCAGGTTGGCCTGGGACGACAGCACGTCCATGACCTGGGCGCGGGTGATGCGAGGCACGAACTCCATGGCGAAGGCGGTGGCGTTGGCGCCGGTCAGGGCCTCGACCGTGGCCTTGTCGCGATAACCGTCCAGCATGGCGACGACGATGGCGCCAGGCTTGAGCGCGCTGGTCTCCTGGGCCGTGGGGCCGCGCACCTTCAGCACGATGTCGGCGCCGTCCAGCACGGCGCGGGTGTCCGGCTTCACCGTTGCGCCGGCGGCTGTGTAGTCGGCGTCGGGAATGGAGGAGCCCAGGCCGGTCCCGGCCTCGACCGTAACGGTCGCGCCCAGGGCGATCAGCTTCTTCACGGTCTCGGGCGTGACGGCGCAGCGCGTCTCGCCTTCGCGGCGTTCTCTTGTGACGGCGATAGCGACGGCCAAGCGAATCCCCTCGTTCTTTTCGTTGAACGAAGGTTAGGCCGTTCCGGCGCAGGCCGTCAAAGCACGGTTATGCCAAAGCTTGGAGAAGTCGCGCGATTTCAGACCGCCGCAGCGGGAAATGCTGCAACCAATCGAAGGATCAGTGCGCGGCGCCCGGCTTGGACTTCAGCGCCATGAAGCCAGCGCCGCCCAGGACGACCGCGCCGATGACGGCGGCGATGAAGCTGCCGCCCGGATGGAACCACAGGGTCAGGAACAGCAGCAGGACGGCGATGGCCAGGCTGCCCCACTTGGCCAGGTTCAGGAACAGGCTGTAGGTCGAGAGCTGCTCGCGCACTTCCATATGGCCGCGCAGATAGGCTTGCGCATCGGCGTCGGCAGGTGCGTTGGCGGTGTCGTGCAGGTCGGCCATGCGTTAAATCCCCTCGTCGTTATCGCGGACTTACACCGAGGCGCCCGCCCCGCTCAAGCCCGCAGTCAGCTATCGTATCAGCCCAGCGCCTCGAACTGATCCACCAGACGTTCCAGCCTCTGGCAGCCCACGCTCCAGAAGGCCGGGTCGCGCGGGTCCAGGCCGAACGGCTTCAACGCCTCGACATAGGTGCGCGATCCGCCGCCGGCCAACAGTTCGCGATACAGCGGCGTGAAGCCCTTCGGATCGTTGCGCCGCGCCTCCATCAGGGCCGCCACCAGCAGGTCGCCGAAGGCGTAGGCGTAAACATAAAAGGGCGAATGGACGAAGTGGCTGACGTAGGCCCACCAGTGTTCATAGCCGGGGTTCAACTTGACCGACGGCCCCAGCGAGGCGGCCATCTCCTCCAGCCACAGCTGGTTGATGCGCTGCTGCGACACCTCGCCCTGCAGGCGCTCGTCGTGGAATCGGGTCTCGAAACGGTGGAAGGCGATCTGGCGCACGACGGTGTTCAGCCCATCCTCGATCCGGCCGGCCAGCAGTCCGCGCTGCTCCGACTTGGGCGCCGTCGCCAAGAGGCGGTCGAAGGTCAGGCCCTCGGCGAAGATGGACGCGGTTTCGGCCAGGGTCAGCGGCGTGTCGGCCAGAAGCGTGCCCTGATCCGCCGCCAGGGTTTGGTGAACGCCATGCCCCAGTTCGTGCGCCAGGGTCAGGACATCGCGCCGCTCGCCCATCCAGTTCAGGAAGACATAGGGGTGGCGGTCGGCGGTGACGGGGTGGGCGTAGGCGCCGGACTGTTTTCCCGCCCGCGCCCGGCCGTCGATCCACGGCTTGTCGAAGAAGCCGCCCGCCCGGTCGGCAAAGTCGCCGCCCAGGTCCGAGAAACTGTCCAGCACGATCTCGCGCCCCTGGGTCCAGGTGAAGGCGCGCGGCGCAGTGGTCTCGATTGGGGCGTTGCGGTCCCAGTGATCCAGCCGCGCCTTGCCCATCGCCTTGGCCTTCAGCGCATAATAGCGATGCGACAGGCGCGGATAGGCGGCGGCGACGGCCTCGGCCATCGCGTCCACGGCCTCGCCGTCAACCTCGTTGCCCAGGTGGCGGCTGTCGGCGGGGCGTTTGAAGCCGCGCCAGCGATCCTCCATCGCCTTGTCGGCGGCGACGGTGTTCAGCACCAGGGCCAGGGTCGGGGCGCGGGCGGCCAAGGCCTCCGACAGGCCCTCGGCGGCGGCCTTGCGACGCGCGGGTTTGGCGTCCGACAGGCGGTTCAGCGCCTCGGCCAAGGTCAGATCTTCATTCCCGGCCTTGGCGCGCAGGGCGGCCAGTTGCTCGTCGAACAGGCGCGGCCATTGGGCGGTGATCGGGCCGCGCTCGGCGATGAAGGTCTCCAGCTCGGCCGACAGTTCATGCGGTTTCATGGCTCGCACCCGACGCAGCCACGGCCGCCAGCGCGCCGCGCCGTCGTGGGCTGTCAGGGCCGCCTCCAGCGCCGCATCGTCGATCTGGTTGATCTCCAGCGTCAGCCAGACGGTGGGGGTGGCGATGGCGGTGATCTTCTCGCGGACATCCGCCTCGAACCCCTGGGCCGTCGCATCGTCGCGCGCGGTCGAGGCCGACAGGAAGGCGTAGGCGCCCAGCGCGCCCAGCACGTCCGACGCCTGCTCATACAGGTGGATGGCCCGGTCCAGCACGGCCCCCAGGCTGGCGGCGTCCTGTTCGGCGGCCAGCTTCCCCTTCAAGCCATTCAGCGAATCCACCAGACCCCGCGCCTTTTCCAGGTCGGCCGCGACCTTGGCGTCGTCGCGCGAGGCGTAGAGGTCGGTCAGGTCCCACAGCGGGGCTTCGGTGCTGGGCGTCTTGAAGGGAGCGTTCATGATCCCTGTTCTGGGGATGTCGGACGACGGCTGCAACCTTCCGCCACGCTTTCTCGACGATGCCGGCCGTGCAATCCTGCGTTTTGGAGACATGTGAATGACCGAGACGACGCATCAAGATACCGGCCGCACAGGCCTGGGCGGGACGTCCGGTCTGTTCGCGATTCGGTTGGCGACCGGTTTGGTCCAAGGCCTGGCGCTTTATCTGCTGTATCTGGCGGCCGACAAGAATGTTTGGCCCGAGACCCAGCCGGCCCTGTTCGGCGCCCTGGCCCTGGCGGCGGGCTATGGTCCCGTGGTCGTGCTGGCGGCGGCGGGGCGGATCAAGCCGCTGGCCCTGGCCCTGTGGACGGGCGTGGCTGCGGTGGTTCTGGCCTTGCTGGGGGCGCACGACGTGGCGCGTCAGGCGGCGGACACCTTCCGTCAGGCGCCCTTCCTCAGCTTCCCGGTCCTGGCGTTCGGCGCGGCGGCCCTGTTCATCGCCCATCACCTGATCGTCCCGGCGGTCCGCGAGCGGCGCTGGATCGTCGACTATCCCGAGTATTTCGACGTGGCCTGGAAGGCCGGGGTGCAACTGGCCCTGTCGCTGGGCTTCACCGGCGCCTTTTGGGTGCTGCTGCATCTGGGCGCGGCCCTGTTCAAGATGATCGGCCTCAGCTTCCTGCAGGACATCCTGCGCGAAGCCTGGTTTTCCATCCCCGTCACGGTCCTGATCTTCGCCACGGCGGTCCAGCTGACCGACGTGCGCGACGGCCTGATCCGGGGCGTGCGGACAGTGGCCCTGATGCTGTTGTCCTGGCTGCTGCTGGTGATCACCGTGCTGGTCGGCGGTTTCCTGGCGGCCCTGCCTTTCACTGGACTGGACGGCCTGTGGGAGACACGCAGCGCCACGGCCCTGGTCCTGTCGGCCGCCGCCGCCCTGATCGTGCTGATCAACACGGCCTATCAGGACGGTCGGCCCGACAATCTGCCGCCGGTCGTGCTGAAATACGGCGTGCGCATCGCCTCGGTGTTGATCGCGCCCCTGGTCATCCTGGCCCTATGGGGGCTGGGCCTGCGGATCGGCCAGCACGGCCTGACGCCCGACCGGATCATCGCCGCCGCCTGCGCCCTGGTCGGTGCGGTCTATGGGGCGGGCTATCTGCTGGCGGCGGTGAAGCCGGGCTGCTGGATGAAGTCGCTGGAGCGGACCAATGTCGTCGCCGCCGTCCTGTCGGTGCTGGTCATCCTGGCCCTGTTCAGCCCCCTGGCCGATCCCGCGCGGATGTCGGTGAAGGATCAGATCGCGCGGCTGGAACGCGGCGCGGTCTCGGCGCGAGACTTCGACTATGATTTCCTGAGGTTCGAGAGTGGCAAGGTCGGGACAGCCGCGCTGGAGACATTGACGCGATCCAGCGATGCCGAGACCGCACGCCTGGCCCGCGCGGCCAAGGCCAGAACCTACCGATCCGGCGACACGCCCAAGGCGCGTCGGGATCGCGCGGCGGCCGTTCGGCTGCAAGCCGTTGCTGGCCAGACCATTCCCGCCAGCTTCCAAATGCAGATCGAAAGCCAGGCCGATGTCCTGTTCGGCTGCTCCGTGGCCAGTCCGTGCACCGTTCGGACGCTGGATCTGAACGGCGACGGCCGAGAAGACTTGCTGGTTGCGATGGCTCGGACGGTCCTGGCATTCGAGCAGAATGACGACGACGGGCAGTGGCGCAAAGTCGGGCAGTATCAGGCCGCATGCAGCCGCAATACCGAGGCCCTGCACGGAGCCCTTTCGACAGGCGTGACCACGGCTCCGGCCGCTCTGCCGGACCTGATCGTCGGCGGCCAGAAACTGCAGGCGTCTCCCGAAATTCGGTGCGACAATCCCAGCGGTCGTTAACGACGCAGACACCATGCCCCATCACCCGATTTTCACCTCGACGGCCTAGAAATCGTCCCGAAACGGGTCATCCGCGTTGTGGATGGGCAAAGCACAGGGGCTTTCATGGCCAAGACCATTCTGGTCGTTGACGACGATCCGACCCAGCGCCGGCTGATCCAGGCCGTGCTGGAGCGGGACGGCAACGCCGTGGTCCATGCCGCCAGCGGTGGCGAGGCCATCGACCGGATGGTGCGCGGCGGCGGGGCCGACCTGATCCTGCTGGACATGGTCATGCCCGAGATGTCGGGGCTGGAGTGCCTGGCCGAGCTGCGCAGCGCCGGCATCAACGAGCCGGTCATCGTGCTGACGGCCAACGGCGGCATCGACATGGTGGTCAAGGCCATGCAGGCCGGGGCCCAGGACTTCTTCGTCAAGCCGGTCGGGCCGGAACGCCTGCTGGTCGGGGTCCGCAACGCCATGCAGATGAAGCGGCTGACGGCAGAGGTCGGACGCCTGACCAAGCGCGTCCAGGGCCGCACCAGTTTCGACGACATCGTGGGCGACAGCGCGCCGATGCGGATGGTCAAGGCGCTGGGCGCCCGGGCCGCCAAGTCGTCCATCCCCGTCCTGATCACCGGCGAGAGCGGCGTCGGCAAGGAGGTCATCGCTCGCGCCCTGCACGGCGCCAGCGACCGGGCCGGCAAGCCCTTCATCGCCGTCAACTGCGGCGCCCTGCCCGCCAATCTGATCGAGTCCATCCTGTTCGGGCACGAGAAGGGCGCCTTCACCGGCGCTGTGGACAAGACGCTGGGCAAGTTCCGAGAGGCGGACGGCGGCACCCTGTTCCTGGACGAAATCGGCGAACTGCCGCTGGATATGCAGGTCAAGCTGCTGCGCGCGCTTCAGGAAGGCGAGATCGACCCTGTCGGCGGCAAGCGGCCGGTCAAGATCGACGTCCGCATCGTCTCGGCGACCAATCGCGACCCGGCCCAACAGGTCAAGGACGGCGCCTTCCGCGAGGACCTGTTCTATCGCCTGAACGTCTTCCCGATCGAGGCCCCGTCGCTGCGTGAGCGACGCGAGGACATCGCGCCCCTGGTCGATCATTTCATCGCCCGCTTCAACGCCGAGGAAGGCAAGCGGATCGCCGGCTGCGCGCCCGAGACCCTGGCCCTGCTGCAAGGGTTCGACTGGCCCGGCAATGTGCGCCAGCTTGAGAATGCGGTGTTCCGCGCCATCGTCCTGGCCGATGCGCCCTTCCTGCAGCCGCACGATTTCCCCGCCGTCTCGGGCGTCGCCGCCCCCATGCCGGACGCCCAGCCCCTGTATGCCGCCACGGCCGCCAGCGCCCAGGCCGATCACGCCAGCCAGGCGGACCAGCCGATCCGCATCCTGGACGACCGCGGGCATCTGCGGACGCTGGAAGACATCGAACGCGACCTGATCCAGCACGCCATCGAGGTCTATGCCGGCCACATGAGCGAGATCGCACGCCGCCTCGGGATCGGCCGCTCGACCCTGTATCGCAAGGTCCGCGAACAGGGCCTGGAAGGTCAGTTGAAGGAAGCCGGCTGAGGCTTACCCGCCTGATTCCAGCCGTTTCAGAAACGCCGCCACACTCCCCTCTTCGTCATCCTCGGGCTTGACCCGAGGATCAGGCGTCCAGCCGCACAGGCTGGGATAGAGATCGACCCACCCAGGGTTCGTCCGTTCGATCAGTTCCAGCTTCCAGATGCGATTCCAGCGCTTCAACGCTTTTTCCCGGCGGATTGCGGTCGTGACCAATTCGAACTGCTCGTACCAGACCAGCATCCCGCAGCCGTAGCGACTGGCGAAACCTTCGAAAGCCCCTGTCCTGTGCTGATGGCCGCGTTCGAAGAGATTCGACGTCATGCCGATGTAAAGGACGCCGTACGGTCGGCTGGCTTGGATATAGGTGGCAATGAAAGGTCGGCGCTCGCTCATAAACGCTGAGTTGTGGATGGCCCGATCCTCGGGTCAAGCCCGAGGATGACGAACGGTTATGGTTCTTTCGGCTTCCTGCCCCACCGGCGTTTCGGCTCTTCGCCGTTGGCCTTGGCGGTGATCTCTTTCAGCTTGCGACCCTGCATGGCCGAGAGGGCCTGGCCCGGCGCGCCCTTTTCGGGGTCGGCGAAGGCGCGGCCGTGGATCTTGACGCGGTCGCTGACCGAGTCGATGAACTCGCCCTCCCATTCGGACAGCGAAACGCCCGCCTTCTCTGCAGAGCGGCGGGCGCGTTTCAAAGCGTTGAGAGCAGCGCGTTTGGCGGCTTCGCGCTGTTGCTCAAATGGACTCGGGGTAGGCTTCTGGACGAAGCCATCGCCTTTCGGACTGCCTGATCGCGACAGCCCGCCTCCTGGCTTGAAGGGAGTGCGCTTCAAGCCGGGTCAGCCTCAGATCTCGCCGAGCGCCGACAGGTAGAGGTCCAGGATGGCGTCTTCTTCCTGGCGCTTGGCCTTGTCCTGCTTTCTGATGCGGATGACCTTGCGCAGGATCTTGACGTCGTAGCCCTCGCCCTTGGCCTCGGCGAAGACCTCTTTCATGTCGGTCATGACGGCCTGCTTGTCCTCTTCGAGGCGCTCCAGGCGTTCGATGATGGTGCGCAGACGGCCCTGGGCCGTCGCGTTGAGAATGTCGGGACCACCGTCGAAGGACGCGTCGTCAGCCATGAGGGATACTCCAGAAATCAGGCGCGGACGCTAACCATGCCGACAGGTGCGACTCAACCGCGAACACGAAAAAGGCCGCGGACAGAAATCCGCAGCCTGTGGATCATCGTCTTTCAACTGCGCTATCGCCCTTCGGGCGACTTGAGCGCGACGCAGCGTGCGCGCGCCGCCGAGGCGACGTGCTGCAAACGCTGCTTAGCCCTGCTTCGCCTTGAAGCGCGGGTCGGTCTTGTTGATGACGAAGACGACGCCCTTGCGACGCACGACCTTGCAGTCGCGGTGGCGGGTCTTCAGGGACTTGAGCGAGCTACGGACCTTCATGGTCGGACGTCCTGAGAGAAACCAATAAGAAAGCCGCTGACCCGGTCGGATCGCGGCGGAGGGCGGTCGTATAGAGAGAGGGGTTCGTAAGGTCAACCCGCCAAAGGCCAAAACCGCATAGAACCTAGGCCCAGCCTGCCTGGCGACGCATTTCCTCTCACGTGCTCAAGTAGCCCGAAGGGCGATAGCACGCTCAAAAAAGGATGGAGGCCTGACCTCCGAGTCGAACGGAGGGTTTACGGGGTTGCACGCCCGCCGCGTCGCCACTCCGCCATCAGGCCGTCAGAGCTTGTGCGTCATTACGCTACACACGCTTAAGTCGTCCAATATAAAGGTGGTTAATACAGTGCATTGCACCCGAGCCGGGAGAAGCAAGGCAACGCTTTCGCCTCACAAGCGCTTTATGGCCGTGAAAAGGACATTCGCGCGGATGTCATTTCACGTCTGACCTCGGGGGCTTTAGTTTGAATCTCATGCGCTTTTCCTATCGCCTTCTCCTCATCGGCTGCGTCTCGGCCTGCGCCCCCATGTTGCCCGAGCCGCAGGTGGCTCTGCCGACGCCGCAGCCCCAGCCGCAACCGGGCGCGCCCGTCACGTCCCCTGCCCCCGCGCCGCAGACGCCGCCGCTGGCCGCCTATGACCAGCAAGGATTCGAGGGTTGGAAACAGGGGTTCCTGGCGCGCAAGGGCGGCGCCCGCCGCGCCGACTACGCCCGCGAACTGGACGGCCTTGCGCCCGATCCGACGGTGATCCGCCTGGACCGAAACCAGCCGGAATTCTCCAAACCCGCCGGCGCCTATATCCAGAACGCCGTGACCCCGGTGCGAATCGCCCAGGCCAAGCAGCGCATCGACCGGGTGCCGTGGTCGGTGGTGCAGCGTTTCGGCGTGCCCAGCGAAATCCTGGTCGGGGTCTGGGCGCAGGAAAGCGCCTTCGGGCAAGTCCAGGGCGACTATGACGTCATCCGCTCGCTGGCGACTCTGGCCTATGACGGTCGCAGGCGGGATTGGGCCGAGGGCCAGTTGAAGGATGCGCTGGACATCGTCGTGGACGGCCGCCGCGAGCGCGCGGGCCTGAAGGGCAGCTGGGCCGGGGCCATGGGCCAGACCCAGTTCATGCCCGACAACTATTTGCGTCTGGGCGTGGATCAGGACGGCGACGGCAAGGTCGACATCTGGGCCGACGACGCCGACGCCCTGGCGTCCGCCGCCAACCTGCTGGCCCAGGCCGGGTGGAAGCGCGGCCAGGGCTGGGGCTATGAGATCACCCTGCCCTCCGGCTTCGACTATGCCGAGGCGGAAGGCCCGAAACACAACTGGGCCTATTGGGCGGCCAAGGGCGTGCGCCTGGCCCAGGGCGGCACGCCGAACGGGGCCGAGGCCCTGGAAGAGGCGACCATCCTGCTGCCGCAGGGCGCGAACGGTCCGGCCTTCCTGGCCCTGCCGAACCATTATGTGATCCGCCGCTATAACAACTCGGTCAGCTACGCCCTGGCCATCGGCCTGACGGCGGACGGGATCATGGGCAAGCCGGCCCTGACCAAGGCCTGGCCAAACGATCCGTCGATGTCGCGCGAGCAGCGGATCGGGGCGCAGCGGGCGCTGACGCAACTGGGTTACGATACGCAAGGCGTCGACGGCGTGATCGGGTCCAACACCCGCGCGGCCCTGCGCCGCTGGCAGGTGGCGACGGGTCGGATCGCCGACGGCTATCTGACGCCGACGCTGGCGGACGACCTGATCCGCCGGGCGGGCTGAGGCTGTAAATCCGGGCATGATTCGGCGCTCCTGCCTTTCACGGGCGGAGGGATGGAGGGCTGGGCGGAGCGCCGGGCCTTCGCCCGGAGTTTGGTTTTGGTGTTACCGTTTCGACGAAGGGTTGACGCTCCGCGCGGATGGTTGGCCTGCAAGCTCGGGGCGTCGAGCGGTGGCGGTCTTATCGCCTAACCCCATAAGCCTGCGACGGGTCGGCGGAGTCTGCGAAACCCCGTCCCGAGTGCGATCGAGTATCCCCCTCGACCCTCCGACACCGCTCCATGAGTCGATGCCGGCGCGATGGAGTTTCACCATCGCTCCCGTTCCATCCGCTCCCGCCGCCGCAAGGTCGCAGGCCAAGCGAGCCCTCCGGGCGACGGGACGGGTTCAGAATACGCGCGTTTCGGAAGGGGGATGGGAGAAGGGGGACATAAATCGGCAAGCGGTTGGATTCGCTGGGAATGAACCAGCGTCATTGTGATGGCTGGGGCCAAATCGGCGCTATGCGTTCCTTCTCCCCTTGAGGGAGAAGGTGGGGCCGGAGGCCTCGGATGAGGGGTTTCTGTCCGCCTCGAAACGGTGAGGAAGAGGCTGCGGAACCAACCCCCTCATCCGTCTCGCTCCGCGAGCCACCTTCTCCCCCGAGGGGAGAAGGGACACCCTAGCCCTTCATCCGCCAGGTGGCGCCTTCGGGGCCGTCCATGACGACGACGTTCAGGGCGTTCAGGCGGTCGCGGATGCGGTCGGCCTCGGGCCAGTCCTTGGCGGCGCGGGCGGCGGTGCGTTGCTTCAGCAGAGCCTCGACCTCGGCCTTCAGAGCGGGATCGCCGCCCTCGAACCAGGCGTCCGGCGTCAGAGACAGAACGCCGAGCAGGCCGGCGGCCTCTGCAAGGCTCCAGCGGGCCATGGCGACCTCGTTGATGTCGGCCTCGGCGTCGTTCAGCAGGTCGCGCAGAGCGTTTCCGAGACCGAACAACTGGGCGATGGCGCCCGGCGTGTTGAGATCGTCCTCAAGCGCCTCCAGCACAGGGTCCAGGGCGTTCTCGGCCAGTTCCAGCTCTGCCTCGTCCAGTGAGGCCTCGTCGAAGTCGGCCAAAGCTGCGTCGGCGTCGCGCAGGACGCCATAAATCCGGTCGAGGTTCTTGCGGCTCTGGTCCAGCAACCCCTGGTTCCAGTCCAGCGGCTGGCGATAGTGGGCCGACAGAAGCGCCCAGCGGACCACCTCGCCCGGCATGGCCTGGACCAGGTCGTGCAGCAGCAGGACGTTGCCGATGGACTTGGACATCTTCTCGGCGTCCACGGTCAGGAAGCCGTTGTGCATCCAGTAGCGGGCGTATTCGTCGTGCGCCTGATCGTCATGGGCATGGCCGTGGGCGCAGACGCCCTGGGCGATCTCGTTCTCGTGATGGGGGAAGACCAGGTCGATGCCGCCGCCGTGGATGTCGATGGGCAGGCCCAGGGTCTGTTCAATCATGGCCGAGCATTCGATATGCCAGCCGGGACGCCCCTCGCCCCAGGGCGACGGCCAGGACGGCTCGTCCGGCTTGGCGGGTTTCCACAGGACGAAGTCGTGGGGGTTCTTCTTGTACGGGGCGACCTCGACGCGGGCGCCGGCGATCATGTCGTCCAGGTTCCGGCCCGACAGGGCGCCGTAGGCCTTGTAGGACGAGACATCGAACAGGACGTGGCCCTCCGCCGCATAGGCGCAGCCGGCGTCGACGATGGCCTGGATCTGATCGACGATGGCGGGGATATAGTCGGTGACGTGGGGGGCCAGGTCGGGCGGACTGACGTTCAGCAGGCCCATGTCGGCGAGATAGGCGGCCTCGTAGCGGGCCGTGACATCGCCGATCGGCACGCCCTCGCGGGCGGCCTTCTGGTTGATCTTGTCGTCCACGTCGGTGACGTTGCGGGCGTAGATGACCTTGTCCGCTCCGTAGGTCCGGCGCAGCAGCCGCACCAGGACGTCGAACACCACCGGCGGGCGGGCGTTGCCGATATGGGCGTAGTCATAGACCGTCGGGCCGCAGACATAGAGGGTCACCCGGTTCGGATCGCGCGGTTCGAACAGGCGCTTTTCACGGCGCAGGGTGTCGTGGATGTGCAGCGGCATAGGAGAGGTGGACTTCGTTTTCTTGCAGGACGGAGGGTCCGTCCCATATAGCGGCCTGACATATAGTCTATCGTTTATAGAGGCGCCTGCCTCAACGGATCGAGTTCATGAGCGTCATCCCCGCCAAGCCCGTCCTCGTCAGCGACGACACAGTTCAACGCCCGTCGCGCGAACAGGCGCTGGAGGCCGTGCGGACCCTGATCGCCTGGGCCGGCGACAATCCGAACCGTCCCGGCCTGATCGACACGCCCAAGCGGGTGGTGGACGCTTACGGCGAATGGTTCGACGGCTATGACGCCGATGCGGGCAAGGAGCTGTCGCGCACCTTCGAGGACGTGACCGGGTATGACGACATGGTCATCCTGCGCGACATCGAGGTGGAGAGCCATTGCGAGCACCACATGGCCCCCTTCCTGGGCAAGGCCTATGTCGCCTATCTGCCCGGCGAGAAGGTGGTCGGCATCTCCAAGCTGGCGCGGGTGGTCGAGATCTATGCGCGGCGCCTGCAGAACCAGGAAACCCTGACCAACGACATCATCGACGCCATCGAATCGCACCTGCAGCCGCGCGGCGTGGCGGTGCTGGTGGACGCCGAGCATCAATGCATGACCACGCGCGGGGTGCACCATCGGCACGTTTCGACCATCACGACCCGCTTCACCGGCGCCTTCAAGGACGATCCTGCCCTGGCGGACCGTTTTTTGAAGCTGGCCAAGGCCTGAAGCCCGAACTCGGGGACGACTGTCGCGTATAATTGACGTTCGGGAACGGCAGATCGTTTAGAACCGCTTTACAAGCCCGCATCGGGACGCCAAGAACCGAACAAGCCTTCGGGCGATCCATAGGGAAATGTCGGCGCGGATTGCAGCCGGCGAGTAACGGAGACGAGCATGGCTGCGAAGATCGGCGGTTCCGGTGGGGACAAGCACACGATCGAACAGACGGCGGATATCAACATCACGCCGTTCATCGACATTCTGCTGGTGCTCATGATCATCTTCATGGTCGCCGCGCCGATGGCGACCGTCTCGATCCGTCTGGACCTGCCGCCGGCACAGCCGCCCACCAATCCGACCGAGGAAAAGGAACCGGTGTACATCACCATCCAGGACACCGGTCAGCTGTTCATCGCCGAGAACCAAACCTCGATCGACAACCTGGCGGCTGATGTCTGCACGGCCCTGGGCGGCGGTTCCTGCCAGGAAGAGCGCGTCTTCGTCCGCGCTCAGCCGGAAGTAAAATACTCGCAGTTCATGGAAGTCATGAACAAGATGCAGGAGAACGGCTTCTTCAAGGTCGGTCTGCTGAACGAAGACATCGAATAGGACGTTCGTCCGTTCAAGAATTTTGGCCGCGTTCCGAGAGGAACGCGGCCTTTTTCTTTGCGGCCATGATCTGTGAGATAGGGGCTTGCCGGATCGACGTGACACCCCCTTGATGCCGCATCGGTTGTTCGAGGAGTTCGCCCATGCGTCGTCGCACCTTCCTGTCCGCCCTGCCCGTCGGGATGCTGGCCACGACCGCAGCCCAGGCGCAGCAGCCCGCGCCGGCCTCCGTCCCGCCCGCCCCTGCTCGCCCGGTTGATCCCTATGCCGGCGTCGGCATCGGCGACCGGATCAGCGGGCCGAAATTCATGGGGCGCTCCACGGTCTGGGGCGCGAACGGGGCGGCGGCGACGGCGCATCCGGCGGCCAGCCTGATCGGCATCGACACCCTGAGACGCGGCGGATCAGCCATCGACGCGGCCATCGCCATCAATGCTGCTTTAGGTTTCCTGGAGCCGGTGGCCAACGGCATCGGCGGCGACGCTTACTGTATGCTGTGGGATCCGAAACAGAAGAAGGTTGTCGGCCTGAACGGATCGGGCGCCAGTCCGCGGGCCTTGAGCCTGGAGACGGCGCGCTCCAAGGCCATCGACGGCTACCTGCCCCGATACGGTGCGGTGACGGTCAACGTGCCGGGCACGGTGGACGCCTGGTGGAGCGCACATCAGCGCTATGGGAAACTGCCGTGGAAGGATGTGCTGCTGCCGGTCGCCGAACTGTGCGAACAGGGCGTGCCCGTGCCCCAGGTCATCGCCTACTACCTGGAACGCAACATGGCAGCCTTCGACCGAGGCCAGATCCCGATCGAGGAGAACGACAACAGAAAGCGCATCTGGGCCGCAGGCGGCGCGACACCCAAGGTGGGCGAGGTCTTCGCCAACCCCTATCTGGGCAAGACCCTTCGGATGATCGCCGAGGGCGGGCGCGACGCCTTCTACGAGGGGACGATCGCCGATCAGATCGAGGCCTATTTCAAGCGAATCGGCGGCTGGATGACCCGTGCCGACCTGGCCGCCCACCACACCGAATGGGTCGAGCCGATCCAGACCAACTATCGCGGCGTGGACGTCTTCGGACTGGGTCCGAACACGCAAGGCCTGAGCACCAATCAAATCCTGAACATCTGCGAGCAGTTCGATCTGAAATCCATGGGCTTCCAGTCCGCCGCCTCGCTGCACGTCCAGGCCGAGGCCAAGCGGCTGGCGTTCGAGGACCGGGCGCGCTGGTTCGCCGACGACCGCTTCTCCAAGACCCCGGTCGAATGGCTGAACTCCAAGGCCTACGCCGCCGAACGCGCCAGGCTGATCCGGCCCGACCGGGTCATGGACCGCGTCATGCCAGGCGACGCCCCGCACCATGGCGACACGACCTATTTCAGCGTCGCAGACGCCGACGGGATGATGGTCAGCTGGATCCAGTCCAACTATCGCGGCATGGGCTCGGGCCTGGCGGCCGACAATGGGTCGGAGCCGCTGGGCTTCATGTTCCAGGATCGGGGCGAACTGTTCGCCCTGACCGACGGCCACCCCAACCTCTATGCGCCGGGCAAGCGGCCGTTCCAGACCATCATCCCCGGTTTCGCGGTCAAGGACGGGGAGCCCTGGATGGCGTTCGGCGTCATGGGCGGCGCCATGCAGCCCCAAGGCCAGGCCCAGATCATCATCAACATGGTCGACTATGGGCTGGAGCCTCAGGCGGCGGGCGACGCCCCGCGCTGGCAGCACTATGGCTCATCCGAACCGACCGGCCAGCCGCAGGAGGGGACCGGCGTCCTGCATCTGGAGAGCGGCGTGCCCGAGGCGACCAAGGCCCAGCTGCGCGCCATGGGCTGGACCCTGGGCGAACCGGACGGCGGCTTCGGCGGCTATCAGAACGTGATGATGCAGCAGAACCCCGGCGGCCGCTGGACCTATGGCGCGGCGACCGAGATGCGCAAGGACGGGATCGCCCTGGCTTATTGAGGTTGGGCTACTGACATGACCCACGACGAGGTCCGCGCCCTGCTGCTGTCGTTTCCGGGCGTCGAGGATGGCGTGTCCTATGGCGAGGCGTCGTACAAGGTGGCGGGAAGTTCTTCACCTGTCTGCGGCCCCGGCTGGACGACAGCATCGTGGTGCATCTGGACAATCTGGATGAGCGTGACCTGCTGATCGAGATGGACCCGGCGACCTTTCATTTCACCGACCACTATCGCGACCATCCCATCGTCCTGGCGCGGATCGCGACGGTCGATCCCGTCTGGTTGAGGGCGGCGCTGGACAGGCGCTGGCGCAGGGTCGCGCCGAAAAGTCTGTCGAAACAGCATCCGCGTCTTACCTGAACGCGGTCGGGCGCCTAATTACACGCTCCCTGAACGCAGCGAAGGCGCGCCCCATGGCCTATGGCGACCAACCCACGATCACCGTCGATGACGTGGAAATCCCCCTGCTCGGTTTCGGCACCTGGCAGCTGGAGCCGGACGATGCGCGGCGCATGGTCGCCGAGGCGTTGCGGATCGGGTATCGCCATATCGACACGGCCTGGATCTACAAGAACGAGCAGGCGGTGGGCGAAGGCATTCGCGACTTTCTCGATTCTGGGAGCGTGGCGCGCGAGGATTTGTTTCTGACGACCAAGATCTGGGTCGAGCATTTCACCCATGACGCCCTGCTGAAACAGGCCGAGGAATCGGCGGCCAGCCTGGGCACGACGCCGAACCTGTTGCTGCTGCACTGGCCCAAGACGACGCCTTCGTTCGAGGAGACGCTGGGCGCCCTGAACGCCGCCAGGGATCGGGGGCTGACCAAGTCGATTGGCCTGTCCAACTTCCCGTCCAAGGAGTTCCGTCAGGCGCAGGGCCTGTCCAAGGCGCGGCTACTGACCGATCAGGTCGAGCACCATCCCTATCTCGGCATCGATCAACTGGTCGCGACGGCGGCCGAACTGGGGTCGTCGATCACCGCCTGGTCGCCGCTGGCCCAGGGCAAGATCGCCGACGACGCCACCATTTCCGAGATCGCGGCGGCGCACGGCAAGACCAATGGGCAGATCACCCTGCGCTGGTTGATCCAGCATGGCATCATCGCCATTCCACGCACGACAAAGGAAAGCCGGGCGCGCGAGAACTTCGACATCTTCGACTTCGCCCTGACGGACGAGGAGATGCAGCGGATGGATGCGCTGGATCGCGGCGAAAGACTGGGCGACTGGCTGGACCCGGCGTTCGAATGGGACAAGACTGGCGCCTGATCTACGACGGAGGCGCCCGTGCTGCGTGCAAGAGACCGGCCCAGGCTGTGGCGTTCGACCTTCGCGGTCGTCGGCTGGGCCGCGCTGGCGCTTCAATATATTCTGATGGTTGGGCCTGAGCCGCTGGGGGCGATGCCAGGCCTGACCGTCAACTTCTTCAGCTATTTCACCATACTGACCAATGTCCTGGCGGCGCTGGCCCTGACGGCGCCGCTGGTTCGGCCTGAAAGCCGGTTGGGGCGATGGGCGGCCAGCGAGGGCGTCCGGACAGCCCTGGCCATGTATATCGCCGTAGTCGGCCTGACCTATCATTTCCTGCTGTCGCACGTCTGGGACCCGCAGGGGCTGGCGTGGCTGGCCAACGGTCTGCTGCACTATGTGATGCCGATCGCGGTGGTGCTGGACTGGCTGATGTTCACGCCCAAGGGTCTGTTGCGGTGGCGCGATCCGGTGAAGTGGTTGGCGTTTCCGGTGATCTATACCGGCTGGACGTTGATCCACGGCTTCGCTTCAGGCTGGTGGCCCTACTGGTTCATGAACGTGCCGGCGCTGGGCTGGGCCAAGACCGGCTTCTGGGCCGCAGCCATGCTGGGTCTGTTCCTGGTGGTGGGACTGGCGCTGGTGGGGCTGGATCGGGTGATGGGACGCGCAGCCGTTATGAAGTCTGAAGGCTAAGCCGCCCTTATCTCCACCTGACCAGAAGCGCCGTCATAGACCAGACGGTGTTGGCGCAGAAAAGTACGGCCCAGGATCAGCTTGTGCCATTGATCGCCCGCCTGCAGCCGCACGCCGGTGAAGGGCTGAAACAGCAAACGGTCCAATCCCGGCACATAGACCCTAGCGGTATAAATGTAGGCCCGGTGACGACCGCCGACGCCGCTTATCTCGCCCTCGTCGGTGATGGGCAGACCAAGCATTTTCGCCAGATCGTCGTCTATGCAGTCGCCGCCGGCGCCCGTATCGATCAGAGCTTTGACCTGTTTATGCGCCAGATCGGGTTTGCCATCCGTCCCCACGCGCGCCTTCAGTCCGATATCGACACGCAAGGTCGGCCCCAACTCGACCAGCAGGTCGGTCGGACTTCGACCGTTCGCGCCGCGCCTAAAGCCGGCCTGTGTCGAGAGCATGGGCAGGCGTGAAGATCATACCACCCGTCAACTGCACCGCAGCCGGGGCACCGAGCTGCCGGATCAGATAAGGCCCGGCATCAAATCGCTCGACTGCGGCCGAGGCCGCCGCTTCAAAATCGGCGTAGGCGTCGACGTAGGCTCCATTGCGGAAGACGACCCAGGCGCTGGGATGGTCGGCTTCCAACTCGCCTTTCATCCTTTCGAACGAGGCGATGTCGTCATGCAGAACGGTCATCGAATTTCTCGTACTTGAGCGACATATCGATCCAAAACTTCACACGGAAGTTTGTTTCTCGTGTGGAAGATTACGCGAGTCGCCTAGCCTTGGGTTAACCCGCGTTAACCATTCTGTGGATGAACGCTTGGCCGAACCACGTGACAGGCCCTGCGCAGGGCTTTAGGCGGATCACATGGCCTACAAATCCCTGCGTGACTTCATCGACCAGCTGGAAGCCAAGGGCGAGTTGGTGCGGGTGTCCGAACCCGTCTCCACCGTGCTGGAGATGACCGAGATCCAGACCCGGTTGCTGCGGAACGGCGGGCCGGCGGTGCTGTTCGAAAAGCCGGTCATGCCCGACGGCACGATCAGCCCCATTCCCTGCCTGGCCAATCTGTTCGGCACGGTGAAGCGGGTCGCCATGGGGGTGACGCTGGAGGGCAAGGACCGGACGACGGCGGGCGAGCTGCGCGAGGTCGGCGAGCTGCTGGCCTTCCTGAGGAACCCGACGCCGCCGCGCGGCCTGGGCGATGCGATGGAGATGCTGCCGCTGATGCAGACCGTCATGTCGATGCGGCCCAAGACGGTGAAGAAGGCGCCGGTGCAGGAGGTGGTGCTTAAGGGCGACCAGATCGACCTGACCGCCCTGCCCGTCCAGTCGTGCTGGCCCGGTGAGCCGGCGCCCCTGATCACCTGGGGCCTGGTCGTGACCAAGGGGCCGTCGGACGACCGCGAGGACGACTTCAACCTGGGCATCTATCGGATGCAGGTGCTGGGCAAGGACAAGGCCATCATGCGCTGGCTGGCCCACCGCGGCGGGGCGCAACACTATGCCCGGCACAAGAAGGCCGGAAAGCGCGAACCCCTGCCCTGCGCCGTGGTGCTGGGGGCCGATCCGGGCACGATCCTGGCGGCGGTGACACCGGTGCCGGACACCTTGTCGGAGTATCAGTTCGCCGGCCTGATGCGGGGCGCCAAGGCCGAGCTTGTGCCCTGCAAGACCGTGCCGCTGATGGTGCCGGCCCAGGCCGAGATCGTGCTGGAAGGCCACGTCCTGCTGGACGAGTTCGAGGACGAAGGCCCATACGGCGACCACACCGGCTATTACAACTCGGTCGAGAAGTTCCCGGTGTTTCAGGTCAGCGCCATCACCATGCGCCGTGACCCCATCTATCTGACCACCTTCACCGGCCGTCCGCCGGATGAGCCGTCGGTGCTGGGCGAGGCCTTGAACGAGGTCTTCATTCCCCTGCTGCGCCAGCAGTTTCCGGAGATCACCGACTTCTGGCTGCCGCCCGAGGGGTGCAGCTACCGGATCGCCGTGGTGTCGATGAAGAAGGCCTATCCGGGCCACGCCAAGCGGGTGATGCTGGGCGTCTGGAGCTATCTGCGCCAGTTCATGTACACCAAATGGGTCATCGTCGTGGACGACGACATCGACGCCCGCGACTGGAAGGACGTCATGTGGGCCATCTCGACCAAGATGGACCCGGCGCGCGACATCACCGTGATCGAGTCGACGCCCATCGACTATCTGGACTTCGCCAGCCCCGAGAGCGGCCTGGGCTCCAAGATCGGTCTGGACGCCACCGACAAATGGGCGCCCGAGACCAAACGCGAATGGGGCGAGGAAATCCGCATGGATGACGCCGTGATCGATCGGGTGTCGGATATGTGGGACCGGCTGGGCCTGCCCGGTGACAGCGCCCCGATCTGGAAGTAGTCAGACGGGGCCGGCCGCCGCGCCGAGCACGCCCAGGATCGCCACGACGGCGCCGACATAGTTGATCCGCGACCGGGTATAGGACCGCAAGCGGTCCTTGCCGCGTATCAGCCGCACGACGAAATAGACGAGGGTGTGAACCGCGTAGAAGACGATCACCGGACCCACGAAAAGCGCACCGAGCGCCCCGCCCCAATAGCCGACCGAGACCATCTGGGCGGCGGCGACGCCGTTGAGCAGCAGGGCGACGACGAGGGTTACGGCGATGGCGATGATCTGGTGCATGACGGGTCCGAAGCTGACGGCGATGGGGAAGCAATGCGGTCAAGCTTGATTGGCTCCCAACAATCCAAAGGCGAATTTCTGGCCGCCTGAAAGCTTTGGCAGGTCAATAACTTGCGATTTATTCGCAGTTAATTGGCGGTTTTCTGCGAACCCAACCTTGGCCGTGACGTTGTCCTTGTCCACTCCGGCCAAGCTGAACCTTGGCCGGCCCAGGAAGGGAAAATCACATGAAGTCTCGGACAGCTGTAAGCGCCATGGCCTTGGTCTGCGCGATGACGATGGGCCTTGCGGCCTGCGGACAGGGCGACGCCAAGGGCGGGGCCGATGGGAAACCTCAGTCGGTGAGCGCCGCGACGGGCAACGAGGCCACGCAGCAGAAGCAAGGCCTCTATACCGAAGGCTTCAACAAGCTGATCGACGAGCACTGGGGCGTGCCGGAAAACTTCGACAGCTATCAGAAGCTGGATATCCCGAACGCCAGCACGACCAGCTCGATCTCCTTCCCCGAGAACATCACCACGCTGGAAACGGCGATCGAGAAGCTGAAGGAAGGCAAGGCGCTGTCAGGCGGCAACCAGAGCCGACGCACCGATGCAGCAGTGGACAAGCTGCTGCCGCAACTGGAGGCCCTGTTGGCCCAGTGGAAGACGCTGGACCCCTATTATGAATCCCGCGCCTATCGCGAAGACGGCCTGGCCAAGGGCAAGGCGGCCCACGCCGCGCTGATGACGGCCTATCAGGGCGCGATCGCGGGGATCAGCGAATTGGATGCGGCCCTGAGCGATTATCAGCGCGCCAGCAATGCGGCCAAGATCGAGGCCTTGACCAAGTCAGGCCACCCCGCCGAAGCCAGCCTGATCGACGCCATGCAGAAGGCCGATCTCTTCACCACCGCCGTCATCGAGGATAATACAGCCGAGGCCGACCGCCTGTTGCCCGAGTTCGTGGCCGCAGCCGCCAAGCTGCGTACTGCGGAAACTGGCTTGCCCGCAGATAATGAGAACAAGTCGGAGTTCAGCTCCATTGCGGACCGTCTCGACTCGATGATCGGCTCGTGGCGCGACTACAAGCAGAGCAAAAGCGACTATGAGCGCGAAAGCATCGTGAGCGACTACAACAGCGCCATCGACCGGATGAACGACGTCGAAATGCCCGCCTGACCCAGTCCGCCTGAAGAAAGGGCGCCGCATCGCTAGCGACTGGCGATGCGGCGTCAAACGGTCTAGCTATCGCCCCCTGACATCGGGGGATGGCTGTGAGCGCATTCGAATTCTTCTTCAGTTTCTATGGCCTGCTGCTGGGCCTGTCGGTCGCCGAACTGGTGGGCGGGTTCGCGCGGGTGCTGCATGAGAAACAGCGGATCCGGTTCGGCTGGCTGACGCCGATGCTGGCCCTGTTCGTGGCCATCGACATCGCCACCTTCTGGAATCAGGCCTGGGTCATCTTCCGGGGCGCGCCGTTCAACACCTTCGTGCTGCTGATCTCGCTCAGCATCGCCGCGACCTTCTATGTCGCCGCCAGCGTGACCTTTCCGCGCGTGTCTGCCGAGGGCGGCCAGGAGCGGATGAACCTGGACGACCATTTCTGGGCCAACCGGCGGCTGGTGTTCGGCTGTATCCTGGCGGCCAATCTGATTGTCGCCGTGATCGTGATCATCCTGGCCCAGCTCAATCCCGGCTTCGCCCAGGTCGCCAGTTCGGTGCGCCTGTGGGTGGGCGTCTCCATCTTCGTGATCGGCACCGCGACGGCGGCGTTCGCACCCTGGCGCAAGGTGGCGGTCGGAGCCCTGATCGTCGTGCTGCTATACAGTCTTTGGCAGATGGGGAACTCGGCTACCCTGCTGCTCAAGGCCGGCGGGTGGGCGCCCGCGCTGGGCGGCGGCGGTTGAAACCTTGTCAGCGCACGGCAATCGGCTCACGAAAGGCCATGCAGTCCCCTCTTCTGGTTTCGGCCTTCCTTGCCGCCCTTGCCTGTAGCGTGAGCCCCGCCATGTCCCAGACGATCCCAAACACCGCCCCTTGGGACCAGGCCTTCCTGCCACCCGCGCCGGCCTGGGACGGAGCGTCAAAGGCCCTGTTGCGCGACGCCAACGATCCGTGGGTCACGGCGTTCGAGTCCGATCCGGGCCATGATTTCAGCCCCAACTACGTCGATACCCGCGCCTGGTTCGACCGTCTGGATCAGGCCAGCGACCTGATCCGCATCGAACAGTTCGGCGTCTCGCCCGAGGGACGACCGATCTATGCGGTGATGGCGTCCAAGGACGGGGCCGCCTTCGATCTGGCCAAGCCCGTCCTGATGATCCAGGCCGGCATCCACCCCGGCGAGATCGACGGCAAGGACGCGGGCATGATGCTGCTGCGCGACATCGCGTTTTACGGCAAGGACGCCCTGCTCGACCGGATCAACCTGATCCTGATCCCGATCCTGAGCGTCGATGGGCACGAGCGGGCTAGCGCCTATTCCCGCCCCAACCAGCGCGGGCCGCGCATCCAGGGCTGGCGCAATACGGCGACCAACCAGAACCTGAACCGCGACTATCTGAAGCTGGACCAGCCCGAGATGCGGGCCGTGCGCGGCCTGATCCTGAAATACCGGCCGGACCTGTATGTCGACGTCCATGTCACCGACGGCATGGATTACCAGTACGACGTCACCTACGGCTTCAACGGCGAGGACGGGGCATTCAGCCGCTCGCCGAACGGCTCGGCCTGGCTGGATTCGGTGTTCAAGCCGGCGATGAATGCGGCGCTGGAGCGCGAGGGGCACATCCCAGGCGAACTGGTGTTCGGCATGGATGACGACGAGCCGAAAAAGGGCCTGTCGGACGGCGGCCTGGGCGAGCGGTTTTCGAACGGATGGGGCTCGGCGGCCCATGTGCCCACCATATTGATCGAGAACCACAGCCTGAAGCCGCACGAGCAGCGGGTGCTGGGAACCTATGTCTTCATCGAGGAGGCGATGCGGCTGCTGGCCGATCAGGGCGCGGGTCTGAGGGCCGCGACCGAGCAGGACAAGGCCCTGCGCCCGGCGCAGATCCCCGCCAACTTCGAGGCCGAGGAGACGCCGTCATCCACCCGGCCGTTCAAGGGCATACTGTACGAGATGTACGACAGCGCCGCCTCGGGCCGGAAGGAAATCCGCTGGCTGGGCCGGCCCGATCCCGACCTATGGCAGATGCCCTTCTATGGCTCCAAACCGACCCTGACCCTGACGCGGCCGACGGCCTATTGGGCGCCGGGCTATCGCACCGACATCATCGAGCGGTTGAAGACGCACGGGATCGCGATGGAGACGGTCGAGGCGCCGCGCACTGTGAACCTGTCGATGCTGCGCCTGGTCGAACCCAAGCTGGCGACGCGGACCAACGAGGGTCACGTCCAGGCCTCGGTCAAGACGGTCGAGGTCGAGCGCCGCGACTGGACCTGGCCCGTCGGCTCGGTTCGGGTGCCGACGGATCAGCCGCTGGGCGACATCGTCGTGTTGCTGCTGGAGCCGCAGTCGAGCGAGAGCTTCTTCGCCTGGGGCATGTTCCCCGAGGTCATGAGCCGGGTCGAATATATCGAGGCCTACGCCATCGCGCCGCTGGCGGACAAGATGATGGCGGCCGACCCCGCGCTGAAGGCCGAGTTCGAGGCGAAGGTGGCGTCCGATGCGACGTTCGCGGCCGATCCGCAGGCGCGCCTAGCCTGGTTCTACGAACGCACGCCCTTCTATGACGACCATTATTTGCTCTATCCCGTCGGGCGTGAGGACTGATCGATGACCACGCCGCTGATGTACGCCGTCCAGGCCGCCGCCCTGTGGAGCGGTCTGCTGATCCTGATGATGCTGGTGCTGTCGGGCGTCGTGGTCAGCGGACGGCGCAAGCACATGGTGTCGTTGGGTGACGGCGGAAACGCAGACTTGCTGGCCGCCAGCCGGGCCTTCGGCAATCTGGTGGAATATGCGACGCCCGGAATGATCGCCATGCTGCTGCTGGCTGCCGTCGGCGCGCCGGCCTGGATGGTGCATGGGGTGGGTGCGACCCTGCTGGCCGGGCGAGTGATCCATGCGCTGGGCCTGCTGTTTCAGACCGGGCCGTCGCTGGGGCGGGTGATCGGCATGTTGCTGACCTGGGTGGCCCTGTTGACGGCCGCGGTGGGTCTGATCGCCTTCGCGGTGGTCTGACGCCAGGGACGCGACAGGTTGCGGTGCAGCAAGGCGTCCGCCATATCGGGGCATGACTGAAGCCTCCGTTTCCGCCGATCTTCTCAACGACATCGTCCAGGCCGCGCTGAAGGCCGGCGCCGACGCCGCCGAGGCGGTCAGCGCCGATCGCCGGTCCCTGTCGGTCGGGGTGCGCAACGGCAAGCTGGAAGACGTCGAACGCGAGGAATCGCGCGACCTGGGCCTGAGGGTCTTTGTGGGCCAGCGCCAGGCGTCGGTTTCGGCATCGGACCTGTCGCCGGCGACGCAGGCGCGACTGGTCGAACGGGTCGTGGCCATGGCGCGTCTGGCGCCGGAAGACCCCCATGCCGGTTTCGCCCCCGAGGATCGGCTGGCGCGCGGGCCGTTCGTCGATCTGGACCTGTTCGATCCCACCGAACGCAGCGCCCAGGTTCTGGAGCAGGTGTCGGCCGAGACCGAGGCCGCGGCCCTGGCGGTGACGGGCGTCGCGCGGTCGGAGGGCGGACATGCGTCGTGGTCGTCCACCCGCTGGCGGCTGGTGACCTCGCACGGATTCGACGGCGCCTATGAGGGTTCGGCCTTCTCGCTGGGGGTCGGCGTCATCGCCGAAAAGGACGGGGCGATGGAGCGCGGCGGCGAGAGCCGGTCGACCCGTCACCTGTCCGACCTGCCGGGCGCCGAACGGATCGGGCGAACCGCCGGCGAGCGCGCGGTGGCCCGCGTGGGACCGCGCAAGATCGCCTCGACCACCGCCCCGGTGATCTTCGACAACCGCATGGCGGGCCAGATCGTGTCGCCGGCCATCGGCGCCATTTCCGGCCCATCCATCGCACGCGGGACCTCCTTCCTGAAGGACCGGATGGGCCAGCGGGTGTTCGCGCCCGGCGTCACCCTGATCGACGATCCGTTCCGCCCGCGCGGCATGGGATCGACCCCGTTCGACGACGAAGGGGTGGCGGTCGAGAAGCGCGCCCTGTTCGAGGATGGGGTGCTGAATACCTGGCTGTTGAACAGCGCCGCCGCCCGTCAGCTGGGCCTGGAATCGACCGGCCATGCGTCGCGCGGTCTGGCCGGGCCGTCCGGCGTCTCGACACACAATCTGCACATGGAGCCGGGCGAGCGGGATCTGGCGGGCCTGATGGCGGACGCCGGGACCGGTTTGCTGGTCACCTCGATGTTCGGGCCGTCGCTGAACGCAAACACCGGCGACTGGTCCGCCGGGGTATCCGGCTTCTGGTTCGAGAACGGCGCAGTCGCCTATCCGGTCAGCGAGGTCACGGTCGCCGGCAAGCTGACGGACCTGTATCTGCGCATCGAGCGCGGGTCGGACCTGGAATTCCGGGGCGGGTTCAATGTGCCCAGCCTGATGTTCGACGCGGTGGCCATAGCGGGCAAATGATCGACCTGAACGCCGACCTCGAACTGATCCGCCAGGCGGCCATCGACGCCGGGGCGCTGGCCATCGCCGAACGCGAGGCGGGGCTGAAGATCGAGTCCAAGGTCGGCGGATCGCCTGTCACCAGCGGCGACCTGAAGGTGGACGCCATGCTGAAGGACCGGCTGCTGTCGGCGCGGCCCGACTATGGCTGGCTGTCGGAAGAGACGGCGGATTCGGCCGAGCGGCTGACGAAACGGCGCATCTTCATCGTCGATCCCATCGACGGCACTGTCGCCTATATGAAGCGGACGCCGTGGTGGTGCGTGCCCATCGCCGTGGTCGAGGACGGCGAGGTCGTCGCCGCCGTCATCCACGCGCCCGAGGTGGACGAGACCTATGTCGCTGTGCGCGGCGGCGGCGCCCGGCGCAACGGCCGGCCGATCCACGCCTCGGATGTAGATACGCTGGAGGACGCCTCGATCCTGGGCGATGCGCGACTGATCGAAGCGCCCTGGTTCGACGACGAACCCTGGCCGCCGATGCGGTTCTCCAAGCGCAACGCCCTGGCCTATCGGATGGCGCTGGTCGCCGCCGGGGCCTTCGACGCCGCCCTGGCCCTGACGCCGAAATGGGACTGGGACGTCGCCGCCGGCTGGCTGATCGCCCAAGAGGCGGGCGCCAAGGTCAGCGATCACCAGGGGCGGCCATGGGCCTTCAACCGGCCCGATCCGCGCCAGGCCAGCCTGGTCTGCGCGGCCCCGATCATCCAGCCGATGATCGTGCGGCGCTGTAAAAACGTGCCTTTATCGACCTAGGCCGGGGGCGGAAAAACCCCGCCCCACATTGATCCGAGGGCGTTCTCGGCCTATGCCGCGCGGAAAGCTCTCCCCAGCCTTCAGGATTTTCGATGACCGACCAGAACGCCGTCCCGCCGCAACTTCTGCACATCGTGATCGGCGGCGAGCTTCGTCACCTGGGCGAGCCGACCTTCCGCGACCTGTCGCAGGTCGAATTCGTCGGCGCCTTCGGCAGCTATGACGAGGCCAAGAAGGCCTGGAAGGCGCGCGCCCAGGCCACCGTGGACAACGCCCACATGCGCTATTTCATCCTGCACGCCCACAAGCTGATCGACCCGCGCGGCGACGCGGCCTAAGTGCGACATCGGGGAGCCGAACCGGCTCCCCGATCCAGACGTTGGGCGTGGATGCGAGGACGATCATGAACCTGGAACCGCAACAGACCTTTCAACTGGTCAGCCTGCTGGCGGTGCTGGGGCTGTTCTGCTTTTCGCTGCGCGACAAGATGAACTACGCGCGCTGGTTCAAGCGTTGGGAGGCCGAACGCAAGGCCCGCCGCGACGCCGAACTGGCGGCCGAGGCGCGCGCGAATGGCGAAGGCGGCGAGGAACCTAAGGCTGGCCCCTGGGGCTGAGCCCTTCTACTCCCGACGCAGCAGCTTGTCGGTCACCAGCGTGCCCCACCAGCCGGCCTTGAACTCGGCGCGAATGGCCTGGGGATCGTAGTCGGGGCTGTCGACCCAGTCGATGAAGCTGATCCCTAGAGGTTCGATCTCGGCGACGTATTTCTCCAGCGTATAATCCAGCACGCCCGTAAGCCCCTCGCGCGAGTGCAGATATTTCTTGGACAGCTGTTTCATGGCGACCGAGATCGGCTCGCCTAGGTGGAAGTGGCGATAGAAGACCGCCATCATTCCCGCCCGATCCGCGCCGGACTTGCAGTGGATCAGCACCGGATACTGGATCGTTCTGAAGAGCTCGCGCGCGCGGTGGATGCGCACCTTCTCGGGCGGGTCGCGCGAATCGAGCGGGGCGTCGATCAGGGTCAGGCCCAGCCGCTCGCAGGCCTCGCGCTCCAGCCAGTAATAGCCCTCATCGCGTTCGCCGCGCAGGTTGATGACCGTCTTGACGCCCTTCGATTTCCAATAGGCCAGCTGGCGCGGCGAGGGCTGGTTGGTGCGCACCAGGTCCGGCCCCAGCCAGTGGGCGTTGGAAAAGACCACACGCAAAAACGCGTGGTCCACCCAGAAATAATGCCAATGCGCCCGAAAACGGCCCATCGCGGTCGAGAGGTCGAAGCGCGCCATGCCCGCCAGATAGCGATCCGCAGCCGCCGCGTCACCTGTCCCGGCTTGACTTGAACCGCAAGCCGTCCGACCGAGAGCCGATGATCGCCCCCGCCTCCGAGTCCATGCCCCTGCGCGCCCTGCTGGCGCGGATTTGGCGCGACTACCTGTCCAGGCACAAGGGGTCGCTGATCCTGTCGGTGCTTTGCGCGGCGGCGACGGGCCTGCTGACGGCGGCGCTGCTGAAGCTGCTGGAGCCGGCGGTGAACGGTCTGTTCCTGGGCGGAACCAAGCCGATCAGCATCTTCGGCGTCTTCAGCTTCCCCGCCCACAAGGCGGTGATCGGGATTCCGGCGGCCATACTGGCGGTGGCGATAGCGCGAACCCTGGCCGCGCTGGGCCAGGCGGCTTTGGTCAATCGGCTGGGCCACACCATCGTCGGCGACATCCAGATCCGCCTGTTCGGGGCCATGATCCGCGCCGACCTTGCCCGGTTGCGCAGCCAGCATTCGGGCGGCTTCGTCTCGTCGGTGCTGTTCGACGCCAATATGGTGCGCGAGGCCTTCACCTCGGGCGTGGTCAACTACACCCAGAACCTGCTGACCCTGATCGCGGTGCTGATCTACATGGGGTTCATCGACTGGCAGCTGACCATGGTGGTGCTGCTTGGCGTGCCGCTGGTGGCGCTGGTGCTGCGCCGGTTCGGGCGCAAGACACGCAAGGCCGCCGTCGGCGCCATGGCCGAGACCGAGAACCTGTCCACTGCCCTGATGGAGAACCTGGACGGGGTTCGCCTGATCAAGATCGAGAACCGCGAGGCGGCCGAACAGGACCGCGTCGCCGAGGTGGTCGCCCGTCGCCAGCGTCACGTCATCAAGGGCGCCAACGCCCGCGCCTTCGCCGGCCCGTCCAGCGATCTGGTCGCCTATATCGTCGTCGCCGCCGTCATGGCCTATGCGGGCTGGCGGGCGCAGTCGGGCGAGATGACGGTGGGCGGTTTCGCCGCCTTCATCGCCATGTTGCTGGCGGCCGGTCAGGCCCTGCGTCAGGTGACCAATCTGGCGACGGTGATGAGCGAGGGCTTCACCGCTGCACGTCGTCTGTTCGGCGCCCTGGACATTGAGGCCGAGATTCGCGAGGCGCCCGACGCGGCGGCCCTGCCGATCGGCCCGGTGGAGGTGGTGCTGGACCAGGTATCGTTCGCCTATGCTCCCGGCGGGGCGCCGACGCTGGACGCGGTGTCGTTGCGGGTCGCGCCGGGCGAGACGGTGGCCCTGGTCGGGCCGTCGGGCGGGGGCAAGAGCACGATCCTGAGCCTGTTGCCGCGCTTCTATGACGTGACGGGCGGGGCGGTGACGATCAACGGCGCCGACGTGCGGTCCCTGCGCATTCACGACCTGCGCGACCATATCGCCCTGGTGACGCAGGAGCCCTTCCTGTTCGATGACACCATCGCCGCCAACATCGCCTATGGCCGGCCGGGCGCCACCCAGGCCCAGATCGAGGAGGCCGCGCGGTCGGCCGCCGCCCATGACTTTATCACCGCCCTGCCGCAAGGGTACGACACCCGTGCGGGCGAGGCAGGCCTGCGCCTATCGGGCGGTCAGCGCCAGCGGATCGCCATCGCCCGCGCCTTCGTCAAGGACGCGCCGATCCTGCTGCTGGACGAGGCGACCAGCGCGCTGGACACCGAGAGCGAGGCCCTGGTCCAGACGGCGCTGGAACGACTGATGAAAGGCCGCGCCACCCTGATGATCGCCCACCGCCTGTCGACCGTCAGGAACGCCGACCGCATCTATGTTATCGAGGCCGGCCGGGTGGTCGAGGAAGGGTCGCACGACGCCCTGGTCGCCCAAGGCGGCCTCTATTCGCGCCTGGCCCGCCAGCAGTCGCTGGACGGCGTTCAGCCCACGGTCGAGACCGTCGCGTGAGGCCGCTGCGCATTCCGGCCGTCCAGGCCAGCCTGTCCTTCATAATGGCCCACTGGATGCAGTTCTGCTTCGCCACCATGCGCTGGACCCATGAGAACCAGGGCGTGGCCGAAGGGGTCTGGGCCAAGGGCGGGGGCGTTCTGTGCGCCTTCTGGCATTCGCGGATCGGCCTGTCGCCGGCCTGCTGGCCGCTGAACCGGGCGCAACCGGCCAAGGCGCTGATCTCGCTGTCAGCCGACGGTCAGTTCATCGCGAAGGCCGTGGCGCGCCAGGGCTTTCCCGCCATTCGGGGTTCGTCGTCGAACAAGGACAAGGCGGACCGGGACAAGGGCGGATCGCAGGCGCTGCGGGCGGGCCTGCGTCAGTTGAAGATCGGCGCCCTGGCCATCACGCCGGACGGCCCGCGCGGCCCGGCGCGCCAGATGGCCGAGGGCCTGCCGATGATGGCCAAGATTTCCAAGGCGCCGACCCTGTTCATCGGCATGTCGTGCAGTCCGGCGATTCGGCTGAAAAGCTGGGACCGGGCCATCCTGCCCCTGCCTTTCGCCAAGGGGGCCATCGTCTGGGACGTCGCCGACTTTCCGACCGTCGACGACCTGGAACAGGTTCGCCAGGACTGGGCCGCCCGGCTGAACGCCGTCGAGGCGCGGGCCGATGCGATCACGGGCCTCAAACCGTGACGCCGCCGCCGCTGATCGCCTATCGGCTGGCGACCCGCGCGCTGGAGCCGTTGGCGCCGCGCCTGCTGGATGCGCGCGCGCGACGAGGCAAGGAAGACCCCGTGCGGGTGGACGAGCGGATGGGCTTCACCCGAACGGAGCGCCCGGACGGCGATCTGGTCTGGTTGCACGGCGTCAGCGTGGGCGAGAGCCTGTCGCTGCTGCCTGTGGTCGAGCGGTTGGTCAAAGCGCGGCCGGACCTGACCGTGCTGGTCACCTCCAGCACCGTGACCTCCGCCCACATCCTGGCCGAACGGCTGCCCGTGGGCGTGATCCACCAATATGCACCGGTCGATGCGCCGGGCGTGGTCGATCGGTTCCTGGACCATTGGCGGCCAGCCCTTGCGGTCTTCGTCGAGAGCGAGCTGTGGCCGAACCTGTTGCTGGAGGCGAAACGGCGGGACGTGAAACTGGCCCTGGTCAGCGCGCGCATCACCGAAAAGACGGTCGAGGGCTGGGCGCGGTTTCCGGCCTCGGCGCGGGCGTTGACCGGCGCCTTCGATCTGGTCCTGCCCCAGGATGCGGTCTCGGCCCAGCGGTTGGAGCGCCTGGGCGCCCGGATCGACGGCCTGGTGAACCTGAAGCTGTCGGGCGAGCCTTTGCCGCATGACCCGGCGGCCTTCAGCCGTCTGTCCGCCGCCATCGGCGACCGGCCGGTGATCGTCGCCGCCAGCACCCATGAGGGCGAGGAAGTCGCCATCGTGCGGGCGTTGGACAAGCTGGGCGACCGCGTTTGCCTGATCCTGGCGCCGCGCCATCCCGAGCGGGGGACGCACATCGCCCAGGCCCTCCAGCGCGACGGATACGCCTTCGCCATGCGTTCGCGTGGCGAGACCATCGGGCCGGACACCGACATCTATCTGGCCGATACGCTGAACGAGATGGGCCTGTTCCTGCGGCTGGCCGATGTCGTGGTGATGGGCGGGTCGTTTGCGCCCGCCCTGGGCCTGCCGCCGGTCGGGGGGCACAATCCGCTGGAGCCGGCGCGACTGGGCAAGCCGACGATCACGGGGCCGGATGCGTCCAACTGGGCGCCGGTGACTGCGGCCCTGTCGGAGGCGGGCGGGCTGGTTCTGGTTCAGGCGCCGTCGGACCTGCCGGGCGTGATCGAACCGCTGCTGAGCGATCTGAACGCGGCCAAGGCCATGGGCGAGCGCGGACGACGCGCGGCAGTCGAGGCCGGGGGCGGGCTGGAGCGGTTGTGGGCGCTGCTGTCGCCGATAATGCCGCAGAGGCAGGCCCGGCGATGAAGCTGAATACGCCGCGCTGGTGGTATGTGCGCGATAGCAACCACGCCCGGATGACGCGCACCGTGCTGAAGCCGCTGGGCTGGATCTGGGCCGGCGTGACGGCGCGTCGGATCGTCAAGACGGTGCCGGTCGACCCCGGCTGCACGGTGATCTCTATCGGCAATCTGACGGTGGGCGGATCGGGCAAGACGCCAGTGGCGCGCGAGACCCTGCGGCTGCTGCGCGCGGCGGGGATAGAGGCGCAAGGGCTGTCGCGTGGCTATGGCGGTCGGCTGGAAGGTCCTGTGCGGGTCGATCCTGAAATTCATACGGCCGAGGATGTCGGGGACGAGCCTCTGATGCTGGCGCAGGGATCGCCGACCTGGATCGCGCGGGATCGGGTGGCGGGCGCCCAGGCGGCGGTCGCAGGCGGGGCGCAGGCCCTGGTGCTGGACGACGGCCACCAGAACCCGGCGCTGAGGAAGACCGTCAGCCTGATCGTCGTGGACGGCGAGACGCGGGGCGACGAATGGCCGTTCGGGGACGGGTCGGTCTTTCCCTCCGGCCCGATGCGCGAGCCGTTCAAGGCGGGGTTGGCGCGCGCCGACGCCGTGGTGGTCATGCTGCCGACCGATGTGGACGAGGCCGATCCCGAACTGCTGGCGGTGTTCGGCGCCCTGCCTGTCTTCGTCGCGCGCCTGACGCCCGAAGGGCCGCCGCCGTCCGGGCCTCAGGTCGGGTTCGCCGGCATCGCCAAGCCGTGGAAGGTCGAGCGGTCGCTGAAGGCGGCGGGCTGCGACCTGGCGGACTTCGTTCCCTTCCCCGACCACGCGGCCTATAGCGCCGCCGACATGAAGTTCCTGACTGACCGGGCGGGGGTTTACGACGCCGGCCTGGTCACCACGGAAAAGGATTGGGTCCGGCTGACGCCAGACCAGCGCGCTCATGTCACGGCCTGGCCGGTCGTCGCCCGGTTCGAGGATGAGGCGGCTTTCGCCGCCTTCCTGACGAAGCGGATTCAGTCGGCGCGATAGACCACGCCGGACTTCATCACGAACCTCATCCGCTCCAGCTCGGTCACGTCCGTCAGCGGATCGCCCAAGACGGCCACGATATCGGCGGGCATGCCCGGCGCGATCTTTCCGGCCTCGTTCGAAATCCGCAGGTGTTCGGCGGCGCCGACGGTGGCGGCCTGGATGGCCTCCAGCGGCGTCAGGCCGGCGCGGACCAGAAGCGCGAACTCCTGGGCGTTGTCGCCATGGGCCGAGACACCGCTGTCGGTGCCGAAAGCGATCTTGACCCCGCCCTCATGTGCGCGGCGCGCCATGTCCAGCATCTTGGGACCGGCCTCCAGCGCCTTGGCGGTCTGGGCCGGGGTGAAGAAGTTGTTCGGGCCAGACGCGACGCGGGCCACGAAATCGCCGGCCAGCAGGGTCGGGATCAGCCAGGCGCCGTTCGACTTGAACAGACGGATCGACTGGTCGTCCAGATAGGTGCCGTGTTCGATGGAATCGCCACCCGCTCGCAAAAAGGCGTTGATGCCATCGACGCCGTGGGCGTGGGCGGTGACCTGACGGCCCATGCGGTGGGCGCTCTCGACGATGGCGGACAGCTCGGGATCGCTGAACTGCTGGTTCAGGCCGGCGGCGGTGTTGGACAGGACGCCGCCCGTCGCGGTGATCTTGATAATGTCGGCGCCCGCGCGAACCTGGGTGCGGACGGCGCGCATGCAGTCCTCAGGCCCTGAACAGATGCTCTCGGACGACAGCAGGTGCATGACGTCCTCGCGATAGCCGTTGATGTCCCCGTGCCCGCCGTGGATCGACACCGACGATCCCGCCGCGATAATGCGCGGTCCCGGCACGTCGCCGGTCTTCACCGCATTCCTCAGCGCGAAGATGGCTTCGTTCGAGGCGCCCAGATCGGCGACCGTCGTGAAGCCGGCCATCAGGGTGCGGCGCGCGTAGCGTGCGCCGACCATGGCCTTGTCCGCATCGGACAGGGTGACCTGTTCCAGCCGCCCATTCGGGTTCTGCTGGCTGGTCAGGTGGACGTGGCTGTCGATCAGTCCGGGCAGGACGAAGGCCTGTCGCAGGTCAACGATCTTGCCTTGAGAGGCGTCGCCGACAAAGCCGTCGCGCACTTCGACGACCTGGTTCCCTCTGATCACGAGAGTTTTATCGCGCTGCACAACGCCGTTCGACGGGTCGGCCAGCAACCTTCCGGCCTCGACGAACGTTGTCGTGGGTTGGGACGAAACCCCAACGCCTGTGGGGCTTTGCTGGGCGTGGGCGCTCAAGGCCGACGCCATCAGCGCCGCCAATGCGATTCCGAAACGCTTCATCGTTTTCTCCCCGCGACACGTTGGCCGCAAAAATGCCCCACAAGGCTCAGGTTGCCTCGCCCGTAACCAACTGAAACAAACACGCCTCAAGACCAACCGCAACGAGGGCGTCGCATGCGGCTATCGAGACGAGGGCTAATTCTGGGTGGATCGGCCATGCTGGCGGGATGCGCCAGCGCAAGCGCCACGGCGCCGCTGACCACGGCTCAGACCGGAGCCCCGATCGCGATGCCTCAGGTCGGATTGCCGACCATCGAGACCACCGCCCTGACGCCCCCGCCGCTGGATCCGCGCGGTCATGTGCGCAAGGAACTGATGGAGCGCGCCATGACGGCGCTGGACACCCATCACCGCCACCTGCCGCTGCGCGACCGGATGTATCTGGTCGATTTCAAGAAATTCTCGGGCGAAGAGCGCCTGTACGAAGTCGATCTGGTCGCCGGCGAGGTCAAGGTCCTGCGCACCTGCCACGGTCGCGGCTCGGACCCCAGCCATACTGGGTTCGCCCAGAGGTTCTCGAACACGCCGGATTCGAACATGTCCTCGGTCGGGGCCTACGCCACCGCCGGCGCCAACTGGGGCGCGCAGCAGGGGCCGAACGTCCTGCTGGACGGACTGGAATACTCCAACGACAAGGCGCGGGAGCGGGCCATCATTATCCACGGCGCCGACTATGCCGACCCGGACTTCCTGGCGCGTGAAGGCAAGCTGGGCCGCAGCTACGGCTGTTTCTCCGTCGCCCACACCGACCTGCCCGGCTTGCGCGAACGCATGGGCGAAGGCCGGCTGCTGTTCGCAGCGGCTTAAGGCTTAGCGCTCGGGCCGTCGGGCGGAGTGCCGGATGGTGACGACCTCCACCCGATCAGGCAAGATCGCGTATCGGATCAGATAGGGCTTCACGAGAGTCAGTTCGCGCGTTCCGTGGATTGCCGGTCGTCCTCTGTCGGCAAAATGCGCGAGACTCTCGGCAGCCGCCTTCAATCTAATGAAGAAGCGGGCCGCTGCGGCTGGGTTGAAGTCGGCGATGTAGAGGCTGATATCCTCAAGGTCGCTCAGCGCCTGATCCGTCCAGACGACTAGCCGCATTTGGGCCGGGGCAAAGGATTGGCTGCCGACCAGGATTCGACCCATCGCATGACGGTTTCATTATCGACGACCCGTCCTGCCGCTGCGTCCGCCAGACCCCGCAAGGTCGCCGCCTCGTCCGCCGCGTCGTCAGGCGTCGAAAACAGATCTTCGTCATCGTAATCGATTGCAGGATCAGCCATGGGCGAGACCCTATCACACCCTGCCGATACGGTCAGCCCCGCTCCAGCGCGCGCCAGCCGATGTCGGAGCGGTTGAAGCCGCCGGGCCAGTCGATCTTCTTGATGGCAGCATAGGCGCGCTCGCGGGCCTGGGCGATGTCATCACCCTCGGCGCAGACGTTCAGGACGCGACCGCCAGAGGCGGCCAGCAACCCGTCGTCGCGGCGCTTGGTCCCGGCGTGGAAGACCTGGACGTGGGGGCCGAAGTCCTGATCAGCGCCGCGGATGATCGAACCTTCCAGCGGGCTGTCGGGATAGCCCTTGGCGGCCATGACCACGCAGATCACCGTCTGAGACTTGAAGGCCGGCGACGCCAGGCCCGAGACGTCGCCGCGCGCGCAGCCCAGCAGATAGGGGACGATATCGCCCGCCATCCGCATCATAAGCACCTGACATTCCGGGTCGCCGAAGCGGGCGTTGAACTCGACCACCTTAGGCCCGTCCTCGGTCGCCATCAGACCGGCATAGAGGACGCCGCGATAGGGCGCGCCTTCCTCGGCCATCTTCTTGATGGTCGGCTGGACGATCAGGTCGTCGGCCTGCTGCACCAGATCAGGCGTGAAGACGGGGGCGGGCGAATAGGCGCCCATGCCGCCGGTGTTCGGCCCCAGGTCGCCGTCGAAGGCGCGCTTGTGGTCCTGGGCGCCGCCGAACAACAGGGCGCGCTGGCCGTCGCACAGGGCGAACAGCGAGCCCTCCTCGCCGTCCATGAATTCCTCGATCACGACGCGGGCGCCGGCCGCGCCGAACCGGCCGCCCAGCATCCGCTCGATCTCGGCCTCGGCGTCGGGACGGTCGGGACTGATGGCCACGCCCTTGCCGGCGGCCAGGCCGTCCGCCTTGATGACGTAGGGCGGCTTGAACACGTCCAGCGCGGCCTTGGCGTCCTTGACCGTGTCATAGACGCCGTAACCGGCGGTGGGGATTTCATGGCGTTCGAGGAAGGCCTTGGAAAAGGCCTTCGAGGTTTCCAGCTGCGCCGCCTTGGCGGTGGGGCCGAAACAGGGGATGCCGGCCGAGGCCAGGCGGTCGGCCAGGCCGGCGGCCAGAGCCACCTCGGGCCCGACCACGACCAGGTCAGCCTTGATCTCGCGCGCAAGGGCGGCCAGGCCGTCGGAGTCGTCGATTTTGACGGCGCGAAGCTCGCACAGCTTCTCGATGCCGGGGTTGCCGGGCGCGGCGACCAAGCGCGTGACCAGCGGTGACTGGGCGATCTTCCAGGCCAGGGCGTGTTCGCGGCCGCCCGATCCGACGAGAAGAATGTTCATGAGACCGGGCAATGACCGGCCGGCGCCGGCCGGTCAAGCACCCGTCAGACTTAACGCCGAATTCAGCGTGCGGGCGGCGTCCAGGCCGGCAGGGCCTGAAGCTGGCCCGGCGTCAGATCCGTCACCAGATCCTTGTCGCCGTTGCGGTCGATCGGCGCCACGTCGGCGACCGGAACCTGCACCTTGATGTCGCCCGGCCCGTCCAGTTCGACGACCAGATGGGTCAGGGCGCCCGAGGCGTCCAGCACCAGTGTTTCGACATCGCCCAGATCGACGTTGGCGCGCGAATACAGGTCGGCGTCCTCCAGTTGATCGCGGGTCATGCCGAAGGCCAGGGCTGCGGTCGTCGCCGCCGTGTCGGCCTGCTGATCCGGCAGGGCGACCGGAGCCGCCCCCGGCGCGGGAGCCTGGACGACATCGTCGTCGCGATCCGAACAGGCGGCGACGGCGCCGGTCAGGCAAAGGACGGCGGCGAGCGGGACGAGACGGTTCATACGGATTCCTTGCGGTTCAGAGCAGGGCCGAGACGACATAGACGCCCAGCCCCAGCAGGATGATGCAGCCGATGATCAGCCACGGGCTCATGGCGCCGCCGCCTCCAGCACGGCGCGACAGATTGCGCTCATGCGGGTCCTGGTCGGACGGATCGGTTCCTTGCGGGTCGGCGGCCATGAAAGTCGAACGGCGCGACGCGCGCGGCGTTCCCGCGCGGATCGACGCAGGCTAAGATGGTTGGATGAGCGACGACTCCTATGTGTTCGAGGGACCGGCCGAGGCCCCTGCCCCGCGCGACAACAATCCGCCCCTGTCGATCTCGGAGCTGTCGTTCGCGCTGAAGCGCACGCTGGAGGACCGGTTCGGCCATGTGCGGCTGAGGGGCGAGATCTCCAAGGTCAACCGCCACGCCTCGGGCCACATCTATCTGACGCTGAAGGACGACAAGTCGGCCATCGACGGCGTGGTGTGGAAGGGATCGGCGCGCGGCTTGGGCGTCCAACCCGAGGCCGGGCTGGAGGTCATCGTCACCGGAAAGATCACCTCCTATCCGGCCCGGTCGTCCTATCAGATCGTGATCGAGAGCATGGAGGCGGCCGGGGCCGGCGCCCTGTTGGCCCAGTTGGAGCGGCTGAAGCTTCGCCTGCGTGAGGACGGCCTGTTCGAGCCGGGCCGCAAGAAGGCCCTGCCCGCCTTCCCCGCGACAATCGGCGTGATCACCAGCCCGACCGGCGCCGTGATCCGCGACGTGCTGCACCGGATCGCCGAACGCTGGCCCTGCCGGGTGATCGTGTGGCCGGTGGTGGTCCAGGGCGAGGCGGCCAGCGGCCAGGTGTCGAACGCCATTCGCGGATTCGACGCCATGGCGCCGGACGGGCCGATTCCGCGACCGGACCTGCTGATCGTCGCGCGCGGCGGCGGGTCGGTCGAGGACCTGTGGTGCTTCAACGACGAGGGCCTGGCGCGGACGGTGGCGGCGGCGCGCATCCCGATCATCTCGGCCGTGGGGCACGAGACGGATACGACCCTGATCGACTTCGTGTCGGACCGACGCGCGCCGACGCCGACCGGCGCGGCCGAGATGGCGACGCCGGTTCTGGCGGACCTAAGATACGCCGTCGCCGACATGGATCGGCGCATGGTCCAGGCGGGCGGGCGGCTGATCGAGGATCGGCGCACGCGCCTGCGGGCCGTGGCGCGTGGCCTGCCGGCGCGGCCGGAGGATCTGCTGGCCTTGGCGCAACAGCGGCTGGACCATGTGTCGAGCCGGCTGGGCTCGGGGCTGCAACGCAACGTCGCCCTGCACGAGCGGCATCTGGCGGTGACAGGCGGCAAGCTGAGCCCGGCCCTGCTGCGGACCCGGATCGAGCGCGGCCAGGACCGGCTGCGCGGCGCGGGCGACCGGCTGGGCGCGGCGCTTCAGGCGGGCGTGGCGCGCGGCGAACGGCGGCTGTTGCAGGTCTCGGCCCGCCTGTCGCCCGAGCCGCTGCACCGACGGCTGGATCAGCGCGAGGCCCGGCTTGCGGCCGTCGGCGCACGGCTGGACGGCGTCATGCCACGTCGGCTGGAGCGAGACGCCGACCGTCTGGCGGCCCTGTCGCGAGCGCTGACGACGCTGGATCCCGGACGACCCAAGCCCGGATTCGCCCGTGTCGAAGATTCGGACGGCGGCTGGATCACTTCGGCCAAGGCGCTGGAGGCCGGTCAGGCGGTTCGGCTGGTGTTCGGCGACGGGGCGCAGCCTGCTGTCATCGACGGCGGCGAACCCCGCCCGGCGGTGCCGCGTCCGATCGCCAAGCCCAAGCCGCCTGCGGCCGGTCAGGGCAGTCTGTTCTAGAGCGACCTGTTCCGGGGCGCCGTTTTCCGCTTCGCCCCGGCGCCGCTTCCTGCTAACCGCGCCGCATGAAGATCACGCGCCTCGCCGTCACCGCCTATGTGTTCGCCCTTCTGATCATCGTCCTGGATCAGTTGACCAAGGCCTGGATCATCAGCGGCGTGATGCTGCACGAGGTCGGGCGCGTCCCCGTCCTGCCGCCAATCCTGAACTTCAGCTGGGTCGAGAACACCGGCGTCAGCTTCGGCCTGTTCGGCGGCGGCGAAGCGCGCTGGGGCCTGGCGATCTTCTCCATCGTCGTCTCGGCGGGCCTGGCCTGGTGGGCGACCCAGTCGAACCGTCGCCTGCTGATCACCGCCATCGGTTTCGTCATGGGCGGCGCCCTGGGCAATGTGATCGACCGTATCCGCTTCGGCTATGTGGTCGACTTCATCGACTTCTCGGGCACGGGCGTCTTCCCCTGGGTGTTCAACGTCGCCGACAGCGCCATCACCATCGGCGTAGTCCTGCTGATTCTGGACAGCCTGATCTCCGACAAGCCCGCGAAAGCCTGAAGCGGCTTTCCATTTTTCGAGCCTGATTCACGGCCTCGGCGGGATCGCCGCCTCGGCCGATCAGGCTCCGAGGTTGGCGTAGCCCCCGAAAAGTCGTAATCACCCCGTCTTCACTATGCCAACAACGCCCTTGCGGCGTTTCGTGCATCAGCCGACCAGAGCCTGAAACCATGCGTATCCGCAGTGTCGCCGTCCTGACCCTCGTCGCCTCCTCCGCACTGGCCGTCTCGGCCTGTGGCAGCCTGAAGCAGGGCATTGGCCTGACCAAGGTCGTGCCGGACGAGTTCGTCACCGTCTCCACCGCCCCGCTCAGCATTCCGCCCGAGTACGGCCTGCGTCCGCCCGCACCGGGCCAGCCGCGCCCGCAGGAACTGGCCCCCGAAAGCGCTGCGCGCCAGATCCTTCTGGGTCAGCGCCAGGCCGTCACCCGCACGCCGGGCGAGCAGGTCCTTGTGGCCCAGGCCGGCGGCGAACAGGCCGATCCCCTGGCCCGCTACGTCGTCGATGACGAGTTCGGCGACCTGGCGCACAAGGACGAAAGCTTCGCCAACCGCCTGATGTTCTGGCGCAAGGACGACGCCTCGACCCAGGCCCCCACCACGCGTCAGACCGCCGAAGGCCAGAAGACCATCGACGCCACGACCGAGGCCGCACGCCTCCAGGCCCTGACCGGCGGCCAGCAGGCCATCACGATCCAGCCGCGCCGCAGCGGCGGTTTCAAGCTGCCCGGCCTGTAGGACCGGAAGCCGACGGACGCTTGCCACGGCGGCGTCCGTCCTTATTGTAAACGGACTTGATCAGGAGCCGTTTGCATGACCGAACCAAACGACATCGCCGCCCTGTCCGGGGTCGAGCAGCTTCGCCTGGGCCTGAACGGCGGTTTTATCGCGCCCATCGCCCGCACCGTCGGTTTCGAATTGACCGAGGTCGAGGAAGGCCGCGTGGTGTTCGAAGCCATCCCCACCGCCGCCGTCTACAATCCGCTGGGCACGGTTCACGGCGGCTGGATCGCGACGGTTCTCGATTCCGCCTGCGGCTGCGTGGTCCATTCGACGCTGCGACCAGGCCAGACCTATACGACGCTTGAGCTGAAGACCGTCTTTCACAAGGCGCTGAGCGCAGGGACGCCGGTGCGGGCCGAAGGGCGGATCGTCCAGGCCGGTCGCCGCGCCGCCTTCGCCGAGGCCGATCTGCGCGGGCTGGACGGCCGGCTGTATGCGACCGCGACCTCGACCTGTCTGGTCATGGACCGCTAAGCGCAGCGAAGGTTTGCCGCGCCTCGCTTTAGCCGCTATCAGCGGCGAGCGTTGATGATCGGCCGCCGATCATCGTGCGCCCTCTCTCGCTGTCGGAAAAATAAGCTGATGCGTCGCGTGTTCACCGCCCTGGCCGCCCTCTCGATTGCGGCCTCCGTCCTGCCCGTCGCCGCCGAGGCCCAGATGTCTCAACGCCAGCGCGGCGGACAGCAGCGGCCGGCGTCGGGCGAGCAAGCCGCCCCCAGCCGTGCGCCGCGCATCGCGCCCTTGCGCCGCCGCGCCAACGCCGGCCCATGCCCCTATGTGAAGATCCTCTACGAGGCGGCTCGCTACGTCGAACTGGAGGGGGGGCGCGCCGCCATTTCCAACGTCGGCTATACCGGCGAGATCGAAGGCATTTCGTCGGACTGCGTATACCGCGAGGCCGATCCGATTCGCGTCGATATGAATGTGCTGTTCAACCTGGGGCGTGGGCCTCAGGCGACCGGCGACCAGCGCACCTATCGCTACTGGATCGCGGTGACCGAGCGGAACAACGCCATCCTGTCCAAGGAATATTTCGACCTGCCGGTGAACTTCGCGGGTCAACAGACGGCCTCGGTCAACGAGGAACGCACCATCGTCATCCCGCGCGCAGGCGTGGACACCAGCGGCGGCAACTTCGAGATCCTGGTCGGTTTCGACGTGACGCCGGAAATGGCCGAGTTCAACCGCTCCGGCAGCCGCTTCCGCGTCAACGCCGGCGCGACGCCGGCCGCCCCCGCCCCTGCCGCCGCACCGAGCGAATAAATGGCTGATCTGAAGACCGTCCTTAGCGAAGCGGTCGCCGCCGCCTTCGCCGCCGAAGGCGTGGATGCGGCCCTGGCGCGCGTCACCCCGTCCGACCGTCCCGACCTGGCCGACTTTCAATCCAACGGCGCCCTGGCCGCCGCCAAGGCGCTGAAGGCCAATCCGCGCGAGCTGGCGACCCGGATCGCCGACCGCCTGACCGCCGATCCGCGCTTCACCTCGGTCGAGGTGGCCGGCCCCGGCTTCATCAACCTGAAGCTCGCCGACGCCCTTCTGGCCGAACGCGCCGCCGAGGTCGCGGCCGACGCCGACCACGCCGGCGCCGCTGTCGTGTCCAACCCGCGCAAGGTGGTCATCGACTTCGGCGGGCCGAACGTGGCCAAGCCGATGCACGTCGGCCACCTGCGCAGCGCCATCATCGGCGAGAGCCTGAAGCGGCTGTTCCGTTTCCGCGGCGATCACGTCACCGGCGACGCCCACTTCGGCGACTGGGGTTTCCAGATGGGGCTGCTGATCACGGCCTGCGGCGACGAGGGTGTCGTGGACGCCTTCATGGCCGACGGCGATGGTCCCTTCCCGGCCGACAGCCCCGTGACCCTGGCCGACCTGGACCGGCTGTATCCACTGGCCGCCGGCAAGGCCAAGGAAGACCCCGCCTTCCGCGACCGCGCCCGCAAGGCGACGGCGGAACTGCAGAACGGCCGCCCCGGCTATCGCGCGCTGTGGCAACATTTCGTAGCCGTCAGCCGCGAGGCGCTGAAACGCGAATACGGCGACCTTTCGGTCGATTTCGACCTTTGGAACGGCGAGAGCGACGCCGACCCTCAGATGCCCGAAATGCTGGCGCATCTGAAGGCGACCGGCCTGCTGGTCGAGGACGACGGCGCCCAGGTGGTTCACGTGGCCAAGCCCGGCGAGACGCGCAAGAAGAAGCTGGCCGACGGCTCGGTGATCGAGGCCCCGTCTCCCCCGCCCCTGCTGGTCATCAGCTCGGAAGGCTCGGCCATGTACGGCACGACCGACCTGGCCACGATCCTGGATCGCAAGAAGGCTCTGTCGCCCGACCTGGCCCTCTATGTCGTCGACGAACGCCAGGCCGAGCATTTCGAACAGGTGTTTCGCGCCGCCTACTTGGCCGGTTATGCCGTTGAGGACGCGCTGGAGCATCTCGGCTTCGGCACCATGAACGGCCAGGACGGCAAGCCCTTCAAGACCCGCGCGGGAGGCGTGCTGAAGCTGCGCGACCTGATCGACCAGGCGACGGACAAGGCGCGCGAACGGTTGCACGAAGCCAAGCTGGGCGACGACCTGTCGCCGGCCGAGTTCGAGGCCATCGCGCACAAGGTGGCCATCGCCGCCCTGAAGTTCGCCGACCTGTCGAACGCGCGGACCACCAGCTACGTCTTCGACCTCGACCGCTTCATGAGCTTCGAGGGCAAGACGGGCCCCTATCTGCTGTACCAGTCGGTGCGGATCAAATCCCTGCTGCGCAAGGGCGCCGAACAGGAGCTGACGCCCGGAGCCATCGTCATCGCCGAACCGGCCGAGCGCGACCTGGCCCTGACGCTGGACGCCTTCAACACCGCCGTGTCCGACGCCTACGACAAGCGGATGCCGCACCTGGTGGCCGAGCACGCCTATCGCGTGGCGCAGTCCTTTTCGAAATTCTACGCCGCCTGCCCGGTGCTGATCGCGCCGGATGAGGCGACCAAGCGTTCGCGCCTGGCCCTGTCGGCGACGGCGCTGCGCCAGCTGGAAATCGCGCTGAACCTGCTGGGAATCGACACGCCGGAGCGGATGTAGCGGTCGATCGCTCCGCATGCTATATTTGCTAGCAGATGGAGATCGCCATGCCTGCCAACCTTCATGTCCGCAATGTGCCTGATGAAATCGCACGGCGAATCAAGGTGCGCGCCGTCCAGAACGGCCGTTCTGCCGAGGCCGAGCATCGTGCGGCGCTGGAGCAGGTGTTCGGCGGGGTGGGCAAGGACGAATGGCTGAGACGCGCCGACGCCCTGCGCGCCTCGATCCTCGCCCGCAGAGGCGGTGAACTGCTGCCGTCCTCCGTTGATTTGATCCGCGAAGATCGAGACAAACGGTGATTGTGATCGACGCCAGCGTCGTCATCACCGCTCTTTTGCCAGAGGCCGAAAGCCCGGTCGCCAGGACGCTCATAGCGACAGAGGTCTGCGTCGCACCCGATCTTATCATCAGCGAATGCATCAACGCGCTTTGGAAGAACGTCAAACTAAGCCGCATCCTGGTCGCAGAGGCTGAGATCGCTCTCGAAACCCTGCCGAATCTCGGCATCAGCCTGATGGCGGGGCGAGAGCTAGCCGATCGCGCTTTTGAACTGGCCGTCGCCCTGGATCATCCCGCCTACGATTGCTTCTATCTCGCTCTGGCGGAAAGTCAGAGCGCTCCACTTTTCACCCAAGACGGACGTTTCCTGCGCAAGACACAAGGCTCAGGGGTTTCAAAAGCGGACGTACGCCTGCTCGACTCGGCAAGCCAATGACTGACCTCAACGCCTATATCGCCGGCCTGCCCAAGGCTGAACTGCACTTGCACATCGAGGGCAGCTTGGAGCCCGAGCTGATGTTCGAACTGGCGCAGCGGAACGGCGTCGCCATTCCTTACGACAGCGTCGAGGCCGTTCGGGCGGCCTATGATTTCTCGAACCTGCAGGACTTTCTGGACATCTATTATGCAGGCGCCGCAGTCCTGCTGACGCGCCGGGATTTCGAGGATCTGGCCTTCGCCTATTTCCAGCGCGCCGCCGCCGACAATGTGCGTCACGCCGAGATTTTCTTCGACCCCCAGACCCATACCGACCGGGGCGTGCCCTTCGGCGTGGTGGTCGAGGGGCTGATCGCGGGCATGGACCGGGCCAAGGCCGAGCTGGGCGTCAGCAGCGGCCTGATCCTCAGCTTCCTGCGCCACCTGACCGAAGACGAGGCCTTCGCGACCCTGGAGGCGGCAAAACCCTATCTGCATCATTTCATCGGCGTGGGGCTGGATTCGTCGGAGGTTGGTCATCCGCCGTCCAAATTCCAGCGCGTCTTCGCCGCAGCCCGCGACCTGGGCCTGAAACTGTGCGCCCACGCCGGCGAGGAAGGTCCGCCCGCCTATGTGCACGAGGCGCTGGACCTGTTGAACATCGACCGGATGGACCACGGCAATCGCTCGATGGAGGACGAGGCCCTGGTCGAGCGGCTGGCGCGCGAGCAGATGACCCTGACCGTCTGCCCGCTGTCGAACCTGAAACTGTGCGTCGTTGACGACCTGAAGGATCACCCCGTGCCCGAGATGCTGCGCCGGGGCCTGCACGTCACCCTGAACTCGGACGATCCGTCCTATTTCGGCGGATACGTGAACGACAACTACAGCCGGCTGGCGGCGGCGGTCGGTCTGACACGCGAGCAGGTGACCCTGCTCGCGCGAAACAGTTTCGAGGGGTCGTTCCTGGGCGAGGCGGAGAAGGCGGCGTTCATTGCCGAAGTGGAAGCCTACGCGGCGGCCTAAGTTTCTCCTTCCGTCATCCTCCGGGCCGCGAAGCGGAACCGGGGGAGCCAGCGGCGCGCGAGAGCGCGAACCTGTCACCGACTCTGCTTTCATATCGCCTTCGGCGTCGCTGGCTCCCCCAGTCTGCGCCGCAAGCGGCTTGCCGGAAGATGACGAAAGATAGTGCTGGATCGCTTCACGGCGCCAAATGTTCCTGATACGTTCCAATCATGGAGCAGGCGAACGAAGACCCCGCAAATCTCCGCTGGCTGTTCGTCGATCTGAACGCCTTCTTCGCCAGCGTCGAACAGCAGATGAACCCGGACTGGCGCGGCAAGCCCGTCATCGTCCGGCCCGCCGAGAGCGAATACACCGGCGCCATCGCCGCCAGCTATGAGAGCAAGGCCTGGGGTGTCCATACCGGGATGCGGGTGTCGGAGGCGCGCAAACTGTGCCCAGGCCTGATCGTCGCCGAGGCGCGGCCGGACCTCTATGTCGACATCCACAAGAAAATCATGGCCGAGATCGACCGCCATATTCCGGTGTGGAAAATCGGCTCCATCGATGAATGTGCGTGCGAATTGATCGGCCCGGAGCGTCTGGAGGCGAACGCCGTCGCCTTGGCCCGAAGGATACAGGCGGGCATTCTGGAGAATGTCGGCGACTGTCTGCGGTCGTCCATTGGACTGGCGCCGTCGCGGTTTTTGGCCAAGACCGCCTGTGGCATGAAGAAGCCCGCCGGGCTGACGATCCTGAGGGCGAACGAACTGCCCGGCGCGTTGCTGGACCTGCCGCTGTCGAAATATCCGGGCATAGGATCGCGTATGCGACTGCGGCTGGAGGCGGCGGGCGTCACGGACACCGCCGGCCTGTGGGCCATGAGCGCGAAACAGGCCCGCGCAGTCTGGAACAGCATCGAGGGCGAACGCATCTGGCGCGGCCTGCACGGCCTGGACAGCGAACCGACGCCGGAGAAGCCGCCCGCCTCCATCAGTCACAGCCACGTCCTGGCCCAGGCCATGCGGACCCCGGACAAGGCGCGCGCCGTGGCGCGGCGGCTGGTGGTCAAATGCGGGGCGCGACTGCGGCGGATGGGTCTGACCGGGGCGAGCCTGACCCTGCATCTGGACATGGGGCCGAAGACCACGCCGAGAAGCGGCCGGCGTGGCTGGGAGACGGCGGCGATGAGTTGCGCCGTCGCGCCGACGCAGGACACCTTCGCCCTGCTGACCGCGCTGGACAGCCTGTGGCGCAAGGTCGAGCCTGAACTGGAGGCCGGGCGGCTGAGCTATGTCGGGGTCGGGGTTCATGGGCTGAAATCCCGCGACGCCTTCGAGACGGACCTGTTCGATACCGGCCCGGACCAAGGCGGCGAGGCCCCGTCCCTGCGCCTGTCCCAGGCGCTGGACGCGCTGAACCGCCGCTACGGCAAGGACACCGTCAGCATCGGCCCCAAGGCGGGTCTGCCCGAATATATCGGCGCCAAGATCGCCTTCACTCGCATCCCGGAGGCGGAGGATTTCTGGGAGTAGATTGTCCCCTTTCGTCATCCTCCGGCAAGCCGCTTGCGGCGCAGACCGGGGGACCCAGCGGCGCGCGTTAGCGCGAACCTGTCGAGCGTTCGCTGTTCGACGGTGGTGCGGCGGACGCATCGCCTTCGGCGCCGCTGGGTCCCCCGGTCGCTTCGCGCCGGAGGATGACGAAAAAAGAGATCAGCCGAAGAGTGATGCCGCCTCGATCTCCACCACCCCCAGCGCTTGGAAACTGTCCCGCGCCGTCGCTTCGGTCGGCGGGGCGATAGCGCGGCTGGCGTCCGAAATCACAACGGTCTCAAAGCCCAGCCGAACCGCGTCCTCGGCGGTGAAGCGGACGCAGTAGTCGAACGCCAGGCCCGCGAGGAAGACGCGGGTCACGCCCAGTTCACGCAACAGGCCGCCCAGGCCGGTGGGGGTGCGGTGATCGTTCTCGAAGAAGCCGGAATAGGAATCGACCGCCGGATTATAGCCCTTGCGGATCACGGCCAGGGCCTTCTCGACCGTCGGGGCGACATCGGGATGGAAGACGGCGCCGGGCGATCCCTGAATGCAATGATCCGGCCACAGCATCTGGCGACCGTAACCGACTTCGATCTCGGTGAAGGGCGCCGCGCCGGGGTGGTTGGAGGCAAACGAAATCTGGTCCGGCGTGTGCCAGTCCTGGGTCACGACCACCCGATCGAACCGCTCGGCCAGCCGGTTGATCAGCGGCATGATCGCCGCCCCGCCCGCGACCGCAAGGCTGCCGCCCTCGCAGAAGTCGTTCTGCGGGTCGATGACCAGAAGCGCGTCTGTCGCGGCGATCTTCATCAGACGCCCGCGTAGGCGTCGATCTCGTTGGCCGAGCCCAGCGCGACCGGGATACGTTGGTGCAGATGCTCGGGCTGCACGTCCAGGATCGCCTGCTGTCCGTCCGTCGTCGCCTTGCCGCCGGCCTGTTCGACCAGGAAGGCCATCGGATTGCCCTCGTACATCAGGCGCAGCTTGCCGGGCTTGTTCGGCTCCCGCCTGTCCCACGGATAGAGGAAGACCCCGCCGCGCATCAGGATGCGGTGGACATCCGCGACCATCGCGGCGACCCAGCGCATGTTGAAGTTCTTAGCCCGAGGCCCGTCCTCGCCCTTCAACAGGTCGCCGACATAGGTCTGCACCGGCTCGGACCAGTGGCGCAGGTTCGACATGTTGATGGCGAACTCCCTAGTGTCCGGCGAGATGGAGATGTCGTCGTGGGTCAGCAGCCAGTCGCCGTCGTTCGACAGGGTGAAGCCCTTCACGCCCGCTCCGGTCGTCAGCACCAGCATGGTCTGCGGTCCATAGACGGCATAGAGGGCGGCGACCTGATTGCGGCCGGGTTGCATGAAATCGGCCTCGGTCGGCGTCGCGGTCGCGGACTTCAGCACCGAGACGATGGTGCCGACGGGGGCGTTGATGTCGATGTTGGACGAACCATCCAGCGGGTCGAACAGGACCAGATATTCGCCGGCCGGATTCGAGGCGGGCTGGACCTCGTCCATCTCTTCCGACGCGACGCCGGCGACGGCGGGGCTGGCCAGCAGCGCGTCGGTCAGCATGTCGTTGGTCATGACGTCGAGCTTCTTCTGCTCCTCGTCCTGCACGTTGATCTGGCCCGAGGCGCCCAGAGCCCCCGCGAGAGCGCCGCCGGCGACGACCTTGCTGATGTCCGCGCAGGTGGCGGCGACGACAGTCAGAACCGTCTTCAGACCCTCGGGCGCGTCCAGGGCGGCGATGTGGGCGTCGAGGCGGGTGCGGGTCATGCGGTCGATCCGGTTCTGAAGGTCGCCCGTTCTTGGCGGGCGAAACGCCACACCGCAAGACAGAAACCCTCTCCCATTGGGAGAGGGCTTGAGCCTCGGAGAGCCGCAGGCGATCCGCAAGGCGAAAGGGTGAGGGTCGGACGGTGCGAACTGGCCCACGATCCGACCCTCATCCGGCCCTTCGGGCCACCTTCTCCCAACGGGAGAAGGGACGTCAGATCGGCAGAATCGCCGTGCCGAACGCCCGCTTCAGCTCATGTGCGGCGAAGGTCTGGGCCGCCGCCGCGTCCGGCACGACCGTCGCCATGCCGAAGAACTCGTGCGTCGAACCGTGGAAGGTCTTGTGGCGCACGTCGACGCCGGCCTGCTCCAGCTTTTCGGCCAGCAGTTCGCCTTCGGTGCGCAGGGGGTCGATCTCGGCGCAGATCACGGTCGAGGACGGCAGGCCGGCCAGGTTCGCCTTTTCGACGATGTTGATGCGCGGATCCTGGGCGTCGGCCTCGTTGGCGAAGATGTGCTTCACGAACCACTTCATCATCGGCTTGTTCAGCGGCTTGGCGTCGGCGTTCTCGACGTAGGACTCATTGTCCATGTCCACGCCGGCGACCGGATAGACCAGCACCTGATGCACCGGCAGGGTCACGCCAGCATCGCGCGCCATCATCGACACGCCGATGGCCAGGTTACCGCCGGCGCTCTCGCCCATCACCGCCACCTTCTGCGGGTCGCCGTGGAAGCTCTGGGCGTTGTCCAGCACCCAGCGATAGGCGGCCAGGGCGTCGTCGTGGGCGGCCGGGAAATGGTGTTCCGGGGCCTGACGATAATGGACCGAGACCACGATCACGTCGGCCATCTTGGACACGCCGCGCGGGCCGCCGTCATAGACGTCCAGATCGGCGATCACGAAGCCGCCGCCGTGGAAATAGACCACGACCGGATGCAGCTTGTCCTCGGAATGGTCGTGCGGCTTGTAGATGCGGGCCTGGATAGGGCCGGCGGCGCCGGGGATGGTGATGTCGGTCGTCTTGACGCCCAGATCGTCGCTGGGGTCCTTGCCGTCCTTGCGCAGCAGGGATTTCACCGCGTCGGTCGGGGTCGGTTGCTGGCGGGCCTCGGCCGGCGACAAGGTCTCGATCGGCTTGCCGCCTAGAGACGCCAGTTCGTCCAGCACCTTCTGCATGGGGCCGTCGGCCTTGGCGGGGGTGTCACGCGGCTTGTCGTTGTCGCCGAACAGCTTGTCTATAATCGACATTTTTGGATTCCTGGGTTTCGAGTGGGGGCTCCTCACGACAACCCGCCCCACGCATCCTTGTTCCCCGACCGCTTGACTTGGGGCCAGAGTCGATGCCTTAGGTCGAGCGCTCTCGCGGGAGAGTTCGGAGTCTGGAAACAGGCCTCGACGCCGAAGGCGCAACCGCCCCGGAAACGCTCAGGCAAACGGACCGCGACAGCATACGGACGCTGGAAAGTCGCTCTCGATGGGCGCGCCGACGGAGCAAGGCGACATGATTTGGTCGCCGGAATCTCTCAGGCTTCAGGACAGCGGGGGCGCGAGGACGGCGGAGCTCCGCCACAACACGCGACCGTGAAAGCCTGAACCATGACTGACCAGACCCTGAAGACGACCGCTCTGAACGCCGCGCACCGCGCGCTGGGGGCCCGCATGGTGGGCTTCGGCGGCTATGACATGCCGGTTCAATATGAAGGCGTCCTGGCCGAGCACCGCTGGACCCGCGAACACGCCGGCCTGTTCGACGTGTCGCACATGGGCCAGTGCAAGATCACCGGCGAGGATGCGACTGCCCAGTTCGAGCGTTTCGTGCCCGGCGACTATGCGATCCTGAAGGCCGGCAAACAGAAATATTCGCTGCTGCTGAACAAGGACGGCGGCATCATCGACGACCTGATGGCCGGCCGCCCCGATCACGACGGCCTGTTCGTCGTCGTCAACGCCGGCAACAAGGACGAGGACTTCGCCTTCTGGGACGCGAATCTGGAAGGCGACGCCAAGCTGACGGTTCTGGACCGCGCCCTGATCGCCATCCAGGGGCCGGAAGCCGCCGAGGTCATGGCGGCGCACGAACCGATCCTGGCCGAAATGGGCTTCATGGAATGCGCCCGCCTGATGCTGTTCGGCGCCGACTGCTATGTCTCGCGATCCGGCTACACCGGCGAGGACGGCTATGAGATTTCGGTCCCGGCGGACCAGGCCGAGCGCGTTTGGAACACGATCCTGGAAGACGCCCGCGTCAAGCCGATCGGCCTGGGCGCCCGCGACAGCTTGCGTCTGGAAGCCGGCCTGCCGCTGCACGGCCACGACATCGACCCGACGACCAGCCCGGTGGAAGGCGCCCTGACCTTCGCCCTGTCCAAGTCGCGCAAGGAGCGCGCCGACTTCAACGGCGCCGACCGCATCCTGAAGGAACTGGGCGACGGTCCCTCGCGCGTGCGCATCGGCCTGATCGTCAAGGAAGGCGCCCCCGCCCGCGAAGGCGCCGAGATCGCCGACGCCGATGGCAACGTTATCGGCAAGGTCACCTCGGGCGGCCCCTCCCCCACCTTGGGCCAGAACATCGCCATGGGCTTCGTGCCTCCCACTTTTTCCGAGCTGGGCGCCGACCTGAAGGTCATCGTGCGCGGCAAGACCGCCGCCGCCGAAGTCGTCGCCATGCCCTTCGTGGCGCAACGGTATTACCGCAAACCCAAGACCGTCTGAGGATCAGATCATGAAGTTCACCAAGGATCACGAGTGGGTCAGCCTGGACGGCGACATCGCCACCGTCGGCATCTCCAAACACGCCGCCGACGCCCTGGGCGACGTGGTATTCGTCGAGGTGCCTGAGGTCGGCAAGACCGTCTCGAAGGGCGACAGCTTCGCCGTGGTCGAGAGCGTCAAGGCCGCCTCCGACGTCTACGCCCCCGTCTCGGGCGAAGTTGTCGAGGCCAACGACGCCCTGTCGACCGCCCCGGAAACCGTCAACTCGGCCGCCGAAGCCGACGGTTGGTTCGCCAAGATCAAGGTCTCGGACGCCTCGCAACTGGACGCCCTGATGGACCAGGCCGCCTACGACGCCTTTCTCGCCACCCTCTGATTTCCACTTCCGCTCATCCCCGCGAAAGCGGGGACCCAGTTCTTTCGCGAGAACAGTGCTGGGATGAGCGGAAACATCACCGGCCACATCGGTCGCCCAAAGCACTAGGTCCCCGCTTTCGCGGGGATGAGCGGATTAGAAAATGCGTTATCTCCCCCTGACGCCCGACGACCGCACGGCGATGCTCGCCGCCATCGGCGCGAAATCCATCGACGACCTGTTCGTGGACGTGCCGCAATCGGCGCGGCTGGACGGCCCTGTGGACCTGCCCCGCGTGGCCGGCGAGATGGAGGTCGAGCGCGCCCTGTCCGCCATGGCCGCCAAGAACGCCACGGCCGGCGCGGTGCCCTTCTTCTGCGGCGCAGGGGCCTACAAGCACCACGTCCCGGCGACGGTGGATCACGTGATTCAGCGGTCCGAGTTCCTGACCAGCTACACCCCCTATCAGCCGGAAATCGCGCAAGGCACCCTGCAGTATCTGTACGAGTTCCAGACCCAGGTCGCGAACCTGACCGGCATGCCGGTGGCCAACGCCAGCCTCTATGACGGCTCGACCGCCATGGCCGAGGGCGTGCTGATGGCGACCCGCGTGACCCGTCGCAACAAGGCGGTGATCAGTGGCGGCGTGCACCCGCACTACGTCAAGGCGACCGAGACCGTGGTTCACGCCGTCGGCGTCGAGACCCTGGCCCTGCCCGCCGCCGTGGACGCCGAGGCCGCCGTGATCGACCAGATCGGTCCCGACACCGCCTGCGTCGTCGTCCAGACCCCGAACGTCTTCGGCACGGCGACGGATGTGACCAAGATCGCCGAGGCCGCCCACGCGGCCGGCGCCCTGCTGATCGTCGTGGTCACCGAGGCCGTGTCGATGGGCCTGCTGAAATCGCCCGGCGAAATGGGCGCCGATATCGTCGCGGCCGAGGGCCAGTCGATCGGCAACGCCCTGAACTTCGGCGGCCCCTATGTCGGCCTGTTCGCCACGCGCGAGAAGCTGATCCGCCAGATGCCCGGCCGCCTGACCGGCGAGACGGTGGACGCCGACGGAGAGCGCGGCTTCGTCCTGACCCTGTCGACGCGCGAGCAGCATATCCGCCGCGACAAGGCGACGTCGAACATCTGCACCAACTCGGGCCTCTGCACCCTGGCCTTCACCATTCACATGAGCCTGTTGGGCGAGACGGGCCTGCGCAAACTGGCCCTGCTGAACCACGAGAAGGCTGTCGCCACGCGCGACGCCCTGGCCGCCATCCCCGGCGTCGAAATCCTGACAGACCGCTTCTTCAACGAGTTCGCGGTGCGCCTGCCCAGGAACGCGGCCGAGGTCGTGGATGCGCTGGCCGGCCATCACATCCTGGCCGGCGTGCCCTACAGCCGCCTGGCCCCCGACGCCGGTATGGACGACGTCCTGCTGGTCGCCGCGACCGAGACGACCCTGGACGCCGACATCCAGATTTTGGCCAAGAGCCTGAGCAAGGTTTTGGCCGGATGAGCATCACCTTTCTTCCGCTCATCCCCGCGAAAGCGGGGACCCAGTCCTTTCACACGACGGGTCTGGGACATGCGGCTTCGATCATCGGCGAAATCTATCGCCCAAAGAACTGGGTCCCCGCTTTCGCGGGGATGAGCGGTGAAATCAAATGAGCACCATGAACACCGTCGGCCGCCCGACCGCCCCCAACGAAGTCAAGACCAAACCCGCCACCCTGACCGGCGGCCGGGGCCTGTTGCAGAACGAAGCCCTGATTTTCGAGGGCGACGGCTGGGGCAAGACCGGCGTCGATCTGCCGGAACCCAAGACGGACGGCTCCGACCTGGGCGATCTGGTTCGCAAGGATCCGATCGGCCTGCCGGGTCTCAGCGAGCCCGAGACGATGCGCCACTACGTCCGCCTGTCGCAGAAGAACCATGCCATCGACCTGGCCATCTATCCGCTGGGCTCGTGCACGATGAAGCACAACCCGCGCCTGAACGAGAAGATGGCCCGCTTGGCCGGCTTCTCGGACATCCACCCGCTGCAGCCGATCTCGACGGTGCAGGGCGCGCTGGAGCTGATGGACACTTTGGCCCACTGGCTGAAGACGCTGACCGGCATGCCCGCCGTCGCGCTTTCTCCGAAAGCAGGCGCGCACGGCGAACTGTGCGGCCTGATGGCCATCCGCGCTGCGCACGAAGCCTCGGGCCAGCATGAGAAGCGTCGCAAGGTTCTGGTGCCGACATCCGCCCACGGCACCAACCCGGCCACGGCCGCCTTCGTCGGCTATTCGGTCGTCGAGGTCGCCCAGACCGAGGACGGCCGCGTGGACGTCGCCGACCTGGCGTCCAAGCTGGGCGACGACGTCGCCGCCATCATGGTGACCAACCCCAACACCTGCGGCCTGTTCGAGCGCGACATTCTGGAGATCAGCCGCCTGACGCACGAGGCCGGCGCCTACTTCTACTGCGACGGCGCCAACTTCAACGCCATCGTCGGCCGGGTTCGTCCCGGCGATCTCGGCGTCGACGCCATGCACATCAACCTGCACAAGACCTTCTCGACGCCCCACGGCGGCGGCGGTCCGGGTGCAGGTCCGGTGGTGCTGTCGGAGGCCCTGGCCCCCTTCGCCCCGGCCCCCTGGGTCGTGCACGACGACCACGGCTATCGCCTGATCGAGCGCGAGGAAGACGAGGCCGTTCAGGCCTTCGGCCGCCTGTGCGCCTTCCAGGGCCAGATGGGCATGTATGTGCGCGCCCTGTCCTATATGATGTCGCACGGCGCCGACGGCCTGCGTCAGGTGGCCGAGGATGCGGTGCTGAACGCCAACTACATCAAGACCCGGCTCGGTGATTTGATGAGCGCGGCCTTCCCCGACGGCCCCTGCATGCACGAGGCCCTGTTCGACGACGAGTGGCTGAAGGGCACGGACATCACCACGCTCGACTTCGCCAAGGCGATGATCGACGAGGGTTTCCACCCGATGACCATGTATTTCCCGCTGGTCGTCCACGGCGCCATGCTGATCGAGCCGACGGAAACCGAATCCAAGGCCGAACTGGACCGCTTCATCCACGCCATGCGCCTGCTGGCAGAGGCGGCGAAAGCCGGCGACGTCGACCGCTTCAAGGGCGCGCCCTTCCATGCCCCGCTGAAACGTCTGGACGAAACCCGCGCCGCCCGCTCGCCGGTCCTGCGCTGGTCGGCCCCGGCAGGGTCGAACCAGGCGGCGTAATCTGCAAGTCGCCCCTTCCTTTGGGAAGGGGCTGACGCGGCCTCGATCTCGCACTAGGTCATGTTGATGACTTGGACCACCAACGACATCCCCGACCTTTCCGGCAAACTGGCCATCGTAACCGGCGCGACCGGCGGTCTGGGACTGGAAACCGCGCTGGTGCTGGCCGGCAAGGGCGCCGAAGTGGTGCTGGCGGCCCGCAATCCGAACAAAGGCGCCGAGGCCGAGCGGTTGATCCGCGCGCGTCATCCAGCCGCCCATGTCCGATTCGACCTGCTCGACCTCGGCGACCTGGCGTCCGTGGCCGCCTTCGCCGATCGGCATCTGGCGGCCGGACGGCCCATCGACATCCTGGTCAACAACGCCGGCATCATGGCCCTGCCGACACGTCAGACGACCGTCGATGGCTTCGAGATGCAGTTAGGGACCAACTACCTGTCCCATTTCGCCCTGACCGGCCGGTTGCTGCCCCTGCTGACGGCGGCCCATTCAAGGCAAGTGGGGGCCCGTGTCGTGCAGCTGTCCAGCGTCGCGCACCGCAGCGGTCATATCCGGCTGGACGACCTGAACTATCAGACCCACTACAGCCCCTGGTCAGTCTATCAGCAGTCCAAGCTGGCCATGCTGATGTTCGCCATCGAACTCCAGCGCCGCAGCGACGCCCAGGGCTGGCGCCTGACAAGCGTAGCCGCCCACCCTGGCTTCGCCCGCACGGACCTGATCGCCAACGGCCATGCCGGAAAACCCGGCCTGTTCGCACGCGGCGCGCGGCTGCTGGAGGGTGTGCTCAGCCATTCCGCCGCTGACGGCGCCCTGCCGATCCTCATGGCTGCGACCCTGCCGAACGTGGCCCCAGCCGCCTATTACGGCCCTACGGGGTTTCAGGAGATGAAGGGCCCGCCGGGCGTGGCGGTCATCAAGCCCCAGGCCCGCGACGCCGATGTCGCACGCCGGCTCTGGGCCGAATCCGAGCGGCTGACCGGCATCCACTACGGCTGATCCGTGTCGCGTCGGCCACAGCCGGCGAACCACTGGGGTTCATGACCAAAGCTTCATTCGCCGGACACCGATCCGCCATCGACGCAGGGCATTAAGAGGGTTGTGGCAAGGTCGTCACGGTCGCCCTTTCCTTTCCCGACGAGGGATCGGGCGGCTGTGGCGACCGTTGTCATGACGGCTCCTCCCCCTTATTTGGCCCTCCCCATCTGGCGCATCCGTGACCACACTCCCCGTTCTCTTCGTCCAGCCTTCGAAACCGCGCAGCCGCATGCTGCGCGTGGTGAAACGCTGGGCGCTGATGGTCGGCGGTTTCTTCGTGGTGCTGCTGGGCATTCTGATCGCGCCCCTGCCTGGCCCCGGCGGCATTCCCGTCATCGCCGTAGGCCTGATGCTGATCCTGAAAAGCTCGTTCTGGGCCAAGCGTCAGTTCATCCGCGCCCAGTATGCGCGGCCGAAATGGTTCTATCCGTTCCGCCGCCTGATGCGGAAGAAGCCCGAGTTCGCGCCGGTCTTCTGGCAACAGGCCCTGCGCGCCGAAAAGGTCGTGGTAAAGCGGTCCGGTCGTCGCCTGTCGCGCGGCCGCAAGCAGATGCGGCGCTATTTCCGCAAGCTGTTCCGCTAGTTAGCGGCCATCTCGCGGTTGCGTTGCTGCAACCGCTAACCACGGCAACGTGAACACGCCCCTCCCCAGTCAGGCGTATCCTGTCTGCGCGTTATCAGAGAACCACTCATGCGTTGGGAGGCGCTAAGGTCATGATGTCACGCGTACAAAAGGGTCTGATCGCCGGGTTTGCGGCGACCATGGCCGCGTCACTGCTCGAAATACCCAATATGTTCCTCAACTGGTTCGATCCCTTCCAGGGGGTCATCGCCAGCATGATCGGCATGCCGGGGAACTTGGCCGTCGGTTGGGTAATCCACCTGATCAGCGGTATCTTCATCCTGGGGCCGCTGTTTGCGACCCTCTGTCCCCGACTGCCGACCGATACGCCCGAAACCAAGGGCATCGTCTTCGCCGTCGGCGCCTGGGTGTTGATGATGGCCGCCATCGTCATGTTCGGAAACTACCGGACCTTTACGGCCGGCGCCGGCTTCGGCACCTTCGCCTGGCTGCTGATCACCCACGCCGTGTTCGGCATCGTGCTGGGCAATGTCTATGCCCGGCTGGTGGCGCGCGACAGGCGGATGGGCGCCCCGATGATCGGCGGCGCACACGCCCACTGACTGCGGCTCTCCACCGTCCAAGAAAAAGGCCCCCGACGGCGACGTCGGGGGCCTTGTTTCATTCAGCGTCACGCCGATCAGTTCAGGCGATCGCCGATCTGGGCGATGGCGCTGTCCAGCAGCGGATCCTTGGCGCCGCTGGCGATGCGGGCAGTCAGAATCTGTTCGGCGGTCTTGGCGGCCAAATCTGCAGCGGCGGCCTTCACCTCAGCCGAGGCCTGAGCTTCAGCCTGAGCGATGCGAGTCTCGGCCATCTTCTGGCGACGGGCCAGGGTCTCTTCCAGCTTGGCCTTGGTTTCGACTTCCAGACGACGGGCGTCGGCTTCCGCCTGGGCCATCATTTCGGCGGCCTGGGCCTCGGCCTCGGCCTTCTCCTTGCGGATTTGGGCCAGCAGAGCCTCGGCCTCGGCGCGCAAGCGAGCGGCCTCGTCCAGGTCGGCCTGGATCTTGGCGGCCTTGGCGTCCAAGGCCTTGGCGGCGATCTTGGGCACGCCGGCGGCGACCAGGATGCCGAGGAAGATCAGCAGACCGACGCCGACCCATAGTTCAGGGTTGGACAGGCTGTAGAAATGGCCGAATTCGAGGAAGGCGGGCATATCAAGCGGCTCCCTTGAGCGCAGCGGCGATGTCGGCGGCGCTCGGCGCCTTGCCGGTCAGACGCTCGACCATGGCGGTCGCCGCGTCGTGGGCGATAGTCGTAACATTGGCCATGGCGGCGTCGCGCGTCTTGCCGATGGAGGTTTCCGCTTCAGCGATGCGGGCGTTCACCACAGCTTCTTCAGCGGCCTGACGGGCATTGGCCTCTTCAGTCACTCTAGCCTTGGCGGCGGCGGCTGTGGCGCGTGCGTCGGCGCGGGCCTTGGCGACTTCGGCCTGAGCGACTGCGGCCTGCTCGGCGGCTTCGGCCTGAACTTGACGGGCCGTCGCGACGGCAGTGGAAATCGTGTCGGCGCGCTCGTCCATCACCTTGCGCATACGCGGGGCGAAGATTTTGGCGACCAGGAGGTAAAGGACGACGAACAGGAGCAGCAGATAGGCGATCTGCCCGACCCAATGCTGGGTCTCGAACTGCGGCAAGCCTCCGGCTTCATGCTCGGAAACGGCATGGGCCGTATTCTCGGGCATATGTCCGGTTTGAACCGCGACGTCGGCGGCTTCTTCCACCGAAAGGACCGGCGGCGATGCTGAGGAGTGGGCGGCCATGTTCATCCGTCGTGAAAACAGTCGCGGCGGCGCGGACCATCAGGCCGCGCCGCCGCCGGTAGCAGTATCAGGCGATCAGCCCAACCAGGCCAGGATACCCAGAACGAAGGACAGGATGCCCAGGGCTTCGACCAGAGCGGCGCCGACGAACAGGTTGCCGACTTGGCCGGCGGCAGCCGAAGGATTGCGCAGGGCGCCCGCCAGGAAGTTGCCGAAGATGTTGCCCACGCCGATGGCCGAGCCGAGCATGCCCAGGGTGGCCAGGCCGATACCGAAGTATTTGAAGGATTCAGCTTCCATGATGATTTCCTATTCCGTCTTTAGGTTGGTTGGTTTTTCAGGACTGGGTCGCGGCCTTAGTGGCCATGACCCAGGTTGACCACATCGTTGAGATAGATGCTGGCCAGAACGGCGAAAACGAAGGCCTGAAGGAAGGCCACGAGGAACTCCAGCGCAGTCAATCCGACCACCATGCCCAGAGATAGGGCGGCGACCGGCAGGCCCAGCAGGCCCAGACCACCGGCGGCGGCGAGGCCGCCCATAGACACGACGAAGCCAGCGAAAATCTTCAGCGCGATGTGGCCGCCCAGCATGTTGCCGAACAGACGAAGGGCCAGGGTGATCGGGCGCAGCAGGAACGAGACGAACTCGATCGGCACGACCAAGAACATGACCGCCAGCGGAATGCCCGACGGGGCGAACAACTTGAAGAAGCCCAAGCCATGCTTGGCGAAGCCGATGCCGATGACCAGCAGTATGGTGATCAGGGCGAAGGTCGCGGTGACCGCCAGTTGGGACGTCGCCGTGAAGGTCAGGAACAGACCCAACAGGTTCATGCCCAGGACCAGCATGAAGATGGTCAGGATGAACGGGAAATATTTGCGACCCTCATGACCGATGATCGAGTCGGTAACCCCGTCGATCAAACCGAACAATTGTTCGCCCGTCGCCTGAAGGCGGCCAGGAACGATCTTTGCGTTCGACGTGACCAGGGTCAGGAAGCCGACGACCAGCACGAAGGCGATCGTCATCGCCATATGCGAATTGGTGAAGGCAAGGCTGGTCTCGCCGACGAGCGGCAGGTTGACCGTGCCGAAGTCCAGACCCTGAAGGGGCGTGACTGTAAACTGATGAATCGGATCGGCCATGGGCCTTATCGGTCCTCGTCTTCGTCGGCTTCCTCGAACGGGATAGGCTTCGCCTCGATCCCCGCCGCCTTCGCCTGCGCCATCAGCCGGTTAGCTGTGCGACGCGCCATGTAAATCGATAGTGCGAAGCCCAAAAGGATTCCGCAGATGATGCCCCACGGGGTGGTTCCAAGGAACCGATCCGCAAGAAAACCCAACCCCAGCCCCACCAGAACGCCGCCGATCAGATCGGCGATGATCTTGTAGGCCTCACTGGTCACCTTCTGGGCGGCCAGATGCGCATGCTCCTGCTGAGCGGTGCGCGTCTCCAGCGAGGATGCGCTTTCGTTGAGGCGTTTGATCGCCTCTTCGCGCGATTCCGTCATTGGGGACATGCCTGAAATGCTCAGCGCCGAACGACGTCCGGACGGGTCTGAATTCGGCGCGGAAACTAATCGTGAGCGGCCCATAGGTCAAGGCGTCGTGATCACGCTCTAAACCGTTGTAGAGCCTAGACTTTCGCCACCTGTGGACAAGCCGTGACGATGCGCCGCTGTTCGCAACGACAGAATCCCGCCCCTCGCGACACGGGTCCGATGGCGATCAGCGCCGCAAACGACTAGGTTCACGGCCATGAATGCGCATGTTCCTCCCCCCGCCGCTCCGCTTCGCCCGATTTCGGTGCGCCCGATTTCGGTGAGGTTGGCGACGCCGCGCGGTTTCTGCGCCGGGGTGGACCGGGCGATCCAGATCGTAGAGCGCGCCATCGAGAAGTTCGGCGCCCCCGTCTATGTGCGCCATGAGATCGTTCACAACCGCCACGTCGTCGAGCGGCTGAAGGCCATGGGCGCGGTCTTCGTCAAGGAACTGGACGAATGCCCGGACGACCGGCCGGTCGTCTTCTCGGCCCACGGCGTGCCCAAGTCGGTGCCCGCCACCGCCCGGGCGCGCGAGCTGGTGTTTCTGGACGCCACCTGCCCCCTGGTGTCCAAGGTCCATGTCGAGGCCGAGCGCCACCACGCCGCCGGCAAACACATCATCCTGATCGGCCATGCGGGCCACCCCGAGGTGATCGGCACCCTGGGTCAGTTGCCGCAGGGCGCCATCAGCCTGGTCGAGACCGAGGCCGACGCCGAATCGTTCGAGCGCCCCGGCGACGCCCCCCTGGCCTATGCGACCCAGACCACCCTTTCGGTCGACGACACGGCCGGCATTCTGAAGGTCTTGAAGCGCCGCTTCCCCGAACTGCCCGACCCGCACAAGGAAGACATCTGCTACGCCACCACCAACCGCCAGGACGCGGTCAAGGTGCTGGGCGAAGGCTGCGAGCTGGTGCTGGTGGTCGGGTCCAAGAACTCGTCCAACTCGGTCCGGCTGGTCGAGGTGGCGATGCGAGCCGGGGCCGGAGCCGCCTATCTGGTGGACGATGCGTCCCAGGTGGACTGGTCCTGGTTCGAAGGGGTCCAGACGGTCGGCGTCACCGCCGGGGCCTCTGCGCCCGAACCGCTGATCGAGGCCCTGGTCGACGCCATCCGCGCCCGTTTCGACGCCACGGTGACCGAGGATGGCGGCGCCCGCGAGACCGTGACCTTCAAACTGCCGCGCCTGCTGACGGCCTAGGCTACGGCTTCCAGCGGCAGGGCGACACGGAAGGTGCTGCCGACGCCGGGCGCGGTCACGACCTCGATCTTGCCGCCCATCAGCGCAGCCAGGCCATGCGCCGCCGTCAGGCCCAGGCCCAGGCCGTCGGCGGTGCGGGTGTTGCTCTCGTCACCTTGGGTGAAGGCCTCGAACAGGCGCGCCGCCTCGGCCGGTTCCATGCCGGGGCCGGTATCTTCGACCTCCAGCACCAGTTGATCGCCGGCGACGGCCCTCAGGATGACCTGGCCCGTCCGAGTGAAGCGCACGGCGTTGTCGCTCAGCGCCGCCATCAGTTTTTCGACATGGACCGGATCGCCCAGCCATTCGCCCTCAAGGGCCTCGACGTCGATCTTCAAGCCCTTGGCATGGGCCGCGCCGCTGAAATCATTGGCCACACGCCGCAGCAGATTGTCAGGCCGGAACGGCCGGCTCTCCAGCGTCACCGCCCCGTCGCGCAACCGCACCACGTCCAGCAGTTCTTCGATCAGCCTCAGTTGCTGACGCCCCGACGCCTTCAGGATTTCCAGCCGGTCGCGCTGCTGCGGCGTGACCATGTCGGCGCCGATCACCTCGGCCATGCCCAGCACGCCGTTCAGCGGCGTGCGAAGTTCGTGGCTGACGTTCGACAGGAAGCGGGTCTTGGCCTGGTTCGCCGCCTCGGCCCGTTCCAGCGCCGCCGACAGGGCTACCTCGGACGCCTTCAGGCGGCCCACATCGGCGGTCGTGTTCCACAGCAGAGACGCCGTGCCGATGATCAGCACCACGAACAGCACCAGCAACAGCGGTCCTGCCTGGGTCAGAATCTGATAGCCCGGTCGTTCCGGCGCCCAGACGACGCGGCCCAACAATCCGCCCCCAGCCTCACGCACATCCACGCCGATCATGCCCTGGGGCGGTTCAGCGTCGCCGGGCTGGAAATGGATGCGGTCCAGCGCCAGTCGCGTCCGCAACAGGTCCAATTCACCCAGGAAAGGCTTGAACGACGCCACCACCGGATCCGACGCCGGCGTCGGCCCCATCGCGGTGTGACGCACGACGGTGGACGCGCCAAGCACATAGACGGCGTCGCCCACCTGCACGAAGCCCGCCTTCAGACGAACGGCGGCGTCCGCTGTCAGCGAACGATCACGCCCCGCCGCCTCGGCGCGCAACTGATCGACCAGAGGCCGGGCCGCCCTGGCGAACGGATCGCCGGCTTCGAAGCTCTCTGGCGACCCTTGCGTGCTGATGCGGAACAGCCGGCCGCTGGCGTCATAGCCAAGCGTGAATTCGTGCTTGTGCTGCGCAGCGTAGAACGAGCCCAAGGTGCGGTCGTACCAGGCCACATCGCCGGTCGTCATATGATCGACCGCCTCGTCCCAGACCGAGGCCGTGGTCAGGTTGTCGCCGATGATTTCCAGTGCGCGCGTCAGGCGCAGCTTGACCAACGCCTCTTCCTTGCGCGCCTGGTGCGCATCGATGCCCTGGCTGACCGTGCCCAGAACGCCCGCCATGCCGATGATGGACGCCAACATCAGGATCACCGCGATCCTGAACGTGCTCCACGCCCGCCAACCCGTTTTCGATGTCACGCCACTCATATCGTCTCGCTTAGAGGGCGCTGACTAAGACTGCGTGAACGTGACGTAACGTCAGCGTGTCGCACCGACAAAATCTTGAGCGAACTCGGGGGCATCGTCGTCGAGGGGCAGACTGCCGTCCTCGTCGTCGGCCTCGGAGGCGCGGCTGGGGTCCGGCACCTCGAACCCGACCGGCAGCGACAGGTCCAAGAGGCCCGCCGCCTTCATCTCCTGCACGCCCGGCAAATCATACAAGGTCGCCAGGCCGAAATGCTCAAGGAACCGATCCGTGGTCGCATAGGTGACGGGCCGCCCCGGCGTGCGCCTGCGCCCCCGCAACCGCACGAAACCCATCTCCAGCAACAGGTCCAGCGTCCCCTTGGAGATGGTCACCCCCCGCACGCTCTCGATCTCGGCGCGGGTGACAGGCTGGTGGTAGGCGATGATAGCCAGGGTCTCCAGCGCGGCCTTGGACAGGCGCCGCGGCTCCTCGCGCTCCTGCGTCATCATGAAGGCCAGGTCCGGCGCGGTTCGGAACCGCCAGCGGTCGGCGACGCACTCCAGCTCCACCCCGCGGCCCTCGTAACGGGCGCGCAGGCCCGATATGGCGCGCGCGACGTTGCAGTTCTCGGGCAGCCGCGCGGCGATCTCGGCGGCCGTCAGCGGCCCGGCCGCCGCGAACAACAGGGCCTCGACCCGCCGCTCGATTTCGGCTTCGTCGGGTTGGAAGGCGAGGTCAGACATAGAAATATCCGCTCATCCCCGCGAAAGCGGGGACCCAGTCCTGTCGCTCGGCAATGCGTTGGCCATCCATCGGCGAAGGAATGACAGACCTTTGCGCCCAAATCACTAGGTCCCCGCTTTCGCGGGGATGAGCGGAAAGTGAAGCCATCACCCCATCAGTTCCAGCGGCTGGCCCTGCCCGCGCCGTTTCAGGAACAGCTCGGCGAACGCCTGCGTCTGTCGAATGTCCATCGCCCCCTCCTTCACCAGCTCCAGACTGGCCGACAGGGTCGAGGCCGTAAAGCTGGCCTGGCTGGGGCCGTCCTTATCCTCGCGATGCGGCGCGACATCTTCCAGCGGGGTCCAGTCGGCCAGTTTCGGCATGATCTCGCGCAGCCAGTCGCGCGCCGCCTCCAACGGAAAGGCCTCGACCCGCTGGCCGGGCGAATACTGCCGCGCGCCCTCGCGCCGACGCTGGGTCACATAGGCGCTCATCAGTTCGTACAGGCTGGCGTCGATCCGGTCGGAGGGTGTGATCACCGTCGCCTCGGGGTCGCCGCGCGTGAAGACGTCGCGCTTCAACTGCGGCCGGGCCATCAGCTGCTCGACCGAGCGGCGCATCGCCTCCAGCTTCTGCAACCGGAACGCCAGGGCGGCGGCCATCTCCTCGGCCGGCGGCTCCTCGCCCTTGTCCTTCTCGGTGCGCGGCAGCAGCAGCCGCGACTTCAGATAGGCCAGCCACGACGCCATCACGAGGTAATCCGCCGCCAGGGCGAAGTTCCGACGCCGCGCCTCGTGCACGAAGGCCAGATACTGTTCCGCCAACTGGGTGATCGACAGTTTCAGCAGATCGACCTTCTGGTTCCGCGCCAGAGCCAACAGCACATGCAGCGGCCCTTCATACCCGTCCAGATCGACGACGAACGCCTCTCGATCCTCGACCTCGGCCACGGCGGTGAAATCCAGATTTGGCTGAAACGCTTCGGACATTTCCTTGGCCTACCGCGCTTCGCGCGGCTTGAGGCCGGGACGGTCCAGGCAGCTCATGCCTGCGCCTCCCCCACGTCCGGCCCCTTGGCGACATCGAGCCGACCGCCCATCGCCTGGAAGAACCGCGCATGCGCCGCCACGGGATCCAGCGGTTCGGGAACACGGACGATCCGCGCCATCGCCGCCTCGGCCCGCGCCTTCGCCTTGCCCTTCAGCCTGCCGGTCGCCTCGGCCACGGCCTGCATCTCGGCCATGTCGCCGTTGCAATGCAGGACCACGTCGCACCCGGCCTTCAGCGACAGATGCGCCCGTTCGCCCAGCGATCCGCTCAGCGCCTGCATCGACAGGTCGTCGGTCATGATCAGGCCTGAGAAGCCCAGATGCTCGCGCATCATCTTAACGGCCTTTTTCGACTGGGTCGCCGGCCGTTTCCGGTCCACGGCGGTGAAGACGATATGCGCCGTCATCGCCAGCGGCATGTCCGACATCGCCTTGAACGGCGCGAAGTCCCAGCCGTCCAGCGTCTCGAAATTGGCGTGGACCATCGGCAGGTCCTTGTGGCTGTCGGCGAAGGCCCGCCCATGGCCCGGCATGTGCTTGATGCACGGCAGGACCCCGCCCGCCAGCAACCCTTCCGCCGCCGCCCGCCCCAGCAGGGTCACGGTCTGCGGATCGGGGCCATAGGCGCGGTCGCCGACGATGTCGTGGGCGCCGGGCACAGGCACGTCCAGCACCGGCAGCAGGTCCACGTTGACGCCCACCTCGCGCAGGTCGTGCGCCATCAGTCGCGCGCCCAGCCGCGCCAGTTCGCGCGCCTGCGCCAGATTGTTCGCCGCCTTCAGATAGGCGTCGCCCGGCGGGTATTTGGGCCAGTGCGGCGGCCCAATCCGCTGGACCCGACCGCCCTCCTGGTCGATCAGGATCGGCGCATCAGGGTCTCCGATGGCGGCCCGCAGCGCGTCGGTCAGCGCCCGCACCTGTTCCGGCGTGTCGATGTTGCGCCGGAACAGGATGAAGCCCCACGGCCGCGCCTCGGTGAAGAAGGCCCGCTCGTCCTCCGTCAGCCGATGGCCGGCGCAGCCGTAGATCGCGGCCGATGTCACCGAACGATGCAGTCCCGGCCCGCCGCCTTCAGCGCGTTGCAGAAGGCGACCGCCCGCTCGCGCGACAGGCCCGAGAAGGCCGTGCGGTACAGCGTCGAACCGCTGGACGACGTCACTTCGGTCACGCGCTTTTCGGCGCCCGAGGCGAACGAGCCGAACCGGCCGGCGACGGCGGCGTATTCGCGGTCCGCGATCTCGGTTGAGGAGAAGGCGCCGATCTGCACCGAGGCCGAACCGCCCGCAGCGGCCGGAGCCTTGGTCGCCGGAGCGGCGACAGGCGGCGCGGTCGTCGGACGCGGCGTCGGCGCGGCGGGCGTCGCGGCCGTCACGGGCGGCAGACCCTGGCCGGTCGGGGCGGCGGTCGGCGGCGCGGCCGGACGCGGCTGGGGCGTCTCGGGCGGCGGAGTGAAGGTCACGGGCGCGTCGGTCGTCTCGCCCTCATCGCGATAGACGCGCACGCCGGCGGCCGGATCGATCGGCTGGGCGTCGATAGGCGCGGCGGTCTTCATGTCACCGACAGGCTGGCCCACGGCGGGCGGCGCGTCGGTCGAGGCGCGCATGCCCGAGCGATAGAAGAAGATCACGGCGACGATCAGCAGCAGCAGGACCACCGCGCTGATGATCAGGGTGACCGGCGGCGCCTTGCCCCCGCCCGAGCCGACATTGCGGCCGCTGCGCGGGTCGTAGCTGTTGCGACGGAACGGCAGGTCGTCGTCGGTCGGGGGCGTATAGGCGCCCCGGCCCGGTTTGTTGTCGTCGTCAAAGGACATGGTCGCGCTCCGCCGTCTGTCGGGCGCGAATCGGCGCGCCGAACGATCACTCTACGCCCCCGCGTGCATCTTTCGAATCACAGATCGAGGGCGAGGTCGAGGCTGAACAGTTTCTGGTGCACTTCTATGGCGTAACGGTCGGTCATCCCGGCGATATAGTCGCAGACCGCCCGCGCCCGCCGCGTCCGGTCCTGGGTCATCGCCGGCTCGCTCCATTCCGGCGGCATCACCTCCGGCTCGGCCATGAACAGCTCGAACAGTTGCGACAGCACCCGCCGCGCCTGGCTGCGCGTGCGGTTGACGCGGTAGTGGCGATACATCCGTTCGAACAGAAACTTCCTCAGCACCGCCAGATCGGCGTGCATCTCTGACGAGAAATCCACCATCGTTCGTTTCGCCGTGCGCACGTCCTCGGTCGTGACGATCCGGTCGTCTTCCAGCCGCCGCGCTGTCTCGGCCAGCACGTCCTCGACCATGACGCCGATCATCCGCCGCACGGCCTCGATCCTCAGCATCCGGTCGTCGATGTCGGGATAGTCGCTGCGCACCTGCGCCAGCATCGGCCCGATCAGCGGCACCTGATCCAGGTCCTGGAGCGTGATCAGTCCCGCCTGCACCCCGTCGTCCACGTCGTGGTTGTTATAGGCGATGTCGTCGGCAACGGCCGCGCATTGCGCCTCCAGCGACGCGAAGGTGCCGAGACGCAGATCCCACCCCGCCTCGCCGCCTGCTGCATACGGCCGCACCACCGACCAGGCCGGTTCGTCCAACCGGTGCAACACCGGGCCGTTGTGCTTGATGACCCCCTCGACCGTCTCCCAGCTCAGGTTCAGCCCGTCGAACTGCGGATAGCGGTTCTCCAGCTCGGTCACGACGCGGAAGCTCTGGACGTTGTGGTCGAAACCGCCATGCCCGGCCATCTGCACCACCAGCTCGTCCTCGCCGGCATGGGCGAAGGGCGGGTGGCCCAGATCGTGCGCCAGGGCGATGGTCTCGGCCAGATCATCGTCCAGCCTCAACGCATGGGCCAGCGACCGCGCGATCTGCGCCACCTCCAGCGAATGGGTCAGGCGGGTGCGGTAATGATCGCCCTCGTGCGCCACGAAGACCTGGGTCTTCTCCTTCAGCCGCCTAAACGCCGTCGCATGGATGATCCGGTCGCGGTCGCGCGCAAAGGCCGTGCGGGTCCGGCTGGCCGGCTCGGGCACGCGGCGGCCCAGGGTCAAGTTCGCCCGTTCGGCGTATGTCGCGAGGTCTGTCTGGCTCAAGTGATCAACTTTGAAGCATGCGGGCCTTTGCGAAAGCCCCTGCGCGCCTCATATAGACAGCCGTGAGCACCGTCCAATCCACAGAACCGTCCACACCCGCCTTCAGCGTCGCAACGCGTGCGCCGGAGGGCATCGTCCTGGCCGCCAGCGCCGCCAAGCGCCTGGCCAAGCTGGGCGCGGCCGAGGGCAAGACCCTGATGCTGCGCGTGGCGGTGGACGGCGGCGGCTGTTCGGGCTTCCAATACCGGTTCGAACTGGTCGAGAGCGCAGAGGACGACGACCTGCGCATCCAGGCCGACGGCCAAGCCGCCCTGATCGACCCCGTCTCGGTCCCCTTCCTGAAGAACTCCGAGATCGCCTACGTCGACGAACTGGCCGGCGCCCAGTTCGTCGTCCGCAACCCCAACGCCGCCTCCAGCTGCGGCTGCGGCGTCAGCTTCTCGATCTGAAGCCTGAGGCTGGCCTTGCGGGCCGGAGCCTGCGCTGCATGATGGGATAGTCGCGCTATCTGACCGTCTTGCGGAGACCCACATGCTCAGCCTCGCTCTCGCCCTGCTCGCCGGCCCGGTCTCGACCGAGATCGCCCTGCCCGCCCAGCCCGCGCCTTTGCACGGAACCCTGCTGGCGCCCGACAGCGCCACGGCCGTCGCCGTCATCCTGCCCGGCTCCGGCCCGACGGATAGGGATGGGAACAGCCCGCTGGGCGTCGCGGCCTCGACCTATCGCCTGCTGGCCGAGGGTCTGGCGGAACAGGGGATCGCCACCGTCCGCATCGACAAGCGCGGCATCGCCGCCAGCACGGCGGCGGGTCCGGCCGAGGCCGATCTGCGGTTCGACGCCTATGCCGCCGACGCCCGCGCCTGGGCGGCTGAGGCCGCCGCGCGCGCGGGCCTGCCCTGCGCCTGGCTGATTGGCCACAGCGAGGGCGCCCTGGTCGCCCTGAAGGCGGTCGAAAACGACGACAAGGTTTGCGGTCTGATCCTTCTGTCCGGCGCTGGCCGCCCGGCGGGCGCGGTGCTGCGCGAACAGCTGGCCACCTTGCCCGAGCCGATGAAGACCCAGGCCTTCGCCGCCCTGACCGAACTTGAGGCCGGCCGCACCGTCGCCGACACGCCGCCTGCGCTGGCGGCTCTGTTCCGGCCGTCAGTCCAGCCCTATCTGATCTCTTGGCTGCCGCTGGGCCCCGCCGCCCTGCTCGCCGCCTATGACGGCCCGGTCTTCATCGGCCAGGGAACCACCGACCTCCAGATCACCGTCACGGACGCCCAGGCCCTTGCCGCCGCCGACCCCAAGGCGACGCTGAAACTCTGGGACGGCGTCAACCACCTACTCAAGACCGCCCCCGCCAACCGCGCCGCCAATATGGCGACTTACGCCGACCCGACGCTACCGCTCGCGCCGGGCGTGGCTGAGGATGTGGGGGCGTTTATCAGGGCGCACTGAGCGCGATATCCCGCTCAACCGCTGCTCGGGCCACAAATCCAGTCGCTCAGCTTTCGCGTTCGAACGTCGTAGGTTCCTGCAGCGAACGTGAAGTTCGAGCTATCGAGCGACAGCTTGTCTTGGTCCGCCCTGAGCAGATGACGGCCCGGCGGGTAGTCCCCCTCCCAAGCCCCTTGATAGAGTCGAACCTCGACCTTCGAGGTGTCGGACCCGAGCCACGGGCCACTCAACATCCAGAGAAATGCTCGACCGTCGTTGGCTCCGAACCACGGGGTGGATCGCCAAACGTAGTATCGCGCCGGCCATCTTTCGATGGCGCCGATGCACGGGTCTTGTTCAAGCGCTCGATCAATCTCGTCGGCCAGAGCGGGGCTAGGGGGACGTGTCGTCGTCAAACTTAAGTTCAGCAAGCCGACAATCATCAACGCCCCTGTAAGGATCAGCGAGCGTTTCGTCTTTCGTTTGATCGGCGGCATGACTTGACCATACCGGCGGTCGCTTAATCCGCAACGCTTAGCTTCTCTTGCCCTTCCCCCGCGCCTCATCCGCCAAGGCAAAGAACCGCTCCCGCACCTCGGCCGCGAACGGGTTGTCGCGTTCGATGGCGCGGAAGACGGCGGGGCTGTCGTGGCGGACCATGTCGACGGCCTGCATCAGCCGGTCGAAGCTGGCGGTGGTCATGCGCGTCGGCAGGGGTTCCATCGCCATCAGGACGCGGGCGATCAGATGGGTCAGGCCCTGGACGGTGGCGGCCTCGCGGTCGTGATCCTCGGGGCTGACTGAAAAGACCTTCAGCCCCAGCGCGCGGCGGCAGAAGGCGGCGACGCGGCGGGCGTCCTTTGCGCCCCGCACCTCGCACACGGCGATGCGCAGGCCCGCGATCCCGTCCTTGCCGCTTTGGGGGCCGAACAGCGGATGCGTCCCGACGATCCGCACGCCGGGCGGCAGCAGTTCGTCCATCGTCTGCGCCGGCTTCACCTTCACCGACCCCACGTCGACGACCAGGGCGCTGGGCGCCAGATGCGGGCCGATGGCGATCAGCGTCGCCTCCAGCGCCTCGACCGGCACGGCCAGCACGACCGTCGGACAGGCGGCGGCGGTCGCCAGGTCGGTCAGGGTCGCAACGCCCTCGCCGTCCGTCGCCGCCGGATCATGGGCGAGAATGTCGAACCAGGGCGACAGATGCCGCGCCGTCAGCCGCCCGAAGGCCCCGAAGCCGATCAGGCCGAGCTTTTCCCTCACCACCGTCACCCCCACCGCCTTCCCATCAACCTCCGTCATCCTCGGGCTTGACCCGAGGACCGGGTGCGGATCGGGCTGTGCGCTCGCAGCCGACGCAATGCGGCGGACCCTCCGGTCCTCGGGTCAAGCCCGAGGATGACGGAGTGGAAATGAAGAACGGAGCGAAGCGTCCTCACAGCGTCTCCATGAACCGCACCGGCCGCCCGTGCGCCGATCCGATCAGTTCGTCGTCCTGCATCACCACCCGGCCCCGCACGATGGTCGCCATCGGCCAGCCGGTCGCCTCGACGCCGTCGAACGGCGTCCAGCCGCAGCGCGTCGCCTGCTGGTCATGCGTGATGGTCTTCTTGGCCTTCAGATCGACGATGGTCAGGTCGGCGTCATAGCTGACGGCCATCCGCCCCTTGTTGGCCGTGCCGAACACCCGCTGGGCGCCCGCCGAGGTCAGGTCGATGAACCGCTCCAGGCTCAGCCGCCCATTGGCGACATGGGTCAGCATCAGCGGCACCAGCGTCTGCACCCCCGGCATCCCCGACGGCGAGGCCGGATAGGGCTTGGCCTTCTCCTCTTTTGTATGCGGCGCGTGGTCGGACCCCAGCACGTCCGCCACGCCCTGCTGCATCCCCCACAGCCACAGGGCGTCCACATGCTCCTGCGACCGGATCGGCGGGTTCATCTGGGCGTAGCTGCCCAGCCGCTCATAGGCCTCGGGCGCGACCAGGGTCAGGTGCTGGGGCGTGATCTCGACGGTGGCGACATCCTTGTGGAAGCGCAAATATTCCATCTCGTCCCGGGTCGTGACGTGCAGGACGTGGATGCGCGCGCCCGTCTCCTTGGCCAGACCGACCAGGCGACGGGTCGAGCGGATGGCGCTCTCGGCGTCGCGAACCTCGGGGTGGCTGGTCCAGTCGCCGGTGCGGGCCAGGCCGCGACGTTCGACCAGTCGGTATTCGTCCTCGGAGTGGAAGGTGGCGCGGCGACGCACGTTCGACAGGACCTTTCGCACCCCCTCGTCGTCGGCGATCAGCAGATCGCCGGTCGAGGCGCCCATGAAGACCTTGACCCCGCAGCAGCCCGGCAGCCGCTCCAGTTCGCCCAGATAGTCGGCGTTCTCGTGCGTGCCGCCGACGTAGAAGGCGTGGTCGGTCCACATCCGGTCCTTCGCTCGGACAAGCTTGTCGGCCATGGTGTCGGGGTCGGTGGTGTTGGGGTTGGTGTTCGGCATCTCGAACACGGCGACGACGCCGCCCAGGGCTGCCGCGCGCGACCCTGTCTCCAGGTCTTCCTTCCACTCCAGTCCCGGCTCGCGGAAGTGGACCTGGGTGTCGATCACGCCGGGCAGGACGGTCAGGCCCGTGGCGTCGAATGTCTCGCCAGCCGAGGCCTGGGACAGGTCGCCGATGAAGGCGATCTTGCCGTCGATCACGCCGATGTCCGCCGGCCCGCGCCCCGCATGGTTCGCCACCTCGCCGCCACGGACGATCAGGTCATAGGTCTGGGTCATGGGGCGGGCTCCTGCGAATGTTTCCGAGGTTCTAGCGGATGCAGTGTCCTTCGCGAAAGCGGCTAAAGCTTCTCCCTCCCCGATCGGGGAGGGGGGGGCGAGCCGCAGGCGAGACCGGGTGGGGAGGGCAAGGCAATACGGCACAGGGCCTTCGCAGGATCGCCGGCCGCCCCCACCCGGCCGCTTTGCGGCCACCCTCCCCGAACGGGGAGGGAGATCGGGTTCAGCCCCGCCCCTTCAACGCCCGCATCGATGCCTTCAGCACCCGCTCCCACGGCAGGTCCATCATATGCTGGATGGCCTGGTTCAGGCGCGGATCCAGCTTCCTGAACTCTTCATAGGTGCGCGGCCCCCGCACGGCCTCGCCCTTCCACGGCCCGCGCACGGTCTCGTCCGACGGCCCGAACGCCGCCACCACCGGCACGCCCGAAGCCACCGCCAGCTGGGTCCAGATCGAATCCGCCCCGACGTACAGCGCCGATTTCGACAGGGCCGCCACCGTCTGCAACCGCGTCAGCTTGCCTTGCAGTTCGATCACCCGCGCGCGAGGCACGGCGTAGCGGATGGTATGCGCCGCCTCGCGGTCGATCTCCTCGCCCACGATCATCAGCCGCCCGCCCGCCAACGGCCCGTCGTCAGACAGCAGCTTGGCCGCCACCTTGGCGTAGCGTTCGGCGGGCCAGCGCTTGCCCATCCATTCCACGCCCGGCCCGACCGCCAGGATCGGACCGTCTCCACCGGTCGTGGGGATCAGCGCCTGAACCTGCTCCACAGTCTCGTCCGACACATACAGTTTCGGCGCCGGGATCTCCTCCGGCTCCAGCTTCAGCACCGCCGCAGCCGCCTCGACCGCATGCAGGCCCGGCTGATCCTTGCCCCGCACCGCCCGCTTGTGTCGCCTCAGCTTGCCCGACAAGTCCGAGCCGCGCATGTCCACGACCAGGCCCCATTTGGTCCCGCGCACCTGGTTCCACAGGGCGATCCATTCGAAATGGCCCTCGCGCTCCAGCACGATCAGCTTCGTCAGGCGCGGCGTATCGGCGAACAGCGGCGCGCTGGCGGCAGATCCCACGATGGTGAAGGTCGCATGCGGCAGGCTCTCGACCAGATGCGCCAGCACGCCCGAGGACAGCACGGCGTCCTCGGCGTCCGCCTCGGCGATATACAGGATGGGAAACCGCCCGATCATCCGTTGACGGATACAGGGATTCTATCGGGGGTTCAGCGCCAAACGCAGGTTTCCACAGGCAGGCGTCCTGCGTTACAGCGACGCGCATGAGCCAGTCCCCCGACCCTGCAGCCGCCGCCGCCCTCGAACGCTTCAAGGCCCAGCGCGTCACGGCCATCTATCGGCTGGACCTGATCGCCAAGGGCGCGACCATTTCCTACGAGGACGGCACGCCCATCGACATGGCGTCCGAAAAGGCCCGGCTCGAAACCGTCGTCGCCGACATGGACCGCCGCATCGCCCAGCTGGAACGCGCAGCCGGGTGAGCCTTCCCCTCCTCCCCGGCCGGACCTGCGGCGGCTGCGTCGAATGCTGCCGGGTGATCCCGCTGGACCTGCCGGAACTGGCCAAGCCGACCGGCGAGCTTTGCGCCTATTGCGTCGGCGGCGCGGGCTGTTCGGTCCACGTCATCCGGCCGAACACCTGCCGCATCTGGTTCTGCCTGTGGCGCGTGGTCGAGCTGTCCGACGACTGGCGGCCGGACCGCAGCGGCGTCATTGTCCGCCCCGACGGGGTCGAGGACGGGGTCATCACCCTCTACGTCCTGCGGCGCTCCGACTTCCTGGCCTCGCCGGATTTCTTCATGACCGTCGCCGGCTGGATCGCCGAGGGGATCGAGGTCGCCCTCAGCATCCCCGGCCCGGTCGGCACCTATCCGGCCCGCGCCGTCGTCACCGACTGGCTGCGCCCGGCGATCGAGGACGGCGATCCCGCCGCCTTCCTGGCCCGCGTCCTGCGCTCGCTCGATACGCTGGCCGAGCATGATTTTAAGCCCGATGGCGTCGTCGCGCGATATGCCGTGACAACCCAGGATGATCGGACAGCTTAGCCGAAGCTTAAGTCCTTGCCGCTATTCTGAAATCCGTAACGCCGCCGCTTTGAGAGACACGCCGGAAATGCAGGCCTGGGACGCGCTTCGACGCCCGATCTGGATGTTCGATCCCTCCGCCATGCGAGGCGTCTATGCGAACGCCGCCGCCCTGGATCTGTGGGGCTCCGACAGCCTCGACGCCCTCCTGGCCCGCGACTTCAGCCAGATGTCGCCCGCCGTCCTGGCCCGCACCGAGCGACTGGCGCGCGAGACGGCGAACGGCGAGACCCTTTCCGAACACTGGACCTTCTATCCGAACGGCCGGCCGTTGACGGTGACGGCGATCATCTCGACCCATTGGCTGGACGACGGCACGCCGGTCCTGCTGTTCGAGGCCGCCTCCATCGAGGTCGAGAGCGAAGAGCGTCGCGCGGTCGAGGCCCTGCGTCACACCTCCACCCTGATCTCCCTGTTCGACAGCGAAGGCCGGCCGCTGTTCTCAAACCCGGCGGCCTTCGCGGCCTATGGCTCGACCACCCACCCCTTCGAGGCCCGGTTCGCGGAACCCGAGCGCGCCCAGCCCATGCTGGCGGCGGCCCTGTCCGGCGACCTGTCCTCGGACGTCTGCGAGATCATCACCCGCGAGGGCCTGCGCTGGCACCACCTCGACATCCGCCCGGTCATCGATCCCGTCACGGGCCAGCTGGGCGTCATGCTGAACGAGATCGACGTGACCGAACGGGTCGAGGCCGAACAGGCCCGCGTCGCCGCCGAACAGAAGACCGCCATGGCCGAGGCGCGTCAGAAGTTCCTGACCGATATGTCGCACGAACTGCGCACGCCGCTGAATTCTGTCATCGGCTTCTCGGACCTGTTGTCCAAGGCCGGCCTGGCACAGGAACACGCCGACCACGCCGCCCGGATCAACGGCGCGGGCCAACGTCTTTTGTCCGTGGTCAACGACATGATCGACCTGTCGGCCGACAACGTCATTCCCCTGCAGACGCCCGATACAGTCATCGAAGAACCCGCGCCTGCCAATGAAGACGCCGCCGCCCTGCGCGTCCTCTATGTCGACGATCACGACAGCAACCGCGCCCTGGTCATGGCCGTCATGTCCGCCCAGGGCATCGTATGCTCCACCGCCGACGACGGCGCGCAAGGGGTCGAGGCCGCCCGCGACGGCGACTGGGACGTGATCCTGATGGACATCCAGATGCCGGTCATGGACGGCGTCGATGCCACCCGCGCCATCCGCGCCCTGCCGGGTCTGGTCGGCCGCACGCCCATTCTGGCTCTGACCGCCAACACCCTGCCGGAACAGCTGATCCAGTACGAAGAGGCCGGCATGGACGACTGCATCGCCAAGCCGATGAACATCGTCGATCTGGTCACCCGCGTCACGGCCTGGGGCGCCAGCGACTGGCGCAACTTCGACCCCCTGTTCGATCCCGAAGCCGCCGCCGTCGCCTAAATTCAGCGCGGCGTCTTCTGGACCCGCCGTCCGCGCCCTATCTTGGCGCCATGCCCATCGCCCGTCTCGACAGCCGCGCCCTGATCTCCGTTACGGGCGAGGACGCGAAACCCTTCCTGCACAATCTGCTGACGCAGGACGTGGAGACGCTGGCGGAAGGCGAACTGCGCTTCGGCGCGCTGTTGTCGCCGCCCGGCCGGCTGCTGTTCGACCTGTTCATCCTGGGCCAGGCGGACGGCGTCCTGCTCGATGTCGCGACTGAGCGCCGCGACGCCCTGTTGCAGCGACTGTCGATGTACAAGCTCCGCGCCAAGGTCGTCGTCGCCGCCGACGACCGCGCCGTCTTCGCCGCCTGGCCGGAGGTCGTCGCCGGCTTCATCCCCGACCCGCGCACCCCGCTGATGGGCGGCCGCTTCTATGGCGATGCGACCCCCGACGCCAGCGAGGCCGACTACCATGCCCACCGCCTGTCCATCGGCCTGCCAGATCCGACCGCCGACGCGCCACAGGACAAGACCTATCCGATTGAGGCCGACTACGACCTGCTGAACGGCATCGACTTCCAGAAGGGCTGTTTCGTCGGCCAGGAGACGACCTCGCGCATGAAGCGCCGGGGAACGATCAAGAACCGGATGCTGCCGCTCGACTTCGACGGCCCGCCCCCCGCTTTCGGCGCCGAGGTGCTGAAAGGCGAACTGCGCGCGGGCGAGGTGCTGTCCGGTCGTGACGGTTCTGCCATGGCCTTGCTGCGGATCGACCGCATCGACGGCGACCTGACCGTAGACGGCCGCCCTGTGCGCTTGCGCAAACCCGCCTGGATGGGCGAGGACGTCCTCCCCTCCTCCAACGCGTGAGTCCCCCATGAAGATCGCCGACCAGATCGTCCTCGTCACCGGCGGCGCACGCGGCGTCGGGGCGGCGTGCATCCGCGCCTTCGCCAACGAAGGCGCCCGCGTGATCATCAACTGGCGCGCCAGCGGCGAGGCCGCAAACGCCCTGGCCGCTGAGATCGGCGACCGCGCCGTCGCCCTCCAGGCCGACGTGACCGACCGCGCCGCCGTGGACGCCATGGTCACCTCCGCCCAGGCCCATTTCGGCGCCCCCGTCACCACAGTGGTCAACAACGCCCTGGACTACAGCTTCAACGGCGACGCCCGGTCCCGGATGACCGCCATCGGCTGGGACGAACTGGCGGCCCAGTTCTCGACCGTCGTGCGCGGCGCCCTCAACACCATCCAGGCGACCGCCCCCGGCATGGCGGCGGCCCGGTTCGGCCGCGTCGTCAACATCGGCACCAACCTGTTCCAGAACCCGGTCGTGCCCTATCACGACTACACCGCCGCCAAGGCCGCCCTGCTGTCGCTGACCCGCACCGCCGCCGGCGACCTCGGCCCCGACGGCATCACCGTCAACATGGTCTCGGGCGGCCTCCTGCGCACCACCGACGCCAGCGCCGCCACGCCCGAGGCCGTCTTCGACTTCATCGCCGGCATGACGCCCCTTCGCAGCGTCACCACCCCGCAAGAATTCGCCGACGCCGTCCTTTTCTTCGCCTCGCCTTGGAGCCGCGCCGTGACGGGCCAGAACCTGGTCGTGGACGGCGGATTGGTGCGGGACTGAACTACGACCGTCTCCTCCCTATCGCGTAGCGATGGGGAGGTGGCGCGGCGCTTCTTCAGCGCCGTGACGGAGGGGCTCTTCGCCTCATCACCGCCGCCAGTGGGACGTCAAAAGCCCCTCCACCGCTTCGCGGTCCCCCTCCCCACGAGTGGGGAGGAGACGGTCTCCATCCTATTCTCTGAGGACATTCGTCCAGATTTCAGAGCCTTACCCACCACCAGCGTCAATCGTCCGACCACTGATCCAAACGCCTGTACAATGCGCGGTTTCGACAGGGAGGACGCAAAACTCGACCGCATCGGACCTCTCTCACAGTCGACCCAAATTGCACTTTCTTGCACTTTGCACTGTTTTCGCAGGTGCAGTGCAATTCCGCCCCACCACCGATTTCAGACAATTGAGACTATTCAGACGGTGTTTTTCCGCCGCCGAGTCTGAAAACCCGCCCTTCCCCTCACCAGAACAGACTGGCAACCTCCGGCCATGACCGACTCAAACGCCGAAGGCCGCTGCGGCTGGTGCGGGGCCACCGACCCGCTCTACATCGCCTATCACGACACCGAATGGGGCGTGCCTGAACGCGATCCGCGCGCCCTGTGGGAAAAGCTGGTCCTCGACGGCTTCCAGGCCGGCCTCGCCTGGATCACCATCCTGAGAAAGCGCGAGGGCATCCGCGACGCCTTCGACGGCTTCGACCCCGAGATCGTCGCCCGCTATGGCGAGGACGACATCCAGCGCCTGCTCAACGACCCCCGCATCATCCGCTCGCGCGCCAAGATCAACGCGGCCATCCGGGGCGCCCAGATCTGGCTGGAGATGCGCGAAAACGGCGAGGACTTCTCCGCCTGGCTCTGGTCCTTCGTCGATGGCGAACCGATCCAGACGACCTACGCCGACTTCCGCCAGGCCCCGACCCAGACCGACCAATCCGTCGCCATGGCCAAGGCGCTGAAGAAGCGCGGCTTCAACTTCTGCGGCCCGGTGATCGTCTATGCCTTCATGCAGGCCGTCGGCATGGTCAACGATCACCAGACGACCTGCTTCCGTCACAAGGAGGTTAAAGCAATGACCTAGGGCTGACTGGGTACGTTGGGACCGTCGATGATAACCCACCTCGATCCATCAATCGCGATCATCACTTCTTGCCGCGTCCAAACGCCACCGGCATCTCGTTTTTGATAGAGGCAACGAAACTCGGTTTGATCCTCAGGAATATCATAACAATTCAATGCATTGATATTGCGCGCCGATGTTTTCAGAAGGCCCGCCAGATCGTTGCGGTTAGGACCGACCGCAGAGGCACACGCCCCTGCAAGCAGAATGAGTGTCAAACTGACGTGAGCAACCTTAACCATTCGCACAAGTTACAATTGCCTGCGATGTCGTGGAAGTCTCAGTGCTTCCGTCACGCCCAGGTTCGTGCGATGGCCGCGCATGGCTAAAGCCCCTGCCCGCGTGAAGACCGCCCGCCCCCGCGCCGCCCCGACCCTGTCGCTGGAGGTCGCACTGATCCAGCGCGTCGGCGGCCTGGTGTGCGGCGTGGACGAGGCCGGTCGCGGGCCGTGGGCCGGCCCCGTCTCGGCGGCAGCGGTGATCCTGAATCCGGACGACCTGCCGCCGGGCATCGACGATTCAAAGGCCCTGACGGAAAAGCGCCGCGCCGCGCTGGAGCCCCAGATCAAGGCCCGCGCCATCGCCTGGGGCGTCGGCTTCGCCTCGGTGGAGGAGATCGAAGAGCTGAACATCCTGCACGCCACCGGCCTGGCCATGTGCCGCGCCATCGAGGCCTTGCAGATCCAGCCGGTCGCGGCCCTGGTCGACGGCAACTACCGCTTCAAACTGCCGTGCGAAATCCAGACCGTGGTCGGGGGCGACGGCCTGTCGCTATCCATCGCAGCGGCCTCGATCCTGGCCAAGACCGCGCGGGATCGGCTGATGATCGATCTGGACGCCCAATACCCCGGCTACGGCTTCGCCAGCCACAAGGGCTATAACGCGCCGATCCACCAGAACGCCTTGAAAACATTAGGTCCCTGCCCCGCACACCGGCGCAGCTGGTCGCCGATCAAGGCCCTGCTTCAGGACGCCTGACGCCGCTTCAGATGTGCATGAAGCCGCCCAGCAGCGCGCCCATCAGGGCGGCGACGGCGGCGCCGGCCAGCGCCATCATCCAGCGCGGCGGCGGGCTCAGCTCGGGTTCCACATCGACATGCTCGACCGGTTGCGCCGCCTCGGCCGGGCGGCTGTATCGGGCGGCGTTGTGGGTGAAAGTCGGCCGTGCTTCGGCGGCCGGCGCGTCCCAGCCCCAGTCGCCCTCGGCGACACGCGGCGCCCACGAACGCGGTTCCGCCGCCGGCCGGACGCGGTAATCGTCGGTGCGATCGGTGGGCGGATAGGTGTGAGGACGCGCTTGCATAATCCCAGAACGACACGCCGCGATTCGCGTTCCGCAACTTGCGACTGTTGTTTTCGCTGCGCTTATGCGGCCACAGGCAGTTCGACCGGCCGATCCGTGACCACGAACAGGTGCTCGATATTCCTCAGCCGCCCCACCTGACCCACCTTCTCGCCCTTGGGATTGTGGATGCCGATCCGGGCGCCGACGTAACGCGGGTGCGCCACCTCCAGCACCTGGACATGGCCGCGCGCCGACAGCATCTCGACCAGTTCGGCCCGGCTCAGATAGCCCTCGTCGTTGAAGCTGACGATCAGATTGGGCGCCTTGACCCGTTCGATCACGGTGCGCAGCGCCGGGCCGATGCCGGGCCGGCTGTTGAAGGCGCTCTTGCGCGTCCTGACGTCCACCCGCTTGTTGGCGATCCCATAGGTCTCGGGCCGGTCCCACAGCACCAGGCTCTCCCAGCAGTGATAGTTGCCCAGATAGGAATGCTGGTTGTAGGGCGGGTCCAGATAGACGAGGTCGGCCTCGACCTGTTCGGCGATCTCGATCGCATCGCCCTGCGTCGCCCGGCACGGCCCGCTGTCCACCGCCGCAACCATGTCCGGCGTCCGCAGCTGCAGCGTCTTCAAGGCTCGCGGCGCCCACTGCTTCATATAGGCCATCTGGACCCCGGCGGTGGAATCCACCCGGTCGGCCGCCTCCATCAAACTGACCAGCGCGATGGCCTTCAACTCGGGCTCCAGCCCCATGGCCTCGATCCGGTCACGCATGGCGTCGATGCGGGCGCCGTTGTCGGGGTGGAAGTAGCGGGCGTCCTGGCAAAAGGCCTGGGTGAACCATCCCGCCTGCGGCGTCACCGTCCGCAACTCGGCCAGCACCGTCTCGACCCGGTCGATCCACCGTTCCCGATCCGCCTGGACATAGGCAGTCGCCAGGGCGTGGGCATAGGCGTTGTAGTCGTTCGACCAGACCTGGAAGCCCTGCTTCTTCAAGGCATGACCGACCCGCGCCGTGCCCGAAAACAGATCGCACACCCGCCCGCCCTGGGGCAGGACGCCGGCGACGGCGCCCGTCACATGGCCCAGCAGGGCGCGCTTGGAGCCGATGTATTTGATCATGACGCGGCGCGACTCATCCGCCCACCATAGCCGCTTCGCGCGCGACAGGGAGAGGTCCAGTTGGTGCGGGCGGCCGGGCTTGAACCGGCAAGGACTTTCGTCCGGCAGATTTTAAGTCTGCTGCGTCTACCAGTTTCGCCACGCCCGCGGCCGGACCGGCTGTATAGCCAGCCTGTCCGTCGGGGCCAAGCGGGCTTAGCGAGCGGCGGGGGTCGCCGGCTTCATCGCCCGGAAATCCACGTCGGAATCGGCGATCAGCCACAGCAGGCCGGCCCAGGCGGCGACGTTCTGGTTCAGTTGCGCCGGGTCGATCTTGTCCAGGGTGTCGTTGGCGGTGTGGTGCAGGTCGAAATAGCGCGTGCCGTCCTGGGCCAGGCCGAAGAAGGGCACGCCCAGCGGTCCCATCGGGCCGACATCGACGCCGCCTTCTGTCTCGACCCGGTCCGAGGCCAGGACGCCGATCGGATAGAGGACGCGGGTCGCGGCCTTCTGGAAGTCCGAGCCCTGGGCGCCGGCGGGCAGACGCAGGGCATAGACGCGGTCGGCGCCGAAATCGCTCTCGCCGGCGATGATGTGCTTGTCCAGCGCCGCGCCCTGGCCGCGCGCATAGACGCCGCCGCCGTTGCCCGTCTGGGGCGTCGGCTGGGAGACCTCCTCCGAACCGAAGAAGATCACGCGCAGGGTGCGGGCCGGGCGGCGGCCGCTGTCGGCGATGGCCTTTGCCGCTGCAACGGTGATGGCGCCCCCCGCCCCGTCGTCGATGGCGCCGGTGCCCAGGTCCCAGCTGTCCATATGCGAGCCCAGGACGATGATCTCGTCCGGCCGCGTGGCGCCGGGCAGGTCGCCCATCACGTTCTGGCTGGTGGTCCGGTAGGTGCGGGCGGTCGAGGTCAGGCGCACCCGCACCGGCTGACCCAGGGCGACCAGGCGGCTGACCTGATCGGCGTCGGGCGCGGCCAGGGCGAAGGCGGGGATGGTCGGTTTGCCGTCCACATAGCGGGTCGTGCCCGTGTGGGGCATACGGTCCTCGTCAGAACCGACCGAACGCATGACGAAGGCCGATGCGCCCTTGGCCGCCGCCACGCCGGGGCCGGCGCCGCGCACGCGGGTCTGGGGCCCATAGCCGGAGCCGTCCTGCATCGGATGCATCTGGCCCAGATCGACATAGACGATCTTGCCGCGCACGGCAGCGTCAGGCGCGGCTTGCAGGTCTTCGAAGGTGGAGAACCGCACGATCTCGGCCTCGACGCCGTTGCGAGGCGTGGCCGGCGAATGGCCCAGGGCGGCAGCGACCAGGGCCTGGGCGTTGTCGCCGACGATGGCGGCCGAGCTTTCGCCCCGCTCCCATCCGACCAGCGGGAATTCTTCGATCCGCACGTTCTGGAAGCCGTTGGCGCGCAGATAGTCGGCGGCCCAGGCGGCGGCCTGCTGTTCCGAGCGCGAGCCGGCCGGGCGCGCGCCGAACCGCGTCGTCAGCTGGGTGACATAGTCCATGGCGATGTTGGAGCGCATCGCGGCGTCACGCACGACGATGGCCTGCTCCACCGTCGCCGCATCCTGGGCGTTGGCCACAGGCGCGAAAGCGACGAGACCCAGGGCGACGGCGCTGGCGGTCAGCAGGCGGATGGACATGGGCAGGCTCCGGACTCGGGTGGGAGCCGGAACCTAGGTAGGTTCAGTCGTTCTGGAAATAGGGTTCGACCGTGCCCTGCAGTTTGACGGTCAGGGCCTTGCCCTTGCGATCGACGCGGTTGCCCAGGGCCAGACGCACCCAGCCCTCTGAGACGCAGTATTCCTCGACGTTGGTCTTTTCCTCGCCCTTGAAGCGAATGCCGACGCCGCGTTGCAGCGCCTCGGCATTGTGGTGCGGATTGGACGGATCGACCGAGAGGCGATCGGGAGGCGTGTCGGACATGGTCTTCGAGCGAGCTCAGATTTTCGGCAAGGCGCGGTGATAGACGCGCGCGCGCCTGATGCCAATCCGAAACCGGGCGGCGGCGTGCTTATGGCAGCAGATGATAGTGCTGGGCCACGGCGGCGATCATCGCGGTTCCCGCCGTCGGAACGGCCAGGATGATGGCGCGGCGCAGGCGATGCGCGACGTAAAGCAGTTCTCCAACCATGGCGTCATCCTCGATGTGGTCGCTCTCTGACGGAGCGTTCGAAGATCATTGGTCAAAGTGTTTTCACTGTCGAGACGAAACATCCGTTCAGGGATCACACTTAACGTTACTGCACAGTTTGGCGCGGCTGGGCGTTGGCGGCGGCCGAGGGCTGATAGGCCTGAGGACCGGCGGGCGGCGTGGCGGCGGGTGTCGCCGGACGGCGTGCAGGCGTCGCAGCCGGGCGACGGGCGGGTGTGGAAGCAGGACGAGAGGCGGCCGGGCGGGGCGTCGGACGGACCGCAGGCGGCGTGGCGGTCGCGGCGGCCGGCTGAGCAACCGGTGTCGGCGCAGGCGTCGCGACGGCGGGCGTCGCAGCGGGCGGAGGCGTGGCTTCGGCGGCAGCGGCGCGGGCGGCCATCTGCTGGGCCTGGAAGCGGGCGGCCAGCTTCTCGGTCAGTTCCTTGGCCTGGGGCGCCGTCATCTGGGCCATGATGGCGGCCAGGGTGCGCGGACGCATGGCGGCGGCGACCGGCAGGCGCACGCGGTCCTCCAGCGTCGCCATGACGGGGGCGGCCTCCTTGGGCCGCATGGCGGAATAGACCTGGACCAGGCGGTCGATCTCGGCCTTCTCACGCTCGTCCACCTGGCCGAGCATTTGCTTCATCTCGGTCTTCAGGGCGGCCAGGGCCTGGATCTTGGCCTCCAGTTTCTGTTCGGCGGCGACCATCAACGGCAGGGTGGTGGCGAAGTCCTGATCGCGAGCGTCCAGCGCCGCGCGGCGCTGCGACAGCGACTGGATGATCTTCAGTTCGGCGGGCGAAATGCCCGCCTGCTGGGCCAGTTGCTCGGGCGACAGGGCGGAGCAGGTGCCCGGCAACGCAGGCTTGATCGGCGCGCCGGCTGCAGCCGGCGCCGCCTCCTCGGCCCAGGCCTTGGCGCCGTCGAACAGGCCGGGCGCAACGCCTATGGCGCGCACGGCGACCACCCCGCCGATGGCGATGGCGATGAGGGGCAGAAGGCGGGGTAGACGGGCCATGAAATGGGGTTCCGAACTCAGGCGGCGAACAGGTCGTCGTCGAGATTACGACGCGCGGCGTTGAGGCTTTGTTTGGCGGAATGGTTAGCGGAGCGTCCGGCCGTCAGGGCCTGGACGATGGCGGCGACATTGTCGCGCCCGGCCGGGGCGGTGCTCGCTGCGGCGCGACGGCTGGTCGAGGGGCTGGCCAGACCCTGGATACGCTCGGCCAGAGCCGCCATGCGCTCGGCGCGTTCCTCGTCTTCGGTCGCGGTCACGGCAGGGGCGGCGACGGCGGCGGGCGTGCGGCGGACCGGCTCGTTCTCGACGACGCGAACGGGCGCGACGGCAGGGGCGCGGGCGATCAGGGTTTCGAGCTGGGCCTTCACCTCGCGCGCCTTGATGATGCGGTCGTGCAGAAGGTCTGTCTCCTGGCCCGAGGCGCGCAGGGTCGCCAGCGCGTTCTCGGCCCGACCGGCGGCGTTGTTCAGCTCGCTCACCGCCTGGGCGAAGGCCAGTTGTCCGGCGCGCAGGGCGGCCAGCTTGCGTTCCAGCTTGATGCCATAGCCGACCGCCGCGACCAGCAGCAGCATCAGCACCGCGTCCATGATCATTCCGGCCATCAGACATTCACTCCCAGGCGGGCGGCGGCTTCGGGATTGACCGGCCCTTCGACGCGTATGGCGATGTGCTGACCCTTGCGACCCATGCGGCCGGTGGTCAGGGGGATGGAGCCGGCGCGGATCGAGACCTCGGAATCCGGCGTCGCGTTCAGCATCAGGGTATCGCCGACCTTGAGGTTCAGCACGGTCGAGAGCGGCATCTGCTGCTCGTCCAGCACGGCGCGGACCTCGGTCTCGGTGGTCCATATCTCGGTGGCCAAGTGGCCTTCCCAGATGTTGTCGCGGCCGAACTTCTCGCCCATGAACTGCTGCAGCAGCATCTTGCGGATCGGCTCCAGCGTCGCATAGGGCAGCAGCAGTTCGATCCGGCCGCCGCGATCCTCCATGTCGATGCGCAGCTTGATCAGGATGGCGGCGTTGGCCGGGCGCGCGATGGCGGCGAAGCGCGGATTGGTCTCCAGCCGATCCAGGTTGAAGTGGACAGGCGTCAGGGGCTCGAACGCCTGGCGGGCGTCGTTCAGCACCACCTCGACCATCCGCTGCACCAGCACGCGTTCGATAGTGGTGTAGGGTCGGCCTTCGATGCGCAGCGCCGCCGTGCCGCGACGGCCGCCCAGCAGCACGTCCACGATCGAATAGATCAGGTTGGAGTCGACCGTCAGCAGGCCATAGTTGTCCAGCTCCTCGGCCCGGAACACGGCCAGGATGGCCGGCAGCGGGATCGAGTTCAGATAGTCGCCGAACCGGATCGACGAGATGTTGTCCAGGCTGACTTCGACGTTGTCGGAGGTGAAGTTGCGAAGGCTGGTCGTCATCAACCGCACCAGGCGGTCGAACACGATCTCCAGCATCGGCAGCCGCTCATACGACACCAGAGCGGAGTTGATGATCGCCCGGATGCCCGAGCGTTCGGAGCCGTCGTCGTCGCCCAGGTCGAAGCCCAGCAGGCTGTCGATCTCGTCCTGGTTCAGGACGCGTTCGGACAGGGCGTCGCCGGGATCGCCGAGACCACCGAACGGGTCGAGCTGGGCTGCGTCGGTCATGCCTATTGCACCAGCATTTCTTCGATCAGCACGGCGTCGATCTTGCCCGGCGCAGCGATCAGATTGACGCGGCGCAGGATCTCGGCCCGCAGCTGATAGGTGCCGGCTGAACCGCTCAGGTCCTCGGGGCGCAGCTCGCGCACGAAGCCGGTGAACATGTCCTGCAGGCGCGGCATTTCTTCCTGCAGATGCGTCGCCACCTCGGCGTCGTGCATCTCCAGCGTCAGCTTCAGCTTCAGGAAGGTCGGCCGACCGTCGGGCGACTGAATGTTCATGACCATGTCCGGCAGGGTGTAGAAGGTGACGCCGTCAGGCCCCGGCGCGATGACGCCCAGCGACGGGTCCGCCTCGCCGCCCTCGGCGCCGCCGCCTTGACCGCCGGCTTCCTTCTTTTCTTCCTTGCCGCCCTCAGCCTTCTTGTCCGACTTCTCTTCGCCGTGACCCGCTTCGGCCTCGGCGCCGTGCGCCTCTGCGGGCTTGGGCTTCAGCATGAAGAAGGCGGCGGCCCCGCCACCGCCCAGCACAAGAAGCGCGACAGGCGCGATGATGAACAGCAGCGGCAGCTTCTTTTTCTTGGGTGCGGCGGCGTCGTCGCCTTCGACGGCCGCCTCGCCCTCCTTCATGGCAGGCAGATTGGCGTCCGCGGCGGGATCACCCTTCTTCTTGCCAAACTTGAACATGCGCGCGCCCCGGAGACTCTCTCATGACGAGGATCGTCGGGTTTGGTTAACGCGACGTTTACAATGGGCAGGATTTGCCTGGTCATCTGGGTGCCGATGGCGCTCAAACCCGCATTCCGCCTGGATTAACCCTGTTGGCACGGCCGTTGCGAGGGACGAGAGCGAAGGAGCACGCCTCTCGTGGAAAACGCCGCCTATATTGGACTGTCACGCCAGATGACGCTGCGCCGCGAACTGGACATCGTGGCCAACAACGTCGCCAACGCCACCACGACCGGCTTCAAGGTCGAGCAGTTGATGTTGGGAACCGAGATCGGCCAGCGCGCCCGCAACGACTCCATCCGTCCTTCGGCCAGCTTCGTGCTGGACAACGGCGTGGGCCGCGACTTCGGCCAGGGCTCGATGCAGCAAACCGGCCGCGCCCTGGACTTCGCCATCGCCGGCGAAGGCGCCTTCTTCAGTGTGCGCGACGGCGCGAACGGCGAGGCCTATACTCGCGACGGCGCCTTCACGATGGACCCGGAAGGGCGTTTGACCACCAAACAGGGCCAGGCCGTCCTTGGCGGCGGGGCCGATATCGTCCTGAATCCCAATCTGGGCGCTCCAAGCGTGGGCGAAGACGGCACCATCACCCAACGGGGCCAGGTCACCGGTCGCCTGTCGGTCGTGCGCTTCGAGGCGCTGGGCGTGCTCGAAAAAGGCGGCGACAGCCTGTATCGCAACAACTCCAACACCCGCCCGATCGAGGCGGCGGACGCCCGGGTCCATCAGGGCTCGCTGGAATCGTCCAACGTCAACTCGTTGACGGAAATCACCAATCTCGTCGAGATCAGCCGCGCCTATGAGAGCATTTCGCGCATGATCGAAAACATCAATGACCTTAGCCGTCGCGCCGTCGAGCGTCTTGGCAAGGCCGCTTAAGGGAGCCCCTCAAGTCGCGAGACGCCGAGCGTCGAGCGATAGGGAGAAAAACAATGCGCGCACTTCGCACCGCCGCCTCGGGCATGGCCGCCCAGCAGCTGAACGTGGAGGTCATCTCCAACAACATCGCCAACATGAACACGGTGGGCTTCAAGAAGCAGCGCGCCGAGTTCCAGGACCTGCTCTACCAGAACGTCGAACGCATGGGGGCCCAGTCCTCGGCCGCCGGCACCGTGGTTCCGACGGGCATCCAGATCGGCGCAGGCGTCAAGGCCGGCGCGGTCTACCGGGTCACCGAACAGGGCACGCCTCAGGCGACCGGCAACCCCTACGACATGGCCATCGACGGCAAGGGCTATTTCCAGATCACGCTGCCCTCGGGCGAACGGGGCTACACCCGCGCCGGCAACCTGCAGGTCAGCCCGCAAGGCCAGATCGTCACCGACGACGGCTATCTGCTGGAACCGGCGATCACCATACCGCAGAACACCACCAAATTATCGATCTCCAAGACGGGTCTGGTCCAGGTGACACAGGACGGGCAGACGGCTCCGACCACGGTCGGCCAGATCGAACTGGCCAACTTCTTCAACGAAGCCGGCCTGGAAGCCATCGGCGACAACCTGCTGCTGGAAACCGCCGCCTCGGGCCCCGCCATCGTCGGCACGCCCGGCGACATCGGCTTCGGCCAAGTTCTGCAAGCCTATACGGAGTCTTCGAACGTGGACGCCGTGTCGGAGATCAGCGCCCTGATCGTGGCCCAGCGGGCCTATGAGATGAACTCCAAGGTCATCAGCACCGCCGACCAGATGCTGTCGGTCGCCTCGCAAGTGAAGAGCTGAGCCATGACCCTGATCCGCTCCCTCCTGCTCGCCGCCGCCGTCAGCGCCGTCTCTGGCGCGGCCTTCGCCGGTCCCGTCGTTCTGCGCGCCAATCCCGTCGATGACGACGGCCGGGTCACCCTGGGCGATCTGTTCGAAGGCGCGGGCGCAGCCGCCAATGTCGCCGTCGCCGAGCGTGTCGGCCCCTCGGTCGTGCTGGAAGCCGGCCAGCTTCAGGCCCTGGCCCGCCAGGCCGGCCTCGACTGGAGCAATCCCAACGGCCTGCGCCGCGTCGCCGTGCGTCGCGCCACCGGTCCGGTCCAGACGGCGTCGGACGCGACGTTTCAGCCTGTGGCGCAGTCCGCCGTCCAGCCGGTCGCACGCGCCGCCTACCGCCCCGGCGCCGCACCGCAGGTCATCGCCCGCAACGACATGGTCCGCGTCACCTATCAGGTCGGCGGCGTGAACCTGGCCGTCATGGGCAAGGCCATGCGCAGCGCGGGTCTGGGGGAGCCCGTCGCCATCATGAACACCACCTCCAACCGCATCATCGACGCGGTCGCCTCCGGTCCCGGCCAGGCCATCGCCGGCCCCGCCGGCGACGCCGCCCGCGCCAATCCCCAACAGTTCGCCGCCCGCTAGGGAATCCAAGTCATGCGTAAAGCCATCCTGATCCTCGCCGTCCTGGCCCCGCTGGCCGCCTGCTCGACCGTCGCCGAGACGGTGCGTGGTCCCGAACTGGCGCCGATCGGCTATCCTGCCGCCCTGATCCCGGCGCAGCAGGCCTATCTGCCGCCGCGCGAGACCGCTCCCGCCAGCGCCAACAGCCTGTGGCGCACGGGCGCCCGCACCTTTTTCGGCGACCAGCGCGCGCGTCATATCGGCGACATCCTGACGGTCAAGATCGACATCGACGACCGCGCCCAGACCCAGAACTCGACCCAGCGGTCGCGCTCCAACACTATCACCAGCGGCGTCTCCAACCTGTTCGGCCTGGAAAGCAGCCTGGGACGCGCCTTCCCCGGCGGTTTCGATCCTTCCGCCATGGTCGGCATGGAGGGCGACCTGAAATCGGCGGGCTCCGGCACGGTCAACCGCGCCGAAAAAGTGTCGCTGACAATCGCTGCGGTCGTCACGGACGTCCTGGCCAACGGCAATCTGGTGATCCAGGGCCGGCAGGAAGTGCGCACCAACCGCGAGGTCCGCGAACTGACCGTCGCCGGCATCGTGCGGCCCGAGGACATTTCGTCCGCCAACGCCATCAACCACACCCAGATCGCCGAGGCCCGCATCTCCTACGGCGGTCGCGGCGACGTCAGCCGCGTCCAGGCCCCGCCTGTGGCTCAGGCTCTAGCCGAGCGGTTCAGCCCGTTCTGATCCGACATGTGAACCGTTGACGGATAACCGCGTTCAGCCCTTATGCGGTGGTCTGGTCTATTGCGGTTACGGCCGGGCCTGACGACATTGGGGGCGACGCGACGATGCGCGTTGTCGGCGGGGGCTGACACATGATGCTTATTCTTTCCGCCGTGATGGCGGTCGCCATCCAGGCGACGCCGACGGCCGGCTGGACCTGGAGCCTGTACGAAGGCGACGGCCCCTTGGTGCTGGCAAACGAAATTCCCGACACCGCTGAGTTGCGCGCCACCCTGCAATGCCAGCCGGGGTCCGGCGCCGTCTCGGTCGCGGTCTATGGCGACGACGCGACGGCTGGTTTCGCCCGGATCACCGCCGGCGGCGTGACCGCCACCAGCGAGGCCCGCATCGGGCGCGGCGGCAAGCTGGAGACCGCGATCCCGGTTGATCACCCCGCTTTTTCGGCCTTCGTCGCGGACGGCCGTATGACGATCACGGTCGGAGACAGCGCCGATACGATCACCGTCGAACGTCCGCACCTGGCCAAGCTTCGTCGCTTCGCCGACCGCTGCGCCGGATAGGAAGCCCATGCGTCTGTCTCGCCTGATCCTGCCCCTGATCGCCGTGTCCGCCCTGGCGGCCTGCGCCACCAACGCGCCCGCCCCGGTCGCAAATCTGGAGGAGGCGGGCCCTGCCCCCGCCCCCATGCCCGGCTACGACTGGTTCCTGAACCGCGACGGGCAAGAGGCGACCCTGGCCTACGGCGTCGCCAACAGCGACGAGGTCAAACTGCACCTGCTCTGCCAGGCCGGCTCCGGCGCGCTGGAGCTGACGGCGGCCAGCGAAAAGCCCGGCCGCGAAATCCATCTCGAATCGGGCGGCGACACCGAACGCTATCGCGCCTCGTCCGAACCGGCGGGCGTGCACGACGGCGAACTGCTGACCGCCCGAGCCATGACCAAGGATCCGGTCTTCCAGCGCTTCCGCCGCCTGGGCTGGATCGCCTCCTGGTCGGACGAGGAACGCCATATCTACGCCGCCCATCCGGGCGCCAAGGCGGGAATCGAGCAGTTCTTCACCGTCTGCGGTTGACGCATCGGTCACGCTCGGCTTGCGTGCGCCCCCTAACAGGAGGGGCGTTATGAAGTTTTCCCATTTGGCCATCGCGGCCTTGCTCGCGAGCGCATCGCCGCTGGTCGTCGTGGCGCAGACCCCGCCCGCCGAGGTCGCAGCGACACCGGCCGACACCGCGCTGAACGCCGTCATCGCCGACTATGAGACCTATCTGAAGTCGGTCGATCCCTTCTCGGCCAGCGGCGAGGGTGATGTGGAGGCGATGGGTCGTGTGCCCGACCTGTCGCGCGAATTCGAACTGGCCCAGCGCGCGCCGATCGAAGACTTCGTGCGGCGGCTGAACGCCATCGACCCGGCAAGTCTTTCCCACGCAGGCGGCATCAACCACGCCTTCCTGCTCTACACCCTGAACCGCAGCCTTGAAGGGCTGGATTACGACACCAGCCGCCTGGCCTTCGACGCCGAGGGCGGCCCGGGCACATGGGCCCTCTATGTCGGCGGCAGCACCCGCCTGAACTCCGTCGCGGAGGCCGAGGCCTATATCAAACGCATCAGGGGCTTCGGAACCATCTACGCCCAGACGACGGCCAACGCCCGGCGCGGTCTGGCGACAGGTCTGATCCAGGCCCGGTCCGTGACAGAGAGCGCCCTGACGCTGGCGCGCAACGATGTGGCGATCAAGCCTGACGCCGAGCCGCTGCTGAAACCCCTGACAACCCTGCCCTCGACCGTGTCTCCGGCCGAGAAGGATCGTCTGACCGCAGCGGCGACGGCGACGGTTTCGGAAGTGATCATTCCTGCACGCCAGGCTTGGCTGGCCTTCCTGGAAACCGACTATCTGCCCAAGGCGCCGGCCGAGCCAGGCATCGGCAATCGGCCCGGCGGCAAGGAACTTTACGCCTATCTGGTGCGCGGCCACACGACCACCGACCTGACGCCGGACCAGATCCACCAGATCGGGCTGGACGAGGTCGCCCGCATTCGCGCCCGGATGGATGTGGAGATGAAGGCGTCCGGCTGGACAGGCGACTTCGCCGGCTTCCTGAACTTCCTGCGCACCGATCCGCAGTTCTATGCGACCAGCCGCGAGGCCTTGCTGCAACAGGCGTCGGAAATGGCCAAGCGCGCCGACGGCGGCCTGCCGCCCCTGTTCGCCACCCTGCCCCGCCTGACCTATGACGTGCAGCCCGTGCCGCCACAGATCGAGGAAAACTACACCACCGGCCGCTACAACGGCGGCTCGATGCAGAACGGCGTCGCCGCCCACTACATCGTCAACACGTCCAAGCTGGATCAGCGCCCGCTGTATGAGCTGCCGGCCCTGACCCTGCACGAGGCCGTGCCCGGCCACCACCTCCAGATCGCCCTGCAGCAAGAGGCGCCTGGCCAACCCTATTTCCGGCGTCAGGCCAATGTCAGCGCCTATACCGAGGGCTGGGGGCTTTACGCCGAGTATCTGGGCGAGGAGATGGGCTTCTACCGCACGCCCTATGAGCGGTTCGGTCGCCTGTCCTACGAGATGTGGCGCGCCTGCCGCCTGGTCGCCGACACCGGCCTGCACTGGATGGGCTGGACCGAGGAACAGGCCCGCGCCTGTTTCCGCGACAACTCGGCGCTTGCGCCCCACAACATCGAGACCGAGCTTCAGCGCTATATCGGTTGGCCGGGCCAGGCCACGGCCTACAAGATCGGCGAGATCCGCTTGCGCGAAATTCGGGCGCGGGCCGAGCGGGAACTGGGGCCAAAGTTCAACGTGCGGACCTTCCACGACGCCCTGCTGGTCGAAGGCCCGCTGCCGCTGGCGCTGCTGGACCAGCGGATGGATGCCTGGATCGCGGAGCAGAAGGCGAAGTAACCAAACCTGTCTCCTCCCCGCTTTGCGGGGAGGTGGCGCGGCGCTTCTTCAGCGCCGTGACGGAGGGGTTCTGCACCGCATCGCAAATGCCTGTGGGACTTCAAGCGCCCCTCCACCGCTTCGCGGTCCCCCTCCCCACAAGTGGGGAGGAGACGATGTGCTTATGCCCACTCCGGGACCGGCAAACCCTTCGACCGCAGAAATTCCGGGTTGAACAGTTTGGACGCGTAGCGCGACCCAGGATCGCACAGGCAGGTCACGATGGTCTTGCCCGGCCCGATCTCCTTCGCCAGCCGCACGGCGCCGGCGATGTTCACCCCGGCCGAACCGCCCAACGACAGGCCTTCGTGTTTCACCAGATCGAACAGGATCGGCAGGAACTCCGCATCCTCGATCCGATAGGCGTGATCGGGCCGGAAGCCTTCCAGATTGCCGGTGATCCGCGCCACGCCGATGCCCTCGGTGATGGACGAGCCTTCGCCCTTCATCTCGCCCTTGTTGAACCAGTTGAACATGGCCGCTCCGGCCGGGTCGGCCAGGGCGATCGTCACGTCCGGGTTCTTCTCGCGCAGATAGGCGCCGACACCGGCGATGGTGCCGCCCGAACCGACGGCCGAGACGAAGGCGTCCACCTTACCCTGCGTTTGCGCCCAGATCTCGGGGCCGGTGGTGTTGTAGTGGGCGTCGCGGTTCGCGGTGTTGTCGAACTGGTTCGCCCAGATGGCGCCCGCCTCTTCGCTGTCGTTCAGCTCGGCCGCCAACCGCCCGGAATAGTGGACGAAATGGTTGGGGCTGGAGAAGGGGGCGGCGTCCACCTCGACCAGGCGCGCGCCCAGCGACCGGATGGCCGACTTCTTCTCTTCCGACTGGGTGCGCGGAATGACGATCACGACCGGATGACCCAGCGCCGCCCCGACCAGGGCCAGACCGATGCCGGTGTTGCCGGCCGTGCCCTCGACGATGGTCCCGCCGGGCTTCAGCGCGCCCGACTCCCGCGCGCCCTGGACGATCGACAGGGCCGCGCGGTCCTTGATCGAGCCGCCGGGGTTCATGAACTCCGCCTTGCCCAGGATTTCGCAGCCCGTCGCTTCGGACAGGCGGTTCAGGCGCACCAGCGGCGTATTGCCGATCAGGTCGATGACGGACGATGTGACGGACACGTTTCAGCTTTCAGGCGAGGTCGAACGACAGGAGATCAGGCCGCGACCTGACGCCTGCCTAGGTGGATGCCGCACTCGACCTTGTCCATCCCCGACCAGCGCCCGGCGCGCGTATCTTCCCCATCCTGAACCGCACGGGTGCACGGCCAGCAGCCGATGGAGCGATAGCCCTGCTCGACCAGCGGGTGACGCGGCAGATCGTTATCGTCCAGCCAGGCCTCGACGTCGTCGCCGTCCCAGTCGGCCAGCGGATTGATCCGCAGCACCCCGTCCAGCACCTCGAACGGCTTCAGCTTGGCCCGCGTCGCGGCCTGATAGCGTTTACGCCCGGTGATCAGGGCGTTGAACCCCGCCGTCGCCCGCGCCAGCGGCCGCACCTTCCTCAGGTCGCAGCAGGCGTCGGCGTTTGTCTTCCAAAGGTCGTCGCGGGCATCCAGCATCGCCTTCTCGCCCGCGTCCGGTGTCACCAGCCGCACGTCGGTCAGGCCCAGGGCCTTGGTCAGCTGGGTCCGATACGACAGGGTCTGGAGGAAATGCTGGCCGGTCTCCAGGAAGACCACCGGCACGTCCGGGTTGGTCTCAGCGACGATGTGCAGCAAGGCGGCGGACTCGGCCCCGAAGGACGAGATGGCGCCGACCCGCAGACCCAGCGCCGGGTCCAGCGCCGCCTTCACGATTTCGGACGCGTCCTTGCCCGCTGTCTCGCGGTTCAGCCGATCGGCCAGCGCGTCCAGATCGCGGTCGTTGGACGCCGCACGCCGCCGCTGCCAAATGGTCGGCGCGGGATCGACGGCGGGCTGATAGGCGCCGCTGAACGCCTGGCCCATCCGGTCCCAGGCCGAGGCGTCTGCGCCCGGCGCCAGTTCCACCGCGTCGAAGCCCGAGCGGCGCAGGTGCCGCGCCTGATCCGGCAGCACCTTGCCAGCCGCGATCAGACGTCCGGCATAGCCCCGCTCGCGCAGCACGGCCGCCAGCGAAAAGCCGCGCCCGTCGCGGAAGGCGTCGAACTCCAGCACCAGCGTGTCTTCATTCGCGGCGGCCGCCTCGACCTCTTCCAGCGGCGTGGTGACCGACAGGCGCAGCCCGTTCTGAATGCCTTCAAGCCGTTGCATCGAGCGTCTCATAGATGGCGTCGCGGAAGGGGTCGGGGCCGACGCGGCGCACCGTGTCGATGAACCGCTCGCCGTCGGCGCGGATTTGCAGATAGCGGTCCAGGGTCCGCTGGATCGCCGGCGCGACCTCGTCGGCCGGCAGGCTCTTGCCCACGATGTCGCCCAAGGCGGCCTGTTCGTCGGGCGAGCCGCCGACGGTGATCTGGTAGTATTCCTCGCCCTTGCGATCGACGCCCAGCACGCCGATGTGGCCGACGTGGTGGTGACCGCAGGCGTTGATGCAGCCGCTCATATTGATGCGAACCGGACCCAGACGTTCCTGATAGTCCATGTCCGCCAGCCGCTTGGACAGGGCCTGGGCGACCGGGATCGACCGGGCGTTGGCCAGGCTGCAATAGTCCAACCCCGGGCAGGCGATGACGTCGGTCGCCAGGTCGGCGTTGGCTGTCGCCAGGCCCACGTCGTGCAGCGCCCGCCACAGCGCCGGCACCTCGTCCAGCTTCACATGCGGCAAGACCAGATTCTGCTCATAGGCGGCGCGCAGTTCATCGAACGAATAGCGCTCGGCAAGGTCCGCCACCGCGTCCATCTGATCCGCCGTGATGTCGCCCGGCACGCCGCCGACCGGCTTCAGCGACACCACCACCGAGGCGTAGCCCGCTTGGCGGTGACGGCGGACGTTGTTGCGGGCGAAACGGGCGAAGTCGGGATCGGCCAGCAAGGCGCGGTCGAACGGGCCGCTGGTCTTGGGCAGGGTCTCGAAGGCGGGCGGCGCGAAATAGGCCTGGATGCGCGCGGCCTCATCCTGCGGGATCTGCAGATCCTCACGGCGCAGGGTGGCGTAGTGCTTGTCCACCTCCTCGCGGAAGGCCTCCAGCCCGACCGAGGCGACCAGAATCTTGATCCGCGCCTTGTGGATGTTGTCGCGCCGCCCCAGCAGGTTCCAGGCCCGCAAAATAGCGGTCAGATAGGCCAGAAGGTCCGCCGCGGGAACGGCCGACGCGATCTCCTGGGCGATGTGCGGCAGACGCCCCTGCCCGCCGCCGACGAAGACGCGGAAGGCGGTTCCTCCATCCGCGCCCTTGACGATCTGCAGGCCGACATCGTGGGTGCGGATCGCCGCCCGGTCCTTCTCGGCCCCGATCACCGCGATCTTGAACTTGCGCGGCAGGAAGCTGAATTCGGGGTGGATGGTGGACCACTGGCGGATGATCTCGCACCACGGCCGGGGATCCTCGATCTCGTCGTCGGCGGCGCCGGCGAAGACGTCGGTCGTAGTGTTGCGGATGCAGTTGCCGCTGGTCTGGATGGCGTGCATCTCGACCTCGGCGAGGTCGCGCAGCATAGCCGGCAGATCGGTCAGGGAGGGCCAGTTGTACTGGATGTTCGTGCGCGTGGTGAAATGGCCGTAGCCCTTGTCATAGGTGCGCGCGATATGGCCCAGCCGGCGCATCTGGCGGCTGTCGAACGTGCCATAGGGAATGGCGACACGCAGCATATAGGCGTGGAGCTGCAGATAGACGCCGTTCATCAACCGCAGCGGCTTGAACTCATCCTCGGTCAGGGCGCCGGACGCGCGGCGGGCAACCTGGTCGGAAAACTCCTCGACCCGTTCGCGGACCAGGGCGTGGTCGAACTCGTCATAGCGATACATCAGCCAACGCCTCCCGCGACGCTGTGGCCCACCGTCGGCCCGGCCGAACGGATATGCTCCTTCAGCCGATCACGGCCCGACGGCGTATGGCCCTCCACCTCGACGGCGTATGGATTGACGAAGACATCGGGTCGTCCGGCGACTTCGGCCAGCACGATCTCGGCCGTGGCCTCGTCCAGCACCGAGGCCTGGTCGATGCGCTCGACCGGCTGGTTGTCGACGCCTGCATAGATGACGCGGCCGTCCGACAGGCGGTTTGCGGTGACGATCTTCACGCCGCGAACTCCGCCCGAACATCCAGCTGGGCCGCCGAGAAGGCCGCCGTCTCGCCGACGAACAGCAACGCCGGCCCCGTCAGATTGGCGCCGCGCACCAGGGCGCCCAGCCCATCCAGACGGCCGGTCAGAACCCGCTCGTCCGGTCGGCTGCCGTTCTCGACGATGGCGACGGGGGTCGAGCCCAGTCGCCCGGCGGCGATCAGCTTTTCCGCCGTCTCCTCGGCCCGGTCCGATCCCATGTAGATGGCCAGGGTGTGGTTCGGCCCGGCCAACCGCGTCCAGTCGGCGTCGATCCCCCCCGGCTTGGCCTGGGCCGTCACGAAGGTCACCGCCTGGGCGTGGTCGCGGTGGGTCAGGGGGATGCCCGCCGAGGCCGCGCAGGCCAGGGCCGCCGTCACGCCCGGCACCACGAAGACCGCCACTCCCGCCGCCCGCATGGCGTCCAGCTCCTCCCCGCCGCGACCGAACACGAAGGGATCGCCGCCCTTCAGCCGCACGACCCGGTGGCCGGCGCGCGCCTCCTCGATCATCAGGGCCTCGATCTGGTCCTGCGGCACCGAATGTTCGCCGCGCGCCTTGCCGACATACAGCCGCTTGGCGTCACGGCGCGCCCGTTCCAGCACCGCCTCGGGCACTAGACGGTCGTGGATGATGACGTCGGCGTCCTGCAGCACACGCAACGCCTTCAGCGTCAGCAGTTCAGGATCGCCCGGCCCTGCGCCGACGATGTGGACCACGCCCTGTTCCGGCGCAGCCGAGTTCAGCAGGCGCAGCATCTCGCGTCGCGCCTCGGCCGTCCGACCTTCCGCCGCCAACGTCGCGGCCGGACCGCGGAAGGCCTTTTCCCAAAACCGGCGGCGCGCCATGAAGTCCGGCACACTGGCCTTTACCGTGTCGCGCAGTTCGCGCGCCAGCCGCGCCACATTGGCAAGCCCGGCGGGCAGCACGCCCTCGATCGCCGTGCGGATGTCGCGCGCCAGGATGGGGGCCGATCCGCCGGTGGCCACGCCGATCACCACCTCGTCCCGGTCGATCAGAGCCGGCGTCTGGAAGTCGCTCAGATGGGGCTTGTCGACCACATTGACCTGGGCCCCCGCCGCCCGCGCCAAGGCGCCCAGCCGCGTCAGTTCGTCCGCATCGTCCAGCGCCATGAAGACCAGCCGCGCGCCTGCTAAGTCGCCAGCCTCTGGCGTGCGCAAGACCGGCTCCGGCGCGCTCAGCGGGATTTCCATCCTGGGCGGCGCGCCGTCGGGCGCAAACCACACTACCTCGGCCGGCGTGTTGAGGAACAGTCGCAGTTTCGCCAGGGCGGGCTCGCCGCCGCCGATGATCACGATCTTTGCGGCCTCCAGCGGGATGGAGGCGAGGAATACACGCATCGTCTTGCTTTCAGGGCCGTCGGGAGAGGAAAAATGGACGACGGCAGGGCACGAACCTTCGTCTTCCCCGTCCAGAGCCGCAAACCAGATTGCCTTTGTCTCGCTGATAGGATTTCTATCCGCGATGGTCCGATCCCTGCTCCCGCTCAACGCCCTGCGCGCCTTCGAGGCCGCCGCGCGCCATCTGAACTTCTCGCGCGCCGCCGACGAACTGTCGGTCACGCCCGGCGCGGTCAGTCAGCAGATCCGTCTGCTGGAGGACATCGTGGGCGGGCCTTTGTTCGTGCGCGAGGCGCGGGGGCTTCAACTGACCGATCTGGGCCGCTCATCCGTGCCGCTGTTGCGCGAGGGGTTCGAACGGCTGATGGACGCTTCGGCCCTGCTGCGCGAGCCGCCGCGCCGCAAACAGGTGTCGATCAGCGTCGCACCGGGCTTCGCCTCCAAATGGCTGATGCCGCGCATGGACGACTTTCACACCGCCCATCCCGAGATCGAGCTGTGGATCTCGGCCGACATGGAGCCGGCGGACCTGAGCGAGGGCAAGGTCGATCTGGCGGTACGTTATGGCCCCGGCGACTATCCGGGCCTGACGGTCGATCGGCTGATGACCGAGACGGTGCTGCCCGTCTGCGCCCCGTCGCTGATGGACGGCGACAAGCCGATCCGCAAGCCGGCGGACCTGATCGGACACACCCTGCTGCACGACATGTCCAACGACGGCGATCCCAGCCGTCCTGACTGGGCCATGTGGCTGAAGGCGCGCGGCATTCGCCACCCCGACCCGCGTCGCGGTTCGCGCTTCAACCAGTCGGGCCTGTTGATCGAGGCCGCCATATCGGGACGCGGCGTGGCCCTGGCCAAACGCACCCTGGCCCAGGCGGACCTGGCGTCGGGGCGGCTGGTGGCGCCCTTCCCCGATGGATCGGAAGCGGTGGGGTTCGCCTATTACGTCGTCCAGCCCCGCGACCGCCCGCCGTCGCCCAGCGCGACCGCCTTCGTCGGCTGGCTGAAGAAACAGGCCGTGGATCACGACAATACAATGGGTCAGCTGTAGGCTCAGGCCTCATATTGAAAAGGACATCCGCCATGGCTGACGAAAAGGCCCCTCGCCTCGCGGTCCTGATCGATGCGGAGAACGCCTCCGCCCGGATTGCAGAGGCGCTGTTCAGCGAGATCGCCACCTTGGGCGAGGCCTCTGCGCGGCGCATCTACGGCGATTTCGCCAGTCCGCAGATCGCCGGCTGGACGCGGGTCCTGGCCCGTTTCGCCATCCAGCCCCAGCAGAATTTCGCCAACACAAAGGGCAAGAACTCGGGCGATATCGCCCTGGTCATCGATGCGATGGACCTGCTGCATTCGGGGCGGTTCGACGGTTTCTGTCTGGTGTCGTCCGACGCCGATTTCACCCGACTGGCGGCCCGCATCCGTGAGGAAGGCGTCGATGTCTATGGGTTCGGCGAGCAGAAGACGCCCGAAAGCTTCCGTCAGGCCTGCACCCGTTTCATCTATACCGAGAACCTGATCGCGCCGGTTGCGGTCGATGCCGGCGCCAAGTCGCCAGTGGTCGAGACGCCCGCAGCCAAGCGCAAGCCGTCCGAGGCGGCGCGCCTGATCGCGGCCATCATCGCCGACATGGACGAGGACGGCGACGGCTGGGTGGCGGTGGGCGGCATCGGCAATCGGCTGCGCAACGCCCATCCCGACTTCGACCAGCGCACCTATGGCTACGCCAAACTGTCGGACCTGATCCGCGCGACCGGCCGGTTCGAGGTGGAGACCGGCGAACGCGGCGCGATGCGGATTCGCGACCGCGCCTGACAAAGTTACGCGCGGGCGGCCTGACTGGCTGACACGCCCAGAGCCTGAAGCGCGGCGGCGGCGATGTGTTCGGCGTTCAGACCGGCCTGGGCGTACATGGCCATCGGCGCATCCTGATCCTGGAAGACGTCGGGCAGGTTCAGGGTGCGGATCTTGAGCCCGCCATCCAGCGCGCCCTTCTCGGCCAGCAGTTGCAGCACGAAGGCGCCGAAGCCGCCCATGGCGCCCTCCTCGACCGTGATCAGCGCTTCGTGCTCACGCGCCAGGCGCAGGATGAGGTCGGCGTCCAGCGGTTTGGCGAACCGGGCGTCCGCCACCGTCGCCGACACGCCCTTGGCGGCCAGCATGTCCGCCGCCTTCAGCGATTCCTGCAAACGGGTGCCCAGGCTGAGGATGGCGACCGAGGTGCCCTCGCGCACGATCCGGCCCTTGCCGATCTCCAGCGGAGCGGCCAGTTCGGGGATCTCAACGCCCACGCCGTCGCCGCGCGGATAACGGAAGGCGCTGGGCCGGTCGTCGATGGCGAGGCTGGTCGAGATCATCGCCGCCAGTTCGGCCTCGTCGGCCGCAGCCATCAGCACCATACCGGGCAGCGCGCCCATGAAGCCGATGTCGAACGATCCGGCGTGGGTCGCCCCGTCCGATCCGACCAGACCCGCCCGGTCCATCGCGAACCGCACGGGCAGCGACTGGATCGCCACGTCATGGACCACCTGGTCGTAACCGCGTTGCAGGAAGGTGGAATAGATGGCGCAGATCGGCTTCATCCCGTCCGCCGCCAGTCCCGCCGCGAAGGTCACCGCATGCTGTTCGGCGATGCCGACGTCATAGGTCCGCTCGGGGAAGGCCTGACCGAACAGATCCAGCCCCGTGCCGGACGGCATGGCCGCCGTGATCGCCACGATCGACGGATCGATCTTGGCGTGTTTGATCAGCTCGGTCCCGAACACCTTGGTGTAGCTGGGCGTGTTGGAGATGGCCTTGGCCTGTTTGCCCGACACCACGTCGAACTTGACCACGGCATGCAGCTTGTCGGCGCTGCTTTCGGCAGGGACATAGCCCTTGCCCTTTTGCGTCACGACGTGAACCAGCACGGGCCGGTCCTCAATGGCGGCCGCCTTCTTCAGGATCGGCACCAGATTGTCCATGTCGTGACCGTCGATAGGGCCGACGTAATAGAAGCCCAGCTCCTCGAAGAAGGTGCCGCCGGTGACCATGCCGCGCGCATATTCCTCGGCCTTCTTGGCCGCCTTGCGGAACGGGCGCGGCAGATGTTGGGCGACGGATTTCCCCAGCCGGCGCACGTTCTGATAGGCCCCGCCCGACACCAGGCCGGCCAGATAGGCGCTCATCCCGCCCACCGGTGGCGCGATGGACATGTCGTTGTCGTTCAGGATGACCATCAGCTGGCCGCTGGTCGCCTCCGCAGCGTTGTTCATCGCCTCATAGGCCATGCCGGCGGACATGGAGCCGTCGCCGATCACCGCCACGACGCGGTTCTTCTCGCCCTTCTGATCGCGCGCGGCGGCGAAGCCCAAGGCGGCGCTGATCGAAGTCGAGGCGTGGGCGGCGCCGAACGGATCGTATTCGCTCTCGCTGCGCTTGGTGAAGCCCGACAGGCCGCCGCCCTGGCGCAGGGTGCGGATGCGGTCGCGCCGCCCGGTCAGGATCTTGTGCGGATAGCACTGATGGCCGACGTCCCAAATCAGGATGTCCTTGGGCGTCTCGAACACGTGATGAAGCGCCGTGGTCAGCTCGACCACGCCCAGGCCCGCGCCCAGATGGCCCCCGGTGACGGACACCGCATCGATCGTCTCGGCGCGCACCTCCTGCGCCAACTGCTTGAGCTGGGCGATATCGAAGGCCCGAGTGTCGGCCGGGAACTTGACGGTGTCGAGAAGCGGGGTGTCGGGCATCAGCCGAAAAAACCTTGGAAGTCTGATTGATCAACCCGCAGGTCGCATCAACGTTTCGTATCAGGACCGGCGCTTTAGCACAAAGTCCACGCTGGCCCTGAGGATTTCGGCCTCGTCGCCGAACGGCTCAAGGTGCGAGCGGGCCTGGTTGGCGAGGTGCGCGACCCTGTGTCGCGCCGCTTCCAGACCCAGCAGGGTGACAAAATTGGTCTTGCCCAGCGCCGCATCCTTACCACCCGCCGCCTTGCCCATCTCCTCGGCCGAGCCTTCGGCGTCCAGCAGGTCGTCGACGATCTGATAGGCCAGACCGACATCGTGGGCGAAGCTGATCAGGGCGTGCTGTTGCGACATCGACGCGTCGGCGATGATCAAGGGGATTTCAAAGGCATAGGCGAACAGGGCGCCGGTCTTCAGTCGCTGCATACGCGCGACGCCGCCCAGGTCGTCGCGCACGCCCAGCAGATCGATCATCTGACCGCCCGCCATGCCACGCGGCCCGGACGCCAGCGACAGCCTCGCCGCCAGCTCGCACCGCACGGCCGCATCATCGTGGGTGTCTTCGTGCAGGATGATGTCGAAGGCGGCGGTCTGAAGCGCGTCACCCGCCAGCACCGCCGTCGCCTCGTCATAGGCGCGGTGAACCGTAGGGCGACCGCGCCGCATGTCGTCATCGTCCATGCACGGCAGGTCGTCGTGAACCAGGCTGTAGGCGTGGACGCATTCCAGGGCGCAGGCGGCCCGCAGCACCGACCGTTCGTCGATGTCGAACAGGCGCGCGGCCTCCAGCGCAAAGAACGGCCGCAACCGTTTGCCGGGGCCGAGCGCCGCATAACGCATCGCCTCGGTCAGCCGCGATTCCGGGCCTTCGGCGCGCGGCAGCAGTTCATCCAGAGCGACCGTGACCAGATCCGCGACCTCGGCCACGCGGTCGATCACCGCCTGCTCGGGCGAGTTGGCGGCGATGACGCGATTCACGAAGAGCGACCGATCATTCGAACGACGCCGCCTCGACGCCCTTGGCCTGGCCGTCGGTGCCGACCACGATCTTCTCGACACGCAGCTGGGCCGCCTTCAACCGCGCTTCGCAATGCGCCTTCAGCTTGGCGCCCTCTTCGTACAGGGCGATGGATTCTTCCAGCGGCGCCTGGCCGGACTCCAGGCGGGACACGATGGTCTCCAGCCGCTGCAGGGCGTCTTCGAAGCTGAGATCGGCGGGGATGGCGGCAGTATCGGTCATGACGCGGACCCTAATCGGGCGCAACCGCCGCATCAACGCCTCAAGCGGCTATCGTTTCTCGTAGCGCCGTTGAGACCAGTATTTGAAGCCCTGGTTGTGGACCAGTTTCCAGCCATCGGCCTTCAGCGCGCGGCCGACCATATGGTTGAAATAGCCGTGGGCGAAGACCAGCACGTCCTGGCCGCTCTCGGCCCGCGCGATCAGCTTGTGCGCCGCCTGATCGGCGCGTGCCTCGGCCTGGGCGCGGGTTTCCTGGCCGTCGTGGTGGTCGAAGGCGTGCCACCAGAAGCGCGACACCACGCCCCACCATTTGGGCGACAGCTTGATCCATTCCGGAATCGGCGGCGGCGGCAGGGGCGCCTCGATGAACATCACGTCGGCCATCACCTCGCGCCCGGCGGCGGCGGCGGCGGCGGTTTCCTGGGCGCGCTGGCGGGTGGAGGCGTAGATGGCGCCGGCCCCTTGCGCAGCGGCGACCAGTTCGGGCGGGGGCGTCTGGCCGGCCAGCAGACCGCCGATCTCGTATTTCGCCCACCACTCGCCGTACTGGCGGGCCGTGATCAGGCATTTGCGCGACAGGGCCGGCTCGCCGTGGCGCGTCAGGATGATGGCGCCGGGCCGCAGGGCCACAAGCGCGCCGACGGATGGCGCGGCATCAGGCGGGGACACGGACGGTTCGGTCGAATCGAGGGACAGGGCGGGGGCTGACATGACAAACGGACGGGCCTTTGGTTTCAAGGCGTTATGCGTCCTCAGTCCTCCCCGAGCGCGGCGACGTGGGCGACCGCAGAGCGGCCTAGTCCTTCAAGGTCGTAACCGCCCTCAAGCGCGGACACAACCTTGCCCGAACACGTCCGACGCGCGACCTCCAGAATTGCACGCGTCGCCCAGGCGAAATCCTCGGCCTCCAGCGACTGATGCGCCAGCGGATCGCGCCTGTGGGCGTCGAAGCCGGCCGAGATCAGGATCAGGTCCGGCCGGAACGATTCCAGCGCCGGCATCAGTCCGCCGGCGAAGGTCGCACGCCATTTTTCACGCGCCGCATGGGGCGCCACCGGGGCGTTGACGATATTGCCGACGCCGGTTTCGGACGCCGCGCCCGTGCCGGGATAGAGCGGCATCTGGTGGATCGAGGCCAGGAACAGGCTGTCGTCGTCCTCGAACGCCGCCTGGGTGCCGTTGCCGTGGTGAACGTCGAAATCGACCACCGCCACCCGCGCCATACCTTCAGCCTGGGCGACCCGCGCCGCCACGGCGACGGAGGAGAACAGGCAGAACCCCATGGCCCGATCCGGCTCGGCATGGTGGCCCGGCGGGCGCACGGCGGCGAAGGCGCGGTTCATCTCGCCCCTCGCGATGGCCCTCACCGCATCGATCGCCGCCCCCGCCGCCAGTCGCGCCGCCATGACGCTGCCGGGCGACAGGACGGTGTCGGCGTCCAGCTGATTCATGCCTTGGGTGGGGGACGCCTTCAGCAGGCGGGCGACATAGGCGGCCGGATGCACCCGCTCCAGATCCACGAGCTCGGCCTGGGACGCCGCCCGCCGATCATGGGCCAGACCGGCGTCGTCCAGCGCGTCCAGCACCGCCTTCAGCCGCTCGGGACTTTCGGGATGGCCCGCGCCCGGCGTGTGGGACAGCATGGACGGATGGGTGAAGATCGGCACGGACATCGGAACGACGATACGCCTGCCGTTCGCCCTTGTCGCCGGTGACGCGCGCGACGCCACCCTGTAGAGCCGAACCATGACCGAGATCGTGATCCGCCCTGCCTGCCCCGAAGACGCCGCCGCCCTGGGCGCCCTGGGTCGCCAGACCTTCATCGACACCTTCGTCGAGGGGTTCGGCATCCCCTATCCCGAGGCCGATCTGAAGGCGTTCCTGGACGCCAGTTTCAACGTGGAACCGACGCTGAAGAAGCTGGCCGGGCCGGGCTGCGCCTGGTGGATGGCCGAGCGGGACGGAGAACTGCTGGCCTTCGCCAACGCCGGCCCCAACGGCTTGCCTCACCGCGACGCAAGGCCGTCGCATATGGAGTTGCGCCGGCTTTATGTGTCGAAGACCGCCCAGGGCCTCGGCCTGGGTACGAAGCTTTTGACCCTGTCGCTGGACTGGATGCAGGCGAACACCGAGGGCCCGCTGTGGATCGGCGTCTGGAGCGGCAACGACAAGGCCCAGCGCCTCTACGCCGCCTACGGCTTCGAGAAGGCGGGTGAATACGACTACCCCGTCGGCGCCTGGCGCGACCGAGAGTTCATCTTGCGGCGCGGATAGACTATGTTGCCCGCATGACCCGCGCCGAACTGCTGGAAAAACTGCGCGACCTGAAGCCTTGGCTCGAAGAGCAGGGCATCGTCAACGTGCGCCTGTTCGGCAGCTATGCCCGCGATGAGGCGGGGCCGGACAGCGATGTCGATCTGCTGGTGGACTTGTCGCAACCGTTGGGTCTGCGGTTCTATAGTCTAGCCGAGGAATTGACGGACAAGGTCGGCAAGGAGGTTGACCTGCTTACGTCGAAGGGCCTCCGCAATCCCTACGTCCGCGCGTCCGCATTGAGGGATTGTGTTGAGGTCTGACCGCGCAGATCGCGGCCTTTTGGCGGATATTCGCGAATCGACCGATTTGATTGCGCGCTACATCGACGGACTTTCATCCGACGCGTTCGAAGCCGATTCTCTGCGACGGGATGCGACGGCCTTTAGACTTTTGATCATTGGAGAAGCCGCAGGAAAGTTGTCACCCGCAGTGACTGAAAAGCTTCCTGACATCGACTGGCGCGGCATGTTGGGGCTTCGCCACCGATTGGCGCACGATTACGGATCAACCGACTTCAGCGTCATCTGGGCCATCGCCAGCATCGAAGTTCCCCGTTTGGCGCAAGCGCTCGAAAACCTCTGATGCTCCTACCCTTCTTCACCGCCCTGCGCGACGCCAAGGTTCCGGTGTCGATGAAGGAATGGCTCCATCTGATGGAGGCGATGGATCGCGATCTGGCGGGGCGCGAGATCGAGACCTTTTATCACCTGTCGCGCGCGGTTCTGGTCAAGGACGAGAAACACTATGACCGGTTCGACCAGGTGTTCGGGACCGTGTTCAAGGGGGTGGAATCGGTCGGGGCGGGCGAGGACCTGACGACCGATATTCCCGAGGACTGGCTGCGGCTGTTGAACGAGAAATATCTGACCGAAGAAGAGAAGGCCCAGATCGAGGCGCTCGGCGGGTTCGACAAGCTGATGGAGACGCTGAAGCAGCGACTGGAGGAGCAGCACGAACGGCATTCCGGCGGGTCGAAATGGATCGGCACGGGCGGGACCAGCCCGTTCGGCCACGGCGGCTATAATCCCGAGGGGGTGCGCATCGGCGGGTCGGGCAAGCACGGCCGGGCGGTCAAAGTGTGGGAGAAGCGCGAGTTCAGAAACCTGGACGACACGGTCGAACTGGGCACGCGCAACATCAAGGTCGCCCTGCGCCGGCTGCGCCGTTTCGCCCGCGAGGGCGCGGCGGAAGAGCTGGACATCGACGGCACCATCGACGGCACCGCGCGCCAGGGCTGGCTGGACATCCGGATGCGGCCCGAGCGGCGCAACACGATCAAGGTTCTGCTGTTCCTCGACATCGGCGGCTCGATGGACGGGCACATCAAGCTGGTCGAGGAGCTGTTCTCCGCCGCCAAGACCGAGTTCAAGAACCTGGAGTTCTTCTACTTCCACAACTGCCTTTACGAGGGAGTCTGGAAGGACAACCGGCGTCGCCACACCGAGCGGATTCCAACCTGGGACCTGCTGCACAAATATCCTGGCGACTGGCGCGCCATCTTCGTCGGGGACGCGACCATGTCCCCCTATGAGGTCACCATGCCTGGCGGTTCTGTCGAGCACTGGAACGAGGAGGCCGGCGCCGTCTGGATGAAGCGGGCGCGTCAGCAGTGGGACAAGTCGATCTGGCTGAATCCGGTGCAGGAACGCTACTGGAGCTACACTGCCTCTGTCGGCCTGCTGCGCGAGGTGATGGAAGAACGGATGTTCCCCCTGACACTGGAAGGTCTCGACAAGGCGATGCGCGCCCTGACAAGGTAGGTTCGCGTCTTGGGCGAGTTCCCGCCCGGCGAACTACATCGAGGGGCCTTGTCCATGATCGCCGCCGCCTTCGCCCTGCTTCTGTTTCAGCAACCCGCACCGACCGTGGTGTGGGAGACGGCCGCGCCAGAGCCGGTGGTCGAGACGCCGGCGCCGCCGGCGCAACATTCCGTGCCGGCGTGGGGCTTGGCCGATCCTTTCGGTTTCGAGCGCGCGCGGTGCAGTCCGCTGGTGCGCGGCGCCAAGTTGATGGAGACCTGCCAGACCGAGGTGCGCGAACAACTGGCCCTGGCCATGGGGCCTGACCTGCCCGAGGCCCTTCGTCCCAGCGGCATGGCGGGCGACTGTCACATGACCCAGGCCAACGCCGGCGGCTCTGCCTATGCCGTTCAGTGCGGGCCTCAGTCGCGCGCTGCTGAGGCGCCTTCAGCCCTTCAGGAAATAGACTGCCGACCCCGTCCGATCAGAGGCGGTTTCAGTTCAGAATGCCGCCCCGTCGAAACAAGCGCCCGCAACCTAGCTCTCAAGCTCTGGGGCGACAAGGACTGATCAAAACGCAGAAACGCCGTCCGCTTTCGCGAACGGCGTTTCATATCTTCACGCAATTCGATTGGGGCTTAGGCCTTGTCGCGGAGGCTGTCCTTGACGCCGCCGACCGTGTTCTGGACCTTGCCCTCGACCTGATCGGCCTTGCCTTCGGCCTGCAGTTTGGTGTCGCCGGTCACCTTGCCGGCGGCTTCCTTGATCTTGCCGCCGATGTTCTTGGCGGCGCCTTCGATACGGTCGTGATCAGCCATCTAAAGTCTCCGTTTTCAATAGCCGCGACATGGCGTTGCGGGTTGAAAAGGAAACGGCATAGCCGCACCCTCGTTCCGTAAGGCTCAGCTTGCCCGACGCAGCCAGACGGCGACCGCCCAGGCGTGGGAATCGTGCCTCAGCCGGGACAGGGCGAAGGTCGGATCCAGCCACACCAAGGTGTGGTCGTCCTCGCACTTCGCATCCGGGTTTTCGGCCGTGACGGTCGCCGTCCAGAAGCCGCCGACATTGTTCACCGGCTCGCGCGTCGAGCGCACGAAATACTGGCTGGCCTCGGCGATGCGGTTCAGCGGCGCGATGGTTAGGCCCGTCTCTTCCACAAACTCGCGTTTCAGGGCCTGAACCTCGGTCTCCTCGACATCGACCCCGCCGCCGGGCAGGTCGAAATAGGGACCGGCCTCGCGCTCCACCCGGACACAGGCGATCAGCCCGTCGCGTTCGACGATGCCGAACGCCGTGGCGCGGTGACGATAATCGGAAGCGGGTTTGCGAACGCCGAACTGCAACATGACGGATACCGACCCTAAAGGTCGAACGACAGCCGGGCGCGCACGCCCTTGTGTGCGCCGTCGAACTCGACGACCGAGCGCAGGCCCGAGGCCATGGCCGAGATGATCTTGCCGCCCAGACCCGTGCCCTTGGGCGTGCCGTCGCCCATGCCGGGGCCGTCGTCCTCGACCATCAGGGCGACCTTGTTGTCACCCTCGCGGCGCAGATGGATGCGGATTTCACCGCCCTGCCCCGGCGTATAGGCGTATTTGACGGCGTTGGTGACGAGTTCCGTGACGATGACGCCGATGGACACCGCCTGATCGGTCGTGACCGACAAAGGCTCGGCATCCAGCGTCAACTTGGGCGATCCCTCGCCCGGCCCGATGGACTTGGACAGTTCGTCCATCAGCCCCACCAGATACTCGTCCATGGCGACGGTGCTCATGTCGCCCGAGGTGTAGAGGCGCCGGTGAACGTGAGCCACGGCCTCAATGCGCGCCTGAGACTCGCGCAGCGCATCCCTGGCGCCTTGATCGGTCACGTGTCGCATCTGCAGAGACATGAAGCTGGACACCAGTTGCAACGAGTTGCCGACGCGGTGATTGACCTCACGCAGCATCGCCTCGGCCCGGTCGCGCGCCAGGCGGATTTCTTCCTGGGCCAGGTCGTTCTCGCGCTGGAGCCGGCGACGCAGCAGGGCGTCTTCCAGCGCCGAGCGCAGCAGGGAGGTGAAGTCCTCGGACACGTCCTTGATGACATAGTCGGCCGCGCCGGCACGCAGGGCCGCGACCGCGATCCGCCCCTCTTGAGCACCCGTCACATAGACGACCGGCGGCGGCGCATTCAGCGCCATGATGTCGGGCAGGACGTCCAGGCCGTCGCGCGTCGGCATGTAGTGGTCCAGGGCGCAGACATCGTATTCGTGCTGCTGCAACAGCGCCAGCCCCGCGTCCCCGTCGGGGGCGCAGGTGACGGCATAGCCGTGACGCCCCAACTCCTTCTCGACCAGCCGGGACAGGCCCCGGTCATCGTCGATATAGAGCAGGCGGATAGGCTGCGGCGTCTCGATCGTCAGATCTCCGGCGCCTGGATGACCGACAGGAACAGGCCCAGCTGGCGTATGGCGCCGGCGAAGGATTCATAATCCACCGGCTTGGTGATGTAGACGTTGCAGCCCAGGTCGTAGCAGCGCTGGATCTCGACCTTGTCGTCCGTGGTGGTCAGTACGACGACCGGCGCACGCTTCAGACGGTCGTTGCCCTTCACCTTCTCCAGAATGTCAGTTCCCGACATATCGGGCAGGTTGAGGTCCAGCAGGATCAGCAGCGGCCCGTTGTTCAGGATTTCGTCGCTGAACAGATAGTCGAGCGCCGCACCGCCCTCGTCGAAATGCTTGATTTCGTTGTTGATGTTGGCCCGGCGGATGTTCTTTTCGATCAGCTTGGCGTGGCCGTGGTCGTCTTCGACCATGATGATTTTGACGGGTTGCGTCACAGCGCGCCTCCGGGTTCAGCTAGGATCAGTCGTTTGGGGAATTTCAGCAGGAAAGTCGAGCCTTTGCCCAGCTCGGACTCCACGTCGATGGTCCCGCCGATCCGACGAACGCTGTTGCGCACGAAGGCCAGGCCCAGCCCCTCGCCCGACCGGTCCTGTTTGCCGGACCGGCGGAACAGTTCGAAAATCCGTTCGTGGTCGCGCGGCGCGATGCCTCGGCCGTTGTCGGCGACCCGATAGACGACCCAGCCGCCCGGAACGTCCTCGCCCGACACCACGATCTCTCCGGGCCGGCTGGCGTCCAGATATTTGACGGCGTTGTCGATCAGATTGCCGACGATCTGCTCCATCGAAATACGGTCGCTTTCGATTTCCGGCAGAGGTTGCACCTCGATTCGCGCGCCCGAGGCCTCGGTCTGGTGATGGACGCTGTCGGCGATGTTCTGGGCCATGGCCGTCATGTCCAGCGTCTCGGGCGCCAGGTTGCGGCGACCCTCGCGCGACAGCTTCAGTATGGCGTTGATCAGCCGGTCCATCTTCTCGGTCGAGGCACGGATGAAGCCGATGGCCTCTGGCATGTCTTCACGGACGGCCATGATCACGTCGGCATCGACGGCGCGCGTCTTCTCGGCGTCGGCGATAGCCTTGTCGACGACCCTGCCCGCCTGCTCCAGCTCGGAGGTATAGCCCATGACGTTGACCAAGGGCGCGCGCAGGTCGTGGCTGACGATGTATGCGAAGCGCTGGATTTCCTCGTTGGCGCGCATCAGGTCGCCGGTGCGTTCGCGAACCTTGTCTTCCAGACCGGCGTTGGCCGCATCCAGCGTGGCGCGGGCGGCCTGAAGTTCAGACACGTACCGCCGCACCATCCAGGCCGACAGCAACGCCAGGACGATCACCAGCAGGCCGGCGATGGCGTTCATCGTCACCGTCAGGACCCCGAAACGGTCGGACGCCTTCCTGCGTTCGGCGATGCGGGCGGATTTGAGGGCGTCGAAGGCGTCCACGGCGGCCCGCAACTCGTCCATGTAGCGTTTGCCTTCGCCCGAGCGGACGGCCTGGATCGACTGACCGATCCGCCCCTGCTGGGCCAAGGTCACGGTCCGTTCCATCTCGGCCCACTTCAAGTCCGCCAGGCGATGGATGCGATCGACCGGGGCCTTCAGCGTCGGATCCTGCGCCGCGCCTTCGTCGAGGAAGGCGACGGCCGGCTTCATCTCCTCCTGCGCCTGCCGATAAGGCTGAAGGAAATCGCTGCGGCCGGTCAGCAGAAAGCCCCGCTGCGCCGTCTCGGCGTTCAGCATGGAAATCAGGGTGGTGCGCGACGCCCGCCGCATCAGCTGGGCATGTTCGATGGTGCGGTTCACCGACGCTGTGCGCTGGATCATCACGAAAGTCGTCGCATTGACGACGATCAGCAGGCCGAAGACCAGGATCAGCATGGCCGACATCGACCGCGCGAGCGACGACGTGCGGGTGAAGTCGCGCAATCGCGACCATTGGGACCGAGGGCTTGGGATCATGACGGTGGAGCTTTAGCGGCGTGTTGCGCCGCGTCAAACGTCAAACTGATTCCGCCGCGTTTACAGGCCGTTGTCAGACCTGGCCCAATGTCCGCAACCGCGCCTTGGGATGGATTTCGTTCTGGCTCATCACCACGGTCTGGCCCCGGAAACGCTCGATGATCGACCGGACATAGGGCCGGGTCATCGGTCCGGTAAGCAGCACCGGATTCTCGCCCGTCATGGCGATCCGCTCGAAGGTGTCGCGCACGGCGCGGATGAAGTCCTGAAGCCGCGACGGCGCCATGGCCAACTGCTTGTCCTCGCCCTGTCCGATCAGGCTTTCGGCGAAGGCGGTCTCCCATTCCGGCGACAGAGTGACGATGGGCAGGGCGCCCTCGCCGTCCTTGTTCTGCCAGCACAGCTGGCGGCCCAGGCGTGCGCGGACATGTTCGACCAGGGTGGTGACGCTGGAGCTGTGCGGCGCCGCCTCGGCCAGCCCTTCCAGGATCGCCGGCAGATCGCGGATCGACACCTTCTCGCGCAGCAGCGATTGCAGCACCCGTTGCAGGGTGGTGACCGTGACCACGCTGGGGACCAGTTCCTCGACCAGCTTCTTCTCTTCGGCGCCCAGCTCCTTCAGCAGTTTCTGCACCTCGGCATAGGACAGCAGGTCCGCCATATTGTCCTTCAGGATCTCGGTCAGGTGGGTAGTCAGCACCGTGGACGGATCGACCAGGGTGTAGCCCCGGAACGTCGCCTCCTCGCGCATCCCCTCTTCGATCCAGGTCGCGGGCAGACCGAAAGCCGGCTCGCGCATGTGCTCGCCCGGCAGTTCGACCTGACGCCCCGACGGGTCCATCGCCATCAGGTGCCCCAGCCGCACCTCGCCCGCGCCGCTCTCCATCTCCTTGATGCGGATGGCGTAGCCCTGGGTCGGCAAGCGCATGTTGTCGAGGATGCGCACCTGGGGAATGACGAAGCCGTATTCTTGGGCCAGCGAACGGCGCAGAGCGCGGATCTGATCGGTCAGGCGGCGGCCTTCCAGATCGTTGATCAGGCTGAGAAGCGAATAGCCCAGTTCGATCTTGACCTCGTCGATGGTCAGGATGTTGGAGATCGGCTCTTCGACATCCTCCTTGGGCTTGGCGGCGGCGGCGGTCGCGGCGATCTCGGCCTCGGTCGGTTGCGGCCTCAGCCGGTTGCGTCCCAGCTTCCAGGCCATGAAGCCCGAACCGATAGCAAGGGCTGCGAAAGGCAGCAGAGGCATGCCGGGGATCAGACCGATCAGGCCGGCCGCGCCCGACACGACGCCCAGCGAGACCGGGTTGGTGGCCAACTGCGTGACCATGGCCTTGTCCGCCGTGCCCTCGACGCCGGCCTTGGACACCAGGAAGCCGGCGGCGATGGAGATGATGATGGCCGGAACCTGCGTGACCAGGCCGTCGCCGATGGTCAGCTGGACATAGGTGTTGGCGGCCTCCATCGCCGGCATGCCGTGCTGCAGCGTACCGATCAGAATGCCGCCGATGGCGTTGATGAAGGTGATGATCAGGCCGGCCACGGCGTCGCCGCGCACGAACTTGGACGCACCGTCCATGGCGCCGAAGAAGGTCGATTCCTGCTCCAGCTCCTTGCGACGCAGCTTGGCCTGCTCCTCGGTGATCAGGCCGCTGGACAGATCGGCGTCGATGGCCATCTGCTTGCCCGGCATGGAGTCCAGGGTGAAGCGGGCGGACACTTCGGCGATCCGGGTCGACCCCTTGGTGATGACGACGAAGTTCACCACCAGGATGATGGCGAAGATGATCACCCCGATGATGAAGTTGCCGCCCATCATCAGCTGACCGAAGGCGTTGATGACCTGCCCTGCCGCGTCGTGGCCTTCCTGGCCGTGCGTCAGGATCAAACGCGTCGAGGCCAGGTTCAGACCCAGGCGGAACAGCGTCGAGACCAGTAGCACGGTCGGGAAGATGGCGAAGTCCAGCGGCCGCTTCATCATCACGGCGGTCATCAGGATCAGCACGGACGAGACCAGCGAGATCGCCAGCAGCAGGTCCAGAAGCATCTTCGGGACCGGCAGGATCAGCAGCATGATCACGCCGATCACGCCGACGGCCATCAGCACTTCGCCGCGGTTGACCCAACCCAGGACGTCGCGCCCGGTGGGGCGCGCCATGCCGTCCTTCATCATGGTAGGCGTGTCAGTCACGGCCCAGCGCCTTCAGGGCGCGGCGCGTCGCCTCGGCGATCACGGCGTCGCGTTGATCGTCCGTCGCCTCGGGCGCGCCGGTAAAATAGGCGGCCAGCAGGACCGGCGAACCCGACAGCGGCGTCAGCATGCCGATGTCGTTGGTCGCGCCGTTGGATCCGGTCCCGGTCTTGTGCGCCACGGTCCAGCCCTGGGGCGCGCCCGCCTTGATGCGGTTCGCGCCCGTCGGCGAGCCGATCATCCAGCCGGTGATCAGTTGATCATGCTCAGGCGTAAGCCGATCGCTGAACGCCAGCTCGCGGATGTTGGCGATGGTCTGGTCCGGCAGGCAGGTGTCGCGCGGATCGTTGGGCAGGGCGGTGTTCAGGTCCGGCTCCAGGCGCGAGATGACGGTGGTGGTGTCGCCGAACGTCGGCCACCATGAACGCCATACGGCGATTCCACCCATTTCACGGATCAGGATATTGGCCGCCGGATTGTCGCTGACCTCGACCGCCGCCTGCATCAGTTCGCGGATCGTCAGGGTACGGCCGATGGCTTTTTCTGTCACCGGCGCGTGGGGGATCATGTCCGCCCGCGTGATCGCGACGGCGCGGTCCAGCCGCTCTTCCTCGCGCTGCACCCGCTCCAGCGTGGCGACGGCGAGGAAGGCCTTGAAGGTCGAGCAGAAGGCGAACCGTTCCTGTCCACGCCAGGACACCCGGCGCTGGCTGCCGACATCCAGGGCCGCCACGCCCAGCCGTCCGCCGTGGCGCTTTTCCAGGTCGTTCAGCAGGAAAGGTTGCGGGGTCTCTTCCGCCTTGGGTTCGTCGCGTCGCGGATAGCAGCCGACAAGCGCCAGCGCGCCCGCCCCGCCGATCAGCGTCCTGCGATCAAACCCGGTCGTCATCCTCAGGCCGCGTAGCCCGAGGCCGACACGCCGCTCATGGGCGCCGGGATGGCCGTGCCCTCGTCGGAATATTCGTTCAGCTTGTTGCGCAGGGTGCGGATCGAGATGCCCAGGATGTTGGCCGCATGGGTGCGGTTGCCCAGGCAGTGGGTCAGGGTGTCCAGGATCAGGGTCTTTTCCATCGCCGCCACCGTCTGGCCGACGAAGCTGCGGGTCACGGCGTCGGCGGCCTGGGCGGCGCGGGCGGCGATGCCCCCCTGTCCGCCATCATAGGCATGGCCGGTCATCGCACCCGCGCCTTGCCCCGACAGCGGCTGACCGTCCGGCAGGCGGATGGCGTCCACGTCGATCTCGGGACCGACCGCCAGCAACACCGCGCGGTGCATGGCGTTCTCAAGCTCGCGAACGTTGCCGGGCCAGCGGTGGGCGGCGATGGCCTGGCGCGCCTGGGCCGAGATCGGGCGAACCGGCACGCCGTTGGCGGCGGCGTATTTCTTGATGAAGTGATCGGCCAGAACGACGATGTCGCCCGGACGTTCGCGCAAAGACGGCAGACGCAGGTTCACGACGTTCAAGCGGTACAGCAGGTCCTCGCGGAACACGCCCTCCGCCACGGCCTTGGCGAGATCGCGGTTCGAGGTGGCGATGATGCGGATATTGACCGAGACGGGCTTGGAGCCGCCCACGCGGTCGATGACCCGTTCCTGGATGGCGCGCAGCAGCTTGGCCTGAAGCCGGGCGTCCATCTCCGAGATTTCGTCCAACAAAAGCGTGCCGCCGTCGGCCTCCTCGAACTTGCCGATGCGGCGCGCGACGGCGCCGGTGAAGGCGCCCTTCTCGTGGCCGAACAGTTCGGATTCCAGCAGATTGTCGGGAATGGCGGCGCAGTTGACGCTGATGAAGGGGCGTTCGGCACGGCGCGAATGTTCGTGCAGATACCGGGCCATCACCTCTTTGCCGACGCCGCTTTCGCCGGTGATCAGGATCGAGGCTTCCGAGCGCGCGACCTGGTCGGCCAGTTGCAGCACCGCCTTCATCGACGGGTCGGCCGAGATCATCGGCTTTTCGTCATCGGCGACGGCCGACAGGACGGCGGCGATCAGTTCGGCATCGGGCGGAAGCGGGATGAACTCCTTGGCGCCGGCCTTGATCGCGGCGGCGGCTTCGCGCGCATCGGCGTCGATGCCGAAGGCCACGACCGGGATGGTGATCCGCTCGGCCTCGTTGGCGGCGATCAGGGCGGCGATGTCCAGCTGATAGTCAACCATCAGCAGGTCCGCACCCTGCCCCCGGCGCAGTTGTTCGGTCGCCTGGTCGGCGCGCTCGACGTGGGTGACCTTGGCGCCGTGCGCCATGGCCATCTTCACCGCCGAAGCGAGCTGCCCGCTCAGTCTGCCTACCACCAGAAGACGCATCGTTCTTCTCCCTTAATCTCTAAAGTCAGTCGCCTATCAGGCGCCCGAATCCTCGGTCTTGATGATTTCCGTCATGGTCACGCCCAGCCGGTCGTCGACGACGACGACCTCTCCGCGCGCGATCAGGCGGTTGTTGACGAAGATGTCGATCGCCTCGCCGACCTTGCGGTCCAGCTCCAGCACCGACCCCTTGTTCAGCTTCAGCAGTTGGGCCACCGACATGTGCGACTTGCCCAGAACGGCCGAGATGTTGACCGGCACGTCGAAGACGGTGGCCAGGTCGGCGGCGGTCTTGTCGCCATGATCGTCGATCGGCGGCGGGCCGGAAAGGCTGGAGAATTCCTCCAGCGCCAGGTCGTCGGATGCCATCAGAACATGCTCCTGTCGACGGTAAGGGTTTCGGCGTGTCCCGCCTCGGCCGCCAGGGCGGCCGTCAGCGCCTCGGCGACACGGTCGGCGGACCCTTTGGGATCATGGTCGGCGCGACCGTCGGCCCATTCCAGCTGGAAGGCCGTCTGCGCCATGCCAGGCTCGTCGCGGAAGGCGACCACGCCGGTGAAGCCGCTGTCGGCGCAGGCCTGTTGGATCAGGGCGCGCGCCTCATCGTCCAGGCCCGATGTTCGCACCACCAGGCGAGGCGAGGCGTCGATCTCCTGCGCCAGCATCTCCAGCGCGGCCTTCAGCGGCGCCTGCGGGAAACGCTCCAGCGCGGCCCCGCCGATGGCGCGGGCGGCGGCCAGCGCCAGATCGGCGGACTGCTCGCGATGCGCCTGGGCCACGGCCTTCAGCGTCGGCATGGCCGACGCCACCGACTGGGCGATGTTGCTCAAGGCCATGGCGCGGATGTTCTCGATCTCGGCCAGCGCCTGCTGGCGCGCTTCCAGCCGGCCTTGCGCCACCAGGGCCTCGACCTCGGCCGGCAGATAAGAGCGCTTGGCGGGCGTCCAGGCGCCGGGGCGCACCACCGTGCCGTCCGCGTCGAACTCGGTGTCGAAGGCGAAGAGGTGACGGATTTCGGGAGACTGGGTCATGTCAGTAGATCAACTCGTCGTCGGAGCCCTGGCCGGCCAGCATGATGTCGCCCTTGGCGGCCAGGTCCTTGGCGACCTGAACCATGGCCATCTGCGCCGCATCGACGTCCTTCAGACGCACAGGGCCCATCGATTCCATGTCTTCGCGCATGATCTTGGAGGCGCGTTCGGACATGTTGGAGAAGAACATCTCGCGCAGCCCCTCCGAGGCGCCCTTCAGCGCCAGGCCCAGCGAATCCTTGTCCACGCCGCGCAGCAGGGTCTGGACGCCGCCGGGGTCCAGCTTGGACAGATCCTCGAACACGAACATCAGGGCGCGGATGCGCTCGGCCGACTCGCGATTGCGCTCTTCCAGGGCGCCGATGAAACGGGCCTCGGTCTGACGGTCGAAGCTGTTGAAGATGTCGGCCATCATCTCGTGGCTGTCGCGCTTGGACGTGCGCGCCAGGTTCGACATGAATTCGGTGCGCAGCGTCGCCTCGATCTTGTCCAGGATCTCGCGCTGCACCGGTTCCATGCGCAGCATCCGCTGCACACATTCCAGGGCGAAGTCTTCTGGCAGGCTGGTCAGCACGCGGGCGGCATGGTCCGAGCGCACCTTGGACAGGATGACGGCGACCGTCTGGGGGTATTCGTTCTTCAGATAGTTGGCGAGGACGGCCTCGTTCACATTGCCCAGCTTGTCCCACATGGTGCGACCGGCCGGACCCCGGATCTCCTCCATCAGGCCGTCGACGCGATCCTTGGGCAGGAAGGCGGCCAGCAGCTTCTGGGTCTGTTCGTAGCTGCCCATGACCGAGCCCGAGCCCGACAGGCCTGAGACGAACTCGATCATCAGGGCCTCGACGGCCTCGGCGCTGACATTGCCCAGCGTCGCCATGGCCTGCGAGATCTCCTTGACCTCGTCGTCGTCCAGACGCTCCCACAGGGCGGTATGTTCTTCGCCCAGCGCCAGCAGGATGACGGCGGCCTTCTCCGGCCCCGTCAGCTTGTTGGGGTCGTCGATCGCAGCCTTCTTGTTGACCAGCTTCGCCATCAGCCTTCGGCCACCCAGGTGCGTAGGATGCCAGCGGCGTCATCGGGATGGGCCTGGACGAAGTCGGCGACCTTCTTGACCGAGGACGCCTTCACCTGACCCTCGATGCGAGCGATGTCGATCTTCTGGTCCATCTCGGTGGGTGCAGGCAGTTGAACCAGCTGCGGCTGACCGTCCGCGCCGATCACCGTCGTCGCCACCGTCGTCACCGGCATGCCGTTGGCGCCGATGACGGCCGGCAGGTTCGTCCCGCCCGAGGCCGTCTTCAGCAGCGGACGCAGCACGAAGAAGATCAGCAGCAGGGCCACGACCGTCAGTATGCCCAGCTCGATGAAGCGCATGATGTCGTTCTTGGAGAAGTCCAGCAGCGACGACTTGCCTTCCAGGCCGCCGGCGATACCGGTGTCGTGGTTGAAGCGGACGTTGATGACCTCGATCTTGTCGCCGCGCGTCTCGTCGATGCCTGCGGCGGCGGCGACCAGCGACTTGATCTGGGCGATCTCCTCGGCGGTGCGCGGCGCATAGGTCGGCTCGCCCTTGCCGTCGGCGGCGGGTGTCCACTTGCCGTCCACGGCGACGGCGACGGCCAACTTCTTGACCTCGCCCGGCTCCTTGGTCGTGGTCGTGGTGGTCTTGGAGATTTCGTAGTTGGTGGTCTCGGCGTTCTCGGTGTTGGTCGAGCCGGCCGGGGTCGCACCAGGCGCCGCGCCGCCGGGAATGTTGTTCGTGGCGGTGACGCCGCCGTCGGGCTGGGCGGTATTGTCGGCGGATTGCGAGCCGTTGGTGGTGGTCGAGCGGACGACCTGACCATCGGGATCGAACTTCTCTTCCTGAGTGGTGGCGCGGCTCTGATCGATGTCGGCCGTCACTTGCACACGTGCGGAACCGATGCCGACGACGCCTTCGACGATGTCCTTGATGCGCGCCTGAAGCTGGCTTTCGGTATTGCCCTTGGCCTCGGCGGCGGAAGCAGACGAGAACGTGCCGTCGTCGCTGCCGGCGGCCAGGGTGCGGTTGTTCTGATCGGCGACGGTGACGCGGTCCGGCTTCAGGTTCGGCACCGAAGAGGCCACCAGGTTGCGGATCGCCCGCACCTGATCCGCACTCAGGTCGCGCCCGCCCAGACCCACCAGAACGGCGGCGGTCGGATCGCCTGCGGCCGAGGTGAACATCTCGCGGCGCGGCATGGTGATGTGGACGCGAGCGGCGGTGATGCCGCGCATCGACATGATGGTGCGCGACAGTTCGCCCTGCAGCGCGCGCTGCTCGTTCAACTGCTGCTGGAACTCGGTCTGGCCCAGGACCGACTGATTGTCGAACAACTCGTAGCCGACCGACCCCGAGGTCACGAGACCCTTCTCGGCCACCAGCATCCGCGCCGTGCCCACGTCGTCGCGGTTGACCATGACGGTCGAGCCGTCGCCCTTGGAGGTATATTTGATGCCGGCCTGATCCAGGGCGGTGGTGATCTCGCTGGCTTCGCGCAGATCCAGATTGGAATAGAGCAGCGCGTCGGGCGCCTGGCCCATGCGCAGCATGACGGCGACCAGCACGGCGGCGACGCCTGCGGCGACGCCGAGGACAGCGGCCAGACGGCCGATCCCGAACTTCTGCAACGCCGCTGTGAAGCCGCCCACGCGTCCCCGCCCCAAACTCGCGGGAGACACGAACGCCCCGCTAGGCAGAAAATGCCGCCTTGATGGTAAACGTCGCGTTAAGAGACGTTTACGGGCGCGCCGAAGATCGGGTTTCCAACTGCGGCAGCACCGCCGGCGCGCCCGAAGGCAGGGGCGCCTTGGGGTCCTTCAACCAAGAGACCACGTCGCGATAGACGATCTCGGCGTCCAGATCGCGGTTCAACAGATGCCAGCCGTTCGGATACCAGGCCGTGCGCAACGTGCCGCCTTCAGCCTCGGCCCGTCGCAAGGCCAACCGCATAGGCCCTCTCTTCACCACCTCGTCGTGTGCGCCGTACATCAGGATGGCGTCGCCCCGGATGCGGCCCAGGCTGCGCGACGAGGTCTCCATCAGATCGACCAGCCCATAGACGGTGTCGAACCGGGTCGCGAGAATGCTCATCGGGTCGCGCCCGTTGCGGATCAGCTCCAGCGTATTGGACGAGGCGTGAATATCGCGCGTGATGAACTCGGGCGGCTCCAGCGCCACGTCGCCCAGCGCCCGCGCCGCGATGTTCAGCGCCGTGCTGTTCAGCGGCCCTTGCGTGGACCAGCCCCAGACGCCGGGCGCCAGCAGCACCACCCGATCCGCATCGGGCGGATTGTCAGAACCAAAGGCCGCCGCCGTCACCGACCCGCCCATGCTCTCGCCCACCACGGCGATGACGGCGTGGGGATAGCGTGCGCGAGCCATGGCCGTGATCTCCCGCAGGTCGTCGGTCATCCGCTGCTGCCCGGCCCATTCGCCACGCCCCGGCGCTGCGCCGAAACCGCGCTGGTCGTATGACCAGGTCTCGATTCCCTGCTCGGCCCACCATGGGCCGGCCAGACGGAAGCTGGCGTCGTGGTCGTTCATGCCGTGCAGCGCCACGATCACCGCCCAGGGCGCGCGATCCGTCGGCCCCCAGCGCAGATAGGGCAGTCGCGCCCCGTCCGACATGACCAGGGCGCGATCCTCGACATGCGCTCCGACGAACCCGACGGGCGGCGTCAACGGCGGCTGAATATAGGGCGTAGCGCAGGCCGACAGAGCGAGCGCGGCCGCAAGCGGGATCAGTCTGGAAAAGTGAACGACCATTCGCCCCCTACGACCTCACGAAAGAACTGGATCGCGGCGTTCGCGAGACTCAGCGGATTTCAGAATGACTTGAACCCGTTCCCGCAGATACGGAACCACCTCGACCTCGAACCACGGATTTTTCCTCAGCCAAGCCGTATTGCGCCATGAAGGATGCGGCAGCACCAGCAGGTCAGGCGCGTATTCACGCCAAGCCCGCACCGTCTCGGTCATGTTCCGCTTTGCCCGGTCGCCCAGCGCCCAGACCTGGGCATAGCCGCCGACAAGCAATGTCAGCTCCATCTGCGGAAGGGCGTCCAACAACTGAGGCCGCCAAAGCTCTGCACACCGCGTCGGCGGCGGATAATCACCGCCTTTGGGCGCCGTCCCCGGATAGCAGAAGGCCTGGGCGGCCACGCCGATGCGGTGATCGGCATAGAAGGTCTCGTAGTCCACGCCCATCCAGTCGCGCAGCCGATCGCCCGATGGATCGGTGAACGGCAGGCCGCTTTCGTGCACCCGCCGCCCCGGCGCCTGGCCGCAGATCAGCAGCCGCGTCTCGGGAAACACCCGCACCACCGGACGCGGCGTATGCGGCAGTACGCCCGCGCAGGCGCGGCAGGCGCGGATGTCGCTCAGTACCTCGTCGAGATCAGTCGTCATTCATCCAGATCGGGGCCCTCGACGAGCGGCGGACGACGGCTCAGAGCCTGGGCCGTCTCTTCCTCGGTGGCCTGACGCAGGCGCGTCACGCCGCGGACGTGGTCCGGGTCGACTGGCTTGCCCTTCTTGGTGATGGTCAACTTGCCCTGGCGCATCAGGCTCAGGGCGATGGCGCGGACCTTGGGCAGCATGCGCTGCCACTGCTCCGGCTGTAGCTCTTTGGCCACTTCCGCCGGCTCAATGCTCTTGCCGGGCTCCAGCGCGGCGATTTTGTTCAGGATTGCGGTTTCGATCGGATCGCTCATTGCGCCTATATGCTGCAACGCACGCCCATAAGTAAGGCCAAGTCTGCATGCCCAAGAAAATCACCATCACCGAGGGCGAGTTCGCCGGCTGGCAGACCTATGATCTGCACGACACCTTCGACACCGTCGTGGGCCCGTTCTACGGCAAACCCGATCCCGACGGTCACATGCGCTGCGCCTTCCGCGCCGAGCAAAAGCACATGAACGCCGGCGGCCGGATGCACGGCGGCTGCCTGATGACCTTCGCCGACATCGCCATGTTCCAGATCGCCTATCAGGAGATGGAGGGTGCCTCGGGCGTCACGGTCCAGCTAGATTCGACCTTCATCGACGGCGGCTATGTCGGCGAACTGATCGAGGCCACCGGCCAGGTCACCAAGGCAGGCAAGAGCCTGATCTTCGTGCGCGGCCAGATCAACACCGGCGATCGCCTGCTGATGACCTTCTCCGGCGTGATCCGCAAGTTCACGCCGCGGTAAGCCATTGCGGTCAAAGGATTAAGACCAGCCGTGTTCGATCAGCCGAACACGGCCGCCGGCATGACCCCGACGATGGCCGCGCTCATGGCCGTGGCCATGAAGCCGGCGAACAGGGCCTTCCAGATCAGGCCCAGCACTTCTTCGCGACGCTCGGGCATCAGCACCGACAGGCCGGTCACGGTGATGCCGACAGAACCGATGTTGGCGAAGCCGCACAGGGCATAGGTCATCAGCATCCGCGTGCGCTCGCTCATGGCGTCGGCCGGGATCTTGCCCAACTCGATGAAGGCCACGAACTCGGTCAGGGCCAGTTTGACGCCCAGCAGCCAGCCGGCCTGCCCCGCCTCACGCGCATCGACGCCGATCAGCCAGGCCAGCGGCGTCAGCAGAACGCCCAGGATACGCTCGACCGTCAGCGGCTCGCCGAAGACGATAAAGCCGCCCAGCATGACGTTGACCAGCGCCACCAGGGCCACGAAGACGATCAGCACCGCCGAGATGTTCAGCACCACCATCAGGCCGTCCGACGTGCCCTTCGAGATGGCGTCGATGGCGCTGTCGTATTTCAGCGCCGAGTCGTAGCTGATCGACTGGGCGGCTTCCTTGTTGGGTTCCGGCACCATGATTCGCGCCAGCAACACGCCGGCCGGGGCCGAGACGATGGAGGCCACCAGCACGTGACCGGCGGCGTTGGGCAGGGTCTGCGACAGGATGCTGGCGTAGGCGACCATGGTCGAACCGGCGACCGTGGCCAGACCCACGGTCATCATCAGGAAAATTTCAGACCGGCTCAGCTTGTCCAGATAGGCCTTGATGACGATCGGGCTTTCGATGGTGCCCAAAAAGATGTTGGCCGCCACCGCCAGGGCCGAGGCGCCGCCCAGGCCCATGGTGCGCTGGAACAGCAGGCCGAAGCCGCGGATCAGCCACTTCAGGATTTTCCAGTGCCAAAGCAGCGCCGACAGGGCCGAGATCACCATGATCAGCGGCAGGACGTTGAAGGCGAAGGTGAACAGGGCCCCTTCGTTCTGGACGGCATAGGGCTGATCGCCGCCGCCCAGATAACCGAACACGAACCGCGTCCCCTGAGCCGTCGCCACCGCCAGGCCGTCGATGGCCCCCGTCACCGCCGTCAGGACGGCGCGTGATCCCGGAATGGCGAACAGGGCCAGGACCAGACCGGCCTGAACCAGGACGGCGCCGATCGCCAGCTTCCACGGGAACACGCGACGGTTCTCGGAGAACGCCCAGCAGATGGCGACGATGACGACCAGGCCGAACAGGCTCTGGAGGTTCAGCAGACTGAACATGAAAGACGATCCCCGTATCCGGCGCGCCCGCCGGTCTTCATTCGCTTCAAGGACAAAGCAGCGCGGCTGGCAAGCGAAACGAAAAAGGGCGGCCCCTCGGGACCGCCCTCATCACGCCGTCGCGACCGGATCAGAGTTGGCCGCGCACCAGCTTGCCGTAGTGGTCCATCAGGTCCAGCGACAGGGCGCCGGGCGTGAAGCGGTATTCGCCCACTTCGGCGACCGGGGTCACCTCGACGGCTGTGCCGGTCAGGAAGCATTCGGAGAAGTCCGACAGCTCTTCCGGCTTGATGTCGCGCACCACGACCTCGATGCCCTTTTCGCGGGCGATCTCGATCACCGTCTGGCGCGTGATGCCGTCCAGGATGTGTTCGACCTTGGGCGTGTGGATGACGCCGTTCTTGACGAAGAAGACGTTGGCGCCGGTCGCCTCGGCGACATAGCCGCGCCAGTCCAGCATCAGGGCGTCGGCGAAACCGTTACGCTCGGCCGTGTTCTTGGACATGGTGCAGATCATGTACAGACCCGCCGCCTTGGCCGTGGTCGGGGCCGTCGCCGGATCGGGGCGGCGCCACTTGGACCATTCCAGACGCAGGCCGCGCGCCTTGACCTCGGGGTCGAAATAGCTGGGCCAGTCCCACACGGCGATGGCCAGGTGGACCTTGTTGTTCAGCGCCGAAACGCTGGTCTGTTCCGGGCCGAGGTAGGCGACGGGACGCACGTAGCAGTCCGTCAGGCCGTTCTTGGCGCAGGTTTCCTTACACAAGGCGTCGATTTCAGCGACGCTGTAGGGTATCTCGAAGTCGAGCAGGTTGGCGGACCGCTTCAGGCGCTCCGAATGTTGCGTCAGCTTGAAGATTTCGCCGGCGTACATACGCTCACCCTCGAAGACCGACGAGCCATAGTGCAGGGCATGGGTCAGAACGTGCGTTTTCGCTTCCCTCCAGGGGACGAAATCGCCATTCACCCAGATCCAGCCGTCACGATCGTCGAAAGGAACGAAGGCCATTGAAATACGTCTCCCGCGAAATTGACGGTGTTAGAGCCTCACGAATCGCTCAGGTCAACGCCCGTAGCGGGGGAAACGTCGCATGAGCATGACGGAATCGCGCTCGCATGGCCGTTCGGGCCCCATCGCCGGCCCCGGCGTGGGCCGCCATCTGCTGATCGTCGACGACGATGATCGCATCCGCGAGCTGCTGAAGGAATTTCTGGCGCGCGAAGGCTACCGGGTCACCGGCGCCGCCCACGCCGCCGCCGCCAAGCGGATGATGGAGCTGATCGAGTTCGATCTGGTCGTGCTGGACGTCATGATGCCGGGCGAAAGCGGGCTGGACCTGACCAGCTGGGTTCGCGGCAAGGCCGAACTGTCCAAGACGCCGGTCCTGCTGCTGACCGCACGCGGCGATCCCGAGGACCGGATCGAGGGCCTGTCGCGCGGCGCCGACGACTATATGTCAAAGCCGTTCGAACCGCGCGAACTGGTGCTGCGCATCGACGCCATCCTGCGCCGCACCGGCGGCAAGCCGATCGGTCCCAAGGAGATCAAGCTGGGAACCGCCGTCTTCGACATGGAACGGCTGGAGCTGATCCGCGACGGCGCGCCCCAGCGCCTGACCGAGGCCGAGGCGCAACTGCTCAAGACCCTGGCGCTGCACGCCCACGCCCCGGTCGAACGAATGAGCCTGTCGCCCGATACCGCCGACATCACCGGCCGCGCCGTGGACGTTCAGGTCACGCGCCTGCGCCGCAAGCTGGAGGTCGACCCCAAGAACCCGCGCTATCTCCAGACGGTGCGCGGCGTCGGCTATATGCTGGCGCCCGACTGATCCGATGCGGCTGCTGCCCGCCTATCTGTGGCCGCGGTTCCTGAAGCGGCGCCTGCCGACCTCGCTGTGGGGTCGATCGCTGCTGATCATCGTCCTGCCGGTGCTGGTCATGCAGATGGCGGTGACCTGGGTCTTCTTCGACGCCCACTGGCAGACCGTCACCGCCCGCCTGTCCGAAGGCCTGGCCGGGGATGTCGCCTGGGCCGTCGAAAGCTATGAGGACGACCCCAGCCCGGCGAACCTGGACAAGCTGGCCAACCGCGCGGAGCGGTCGATGTCACTGTCCATCGTGCTTCAGGAAGGCCGCACCCTGCCGACGGAGGAGCGGCGCGGGGCCATCGGCGTGGTGGATCGGGTGCTGGACCGCGCCCTGGACGCCCGTCTGGACCACCCCTACTGGTTCGACACCACCCGCTACCCCGCCTATGTCGACATTCAGGTGCAGGAGCCGCAGGGCGTGCTGCGGATCATCGCCCCGCGCGAGCGCGCCGTGGCGACCCAGGCCCACATCTTCGTCCTGTGGCTGGCGGTGGCGACCGTCCTGCTGATGGGCGTCGCCATCCTGTTCATTCGCAACCAGGTCCGCGCCATCGAACGGCTGGCCGATGCGGCCGAGGCCTTCGGGCGCGGCGAGACCGTGCCCCGGTTCAAGCCGCATGGCGCGCGCGAGGTCCGGGCCGCCGCCGTCGCCTTCATGGCCATGCGCGACCGTATCCAGCGCCACATCGACCAGCGCACCGCCCTGCTCGCCTCGGTCAGCCACGACCTTCGCACGCCCCTGACCCGCCTTCGTCTCGAACTGGCCCTGGCCCCGCCGTTCAAGCGCCAGGCCGCCATGCGCGGCGACCTGGACGAGATGGAGCATATGATCGACGAATACCTCGACTTCGCGCGCGGCGAGGCGGGCGAGCCGCCCAAGCCGGTCTCGATCTCCGACCTGCTCAGGGCGGCGGGCGAGGACGCCCGGCGCGTCGGCGCCGAGGTCGAGGTTCTGGTCGCCGACGGCATGACGGCGTCGGTGCGCCCCCTCGCCTTCAAGCGCGCCCTGGTGAACCTGGCCGGCAACGCCGCCTCGCACGGCGAGCATGTGCGCCTGTCGGGCCGCGCCCTGGCGTCTGGCGGTCTGGAAATCGTCGTCGAAGACGACGGGCCGGGCATCCCCGAAGCCATGTACGACGAGGCCTTCCGTCCCTTCTCCCGTCTGGACGAATCCCGCAATCAGAACCGCAAGGGCGTCGGCCTGGGCCTGGCCATCGCCCGCGACGTGGCGCGCGGCCACGGCGGCGATGTCACCCTGGACCGCAGCGACCTGGGCGGGCTGAAGGCCACGATCCGGGTGCCGGGAACCGTCACGGTCACCGAGACCGCCTGAGGCATTTCAGCTTTCGGCGGTCAGGGTCTGGCGAAACGTCGCCGCAAGGGTCATCTTGGTTCCGACAGGGCTTGGAGATGAATTCGATGCGTAGACTTGCCTTCTTTGCACCCCTGGCCGCGACCCTCGCAGCCGCCGCCATGGCCCAGGCGCAAGCCCCAACCGTGAACGTCACGGTCGGCCCGGAACTTCAGCGTCAGGTCGAGAAGCTCGGCGACCGCGAGGTCAACGAACAGATCGCCGGCCTTCAGGCCGAGGTCGGCAAGGCGTTGGAGCAACGCTACCCCGGCGCAACGGCCAATCTGATCCTGGTCGATCTGAAGCCGAACCGTCCGACCTGGGAACAGGTGCGCCAGACGCCGGGCCTCGATCCGATCAACAGCATCTCGATCGGCGGCGCGGCGATCAAGGGCGAGATCGTTACGGCGGACGGCCAGACCCGGCCGGTGAACTATTCCTACTTCTCGCCCAACCTCGCCGATGTCTGGGGCTACAGCGTCTGGCGCGACGCAGACCGCGCCTTCGAGCGCTTCGGCAATCAGATCGAGCGCGGGCGCTTCTAACCCATTTCGCGGTTGCGTCTGACCGCCGCCGCAACCGTCTCGTCCAGCATCGCCGTCAGGCGGCCGTCCTTCGCCATGGCGTCAAGCCCGGCGCGGGTCGAGCCGCCGGGCGAGGCGATCCGGCCGATCAGGGCCTCCAGCCCATCGTCGCCCATCGAATCCGCTGCGGATCTCAGGGTCGCGCGCGCCAGCACGTCCGCCGTCGCCGCGTCCAGACCCGCCGCCTCCCCGGCTCGCGCCAAGGCTTCAGTAAAAGCGTAGAAATAGGCCGCGCCCGATCCGGCCACCGCCGTCGCCGCGTCCATCAGGGCTTCGTCGGCCAGAACCACGGTTTCGGCCATCGGTTCGAACAGCGCCCGCCCAATGTCCTCGGCCCGCGCATCCGCTGACCAGACCGAGGCCACGCCGCGTCTGCGCGACACGCCGGTCGTCGGCATCACCCGCACGATGGGCCAGCCGCCGATCCCCTCGGCCAGCGTCGGCGCGGTCACGCCCGCCATCACCGACAGGATCACAGCCCGGTCGTTCAGGAACGGCGCCAACGGAGCCATCACCGCGCGCCACAGCGCCGGCTTGACCGCCAGCACGATGACGGCGGCCTGGGTCAGCGTCTCCAGCGGCGGATTGATCCGCGCGCCCTGCGCCCGCGCCGCCTCGGCGGCCGGCTTCTCCGACGGACTGAGGATGATCAGGTCGGACGCCGCCACCGTCCCGGTCAGCAGCCAGCCTTCCAGAATGGCGGACCCCAGTCGGCCGCAGCCGACCAGGACGACTGGACCCTTAACGGCCATCAGGCGGTGCCGACTGTCTCGAACAGGCAGGCGTCGATAGCCTCCTGCGGCTTCTTGTTCCCGCGCACCATGAAGTCGAAGGCGGGGTAGTAGCGATCCGAGGCCTCGATAGCGGCGTCGATCATGGATGCAGCCTGGGCCAGGGTCGGGCGCTCGCCCATCGGCAGGGCCAGCGAGTGACGGAAGACGATCTCGCCGTCCTCGGCCCAGACCTCGAAATGGCCCATCCAGGTGCGCTGGTTGATCAGGCCGACCAGTTCATAGGCGGCGGTCTTGCGGCTCTTGGCCACCTTCAGGTCCAGCGCGCAGCACAGCTGAAGGCAGTCGCCCTCGGGCCGCCAGGCGAACCACAGCTCGTAATCCTTCCAGTCGCCCGCCAGAGCGAAGGCCAGGTCGCCGTCATCGGTGCGGTCGAACGGAAGGTTCTCGGCCGTAAGAACATGCTCGACGACCTCAAGCGGGTCGAAGGGCACGTCCATCTCCTCTGGCCGGGCGATATCCATCAATTGTCTCGATTCGAGCTGCATCCGCGAGAATCGCGGGTGTTAACAGAACGGTAAGCCTGTTCGCAGATTCGGCTCAACCGGCTGCGTCCCCGGGTTGAGTTCCATCTGTGGACGTTCCCTTCGCGGGCTTTGCGGCCGGCTTTTTCGCCGCCTTCAGATCCGCGATCTCGGCCCGCAGGGCGGCGATCTCGTCCTTCAGCACATCGAATTCGTCGCGACGGACCAGGTCCATTTCGGCGGCGATCCGGTCGGCCTGGCCGCGCCAGGCGGTCTTGGCCTCTTCGCCGGCGGCCTGGGCCAGGCCCATGGCGCCGGTCGTCAGCTTGGCGAACTCGTCCAGGATGGGATTGCGGGTCTGCATGGCGGCTCCGACCTCAACGTCGTTAACGAAGGTTCACCGACTATGGTGAACGAAACCTTTCTTTCTGCTGCTTCGCGGATGCCATCAAGGCGTTGTTATTCGTCTTCACAGGCGACGGACGCAGCGACGCTTGCTAAACCGCCTTTCAGAGACTGCCCTTCACAGGAACGCCCCGTGCCCTTTCCCGAATTCGATCCGGTTCTGATCCACCTCGGACCGCTTCCGATCCGCTGGTACGCCCTGGCCTATGTCGCCGGCATCGTGCTGGGCTGGTGGTACGCCGCACGCCTGGCCAAGACCCAGCGGCTGTGGGCGCCGGGCAAACCGCCGGTCACCACGACGCAACTGGACGATCTGGTGCTGTGGATCGTGCTGGGCATCATCCTGGGCGGCCGTCTCGGCTACGCCCTCTTCTACAAGCCAGCCATGTACGGCCAGTTGTTCACCGGCCAGACGCTGGGCGAACGGTTCGAACTGTTCCAGCTCTGGACCGGCGGCATGAGCTTCCACGGCGGCTTCCTCGGCGTGGTCGTGGCCATCGTCCTATACGCCCGGTCGCAGAAGATCGACATGCTTCGCCTCGGCGATCTCGTCGCGCCCGTCGTGCCCATCGGCCTGATGTTCGGCCGCCTGGCCAACTTCATCAATGGCGAGCTTTGGGGCCGCGAGACGACCGTTCCTTGGGCCGTGCGCTTCTGCAACGCCCGCATCGAACAGATGTACGGCTTCTGCCCCGCCGGCGACGCACCCCGCCACCCCAGCCAGCTCTATGAGGCCGGACTGGAGGGCATCGTCCTGTTCTCCATCCTGTCCATCGCGATCTGGAAGTTCGATCTGCTCAAGAAGCCCGGCTACATCACCGGCCTGTTCCTGGTCGGCTACGGCGTCTGCCGCGCCGCGCTGGAAAATGTGCGCGAGCCGGACTTCGGCATGCCCGACTTCCCGTTCGGCCTGACCATGGGCATGATGCTGTCGATCCCGATGATCCTGGTCGGCGCCTGGCTGATCTGGCGCGCCTGGAAGCGGCCGCCCGTCGCAGCATGAGCGAGGCCGAAACCCTCAAGGCCCGTCTGGCGCGAGAGATCGCCCTGACGGGTCCGATGACGGTCGCCGACTACGTCACCCGCTGCCTGCACGATCCCAGGGGCGGCTACTACGCCTCGCGTCCTGATCTGGGCGCGCGCGGCGACTTCATCACCGCCCCCCTGGTCAGCCAGATGTTCGGCGAACTGATCGGCCTGTGGGCGGTCGAGACCTGGAATCGGCTGGGCGCGCCCGAGCGGTTCCGCCTGGTCGAGGTCGGCCCCGGCGACGGAACCCTGATGAGCGACGCCCTGCGCGCCGCCCGTCTGGTTCCCGGCTTCCTCGAAGCCTGCGACCTGATCCTGATCGAACCCAGCGCCCCCTTGCGCGATCTTCAGGCCAAGGCCTTGGCCGATGCGGACCTGTCGCCGCGCTGGGTGCGCGACCTGACGCGGATCGAGACCGACGCCCCCGTCATCCTGATCGCCAACGAGGTGCTGGACTGCATGCCCGCGCGCCAGTTCGTTCGCACCGACGGCGGCTGGGCTGAGCGGCGCATCGGCGTCACCGACGAGGGCGACCTGATCTTCGGCCTGACCGCCATCTCCGGCGGCTTCCACAAGCCGGACTTCAATATCGCGCCGGGCGGCATCCTGGAAATCTCGGAGCAGCAGGCCCTCTTCGGCCGCGACCTGGGCCTGTTGATGAAGGCCGCCTCGGGCGCCGCCCTGCTGATCGACTACGGCCGCGCCCGGCCCGAGGCCGGAGACACCCTTCAGGCCCTGCGTCGTCACCAGAAGGTCGATCCCCTCTCGACGCCGGGCGAGGCCGACCTGACGCAATGGGCCGACTTCCCCCTGGTCATGGAAGCTGCGGTCCGCACCGGCGCCGATGTCACCGGCTGCCTGCCGCAGGGCGAGTTCCTGCGCCTGCTGGGCATCCAGGCCCGCGCCGAAGCCCTGACGACCAGCCGTCCCGCAGCCGCTGCGGTCATCGCCCGCCAGCTCGACCGCTTGACCGGCGACGATCAGATGGGACGCCTGTTCAACGCCGCCGCGATCTTTGCGCCCCGATCCCTGGTCGTGCCCGGCTGGGACGCCTGATATAGGTGGGGGCATGAGCGATCTGGCCCCCATCACCCATCCGCTTCTGACCGCCGCGGGCATCGCCCACGGCTTCTTCACCCGCGCGGGTGGGGTCTCGACCAGCCTCTACGAAGGCCTGAACGCCGGCATCGGCTCACAGGACGATCCCGCCGCCGTCGCCGAGAACCGCCGCCGCGTCGCCGCCCATTTCGGCGCCGACGCCGACCATCTGAACGGCTGCTACCAGATCCACTCCGCCGTCGCCCGCGTGGCCGAAGGCCCCTGGCATGGCGACAGGCCCGAAGGCGACGCCGTCGTCTCGGCCGAGCCCGGCCTGCTGTGCTCGGTCCTGACCGCCGACTGCGCGCCGGTGCTGCTGGCGGATCCCGAGACCCGCATCGTCGCCGCTGTCCATGCCGGCTGGAAGGGCGCCCTGGGCGGCGTGATCCATTCCGCCGTCGCCGCCATGCAGGCCCTGGGCGCCGATCCCCGCCGCACCCTGGCCGTCGTCGGCCCGTGCATCGCCCCCGCCAGCTACGAGGTCGGCGTCGATTTCGAGGACCGCTTCACCCACCACGACCCCGGCGCCGACCGCTTCTTCCACCCCGGCGAGACCGACGACAAACGCCAGTTCGACCTGCCCGGCTTCGTCCTGTGGCGGCTCCAGCAAGCCGGCCTCGGCCAGGCCGTCTGGACCGGCCACGACACCTGCGCGGATGCGGAACGGTTCTTCTCCAACCGCCGGGCGTTCCAGCACGGCGAACCGGATTTCGGACGGTTGATCAGCGTGATCGGGGCTTAGCGCATAAAGCCTCTCCCTCCCCGTTCCGGGGAGGGTCGTCGCGCAGCGACGGGGTGGGGGCGACCCGATAGGGCGCACTTGCCTGATGTAAGAAGAGGTCTGTGGGGCGTCACTTGGCCCTCCCCACCCGGTCTCGCCTGTGGCTCGACCACCCTCCCCGTTCCGGGGAGGGAAAACGCGCGCTCAGCCCACCCGCGCCAGCTCCGGCACGCGCGTCACTTCGCGCCACGCATGTGGCGCAGCCAGCAGCGCCCGCACCAGACGGTTGTTCAGCGCGTGGCCCGCCTTGTAGCCCTCGTAGCGGCCCAGCAGGGGCGCGCCCAGGACATACAGGTCGCCGATGGCGTCCAGCGCCTTGTGACGCACGAACTCGCGTTCCATGCGCAAGCCGCCGGGGTTCAGGATCTCGTCGCCGTCGATGACCACGGCGTTCTCCAGCGAGCCGCCGCGCGCCAGACCCGCCTGACGCAGGGCCTCGACCTCATGGGCGAAGCCGAAGGTGCGAGCGGCCATGATGTCCTTGCGGAACGTCGGCTCGTCCACGACGAAGTCGATGATCTGGTTGCCGATCACGGCTGACGGGAAGTCGATCTCGAACCGCATCTCGTAACGGTCGCACGGCAGCAGGGCCGCGTGTTTGTCGCCCTCGGTGACGTGGACCGTCTCCAGGATCTCGATATAGCGTTGCGGCGTGGGCTGCGGACGGAAACCCGCCCGGTCCAGCAGTTGCACAAACTCCAGCGCCGACCCGTCCAGGATCGGCAGCTCCGGTCCGTCCACCTCGATCACGGCGTTCGACACGCCCAGCGCGGCGAAGGCGGCCATCAGATGCTCGATGGTCGACAGGCGAACGCCCGCGCTGTTCTCGATCATGGTGTTCAGGCGGGCGTCCACGACGGCCTCGCCCGACACCGGGATGCGGTTGTCGCGGTCAGTAATGTCGGTGCGCACGAAGACAATGCCCGTGCCCGAAGGCGCAGGCCGAACCGCCAGCCGCACGCGGCGGCCGGTATGCACCCCGACGCCGGCGATGATGGCCGGGGCGACGATGGTGTGTTCGTGATGGTCGTTTCTGACCGACAAACTCAAACTCGCTCTTGGTTCTGCGCGCCGCACCCTGTGCGGATTACGCCCTAGGTTTCATGTAGCGGGCATGCCGCAACTGCGAAATCAAAGTCCGGTTTCGGATTGTTTCGGTCTGGGACATATCCTGAAACGAAGAACGCCCCGGAGCCGGGCTCCGGGGCGTTCCATCGTCACTTGGGTTGTCTAGTTGGCCAGACGGCGGAGAAAGGATGGGATTTCCAGGTCGTCATCGGCCTGTCCCGCCTCCGGTTCCGATTGCTGCGCCGGTTGGACCGACCCACGCGCTTGATGCGTGGACTGGGGTGCATAGGAGGCCTCGTGTTGAGGCTGGGTGCGCTTGCCGCGACCGAACAGGCTCCAGCCGCTGCGACGGTGATCGCGGTCATCATAACCGTCGTCGGCCTGGGGCTGCGCGACAGGCGCGGCGCGTTCACGTTCGGCGTACAGGTCGCCCTGCGGCGCAACGCGAGGGGCCGGGGCGCGGGTCTCATATTCCTCGACCCACGGATCGACGATGGGGTCCAGCGGGCGCGGCTGCTGTTCGGCGACGCGGATCACCGGCTCGGGGCGCGGTTCCGGCTCGCGAGCGGCTGGGGCCTGAAAGGTCGGCACGACCGGCGCCGCCTCGATGCGGGGCTCGGGCGCACGCGGGGCTTCCGCACGGACCGGCTCGCGATAGCTATCCCGGGTCGGCTCCGGCGAACGCGACTGCTGCGTGCCGTACAGGCCGCCGGCCGAACGGCGGGCGTCATGACCGGCCAAAGGCGCGCTGGCGGCCGGTGGGGCGATGGGTTCGATACGCTTGATCTCGCCCTCGTCCATGCCGGTGGCGACGACGGAGACGCGGATCTTGCCATCCAGGGCCGGATCGAAGGCCGCGCCGAAGATGATGTTGGCGTCGCCGTCCACTTCCGCGCTGATGGCGTTGGCGGCCTCGTCGACTTCCAGCAGGGTCATGTCCAGACCGCCGGTGATGTTCACCAGCACAGCCTTGGCGCCCTTCAGCGAGGTCTCGTCCAGCAGCGGGTTGGCGATGGCGTTCTGGGCGGCCAGCAACGCGCGGTCGTCGCCCGAGGCCTCGCCCGTACCCATCATCGCCTTGCCCATCTCGGACATGACGGCGCGCACGTCGGCGAAGTCCAGGTTGATCAGGCCGGGCAGGATCATCAGGTCGGTGATCGAACGCACGCCCGAGTGCAGCACCTGGTCCGCCATGCCGAAGGCGTCGGCGAAGGTGGTGCGTTCGTTGGCGACGCGGAACAGGTTCTGGTTCGGAATGACGATCAGGGTGTCGACGTAGCGCTGCAGCTCGGCGACGCCCGCGTCGGCCAGGCGCATGCGGTGACGGCCTTCGAAGGTGAAGGGCTTGGTCACGACGCCGACGGTCAGGATGCCGCGATCACGCGCGCACTTGGCGATGACGGGCGCCGCACCGGTGCCGGTGCCGCCGCCCATGCCGCAAGTGATGAAGACCATATGCGCACCTTCCAGGTGCTGATGGATCTCGTCGGCGGATTCCTCGGCGGCGTTCATGCCGACTTCGGGATGGGCGCCCGCGCCCAGGCCCTGGGTGATGGTCTCGCCCAGTTGAATGCGGCGATCTGTCTTGGCGAAGCTGAGGTGCTGCGCGTCGGTATTGGCCACGACGAACTCGACCCCTTCGAGGCCGGCGTCGATCATATTGTTCACGGCGTTGCCGCCGGCGCCGCCGACGCCGAACACGACGATGCGGGGCTTCAGTTCAGTGTGTTGCGGCTTGACCAATGAGAGCGACATTTCTGTTTTCCGACCTGCTGACCCGCCCCTTCAAACCAACCGACCGCCCCGCCGAATCGCTTTGGTTATGAGCGCGTTAAGGATTGCGCCCATGAAGGTTAAGAGAAGGTTACGGCGATAATGTGAGTCGGCCCGAAGTGAAGCCCCTATATGGAAGCTGTGCAGCAGATTGCCGGAGAAACCCGCCGGCTTCATGACCCTGAAGGATTGGACGAGCCGAAATACTGGCGCTTGCCGATCATCGCTCGTTTTGGTTCATTGCGGCAAGATTTGGTCGGCGCACCATGCGATCGACAGTGGGGAAGCGTTCACAATGAAAATCAAGACAGTCGGGCTCTGTGCGGCGGCCCTGTTAATTTCGACGGCGAGCGGCGCCTACGCCCAAACGGCGGCGCCGGTTTCTGCGACCCAGGTCGCAGCGCCGACCGTGCAGCAGTTTGCAGCCTTCCCTCTGATGTCGAGCTTCACGGTCTCGCCTGACGGAAAACACATCGCAGCGGTTCAGGCGCGCGGCGAAGACAGGGTCATCCTGGTCTGGGACGCGGAAAATCTGGCCCGCAATCCGACCGTGATCGGATCTTCTCAGATGAAGATCCAGGGCGTGAATTTCGTGAAGAACGACGTATTGGGCGTGTCGCTGTGGCAGCCCTATGATGCGGCCGGTGGATCGGTGAAGACGTTCCTCGGCAAGTTCATGCTCACCGACCTTCAGGGGCAAAACTGGCGCGATCCGATCAATTCCTTCCGTCCGCGTTCCGATGACGAAGCGGAATTCCTGAAAACTCAAAGTCCTTCAGTCCTCGACCCGCTGCCGAACGATCCGGACAACATTCTGATCGAAATCAACGGCGACGTCTTGAAGCTGAATGTGCGTAGCAACCGCTCGGAGCGCATCCAGCGCTCCAGCGAGCGCGTAATCGGGTACGACACCGATTTGAATGGCGACCTGCGCGTGCGGAACATAGCCGACCGCGACGCGGAAGGCCTCTATATCGCAACCCAATTTCGCAATGCCAGCGGGTCCTGGGACGAGCACTTCCGCAGCCATGTAAAGAATCGGGAAGTCTTCTCGGTCGCCGGCTTCAGCACCGACCCGAACATCGCCTACGTAATTTCGAACCGTGGTCGCGACAAGGCAGCGGTGTTCGAATACAATATTGCGGCTCGCCAGCTTGGAGAAGCCGTCTTCGAACACCCCCTGTTTGAAGCGACCGGCATGAGCATCAATCGCATCAAGGGCCCGGATTTTGGCGAAGTCCGGTCATTCACCTACAATGGTCCGCGCGAAACCGAATTCCCGATCGCTGAAGGGTACGAAAGCCTGGTCGCCGGGCTCGAACAGGCGCTGCACGTCGAACGCCACCCGCTCCGCGTAACCGACACTGCGACGGGAACGGCGCGCACCATAGCCTATGCGACAGATCGCTACATGAACGTCACGGCCGCTTCTCAGGATTGGAGCACGGTCGTCGTCTGGGCTGGAGCGTCTAACGACCCGGGCGCGTATTCGATCTTCCGCAATGGTCAGTTGACCCCGTTGGGCCAGCCCTTCCCGCAGATCAACCCGGCGACCATCGGCAAGACGGAACTGGTCTATTACAAGGCGCGTGACGGCCTCGACATCCCGGCCTTCCTGAGCAAGCCGCCGGCGGAAACCTTCGGCGCAGGCCCCTACCCGACCGTGATCATGCCTCACGGCGGCCCTTGGGCCCGTGACGAGATGACCTGGGATTACTCGTCGTGGCGCGCCATGCTGACCTCGCGCGGCTATGCGGTGCTTCAACCGCAGTATCGCGGCTCGGACGGTTGGGGCAAACGCCTCTGGATCGCTGGCGACAACGAGTGGGGCCAGAAGATGCAGGACGACAAGGACGACGGCGTCAAATGGCTGATCGACCAGGGCGTCGCGCAGCAAGGGCGTGTCGCCATGTTCGGCTTCTCCTACGGCGGTTACGCCGCCATGGTCGCCGGCATCCGGCCCGAGGGCCTCTACAAGTGCGCCATCGCGGGAGCCGGCGTGTCGGATATGACCAAGATCCGATCCAGCATGTTCCAGAACCCCTATACGCGTGAAGCGCAGCGCGACACGGTCAATGGCCTAAACCCCATCACCCGCGCCAACCAGATCCAGATCCCGATGATGGTCTTCACCGGCGAACGCGACCGCACCGTGACCCAGGACCATTCGGACCTGTTCGTGGCTCGCGCACGCAGCAGCGGCCAGGATGTCCAGTATCATCTGATCAAGGACTACGCCCACGGCCCGGCCTGGACCCGTGCCATCATGGCGGAGCAACTCGGATATATCGACGACTATCTCCGCACCGGCTGTGGCGGTTCGGGTCTCTGAAGTCTGGGTTGACCTGACACAAAGCAAAAGGCCCGCCGGACGGCGGGCCTTTTTTCTTGGTTCAGATATAACGCTAGAGGTTGTCGCGCAGCCAACCCGCGACTCGTCCGACCACGTTGCCGCGGTGGATACGCGGCGCATCCGCAGCCGTGATCTGGCGCGCCATCAGCTTACGGGCCGACACGGCCTCGCGCGGACCGTAGGCGGCGCGGAGCAGGACGCCGGCGGTGGCGCAGAAGGCGGGGCCGGAGGCGGCGTCGGCCAAATGTGGCGCCCGTTGGGGTTTTCCGAGGCGGACGGGACGGTCGAAGACACGCACCGCCAGTTCGCGCACGCCGTTCAGCTGGCTGGCGCCGCCGGTCAGGACCAGGCCTGCGCCGGGTTCGAGGCCAACCCCGGCGTTCTTCAACCGATCGCGCAGCAGTTCGAGGGTTTCCTCGACGCGCGGGGCGATGACGGTCTTCAGCATGGCGCGCGGGACGATGACAGGGCCGGCCGAGGCGTCCTCGCCGCGCGGCGGGGCCTCCAGCATTTCGCGGTCTTCGTTGGCGCTGGCCATGGCCGAGCCGTGAAGGGTCTTGAGACGTTCGGCGCCGGCCTTGGAGGTCGAAAGGCCCCGCGCGATGTCCGAGGTGACGTGGTCGCCGCCGACGTTCAGGCTTTCGATATGCAGCAGGGAGCGCCCGCCCCATACGGCGGCGCTGGTCGAACCGCCGCCCATGTCGATGCAGACGGCGCCCAGGTCCATCTCGTCCTCTTCCAGCGCGGCGAGGGACGACACGACGGGCGCGGCGGCCACGCCCTGCAGATCGAGGTGCGCCAGCTCCAGGCAGTGGCTCAGGGTCGTGAAGACGTTCTCGGCCATGGAGACGACCAGCAGGTCCAGCCCCAGCGACCCGCCCCGCATGGCGCGCGGATCATGGACGCCGCGCGCACCGTCCACCGACCAGGCGATGGGCAGGACGTGGATCGGGCGGCGGTTGGGCAGGCGGATCTGCGCCAGGGCCATGCCGATGGCGCGCGCCAGATCGGCGTCCCCGACCGGATTGGCGCCCAGCGACACACGCGCCTGCACCCGGTGGCTGGCCATCTGGCCGATGGCGGTCGTGACGACGACACCGGAGACCGGGCTCTGAGCCGCGCGCTCGGCGCGTTCGACGGCGTGGCCGATAGCCTGGGCCGCCTCGTCCATGTTGATGATGGCCCCGCCCTTCACGCCCTTGGACTGGACATGGCTGGCGCCGGCGACGCGGATGGTGCGGTCGGCGTGACGCACGCCGTCGGGCTTCATGATGAAGCACGAGACCTTGGACTGGCCGATGTCCAGCGCGGCGATCACGGGCGCGCGACCGGCGCGAGGGTCCATGCCCCGACCCTGATCGTTCGCCGCTCCGCGTTGCTTGGTCATGATCTTGGCGTTCCTAGGCGTCGCCGGTGGGTCGCACGGCGACCTCGTCCGGGGTTCTGAGATCGACGCGGGCGAAGCCCAGGTCGAGCAGGCGTTCGCGCTGGTCCAGCGCATCGAGGCGGATCAGGGCCGCCTCCTGTTCGGTGGCGGGCAACTGAATCAGGCTGCCGTCCTTCAGACGCAGGTCCCAGCGGCGCTCGTCCACGCGCACCAGGGCGTCCACCATCCCCATCAGACGCGGACGCTGAGCCAGCAGCGGCAGGATTTCGCCCGCCGCCACATCGGCGCCCTTGCCCACGACCAGCGGCAGGGTCGGGTAACGGCGCGCATCGGCCCCGTCGATGACCTGACCGCGCGCGTCGATGACCTTGATCTGACCGGCCTCCTGCCAGACGGCGAGGCGGTCGTGTTCCTTGACCTCGACGATCAGGGTGTCGGGCAACAGGCGCACCACGCGCGCCTCCTTGACCCAGCCCACGCCCTGAACCCGCATGCGAATGGCGTCCAGATCCAGGCTGGTGATCGGCTGGCCGGAATACAGGCCCAGCGCCTGCTGGATGGCGGGCTCGGCCTCGGGCGAGGCGCCTGTGATGTGCACCCGCTTCAGCGTCAGCCCCATGCCGGCCGTCAGATTGTCCATCCCGTGCGAGACAGACGCGCCGATCCGCTCGGCGCGCGCACCCGTGGCCAGAACCCCGACCAGCAGCAGCGCGCCGGCGCCCAGGGCGATCACGGCGGTGCGGGGTGAAATATCGACACGGCCGATGGCGGCCATCTTGCCGGGAATGGCGGACGCGTTCTTGGCCCCGCCACGCGACCGACCTCCGCCCTTGGGAGCCGCGCCACGTTGGGGAGCCTGATTAGAACTCTGTCGCCGACCGCCGCGAACTACCGCGGGCATGAGGCGTCCTCCACCATCCACCGAACCAGATCGTCATAGCTCATCCCGGTGTAGGCCGCCTGCTCGGGCGCGAGCGAAGTCGGGGTCATGCCGGGCTGAGTATTGACCTCCAACAGGACCAGATCGTCCTTAACATCGTCATAACGGAAGTCGGATCGCGACACGCCCCGGCACCCCATGGCGACGTGCGCGGCCTCGGCCTGACGCATCGCGGCCTCGAACACGGCGGGCGGCAGGACAGCGGGCAGGACGTGCACAGACCCGCCCGGCGCATATTTGGCCTCGTAGTCGTAGAAGCCCTTGGTCGGGGTGATGTCGGTGACTGTCAGGGCGCGCGGCCCGGCCGGTTCGCCCAACACCGTGACGCACAGCTCCTTGCCGGCGATATAGGGTTCGACCACGACCTGTTCGCCATAGGTCCAGCCGGGCTCGCCAACCTCGGCGACGGGCCGATTGGCGCCCTCGCGCACCAGGAATACGCCCACGGACGACCCCTCTGCGTTCGGCTTGACCACATAGGGCGGTTCGATGACGTGACGGCTGGCGACCTCGTGGCGATCATACAGGCCGCCGCCCGGCACCTTGATGCCCGCCGCCCGCAAGACGGCCTTCGACTTGTCCTTGTCCATCGCCAGGGCCGAGGCCAGCACGCCGGAATGGCTATATGGAATCTTCAACGTCTCCAGCACGCCCTGGACGCAACCGTCCTCGCCCCAGGCGCCGTGCAGGCAGTTCAGCACCACATCGGGCTTGATCAGGCCGGACAACACATTGGCCAGATCGCGCCCGGCGTCCACGCGACTGACGCGCACGCCCTGCCGCTCCAGCGCCTGGGCGCACTGCTCGCCCGAGGAGAGCGAAACCTCCCGCTCGGCGGAAAGGCCGCCCATCAGGACGGCGACATGAAGGTCTTTGAAAGCGCGGGCCATGACGTCTCCGATTGCGGCCTACATGTTTAACAAGCCATCAACCTTCTCGCCCCCGCGATTGAAATTTTGTGGTTAGGTCGCGCGGCCGATCCGCTTGATCTCCCACTCCAACTGAATGCCGGTCTTGGCCAGCACATCGGCGCGCACCGCCTCGCCCAGACCCTCGATGTCGGCGGCTGTCGCCTCGCCGGGGTTGATCATGAAGTTGGAGTGCAGGTCGCTGAACATGGCGCCGCCGCCGGTCTCGGCGTGCAGCTTGCCGCGCCAGCCAGCCTCGTCGACCAGCTTCCACGACGAATGGCCGGGCGGGTTCTTGAAGGTGGAGCCGCCGGTCTTTTCGCGGATCGGCTGGGTGGTCTCACGGCGGCTGGTGATGTCGTTGATCCGGGCGGCGACGGCCTCGGGCGCGTCGGGCGTGCCGCGATACGTCGCCTCGATCCAGATGATGTCAGCCGGCGCTTGGCTATGGCGATAGGTGTAACCGAAATCCGCCAGGGCGTAATCGACCCGCTCGCCCTTGCGGTTCAGCCCCCATGCCGAGACCAGCACGTCCTTGGTCTCTGAACCATAGCAGCCGGCGTTCATGGTCAAGGCGCCGCCGATGGTGCCCGGAATGCCGGCATAGAATTCCAGCCCGGCGAGGCCCGCCTTGGCCGAAGCCTTGGCGACCATGGAATCCAGCGCGCCCGCGCCGGCCGTGATCGTATCGCCGTCCGTCGTGATCTGCGCCCACGGCCGCCCGGCCAGGCGGATCACCACCCCCTCGACCCCGCCGTCGCGCACAATGACGTTCGAGCCGACGCCCAGCACGGTCACGGGGACAGTCGGGTCAAACGCCTTCAGGAAATCCGCCAGATCGTCGGCGTCCGCCGGGATGAACAGGGCGTCGGCCGCGCCGCCCACCCGGAACCAGGTGTAGGGGCCGAGGGGTTCGTCGCGCAGCAGCTTGCCGCGCACGGCAGGAAGATCGTCACTCAGGGTCATGCGATGTCCGATAAAGGCGCCGCCGCCGAAGTCAAAGCGTAGACGAACAAGGCCGCTGGCCTGCCCCATCCTGCATCGCCTAGGGTCGCATCATGAAACCCGTTCAAGTGGTCAAGATTCTCGCCGTCTCGATGGTTCTGACGGCGGTCATGCTGATGGGCTGGATCGCGCTCGTCTACGCCGTAAACACCTATACTGCGATCGCCATCACCGCCGAAGAAGTCTTGAACCTGATTCTGGTCGGGTTCGTCGCCGTAATCGGCCTGCCCATCCTGCACGCCGCGACCTATCGATGGTTCTGGCACATCCGACGCAAGCAGGCGGCTGGCGAATTCCTGTTCGGCGAGGAGATGCCAGGCTTTGGTTCAGAGCCCACCCAGCCACCTCCACGGATCAAGTGGAGGGCGCGCCAGATCGCCGTCTACGCTCTCTTGTATCTGGTCGGAATGAGCTCGCTGATCGCCGCCTACGCCCCCTTGGGCCATCAGGAAGTACTGACGTCATTCCTTTGGCGATTCAGCGCAGGTCGGGCCTCTTTTTCCAGCCTGGTTCAACTGGTCATCGTCTTCTTGCCGATGGCGCTCTGTTTTGCCTGCCTCGTCCCATTGTTCGAAGCGGACCGGAAACGGCTTGCCGCCGGGGGCCTGAGTGAACAGGAGGTGCTCGGCATACGCGGGCGACAGGAGTGGCTGTCCTCCTTCGCCACCGCCTTTGTGATGGCTGGCTTTCTGGCCTTCATCGCGGGCAACATGATCCTCGCCCATCTCTGAGGCGCGGACAGTCAGCCGTTCAACGCCTCCAACTGCCCCGGCAGGGCATAGGCCCATGACGTGATGTCGCCGGCGCCCAGCAGCACGACCAGATCGCCCGCCTTGGCCTCGCCCGCGATCACGCCCGGCAGGGCCTCGACGCCGTCCAGCGCCTGAACCGAGCGATGGCCGAAGCGACGGACGCCCTCGACCAGAGCATGCTTGTCCACGCCCTCCAACGGCGTCTCGCCCGCCGCATAGACGTCGGCCACGACCACCGCGTCGGCGTCCGAGAAACAGGTCGAGAACTCTTCCATCAGGTCGCGCAGGCGGGTGTAACGGTGCGGCTGGACCACCGCGATGACGCGGCCGTCGCCCTCGGCGTTCTGCACCACCTGGCGCGCGGCCTTCAGGACGGCGGCGATCTCGACAGGGTGGTGGCCGTAATCGTCCACGATCCGCACGCCCCCGACCACGCCCGTGGTGGTGAAGCGGCGCTTGACCCCGCCGAAGCCGGCCAGGCCGGTCCTGATCGCCTCGTCGGCCACGTTCAGCTCGCGCGCCACGGCGATGGCGGCCAGGGCGTTTGCGATGTTGTGGCCCCCGGCCATGGGCAGATACAGGCCGTCGATCCGCGTCTCGTCGGCGTCCGCGCCCGCCCCGTGGAACACCACGTCGAACCGGCATCCGTCCGGCCCCATGTCGATGTTCTCGGCCCGCACCATCGCCTGCGGATTGACGCCATAGGTCACCAGCCGCCGGTTATCGATGGCCGCCACCAGCCGCTGCACCTCGGGGTGGTCCAGGCAGACGGCGGCGAAGCCGTAGAAGGGAATGTTCTCGACGAAATCCACGAACGCCTTCCGAACCCCGTCGAAGTCGCCGTAGTGGTCCAGATGCTCGGGATCGATGTTGGTCACGATGGCCGCCGTCGATTTCAGGCGCAGGAAGCTGCCGTCGCTCTCGTCCGCCTCGACGACGATCCAGTCGCCGTCGCCGACCTTGGCGTTGGTGCCATAGGCGTTGATGATGCCGCCGTTGACCACCGTCGGGTCCAGCCCGGCCGCGTCCAGCAGGGCAGCGACCATCGAGGTCGTCGTCGTCTTGCCATGCGTGCCGCCGACCGCGATGGAAAATTGCAACCGCATCAGCTCGGCCAGCATCTCGGCCCGGCGCACCAGGGGGATGCGGCGCTCGCGCGCCGTCTTCATCTCGGGGTTCTCGGCCTTGACTGCGGTCGAATAGACGACTGCTGAGACGCCCTCGCCCACATGGGCCGCGTCATGGCCGATAAAGATTCGGGCGCCCAGCTGTTCCAGGCGTTCGGTGTTGGCGCTGGCCTTGGCGTCCGAGCCCTGCACCGAATAGCCGATCTTCAGCATGATCTCGGCGATGCCGCTCATGCCGATGCCGCCGATGCCAACGAAATGGACGGGACCGAGGTCGAACGGGACGGGGCGAAGGCGTGCGATCATCGTCGCGTCATAGACTCCGCCTCGCCGCATGCGAAGGGCGCGCCGCATACGGAGCGAACTTTTCTGAGGGCGATCACCGCGCTGCCTGTGCGCGATCCCGCACAGAACCATCGCATCCCCGCAACGTTATGATGGTAACGCGCGCCGCACCCCTGTCGACGCCGCCGCCCCAAGGTTTCCAGATGGCCAAGACACCCACCTCCGCCGGTGCGTCCACGCTCGGCAATGCCGGCGAACTGCACCAGACCGCCTCGACGCCACAGACCCGCACCACGACCAATCACGGCGTGCCGATCAGCGACAATCAAAACTCGCTCAAAGCCGGCCCGCGCGGCTCGACCCTGCTGGAGGACTTCATCCTTCGCGAGAAGATCCAGCATTTCGACCATGAGCGCATCCCCGAGCGCATAGTCCATGCCCGCGGCTCGGCCGCCCACGGCTTCTTCGAACTGACCGACAGTCTGTCGGACTTCACCACCGCCAAGATCCTGACCGAGGTCGGCAAGAAGACCGAGCTCTTCACCCGCTTCTCGACCGTCGCCGGCGGCGCAGGCTCGGTGGATACGCCGCGCGACGTGCGCGGCTTTGCGGTCAAATTCTATACGACCGAGGGCAACTGGGATCTGGTCGGCAACAACATCCCCGTCTTCTTCATCCAGGACGCGATCAAGTTCCCCGACCTGATCCATTCGGTGAAGATGGAGGCCGACAAGGGCTATCCCCAGGCGGCCAGCGCCCACGACACCTTCTGGGACTTCATCGGCCTGATGCCCGAGAGCATGCACATGGTCATGTGGGCCATGTCGGATCGCGGCATCCCGCGCAGCCTGCGCATGATGGAAGGCTTCGGCGTCAACACCTTCCGCCTGCTGAACGCGGACGGCGAGGCGACCCTGGTCAAGTTCCACTGGCGGCCCAAGCTGGGGACGCAGTCCACCTGCTGGGATGAGGCGGTCAAGATCGCCGGCGCCGACCCCGACTATCACCGTCGCGACCTGTATGAGGCCATCGCCCAGGGCGACTTCCCCGAATGGGAGTTCGGCGTGCAGCTGTTCACCCAGGAACAGGCCGACGCCCTGCCCTTCGACATTCTCGACGCCACCAAGCTTGTGCCGGAAGAGGATTATCCGATCCGCGTGATCGGCCGCATGGTCCTGAACCGCAACCCCGACAACTTCTTCGCCGAGACGGAACAGGTCGCCTTCCTGCCGACCAACATTGTGCCGGGCATCGACTTCTCGGAGGACCCGCTGCTGCAGGGCCGGCTGTTCTCCTATCAGGACACCCAGCTGTCACGCCTGGGCACGGTGAACTTCCACCAGATTCCGATCAACCAGGCCAAGGGCTGCCCCTTCCAGAACTTCCAGCGCGACGGCCACATGCAGATGGCCGTGCCAAAGGGCCGCGCCAACTATGAACCCAACAGCCTGGCGCAGGCGGGCGAGGACGGCGGCCCGCGTGAAGATCCCAAGGGCGGCTTCCGCACTGCGGCCGTGCCGGTCGAGGGCGAGAAGGTCCGGCTGCGCGCCGAGACCTTCGCCGACCACTACAGCCAGGCGCGTCTGTTCTTCCGCTCCCAGACCGAGATCGAACAGGCCCATTTGGCCAGCGCTATCGTGTTCGAACTGTCCAAGGTCTCGCTGGCCCACGTCCGCGACCGCGTGCTGGCCAATCTCCAGAACGTGGACGACACCCTGGCTCAGCGGGTCGCCGACGGCCTGAACCTGCCCCTGCCCAAGGCGTCGGAACCGGCCGTCACACCAATCGACCTGGACGCCTCGCCTGCCCTGCGCATCGTCGGCAAATATCCCGACACCCTGAAGGGCCGAAAGGTCGCCATCCTGGTCGCCGACGGCTCGGACGGCGCGGTGATCGACGCCGTGCGTGCGACGGTCGAGGGCGACGGCGGCTCGGTCTTCATCGTCGCGCCCAAGATCGGCGGGGCCAAGCTGAAGGGCGGCAAGACCCTGGCTGCCGACGGACAACTGGCCGGCAGCCCATCGGTCCTGTTCGACGCCGTCGCCATCGTCCTGTCCGAGGACGGCTGCGCTCAGTTGCTGAAGGAAGGGGCCGCGGTCGATTTCGCCAAGGACGCCTTCGGCCACCTCAAGGCTATCGGTCACACGCCCGAGGCACAGTCCCTGCTGGACAAGGCGGGCGTCCAGCCGGACGCCGGCGTTATCGACCTGTCCAAGGACGCCGGGGCCTTCCTCGCCCCCGCCCGCACCCGCCAGTGGGATCGCGAGCCCAAGGTGCGCATGCTGGCCTGATCGCCCCACCTTTCGTCATCCCAGGCCCTGTGCCTGGGATGACGGGACCGGGCGGATTTCAACACTGCCTTAACCGTAAGGATTCACCATAGCGGTCTCATTGTTGCGAGACCGCGTTCCATGTCCGATCTGAAGACCGACGTCATTCACCGTGGCGACTGCATCGAAGTGCTGAAGAGCCTGCCCGACGCCTCGGTGGATATGGTCTTCGCCGACCCCCCCTATAATCTGCAGCTGGGCGGCCACCTGCTGCGTCCCGACAATTCCAAGGTCGACGCCGTCGATGACGACTGGGACAAGTTCGCCAGCTTCGCCGACTACGACGCCTTCACCCGCGCCTGGCTGGCGGAATGCCGCCGCGTGCTGAAGCCGGAGGGTTCAATCTGGGTGATCGGCTCCTATCACAACGTCTTCCGCCTGGGCTCGGCCATCCAGGACCTGGGCTTCTGGGTGCTGAACGACATCATCTGGCGCAAGTCCAACCCGATGCCGAACTTCAAGGGCACCCGGTTCACCAACGCCCACGAGACCCTGATCTGGGCCGCCAAGAGCCGCGATCAGAAGCGCTACACCTTCAACTACGATGCGATGAAGGCCTTCAACGAAGACACCCAGATGCGGTCGGACTGGACCTTCGCCCTGTGCACCGGAGAAGAGCGGATCAAGGACGCCGACGGCAAGAAGGCCCATCCGACGCAAAAGCCCGAGGCCCTGCTGCACCGCGTCCTGCTGTCGGCGACCCGTCCCGGCGACGTGATCCTGGACCCCTTCTTCGGCACCGGCACCACCGGCGCCGCCGCCAAGCGGCTGGGCCGCCATTACATCGGCATCGAGCGTGACGAGACCTATGCCGACGTCGCCGCGACCCGCATCGCCTCGGTCATCCCCGCCAGCGCCGACGATTTGATGGTCACGGGCTCCAAGCGCGCCGAGCCCAAGGTGCCCTTCGGCGCCCTGGTCGAGGCCGGCCTGCTGCATCCCGGCGACCGTCTTTACTGCCCCAAGGGCGAGCGCGAGGCCCGCGTCCGCGCCGATGGCTCGCTGGTGTCCGGCTCGCTCAGCGGCTCGATCCACAAGCTGGGCGCCCTGTTTGAAAACGCCCCCGCCTGCAACGGCTGGACCTATTGGCGCTTCAAGACCGACCAGGGCCTGAAATCCATCGACGCCCTGCGCTCCGAGGTTCGCGCCGCGATGTAGGCCGGTGCGACGCCGCGTCGCATCAGCCACATCAATCACTTAGCGGCGCGGACGAATCCGAAACGTACGAATCCGCACACTGACATTGGGTCAGCTTCGCTGTAACCCACCGAAACCTATGTGAAAATTCGCATCGAACCGTGGAACTTCGCAGTTGCGAGATCATTGTTGTCCACGGCCCCCGCCATTGCGGGGTCGGAGCACAACATCATGAAGATCGCGCAGGTCACCCCGCTTTACGAGGCCGTTCCTCCAAAGCTTTACGGCGGCACTGAACGCGTCGTCGCGCACCTGACCGACGCCTTGGTAGATCTGGGCCATGACGTCACCCTGTTCGCCAGCGCCGACGCCCAGACCAAGGCGCGCCTGGTTCCCGTTCGCGATCAGGCCATCCGCCTTGATCCCGCGCCGCTGAAATCCGACCTCGCCGCTCACCTGTCCATGCTGGGCGAGGTGATGGACCGCGCAGACGAGTTCGACGTGATCCACTTCCACACCGACATGATCCATTTCCCGCTGTTCCGGGAACTGGCGGACAAGACGATCACCACCCTGCACGGCCGCCTGGACATGAAGGACCTGCCCGGCGTCTACGCCCGCTGGAGCGAGTTCGGCCTGGTCTCCATCTCCGACGACCAGCGCAAGCCCCTGCATTTCGCCAACTGGAAGGCGACCGTCCATCACGGCATGCCCGGCGAACAGTATCTCTTTTCGCCCAGGTCTGAGGACTACCTCGCCTTCCTGGGCCGGATCTCGCCCGAGAAACGTCCCGACCGCGCCATCGAGATCGCCACGAAGCTTGGCAAGCGGCTGAAGATCGCCGCCAAGGTGGATGCCGCCGACAAACGCTATTGGGAGGAAATCATCCGCCCCATGGTCGAGGGCAATCCCCTGATCGAGTTCATCGGCGAGATCGGCGACCATCAGAAGTCCGCCTTCCTTGGCGGCGCCGACGCCCTGCTCTTCCCCATCGACTGGCCCGAACCCTTCGGCCTTGTGATGATCGAGGCCATGGCTTGCGGCACGCCCGTCGTCGCATTCCGCTGCGGCTCGACGCCCGAGATCATCGAGGACGGCGCAACCGGCTTCCTGGTCGATACGATGGAACAGGCTATCGCCGCCGCCGGCCGCGCCCACCTGCTGGACCGCGAGGCCGTTCGCGCCCGTTTCGACCTGCGGTTCTCGGCCACCGCCATGGCCCGCCGCTATCTGGACGTCTACGGCGACCTCCTGGCTCGCCGCCCCTTCGCCGAAGCGGCGCTGGACAATGTGGTCACTCCCTTACGCCCCCTTGAGGAAGACCGCAGCTTCGCCGCCATCGCCTAAGCGTCACAGCCGACGATTATCGAAGAAAAACAGGCGGCGGAGGTGAACCCTCCGACGCCTGCTTCATTTCATCACTCAAGCGGCCCCTCAGCGCCGCATTCGGGTGCGACACGTTCGGCCAAGGCCTCAAACGACGGGGAAGAGACCGCATGGACGACGCCTATTCCACCCAACTGACCGCCGGCGAATCGGTAGAGGCCTCCGGCCTTGAGCAGTTGATGGCGCTGAAGGACGGCGACACATTTTTGGTTGCGGACGGCTGGGGCGACATGAAGGGCGGCGCCGACGGCCTGTTTGCCGACGACACCCGCGTCCTGTCGCGCTGGGCCATGACGGTCGGCCTGCTGAAGCCGTCGCGACTGTCGTCGGGCGTCAGTCAGGACAACGTCTTCTTCTCCTGCCACACGACCAACCGCCCGCTGCCCCCGATGGGCGGCCGGTCCGCCCCTGCCGGCGTGCTGCATATCGAGCGGCGTCGCTTCCTGTGGGGCCGACGGATGTTCGAACGGATCCAGATGGTCAACCACGGCGTGGAGGACATCCTCCTGCCGCTGGCCTTCGACTTCGGCGCCGACTTCGCTGACATCTTCCAGGTGCGCGGCACGCCCAGGGCCAAGCGTGGCACGATCCATACCCCGACCACCGACGGTCGCCGCGTCACCTTCCGTTACACCGGTCTGGACGATGTCGATCGCTCCAGCTGCCTGGCCTTCTCCGAGCCGCCCGCCCGCCTGACGCACCAGAGGGCCGAGTTCATGTTCAGCCTGCCGAAGGGCCGGGCCATGGACCTGTTCATCGAATGCGGCGTCGATGCCTGCGAGACGCCGGACGCCGGCCGTTGGCGTCGAAACGCCGTCCAGGCGCGCTTGGCCATGCGCGCCAAACGCCGTCGCGGCGCCTCGGTGCGCGGCCCACGCAGCCCGCGGTTCAACGACTGGCTGGATCAGTCGAGGGCCGACATGGCCCTGTTGACCACCGACCTGCCGACCGGCCCCTATCCCTATGCAGGCACGCCCTGGTTCTCGACCCCGTTCGGGCGCGACGGCATCATCGCCGCCTGGCAGATGCTGTGGCTGGACCCGTCCCTGGCCAAGGGCGTCCTGACCTATCTGGCCTCACGCCAGGCGACCGAGACCTCGCTGTTCCAGGACAGCCAGCCCGGCAAGATCATGCACGAGACGCGCGGCGGCGAGATGAGCGCCCTGCACGAGGTGCCGTTCGGACTCTATTACGGCGGGGTCGACACCACCTGCTTGTTCATCGCCCTGGCGGGCGCCTACGCCAACCGCACCGGCGATCTGGACCTGATCCGCACGCTCTGGCCCAATCTGATCGCCGCCGCCGACTGGATGCGCGACTATGGCGACAGCAACAACGACGGCCTGATCGACTATCAGCGCGGCGCCGACACCGGCCTGTCGAACCAGGGCTGGAAGGACTCCGAAGACTCCATCTTCCACGCCGACGGCCGCTTCCCCAAGGGCCCGATCGCGCTGCTAGAAGTCCAAGGCTACGCCTTCGCCGCCTGGAAGGCACTGGCCGACCTGGGCGAGCGTCTGCACGACGACCGCACGACCGAATGGCGGATGCGCGCCGAACAGGTTCGCGCCCTGGTCGAGGACAAGTTCTGGATGGAGGACGAGGGCTTCTACGCTGTGGCCCTGGACGGCGACGGCGAGCAGTGCCGCGCCATCGCCTCCAACGCCGGCCATCTGCTGTTCACCGGACTGCCGTCACTGGAACGCGCGCGCCGCGTCACCAAACGCCTGCTGTCGGCCGAGTTCCGCACCGGCTGGGGCATCCGCACGCTTGAGCTGGGCCAGGCCCGCTTCAACCCGATGAGCTATCACAACGGCTCGGTCTGGCCCCACGACACCGCCATGGCCGCCGCAGGCATGGCCAACTATGGCGAGCGCGACGCCGTCGCCGCCATCCTGGCCGAAATCTACGCCGCCGCTGCCCACTTCCACCTACGCCTGCCCGAACTGTTCTGCGGCTTCCCCCGCGAGCCGGGCGAGCCGCCCATCGCCTATCCGGTCGCCTGCCTGCCCCAGGCCTGGGCGGCGGGATCGGTCTTCCTGATGCTTCAGGCCACGCTGGGCCTGTCCATCGACGCCTGGACCGAGACGGTCGATCTGGCCGACCCCGTCCTGCCCGCGGGCCTGGACCGCCTGAGGATCACTGGCCTGGAGGTCGGCGGCTCCGTCGTCGATCTGAACATCCAGCACGCCGGCGGCCGCGCCGTCGTCATCCCCAACCACAAACAAGGCAAGGTCGCGATCCGCACCCTGCGGTAAGCCTATGTGAAAAGGTCTGGCGCGCTCGCCCGATCCAGCGCCTTGGCGAACACCGTGGGCAGGGCCGCTCGCGCCGCCTCGACCGGCATCCAGCGCCAGGGGCCATCCTCCGCCTCGCCCCGCGCCGTCATCACCGTGAGGGTCAGGCTGAAGTGGGTGAAGACGTGCTCCACCGCCCCCGCCTCGCGCCAGTCGGCCTTGATCGGCGGCTCCCCCGTCGGCGCGTCCATCGCCCACTCACTGGTCGGCAGGCCCAGCATTCCGCCCAGCAGCCCCTTGTCCGGCCGCGTCTCCACCGCGACCCGCCCCTGATCGTCGACCAACACATAGGCTTTGCCCCGCCGGTGCGGTCGATCCGCCTTCTTGGTCTTGAGCGGAAACCGCGCCGGGTCGCCGCTGACCAGACCCAGGCATTCGCTCGCCACGGGACAAGCCCCGCACGACGGCGACTTGGGCCGGCACACCGTCGCGCCCAGGTCCATCAGCGCCTGCGCCCAGTCGCCCGGCCGCTCGTCTGTGATGAACAGGCCCGCCAAACGCCTCAGCTCGGGTCGGGCGGCCGGGACCGGCGTCTCGACCGCGAACAGTCGCGCCATGACCCGCTCGACATTGCCGTCCACCACATTGGCCGCCCGGTCGAAGGCGATGGAAGCCACGGCCGCGGCCGTATAGGCGCCCACCCCCGGCAGGACCAGCAGGGCGGCCTCCGTATCCGGGAACACCCCGCCATGCTCGCCCGCCACCGCCCGCGCACAGGCCAGCAGGTTGCGAGCGCGGGCGTAGTAGCCCAGCCCCGCCCAGGCCCCCATCACCTCCGCATCCTCGGCCGCCGCCAGGTCCGAGACCGTGGGCCACCGTGTGGTGAAGGCGTGGAAATAGGGCGTCGCATGCGGCACCGTCGTCTGCTGCAGCATGACCTCCGACAGCCAGACGCGGTAAGGTTTGGTCCGCGCCGCGCCCACGACCGCCCGCCAAGGCAGGCTCCTCGCATGGGCCTCATACCAGGCCAGCAGGTCGGATCGGATCAGGTCTATGTCGGGAGAGACGTCGGGCATCGGTCGGGCTATATAGACCCATGCGCCGCACGCTGCCCACAGACGCCGAGGTCCGGGAGATCCTGTCTCGCCGCCGCACCCGTCCGGTCCCCCGGCCGGCGCCGCGCGCGGGCAAGGCGCTGACGCCGCTGATCAAGAAGCTGGACGAGCAGTTCGGACGCGGCGCCGGCGCGCTGGAGCCCCGCTGGCGCGAGATCGTCGGCGACCGACTGGCCCGCGTCACCCGCCCCCAAAAACTGACCAAGGGCAAGGGCGGCCAGCCCGGCGTGCTGGAGCTGCGCGTCGCCGGCGCCGCCGCCCTGCTGATCCAGCATCAGTCGGAAGACATCCTGGCCCGCGTGAACCTGTTCCTCGGCGCCGGAACGGTCGATCGCCTGCGCATCGCCCAAGGGCCGGTGGCCCCGCTGAAAGAGGCCGCCTCGCGCCCCAAACGCAGCGCCAAGCCGCCGCCCCTGCCCGCCCAGGCCGAGGCCGATCTCGCCGCCTCCATCGCCTCCGCCCCCGACGATCTGCGCGCCGCCCTCGCCCGCCTGGGCCGCGTCGCGCTTTCGCGCACCGACAGGCAGGATTGACAAAACTTCGCCGCACCTGTTCTCGACAAGTCTGGGGTGTCGTCGTTCCAGGGGAATCGCGCCACCATTCGCCAACGATCCGATCAAGGAAGTCCCATGGCCGACACTGAATCCCGCTTCGTCCGCATGAGCCGTCGTGCGGCCATCACCGGCGCCGCCCTGGCGACCATGGCTCTGGCCGCGTGCGGCGGCGGATCCAAGGGCGCGGCCGAGGGCGACATGGGTCTGGGCGCGCCGGAAGGCGCCAAGGTCACCGTGGTCGAATACGCCTCGGTCACCTGCCCCCACTGCGCGCAGTGGCAGAAGAACACCTGGCCCGCCTTCAAGGCCAAATATGTGGACACCAACAAGGTGCGCTACGTCTTCCGCGAACTGCCGACCCCGCCGGTCGACGCCGCCACCGCAGGCTTCCTGATCGCTCGCTGCGCCGGCCCGGACAAGTATTTCGACGTCGTCCACCAGTTGATGGCGACCCAGCAAGAGATGCTGACCTCGTCGCCGCGCGAGTGGCTGCTGCGCACCGCCCAGGCCGCCGGAATGTCCGAGCAGCAGTTCAACGACTGCGTCACCGACAAGGACGCCGTCGCCGCCATGGAGAAGCGCGTCCAAGCCGCCCGCACCCAGGGCGTGACCGGCACCCCGGCCTTCTACGTCAACGACACCCAGGTCATCTCGCCGGGCGGCGAAGGCGCAAGCCTGACCGACCTGTCCACCGCCATCGACGCAGCCCTGGCCAAGTAAGATGATGCGACGCGTCTTCCTCGCCCTGTCATTCGCCGCAGCCTTGACTGCGGCGCCGGCCTTCGCCGCCGATGCGCCCCCGCCCGTCACGGCCCAGGACCATGTCCTGGGTCGCGCGGATGCGCCGGTGACGGTGATCGAATACGCGTCCTTCACCTGTTCGCACTGCGCGGATTTCCACAACACCGTGCTGCCGGCGTTCAAGGCCAAATATATCGACACCGGCAAGGTCCGGCTGGTTCACCGCAACCTGCCGACCCAGCCCGCCAATGTCGCCGCCGCCGCCGCCGCGGTGGCCCTGTGCGCTGCGCCGGAACGCTACTTCGACGTGGCGGCGGTCTTCATGCGAGACCAGGCCAATCTGCGCACCACGGGGCCTCAGCCCTGGTTCGCGGCCGGCATCGCCGCCAGCGGCAAGACGCGCGAGCAGATCGAGACCTGCCTGCAAGGCCCGACCATCCGTGCTGAACTGGACGCCCAGATCACGGGCGCCAATGCGGCCGGCGTCACCGGCACGCCCACCTTCTTCGTCAACGGAACCGCAGTGACCGACCATTCGCTGGACGCCCTGTCGGCCGCCATCGACCCTCTGCTGCGCCGGTAGTCCGCCAGGGCGATGCAGTTCCAGCGCCTCCGGCTCGTCGGCTTCAAGTCGTTCGTCGACCCGGCGGAGGTGCATATCGAATCCGGCCTGACCGGCGTGGTCGGCCCCAACGGCTGCGGCAAGTCCAATGTCCTTGAGGGCCTGCGCTGGGTCATGGGGGCCAACTCGGCCAAGGCCATGCGCGGCCAGGGCATGGACGACGTCATCTTCTCCGGCGCCGCCGGCCGACCGCCGCGCAGCCACGCCGAAGTCAGCCTGACCATCGACAACGCGCAACGCCGCGCACCCCAGCCCTTTACCGACAGTCCGGTGCTGGAGGTGTCGCGCCGCATCGACCGGGGCCAGGGCTCGACCTATCGCATCAACGGCAAGGAGGTCCGGGCGCGTGACGTGCAACTGCTGTTCGCCGACGCCTCGACCGGCGCAAACTCCCCCGCCCTGGTGCGGCAGGGCCAGATCAGCGAGCTGATCGCCGCCAAACCCCAGAACCGCCGCCGCATCCTGGAAGAGGCGGGCGGGGTCGCCGGTCTGCATACCCGCCGCCACGAAGCCGAGCTGCGACTCAAGGCGGCGGAGACCAATCTGGACAGGCTGGACGACATCGGCCGCGAGCTGGAAACGGCGCTGAACCGGCTGAAGCGTGAGGCGCGCCAGGCCGAGAAATACAAGAAGATCAGCGCCGAGATCCGCGCCCTTCAGGCCGCGCTGCTGTTCGTCCGCTGGAACGACGCCCGGTTGGCCGCCGAGGCCGCCGCCGAGGAGTTGCGCGCCGCCGATCGTGCTGTGGCCGAGACGACGACCGCCGCCGCCGCCGCACAGACTGCTGCGCTGGCCGCCCAAGAGGCGTTGAAGCCGGCGCGCGAGGAGGACGCCGTCGCCTCGGCCCTGCTGCACCGCGCCAGCCTGGAGCGCGACCGGCTCGACATAGCCGAACAGGCGGCCCGCGCCGAGGTCGACCGACTGAAGGCCGAGGCCGGCCGCATCGCCGCCGACGTCGAGCGTGAAACCAACATGGCCGCCGACGCCCAGCGCGAACTGGACCGGCTGGACCACGAACTGACGAAGCTGAAGGCCGAGATCGCCGCCGCCCCCGAACGCGGCCCCGAACTGGACAAGGCGCTGGCCGCCGCCGAGGACGCCCGCAAGGCCGCCGACGGCGAGGTCGAACGCTTGGCCGGGATGCTCGCCGCCGTCGAGGCCCGCGCCAACGCCGAGACGGCGCGCAAGCGTGACGCCGAGACACGGCTGGCGCGCGTCACCGGCCAGCACGACCAGGCCAGGCGCGAACGCGAGGCCCTGGGTCCGCTGGAAACACCCGAGCTGGAGACCGCTCGCCAGGCGCTGGAAACCGCCCAGGCCGAGCTGACCGCCGCCCGCGAGTCCGTCGAGGCGGCCGAGGCGACACGCGGCGACCTGGCCCGCACCGAACAGGAGGCCCGCACCGCCGCCCGCGCGGCCGAGGACCGGCTGGGCCGGCTGCAGACCGAGGCGCGCGGCCTGGCCCAGCTGCTGGTCACCGGCAAGCGCGATCATCCGCCGGCATTGGACAAGGTGCGCGCCGACAAGGGTTACGAGGCCGCCCTCGCCGCCGCCCTGGGCGACGATCTGGACGCGGCGCTGGACGCCCGCGCCGCCGCCTACTGGGGCGGGGCGGACGCGCCCTCGCCGTCTTGGCCCGCCGGCGTCACGCCCCTGTCCGACCATGTGCAGGCGCCGGATCAACTGACCGCCCGCCTCGCCCTGTGCGGCGTTGCGGCCAGGGCCGACGCGGCCCGGCTGGCTCAAGACTTGCCGACCGGCGCACGCCTGGTGACGGTCGAGGGCGACCTCTATCGCTGGGATGGGTTCGTCAGCCGCGCCGAGGCGCCCCGCCCCGCCGCCGTCCGCCTGGGCCAGCGCACACGCCTGGCCGAGCTGGAGGCCGAGATCGACAAGGGCAGACCCGCCCTGGAGCAGGCCCAGGCCGCCCAGAAAGCCTCCACCGACGCCTTCCGCGCCGCCGAGGATTCGGTCAAGACCGCCCGCCTGGCTCCCTTCGCCGCCGACAAGGCCGTGACCGGCGCCCGCGACCGCGTCGAGACCTTGGCCCGCGACCAGGCCCGCCGCGAAGCCCGCGCCCAGGCCCTGGACGACACCGTGGCCCGCCTCGCCGCCGAGGTGGCCGAAGCTCAAGCCGCACTGGACGCCGCCCAGACCACGGAGGCTCCATCGGAGACCCTGTCTGGCCTGCGCGACGACCTGACCGCCGCCCGCGCCGCCGCCGACACGGCCCGCCTCGCCGCCCAGACCGCCCGCTCGGACCGCGACGCCGAGGCCCGCGACCGCCAAGGCCGTGAACAGCGGTTGGGCAGCCTGACCCGCGCCCGCGACGGCTGGATCACGCGGTCCAGGGACAGCGCCGCCCGCGTCGCCGCCCTGGGTAAGGACGCGGACAAGACCACCGCCCAGCTGAAACAGGCCGAGATCGCGCCCCAGGGCTTCGCCGAACAACGCGGCAAGCTGCTCGACACCCTGACCGCCGCCGAACAGCGCAAACAGGCCTCGTCCGACGCCATGGCCGAGGCCGAGACCGAGGCGACCGACGCCGACCGCGCCTCACGCGCCGCCGAGACCGCCGCCAGCCAGGCCCGCGAGGCCCGCGCCGGCCTGTCCGCCCGCACCGAGGCCGCCGCCGAGAAGCTGACCGAGGCCGAGACCACCCTGCGCGAGACCGCCCAGATGTCACCCGACGACCTGGGCCGTAAGCTGACCGACGACGCCATCGCCCGCCCGCCCGACGCGGCCGGGGCCGAGAGCCTGCTGTACGGGCTGGAGCGCGAGCGCGAGGCCCTGGGCGCCGTCAACCTCCGCGCCGAGGACGAGGCCGTCGAATACGGCGACCGGCTGAACAGCATGAAGTCGGAACGGATCGACCTGACCCAGGCGATCGCCAAGCTGCGCGACGGCATCGACGAGTTGAACGCCGAGGGGCGCGAGCGGCTGGTGGCGGCCTTTGACGTCATCAACGCCAACTTCAAGACCCTGTTCGAGGCCCTGTTCGGCGGCGGCCAGGCCGAGCTGAAACTGGTCGAGAGCGACGACCCGCTGGAAGCCGGGCTCGAAATCTACGCCTGCCCGCCCGGCAAGCGGCTGTCGGTCATGAGCCTGATGAGCGGCGGCGAGCAGGCCCTGACGGCGGCGGCCCTGATCTTCGGCGTCTTCCTGGCCAACCCCGCCCCCGTCTGCGTGCTGGACGAGGTGGACGCCCCGCTGGACGACGCCAACGTGGACCGCTTTTGCCGCATGCTGCACGAGATGCGCAGCCGCACCGACACCCGCTTCATCGTCATCACCCACAACCCCGTGACCATGAGCCGCATGGACCGCCTCTACGGCGTCACCATGCCCGAACGCGGCATGAGCCAGTTGGTCAGCGTGGACCTGCACCAGGCGGAGACCCTGGTCGCATGATCGCCCTGCTCCTGGCCCTGATCGATCCCCAACTGGTCGAGACCGGCGTCGGCCGGTTCGCCATCTACGCCGACGTCGCCTCCATCGAACGCACGGGCGACCTGGCCCAGATGCGCGAGCTTCAGGTGACGGAGGCGGGGTTCAAGGTCGGGGACGTGACCTATGTCGGGGGCTGGTCGCGATGGGCCTTCGACTGCCGGGCGAAGACGGCGGACCGACTGGACTTTGCATCCTTGAAGTCCGACGGAACCGAAGGCCCGGCGACGGCCGATCCGGCATCGGCATACGCCGCCGCGCCCGGCGGGGATGCGGCGGAGCTGCTGGCCATCGCCTGCGCGGCCGAGCGGCCCGCCGAGACCTTGTCGCTGGACGAAGCGATCAGGCGAGGACAGGCGGCTCTGGCGGATTAGCGACAACAGCTCTCCCTCCCCGCTCCGGGGAGGGTCGTCGCGCAGCGACGGGGTGGGGGCGGCCCGGCAGGGACGCAACTGCCTGATGCGAGACAGGTCAGTGGGACGTCGCCCTGCCCTCCCCACCCGGCTTCGCTCCGCTCAGCCACCCTCCCCGGTACGGGGAGGGAGAGATGCAGACCTATCTTCCCCTTGCGGCCATTCGATGCGATCGCGTGGCAGCGCCTCGCGGCAGTCGTCGCGCATGAAGGCCATCAGCTTCTCGCGGATCTCGCAGCGCAGGTCGAAGGCGATGCCGGCCGAGCGGGCGCTGGCCAGGCAGCGGACCTGAAGCACGCGTTCGGTGATGTCGGTCACCTGCATCACCTGGACGTCGCCGTCCCAGTGTTTGGACGCCTTGACGATGGCTTCGTAAGCGGTGCGCAGCCGATCGATCGGGGCTTCGTAATCGACGTAGAAGAAGGCCACGCCGATCAGGCGGGCGTTCTCGCGCGTCCAGTTCTGGAACGGCGTGGTGATGAAATAGGACAGGGGCAGCACCATCCGGCGCCAGTCCCACAGCTTGACCACCACATAGGTGGCGGTGATCTCCTCGACATTGCCCCACTCGTTCTCGACGATGACGGCGTCGTCGAGGCGGATCGGCTGGGTCAGGGCGATCTGGATGCCGGCGACCATGTTCGTCAGGATCGGCTGAAGCGCGAGGCCCGCGATGATGCCGACGACCCCGGCCGAGGCCAGCAGGCTGACGCCCCACTGGCGGAAGCCGGCGATGGTCATCAGGGCCAGACCCACGGTGACGATGAACAGCACCACCTTGGCGACCCGTTGCAGGATGCGGGTCTGGGTCAGGTGTTTGCGGGCCAGCAGATTGTCCTCGACGGCGATATTGTACCGTTTGAGGTGCATGACCGACCACATGTCCAGCATGCCCGAGGCCAGCCAGCCCAGAGTCAGGACGAACAGGAACTGAAGGATGTTGCGGATGTCCTGAGACGGTCCGGGGTCCATCGGCGACACGGTCACGCCGATGCCGATGCCGATGATGATGATCAGGACACGCAGCTTGATCCGGGCGCGCTCGACCACGCCGCGCCAGAAGACGTCCTTGTTCCTGACCACCCGGCGCAGGATGGAGAAGACGATCTTGTGCGTCAGCCAGCCGCCGCCGACGAAGACCAGCAGGACCAGGATGACAACCGCCCATTCGGGCAGCCAGTCGAAGCGGTGCCACAGGGCGCGGATCTGGCGGGTGACGGCGATGATTTCGGGAGGCATGGGCTTCCTAACGCGTCAGGGCCGAGAGGGTTGTGAATCTCCCTCCCCGTTCGGGGAGGGTGGTCGCGCAGCGACCGGGTGGGGGCGGCCCGGCAAGGGCGCGCGAGTTTGAATAATTAGGTCGGTGGGACTTTGCCTTGCCCTCCCCACCCGACTTCGGCTGCGCCTCAGCCACCCTCCCCCGCAGGGGGAGGGAGAAGTCCTAGGTGCGCCCCGCCGTCGCCTCGACCAGATCGGCGAGGCGTTGTGCGGCGTCGGGGATGGCGACGCTGCGGGCGGCGGCGGACATGGCCGACAGGCGCGACGGGTCGGACAGGACGGCGGTCAGGGTCGAGGCCAGCCGATCGACGGTCAGGTCGTCTTCCAGAATGACTTCAGCGGCGCCGGCGTCGGTCAGGGCCTTGGCGTTCAGGCGCTGGTGGTCGTCGGTGGCGATCTTTAGCGGGATCAGGACGGACGGCAGGGCCGCCACCGCCAGTTCGGCGCAGGTCGAGGCGCCGGAACGCCCCACCACCAGATGCGCCCTGGACAGCCGTTCGGCCATGTCGCGGAAGAAGGGGGCGACCTCGGCCTCGATCCCGGCCTCCAGATAGATTTGGCGCGCGGCCTCCAGCGTCTCGGGCCGCGACTGCTGCTGCACCTTCAGGCGACGGCGCAAGGCCTCGGGCAATGCGGCCAAAGCGCGGGGCGTGGTCTCGGACAGGATGCGGGCGCCCTGGCTGCCGCCGGTCACCAGCACACGGACGGGTGCGTCGTCGCCGGGGGCGACATAGGGGCGGTCGAACAGGGCGCGGATCTCGGCGCGCACCGGCGACCCCACCACGTGGGAGCGGCCCTGGACCTTGGCCGGCGCCCGCTCCAGCGTCGGAAAGGACGAGGCGACCTGGCCGACATAGGGCGCCAGGATGCGGTTGGTGCGGCCCAGGACGGCATTCTGCTCGTGGATCACGGTCGGGCGCTGTGACGTGACGGCGGCGACCAGGGCCGGGGCGGACGGATAGCCGCCGAAGCCCACGACTACGTCGGCGCCCAGCCGGTCGAAGGCCGTCCGCGCCTGGACCACGCCCTTGAAGATGGCGACGCCCGCCTTGATCAGGCCTAGCGGACCGGACCCCGTGGCGGCGTCCAGCGCCAGCCGCTCCTCGGCCGGGAAGGCGTGGGCGTATTGCTCGCCCCGATGATCGGTCGCCAGCACCACCCGCCAGCCGCGCGCCGCCATCTCGCGCGCCAAGGCCTCGGCCGGGAACATATGGCCGCCGGTGCCGCCGGCGGCGACGACGCAGAGCTTGGTCATGGGGCGGGCTCCGAAAAAAGAGGGTCTGAATAGTGCAATTCGTCTGAAATTCAGACGGCGGGGGCGCGAAAAACACCGTCTGAATAGTGCACTTCGTCTGAAATCCGTGGCGGACGGGTGGGGTCGAGGATGGGTCGGCGACAGGATCGCACGGTTTTGGGGTGTGGGCAGGAGAAAGCGGCTGGTCGGTGTTAAGCAGTTGGGATCGTTCGGGTGTTTGTTTGAGAGAAGGTCATATGTCCCTCTTCCTTCGTCATCCTCCGACGAGCGAAGCGAGACCGGGGGACCCAACGGCGCCGAAGGCGATGTGTCGGCCGCATAGTGGTTGAAGCAGAATCCGCGACAGGTTCGCGCTCACGCACGCCGCTGGGTCCCCCGGTCGCTTCGCGCCGGAGGATGACGAAAGAAAACTACAGCAACCGCCGCCGTCGTCCCGGCAGGCTGGCGCCCGGTTCGTAGGCGCCGGGGCGGCGGCGGGTCAGGGCCAGGGCGAAACCCATGGTCAGGCCCATGGCCAGCATGGACGAGCCGCCGTAGCTGATGAAGGGCAGCGTCATGCCCTTGGTCGGGATCAGGTTCAGATTCACCGCCACATTGATGCAGGCCTGCAAGCCGATCAGCATGAACAGGCCCGCCGCCGCCGTCTGTTCGAACGGGTCGGTCAGCTTCATCGCCCGGCGCATGCCCCGGATGACGATGAAGGCGTAGAGGCCGATCATGATCAGGCTGAGGATCAGGCCGAACTCCTCGGCGCCGACGGAATAGATGAAGTCAGTGTGCAGGTCGGGCACCCGGCGTTTCATCACGCCCTCGCCGATGCCGCGCCCCAGAAGGCCGCCGGCGCGGATGGCCTCGGACGCGCTGTCGATCTGGTGGGTGTCGGTGGTCTCGGGCGAGAAGAAGCGGCTCAGGCGGTCGCGCATGTGGCCGAAGACGAAATACAGCGACACCAGTCCCGCCATGCCCGCGCTGGCCAGCACCGCCATCCACTTGAACGGCACCCCCGCCATGAAGAAGACGGCCATGAAGGTGGTGGTGATCAGCAGGGTCTGGCCGATGTCGGGCTGGATCAGCAGCAGAGAGACCGTCAGGGCGTAGAAGCCGAAGGCGATGGTGACGCCGGGCACCCCCTGCCCCTTCTGCGCCTCGGCGAACATCCAGGCGGCGAAGACGATCAGGCCGGGCTTGGCGAACTCGGACGGTTGCAGGCTGAACGGGCCGAAGTTCACCCAGCGGGCGGCCCCCTTCACCGTGTCGCCGATGAACGGCAGGGCCATCATCACCAGGATGGCGCCGAACAGGGCCAGGACCGCGATGCGGCGCACCCCGCGCGGCGACAGCAGCGAACTGGTCAGCATCAGGCTGAGGCCCAGGCCCGAGAAGATCATCATCCGCCAGGAATAGTGGAAGGGATCGGTGATCGATTCATCGGCTAAAATGGCGGCCGGGCTGGAGGCGAAGCTGAGCGCCACGCCCAGGCCCATCAGCGCCAGGGCCGCGCCCAGCAGGCCGCGATCCACGGTCCAGAACCACTGGGCGACGTGGCTCTGGTCGTTGCGCGAGAAGGCGGGGGTGTAGGGGGCGCTCATGACGCGGTTTCCGGGACGGCCCCGAGGGCCAGGACGGCGGCGCGGAAGGCTTCGCCCCGCGCCTCGAAGTCGGGATACTGGTCGAAACTGGCGCAGGCGGGGGACAGGAGGACGATCTGGTCGCCGCCTGCGGATGCGGCGTCGGCAGATGCGGCGGCCACGGCGGCGTCCAGGGTTCTGGCGATGATGTGGGGGGTGTCGGCCAGCGTCGTAGCGAAGGCCTCGGCCGCCTCTCCGATCAGATAGGCCTTGGTCACGCGGGGGAAGAGGTCGGCCAAGTCGTCGATGCCGCCGGCCTTTGGCACGCCGCCGGCGATCCAGAAGACGCGGGGGTAAGACGACAGGGCCTGACGCGCGGCGTCGGCGTTGGTGGCCTTGGAATCGTTGATGAAGCGGACCGGGCCGAGGCGGCCGACGGCCTCCATGCGGTGGGCCAGGCCGGGAAAGGACAGCAGGCCGGCGACGGCGGCGTCGTGCGATACGCCCAGCGCCCGCGCGGCGGCATAGGCGAAGGCGGCGTTCTGGGCGTTGTGGCGGCCCGGCAGCGAGCGGGCGGCGGTGAGGTCGGCGAGAATCGCGCCTTGCGACTTTATGAGACCTGATCGGACTTCAATTCCGCTCATCCCGGCGAAAGCCGGGACCCAGTTCTTTGGGCGTTCCAGCCGTGGGGATGCGGAAGGACGCCGATCCCCGACATCGTGTCCTGACGAAAGCACTGGGTCCCGGCTTTCGCTGGGATGAGCGGAAGAAGAAATGGTCAGGACATGCGAAGCCAGATCGCGCGCGATCCCCTGCCCCCAGCTTTCATCCACGCCGACAAGTGCCACCGCGTCCGGTCCCTGGGCCGCGAAGATCCGCGCCTTGGCCGCGACATAGCCTTCCATGCCGCCGTGGCGATCCAGATGGTCGGGGCTGATGTTGGTCAGGATGGCGACATCGGGAGCGAAGGTCGTGGTCAGGTCCAGCTGATAGCTGGAGACCTCGATCACATAGACGGCGTCGGGCGTGGGGGCCGGCAGGGCCAGGACGCCGATGCCGATGTTGCCGCCGACGTGGACCGTCAGGCCGGCCGACTTCAGCACCCAGCCGATCAGGGCCGTGGTGGTGGACTTGCCATTGGTGCCGGTGACGGCGACGACGCGGGGGCGCGCGTCTTTCGGCAGGGCGGCCAAGGCGCGGGCGAACAGTTCCACGTCGCCGATGACGGGCACGCCGGCCGCGCGCGCCTTGTCGACACTCCAGTGCGGTTTGGGATGGGTCAGGGGCGCGCCGGGCGACAGGACCAGGGCGGCGAAGGCTGACCAGTCGGCCGTGGTCAGGTCCTTGACCGTGAAGCCTTCGGCCTCGGCCTGCATCCGGCCCGAGACGCCGTCGTCCCACAGGATGGGGATGGCCCCGCCGGCCTGGAGCGCGCGCGCGGCCGTGATCCCCGACCGTCCCAGGCCGAAGACTGCGACCCGCCTGCCCTCAAAGCCGGGAACGGGGATCATCGGATCACCGCAGCTTCAGCGTGGACAGGCCCAGCAGGGCCAGGGCGCCGGCGATGATCCAGAAGCGGATGACGACGGTGGATTCCGGCCAGCCCATCTTCTCGAAATGGTGGTGGACCGGCGCCATCAGGAAGATGCGTTTCTTGGTCAGCTTGTAATAGCCGACCTGGATCATGACCGAAGCGGCCTCGGCGACGAACAGGCCGCCGACGATGCCCAGGACCAGCTCGTGCTTGGTCGTGACGGCGATGGCGCCCAGGGCGCCGCCCAGGGCCAGCGAGCCGGTGTCGCCCATGAAGATCTTGGCCGGAGGGGCGTTGTACCAGAGGAAGCCCGCGCCGCCGCCGATCATGGCCGCGCAGAAAATGGCCAGTTCGCCCGCGCCGGGGACGTGGTGGACCTGAAGATACTGGGCGAAGACGAAGTTGCCGGCGAGGTAGGAGATCACCCCGAACGCGCCCGCCGCCATCATCACCGGCACGGTCGCCAGGCCGTCCAGACCGTCGGTCAGGTTCACCGCATTGGAGAAGCCGACGATGGTGAAGGCCGCGAACGCCACATAGAACCAGCCGATGTTCAGCAACACGGCCTTGAAGAACGGAAACGCGATCGAGGTCTCAAGCCCCGGCGAGGTGGGCGACACGGTCATCCACAGCACGGTCAGGACGCCGGCGACGACGGCGACGACCGTCTGGGCCAGCAGCTTCTGTTTCGAGGTCAGGCCGGCCGAGGTCTGTTTGGTCACCTTGGCATAGTCGTCGATGAAGCCCAGCACGCCGAAGGCCGCCGTGACGAAGCTGACGATCCAGATGTAGGGATTGGTCAGGTCGCCCCACAGGAAGACCGCCACGCCGATGCCGGCGAGGATCATCAGCCCGCCCATGGTGGGGGTGCCGACCTTGGACAGGTGCGAAACAGGGCCGTCGTCGCGGATCGGCTGGCCCCGGCCCTGTTTGGTGCGGATCCAGTTGATGAAGCGGCTGCCCATGGCGACGGCGACGATCATGGCCGTGGCCATGGCCAGGGCGACGCGCACGGTCTGGTACTGGACCAGGTTCAGCAGCGGATACTGGTGCGCCACGTCGGCGTAATAGAGATACAGAAGATAGAACATTCTCGTTCCCTATCGCGTCGCGGGCAGCGTGTCGCGGCCTTGAAGATCGGCCAGCGCCTTGGCCACCAGCGAGGCCTTGGACCCGTTCGAGCCCTTGACCATGACGACGTCGCCGGGCGCGACCAGCAGGTGAGCCTCGGTCGCCAGTTCCGCCGCCGTCGCGCGCCAGACGCCGCGTCGCGAGGCCGGAAGGGCGTCATAGAGCCAGCGCATCTCGGGACCGGCGGCGTGGACCAGGTCCAGCCCGGCGGCGTCGATGGGGCCGGCGAGGCCTTCGTGCAGGTCGCGGCTCTGGTCGCCCAGTTCCAGCATGTCGGTCAGAACGACGATGCGGCGGCCCGATGTGGCGCGCGCGCCCAGGGTCTTGAACCCGGCGGCCATCGACAGCGGATTGGCGTTATAGCTTTCGTCGATCAGGGTGAAGGCGCCTTCGGGCGTCGTGACCGTGCTGGTTTGGCCGCGACCGGCCAACGGCTGGAAGCCGGCGAGGGCCTCAAGCCCCGTGTCCAGCGTCACGTCCAGCGCGTCAAGCATCAGGAGGACGCACAGGCTGTTCAGGCCCCAGTGGGCGCCGGACTGCGCAAGGCGATAGTCGATGCGACGACCGAACAGTTCGGCGGCGACCGATGCGCCCTCGGCGTCCGGCCGGAAGTCCAGCAGGCGGGCGTCATGACCGGCGTCCGAGCCGAAGGTCAGCAGGCGCGCGCCGATGGCCTGGGCTGCGTCGCGCAGGACGGGGAACAGGGTCGCGTCACCGTTGGCCACGGCCGCGCCGCCGGGGACCAGACCCTGGAAAATGGAGGCTTTTTCGCGTGCGACGCCGGCCTCGCCGTCGGCGAAGGCCTCGATATGGACCGGGCCGACGGTGGTGACGCAGGCGGCATGGGGGGCGACGAAGCGCGACAGGGGCGCGATCTCGCCGGGCGCATTCATGCCGATCTCGAACACGGCGCGACGGGTCTCGACCGGCATCCGGGCCAGGGTCAGCGGTACGCCGATGTGGTTGTTGTAGCTCTTGATCGAGGCGTGTGCGGGACCCGCAAGGTCGAGGCCGGCCTTGATGGCTTGCGTGACGCTGGTCTTGCCGACGCTGCCGGTGACGGCGCCGCGTTTCACATGGGGCGCCCGCTCGCGCGCGGCGACGCCGAGGGCTTCCAGACCGTGCAGCGTATCAGGAACGACGACGCAGGGGCCGCCCTCGACAGGGTGTTCGACCAGGGCTGTCGCGGCGCCGGCGGCGAAGGCGGCGGCGGCGAACTCATGCCCGTCGCGTTCGCCCTTCAGAGCCAGAAACAGGTCGCCGGGGACGATCTCGCGGCTGCTGTAGGTCAGGCCCGTGATGAGGCGGTCGTCGCCATGCAGCACGCCGCCCGTGGCGGCGGCGACTTCGGCGGCCGTCCAGAGCGGGCGGGCGGATGTATCAGGCATTCAAAGACAGGGCCTCGGACGCGACGGTGGCGTCGTCGAAGGGGTGGGTCACGCCCGCGACGATCTGACCCTGTTCATGCCCTTTTCCGGCGATGACCACCACATCCCCGTCACGCATCATTTCGACGGCCGCTTCGATGGCCGCGCGGCGATCGCCGATCTCGATGGCGTCGGGGCAACCGGCGCGGACCTGGGCGCGGATGGCGGCGGGATCTTCCGAACGCGGATTGTCGTCGGTGACGATGGCGAGGTCGGCCAGACGCCCGGCGATGGACCCCATCAGCGGGCGCTTGCCGCGATCCCGGTCGCCGCCGGCGCCGAACACCACGATCAGTCGGCCTGTCGCATGGGGGCGAAGGGCGTTCAGCACGGTCTCAAGCCCGTCGGGGGTGTGGGCGTAGTCGACATAGACCTCGCCGCGCCCTGTCTCGGCGCCGCCGATGCGTTGCAGGCGGCCTTGGGCGCCCGTCAGGCCCTCCAGGGCGGCGATCACGGCGTCGGCGGGATCGCCGGCCGCGATGCACAGACCCGCCGCCACCAGGGCGTTCGAGGCCTGGAAGGCGCCGGCGAGCGGCAGCAGGATCTCATGCACCTGGCCGCGCACGTCCAGGGTCAGGCGCTGGCCCTCCGGCGTGGCGCGGCGGCCGATCAGGGCCAGGTCGCGCCCGCGCTCGCCCACCCCCATCACGCCCAGGCCCGCCATGATCGAGGCCGAGGCGAAGGCCGAATAGGCGTCGGAATCTGCGTTCAACACGGCGGTGCGGCCGCGCGGCAGCAGGGTCTCGAACAGGCGCATCTTGGCGGCGCGATAGTCCTCCATCGTGCCGTGATAATCGAGGTGGTCCTGGGTCAGGTTGGTGAAGGCGGCGGCCTTCAGCGCCACCCCGTCCAGACGGCGCTGGTCGATGCCGTGAGACGAGGCCTCCAGCGCGACATGGGTCACGTCCTTGGCGGCCAGCTCGGCCATCAAGCGGGCGGCCTCGGCGGCGTCGGGGCTGGTCAGGCCGGGGCCGGTCAGGGCGTAGGTCTTGTCGCCCTTCTGGCCGATGACGCCCAGGGTGCCCATGCTGGCGGACTTGTGGCCGACGCCGGCCCAGATCTGGCGGCAGAAGGTGGCGACCGAGGTCTTGCCGTTGGTGCCTGTGACGGCGACGCAGGTCTTGGGTTGGGCGCCGTAGAAGCCGCGCGCGGCGATGGCGTAGGCGCGGCGTACGTCCCCCGAGGTGACCAGGACCGGCGCCGCGCCATCTGGCGTATCGGTCGGGGCCAGGACCGCAGCGGCTCCTTGCGCCAAGGCCTGCGGAATGAAGGCGCGGCCGTCGGCGGCCGTGCCCGGCAGGGCGACGAACAGGGCGCCGGGGGCGACCTTGCGGCTGTCGGCGGTCACGCCGGTGATGATGGGATCGCTGGACACGTCGCGGCGCAGCAGGTCGGACAGGTGAAGGGCGCTCACAGGCCGTCCCCCGCCACGTCCTGATACTCAGGCACTTTTTCGCCCAGGGCCGTGCGCCAGCGATCCTCGCGGCGTTCGACGCCCAGGAAGCCGGCGATGCGGTCGGCGATGTTCTTCACGGCCGGCGCGGCGACATAGGCGCCGGTCTTGGGATAGGTCCCCGGCTCGTCCATGACGATCAGGATGGCGTAGCGTTTGCCGTTCAGCGGGCCGTCGACCGGGAAGACCGCCGCGAACGAACCGAGCGCGTGGCTGGGATCGTAGCGACCGTTGACCAGCTTATTGGCCGAGCCGGTCTTGCCCCCGACCCGCAGACCCGGCGCATCGGCGAACCCGCCCGAACCCTTGACGACGTTGCGACGCAGCAGGTCCAGAATGGTGCGCGAGGTCTCTTCGGTGACGACCTGCTGGGGCTGGGCGCCGCGCGCGCCGCCCTTGCGCAGGCTCAGCGGGATCATCCGCCCGCCGTTGGTCAGGGCGCCCATGGCCTGAACCATCTGGGCCGGGGTGATCATGATGCCGTAGCCGAACGACAGGGAGGCCAGGGTCGAGTTGTCCCAACGGCGCGGGACGACCGGCTTGGCCGATTCCTTCAGCTCGATGGTCGAGGCGTCCAACAGGCCCAGGCGGCGGAAATAATCCCGCATCGTGTCTGGCCCCATCTGCACCGCCAGTTGCGAGGTGCCGATGTTGGACGAGTGCAGATAGACCTCCTCCAGCGTCATCACGCGGTTCTGAGCGTGGAAGTCCTTGATCTTGCGATCGCCGATCTGAAAGGCCTGGGAGGCGTCGAACAGGGTGTTCATGTCGGCCCGGCCGGTGTCGAGACCGGCGGCGACGGTGAAGGTCTTGAACACCGAACCCATCTCGTAGTGACCCGAGACGGCGCGGTTCAGCGTCGCGCCGTCGGGCGCGGCGTTGCGGTTGGACGAGTTGAAGGTCGGCCAGCTAGCCATGCCCAGGACCTCGCCGGTCTGGACGTCGGTGACGATGCCGACGGCGCCCTTGGCCTGAGCCTTGATCGCGGCGGCGGCCAGTTCGTTTTCAAGCACGCCCTGAACACGCAAGTCGATGGACAGGGGGAAGGCCTCGCCCCGCTGGCCCGCCGCGCGGATTTCGTCGTTGAAGGCCAGTTCGGCGCCGGACACGCCCCGCCCGCCCGTGTCGGCGTCGCCGATCAGGTGAACGGCCGAGGTTCCCAGCGGATAGGCGCGGCGGTCTTCAGGTTCGAACGTGACGCCGCCCAGGGCCAGGTCATGGACGGCGGCCTTTTCCTGGGGCGTCAGGCCGGTCAGGGCGATCAAGCGACGCTCGCCGCCCAGCACGCGCTTCAGCCGCTCGGCGGAGATGCGCGGCAGAGCGCGGCGGATCTGGCGATAGGCCAGGTCGCGATCCCAGATTTCGGCCGGATCGATATAGAGGCCGTAGTGGATGATGTTGGTGGCCAGCAGTTCGCCGTTGCGATCCGTCAGGTCGCCGCGCACCAGGGCGTTCGGATTGACGCCCGATCCGCGCCCGTTCGCCTCTGCAATCAGGGCCTTGTACGAGGCGCCGATGGCCAGGGCGCCGAAGACGCAGGAAAAGACGATCAGGATCAGGAAGATGCGGACGCGCGTATCCTCTTCCGGCCGGGCATCGGCGCGGGCGCGTTCGAACCCGTGCTCCAGACGCCAGACGGTTTCCGACAGCCAGCGCCAGAAGGGCGACAGCCGGCCCTGAAGATCGACGCCGGGCGCGGGGCGGTGATAGCGGTGGTCCTGAACGCTCATCGCACCGTCTCCGGCGCGGGGGCGGCGTCGTCTGCGACGGCGGGGGCCGCAGCGGGGGCGACGGCGGCGGCCGCCGGTGCGGTCGGGACCGGCATGGGTTTCAGCTCGGTCAGCTGGGCTTCCTTGGCCTGACGATGCACGTCCACCGGAGCCATGCCGATCTGGCGCGACAGGCTTTCCAGGCGGGCGGGTTGTTCCAGGCGGGCGACCTCGGCGCGCAGCAGGCGGACGCGCTGGCCGTTCTCGCGGATATCCTGTTCCAGCTGGGCGATGCGGCTGCTCTCGCGCGCCGCCGCGGCCTTGGCCGCATAGACGGACACGATCATGATCGCGACCAGGGCCACGCCGATGATCTCGATCCAGCGCACGCCGCGCACCTTCCAGTCGAACAGACGCTGAAGGGCGGTGCGGGAATAGGTGAAGAAGGGCGCCGTGGTCATGCCGCCACTCCCCCACCGATCTCGCCCCAGGCCGGGGCGTCGGTGCGGACGGCGGCGCGCAGCTTGGCCGAACGGGCGCGAGGATTGGTCGAACGCTCTTCGTCGCCCGCCTCGCGCGCGCCCTTGAACTGAAGCGTGAAGCTGGGCTTGCGCGGATCGACGGCCATGGGGGCGTGACGTGAGCCGGCGGGGCTGTTGCCCGTGCGCTCGGTCATGAAGGCCTTTACGATGCGGTCTTCCAGCGAATGGAAGGTGACGACGGCGAGACGGCCGCCGGGGGCCAGGGTCGCCTCGGCGGCCTCCAGCCCGCGCTCCAGCTCGCCCAGTTCGTCGTTCACCGCGATGCGCAGGGCCTGAAAGACCCGTGTCGCCGGATGGATGGGCGCGCCGCGACGGCCGCCCAGGGCTTTCTCGACCACCTCGGCCAGATCCAGGGTGCGAGTGAACGGCTGTTCGACGCGGCGGCGCAGGATGGCGGTGGCGACGCGGCCCGACTGGCGCTCCTCGCCATACAGTTTGAAGATGTGGGCCAGGGGACCGTGGTCCCAGCCGTTGACGATGTCGGCGGCGGTCGCGCCCTCATCGGACATGCGCATGTCCAGCGGCCCGTCGCGCATGAAGGAAAAGCCGCGCTCGGCCTGGTCCAGCTGCATCGACGAGACGCCGATGTCGAAGACGGCGCCGTCAAGTTGAGCCTTGCCGCTGTCGGCGAAAGCGCTGGCCAGACCGGAGAAGGGGGTGCGGATCAGCTGAAACTGGCCGGGGAAATCATTGGCGACGGCGTCGGCGTGCGGCTGGACCGTCGGGTCGCGATCCAGGCCGATGACCTGGGCGCCGGTCTTCAGGATGGCGCGGGTATAGCCGCCGGCGCCGAAGGTGGCGTCGATCACGACATCGCCGGGCGCCGGCGCCAGGGCCTCGATCACTTCGGCCAGCAGGACGGGGGCGTGGGGAGCTTCAGCGTGGGGGGTCACGATCCGCCCCCCGCCAGCTTCATCTGGGCCGCCAGCTTCAGGGCGCCGATCTGGGCCATGCCGGCCTTGGCCAGGGCGCGCTGCTCGGCGCGGCGGGCCGCCCATTTTTCGCGCGACCAGATCTGGAAACGGTCGTTCAGGCCGACGATCACGACGGTGTCGTCCAGGCCCGCTTCAGAGCAAAGCGCTTCGGGCAGGGTGATGCGCCCGCCGGAATCATAGGCCAGGCGGACCTGCTCGCCCATGACCTGCCACTCCAAGGCCGAACGCTCTTCGGAGCCGAACGGCAAGGCTTCGATCATCTCGGCATAGACGGCGAACAGGCGGTCGCCGCCCGCTTCCAGGCAGTCCGCTTCGATCGAGGGAAAGATGAAGACGCCGCCGGCCGCGCCGTTTTCGGTCGTGCGGAAATCGTTGGGGATGAGGAGACGGCGCTTGCCGTCCAGCTGCTTCTCGTAGGTCGAGAGAAACACGCCCTGTCCAATCGAGCCTTTCGGCCCGCCCCTAGATGCCCTGACGAACGCCCGCCGCGCCCGCCTCTCAGCCCCAAATCTTGATTGTGGGATAGCATGGGATCAGATGGGCCTCAATGGGATCGAAGCCAAGATTTAACCATGTTTTGACGTGTGACGACTTAAGCACGCTCGAACAGTAGGAACATACACGGAACAGACGAAGTATTCACAGGCTGTGAAGCGTTCTAACCTTCCTTGACCAGACAATAGGTTAACGACCGCAAACCTGCGGGACCGCTGCCAGAACACTGAAATGCGGGGATAATCCGAACTCGGACCAAGGTGACGCGCGAACCACCGCAGCATCGGCGGGCGGGAAGCCCCACCCAACGGCCTCAAGCAGCGCGAAGCGCGATAGGCCAAAGAAAAAGTATGCCAGACGGCCTGTAAGCCGGGTTTTGTTCCGCTCCGAGGCTTAAAGCCTGGATCGGCGACGATCATTCCTCTGGACCGTCCATTGCTGAACGGTTCTCGCGACCTACCCGGACATCTGAGGCGGTGAGCCCCGCGAGGCGAACCCCGCGCGATGTCCCTATTTGGTCTTGCTCCAGGCGGGGCTTGCCATGCCGTCCCTGTTGCCAGGCACGCGGTGGGCTCTTACCCCACCCTTTCACCCTTACCGGCCTCGCGAGGCCGGAGGTTTGCTTTCTGTGGCGCTATCCCTCGGGTCGCCCCGGGCGGAAGTTATCCGCCGCCTTTTCACCGTGGAGCCCGGACTTTCCTCGACAAGGACGAACCCTGCCGCGACCGCCCAGCCGTCTGGCGCGCGCTAGATGCGCCGCCGCGCCGCCGAGGTCAACCAACGGATGCGGCGGCAGGTGAAATGGCGTATGGTCTGCACATGGCCGAACCCGCAGCGAACATCGCCAGTCATGAAACACCGGAGCAGCGTGAGCGCCGCCTCGCTCATGAGCGCTGCCTGCTCGCCGAAGCCTATGCAGACATCGCCGCCGGACGCTTTATCGAAGGCGAAGAGGCCGAGAAATGGCTGGAAGCTGAAATCGCCTGGGCTAACGCCGCCTCTCGCTGAATGCGTCGCAACACTCTGATCGTCACCGAGCGGGCGCGTCGTGACCTCGACCAAGCCAAGACCTGGCTGACCCAACCCGGTAGCGGTTTACGTGGCCGATCACGCTACGCCGCGCTGTTAGAGGCGATGAATGGCTTGAAGACGGCGCCCAACCGCTGGCCTTTTGGTGACAATGCAAACGTCCGCGAGCGAGTCTGCGAAAGCTACCGCTTTTTCTATGAATGGAGCGAGCAAGCTCGCATCGTCACGATCCTGAGAATCTACGGCCCCTTCCAGGACCGCGCAGACCTCTAGTTCAGCACGCCCGTGACGCTCTCGGCGCTGGCGAGTTGGAGCAGGCCGACCAGGCGTGCGCGGGTTTCGCCGTCGGCGACGCCGTCGACGCGGGCCGGTCGCCAGTGGCGCTGAAAGGCGCGGACGGCGGTTTCGGTCTCGGCGTCGTAGTCGCCGCCCCCTTTCAGCCCGTAGCCCAGACGGTGCAGGCCGGCGCGCAGGACCATGGCGCCGATGCCCTGATCCCCCTTTTGCAGCAGGCCGCCCAGGGCCTGGATCCGTTCGGGGGCCGGTTCGAACCACAAGCCATGACCGGCCTCGGCCAGTTGCTTCCAGGGGAAGAGTTCGCCGGGATCGGTCTTGCGATCCGGCGCCAGGTCGGAATGGGCGATGATGCGGTTGTCGGGGATGGACCAGCGACTGCGGATGTCGCCGATCAGGGCGATGACGGCGGCGATCTGGGCGTCAGGAAAGGCGCGATAGCCGAATTCGTGGCCAGGATTGACGATCTCGATGCCGATGGAGGCGGCGTTGCAGTCGTCCTCGCCCTGCCAGACGCCGCGACCGGCGTGCCAGGCGCGGCGTTCCTCCGGGACCAGTTGGAAGATGCGACCGTCTTCTTCGACCAGATAGTGGGCCGAGACCTTGGCATCCGGGTCGTGCAGGCGCGCCAGCGCGGCCTCGCCCGTCTGCATCCCGGTGTAATGCAGCACCAGCATGTCCGGCGGCGCACGGCGCGCGTCGAAGTTGGGCGAAGGCGCGTCGATGTAGGCGGTCATGGCAGGCGCCGGCTCAGCGAGCGCCGCGCCGCCACCCCAAACCCCACTTGCTACCGTTGTGTTCCCACCCGTAAGCGACCCAATCACCGTCCACCTTGTGGGCCTCGATCAGGTCGGGATCGCCGTTGCGGCGGCGCGGCGTCGTGTTGCGGCGGGTCCGCATGACCAGGCCGACCAGGAAGACCAGCACGCCAGCGATCAGGGCGATCACGGCCACCGCTGCGGCAGTGACGACGGCCAGCACCGCGCCCACGGCCATGGCGCAGACGGCGGCGATCATGCCGGCGACCCACATGACAGAGGCCACGAGGCCGTTGGGACGGCGGCGCGCGGTGAAACCGATGGTGGCGAGACGTTCAGGCTGGAACATGGATCATCCTTTCAGGCGATCCGAGGAACGCCTGACATGCAATGTCGGTCCATCGGGGCCTGCGGTCAATGGACCGCGACGCACGGTCGCGTGTGCCGCGGACTTGGAGCCTGATGGGCATCAGGCTCCAAGATTCATGACGGAGCGAAATCTGGGCCGAGTTGAACTGCATCCAACTCAACCGATTTCGCTCTGTTCAGAACATCGGCTGGTCGGCCAGGACCACGGCGCCCTTGCCGCGCATCCGGTCGCTTTCGACACGTCGCATCACGGCCTGGGCCTGGGGATCGGCCATGACGCCGCCCAGCATGACCAGGGCCTTGGCCGCCTCGGTCTGGACGCCGAACATTTCCGACAGGGCCTCGAACGGCGACTGCTGCTTGGGGAAATGCTTGAAGCGGACGGGTTCATTGGACGGGATCTTCGCCAGTTCGCGCGCCTTGTTCACCGCCTCGGTGACGCCGCCCAACTGATCGACCAGGCCCAGGGGCAGGGCCTGGGCCCCGGTCCAGACGCGGCCCTTGGCGATCTCGCGCACGCGGTCGGGCGACAGTTTGCGGCCCGTCGCCACGCGGGCGATGAAGTCGTCGTAGATCCGGTCCATCGAGCCGGAGAAGGCCGCGCGCTGCTCCGCCGTGAACTCCTGCGTCGGTGAGAAGGCGTCGGCGTACTGGCCGCCCACCGTCAGCTCGCGCATGTCGACGCCGAACCGACCCAGCGCATCGGCCAGCACGAACTTGCCGCCGAACACGCCGATCGAGCCGGTCAGGGTCGAGGGCTGAGCCACGATCCAGTCGGCTTCCGAACTGACCCAGTAACCGCCCGAGGCGGCATAGGCGCCCATCGACACCACCACCGGCTTGCCCGCCGCCCGCGCCGCGCGCACGGCGGCCAGGATCTGTTCCGAGGCTTCGGGCGAGCCGCCCGGCGAGGAGACGCGGAAGACGATGGCCTTCACACTCTTGTCCTCGATGGCGTCATAGATGGCCTCGGCCGTGTCGTCGGAATGGATGGACGAACCGCCGCCGAAGCTTCCACCGCCGCCACGACCGGTGACGATGGCCCCCTCCCCGCCGACGATGGCGATGGCGTTCTTGCCCGAGCCGGTCCGCTCGCCCTGCTGGCTGGCGTATTTGCCGAACTCGACGATCTCGGCGCCCTTGCCGGCGCGCGCCTTGACGGCGATCTCGGCCTCTTCGACCTGGCCGACCTTGTCGATCAGACGGTTGGCCAGGGCCTGGGGCGCCGAATAGGGGCCGGCCTCGATGATCGTCTTCAGCGCCGGAGCCGTCGTCTTGCGATCCTTTGCGGCGTTGGCCAGGGCGCTGTCGTAGATCGACGTCATCCAGGCGGTCATCGCCTCGCGGTGCGGGCCGGTATAGTCGCTCTGGGTGTATTCGTTGACGGCGTTCTTGTACTCGTAACGCTGTTCGAAGTTCGGTTTGACGCCGTACTTCTCGAAGGCGCGACCCAGGAACAGACTGTCCGCCGAGAAACCCGTGGCCTGGAAGCCGGCGGTGTTCTGCATCCACAGTTCCGACGCCGAGGCGCCGACCATATAGGTGGACATCACCGCGCCCGACGGCGCGAAACCCTGGCTGTGGGCGATGACCGGCTTGCCCGAGTTGCGGAAGCGGTGGATGGCCTGGCGCAGTTCATCGGCGGTCGCGGGCGTCATGCCGCTTTCCGGCAGACGGATCAGCAGGGCCTTGACGCTCTTGTCGCCCTGGGCCTGATGCAGGCCGTCCACGACCTGGGTCAGGGCCAGGCCCGAACCGCTGAAGGCGGCGAACGGATTGGACGACGGCTGGTCGCTGATCCCGCCGCGTAGGTCCAGTTCCAGCACCGTATTGGCCGGCGTCGTCGGCTTGGACGACGAGGCGACGGCGACGGTCAACAGCACGACCGGAATGACGACGACGAACAGGATCAACCCGGTGAAGACACCAAGGACCGTCAGGAAGAATTGCTTCATCGGTGGGGAAACGCGCGCTCGCAGGCCGGAAATGGCCGATCCAGCATAGGGGGACGCGGGCCGTCGTCAAATGAAGCTCGCGCAATATGCCCGCCGCGGCCCGTTCGCACCCGCAATGCGTTTGCTGCGGCGCGGCGCCCCGATTGATGCGGCCGGCGGAAATCCCTATATGAGCGGCCTGAAAGCGAGGGCCTGCGCCCCGCGTATATTTGGAGACCGGGCAATGCTGGTCACCCTGATGAAGTCCAAGCTGCACCGTGCGACGGTGACCCAGGCCGATCTCGATTACGAGGGATCGATCGCCATCGACATGGACCTGCTGGACGCCGCGGGCATCTATCCGCACGAACAGGTCGATGTGCTGAACATCACCAATGGCGCGCGCTTCACCACCTACGCCATCGAGGCCCCGCGCGGCTCACGCGTGATCGGCGTCAACGGCGCCGCCGCCCGCCTGGTCCAGAAGAACGACAAGGTGATCGTCGTCACCTACGGCCAACTGCCCGACGCGGAAGCGCGTCAATGGAACCCGAACGTGGTCCTGCTGGACGACGCCAACGAAATCAAACACGCCTAGCCGCGTCTCCTCCCCGCATCGTGGGGAGGGGGACCGCGCAGCGGTGGAGGGGCTCTTTTCCCCACCGACCAACTAAAAAAGGCCCGCCGTCGCCGGCGGGCCTTTCTTCGTTTAGGCCGATGGGATCAGCGAGCGATATCGTAGACGCCCGTGATGTCGATCCGCACCGTCAGTTCGCCAGCGGCGACCGGGGTGCTTTCGGCGCGGTCCATCGACATGGCGCGCGCGGCGAACATCGGCATCGGCGGCTGGGGCGTATAGCCGCCGCCTTCGGTCAGGTTGCGGATGCCCGACAGCTGGACGTTCAGCGACTGGGCGTACAGCTGGGCCTTGGCCTGCAGGTTGCGCACGGCCAGCTGGCGCGCTTGGTTCTCGGCCGACGTGGGATCCTTCAGGCCGAAGCTGATGCCGTCGATCTGGTTGACGCCGGCGGCGACCACGGCGTCGGCCGTCGTGCCGACCTTGGTCAGGTCGTTGATGACCACCGTCACGCGGTTGACCGCCTGATAGCCGCGCAGCTTGGGCGGCTCGTTCTGCACATAGTCATATTGCGCCGACAGGTTCAGGCCCGAGGTCTGAATGTCGCGCTCGGCGATGCCGGCGCGGCGCAGGGCGGCGACGACGCGCGTCATCTGCGTGGCGTTGTCGCGCATGGCTTCCTGAGCCGTGACCGCCTCGGTCTGGACGCCGAAGGTGATGGTGGCCATGTCGGGCGCGGCCTTGACCTCGCCATAGGCCGACAGGTTCAGGGACGGCGCGGGCTGCATCATGTGCATGGCTCCCATCGAGGGTTCGGCCGTCTGGGCCATGGCGCGCGGCGTGGCGGCGGCCAGGAAGGCGGCGGCGGCGACCGCGCCGCCCAGGGCGATGGTCTTCAGCGACACGGTCTTCAGGGGGGCGGCGGCCAGGGTGCGGGTCATGCGGTCTTCTCCGTAAGCGATCAAGGACGGCGCGTTCGCCGATCCGTTGCAACGACCTTGGCCGTTCTCGCCTGAACGAACGCCCGTGCGCCCTGGCAGTTTCCGTTCATCTACGTGAAATCGCCGAAAGATCGCCTTCTTGCCCGCCCCCGCTTGGCAAGCCGCGCCCGCGCCTGCTAGGCGAGACCCCTTCCGCCGAGGCGCGCCTTGGGGGCCTGTAGCTCAATGGTTAGAGCCGACCGCTCATAACGGTCTGGTTGGGGGTTCGAGTCCCTCCGGGCCTACCAACTTCTTGTCGAGCCGCTTAGAACCGCAGCCAATTGTCAGGACGCCGTGGTCGTGATGTGAGCGACAGCGGCGGCGATCTGCGGGTCTCGTCCCAAGCGGATGTCCTCAGACGTGGTCTTTATGGCGATGTCCGGCAAGATGGGCGCATCGGGTTGCGGCGTATCAGGGAAGCTGGCGATCAGCGGCAGGTCGATCTCCAGGCCGGAAGCTGGCAGTTTCAGGAAGAAGAAGGCGCCGCCGTTGATGCCGCGCCGGTTTCCACCTGTCGGCTGGCCGACAAGTGTTGCGACACCGCTCTCCTGAACAGCTTGGGCGAAGACGAAGGTGGCGGAGCTGTTTGAGGCGTCGCACAGCACGACGACAGGTCCTTTGTAGCGGGTGCCAGACGGAAGGATGACGTCGCCGGCCTCAGTGTCGTCATATCGCGTCAGGCGATAGAGGCCGGGCCGCTCCGTCGAAGGCTGGGCTTGCTCACCCCAGTCGAGGAAGCTGCGGTCCCATGTCTGGAGATAGGGGCGCACGGCCTCGGGCGCGGTGCGGTAGCGTGTCCATCTCTGATTACGCGACAGCGGCAGGTCCTCATCAATCAGCCGACTCAGGATCACAGCGCCGCAGTCCAGTCCGCCCTCGTTGCCGCGCAGATCGATGATCAGGCCCCGGGCCGCGTCGCCGGTAAGATCGTCCATGACCTGACCCAGCCAGGCCTCCCAGGCGAATTCCGAATCATAGAGCGCCCAGCCCGGCATGGTCAGAACATGGATTCCGTCCGGTCGTTTCTCCAGCGTCCAGGGATTGGCGTCCTTTGCGGGCGCACCCGACGTCATCAGGCTAGCGTGCCTGTCTTCCAGGTTCGTGAGGCCGGCACGGACGATCCGCCCATCGGAAAGCGTGAAATCGGCAGCGTCTTCCAACGACAGGATCAGCGGCAGGTGGATGTCGAAGGTTTCAAATCTGTCTTCGCCACGGACCTCCATCAGGTTGATCCGTTTGGCGTCGTTGTGGCCGTCGGCGCGCGCCAGGGGGATCAGCCGGTCGAGGAGGTCCGCCGTGCTGACCGCATTGATGGCGGTGATCACGCTTCCGGGCGGCAGGATCTGGTTCGGCGTCTGGTCCTCGCTGACCACGATCTGCCCATTGATCCAGCGAAAGCGGAACGGAACCAGCGAACGGTCAGGATACATCGCCGCCACCACCGCCTCCGAGCCGTTGTAAGGGCTGGGGTAGGTATGACCGCATCGGATGGAGGCGGTGACGCGGCTAAGGGCCAGAAAGCGATTTCGAAATGATCCGGGTTTCCGCCACGCCTCCGCCAGGCCGTCCAGTCGTGCGGTGACCTCGTCCGGGGCGCTGTAGCGGTAGAGGCCGGGATGCATCGTCTCCCAAACCTGACGCAAGATGGCGACATCGCCGCTCCAGTCCTCTGAGGTCTGACGCGCCCATGCCGGTGCGGCGGCGAAACCCAAGCCGGCAGAAAGTTGAATAAGACGACGACGGATTAGCGGGGACATGGAGGCTCCGTAAGAGGTGGCGGGCATTCCATGTCGCGCATCACGATGCCGCGCGCCTCAGATCCGCATCCAGTGTCGAATAGGCAGAATCTGAGACCTGCCGCCGGTACTGGGAAGGTGACAACCCATAGCGCGCCTTGAAGGCACGGTTGAAGCTGGCCTTAGAGGCGAAGCCCATCTCGAACGCCAACGCCATGAGATCGTTGTTCGGCCCCGTTCTAAGGGCCTCGGCGACCCCTTCGGCGCGCAGTCCGTTTACGAAGGCCGAGAAATTGACGCCCAGACCCAGGTTGATGGCACGTGACAGCCTGCCGCTATTGGTCCCCAGGCGTCGCGCGAGCTGAGGCAGGGTCAAGTCGGGCTCGCGCCACCAGCCTTCTGTCTGTGTCCGGCCGACCGCCTGTGCAGCGATCACGACCCAGTCCGTCGACGACGCGCCGCTCTCGGTCGGGGGTTTCGATATCTCGCCGGCAAGCCGGGCGACCGGCAGCCTGGCCTGGCCCCATCCGGCCACACCCAGATAAAGACCGATAGCCCCAAGAGAGACGTAGAGCCCGGTCTCCTGGAAATAGTCGATCCCACCAGTCGAAACGGACCAGAGCCAGAAGCCGATCTCGACGATCAAGACGATGACGATGGCGGCGCGGACGCGCGACAACCAGCGAGCGGAGAAACGGTCGTCGTCGCTGCGATGGTCCGCCAGGGAAATGCGGTAGCGCTTCAGAACCCGACCGATCGCCCAGGCGTATCCTGCGAGGCTAACAAGCGTGATGCCGCTAAATACGGGGCCAAAGACGGCGTCGTGACCCCCTGTGTACCAGGCCCATTTGGGTCCGATCGGCTGGCTGAAACAGACGGCGAGATAGGTGAACTGGACCGCAGGCGCAGCGAAATGCCAGATCAGGGTCCGCGACGACGTCTCTGATTCAAGCGCGCGAGCATAGGCGTAGAGCAACGGCCCCAGGGCCAGGGGAATAGCGAAGGGCGCGAAAGTCAAACCCCGCCAGAGATCATAGGCGCCGGCGAACCCGAGGGCGTAGGGAACAAGAAGTCCGGCGATCACCACCAAGGCCAAACCGAGCCAGCGATTGGCCGCTCGATTGGCGGGCGCGGCCAGGATCGACGCGGCCAGTATAAGAATCTGAACGACAATCAAACCCAGAACGGCGGACCGCCAGCCGAGATACAGGTTCGTTTCGCCCATCCCTGCAGGCTAGGCTTTTACAGCCTCTGCCGGAAGTCCGTGTTGGCATTTCAGACCCGCATTGGGGCGTGATCGAGAGTCGCTACGCAGGCGACAGTGTCCCTCCCACTTTCGGCGCGAGGCGGCCTTGACCGTGGGAAACGATACGAATGCGAGTGAGCCGCTCGTAGATGCTCGCGACACCCCTCCCCTGCATGGCGCATTCCTCCTATATCGCCAGCCTGTTCCTTTCGGAGTTCCCCCATGGCCTATGTCGCTCGCACCGATCGTCCCTCGGACAAGGCCGCGCGCTATCTGGAGGTCGAGGCGGAGATCCTGGCCGTGCTGGAAGGCGAACCGAACGTGACGGCGCGGATGGCGACGGTCGCTTCGATGCTGGCGGACGCGTTCGCGCATTATTTCTGGACCGGCTTCTATGTCGTGGCGCCGGACAAGGAAGACGAGCTGGTGGTCGGGCCGTATCAGGGGACGCTGGGGTGTCTGCGGATCGCGTTCGGGCGCGGGGTGTGCGGGACGGCGGCGGCGACTGGCCAGACTCAGCTGGTCGAGGTCGTGCATGCTTTTCCCGGCCACATCGCCTGCGACAGCCGGTCGGCCAGCGAGATCGTGGTGCCGGTGCTGGATGCGTCTGGCGCGCTGATCGCGGTGCTGGACGTGGATGCGACGACGCCGGCCGCCTTCGATACCGAGGATCAGGTCGCGCTGGAGCGGTTGATGGCGCGGGTGTTCGCGGCCGGTTGATCCCGCCGCCCCCGGCTCTATGGTCCCCGGCGACATGGAGGATCGGATGACACAGCGGACAGTCGCAATCACGGGCGGGCATGGGGTGCTGGGCCGCGCGGTGCTGGAGGCGGCGCTGAAGGCCGGCTGGCAGGTCGCCGTCATCGATCATGCGGTGGGCCATCCCGTGCCGCAGGGCGTGCTGGAGGTCGGCGGGGTCGATCTGACCGACGCGGGCCAGGCGCAGGGGGCCGTCGATGCGGTCATCGCCCGGTTCGGGCGGATGGACGCCTTGCTGAACATCGCCGGCGGCTTCGTCTGGCAGACGACCGACGATGCGGAACCGGCCTGGGACCGGATGCACGCGCTAAACGTCACGACCGCCGTCAACGCCAGTCGCGCCGCCCTGTCGGCGCTGAAGGGCTCGCCCGAGGGGCGGATCGTCAACGTCGGCTCGGCCGCCGCGCTGAAGGCCGGGGCGGGCATGGGGCCTTATGGTGCGGCCAAGGCCGGGGTCCACGCCCTGACCCAGGCGCTGGCGGAAGAGTTGAAGACCACCAAGGTCACCGTCAACGCCGTCCTGCCGTCCATCATCGACACGCCCGCCAACCGCAAGGACATGCCCGACGCCGATCCGGCGACCTGGGTCGCGCCGACCGATCTGGCGGCGGTGATCCTGTTCCTGGCGTCACCCGAGAGCCGCGCCATGACCGGCGCTCTGGTCCCAGTGACAGGCCGCGTCTGATGCGAAGCGACCGGGTCCGCAGCGTCCTTTATCTGCCCGCCTCCAACGCCCGGGCGATCGAGAAGGCGCGGACGCTGGATTGCGATGTCGCCGTGCTGGACCTTGAGGACGCGGTGGCGCCTGAGGCGAAGGCCGATGCGCGCGCCGCCGCCGTCGAGGCGGTTCGGGGCGGCGGGTTCGGGCCGCGCCTGGGCGTGCGGATCAATGGGCTGGACACCGACTGGGGGCTGGACGATCTGGCGGCGATGAAGGCGGCGGGGGCCACGCTGGTGGTCGCGCCCAAGGTGGAGACGCCCGAGGCGGTCCACGCCCTGTCGGCCGGCCTGGGCAAGGGCTGCGCCCTGTGGGCCATGATCGAGACACCGCACGCCCTGATGGCGCTGGCCGACATCGCCACGGCGGACGGTGCGCTGGACGGGCTGATGCTGGGGGTCAACGACCTGGCCAAGGCGCTGGGGACCGGGGCGTCTGCGGATCGCGAGCCGTTCAAGCCGTGGCTGGCCCTGCTGGTCGCCGCCGCGCGGGCCAATGGCTTGCTGGCCATCGACGGAGTGTTCAACCGGATCGACGACGCGGACGGTCTGGCGGCTGAGGCGGCGCAAGGGAGGCTGTACGGGTTCGACGGCAAGAGCCTGATCCACCCGTCCCAGATCGCCGCGGCCAACGCCGCCTTCTCGCCGTCGGACGCCGAGATCGCCCAGGCCCGCGCGGTGATCGCCGCCTTTGCGCAGCCGGACGCCGAGGGCCAGGGCGCGATCCGCGTGGATGGGGCCATGGTCGAGCGACTGCATCTGGAGCAGGCGCAGGCGCTGCTGGCGCGAGCGGAAGGCTGACCTCCTGTCTCCTCCCCACTTGTGGGGAGGGGGACCGCGGAGCGGTGGAGGGGCTCTTGAAGTCCCACAGACGCCTGTGATGCGGTGCAGAACCCCTCCGTCTCTCCGCTGCGCTTCGAGCCACCTCCCCATGAAATGGGGAGGAGACGGGTGTGGACCCTAGCCGCCTTTACGCAACCGCCCTAAACCTCGCGTCGAAACTCAGCGGACCCGCCTTGCCCCTATCTGCCGACACGCCTTCGAAAATCCCGGCCTGGGTCTGTGCGCCCGGCGTGCTGAAGGTCCCCTTTCTCGACGTCTTCCTGGCCGACTACGACCTGCGTCGCCTGCCGGGGGACGAGGTTCAGGCGGTGCTGGGCTGGGGGATGAAGCCGACGGCGGCGGCGGGGCGGCGGTGGGCCGAAAAGAACGGGCGGCCCTATGTGGCGCTGGAGGACGGGTTCCTGCGCTCGGTCGGGATCGGCGAGGCGGGGGCGACCAGCCTGAGCCTGATCGTCGATGATCTGGGCGTCTATTACGATGCGACACGGCCCAGCCGGCTGGAGCAGTTGATCCAGACGGCCGACGACTGGTGCGACGCGGCCATGACCGCCCGAGCACGGGGGCTGATCGACCGGATCGTCGCCTCGGGCGTGTCCAAGACAAACATGGGCGGGCCGCTGGATCCGGTCCTGCTGAAGCCCGGTCGGCGTGTCCTGATCGTGGACCAGACGTTCGGCGACGCCTCCATCGCCCATGGTCTGGCGACGGCGCAAAGCTTTGACGCCATGATCGCAGCCGCCCGGCGCGACGAACCGGACGCCCAGTTGATCGTCAAACGTCATCCGGCGGTGGCGGCAGGCAGGAAGCGCGGCTGCGTCACCGACCTGGCTGGCGTGACCTTGGTCGATACGGACGTGCGGCCCGCCGACCTGCTGGCGGCGGTGGATGCGGTCTACTGCGTGACCTCGGCGCTGGGGTTCGAGGCCCTGTTGCGCGGCCTGCCGGTGCGGTGTTTCGGGGCGCCCTTCTATTCCGGCTGGGGCCTGACGACCGATGCGGTTCAGACCGGACGGCGCGGCGTGGCGCGGTCCGTTGAACAGGTCGCAGCCGCCGCCCTGATCGCCTACAGCCGCTATGTCGATCCGGTGACGGGCGAGCGGTGCGAAGCCGAACAGGCGCTGGAACGGTTGATTGCTCTGCGCGACAGGGCCGACCGGCTGGCGGGGTCGTGGTCGGCGGTGGGGTTTGCGCCGGCCAAGCGTCCGCCTGTGCGCCGGCTGCTAAACTCGCCCAAGGCGACGATGCGCTATTTCATGTCGCCGTCGCGCGCCGCCGCCCATGCGACCGCGACGAACGGCCGGCTGATCTGGTGGGCGGGCAAGGAGAGCGAGGCGACGCGTCAGGCGGCGGCTTCATTCGCCGGCTCGACCGTGCGGATGGAGGACGGCTTCATCCGGTCGCGCGGCCTGGGGTCGGATTTCGTCGGCGCCCTGTCGGTCGCCCTAGACGACCAGGGCGTCTATTACGACCCGTCGCGTCCGTCGCGTCTGGAGACCCTGATCGAGACGACGGACGCCACGCCGCAGCAGCTCGCCCGCGCCGCAGCGCTGGGCGCGCGCATCGTCCAGGCGGGTCTGTCGAAATACAATCTGAAAGGTCAGGCGCCGGCCGGTTGGCCTGCGGATCGCGAGATCCTGCTGGTCGTCGGCCAGGTCGAGAACGACAAGTCGATCCTGCTGGGCTGCGAGCCGGACCTGGCCACCAACTCCGCCCTGGTCGAGGCCGCGCGGGCGGATCATCCCGACGCCTTCTTGGTCTATCGCAACCATCCCGACGTCCTGGCGGGCAACCGACCCGGTAAATTGGACGCTTGGGCCATGGCCTCGGTGGACGCCAGCGCCGACGGGCTGGACATCGTCGACTGCCTGAACGCGTGCCGGCGGGTGGCGACCCTGACCTCGCTGACCGGGTTCGAGGCGCTGATGCGGGGCAAGGCCGTGTCGGTCTATGGGCGGCCCTTCTATGCGGGGTGGGGACTGACCGATGACCGGTTGGCGTTTGCGCGTCGGACGCGCCGGGCGACGGTGGATCATCTGATACTGGCGGCGCTGATTCACTATCCGATCTATGTCACGCCCTTGGGCTGGCCTTGCGAGGCCGAGGATCTGGTGGAGGCCCTGATCGCGGCGCGCGACCAGCCGACGCCCAAGGCGCCGCGCGGTCAGGTGCAGCGCTGGGCCACAGGAATCCTCGCCAGTCTCGACCGCAGGCCGCCGCCGTCCTATTGACGCGTTCTGATAGGAAACGGACTGTCCTCAAGCAGCGAGACGCCGCGCGTCGAGCGATAGGAACAACACTCCTCAAGTAGCGAGGCCCCGCGGGCCGAGCGATAGGAACGAAATAAAGTGACCCACGCCGTCATCGCCGCCACCGGCCTCTTCACCCCCGAGCAGTCGGTCTCCAACGCCGAACTGGTCGACAGCTACAACGCCTGGGCCGACGGCTGGAACGCCCGCCACGCCGCCCAGATCGAAGCCGGCGAACTGGAGGCCAAGGCCCACTCATCGCCCGAGTTCATCGAGAAGGCGTCAGGCATTAAGAGCCGGTTCGTCCTGGACAAGGCCGGGATCATCGATCCCGAGCGGATGGCCCCCAACCTGGCCGAACGCTCCAACGACGAGATCTCGATCCTGGCCGAGATGGCGGTCAAGGCCGCGCGTCAGGCGATCGAGGCCTGGGGCAAGCCGGTCAGCGAGATCGGCGCCGTCCTGTGCGCCGCCTCCAACATGCAGCGCGCCTATCCCGCCATGGCGATCGAGGTGCAGCAGGCTCTGGGCATCGAGGGCTTCGCCTTCGACATGAATGTGGCGTGCAGCTCGGCCACCTTCGGCATCAAGACGGCGACGGACTTCATCGCCGGCGGCTCGGTCAAGGCCGTGCTGATGGTCAACCCCGAGGTCTGTTCGGCCCACCTGAACTTCACCGACCGCGACAGCCATTTCATCTTCGGCGACGTGGCGACGGCGGTGATCGTCGAGTCTTCCGAGACGGCGGGACCGGGCGGCTGGGACGTGCTGGGTACGCGGCTGAAGACCACATTCTCGAACAATATCCGCAACAACTTCGGCTTCCTGAACCGGACGGAACAACCCACTGATGCCCCGGCTGCAACGGCCTCAAGCAGCGCAGCGATAGGCCAGACGGACAAACTTTTCGTCCAGCAAGGACGAAAAGTCTTCCGCGACGTGGTGCCGATGGTGTCGGACATGATCGTGGATCACGCCGGCGAACTGGGCCTGGATCCGAACGAACTGAAGCGGCTGTGGCTGCACCAGGCCAACATCAACATGAACACGATGATCGGCAAGAAGGTGCTGGGGCGCGAGCCCTCGGCGGAGGAGAACGTCATCATCCTGGACGACTACGCCAATACCTCGTCGGCCGGGTCGATCATCGCCTTCCACTTGCACAACGACGGGTTCGAGGCGGGCGACACGGGTCTGATCTGCAGCTTTGGCGCCGGCTATTCCGCCGGGACGGTCTTCGTCAGGAAGCGCGCTTAAGATCTAAAGCCGGGGCAGGAACAGGACGAAGTCCAGGCTCCACAGCCCTGGCCCATTGGCGATCAGCCAGATCAGTATCACCATCAGCAGGGTCTCGGGCAGGTCGAAATAGCTGGAGAGGCGATAGCCGAGACTGGTCCCCTCGACAGACTTGGACGCCACCGTCACCAGGGCGACCAGGCTGATGATCAGCAGCACCAGCGCCGCCAGGCTGGTGAACAGGCCCATGATCAGCAGGGCGCCGAAGACGAACTCGCACACCGACACGAACCGGGCGGTCTGACGCGGCGCGGCGACGCCGGCCTCGACCATCGTCTTCTGCATCTTCTCGGCTTGAGCCGGCGTGAACAGCTTGTAGAAGCCGGACAGGAAGAACATTCCCCCGACCACGACCCGCGCGATCAGGGGCGCGATGTCCATCAGCGCGGGGATGCCCAGGCCGAGGCCGCGATAGAGGTCGATCATGGGAAAAAGGCTCCGCTGGATGGCGGAGCCTTCAATGCCTCAGGGTTGGGTCGGTTGCCCCGGAGGATGGGTCGCCTTCCATTCCATCGCCCGACGGATGCGGTTCTCGACGCTGGGATGGTCGTAGAAGATGAACTCCTCGACGGCGGAGGGCGACGGGGCGCGGTATTCGGCGGTCTTGATCAGAGCCTTGGACAGGCCGTCCGGTTCATTGGCGTGGACCAGCGAAAAATGATCGGCGCCCTCCTCCATCGTCCGCGTCATGGTGGAGAAGACCGGGGTCGCCAGGACGCCCAGGAAGGCCAGAACCAGCGCCAGCACGGGAAGTCCGGCCGGATCGGAGATGTCGCCCACCCGGTCGGCACTCAGCAGGCGGTGCGCGACTGGATACAGCCGATCGGTCAGCCAGAAGGCCAGGGCCGACAGGATGACCAGAATGCCGACGGTCCAAAGGATGTGCGCCTGAGCGTAGTGGCCCATCTCGTGCCCGACGACGCTGCGCACCTCCGCCAGATCCGCGCCCTGTTTGAACATGGTGTCGCTCATCGCCACGCGCGCCGTGCCGAACAGGCCGGAGACGTTTGCGGTGTAGCGGTCGGACTGTTTCGAGCCGTTGTAGATGAAGATCTTGTCCGACGGCGTGCCGGTCTGTTTCGCCAGCGCCACGACGGCGTCGCGCCCCGGCCCGTTCGGCGCGGGCGTATAGGTGTTGAAGATCGGCTCGATCACCAGCGGCGAGATCACCAGGCCGATGACGATGAAGGCCGCCGTCACCCCCGCCGCCCAGGCCCACCAGAACCGCCGCGCGCGTCGGATCAGGGCGTAGATCGCCATCAGCAGCAGCGCGGTTACGACGACCGAGATGGCCGCCCCGATCGCCGCCTCGCCCAGCCAGTCGCCCAGGGCCTGACTGGTCAGGCCATACTGTTTCTCGCGATACCAGCTTTCATAGATCGCCCACGGCAGGGTCAGCGCCCAGCTCATGATCGAATAGACCAGGGCGACGGCGAAACTGGCCATCAGTGGGCGACGCCGACGCCGCTCGATCCGGCTGCGGATCGCGACCAGCAGGCCGGTGCGCACGATGATCCAGGCCGCCAGCGCCGAGACTAGGAACGCCCACAGGATCAGCCAGTGCGATCCGTGAGTATAGGCGACGGCGCGCGCCGTCTCTTGCGGCGACAGCGTCGCCAACCATTGGGCCGTGGCGACCGCCGGATCGAATTTCGTCATGGATTCTCCCTTGAGAGAACCAAAGCGCGTGACCCGCGTTATGTCAGGTTAATTCCCATCCATGATGATTCTTGCGCCGCCACGCTTGAAACTGTCACAGGTTTTTGTCACCCATTCGATTGTCGAGAACAGGGGATTTCCCAGATGGCTCACATGACACCGAAGCAGGTGCTGGAAAGCTTGGCCAAGGATATCGCCGCCGTGCTGAAGAGCATGGGCGGTTCGGCCCACCAGAATATGGTGGTCGATTGCGTCGCGGCGATGAAACGTCAGCGCGGCGAGGCGGTCAATCCGCCCGATCTGCGCCAGAAGATCATCGAGACCTTCGAACAGTATCGCGACTGGTTCGTGCGTCCGTTCGGCGAAGACTCTCAACGCTGGGCCCTCGCGGGCGACTTCGCCTGATATTATTGTCCTGAACGCGAAAGGCGCGCCCCTTACGGAGCGCGCCTTCGTCGTTCTGACTGATCCTTCGGATCAGAACCGACGGATGTAGCTGACCGAATAGGCGTCGGCCTTGCCCGCATCGTCACGATAGTCGCGACGGGTCCAGTCGGCCCGCACGCCGTTCACGCCATCCAGATAGTAGTTGGCGCCGGCGCCGTAGTTCCAGCTGTCCGCACCCACGTCGGTTTTGGCGCCGGGCAGTTCCTGCTTCAGCTCGGTGTGGCCGTAGCCGCCGCGCGCGAACAGTTCCAGCTTGTCCGAGACCGGGTATTTGCCGACCACGTAACCGGCGGCGTCCCACTCGTGCTTGATCGAGCCATCGACGCCGGCGACACTGAAGTCGTCGTTCTTGACGCCGACCGAGGCTTCGGTTTCCAGCGCGATGTAACGGTTGAGGTTTACGCCCAGACGACCGGTGACGGCGCCTGTCGTTGCATTGTCACCCTCAAGATGAGTGTAGCCCAGAGAGCCGTAACCGCGCGGCTCGGGATTGGTTTGAGCAAAGGCCGGAGCGGCGATTGCGGAAACGGCGACGGCGGCGAGAAGAATGTTACGCATTGTTTCTTATTAACTCCTAGATGTGATGACCGAACCGATCATCAGCCCCATCCAGCGAGTGCATAAATAGGTCAGGCCGTCATCTGTTCCAGAGGCTGAGAAACACAACGAATGCCTGTGGACGCCGGGACACATACGGCGTTCCGCCAAGGTTGGCGGTTTTGTGACAAAAAAAAGGGCGGCCTCGGCAGAGACCGCCCTTCGATACTTCCCACCCGTCATCCTCGGGCTCGACCCGAGGATCAGGCGTTGGATAGGCTGTGCTTCAAAGTCGTCGCACCAACGGCGGCGCCTCCGATCCTCGGGTCGAGCCCGAGGATGACGGGGGTGGGGGCGAGATCGCCCCTGCCCCTCAGCGGTCCTTCTCACGCTCCACGTTCAGCGCCGCCTGCGCCGCCGCCAGACGCGCGATCGGCACGCGGTAGGGCGAGCAGGAGACGTAATCCAGACCGGCCTTTTCGCAGAAGGCGATCGACGACGGATCGCCGCCATGTTCGCCGCAGATGCCCAGCTTGACCTCGGGCCGCACCGCGCGACCGCGCTCGGCGGCGATCTCGATCAGGCCGCCCACGCCGTCCTGGTCCAGACGCACGAACGGATCGGTCTCGAAGATGCCCTTGTCCAGATAGGCCTGCAGGAAGCGCCCCGAGTCGTCGCGGCTGATGCCGAAGGTCGTCTGGGTCAGGTCGTTGGTGCCGAAGCTGAAGAACTGGGCGTATTCGGCCAGGTCTCCTGCCCGGATGGCGGCGCGCGGCAGTTCGATCATGGTGCCGACCAGATAGTCGATGCTCTGACCCGTCTCGTCGAACACCGCCTTGGCGGTGCGGTCGGTCAGTTCGCGCAGGAACTTCATCTCCAGACCCAGGGCGACCAGCGGGTGCATGATCTCCGGCAGCGGGGCCTGGCCCGACGTCTTCTGCACCTCCAGCGCCGCCTCGATGATGGCGCGGACCTGCATCTCGTAGATCTCGGGATAGGCCACGCCCAGGCGACAGCCGCGATGGCCCAGCATGGGGTTGGTCTCGTGCAGTTCCTTGGCGCGCCGCTTCAGCTTTTCGGCGTCGATGCCCGACGAGGCCGCCAGGGCGTCGATGTCTTCCTCGGTGTGCGGGATAAACTCGTGCAACGGCGGGTCCAGCAGGCGCACCGTGACCGGCAAGCCGGCCATGATCTCGAACAGCTCGACGAAGTCCGACTTCTGGAACGGCGCGATCTTGGCCAGGGCCGTGCGTCGGCCGGCCTCGTCGTCGGCCAGGATCATCTCGCGCACGGCGGCGATCCGGGTGTCGTCGAAGAACATGTGCTCGGTGCGGCACAGGCCGATGCCCTCGGCGCCGAAACCGCGCGCGGTCTTGGCGTCCAGCGGGGTCTCGGCGTTGGCGCGCACCTTCAGGCGCCGCACCTTGTCGGCCCAGGCCATCAGGGTCTGGAAGTCGCCGGTCAGCTCGGGCTCGATCATGGCCACGGCGCCGTCCAGCACCTCGCCCTTCGAGCCGTCGATGGTGATGATCTCGCCGGTCTTGAAGGTGCGGCCGCGCGCGGTGAAGGTTCCCCTGGCCTCGTCGATGTGGATCTCGCCGGCGCCGGAGACGCAGGCGCGCCCCATGCCGCGCGCCACGACGGCGGCATGGCTGGTCATGCCGCCGCGTGCGGTGACGATGCCGCGCGCCGCATGCATGCCGTGGATGTCCTCCGGCGAGGTTTCCTCGCGCACCAGGATGACCGCCTCGCCCAGGCCGGACATGCGCTCGGCCTCGTCGGCGTCGAAGACGATCTTGCCGGTGGCGGCGCCGGGCGAGGCCGGCAGGCCGGCGGCGACCACGGTGCGGGCCGCATCCGGGTCCAGCGTCGGGTGCAGCAGCTGATCCAGGGCCGACGGCTCGACGCGGCTGATGGCCTCTTCCTGAGAGATGACGCCCTCGGCGGCCAGGTCCACGGCGATCTTCAGCGCCGACTTGGCCGTGCGCTTGCCGTTGCGGGTCTGCAGCATCCAGAGTCGGCCCTGTTCGACCGTGAACTCGATGTCCTGCATGTCGCGGTAATGGCTCTCCAGCGTGTTCACCACCGTGACGAACTGGCCGAAGACCTCGGGCATGGCCTCTTCCATTGAGGGGGCGGTCTCGCCCATCTCCTCGCGGCCGATCTTGGTCAGGCTTTGCGGCGTGCGGATGCCCGCGACCACGTCCTCGCCCTGGGCGTTGATCAGGAACTCGCCGTACAGGCGCGCCTCGCCGGTCGAGGGGTTTCGGGTGAAGGCCACGCCGGTCGCCGACGTCTCGCCCATATTGCCGAACACCATCGACTGGACGCTGACGGCCGTGCCCCAGCTTTCGGGGATGTCGTGCATGCGGCGATAGAATTTGGCCCGGTCGTTCATCCAGCTGGCGAAGACGGCGCCCACGGCGCCCCACAGCTGGTCCTTGGGATCCTGCGGGAAGGGATGGCCCAGTTCGCGCTCGACCACGGCCTTGTAGTCGGCGACCACCTTTTGCCAGTCCTCGGCCTTCAGGTCGGTGTCGACGGTGACGCCCAACCGATCCTTGTGCTGGTCCAGAACCTCTTCGAAATCATCGTGGCTGAGGCCCAGCACGACGTTCGAATACATGGTGATGAAGCGGCGATAGCTGTCGAAGGCGAAGCGGCGGTCGCCCGACAGTGTCGCCAGACCCTCGACCGTCTGATCGTTCAGACCCAGGTTCAGGACGGTGTCCATCATGCCCGGCATGGACGCCCGCGCGCCCGAACGGACCGAGACCAGCAGCGGGTTGTTCACGTCGCCGAACGTCTTGCCGACGATGGCCTCGACCTGATCCAGAGCGGCCTTCACCTGGGCTTCCAGATCGGCGGGATAGGTCTCGCCGTTGGCGTAATAGTGGGTGCAGACCTCGGTGGTGACGGTGAAGCCGGGAGGGACCGGCAGACCCAGCGAAGACATTTCCGCCAGATTGGCGCCCTTGCCCCCGAGAAGGTTCTTCATCGACGCGTCGCCGTCGGCGGAGCCTCCGCCGAAGCCGTACACCCACTTGGTCATCTTGCAGTCCCTGAGCTTTTCGGATCGTCCGGCGGGTTGGCCCCGCTCGCACATGCAGCACGATCTAGCGCGGAGGAACCGGCTTGACCATGGCGGATGTAACAATGCGTGAGGGGGTAACCGGTTTCCTGGTGGCTCGCCCGGAGAGGCCGCGCCGCCTCACCTCCCCGCGTGCGAAGGCGCGTGGGGAGGACAGATCGCGCAGCGATCAGGAGGGGGCGACTCCGACAATGGTGATGACCACGACAGCTTCAGACACCCCGTCGCCCCCACCTGGCGCTCGCTGACGCGATCGCCTGTCCTCCCCGTCGGCCTTCGCCGACGGGGAGGTGAAGGATCAGCCCGCGATCTGACCGAAGTCTGCGACCTGGCCCATCACGTCGCGCACCTGGCCCAACAGCTTCAGGCGGTTTTCGCGTTCGGCGGGGACGTCGGAGTTGACCAGCACGTCCTCGAAGAACCGGTCCACCGGGGCGCGCAGGCGGGCCAGGGCCGTCATGGCGGCGGCGAAGTCCTCGGTTTCCAGCGCGGCCTCGACGGCGGTGCGGGCGGCGCCGACGGCGAAGGCCAGGACGGTCTCGGGCTCGGGCTGGTTCGGCAGGCCGGTCTGGACCATGCCGGTCGGCAGCGGGCCCTTCTTTTCCTCGGCGCGCAGGATGTTGGAGGCGCGCTTGTAGCCAGCCAGCAGATTGGTGCCGTCGTCGGTGGCGAGGAAGGCGGCCAGCGCCTCGACCCGACGCACGATGCGGACAAGGTCGTCGTCGCCCAGAGCGAAGACGGCGGCGACGAGGTCGTGGCGCTGGCCTCGGTCGCGGAGGAGGACGGTCAGGCGGTCGGCGAAGAACGGGATAAGATTCTTTGTCTCACCAGAAAAGACCTGCCCAGACTTGCTCTTCTCAAAAGTGATCGACAACTGCTCTGAAATAACAGGAATATCGACGCCCAAGCTCGCATTAGCCGCCTCGGCCAAGGCTAGCTTTTCCGAAAGAACCTGAGTTGCATTCAGCAAAAGAAACTGAAGCGAGTGTTTTATCACAACAGGTGAAAGCGACATTCTCACCCCATTCTCCAGCACCAGCCGGATCACGCCCAGCGCCGCTCTCCGCAGCGCGAACGGGTCCTTCGAGCCCGTGGGCTTTTCGTCGATGGCGAAGAAGCCGACCAGGGTGTCCAGCTTGTCGGCCAGGGCGACGGCGACCGTGACGGGCGCGGTCGGGACCGTGTCGGCGGGGCCTTGGGGCTTGTAGTGGTCGCGGACGGCGTCGGCGATGCGGTCGCGCTGGTCACGGCCCCACCCTCGGTCGGCGTCGCCTCCCGGTCCCTCCCCATGAAGGGGAGGGAGAGGATCGGGCGCGAATTCTCCCTCCCCTTCATGGGGAGGGACGGCGGAGCGCAGCGAAGCCCGGGTGGGGAAGTTCGTTGCGGTGCGGGCGTAATAGCCGCCCATGATCCCCTGCAGTTCCGGGAATTCGCTGACCATGCCCGACAGCAGATCGGCCTTGGACAGGCGGGCGGCGGTCTCGGCTTCGTCGGGGTCGGCGCCGACCAGGGGGGCGATCTCGCGGGCCAAGGCGGCGATGCGCTCGACCCGCTCGGCCAGGGTGCCCAGTTTGGCGTGGAAGGTGACGCCGGACAGTTTGGCGTTCCAGGCGTCGAAGCCGACCTTCTGATCCTCGTCCCAGAAGAAGCGGGCGTCGTTCAGGCGGGCGCTCAGCACGCGGCTGTTGCCGGCGGCCAGGGCCTTGCCGCCGTCGGTCGCCTCGACATTGGCGACGACCAGGAAGTTGGGCGCTAGGCCTTCCTTCGCCGGGTCACGGACGGCGAAATATTTCTGGTGCACCTTCATCGACAGGCGCACGACCTCTGGCGGCAGGGCCAGGAACTGCGGGTCCATGTCGCCCAGGATCGGGGTCGGCCATTCGGCGAGACCCGCCACCTCGTCCAGCAGGCCGTCGTCATCGACCAAAGCGAGACCCCGCGCGGCGCAGGCGGCCTTGGCCTGTTCGAGGATGCGTAAGCGTCGGTCGGCCACATCGATCAGGACGAAATTCTTCTCCAGCTGGGCGCGGTAGTCGATGAAGTCGCTGACCTTCAGCGGCTGGCCCGAGCCCATGAACCGATGGCCCTCGGTGATCGCATCGGATGCGATGCCGTCGATCTCGAACGGCACGACCTTGCCGTCGAACAGGCACAGGATGCGCTTGATCGGCCGGACCCAACGCAGGGTTCCGGAACCCCAGCGCATCGACTTGGGCCAGGGGAAGGTGCGCACGACATGGTCCACCGTCTCGGCGACCAGATCGGTCGTGGCCCGGCCCTTGGACGACAGGACGGCGAACAGGACGCCGTCACGCTCGGTCAGTTGATCGCGGGTCAGGCCGGTCTTGCGCAGGAAGCCTTCCAGCGCCTGTTCCGGCGCAGAGGCGCGCGGTCCCTTGACCTCTTCCTCGCGGTCGGGCGTGGCGACGGGCAGGCCGTCGATGACCAGGGTCAGGCGGCGCGGCCCGGCGTAGGTCGTCAGCGCATCCCAGGTCAGGCCGGCGGCCTTGAGCCGGTCGGAGACCATCCGGTCGAGGTCGCGCGCGGCGCCCTGCTGCATGCGGGCGGGGATTTCTTCGGAGAAGATTTCGAGAAGAAGTTGGGGCATCAGGCGGTTTTCCGCTCTTGTTCAACGTAAGCGAGGGCGCAGGCTTTGCAGAGGTCGCGGATGCGGCCGATGTAGCTCTGGCGTTCGGCGACGGCGATGGCGCCGCGGGCGTCCATCAGGTTGAACAGGTGGCTGGCCTTCAGCACCTGGTCATAGGCCGGCAGGACCAGGGGCTGATCCTGCGGCCCACGCATATCCAACAGGCGCGAGACCTCGGCGACCATGTCCTCGAACCGGCGCTTCAGCCCGTCCACGTCATAGCCGTGGAAGTTGGCCTCGGACTGCTGGCGCTCATTCTCCAGGAAGACCTCGCCATAGGTCAGACCCTCCTTGGTGAACTTGAGGTCATAGACGTTGTCGACGCCCTGGACATACATGGCCAGACGCTCCAGCCCGTAGGTCAGCTCGCCAGAGACCACATCGACCTCGATGCCGCCGACGCCCTGGAAATAGGTGAACTGCGTCACCTCCATCCCGTCGCACCAGACCTCCCAGCCCAGACCCCAGGCGCCGACGGTGGGGTTCTCCCAGTCGTCCTCGACGAAGCGGATGTCGTGCAGTTTCGGATCGATGCCGATGGCGGCCAGAGAGCCGAGATAGAGCTCCTGAAGATTGTCCGGGTTCGGCTTCAGGATGACCTGATATTGGTAATAGTGTTGGAGGCGGTTGGGGTTCTCGCCATAGCGGCCGTCGCCGGGGCGGCGGCTGGGCTGGACATAGGCGGCCTTCCACGGTTTGGGACCCAGGGCGCGCAGGACGGTTGCGGGGTGCAGCGTGCCGGCCCCGACCTCAATGTCGTAGGGCTGCAGGATGGCGCAGCCCTGCTCGCCCCAGTAGCGGTGGAGCGTCAGGATCAGGTCCTGAAACGCGAGCGGCTCGGTCGAGGGTGTCAAATCGGGCTCGTGGGGAGGGGTGCAAAAAAGACGGCGGACCATAGGGCCCGCCGCCTTCCGCTTCAACACGCTACCAAGCGAGCGATTGCATGACCCGTATTATTGGGGGGTCGGAGCAGCCTCGTCGCCACCGTCAGCGGCAGGATCAGCCGCATCGACCGGAGGCGTGGCCGAGGTGTCAACCTGACCGTCGGTCGGATTGGCGACCGGGGGCGAGGCCGTGGTGGTGGTGGCCGCAGCCGGTTCGCCGCTCGGAGCGGTGGCGGCGGGCGCAACCTCTTCCGCAGGCGCGGCGGCTTCGGCAGGGGCTGCAGCTTCAGCCGGGGCGGCGGCCTCTTCATCGCCCATGGCGGCCATGGAGTTCGCCGGGTTCAGGACCTGATCGATCGGGAAGATGGCGCCGTTCGAGGCGTCCAGTTCGGCGCTGACCACGGTGGCGCCGTCAGCCTTGATCGCCGAGCCGGTGCCGTCCAGCAGGATCTGGCTATCGGCGGCGGTCGGCACGCCACCCTTCTTGCCTTGGATCTGGTCGGGCGTGACGTCGGCGACGATGACGTGATAGAGCAGCAGCTGACGCAGCTCGGCGGCATTGGCCGGGTCCATCAGACGCGTGCGATCCGCCTCAGGCAGGGCGGCGAAGGCCGCGTCGGTCGGGGCGAAGATCGAGATGGCCGGTCGCGTAGCCAGGGTGTCGGTCAGTTGCGCCGCATCGAGGGCCGCCAGAAGGGTGGTGAACTGGCCGCTTTCCTTCAGCTTGTCGACCACGGTCTCACCGGCGGCCGGCGTGGCCTCGGCGACTTCTGTCGCGGCCGGGGCGGTCGCCTGGGCGGTGGGCGCCGCAGCCTCGGGCGCGGCAGGCATGGATGGATCGGTCTGCGGCACCGGGGCCTCAGCCGGAGCGGGCGAGGTCGGCGGGGTGACTTCCTGAGCGAAGGCGGGAGCGGCCATCAGGGTGACGACGGCGGTTGCGGCAAGCAGTTTTGCACGAAGCATGGCGATATCCTTTTTCTGTTTGAGGATCGCTTCCGGGAGGTGGCGATCCGTTCCAGTCATCGGAACTGCGGACTCAAATCAGAACACCGTGATCTGGTTCCGAGATTTTGATACAATCGGTAACATTCGTGATGATCGAGGCGAGACCTTGGCGATATCCGCGCTACAGAGGGCGAATGGCCAGTATTCGGCCACAAACCTAGAACGCTACTGAACGGCTAGGCGCGTTGCTGTGACCCAGGCTGTTGGATGGGCGACGGCGAGCGTTCGCGCCGCCGCCTGGGCCGCCGCTTCGGTGAGATACAGGCCGAATACGGTCGCGCCCGAGCCGGACATGCGGGTCAGGGCGACCTGGGGCGTGGCGGAGACGGCGGCGAGCGCGTCCGCGATGGCGAGCGTCAGGGCCAGCGCGGGCGGCTGGAGGTCGTTGCGCTGAACCGACAGCCAGTCGATGACGGCGGCGACGGACCAGTCTTGCGGCGGATCGGGACGGTCGGACGAACGCATCGGTCCCGCATCATAGGCCCGGTAGACGGCGCCGGTCGGCGACGGGACGCCGGGGTTGAACAGGACGGCCGCCAGCGGCGGCAGGCGTGGCTCGTCGGTCAGCACGTCTCCCCTGCCCTCGGCCAAGGCGGTGCGCATGCGCAGGCACATGGGGCCGTCCGCGCCCACGACGCCCGCGACCGCCTCCAGCGCCGCATCGTCGATGTCCAGCGACAGGGCTTGACGCGCCAATTTAAGCGCCGCGCCCGCGTCGGACGACCCGCCGCCCAGCCCGGCCGCGATGGGCAGGCGCTTGTCCAGCGTCACCTTCAGCTTCGGCTCTGCGATGCCTGTGACCTCGCCCAGGCGCCGAAGTGCGCGCAGGATCAGGTTGTCGGGCGCAGCGCCCAACGCCTCGCCGAAAGGGCCGGTTACGGTCAGGGAAAGCCGGTCAGCGGGTTCGACGGAGACCTGATCCCCCACATCGGCGAAGGCGACCAGGCTGGACAAGGGGTGATAGCCGTCGGCGTCCACCGCCCCGACATGCAGGAACAGATTGATCTTGGCCGGAGCCAGGGCGGTGAGGGCAGGCATCAAATTTGACTACCTCAAGGTCCGATACGTTTCATCCGCTCATCCCCGCGAAAGCGGGGACCCAGTTCTTTCGCTTGGCAGTGCGTTGGACGAGCGCCGCTCAACGATCTTACGCACTGTTCGCCCAAAGCACTGGGTCCCCGCTTTCGCGGGGATGAGCGGATTTTAGGTTAGTTCGAAACGCCTTGAGCCGATGGAGTTCCATCCAGCCCATTGGCGATCTTGCGCTCGACATCGGCGCGGCGCTCGGGTTCGGGCTCCAGCACCAGGACGCGGTTCCACAGCCAGACGGCCTCACGTTCGCGGCCCACCCGCCAATAGGCGTCGCCGAGGTGGTCATTGATTTCGGCGTTGGCGGGTTCCTTGTCGACGGCCTGTTCCAGGGTGTCGACGGCGGTTTCGAACTGACCCTGCTTGAACTGGGCCCAACCCAGCGAGTCCTGGATGTTGCCGTTGTCGGGTTCCAGCGCGTGGGCGCGCGCGATCATGTCGGCGCCCTCCTGGACCCGCAGGCCCTTGTCGACCCACAGATAGCCCAGATAGTTCAGCATGTCGGCGTCGTTGGGCGCGGTCTGGAGGGCGGCCCACAGCTCGGCCTCGGCCTCGGGCGTGCGGCCCAGGGCCTCATAGGCGGCGCCGCGCAAGAAGTGGACGCTGGCGCCCTGATCGGCGGTGTTCAGCACCGGGCCGTCCAGCAGGGTCAGCGCCTCGTCATGCTGTTTCAACTGCATCAACTGACCCGCCAGGACCAGGGCGATGCGGCGGTCATCGGGGCTGGCGGCGGCGGCGCGGCGCAGTTCGGCCAGGGCGTTTTCCGACTGGCCGTCCTCTTCCAGCGCGATGGCCAGTTGGGCGCGGGCGGCGGCGTAGAGCTGGGGATCGTTGGTCCCGACGCGCGACAGGGCGCTGCGGGCGGCCGACTTCAGACCGGCGCGCGACAGGACCTGGGCCAGCTGGAACTCGGTCTCGTCGTCATCGTGCAGGTTCTGGGCGAGCCGCAGATAGACGGCGGCGAACTCATTGCCGCGCTCGGCCGAGGCCTGGGCGGCGGCGGTGATCAGGCCCTGCGCCGCACCTTCGCGGAAGTCGGGCAGGACCGGAGGCCGGCCGCCTTCGCGCACCCGCTGCAACGCGCGGACGACGCCGGGATCGACGGGCTGAACCGCGATCGCGGCCTGATACAGGGCGATGGCTTCGTCGCGACGGCCGCGCCGTTCCATGAACTCGCCATAGGGGCGTTTGAACAGGGCGCCGACCCCGGCCACGTCGGCGGCGGCCTTCAGCTCGACCTCGGCCTCGGCATAGTCGCGGCGCTTTTCCAGCAGGGCGGCGCGGTTCATGCGGGCGAAGGCCAGGGTCAGGGGATCGCCGCTGATGGGCGCAGGCTGAAGCGCGCGGGTCCAGTCCCCGGCCGCCGCCGCGATCCACGGCGCGACCAGCAGGCCGGCGCGGGCATGGGGAGAGCCGATGGGTTGCTGGGCCAGGGCGGCGTTGGGCGTCCTGGCGTCGCCGCGCACGAAGTCCTGAACCAGCCGGACCAGGCGTCCGCCCTCGACGAAGGCGGGCGAGGCGGTCGCATCGGTGGGGGCCAGCGCGGCCGCCACATCCAGATCGCCGGTCAGCAGGGCGGAGGTGAAGGCCTGTTCGCGCACGCGCGGCTGTTCCGGCGCCAGTTGCTCGGCCTGGGCCAGATAGTTCGAGCCGATCGCGCCTTCGCCCTGCATCAGGGCCAGCTTGCCCGCCAGATAGAGGCCATAGGCGCTGCGGCCCTCGGCGTTGGTCGGGATCGGCGCCCAGACCGCCGGGATCGGCGGCGTGACCGGGGCGTCGGTGATGATGATGTGGGGATCGGGCGCGGCGTCCTTGTTGGACGGCGCCTGATCCGAAGGCGCCTGGCCCGGCGTGGGCTCGCCGGGCGCAAGGATGATCGCCGGTGGATGGGTCTGCGGCGTCGGCGCGGGGGGCGTAGCTTCCTGCGCTGCGGCCTGCCCGGCCAAGGCCAGGGCAAGAACGGTCAGGGAGGCGGCGAACAGACGCGAATGAGGGGGGCGCGAACGGGAGGCGATCATGCCTCGACCCTTCACGCTTTCACCCGCCCCCGCAAGAGGACAGATGATTGCTTCCCCACTCCGCTCATCCCGGCGAAAGCCGGGACCCAGGCCTTTGGGCGAAAGGCGCCTGATGTCGGAGGCCGGAGGTCATCTGACGCACGGACGATGCGAAAGCACTGGGTCCCGGCTTTCGCCGGGATGAGCGGGTTGAAGGGGTTGTTCCGTCACATGTTCGGATAGTTGGGACCGCCGCCGCCTTCAGGCGTGGTCCAGACGATGTTCTGCGACGGATCCTTGATGTCGCAGGTTTTGCAGTGGACGCAGTTCTGGGCGTTGATGACGAAGCGCGGATCGGTCTTGGCGACCTCGTCCGCATAGACGACCTCGTACACGCCCGCCGGGCAGTAGAGCCGGGCCGGCTCGCCGTATTTGGGCAGGTTGACCTGGATCGGCTTGGACGGGTCCAGCAGCTTCAGGTGCGCGGGCTGGTCCTCGGCATGGTTGGTGTTGGAGATGAACACCGACGACAGCTTGTCGAACGACAGTTTCCCGTCCGGCTTGGGATAGCAGATTTCCTTGTGGTTCGCGGCCAGCTCGGTCGAGGCAGCGTCGGTCTTTTCGTGCTTCAGCGTCGGGATTGGCGACCAGCCGCCCAGCAGGGTGCGGCACCACATGTCGAACATGCCGAACGCCCCGCCCAGGGTCGTGCCGAACTTGGACAGCAGGGGCTTGGCGTTCTTGACGACGGACAGCTCCTTAAAGACCCAGCTCTTTTCGAAGGCGGTCTGATATTCGACCAGTTCGTCGCCGCTGCGCCCGGCCTGAACCGCGTCATAGGCGGCGTCGGCGGCCAGCATGCCGGTCTTCATCGCATTGTGGCTGCCCTTGATGCGGGGCACGTTCACGAAGCCGGCCGAGCAACCGATCAGGGCGCCGCCGGGGAACGACAGCTTGGGAATCGACTGCAACCCGCCCTCGGTGATGGCGCGGGCGCCGTAAGAGATGCGCGTGCCGCCTTCCAGGTGCGGGGCGATGGACGGGTGGTGCTTGAACCGCTGGAACTCGTCGAACGGCGACAGGAACGGGTTCTTGTAGTTCAGGTGGACCACATAGCCGACGGCCACGTAGCGGTCGCCGAAATGATACAGGAAGCTGCCGCCGCCGGTGTGCTCGTCCAGCGGCCAGCCGGTCGTGTGCTGGGCCAGGCCGGGCTGGTGCTGTTCCGCCGGAACCTGCCACAGCTCCTTCAGGCCGATGCCGTATTTCTGGGGCGACTTGCCGTCCTGAAGCCTGTGCTTAGCGATGATGGTCTTGGCCAGGGAGCCGCGCACGCCCTCGGCGATGAAGACATATTTGCCGTGCAATTCGATGCCGGGTTGCAAGTCGCCGGTCGGTTTGCCCTCGCGGTCGATGCCGAACACGCCGGCGACGACGCCCTTGACCCGACCCGTCTCTTCTTCCCAGACGACGTGGCTGGCGGCCATGCCGGGATAGACCTCGACGCCAAGCGCTTCCGCCTGTTCGCCCAGCCAGCGCGAGACGTTGCCCAGCGAGGCGATGTAGCAGCCGTGATTGTGCATGAAGGGCGGCAGCAGGGGCATGGGCAGGGACGCCTCGCCCTGCGGACCCAGCAGCAGGAATTTGTCCTTGGTGACCGGCGTCTCCAGCGGGGCGCCGCGTTCCTTCCAGTCGGGGAACAGCTCGTTCAGCGCCTTGGGATCGATGACCGCGCCCGACAGGATATGGCCGCCGACCTCGGCCGCCTTTTCCAGCACCGCAACGGAGATTTGATTGCCGTCCTTTTCCGCCCGCTGCTTCAGACGGATAGCGGCCGACAGGCCGGCCGGGCCGCCGCCGACGATCACGACATCGTATTCCATGACCTCGCGTTCGACGCCTTCCAGCGCCTGCAGCGGCGGCAGATTGTCGATGATCGCTTCCTGACGGGCGTTCTCCGCGCCGCCTTCGATGGCTTCTTCGGCCATGATTTCCCCTGAATCCCGGTTGTCCGTGTGGTTATGCCGCTTATCGGAAGGTGACGCGAGGGCGGTCAAGGCTTATCGGTAGCCCGAGACATGAACGCGCAACCCCATGACATCGCTGCAGTCGAAAGCCTGCTCGCCTTTTGGCGGGATGCGGGGGTGGACGCCTGCTACGGCGACGCGCCCGTCGATCACACCCATGTGGCCCCGCCGCCAGCGGTAAAAGCCGTGCAGAAGGCGACCGCCTCGGTCGTCATGCCGCTGGCCGGAGCGAACGCCGCCGACGCCATCGCCGAGGCGCGCCGACTGGCGGCCGGCGCGGCGACGCTTCAGGATCTGGCGGCGGCCGTCGCGGCGTTCGAGGGCTGTCCCCTGCGCGGCATGGGGGCGACCCAGTCGGTGTTCGGGCGCGGCAATCCCAACGCCTCGGTCCTGATCATCGGCGAAGGCCCCGGCGGGGACGAGGACCGGATGGGTCAGCCCTTCGTCGGCAAGGCCGGTCAACTGCTGGACCGGATGCTGGCGGCGGCGGGCCTGACCGACAAGGTCTTCATCACCAACACCGTCTTCTGGCGCCCGCCCGGTAATCGCACGCCCAGCCCGCAGGAGCAGGCGGTCTGCGCCCCCTTCGTTGAGCGCGCCTTCGCCCTGCTGCAACCCAAGGCCGTTTTGTTGCTGGGCGCGGCCTCGGCCAAGTCCGTGCTTCAGGCCGAAGAGGGGATCATGAAGCTGCGCGGCAATTGGAAGGAATGGCGTCTGGCCGAAGGCGCGGTGTCCGCCCCCGTCATGCCGACCCTGCACCCGGCCTTCCTGCTACGTCAGCCCCAGGCCAAGCGTCAGGTGTGGGCCGACCTGTTGGCGCTGTCCGTTCGCCTTGAAACGGACTCGGTTGAAGAACAAGGCTAATCGCTGCATGCTCGCATGCTGACGACCGATCGCCATACACGCGCCTAGTAGATTACGCGCGTCGCCAACGAGGGGGCCGCCGCTTATGTTTCTGTTCCGCCGCGCGTTCCTCGCGCCGACGCTTGCTGTGGCTTTCAGCGCCCTAGCGGGCGCGGCCATCGCCGAAACGCCTTACGGATCAACGGCCGAATCGAGCGCCAGTTCCACGCGGCCCACGGCCCTCAGCTCTGCGGACCGCATCTCCTACACCACCGCCTTCGACGCCCTGCGGCGCGGCGACATCGAGACCGCCCGCGCCTCGGCGCGCCAGGCGCAGGACCGGGTCCTGCTGGGTCAGGTCGAGTTCGAGAGCCTCTTCCACCCCGACCATGTCGCCACCTACGAAGAGCTGACGGCCTGGCTGGAGACCTATTCCGACCTCCCATGCGCGGACCGCGTCTATACGCTGGCGCTGCGTCGCCGCCCCGACGGCGCGCCCGAGCCGATGCGGCCCGGCGGCGTGATCGGCCGCACCTGGAACAGCCTGGTCACGGCCGTCTCGGGCGGCGGGGTCGACGATCCCGCGAAGGCCGCCCGCGTCGCCTATAACAACGATGACCTGACCGGCGCCTCGGCCATGGGCCGCCAGATCGGCGACTGGTGGACCGTCGGACTGGCGGAATGGCGCCTGGGCCAGTTCCATGAATCCTTCGCCGCCTTCGAGCGCGTGGCCAATGATCCGACCGAAGACCCCTGGGTTCGCGCCGGCGCCGCCTACTGGACCGCACGCGCAGCCGGCCAGTCGGGCCGCCAGGATCGCGTGACCGACTATCTGCGTCTGTCGGCCCAGTGGCCCGCCACCTTCTATGGTCAGATCGCCCTGCGTCAGCTGGGCGAGGAGCCGACCATCGAGAACATGGGGCCGCGCGCCTATGAGGCCGAGCCGCACCTGCGCCGCGCCGCCTATGTGCCCCAGAGCGCCGCCGTCGAGCCGACCGCGCTGGAAGCCTTTGTCCAGGCCGACGCCCGCGCCAAGCGCACTGTCGCCTTCTACGAGGTGGGACGCCGCGCCGACGCCGAGACCGAGCTGCGTTCGGGCCTGCGCACCGCCGTCGGCGACGCGGCCAAGATGTGGACGGCCCTGGCGCGCGCCATCATGCCGGTCGGCAATGCGGACGCGACCCGTATCGACGCGACCCGCTATCCGATGCCGGACCTGGCGCCCGAGGGCGGCTTCGTCATCGAGAAGTCGCTGGTCTATGCGCTGGCGCTCAAGGAAACCGACTTCAATCCCAACGCCCGCTCCAGCGTCGGCGCCTATGGGATCATGCAGGTGATGCCGACGACGGCGGCCGAGATGACGGGAGATCGCACCTTCGTCAGCGACCCGTCCAAGCTGCTGGTCCCGGCCGTGAACATGCGTCTGGGCCAGACCTACATCAACCGGATGCTGGCCTTGCCGGCCTTCCAGGGCGACCTGCTGCGGGCTGTGGCCTCCTACAACGCCGGGCCGGGTCCGATGCTGGCGGCGGTGCGCAAGCTGGGACCGGACGCCGATCCCCTGCTGCTGATCGAGACGATCGATGTACCCCAGGCGCGCGACTACGTCGAAAAGGTCGTGGCCAGCTACTGGATCTATCAGCGCCTGTTCGGCGGGCCGTTGAAGACGCTGGACGCCCTGGCGTCGGGCGCCAAGGCCGTGCCGGTCGCGCTGGACTATGTCGCCCCGCCGCCCCAGGCCGAGCCGGTCCTGATCGCCGAGGCGACCACCGTCGCCGGCGCGCGCTAGAAGACCGTAAACAGCAGGCTGGCCCAGAAGGCTGCGCCGATCAGGGCCGCCAGACCATAGCCCATCACCGGATGAATGCCGCGCGAGACGGGTTCGGCCGGATCGGTCGGGAGGGTCGGGCTTTTCATTCCCAACGGATAACAGCGTCCGTTTAACGCGGCGTCAGCCGGGATGGTTTTCGCCCGTTAAGCCCACGTCGAAGCCAAGGCCTCCGCCTCCCATTGGCGGAAGTCGGGGTGGTCAAGAAGGGCCGCGAGGTAGGTCACCGCCGTCCCGTCGTCGCCATGATCGGCAAGGTCGATCTGGAAATGCCGCACCCGCGCCGCGACCGGAGTGAAGAAGATATCGGCGATGCATCTCTGACCAAACAGCCAGGGACCGTCGATGCCGAAACGCCTGCGCATCTGACCGAACAGCGCGACCAGCCGCGCCAGGTCGCGGTCCAGCGCAGGATCGGACGGGGTCTCGGCCCGCGCCTCTCCCACCATCGGATGATCCGGCCCCGTGCCGCAGAAGCTGCGCAGCGCCGAGAATCCCGAATGCATCTCGGCCGTCGCGGACCGGGCCAGGGCGCGCGTCATGGGATCGGCGGGCCATAGCTTCGCCTGCGGATAGGTCTCCGCCGCCCATTCGGCGAGGCTGAGCGTGTCCCAGATCAACTCGCCGCCGACCCGCAGCGCCGGCACGAAGCCAGACGGCGACACGGCCTCCAGCGCCGCCTTGTGTTCCGGCGTGTCATAGCGGGCGTCGATGACGGAGAAGTCCGCGCCCGTCGCCTTCATCGTCAGCCAGCCGCGCAGCGACCAGGTCGAATAGGCCCGCGGCCCGATGATCAGTTCCATTGCAGGTCTCCCGTTCGCTCTCTCAATGGCTGGACGCCAGCTTCAGCACAACCAGTCCCGAGGCAATCAGGGTGACGCCCGCGATCCTGAGCGGCGTCAGCGGCTCGCCCAGAAAGACCGCGCCGACGACGAAGGCGCCCACCGCCCCGATCCCGGTCCAGATGGCATAGGCCGTGCCCAGCGGCAGGGTCTTCATCGCCATCGACAGCAGGCCGAACGATCCGATCATGAAGACCAGCATGCCGATGGTCGGCCACGGCTTGGTGAAACCGGCCGACGCCTTCATCAGAAAGGCCCAGACGACTTCGAGCAGGCCGGCGAAAAGAAGGAATATCCAGGCCATGACGGTCTCCCTTGCATGGCGAGCCGGGTCGTCCCGGCGGTCATGCCCGATGAAGGGAGAGGTCGTCCTCTGAACGGATATCTGGGACAGGCCGTCGCGAAGTCAAGCGACGAACCTTGACTCTGAAGCCCTTGAGACCGACACGACCCGCCCATGATCACGCGCTATTCCCGCCCCGTCGCCGCCGCCCTCTGGTCGCAAGAGACCAAATACAAGATCTGGTTCGAGATCGAGGCCCACGCCGCCACCAAGATGGCCGAGCTGGGCGTGATCCCGCAGGAGGCGGCCGACGCCATCTGGGCCAAGGGCAAGGATGCGACCTTCGACGCCGACCGCATCGACGAGATCGAACGCACCACCAAGCACGACGTCATCGCCTTCCTGACCCATGTGTCGGAAATCGTGGGCGAGGAAGCCCGCTTCCTGCACCAGGGCATGACCTCGTCGGACGTGCTGGACACCTGTTTCGCGGTCCAGCTGGCGCGCTCGTCGGACCTGCTGATCGACGGCGTCGACCGGGTTCTGGCCGCGCTGGAGAAACGCGCCAAGGAGCATAAACACACCCCGACCGTGGGCCGCTCGCACGGTATCCACGCCGAGCCGGTGACCTTCGGCCTGAAGCTGGCCGGCTATCATGCCGAGTTCCAGCGCGCCAAGCGCCGGCTGATCACCGCCAAGGAAGAGATCGCCACCTGCGCCATCTCCGGCGCCGTCGGCACCTTCGCCAACGTCGATCCGGCGGTCGAGCAGTATGTGGCCGACCAGATGGGCCTTCAGGTTGAGCCGGTCTCGACCCAGGTCATCCCGCGCGACCGTCACGCCGCCTTCTTCGCCGCCCTGGGCGTCGTCGCCTCGTCCGTCGAACGCCTCGCCGTCGAGATCCGCCACCTGCAACGCACGGAAGTCCTTGAAGCCGAGGAATTCTTCGACAAGGGCCAGAAGGGCTCGTCGGCCATGCCCCACAAGCGCAACCCAATCCTGACCGAGAACCTGACCGGCCTGGCCCGTCTGGTCCGTTCGGCCGTGATCCCGGCGATGGAGAACGTCGCCCTGTGGCACGAGCGCGACATCAGCCACTCGTCGGTCGAGCGCGGCATCGGCCCCGACGCCACCATCCATCTGGACTTCGCCCTGCAACGTCTGGCGAACGTGGTCGAGCGGCTGAACGTCTATCCTGAGAACATGCAGAAGAACATCGACCGCCTGGGCGGTCTGGTTCATTCGCAACGGGTCATGCTGGCCCTGACACAAGCCGGCATCTCGCGCGAAGACGCCTATGCCGCGGTGCAGGAGAACGCCATGAAGGTCTGGCGCGGCGAAGGGGTCTTCATCGACTTCCTGAAGGCCGACGCGCGCGTCACCCTGCCCGCCGATCAGCTGGAAGCCCTGTTCGACCTCGACTATCACACCAAGAACGTGGACGTGGTGTTCAAGCGGGTGTTCGGAGACTGAGACCATGAGCGAGCGCACGATCCGGCTCAATCCCCGGCTCGATCCCCGCGACTATGCGACGGCCTATGCGCGCGACGGCATGGTGCAGGTGCCAGACCTGCTGGACGAGGAAAGCGCCCAATGGCTGGACCTTGCGCTGGAACATGACACGGCTTGGCGCCTGTCGCTGAAGACCCCCGAAGGCGGCAAGCTGCTGTCGCCTCAGGAGATGGCCGAGTTGAGTCGTGAAGCGGTCACCGCCAGAATCCAGCACGCCTTGTCGGAAGCCCGCAGCGGATTCTCCTTCATCTATCTGGCCTATCCGATCATCCCGGCATTGCTGACCGGCCAGGACCAGGGTCACGCCACCCATGTCTTGCTGCAATTCTTCAACGACACGCCCTTCACCACCTTCGCCAAGGCGGTGACGGGCGAGGCCGGCGTGACCAAGATCGACGCCCAGGCGACCTGGTTCCGGCCCGGCGACTTCCTGACCCGGCATGACGACACGGGCGTGGGCGAACGGCGCGCGGCCTATACGCTGGGCCTGTCGCGCGACTGGCGGCCCGACTGGGGCGGTCAGTTGATGTTCCACGATGCGAACGGCGACATCGAGCGTGGTTTCAAACCGGGCTTCAACGTCTGGACCGTATTCAAGACGCCGCGGATGCACTCGGTCGCGCCGGTCGCCGCCTATGCCGGCGGCAAGCGTCGCTCGATCACCGGCTGGCTGCGCGACGACCCGCCGGTCAAGTGAAGGGCCCTACCGGCGACCGCAGGCAAGGCTTCGCTCCCGTGGTCGATGGGCAGACCCGACTGTTGATCCTCGGCAGCCTGCCCGGCGACGCCTCATTGAAGGCGGCGCAGTATTACGCCCATCCGCGCAACGATTTTTGGCCCCTGATCGGCGGGGTGCTGGGCGAAGACCTGGCCGCCCTGCCCTATGAGCGACGGCTCGAACGTTTGAAGGCGCGCGGCGTGGGTCTGTGGGACGTGATCGCTTCGGCAGAGCGATCGGGCAGTCTGGACGCGGCCATCCGCTCGCCGGAGGCGGCCGATCTGCGGGGGCTGGTCGAAAGCCTGCCCAACCTGCGGGCCGTCGCCTTCAACGGCGGGCTGGCGGCCCGGCTGGGGCGGCGCATCTTGAGCGATCTGGATAGCCTCGCCCTGGTCGATCTGCCGTCGTCCAGCCCCGCTCATGCAATATCCTTGTCGGCAAAGGCGGACAGCTGGGCCATACTGGGGAAGTTTCTCCCGGATAAGCCTGCCGCCTGATGATCCTGACCCTCTCCTGCCCCGACCGCCACGGCATCGTCGCGGCCGTTTCCGCCTTCCTTCTGGAGCGGGACGCCAACATCTCCGACGCCCAACAGTTCGGCGACGCCTCCAGCGCCACCTTCTTCATGCGGGTGGTGTTCGAGCCGGCGGACGGCGACGCCGAGACCGCGATACGCGACGCCTTCGCGCCCCTGGCCGAGCGGTTCGCCATGGACTGGACCCTGCGAGGTCCCGCGCCGCGCAAGGTGATGATCCTGGCGTCAAAGTTCGATCACTGTCTGGCCGACCTGCTGTACCGCTGGCGCATCGACGAACTGCCGATGCAGGTGACGGCGGTCGTGTCGAACCACCCGCGCGACCTGATCGGCCATGTCGATCTGGGCGACCTGCCCTTCCATCACCTGCCGGTCAGCGCGGCCGACAAGCCGGCGCAGGAGGCCGAACTGCTGCGGCTGATCGAGGAGACGGGCACCGAACTGGTCGTGCTGGCGCGCTACATGCAGGTTCTTTCCGACGACCTCAGTCGCAAGCTGGTGGGACGCTGCATCAACATTCACCACTCCTTCCTGCCCGGCTTCAAGGGCGCCCGCCCCTATCATCAGGCCCACGCGCGAGGCGTGAAGGTGATCGGCGCCACCGCCCACTATGTCACCCCCGACCTGGACGAAGGCCCCATCATCGAACAGGACGTCGAGCGGATCAGCCACCGCGACACGCCCGAAGATTTGATCCGAAAGGGGAGAGATATCGAGCGCCGCGTCCTGGCGCGCGCCGTTCGTCGCCATCTAGAAGATCGCGTTTTGCTGCACGGCACAAAGACGGTCGTGTTCGAAGACTGAATGGTGAAGCTGCGATTTCTTGACGCGGTCAGTGCATCCATTGTGTGGTCTCACGCGTAACGTTCCCGTTACCGCCTTGAGAGCGGCCCAAAGGGAACGAAACACAATGACCAATCTTCGCAATCTCATGCTCGTCGCCGTATCCGGCGGCGCGCTGATGGCGCTGGGCGCCTGCAACAACAACGAACCGGCGGCTGCGACCCCGGCTGAATCGACCGCCATGGCTCCGGCCGAGGGTGCTGCCATGGCTCCCGCGACCGATCCGATGGTAGGCGGCGCCGCCATGAGCCCCAACGAGACCATCGTCGCCAACGCGTCCAAGGCCTCCAACCTGACCACCCTGGTTTCGGCCGTGACCGCCGCGGGTCTGGTCGAGACGCTTCAGGGCCCCGGCCCCTTCACCGTCTTCGCGCCTGACAACGCCGCCTTCGAGAAGATCCCCGAGGCGACGCGCACCAGCCTGATGCAGCCGGCGATGAAGGCCGACCTGACCAAGATCCTGACCTATCACGTCGTGGCCGGTCGCCTGACGGCGGCTGACATCGCCGCCCAGGCCCAGGCCAACGGCGGAACCGCCACGCTGAAGACGGTTCAGGGCGAAGAACTGAAGGTTTCGGCCGGCCCGAACAACACCTGGGTCATCACCGACGCCAAGGGCGGCAAGTCCACCATCACCCAGGCCGACGTGGGTCAGTCCAATGGCGTAGTCCACGTCGTGGATACGGTCTTGATGCCGTAAAAAATAATCGCGTCTCACCCATTTAGGGCTGAAACCAAATCTGGGCGCCCGAGTTATTGAAGGGCGCGAGACGCACAGTACGCCGGGTGAGACATCCCCCAACGTCCCCGGCAAAAAAGAAAGGGCCGCACTTTCCCCCGGGTGCGGCCCTTTCGAATTCTCAGGAATCAGCCCGAAGGCCTAAGACTTACTCGCCGGCACGTATGCCTTCGCGGGCGATCGAAGCCAGTTCGTCGATCTTGGAGCGAATCTCGCCTTCCGACACCGACAAGCCCGAGGCCTTGAAGTCGCCGGCGACCTTGCGGAACACGTCCTCGTCGCCTGGCTGCTCGAAATCGGCGCGCTCGACGGCGGCGGCATACTGATCCGCGCTCTCGCTCGATAGGCCCATCTTTTCGGCAGCCCACAGGCCCAGCATCCGGTTGCGCCGGGCGATGGCCTTGAACTCCTGCTCCTGATCGAGGGCGAACTTGGCCTCGAAGGCCTTTTCCCGATCGTCGAAGGTCGTCATTTCGCTCAGCATAGCTCCGTACGCCCCGCTAACGTCGGGGCAAGGGCCGTCTATAGACCGCCCATCCCTGAACGCAACATGACTTCACTCGGGTGGACATCCTGTCCCCATCCTTTGCACCCTTCGCCATCCTCATTTGTATCGCGGCTCGCCATCGGCTAAGGAGACCCCGAACGAGATTGACTGCCCGAACGATTCCGAAACGCGCCGCCAGGACCGGGTCTTCCCCTCCATCATGGCCGCGCGATTTTTGTTTCTGGAGGGCGCCCGTAAGCGGGACCGGACGATGAACAGCAAGCGCAAGAAAATCTACGAAGGCAAGGCCAAGATCCTTTACGAAGGACCAGAGCCCGGCACCCTGATCCAGTATTTCAAGGACGACGCCACTGCGTTCAACGCGCAGAAGAAGGCCGTCCTCGAAGGCAAGGGCGTGGTCAACAACCAGATCAGCGAATTCATCATGTCGCGCCTGAATGGCATCGGCGTGACCAACCACTTCATCAAGCGCCTTAACCTGCGCGAGCAGCTGATCCGCGAAGTCGAGATCATTCCGCTGGAAGTCGTCTGCCGCAACATCGTCGCCGGCTCGATGAGCCAGCGCCTGGGCATCGAGGAAGGCACGCCGCTGCCCCGCTCGATCATCGAATTCTACTACAAGAAGGATGAGCTCAACGACCCGATGGTCACCGAAGAGCATATCACCGCCTTCAACTGGGCCTCGACCCAGGAGCTGGACGACATGCTGGCGATGACGGTGCGCGTGAACGACTATCTGTCGGGCATGTTCGGCGCCGTCGGCATCACCCTGGTGGACTTCAAGATCGAGTTCGGCCGCGTCTGGGAAAACGACTTCAGCCGCGTGCTGCTGGCCGACGAGATCAGCCCCGACAGCTGCCGCCTGTGGGACACCACCACCGGCGAGAAGCTGGACAAGGACCGCTTCCGCCGCGACCTGGGCAATGTCATCGAGAGCTATACCGAAGTCGCGCGTCGCCTGGGCATCATGAAGGGCATGCCGACAGTGATCCAGGGCGGCCTGCATTGATGAGCAGCGTCGAAGAGACCGGAGCCGTGTTCGCCCACGACGTCGACATGACGGGCGTCGCACGGTTTCGCCACTTCGGCGCAGAAGGTCCCCTCTACGAAATCCTCGGTCCCAGCGGCGACGACAGGGTTCGGATTCGTGTCGTCCAAAGCGGCGAGGAACTGACCTATCCCGCCGCTGCCGCCCGACAGGATCCCAAGGCCTGATGTTCGCCATCGCTTTCGACCTGGTGGTGGCCGAAACGGAAGCCGTCCATCCGAAAGGCGTGACCCAGGCCTATGACGAGATCGGCCGCACGCTCAAGCGTTACGGCTTTGCTCGCATCCAGGGCAGCGGCTACGTCACCGAGGTCGAGGACCTGGCCAATCTGCTTCAAGCCATGAACGCGCTGAAGGCGCTGACCTGGTTCCCACAATGTGTTCGGGATGTTCGAGCCTTCCGCATCGAACAATGGTCCGACTTCACCCCCTTCATGAAAGGTAACGGCTGATGGCCAAAATCAAGGTTCACGTCTTCCTCAAGCCCGGCGTCCTGGACGTTCAGGGCAAGGCCGTCGAGGGCGCGCTGCAGGGTCTGGGCTGGTCGGGCGTCTCGAACGCCCGCGTCGGCAAGCTGATCGAGTTCGACCTCGCCGGCGCCGAAGACCCCCAGGCCGAGGCTAAGAAGATGTGCGAGCAACTGCTCGCCAATACGGTGATCGAAAGCTACCGCATCGAGGCGGCCTGACACTGACTGTTGAATGTAATGCATGATCGCATTACATTGACGAGATGACCACGCTGACCGTCACGAGCCGAGGCCAGGTGACCTTCCGCAAGGAGGTGTTGCAGCATCTCGGCATCCAGCCGGGGCAGAAGATCCGTCTGGATCTGCTGCCTGACGGGCGCGCGGAGCTGAGCGCCGAACAGATGACCGGCTCATGGTCCGACCTGTCCGGTTTCCTGAAGGGCCGGACGAACGGCGCGCGCCTGTCGATCGAAGAAATCGGCGCCCTGACCGCGCAGGCCGGCGAAGCCCCCGAGCAGCCGTGAACATCACCGCCGACACCAATGTCCTGTTACGGGCCGTCGTCGGCGACGACGAAGACCAGCAGCGTCTGGCGGTCGAGGCCCTGGAGACCGCAGATCGGGTCGCGGTCAGCACCCAATCCCTTTGCGAGTTCGCCTGGGTTCTGGCGCGGGGCTATCGCGCCTCTCGCGAGGACATCGCCACCGCCATTCGTCGTCTGCTGGATATGCGCAACATTTCGGTGGATCGCACGGCCGCCGAGGCCGGCCTCGCCGTGCTGGAAGCGGGCGGCGATTTCGCGGACGGCGTCATCGCCCATGACGGACAATGGCTGGGCGGGGAAACCTTCGTCTCGTTCGACGTTCAGGCGGTGCGGCTCTTGCATCGCAACGGCGTGAAAGCGCGCCTCCTGTCCGCCGCCTGATTTCTACAGTCCCGAGAAAGCCCCTTCAAATGACCTTCACCCTCACCTCCACCGACATTCAGGACGGCGGCGTGCTGCCGGACGCCCAGGTTCATGCCAAGGGCAATGTCTCGCCGCACCTTGCCTGGTCCAGCGCGCCGGAGGGTACGAAGAGCTATGCGATCACCTGCTATGATCCCGATGCGCCGACCGGCTCGGGCTTCTGGCACTGGACCGTGGCCAATATTCCCGCCGACGTGACCGAACTGGCCAGCGGGGCCGGATCGGCCGGCGGACACCTGCCGCACAGCGCCATCCAGGGCCGCACCGACTATGGCCAGGCCGGCTTTGGCGGCGCTGCGCCGCCTCCCGGCCATGGTCCGCACCGATACATCTTCACGGTCTTCGCCGTGGATGTGGAAAGCCTGGACGTCACGGCCGACAACTCGGGCGCCGTGTTCGGCTTCAACCTGCACTTCCACACCCTGGCTAAGGCCTCGATCACGGCGACCTACGAAAACAAGGGCTGATCGGCCGGCCGCCCTTGTCGTGTCATGAACGCTGATTAGGTTGCAGCGCAACATGACAGACGCCGCCCTCGACACCGCCCTTCCCGTCCGCTCGCGCGGGGCGGTCGCCCTCGTGCTGATCGCCCTGGCCATGGGTGGGTTCGCCATCGGCGTGACCGAGTTCGCGGCCATGAGCATCCTGCCCGACTTCGCCGCCGGCCTGGGCGTCGATGCGCCGACTGCCGGCCATGTCATCAGCGCCTATGCAGCCGGCGTCGTGGTGGGGGCGCCGATCCTGGCGGTGCTGGGGGCGCGGCTGCCGCGCTGGCATCTGCTGATCGGCTTCATGGCCCTGTTCGCCGTCGGCAACGTGCTCAGCGCGCTTGCGCCCACCTATGGCTGGATGCTGGTGTTCCGCTTCCTCAGCGGCCTGCCGCACGGCGCCTATTTCGGGGTGGCGGCCCTGGTGGCGGCCTCCATCGTGCCGCTGCATTTCCGCACGCGGGCGGTGTCGACCATACTGATGGGGCTGACGGTCGGGACGGTGCTGGGCGTGCCCGTCGTCAACATCATCAGCCATGCCTATGGCTGGCGCTGGACCTTCGCCATCGTAGGCATGCTGGCGGTCATCACCATGGCTCTGGTCGCCCTGTTCGCGCCGCGCGATCCGGCGCATCCCGACGCCAGCCCCTGGCGCGAGCTGGGCGCGCTGAAGCGGGGGCAGGTCTGGCTGACGCTGGGTGTCGGCGCCGTGGGTTTCGGCGGCATGTTCGCCGTCTATGCCTATCTGGCCTCGACGCTGCAGGCGTTGACGGGCGCGGGCGTCGAGGTCATGCCCTGGGTCTTCGCGGTGTTCGGCGTCGGCATGTTCCTGGGCAATATCCTGGGCGCGTGGGCGGCGGACCATGTGGGGTTCAAGGCGGCCGGCGGCCTGTTGCTGTGGAGCGCGGCGGCTCTGGCGCTTTATCCCATGGCGGCGTCGAATCTTTGGGCGGTGATGGGGGTGGTCTTCCTGATCGGCGGCGGCGGCGGACTGGGCTCGGTGTTGCAGACAAGGCTGATGGATGTCGCCGGCGACGCCCAGACCTTGGCGGCGGCGCTGAACCATTCGGCGTTCAACACCGCCAACGCCATCGGCCCCCTGCTGGGCGGCATGGCGATCGCTGCGGGTTACGGCTGGACCTCGACCGCCTGGGTCGGCGTCGGCCTGTCGCTGGGCGGGTTCGCCATCTTCATCGTGGCCTGGCTGACGGGTCGGGCGCGCGTGACGGCCTGACAAGCCAAAAGAACCCTGCTAAAGGGCCGCGCCATGAGCGCAGCCGTCATCGTCTTCCCCGGTTCCAACTGTGATCGCGACTGCAAGGTCGCCGTCGAACGCTCCACCAGCGAGCCCGTCTCCATGGTGTGGCATGCCGAGACCGAACTGCCCAAGGGCCTGGACCTGATTGTCATTCCCGGCGGCTTTTCCTATGGCGACTATCTGCGGTGCGGCGCCATGGCGGCCCAGTCGCCGGTGATGCAGGCGGTCAAGAAGGCCGCGGAAGACGGAGTCGCCGTGGTCGGCATCTGCAACGGCTTCCAGATCCTGTGCGAGGCCGGCATGCTGCCGGGCGCCCTGCTGCGCAACAAGGGCCTGAAATACGTCTGCAGACCCATCGCCCTGACGGTCGCCAACGGCCAGACCCGGTTCACCGCCGGCTATCAAGGCCAGGCCGAAGTGACGATGACACAAGGCAATGGCGACGGAAACTTCTTCGCCGAAGCCGAGACCCTGGCCCGGATCGAGGGCGAGGGGCAGGTCGTGTTCCGCTACGTCGACAACCCCAACGGCTCGGTCAACGACATCGCGGGCATCCAGAACGCGCGCGGCAACGTCCTGGGCATGATGCCCCATCCCGACCGCGCTTTTGAGGCAGAACTGGGCTCGGCCGACGGCGCGACGCTGTTCAAGAGCATCTATGCCGCCGCTTGACGGCAATCGCGAGTTGGTCGGCACGGCGAGAGCTGGGCGATGATGTCCGTGCTAGCGAAAATCCGCTGACACCTGCACACCGGCCGCCTTGTTCGCTTCGCCGTCAATTTCAAGGTCGAACCTTGAGCCCGTCTAGATATCCTTGATCTGAGCGCGTCCGTCCGAAAGGTCTGCGGCCGCGTCGTCTTCGACCTCTTCGTCGTCGAACGCCTTTTCACCGGCCTCGCGCTGGGCGGCCAGTTCACGGGCGCCGACGCCCAGGCCTTGCTCGATGGCGCGGTTGGCTTCGACCTCTTCTTCGAACGAGGGTTGGTCGTTGTCGATATCGGCCATGGGAGTTTCCTGTGTTGAGGGATCATCCTGACAACCGTTCGGTCCCGGCGATTGTTCCTACCGACCGAAAAACGGCTCCAGGCTGGCGCGCGACAGGGGGCGGAAGATTAGGAACTGGCCGCCGACCGTCACGGTGATCTCGTGCGCCTGGGGGCGTTGCAGCAGGGCGGGATCGTCCAGCGAGACCGCACGACCCGAGGCGATGTCGCGCGCATCCAGCGGCGGCAGGGTCGGCCGACCCTCAGCCGAGGCCAGGACCGACAGGAATCCGCGCACCTCATTGGCCTGTTGCTCTGGCGTCAGGGCGGCGCGGACGCGGGTCCATGCCGCCTGGACCGACGCCGTCAGGGTCGAGGCATTTTGCGCCCGCCCCTCGCCCACGACCGCAACGGCGGCGAAGGACGCGAGGCACAGGCAAAGAAGGCGGACCCGGAGCGTCATGTCCCACAAGATGAAGCCGCCGCTCGCCAATGCAAGCTTCACTTTTCTGGCTTTCGGGGTGAACCTTCTGTCGGTTCGGCGCGTAAAGGCCGGATAAGCGTCGCACTGGAATCCGAATGTCCTCCATCATCCGCCCCACGCCCCGCCAGCGCACCCGGCGCCTGATCGTTCTGCTCGCCGCCCTGTTCGCCATCGTCGTGCCCGTGGTTCAGAACCTGGCTGGCCTGGGTCTGAATCAGGCCGAGTTCGCCGCCGACGGCAACACCACCCTGCGGGTCGCCGGTTACGCCTTCTCGATCTGGGGTTTGATCTATATCGGCATCCTGGCCTATGCGATCCGCCAGGCCCTGCCTCAAACGGGCGAGAGCCCGCTGTTAGGCCGGATGGGCTTGCCGTCCGCCGTCGCCTTCTTCGGCATCGGCTTCTGGATCATCGTGGCGGCCATGAACCTGAAGGCCGCCAGCGTCGGGGTGATCTTCGCCTCTCTGATCGCCCTGCTGCTGCCGCTGCTGGCGGTGTCGGGACATATCCGCGCGCTGCGGCTGATGGATCGCGAGCGCATCCTGCTGGCCTGGCCGCTCGCCGCTTTGGCCGGCTGGCTGACTGTGGCCGCGCCGCTGAACCTGATCACGACGGTTACGGCGTTCGACGCCCTGCCCGCCGGCCTGTCGCCCAGCCTGTGGGCCATCGTCGCCATCGTTTCGGTCGTGGTCGTCGCCCTGGCGGTGACGGCGGTCCTGAGGACGATGGCCTATCCGCTGCCGACCGCCTGGGGCCTGCTGGGCGCCTTCGTCGCCGAACAGGCGGACAAGCCCGCCGTCGCCTTCACCGCCCTGGCCGGCGCCATCGTCCTGCTGATCGGCGGGCTGCTGCTGACCTTCCGCCTGCGGCCGGGCGTCGAACGCGCCCGCTAAGCCTCGGACCCTCTACTCCCCGCTCATCCCGGCGAAAGCCGGGACCCAGTTCTGTCGCATCCTCATTGCGTCAGATGACCACCGACCCGTGATCTCAAGCAACTTGCGCCCAAAGCACTGGGTCTCGGCTTTCGCCGGGATGAGCGGAAAAGAGATTGATCAGGGTTTCGGCGTGTCGGTTATGGCGTCGTCCTTAGGGTCGTGATCGTCGGCGTCGACGTCGAAGGCGCCGCTTTCATCGAAGCCGACGCTGCCGACCCCGACGGCCGAGCCGGTCAGTCGCTGACGACGGCTGGCCAGGGCAGCTTCTGGCGCCGCCGCATCCATCTCCGCCGTCGTTTCGGGATCGTTCGAGCGATCCATCTGCTGGCCTGAGGCCGGGACGATGCGGTCTGTGTGGGGCTTGCTCATGCCGCATCCTCCTCGGTGTCGGCGGCCTGTTTCTGGGCCTTTTCGGCCAGGGCGGACGCGCCGGCGTCGTCTGCGGCGATCTCGGGCAGATCCTCGTCTTCGGGTGTTGCGGCGGGGTCGATGGGCGCAGCGGTCATGGTCGGCTCCTGTGACTGTCGTCGGAATCAACCGTCTGCGATGGTCGATGTTCCCCGATCTTGCACCGTGCGGGCTGACATTTGGCCCATCTGCGGCTAGAAGCGCCGCCCATGAGCGCTCCGCAAAAGACCCCCGAAAAGTCGATGGCTGAATTGGCCGCCGAATACGGCCTGGCCCCCAATGAATATCAGGTCGTCCTCGACCGGCTGGGCCGCGAGCCCAACCATGTCGAACTGGGCGTCTTCTCGGTCATGTGGTCCGAGCATTGCTCGTACAAATCGTCCAAGATCCACCTGGGCAAGTTCCCGACCACCGGCGATCGCGTCATCTGCGGCCCGGGCGAGAACGCCGGCGTGATCGACATCGATGACGGCGACGCCTGCATCTTCAAGATGGAGAGCCACAACCACCCCTCCTACATCGAACCCTATCAGGGCGCGGCGACGGGCGTGGGCGGCATCATGCGCGACGTCTTCACCATGGGCGCGCGCCCGGTGGCTCTGCTGAACGCCCTGCGCTTCGGCGATCCCAGCCACGAGAAGACAAAGCGTCTGGTCAAGGGCGTCGTCTCGGGCATCGGCGGTTACGGCAACTGCGTCGGCGTGCCGACGGTGGCGGGCGAGACAAACTTCCATTCGGGCTACAACGGCAACATCCTGGTCAACGCCATGTGCGTGGGCATCGCCAAGTCGGACAGCATCTTCTATTCGGCCGCGCCCTCGGCGGGCCTGTCGGTGGTCTATTTCGGCTCCAAGACCGGCCGCGACGGCATCCACGGCGCGACCATGTCCTCGGCCGAGTTCGACGACGAGTCGGAATCCAAACGCCCCACGGTCCAGGTCGGCGATCCCTTCGCCGAGAAGCTGTTGATCGAGGCGACTCTGGAGCTGATGGCCTCTGGCGCCGTCGCCGCCATCCAGGACATGGGCGCAGCGGGCCTGACCTCCTCCTCGGTCGAGATGGCCGGCAAGGGCGGCGTCGGCATCGAGCTGAACATGGACGCCGTGCCCCAGCGCGAAGAGGGCATGAGCGCCTATGAGATGATGCTGTCGGAAAGCCAGGAGCGGATGCTGGCGGTCCTGAAGCCCGGCCGCGAGGCCGACGGCGAACGCATCTTCAAGAAGTGGGGCCTGGACGCCGCCACCATCGGCGTCACCACCGACACAGGCCGTCTGGTGCTGAAGCATCACGGCGAGACCGTCTGCGACGTGCCCCTGGCGCCTCTGTTCGACGACGCGCCCCTGTATGACCGCCCGTGGGTCCAGCCGGCGTTGCAACCGAAACTGAACCACGCCGAGATCCCCGCGCCAGAGAACTGGGCCGATGCGGTGATGAAGGTCGTCGCCTGCCCCGACATGGCGTCCAAGCGCTGGATCTGGGAACAGTACGACCGCCACGTCATGGCCGACACGCTGCAGGATTCAGCCACCGGCGCCGACGCCGGCGTGGTGCGGGTGCATGGCACGGACAAGGGCCTGGCCGTGACCTCGGACTGCACCCCCCGCTATGTCCAGAACGACCCCTATGAGGGCGGCAAACAGGCCGTGGCCGAGGCCTGGCGCAACCTGACCGCCGTGGGTTCGCGTCCTATCGCCATCACCGACAATCTGAACTTCGGCAATCCGCAGCGCCCCGAGATCATGGGCCAGATCGTCCGCGCCATCGACGGCATGGCCGAAGCCTGCCGCGAACTGGTCTTCCCCGTCGTTTCGGGCAACGTCAGCCTGTATAACGAGACCAACGGCGTCGCCATTCCGCCCACCCCGACCGTGGGCGCCGTGGGCCTGCTGCCCAACTATGACGTGGTGACCAACTTCTCGACCATGGCCGAGGGCGATACGCTGGTCCTGATCGGTCGGACGCATGGCGAACTGGGCGCGTCGATCTATCTGCGCGAGGTTCTGGGCCGCGAGGACGGCGCCCCGCCGCCCGTCGATCTGAAGCTGGAGAAGAAGACCGGCGACTTCGTGCGCGACCTGATCGAGGCCGGGGACCTGACCGTAGTTCACGACCTGTCCGACGGCGGCCTGATCGGCGCCGCCGCCGATCTGGTGCTGGCCTCCGATGTCGGCGTGACCCTGGACGCCACCAGCGCGACCCACGCCCACATCTTCCTGTTCGGAGAGGATCAGGCCCGTTACCTCGTCGCCGTGACCGACGCCGACGCCCTGATCGCCAAGGCGCGCGAGGCCGGCCTGCACGCCTCGGTCGTCGGCCGCGCGGGCGGCGACGCCTTTGGGTCCACCGACCTGTTCAGCATCCCCGTCGCCCATCTGCGCGAATGGCACGAAGGCTGGATGCCGGGCTGGCTGGGCGACGCCGCATGATCCGCGCCGCCCTGCCTGTCGCGTTGCTAGGCTTGCTGGCGGCCTGCGACGGCGGCGGTGATCCGGTGCAGCAGGCGCTGCGCGACACATCCGCCGCCAACCATGCGGCGGCGGCCCGCACGACGGCCGAGACCCAGGCCGCCAGCCACGCGGGTCACGATAAGGCCGGCCCCACCCCCGGCGATCGGGCCTTCGCCGCGTCCGAAGCCGAGATGCATGAGAAGATGGCCGCCGCATCCGGCCAGACCGTCGATCAGGCCTATGTCGCCAAGATGATCGCCCACCACGAAGGCGCCGTCGCCATGGCCGAAGTCGCCCTGCGCGACAGCCGCGACCCGGACATCCGCCGCATGGCCCAGAGCGTCGTGGATGCCCAAACGCGCGAGATCGCCGAAATGAAGGCCTGGGCGCCGACCGCCGCTGCGGCGAACTGAGCATGGGCAAGGAACCCTATCTCAGCGGCGGGAAACGGGCAGGTCCCTCCAAAGGCAAGGCGACGCCAACTGGACGCGCCCGGGCGCAAAAGCCGGAGCGGCCTGCCGGACGCCCGCCGTCCAAGCCTTCGCAGATCACGAGAGACGAACTGAAGCATTTCGCCTTTCGCGATCGCTCCAGGGAGGCGTTCCTGGATGAGCTCGACCCCCTGCTCCGCGCCTGTTTCAAGAGCGGCTTCACCCGACCCAATGAGGTCGCCGGCCTCCTGAACAAGGCGGGCAAGAGCACCGCCTGCGGCCAGCCGTGGACGCCTCACCTCGTCTGGGGTCTTCAACGCTTTCTGTTCGAGCGGCGCGAAAAGAAGAGAGCCTCTCAAACGGCTCCAGCGGCGCCGTCGGCCCCGGTTTTGAAACCCGCACCCTCAAACCAACGCGCGAAGGATTCGGCCGCTGAAGATATGGCGCGGTTGCTCGGCGCCATCGGCAGGGCGTCACGCCCTCGCTGACGTCATTGATCGGCAGGCTTCAGGCCACTTGCAGCGTCCTCAATATTCCTCATATTGAGGAACGAGGAGAGCGTCGTGCCGAACTCTATGACCCTGAACGTCCGCGTCACCGGCCCATTGAGTGACTTCGTTTCACAAAACGTGGGCAGGGACGGCGCCTATGAGAACGTCAGCGAATATGTCCGCGATCTGATCAGACGCGACCGCGAGCGAGTCGAGGCTGCGAGTTTCGAACGGCTCAAAGCCGAGCTGACGTCTGCCTTCGCTGCGCCTGAGTCCAGCTACACGGCTCTCGACGCCGACGCCGTGTTCGCTCGCGCCCGACGCTGACCAACGTGGCCGACTTTCGAATTCAGGAAGGGGCCAGCCGTCGGCTTGACGACATCTACGCCTACAGCTGCGAGACCTGGGGCGAGGCGCAAGGGCAGACCTACATCCGTCGCCTGTTCGCCTGTTTCGAGGACATCGCGGCCCGCCGGGTCACATGGCGCGCGATCCCGGCCGAGTTCGGCGTCGAGGGCTTCTACGTTCGGTGTGAACATCATTACGTCTATTGGCGCATACTGTCGGACGGCGCCGTCGGGATCGTGACGATCCTGCATGAACGCATGCACCAGATCGCGCGTTTCAGGGACGATGCGCCCGGCTGAACCGGCGCTTTGCTTAAGGGACCGTCCTATGGACGCGACGACGGCCGACACCATCTTCCGCCCCGCCATACCGCCCCGACGGACGGGCAAGCCCCTGTCGCTGCTGCCCTTCCTGTGGATCAGCTGGCGCGATCCAATCCAGATGTGGTCGGAGCGGCATTTCACCGAGCCGCAACTGCATGGCAACTCCGCCTTCGGCGAGATCCTGGTGGTCAGCCATCCCGAGGGCGTGCGTCACGTCCTGACCGAAAACGCCGCCAACTATGAGAAGGGCGACCTGCAACGCCGGGTGCTGGGGCCGATGCTGGCCGAGGGCCTGCTGCTGACCGAGGGCGAGGTTTGGCGTCGCGCCCGGCGCATCCTGGCGCCCCTGTTCACCCCGGCCAAGATGGCGACGCTGAACGCCCGTATGGCCGAGGTCTGTCACGCGCGTGTCGCCGCCTGGTCGCTGTCGGCGCGCGGCCGGGTGCTGGATATCGATAGCGAGATGTCAGGCCTGACCTTCGACATCCTGTCGGCGACCATGTTCTCGGACGAACTGGGCGGCGAGGCGCGCGGGTTCGAGCGGGCGCTGAACCAGTTCCTGGCGAATGGCGCGCGCATCGACCCGCTGGACGTGCTGGGCGCGCCGGATTGGGCGCCGCGCCTGGGCCGCCTGGCCAGCTTCCGCTCGGCCCGCTTCTTCGAGCAGCGCGTCACCACGCTGGTCGAGGCCCGCCGGGCCCGGATCGAGACCGGCGACGCCCCGCCCGCCGACCTGCTCAGCGCGCTTCTGCTGGCCAAGGATGAGAACGGCGGCCCCGGTTTGTCGGACGAGGAGGTCGCCGCCAACATCCTGACCTTCATCCTGGCGGGCCACGAGACGACGGCCCGCGCCCTGGGCTGGACCCTGCACATGCTGTCGCGCCAGCCGGAATATCTGGCGCATCTTCAGGCCGAGGCCGACGGTTTCGACGTGTCCGACCCCAAATGGGCCGACGGCCTGCCCTGGACCCGCGCCGTGCTGGAGGAGACGATGCGCCTGTTCCCGCCCGCCCCCACCATGGCCCGCAAGGCCCTGGCCGACGACGAGATCGGCGGCCAGACCATCAAGGCCGGCGCCACCGTCATCATCTCCCCCTGGATTCTTCAGCGCCACAAGCGACTGTGGGACGACCCCGACGCCTTCAAACCCGAACGCTTCCTGCCGCAAAACCGCAAGAGCATCGACCGCTACGCCTACATCCCCTTCAGCGCCGGGCCGCGCGTCTGCATCGGCGCGGCATTCGCCCTGCAGGAGGCGATGATCGCCCTGGCCGCCATCCTGCGCGTCGCAGATGTCGAGGCCCTGACCACGGTCGAGCCCCGCCCGGTCCACCAGATCACCCTGCGCAGCCGCGAACCCATGCGACTGCGCCTGAGGACGCGGCGCAAGGGCTGATCAGCCCAATCTTGGCCGCAAATCCAGCGCGTCGTGGACCGTCGAAACCGGATCGCCGCGATGAGCACCACGCCCGCTGAACCCTCTGCCGCCGGGACGGTGGACAAGGTGGCGAAGGTCACCCTGGCCTTCTGGTTGATGAAGATCTGCGCGACCACGGTCGGCGAGACCGGCGGCGACCTGGTGTCGATGACGCTGAAGGTCGGTTACGCCGTCAGTTCGCTGATCCTGCTGGCCTTCTTCGTGATCACCCTGGTCGCGCAACTGCGGTCCAAGCGGTTTCACCCCGCCCTCTATTGGCTGGTCATCCTGTCCACGAGCACGGCGGGCACGACCCTGTCCGACTTCATGGATCGCAGCCTGGGCCTGGGCTACGGCACGGGCGCGACGATCATCGCCTGCGTCCTGATCACCGTACTGACGGCCTGGCGGATCACCTATGGATCGCTGAAGGTCGATCATATCCGCGAGCCGGGGGTCGAGACCTTCTACTGGCTGGCCATCCTGGCCTCGAACACCTTGGGGACCGCGCTGGGGGACTTCTTGGCCGACACCTCGGGCCTGGGTTATCTTTGGAGCAACGTCCTGATCTCGGGCGGCATCGCCCTTACCATCTTGGCCTGGAAGTTCACCCGCATCTCGACCACCGTCCTGTTCTGGATCGCCTTCGTCCTGACCCGACCCTTCGGAGCGACCATGGGCGACCTGCTGACGAAATCGCACGCCAAGGGCGGCCTGGACTTGGGCACCATCGGATCGACGGCGGCGTTGCTGGGCCTGCTGGTCGTATTGCTGATCGCCACCACGGCCGATTATCGCAAATGGTTCAGCGGAGCGCGTCCCGCGTGATCCGCCGCGTCTCACCTTTGAAGTTGGGGCTGACCTCGGCCGCGATCGCCCTCGCCTGCTCCTACATCGTCGCCATCGCCCTGAGCGGCAATGTCCACACCGTCATTCCCGGCGAGCTCTATCGCGCCGGTCAGCCGCGACCCGGCCTGTTGGACCGGATGGAGCGCCAGCACGGCATCCGCACCGTGCTGAACCTGCGTGGTCCCAACCCCGGCTCACCCTGGTATGATGACGAGGTCGCCGACAGTCGTCGCCTGGGCATCCGGCACATCAACTTCCGCATGTCGTCCAAGGAAGAACTGACGCCGCCAGAGGTCCGCACCCTGATCGCCATCATGCGCGATGCGCCAAAGCCGTTGCTGATCCACTGCGCCGGCGGATCGGATCGCACAGGCCTGGCGTCGGCCTTCTACGTCGCCGCCATATCCCGAGGCGGAGAGACGCGCGCCGAGGACCAGCTGTCGCTGCGCTTCGGCCATATCGCCCTGCCCAACCTGGACGCCTACGCCATGAACCGCACCTTCGAACGGATGGAGCCGGAGCTGGGCTATCCCAACAGCTAGACGCCGTCGCCGTTCCGCCACGAACCGTCTATAGGTCGCGCGGTCCTCGCATCGGAACTCGCTCTTGCGCACCGCCGTCCTGCTCCCTCCGGGTTGTCTCTTTTCCGAAGCTCAGCCGAACTCAATGGAGACGGTGGTGCGGACGATGGCGGGCGCCGACCACGACGGAGAGACGCGCATCTTCTGCCGCAGCGGGGCCGATGACCATAATATGCCCGGCGTCGAGGCCTTGCCGGGCGGACGGGTCCGCATGACGACCCTGATCGAGCGACTGCGCGCCTTTCGACCCGACGTGATCGAACATCATCAGCAGGTGAAACAGGCGATGGCGGTGCAGCAGGCCCTGCCCGAGACGCCCCATCTGCTCTATCGCCACAACGCCCTGCGCCCGCCGCGCCATTCCATTGACCGCTGGCGCTATGGGGCGCGCTACGCGCGGCTGGACGGCCTGGTCTTCGTCAGCGCAGCCGAGCGCGACGCCTTCGTGCGGGCCTTCCCCGACCTGGACGAGCGGGCGTTCGCCGTGCCCAACCCCATCGACGCCAGCGCCTGGCTGGCCTCGCCCGAGGATCGACAGCCGGTGATCGCCTTCGCCGGACGCGCCATGCCGGAGAAGGGCGTCGATGTCCTATGCGCCGCCCTGCCCGCCGTTCTGGACGCCCATCCCGACTGGCGCGCCGTGTTGATGCTGAACGACTGGGACGATCATGCGCGCTGGGCGGCCCGGCATGTCGCGCCGCTGGAGCGGTATGGCGACCGGGTCGAGGTGCTGAAGTCCGCGCCGTTGGCGCAGGTGCGGCGGCGGATGCAGACGGCGGCCATCGCCCTGACGCCGTCGGTCTGGGACGAGCCGTTCGGCCTGACGGCGATCGAGGCCCATGCAGCAGGCGCGGCCCTGATCTCGTCCGGCCGCGGGGGCCTGCGCGAAGCCAGCGGGCCGCATGCCCTCTATGTCGATGCGGTGACGTCGCAGACGCTGGCGGCGGCGATGAAGCGGTTGATCTCGGCGCCCGAGGAACGGCTGGCCCTGGCGCGCGCGGGCCAGGCCTATGTGCTGGCGACGCACACCCCCAAACGGCGGGCGGCCGATCTTCAGGCCGTGCGCCGGACCCTGATCGAACGCCGCCGGGCCGCCGCCTGACGGCTCAGAGAACCGGCACGGCCTGGGATAGACGCCCGCCGACGCGGATCGGCTCGACGCGCGTCGCCAGCCCGGTCTTGTCGTCGGTCTCGACGAAGACGCCGCAGATCGTCGCCGGACCTGATGCGGGCATGTAACGACCGCCCGAAATGCGGGTGGTGAAGCGCCGCAACGGCTCCTCCTTTTCGTTGCCGATGACGCTGTCATAGTCGCAGCAGCCGCCGGCGTCGGTCTGATAGGCCGTGCCGCCGGGCAGAATCTGACAGTCGGCGGTCGGGACATGGGTGTGGGTGCCGACCACCAGCGAAGCGCGCCCGTCGCAGAAATGCCCCATGGCCATCTTCTCGGACGTGACCTCGGCATGCATGTCGACGATGACCGCGTCGGCGACAGCGCCCAGCGGAGCAGCGGCCAGTTCGCGCTCTACCGCGCCGAACGGATCGTCCATCGGGTCCATATGCACCCGGCCCAGCACGTTCATGACCAGAACGGTGCGGCCCGAATGGGTCTCGAACAGATTGGCCCCGGCGCCCGGCGCATCCATCAGGCGCGGATAGTTGGCCGGCCGGATCAGGCGCGGCTCACGCACGATATAGGTCAGCGCCTCGCGTTGGTCCCACGAATGGTTGCCCAGCGTCAGACAGTCCGCGCCCGCCATGAACAGCTCGCGCGCCGTGTTCTCGGTGATGCCGAACCCGCCCGCCGCGTTCTCGGCGTTGATCACCACGAAGTCGAGCTTCAGGTCCCGTTTCAGGCCCGGAAGATGATCGCTGATGCCGTCACGACCGGACTTGCCGATGACGTCGCCGAAAAATGCCAGTCTCATTCGTGAAAGCCTTTAGCACGATCCGACCAATCCTCGACCGTCAGGCCAGCGACGCGTTCGAACTCGCCTGTGTTGCGGGTGACGACAGTCAGCCCCCGACTGCGGGCGTGACCCGCAATCTGATAGTCATAAGGTCCGATAGGGCGTCCCTGACGCTCCAGCACGGCGCGGATGGCCGCCGTATGCCGTGCGGCGTCTTCGTCGAAGGGAAGAATGTCAAGACGCGCCAGAAACGCCTCCAGCAGTTCGGCGCGGCGGGGATCCGCCAATTTGTTCGGACCTACCGCCAGTTCCATGACGACGACCGTCGAGAGATACAACGGCTCGCGCTCGGTTCTCAGACGGTTGATCAACGCAGCGCTGCGTGTCCGCAAAATGTCGATGCAGATGCTGGTGTCCAGCATAAAGCCGGTGCTCACCAGTCCTCCCGCTCTTGCATCCCCGGCTGATCCCGATCCGGCCAGTCCGGGATGCCGGGCCGGTCAAAGAAGTCGTCCCACAAGGCGTTCAGCGGCACCAGGCGCAGGCTCTTGCCCTCCTTGATGACGCGAAGCTCCTTCACGTCGTCGGGAAAGGCGACGGCCTTGGGCAATCGCACGGCCTGCGAACGGTTGGACTTGAAGACCGTGGCTTTCAGCGGAGGGCTCATGGCGTCGATATCGGCCTAGCGCATGTATATGTCAATGGGATATGCCACAATCCGCATAGCCCGCCTCGGTCAGAATCCCATCCAGTCGGACATCGTGCGGTTCCAGGTCCAGCCGCTCGACCTTCTGGCCGACGTAGGCGAAGCCGATGCGAAGCGCGTCGGGGCGGGCGGCGAAGGTGCGGTCGTAATAGCCGCCGCCCTGGCCCAGACGACCGCCCTGATCGTCGAAGGCCAGCAGGGGCGTCAGGATCAGGTCGGGCGTGACGACTTGCGCCAGCGGCAGGGGCGCGGGGCATCCGGCGGCGTCCAGTTCCAGCGGCTCCCCGGGCGACCAGGCGCGAAACTCCATGGGGGCGTCGCGCTGGACCACCACCGGCAGGCACAACCGGCGGCCGGCGGCCTCCAGCGCCACGGCCAGAGCGTCGGTATCCAGTTCGGATCCCATGGCGCGATAGAGGGCCACGATCTCGGCGGGCGGCAGGGCGTCCGCATGATCCGCCGCACGAGACGCCGCCAGGGGATCGATCTCGGCCAGCCGCTTGCGAAGCGCCCGCGCGGCGGACCGCAGTTCATGCTTGTCCTGGATCATTCGGCCACCCCTACCAATGCCCCGACCCTAGCGAACCAAAGCAACGCGTACGCAATAGCAAAACGCACTCAGTAGCGGAGCGACCGCAGCCGGTCAGCGCGCGCGCTCAAGCAGGGAGCGACCGTGTCGCGAGAGATAGCGCAAGCGTGCTCATGCAGCGAGCCGCCGCGCGGCGAGCGGTAGCACACAAAAAAAGAGAGAAGTTGGCGGCGCCGCAAGAACCGTGAAGGGCGTTTAAATCCTCTCGAACCTGGGTAGCCAGGTGGGCTCCATATGCCCAGGCCCTCAAGCCCGGACAGGGACAGATCCCTTTGAGTGAATTAAGGTCGCGAGGAAATGTATGCCTTCGACGTGGGCCGCAGCAAGACCCGCCATCGAGCAAGATAGGCCGTCGCCTCGCCTTGCGCCAGCCTGCGTCGAATCTTTGATCAAATCCCCTGGGCGATCTTCTCGATCCGGGCGGCGACGGCGTTCAGCGCCTCGGCGACCCCGTCCGTCGAGGCCGGCGCCGGGGCCAGTGTGGACGGCCCCGCCTTGCCGCCGTTCAGGCGCGCCTCGTGCAGTTCGTCGGCCAGGATCAGGGCGGACATCAGGAACAGCCGCAGGTCGCCGACATGGCCCACGTCCTGGGCCACCTGGCGCACCTGGTTGTCGAACTGTTTGGCCAGGATGCGGACCCGCTCTTCCTGACCGTCGGCGCAACCCACCGCATAGGGCCGCCCGTTGACCTCCACCGTCACCGTCGCCATCAGCCGGCCTCGCTTTCAGCCAAGGCTTCGCGCACGGCCTGGGCGGCGCGGCCCAAGGCGTCGGAGGCCTCGCGTCCTGCAGCCTCCAACTCGGCGACGCGCTGATCGCTGGCACGGGGCGCGAACAGGTCGTCGTCCGCGATGACGGGCGCCGAGGCGGGGCGCGCCTTCAGCTCCAGAATCTTGCGTTCCAGTTCGGCCAGGGCGCGGTCGATACGCGTCCGTGCGGCCGTGGTGGCGTCTGCCATCGGTCGCTCCTTCAAATTGCGTATAGAACCCGAGGACGCGCCGGGGTAAAGCGGCGCGCCCCCTTTTTCCGCCTTCCCAACAGAGGTCTCCACAGTGACCGACGCCAAAACCGCACCAAAGGCCACGCCCGAGCAGATGGCGAACGCCATTCGCGTCCTCGCCATGGACGGGGTCGAGAAGGCCAAGTCGGGCCACCCCGGCATGCCGATGGGCATGGCCGACGTCGCCACCGTGCTGTTCAGCCGCTTCCTGAAGTTCGACGCGAGCCGCCCCGACTGGGCCGACCGCGACCGCTTCATCCTGTCGGCCGGTCACGGCTCAATGCTGATCTACGCCCTGCTGCACCTGACCGGCTACAAGGCCGCGACCAAGGAAGAACTGTCGAACTTCCGCCAGTGGGGCTCCAAAACCGCAGGCCACCCGGAATACGGCCACATGCCCGGCGTCGAGGTCACCACCGGCCCGCTGGGCCAGGGCCTGGCCACCTCCGTCGGCTTTGCGATGGCCGAGCGTCACCTGGCCGCCAAATACGGCGACGACCTGGTCGATCACCGCACCTGGGTCATCGCCGGCGACGGCTGCCTGATGGAAGGCGTGTCGCAGGAAGCCATCGCGCTGGCCGGCCGCTACAAGCTGAACAAGCTGCACGTCCTGTGGGACGACAACGAGATCACCATCGACGGAAAGGTCTCCCTGTCGGACACGACCGACCAGAAGGCCCGCTTCAAGGCCGCCGGCTGGGCGGTCAAGGCCATCGACGGCCACGACATGAACGCCATCAAGGCCGCCATGAAGTGGGCCACGCGTCAGGACAAGCCGACGCTGATCGCCTGCAAGACCAAGATCGGCAAGGGCGCCGCCACCATGGAAGGCAGCCACAAGACCCACGGCGCCGCCCTGGGCGCGGCCGAGATCGCTGCCACCCGCCTGGGCCTGGCCTGGGATCACGAACCCTTCGAAATGCCTCAGACCATCGCCGACGCCTGGCACAAGGTCGGCCGTCGCGGATCGAAGGACCGCAAGAAGTGGGAGGCCCGCCTCGCCGCTTCCGGCCAGGCCGCCGATTTCACCCGCGCCATGAAGGGCGACCTGCCTGAGGCCGCCTTCGACGCCCTGAACGCCAAGATCGCCGAACTGATCGAGACCCAGCCGGCCCAGGCCACGCGCCAGTCCTCAGGCGCCGCCCTGGACCAGGTCTTCGCCGCCATCCCCGAACTGATCGGCGGCTCGGCCGACCTGACCGGCTCGAACAACACCTTCGTCGCCGGCACGCCGATCCTCGACGCGCCGGCCTATGAGGGCCGCTACGTCAACTGGGGCATCCGCGAGTTCGGCATGGCCGCCGCCATGAACGGCCTGGCCCTGCACGGCGGGGTCATCCCCTATGCCGGCACCTTCATGGTCTTCTCGGACTACAGCCGCCCGGCGATCCGCCTGGGCGCCCTGATGGGCGTGCGCGCCATCCACGTCCTGACGCACGACTCGATCGGCCTGGGCGAAGACGGCCCGACGCACCAGCCGGTCGAGCATCTGGCGGCCCTACGCGCCATCCCCAACCTTATGGTCTTCCGCCCCGCCGACACGGTCGAGGCCATGGAATGCTGGAAGATCGCGCTGGAGACCAAGACCGCGCCTTCCGCCATGGCCCTGTCGCGCCAGAAGACCCCGGCCGTCCGCACCGTCGCCTCGACCGAGAACCTGTCGGCCAAGGGCGCCTACGAGATCAAGGCGGCGAACGGAGAGGCCAAGGTCACACTGTTCGGCACCGGTACGGAACTGGCCCTGGCCCTGAAGGCCGCCGAGACGCTTGAGGCCGAAGGCACGCCCACCCGCGTCGTTTCCGTCCCCTGTTTCGAACTGTTCGAGCAGCAGGACGCCGCCTACCAGGCCTCGGTCATCGGTCGCGGCACGGTGCGCGTCGCGGTGGAAGCCGCGATCAAACAGGGCTGGGAACGGTTCATCGGCGAAGACGGCGCCTTCATCGGCATGACCGGCTTCGGCGCGAGCGCGCCAGCCGAAGTCCTGTACGACAAGTTCGGCATCACGACCGACGCCGTCGTCACGGCGGTCAAGGCGCGGCTTTAATATCGCATCTCCCTCTCCCCTTGCGGGAGAGGGAGACCGCGCACGGCGGCGCAAGCCGTCGTTCTGGCGCGGTCGGGTGAGGGGTCACACCGACCGCGACGTCCAGCATCAACCGACCCCTCATCCGGCCCTACGGGCCACCTTCTCCCGCAAGGGGAGAAGGGACGGTGGAGTAGACGATGAAACCCGGCGTTTTCGGCCTTCTTCTGGCCCTCAGCCTGACGGCCCCAACCGCCCAAGCCCAGACGCCCCCCATCGCCGAAAACCCCATCGTCATCGGCCGGTCCTACGCCCTGCCCTTGGCCATCATGGGCGCGACGCGCGAGATCAACGTCTGGCTGCCGCCCGGCTATGCTGACAACGGCAAGACCTATCCCGTTCTCTATGTCCTCGACGGCGGTCAGGATCAGGACTTCCACCACATCTCGGGCCTCGCCCAGCTGGGAACCGTCGTCGGCACGACCCGCGACGTCATCGTGGTCGGGATCGCCTCGGTGGATCGCCGCAACGAACTGGCCCTGCCCACCACCGATCCCGACCTGATCGCCCGCTATCCGACGCAAGGCCAGTCCGAGCGGTTCCGCCGTTTCGTCGCCGAAGAGGTCCAGCCTTTCATCGAAACTCGATATCGCACCAGCGGCGAGACGGCCCTGATGGGCGAATCGCTCGCCGGCCTGTTCGTGGTCGAGACCTTCCTCAAGGAACCGCAGATGTTCGACGCCTATGTCGCCGTCAGCCCCAGCCTGTGGTGGGACGGGGGCGAACTGGCGCGTCAGTCCGGCGCCCGCCTGCGCGACCAGTCGAACGCCCCGCGCACCCTGATCCTGACCCTGGGCGACGAAGGCCCCGAGATGCAGGCGCCGATGGACGTCCTGACCGCCAATCTGCGCGACTACGCCATGCCGGGCGTGACCTGGATCTTTACGCCCCGCCCGACCGAGACCCACGCCACCATCTATCACGGCGCCGCTCTGGACGCCTTCCGCCAGCTCTATGCGGAGCCTGTGAAATGAGCCGGTCCATGCACCGCCTTGGGGCCATCAGCCTGCTGGTCCACGACTATGACGACGCCGTCGCCTTCTATGTCGGCACGCTGGGCTTCGAGCTCAGCGAGGACACGGACATGGGCGGCGGCAAGCGCTGGGTGCGGGTCACCCCCAAGGGCGGCGAGACCAGCCTGCTGCTCGCCCGCGCTGCGACCGACGACCAGCAGGCCCAGGTCGGGAACCAGGCCGGCGGCCGCGTCTGGCTGTTCCTCGAAACCGACGACCTGATGCGCGACCACGCCGCCTGGCCTGCCGCCGGCGTCCACTTCCGCGAAACCCCGCGACATGAGACCTATGGCAAGGTGGTGGTCTTCGAAGACCTCTACGGCAATGCCTGGGACCTGATCGAACCCGCTACCGGAGCCTGACCGCGATGAAACTCGGCACCCCGCTTTCCGACACCGCCGTCCGCGTCATGCTGCTGGGCGCGGGCGAACTGGGCAAGGAGGTCGCCATCGAGCTTCAGCGGCTGGGCGTCGAGGTCGTCGCCGTGGACCGCTATCCCAACGCTCCGGCCATGCAGGTGGCCCACCGCAGCCACGTCATCCCCATGACCGACCCTCAAGTGCTGAACGGCCTGATCATGGCCGAGGCCCCGCACTTCATCGTGCCGGAGATCGAGGCCATCGCCACCGAGGTTCTGGCCGAAATCGAGGCCGCCGGCATGGCCGTGGTCATCCCCACCGCCCGCGCCGTGCAGTTGACCATGAACCGCGAGGGCATCCGCCGTCTCGCCGCCGAAGACCTGGGCCTGCCCACCAGCCCCTACGCCTTCGCTGGCTCGGCCGTGGATCTGGCCGCCGGCGCCGAGACCGTCGGCTATCCCAACTTCGTCAAGCCGGTCATGTCCTCGTCCGGCAAGGGGCAATCCTTCGTCGAAAGCGCCGATGAGATCGCCGACGCCTGGACCTACGCCCAGGAAAGCGGCCGCGTCGCCGGCGCGCGCGTCATCGTCGAGGGCCGGATCGATTTCGACTTCGAGATCACCCTGCTGACCGTCCGCTCGCGCGGCGCCGACGGACAAATCCGCACGGACTTCTGCGCCCCCATCGGCCACCGTCAGGTCAAGGGCGACTATGTCGAGAGCTGGCAGCCCCAGGCCATGACGCCCGCTGCGCTGGCCGCATCGCAGGACATCGCCGGCAAGGTCACGGACGCGCTCGGCGGTTTCGGCGTCTTCGGCGTCGAACTGTTCGTCAAGGGCGACCAGGTCTGGTTCTCCGAAGTCTCGCCCCGCCCCCACGACACCGGCCTGGTCACCCTGGCCAGCCAGACCATGAGCGAGTTCGCCCTGCACGCCCGCGCCATCCTGGGCCTGCCGATCGACGTGACCCAGCGCGAGCCGGCCGCCAGCGCCGTCATCTACGGCGGCATGGAAGCGCAAGGGGTCGCGTTTGAGGGCGTCGCGGAAGCCCTGTCCGTCCCCACCGCCGACCTGCGCCTGTTCGGCAAACCCGAAGCCTTCGAGCGCCGCCGCATGGGCGTGGCGACCGCGCGCGGCGCCGATGTCGAGGAAGCCCGCGAACGGGCCCGAGAAGCCGCCGGGCGCGTGAAAGTGGTGCGGGGCTGACTCCGACCGTCTCCTCCCCATGCAATGGGGAGGGGGACCGCGCGTAGCGTGGTGGAGGGGCTCTTGAAGTCCCATCGCTCCCTCTTCTTTCGTCATCCTCCGGCGCGAAGCGACCGGGGGACCCAGCGGCGCGCGTGAGCGCGAACCTGTCGCGGATATGCTGTCAGCCGTGGGGCGTACACATCGCCTTCGGCGCCGCTGGGTTCCCCGGTCTGCGCCGCAAAGAGGCGGCTTGCCGGAGAATGACGAAAGCAGAGTGCACTTTTACGACTTTAGTCGATTGGCCTTGTCCCGCATTGTGGTGCAAACCAAGGGCGAGGGTCGCAGTCAGCCGGCCGGGAGGGATCTGTCGTGGGCAAACTCAGCACACCCATAATTTTCGGCGCCATCGCCATATTGGGGGCCGTGTCCCTCGGCATCATCGCCCTACATCAGGGCGAGAGCATCAGCGCGGTCTGGATGGTGGTCGCCGCCGTCTGCACCTACGCCATCGCCTATCGGTTCTACGCCCGCTTCCTGGCCAACAAGGTGCTGAAGCTGGACCCCGCGCGTCTGACGCCGGCCATGCGCCGCAATGACGGGCTGGACTATGTGCCGACACCCCGCAACGTCCTGTTCGGTCACCACTTCGCCGCCATCGCCGGCGCGGGGCCGCTGGTCGGGCCGGTGCTGGCCGCACAGATGGGCTATCTGCCCGGCGTCCTGTGGATTCTGGTCGGGGTGGTTCTGGCGGGCGCGGTTCAGGACATGATCGTCCTGTTCATGTCCACCCGTCGCGACGGCAAGTCGCTGGGCGATATGATCCGCACCGAAATGGGCACGATCCCCGGCATCATCGCCCAGGTCGGCGTGCTGATGATCATGGTCATCATCCTGGCCGTTCTGGCCCTGGTCGTGGTCAAGGCTCTGGCGGAAAGCCCCTGGGGCACCTTCACCGTCGCCGCCACCATCCCAATCGCCATCTTCATGGGCCTGTACACCCGCTATCTGCGGCCCGGCCGCGTGGGCGAGATTTCGGTCATCGGCGTCGTGCTGCTGATCCTGGCCATCATCGGCGGCGGCCATGTCGCGGCTGATCCGTTCTGGGGTCCGGCCTTCACCCTGACCGGCCCGACCCTGGCCATCCTGATGATGATCTATGGCTTCATCGCCTCGGTCATTCCGGTCTGGCTGCTGCTGGCGCCGCGCGACTATCTGTCGACCTTCCTGAAGATCGGCGCGATTGTGGCCCTGGCCATCGGCATCATCATCGTGCGTCCGCACCTGCAGATGCCGGCCGTCACCCCCTTCATCGACGGCACCGGCCCGGTCTTCGCCGGCGCCCTGTTCCCCTTCCTGTTCATCACCATTGCTTGCGGAGCGGTCTCCGGCTTCCACGCCCTGATCTCGTCGGGCACCACGCCCAAGCTGCTGGAGAACGAGAACCAGATCCCGCTGATCGGCTACGGCGCCATGCTGTGCGAAAGCTTCGTCGCCGTCATGGCCCTGATCGCCGCCACGGTTCTGGACCCGGCCGTCTATTTCGCCATGAACAGCCCGGTCGCCATCATCGGCAACGATGCGGTCTCGGCCGCCGCTGCGGTCGCCCAGTGGGGCTTCCACATCACGCCGGGAGAGCTTGAGCAACTGGCCCGCGACGTGGGCGAGAACTCGATCCTGTCGCGGGCGGGCGGCGCACCGACCCTGGCGGTCGGCATGGCCCACATCCTGTCCAGCGTCATCGGCGGCAAGGCCATGATGGCCTTCTGGTATCACTTCGCTATCCTGTTCGAGGCTCTGTTCATCCTGACCACGGTCGACGCCGGCACCCGCGTCTGCCGCTTCATGATCCAGGACCTGCTGGGCGTCGCCGTGCCCAAGATGCGTGAGACCAAGTCGTGGAGCGCCAACGTCGTCGCCACGGCCCTGACGGTCGGTCTGTGGGGCTATTTCCTCTACACCGGCGTGGTCGATCCGCTGGGCGGCATCAACAGCCTGTGGCCCCTGTTCGGCATCGCCAACCAGATGCTGGCCGCCGTGGCCCTGATCCTGGGCACCGTCGTCCTGTTCAAGATGAAGCGCGAGAGATACGCCTGGGTCACCATGATCCCGGCGACCTGGCTCCTGATCTGCACCCTGACGGCCGGCTTGCAGAAGCTGTTCCACCCCGAGGTCCGCATCGGCTTCCTGGCCCACGCCCGCAAGTATCAGGAGGCCCTGGGCGCCGGCGAACTGATCGCCCCGGCCAAGAGCGTCGGCGACATGCACCGCATCATCGTCAACGACTACGTCAACTCGGTCCTGACAGCGGGCTTCCTGTTCGTGGTGGTCACCATGGTGATCTACGGCGTGCTGGCGTGCCGCAAGGCCTATGCGAACAACCGGCCGACCGTGCGCGAATATCCCGAATCGCACGACCTGACCCCGGCCGACGAAGCGGCGGACATCGCCCGTGCCTGATCCTCAGGACGACCTGCTCTGCCTGTGCCGCGACACCGCCCTGCGGTGGGGTCGCGGCGTAAGGCGCACGGCCGGTCTGATGATCGGCCAGCCGGACTATGAGACCTACGTCGCCCACGCGGCGGCGACCCACCCCGACCAGCCGCCTCTGGACAAGACCGCCTTCTTCCGCCTGCACGAACAGCGCCGCTTCGGCGGCGCCGGCGGCTTTAAATGCTGCTGATAGCTCTTTGATATTCCGCTCATCCCGGCGAAAGCCGGGACCCAGCGTTTTGGGCGTTCAACCCTGAGCCAGAGCGTCAGCCGCCAATCCAACGCACCCATCTTGCGAAAGAACTGGGTCCCGGCTTTCGCCGGGATGAGCGGATAGAAGAAACTGATTTAGAGCGGGCCGGGTCGGTCAGAAGCGCCGGCCCGATCCTCCGCCTGAAGCGCAGCGATGGCGGCCTCCATCGCAGGGTCGTCACCCGCCCGACGCTGGGCCACGCTACGCGGCGCGGCGATATCCGGCGTCACCCCATGCTTCTCCAGCCGCATGCCGCCCGAGGTCACGAAGTCCGCCCGGCTGAGCGTCAGCTTGCCCCCGTCGGGCAGGTTGGTTTCCTGGGCGATCAACACCGACCCGCCCGTCTTCTCGCCAACCACGATCCCGCGCCGCGCCTCCTGCAAGGCGGCGGGCGTCAGTTCGGCCGCGCTACGGCTGCCCTGATCGACCAGAACCGCGACGGCGTTGGCCAGCGGGTCAGGACGATCGCCACAGTCGCCGGCCGCCCGCAACACCACCGGCCGTCCGCTGCGTCCGGTTCGCGTCGCCCAGACCTGATCGCGCGGCAGGAAACAGGTCAGGACGGATTCCGCCTCCATCAAACGACCACCCGGATTGCCGCGCAGGTCCAGCACCACGTCGATATCGGCCGGCAGACCTTCCAACTCGCTGCCCATCCACGCGCCCAGCCCCTTGTCGAACTGCTCGACCCGCAGGACCAGCACGCCCGGCCGCGACGTGTCCGCCGTGAACGGCTCGACCGCGTCCATCACGCGCGGCGTCAGCGTCGTCTCGCGTCGCTGGCCTGTCTCGTCGGTCAGGATCAGATGCACCGGACGGCCGTCGAACGTCTCGACATCCGGCCCCCAGGGCCGACCATCGACCGAGTTCAGCGACCAGCCCAGTTGCACCCCCGCCTCCTCGGCTGGCGAGCCGGGCCGGATGCGTTCGATGGTCCAGTCATCGGGCGTCTCGCCCCGCATCAGGGTCAGGCCCATCACGGCGCGCCGCGCGAACTGGGCCTCCTGGCGCCGAACCGCAGCCGGCGGACTGGCGGCGGCATGACCGTCGTCCAGCAGGTCCAGCATTTCGTTGATGACACGATACAGCCCCCGCTCGTCGGTCGCCGCCAAGGCCTGGGGCCGGAACTGCGCCCGCGCCGCGTTCCAGTCCACGCCGTGCAGGGTCGGGTCGTAATAGCCGCGCCGGACCTCGCTCCACACCCGGTCGAACACCCGCTGGTTCAGGCGCACGCGGTCTCGCGTCTGGGGCGCCGCTACGGACTGGATGGACAAGGTCGAACCTGCCGGCTGGGCCATGGCCGGCCCGCTCAACGGCAGGCCGAGCAACAAGAGGCTGAAAAGCCGGACGGAAACTCTGACGCGCATGAACGGCATCTGACGCCAGACGCCCCGTTCGCTCAAGTCACGACTGCGCGTTATCTGCGCGTTATTCCGGCACCCGCGCCCCATCCCAGGCGAACACCCCGCCGCTGTCGGCTGGCGTCAGGCTCGACAGCACCGCCAGCAGCCGCTCTGCGGAATGGTCGGCCGTAAACAGCCGCCCCTCGGCCACTCCCTTCTGGAACGGCGCGCTCAGGCCCGTGTCCACCGTGCCGGGATGCAGGCCGGCGATCACCGCCTGCGGATGGCTGCGGCCCATCTCGATGGCCAGATTGCGCAGGATCATGTTCAGCGCCGCCTTGGACGCGCGATAGGCGTGCCAGCCGCCCAGCCGGTTATCCCCAATCGACCCCACCCGCGCCGACAGGGCCGCGAACACCGCCCGCCGATCACGCGGCATCAACGGCAGCAGGTGTTTTGCCGCCAGCGCTGGCCCGATGGCATTGATTCGATAGTCCCGTAGCATGTGATCGGCATCGAGCTGGCGGAAGGACCGCTCCGGCTGAAACCCGTCGTGCAGCACGCCGGTCGCAACTACGATCAGGGTCGGCGCCGGCCCCTGGCCGATCCGCTCGGCCGCCCGGACAAGGCTGGCCTCGTCCTCCAGATCGGCCGCCAGGCCTTGCGCGCCCGCCACGTCCGCGCCCGACCGCGACACGGCCCAGACCGTCTCGAACGCCCCGCCGCTCACGATCCGTTCGACCATCGCCCGGCCGATCCCGCCCGTCGCCCCGAACACCACAGCCGATCCGTTCATCGCGTCTCCCTTCCTCGTTCGTCCCATGATAGGGGCGCGGCATGAGCATCACCACGGTCGGCCTCGATGCCGACGACACCCTCTGGCACAACGAGACGATCTTCCGCCTGACCCATGCGCGGTTCGTCGATCTTCTGGCCGACCACGGCGACGAACCGACCATCGAGGCGCGTCTCGCCGAGACCGAACAACGCAACCTGCGCCTCTATGGGTATGGCGTGAAGGGCTTCACCCTGTCGATGATCGAGACGGCGATGGAGCTGACGGGCGGCGAGGCCCCGCCCCATGTCGTGCGCGAGATCCTGGCGGCCGGCCGCGAAATGCTGGCCCACCCGGTCGAGACCCTGCCCGGCGTGGACGAGGTGATCGCCGAACTGTCCGAGAAATACCGCCTGGTCCTGATCACCAAGGGCGACCTGCTGGACCAGGAACGCAAGCTGGCCGCCTCGGGCCTGGGCGAGCGGTTCAGCGCCGTCGAGATCGTGTCCGAGAAAGACCGCGCCACCTACGACCGCGTCTTCGCCCGCTATGGCGCCGGCGCGGCCGAGGCCGTCATGGCCGGCAACTCCATGAAGTCCGACGTCCTGCCCGCCATCGCCGCCGGCGCCTTCGGCGTCCACATCCCCTACCACGTCACCTGGGCCCACGAGCTGGCCGACGCCCCGGTCAACGAGCCCCGCTACGTCTCGCTGGCCCGCATCGGCGAACTCCCCGACTGGATCGCGGCGATCGCGGACGCATAAGGTCTTGCCCCCTCGCCACTCCCTCTCTAAACGGGCCGCTTAACCGACAAGCAGACGTGAGCGTCGCAGGGCCAGGCTCTGCGGGGACTTCTCGCGCGCCCAGAGAACGACAGAGAACGAAGGACGACGCAGCCCCTTGGACGCCTCGGACATCAGTCATGACGAACGCGACGCCATGGTGCGCGCGGCGCTGGCCGAACAGGGCGACAGCGGCGTGACCCCGCGTCACACGCGTTTCTACTTCTATGGCGAAGGCGACCACGGCGACCTGAACGAGGTCGCGCGTCGCGCGGGCTTCCTGACCGGAGGCGCCGACGATTCCACCACACTTGAGACCACCATGGCGGTGGACGAGGCGTCTTTCGCCGCGACCTCCGCCATGATGCAGACCTGGGCCGCAGCGTTTCAGCTGGACTATGACGGCTGGGACTGCGCGGTCGTGACCCATTAGCGTTCAATAAGAAGAAGAGCTGGCGATGCCCAAGCGCACAGACATCAAGTCCATCCTCATCATCGGCGCCGGCCCGATCGTCATCGGCCAGGCGTGCGAGTTCGACTATTCCGGCGTCCAGGCGTGCAAAGCGCTGAAGGCGGAGGGCTATCGGGTCATTCTGGTCAACTCGAACCCCGCCACCATTATGACGGACCCGGAGGTGGCCGACGCCACCTATATCGAGCCGATCACGCCCGAGTTCGTCGAGAAGATCATCGCCAAGGAACGCCCCGACGCCCTGCTGCCGACGATGGGCGGCCAGACGGCGCTGAACACCGCGCTTGCTCTCGACGCGTCCGGCGCCCTGACGAAATACGGCGTCGAGATGATCGGGGCCAAGGCCGAGGTGATCGACAAGGCCGAGGATCGCCAGAAATTCCGCGATGCGATGGACAAGCTGGGCCTGGAATCGCCCCGGTCCAAGGCGGCTCATTCGATGCAAGAGGCGCTGGAGGGGCTTGAGTTCGTCGGCCTGCCCGCCGTCGTCCGCCCGTCCTTCACGCTCGCCGGCACCGGCGGCGGCATCGCCTTCAACCGCGAGGAGTTCGAGGAGATCGTCCTGCGCGGCCTGGACCTGTCGCCAACCACTGAGGTCCTGATCGAGGAATCGGTGCTGGGCTGGAAGGAATACGAGATGGAAGTCGTCCGCGACACGGCGGACAACTGCATCATCATCTGCTCCATCGAGAACATCGATCCGATGGGCGTCCACACGGGCGACAGCATCACCGTCGCCCCCGCGCTTACGCTGACCGACAAGGAATATCAGCGGATGCGGACCGGCTCGATCAACGTCCTGCGCGAAATCGGCGTCGAGACGGGCGGGTCGAACGTCCAGTGGGCCATCAATCCCGCCGACGGCCGCATGGTCGTGATCGAGATGAACCCGCGCGTGTCGCGCTCGTCCGCCCTGGCGTCCAAGGCCACCGGTTTCCCCATCGCCAAGGTCGCGGCGCGTCTGGCGGTCGGCTACACCCTGGACGAACTGACCAACGACATCACCCAGGTCACGCCGGCCAGCTTCGAGCCGAGCATCGACTATGTCGTGACCAAGATCCCGCGCTTCGCCTTCGAGAAATATCCCGGCTCGGAGCCCCTGCTGGGCACCTCGATGAAGTCGGTGGGCGAGGTCATGGCCATCGGCCGCACCTTCCAGGAATCGATGCAGAAGGCCCTGCGCGGCCTTGAGACCGGCCTGTCCGGCTTCGACGAGATCGAGATCGACGGCGTGGCCGGAGCGGAGGATGACGCCACCGCACGCGGCGCCGTCGTTCGCGCCCTGGGCATCCCGACGCCCGACCGCATCCGCGTCATCGCCCAGGCCTTCCGCCACGGCCTGACGGTGGAAGAGGTCAACGCCGCCTGTTCCTACGAGCCGTGGTTCCTGCGCCAGATCGCCGACATCGTGCGCGAGGAAGGCCATGTGCGGGTCAAGGGCCTGCCGGCCGATCCGACCGAGTTCCGCCGCCTGAAGTCCAAGGGCTTCTCCGACGCCCGCCTGGCGCAACTGACCGGCGCGACCGAAAAGACCGTGCGTCTGGCCCGTCGCGGCCTGAACGTGCGCCCCGTCTTCAAGCGGATCGACACCTGCGCCGCCGAGTTCGCGTCGGCCACCGCCTATATGTATTCGACCTATGAGACCGGCGCCCTGGGCCAGATCCCCGAGTGCGAGTCCGAGCCGACCAACAAGAAGAAGGCCATCATCCTGGGCGGCGGTCCGAACCGGATCGGCCAGGGGATCGAGTTCGACTACTGCTGCTGCCACGCGGCCTTCGCCTTCGACGACATCGGCGTCGAAAGCATCATGGTCAACTGCAACCCCGAGACCGTCTCGACCGACTACGACACCTCCGACCGCCTGTATTTCGAGCCGCTGACGGCCGAGGACGTGCTGGAGCTGATCGAGGTCGAGCGTTCGAACGGCGACCTGATCGGCTGCGTCGTCCAGTTCGGCGGCCAGACCCCGCTGAAGCTGGCCCACGCGCTGCAAGAAGACGGCATCCCGGTGCTGGGCACATCGGTCGACTCCATCGACCTGGCCGAGGACCGCGAGCGGTTCCAGCAGATGCTTGAAGGCATCGGCCTGCGCCAGCCGCCCAACGGCCTGGCCCGTTCGGCCGAAGAAGCCGCCCAGAAGGCGGAAGAGGTCGGGTATCCCGTCGTGCTGCGCCCCTCCTATGTCCTGGGCGGCCGCGGCATGATGATCGTCCACGACCGCGAACAACTGGACCGCTACGTCCACGAGGCCATGCGCGTCTCGGGCTCTGACCCCGTCCTGATCGACCACTATCTGAACCGCGCCACCGAGGTGGACGTCGACGCCCTGTGCGACGACGAGACGGTGTTCGTGGCGGGCGTGCTGGAACATATCGAGGAAGCCGGCGTCCACTCGGGCGACAGCGCCTGCTCCATGCCGCCCTTCTCACTGTCGGACGAGATCGTCGCCGAGCTGAAGCGCCAGACCACCGAAATGGCCAAGGCCTTGAAGGTGCGCGGCCTGATGAACGTGCAGTTCGCCATCGAAGAGCCGCACAGCGCCGAACCCCGCATCTTCGTGCTGGAAGTGAACCCGCGCGCCTCGCGCACGGCGCCCTTCGTCGCCAAGACCATCGGCCAGCCGATCGCCTCCATCGCCGCCAAGGTCATGGCCGGCGTGCCGCTGAAATCCTTCGGCCTGGCGGACAAGCCCTACGACCATATCGCGGTCAAGGAAGCCGTCTTCCCGTTCGCCCGCTTCGCCGGGGTCGACACCATCCTGGGCCCGGAAATGCGCTCGACCGGCGAGGTCATGGGCCTGGACTGGAAGCGCGACGGCGAGGCCGACATGGCCCCCGCCTTCGCCCGCGCCTTCGCCAAGTCCCAGATCGGCGGCGGCACCACCCTGCCGACCTCGGGCTGCGCCTTCATCTCGGTCAAGGACGAGGACAAGCCCTTCATCGTCGATGCGGCCCGGACGCTGCTGGCCGAAGGCTTCACCCTGATGGCCACCGGCGGCACCCACACCTATCTGGTGGAACAAGGGCTGGAGGTCGGACTGGTCAAGAAGGTGCTGGAAGGCCGTCCGCACATCGTGGACGCCATGAAGAACGGCGAGGTCCACGTGGTCTTCAACACCACCTCGGGCAAGCAGTCGCTGCAGGACAGTTTCAGCCTGCGCCGCACCGCCCTGATGATGAAGATCCCCTACTACACCACCACCGCCGGCGCCCTGGCGGCAGCCCAGGCCATCGGCGCCATCAAGGCCGGCGACCTGGATGTGAGGCCGATCCAGGACTACGCCTGACGTTTACGAAATCTCCGGTTTCCGGATGCACGCTGCGAACGCGTAGCGGCCGGAAACCAGGGACATGCCGATCTCAAATCTCGACCTCGCCCTGATTGCGATCCTGATCGCTGAAGTCTTGGGGTTCGTCGCCTTCGCCAGGGACAAGCAAAAGGCCAAGGCCGGTCTGTGGCGCACGCCGGAGGCGACCCTGCTGCTGTTTGGCCTGATCGGCGGCCCGGGCGCCTGTATGGGTCAGCATCTGCTCCGCCACAAGACGCGCAAGGAGCCGTTCAGGACGCAGTTCGGCCTGGTCGTCGTGCTGCATTTGATCCTGCTGGCGGCCGGCGCCGCCTGGGTCATTCTGTAGCGGGATCGTCCTCACCCGCCACGATCCGCGTCGCGGCCAGGTCGGCGGTGACGTTGCCGACGGTGCGGAAGATGTCGGGAATGACCTCGACCGCCAGCAGCAGGGGCAGGACGCCCAGCGGCAGGCCCATGGCCAGGCAGATGGGGCCGATGGCGGCGAAGAAGCTGACCTGGCCCGGCAAGCCGACCGAGGCGATGGACACGGCGATGGCCGTCAGCCCGCCCGCGATCAACACGCCCAGGCTGAGCTCCACCCCATGCAACTGCGCCACATAGAGGCAGACCGCCAGGTTGGCGACGGGGCTGGTGATGCGGAAAACCGCCACCGCCAACGGCAGCACCAGACCAGCCGACGATTGCGGCACGCCCAGCCAGTCGCGCGCCCGCTCGATCATGACCGGCAGGCTGGCCAGCGACGACTGGGTCGAGACGGCGACGACCTGAGCCGGGGCCACGGCCCGAGCGAACCGGGCCAGCGAAATTCGTCCCCAGACGATGGCGACCACATAGGTGATCAGGATCAGGCCGATCTGGCTGAGGCAGACGATGGCGACATAGTGGGCCAGCGTCCCCGCCACCCCCAGCCCGGCCCGCAGGCCGACGCCCAGCGCCAGGGCGAACACGCCGAACGGCGCGGCCAGCAGCACCCAGTGGACGATCACGACCATCGTCTCAGCCACCGCCTCGAAGAAGCCGGCCAGCGGCCGTCGCAGCTCCGTCTTGATCCGGGTCGCCGCAAACCCGAAGACGACGGCGAACACCACGACCGCCAAAACCCCGTCGTCGGCCGCCGCCTTGACCACATTCGCCGGCGCCAGGCTGGCCAGGAAGGCGCGCAGGCCGTCGGTGCGCGCCGCCTCGCCCACGGTCGCCAGCGAATTGGTCGTCACCCCCGCCAGCAGGCCCCTGCCGGCCTCCGGGTCGATGGGCCAGACCGCCAGCAGGCCCAGCCCCGCCAGGATCGCATAGACGGTCGCCCCGAACAGCAGCAGGCCGAACACAACCAGCGACCGCACGGCGATCCGCCCCGTCGTCGCCGCATCGGCGATGGAGACGATGCCGGTGACAAGCAGGCTGAACACCAGGGGGATGACGGTCATCCGCAGCGCATTCAGCCAGACATGACCCAGACTCTCGACCACCCCCAGCGCCCCGGTCAGCCAGGCCGCGTGCGCCCCCTGGGCCAGGGCCCCCACGACCACGCCCGCGACGAGCGCTGCGATGACGAAGAAGCTGAGCGAGGTGAAGAAGGCGGCGAAGCGAGAACGTGTCATGCGACAGGGCTAGCACTGCTTTTGGCATCGCGCGAACACTGTCGTCGCAGGTCGAAACGCGATGTCGTTCCGCGCGTTGGGTGGGGGAAGGAGATCAACCATGTCCCGTCTGCACAAACTCGTTCCCATCCTCGGCGGCCTGCTGCTGTCCAAGGGCGGGCGCCGCGTCGCCGGTCGCCATGCCGGCAAGCTGGCCCTGGCCACCCTGGCCTATGAGGTCTGGCGCAACCGCCGCGAAGGCGGCAAGCCTCAGGTCACGCTCAAGCCCGCAGCCGAACCGCGCGCGCGGTGGAGCGGTCGTCGCCCGCGATAGCGCTCGACTTCCCCTACGGCGATGCGGATAGTCGCCCATCGCCGTAGGAGCCGACCCATGATCAAAGTCCATCACCTGAACGACAGCCGTTCCCAGCGCGTCCTGTGGCTGCTGGAAGAGTTGGGGCTGGACTATGAGGTCGTCCACTATGAGCGGAACGCCGGCAACCGCCTGGCCCCGCCCGAACTGCTGGCCATCCATCCGCTGGGCAAGTCGCCGGTGATCGAGGACGGCGGGGTCAAGGTCGCCGAGACCGGGGCCATCGTCGAATATCTGCTCGACACCTACGGCCGGGGTCGGTTGCGGCCGGCGGTGGGGACCGAGGACGGTCGCCGCTTCACCTATTGGCTGCACTACGCCGAGGGCTCGGCCATGCCGCCCCTGCTGCTGAAACTGGTGTTCGGCATGCTTCCACGCCGCGCGCCGGCCCTGTTGAAGCCGCTGGTGAAGAGCATCGCGAACAAGGCCCTGACCAGCTTCGTCGATCCGCAGCTGAAGACTCATGTCGGCTTTTGGGAAGACGAACTGGGCCGGTCGGAATGGTTCGCGGGCGATCAGTTCACCGCCGCCGACATCATGATGAGCTTCCCCGTCGAGGCCGGCGCAGACCGGGCGTTCGACGCGGCGACGAAACCCCGCTTGAAAGCCTTCCTGGCCCGCATCCATGCCCGCCCCGCCTATCATCGCGCCCTGGAGCGCGGCGGCCCCTACAGCTACGCGTGATCGGATCGTGATCGGGGCGACGCAACCTGTCGTCGCCCAGAACGTTAATAGGCCATGCGCCTTCAAACCATTCAGATCGTGGCCGGACTTGCAGCGGCCGTCGCCTTCATCCTGGCCTTCATGGCTGCAGGAGCCGCCCTTGTCTCGGGCCTGTTCATGCTGGCCGGTCTCGCGGCCGTCGCCTGGCTGGCCTACAGCCTGATCAAGGGCGTCCTGCGCCGCGATCCCAAGTCCGAACCACCCGCCCGAGCCTGATGTTTTCATCGGCTCGGGGTCCCGCTCTTGAAAACTTGAGCGGGAAACCCTAGTATTGATGCCCGGCCGCGCCCGCCCCGCGGCCTTTTGTATGCTTACTCCGCGTCTTTCCAGTCTCCGGGCGAACCAGAAAAATCACGACACCAATGGAAAAAGTGCCGATGACGGGCGAGGGCTACCGTGTCCTCGACGATCAACTGAAGCAATTGAAGTCGGTCGAAAGGCCGAGCGTCATCGCGGCCATATCCGAGGCCCGCGAACATGGCGACCTGTCTGAAAACGCCGAATACCATGCCGCCAAGGAGCGGCAGGGCTGGATCGAAGGCCAGATCGCGGACATCGAGGACAAGATCAGCCGCGCCCAGGTCATCGACGTGTCGAAACTGTCGGGCAGCCAGGTCAAGTTCGGCGCCACGGTCACCGTGGTCGACGAGGACACCGAGGACGAGGCCCGCTACCAGATCGTCGGCGAGCACGAAGCCGACGTGAAGAAGGGCAAGGTCTCCATCGCCTCGCCCATCGCCCGCGCCATGATCTCCAAGGAGGTCGGCGACGTCGTCGAGGTCAACACCCCCGGCGGCGTGAAGGCCTACGAAATCCTCAAGGTCGAGTGGAAGTAAGCCACACTTCGCACGACCTTCTCCCTCCCCGTTCCGGGGAGGGTCGTCGCGCAGCGACGGGGTGGGGGCGGCCCGGCAGGGACGCACTGTCTGAAACATGTGAGGTCAGTGGGGTTTCGCTCCGCCCTCCCCACCCGACCTCGCTGCGCTCGGCCACCCTCCCCCGCAGGGGGAGAGAGAGCAGATGACACCACCCCTCTCCATCTGGGTCGTCTCCGACGGCCGCGCCGGCATCGAGAACCAGGCGCTGGGCCTCGCCGAGGCCGTTCAGCGTCTGACCCCTTCCGACATCGCGATAAAACACATCCGCTGGCGGCCGCTGTTCGACCGCCTGCCCTCGGCGTTGAAGACCCCGGCCATGCTGGCGTCTGCGCCGTTGACCGCTCCGTGGCCCGATCTGTGGATCGCCACTGGCCGCGCGACCTTGCCCCTCTCGACCCGCGTCAAGGCCTGGAGCGGCGGCAAGACCTTCGTCGTCCAGACCCAGGATCCGCGCTGGGCCAACGACCGTTACGACCTGATCGTGGCCCCCGCCCATGACGAACTGTCGGGCGACAATGTCTTCGAGATCACCGGCTCGCCACACCGCATCACGCCGCAGCGGATCGCCGAGGCCGCGCCCGCCTTCGCCGACCGGATCGCCCCCCTGCCCCATCCGCGCGTCGCCGTATTGATCGGCGGCAAGTCCAGGGCCTTCGACCTGCCCGAGGCCCATGCGGCGGACCTGGCCGACCAGATCGCGGACGCCGTGCGGGCGTCCGGCGGTTCGTTGATGCTGACCTTCTCGCGACGCACGCCGGACGCAGCCAGGGCGGCCATGACCGCGCGCCTGTCGGACCTGCCCGGCTGGATCTGGGACGGGACCGGCGACAACCCCCTGTTCGGCTTCCTGCATTTCGCCGACCACATCCTCGTCACCGAGGACAGCGCCAACATGGCCGCCGAGGCCGCCTCGACCGGCAAGCCGGTTCACATCCTGCCGATGATCCCGCTGAAATCCGGCGACAAGTTCGCCCGCCTGCACGACGACCTGCAATCACGCGGCGCGACGCAGCCCTTTGACGGCACGCTGGACAGCTGGACCTACGATCCCCTGGCCGAGACCGACCGCGCGGCGCGCGCGGTGCTGGAAGCGATGCGGACGCGGTAGCCCACGTCCGATCCTGACGCCTGTATGACCTAGCGTTCATCCATGGCTTTGGAGGCGCTTTAAGAATGGCTCGCAAAAATCTGCACTAAAGTGCACTCAAAAAAATTACAGTGGCGTTCAGTCGCCCCCGCCGCCGCCATCCCCGCCGCCGTCCGAGCCGCCGTCATGGCCGCTCTGATGATGCGTGTCCGACGTCGGGATCATCGCACCGCCGCCGTCCGACCCGTCGCCATTCTTCGTGGGCTTGGCCTTGGCGTTCACCGCGCCCATCAGCGCCACGCCAAAGCCCGATCCGATGGCCGTGCCCAAGGCGAGACCCAGGCCGATGTTATCCAGCGCGACGCCCAGCGCCACCCCCATCGACACGCCCATGCCGATTACGATCGGCAAAAAGGCTGCACCCTTGTTGGTCATCCCCATCTCCCCTTCTCGTCAGGCGAGACTAGCATCGCGCAAACGGGAATCACTGCCTAAATAGGCGTCATGACCCAAGCTCGTACCGTTCGCGTCGCCATCATCGGTTCCGGCCCCGCCGGCTGGACCGCCGCCATCTACGCCGCCCGCGCCTCGCTGAACCCCGTCGTCATCGCCGGCATCCAGCCCGGCGGCCAGCTGACCATCACCACCGACGTGGAGAACTATCCCGGCTTCGCCGAGACCATCCAAGGTCCGTGGCTGATGGAGCAGATGCAGGCCCAGGCCCTGCATGTCGGCACGGAAGTCATCCACGACATCGTCGTCTCCGCCGACCTGTCGCAACGCCCGTTCAAGCTGAAGCTGGACGGCGGCGACGAGATCCTGGCCGAGACCATCATTATCTCCACGGGCGCCCAGGCCAAGTGGCTGGGGCTTGAGAGCGAGGCCGCCTATCAGGGCTTCGGCGTGTCGGCCTGCGCCACCTGCGACGGCTTCTTCTATCGCGGCAAGGAAGTCGTGGTCGTCGGCGGCGGCAACACCGCCGTCGAAGAGGCGCTGTTCCTGACCAACTTCGCCTCCAAGGTCACCGTCATTCACCGCAAGGACGAGTTCCGCGCCGAGAAGATCCTGCAGGACCGCCTGTTCGCCCACCCCAAGATCGAGGTGATCTGGAACGTGGCGGTCGATGAGATCGTCGGCGTGGTCGATGGCATGGCCAAAAACGTCACCGGCGTCCGTCTCAAGAACGTCCATGACGGCTCGACCCGGGAAATCCCCGCAGACGGCGTCTTCATCGCCATCGGCCACGCCCCGTCGTCGGAACTGTTCAAGGGCCAGCTGGAGACCAACAGCGGCGGCTACCTGCGGGTCAAACCCGGCACCGCCTCGACCGGGATCGAGGGCGTCTGGGCCGCCGGCGACGTCACTGACGACGTCTATCGCCAGGCCGTCACCGCCGCCGGCATGGGCTGCATGGCCGCCCTGGAGGTCAGCCGCTTCCTCGCCGAAGAAGACCACGCCAAGGCCCACCACCCCATCAGCCACGCCGAGGCGGAGAAGATCGGGGTCTGGTAGGCCGCACTTGCCTCTCCCTCCCCTTCAGGGGAGGGTGGTCGCGCAGCGACCGGGTGGGGGCGACCCATGGCGACCATCGCCAAGGCCAGAGGAATGAGGAAGATCATGAGCCCGCCCGAGGCGCGGCTCTGGCGTCTTTGAAGTTGCTTCGAAAACAGGGCTTTCACTTTCGCCGTCAGCATCCGTTGCGCGGCTATTTCCTCGACTTCGTCTGCCTGTCACGCGGACTGATCGTCGAGGTGGACGGCGCAGGCCACGAGCACACCGCCGATTGGGACAGACGACGGGATGCCGCAATGGCGGAGCTTGGACTGAAGACCCTGCGCATCCCCGCCGCCAGCGTCCGCGATCACTTGCACGATGTGATCGACTTCATCGTCCGCGAGCTGGAGGCGGCCGCCCCCACCCGGCCGCTGCGCGGCCACCCTCTCCGTTCCGGGGAGGGAGACTAAGCGCCCGCCTCTCCCTCCCCTTCAGGGGAGGGTGGTCGAGCGAAGCGAGACCGGGTGGGGACGGCCCCAAACTTCAGTAAGCCGACGCTTCCGTCAGCTCCGCCACATCCTCGTCCGACAGCGTCAGGGTCGCCGCCTTCAGGGTGTCGGCCAGCTGTTCGGTCGAGGTCGCGCTGACGATCGGCGCGGTCACGCCCGGCTGCGCCAGCAGCCAGGCCAGGGCCACCTGGGCGGAAGTCGCCTCGTTCTTCTGGGCCACAGCGTCCAGCACCGCCAGGATACGCACGCCGCGCTCGTCGAACTTGTCCTTCAGCATCCCCTCGCGCTTGGTCCCGGCGATCTGATCGACGGTCTTGTATTTGCCGGTCAGGAAGCCGCTTTCGAGGCTGAAATAGGTGATGACGCCCAGCCCCTTCTCGACCGCCAGATCCTGCAACCCGCCCTCGAAGGTGTCGCGGCTGTAGAGGTTGTAGTGCGGCTGGATCGTCGCATAGGCGGCCAGGCCTTCGCGGTCGGAGATCGCCAGCGCCTCGCTTACCTGTTCGGCCGAATGGTTCGACGTGCCGATGGCGCGGACCTTGCCGGCATTCACCAGCTCGTCGAGCGTGCGCAGGGTCTCCTCCTGCGGCGTCTTCGGATCGGGCCAGTGGGTCTGATAGAGGTCGATATAGTCGGTCTGGAGCCGGCGCAGCGACGCCTCGACCGCCGTCTCGATCCAGGCCGGCGACAGGTCGTTGTGGCCCTGGCCCATATCCGACCCGACCTTGGTCAGGATCTTGACGTCGTCGCGCCGACCGCGCGCCTTCAGCCATTTGCCGATGATGACCTCGCTCTCGCCGCCCGAATGGCCCGGAACCCAGCGGGAATAGGCGTCGGCGGTGTCGATGGCGTCAAAGCCGGCCTCGACGAAGGCGTCCAGCAGGGCGAATGACGTCGCCTCGTCCGCCGTCCAGCCGAAGACGTTGCCGCCGAACACCAGAGGCGCGATGTCCAGCCCGCTGGAGCCGAGCTTGCGTTTGGTCACGGTCGTCATGGGGAGGTCTCCTTGTGGGGAGCGCTCGACATATGCCGCATCGCAGCGACCGCAACCGCCTCGGAAGCGGTTAACCGAAGAGTTGAAGACCCGGCGGCGCGTAATCGACCGGCTGTCCTTGGCGGCGGCGCAGGGCGTAATCGACGGCGGTCTGAACCGCCTGTTCGTCGGTGGGCTTGGACAGGACGCCGATGGTCCCCGCGACGCCGTCGCGCACCATGCCGGGGTTGGCGGTCATGAACAGGACGGAGACGCCCATCTCCTGACCCAGTTCGCGGCCCAGGTTGATGCCGGTAGGGCCGTCGGACAGGTGGATATCGACCAGCGCAAGATCCACATCGTTCTCGCGCACCAGATCGCGCGCGGCCTTTGCGGTCGCGGCGACACCCAGGACTTCATGTCCCAGATCTTCCAGTACGAAACGCAGCTCCATCGCAACCAGGGCTTCGTCTTCGATGATGAGGATACGCGCAGTCATGAGGTCAGTGCTTATGCTCGGGAGCGTACAGAACGCAACTTTGACCGATAGGTTTCAACATAACGCTAATTTCCAACAGCATTGGCGGCCCTGCGGCGCGACAGCGCCGTCGCCGGCAGATCGACGATGACCTTCAAACCTTCCGCCAGCCATTCGCGTTCCAGCCGTCCGCCTAATTGTCCCTGCACCGACAATGTCGCCAGCGAGGAGCCGAAGCCCGTGCGCCCGGGCTCCCCCTGCACGGTCGGCCCGCCGCTTTCGGTCCAAGTCAAAACGAAACGATCCTCGTCGCGAGCGGTTGAAAGGGAAACCAGGCCTCCCTTTTCCGACAGGGCGCCATATTTGGCCGCATTGGTCGCCAGCTCGTGGAACAGCAGGGCGACCGAAGTCGCGGCCTGGTCGTCGAACACGGCGTCGTCACCGTCGATCCTGACGCGCGGCGTCCCCGTCTCGTCGGCATAGGCCTTGAACAGGTCCGACAGGAAGGAATGCAGCGTCGTCGCGCCGATGGTGGTGCGCGAGGTCTCGGTGTGCGGCCGCACGAACTCGTGCGCGCGGGCCAAGGCGGCGATCCGGGTGCGCAGCGAGGCGGAAAAGGCCTTGGCCTCGGGATACTGGCGCGCCGACAGGGCCACCAGGGCGGTGATCACCGCGAAGATGTTCTTGATCCGGTGGCTCAGTTCCTGGCTGACCAGTTCGCGACCCTGCTCCAGCTTCTTCAGCTCGTCGATGTCGGTCAGGGTGCCGAACCATCGGGTGATCTCGCCCTGTTCGTCACGCACCGCGACCGCCCGGCCCAGGGTCCAGCGATAGACGCCGCTGTGGTGCTTCAGCCGGTATTCGATCTCATAGGGTTCGCCGGTCTCCAGCGAATGACGCCAGATACCCCAGGCGCGCTGCTGATCATCGGCATGGAACATGTCGTTCCAGCCCTCGCCGTCGGTGGAACCGGCCGGCACGCCCGTGAACTCGTACCAGCGGGCGTTGTAGTAGTCGTGGAACCCGTCCGGAAGGGTCGACCAGACCATCTGCGGCATGGCGTCGGCCAGGACGCGGAACCGGGTCTCGCTCTCGCTCAGCGCCCGCGCGGTCTCGGCCAGATCCGTCTCGATCTGCTTGCGCTCGGTGATGTCCACGGCGATGCCGGGAAGGCGAACGGCTTCGCCCGCGCGGTCGAAATAGACCTGACCACGCGCCAGAACCCAGCGCACCACGCCATTGCTGGTCAGACGGTATTCGCTGACGAATATCCCCTCGCCCGACTTGGCGCGTTCGATCTCGTCATGGACGCGGGCGACGTCGTCGGGGTGGACGCTGGCGGTGAAGACCTCGATCGGCGCGCCATTTTGGGCGGCGGCGGCGTCGACGCCATACATGCGGGCGAACCGTTCGTCGGCCACGACCAGATTTTGCGTGATGTCCCAGTCCCAGGCGCCGACATAGGCCGAAGCCTCCATCGCCAGGCGCGCGATGTGCTGGCTGCGATCCCGCTCCAGCAGGGCGCGACGCAGCTCAAGCTGGGTCATGACCTGGTCGGCCAGGGTCTTCAGCGCCATGGCCTGAAGCTCGGTCAGGCCTTCGGGACGCGGCTTTTCGTCCAGCACGCACAGCGCGCCAAGCGACACGCCGTCCGGCGTCTTCAGCGGATGGCCGGCGTAGAAGCGGATATGAGGCGCGCCCGTCACAAGGGCGTTGTCTGCGAACCGGGGATCCTGAAGCGCGTCCTTCACGATCATGGCGTCGTCGGCGAGCATGGCGTGGGCGCAGAAGGACAGGGGGCGCGGCGTCTCGCGCGCGCCCAGGCCGATCTCGGCCTTGAACCACTGACGCTCGGCATCGACCAGGCTGACGGCGGCCATGGTCGTCTCGCAGATGCGCGCGGCCAGATCGGCGAGGTCGTCGAACGACGCCTCGGGCGTCGTATCCAGCACGCCGTACTGTTTGAGCGCCCTCAGACGGTCAGCCTCGTCCCACCTAGGACATTCGACTTCGGGGTGGGTCAAGCAGGCGTCCTCGTCGGGCCGGTCACGTCCGGGCACGTGCATCAATGCCCCGACCTGTCAAAGCGTTGCAATGCGGGATTTCAGTTCGCGGGACGACCGACTTCTTCGACGTCCATGGTCGCCACGCCCTCGGGCGCGGGAGCGGCGGGCTTCGACGCCGTCGCCGGCCGTTCCAGCGCGGTCAGGCGGGCGTTGATGGCCGCGACCTCGTCGCGGGTCGGCAGGCGGCGTCCACCCAGGCTGACCACGCCGACGACGCGCTGCTGACCATCGACCTCGACGGTGCGCAGCGGGGCGTCCTTGGCCAGGGCGTCGGGGTCGGGGCCGCCGGTCGCGGCGCCGGCGGCGATGGTCAGGCGGGGCCGCGAGAAGCGCGCCTCATCGATGACCGGCTCGCGTCCGTTATAGACTTTGCGGAAGGCGGCGGTTTCGCCATAAACGCCCTTCCAGCGATAGAAGATGTGCGCGCCGATCTGCGTCACCTTGGCCACCGTCGGCGCCCACCAGGGATGCACATAGTCGGCGTGATAGTGGGTGGCGGTGCCGACCTGCTGGGCGACCTCGCCGTTCAGCGCCTTCTCCGCGACCTTGCGCGCCCGGTCCCAAGCCCAGCCGACCGGCGCTTGGGCCAGCGAGCCGTCGCAGGTGAAGCTGAACTGGCAGCCCGTGGTCCGCTCGGCGCCCTCGAACACCACGCCGCACACCGTGTTGGCGTAGTTGGGATCGCGCACGCGGTTCAGCACCACCTGGGCCACGCCCGCCTGGCCGTTATCCGGCTCAAGCGCCGCCTCGAAATAGACGGCCTGGGTCAGGCAGCGCAGGGCGCGCCTGCGATCTTCGGCGCTGCCCTTGAACACGAACGGCAGGGCGGGACGCAGCGCGCCGGAAGCGGGCGCCATGGCGGCGTTCAATCGCTGGGCCTCCAGCCCGTTCTTGCCCAATTCCAGACCCGGCTTGCCCGCCAGGGTCAGGCTTTCCCAGCCCGGCGTCAGGCCATACAGGGCCGGTTGCAGCAGGCTGGGGTCATGACGCATGGCCATGGCCAGTTGCGACGGGGTCAGGCGACCTCTGATCGCCGCCAGCCCGCCCTCGCCCAGATCGCCGCCGGTGATGCGCGACACGGCCTCGGCGGTACGGTCCACATCCGGGCGCACGCTGGACCCGGCGGCCATTGCGACGCCCAGCACCGCGCCGGCCGCGGGCAGGGCCGCCGCCGAACGCCGCAGCGCCGTCCACATCGTCTTCCAGGGCAACAGGGTCATTCACCATCCACAGCCGCGATCGGCGCCATCGCCTCTCGCTGAAACCGCGCATCTAGTCGGACTTATAGGCCATTTTCCGGCGATCCGACGACCGTCGTTATCGCGACCCCCGCTGCGCGACGGGGGTGGTCGCTCGAAACGCAAGGTGTAAAGCTGCGTTCCGACGTCGCGAGATGACAACTCGGCCGGGGAAGCGGAACAGCATGAGCCAAGGCGCGGCCTCACGGCGCATCGCGGGAATGGACGGCTGGCTGATCGGCCTGGCGCGCCTGTCCGCGACATCGCCCCTGCGTCGCGTGCTGATCGGAGTCGGCTTCGCCCTGGCCGGGCTGGCGGTCCGCGCGGCGGCGTCCGCCCTTTATGGCGAGGTGACCGGTTTCGCCATCCTGCTGCCGGCCGTGACCCTCGCGGCGCTGGCGGGCGGCTGGGCCGGCGCCCTTGCGGCCCTCGCCATCTGCACCGGAGGCGGCTGGGCCATCGTCGCCCTGACGACGACCGGTCGGGACGGCGTCTTGAGCGCCATAGGCGGGGTCGCCACCTGGAACTTCGTCCTGGTCGGCCTGTTCATGGCCCTGGTCGGCGCGTCCTTGCGCAGCGCGATTTCGCGACTGAGCGAAAGCGAGACGCGGTTCAGGCAGCTGGCCGATACCGCGCCGTCTCCCATCTGGCTGCTGAACGCCGAGGGCGAGTTTGAGTTCGTCAATGCGGCGGTCTTCGCCCTGCATGGCCTGACCGTGGAAGCCCTGCGCGAGGGCGGTTGGAAGGCGGCGGTTCATCCCGACGACCTGGAGACCATCAAGGCGGCCGAGCGGTCCGCCGCCGCAGACCGCCTGCCCTATGAGCTGGAGGGGCGGATCAAAGGGCAGGACGGCGTCTGGCGCTGGATGCGGGCCATCGTGCGACCGCGCTTCGACGGACAGGGCGTCTTCCTGGGCTATGCTGGCATCTCGTTCGACGTGACGGAGACGCGTGAGGCGCTGGAGAAGGCGGCGCGGGCCGAGCGTCGCCAGGCCTTCCTGCTGGACCTCAGCGACCGCCTGCGCGACCTGACCGATCCCGAAGAGATCATGGCCGATGTCGAGAGCGCCCTGGGCGCCCTGCTGGACGCCGACCGGGTCGGCTATGGCGAGGTGGATCAGGCGGCGGGCGTCGTGTCCATGAGCCGCGACTGGACCGCCGGTGTCGCCAGCGCCCAGGGCCAGTTCAGCCTGAACGCCTTCGGCGAAGGCCTGATCGCGGATCTGGCGGAAGGCCGCACGATCCAGATCGAGGATGTCCGAGAGGATGCACGCACGGCCGCCTTCGCCGACGCCTTCGAAGCCATCCAGACCCGCGCCTTGATCCGCGCGCCGCTGATCCGCACGGGCCGCCTGCGCGCCTTCCTCTATGTCCACTCCGCGACGCCGCGTCTGTGGACCGAGGCCCAGGTCGCCCTGGTCGAGGAGGTCGCCGCCCGGACCTGGGCCGAGGTCGAGCGCGCCCGTGCCGAGAGCGAGACCCGCGAGAGCGAGCAGCGGTTCAGGGCCGTCGCCGACACGGCCCCGGTCCTGATCTGGGTCACGCAGCAGGACCGCACGCGCGCCTTCGTCAACCAGGCCTATGTCGATTTCTATGGGTCGGACTATGAGACGGTGCGCACACTGGACTGGCGCGACGTGCTGCACCCCGACGATCATGCCCGCATCCTGGCGGAATCGGTGGCGGGGGAAGAGACGCACGAACCGTTCTCGATGGAGGCCCGCTATCGCCGGCATGACGGCGAATGGCGCTGGCTGAAGTCCTTCTCACGCCCCCGGCTGAACGGCTCAGAGGTCGTCGGCTTCGTCGGCGTGGCCTTCGATGTCACCGACATGCGCGTGGCTCAAGCCAGGCTGGAGGAGTCGGAAAACCGTTTCCGCACCGTCGCCGACAGCGCGCCGGCCCTGATCTGGATGAGCGACGACGCCGCGCAGATGGTGTTCGCCAACAGGCGATACCGCACCTTCTTCGGGGTCGAGGCCGACGGCCATCTGCCCGACAGCTGGCGCGCCCTGATCCACCCGGACGACGAGGGCGTCTTCGTCGCCGCCTTCATGCGCGCCTTCGAGGCCAGGGATCGGTTCGAGGCGCTGACACGGGTCAACCATCCCGTGCTCGGCCTGCGCTGGCTGCGCAACGAGGGCGTGCCGCGCTTCGACGCCTCGGGCCTGTTCCAGGGCTATGTCGGCGCCTGCCTGGACGTGACCGACGCCAAGCGCGCCGAGGACGATCTGAAGCGCATCAACGAACTGCTGGCCGAGCGGGTCGACGAGGCCCTGATCGAAAAGGCCCAGGCCGAGGCCCAGCTGGTTCACGCCCAGCGGATGGAGGCGGTCGGGCGGCTGACCGGCGGGGTGGCGCACGATTTCAACAATCTGCTGACCGTGGTGATCGGCGCCCTGGACATCATCCTGCGCAGCGACGACCCGGCCAAGCGCAAGAAGCTGGGCGAGGCGGCCCTGGCGGCGGCGCGACGTGGCGAAAGCCTGACGCACCAGTTGCTGGCCTTCTCGCGGCGCCAGGCCCTCAGGCCCGAGCCGATCGACCTGAACGCCCTGATCCGCGAGAGCGAGCCCCTGCTGCGTCGCGCCGTCGGAGAAGCGGTGGACTTCAAGGTGAAGCTGAAGCGCGGCGGCGCGCGCGCCAATGTGGACCCGGCTCAGTTCGAGGCGGCGCTGCTGAACCTGATCGTCAACGCCCGCGACGCCCTGGGCGACGTGACGGGGGCCAAGGGTCGCCATGCACGGATCACGGTCCAGACGCGGGCCTGCACCGTCGAGGCCGGCCATGTCGCCGAACTGGCGGCCGGCGACTATGTCTGCGTCGCCGTGTCCGACAATGGCGAGGGCATGTCGCCCGAAATCCGGGACCGGGTGTTCGAACCCTTCTTCACCACCAAAGGCGTCGGCAAGGGCACGGGCCTGGGCCTCAGCCAGGTCTATGGTTTCGCACGCCAGTCGGGCGGCGGCGTTCATATCGAGTCCGAGCCGGGACAGGGGGCCGAGATCTGTCTCTATCTGCCCCCCCTGTCCGTCGAGGATGCGGTGGCGGCGCCGGTCGCGGTGTCCGGGGAAGACGCTCCCCTGGCCGAGGGCGGACGGATGTTGCTGGTCGAGGACGATCCCGGCGTCGCCGCCGTGGCGCTGGAAATCCTGGAAGGTTTTGGGCTTGAGGTCGATTGGGCCGAGAATGGCGACGACGCGCTGAAGTTCCTACACGCAGATCGCTTCGACGTGATGCTGACCGATGTGGTCATGCCCGGCGGCATGAGCGGGGTCGAGCTGGCGCGCGTGGCGGCGGTCCAATGGCCGGAGTTGCGGATCGCTCTGACCTCGGGCTATGTCGGCGAGGATGTGGACGCGGTGCTGGCCGACACGACCTGGCCGCTGCTGCGCAAACCCTACTCGTCCGACCAGTTGCGCGCCCTTCTGGAGCGACTGAGCGCCGCGCCGGCAAGCTGACAGGCAAAGAAAAACGCGCCGCAGAGCTGCGACGCGTCGATCTCTTCAGCAGTCGGCGTTGAGCCTAGCGGCGGGCCTTGCGCGCGGCGTAACGGGCGTCGCGCTTTTCCTTCTGCTCTTCCTTGGTCAGTTGCTTGCGCGCCTTGCGGTCGGCGCGCTTCTCGGCGTCGATCGCTTCCTGAGCGGCGAGGTCGGCAGCCATACGGGCGGCGTCCTTCTCGGCCTTCTCGCGGCGCTGTTCAGCCTTGGCCAGCTCGTGTTGTTGACGCAGGGCTTCCTTCTCGGCGGCGCGCTTCTCGGCCAGCCGATCGAACTCGGGGTCGGGCGCAGCGGCCTTCGGCTTGAATTTGGCGAGCAGGGCCTTCTTGGCTTCCTGCTGGGCGGTAATGCGGTCGGAGAATCCGGTCTTCAGATCTTTCATGCGAAAGCGTCAGGGTTCCTTGTGAACGACCAGGGGCGGCCGTCGGGGGTCGGGCGGCGAGAAAAACGCGCATCCCGAAGCGGGGCGCACAAAGCCGATAACCGGGCGAAAATCAAGGTTCGCCCCCTGGAAATCGATCCTGTGCGTCATTTGACGTGCGACGGCGTCGCCATCGACACGCCTATTATAAGGTAGGTCGCGCCCGCCCGATGGCAAGGGCAGCCCTGCGGGCGGGCGCGACTGGCGTCGGGTCAGTTCGGCTTTTGAGCCTGGCCCACGGCCGTTCCGGCGGCTCCGCCGACAGCAGCGCCCACAGGGCCGCCCACGACGGCGCCCGCGATGGCGCCGCTGGCGGCCTTCTGTTCGACGGTGGCGCCGCACGCAGCCAAGGTCAGGGCAGAGGCGACGGCGGCAGTCAGGATGAGGGTTCGGGACATGATGCTTCTCTCCAAAAGGCCAAGCTTCAACGCGAACACCGCGTCGCGGTTCCGGGCCCTTCGCTCTAGTAGCGATTACGCGCGCTGTCACAATCTTGAACAGACCAAGACGGCACCTTTAGTCCGCTGCACCGCAACACGCCGATCGTCGGGCAGTTCCTGTGTAACCGAATACAGTATTCGATAGTTCGATTATGTCCGATGCGCCGGATTTCCGCCACAAGCCGCCATCCATCTGAAAAATACCTAGTCGTTTCGCCACCTTAACCATCGGATTGCGAATCGAACACAATGAGGCCATAAAAGGCTGGCTAAAGGCCCGTCCTCGACGCCCGGGCCACTGAGCCGAGCGCCGGAAATTGCAGGCTGGAATGCGACCGCAGAGTCGCCTCGCCGGCAAGACTACCCCCGGGGGCCGCGTTTCTCGCCCTGCTGAACAGGACTACCTCGTTGTCGCATTCCTCGCAGACGCGCGCCATTCTGCGCGCCGATCGTGTGGCCAAGATCAAGCCCATGACGGCCGCCGCAGCCTTTGGCGGTCTGGTGGGACTGGCGATCGGTTGCGCCTATCTGGGCGGCACGGCTGCGCGCGCGACGACGCTGCGCGCTCAGGCTGAACGGATTCAGGGCGCGACCGCCGCTGGTTTCACCGAAGAGGCGCTCGCCGCCGCCGCCGGCGGTCTGGACGCCAGCGCCCTGACCATCGCGCGTCGCCACGACCCCTATACCAGCGCCGGCTCGGCCCAGCGCGACCGACAGGCCGAACTGCTGGCCGCCCGTCTCGAACAACTCCGTGCGCCCGGCGACGCCAATCTTCGCCGCGCCAGCCTGACCGCTCCGACCGCCGCCCGCCCCTTCCAGATGGCCAACGCCCTGGACGCCAGCCGCGATCTCGATTGCCTGACTCAGGCCGTCTATTACGAAGCCCGCGGCGAAGGCGGCGACGGCATGAAGGCCGTGGCCCAGGTGGTTCTGAACCGCGTCCGCCACCCCGCCTTCCCAAAGACCGTCTGCGGCGTGGTGTTCCAGGGCGCGGCCCGCAGCACCGGCTGTCAGTTCTCCTTCACCTGCTCGGGCGTAATGCGCGGCCGCGTCAACCAGGCCGCCTGGAACCGCGCGCGCACCGTCGCATCGGACGCCATGTCGGGCTCGGTCTTCGCCCGCGTCGGCAACGCCACCCACTTCCACACCACCGCCGTCGCGCCGGGCTGGAGGTCGTCGCTGATCCAGGTCAGCCAGGTCGGCAGCCATCTGTTCTATCGCTTCAGCGGGCGTTCGGGCTCCAGCGGCGCCTTCACCTATGCGGCGCGGCCTTCGGCCCCTGCGGAACAGCCGCGCCTGATCCAGGCCGGCCTCAATCCGGTGGAGACCGCGCGTCAGGCCGGCCAGGCCGTGGCCTATACGATGGTGCTGGCGCAGGAAGGCCGATCCCTGCCGGCTCCGGCCGCCCAACCGGCGACGCCGCCACGTCCCGCCGCTGCGACGACCCCGGCGCCGACGGCCGCCCGCGCCGCCAACACGCAGCCGGCGTCGCGTCCCGCGCGTCCGGCCGAAGCCCCCGCCAAGACCGACATCGTCGAAACGGCCTCCAGCCCCGCCTGATCGGCCCAGGTTTGGAGGGTCTGGCGCCTAGAGCGCGTCCAGGCCGATATCGAGAACCGGCGCCGAATGGGTCAGGGCGCCGACCGAGATCACATCGACGCCCGTCTCGGCGATGCCGCGAACGGTCGTCAGATCGACCCCGCCCGAGGCCTCCAGCACGATCCGCCCGGCGACGCGCGCCACGGCGGCCCTGAGGTCATCAAGGCTGAAGTTGTCCAGCATGATGACGTCGGGCGCCGCGCCCTCGTCGATCAGGGCCAGCACGGCGTCCAGCTGATCCAGCCCGTCCACCTCGACCTCGACCTTCATCAGGTGCGGGGCGAAGGCCCTGGCCCGCCGCACGGCCTCGGCGACACCGCCGCACACGGCGACGTGATTGTCCTTGATCAGGATGGCGTCATCCAGCCCGAAGCGATGGTTCATCCCGCCGCCGCAGGCCACGGCATGCTTCTCCAGCGCGCGCAGGCCGGGCGTGGTCTTTCGCGTATCCGCGATCCGCGCCCGCGTTCCTGCGACGGCATCGACATAGGCCCGCGTCAGGGTCGCCACGCCGCTGAGCCGCCCGACGAGGTTCAGCGCCGTCCGCTCGGCTGACAGGAAGGCACGGGCGTCGGCCTCGACCACCGCCAGCACCGCACCGGCGTCGAAGGCGTCGCCGTCATTGAGGCGCACGTCCACGAACGCCTTCGGATCCATGGCCAGCACCGCCAGCCGCACACAGTCGATCCCGGCCAGCACGCCCGGCTTGCGCGCCGCGAACGCCGCCTTCATGCGCGCGCCCTCGGGAATGCAGGCCATGGCGGTCACGTCGCCCGCCCGGCCCAGGTCCTCGGCCAGAGCCAGTCGCACGACGGGTTCGATCAGCACGTCGGGAAGCCGTCTCATTCCGCCGCCTCCAGCGCCGCCGGGCGCGTGATCCGCACCCGCGTATGGTCGGCGCGCGCCGCCGTCAGAGGATAGTCCGAACGATAATGACCGCCTCGGCTCTCGCGCCGATCCAGCGCCGCCTGGGCGATCAGCCGCGCCGCCAGCAGGACGGCGGCCGCCCCGTGCTGGGCCTCAAGCCGGTCGATCAGGGCGATCACGCCCGACAGACCCTCCGCATCGCGCACCACGCCTGCATGAGCCGTCATCGCGGTGCGCAGTTCAGCCATCGCTGCGTCGGGCAGATCGGGTGCGATCTCGACCGGCGCAGGACGGCCTCCACCTGTTTCCAGGGCCGCCGCCACGCCCGCGCGCCGACCGAAGGCCGCCGCTTCGAGCAGGGAGTTGGAGGCCAGCCGATTGGCGCCGTGCACCCCCGTCGCTGCGCATTCCCCGACCGCATAGAGGCCCGGAACCGTGGTGCGTCCGTCCGCGTCGGCGGCGATCCCGCCCATGTGATAGTGGCAGGCCGCCATCACCGGAATGGGGCTGATGCGCGGGTCCAGACCGCTACGCATACAGGCGGCGAAGACAGCGGGAAACTCGTGCGGGAAGGCCTCGCCGATGGCCGTGCGCGCATCCAGAAAGGCGCCCCGTCCTTCGGCCCGCGCTGCATGGACCGCCCGCGCCACGACGTCGCGCGGCTTCAGATCGGCGTCGGCTTCTTCGCCCAGCAGGAACCGCCCCTGACCGTCGATCAGCCGCGCCCCCTCGCCGCGCAAGGCCTCGGTCGCCAGGGGGGCGGGGTCGAGCCCTACGTCGATGGCGGTGGGGTGAAACTGCACGAACTCGGGATCGAGGATTTCGGCGCCGGCGCGCGCGGCCAAGGCCATCCCCTCACCTTTTAGCGCCGCTGGGGTCGTGGTCGCGGCGAACAGGCCGCCCGCACCGCCGGTGGCCAACACGACCGCCGTCGCCGTGATCTCGACCAGACGCCCGCCGCGCACGACCACCGCCCCGACCACCCGGCCGTCGGCGTCCTGCAACAAGCCTTTCAGTCGTGCGTCGTCCCACACCTCGATCCGCTTCTCGGCCCGCACGGCCGCGACCACGGCCGACAGAATGGCCCGTCCCGCGCCGTCGCCACCGACCCGCGCCACGCGGGGGACGGAATGGGCCGCCTCCAGGCTGACGACGAAGCCGCCGTCCGCGTCCCGGTCGAACGGCGCACCCAGGGCCGCCAGCCATTCCACCGTCTCGCGTCCGGCATCGGTCAGGGCGCGCGCCGCGACCGGCTCGACCAAGCCTGCGCCCGCCGCCTGGGTGTCCTCGGCATGGCGTTCGGCCGAATCCTGCGCCGTCAGGGCCGCCGCCATCCCGCCCTGCGCCCAGGCCGACGAACAGGCGTTCAACAACGGCTCCGGCGTCACGACCAGGACCCTGGCCCCCGCCTTCGCCGCCTCCAGCGCGGCCGACAGCCCCGCCAGGCCTGCGCCGACGATCAGAGGTCCGTCATGCCGCGTCCGGTTCATCCCCGCACTCCGAGATAGTTGAGGCCCAACTGCATCGCGCCTGCGGGATCGCCCCCGGTCATCGGCATCAGGGCGCCGACGGCCGCCGCAGCGCACACCGCCAGGGTCAGCAGATACAGCGCCAGGCTCTTGCCCGCCTCGGGCCAGCTCAGCGTGCCCCAGGCCGCGCGCCACACGCCGCGCTTCAGATGGCTGAACACCGACAGGGCCAGGAAGGCGGCCAGGATGAACCGCCCGGTGGACAGCCCCCACCAGACCACCGCCACGCCGATGACCAGCAGCACGACCTGCTCCAGGCGCGGATGCACCCGCGTAAGCACCGGCCCCAGGGCCTTGGATCCGTCCAGCGGCGGCGCGGGGACCAGGTTCACCAGGTTGAGCATGGCGATGAAGAAGGCGCCCATCAGCCACTCGCCCTGCCCCAGCGCCATCCAGACCCCGACGAAGGGGATCATGGCCAGAAGGCCGAACGCCGGTCCGGCCAGTGACACCAGCACGCCGTCCCACTCGCTCTTCGGCTCGCGCCGCGCCTTGGCCAGTCCGCCCAGGAAGGGAATGATGTAGATGCGCGCCGGACCCATGCCGAGCTTGTTCATCGCCAAGGCGTGCCCCGCCTCGTGAACGAACAGGCCGATCAGCACCGCCCCCGCCACGATGGCGCTGCCCGTGACCCACCACAGAAAGGCGCCCATCAGGGCCGTGGAGGCCAAGGCCCAGACCAGGCTCTGGTCCTTCTCGACCGGGGCGTCGATGGCCGCGCGCTCGACCGGCGCCTCGCGCACGGCGGCGGCTTCGGGCCGGGGATCCCATGGACCGGGGGTGGGCGTCGGGTTTGGGGCGTCGGTGTTGCTCATGGCGTCCAGATGGGCGCGCGCATCGGCCCCGTCGCCGGGACCGATCGCCGCGTCACGCTCAGATCAGCTCCACATCGACATGATGCCTGGCCTTGACCAGATCGTAGCGCGCGGGAACGGCGGGCGGCGGCAGGTCGATCATCCGCTGCACCGCCAGGCGTCCGCGCTCGATCATGTCGGCCGGAACCGTGACCTCGAACTGCATGTGCAACAGGCAGTCATGGATGTTCTGAAGCGTGATCCGCTTCATGTGCGGGCACAGGTTGCACGGGCCGATGAACTGCACCCCCGGCACGTCGCCGGCCACGTTCGAGGCCATCGAACATTCGGTGATCAAGACCACCTGTTTGGGCCGCCGTGTCTCGACATAGTCGGTCATCGCCGCCGTCGAACCGGCGAAATCCGCCGCCGCCAGCACGTCTTCGGGGCACTCCGGGTGGGCCAGGATTTCGGCGCCCGGATAGGCGGCGCGCATCTCGGCGATGTCGTCCACCGTGAACCGCTCGTGGACCTCGCAGCGGCCTTTCCAGGCGATGATCCCCACCGTGGTCTGGGCCGCGACGTTGCGCGCCAGATATTCGTCGGGGATCAGGATGACGCGGTCCACGCCCCATTCCCTGGCCGCCCATTCGACCACCTGAACGGCGTTGGCGCTGGTGCAGCAGATGTCGGTCTCGGCCTTCACATCGGCCGTGGTGTTCACGTAGGTCACGACCGGCAGGCCCGGGTAACGCTGCTTGATCAGCCGCACGTCCGCCCCCGTGATCGACGACGCCAGCGAACATCCGGCCCGCAGATCGGGGATCAGCACGGTCTTCTCGGGCGACAGGATCTTGGACGTCTCGGCCATGAAATGCACGCCCGCCTGGACGATCACCTTCGCATCCGACCGCGCGGCCTCCTTGGCCAGGCCCAGGCTGTCGCCGACATAGTCGCCGACCCCGTGGAAGATCTCGGGCGTCATATAGTTGTGGGCCAGGATCACGGCGTCGCGCTGGCGCTTCAGCCGGTTGATCTCGCTGATCAGCCGCGCCTGTTCGGGCCACTCCAGGGGCGTGACGTGGTCCTTGACCTTGGCCCACACCCCGGCGGTCTCCCGCTCAAGCTCTTTCGTCAGACCAAAGGCGCTGTCAGCCATGATCATCTCCCATACCCTTATGCTCAATGTTAGCATAAGCAGGAACAATGTAGGCCGATGCGGACGCGGTGCAAGAGGAAATCCAAACCCATCCTCGGAAGGCAAAGGCAGCACGGATTTGCAAAAACCGTTCCCAAGACGGCCGACTTCGCCTAGATGACAGCCCACTTCTTTGCCGCTTCAAGCCTATTCGCGACATTTCCATGCAGGACACCATCCGCCGCATCCTCACTGCCCGCGTCTATGACGTGGCTGAGGAAACGCCTCTCGATCCGCTGCGCCGCCTGTCGGCGCGGCTCGACCGGCCCGTCCTGCTGAAGCGCGAGGACCTGCAGCCCGTCTTCTCGTTCAAGATCCGTGGCGCCTACAACAAGATCGCCGCCCTGTCTGAGGACGAACTGTCGAAGGGCGTCATCTGCGCTTCGGCCGGCAATCATGCGCAAGGCGTCGCTCTGGCCGCCGCCCGCCGCAATACGCCCGCCACCATCGTCATGCCGACCACCACCCCCGGCATCAAGGTCGCCGCCGTCCGCGCCCTGGGTGGCGAGGTGGTCCTGCACGGCGAAAGCTTCGACGAGGCCTATGCCCACGCCCGCCATCTGGAAAGCCAGACCGGCGCGGCCTTCATCCACCCGTTCGACGACCCCGACGTCATCGCCGGCCAGGGCACGGTGGGGCTTGAGATCGCCCGCCAGCACGCCGATCCGATCGAGGCGATCTTCGTACCCATCGGCGGCGGCGGCCTGGCGGCCGGGGTCGCCGCCATCGTCAAATTCCTGCGGCCCGACACCCGCGTCATCGGGGTGGAGCCTATCGACGCCCCCACGATGAAGGCGTCCATCGACGCGGGCGAGGTCGTGACCCTGAACGAGGTCGGCCTGTTCGCCGACGGGGTCGCCGTGCGCCGTGCGGGGGCCGAGACCTTCCGCCTGTGCAAGGACCTGCTGGACGAGATCGTGCTGGTGGACACCGACGCCATCTGCGCCGCGATCAAGGACATCTTCGACGACAGCCGCGCCATCGCCGAGCCGTCGGGCGCCGTCGCCCTGGCGGGGCTCAAGGCCTGGGCCGCCGCCCATCCTGGAAACGGCAGCCTGATCGCCATCAACTCCGGCGCCAACCTGAACTTCGACCGGCTGCGTCACGTCGCCGAACGGGCCGAGATCGGCGAGGGCGCAGAGGCCCTGCTGGCCGTGGCCATGAAGGACGACCGCGACGACTATCGCCGCTTCCTGGATACGCTGGACGGCCGGTCGGTGACCGAGTTCAACTATCGCTGGTCCGGCGACGGCGACGCCCAGATCTTCGTCGGGGTGGCCTTGAGAAACGGACCGCATGAGCGTGACGACCTGATCGCGGCGCTGCGCTCGGGCGGCTACGCCGTCGAGGACATGAGCGACAACGAGACCGCCAAGCTGCACGTCCGCTACATGGTTGGCGGCCGCACCGTGGGCCTGCCGCACGAACGCATCCTGCGCTTCCAGTTCCCCGAACGGCCCGGCGCCTTCCTGCGCTTCCTCAACAGCCTCCAGCCCGCCTGGGCACTGACCCTGTTCCACTATCGCAACCACGGCGACGACGTGGGCCGGGTGCTGGCGGGAATTAGCGTGCCGCCGCAGGAGCAGGCCCAACTGACCGCTGCCCTGGCCGACCTGGGCTATCCTTACGTGGACGAAACCGCCAACCCGGCGTGCCGGCTGTTCCTGGACGGCGCCTGAAACGAAAGAAACGGCGACCGTCGCCGGTCGCCGCTCCTCACTTTCGGTTCGACCTTGCGCTTACAGCTTCTTGCTGAACCGCACGAAGAAGTAGCGGCCGCGCGCCGAAACCGGGGTCGCCACCGTGCTGCGGAACGGCTCTTCGTCCGTCAGGTTGTTGACGCCCAGGATCAGGTCGCTCTTGCCGTCGATGTCCCAGGACAGCGAGGCGTCGTGGGTCCAGATGGGATCGTTCCACGGCGCGTCGAACGAAACCGTATTCTCGATCTCGACGCCCGCACGGGTCTGCTTGCTCTGATAGTTCGAGAACAGGCCAGCGGTGAAGTCGCCCACGCTCCAGCGGACGGAGGTGTTGACCACCCATTCCGGCGAGTTCAGCTGTTCCTTGACCGGATTGGCCAGGCCAGAGTCTGAGGCGAACGGGAAGTCGTTGCGGTCCTCAAGCCAGGTGCCGCCGACACCCAGGGCCAGCGAGCCCCACTCCGGCTTGCCGAAGGTATCCATATTCAGACGATAGACGGCGTTGAAATCGACGCCCGACGCCTCCAGCCCGGCGAAGTTCACCTGGCTCTGTTGCAGATAGTCCAGGCCGCCCTGCGTGAGAGAACCGGGGCGGTCGTCGCGGCTGAGCAAGGCGCAATACTGGTTGGTGATGCTGGGCGCGTCATAGCAGCTGTTGACGATGTCCTGACCCGAGACTGCGGCGATGGCGTTCTCGATCTTGATGTTCCAGTAGTCGGCCGTCAGCGTGAAGTTCGGGATGAAGCGCGGTTGCAGCACCACGCCCGCCGTCCAAGAGTCCGAGGTTTCCGCCTGCAGATCGGGATTACCGCCGGCCGCGCCGAAGAACTGGGCCGTCAGCGGGTCTTGGAAGTCGTAGACCGCGCCGACCGTCACGCCGTAACGCGCCAGATCCGCCCGGCAGTTCGCCTCGCGCGAGCTTGTCCCCTGCGTGATGTTTTCCGCCGAGCAGGGATCGATCGGACGGAAACCGGCCGTCTGGAGCGGTGTGAACAGTTCGGCGATATTGGGCGCACGCACGGCCTTGGCCACGCCCCCGCGGAACCGGACGTCGGTCACCGGCGCCCAGACCAGGTCGGCCTTGAAGGTCTCCGTATTGCCGATGTTGGAGTAGTCGCCGAACCGCGCGGCGGTGTTCAGGGTCAGGGTCTCGGCGAACGGCAGGTCCGTCAGCAGCGGGAAGCTGATTTCAACGAAGCCTTCCGACACCTCGAACTCGCCGGAGACGGCCGCCGTGGTGGCGTAGCGGAACGACACGCCCTGTTCGTCAAAGTCGTTCGGATTGAAGTCGCTCTGTTCCTTGCGATACTCGCCGCCGACGGCGAAGCTGATCGGGCCGCCCGGCAGGCTGAACCAACGCGAGAGATCACCGGCCAGGAAGCCGGAGACCACCGTCTGCTGGATCAGAGCGGTGTCGGTCACCTGCGGTCCGACGAAGGCCGAGGCTTCCGGGCTGACGTTGCCGAACCCGAACAGGTTCAGCGGGCGGCAATCCGAACCCGCGCCAGGCGTGAAGGTCTGGAACGGGTTGGGCACCGGCCCGCCGAACTGAGGATAGAGGCCCGAAATCGGCGGCGCCGCCGTAGGATCGAGGGTCGAGCGGCAGACCGCCTGGCCCGTCACCGGATCGGTGACGGCGTCGACGGCGGCGAAGAAGCGATCCTCCAGCCGCAAGGCATAGGTCGCGTCCTGCTCTGTGCGGCCATAGTTGAACGACAGCTCGTAGTTCCAGCCGAGGTCCAGTTCGCCCCGTGTGCCGAACACCGCGCGATAGGTGCGGCGATCATTGACCCGCTTGGGATCCATGACGTCGGCGTGGTCTCGCGAGAGTGCGATACCCGCCGTACCGGCGACGCTGGGATCGGCCGCGATCTCGGCATTGACCAAGGCCCTCAGCGCCGCCGGGATGAAGGGGTTCTCCAGCGAGATCGGGATGGAGTCGTCATAGGAGTTGTAGGGGCTGAACGTCGTGCCCTGGCTCCATGACGCGTTGATCTCGACGAACGGATTGAAGAAGGTTGAGAGGTTGTAGTTGCCCGTCAAGCTGACCGAATAGCTCGACTCCTTGGGCAACAGGCTCTGGCCGTCGAACACTTGTGCTGCGCCGTCGCCGCCCGACTGGTTGGAGGAGCCGGCATACAGGCCGTCCTGGAAGGGCCGCAGCTGACCCGTGACAGGATCGACGGTGTAGCAGCCATAACCCTGTTGTCCGTTGCGATTGCTGAAGCAGTCGGCGTTGACCTGCGGATTGGAGAAGGCGCCGGCCGGGTCCGCAAAGCCGTCGCCGTCCAGATCGATCCCGATAAGGCCGCTGGTGCTGGAGATCGAGAAGCGGGGATCGGCGATGAAGGCGCGCGGGGTTGCGGTCTGGGCGCGCGAGATCAGCGACGCATCGGTTCCGACGAAACGCGGCGCGCCGCCGAGCAGGATCGTGCGACCTCGCGTATCGGCCAGAGTGCGGCCGGGAGGCAGGGGATCCCCGACCTGGAAGAAGAGCGCGGGGTTGGTGTAGTCGTCGTAGGTGCCGTTATTCTTCGAGAAGCTGCGATCGCCATAGTAGAGCTCAGAGCGTTCGTTGCCCTGAACCCCGATCGTGAAGTTGCCGCGCCCATTGTCGAAGTTTCGGCCATGGAGCAGCGAGATATAGAACTCCTCCGCATCGCCTTCGCCGGACAGGCCGCCCTGAACCGTCATCTCGGTGCCCTCGTAGTCGTCCTTGAGGATGAAGTTGACCACGCCGGTGACGGCGTCCGATCCATAGACGGCCGAGGCGCCGCCGGTCAGGACTTCGACCCGTTCGATCAGGCCGGCTGGAATACTACTGACGTCCACGGCGGCCGATCCGGGTTCGCCCGCGACATAGCGGCGTCCATTGACCAGGGTCAGGGTGCGCTCCGACCCCATGCCACGCAAGTCCAGGGTCGCGGCGCCGCCGTTCGCCTGGGCCGAGCTGGTCGAGGATTGCAGCGCGGGAATGCGGTCGAGCAGGTCGGCGACCTGGGTCACGCCTTGTGCCTCGATCGATTGCGCCGTGACCACCTGAACCGGCTGAGCCGCCTAGGTGGCGGCGGTCGCGGACAGGCGCGAGCCGGTGACGACGATCTCATCGACCTCTGACGGCTGATCCGGCGTGGATTGAGCGAATGCGGGCGTCGCCATCGCGCTCAGAATCGATCCGCCAAGCAGGATCGAGCGAAAAACGGCCTTGTTGTGCATGATCATCCCCCATTACCGCGAGAGGAGTCGCGGTGATGGCAAGGATTTTGCCGCAAAGCCGCCGCGGTCAATGAAAGAAGACCGAAAGCTGCAACTTTGTGTCAAAGCTGTCGCTTTCTCACCACAATCCATGACGTGCTAAGCGTTGACCAGAGTTCCGGCAGGGCCTGATTCAAATCGCCTTTCATCGTTCGGGATGCATCGCCGTAAACAAGAGGGCCCCACATCGCCTTGCAGCGACATGGGGCCTCTCGATCATCACAAGCGGGCCTCTCGCGTCGCGGGCAACGCGTTCAAGTCACGCCTTGTCGATCGCCGCGGCGATCTGGTCGCTGGAATGACCCGTCAGATCCTTGGCGATCTCGCCGACCAGCTTGCCTTGAAGGTCCTTGTGCCAGTGCTTGCGTAACTCACCCAGCGTCTTGGGCGCGGCGATCACCAGCAGTTCGTCGATCTTGTTGGTGACCGACCATTTGTTCAGCACCTCGGCGACGCCCATGGCGAAGCCGTCTTCAGCCTGGGTGTCGTTGTCGGGATTGGCTTCGTTGGAACGGCGCCCGGCCGAGCCGGAAACGCGATCCGCGATGGGCGGGTTTTCCAGCGGCGTCAGCTTGATGTCCGTGGCGTTCGTGTTCTTGAACAGGGCCAGCTTCTCGCCGTCGACCACCGCCACCAGTGCGCCATTGGAAAGTTTCATCGTCGATACTCCAGTCTGTAAGGATTGAGACAACGAACCGGGGCGCAGGCCGTTGCCTCGCGCGACCATTCCCATAGTGTCGCGCGACAAAACCGCCGTGAGACGACCCATGCCCGACGCCCTGCCTCTGGACCGCCGCCGCCTGATGGCCCTGGGCGCATCGGGCGTTGCGGGCGCGATCCTGCCGGGATGCGCGACGATGAGGGCCGCCGCGCCGCGCCAGACGGTGTGGACCTTTGATCGGTTGGCCGACATCGGCGGCGTGGCGACCAACGTCGAGGGCGACCCGACCCTGATCGACAGTCCCTATGGTCGCGCGGTGCGGTTCGACGGCGTGGACGACGCCCTGTTCATCGAGGACCATCCGCTGGCCGGCGCCGAGACCTTTACCTTCGAGGCCCTGTTCCGGCCCGACGGCGGCGCCTTCGAGCAGCGCTGGTTCCATCTCGCCGAAGAGGCGCCCGCCGGCCAGCCGCCGTCCCAGACGCGCTTCCTGTTCGAGATCCGCGTGGTTCAGGACCGCTGGTACCTGGACGCCTTCACGCGCGGCCCAGGCTACAACCACACCCTGATCTTTCCCGAGCGCCTCCACCCTTGCAGCCAGTGGTTTCACGTCGCCCAGACCTTCGACGGCGTGATGTACCGCGCCTATGTCGACGGCGTGCTGCAGGGCGAACATGCCGTCCCGTTCAAGCCTCAGGGGCCAGGCCGCGCCTCGGTCGGCTGTCGCATCAACCGCTTGAACTATTTCAAGGGCGCGGTGCGCCAAGCCCGCTTCACCCACGCCGCCCTGCCGCCCGAACGGTTCACGCGGCTCTAGGTTCTGAACTCATAAAGCGTTCGGGGATTTGAGGTTCTGAAAGGAGCCTTGGGATGGCGCGATACGATTTGAGCGAAACGGAATGACGTCTGAATCCGGGTGTTCGAGGCCTTGTCTGCCAGCTCGCCGTGATCGACAGTTCGATCATCCGGGCCCACCAGCACGCCGCCGGTGGAAAAAGGGGGTCCGGATCACGCCATCGGCCGTTCTCGTGGAGGACTGAGCACCAAGATCAACGCCCTGGTCGATCAGGACGGCCTGCCGTTGCGGATCGTGCTCTCGGCCGGTCAGGCATCGGACAAGGCCGCCGTTGAGGCCCTGATCGACGGCCTCAAACCCGCCAAGGCTCTGGTCGCCGACCGAGGCCATGAAGCCCAGGCCATTATCGACCCCGCCATCTACCGACACCGAAACGTCGTCGAGCGCTACTTCTGCAAGCTCAGCCACTTCTGACGCGTCGCCACCCGCTTCGACAAACTCGTCCGCAACTTCCTCGCCGCCGTACTGCTCGCTTCAACAAGATTTTGGCTCAGAACTTATGAGTCCAGAACCTGGGCACCATCCCCTTACCTTTCCGCTCATCCCGGCTTTCGCCGGGATGAGCGGGAGATGGGGGGTCAGCTCTCGATCAGCTCACGAATTCGGCTGCCCAGCGCCTCCATGGCGAAGGGCTTGGTCATGACGTGCATGCCGGGGTCCAGGTAGCCGTTGCCGACCACCGCATTCTCGGCATAGCCGGTGATGAACAGCACCTTCAGGTCCGGCCGCTCCAACCGTGCGGCGTCCGCCATCTGACGCCCGTTCATCCCGCCGGGCAGGCCCACGTCGGTGACCAGCAGGTCGATCCGCGCCTCTGAGTTCAGCAGCTTCAGCCCCGCCGCCCCGTCCGAGGCCTCGATGCACTGATAGCCCAGCTCGTGCAGGATTTCGGCGACCAGCATCCGCACCGTAGGCTCGTCGTCCACGACCATGACTGTTTCGCCCGCCTGGGCGCGCGGGGCCTCCTCGACCTCGGGAACCGCCTCGCCCTCCTCGACCGCGCCGTGGTGGCGCGGCAGGTAAAGGCAGACCATCGCCCCCTGCCCCGGCTCGGAATAGATCCGCACCTGTCCGCCCGACTGGCGCACGAAGCCATAGATCATCGACAGGCCCAGCCCCGTCCCCTCGCCCAGCGGCTTGGTGGTGAAGAAGGGCTCGAACGCCCGCGCCGCGACCTCCGGCGCCATGCCGGAGCCGGTGTCGCTGACGCAGATGGAGACATACTGGCCGGGGTCCAGATCCTGGGCCTTGGCCGTGCGCGCGTCGATCCATCGGTTGCCGGTCTCGATGGTCAGCCGCCCGCCGCCCGGCATGGCGTCACGCGCGTTGATGCACAGGTTCAGCACCGCGTTTTCCAACTGGTGCGCATCGATCAGCACGGGCCACAGGCCGGCGCCGGCGACCACCTCGACATGGATGCCCGGCCCCGTCGTGCGCCGGACCAGCTCCTCCATCCCGCGGATCAGGCGGTTGGGATCGGTCGGCTTGGGATCCAGGGTCTGGCGCCGCGAGAAGGCCAGCAGCCGGTGCGTCAGGGCCGCCGCCCGCTTGGCCGCGCCCTGGGCGGCGACGGTGAACCGCTCCACGTCGTTGTGCCGCCCTTGGGCGATGCGGTTGGAGATGATTTCCAGACTGCCGCTGATCCCCGCCAGCAGGTTGTTGAAGTCGTGGGCGATGCCGCCCGTCAGCTGGCCCACCGCCTCCATCTTCTGGCTCTGGCGCAGCGCCTCCTCTGCCTGCATCAGCGAGGCGGTGCGCTCTGCGACCTGGTCTTCCAGCGTCTCGTTGAACATCGCCAGTTCGGCCGCCTGGCTGCGCAGATCCTCGATATCGGTGTTGGACCCGACCCAGCGGGTAATCCGGCCCTCCTCGTCGTGGACCGGCTCGGCCCGCACCATGAAGGTGCGATAGACCCCGTCGTGCCGACGCACGCGAAACTCGGTCTCATAGACCTGGCCGCTCGCCAGCGCTCGGGACCAGGTCTCGATCGCCCGTTGCGCATCTTCGGGGTGAACATTGCTGATCCACCCCTCCGCCCCGTCCAGATCGCCATCCTTCTGGCCGGTATAGGCATAGACCTGGGGGTTAAACCAATACAGCGACCCATCCGCCCAGCTGGCCCAGATCTGGATCGGCGTGGCCTGGGCGAAGACCCGGAACTGGGCCTCGCTGTCGCGCAGGGCGGCCTCGCTCCTGGCGCGCTCGGTCGCTGACCGCACCCGTTCGGCCACGTCGCGCATCAGGCGCAGGTCGCTGTCGCTGTAATGGCGCGCCGTCGCATGGTTGACGAAGACCATGGCCACGACCCGGCCCTGCTCCATCAGCGGCATGTTGACGAACGACCCGGCGCTGATCCGCTTCAGCACCTCCGCCGTCGCGGCCGTGCGGGGATCCAGCGCCACGTCGGCGATGGTCACCGTCTCGCCGCGCTTGATGTTCTCGATGTAGGAGCCATGCTCGCGGAAGGCCAGGGTGCCGGCGATGCTGCTCACGCCCGGCTGGTTGAAGTCGCGCGCGATGGTGATGGTCTCGCCGACCGTGTCCACCGTGCCGTATCCCGCGCGGCTGACGCCCATCGTCTGGGCCAGAACCTGGGCGGACGCCTGGGCGATCTCGCCGGGGTCGGTCAGGTCGCGGATGGCGTCGTTCAGCTCCAGCAGGGCGTTCTGACGCGCCTCGCTCTGTTTGCGCTCGGTGATGTTGTTGAACAGGATCGCGACCTGCCAGGCGCCCGGCTGACCGATGCGCAGCGCCTGCACGTCGTACCAGCGGCCGAAGATGTCGGCGGGGTTTTCAAACCGCGCCGGCTGTCCCGTGCGCGCCACGCCGCCGTAAAGATCGAACCAGTGCTGCTCCAGCCCCGGTGCGATCTCGCTGACCCATTTGCCGTAAGGATCGACCAGGCCGGTCATCGCCTCGAACGCCTGGTTGCCCTCGACGATCTTGTAATCGACCGGCCGATCCGCCGCGTCGAACTTCATCTCGATGACGCAGAATCCCGTCGCCATGGCCGCGAACAGGGCGCCGTATCGCGCCTCGCTGACCGCCAGCGCCTTGGCCGCCTGATGCCGTTCCGTGACGTCCACGCCCTGAACGAAGATGCCCCAGACCTGACCGCTCGCGTCCTTCAGGGGCTGAAAGACGAAATCGACGTAGCGATCCACCGGCTCGCCGTTCGGCTCGGCCTGAACGGCAAACAGCGCGCCCTCGGCCCGGTGCGGCTCGCCTGAGCGATACACGCGGTCCAGCAGATCCAGATAGCCTTGGTCGACCGCATCGGCCAGCGTCTGCGCCACCGTGCGCCCCAAGACCTCGCGATGGCCGATCAGCTTTTGATAATTGGGATTGGTCAGCTCGAACCGGTGATCCGCCCCGACCAGCAACGCCATGAACCCAGGCGCATGGGCGAACATCTGAGTCAGATGATCGCGATCGATCCCGGCTTTCTCGGCCTGGCTGGAGACGTTATCGGGCAAGCACTTTCCCCAAAGACAGCGGTCTTGGTTTCACAAAACACAAAGCACGGCGACCGGTTGCAATCGATCCGTCCGGCGCCGGACACAGTCGTCTATCGCCGCGTTTCTGTGGACAAGGCAAGACGCTGATCCGCAACCGCGAATTTGATCCGTCCACCGATGTTCACAGGCTTGTCCACCGCCGCCGGGCCAGTCGTGCACACCGGGGCGAGATCGGGCGCTTGCCTCATAGCCGGTTTCATCGGAACGTCAACAGGCCAAGGGACACGGCGGCGCGGAAATCCAGGGGAGACCCCGGACATCAAGCGAACCGGCCCGGCTCTCCGACCCGGCGCGATCGGGCGATCTTCGGATCGTAACGTGCGGTAGGCGGGATCCAGGCTTCAGTTCTCGACGGTCTCAGGATCGACAAGGAACCGGAGAACCGGATCGGGATCGAGGGACGACGCGGACGAAAACGCCGTGGGACGCCCAAGACCAGGAGCGCGACGAGTACAGCCGACCGCCCTTTCGGGTTCGCCCGAAACGACGCTGACGCCAAGGCCCCGACCCGAACGGCCAAGTCCAACCCGGACTTGGCGAGGGGACGAAGAGCACGGGCTTGCCCGCACGCTTCGTTCCCTCGCTCAATTGGGGCGCCGGCCATCTGCGCACGCACCGCAAACACCCGCTTTGTGATCGACCAAAGACCCTTTTGGCCGCTATATTGATTCACCTTGAATCGGGGATCGAATGCGCACCACCAAGGTCATACGACCGGCGAAACTGCCACTGTCGGGTTCGGCAATTTACGAGGGCGATGCGCTGACGACCCTGCGTCGGCTGCCTTCGGAAAGCATTCAGACCATCGTGACATCCCCGCCATACTGGGGGCTGCGTGATTATGACACGGACGACCAGATCGGCCTCGAAGAGACCCTGCCGGAATTCATCGCCAGCCTTCGGTCAGTGTTTAGAGAGGCCCGACGCGTTCTGGCTGACGACGGCGTATTCTGGCTGAACATCGGGGACGGATACACCAGCGGGAACCGAGGCTGGCGCGCGCCGGACAAGAAGAACCCCGCGCGCGCAATGAGCGTCAGACCGAACACGCCAGACGGGCTTAAGTCCAAAGATCTGCTCGGCATACCTTGGAGGCTCGCCTTCGCGCTGCAAGACGATGGATGGTATCTTCGCGCCGACATCATTTGGAACAAGCCAAATGCAATGCCGGAAAGCGTCAGAGATCGGCCGACACGTGCGCACGAATACATCTTCATGTTAACCAAGTCGGAAAAATACTCTTACGACAGACTTGCCGTCATCGAACCCAATGGCCGCAACCTTCGTTCGGTTTGGAATATTAACACCCAGGCGTTTCCAGGTGCGCACTTCGCGACTTTCCCTTCGAAACTGATCGAACCGTGCATCAAGGCGTCCACCAAGCCCGGCCAGTATGTGCTCGACCCCTTCTTCGGATCAGGCACGGTAGGCTTGGTCGCCCAGAACCTGGGCCGGGAATATCTGGGGATCGAACTCAATCCCAAATACGTGAAGTTGGCGGCTGAACGCCTGTCGGAGGGCGAAAGCAAGATCGTCAAGATCGCGGCATGACGTTCGTCCTGCCGATGCCCGAAACCCAGGTCGATTTCGCGACGTCCCTTTCCGGCATTCGTGACGCGCTCTTGCAGAACGCACTGAGCCGCACGGTCAAATCTCTGAGCATTCCGGCGATCGACCAGGAACTCGCCACGCACGTCCCGCCCCATAGCCTGGCGATCCTGGCCGGCCACGGCCTGCGAGGCGAGATGATGTTCCCCGTTCCGGCGGTCCTGAAGGAAAATCCCAGGCTGATCGGCTACTATCGACTTCTGTATGGGTTCAGTCAGAAGGAATTCTACACGTCGGCGACCGGCTTCGGCCGGCTCAAAAGAATGGAAGAAAAGGGCGTCGTCGCTCCTGCAGTCCTTGCAGACCTTCCATCCGCCTGTGACGCCCTGTGCCAGGCGGGGGCCGTGCTGCTGTCCGCCATCGGAAGCAAGAAGATCAGTGCAGGTCTTCTCGACGATCTGACCCTACTGACTCTCGGCCCGCAGTTGCGAGGCGGCGCCAATGTCAGAAAGGGCGTCGCGGGCATCAAGACCGTGTTCAACGCGATCCACGACATCGTCGCGTCTTCCGTCGTCAGCAGCACCGACACCAGGATCGAACTGAAGAATGCGGCCGGTCGAGCGGTCTTTATCGAGTTCGCACCAGACCCCGACATCATCATCCGTGCAGCGATGTCGTCAGGTTCGTATCGACAACTCATCGCCATTGAGGTGAAGGCGGGCTCGGACTTTTCGAATATTCACAACCGAATCGGCGAGGCCGAAAAGAGCCACCAGAAAGCCAAGAGCGCTGGCTTCGTGGAATGCTGGACCGTCGTGAATGTGGACAAGATCGATGTCGCACTCGCTAAGCAGGAATCCCCCAGCACCAACCGCTTCTACCGCATCTCCGACATCATCCGAGAGGAAGGCGTAGAATTCCTCGACTTTAGAGATCGCGTGATCTCATTGACCGGCATCGCGGACCCCGACTGAACCCGCGCCTTCCCAACGCCCCTATCCCCTCGTAAGTCAGGCGCATGACTGTACCGGGGAATCGCCTGCTGACCCGCCGCCGCGCCTTGATCGCGGGCGGTGCGGCCGTGGCGGCGGGCGCTGTGGGGCTTCGGGCCTGCGGTCGGGTCGAGGCGCCGGTGGACGAACAGGGTCGCGTGCGTCTGCGTTTCGCCACCGACTGGCGCGCCCAGGCCGAACAGGGCGGCTTCTATCAGGCCCTGGCCAGCGGGGCCTATGAGAAGCGCGGGCTGAACGTCCAGATCGTCCAGGGCGGTCCCGGCGTGAACGTGCCGCGCCTGCTGGCCTCGGGCGCCGTCGAACTGGGCATGGGCTCCAACAGCTTCATCCCGATGAACCTGGTCGCGGCCGGCGCCCCGGTGAAGGCCGTCGCCGCCTTCTTCCAGAAGGATCCGCAGGTCCTGATGGCCCATCCCGACGACGCGCTGGAAACCATCGCCGACCTGACCGGCCGCCCCTTCCTGCTGTCCGATACCGCCATCGCAACCTTCTGGGTCTGGCTGAAAGCCCGCTACGGCTTCACCGACGAGCAGCTGCGCCCCTACGCCTACGACCCCGCCGCCTTCATCGCCAACACGCGCGCGGTGCAGCAGGGCTATCTGACCAGCGATCCCTACGCCATCGAACAGGCGGCCGATTTCGACCCCCGGGTCTTCCTGATGGCCGACGAGGGCTATCCCTCCTACGCCGCCATGGTCCTGGCGCCCAACGCCTTCGCCCGCGACAATGGCGCGGCCTTGCGCAGCTTCATCGCCGCCTCGGCCGAGGGGTGGCGCGACTATATTCGAGGCGACGCCTCGGCCGCCGACGCCCTGATCCGCAAGGACAACCCGGACATGACGCAAGCCGTCCTGGATCAGGCCCGCGAACGTTTACGCGACAACGCCATCGTCGATGGGGGCGACGCCGCCCTCTATGGCCTGGGCGCCCTGACCACGGAACGCTGGCAGGCCTTCTTCGACGTCACCTCCCAGGCCGGCGTCTATGAGGCGGGGCTGAACTGGCGCGACGCCTTCACCGACAACTATCTGCCCGGTCGCGGCTGACGCGCCTTCGCCGAAACCTGCCGTGGCGTTAGCGCGGGATTAAGTGGTCGAACCCTAGTGTGCGGGCTGCAATTCCTCACCGGAGAGCCGCCTTGCGCCGCGCCCTCGTCTTAACAACAGTCATTACCGCCGCCAGCGCGCTGGCCAGCGCCGCCGTCGCCCAGCAGGCGTCGACCAATCCATCCGGCCTGCGCTACCTGTCGTGGCCGGGCAAGCCGCCGGTCGCCGCGCGGTCCGTTCCTACGCCCGCCGTGACGCGGCCAGAGGCGCCGCAACCGACCGTCGTCGCCGCCAACCGCACCATCCCCGGCGCCATTCCTTTGGCCCGCCTGGCGCCCGCACCCTCCACCGCCACACCGCGCAGCAACGGCCTGACGCCCGCCAGCGCCTGGATGGGCCAGCCCGCCCCTGCCCCCGTGCAAGCCGCCCCTGCCCCCTACACCCCCGCGCCTCAACCGCAGGCGCCCGAGCCGGTCCAGAGCCAACCGCAACCGCAAGCCGAGGCTGCGCCCGCGCCCGCCCGGCAGCAGACGGTGGTCCAGGCCGCCCCCGAGCCCCAGCCGCAACCGGTCGAACCCGCCGCCCAGACGGCCGTCGCCGACCCCATGGCCCCGCGCCGCGACGCCCCCATCTATCGCCTGCAACGCCCCCAGGCCGGCGTTCCCGTGGACGCCGCCGCCGTCGCCGCCAATCAGCAGGCGGCCCAGATGGCCCCGACCGGCGACAACAGCGCCCGCTACTATTCGGTCCACCGCCAGGCCGGCCGTCATCCCGACGCCATCCCCGCGCCGCAGCAGACCTATCTGGACGCCCTGCCGGTCGAGATGACCCAGACGCCGCGCTCGAACGACCTGGCCCAGCCGGACGGTCCGCCGGCCATGATCCGCAACGCCAACGGCTCGCTGCGCGCCGTGCCCCAGACCGAAGCCGACAACCTGCCATGAGCGATCAAGCCGTGATCGAACCTGCCGTGATCCCCGGCTCACGCCTGCCGCAGCTGATCGCCCTGGCCGGCGAGGAGTCCAGCGAGAAGCGCCGCCTGCTGCTACGCGAACTGACCGACCACTTCTTCGGCGTTCCCGACCACAACGCCAACGAGACCGACCTCTACGGCTCGGTCCTGGCCAAGCTGTCCGACGAGATGGAGGTCGCGGTCCGCGCCGAACTGGCCGCCCGGTTCGCCGAGGCGCCCAACGCCCCCCACAGCCTGATCCGTCGCTTCGCCGACGACGAGCTGGAGGTCGCCGAACAGGTGCTGCGCGCCTCCAGCGTCCTGACCGACGAAGACCTGATCCACGTCGTGCGCAAGCGCGGCCAGGGTCATCTGCGCGCCGTCTCGGGCCGCGCCGTCGTGTCCGAGGCCGTGTCCGACATCATCGTCGAGCGCGGCGACGACGACACCCTGGACGCCCTGTTGCGCAACGACGGCGCCCGCCTGTCGCGCGCGGCGTCAGAGACCGCCGTCGAACGCGCCAAGGCCAATCCGGCCCTGCACGCCGCCACGGTCGAGCGCCAGAGCCTGCCCGCCGACCTGCTGAACGAGATGTATTTCGTCGTCGAGGCCCGGCTGCGTCACCAGATCCTGGAACAGAACGCCCGCATGGACCCCGACCTGCTGGAGGCGGCCCTGGCCGCCGGCCGCACGCGGGTCGCCACCGACGACGGCGCCCTGCCCGCCGACTATGCCGAAAACCTGGCCTATGTGGACGAGCTGAAGGCCGCCGGCCAGCTGACACCCCAGGTGCTGATCCGCTTCCTGCGCTCGAACGGCCGCACGCCCTTCCTGATCGCCCTGTCCAAACTGGCCGACATCGACTTCCACACCGCGCGCGGCATCGTCGAGCGCAAGGACCTGGACGCCCTGTCGGTGGTCTGCAAGGCGGCCGACATGGACCGCGCCGTCTATCTGACCTACGCCGTCGCCGTCCTGGGCGCCGAGGACAATCCGATGGGCAAGGCCGCCGCCTACGGCCGCATGTACGGCGAACTGACCCGCGACGCCGCCCTTCGCACCCTGCGCTTCTGGCGCATGCGCCGCACAGCACAGGCGGCGTAAAGCAGCACAGACCTCTCCCTCCCCGTTCCGGGGAGGGTGGTCGCGCAGCGACCGGGTGGGGGCGGCCCAGCACGGACGCACTCAATCGAAGCTGGGTGTTGTCAGGACCGCACCGCACAACAGGCCGCGTTGCGAGATTTCGAAGTGATGGAGCATCGATCCTTTCTTTTGGAAGGAGAGACGGATGACCGTCATCAACGCACTCATCAACGCCTGGCTGACTACGGTCCCGGCCTGATCGACAGCCTCATCAACCAGTTCGTCGCAACAGGTTTCCGGTGCTTCTTCAAGTGTTGGCGCCAGTGGTCTCGCACAGACGCGATAGGCCAACACTCAACGTCAAACGCACCACCGCCTCCTAAAAAACTGCGGTGAGGCGCACATGACTATGCTGCTCTATCGACACCCCAGCATCTGCGGTGCATCGCCCTGCCGCCCCCACCCGGCTTCGGCTGCGCCTCAGCCACCCTCCCCCGCAGGGGGAGGGAGAAAGATCGGGCGCCGCCCCAAAGCAAAAACGCCCGCCTCCTTTCGGAAGCGGGCGTCCTCACACCGAAAAAGATCCGGCTTATTTCTTGGCGCGCGCCGTCGTTGCGGCGCGGGCGGGCTTGCGGCCGCCCTGGCCCAGGCCCATCGACTTGGCCAGTTCCGAACGCGCCTTGGCGTAGTTCGGGGCGACCATGGGATAGTCTTTCGGCAGACCCCATTTGGCGCGGTAATCTTCGGGGCTCATGTCGTATTTGGTGCGCAGGTGACGCTTCAACGACTTGAACTTGCGGCCGTCTTCCAGACAGATCAGGAAGTCCGGCGCGATCGACTTGCGGATCGGCACGGCCGGTTCCTTGGGCTCGGGCTCGGCTTCGACCGGACCATTGGAAACACCCGACAGGGCGGCGTGAATATTGGCGATAAGCGCCGGCAGGGCCTCTGCCGAGACGGAGTTGTTGCCGACGTAGGCCGACACGATGTCCGCAGTCATCTCTAGCAGTTCGGGCTTATCTTCCATTGTCGACATCGCTTTCATGATCCATGTGCGCTCGACTGATTCTCCAGTCGAGACATCCCTATATCCTCATAGGGTTGTTTCCACTTGAAAGCAAACACGCGCCCAAGCGGTGCAATGCGCACGTTACCGAAAATACATGTAGTGGTTAGGATCAGCGGCCGAAGTCTTCGGCCAGCACCATCATCGCCGCGCGTTCGGGCGCCGAATATTCATCGACCATATCATCCTCGCCGTCGCGTATGGCGCGCAGCAAGGACGGCGTCAGGGCCGAGGATAGAGACCAGTTCCAGTAACGCAGGACCGTCTGCGCCCGGTCGACCGCCAGCATCTCATAGGTGATCTGCACCCGTTCCCAATCGGGATGGATCGTGCCGTCCGCCGCCGTCTCGGGCCGCCGCATCGAGCGCCACAGGTTCGTCAGGTCGGTGCGCGACATCCCCGTCGCCTTGCACAGGATCGCCAGCGGCTCGCCCCCCGGATCGCCCAGCAGCTTGGCCCCCGTCAGCGGCTTGACCCCGGCCAGGAAGGCGATCTCGGACGCCGTCTCGCGCGTCAGCCCGTCGCGCGCGGCGACCATGACGGCCTGTTCCAGACTGTCGAACGGGCTCTTGGCGATGGCGGCGCGATTGCGCTGGCGACGCTCGATGAACTGCAACGCCTTGCGCGCCACCGGATCGGCCCATCCCTCGTCGGCGGCCATGGGGAAGACGTCCTCGGACGCCTCCTGCATGACTTCGCGCGACACGGCGAACCGCTGCAGGATGGTGCGGCGATCCTCGGCCGCGCACCACCAGAACATGACATAGGCGCCCGACGGCCTGAGTTCGGGCCGTTTCAGCAACAGGCCGCACAGGTTCGGCGACGGGCGGCTCAGGCCCACCACCGCCTCGATCCCGACCTGCGACAGGCGCGCGGTCTTGTTGCGCAGCACCGCCTCGATCACCTCCATCTCGCCGAAGGTGAACAGGGTCTCGGTCACGATCTCGGACAGTCCGCGCCGCGCCGCGATCAGCAGGCGGTGCTCGAAACTGGCGTCGCGCGCACAGCCGACGATGTCGGCGTCGCTGAGGGAGGCGCATTGTTCGATCAGCAGGCCCGCGATCTCGGCCTCGTCGCGCAGCAGCAGGCGCGCCACGCTGTTGGGCAGTTCGGCCAAAGGCGCCAACCGCGAGGCGACCCGACGGCGCTCCTCGCGCGACGCCAGACGCAGCATCTCGACCAGCAGATCGCCGGTGACGGACCGCTCGAAGGCGTTGATCCGGCTGGCGGGAAGCGACACGACATCGGCCAGCCGCTTAAGCAGCGCACGGCGTGCGCGCAGCGGCGGTTGCGGCGTCGCCTCTTCCCCCATCATGGCTGACAGTTCGCCCATTGGCCCACTCTTAGGCGCCAGCGGTTAACCGGGCGTGAGCCTTCAGCTCTTGTTGACCACTACCACGATGGCCAGGATCACGAAGGCCACGACCGCCAGAACCCGCGCGATCCACGGCGCGGCGACGAAGACGCCCAGCACGGTGAAGCCGCTCTTGACCGCCTCCGGCCGCGTCAGCGCCTGTTTGAACGTGCCGCCCGCACCGCCCCTCTCACCCGCGATCGGATGACCGCAGTTGGGACAGGCGACGGCCGCCTCGGACACCTGACGCGCGCAGGCGGGGCAAGAAATCAGGGCCATGTTCAGCCTCCCGGTTTCGGGGTGATGCGGATTTCGACGCGGCGGTTCTTCTGACGTCCGTCGGGATCGTCCGAGCCGTCGGGCCTGGCGTTCGGAGCCACCGGCTGGCGCTCCCCGAACCCTTGCGCGCCCAGGGTGCGTCCGGCGGGACCTTGCAGCCGCGCCGCCACCGCTCGCGCACGCCTCAGCGACAGGCCTTCGTTATAGGCGTCGTCGCCCTTGGCGTCGGTATGGCCGCCGATGCTGACCTGGGCGTCGGGATAGCTCTTCAGCAGCTCCCCCGCCCGCGTCAGGGCCGGCTCGGCGTCGGCCCGAATCGTCGCCTTGTCGAAGTCGAACAGCACGTCGGCCGGCAGGTCGATCACGATCACCCCGTCGCTGCGTCGCGCATTCAGCTCGGTCAGCAGGCTGCGCGTCGTCTCGACCCGTTCGGGCGACACCTCGGACGAGACGAAGACGCTCTCCAGTTCGCTGTCCGGCCCCGCCTTGGCGAAGGTGGACTGGGGCGCGGTCATGTCCTTCTCGAAGGTCGAGATCGTGCCGATGGCGCTGCCGCTCATCAGGCGCACCGTCATGGCCGAGACCACGCTCGGCGTCAGACCGGCGGCCAACAGCGCCGCCGCCAGGGCGGGCGCATGTCGTCTCGTCATCCGGCCGCTCCTGCCGCCGGCGTCGGATTCTGGGCCGCCTGGGCCGTCAGCGGAATGGTCATGCGCAGGAACGGGCCGATGATGCTGTCCGACGTCGAGCCTTCGTTGAACACCACCGAGATCTGGTTCACCCCGGACGGCACGGCGCCCATGAAGACCAGCCGGCCGTTCATCGTGTCGCCCTTGACGATGTTCATGTTGGGATTGCCCTCGGGCGGCTTCAGGCGAAGCTTCTGGCCGTTGGGCAGTTCGATATAGGTGGCGTTGGTCGCCATCTGGACGTTGTTCGTCATGTCGCTGGCGAACGAGATGCTGACGTCCAGGATGGTGGCGTCCTCGGCCAGATCGACGTTCTTGACCCGCACCGTGGCCCCGACATCCGTCACGCCCTGCACGTCCACCGGCACATTGCGGATCTGGCGCACCTGGGCGGTCACGGGGGAGTTGCCTGCGGCGGCCGCCTGCTGTTCCGGCGACATCGACGGATCGACCGCCTGTTTGTCGTCGTTGTTCGAACAGGCGGCGAGCGCCAGGGCCGAGGCCCCTGCGACGGCGATCAGGCGAAGGGCGGCGACAGTCATGAAACGCTCCGGCGTTGTTGATACGCCGCGCGTCGCCCCTCATCCCAAGCGGAGCCGCACGCGCGTCCGAGATCGAACACGCGAGCGGTGAAAAGGCTCCGCTTACAAGCCCTCAAACAGCGCGGTCGACAGGTAGCGCTCGGCGAAGGACGGGATGATGACCACGATGGTCTTGCCCGCATTCTCATCCAGCGCCGCCAGGCGGAAGGCGGCGGTCAGGGCCGCGCCCGAGCTGATGCCGACGGGGATACCTTCGACGCGGGCGGCCTTGCGCGCCATGTCGAAACTGTCGTCGTTCGAGACCTGTTCGACGCCGTCCACGACCGACGGATCATAGATGGCCGGCGTAAAGCCCGCGCCGATGCCCTGGATCTTGTGCGGGCCGGGCGCGCCGCCCGACAGCACCGGCGAGGCTTCCGGCTCGACCGCGATCATCTTGACCGAGGCTTTCTTGGCTTTCAGCGCTTGGCCGACGCCCGAGATGGTGCCGCCGGTGCCGACGCCGGCGATGACGATGTCCACCGCCCCGTCCGTGTCGTTCCAGATTTCCTCGGCCGTCGTGACCCGGTGAATGGCGGGATTGGCCAGGTTCTCGAACTGCGACGGGCTGACCGAGTTCGGCGTCGTCTCCAGCAGTTCCTGCGCCCGCGCAATGGCGCCCTTCATGCCCTTTTCAGCCGGGGTCAGCTCAAGCCGCGCGCCCAGCAGGGCCAGCATCTTGCGCCGTTCGATGGACATGCTTTCCGGCATGACCAGGATCAGCTTCAACCCCTTGGCCGCCGCCACGAAGGCCAGGGCGATGCCGGTGTTGCCGCTGGTCGGCTCGACCAGGACGGTGTCCTGATTGATCTTGCCCGCCTCCTGCAACGCCTCGACCATCGCTACCCCGATCCGGTCCTTGACCGAGGCGATGGGGTTGAAGAACTCCAGCTTGGCCAGGACCGTGGCCTTGGCGCCATATTCGGCCGACAGGCGCGGCAGGCGCACGATAGGCGTGTCGCCGATGGTGTCGACGATCGAGTCATACACCTTGCCCCGGCCCTTCTTCAGATGGCGGGATGCGTTGTAGCTGAAGTCGGTCATGGGGAGGTCTCCGATGGGATCATGCAGTTGCGCTAACAGATAGGCGACGGCGGCGATCCGCAAGGGGGCGCGGGCGAGGATTTCTGACAAGACACCCCATCTCCGCTCCCGCCGATTTCCCCATCCCATTTCTCAGTCCCGTCATCCTCGGGCTCGACCCGAGGATCGGATGGTCCGCCGCTGGTGAGACAGGATCAGCACACAGCCCGATCCGCGCCTGATCCTCGGGTCGAGCCCGAGGATGACGGCGATGAGAAACCGCTACCGTTCCAGCACCGCCCGCCCCGGATCGAAACCGACCACCTCGCGGATGACGATCATGCTCTTGAAGCCGCGCACGCCCTTTTCGGGGATCAGTTCGCGGATGCCGAAGACCTCGTAGTCCTGCATCGAGCGGACGGCGACGGTCAGCAGATAGTCGGTCTCGCCCGTCACGTCCCAGGCGCCCTGCACCTCGGGACTGGCCTTCATGGCGCGCTGGAAGGCCTCCATCACCTTGCGATCATGGGTGTTCATCTCGACCTGGACATGCAGGACGATGCGCGGCTCGACCCTGGCCGGATCGATCACGGCGACATCGGCGGCGATGACCCCCTCGGCTCGCAGGCGACGCAGGCGGCGCAGCACGGCGGATTCCGAAAGCCCCACCGCCTCGGCCGTCACCCGCGCGGGCTCCAGATTGTTGCGCCGAACCCGCGCCAGCAGCCGATGGTCAAAATCATCGAGAGTGACGAAATTCGTCATTTGATAGCCCTTCGTGACGATTTCGGGCGCATTCAAGCGGAAAATCGCCGGGAAGCGCAAGCGGCATTACGCTAGCTTTACGCCATGACGTCGCTGGCCCTGAAAACCCATTTGAACTCGCCGCTGGCGATGCGCCTGATCCCCTATCTGGCGCTGTTCGCGGGCATGGTGACGCTGGCGGGCGGCACCTCCTTCGCCAAGACCCTGTTCCCGATCATCGGGGCGGAGGGGACCTCGGCCTATCGCGTCGGGATTTCGGCCTTTCTGCTGGTGGCGGTGTTCCGCCCGTGGCGGTTTCGGCTGACCCGCGCGGATATGGGGGCCATCGCGCTTTACGGCGTCGTGCTGGGGGCGATGAACCTCAGCTTCTACATGTCGCTGCGCACCATTCCGCTGGGCCTGGCCATCGCCATCGAGTTCATGGGACCGCTGACCCTGGCCCTGATCCATTCGCGCAAACCCATTCATTTCGTCTGCATCGGCTTTGCGGTGCTGGGCCTGGGCCTGCTGCTGCCGCTGAAGGCCGGCGCCGGCGCCCTGGATCCGGTCGGCATGGCGCTGGCCGCCTTCGCCGGCCTGTGCTGGGCGCTGTACATCGTGTTCGGCAAGCGGCTGTCGCACATCCATGTGGGCCAGTCCGTGGCGCTGGGCATGACGGTCGCGGCGTTCGTCGTCGTGCCGTTCGGCGTGGCCCATGCGGGCGCGGCCCTGTTGAACCCGGCCATCATCCTGGCCGGCGTGGCGGTTGCGATATTCTCCAGCGCCCTGCCCTATTCGCTGGAAATGATCGCCCTGCGCAGCATCCCCAAACGCACCTTCGGCGTCGTGCTCAGCGCCGAGCCGGCCGTCGGCGCCCTGGCCGGCCTCTTGATCCTGCACGAACACCTGACCGGCCAGCAGTGGCTCGCCATCGCCGCCATCGTCGTGGCCTCGGTCGGCGCCATTGCGACGACGCGAGCGGACCGGGTTCAGATCGAACCGGCCTGACCCTTATTCCGCTCATCCCCGCGAAAGCGGGGACCCAGCGCTTTGGGCGTTTGACGGTTTATGTCCGGTCAAGGCGCCGATCCCACGCACCCTGCCCCGCAAAAGAACTGGGTCCCCGCTTTCGCGGGGATGAGCGGAGGGGGCGTCAGAACTCATCCCACCCCGACGCTGATGTTGAAGCCCCACCCGCATAGGCGCGAATGCGGGCGCGTTCGCGGGCGAGGGGGACGGGGCCGGAACCCTGCGACAGGTCGTGGACCCGTGTCTGAACCGGCGCCTCGCCCGTGTCGAACCGTTCGACCAGTTGGGCCAGTTGCTCGGTCTCGGTCTTCAGGCTCATGGCGGCGGCCGTGGTTTCCTCGACCATCGCCGCGTTCTGTTGCGTGACCTGATCCATCTGATTGACGGCGCTGTTGACCTGGCTCAGACCCGTGGCCTGTTCCTGAGCCGAGGCGGCTATCTCGGAGATCAGGGCGTCCATTTCGGCGACCTTGACCGCGATGGCCGACAGGGCTGACCCGGTCTCGTTGACCAGGTTCACCCCTTGCGCCACCTCGTGGCCCGAGGTGGTGATCAGGGTCTTGATCTGTTTCGCGGCCTCTGCCGAACGCTGGGCCAGGGCGCGCACTTCGGACGCGACCACCGCAAAACCCCGCCCCGCCTCGCCCGCCCGCGCCGCCTCGACCCCGGCGTTCAGGGCCAGCAGATTGGTCTGGAAGGCGATCTCGTCGATCACGCCAATGATGTCGCTGATCTGGGTCGAGCTGCGCTTGATGCCGTCCATGGCGGCGATGGCCTGGCGCACCACCTCGCCCGAGCGGTCGGCCTCAGCCCGTGCGCCCACGGCGGCCGAAGAGGCCTGTTTTGCCCCGTCCGCACTGCGTTTCACCGTGGCGGTGATCTGGTCCAGCGCCGCCGCCGTCTCTTCCAGACTGGCGGCCTGCTGTTCGGTGCGGCGCGACAGGTCGTCCGAAGCGCTTGAGATTTCGCCCACCCCGCCCCTCAGGCCCGACACGGCCCGCAGCGCCTGGCCCAGGGTCTGACGCAGGCTTTCGACGGCGGCGTTATAGTCGTCGCGCACCCGGATATGCGCGCCCTGCACCGGCGCATCGATCCGCGCCGTCAGATCGCCCGCCGACAGCCGCGCCAGGGCGCCGGCCAGGGCCTCTACCAGCAAGTTCTGCGCCTGTTCCGCCTCGATCCGCTGGGTCTCGCGGCGGGCGGCCTCCTGTTCCGCGGCCGTGATGTCGATGGCCAGTTTGATGACTTTCGTCGGCCGTCCGTCGGGACCGAAGACCGGGTTGTAGGAGGCCTGCAGCCAGACCTCGCGCCCGCCCTTGGCCAGACGCCGGAACTTGCGCGCCAGGAACTGGCCGGCGTTCAACTCGCGCCAGAAGGCGGCGTAGTCGGGCGAGGCGGCCTCGATCGGGTCCATGAACTGGCGGTGATGGGCGCCCCGGATCTCGTCCAGACTGTAACCCATCGTGGTCAGAAGGTTTGGGTTGGCGTCGATGATCGTGCCGTCCAGGTTGAACTCGATCACCGCCTGGGAACGGCCGATGGCGGCCATCTTGCCATCCAGGTCAATCAGGCGATCCCGCGCCTGCGACTGTTCAAGCCGTCGTTTCGCAAACATGTCCCAACCCCGTCCCCCAGGCGGATGCCCGTTCAGGTTGCAATAGTAGCGCCCCGAATCGTTTCCGAAGTGTTTCGAGACCGTCGAAAAGTCTCACGTACGACTACTCAGGGACTCTACGTTAAACCCAGGCGCGCGCGCCAACCTTCACCGCTCGTTAACCACGATGGCGCATCTCTCAACGGCTGTTCCTGGGGTCTTCTTTGCGCAATCTCGTCGCCGCCGTCGAAGCGATCGATCCGCTGGTCGTGACCGGCAAGGTCGCGGGCGTGTCGGGCCTGCTGATCGAGTCGCGCGGCGGCCTGTCGCGTCTCGCCGTCGGCGCCCGGGCCGAGATCAGCCGGCGCGGCCATTCCCCCCTGCCGGCCGAGGTCGTCGGTTTCCGCGATTCCAAGGCCCTGTTGATGCCGTTCGGCCCGGTCGAGGGCGTGGCCCCCGGCGCCGACATCCGCATCATCGACCAGGCCGCCAGCGTGCGCCCCACCACCGCCTGGCTGGGCCGCATCATCGACGCCTTCGGCCAGCCGATCGACGGCAAGGGTCCGCTGCCCCAAGGACCGGCCCCCTATCCCCTGCGCGCCCCGCCCCCGCCCGCCCATTCGCGCGGCCGTGTCGGCGAGCGTCTGGACCTGGGCGTGCGGGCCATGGACGTCTTCACCACCACCTGTCGGGGCCAGCGCCTGGGCATCTTCGCCGGGTCGGGCGTGGGCAAGTCGGTGCTGCTGTCCATGCTGGCCAAACAGGCGACCTGCGACGCCGTCGTGGTCGGCCTGATCGGCGAACGCGGCCGCGAGGTGCGCGAGTTCGTGGAAGAGACACTAGGCGAAGAGGGGCTGAAACGCGCCGTCGTCGTGGTCGCCACCTCGGACGAGCCGGCCCTGAAACGCCGCCAGTCGGCATACATGACGATGGCCATCGCCGAATATCTGCGCGATCAGGATCTGGAGGTGCTGTGCCTGATGGACAGCGTCACCCGGTTTGCGATGGCCCAGCGCGAGATCGGTCTCGCCGCCGGCGAACCGCCGACGACCAAGGGCTATACCCCCACCGTCTTCACCGAACTGCCCAAGCTGCTGGAGCGCGCCGGCCCTGGCCCCGTGCGTCCTGACGGCACGACGGCGGCGCCGATCACCGCCCTGTTCACCGTGCTGGTGGACGGCGGCGACCATGACGAGCCGATCGCCGACGCCGTGCGCGGTATTCTGGACGGACACATCGTCATGGATCGCAAGATCGCCGAGCGCGGGCGCTTTCCCGCCATCGACGTGCTGAAGTCCGTCAGCCGCACCATGCCCGCCTGCCAGACCCCGCCCGAGCGCGAGCTGAACAAGCGCGCGCGTCAGTGCCTGTCGGCCTATGCGAACATGGAAGAGCTGATCAAGATCGGCGCCTATCGCACAGGCGCCGACCCCATCGTGGACCGCGCCATCGCGCTGAACCCCGCGCTGGAAGATTTTCTGGGTCAGGACAAGGACGACGCCACGCGTCTTTCCGATTCCTTTACCCGGCTAGAGGACATCCTCAATCAAGGCATGATCAGAGAGTGACGACGAAATGACCGCTTGGGCCCAATCCCTGATCCGCATCTCCAACTACGAGGTCGAGACGCTGCAGAAGCGCCTGGCCGAGATCACCGAACGCCGCGCCAACGCCGAGATCCGCATCGCCGTCCTGGACGCCGAGGCCGAGGGCGAACGCAACCGCGCCCGCATGGACGCCGAGGCCGGCATGATGCTGGGCGCCTATCTGAACGGCTGGAAATCCCGCAAGGCCGCCGCCGAGGGCGACCTGACCGTGCTCGACGCCGAGGAAGCCGGCGCCCGCGACGCCCTGACCGGCGCCTTCGAAGAGCTGAAGAAGTTCGAACACGTCGCCGAGACCACCCGCCTCAGCCAGTTGGTCGCCATCGCCAAACGCGAAACCGCCGCCTTCGACGAACTGGGCCTGCGGAAGCGCGCCGTATAGAGGTCTTCCTTCTCCCCTCGGGGGAGAAGGTGGGCCCGAAGGGCTCGGATGAGGGGGCGCCGACCTCAAGATGAGAGATCAGGGATGACCACACAGCCCCCTCATCCGTCTCGCTCCGCGAGCCACCTTCTCCCCCGAGGGGAGAAGGGCTTCAGCCGCCGCACCCTCCTCGCCGCCCCCATCGCCCTCGCCGCCTGCGACCGCTTCGCCTCGGCCGAGCCTACGCCACCCAACGTCCCGCCGCTGAAATCCATCTCGCCCGCCCCCTTCGGCACGGCGATCAAGGCCAGCCATATCGACGACCCCGACTGGGTCACGCTTGCCCGCGCCAACGTCTCCCAGCTCACGCCCGAGTGGGAGATGAAGATGGAATACATCCTGGCCAACGGCCTGGACCATCCGAACTTCGACCGCACCGACCGCATCGCCGCCTTCGCCCAATCCAACGGCATGGCGATGCACGGCCACACCCTGATCTGGTATTCGCAGGGCAAGGAGGCCTTCGCCGGCCTGGACAATGCCGCCTTCGACCGCGCCTTCGACGGCTATATCGCAACGGTCGCCGGTCGCTATCGCGGCAAGGTCCGCAGCTGGGACGTGGTCAACGAGCCGATCCTGGACGACGGCTCTGCCCTGCGCGACTGCCATTGGAGCGCCCGTTACGGCCAGGACGGCTATATCCTGCGCGCCTTCGAAAAGGCCCGGATTGCCGATCCGCAAGCCCTGCTGTTCCTGAACGAATACAATCAGGAAAGCGTGCCGGCCAAGGGTGTGCAGTTCCTGAAACTTGTCGAACGCCTGCTGAAGGCCGGCTGTCCGCTCCAGGGGCTGGGCCTGCAATCCCACCTGTGGATCGACATTCCCGAAGGCGTCATGGCCGCCTATATGCGCGAGGTCGCCCAGTTCGGCTTGCCGATCCATGTGTCGGAGCTGGACTGCACCCTGCGCACCGAGAACCGGCTGGATCTTCGTAGCCAGGCCGACCGTATCGCGGCCCAAGGGGCGCGCGTCACCGAACTGGCCTCGGCCTTCGCGGCCCTGCCCAGGGCCCAGCAGTTCGCCTTCACCGTCTGGGGCCTGCGCGACACCGACAGCTGGTATCGCCAGGGCGAAAAGGACGACGGCAAGGACAAGCCCCTGCCCTTCGACAGCTTCGGCCGCCCCAACCCGATGGCGGCCGCCATCGCGGCTGGCTTCAAGACCCACGCCTGAACACAGGCGTCTCAGTACGGAAACGCCCGGCCGTCTTGCGACAGCCGGGCGTTTCTTTGCGAGCCGGAGGTGGTGGTCGGCTTACTTCTTGGGCTTGGCGGTCACGGTCGCCGGAGCCTGGACCGAGGTCTGGGCCTGGGCCTGATGACCCCGACGATGCGCGCGCGGCGCACGGGCCGACGGCGCGGGCGTCGTGACCGAGGCGGTCGCGGCCGGACGCGCGGTCATGGCGGTCGAGGGCGCCGGGGTCGTGCCGGCGAAGGCTGCGCCGCTGGTCAGTGCGGCGATGGCGACGGCGGAAACGGCGGCGGTGCGGAAGGTTTTCATGTCGATGTCTTTCGTTTGAAGGTCAAAAAATCAGGAAAGTCGGGGTCCTGCCGGCCGGGGGAAACCGGCAGGACGTCATAGGCGTCGGGCCTACTTCTTCTTGGCGGGGGTCATCGCCCGGTGATGACGGGCGTGGCTGACCTGGCGATGCGAATGCGCACGGGCCGAGGCGGCGGGGCGGGCGTGAGAGCCCGACGACGGGGCCGAAGGCGTGCCGGCGAAGGCGGCGCCGCTGGTCAGGATCACCAGGGCGGCGGCGCCGAAAGCGGCGGTGGAACGGAAGGACTTCATGGCGGGTCTTTCTGTGTGTTTGGCGTCCGGCCTCGTGTCGGACAGTCACTGTTTCGGACCGCCGTCCGGCCGGTTCGGGGCCAGTCGGTGTCGCCGCGTGTCGGGCGCGAAGAGATTTGTGTCCGACTGTATCCGCCGCGCTTTGGCCATGAGACGGGACGACAGATCGCGCTTCAAACTGCTCGCCGAACGCCAATGTCCCAGACCGCCGCCGCCCCTGTCCTTCTGGTCGTCGATGACGACCGCGACATCCGAAACCTGTTGTCCGACCATCTGGAGCAGCACGGGTTTCGCACGGTGAAGGCCGCCGACGGCCGGGCCATGAAGGCGGCGCTGGAGGCGGGGCCGGTCGATCTGGTCGTGCTGGACCTGAACCTGCCGGACGAGGACGGCCTGTCCTTGTGTCGCGGCATCCGAGCCGTCTCGCGCACCCCGGTCATCATCCTGACGGCGCGGGGCGATCCCATCGACCGGATCGTGGGTCTGGAGATGGGCGCCGACGACTATATGGCCAAGCCGTTCGAGCCGCGCGAACTGGTGGCGCGCATCCGCACGGTGCTGCGTCGCACGGGGGGCGAGGCGACGGCGATGGAGGGGCGTCACGCCAACTTCTCGAACTGGTCACTGGACATCGCGGCGCGCGCCCTGACCGCGCCGGACGGGCGGCTGGCCCCGCTTTCGGGGGCCGATTTCGACCTGCTGCACGCCTTGGTCAGGAACGGCGGCAAGCCCCTGTCGCGCGAGCGGATCCGCGCCCTGTCCACCGTCGCCGACGCCGACGACCGCGCGATCGATCTGAGGGTCAGCCGCCTGCGCCAGAAGCTGGGCGACGACGCCAGGGCCCCGGCCCTGATCCGCACGGTGCGCAGCCTGGGCTATATGCTGGTCGGACCCGTCACATGGCGGGTTTAGGGGCGCGCCTGACCCCGCGCCACGGCCGGGCCGAGGCCGAGACCACGCGGCTGTTCCTGCTGCTGCTGATCGGCGCCCTGCTGGCGGCCGGCGTGACCTTCGCGGCCCTGGGTCTCAATCATCGCCATCGCCTGTCCCAGGCCCATGACTTCACCACCGCCGAACGGATCGTGGACCTGGCCGGCTCCAGCGACGATCCCGCCGCCGGCCTGACCGACGGCCTGCCGGATGCGGCCGGTCAGAGGCTGGGCGCGCCCGATCCGTCGCTGACCCATGCGGTGGCCGAGGCGCTGAAGCGGCGGGGCGTCGACGGGGTCTCGGTCAAGGCGTTCGAGGCCTCAGCCGGGGCGTGCGGCGCGGCGGCCGATCGTCTGCGCTGTCGCATCCTGGTGTTGCGTCCGGTCAATGGCGCGCCCGTCCCGGTAGCGATCAGCCTGCCGCCCGCCCCGCGTCCCTGGACGCTCAGCCGCGAGGCCGCCGCCCTGCTGTTCGCCGGGCTCGCCGCCGTTCTGCTGACCGGCTGGGTGGCGTCGCGCCTGGCGGCCGGACCGCTGAACCGTTTGTCCCAAGGCGCCGTCGCCCTCAGCCACGATCTGGACCGCCCGCCCCTGGTCGAGGAAGGCGCGCGCGAGGTGCGCCAGGCCGCCGCCGCCCTGAACGCCATGCAGACCCGGCTGAAGACCATGATCGAGGACCGCACCCGCGTCCTGGCCGCCGTCGCCCACGACCTGCAGACGCCCCTGACCCGGATGCGGCTGCGCGTCGAGAAGATCGAAGACGAGACCCTGCGCACCCAGTTCATCACCGACCTGGCGGGAATGCATCATCTGGTCCGCGAGGGGCTGGATCTGGCGCGGATCGAGACCACGGTCGAGGCCGTGACCCCCGTCGATCTGGACGCCCTGCTGTCCGCCATCTGCGAGGACGCGGCCGAGGCGGGCCAGCCCGTCGCCTTCGTCGGCGGCTGTGGCGCCGTCGTCCCGACCCGCCCCCAGGCCCTGCGCCGCTGCCTGACCAATCTGATCGACAACGCGGTCCGCCACGGCGGCGATGCAGCCGTTAGCGCCGTCCGGGACGGCCGGACCCTCCGCCTGATCGTGCGCGACCACGGCCCCGGCGTGTCGCCGGATCAGTTGGAGCGCCTGTTCGAACCCTTCTATCGCCTTGACCCGTCACGCTCTCGCGACAGCGGCGGCTCGGGCCTGGGCCTGACCATCGCCCGCCGCATGGCCGACCGCGCCGGCGCCCAGCTGACCCTTGCCAATGCCGACGGCGGCGGGCTTGAGGCGACGTTGACGTTCGAGACCTGACAAAAATCCGCCGGGCCTGCATCCAGAACGATCGCTCGACGCCTCTCCCTGAAAGCGTCACCGTGACGCGCTCAGGAGACCGCCCTTGCCCCAGTTCCTTCCCGCCCGTCGTCGCAGCACGGTTCTGCTGGTCGCCTTCAGCGCTTTGGCCCTGACGGTCGGTCCCGTTGCGGCCCAGGATGTCGCGCGCATGGATCAGGTGGTCCGCGCCTCCAGCGAGGCCGACGCCTTTTCCGGCGCCGTCCTGGTCGCGCGCGATGGGCGTATCCTGCTGGATCAGGGCTATGGCCTCGCCAATCGCGAATGGAACATTCCCAACGACGGCGACACCAGGTTCCGTCTCGGCTCGCTGACCAAACAGTTCACCGCCGTCGCGATCATGCTGCTGAACCAGCAGGGCAAGCTGGATCTGGATGCGCCGATCAAGACCTGGCTGCCCGACGCCCCAGCCGCCTGGGACGCCATCACCCCGCGCCATCTGCTCAGCCACACGGCGGGCATCCCCAACTTCACCGCCTTCGACGACTATGAGGCGCTGAAAACCCGACCGGCGACCACGGCCGAACTGATCGCGCGGTTCAGCGACCGACCGCTGGACTTCGCGCCGGGCTCGCGTTTCGCCTATTCCAACTCGGGCTATGTCCTGTTGAGCGCCATCATCGAGGCGGCCAGCGGCCAGACCTATGCCGACTTCGTCACCGCCAATCTGTTCGCCCCGTTGGGCATGGCCGACAGCGGCTATGACCGCCACGACGCCATGCTGGCTCGCCGCGCGTCCGGCTACACGCGAACCGACGCAGGCATCGTCAACGCCGACTATGTGGACATGAGCATTCCGACCGGCGCCGGCGCCCTCTATTCGACCACCCATGACCTGCTGAAATGGGAACAGGGCCTGTTCGGCGGCCGGGTGCTGAACCCCCAGTCGATGACCGCCCTGACCACCCCCGTCCGCAGCGACTACGCCATGGGTCTGCTGGTCACCCAGGCCGACGGCAAAAAGCTGGTCTGGCACAATGGCGCCATCGAGGGCTTCAACACCTATATGGCCTATGATCCGGGCGACCGAACCGCCGTCATCGTCCTGGGCAATCTGAACGGCGATGTGCCGGACAAGCTGGGCGCCGCCCTGGTCACCCTGGCGCGCGGCGGCACCGTCACCCTGCCCAGCGAGCGCCGCGCCGTCGCCCTCTCGCCCGACGCGCTCAAGGCCTACGAGGGCGTCTATAATCTGGCCCCGACTTTCGCCCTGACGATCTCGGTCGTGGACGGCAAGCTGATGGCCCAAGCGACCGGCCAGCCGGCCTTCGCCCTAACGGCGGAGGCCGAGGACGCCTTCTTCCTGACCGCCATCGACGCCCAGATCACCTTCACCCGTAACGCGGCAGGCGCCGTCGAGGGCCTGGTCCTGCATCAGGGCGGCCGCGACATGCCGGCCAAGCGGCAGTGACCGGTCTTGAAATTTCGCCGTTTCAAGGCTAGGTTGAATGCCTGATCTGATGAGGTGAGAACTCCCTCCTCACACACTCCGTCTCAGGACGGCGTAAAGTAGGCGAAAGCCGAAAGAGATGCGGGACCTTGGGAACCCGCCCTCAGATTGGAAAAGAGGCCCTGCCATCGGCGGGGCCTTTTGCTTATGTGGGCAGCCAGTAGCCCTTGGCGACGCGGCCATCCAGATCGCGCTGCGACACCCGATAGGTGCTGGCGACGACATATCGCCCCAGGTCGTCCGGCTTGAGCTTGATCGCCACCAGCAGGATCGCTTTTGCGACGGCGATGCGGCTGACCATGACGAAGCCCTCGCGATCCTTCGGCCCCTGCCCAACCCAATCGGGCGCCTGCAAAATCTGCCCGATATGTTGGATGCAGATCGGATAGTCGGCAGGATGCCGATCTTCAGCGTGTTCCTGAGCCGATGCGGAGAAATGGACGGGACCAGGGCGCAGAGACCAACCCATCGCGTCGTTGACGAGGCTGACCGCCAATGGACCGCAATCGATCGGCTTGTATTTGGCCATCATCCCTTTTGGAGATCGAGATCAGCCGAACATGGCCCCGATAGATATTTCAGGTTGTGGCCGTCGCAGCACTAGACGTCAACCGTCGCGATGCCGGCTCAATCGATGACCTCGACGCCGAAACCCAAAACGCCCGCCGTTTCCGGCGGGCGTTTCAAAATCGGCGGATCGAAGACCGATCAGGCGGCGACGGTGACGACGCTCTCGGACGGGTCGCGCAGCACATAGCCGCGGCCCCAGACGGTTTCGATATAGTGTTTGCCGTCGGCGGCGGTGGCCAGCTTCTTGCGCAGCTTGCAGATGAAGACGTCGATGATCTTAAGCTCGGGCTCGTCCATGCCGCCGTACAGGTGGTTCAGGAACATTTCCTTGGTCAGGGTCGTGCCCTTGCGGAGCGAGAGCAGCTCCAGCATCTGGTATTCCTTGCCCGTCAGGTGGACGCGGTGACCGTTCACCTCGACCGTCTTGGCGTCCAGGTTCACGGCGATCTCGCCGGTGTGGATGATCGCCTGGGCGTGACCCTTGGAGCGACGGACCACGGCGTGGGTGCGCGCGATCAGCTCGTCCTTGTGGAAGGGCTTGGTCATGTAGTCGTCGGCCCCGCCGCCGAAGGTCTTGACCTTGGTCTCGATCTCGTGGCTGCCCGACAGGATCATGACCGGGGTGTTGACCTTGCCGACGCGCAGCTGGCGCAGGACTTCCAGGCCGCTCATGTCCGGCAGGTTCAGGTCAAGAAGAATGAGGTCGTAGTCATAGATCTTGCCCAGATCGATGCCTTCTTCACCCAGGTCCGTCGTATAGACGTTGAAGCCTTCCGACTTCAGCATCAGTTCGATGCTTTGGGCGGTTGCGTGATCGTCTTCAATCAACAGGACGCGCATACGTGCCCCTCCAGGCAAAAGCTTTGCGGTAACCACCCTGACGAACGTCCGGGTAACCTTGTTCGCAAGTTAAGACGTGAAAACCTTAAGAAGGGTTAACGCCATCCGATTGAGACGAATCTAGGGTGATTTGCGAATCGCCGTCGAGGGGTTGGAGGCAACGATTCGAAATTTATTAACCATGTTGGTCCGGGCGCCGTCGCGCGCCCCCTCGCTTCGTCCCCTCCATCCACCGACATCCGACATAGGGTCGTTCGCACAACCTCAAGGCGGGCAAGGCGTCACGTCCGGTTTTGACGTGTAATAGGACTTTATTCCTATATCAAGGTCGGCAGCCCTCTATGCTGCCGTCATCGAAGTGCGAGAGAGGGAGGCGTTTCATGCTGGAGGATTACAGGGTGCCGGTCAGCGAGGAAGACCGGGTCAAGGCGGGGCTGGCCGTCCATCTGGTGGCGGCGCGCACCGGCGCGCAGCCGTCGCAGATGATCGGCGGGGGCCGGATGAACCCGCGCACCGCCCGCCCGCGCTGGCTGGCCATGTATCTGTCGCACGTGGCCTTCGGCTGGACGCTGGAGCGGGTCAGCCACGTCTTCGGCGTCAATCGCGCCAGCGTCGGAACCGCCTGCCGCTGGGTCGAGGACGAACGCGAACGGCGTCCCGTCGATGACCTGCTGAACGAGCTGGAGACCTGTATCCAGGGCCTGTACCAGACCCCGCGCCTGGACCTGGTCCAATGAGCCGGCTGCTGGAACGCGCGCGCGGCCTGATGGCGCGGCCCGGCGCCTGGCTGGGGGCCGACGGCGGGGTCTATGCGCTGAGACTGTCGGCGGATCGTCGCAGCCGCATCAGCCTGACCCTGACGGAGGTCGAGTTCCGCGCCCTGGTTGATCAGCCGGGCCTGCGCGCCCGGCCCGGCGGCGGCTGGACGGCGAGAACGACGGCGGACGAAACCGCGCCCCCTCCCCCCGGCCGGCCCGGTTTCGTCGCGGGCGAACGCGACCTGATCCAGGCCGACGGCCGCATCGTGCGTCACCGCGCCAATCTAGGCGAAAGCCCCATCGCCTGGCTGGCGCGGCGCAAGGACGCCTCGGGCCGTCCCTGGCTGACCCCGGCCGAGGCCGCCGCCGGCGAACGGCTGCGTCGCGAGGCGGAACAGGCGATGAAGGGCCCGTCCCTGACCATGCGCTGGGACGCCCTGCCCCACAGCGGGTCGGGAACCTCCGCCCGGATGGAGCCGACCGACCGCGCCCTGTCGGCCGCGCGCCGGGTCGAGGGCGCGCTCGCCGCCGTCGGCCCGCGCCTGCGCCCCATCCTGACCCGCATCTGCATCCACGGCGACAGCCTGCAACTGGCCGAAACCGGCCTGGGCCTTCGCCGCCGCCAGGGCAAGACGGTGCTGAAACAGGCGCTGCAGGCCTTGGCGGACCACTATGGGATCGGATGATTTGAAACAAAGTGCACAGATTGCACCCCAAAAAATCGGCGCTCGAACACAGCGAGGATTTCCGAAACGGGGCGGCTATGGCATCGCCTTCAGGTTGTCCTGCCCCACCAGAGATCTCCCCATGTCCCGTCCCCTGGCCTGCGCCCTGTCCACCCTGATGCTGGCGACCGCGCTGCCGGCGGCGGCCCAGACGCCCTCTGCGCTCAGAGACATGGTCGGCGCCCGAGCGGGCCAGGCCGAGGGCGAGCTGAACCGTCGCGGCTATCAGGCCACGGATCGGTCCGAGGTCGTCGGCGACGGCCGCATGACCTATTGGCGCAATGGGAACGACTGCGTGTCCATCATGACGCGTGACGGCCGCTACGCCTCGATCAACCAGGCGGGCCGCAGCGAGTGCGGATCGGGCGGATCGGATCGGTCGAACGCCACGGCGATCGCGGCGGGGGTCGCCATCGTCGGCCTCGCCGCCGCCATCGCCGCCCACAACAGCCGCCACCGCGACGCCGACGGCGACCACGACCGGGAATATCAGCGCGGTTACGAGGCCGCCCTGCACGGCGCCGACTACGATGCCAACCACGAGACCGAGGGCTATCACGAAGGCTTCCTGGCCGGCGAGGACGAGGGTCAGAACCGCCGCCACGCCAACAGCGGCTGGATGCAGAACGCCCCCTACGCCGCGCGTCAGGCCTGTTCGCGTCGCGCCGACGAGTTCCAGAACCGCCCCTATGGCTCCAGCGTGCCCATCGGCGTGCGCGACCTGGGGCGCGGCGATTTCGAACTGACGATGGCGACGGGCTCGTATCGCTCGCGCTGCACCGTCTCGGCCTCGGGCGACGTGCGTTCGATGGATCCGTTCTGAGGCTTCAGATCAGGGCGATCGGCACCAGGATCGCCAACAGATAGATCACCGCCCGCACAGCCGCCCAGATCGCGATGCCCGCGCCCTGGGCCGTCGAGACATTCAGTCGCCGCGCGAACCAGTGCGCCTGGACGAACAGGAACCATCCGGCGCCGCCGATCATGATGGCGGCGCCGACGGCGTTGGGCAGGTCTGGCCGCCCGAAGATGTCGCCGCCCACCGACACGAAGGCCGCGCAGACGGCCGCCAGATAGCATTGGGCATAGAAGGGCGCGCGCAGGGTCTCGCGGCTGATCCGTTTCTTCTGATGACGCAGCAGGGTCACGGCCGCGACCAGGGGGATCAGGCTGAAGGCCAGGGAGCGGAACAGAACCAGGTTCTGTTGCGAGGCGAGCAGGATGTGGGTCGTCTCCGACGTCTCTTGCGGCGGCGGCACGTGCAGGGCCAAGGATATCAGATTGGCCAGGACGATGGTGGCCAGCAGGAACAGCGGCGGGCTCAGCGCGTCGTCGTAACGATGCTCTTCGCTGTCGCCCTGTTCGCGGTCCGAATAGTCCATCGCCGCCAGCGGCCCACGCAGGATCCGCCACAGGGTAAGGGGATAGAAGACCAGCCAGCTGACGGCCTCGAAGAGAAACTCCTCGAAACTGCGCAGGATCTTCAGCAGGTCCATTTCGCGTCCCTCGTCCACACCCCGCGATGGTGGGTCGTCGGGCCGCCGCTGGCAAGGCCGTTAAGCCAGCGCCGCCTCGCGGATGCGACCGACCATGCTGTTCAACCCATTGGCGCGCTGGCGCGTCAGCGCCGACGGCAGGCCCAGCCGGTCCAGCGCGGCGCGGGCGTCGAAGGCCAGGATCTCGGCGGCGGTGCGGCCGGAATAGAGTTTCAGCAGCAGGGCGATATTGCCCTTCGACAGGGCGCTGTCGCTATCCGCGGCGAACCAAAGCCGTCCGTCCGCCGGCGTCGTCGCCAGCCAGACCTGGGCCGCACAGCCCGGCACCTTGTTGGCTTCGAGGCGGTCGGCGTCATCCAGCGGGGCCAGCCCCTTGCCCAGTTCGATCACATATTCGATCCGCTGCTCCCAATCGCCCAGCAGGTCGAAATCCTCGGCCAGTTCGGCCAGGGTCTGGTCAATCGTCTCGGTCGGAGGGGTGCGCGCGCTCATGGTCCGCCAGATAGGCCGCCGGGCCGTTAACGACAACCGGCCGTTTTGTCCCCCGATATTCATGGTGAACGCCGCGATGGGGTTCGCCTTACGGGGGAGCGGCCTCGCTCCGACTCAAGGCGAGGACTAGTCTGGACGCAGACAGAACAACGGCCTGCCGCTTGAAATCCGACGCCCACACCAGATTACAGGACGACCGACGCCCCCACGAGCAAAGTGGCGCGCCGCTTGTCGCCCTGTGGCACGCGATCTGGGCCGTGGCGATAAGCCTGACGGCCCTGGCGGCCCAGATGCTGGACGGGCTGAAGGACGCGCCGCTGGCCGCCCTTTTGATCATGGCCTTCCCCGGCATCTTCGGCGTTGTGCTGATGGTGCGCGACACTGCGGGCCTGCGGTTTGCGACCATGGCCGGCTGGCTGCTGGCCGCCACGGCGTCGGCGGGGCTGACGGGCGGCGCGACCGGGGCCTTGCCGGGACTGATCCTCATGCCTCTGGCCGCCGGGATCGCCCTCGATCATGGCCGCACCGGCGAAGACCGGCTCACGCGGCTGGGCGCCTTCGCCGTCGGCCTGCCGCTGCTGTCGGGCCTGGTCTCGACCTGGCTGAACGGGCCGGAGGCGCAAGCCCCGCTGCTGGCCGCCGTCTCGGGCCTGCTGGCGATGGGCGCCATCATCGCCGCCATGCGCCTGACCTGGAGCGAGCGCCAAGGTCGTCTCGCCGACGCCGAGGACGAGGCCGCCCGCATCGCCGCCCTGCTGGAAGATCAGCCGGCCCTGACCCTGCTGCTCGATCCGTCCGGCCGCGCCGTGGCGACCTGGGGAAATCCCCCGCCCGCCCTGTCGGTGCTGGCGCTCAGCGAGCAGGGCCTGATCTCGGCCGTCCATGCGCCCGACCGCCCGGCCGTGTCCGCCGCCCTGGCCCGCGCCCTGTCGGGGCAACAGGTCGAGGTCCAGTTCACCCCCCGCATCGCCCTGGACCGGCGCGTGGTCATGATCCTGGGGCCGTTCCAGCACGATGCGGATCACCCCCGCCTGATCGCCCAGGCCTTCGACGGCACGGCCCAGTTCGCCCGCGAACTCGGCCTGGAGACCGCCCGCGTCGAGGCCGAGGCCCAGTCCGCCGGCAAGACCCGCTTCCTGGCCAACATGAGCCACGAGCTGCGCACCCCTCTGAACGCCGTCATCGGCTTTGCGGACATCATGCGCCAGAAGCTGTTCGGCCCCCTGCCCGAACGCTACGCCGGATACGCCGACGCCATCCACCAGGCGGGCGGCCACCTGCTGGACCTGATCAACGACGTGCTGGACCTGTCCAAGATCGAGGCCGAACGCTACCAGCTGGTCATGGAGGCGTTCGACGCCCGCGACGCCGTGTCCGCCGCCGTCGCCCTGGTCCGGCTTCAGGCCGACGACAAGGGGGTGGATCTGGCCGCCGTCCTTCCGTCCGAGCCGGTGAAGGTGCGCGCCGACGCCCGCGCCCTGAAGCAGATGGCGCTGAACCTGCTGTCCAATGCGGTCAAGTTCACCCCCGCCGGCGGCTCGGTCACCATCACCCTGGACGCGGACGGCCCGGACCTGGATCTGGCCGTGTCCGACACCGGCGTCGGCATCGCGCCGCAAGACCTCAAACGCCTGGGCCGCCCCTTCGAACAGGCCGGTGGCGCCGACCAGAAGGCCCAGGGCACCGGCCTGGGCCTGTCCCTGGTCCGCAGCCTCACCGAACTGCACGGCGGCCGCATGACCATCGACAGCACCCTGGGCGAAGGCGCGGCGGTGATGATCCGGTTGCCGGTGATGGTGGTGGAAGTAGAAGCTGTCGAACCCGCGCCGGTCACGGTCGAGGCTTGATATGATCGGCAGGGTGGCCCGCTAAAGGGGGAAGCGGTCGTTGACCCCATCCATGATCTATCAGATCATAGAACATGGTTCGACTTTCGCCCCTGCTCGCGTTGCTGTGCATCGGTTGCGTGGCCGATCAGCCCGAAAGCTTGCAGACGGTGGCCGCCTTCGAAGTTCCGCTACCGACAGCAGCCGACAAGTCCGACTTCCTGGCGTTAATGCGCAAGGAAGCCGAAGAGCGGGGCTACCACCTTGATGCTGCATCAGACGACCAACTGAGAGCCTTGTCGCGTGTGTCACCGCTGACCCTTAACGCCTCGATCTCGCGCGGAAACGACGAAGAAAACATGGTCTCTGCAATGGACGGAGCCGACCATATCGGGCGCGTTTGGATCACCTTTTCGAAGGGTGAGAATCGTCAACGGTCGGCAGAGCTTCAAACCTCATTGATCCCAAAGATACGACAGCGCTGGCCCGATACGGCTGCGCTACCGATCATGCCTAGCGGAGCCGTACCGCTGGCCAGAGATCTCGTCCGAACGCCGATCGGATACGAAGTGAAGGCTTCGGAAGCGTCAAAATATCAAGCTGAACGGCAGCGGTGATCGGACCGCGACGGGAGAAAAACCGACCGTTCTAAACCTACCCCATCGCCAGAAAGCCCAACCCGCCGCGAAGTCGTCGGCCTCGAAGATGGATCGGGCGATGCTGGCGATCCCCTTTCATATCGTCTGCACTTGACATAATTCGACAATTAGCTAATTGTCTTATCATGAGTCAGGTTTTCAAGGCGCTCTCCGATCCGACCCGGCGACGGGTCCTTCAGCTTCTGCGCAAGGGGCCGATGAGCGCGGGAGAGTTGAGCGATGAGTTCGACGTGTCCAAGCCGACCATGTCGGCCCACTTCGCCGTGCTGAAGGAGGCCGATCTTGTGCATGCCGAGAAGGCCGGGAAATCGGTCATCTACCATCTGAAACTCTCGGTCCTCGAAGAGGCGCTGATGGGTTTCGTCCATTCGTTCGAACGGAGCGCCGAGGCGCCCCATCCCAAGGAGGGGATTTCGCGATGAGAAAAGAACTGATCGAAAGCGTGGCCTGGGCCGGTGGCATCATCGCCCTGTCGCTGGCCGCCACCTTCGCCCTGAAACAGGGATACATCGACGGCGACGCCGCCAGCCGCATCACCCTATGCGCCACCGGCCTGATGGTCGCCTGGTATGGCAATCGCCTGCCCAAGACCCTGGCGCCCAGCGTCTATGTCCAACGCGTGAACCGGGTCGCGGGCTGGTCCATGGCTTTGAGCGGGCTGATCTATGCAGGCCTGTGGGCCTTGGCGCCCTTCTCGGTCGCCTTGGTCGGCGGATGCGGCGCGATCCTGGTCGGCATCGCCGTCACGGTCTGTTACTGCATGTCGTTGAGGGCCAGGGCGAAAGCCGCCTAAACCTGCCCCATCGCCAGGAACGCCCGGCCCGCCGCGAAATCCCCGGCCTCGAAAGTGGAGCGGGCGATGCTGCCGTCGCGGAAAAGGAATTCGACGGTGAAGACCTCGCGCGGGTCCAGCGCCGCCAGCGTATCGGCGGCGGCGGCGGGGAACAGCCAGGCCTGACCGGCCGGGCGGCCTTCGGCCAGCAGCATCGTATCGGCGCTGGTCACGCCGGCGGCCCAGAAGGCGCGGCGTTGCGAGACCGGCGGCAGTTCGTGCGCCAGCCACGGACGCGGCGCCACCGTATGGTCGCGCATCACCACTCGCACCCCGGTCGGACGCGAGCGCCCCTGCCAGGACACCACGGCCGCCAGCTGGTCGGGACGATCCATGCCGCCCACCACCCCGAACCGCACGGGCGAAGCGCCGGTCACGGTCGCCTGCATCAGCCGCCAGGTCGGGCGGGCGTATGCGGCGCGGTCCGCGCTCCAGCCCCTGCGCTCGCCGGGAAACTCCATCCGCGCCGTGCGCGACCAGCCGGAAAAGGCGGTCTGGACCCGGCCGCTGACCATCTTCAGATCGGCCGATCCGCACGGCGTCGTGCCCGCCCGCGCCCGCGCCCGCTGCGCCGTCTCGGCCAGCTGCCGGTCGTTGGCGCCCGCACGCAGGGCCGCGCCCCGCGCCTGATAGGCGGCGGCGGTCAGGGCGGCGGTCAGTTGCGGCTCGAACAGGCCGCAGCGGTCGTTGGCGGCCAGCACGAAGCTGCGCTCATAAAAGCGATCCTGCGGCGCGGCGAACGCCACGACGGGGGTCGCGGTGATCAGCACGGCCGAGATCAGGGCCGAGATCAGGGCTTGGGTCCGCCGGGGTGAAAGGCCTATCCTCATGCCTCGACCCTAGCGGCTCAGCGTTGGGGTTCCGTGTTCGAGCAGGGTTAGCGAATTGCTTCTTTCCAGCGACCTGTGGGTCAGCGCCCTGATCCGCCGCGCCCAGATCGAGGGCGCCTATGCGACCGTGGTCGCCAAGGGCGACGCCCGCGCCGGCTCGGTCATCGTCAAGGCCTATGACACCTCCACCCGCACCGCCCGCCTCTACACCGAGGCCTTCGGAACCGACGGCGACCGCCTGTGGATCCAACCGGTGACAAGCGACAGCGAAAGCGAACTGGACGCCTATATCGCCCGGCAGCGGGGGTATGATCCGGATCTGTGGGTCGTCGAGATCGAGGACCGGCAGGGGCGACATTTCATCACGGAGAAGGTGCAGAACTGATCCCAAATCCGCTCATCCCGGCGAAAGCCGCGACCCAGCACTTTGGGCGAAAGCTGCATCGGATCGAAGACCAGCGGTCATCCAGCGCACCAGCGATGCGAAAGAACTGGGTCCCGGCTTTCGCCGGGATGAGCGGGATTATTTACCTCGCCCATCGAACTCGGCCCGCGCCGTCTCGATGCGGTCGATGTTCTTCTCGGCCCAGGTCCAGACGCCGCAGAAGGCTTCGGCCAGGGTCAGGCCCAGGTCGGACAGGCGGTATTCGACCTTGGGCGGGATGACCGGATGGACGGTGCGGATCACCAGGCCGTCGCGCTCCATCTGACGCAGGGTCTGGGTCAGCATCTTCTGGCTTACGCCCCCGACCAGCTGTCCAAGACGGGTGAAGCGCTGCTCGCCGTGTTCGGCCAGAACCTCCAGGATCAGCATGGTCCACTTGTCCGCCACCCGGCCGATCACGTCGTTGACCAGGGCCTCGACGCGGGGGTCGGCGTATTCGCCGGTCTCTGGGTGGGCGATTCTTGGGGGCGGAGTGGCCGTCATGTCCAAATCTTTCGCTTGGGTAAGTATGGCGACTTTCGGTGCCTACTTTCCAATGGAGAGCATCAGCCATACCTCGTCTGTCGCAACGACGCACCCCCGTCAGGAGAGACACCCATGAACATCACCGGCAACACCATCCTGATCACCGGCGGCGGCTCCGGCATCGGCCGCGCCCTGGCCGAGGCCCTGCACGCACGCGGAAACCAGGTCGTCATCACCGGCCGCCGCGAGAGCGCGCTGAAGGCGGTGGTCGAGGCCAATCCGGGCATGGCGTGGGCCGCGCTGGACGTCGCCGACCCGGCCGCGATCCGCGCCTTCGCCGCCCAGGTCGTGAGCGATCACCCCGCCCTGAACGTGGTGATCAACAACGCCGGCATCATGCAGGCCGAGGACCTGAAGGCCGAGCCGTTCGACCTGGACGTGGTGGACGCGACCGTCACGACCAACCTGCTGGGCCCCATCCGCCTGACGGCGGCGCTGCTGCCGCATCTGCGGGCGCAGGCGGCGTCCACGGTGATCACCGTGACCTCGGGCCTGGCTTTCATTCCGCTGGCGGCGACCCCGACCTATAATGCGACCAAGGCGGCGATCCATTCCTGGACCCAGTCGCTGCGGCATCAGCTGTCCGACACATCGGTCGAGGTGCTGGAACTGGCCCCGCCCGCCGTGGCCACCGACCTGATGCCTGGCCATGCGGAGAACCCCAACTCCATGCCGCTGGCCGATTATACGGCCGAGGTGATCGGCCTGATCGAACGCGGCGAGACCCCGCGCGGCGAAGTTCTGGTCGAACGGGTCAAGCCGCTGCGGTTCGCGGAGGCGAACGGCTATGAGGCGGTGTTCGAGCGTCTGAACGGCGCGCACTGAGGCTACACAGACGCCTTTCCCTCCCCCTGCGGGGGAGGGTGGCTGAGCCGCAGGCGAAGCCGGGTGGGGGCGGCAGGCGACCGCGCACCGATCTGACTTCAAACGAGGTCCGTGAGGCTTTGCCCGGCCGCCCCCACCCGGTCGCTACGCGACCACCCTCCCCCGCAGGGGGAGGGAGAAGATTGTCGCTAGACGATCAATCGTCGTCCATCTTCAGCGCGGCGATAAACGCTTCCTGCGGGATCTCGACCTTGCCGAACTGACGCATCTTCTTCTTGCCGGCCTTCTGCTTCTCCAGCAGCTTCTTCTTGCGGGTGGCGTCGCCGCCGTAGCATTTGGAGGTCACGTCCTTGCGCAGGGCGCGCACGGTCTCGCGAGCGATGATCTTGCCGCCGATGGCCGCCTGGATCGGGATGACGAACAGGTGGGGCGGGATCAGCTCCTTCATCTTCTCGACCATGCCCCGGCCGCGCGTCTCGGCGCGCGCGCGGTGGACCAGCATGGACAGGGCGTCGACCGGCTCGGCGTTGACCAGGATGTTCATCTTGACCAGGTCGCCGACCTTGTACTCGGTGATCTCGTAGTCGAACGAGGCGTATCCCTTCGAGATCGACTTCAGCCGGTCGTAGAAGTCGAACACCACCTCGTTCAGCGGCAACTCATAGACCACCATGGCGCGGCTGCCGACGTAGGACAGTTCGATCTGCTGGCCGCGACGGTCCTGGCACAGCTTGATCACGCTGCCGAGATACTCGTCGGGGGTCAGGATGGTGGCCTTGATCCACGGCTCGGAAATCGTCTCGATCTGCATCACGTCGGGCAGGTCGGCGGGATTGTGCAGGTCCAGCTCGGACCCGTCGCGCAGGCCGATCTTGTAGACCACCGACGGCGCCGTCGCGATCAGGTCGAGGTTGAACTCGCGGCTCAGACGCTCCTGGATGATCTCCAGGTGCAGCAGGCCCAGGAAGCCGCAGCGGAAGCCGAAGCCCAGGGCGGCCGAGCTTTCCATCTCGTAGGTGAATGACGCGTCGTTCAGACGCAGCTTGCCGATGGCGGCGCGCAGGTCTTCGAAATCGGCGGCATCGACCGGGAACAGGCCGCAAAAGACCACCGACTGGACTTCCTTGAACCCCTTCAGCGGTTCGGCGGTCGGCTTCTTCTCGTCGGTGATGGTGTCGCCGACGGCGGCGTGGGCGACTTCCTTGATCTGGGCGGTGATGAAGCCGACCTCGCCGGGGCCGAGCTGATCCACTGGGGTGTTCTTGGGCAGGAAGACGCCGACCCGGTCGATCAGGTGGGTCGAGCCGTTGCGCATCATCTTGACCCGCATGCCGGTCTTCAAGACGCCGTCGAAGACCCGCACCAGCACGACGACGCCCAGATAGGGGTCGTACCAGGCGTCCACCAGCATGGCCTTCAGGGGGGCGTTCACGTCGCCCTTGGGCGCCGGCAACTTGGTGACGATGGCTTCCAGCACGTCCTCGATGCCGATGCCGGACTTGGCGCTGCACAGGACGGCCTCGGAGGCGTCGATGCCGATCACGTCCTCGATCTGGGCGCGGACCCGCTCGGGCTCGGCGGCCGGCAGATCGACCTTGTTCAGGACGGGGACGATCTCGTGATTGTTGTCGATGGCCTGATAGACATTGGCCAGGGTCTGGGCCTCGACCCCTTGCGAGGCGTCCACCACCAGCAGCGACCCTTCGCAGGCGGCCAGCGAGCGGCTGACTTCATAGGCGAAGTCCACGTGGCCGGGCGTGTCCATCAGGTTCAGGACATAGTCCTGGCCGTCCTTGGCCCGGTAGTTCAGGCGCACGGTCTGGGCCTTGATGGTGATGCCCCGTTCCTTCTCGATGTCCATGTTGTCGAGCACCTGCTCGGACATCTCGCGCGCGGTCAGGCCGCCGGTGTGCTGGATCAGTCGGTCGGACAGGGTCGACTTGCCGTGGTCGATGTGCGCGACCACGCTGAAGTTCCGAATGTTCGAGATAGGGGGAGTCGTCATCCGCGCGCCCCTATCACGCGTAGAGGGCGGGGGCCAGCCGCACGGCCGATCCAGCCCGCGCCTTACGTCACATTAAGCCTTCGCAATAAAGCCTTTCGGCGTTTGAGAAGGTGTCGCGGACGCGGTATGCAGCAGGCCTTCTTCCCCACCGGCGCGAGCCGGCGATCCGCTTCGCCTGCAACCGAGGATTTCCCCCGTGTCCAAGACGACCCGAACCGCTCTCAGCCTCGGCGCCATGGCCCTGTCGGCCTTCCTGCTGGCGAGCTGCGGCGGAAACGGCGAGGAAAAGAAGGACGAGAAGGCCGCAGGCGGTTCGCGCCAGACCGTCAGCGCCGCGACCGTCGTCCAGACCAATCTGAACCGCACCGTGACCGCATCGGGCACCGTCTCGGCCTGGGAAGAAGTGCCGGTGGCGGCCGAAACCGGCGGCCTGACCGCCGTGGCGCGGTATGTAGACGAAGGCTCCTACGTCCGTCAGGGTCAGCCCCTGGTGCAGATGAACGACGTCCTGCTGCGCGCCCAACTGCGGCAACAGCAGGCCCAGGTGCAGCTGGCCGACGCCAATGCGGCGCGCGACGCATCCGCCCTGGATCGCGCCCAGCAGTTGAAGGAGCGCGGCTTCCTCAGCCAGGCGTCGCTGGACACGGCCCTGGCCAACCAGCGCGCCTCGACCGCCAGTCTGTCCGCCGCCCGCGCGGCCCTGTCCGAGACCCAGACGCGGCTCGACCAGTCCACCATCCGCGCACCTGTCAGCGGCCTGATCATCAGCCGCAGCGTGACCAAGGGCCAGATCATCTCGGCCGGGACCGAACTGTTCCGCATGGTCCGCGACGGCCGGCTTGAGCTGGACGCCCAGGTGCCGGAGACCGAACTGGGCCTGATCCGCGCAGGACAGTCGGCGACCGTCACCTCCAGCGAGGCGGGCCAAACCACCGGCTCGGTCCGCATCGTCACGCCCGAGGTCAACGCCTCGACCCGTCTGGGCCTGGCGCGCATCTCCCTGGCGCCCGGCGCCCAGCTTCGCCCCGGCATGTTCGCCCGCGCCGACATCGCCGTCGGCGACCAGCCGGCGACCACCGTGCCGACCGGCGCGGTGCTGTATCGCGAGAACAAGCCCGGCGTCTTCGTCGTGAACGGCGACAGCACGGTCCACTTCCAGCCGGTGACCGTTCTGTCGCGCACCGACGCCCAGACGGCGGTCAGCGGCGTCGCCGTCGGCGCCCGCGTGGCGGTGGACGGGGCCGGCTTCCTGAACGAAGGCGACCGCGTCAACGTCGCCCCCGCCGTTGTACGGGCCGTCGCCGCCCCTGCCCGGCCCGCCGCCCAGCCTGCGGCCAAATAGGATCCGACGACCATGAACCAGATGTCGTCCTGGGCGATCAAGAACCCGATTCCGATCATCCTGCTGTTCCTGCTGCTGACGCTCGGCGGCGTGGTCGGCTTCATGGGAATGCGGATCAACCAGAACCCCGACATCGACTTCCCGCTGGTCGCCGTCACGGCCGCCCGCCCCGGCTCGGCGCCGGCGGAGATGGAGGTCCAGGTCACGCGCCTGATCGAGGATTCGCTGGCGGGCCTGTCGGGCGTGCGCCACATCACCTCCAACATCACCGACGGCGTGTCCTCCACGACGATCGAGTTCGAGCTGGGCACCGACACCGACCGCGCGACCAACGACGTGCGCAACGCCATGACGGGTCTGCGCGCCAGCCTGCCCCAGGACATGCAGGAACCGGCGGTCCAGCGTATCGACATCACCGGCGACGCCCTGATCACCTATGTGGTCCGCTCGCCGACCATGACGCCGGAAGAGATCAGCTGGTTCATCGACAACGAGGTCAGCCGGGGCCTGCTGGCGCTTGGCGGCGTGGGCCAGGTCAACCGTTCAGGCGGGGTGGATCGCGAGATCCGCGTCGAGCTGGATCCGCAACGTCTGGCCGCCTATGGCGTCACCGCCGCCGAGGTCAGCCAGGCGCTGAACAACGTCAACAACAACCTGCCGGGCGGCCGCGTCACCATCGCCGGGTCCGAGCGCGCCGTGCGCACCCTGGGCGCCGCGACATCCGTAGCGCAACTGCGCGACACCCTGGTGCCGCTGGGCGACGGCAAGACGGTGCGTCTGGATAACCTGGGCACGGTCGAGGACAAGTGGAGCGAGCCGCGCCGCCTGGCCCGCTACAACGGCCAGGAGGCCGTAACCTTCAACTTCCTGCGCTCGCGCACGGCGTCCGAGGTCAAGGTCGCCGAAAAGGTCCGGGAAGCGGTCAAGAAGCTCGACGACGCCAATCCCGAACTGACGATCAGCCAGGTCACCGCCAGCGTCGAACAGATCGAGGAATCCTACCTCGCCTCGCTGGAGGCCCTGCTGCTGGGCGCGGTGCTGGCGGTCATCATCGTCTTCATCTTCCTGCGCGACTGGCGGGCCACCTTCATCGCGGCCATGGCCATGCCGATGTCGCTGATCCCGACCTTCGCCATCCTGGGCCCGCTGGATCAGTCGCTGAACGTGGTGACGCTGCTGGCCCTGTCGCTGACCATCGGCATTCTGGTCGACGACGCCATCGTGGAGATCGAAAATATCGTCCGCCACATGCGCGACGGCAAGCCGCCCTATGACGCCTCGCTGGAGGCGGCCGACGAGATCGGCCTGGCGGTCGTGGCCACCACGGCGACCATCATCGCCGTCTTCGCGCCGGTCGGCTTCATGCCCGGCATCATCGGCCAGTTCTTCAAGGCCTTCGCCCTGGCGGCCTGCGTCTCCGTGGCCTTCTCGCTGCTGGTGGCGCGGACCCTGACGCCGCTGATGGCGGCCTTCATCCTGAAACACACCAACCACGAGGACCGCGATCCCTTCTGGATGGGCGGCTATCTGAAGGCCCTGCGCTGGTCGCTGGGCAATCGGTGGAAGGTCTTCATCCTCGGCATCCTGTTCCTGGTCGGATCGATCACCACGGCCGTCGTCGCCAAGATGTCGTTCGAGTTCATGTCGCCCGGCGACGTGGCCCGCGCCGCCTTCCAGGTCGAGCTGCCGCCCGGCTCGACCCTGCGCCAGACCGACGCCGTGGTTCAGCAGGTCACCAGACGGCTGGAAGCCCGTCCCGAAGTCACCTCGGTATACGCCGCCGTCGGCGGTCAGGACGTGACCCAGGCCAATGTTTATGCCGACCTGACGCCCAAGGGCGATCGCGATCTGAGCCAGCAGGCCTTCGCCCGCGCCATGGTGGACGAGCTGAAACAGATCCCCGGCGCCCGGATCCGCGCCGGCATCGCCCAGCAGGGCGGCGGTCCCGGCGACGGCACCAGCTACACCTTCTCGATCCTGAGCGATAACCCCGACGCCCTGAACGCCGCGGCGCGCAAGGTCGAACAGGAAATGCGCGGGGTTCCCGGCCTGGCCAACATCGTCAACTCGGCCGCCATCGCCCGTCCCGAAATCCTGGTCACGCCGCGTGCCGACGAGGCGGCCCTGGCCGGCGTCTCGGCCGGCGCCATCTCCCAGGCCGTGCGCGTCGCTACAATCGGGGACATCAATCGCAACCTGCCCAAATATAATCTGGGCGACCGCCAGATCCCGATCCGCCTGCAACTGACGCAAGGCGCGCGCGAGGATTTGTCGGTGCTGGAAAACCTGCGCGTGCCGGGCAACAACGGCGCCTCGGTGCCGTTGAGCGCCGTCGCCGACATCCAGTTCGGCGCCGGTCCCGCCACCGTCACTCGCAAGGACCGGTCGCGGATCGCCTCGATCAGCGCCGAGCTGGACGGCATCGCCACCGGCGCGGCGGGCGCAGCGGTCAACCGCCTGCCCTCGGTTCAGAACCTGCCCGCCGGTGTGCGCCAGGTGCCGGCGGGCGACGCCGAGTTCATCCAGGAGATGCTGACCGGCTTCGGCATCGCCTTCGCCTCGGGCATCCTGCTGATGTATGCGGTTCTGACGCTGCTGTTCAAAAGCTTCGCCTACCCGATCACCATCATGGCGGCCCTGCCCCTGGCCATCGGCGGCGCCTTCATCGCCCTGGCCATCGGCGGCGCCAACTTCTCCATGTCGGCCCTGATCGGGGTGCTGATGCTGATGGGGATCGCGGCCAAGAACTCCATCCTGCTGGTCGATTACGTCATCATGGCCGAGCGGGACGGCATGCCGCGTCACGAGGCCATCATGGACGCGGCGCACAAGCGCGCCCGCCCCATCCTGATGACCACCTTCGCCATGGGGGCGGGCATGGTGCCCATCGCCATGGGGGTCGGCGCCGACGTCCAGTTCCGCTCGCCCATGGCCATCGCCGTGCTGGGCGGACTGATCTCCTCGACCTTCCTGTCCCTGCTCTACATCCCCGCCATCTTCACCATCGTCGACGACATCGCCGGCTGGGGCCGCCGCATCCTGCACCGCAAGACGGCCGGACAGCGCGAGCTGGCCAAGCCAAGGCCTGCGCCGTTGGTTGAGTGATGTCGCTCAGCCCTTTGCGGACCCTCGGTGGGTCTTCAAAGGGTGGTGGCGCGGGAACGATGCCGCCTTATGCAGCCTGTTCTTCTCGACCGTCCAAAAATGGCGTCACCGCCGCCATAGCGCGCTGAACATACTCGGCCTTCTCTCCCACGGGGGCGACGTAGTGAAGAGCTTCTTTTGCGTCATGGACGCTCGCCATGCGCGCGATCATCCAAGCAGCAAGGTATTGCGAAGCCAGACAGCCACCCGCTGTCGCGACATTCTGGTGCGCCACGAAAGGCGCGTCCACGACACGGATGCCCGCCTCGATCACCCACGGCTTAGTCGTCAGATCGGTACAGGCAGGAAGATCGCCGATCAGCCCCAACTTGGCGAGTAGAAGCGTACCAGAGCATTGAGCGCCGATTAGCTGGCGCGACGGGTCAAGTTGGAGCCGCGACAGAAACGCGGCGTCGGCTGCGTAATCGCGGGTCTTGATCCCACTACCGATCAGCACGGCGTCGGCTTCCGCCAAGAACTCCAACGACTTCTGGCGTTGAATCGTCACCCCGGCCATCGAGGTGACCTCCGGTGTGGGGCAGGTGATGTGAGCCGCCCAGCCCTGCGGCTTCATCCGGTTCAACACGCCTGCTGCAATGAAGGAATCCAGCTCGTTGAAACCGTCAAGGGTTAGAACAGCGATCTGCATGGCGGGCTCGGCAAGGAAAGAGGAGAGGTAGATTGCACGGTCGCTTAGCTGCGATTCCGACACAAGTGGAGCTTCCTAATTTCATGAATGTGTAAAGCAGAACTCGAGGGGACATCTCAAAATAGAATTCCCCGCCAAATCCCGCGTGCTCCAAAGAAAAAAGGCCGACCGGTTGCCCGGTCGGCCCTTCGTCGTTCAGCCTTGCGGCCTGACGATCAGTATCTCACTTTCAGAGTGACGCCGTAGGTGCGCGGGGCGCCGAGGTAGGCGTTGTAGGTCGCGGTGTCGGTGGCCTGGTTGTAGAAGGTGCCGTTCGCCTGGGGCGTCGCTGTGTTGGTGAAGGCCGTGCCTTGCAGAGGCGCGGCGAAGCCGACCTGGGTGTATTTTTCCTGCAGCAGGTTCTGGGCCCACAGGTCCACGGTCCAGCGCTCGTCTTCGGAACCGATCGAGATGCGGCCGTTGACGACGGTGAAGGCGTCCTGGTTCTTGTAGGGCAGCAGGTCCGAGCCGGTGTTGTATTCGGTCGAATATTTGGCCGACAGGTTGAACCCGCCGCGCAGGCCGCCGCCCAGCGAGCGGTCGAAGGCCAGGGCGCCCGTGACCGACCATTCCGGGGCGAACGAGGCGCGCGCGCCCGGCAGCAGCGACAGCTGCGGGAAGCGGCCGGGGCTGGACAGGTCGCCGGCGCCGAACTGACCGTATTTGGCGTCGGTGTAGGTCACGCCGCCCTGGAACGACAGACCCTCGACCGGGGTGAACCAGACCATGTCGGCATCGACGCCGCGCGAGGTCAGTTCCGGGATCGATTCCACCACGAAGGCGGTGCCCAGGAAGGTGTTCAGCTGGAAGTTCTCGAACTTCTGATCGAAGTAGGTGAGGTTCAGCAGCATGGTGCGGTTGAACAGGGTCGTCTTGACCCCCGCCTCATAGCTGTCGACCGTTTCGGCGGCGAAGAACAGCGAGGAGTCAGGATTTATTGGCAGCGGATTTGCCGCCGTGGGGCTTTGCACCCGGTCCATGTTGTAGCCCGCGCCCTTGTAGCCGCGCGCATAGGACCCATACACCATGATTGAGGGGTTGAAGCGGTACGACGCCTTGATCGTGCCAGACAGGTCAGTGTCACTGAACTTCTCCTGGATCCGGCGATTATCGTAGAGCGGGTTGGACCAAGGCAAGCACAGCAGGCTGACCGCTGCCGGCGGCGTAGAGGCGTTGGCAGTGCCTGGGATAGCGGAAGGCGTCGGACTACGGAAACCTTGGATTGCAGCGGCGCAGGCCGCGCCGTTAGTTCCCAGATTGTCCTGAACGCCCAGCAGACGCTTGCTGTCATAGGTGTAGCGTAGGCCCAGATTAATATCGAAGGCCTCGGTCACCCGATAGGTGTTGTTGGTGAAGATCGCCACCGACTCCGAGCGCTGCGAATAGTGATCCTGATAGGCCTTGCCCGCCGCGAAGGTGGGGGCGGCGGCGCTGGGGGGCACGAGGCCTGCGGCGCACAACGGGGTGCCCGGCGGCAAGGGCGAGGGCGGCGAAGGCGTCGTGCTGACCAAAAGGCCATTTGGATTTGTGAAGCAACCAAGGCGTCCGGGGTTCGGTCCACCCAGAGCCGCCGGGACCGTCGCCGTCAGCAGCAGGGAGGCGAAGGCGTTGTAGTCCGAGCCATAGACATAGCTGTCGTCGCGATAGACGCCTTCCTTGGTGGCGAACAGGCCGACCAGCCAATCGAACTTGTCCGTCGTGCCCGCCAGGCGGAATTCCTGCGTCAGGTTGTCGACGCCATAGCCGTTGGAGCCGTCGTTGGCGCGGTACAGGATGTCGGCGCCGGTGTAGTCCAGGTCCATCCCCTGCTGGAACGACCAGTCGCGCCACGAGGTCTGCGACGTGAGGGTGGCGTTGATGCTGGGGAAGTCGATGGTGGCTTCCGCCGACAGACCCATGTCCTCGATCTCTTGCGGGGTCTCGCGGTTGGAATAGGCCAGGCGCGAGAAGGGCACCGGGCCGAAACCTGCGACGGGCGGCCGCTGACCGGGTCCGTTCGGCGCGGTCAGGGCGGCGATGAAGGCCTGGGTCGGGCCGACGCGGGTCTGGACGGCGGCGCAGCAGAACTCGTCGCGCTTGGTGTAGTCCGCGATCAGGCGGATCGAGGTGTTGTCGTTGGGCAGGATCAGCAGTTGACCGCGCGCGGTCGTATAGTTCTGCGTATTGTCCTGGGTCATGGTGCGCGGACCGTCGCCGACGTTGACGCCGTAGAAGCCGTCACGCTCGCGATGGGCGACGAACAGGCGACCGGCGACCTGATCGGTCAGACCGCCCGTGACGGAGACCGAACCGCCGATGGCGCCGAAGTTGCCGCCGGTCAGTTCCGCCGAGATCGACGGATCGAACGACGGGCGCGCGGTGATGATGTTGATGACGCCGGCCGAGGTGTTCTTGCCGAACAGGGTGCCTTGCGGGCCCTTCAGGACCTCGATGCGGCTCAGTTCGCCCAGGTCGCCGAAACCGACCGAGTTGCGCGAGCGATAGACGCCGTCGATGACCACGCCGACCGAGCTTTCCAGGCCGGGGTTGTCGCCCACGGTGCCGGCGCCGCGGATGCGGACGGTGGTCGAGGCTTCCGACTGGGTCGAGGTGACGGTCAGGCCGGGCGTCAGGATCTGCAGATCCTTGATGTCGCGCACGCCGGCGCCGTCCAGCAGTTCCTGCGACAAGGTCGTGACCACGATCGGCACGTCCTGCAGGCTCTGTTCGCGCTTCTGGGCGGTGACGATGATGTCGTCGACGGTCGCCGGGGCTTCCTGTGCGGCGGCGACGCCGGCAAAGCCCATAACGGCGGCGCCCATGACGGCGGCGGACACAGTGGTTCTGAGTTGAAGATTGCGGCGCATAGGCGTCCTCCCGGCTGAAGCCGCGACGCCAGTGGCGATCGCGGCGTTTCCTGTTCCCATCGACGTCCCCTTCTTGGAGGATCGTTCGTTATCGACAGGCTAAGCGCGCTTCGGGCCCCCCGACAAGCGAGCGTTGTTACCCGCGACGATTTTTCGCCGTGGATTCGCCTTTGTGTGTCGGTGAAGAGACATAAAAGCCTGACGTTAGGTCAGTTTTTGCTCGTTTTTCGGCCCCAGAGGCTCGACCTCTGGGTGCAGGGCGGCCGGGTCGGTCTGGCGGCGCCGACCGGCGAAACCCAGCACGACGGCAGCCGCGATCGCCGACAAGATCGAGCCGCCGATGACGCCCAGCTTGACCTCGACCTGCTCGGGCGAATCCACCGCGCCGGGGAAGGCCAGGACGCCGATGAACAGGCTCATGGTGAACCCCACACCGCACAGCAGGGAGACTCCATAGACCTGAAGCCAGCTGGCGCCCGTCGGCCGCGCCCCGATCTTCAGCGCCGAGGCCAGCCAGGCGGCGCCCATGACCCCGATCTGCTTGCCGAAGAACAGGCCAAGCGCGATGGCGAGGACCAAAGGCGCGAACGCCTGCTCCATCGACAGACCGGCGAAGGACACGCCGGCTTTCGCGAAGGCGAACAGCGGCAGGACGAGGAAGGCGTTCCACGGGTGCAGGTCGTGCATCGCCTCCTTCAGCGGGCTCTGGCCGTCTTCGACGCGGCCCTTGATCGGCACGATCATGGCGAAGGCCACGGCGGTCAGGGAGGTGCTGAGGCCCGACAGCACCGTCAGATACCAGACCGCCGCAAAGCCCAGCACCCAGAAGGGCGTCGGAATGCGGATGCGGTGAGCAGCGACGGCGCCGACGGCCAGGGCGCCCAAGGCCCAGAACAGCGGCGTCCAGTTCGCCCCCTCGCTGAACAGGACCGCAATCAGGGCGATGGCGCCCAGGTCGTCTACGATGGCCAGCGTCAGCAGGAAGACCCGCAGCGACGACGGCAGCCCCTTGCCCACGAAACCGAAGATGGCCAAGGCGAAGGCGATGTCGGTGGCCAGCGGAATGGGCCAGCCCGCGTGCGGCGCCCCCATGGTCGCGGACAACAGCAGATAGACCGCCGCCGGTCCCGCCATCCCGCCCAGCGCCGCCAGCACCGGCGTCGCCAGCTTGCGCGGGTCGCTCAACTCGCCACGCACGATCTCGTATTTGATCTCCAGCCCCACCACGAGGAAGAAGATCGCCATCAGCCCTTCCTTGATCCAGTCGGAGATCGTCTCCTCCAGCCGGATCGGGCCGATCTGAAGCACGTGATAACTCTTCAGCCAGGCGAAATAGTCCCCGCCCCAAGGCGAGTTGGCGACCACCACGGCGGCGATGGCCGCCAGCGCCAGGGCCGAGCCGGATGCGGCCTCGGTCTTGAGGAAATCGAGTGTCAGTTTGCGCGCCACGGCGGCCTCCATCGAACAACTGAAGCTGTCGTGACGCCAGGTTATCGACGGGCGTCGGACCGGATTCATCGCCCTTTCGGAGCGCGCCGGCCTGGCCGCGCGGGGCGACCTGATGGCTAAAGGCAGAATAGAGGATGCGGCCTGCCAAGCCAACCGCCCCTCCCCCTTTCGTCATTCTCCGGCGAGCGCAGCGAGACCGGGGAAGCCAGCGGCGCCGAAGGCGATGCGTCCGCCGCACCATGCTGGGACATCCACTCCGCGACAGGGTCGCGCTCACGCGCGCCGCTGGCTCCCCCGGTCGCTTCGCGCCGGAGGATGACGAAAGAAGAAAGAGGCGGTTGCGCTCTCCCCTTCGGACACGCACCTAGCCTCCCATGCCCATCTCTCCCGCCTACCGCCCCGAACCGCGCTTCTTCGATCTGGGCGCGGATTATGCCGATGCGGTTCAAGCCGCCGACTTCCCCCGGACGACCTTGCGGTTTCGCAACGACCGCGCCGCCGCCGAAGTCGGGCTGGAGGGGTTGAGCGAGGCGGAATGGGTCGCCGCCTTCGGGCGGTTCGAGCCCCTGCCCGGTCAGCCCGGCCCCATCGCCATGCGCTATCACGGGCATCAGTTCCGCCACTACAATCCCGATCTGGGCGACGGGCGCGGGTTCCTGGCGGCGCAGATGCGCGAAACGCCGCGCGCTCAAGCAACGAGCGACCGCGTCGCGCGTGATAGCGCCCCAGGTCGACTTCTCGACCTGGGAACGAAAGGTTCTGGACAGACGCCCTGGTCGCGCGGCGGTGATGGGCGACTGACGCTGAAGGGCGGGGTGCGCGAGGTGCTGGCCGCCACGATGCTGGAGGCGCAGGGCGCGCCCACCAGCCGGGCGTTTTCGCTGATCGAGACGGGCGAGGCGCTGGAACGCGGCGACGAACCGTCGCCGACGCGGTCCGCCGTCCTGGTGCGCCTGTCGCACAGCCATGTGCGGTTCGGGACGTTCCAGCGCGCCGCCTATCTGGGCCGGGCCGATCAGATCGAGGCATTGATCGAACATGTGCGCACCCTTTATCATCCGACCGTCGCCGCCGGGGATCCTCCCGGCCTGCTGACCGCCATAGTCGAGGCCTCGGCGAAGCTGACGGCGCGGTGGATCGCGGCGGGGTTCGTGCACGGGGTGCTGAACACCGACAATCTGAACGTCACGGGCGAGAGTTTCGACTATGGCCCCTGGCGGTTCCTGCCGGAATACGACCCGGCCTTCACCGCCGCCTATTTCGACCAGACCGGCCTTTATGCCTTTGCGCGCCAGCCGGAAGCGGTGTTCTGGAACCTGACGCAACTGGCGGGGTGTCTGAAACTGGTCGCCGATGTCGAGCCGCTGACGCAAGCGCTGAACGGGTTTGGCCCGGCCTATATCCGCGAACTGCGCGCGGCCTTCCTGATGCGGCTGGGGGTTCGCAGCCTGGGCGAGGCGGCGGATCAGCGGCTGGTGGATGCGACCCTGGCCCTGCTGCGTGAAGGCGGCGAGGCCCTGCGCTGGGAGCCGGTCTTCTTCGACTGGTTCGGCGGCTTCGCCTCGTCGGCGCGCGCCCTGTCGGGACCGCGCGCGAAACTCTATCAGGGCGAGGCCTTCGACGCCTTCCGCTTCGCCTTGATGGAGCACGAACCCGACCGGATCGAACGGCTGGAGCATTCGATGTTTGCGGCCCGCGAGCCCGAGGAAATGCTGATCGACGAGGTCGAGGCGATCTGGGCCACCATCGCAACCGACGACGACTGGGCGCCGTTCCAGGCCAAGCTGGCCCGGCTGGAGGCCGCCCGCGTCGCCTGGGGCTTCAGCGCCTGACGCCGAACCTTACGAAAGTTTCATCTCGTTTATCGATAATTTTCTTGTCCGTTTATCGATAAATCCATATCGATAGTCACCAAGGCGGTCGCGGAGGGCGACCCGATTGGAAGGGCTATCCAGATGAAACTCGTCGGCAAACGGTCGGCCGCCAGCGCCCTGCGGTGGCTGCTGGGCTTCTTCAATGTGTTCGTGATGCTGGGCGCGGTGGGCATAGGTGTCGTCTTCCTGTTGACACTGGTGATTCCCAGCTTCGGCGCAGGCGTCATAGATGCCCTGAAAGGCGCCCAGAGCGACCCCGGGCATGCTTTCGAAATCACCGGCCGCCTGACCTTGCTCGGCGCCGTCATGGCCTGCGGTTTCACCTGGTGGATCATCAATCGGCTGCGGCGCATCTTGCTGTCGGTCAATCAGGGCGACGCCTTCGAGTTCGCCAACGTCAAGCGGCTACAGGCCGTGGGCCTGGGCCTGATCGGCATCCAGTTGACCGCGCTTCTGCTGGTCTTCGTGGCGCCGCAGAGCATCGGCCAGTCGCCGTCCGACTATGACTTCGACCTGGGATCCTGGCTGGGCATTCTGGTGGTCTTCATCCTGGCCGAGGTGTTCCGGCAGGGGTCGGCCATGCGCGACGAACAGATGACCACGGTCTGAGAGGGGCGCGCCATGATCATGATCCAACTGGACCGCCTGCTGCTCGAACGCCGCATGTCCCTGACCGAACTGTCCGACCGCGTCGGGGTGACGATGGCCAATCTGTCGATCCTCAAGACCGGCAAGGCCCGCGCCGTGCGCTTCTCCACCCTGGACGCCCTGTGCCGCGAGCTGGATTGCCAGCCCGGCGACCTGATCGTCCAGACGCCGGGGGTGCATCCCGACGCTTAAAAGCGAGCGAGGTTTGAAAGTCGCGTGTCAATGACGCTTGACTATACCATTTTATAGGGCGTAAAGCTCCCTTGTCACAACGACAGGGGAGCTTGTCATGAAACATCTCGAACGCACCGAATACACCCACAAGCAGAAGAGCGTCATATCCATCGCAGCTGCTCTGGCCGCCGTCAGCCTGACCGCCAAGGTCGATACGCCCTTCTGGCCAAGCACGCTGGGCGGCGCGCCGTCCCTGGGCCTGGTCATCGTGCTGATCGGCCTGGCGCTGGCCGGGATCCATTACGCGGGCGTCTGGTTGCGCCGGAGGCGCCGATGAGCCGGGTCACCAACCGCGTGCGGGACCTGCGCGGCCAGCAGCATCTTTCCGTCGCCCAACTCAGCCAGCGGATCGGTGTGTCACGCCTGACCCTGCGTGCGGTGGAGGCCGGTCTTTACACGCCATCCCTGACGCTGGCGGTCCGCCTGGCCCGCACCCTGAACCATCCGGTCGAAGACCTCTTCGCCGTCTGACCCGGCGGCGACGCATCCCGCGTCGCGCCACACCCCTTCAAACCAAGGAAAACGACCATGAATCTCCAGATCACTCTGGGGCGCGCGGCTTCGCGCGTCCAATCCATCGGCGCCGGCATGGCGCTGGGCCTCGCCGCCTGGGCCGCCATCTTCGCCGGCGAAGCCTATGCCGAGACGCCCGTCGCCCCGGCCCCCATCGCCCGCGCCGCTGGCGACGGCCCGCCCCTCTGGGTCATCCGGGACGCGGATTCCACCGTCTATCTGTTCGGCACGATCCATCTGCTGAAGCCCGGCACGGCCTGGGGATCGGACAAGGTGGACGCCGCCTTCGACAGCGCGACCGATGTCTGGTTCGAGGTCGTCAACCCGGACGACCAGGCCGCCATTGTGCCGATAATCCAGCAATATGGCCTGTCGCCGGAACGCCCCCTGTCCAGCTGGCTGACGCCAGACGAACTGGCGACCCTGGCCAAGGCCGCCCCGGCCGCCGGCTTGACCGCGCAACAGATTGATCCGTTCCGGCCCTGGTTCGCCGCCCTGATGATCGCCACCGGCCCGCTGACGGCGGCGGGTTACGACCCAAAGCTGGGCGTCGAGATGAATCTGCGAACCCGGGCGCTGGCGGCCGGCAAGACCATCCACGGCTTCGAGACCCTCGACCAGCAGATCGGCGGCCTGGCCCGGATGAGCGACGCGGGTCAGATGACCTATCTGCGGCACTATCTGAAGACCTATGACAGGGCCGCCGCCGATCTGGACGGCGTCGTCGCCGGCTGGATCGCAAGCGATCAGGCCGCCATGGCGCAATATGCGCACGAGAACGGACGCGCCATCTCCGAAGAGACGCACCAGATCTTCATGGCGCGCCGCAACGCCGACTGGGCCGAGCAGATCGAGGCCCTGCTCGCGGGATCCGGCACCAGCTTCATCGCCGTGGGTCTCGGCCACCTCGCGGGCGACGACACCGTGCAGGATCTGCTGGCCGCGCGAGGAATCTCGGTGATCCGACAATAGGGCGCCGCGCGTATCGGGGTTGTGGGGCGTCGGGAATCGGACCAGATGCCCCGGCCTGTAACACAAAGTCATCAACCGATGTCATCCGCTGATGTCATCGCCTGATGACAAATATCGAAAGCGCCGCTATATCCCCTCTTGCGAACGGCGACCCCCAATCCGATATCGCGACTGTTACGAAATCAGGTTCCTCCCCCGATGACCACCTCAACCTTCACCACCGCCCCCTCGCGCAGCCGCGCCGCCTACGCCAACATCGCCCTTTGGACGCTGCAGGGCTGGATCGCGATGTTCTTCATCGCCGCCGGCTACGCCAAGCTGACCGAGCCGATGACCAACCTCATCAATCTGATGGGCTGGCCGGCGGTCGCGCCCGAGAACATGGTGCGCGGTCTGGGCGTGGTCGAGATCGTGCTGGCCATTGGCGTGCTCAGCCCGCTGATCTCGTGGCGCATGGGACGCCCGCTGCTGATGACGGCGGCGATCGGCTTGGTGGTGCTGGAATCGACCATGCTGGTCGTCCACGCGATGAGCCAGGACGCGGGTCTGGCCGTGGTCAACGCCATCCTGCTGGCCTTCACCATCCCGGTCCTGCTGGGTCGTCGCAAGGAATTCTGAAAGAGATCGAACGTCGGACCCCATCCCCTCTCAGTCCGGCGTTTGCGCCCGGAACCTCCCCCCAAGGTTCCGGGCTTTTTCATGCCTGCGACTTGGCCTGTAATCTCGCCACACGAAAAGCTTACCCTTACGTGCGCGTAAACCGCTTCCCTTTACGCGCACGTCAAGTTATGTTGGCGTATGGCCACCGCCGACGACCACCGCACCTATTCCATCCGCCAGCTCTGCCGCGAGTTCGGAGCCACGGCGCGCGCCCTTCGCTTCTATGAGGACAAGGGCCTTCTGACCCCTGCGCGCAAGGGCCAGACCCGCGTCTATGACGCCCGCGACCGCGCCCGGCTGAAACTGATCCTGAGGGGACGCCGTATCGGCTTCACCCTTCAGGAGATCCAGGACATGATGGATCTCTATGATCAGAAGGATCACAACGTCCATCAGATGGCCGTGGCCCTGGTGCGGCACCGCGCCCAGATCGCGGCGCTGAAGCAGCAGCTGGAAGACATCGAAGGCGCCATCGAGACGGCCGAACAGGCCTGCAACTGGATGGAATCCAAGCTTTCCGAACACCGCCCCGACCTGCTGCCGGGCGCCGAAGACTATGAGAAGCTGCTGCGCGCGCGTCTCAACCACGACCATCACCACCCCTTCAAAGCAAGAGCGTAATCCATGGCCTACAAGGCGCCTGTCCGCGACTTCACCTTCATCCTGAACGAAGTGCTGGAGATCGACCGCTACACCAACCAGCCGGGCTTCCAGGACGTCTCTTCGGATCTGGTCGGCCAGATCCTGGAAGAGGGCGCCAAGTTCGCCGACGAAGTGATCGCCCCGATCAACAATCCGGGCGACAAGGAAGGCTGTCACTGGTCCGAGGGCGGCGTGGTGACCGGCCCCAAGGGCTGGAAGGAAGCCTATAAGGCCATGTCCGAAGCGGGCTGGATGGCGCTGGCCGCCGACCCGGCCTACGGCGGCCAGGGCATGCCCAGCGTCGTCGCCTCGGCCTTCGGCCAGATGACGGCCGGCGCCTCCGCCGCCTTCTCGATGTATCCGGGCCTGACGGCCGGCGCCTACGCCGGCATCCACGCCAATGCGTCCGATGAGCTGAAGGCGAAATACCTGCCCAAGATGGCGACCGGCGAATGGTCGGGCACGATGAACCTGACCGAGCCCCAGTGCGGCACGGATCTGGGCATGGTGCGCACCAAGGCCGTGCCGAACGGCGATGGGTCGTATTCGATCACCGGTCAGAAGATCTGGATCTCGGCAGGCGAGCACGATTTCGCCGACAACATCATCCACACCGTCCTGGCCCGCGTCGAAGGCGCGGTTCCGGGCATCAAGGGCCTGTCGCTGTTCGTCGTGCCCAAGTTCCTGGTCAACGAGGACGGCTCCCTGGGCGAGCGCAACACGCTGGAATGCGCCGGGCTTGAGCACAAGATGGGCATCCACGGCAACGCCACGGCCGTGATGCAGTACGACGGCGCCAAGGGCTGGCTGATCGGCCAGGAAGGCCGCGGCATGAACAACATGTTCGTGGTGATGAACGAGGCCCGCCTGGGCACCGGCCTGCAAGGTCTGGCCATCGGCAACGCCGCCTATCAGGCCGCCGTCGAGTTCGCCAAGGACCGCCTGCAAGGCCGCAGCCTGACCGGACCCAAGAACCCGGACGGCCCCGCCGACAGCATCATGGTCCACCCCGACGTGCGCCGCATGCTGCTGGAGGCCCGCGCCTTCGTCGAAGGCGGCCAGGCCTTCATCCTGTGGACCGCCCTGCACGCCGATCTTGAGAAGTCCGAAGACGAGGCTGTGGCGACCAAGGCCAAGGATTACATGGGCCTGCTGACGCCCGTGCTGAAGGCCTATCTGACCGACAAGGGCTTCCACGTCGCGTCGCTGGGCATGCAGGTCCACGGCGGTTCGGGCTACACCGAACACTTCCCCGCCTCGCAGTATCTGCGCGATGCCCGCATCACCATGATCTACGAGGGGACCAACGGCATCCAGGCGCTGGACCTGGTCGGGCGCAAGCTGCCGGCGGCCGGCGGTCGCGCCATCATGACCTGGTTCGGCGAGATCGACGCCTTCGTCGCCGAGAACAGCGGCAATGAGGCCATCAAGCCCTTCGTCGACGGTCTGGCCGACGCCAAGGCCAAGCTGCAGGACGGCACCATGTGGCTGATGCAGAACGGCATGGCCAACCCGGACAACGCCGGCGCCGCCTCGACCGACTATCTGAACGTCTTCGGCCTGACGGCGCTGGCCTACATGTGGGCGCAGATGGCCAAGGTGGCTCAAGCACAGGTCGAGGCCGGCTCGACCGACCCCTACTACGCCACCAAGCTCCAGACCGGCCGCTACTTCGTCGAGCGCATCCTGCCCGATGCGGACGCCCACCTGAAGAAGATGAAGACGGGCGCCGACGTGCTGATGGCCATGCCGGCCGAGGCGTTCTGAGGAGCGACGCCCTAACGGCTCTCCCTCCCCCCGCGGGGGAGGGTGGTCGAAGCGAAGCGGAGACCGGGTGGGGGCGGCAGGGCGACACGCACTCCGATCTAGGCCGCTTCACCTTGCCGCCCCCACCCGGCCGCTGCGCGGCCACCCTCCCCGGACGGGGAGGGAGAATGTTGGAGTGACCTCATGAACATCCTCAACAGCCCCGACCCCGATTTCATGCGCGAAGAGGAGATCACCCTCTTCTCCGACAGCGTCGGCAAATGGATCGACGAGCACGCGCCGCCGGAAAAGGTCCAGTCCTGGATCGCCAACTCCAGCGTGCCGCGCGACCTGTGGACCCAGGCCGGGACCGACGGCCTGTTGGGCCTGTCCATGCCCGAGACAGACGGCGGCATGGGCGGCGATTATCGGCATGAGGTCGTGCTGATGCGCCAGTTGGGCTGGAAGGGCGCGGACCATTTCGGCATCTCGCTGCACAACGCCATCGTCGCCCCCTACATCTGGCACTACGGCACCGAGGAGCAGAAGGCGCGCTGGCTGCCGCGCCTGGCCTCGGGCGAACTGGTCGGCGCCATCGCCATGACCGAACCGGGCGCCGGCTCCGACCTGCAAGGCATCAAGACGACGGCGGTCAAATCGGGCAACGGCTATGTCGTCAACGGCTCCAAGACCTTCATCACCAACGGCCAACTGGCCAACTTCATCATCGTGGTGGCCAAGACCGACCCGGCCGAGGGCGCCAAGGGCACCTCGCTGATCGTGGTCGAGACGGACAGCGCCGAAGGCTTCGAACGCGGTCGGAACCTGCACAAGATCGGCATGGAGGGGAACGACACCTCCGAGCTGTTCTTCAACGAGGTCAAGGTTCCGGGCGACAACATCATCGGCGGCGGCGAGGGCCAGGGCTTTGTCCAGCTGATGCAGCAACTGCCGCAGGAGCGGCTGAACATCGCCGTCCAGGGCGTCGCCGCCGCCGAGCGCGGGCTGGAGGCGACGCTGGCCTACGTCAAGGAACGCAAGGCCTTCGGCAAGCGGGTGATCGACTTCCAGAACACCCAGTTCAAGCTGGCCGAGGTCAAGACCAAACTGACCGTCGCCAAGGTGTTCGTCGACCATTGCATCGGCCTGCACCTGAAGGGCCAGCTGGACGCCGCCACCGCATCCATGGCCAAATACTGGGTCACCGACATCCAGGGCGAGACCCTGGACGAGATGCTGCAACTGCACGGCGGCTATGGCTATATGAACGAATACGCCATCGCCCAGCTATACAAGGACGCCCGGGTCCAGCGCATCTACGGCGGCACGAACGAGATCATGAAGCTGCTGATCGCGCGGACGCTGTGAAAGTCTGAGACTCACCACTTGCGACAACGTACGGAATCTCGTACATTAGCGGCATGAACGCGATGTCCGTCACCGATCTCCGCAAGAACCTCGCCTCGGCTATCGACCGAGTGACGGCGGATCACGACTATACGATCATTACGCGCGAAGGCGGCAAGCCGGCGGCGGTATTGATGTCGCTGGAGGACTTCGCCTCCTGGCAAGAGACGGAATATTTGCTGCGTAGCCCGGCGAACGCTGAGCGTTTGCGCAAGTCCATCGCCGAACTCGACGCGGGTGGCGGTCAGGTGCGCGACCTGATCGAATGAAGCTGACGTTTCAGGAAGAGGGCTGGGAGGATTATCTCCATTGGCAATCCACCGACAGGAAACTGCTCAGGAAGATCAATGGACTGATCCGTGAATGCCTGCGAACTCCTTTCACGGGGACCGGCAAGCCCGAACCGCTGAAAGGCGAGTTCTCGGGTTGGTGGTCGCGCCGTATCGACCAAGAACACCGACTGGTCTATCGCGCGACTGAAGACACCCTGCTGATCGCTCAGTGCCGCTACCATTACGCCAGATGATACGTTTGCATGTGAAGGGTGACCTGAAGGCCGCCGCCCCCGTCGCGCCGACGCTGGACCAGTCGCGCTATCTGACCCAGGTCATGCGGTTGAAGGTCGGTGACGATCTGCTGGTGTTCAACGGCCGCGATGGGGAGTGGCGCTGTTCCGTCGCTGAAATCCTGAAGAAGGGCGTCATCCTCCGCGCTGATGGACAGGTGCGCGCTCAGACCTTCGGCCCCGATCTGGAGCTGATCGTCGCCGTGGTGAAGAAGGCGCGGGTCGAGACTATCGTCGAAAAGGCCGCCGAACTGGGCGCGCGCCGGGTGCGGCTGGTGCTGACGAAACGCACCAACGCGGACCGTATTCGCCTGGACCGGCTGGACGCCATCGCCGAGGAGGCCGCCGAACAGACCGGCCGCATGGACGTGCCCGCCGTCGATGATCCGATGAAGCTGGACGCCCTGCTGGACGGCTGGGAGACGGGCCGTCGACTGATGTTCTGCGACGAGACCGGCGGCGCGCCGGCGATGTCGGCGCTTATTCCTCCCCCATCGGGGGAGGGGGACCGCGCGCAGCGTGGTGGAGGGGGCCGGCCCCGGACACCGAGCCTGGATCAGGCCCCCTCCACCCCTTCGGGGTCCCCCTCCCCCGATGGGGGAGGATTTGTCGGACAGCCCTGGTCCATCCTGATCGGTCCCGAGGGCGGTTTCTCGCCGGAAGAAGGCGAACGGCTGCGGTCCCTGCCCTTCGCTACCGCCGTCTCGCTGGGTCCGCGCATCCTGCGCGCCGACACCGCCGCCATCGCCGCCATGACCCTGTGGCAGGCGGCCGTGGGTGATTGGGAACGATAGGTGCGCCCCTCAAGCAGCGAGCCGCCGCGCGGCGCGCGTCTGGGAAAGAACAAAGCCCTCTTGAGCCTTGCCGTAATCTTGCCCATCTAGCCGCGACACACGGTCGCTTACGATGCGCCCGAAGGGACTGACGCATGACCGACAACACGCCGCTGACCCGGACCGTCCTCATTGAGGCCATGTCCAAGGGGGCCAAGCCCAAGGACCAGTGGCGCATCGGCGCCGAGCACGAGAAGTTCGGTTTCGACAAGACCACACTGGCGCGCCCCGCCTACGAGGGTCCGAACGGCATCAAGGCCATGCTGGAGGGTCTGCAACGCTTCGGCTGGTCGCCGGTCGAGGAGAACGGCTTCCTGATCGGGCTGGAGCGTCGCAACGCCGAGGGCTTCATCGCTTCGGTCAGCCTGGAGCCGGGCGGTCAGTTCGAACTGTCGGGCGCGCCGCTTCTGACCATCCACGACATCTGCAACGAGACCGGCCAACACCTGATGGAGGTCAAGCAAGTCGCCGACCAGATCGGCGTCGGCTTCCTGGGCGCCGGCTTCGACCCGCTGTGGACGCGCGAACAGGCGCCGGTCATGCCCAAGGGCCGCTACGACATCATGCGCGCCTATATGCCCAAGGTCGGGACGCTGGGCCTGGACATGATGCTGCGCACCTGCACCATCCAGGCCAATCTCGACTTCGATTCCGAAGCCGACATGGTGGCCAAGTTCCGCACCTCGCTGGCGCTGCAACCGGTCGCCACGGCCCTGTTCGCCTGTTCGCCCTTCACCGAGGGGCGGCCCAACGGCTTCCTGTCGGCCCGCGCCAATGTCTGGACCGACACCGACGCCGACCGCACGGGGATGCTGGGCTTCGTGTTCGAGGAGGGTTTCGGCTTCGAGCGCTACGCCGACTACGCCCTGAACACCCCGATGTATTTCGCCAAGCGCGACGGCCATTACGTCGATGCCTCGGGCCAGTCGTTCCGCGATTTCCAGGCCGGAAAACTGCCCGCCTTGCCCGGCCAGTTCCCCACGATCAAGGACTGGAACGACCATCTGACCACCCTCTTCCCCGAGGTGCGGCTGAAATCCTATCTGGAGATGCGCGGCGCCGACGGCGGTCCGTGGAGCCGGATCTGCGCCCTGCCCGCCCTGTGGGCCGGCGTCCTGTACGACGCCCCGTCGCTGGCCGCCGCCTGGGATCTGGTCAAGGACTGGGACATCGCCGACCACGAACGCCTGCGCCGCGACGTGACCCGGCTGGGCCTCAAGGCCGAAGTCGCCGGCCGCAGCGTGCGCGACATCGCCGTGGACCTGGTCAACATCGCCAAACAAGGCCTGAAGAACCGCGCCAAATTCTCGGGCGGCATGGTGGACGAGCGCGGCTATCTGTCCGAACTGGAAGACATCGCCGACAGCGGCGTCACCCCCGCCGAACGCCTGCTGGACCTGTATCACGGCGCCTGGCAGGGCGATGTGAAACGCATCTACGCCGACTTCGCCTATTAGGGCATGGTATAGTCTGAGCAGTCCGGCAGCTTGCTGTCAGGGCGGTATTCGCCTGCCGCCGCGTCGAAGGTGAAGCGGCGGCTGTAGCTGCATTTCGGATCACGCACGGTGACCAGGTCGGCGGGTTTCAAAGGCGGCTTTTCCAGCGAGTCCTCGGAACGCGAGGCGCCGCGCGGATAGGCGGTCGCCGTGGTGACGTAATCGAACACGGGCATGTCGCCCGCCTCGCCTGAGGCCGTCAGCACGGCGTCGAAACTGTATTCGTCGTGACAGGCGCCGGCCCGCTGCTCCATGTCTTCTTCGCTGAAACAGGCGCGGATTATCAACGAACCCCGGATCGGCACGGTCAGCACAGGCGCGGCGCCGGCATCGCCCTTCGCGTCCAGCCGATAAAGACGCAGCTCCGTCGCCTGCCCGCCGCCGCCCGAATACATGCTGCTGCTCCCCATCTCTACCCCGGCCAGATATCCGCCGTGCGCCAGCCGCATCAGGCCGACCCAGGGCTGATAGGTCTCTACCTCGCCCGACGCATTTTCCGGCGGGGTAGGCAGGGCGTCGGGCGTGCGCACGACAGGGCTGAAGAATGGCTCGCCGCCGCGCGTCTCGTATACCAGACCGACGCACAGGCTCTGATCGGCTGTACAGGCCCGGTCGTCGGTCAGGGTCAGCGGTTCAAATCGATCCACGGCTGCCGGGGATTGCAGGGCGGCGATCAGGGCGAGGGCGAAAATCATGGTTCGATCCTAACCGACCCTGCGCAGTGCGCCATCCCGTCATCCTGCCGGGCTGAAAAGGCAAGCTTAACGGATGCGGCCTAACGTGGGTCTTAGTTGAGGGATTGCGTCATGACCTGTTTGCCCGTTGCGACCCTGGCCTTCCCCACCGCCGACGTGGACCTGGACACCTTCTTCGACGTGTCGCTGGATCTGCTGGTGGTGCGAGAACTGGACGGGCGGGTCGTCAAGGCCAGCGCCTCATGGCTCACCATCCTCGGCTATCACCCCGAAGAAATCGAGGGCCGCGACCTGCCCCGGCTCGTTCATCCCGACGACCAGGCCGTCACCCGGCACAGCATCGTCGAGGTCGAAAGCCGTCGCCCCGGCGATCCCGTCCTGGGCCAGATCAACCGCTATCGCCACAAGGCCGGCCATTACGTCACCGTGGAATGGCGCGCGCACCGGCTGGGGAACCGGGTCTATGGCATCGCCCGCGACGTGACGGAAAAGGTCGCCGCCGAGCAGGCCCTGCGCGAGGCCACCGCCGCCGCCGAGGCCGCCAACCACGCCAAGTCCGACTTTCTCGCCAATATGAGCCATGAAATCCGCACGCCCCTGAACGGCGTCATCGGCATCGTCGACGCTTTGTCGCGCACGGATCTGACCCCCGAACAGGCCGAGATGGTGGACCTGATCGGTAGTTCGGGCGTGACGCTGGAACGGCTGGTGTCCGACATTCTGGACGTGTCCAAGATCGAGGCCGGCCATCTGGATTTGGAGACCCGTCCCTTCGACCTGGACGAGGCCCTGGCCGCCCCGCTGGACGTCATGCGCCTGCGGGCCGAGGCCAAGGGCCTGACCTTCGACATCCGCCGCGACGCCGATGCGCGCGGCCTGTTCGTCGGCGACAGCACCCGTATCCGCCAGGTGCTGGACAATCTGTTGTCCAATGCGATCAAGTTCACGCATCAGGGCTCAGTCGGCGTCGCCATCGCGGTTGACGAGGATTCCGACGGCCTGACCCAGTTGACGCTGCGGATCGAGGACACCGGCGTCGGTTTCTCGCCCGATCATGCCGCCCGCCTGTTCGACCGGTTTAGCCAGGCGGATACGACCATCACCCGCCGGTTCGGCGGCACGGGCCTGGGCCTGTCGATCTGCCGGTCTCTGGTCGAACTGATGGGCGGACGGATTTCCGCCGCCTCGACGCCGGGGGTGGGCAGCCGGTTCATGGTCGAAATCCCGCTGACGCGCGCCGCTTCCCTGACCGACCACGATGCGCGACAGCGCGCCCGCGCGGCCGAGGCCGAACGGCCCCTCGCCGCCCTGCGCGTGCTGCTGGCCGAGGACCACCCCGTCAATCAGCGCGTGGTCCAGCTGATCCTGGCGGCCCACGCCATGCAGGTCGTCACCGTCGGCGACGGCGAACAGGCCCTCGCCGCCTTCCAGGCCGAGACCTTCGACCTGGTGCTGATGGACATGCAGATGCCGGGCATGGACGGCCTGACCGCCACCCGCGCCATCCGCCGGATGGAGGCCGACCGCCCCGCCCAGGCCCGCACCCCCATCGTCATGCTCAGCGCCAACGCCATGGCCGAACACCGCGACCAGGCCCAGGCCGCCGGCGCCGACCTCCACGTCCCCAAACCCATCACCGCCGCCAGCCTGCTGGCCGGGATTCAGGCGGTGATGGCGGCCTGACCGACGGGTTGACAAACCTTGCCAAGCGCCCACTCTCTTGGAGAGGAGGCCGACCATGGCGACGATGAACATCTCCCTGCCCGATCCGATGAAGGCCTGGGTCGAGGAACAGGCGAAATCCGGCCGCTACGCCAATACGTCCGACGTGGTGCGCGACTTGATCCGCCGCGAGCAGATCAAGGCCGACAAGATCGCGCACATGCAAAGGCTGATCGATGAAGGCCGGGCCAGCGGCGTGAGCGACATGACCATGGCGGATATTCGCGCCGAAGCCCTTTCTCGCATCGCCGCGCGGCGTAAGGCGGGATGAGCGGCTATAGGCTGTCGAAGGAGGCGAGCGAGGATCTCGTCGCCATCTATATTCAGGGTCACGACCAGTTCGGTCCGCGACAGGCCGACCGCTATCAAGACGAACTCGACGCCTTGTTTCGGCGGCTGGCGGCATCGCCCGGCATGACTCGACTGCGTCTGGAATATGATCCGCCCGTGCGGGCGTTCGCCTTCAAGGCCCATGTCATAATCTATGATCAGGAACCGGACGGGATTCTCATACAGCGCGTTAGGCATGGACACGAAGATTGGCAGGGCGATCCTCACGGATCCAACGACGAACGGAGCGAACCATGACCCACTCCATCCATGTCGGCGTCGGCGGCTGGACGTTTGAGCCGTGGCGCGGGGTCTTCTATCCCGAGGGCCTGATTCAGAAACGCGAGCTGGAATATGCGGCGTCGAAACTGACCTCGATCGAGATCAACGGCACCTATTATTCGACCTTCAAGCCCGATAGCTGGCGCAAGTGGCGCGACGAGACGCCGGCGGATTTCGTGTTCTCGGTCAAGGCCAGCCGCTACTGCACCAATCGCAAGATCCTGTCCGAAGGGGGCGAGAGCTTCGACAAATTCCTGTCCCAGGGCCTGACCGAATTGGGCGACAAGCTGGGGCCCATCAACTGGCAGTTCATGGGGACGAAGAAGTTCGACGCCGAGGACTTCGAAGGCTTTCTGAAGCTGTTGCCCAAGGAAAAAGACGGGGTCCGCCTGCGTCATGCGCTGGAGGTCAGGAACCCCACCTTCGCTGTCGAACAGTTCTACGACCTGGCCCGCAAATACGGCGCGGCAATCGTCTATGCCGTCGATGACGAGGAGCCGACCTGGCCCCAGATCGACGAGGCGACCGCTGACTTTACCTACGCCCGGCTGATGTCCAGCCGCGAGGACGAGCCGACCGGCATGACGGCGGTCGAGCTGGATGCGGTGGCGGATCAGGCCAAAAACTGGGCGAAACGCGGCGAGGTGTTCGCCTATTTCATCTCGGGCGCGAAGGTGCGGAACCCGGCGGCGGCTCAGGCGCTGATCGGCAAGCTGAAATAGCCGTCCGCATGCTTGCGGACCTGCGCCCGCCGCCTCATCTGAGGCTGGCTCACTGCAAAGCCTGAAGGACTTTCCCATGCCGATCGCCACACGCGCCTTCGCCGCGACCGCCGCCGACAAGCCGCTGACGCCCTATAGTTTCGACCGTCGCGATCCCGGCCCGGACGACGTGCTGATCGACGTCAAATACTGCGGCGTCTGCCATTCCGACCTGCACGCTGCGCGCGGGGAAATGGGCGGCCAGTCCTATCCGCTGGTGCCGGGTCACGAGATCGCCGGTCTGGTGAAGGCGGTGGGCGCCAACGTCACCCGTTTCAAGGAAGGCGACCGCGTCGGCGTGGGCTGCATGGTCGACAGCTGTCGCGAATGCGCCTCGTGCCAGGAAGGCGTCGAGCAGTACTGCGTCCCCGGCTTCACCGGCACCTATGGCGGCAAGGACAAGAAGGGCGGGACCGGCGAGACCATCACCCAGGGCGGTTATTCCGACCACATCACGGTCGATCAGCATTTCGTCCTGTCCATCCCCGACAGCCTGGCGCTGGATGTCGCCGCGCCTTTGCTGTGCGCCGGCATCACCACCTATTCGCCGCTGAAGGAATGGGGCGTCGGACCGGGTTCCAAGGTGGCGGTCATCGGCCTGGGCGGCCTGGGCCATATGGCGGTCAAGCTGGCGGCGGCCATGGGGGCGGAGGTCACCGTCCTGTCCACCTCGGACCGCAAGAAGGCGGACGCCGAGCGGATGGGCGCCAAACACTTCCTGATCAACTCCGACAAGGACGCGATGAAGGCGGCGGCCGAAAAGTTCGACCTGATCATCAACACCGTCTCGGCCACGCACGAGATCGCCAGCCACGTCCAGCTTCTGGCGCGTGACGGCACCATGATCATGCTGGGCCTGACGACCGAGGGCCTGCCGGTCTTCGCCCTGCCGCTGCTGTGGCGTCGTCGCCGCATCGCCGGTTCGCTGATCGGCGGCATCAAGGAGACGCAGGAGATGCTGGACTTCTGCGCCAAGCACGGCATCGCCTGCGACATCGAGACCATCGCCCCGGACCAGATCAACGACGCCTATGAGCGGATGCTGAAATCCGACGTGCGCTATCGCTTCGTGATCGACATGGAAAAGCTGGCGGCCTGATCCCTGAAAAACGCGACGGAAGCATGAAACTTCCGTCGCGTCAGATTCACGCCTTGCGCGGTTTCGCTCCCTCGTTAATCCTGAACCCCGACAAGGCCTTCCAAGGGCCTGGATAGGGACAGGAGACGATATGACGCGCGTAGCTTTCGTGACGGGCGGGACCCGGGGCATCGGCAGGGCGATCGTTCAACGCCTCTCTGAGGACGGCTTCAAGGTCGCCGCCGGCTATTCCGGCAATGACGAGGCGGCCCAGGCCACGGCCAAGGCGCTGGGCGTCATGGTGGTCAAGGGCAACGTCGGCAGCTTCGACGACTGCGCCCGCGCGGTGGCCGAGGTCGAGGCCGAACTGGGCCCCATCGACATCCTGGTCAACAACGCCGGCATCACCCGCGACGGCTTCTTCCACAAGATGAGCCACGACCAGTGGTCCGACGTGATCCGCGTCAACATGGACAGCGTGTTCAACATGACGCGCCAGGTCATCAACGGCATGCGTGACCGGGGCCACGGCCGCATCGTCAACATCTCCTCGATCAACGGCCAGAAGGGTCAGATCGGCCAGACCAACTATTCCGCCGCCAAGGCCGGCATGATCGGCTTCACCAAGGCGCTGGCGCTGGAGAATGCGCGCAAGGGTGTCACCGTGAACTGTATCGCGCCCGGCTATATCGACACTGAAATGGTCGGCGCCATGGACCCCAAGGTTCTGGAAGGCATCATCAGCCACATCCCCGTCGGCCGCCTGGGCAAGGGCGAGGAGATCGCCGACATGGTATCCTGGCTGGTGGGCGAGCGTGCCGGATATGTCACAGGCTGCACACTCTCGTTGAACGGCGGTCAGTACCTGGTGGGTTGAGGGGCCTTCGCCCAAAATCCGCCGCGCGGCGCTTTCATCAAGTCTCTCATGAAGTTGTTGGGATCGGTCACGGCGAAAAAATCGCCACGCGTGACTGCGATGGCGGTCGCCGCCATCGCAGTCATCGGCGTCAGCCTGACCGCGCCTGCCGTTTCCCACGCCCAGTCGGGCCGTTCGGTCCCGCCCACGGCCCGTTATGTCAGCAGCAACGGCCAGGGCTTCATCCTGGACACCTCGGGGTCGCGCGCCCTGATGCGGTTCGAACGGTCGACCGAGGTCTGGGTCCTGCGCGCCACGCCCGCGCCGCGCGGCGACATCATCTATCGCAACGACAACGGCGATCAGGTGCTGCGGGTCACACCCAATGGGGCCGTGACCCTCTATACGACCACCGCGCCCCAGGGCTCGCCCGCCTCGCGCGTCGGGGATGCGCAAGGCCTGGCCAATGCGGCCATGACCGGCGCCCAGCTGGTCGACTATTTCATGCGCCAGAGCTATCGTGCCAGCCATGCGATGGGGCGGCTGATCGTCATCGACGTGGACATCCAGCCCGGCTCGGAACAGGTCGCCGCCGACACTGTCTCGGCCGCCAGCGACGCCATCGTGCGCATGGCGCGGTCGTCCAACCTGCGGTCTCAGGTCGAGCGGGTCCGCCGCGTCGTGGTGTCCGATCAGGGCCGTCCGTCGGTCACCCTGGTCCAGGGCACCTTGCGGATCGTCATCGACGCCGACGCCGGCATCGCCGGTCGCCCGTCTTCCGCCCGGATCGTGCGGGTCGTGGGCGGCGAGGCGCTGAATCGCTGAATTCTACTTTGGGTTCGGCGGAGGCGGGCCGATGAAAACCATTGGCGCGATTCAAGAAGGGGTTCATCACAGCGATCACGACGAGGTCACGACGAACACGACGGAGCCTTGCCGGTTCGGAAAATCTTGATGGCCTGCGGCGCGGCGTAGCCGCAGTGTCAGCGACGGCCTGGCCATGAGGTCGGGCAGCAGACGCGCGTTCGGCGCCGTCGTGATCGTTGTGACCTCGTCGTGACCGTTGTGATGAACGCCTTCGCCAGCGCCTCTAAAAAACGTCCTTGCCCGCCCGGCGCGCGGCGAACTGAGCCGCATCCGTCGCGGTCATGAACGGGTTGAACCGCTTCTCCACCCCTATCGTCGTCGGCACGGTCGGTTCGCCCCGGTCCCGCGCGGCGAATATCGCCTCGGCATGCGACAGGGTTTCGGGCCTATCGTCCAGGCTCAGGGTGAAGCGGGCGTTGGACGCCGTATATTCGTGCGCGCACCAGATCACGGTCTGATCGGGCCAGGCCTTCAGCCGTTGCAGACTGTCGAACATCTGCTCGGGCGTACCTTCGAACAGACGGCCGCAGCCCAGGGCGAACAGGGTGTCGCCGGTGAATGCCAGGGCATCCGCCGGCGCATGAAACACCACATGGCCCAGGGTGTGGCCGGGCGTCAGGGTGACCTCGAACCGCGTATCGCCCACCATCACCACGTCGCCGTCGGCGACCACCCGGTCCAGCGGCGCGACCTTGCGCACCTCCTCCGGCCCGACGATCTCGCAGCCCATCTCGGCCTTCAACCGTTCATTGCCCTCGGTATGATCCGGGTGCCAATGGGTGTTCAGGATCAGGTCCAGCCGTCCCCAGCCCAAGCCTTCCAACTCTTCCAGAATCCGCGCCGCATCGGGCGTATCGACCGCCGCCACTACGCTCGTCGCGGCGTCGCGGATCAGGAAGCCGTAGTTGTCGCTGCGGCAGGGAAACAGATGCACATCCAGGGTCATGCGCCCATCCTAGCAGCAGGGCCGCCGACAGGCCTATAGTGCGCCCATGCGGCGCAGCATCGACGAGCTTCGAACCTTCTACGGCGAACCGACCGGCGCCCTGGCGCGGCGTCTGGTGGCGCGACGGCTGGACGACGCCTGGGGCGAGGCGGCCGATTGCGACGTGCTGGGCATCGGCTATGCGACGCCGTGGCTGGACGCCTTCGTCGGCGCCCGACGCGTGGTCGCGGCCATGCCGGGCGGCCAGGGGGTCGAGCACTGGCCCTCGGTCGGGCGCAACCGCACCCTGCTGGTGGACGACCGCCGCCTGCCCTTCCCCGCCGGATCTTTCGACCGCATCCTGCTGGTCCATGCGCTGGAGGAGGCGGACGATCCCGCCGCCCTGCTGCTGGAGGCGGTGCGGGCGCTGGCGCCGACCGGGCGGATCATCCTGGCGGCGGCGGCGCGCGGCGGCCTGTGGGCGCGGGCCGACAACACCCCCTTTGGCCACGGTCGGCCCTTCACCCGACGCCAGCTGGAAGGGCTGGTGCGCGACGTGGGGCTGGAGCCCATGGCCTGGTCCCAGACGCTGTATGCGCCGCCCTGGGCGCCGATGCTGGCCTTGGCGGACGGGTTCGAACAGGTGGGCCGCCATGTGTTTCCCGGCGCCGCCGGCCTTATCCTGCTGGAGGCCTCGCGCCAGAACTATGCCCGCATCCGGCCCAGCGGCCATGCTCAGCGTGTCGCCGCCCCGGCCTTGACGCCCCAGCCAGCCGCCTCGCTTTCGTCGCGACGAAAGCCGCACACCTGACGCGGAGTTGACCCTCGCCCCATCTGGTCGGCGAGGCGAAACCGCCTTATGGCGAAGATCATGCACCGACTGATCCTGATGCGGCACGCCCAGGCCGAAACCTCCGCCCCGTCCGGCGGCGGCGACGAGGCCCGCCCCCTGTCCGCCGCCGGCCGCGCCGAGGCCCTGCTGATGGCGCGCACCCTGGCCGAACGGGGGCTGAAGCCCGACCTGGCTCTGGTCTCCAGCGCCGTGCGCACCCGCCAGACCTGGGACCAGATGCACGACGCCTTCGGCGACGTCGAAGTGCGCGACGAGGCCGCCCTGTACAACGCCGGCTCGGACGTGATCCGCCGCTTCGTCGAAAACAGCGAGGACGAGGCCGGCTGCCTGCTGATCCTGGCCCACAATCCGGGCGTCCATGTGCTGGCCGCCGAATATCTGATCGAGAGCGCCGCCTCGCCGGCTGTGGTGGACAAGCTGTCGGGGGGCTTTCCCACCGGCGCAGCCGCCCTGTTCACCGTCGATGTGGCGGGCCGCTGCACCTACGAAGGTTTCCTGACGCCGCGGTCGCTGGGCGCGCCGTCAGCATGAGCGACATAGCCTACAAGATCGTCGACGCCGCCGAATGGCGCGCCGCCGTCGCCGAGGGCCGGTATGACGGCGCGCCTGTCGATCTCGCTGACGGCTACATCCACATGTCCACCGAGGCGCAACTGGCCGAGACCGCACGGCGTCACTTCGCCGGTCGCGGCGACCTGCTGTTGCTGACGGTCGATCTGAGCCGGTTCGGCGACGACCTGATCTGGGAGCCGTCGCGTGGCGGGGACCTGTTCCCCCACCTTTATGCGCCCCTGCCCGTCGCCGCCGTCACGGCCTCGCGCGCCTTCTCCGTCACGGCCGACGGCGAGATGACGTTCGAGGACGCGCGATGAGCCTGACGGATTTGGGCGCCGCCCTGCTGCGACGGCTGGACCCGGAACAGGCGCACCAGCTGGCGATAAGGGGGCTGGCCCTCGCCCTCCTGCCCGCGCCGCCTGCCGACGATCCAATCCTGCGAACACAGCTGGCGGGTCTGGACCTGCCCAATCCGGTCGGTCTGGCGGCGGGGCTGGACAAGAACGGCGAGGCCCTGCGCGGCCTGTCGCGCCTGGGCTTCGGCTTCGTCGAATGCGGCTCGGTCACCCCGCGCGCCCAGGCCGGCAATCCCAAGCCCCGCCTGTTCCGCCTGACCGAAGACCGGGCCATCATCAACCGGATGGGGTTCAACAACGCCGGGCTGGACGCCTTCGCCGCCCGGTTGGATCGCCGTCCGTCGGGCGTGGTCATCGGCGCCAATCTGGGGGCCAACAAGGATACCGAGGACAAGGCGGCGGACTATGTCGCCGGCCTGCAGCGACTGGCCGGCCGCGCCTCCTATTTCACCGTCAACATCTCCTCGCCCAATACGCCGGGCCTGCGCGCGCTGCAGGGCCGCGAGCAGTTGGACGACCTGTTGGGCCGCATCGACGCCGCTCGCCCGACGGCCGGCCCCGACCGCGTGCCGGTCTTCCTTAAGATCGCGCCAGACCTGATCGCCGACGAGATCGGCATGATCGTCGAGGCCTCGCTGGCGCACCGGATCGACGGCCTGATCGTGTCCAACACCACGCTGGAACGCCCTGAGACCCTGCGGTCGCCCGACGCGCACGAGACCGGCGGACTGTCCGGCGCCCCTATCCGTCCCTTTGCGGAGAAGGCCCTGCGCGCGGCGGCCGAGGCGGCGGGCGGCCGCCTGCCCCTGATCGCGGTCGGCGGCATCGACAGCGGCGCCGAGGCCTATGCCCGCATCCGCCTGGGCGCCACGGCGGTCCAGATCTATTCCGCCCTGATCTACGAGGGGCCGGGCCTGGTCACCCGTATCAAGCGCGACCTGGCCGCCCGTCTTCACGCCGACGGTTTTTCCACAGCAACCGAAGCGGTCGCTTCCGGCCGTTGACGGAGCGTTAGGCTCGACCGGCATACTCTCGCCGATGCGAACGACCGGCGTTCGCCATTCGAGGGCCTGCATGAAATCGACCGTCGTCGATAAGGCTGAAAACGGCTGGGCCGCCGCCGTACGCCTGCGTCGTGGCGCGCTGCTGCAACGCATCGCATCGAGCTGGGCGGTCGCCCTTGTCGTCACGCCGATGGTGGGCGTCTGGTTCAGCCTGAGCTGGGCGGTGCTGTATATGGCCGTCCAGGGCGTCGAACTGGTGGTCTTCGGTCCGGTCACGCGCGGCGACAGGGACGAGATGTCCACGGCGCGCAAGGTCGCCGGCTGCATCGCACTCGCAGTCAGCGCCACGGTGTTCGGCGGCCTGTCCCTGGTGATGTGGCAGATCGGCGGCCCTCTGGGCGGGGTCTGCGCGGCCCTGATGCTGCCGGCCATCATGCTGTCGTCCATGACGACCGCCGCGCGTTGCCAGCCGATGATGATCGCCAGCCTGGCGCCGCAGCTGCTCTATCTGATGGCGACCCCTTTCTTCGCCTATTCGTTCGGCGCGCCCGCACCGCTGGTGATGACGGCGGCGGCGACGGTGGTCCTGTACGCCTTCTACGTCGTCGTCACCTGGCAACGGATGAGCGACGCCACGACCGATCTGATCCGCGCCCATGCCGAGGCCCAGGACCTGCGCCTCACGGCCGAACGCAGCCTGGCCGATCACACCGCCTTCCTGGCCGCCGTCGGTCACGACCTGCGCACGCCCATCGGCGCCATCCTGACCGGCGCCGCCGAACTGCGCGCGCCCGACGCCCAATCTCGCGCCAGCGCCAACCTGATCACCGACGCCGGTCTGATGATGAAGGCCCTTCTGGACGACCTGCTGGACCACAGCCGCATTGGCGCGGGCCGCATGACGGTCGAGGCCAACGACTTCGACCTGCGTCAGATGCTGGCCCAGACGCTTCGACTGTGGCGCGGCCCGGCCGACGCCAAGGGCCTGAGGCTGCGCGTCGAGGGCGCGAACGGCGTCCCCCGCCAGGTCAAGGGCGACGTGATGCGCATCCGTCAGGTGCTCAATAACCTGATGTCGAACGCGATGAAGTTCACCGAAGAAGGCCAGATCACCCTGCGGGTCCAGGCCTGGTCCGAGGAACCGTCGGGCTACGCCCTGCTGTTCGAGATCGTCGACACCGGCCCCGGCATGACGACCGACCAACTGGCGCGCCTGTTCACCCCCTTCGACCAGACGGCCGACGGGGTCACCGCCCGCTATGGCGGCTCGGGCCTGGGCCTGGCGATCAGCCGCAATCTGATCGACCTGATGGGCGGACGCCTGACGGTGCGCAGCACGCCGGGCGAAGGCTCGCGCTTCACCGTCTCCCTGATCCTGCCCAAGGGCGAGGACGCTGAGCCGATCGCCGAGATCGTCGAGGAAAGCCGCCTGGACATCGCCCGGTCGCTGGTTCCCTTCACGCCGGCAGCCCAGGCCGTGGTCGCGGCGGCGCCCGAGCCGACGCCCGAACCTGCGGCGGCCGAGCCAGAGGCTGAACCCGGCGAAACGGACGACCAACCCCTGCGCCTGCTGGTCGTGGACGATCACGACATCAACCGCCGCGCCGTACAGTTGATCCTTCAGCCGCTGGGCTGCGAGATCACCACCGCCGCCGATGGCCTGATCGCCTTGCAGCGCTGCGAGGAAGCCGTCTTCGACGTCATCTTCATGGATGTGCGCATGCCCGAACTAGACGGGCGCGAGACCACGCGTCGCCTGCGCGCCGGCGGCGGACCCAACGCCCGCACGCCCGTCGTCGCCGTCACCGCCGACACCGCGCCCGAGGATGTCGCGGCCTGTCAGGCGGCCGGCATGGCCTATTTCGTCTCCAAGCCCCTGACGCCCACGGCGCTGATCGGCGCCCTGCAACACGTCCTGGACGAGACCGCCGCTCAGGCCCGGACCGAGGCCGCCTGATCCCTGACGGCGGCGACCAGGGTCGCGGCGAAATCCGGCCCACGCATCTCGCATTCCCACACCGTCACCACGCGCCAGCCTGACGCCTCCAGCGCCTGAACGGCGGCGGCGTCGCGGGCGCGATTGCGGGCGATCTTGGCGATCCAGTAGTCGGCGTTGGTCTTGGGCTGGCGCGCGCCGCGCGCACAGTCGTGGCCGTGCCAGAAACAGCCGTGGACCAACACGGCGACCCGGCGGCCCTTCATCACGACATCCGGCCGACCGGGCAGACCCATACCGCCCAGCCGATAACCGATCCCGGCCGCGCGCAGGATCCTGCGCACGGCCAGCTCCGGCGACGTGTCCTTGCCCTTCACGCGACGCATCACGGCGCTGCGCTTCTCGGGGCTGAACACATCGCTCATTACTTGCGTCGATCCAGGCTCAAATAGCAAAGCGATAGCCTGGATCGACCCCCATCAGAGCTGCGCGAGCAGATGCTCGGCCGAGGAGACCTTGAACTCGCCGCCCTGTTCGATGTTCAACTGCTCGACCACGCCGTCCTTGACCAGCATCGAATAGCGTTGCGAACGCTCGCCAAGACCGAAGCCCGAACCGTCCAGCACCAGGCCCAGGGCCTTGGTCAGTTCGCCGTTGCCGTCGGCCAGCATGACGATGCTGTCGTCGGTGATGTCCTGGCTGTCGGCCCAGGCCTTCATGACGAAGGCGTCGTTGACCGAGATGCAGGCGACCGTATCGACGCCCTTGCCCTGGATGTCGGACAGGTGATCCTTGAAGCCTGGCAGGTGGCGTGCCGAGCAGGTCGGGGTGAAGGCGCCGGGCACGGCGAACAGGGCCACGGTCTTGCCCGCGAAGATGTCGGCGGTGCTGACGGGCTTGGGCCCTTCGGCGGTCGCCTGGGCGAGGGTCGCGTTCGGGATGCGATCGCCGATCTGGATGGTCATGATTGTCTCGCTGAGGTTGGGGCTGACGGGGTTCTAGACGCCGTCAGCGACACATAGAGAGCGCCGCCGGGACCGCAAGCGTCCGCTCGACTTGCAAGCGCCGCTTTCGCGACCGATGATCGGATCATGAGCCAAGCCTCCACCCTGACCGGCCGCCTGCTGGTCGCCATGCCCGGCATCGACGACCCCCGGTTCGAACACGCCGTCATCCTGATCTGCGCCCACGGGCCGGATCACGCCATGGGCCTGCGGCTGGACCACCCGGCGCCGGGCGTGGATCTGAAGACGGTTCTAGACAAGCTGGAGGCTCCGGCCCCGGACCAGTCGATCGGCCGTGCGGTCCTGATGGGCGGGCCGGTCGAGCGCGAGCGCGGCTTCGTGCTGCACACCGACGACTGGATGATAGGGGACGACAGCCTGCCCTTCGGCGACGGCCTGGCCATGACCGGCACGCGCGAGGCCCTGGCCGCCATGACCGACGCGGTCTCGGGGCCAAGCCGTTCGGCGCTGCTGCTGGGCTATGCCGGCTGGGGCGAGGGGCAGTTGGAGGGAGAGTTGGCCGAGAACGTCTGGCTGACCGCCGACGCCGATCTCGATCTGATCTTCGACGGCGAACACACGTCGAAATGGACGCGAGCCCTGGCCCAAATGGGCGTGGACGCAGCCATGTTGTCCAGCCAGGGCGGCCGAGCGTAAGCCCGACCGCCCGTTTGGGCCTAGAAGCGGTAGTTCATGCCGATGCGGAACATGTGGGTTCCGAACTTGCCGTTGCTCCGGATCATGTCGGTGCCCGTCGTGTTCGGGGCCGAGATGAACGGGTTGGCGGCTGGGGTCGTGCCGTTGTTGCCGACGCGGATCACCGGGCTTTCGACGTCCAGCGAGGTGTACAGGTATTCGCCGTTGACCGTCAGGCCGCGACCCAGGGCGTATTCCACGCCGCCGCCGGCCTGCCAGCCGTCACCGTCGTCGCCTTCGCTGGTTTCGGTGAAGCTGTTGGCCTGGTTCGAGGTGCGGAACTTGTTCTCGAACTTGCCGTAGGCGTAACCGCCGGTGCCGTAGATCAGGGCCGGGCCATAGGCGTAGCCCAGTTTGAGACGGGCGGCCGCCGTGCTCTCCAGTTCGCGCGTGAAGGTGTAGAAGGCCGGGGTGGTCGAGAAGCCCGTCACCGAGTCCTGCACGTTGTTGACGCTGTATTCCGCCAAGGCGCCGACGACGAAGTTGCCGAACTGCATGTCGTAGCCGGCGCGGACGCCCGCTTCGACGCCGTCGTTGTCGTCACGGCAGCCGGTGCCGGGCGCAGTGCTGGTCGCCATGCCGCCGCAGAAGCCGGGGCTGAAGGCGTTGGCGCCGAGGGCGGTCGAAACCTGATCGCCGTAGCGGCCGTCCAGATTGCGGTCGAAGCCGAGGTTTTCGTCGCCGTCGTCGTTCGACTGGTTGTAACCGCCGAAGATGCCGACGTAGGGGCCGGACCAGTCAGGGGCGACCGATTGCGCCAGGGCGGGGGTGGAGACCATGGCCAGCGCCAGGGCGCTGGATGCGAGAGTCTTGATCATTGGGGAGGCTTTCGTGCCAAAAGTGCGGGCGCGATATCCCCGCTCGCCGTCACAAAAGCCGAACGCGGCCACAGGTTCCCTGACGTCGCATCGCTAAATGTCGCACATCCAAACGCTTAATCTGGACGTATGGGGGCCTAACGCGTCGCCATCGACACCAGCAGCGCCAGCAACAGCAGCAGGCTGACCCCCTGCCAGAACCGCACCGGATCGCGCTCGATCAGGGACAGCTGGCGCGGTGGCGGGGCGGCGACGGCACTGCCGGTTTCCAGCACGTGGATCAGCTCCTCCACATCCTCGAACCGCTCGTTTGGATCGACGGCGACGGCGCGCATGATGGCCGCCTCCAGCCAGGCGGGCATGTCCGGCCGATGCCGCGTCGGAGCAACGGGCGCCCGGTCGAAGCGCGGCGCATCGGCCGGATCGACCTCGCCCCACGGATAGGTGCGGGTGAACAGACGATACAGCGTCACCCCCAGGGCGAACTGGTCGGTGGCGGCATTGCCGCTCTCGCCCGCATACATTTCGGGCGCCTTGTAGCCGGCGGTGCCAGGCGCCTCGGCCTCGGCGAACTCCTCGGCCAGCCTAAGCCGCGCCACCCCCAGATCGACCAGCTTCAGCCCGTCGTTGGTCTCCAGGATCACATTGTCCGGCTTGATGTCGCGGTGGGTCACCCCTGCCCGGTGCAGGGCCGACACCGCGCGCGACAGACGCAGGGCCACGCCGATCCCCTCTGCGATCTCGAACGGCCCCTCCTCCGCCAGCCGCGCGTGCAGGGTCTGACCGGCATAAAATGGCTGGGCGATATAGAGACGGCTCTGGCGGCCCGCATCCAGGCTCAACACCTTGCCCACGAACGGGCTGTCTATGCGCCGGCCGATGAAGGCCTCGCGCAGGAAAGCGGTGCGCGCGCCGCGCTCGGACACCACGGCGGGCTTGGGGAACTTCAGCACCACCATGCCTCCGTCGCCCAACGTGTCCTTGCCCAGGAACAGCCGCGTATAGCGCCCGTCCGCGACCAGCCGCTGCAAGGCGAAGCCGTCGACATTGTCGCCCACGGCGGGCGGCGGCAGGATGGCCAGCCCCTCCGCCTCGGCCGTGATCGCCTCCCAGTCGGGCGCGCCGGTGCGGACCACGTCGATGACGATGGCGGTGGCGTTGTCGCGCGCGCCCGCAGCCTCGACCTCGGCCAGGATCGCCTTGGCGTCCGCGTCGGGCGAACTGCGCCGCCCTAAGAGGCCCGCGATCACCGCATCGGCCAGCACCCCATGCACGCCGTCGGTGGTTAGCAGCAGTCGGTCATGCGGCTCCAGCCGGACCTGACGCACGTCCAGCTTCACGTCCGCCTCGATGCCCACGGCGCGGTACAGCACATGGCTGAGCCCCTGCTGGGCGCGCGTATGATCCTCGGTCAGCCGCGTCAGCACCCCGTCACGGAAATGCCAGGCCCGGCTGTCGCCCACATGAAGCGCCGTCGCCTCGCGCCCGCGCAGGATGACCGCCGTGAATGTGGTCGCCGCCCCCTCCATCGCCGGATCGATCTTGCCGCGCGAATGGAGCCAGCGGTTGAAGCCCCTCAGCGCCTTGATCCCGTTGGCGGCGATGCCGTTCAGCGGGTTCTGGTCCAGATAGCCGTCGATGAAGCTGCGCGTCGTCAGCTCCGCCGCCATCCGCCCGGCCTTGGACCCCGACACCCCGTCGGCGATCACCGCCACGACCCCATGCTCGCGCTGCTCGGCCGCCGTGCCGATATGGACGCCGCCGAAATCCTGATTGTCCGCCTTTGGCCCCTGCAAGGTCGCAAAGCCGGCGGCGATCTCCAGTCTGGCGTCGGTCATGGGCGCACTGTGCGGAATCGCAGCGCCGATGGCTAGGTGGAAGCGCGGCCATATATGCCGCCACATATAGCGCCGCTTTCCGAAGTCGGTTAGAAGCGCGCTATGAACTCCCTAGATGCAACCGACCGTTTCAAATCTTACTTGGCCGCAGACGAAAACATTCTATGGGCAGGGCAGCCTAAGCAAGGGCTGATGGTCAGCGGCAAGGACATCTTCCTGATCCCATTCACCCTGCTTTGGGGCGGCTTTGCGATCTTCTGGAATGCGATGGTGTGGATCCTGCCGGGCGGCGAACAAGCGGGCCTCTGGTTCTTTCGCCTGTGGGGCCTGCCATTCCTCGTCGTCGGCCTCTACATGATCGTCGGCCGGTTCTTTCACGACGCGATGATCAGAAAAACCCAGTTCTACGCCGTGACGAACCAACGCGTTCTGATGTTGCGGGGTCGCAAGCAGCCTAAGCTTACGTCTCTTGAGATCCGGCGATTGCCGAAGCTGGAACTTTCGGAGCGCAGCGACGGAACGGGTAGCATCGTTTTCGAAGGCAACTGGATGACGTCAGCCATCGCCATGAATGGATTTGGACTCTGGACTCCGTCACTCGGTGGCTCTTCGCAGTTCCTGCAGATCAGGAATCCGAGACAGGTCTATGACCTTATCAGAGCGCAGGATCGCATCTGATCGTTTGGGTCCGCCGGACGCCCGCCAGCGCATTCGCCAGAGCACCGGAACGGCATGAGGCCTCGCCGGACAGCCACATCTGCACCACCGCGAATTGGCCGGCCGCCGCGCCCCTCGCGATCAGCGAAGATGGAAGGGCGTCGTCGGTGCGATCCGCAATCTTCGTTTCGATCATCGCCGCCAGCCTGCGTTGCAGTTTCGTCTGCAACGGCGCATCGAACAGATGGCGCGTCAGGGCGCGACGATCCCAGAGGTGGTCCAGCATGACCTTGAGCCGCGCCGTATTGCCCTGCCCCGCGCCGGCCTGCGCCAAAGGGATCAGAATCGGCTCGACGACGGCTTCGAGCACCGCCGCCTTGCTCTGAAAATGCTCGTAGAAGGTCGAGCGGCCGACGCCGGCGGCCTGGATCAGATCCGTCGTGCGGATGGCCGAATATCGTCGATCCGACATCAGCCGGATCAGCGCATCCGTGATCGCCTGCCGCGTCCGCGCGCGGCGCCCGTCCCGATCCTGCGTCTCGCCTGCCGTCATGCCCACAACCTAGCCTACGCAAGCCATGCCAGGCAGAACTTTCCAAGCCTTGCGGACAAGATGGCCCCACTGTCCGGAAACGGCCGAAAGCCGCGGCGTTAAGGGTTTCGCGCGGGCCGAGCAAAAGGCATCATCGCCTCGTAATCAGAGAGGTTTCAATGACTGCACAACACCGGGCCGTCGCCATCGTGCCCGCACGCGACATGGACGTCAGCGAAGCCTTCTATCGTCGTTTGGGCTTCGACGTGGTCAGCGACTACGGCGATTATCGCATTCTGGAGGATGGACGCGGCGGCCATCTGCACCTCAACGCCACACCCGGTTGGCCGGCCCGGATCGAGGACAACGCCCTGGGGCTCTACCTCTATGTCGAGGATGTCGACGCCGCCGCCGACCGCGTGCGCGAACTGATCATCGGCGCAGGCCCGGAAAACAAACCTTGGGGAATCTACGAGTTCGCCGTCAGCGACCCCAACGGCGCGCTGGTGCGTATCGGTCGCCCCGTGGATTGAAGCCTAGGCCGACCGCTGCTTCAGAGGAGCGGTCCCATCCGCCAGGCTCTCGGCCAGATAGACTTCGGCCTCCTGGGCCGGGAGCGCCGGCGCGTAACCGAAGCCCTGGCCGTAGTGGCATTGGGCGTCCAGCAGCAGGCGGGCCAGTTCGGCGTTCTCGACACCCTCGGCGACGACCTCCAGCGACAGGTCGCGGCCCAGGTTAACCACCGACTTGACGATCTTGGCCGAGCCTTCGTCCTTGTTCATCGTCAGCACGAAATAGCGGTCGATCTTCAGCGTATCGAACGGCAGGCGCGCCAGATAGGACAGGGACGAGAAGCCGGTGCCGAAGTCGTCCAGCGCCAGCGACGCCCCGACATCCTTCAGCGATTGCAGCACCTCGGCGGCGTGCGCGGTGTCGCGCATGATGTCGCCCTCGGTGACCTCCAGCTTCAGCGCGCCCTTGGGCAGGCCGGTTTCCTTGATGATGCGCGCCACGTCTTCGCACAGGTGCGGGCGTTCGATCTCGCCGACCGACAGGTTGACGCTGCAGAACATCTTGCCCGCCAGCGGATGGCGTTCGATCCATTCGGCCAGTTGCCGCGCCGACTGGGTCATCATCAGCAGGCCCAGGTCGTTCATCATCCCCAGATCGGCGGTCAGGCCCAGGAACTCGTCCGGCGGCACCAGGCCACGGCGCGGGTGACGCCAGCGCGCCAGGGCCTCGAAGCCCGCCACCGCCCCGGTGTTCAGGTTCACGATGGGCTGGAAGAAGGGCACGATCTCGCCGCGCACGAAGGCGTTCCTGAGGTCCGCCTCCAGCGCCAGACGGCTGAGGCTGTCGCTCTCCAGCGCCCGGCCATAGGCGGCCGATCCGCCGCGCCCGGCGCCCTTGGCCGATTCCACCGCCAGCTCGACCCGGCGCAACAGTTCGGCGGCGTCGGGCGCATCCGGCCCGCCCTCCACCATCACCGCCCCGATGGAGACGGTCGGATAGATGTCGAAGCCCGCCACCCGCAGCGGCTGCTCCAGCGCGTCACGCACGCGATAGCTGGTGTGCGAGGCGGTCTTGGGCACGATGATGGCGAACTCGTCCTCGCCGATCCGCGCCGCCGAGGCGTCCTTGTTGAAGGCGGCGGCCAGGCGCGAGCCCAGAGCCGACAGCACTAGGTCGGTCCGCTCATGCCCCAGCGCCTCGTTCAGGCGCCGCAGACGGTCCACGTCGCCGACCACGATCTCGTATTCGCCCGGCTGGGTCAGAACCTCGCCCACGCGCGCAATGAAGGCGCGACGGTCCAGCAGGCCTGTCAGAGTATCGCGATCCGATCCGGCGAACTTGGTCTCCAGCGCCACGACGCCGGCGGCGCGCAGTCCGTCCTCCAGCCAGACACCGCGCCAAAGGCAGGTCTCGGACCCGCGCATCCGCAGGCGCACGGCGACCTCGGCCCCCTCGTCCTGCGGTTTCAGCATGCGTTCGGCCAGGCTGCGATCCTGGGGCAGGGCCAGGGCGACGAAGCCGGCGGCCGTGCATTCCGGGGCCAGCGGCCCCAGGCCCAGCGACCGCGTCGCGCCGGTGAAGCGCAGCTCGTCCGTCGCCGGCGTCCAGACCCACAGGGCCGTGTCGGCGGCCGCCAACGCCTCGATGGCGGTCGTGGCGTCCCAGGCCAGCGATCGGGATCGTGGTGTCACGCGTCTCGCCCTTCCAGACGGCCCCCGGCCGTCAACGCTCGTCCTCGACCAGGCCGAACAGCAGATGATCTGCCCACTCGCCGTTAATTTTCAAATAAGCGCGAGCCCGACCTTCGTTGCGAAAGCCCGATTTCTCCAGAACCCGGCGCGAACCGTGGTTGCTCGGCAGGCAGGCCGCCTCCAGCCGGTGCAGTTTCAGCTTCTCGAACGCATAGCCGACCACCGCCTGCACCGCCGCCGTCGCCACGCCCTGACCGGAATGGGGCTGACCGACCCAGTAGCCCAGCGTCCCCGTCTCTGCGACGCCGCGCCGCACGTTCGACAGGGTCACCGCCCCCGCCAGGGTCTTGCCGCCGTCCACCAGCACGAAGAAGGGCCAGGCATGGCCCAGCTCCATCTCGCGCGCATAGATGGACAGCCGGCGCCGGAACGCCGGCTTGGTCAGGTCGTCGTCGGGCCAGGCCGGCTCCCACGGTTGCAGATAGTCGCGTGATCCGTCACGCAGCGTGGACCAGGCGGCATAGTCGCCCGCGCGCGGCGGCCGCAGCAGCACGCCGTCGCCCCGGACCACCGGCCCGGCCACATCGCTCATCCAGTCCAACAGGGCCATGACGCCTCATACAACAGGACGACTGTGGCCTGAACTCACGGTTCCGCCAAGACTGTCGCCGTCAGCTTCAACGCCAGTTCGCGGCCCAGACCGTCGGGCGCACCCAGCATCGGCGTCAATATTTCACCGATCAGCCCCTCGGCGAACGCCATATAGGCCGCCGTCATGACCAGCGACCGCGCCCGTTCGGCCGCCCGGGGATCGTCGGGCGCCATGGCCGCCAGCCGGTCGGCCAAGTCCCGCACCACCCCGCCGAAGCTTTCCGCCCGCCCCTGTTCGCGTGCCAGGGCCAGCCAGGCCGCCATCTGCGACGCCCCGCCCTTGCCGAAGGCGTCGAAGACGACGGTCATCAACCGATCCGGCTCCACGCCCTCGCGCCCTTCGCCCGACCCTTCGTTCAGGCCCACCTCGATCCGCTCGGCCAGATCGCGCACCATCGCGTCCATCAGCGCGCCCTGAAGCCCGGCCGCCGAGCCGAAATGGTGGATCAGATTGGCGTGGCCCACGCCCATCCGCTCGCCCACGGCCTTCAGCGTCACCGCCGCCGGGCCGCCGGACAGCAGCAGGTCGCGCGCCGCTTCCAGCGCCTCTTCGCGCGCCACCGCCCCGCGTCGCCGCTTCACTGGACCATTAGTTGACATTGATGTCAGTTAACTCCATCTTGCGCTTGAAATCGAGGAGCAGACCCATGGCGAAATCCGCCACCCCCGCCGACCTCCAGATCAAGCCGCGGGACCTGCATATCGACCGCGAGGCCCCGACGCCACGCTGGTGGCTGAACGGCGACCCGTTCGGCACGGCAGTGATGAACGCTCTCAGTCTGACCTTTCCCGACGGCGAGCGGTTCTTCATCCAGTCGGTCAAGCGGTTCGCCAAGGATACGCCCGCGAACCTGGCCGCCGACATCCGCGCCTTCACCGTTCAGGAAGGCGCCCATACGCGCGAACACATCGCCTTCAACGCCATCACCGCCCGCGCCGGCTACGAGACCGCCGAGATCGAGGCCTATGTCACGGCCCGCCTCGACCTCGCCCGCGCCCGCCCGGCCATCGCCCAGCTGGCCGCCACCATGGCGCTGGAGCATTTCACCGCCGCCTTCGCCCATCGGCTTCTGGCCGACCCGGACCTGCTGAAGGGCTCGCCCCACGACCTGGCCCGCCTGTGGCGCTGGCACTCCATCGAGGAGATCGAGCACAAGGGCGTGGCCTATGACGTCTTCCTGCACGCCACCCGCGACCTCAGCCCGCTGAAGCGCTGGCGGTTGCGACGCTGGGCCATGTTCCTGACGACCCTGCTGTTCACCCGAACGGTGCGCGAGACGACCCTGATGCTGCTGAAACAGGACGGCATCGTCGGCTGGAAGGCGCGCTTTGGCCTGTTCCGCTGGCTGTGGCTGAAGCCGGGCCTCTATCGCCGCATGATCGGGGACTATGTCGCCTTCTACAAACCCGACTTCCACCCGTGGCAGGTGGACGACCGCGACCTGATCGCCGACGCCGAGGCGGGCCTGGCCCAGCCCGCCTGATCCTTTGATCCGATCTCGCGACGGAGTTTACGCACCGACTGCGTTACACTCTGCGGGGACGGACGAGGAGAAGGCCATGGCTTCATCACCGACCGACGCCGCCATCGCCCTGACCCGCCTGGGTCTCGGCGCCAGGCCTGGCGAGATCGAACGCGTCGCCGCAGATCCGCGCGGCTGGGCCACGGCTCAGATCCGGCCCCAGGGCGCGCCACAGCCGTCCGGCCAGTTTGCCGACACCGCCGAACGCGTCGCCCAGTATGTCGACTATCAAAGCGACGCCGGTCAGGTTCGCCGCGACCGGCGCCCGCCCACGTCCATGGCGTCAGACACGGCGCAGACCGCGTCCGCCGCCGATCCCCAGGCCGTCGCCCGGCGCGAGGCCCGTCAGGCCGCGCGTCGCGACATCACCCAGGACACAGCCCAGGAGTTTCTGGCCCGCGCCCAACTGGGCGCGACCACAGATGACGGGTTCGCCGAGCGGTGGACGCTGTTCTGGGCCAACGCCGTCACCGTCTCGGCCGTCAAGTTCGCCAGCGGCGCCTTCGTCGGCCAGTACGAGCGCGAGGCCATCCGCCCCCACGTCTTCGGCCGGTTCGAGGATCTGGTCCTGGCCGCCGAACAGCATCCCGCCATGCTTCTGTACCTGGACCAGGCCCGCTCGGTCGGTCCCGACAGCATGGCCGGCGCGCGCCGCAACGCCGGGCTGAACGAGAACCTGGCCCGCGAGATGATGGAGTTGCACACCGTCGGCGCGGACGGCGGCTATACCCAAGGCGACGTGACCGAACTGGCCCGCGCCCTGACCGGCTGGTCGATCCCTACTGCGCGTGACCAAGGCCAGACCGCCAACCCTTCTCCCAACAGGCCCCGTCGGGCCCGAGCGATGGCGAACCAGATCGAGCCCGGCCCCGACGGCTTCGTCTTCCGCGCCAATGTCCATGAACCGGGTCCGCGCACGGTGATGGGCAAGACCTATCCGGCGTCAGGCCTGGCCCAGGGTCAGGCCATCCTGCGCGACCTGGCCCGACATCCGGCGACCGCCAAGCGGCTATCGCACCGCCTCGCCGCCCATTTCGTCGCCGACGACCCGCCACCGGCCCTGGTCGCTCGGCTGGAAGACGCCTGGACCCGATCCGGCGGCGACCTGGCCCAGGTCGCCCGCGCCCTGGTCGAGGCGCCCGAGACCTGGACGCCACAGCCCGCCAAGATCAAGACGCCGTATGAGTTCGTCGTCTCCACCCACCGCGCCCTGGGAACCCGGCCCCAGCGGATCCAGCCCCTGCGTCAGGCCCTGCTGGACATGGGCCAGCCGCCGTTCGCGGCCCCCTCGCCCGAGGGCTGGCCCGACGCCGCCGCCGACTGGGCCGGTCCCGACGCTTTGGTCAAACGGCTGAACTGGTCGCGCACCGCCGCCGACGCGGCCCAGGCGGCCGACCCCAGCGCCCTCGCCGTCGCCGCCCTCGGTGCGCGCCTCAGCGAGCGCACGCGCCTCGCCGTCGCCCGCGCCGAAAGCCGGCCCGAGGCCCTCACCCTTCTCTTCATGTCGCCGGAGTTCCAACGCCGATGACCGCCCTCAATATGAACCGCCGCCGTCTGCTGGCCGCCGCCTCGGCCGGGGTCGGCCTGGCCTTCGCCGGACGGGTCGCCGCCCAGACCAACGGCCCGGCCAACAAGCTGGTCGTCGTCATTGCGCGCGGCGCCATGGACGGCCTGTCCGTCACCGTCCCCTATGGCGACCCCAACTACGTTCCGCTACGTGGCGGCCTGGCCATCGCCGCCCCTGGCGAGGCGAACGGCGCCCTGGCGCTGGGCGAAGGTTTCGGCCTGCATCCGGCGCTGGCCGGCCTGCACGACCTGTATGGCCTGGGCCAGATGCGGTTCGCGCCCGCCGTCGCCCTGCCCGTCCGCATCCGCTCCCATTTCGATGCCCAGGACGTGTTGGAGAACGGCGGCGAGGGTCTGCGTCAACAGACCGACGGCTGGCTGAACCGCGCCATCGTCGCGGCCGGCGGCACGTCGCTGAAGGGCCTGTCGATCGGCGCCCAGACGCCGCTGATCCTGCGCGGCGACGCCCCGGTCTCCAGCTGGGCGCCGGGCGGACAGGTGCGCGGCGGCGACCGCATCGCCTCCCTGCTGCAGGATCTCTATGTCGAGGATCCGATGCTGGGCCAGAACCTGGCGCGCGGCCTGGCGACCGAACAGCTGGTCAGCATAGACGGCGGCGACCAACGCCTGCGCCGCAACGACGTTCAGGGCCTGGGCCAGGCCGTCGCCCGGCTGATGACCGGACCCGAGGGCGCCGACATCGTCGCCGTCTCGCTGGACGGCTGGGATACCCACGCAGGCCAGAAGGCGCAGCTTCAGACACGGCTGACCGGCCTGGATCAACTGGTCACGGGCCTGAAGGACGGGCTGGGCGAGACCTGGTCGCGAACCGCTGTCGTCGTTGCCACCGAGTTCGGCCGCACCGCCCGCGCCAACGGCACGCAAGGCACAGACCACGGCACCGGCTCGTCGCTGTTGCTGGCGGGCGGGGCGATCAAGCGCGGCGGCCCCATCGGCGACTGGCCGACCCTGGCCGACAACCGTCTGTTCGAGAATCGCGATCTGGCCCCGACCCTGGACATCCGTTCGGTGTTCAAGGGCGTGCTGCGCGATCATATGGGCCTGGACCGCGCCGCCCTGGACGCCCGCGTCTTCCCCGCCAGCGCCGCCGAGGCGCCGGCGATGGACGGCCTGGTCTAGAGCCTGATCGGCTGAGGTGGAATCGCTTCGCGATTCCGCTGATGCCGTGAATCAGGCTCCAGATTGATGCTGGAGCGAAATCTGAGCTGAGTTGGACTGCGTCCAACTCAACCGATTTCGCTCCAGCCGCCACGCTTGCTTTTCGCGGCGCAACGCCGCATCAGGACGCCATCACCTTGGACCCGGCCCTGTTCGCAGGCGACGGGTGGCTATCCCCGCCGCCGATCCGCTGGGAAACCGAACCGCCTTGAAACCGAACCATCGGGCGCGGCTCATCCAGATGAAATCCTGAAATGTCCATCATCGCCTCCGCGCGCCAGCAATGGCTCGCCAATCCTCGCCGCGACCTGCTGGCGGGGACCGTCGTGGCCCTGGCCCTGATCCCGGAAGCCATCGCCTTTTCCATCATCGCCGGCGTCGATCCCGCCGTCGGACTCTACGCCAGCGTCGTCATCGCCGTGACCATCGCCTTCGTCGGCGGGCGTCCGGCCATGATCTCGGCCGCCACCGGGGCCATGGCCCTGCTGATGGTCACGCTCGTGCGCGACCATGGCCTCGAATATCTGTTCGCCGCCTCCATCCTGTGCGGCGTGTTCCAGATCGTCATCGGCCTGCTGAAGCTGGGCCGCTACATCAAGTTCGTCAGCCGCAGCGTCATGACCGGCTTCGTCAACTCCTTGGCGATCCTGATCTTCCTGGCCCAGATGCCCGAGCTGATCGGCAGGGGCTGGATCACCTACGCCCTGGTCGCGGCGGCTCTGGTGGTCATCTACGGCTTTCCCCGCATCACAAAGGCCGTGCCCTCGCCCCTGGTCGCCATCGTCGCCATCAGCGCGGTGGTGATCGTGATGAAGCTGGACGTGCGCACCGTCGGCGACATGGGCCAGATGCCCACGACCCTGCCGATGTTCCACCTGCCCGCCGTCCCCCTGACGTGGGAGACACTGGCGATCATCGCCCCGATCTCGGCGACCCTGGCCTTCGTGGGTTTGCTGGAAAGCCTGCTGACCGCCAATCTGATCGACGACATCACCGACACCCCATCCGACAAGGACCGCGAGACACGCGGCCAGGGCATCGCCAACATCCTGTCGCCCCTGTTCGGCGGCATGGCCGGCTGCGCCATGATCGGCCAGTCGATGATCAATGTGGGGTCCGGCGCGCGCGGGCGGCTGTCCACCCTGTGGGCCGGTCTGTTCCTGCTGTTCCTGATGCTGGTGCTTCAGGACTGGGTCGCGCAGATCCCCATGGCGGCCCTGGTCGCGGTCATGATCATGGTCTCGGTCGGGACGTTCGACTGGTCCTCGTTGCGGAACCTGCGCAGCCTGCCCTTCCAGTCTTCGGTGGTCATGATCGCCACCACCGTCACGGTCGTTTTGACCCACGACCTGTCAAAGGGCGTGATCCTGGGCGTGCTGCTGTCGGCGGTCTTCTTCATGCGCAAGGTCGGCAAGACGATCACGGTCACCGAGATCGAGACGCCCGAAGACGGCGTGCTGCGCTACCGCGTCTCAGGCCAGCTCTTCTTCGCCTCGGCCGACCTGTTCGCCGCCAGCTTCGAGCACCATGGCCATCCCACACGCGTCGAGATCGATCTCAGCGACGCCCATCTGTGGGACCTGACCGGCGTCGCGGCCGTTGACAAGGTCGTCTTCCGCTATCGCCGCCAGGGCGCGCAGGTCGAGGTGGTGGGCATGAACGACGCCGCCCGCACCCTGGTCGCGCGGGTGGGGCGGTTCGAGAAGATGCATCTGCCGGACGGGGCCGGCGCGCATTGAGGGGGCGTCAGGCGGCGTCGGAGGTCTGTTCGGCCTCGGCGTTGGCGGCGTCCGGCTTGGGCATCTTGCAGATGCGGTTCAGATCGGCGCGGATCGAACTGCCCTGGAAATGCGAGATCTCGGCGCCGGAATAACCCTCGCCGGACAAGGCCTTGACGACGTCGCCGGTGTTCAGACAGTCGGGCGAACGGGCGAGCTGATAAGCGCGCTCCACGACGTGAGTGCGGTTCATGATGGGAGCCTTTCGTGCCCCTTAACAACGCCCGCCAAGCTAAACCGTTCCGGCCGTTGAATTTCCTTCACATCGCCCGCGCTTGCATCCGTCACAAATATCTGCGCACATAGGCTTCGTCGATCTCTCTGCGTAACGCCCACTCTCTCTGCGAACGCACGAGTCAAGGCCGCTCCCATTCAGACCCGACAGGCCGCAGGGGCGTTCCCTCGGTCAACTTCTAACGGAGGTCTCAAAATGGCTACCGGCACTGTTAAATGGTTCAACCCCACCAAGGGTTACGGCTTCATCCAACCCGACGACGGCGGCAAGGACGTCTTCGTCCACATCTCGGCCGTCGAAGGCGCTGGCCTGCGCGGCCTGGATGAAAACCAGAAGGTTTCCTACGAGCTGGAACGCGACAAGCGTTCGGGCAAGGAATCGGCTGGCCAGCTGCAAACCATCGGCTGATTTCAGCTTCACGGCTGATATGGCGACGGCGGCTCCTCACGGAGCCGCCGTTTTCAATTCCGGGTCTAGGCGGCCTTTAGCTCGGGCTCGTCTGCGAACGACTGGTCGGCAGGCTCCGTGGTGCAATCCACAGCCCAAATCTCCTTGGGATCGACCGTCGCGGCTGGGCGGGCTGCATCTCTTCGTTTCATATGGGCGCCCAGACCTACGAGCAACGACGAAAGAAAGCCGCCGAGGTCTAGAACCTGATGGTCGAAGTGATCTTCATCTTGATAGAGAGGCACATGGGTTCGAGTCCAATAACGCTGTTCCCCATATCAGCGTTCGACAGAGTATTTCGTTCCATTTTACTTATCGGGATCGAAATTCGAACCTTTAATGGTTGTGGCTTTTAGCGCCCATTTACGCGACATCGACGACACCATTGTATTGTTACGATTGCCGCGCCGATGATTGATTTCCGGCCTCGAAGAAATACTTCCCGACGAAGGCCGACTTCCATCCCCGCTCACGACGATCGTCAGGGCAGCAGTCTGGATTGCGAAACCCGACTTCATTGACGTTGCAGACCTATACGTGCGGGCCGCTTTCGGCCTTCTGCTCGCCGACCATTTCGAACAGGAGTTCGGTCAGATCCGTCATTGAGGGCGTTCTATCGTCGATGATCGCAACCAACCTGACCTGCCCGTGAGGCGTGAAGCGCGGCGCGATCATGGCCCAGTCGGCAAAGCGCCGATGCTGGATCGGCACGCGATCCACGATCACCATGTCGCAGTGACGCGTATCCATCGCGAGCTTCAGCACCAAAACGTCCAGCGACCCGTGCGACCCTTCCAGAACCTGGGCGAAGCGGGATGATGTGAACGCCAGGGCTCCGGTGATGTTGTTGGCCCAATTGTTTCGAACCGACTGTTCGACGATGTCGGAGACGCCGATCAGCGCCTCCGCAGGCCCTGTCGAGCGGCTGACGTAAGCCAAGCGTTCCAATCCCATTGGCTTTCGCCCCCCGATGCAGGGACGTGGTCACCTTCCACCGAGAGAGTCGAGTCGGCGCTCAGGCCGACCTCAGCCCTTGGTCTTGTCGATCCACGCCGCGAACGCGTCCGTGAAGCTCTTCAGGAACGCCCTCGTATCGTCCTTCTTCAGCTTGCCGTCGTCGTCCAGCAGGTCGGCGACGTTGCCGATATAGGCTTCCGGCTGTTGCATTGTGGGCATGTTCAGGAAGACCAGGGGCTGGCGCAGGTGGTGGTTGGCGCCGAAGGCTCCGATAGCGCCGGGCGAGATGCTGACGATGGCGGCGGGCTTGCCCTGCCAGATGCTGTGGCCATAGGGGCGCGAGCCGACGTCCAGGGCGTTCTTCAGCGCGCCGGGGATGGAGCGATTGTATTCCGGCGTCACGAACAGCACGGCCTGCGTCGTATCGACCTCCTCTCGGAACCGGACCCAAGGGGCCGGCGGCGCGTCCGTCTCCAGATCGGGATTGTAGAGCGGCAGGTCGCCGATCTCGATCAGTTCCAGTTCCAGACCGGGCGCGGCGATGGCCTTCATCTCCAGGCCGATGGCGCGGGAATAGGATCCCTCACGCAGGCTGCCGACGATCAGGGCGACGCGGGCGGTCATGGAAAGTCTCCGGGCTGGACGGGTTCAAGCGCCAGTATAACCGATCTCGGTGGTCGGATGTTCCGCCCACCCGCCAACCCGTCACCCTCGGGCTCGTCCCGAGCGCCCACGGCGAGGCCGGTCGCTGATCTCAAACCCGTCGCAGCAACGGCGGGCCGTGTCTGATGAAAGGTAGGCCCTCGGGACGAGCCCGAGGGTGACGGGAGTGGAGGGCTTACCCCCCGAACAGCGCCGTCGCGAACGCCTCGCCCGCCGGTCCGGCCGATTTCGGCCCCAGCACGGCGCTGGCCGCCTGGCCCGAGGCCAGCAACCGCCCGCCGACCGCCCGCACGTCCTCGACCGTCTGGGCTTCCAGCTGTTCGGTCATCGACAGGCTGGAGCGCGGCGCGCCGAAGATCAGGGTCTGGGCGGCGTTGCGGCCTGCCCGGCTCATCGGGTTTTCGTCCGACATCCACAGACCGGCCTTCATTACCGCCTTGGCCCGCGACAGTTCCTTTTCGGTCGGGCCGGTCTCGGCCATGGCCCGCACCTCGGCCGCCGCCACCTCGGCCAGTTCCTTCGCCCGGTCCGCCGCCGCCCCGGCGTAGATGCCCAGCACGCCCGTATCCTCGTACGGCTCCTGATAGGCGTCGATGGCGTAGGCCAGACCCCGCTCCTCGCGCGCGCTCTGGAACAGGCGCGAGGCCATGCCCCCGCCCAGAATCTCGCCGAACAGCCGCATGGCCGACAGGGCCGGGTCGGTCGCCGACAGGGCCGGCAGTTGGAACACCAGATTGGCCTGTTCGATCTTGCGCGTCAGTTTCGCATGGCCGCCGACGAAGGCGGCCGGCGCGGGCGCATCGACCGGGGTCGCCACCGCATCGCCGAACCAGCGCTCTGCTAATGCCAGCAACTCGGTCTCGTTCACCGCGCCAGACACCGACACCACCATCCGGTCAGGCGAATAGAGCCGCGCGCGCCAGGCCTCGACGCTGGCCTTATCCGCCGGCTTCAGACTGTTGATCGAGCCCAGGATCGGCCGGCCCAGCGGCTGGCCGGTGAAGGCGCGGGTCTGGACCATTTCGAAAACATGGTCGTCGGGCGTGTCGAAGGCCTCGGCGATCTCCTGCGCCACCACGTCCTTCTCGCGCTCGATCTCGGCGGGGTCCAGCGTGGGGCGGAACACCAGGTCCGACAGCACCTGCATCGCCAGCGGCAGCGAACCGTCCAGCCCCCGCACCTCGAAACTGGTCCGCTCGTATCCGGTCGAGGCGTTGATCGTGCCGCCCTCGGCCTCGATCCGCTCGACGATCTCGCGCGCGGCCATGTCGCCGGCGCCCTTGAACACCAGATGCTCCAAGAGGTGCGACCAGCCGGATCGATCCTCCGCCTCCCACCGCGCCCCGCCCTTGACGGTGACGACGACGGCCAGGGTCTTGAGCCCCGGCATGGGGTCGCAGATGACGCGGACGCCGTTCGACAGGGTGTGGAGCGTAGCGGTCAGGGGGTGTCTTTCTTCATTCGGCGTCGAAGCAGGGCCACATAGAAGCCCGCCAGCGCGATCGCCAGTCCGAACCACGTTAGGGCGTATCCGAAATGATTGTTGGAAAAGGCCGCCGGCGGCGCGGACGGCCTCAGCGCCGGGAACTCGGGATTGACGGCGGTGACCGCGAACACAGCCTCGGGCCGCACCGGCCCCGTGACGTTCAGCGCCCTGGCCATGGCGGCCGTGTCGCGGGCGTAGAAGCGGCCGTCCCTCGGCGCAGGGCTCATGGCGCCCGGCTTGTCGAAGGTGCGGAACTCCCCGACCATCACCAGCAGCAGGGTGGTCTCCACCACGCGCGGCCGCGCGGTCACCCCGTCGCCGACGAAGCCCCGGTCGATCAGCAGGCTGAAATCGGCCCCCGCCGGCTTGCACGCCGAGATCAGCCGAACCCCGGCCTCGCCGTCATGGATGGACTGAAGCTCGATGAAGGGCGCGCTGGCCAGGCCCGGACAGACCATCAAGGCCTTGCGGAACTCCAGATCGCCCTCGCCCAGAACCTGGTCCAGCGGCGCAGGCGGTTTCGCCGCCGCTGCATCGGCCGCCGCGATCAGGCCCTCTTTCCACTTCAGCCGCTCGACCTGCCACACGCCCAGGCCGATCAGCAGGATCAGGGCCAGGACCGTCAGCACGGTCAGTATCCAGGGAAAACGTCTCATAAATCCTCCTCCGTGGAGCGCAGCGGAACGGGGGAGGGGGACCGCGAAGCGGTGGAGGGGGCGGAACCTCGCACCGAGTCTGGGGTCGCCCCCTCCACCACGCCAGGCGTGGTCCCCCTCCCCCGCTCCGCAGGGGAGGATCCATCCACCTGATTCCGGTATTGCAGGCCGATCATTAGCCCCCGCCCCGGCCGCATCAAGGCCAGCGACAGGGCCACGACCAGTGGCAGCCAGACGATCAGATGCACCCACATCGGCGGATGGTATTTGATCTCGACGAACAGGGCCGAGAACCCGACGATAAAGCCGGCGATCTGCATGATGAAGCTGGCCGGGCCGTCACCCGTCTGGATGGTCGTGTAATCCAGGCCGCAGACCGCGCAGGCGGGCGCCACCTTCAGAAAGCCCGCGAACAGCGCGCCCTGCCCGCACCGGGGACAGCGCCCCCGCATCGCCGCGCGAACCGGAGTGTCGCAAACGACGACGGCGCGGGACGATCCCTCGTCCCGCGCCGCCTCAAGGTCTTCAGGACCGTCTTGGATCAACCGAAGACGACATAGACGAAGGCGAACAGGAACAGCCAGACCACGTCCACGAAGTGCCAGTACCAGGCCGCCGCCTCGAAACCGAAATGCTTCTGCGGAGTGAAGTCGCCGGCCAGCAGGCGGATCAGGCAGACCGCCAGGAAGATGGTGCCGATCAGGACGTGGAAGCCGTGGAAGCCCGTCGCCATGAAGAAGATCGAGCCGTACAGACCCGAGTTGATCGCTTCTTCGTTGAAGAACAGCTTCTCGTGCAGGATGTGTTGATACTCATAGGCCTGGACGCAGGTGAAGATCACGCCCAGCGCCACGGTGATGCCCAGGGCGATCTTGGCGCCCTTGCGGTCGCCGACCTGGATCGCGTGGTGCGCCCAGGTGACGGTGCAGCCGCTGAGCAGCAGGGTCACGGTGTTCAACAGCGGCAGCTGCCAGGGGCTCAGCACCTCGACGCCCTTGGGCGGCCAGGTCGACCAAGCCTTGGCGGTGTCGGCCCAGGTGCCGACTTCCGGCGTCAGGGCGCGGGATTCATGGAACAGCGCCATATCGAAGAACATCCAGAAGAAGGCGACGAAGAACATCACCTCCGACGCGATGAACAGGATCATGCCGTAGCGCAGGCCGATGGACACGACCGGCGTGTGATCGCCCGCCTTGGATTCCTTGATCACGTCCGCCCACCAGCCGAAGGCTGAGATCAGCACGCCGGCCAGACCGGCGAAGAAGACGCCCGGCTTGCCCTCGGCCAGGAAGTTGGCGGCGATCGGGCCGCCATCGGCCGGGGCCAGACCCTTCATCCAGATCACCGCGCCGATGAACATGATGGTCGCAGCGGCGGACGACAGCAGCGGCCAGGGGCTGGGCGGCACCAGATGGTAGTCGTGCTGCGGAGTGGCGTGGGCGTCAGCCATGTATCGCGTCTCTTCGTCGGCCAGAGTCGGTTGTTATAGCGGCTATAGCGTCCCCGTTTGCCCGACGCCAGAGCCGCGCCGCCTTTCGGCCTTGTTCAAGGCTGGGACACGCCGACATCTTTTCTCGTCACCCTCGGGCTTGTCCCGAGGGCCCACGCTGGATGCGTCTCCTATCTCACGGATGTTGCACAAACCGGAGCTCACGACTGGCTTCGAGTCAGACCCGCCGTAGGCTCTCGGGACAAGCCCGAGAGTGACGGTGACTTTGTACTCAGGCATGGGATGTCTTCAACGCCGCGAACGCCTTGGCGGAAAAGGCCGACAGCGGCTGGGGCAGGTCCGCCAGGTCGAACCAGCCGATGTCCGACAGCTTGTCTGGCTCGGTCAGCGTCGCCTCGCCGGTGAAGTCGCGCGTGACATAGATCAGCGACACCCAGTGCTGGCCGTCGGCGGGAATGATCTCTTCGGCCAGGCACAGGAAATCGACGGCGCCGATCTTCAGCCCGCTCTCTTCCTCGGCCTCGCGGCGGGCGGCGTCGATGGATCGTTCCATCAGGTCGACCTTGCCGCCGACGATGTTCCAGAACCCGGCCTCGGGCGCCTTCAACCGCTTGCACAGCAGCACCCTCCCATCGGCGCGCTGGATCACCAGGCCGCAGCCGACGCCGGGAAAATCGACGCCGGGCCTTGCTAGAATGGGCTTGCTCAAGCTTTCGGCGCGTCCGGGGACGGATAGAAGGTGTAGCTCAGGGTGATGTCGCGCACGCCCTTGGCCTCGCGATCCGCCGCCATTTCGGGGGCGATGAAATACTGCATCGGGAACTGGCGCGTCTCGCCGGGCGCCAGCGTCTGGTCGGTGAAGCAGAAGCATTGCAGCTTCAGGAAATACTGACCCGTCTGTTCCGGCTCGACATTGTAGCTGGCCCGCACGAACAGCGGCTTGTCCGAGGTGTTGGTCACGTCGAAATAGGCTAGGCCCGTCTCGCCGATCCGCACGCGCTGCGTCGACTGTTCGGCCTTGAAGGTCATGGGCAGGCCGCGGACATTGGTGTCGAACCGCACCAGCACCGTCTCGTCCAGAACCGTGTCCGAGGCCTTGTCCGCCTTCATCGTCGTGCCGCCGAAGCCGGTGACCTGGCAGAACATCCGATAAAGCGGCACCGCTGCGAACGCCGCCCCCGTCATCCCCATCACGCCCAGGACGCAGGCGATGGCGATCAGATTCTTGCGGTTCGCATTCATTTCGTCGTGGTCCCCGTCGCCGCCTCCAGCAGCGCCCGCTCGGTCGCCTGGTTCTGCTGCAGCCGCAGGACGGTGGTGGTGAAGACCAGCACGATGAAGGCGACCAGCGCCGTCGCGATCCAGACGTTGCGGCGCTTGCGCGCGCGAAGTTCCTCAGGCGTCAGACGCATGGTTTTACGCTCCCAGACCGGACAAGGCCTCGACCAGAAGGGCCGAGAACAGGGCCATCAGATAGAGGATGGAAAAGGCGAACAGGTCTCGCGCCGGTTTGGCCTGGGCGCGCACATCATACAATGCGGCCTCGCGTCCCACGGCCTCGGCCTTGTCGGGCTCGTCGCCCGCACGCGACCGATAAAGACGCAGCGCCAGACCCAGGAAGCCCAGGCCGCCTGCAACCGACACCACCAGATAGATCAGGCCGCCCAGGCCCACGAAGGCCGGGGCGATAGCGACCGGCACGAACACCAGGGTGTAGAGCAGGATCTGCAACCGCGTGGACTTCGCCCCGCGCGCCACCGGCATCATCGGAATGCCCGCCTTGGCGTAGTCGCCGGCCGAATAGAGCGCCAGCGCCCAGCTGTGCGGCGGGGTCCACAGGAAGATGATGGCGAACAACAGCCAGGCCTGCCACGGCGCATGGCCCGTCGCCGCCGCCCAGCCGATCACCGGCGGAAAGGCGCCCGCCGCGCCGCCGATGACGATGTTCTGGGGCGTCCGACGCTTCAGCAGCAGGGTGTAGAAGCCGGCGTAATAGACGATGGTCATGCCCAGAAGGCCCGCCGCCAGCCAGTTCGCATTCATGCCCAGCAGCATGACCGAGAACAGGCTCAGAATGACGCCGAACGCCATCGCGTCGTTCTTGCGCACCCGCCCCGCCGCCACCGGCCGGCCGCGCGTGCGCCGCATCAGGGCGTCGGTCTCGCCTTCCAGCGCCATGTTCAGCGCGCCGGCCGCGCCCGCGCCCACGGCGATGCACAGGACGGCGATGGCCGCCACCAGCGGATTGATCGATCCCGGCGCCACCACCAGGCCCGTCGCGGCGGTGAACACCACCAGCGACATCACGCGCGGCTTCAACAGCTGGAAGAAGTCCTCCGGCTGCGCGGTCGAGATGGCTGGTGTGTTGAGGTCAGTCGGGGTCACGATGGTCATCTTCTACACCGTCACCCTCGGGCTTGTCCCTAGGGTCCACGTCTCCGCGATACGAAAGGGCCTCGAACATTCCGCCCGAGGCCCTTCGCAGTCTTTTGAGTCCGCTTCCGCCGTAGGCCCTCGGGACAGGCCCGAGGGTGACGGAAGGGATTTAGTGTTCTTCTTCCTTGATCACAGGCAGTTCGTTGAACTGGTGCGTCGGCGGCGGCGAGGACAGGGTCCACTCCAGGGTCGTGGCGCCTTCGCCCCACGGGTTGGCGACGCCCGGACGACGACGGATCGCCGCCTCGGCCAGCATGATCAGGAAGACCAGCACGCCGAACGCCGTGATCGCATAGCCGACCGACGAGACGTGGTTCCACAGGGTGAAGGCCTCGGGATAGTCGATGTAGCGACGCGGCATCCCCTGCAGACCCAGGAAATGCTGCGGGAAGAACACCAGGTTCACGCCCACGAACATGATCCAGAAGTGGGTCGCGCCCAGGAACTCGTTGTACTTCACGCCGAACATCTTCTCGAACCAGTAGTAGAAGCCCGCGAAGATCGCGAAGACGGCGCCCAGCGACAGCACGTAGTGGAAGTGGGCCACCACGTAATAGGTGTCGTGCAGGCTGTAATCGATGCCGGCGTTGGACAGGACCACGCCGGTCACGCCGCCGACGGTGAACAGGAAGATGAAGCCCATCGCCCACAGCATGGGCGTCTTGAAGCTGATGGACCCGCCCCACATGGTGGCGATCCAGCTGAAGATCTTCACGCCCGTCGGCACCGCGATGATCATGGTGGCGGCGATGAAATAGGCGCGCAGATTGATGCTCATGCCGACCGTGTACATGTGGTGCGCCCACACGATGAAGCCGACGAAGCCGATGGCCACCATGGCGTAGGCCATGGCCAGATAGCCGAATACGGGCTTGCGGCTGAAGGTCGAGACGATGTGGCTGATGATGCCGAAGCCCGGCAGGATCAGGATGTACACTTCCGGGTGGCCGAAGAACCAGAACAGGTGCTGGTACATGACCGGATCGCCGCCGCCGGCGGGATCGAAGAAGTGGGTGCCGAAGTTGCGGTCCGTCAGCAGCATGGTGATGGCGCCGGCCAGGACGGGCAGGCTCAGCAGCAGCAGGAAGGCGGTGATCAGCACCGACCAGGCGAACAGCGGCATCCGGTGGATCGTCATGCCCGGCGCGCGCATGTTCAGGATGGTGGTGATGAAGTTGATCGCGCCCAGGATCGAGCTGGCGCCCGCGACGTGCAGGGCGAAGATCGCCAGGTCGAAGGCCGGCCCGACGTGGCCCGTGGTCGACAGCGGAGGATAGGCCGTCCAGCCCCCGCCGAAGCCCTTGCCTGGCCCACCGTCGACGAACATCGACAGGATCAACAGGCACCAGGCGGCGACCAGCAGCCAGAACGAGATGTTGTTCATGCGCGGGAAGGCCATGTCCGGCGCGCCGATCATGATCGGCACGAACCAGTTGCCGAAGCCGCCGATCATGGCGGGCATGACCATGAAGAAGATCATGATCAGGGCGTGGGCCGTGACCACGGCGTTGTAGCCGTGCTTGGACTGCTCGACGAGACCCAGCAGCTGGATCGACGAGCCTTCCTTGAAGATCTGGATGCCCGGCTCGGCCAGTTCCCAGCGGATCAGGCCCGACAGGGCGCCGCCCACGATGCCCGCCATGATGGCGAACATCAGGTACAGGGTGCCGATGTCCTTGTGGTTGGTGGACAGGAACCAGCGGGTGAAGAAGCCCACCTTGTGGTCGTCGTGATGATGGTCGGGGGCGTGACCGAGGTCGGTCGCGTCGCGGGTTACGGTAGCGTCAGCCATGTGTCTGTTCGCCTCTTACTGGGCGGCCGGCGCGGCGGGCGCCGCGGCGGGAACGGGTTGGGAGGCAGGTGCGGTTGCGCCGGCCTCCGGGGTCGCGGCGGCTTCGCCGGCGGCGGGCGTCTCGGCGGTCGCAGCCGCCGGAGCGGCGGCGGCCGGCGCGGGCTCGGCGACCTTGGGGGTCATCGATCCGCCCTTGGAGGCGATCCACTGTTCGAACTGGGCCTGGGTCACGACCCGGATTTCCAGCGGCATGAAGGCGTGATCGACGCCGCACAGTTCCGAGCACTGGCCATAGAAGACGCCGGTGCGCTCGGCCTTGAACCAGGTGGTGTTGATCCGGCCGGGAACGGCGTCGGTCTTCAGGCCGAACGCCGGCAGGGCGACGGCGTGGATGACGTCGGAGGCGGTGATGACCAGTTGGACGGTCTTGCCGACCGGCACGACCATCGGCTCGGTCGCGGCCAGGCGATAGGGCACGCCCTTGGCCTTGGCTTCCTCTTCCGGCAGCATGTTGGAGATGTATTCGGCGACGCCCTGGTCCGGGTACTCATAGGCCCAGTTCCACTGGTTGCCGGTCACCTTCACCGTCAGGTCGGGCGACGGCATATTGTGATAGGCGAACAACAGGCGGAACGAGAACAGGGAGATGAAGACCAGGATCACCACCGGCAGCACGGTCCAGACGATTTCGACCGCAGTGTTGTGACTCCAGCGCGCAGGCGTCGGATTGGACTTCTTGTTGTAGCGGATCACGATCCAGGCCAGCAGGCCCAGCACCAGCAGGGTGATGGCCGTGATGATCGGCATCAGGATGATGTCGTGGAACCAGATGGCGTCGTGCTTCAGCGGCGCAGCGGCCGCCTGAAGACCGATGCCGTTCGGCGTCGGCTGGCCCATCAGATCCTGCGCCCACGTCGGCGTCGCAGCGAACACCGCCAGTCCGGCGCCCAGGACGATCGAAGACGCGCAAGCCGCAGCGCCCTTCAACGTCCCCCGGGCTCGCTTGCCCATCCCCATATGAGACTTCCCCATAAAACCGTTATGCAGCAGACACTTGCGAATGGTTCGCAAGAAATCACACTGGCGCGATTCCCACGCCCGGCGATCTCGGTCACCTATCGGATCGCTTTCGGCTTGCCAAGCGATCAACGCCATTGACGCCCCGAAGCGGCCGCGAACCTGCCTCGATTAAATCGCTGTCATGTTTCGCCAGCTACCTTGCGTCACAAGATACCTTGCCGTAATCAATCGTCATCAACGGGAGAACAGAGGTGCCTGAAACCATCGAGATCCAGCTGAAGAAGGGAGTGCTCGGACTGTGCGTCCTGGCGCTTCTGAACCGGGCGGACAGCTACGCCTACGAGATCGCCAGCCGCCTGTCGGACGCGATCGATATGGGGGAAGGTACCATCTACCCCCTGATGCGCCGCATGCAGTCGGACGGACAGGTGGAGACCTATCTGGTCGAATCCTCCGCCGGGCCTTCGCGCAAATACTACCGACTGACCGAAGCGGGCCGGGGGGCCCTCGCCGCCCAGACCGCCGAATGGTCCGCCTTCACCAAGGCCGTCGACGCCATTGTGGCGAACGACGCCGATCAGGGAGCCGCACAATGACGCGCGCCGAGTTCATCGATCGTCTGAAAGAAGGCCTCGTCGGCCTGCCGACCGCGACCGCCAACGACATCATCGCCGACTATCAGACCCATTTCGACGACGGCATCGCCGCCGGCCGGACCGAGGCCGAGGTCGCCACCGCCCTGGGCGATCCGATCCGCCTGGCCCGCGAGCTGAAGGCCGAGGCCGGCATCCAGCGCTGGCATCAGGAGAAGAACCCCTCCGCCGCCGCCGCCGCCGTCTTCGCGGTCCTGGGCCTGGGGGCGCTCGACATCCTGATCCTGTTGCCCCTGCTGATGGGCGTGGTCGGGACCGTGTTCGGCTTCTTCATCGCCGCCATCGCCCTGTTCATCTGCGGCGGCGTGATCATGGTCGCAGGACCCTTCGCCGGCTTCCCCGGCGGACCGTTCGCGGCGATCCTGATGGGTCTGGGCCTGATGGCCGGGGCCGTCTTCATCGGCGCCCTCTTGGCCATCTTCACCATCTGGCTGGTCAACGGCGTCGTCTGGTTCGCCCGCCTGCACTATCGCCTGCTGAAGCCGGCGCTGGAGTCCTCGCCCAATCCTTCAACATCTGGCCAATCCACCTCGACCTCGGGAGTTTCGGCATGATCCGCACATTGTTCGTCATCGCCGGCGCCGCCCTGGTGCTGTGCCTGGTCACCGTCGGCGGCGCCCTCGCCATCGGCGGCCACGACCTCCAGCGCCACGGCTGGGCCTGGACCTTCAAGGACGACAACGGCGAAAGCGTCCGCTTCGAGCGGGTCAAGGGCGGCGGGACCGACGACCTTGGCCCCCTCACCACCCGCACCATACCCTGGACCGGCGGCGAGAGCCTGACCGTCGATTCCAGCATCGATGTCGAATACATCCAGGGCGATGCGAACACCGTCGTCATCACCGGACCCAAGGGTCTGACCGACCGGGTCCGCCTGGTCGACGGCCGCTTCGATCTGGGCGACGGCGACGAGCGGGTCGTGTTCGGCTGGGACAAGGGCAACTTCTCCGCCCGCTCCGAGCGCGACGAGCTGAAGGTCGTTGTCACCGCGCCCAAGGTGAACCGGTTCACCGCCAACGGTTCCGGCGATCTTCAGATCACCGGCTATGATCAGCCGTCGCTGGCGGTGGACATCTCCGGCTCGGCCGAGGTCACGGCCTCGGGTCGCACCGACGATCTGAAGGTGGACATCGCCGGCTCGGGCGATGCTTCGTTCGGCGACCTGACGACCCGCGACGCCTCGGTGGACATCGCCGGCTCCGGCGACGCCCGCATCGCCCCGTCGGGCCAAGTCAAGGTCGTCATCGCCGGCTCCGGCGACGTCGCCCTGGCCACCCGCGCCGCCAATGTGAACAGCACCGTCACCGGCTCGGGCGAGGTGTATCAGGACTGATCGACACGAAGCGTCGAACCGAAGGGGGCTGGATCCATCCAGCTCCCTTTTTCTTTTCGTCATCCTCCGGCAAGCCGCGTCTTCGCGGCGAAGACCGGGGAACCCAGCGGCGCCGAAGGCGATGCGTCCACCGCGCCGTCGTCAAACGACGAACACTCGACAGGTTCGCGCTCACGCGCGCCGCTGGGTCCCCCGGTCGCTTCGCGCCGGAGGATGACGAAAGCCAGAGGATGACGAAAGAAGGGGCCACGCCTTCACCCCCCGCCCCATTCCCGCTAAGTCACCCGCATGACTTTCGCCCCCCTTCCCGACGCCGGCGCCAACTGGGTCGACCGCCATGCGCCGGAGGGGCTGAAGCCGTGGCTGAAGCTGGGGCGGTTCGACCGGCCCATCGGCATCTGGCTGTTGCTGCTGCCCGGCTGGCAGGGGATCGCCCTGGCCCTGGCCCAGTATCGGCAACCGCCCGGCCTCTATGATCTGTGGCTGTTCGTCGGCTTCGCCATCGGCGCCTGTCTGATGCGCGCGGCGGGCTGCGCCTTCAACGACATCGTCGATCGCGATTTCGACGCCCAGGTCGCCCGCACCGCCCAGCGCCCCATCCCCTCGGGTCGCATCACAGTCAAACAGGCCTGGGCCTTCGTGGTGGCGTGCAGCCTGATCAGCCTGTTGATCCTGCTGACCCTGCCGACCATCGCCATCCTGCTGGGCGTCGGCTCGCTGGCCCTGGTTGCGGCCTATCCCTTCATGAAGCGGATCACCTGGTGGCCCCAGGCCTGGCTGGGCCTGACGTTCAACTGGGGAGCCCTGATGGGGTTCGCCGCCGCTTTGCCTCTGGCGGCCGCAGCCCTTCTGCTGCCCGCCGATATCGCCGGCGAGTTCCGCCCCTTCCTGTGGTCCCCCGCGAGCGACAGCGGACATGCCGTCGCCCTGGCCTGGCAGGCCTATATCCCCGCCGTCCTGTTATGGATCGGCGGCGTGTTCTGGACCCTCGGCTACGACACGATCTATGCGCTTCAGGACATCGAGGACGACGCCATGATCGGCGTCAAATCCTCAGCCCGTCGCCTGGCCTCGGCCGTGCGGCCCGGCGTGGCGATCTTCTATGTCCTGACCGTGATCCTGGCCGCCCTGACCGGCTTCGCCGCCGGACTGGGGCCGCTGTTCTGGTTGGGCCTGGTCGCCTATGCCGCCCATCTGGCGCGTCAGGTCGCCCGGCTCGACCGCAACGACGGCGCCCTGGCGCTGAAACTGTTCAAGTCCAATCGCGAGGCCGGCTTCGTCCTGCTGTTCGCCATCGCACTCGGATCCCTGGTTTGATGAAGGAGCCTCTCATGCCTCACGCCGCCCGCCTCCTCCTGCTGTCCGTCGCCGTCGCCGCGACCCTGGCCGCCTGCCAGCGCAAGGAGGACAAGACCCAGGCCCCGGCCAAACCCGCGCCCGCCGCCGTCGCGCCTGCCGTCTCCAACACCCCGGTCGGCTATGACAGCAAGACCCCCTACGCCACCGTCAAACTGACCCTGCCCCAGGCAGTCAAGACCACGCCCGCCCTGCACGCCGCCCTCTATGCCGACATGGTGCGCGACCTGAAGCAGTTCGAGGAAGGGGCCCAGGCCGATCTCAGCGAGGCCGGCGGCGGTCCCAACCCCTACGAGAAGACCATCGCCTTCGCCCCCGGCGCCGAGACCGCGAAACTGGTCAGCCTGGCCCGCACCGATTTCGAGTTCACCGGCGGCGCCCACCCCAACACCAGCTTCGCCTCGGTGATCTGGGACAAGACGACCAACAAGCGGCTGGGCTTCGCCGACCTGTTCCGGCCGGGCGCCGATCTGTCGGTGCTGGACAAGGCCCTGTGCGCCGCCGCCAACGCCGCCAAACAGGCCCGCTCGCCGGGGTCGGAAACCGCCACCCTGGACGGCAAGATGTGGACCTGCCCCAAGGCCGTCTCGACCCCGTTCGTCCTGACGCCGGGCACGACGCCGGGCAAGGCGGGCGGCGTCACCTTCCTGATGGGACCGTATCAGATCGGCCCCTATTCGGACGGCCCCTACTGGATCGCCCTGCCGCAATCCGCCTTCCGCGCCCTGCTCGCCCCCGCCTACGCCGACCAGTTCGACGGCGCCCCCGCCAAGGCCGGCGACGTGACGCCGAAGAACTAAACACCATTCCTCCCCCGCTTGCGGGGGAGGATCTAGGCGCTCACTTCGCCAGGAACGCATCCACCAGCTCGGCGAACCGCTCGGGCTGATCGGCCATGATGAAGTGCCGCGATCCGTCCACCCGGATCAGCGTCACGCCAGGCAGGGCCGCATACTCCCGCCCCCACATGCCGTCGGCCATCGCCGCAGGCGCCCCGCCGTCCGCATCGGCGGCATAAAGCGCCATCACCGGCGTCGTCATGGCCGCCAAACCCGGCCGCGCATCGGTGGTCATCACATCCTTCATCGCCGAGGCCACCGCGTGCCGGTCGCTGGCCATCGACCAGTCCACGATCCGCGCCTGTTCCGACGGCGTCCGCGACAGGGCCTGCGCCGTCGCTTCCTGCTGCGTGCGGAAGCTCGCGTCGTCCGCCCCCAGGATCATGCCCGCCGCCTGATCCGCGAACGGTCGCGCGCTTTCGGCGGTCGCGGTCGGTCCGAACATGGCGCTGTAGAAGGGCAGCGAATCCACCGTCATCAGCCGCCCGACCAGACCCGACTGCTGCTGCGTCAGCAACAGGCCGCTCAACCGCCCATGGAGTGACCGATCACCGCCGGCCGATCCAGCCCAGCCTCGCGGATATAGCGCGCCAGTTCATACACCTCGGGCTGGACGAAGGCGCCGTCGCCATGCGCCCAGGGCTTCCCGGCGAACCCGGCCAGCTGCACCAGATGCACCCGGTGCGTCGCCTTCAGCCGATCCGCCGTCGCCCGCCACACCTCGCGCGAGGACGAAAGACCGGGGATCAGGATCACGTCAGGCCCCGCCCCAACCACCTCGACCGACAGCCGGTCCGAGACGAAGGGCGCTGCAGCGGACGCGCCAGGGGGCGCGGTTTGAGCGCGGGCCTGATCGTTCGCGACGGCGCAGGCGATCAGAACGCCGAGAATGACGGCCAGGCGTGGCGGGGCGAAGACGCCCCGGCAAGGGCGAATGAAGTTCGACATCACAGTCTCCAATTGTAAGGTTATTCTGACTTTTCGGTCAGCCCGAGTGCGGGTTCTCGAAAATCTCTTCGACCGGCCGCTCGAACACGGCGGCGATGCGGTAGGCCAGGTCAAGCGACGGATCGTGCCGCTCGGTCTCCAGGGCGATCACCGCCTGGCGCGACACCCCCAGAGCCTGCCCCATCTGTTCCTGGGTCCAGCCGCGTTCGACGCGCAGAAGCTTCAGACGGTTCTTCATCGGCTGGTCTTTATGAAGGGCGACACGATGCCGTACATCGCCCAGAACAACGGCACGATCAGCCAGGTCTGCATATGAGGCGCTCGGGCGAAACTCTCGCCAAAGCCCCAGAAAGTGGCCACGGCCATCGCAAGGCCCGCCGCCACGATGAACTGTTTGGCGGTCACGCCGCGCACGAACTCGTCGCTCTCGCGCATCAGGGCCAGGGTCGCCCAGATTTGACCGATCACCGGCGCGGACAGCACCGCCGCCAGCCCCCAGGCCGCCGGCGTGCCCACGACTTGATCGAACGCGTCCGTCGTCATCATCGATATGCAGATCGCGACATAGGGCACGGAAAACGCCATCGTGCGGATGATATAGCGTCGGTGCGCTGGCGTTCCGCTTTTCCATGCAGCAAACATCTTGGCTCTCCTTGTGTAAGGACAACCTGACACCAACCCAATGTCATGTCAACCTGACTTTTTGTCAGGCCCGCCCCACATCCCTCTCCCGCTTTGCCGCCGCCGCCCGGACCACTAGGGTGCCCCGATGACCATTCTCGATCCCGCCGCCTTCATCCGCGCCAACACGCGGCTTCAGCCCGTGCCGCATGCGCCCGAAATCTCGTTGTGGCTCGCCGATGAGATCACCCCGATCTGGCGGCTGACGGAGGAGGAACTGGGCGAGATGGGCGTGCCGCCGCCCTTCTGGGCCTTCGCCTGGGCGGGGGGACAGGCGCTCAGCCGCTACATCCTCGATCATCCGCACGAGGTGGCAGGCAAGCGGGTGCTGGATTTCGCCGCCGGCTCGGGCCTGGTCGGCGTGGCGGCGATGCAGGCGGGCGCGGCCTCGGTGCTGTGCGCCGACATCGACCCGTTTTGCCAGGCCGCCGTCGCCGCCAATGCGCGGGCGAACGGCGTGGCGCTGGACTTCACCCAAGCCAATCTGCTGGACGCCGCCCCGCCGGATGTCGAGGTCATCTGCGCGGGCGACATCTGCTACGAACGGCCGATGACCGACGCCGTCCTGGCCTGGCTGGCCCGAGCCCGCGCCAGGGGAACGTGCGTCCTGATCGGCGATCCGGGCCGCACCTATTTCCCGCGCACGGGCCTGGATTTCCTGGCGGAATACCGCGTCCCGACCTCGCGCGAGCTGGAAGACCAGGAGATCAAACAATCCTCCGTCTGGGCCATGCCCTAGGCTGTTTGGCCGTCGTGTCGCCCCTCGGCGAATTCCTCGATCATCTTGGCGTTGAAGGCCGGGATGTCGTCGGGCTTGCGGCTGGTGACCAGACCCCGATCCACCACCACCTCTTCGTCCACGACGATCGCGCCGGCGTTCTTCAGGTCGGTGCGGATGCTTTCGAACGATGTCATCGTCCGCCCCTTGACCACGCCCGCCTCGATCAACAGCCAGGGCGCGTGACAAATGGCGGCGACCGGCTTGCCCGCATCGAAGAAGGCCCGCACGAAGGCGACCGCATCCGCATCGGCGCGCAGCAGGTCCGGGTTGGCCACCCCGCCCGGCAGCAGCAGGGCGGAGTATGACGCCGCATCCACCGCCGCCACGGCCTTGTCCGCCGCCACCTTGTCTCCGGGCGTCAGATGGTCGAAGCCCTGAAACTCGCCGGCCTTCAGCGAGACGATCTCCACCACCGCCCCCGCATCCTTCAGCGCCTTCATCGGTTCATTCAGTTCGATCAACTCGACGCCGTCGGTCGCCAGGATGGCGACGGTCTTGCCGGAAAGGGATTGGGCCATGAGAAGGTCTCCGTTCGAGAAAGGGGTTCGGCGCGATGAACCCACAGAAACTCAAAGGGTTGCGGCTCCGCTTGGCGCGACCGGCCGGCGTCCCCACATCCCTTCCATGCGACGCATCCTGACCCTGACGGCCCTGCTGGCGGCGACCGCGACGCCCGTCCTGGCCCAGACCTACCCCCAGCCCGGCCGGCCCTACGGCGCCTATCCGGGCGGCGTCCCTGCCGCCATCGCCGACCAGCATCGCTACGAAAACGACCGCCTGCGTTCTCAGGCGCAGTCCAACGCCGACCAGGCCCGCCAGCAGCAGGTCGAGACCCAGCTTCGCCTGCGGTCCATCGAATCCGCGCGCGAACCGGCGGCGTCCTACGCCCTGCCGCCCCGCCCGCTCTACAGCCCCGAGCAGGAGCGGGCCTTGCGCCAGTCCGCCGCCGAACGCCGCCAGCAGACCGCCCAGGGCATGAGCCAGATCGACGACTGGCTGAACCGTCCTCAATGAAGCGTCACCCTGACGCATCCCTTCCCTTGCCCCTGCGTTCCGGCCTAGCTTAGGGGCGATCAGGCGGAGAACGACACATGCGCTGGCAGGGCGGACGACAGGGCGGCGGCGGCGTCGAGGATCGACGCGGTATGGGCGGCGGCGCCATCGCAGGCGGCGGCCTGGGCGTGGGCGTCCTGGCCATCATCGGCTATCTGGTCTTCGGCATCGATCCCTCCACGACGACCCAGTTGGCCAGCCAGTTCGGCGGCGTCGGCGCGGAACAGCAGCAGGGCCAGGTCGGCACGCCGCGCGACGAAGCCGGCCAGTTCGTCGATGTCATCGGCGGAAACATCAACGATGTCTGGGCGCAAAAGCTGAAAGGCTATCAGCCCCCCACTGTCGTCATCTACGAACAGGGCACCCAGACCGGCTGCGGCATGGGCCAGTCCGCCATGGGCCCCTTCTATTGCCCGACCGACAAGACCGTCTATCTGGACCTCGGCTTCTGGCAGGAGATGGAGACCCAGCTGGGCGCATCGGGCGCCGACTTCGCCCGCGCCTATGTCATCGCCCACGAGTTCGGCCATCACATCCAGACCCTGACCGGCACCTCGGAACAGGTCCGCCAGGCCCAGCAGCGCGCCAGCGGTCAGGGCGAGGCCAACCGCTATTCCGTCGCGCTGGAGCTTCAGGCCGACTGCTACGCCGGCGTCTGGGCCAAGAACGCCTCGGCCGTCTCGAACGGCGAAGTCGCTCTTGATGCGGGCGAGTTTGCGGAGGGCATGAAGACCGCCCAGGCCATCGGCGACGACACCCTGCAACGGCGCGGCGGCGGACGGGTCTCGCCCGAAAGCTTCACCCACGGCTCCTCGGCCCAGCGCGTCGAATGGCTGCAACGCGGTTACGAGTCGGGCGACCCTGCGTCGTGCGACACCTTCAGCGGCGCCTGATCGCCCTTTCCCCGACAACGATTGATTGACTGACGATGCATGATCGCGCCGGTACGACCGCTCGCCCCGAAGACCTGATCGACCTCGACGCCCTGATCGGCGCCTATGAGGCGGTGCGGCCCGACATGACTGACCCGATGCAGCGGGTCGTGTTCGGCACCTCGGGCCATCGTGGTTCCAGCCTGGACGGCGCCTTCAACCAGGCCCACATCCTCGCCATCGCCCAGTCGATCGCCGAATACCGCGCGGCTCAGGGCGTCGACGGCCCCCTGTTCATCGGCCGCGACACCCACGGCCTGTCCGAACCGGCCTGGCGCACCACGCTGGAAGTCCTGATCGCCAACGGGGTCGAGGTGCTGATCGACGCCCGCGACGGCTTCACCCCGACCCCTGCCGTGTCGCACGCCATCCTGACGCACAACCGCGCGAACACACGCAAGGCCGACGGCGTCCTGATCACCCCGTCGCACAATCCGCCCCGCGACGGCGGCATCAAATACAATCCCCCCTCCGGCGGCCCGGCCGGGGGCGAGGCCACCGCCGCCATCGCCGCCCGCGCCAACCAGTTGATCGAGGGCGGCCTGACCGAGGTCCGGCGCGTCCCGTTCGCCCAGGCCCATGCGACTGCGGGCCGGTTCGACTACCTGTCCGCCTATATCGACGACCTGCCCAGCGTGCTGGACCTGGACGCCATCCGCAACGCCGGGGTCCGCATCGGCGCTGATCCGCTGGGCGGCGCGGCCGTCGCCTATTGGGGCGAGATCGCAACGCGCCACCGGCTGAACCTGACCGTGGTCAACGACGCCGTCGATCCGCGCTGGGCCTTCATGCCGCTGGACGCCGACGGCAAGATCCGCATGGACTGTTCGTCGCCCTGCGCCATGGCCGGACTGATCGGCATGATGAAGGGCGGTTCGGCCTACGATGTCGCCTTCGGCAACGACGCCGACGCGGACCGCCACGGCATCGTCACCCCCGACGCCGGCCTGATGAACCCCAATCATTTCCTGGCCGCCGCCATCGCCTATCTGTTCGCCAATCGGCCTGGCTGGGGCGCGGACGTGGCGGTGGGCAAGACCCTGGTCTCGTCGTCGATGATCGACCGGGTCGTCGCCGGAATGGGCCGCCGCCTGCTGGAAGTCCCCGTCGGCTTCAAGCATTTCGTACCCGGCCTGCTGGACGGAAGCGTCGGCTTCGGCGGCGAGGAATCGGCCGGCGCCTCCTTCCTGCGCCACGACGGCACGGTCTGGACCACCGACAAGGACGGGCTTCTGCTGTGCCTGCTGGCCGCCGAGATCCAGGCCCGCACGGGCCGGAGCGCCAGCCAGCTCTACGCCGGCCTGACCGACCAGTACGGCGCGCCCGTCTATGCCCGCGTCGACGCTCCGGCGAACCGCACGCAGAAGGCTCGGCTCGCAGCCTTAAGCCCTTCGGACATCACCGCCACCACACTGGCCGGACAACCCATCACAGACATCCTGACCAAGGCCCCCGGCAACGGCGAGGCCATCGGCGGGCTCAAGGTCGTCACCGCCGACGCCTGGTTCGCCGCCCGCCCCTCGGGCACAGAGGACGTCTACAAGATCTACGCCGAATCCTTCCTCGGTCCCGACCATCTGGCGACCGTCCAGGCCGAGGCCAGGGCCGTGGTGGCGACGGCGCTGGCGGGCTAGATCAGGCCCTCGACCCACGCCCTCAGCGGGTTGGCGGGATCGGACAGCAGCTTGATCACCATGCCGATGCAGATCACCACCAGCAGCGGGCGGATCAGCTTGGGCCCGAACCGCATGGCTGCGTGCGACCCTAGCCAGCCTCCCAGCACCTGACCCACCGCCATGATCAGGCCGATGGCCCACAGCACATGGCCGCCGATGGCGAACACCACCACGGACACCAGATTGCTGGAAAAGTTCAGCGCCTTGGTATGGGCCGTGGCGCGTGTCAGCCCCATCCCCATCAGTGTCACCAGGGCCAGGGCGAAGAACGACCCCGCGCCGGGACCGAAGAAGCCGTCATAGAAACCGATCCCGCCCGCCACGGCCCCGAAGGCGAAGGGCGTCAGCCGCGCCTGGACATCCTCGTCGCTCGCCTTGGGTCCGACCAGGAAATAGACCGCGATCCCGGCCAGCAGCAGCGGCAACAGCACCATCAGCCAGGTCGCATCGACGAAACTGAGCACCACCGCACCCAGAGCGGCGCCGATTACCGTGGCGATCAGCGGCCATTTCAGCAGGGCGAAGTCGATCCGCCCCTTGCGCCAGAAGGTCCAGGTTGCAGACGCCGTGCCGAAACTGCCCTGGATCTTGTTGGTGGCGATGGCCGCCACCGGATTGACCCCGACCGCCAGCAGCAAGGGCACGGTGATCAGGCCGCCGCCCCCGGCGATGGCGTCCACGAACCCCGCCGCCACGGCTGCGGCGAACAACAGGGCTATGATTTCCGGGGCAAACTCAATCATGGCGCGGACCTAGGCCGTTCCCCCTCGCCGATCCAGTCTCGATTTCGTCAGGCTCCGACCGTAATCTCCATCGGCCGTTCCACGAACAGGCCCGGCCGGCCCAGATCCAGCGCCAGACGCCGGTTCTCGAACGCCGCCATGCCGACCAGCGCCTTTGGAAAGCCCGGCACGGCGACGTCGTCATATATGGCGACCGTCGCCTGACGATACAGTTCGTCCCCTATCGTCAGGGTGCGGACGATCACCGTCTCCGCCCCCACCACGCCGCCCAGGACGATGCTCTGGCCCGCAGTCCGTTCGCGTCCGTCCAGCAGGCCTGCCGCCTGCGCCGTCTCGCGCGTCACGGCCAGCACCGCCGAGGCGCCGGTGTCGATCACCGCATTGACCGTCGCTCCCTCGACCGTGATCGCCGCCTGCAACGCCTTGCCCGCGCGGGTCACCGCAATGGGCTTCAGCGAAGGCGGCGGCGTCCAGCCCTGGCGCGGCAGGAACCGCATCCGATGCCCGGCCGTATCCAGCTCCAGCACCAGCTCGCGCAGAACGTCCTGGCCCAGGATCAGCGCCGCCCCCAGCCCCTGCTCGCCGGCCAACGGCCCCAGCCCCAGGATCGCCGCCCGCAACCCGTCCAGCCGCAGGGCACCCACAGGCCCCCCGATGACAATGTCCAGCGTCGTCCCACGCCCCACCTGCGCATCGCCGCCGACGCCGTAGGCCACCATGGGAATATTGAAGACGTTCGTCAGCCCCAGCGTCTCGACCAGCGACCGGTCGATCACCGAATATTGCGCGCCGGAATCGATCAGCGCCCGCACCGGCTTTCCGTTGACCGTCACCTCCACCGTCGGCGTCGCCGCCCGAGGCTCGGCATAGGCCAGCCAGCCGGTCGATCCGCCCGCCGCAAAGACCACCGTCGGCCCCTTCCACACCACATGGTCGCGCAGCCACCAGGCCCCGCCCACACCGCCGGCGACCAGCCCCAGCCGGATCAGAAGATCGCGTCGTCTCATCGCCCAGACATGGACCGTCGCGACGACCGGCGCCAGCGGGGGAATGGTCGCAACGCCCTTTGGGCAAGAACATGCGCTCAACGCTTGTCAGAAGTCGAAGCCCGGCGACCAACGCGCCACAGCATGCGAAAACCCGACAAAATCATCCCTGATGCAAGCAGAAACCGGATGACGCCGCCGCCCTGTCTGGCTACGACCTCAACCATCATGAGCACCTCCAGCGCCCGCTACGTCTCGACCAGAGGCCCAGTTTCGAACCTGGCGCCCGAAACCGATTTCTCCGACGCCCTGCTGCGCGGCATCGCCCCCGACGGCGGCCTCTATATGCCGAACGCCTGGCCGACCCTGTCGCCCGACGTCTGGACCGGCGCGCCCGACTACAAGTCCATCGCGCTGGCCGCCATCGCCCCCTTCATCGGCGACGCCCTGCCCGCCGGCGCCCTGGACCGCGCCCTGGACCGGCTGACCGCCGGTTTCGACCATCCGCTGGTCACGCCCCTGGTCGAGCTGGAGCCCGGCCTGTTCGTGCTGGAGCTGTTTCACGGCCCGACCGCCGCCTTCAAGGACCTGGCGATGCAGCTGGTCGCCAGCCTGACGGACGAGGCCCTGGCCGCCTCGGGCGAGCGCCTGACCATCCTGACCGCCACATCCGGCGACACCGGCGCCGCCGCCGTGCGCGCCTTCGCCGGCGCGAAATCCGTCGATCTGGTCGTGCTCCACCCGCTGGACCGCGTCTCGCCGGTGCAGCGCAAACAGATGACCACGGTCGAGGCCGACAACGTCCTGAACCTGGCCGTGCGCGGGGACTTCGACGACTGCCAGCGCCTGGTGAAGAGCCTCCTGGCGGACGAAAGCCTGCGCCAACGTGGCCGCCTGTCCTCGGTCAATTCGATCAACTGGGCGCGGCTGGCCGGCCAGATTCCCTACTATGTCTCCGCCACCGCCCAGCTTGGCGAGCCCGCGACCTTCGTCGTGCCGACCGGCAACTTCGGCGACGCCTTCGCCGGCATCGCCGCGACCAAGATGGGCCTGCCGTCCAACGGCTTCGTCGCCGCCGTGAACCAGAACGACGCCCTGGCTCGCGCCATCAACGACGGCCTCTATTCGCGCCGCGCAGCGGTCGAGAGCGGCAGCGTCTCGATGGACGTCCAGGCGCCGTCCAACTTCGAACGTCTGGTGTTCGAGGCGACCGGCCGCGACGCCGAGGCCACGCGCACCGTGTTCGAGACCTTCGCCCGCGACGGCGCCGTCGCCTTCGATCCCGCCCTGCTGGCGGCTTTGCGCACCCAGGTCGGCGCCGTCTCCATCGACGAGACCGAAACCCGCGCCGAGATCGCCCACGCCCATGAGGCCTGGGGCCGCGTCGTCTGCCCGCACACGGCCGTGGCCCTCGCCGCCGCCCGCCGCCAGGACCGCTCCAAAGGCCCTGTCGTCGCCCTGTCCACCGCCCACCCGTCCAAGTTCGGCGCCTTCGTCTCCGACGTCCTGGGCTTCGAACCCGAACCCGCAAACGTCATCGCCGCCCTGGGCGACAAGCCCGAGCGGTTGACGGTGATCGATGGGACGATGGAAGCGGCGGTAAACGCCGTGGCGGCCTTTTCAGGCCGCCACTAACGTCGTTTAGCGACGACCGCCGCGGGTCAGCATGCCAAGCAGCATCAGGCCGACGCCGGCGACCGACAGGGTGGTGACCAGCGGACGCTTGCGGGCTTCGGCGGCAACGGTGCGGGCCTTGTCGCGGTAATCGGCGGGCACCTTGTCAACCAGGCGATCGACCGAATCCATCGCCTTGCCGAAGGTTTCCAGCGAACGGCCCTTGGCGTCGTTATAGGCGCCCTCGACCTGCATCTTCTGATCGCCGACCAGATTGCCGAAAGCCTTTTGGGCCTTGCCTTGAGCTTGCGAGGCGGCGCCGTTGATTTGTTCGTCGGTCATGGTGTCATCCTTGGGGAGAGAGCGGCGATCTCGCCGTTGCTGCATCAAAAGCCCGGTTACGCTTTCGGTTCCAGCGACCGGGAGCCGCAGGGCGACGAACTCGTCTCTCCCTCCCCGTCCGGGGAGGGTGGTCGCGCAGCGACCGGGTGGGGGCGGCCCGGCAGGGACGCACTTGTTGGATCAAGCAAAAGTCTATCAGGCGTCGCCCTGCCCTCCCCACCCGACCTCGCCTGCGGCTCGGCCACCCTCCCCGAACGGGGAGGGAGAGGGAACGTCGCACCATCCTATATCGGGAAACGAGGAGACTTGATTTCAATCACTTGCCGGCCGACAGCGACATTCGACCTTACAGCCCCGAAAACCGTGGGACACTCTCCCTCCGGTCTTTGACATCGCCGCCACGCACGCTTTCTCAAGGCGCATCCCGTCTGCAGATTGAGACGAAGTGCACACATTGCACCCTGTTTTTCAGCCCGCCTCAGGCCGGCTCCACCGCCCGCCAGTGGTCCATGCGGCGCAGGAAGACCGCCGGATCCTTGGGAGTCACCAGGTTGGCCGGGTCGTGGAAGATCCGGTCGTGCAGCCGCGTCACGGTGAACCGCAACGCCGCCGCCTCGCCGAGCCGAGGCAGGGCCGCCCGCTCGGCCGCACTCAACGGCCGCACGGTCTCATAGCCGCGCTGGAAGGCCGCCAGCGCCTCCGGCACGGCCCGACCCTCCGCGTCGAAACCCCAGGCCGACAGGGCGATGGCCAGGTCGTAGGCGAAGGCGCCGGTGCAGCCGAAATAGAAGTCGATGACCGCCGAGACGGCGCCGTCTTCGAACAGGATATTGTCCGGAAAATAATCGGCATGGATCGCCCCGCCCGGCAGATCGTCCGTAAACGGATCACCTAGACGCGCCAACGCCGCTTCGACCCGGTCCAGCAGCGCCCGATCCTCGACTGACGCCCTCGCGCCCCCCGCACACCGATCCGCCAGCCTGCGCCACATGGCCGGTCCGACCGGGTTGTCGCGTGCCAGTTCGAAATCGGCCGCCATCAGATGCAGCCGCGCCAGCACCGCCCCTGCCGCCGCCTGATCGGCCGCCGACGGCGAGCGCAGCCAGGCGCCGGTCTTCCATTCGATCACCGCCGCCGCCCGCCCGTTCAGTCGTCCCAGCCAACCGCCCGTGCGATCCTCGATGGGCGTGGGACAGGCGAAGCCGCGCAACGCCAGATGCGCCGTCAGCCCCAGGCAGAAGGGCAGCGACTCCTCGTCCGTTCGCCCCTCGAACAGGGTCAGGACGAAGCGCCCCTTCGTCGTGTCCAGCCGATAGTTGGTGTTCTCCACCCCCTCGGCGATGGCCGTCAGTTCGACCACCTCGCCGATGTCATAGCCGGCCAGGAACCCCCTGGCTTGGGCCAGGGAAACGGGGGTGAAGACGGCCATGACCTAGTGCAGGCCCGCATCGGCGCGCCGCGCACGCACGATCTCGGCCAGGTCCGCCATGATGCTCTCGGTCGTGGCCCAGCGCCCGGCGCCCCGGCCCCGGCAGCGCCAGACCCGGCCGTCGGCGCCGTAAACCTTCAGCGCATTGCCCTCGCCGCGCAGGTTGGAGAACAGCGGATCGCCGTGGTCGGCGTTCAGCGACACCGAAGGGCTGATCACCCCGTCCTTCAGGTGGGCGGCGCCGATCTGGCGCACACCGCCCTCGGCCGAGGTGGCCTCGGTCAGGTGGTCGCGCGGCACGTCGCCGTCGGGCGAGCGGCCGAACGCCTCGTGGCACAGCAGCCGCACCTTGGCCGCGGCATCCAGGCCTTCCAGGTCCGACGAGGGGTCTTCTTCCGCAAAGCCCGCCGCACGGGCGTCGGCCAGGGCCTCGTTGAAGGCTGCGCCGTCGCCCAGCCGCTCCAGCATGAAGTTGACCGTGCCGTTCAGCACCGCCTCGAACCCGACCACCTCGCCGGCCGCGCGGGCGGCCCGCACCGTCTCGATCATCGGCGAACCGCCCCCGACCGAGGCCGACCAGAAGATGCGCCGGCCGTGCGCCTGGGCCAGGGCCTGCAGGCCGCCTGGATCGCGGCTGACCGCCTGCTTGTTGGCGCTGGCCACGTCGCAGCCGGCCTCCAGGGCGGCGCGGATCACCGCATGACCCGCCTCGCCTTCGGACAAGGCCTCCAGCACGATGTCGGGCTTCTTGGCCCACAGATCGTCGGCGTTCGCGGTGAACAGAGAGGCCGGACAGGCCACGTCTCGCGCCTTCTTCGGATCGCGCACCAGCACCCCGACCACGTCATAGCGGGGATCGGCCAGCAGCCGGCCCAGCACCCCGCCGCCGACCACGCCGCAGCCCGCGACCGCCACCTTCAGCGGCGGCAGGGCGGGCGCCGGGCCCGGAGGCGCCGACTTGTCGCCGATGACCGTGCCGTCGGCCCGGTCCAGCGCCGCGACCTCGATCTCGACCCCCCGGCTTTCGCCCAGGTCGATGGCGTCGTGCTGAACCAGCGCTCCGCCCAGCTTGCGCGCCACGTCCCAGGACGCGCGGCGATACCGCAGCGCCGGGGCCGTATTGTCGTTGGGATCGTGGTCGTAAAGGCCGTCCACATCCTTGACCAACCGCACCTTCTTCAGCCCCAGTTCGGCCGCCAGGAAGACCGCCGTCAGGTCCGATCCGCCGCGCCCCAACAGGGCCACCTTGCCGTCCGGCCGCACCGCGCCGAAGCCGGGAACCACCACCACCTCGTGCCGGTCCAGCGCCTGTTTCAAATGGTCGGGCCGCAGGCCGCTGGGCCGCGAATGCTCGGGCTCGCCTTCCGCGACGATGCCCAGTTCGCGCACCGACAGGGCGCAGGCGTCCAGGCCGATCCGGTCGCAGGCGATGGCCACCAGTGCCGCCGACTTCTCTTCGCCCAGGGCTACATAGCCGGGCAGCAGGTCGTTGGAATGGGCCAGGCCCAGCGCCCGCGCCTCGCCCAGCAGCCGGTCCGTCGCCCCGCCGAAGGCCGAGACCACCGCCACTACCTTCCGCCCCGCCCGCACATGGCCATAGACGGCCGAGGCCACCAGCGGCGCCTCGGCCGGGCTGCGCAGGATGGACGAGCCGAACTTCAGCACGACCACTTCGGGGGCGAGCTGACTGCTGGGGTCGAGGCTCTCGGAAGGTTCTACGACGGCGAGTGAGGCGGACATTGGGGTTCTCGAAAAAAGTCGGGATGGGGTGGGGTGAAATAGAAAAACCCCGCCAGGCGGACCGGGCGGGGTTCGGGTTCTGCGGTCGCCGGGGTTCGGCGCGCTAAACTCGTCCCGCCCGTAAGGGCATGGTGATGGTGGTGGTCGTGCCGGTGGTAATCATGCCGAAACGCGTCGCGGCGAGGCCAGCGACGGTGGAAAGTTCGACGATGATCGAGCGCTGTTGCACAGGGCGGGTCCGGTTGAAATCTGAGCCTAGGGTGATCGGAGCAGCCCCATCCTGTCAAGTCGCGTTGGACGATTTTTTCACGACAGGCCGTTTTCGGTCGGTTTTCACCCTCTCGGCCAGCGACTATCCTGCCATAAAGGTGGAATTTTCCGCTTGACCGGCGCCGCCTGTTTGATCAACGTAAAGTCACTCATCAAGACCAGCCGAGGGATTAGGCCCTTTGACGCTGGGGCAACCATCGGGTCTCACAGCTCGAAACGGTGCCAACTCCTGCGAGATTCTTCGGGATCGCGAGAGATGAGTGGAGCATCGGCGAGACGACGCTCCACGATCTGTCACCGCATCGAGCCTTGCTGAGCGAGAACGATGCGGAACGACGATGACCCTGGCTGAAACCTCCCTGTTCGAAGACCCCGACTGTCGCATCGCGTCAGCCAAGACGCCTGCCCGTGAACGCGGCGGCGCCCGCGACGTCATCGTGCCCATTCCCGCCGACTTCCGCCTGGCCTCGGGCGAACGGCTGAACCAGCCCAATATCGTCGGCCGCCTGCACGGCCGGATCGGCGCGCCCGTCGTCGTCGTCGCCGGCGGCATCTCGGCCGGTCGGTTCGTCCACCGCACCGAGACCAATGGCCTGGGCTGGTGGTCGGGCGCCGTGTCGGTGCGCGGCCCCATCGACCTGAGCCGGTTCCAGGTCTTGGCCGTCGATTTCGCGCCGGGCGCCGAGTTTCTGGAAACCCCCGTCACCATCACCACCCACGATCAGGCCCGCCTGCTGGCCCTGGTGCTGACCCATCTGAAGATCGAGCGCGTCTCCGCCTTCGTCGGCTGTTCCTACGGCGGCATGGTCGGCCTGGCCTTCGCCGAACTGTTCCCCGACTGGGCCGAGCAGTTGATCGTCGTCTCGGCCGCCCATCGCGCCCACCCCCAGGCCACGGCCTGGCGCGGCATCCAGCGCCGCATCCTTCAGTTCGCCGTCGCCGCCGGCCGTCCCGAGGAAGGCGTCGCCCTGGCCCGCGAGCTGGCCATGACCACCTATCGCACGGCCGAAGAGTTCCACGACCGGTTCGAGACCATCGCGCCTGACGCCGTCGGCGGCGCCTATCCCGTCTGCGACTATCTGACGGCGCGCGGCCAGGCGTACCGGACCCACACCACCCCGGCCCGCTGGCTGTCGATGTCCGACTCGCTGGACCGCCACAGCGTGACGCCGGAAGCCATCAAGACCCCCGTCACCCTGATCGGCTTCACCTCCGACCGGCTGGTGCCGATCGACGACATCCGCGAGCTGGCCGCGCGGTTGCCGACCCTGTGGCGCTTCGTCGAGGCGCCCTCCCTCTATGGCCACGACGCCTTTCTGAAGGAGGACGCCTTCGTCGGCGACATCCTCCGCGCCGCCTTCAAGGATATCAAAGCATGACCCGCCGTCCCGCCGACCCGCACACCATCGCCGCCCGCACGGGCGTGGATACGGATACGGCCCACGGCGCGGTCATGCCGCCCCTGTATCTGTCGTCGAACTATTCCTTCGCCGGCTTCGAGCAGAAGCGGAAATACGACTACAGCCGCTCGGGCAATCCCACGCGCGACGTCCTGGCCGAGACCCTGACCGAATTGGAAGGCGGCGCCGGCGCCGTCATCACCGCCACCGGCATGGCGGCTGTCGACCTGCCCCTGACCCTGCTGGAGCCCGGCGACCTGCTGATCGCGCCGCACGACTGTTACGGCGGCACCTGTCGCCTGCTGAACGCCCGCGCCAAGAAGGGCCATTTCGAACTGCTGCTGGTCGATCAGGGCGATCCTGTCGCCTTCGAGGCGGCGCTTGCTCTGAAGCCCAAGCTGGTTCTGGTCGAGACCCCGTCCAACCCCCTGCTGCGTCTGGTCGACATCGCCGACATCTGCACCCGCGCCCATGCGGCGGGCGCCAAGGTCGTCTGCGACAACACCTTCCTGTCCCCGGCGCTGCAGAACCCGATCAAGCTGGGCGCCGACTTCGTCGTCCATTCGACCACCAAATTCATCAACGGCCATTCGGACGTGGTCGGCGGCGCCGTCATCTCGGCCGACGCCGAGGATCACCAGACCCTGGCCTGGTGGGCCAACTGCACCGGCGTGACCGGGTCGCCCTTCGACGCCTATCTGACCCTGCGCGGGGTGCGCACCCTGTTCGCCCGCATCGAGCGGCAACAGGCCACGGCGGGCAAGATCGCCGAACTGCTGGACGCCCACCCGGCGGTCAAGGCCGTCCACTATCCCGGCCTGAAGTCCCACCCCAACCACGCCCTGGTCGCCGCCCAGCAGGCCGGTCCCGGCGCCATGCTAAGCTTCGAGCTGGAAGGCGGCACCGAGGCCGTGCGCGACCTGGTCGAGGCGCTGGAGATCTTCACCCTGGCGGAATCGCTGGGCGGGGTCGAAAGCCTGATCGCCCACCCCGCCACCATGACCCACGCCGCCATGACGCCGGAACAGCGCGCTGTCGCCGGCATCGGCGACGGCCTGGTGCGCCTGTCGGTCGGGCTGGAGCATGTCGAGGATCTGATCGCCGACCTGTTCCCGGCGCTGGACGCCGTGGTCCCGGCGAAGGCCGAAGCCGCGTAAGTTTTCGCTTGCAGGAGGGACCGAACCGGGGCAAATGCGCCGCCCCGGCTGCGGTCCCTTCGTCTATCGGTTAGGACGTCAGGTTTTCAACCTGAAAAGAGGGGTTCGACTCCCCTAGGGACTGCCACCGGCGGCGCCTTTCCAGCGCCCTCCCCGACATCGTTAAGCGAACGCTCCGATCCCGGATTAAGATTTCAGTAACTATTTTGTTCGGAACCGGGCATTAAGTGTTTCGATTCATGGACTTTTTTCGGACGCACTCAGGAACTATCCACAGGGACTGTGGTTAACCCACCGTTAGCTCGGCGCAGAAGCGCCTCTCCCTCCTGAACCGAGACACCCATGTTCATCGCCATCGCCCGCCCGGCGGTGGAGCCCCAAGGCCCCGACGCCGTCGCCGTCCCCGGCTCCCCCGCCATCGTCGAATTGTCGCCCCGCGCCCTGCACGCGCGCCTTTTGGACAATGCCGCCCAACGCCGGATGCGCGGGCTGGAACGCCGCCGCGAACAGCGGATGGACGACGCCGACTATTGGCTTCACGCCGCCCCCATCGCCGTCAGGAAGGCCTGCGCCCTGCGCGAAGAGCGCAGTTTCGCGCCACTGCCCTAATCAGCGCAGTTCGGGCGTCCGGCGCCGCAGAGAGGCCTTCAGCTTCTCCAGCTTCTGGCCCGCCGACTTGGGCCGCACGCGCTTGCGGTGCTCCAGCCCGCCGCCCCACAGGGCATGGACAGGCGCGTCCAGATGCGGATGGCGGTCGTGCTGGTGGACGATGGGGCTGACGCTTCCGTCGGGATTGACCACCTTGCCGCCCGCAAACGTCAGAGCATCGCCCGGCGTCAGGCCCAAGGTCGCCACGCGGCCGTAGTTCGGTCGGATCGACGCGCCGACCAGCTCCTGATGGATCGCCATGTTGAAGCTCGCCTGATCGGCGCCGAACGCCCCGCCGAACTCCGAACGCGGCGTCGCCGCCAGCGACAGGATCAGCCGCGACAGGCGCGAGACCTCGGCGCGCGGCCCCAGGATGGTGCCGATGCACAGGCAGGCCTTGTCGGCCAGCGACGCCGCGATCCCCTCGCCGAACAGGGCGCGCAGGTATTTCATGTTGAAGGCGTGATCGGCCAGCGGCGCCTCGGCCTCGACGAAGGCCTCCAGACCCTCGGGCGCCGGCGAGAAAGGCGCAGCCTGAAAGATCACGTCGCGCACGTCGCAGGCCAGGGCCGCGCCCGGCTGGTCGCCCAGCAGACCGGCGAAGGCCACGAACCGCTGCATCACCGGATGCGGCGCCCATCCGCGCCAGACGGGCGCATCAACGGCAGTCACGTCATTCTGGGCCAGGAAGGCGCGCAGGGCCGGCTCGGCGTCCACCACCAGGGCGACCGGCCCGTCGAACACAGCCCTCAGCGACACGACGAAGGGCGCGATGTCGGCGGCGTCGTATCCGGTGGCGTAACCGACCACTACGTCGCCGTCGGGAAGGGGCGCGATCCCGCGTCCGACCTTCAGCGCCTGGGCCAGCCAGTCCAGATAGTCCGACCGCACCGCCCCCTGTTTCATGGCGTCAGCGCGGCCCCATCAGGTCGGCGAACCGGTCGAACAGATACAGGCTGTCCGCCGGGCCGGGCGAGGCCTCGGGGTGGTGCTGGACGCTGAAGATCGGCTTGTCCTTGACCGCGATGCCGCAGTTGGTGCCGTCGAACAGGCTGACGTGGGTTTCAGTCACGGCGTCGGGCAGGCTGTCGCGATCGACGGTGAAGCCGTGGTTCATCGACACGATCTCGACCTTGCCGGTGGTCAGGTCCTTGACCGGATGGTTGGCGCCGTGGTGGCCCTGATCCATCTTCACGGTCCGGGCGCCCAGGGCTAGGGCCAGCATCTGGTGACCCAGGCAGATGCCCATCAGGGGTTTTCCGCTGGCGACCAGCTTTTGAATCTCGGGGACGGCGTATTCACCGGTCGCGGCCGGATCGCCGGGGCCGTTCGACAGGACCACGCCGTCGGGATTGCGGGCCAGAACCTCTTCAGCCGTCGTCGTCGCCGGGACCACGGTGATGCGTGCGCCGGTCGAGGCCAGGGCGCGCAGGATGTTGCGCTTCACCCCATAGTCGATGACCACAACATCCTTGCGGCCTTCGGTCTTCGGATGACCTTCCGGCCATTCCCATAGGCCCTCGTCCCATTCGAACGCCTGCAGCGTCGAGGCGGGCTTGGCCAGGTCCAGGCCGACCAGGCCGGTCCAGGCGCGGGCCTGGGCGATCAGGGCGTCCAGGTCGAATTCGCCGTTCGGATCGTGGGCGATGACCGCATGGGGCGCGCCCTTGTCGCGGATGATCTTGGTCAGGGCGCGGGTGTCGACGCCGGCCAGACCCACCACGCCACGCCGCTTCATCCAGTCGTCGAAGCTGGCGTCCGAGCGATAGTTGGCTGGATCGGTCGGGACATCGCGGAAGATGGCGCCCCGCGCCGAGGTGTCCGAACCCCCGCCGATCTGCTCCAGATCCTCGACGTTCGTGCCGGTGTTGCCGACATGCGGGAAGGTGAAGGCCAGGATCTGGCTCATGTAGGACGGGTCGGTCAGGATCTCCTGATAGCCGGTCATGGCGGTGTTGAAGACCACCTCGCCGAGGGCCGATCCGGTCGCGCCGACGCCGATGCCTTGCAGGACGGTGCCGTTGGCGAGCGCGAGGACGCCCGTGGCGCCCGGAAGTAGCTTGGTCGTCATGGGCGCGCTCCTAAAACCGAATCCGGCCGATACGAAGGCCGGAGGCAAACGGCGGCGTCGTTAAGCCCTGCCGCCCATTCCGTCAACGTGTCCGGGTCAACGACCATCGGTGATCGAAGCCGGTCCGATCAGCTGGAAAGTCGCCGTCGCCCCGCCCTGGGCGTGGGGCGCCAGCCAAACGTCGAACAGGCCCGGCTCGATGCGCCAGGTCTCGTCCGCCCCGATGAAGCCCAGTTGGCGAGGGTTCAGGGTGAAGGTGACCTTCTCGCTCTGGCCCGGACGCAGCGACACCCGCTTGAAGTCCTTCAGCAGCCGCCCCGGCTGGGTCAGGCTGGCGACTCGGTCGTGGATATAGAGCTGAACCAGCTCCTCGGCCGCGCGCGATCCGGTGTTGGTCACGGTCACCGCGACGTCCAGCGTACCGGCCCACTGGAGCTTGTCGCTCTGCATCTCGATCGGCCCATAGCTGATCGCGCCATAGGTCAGGCCATAGCCGAACGGATAAAGCGCCGTATTGGGCGTCTCGCGATAGCGGGACTTGTATTCCTCGGTGGCCAGATCGGGATTGGCCGGGCGGCCGGTCGTCTTGCGGTCGTAGGAATAGGGCTGCTGGCCCGACTTGTGCGGGAAGCTGACGGGTAAGCGCGCCGACGGGCCGTGATCGCCGAACAGGACGTCGGCGACGGCATGGCCCATCTGTTCGCCCAGGAACCAGGTCACGACGATGGCCTGGGCGTTCTTCACATTGCCTTCGAGCGCCAGGGCGCGGCCGTTGCGCAGCAGGATGACCATGGGCTTGCCCAGGGCCGTCATGGCGTCGACCAGCGCCATCTGCGGCGCTGGCACCACGATCTCGGTGCGCGACTGAGCCTCGCCCGACATATTGGTCGCCTCGCCGATGGCCAGGACGATGACGTCGGCGTCGCGGGCGGCCGCGATGGCCTGGTCGATACCACCGGCCAGCGGCGTCTCGACGCCCGAACCGCGTGCGATGGTCAGTTTTTGCGGATCGCTCATGGCCGCACGGAACCCCGCCTCCAGCGAGACGCGACGCTCGGGCGCGCCCCAGATGGTCCAAGGCCCCCAGACATTGTCCACGTCGTCGGCGAACGGGCCGATCAGGGCGATCTTCTGGCTCTTGTTCAGCGGCAGCAGGCCGTTGTCGTTCTTCAGAAGCACGACCGACTTGCGGCCCGCCTCGCGCGACAGTTCGATATGTTCGCGCGCGCCCACGACCGCCTTCTCGCGCACCGGATCGGTGCCGCGATAGGGATCGTCGAACAGGCCCAGCGCCGCCTTGGTGTTCAGGACGCGGCGCACCGCCTCGTCCAGACGCGCCATCGACACCTCGCCACTGGCCACCAGGCCGGGCAGATGCTCCAGATAAAGACCCGACACCATCGACACATCGACCCCGGCGTTGAACGCCAGGCGAGCGGCGTCGCGACCGTCCTCGGCGAAGCCGTGGGCCACCAGTTCCTGCTCGGAGGTGTAGTCGGAGACCACGAAGCCCTCGAAGCCCCACTCCCCGCGCAGGATGTCGGTCAACAGCTTGCGGCTGCCCGAGGCGGGCACGCCGTTGACGTCGTTGAAGGCGCTCATGATCGACAGGGCGCCGGCGTCCACCGACGCCTTGAACGGCGGCAGGAAGACCCCGCGCAGCGTCTGCTCGCTCATGTCGGTGGTGTTGTATTCCATCCCGCCGACGGCGGCGGAATAGGCGGCCATGTGTTTGGCGGTGGCCAGGACGGCGTCACGGTCGTCCAGCCCCTTGTCGCCCTGGAAGCCTTGCACGCGGGCGGCGGCCAACAGGTTGTTCAGCAGCACGTCCTCGCCGGCGCCCTCGACGTTGCGGCCCCAGCGCTGGTCCCGCGCCACGTCCACCATGGGGGCATAGGTCTGATGCACGGCCGAGGCGGCCGTCTCGACCGCCGCCGCCCGCGCGGTGCGCCGCGCAAGTTCGGTGTCGAAGGCCGCAGCTTCCGCCAGCGGCACGGGGAAGATGGTGGACAGGCCGTGGATCACGTCCGCCGCGAACAGCAGCGGGATCTTCAGCCGGCTTTCTTCCATCGCCACCTGCTGGATCTGGCGGCCCGTCTCGGCGCCGATGCCATTGAACAGGCTGCCGACCTTGCCTTCGCGGATCAGGGCGGTGACGCGCGCGGGGTCCCCCGTGCCGTCCAGCGGGTTCACCGCCGTGGGCATCCAGCGGAACGGATCGGCCAGCAGGTTCAGCTGGCCCGCCTTTTCCTCGACCGTCATGGCCGCGATCAGATCTTCGATCTTCTGGCGGTGACGCGCGACGGTGCGGGACGCTTGAGCGGATACAGGCATGGGGAACACTCCGGCGCCCATCAGGGCCAAAAGCCCCAGGCCAGACAAGAAATTTCTACGGGAAGCCGCAGGCTTGAGAGGTCGCGTCATTTAAGCTGGCGCTCCTTGCGGGGGACTAATCGAGCAGCGAGAACGCAGGCCTAGCCTCTCGCGCCCGACGGCTTCAACCCCCGCCGGCCATGTAAATCGATGTAACGCCTCGGTGCGCGGTCACGCCGCGTTTCATGCACGAGGTTCATCCCAGGGCGATGTCCAGGAACATCATCCCCACCAGGCCGATCATCAGGCCGATCATCGACCCCTCGCCCTTGGACTTCTCGCGGGTCTCGGGAATGATCTCGGCGGTGACGACATAGATCATGGCCCCGGCCGCCAAACCCAGGCCCCAGGGCAGGGCGCCGGGCAGCAGATCGACCACGCTGGCCCCGATCAGGCCGCCGACCGGCTCGACCAAGCCTGAGGCCACGGCGGCCAGGAAGGCGGGCCAACGCCCATAGCCCAGGGTCGCCATCGCCGCCGACACCGCCAGCCCCTCGGGCATGTTCTGGATGCCGATGCCGATGGCGGTGGACAGGCCCTGATGCATGTCGCCGCCGCCGAAGCTGACGCCCACCGCCGCGCCCTCGGGGAAATTGTGAAGGGTGATGGCGATGATGAACAGCCAGATGCGCCGCGACAGGTCGCGCGACCCCGCCGGGCCGATGGCCAGCATGTCCACCGGCGCGAACCGGTTCATCAGGCCGATCACCGTCGCCCCGATCAGCACCGCCGCCCCCATGACGCCGGCCGCCGCCGCCTGGCTGGACCCGCCGGCCTGCAGCACGTCCACGCCGGGAATGATCAGCGAGAAGAAGGACGCCGCCAGCATGACCCCGGCGGCGAAGCCCAGCAGGGCGCTCTGGGTCTGCACCCCCGCCTTGCGGAAGAACAGCAGAGGCACGGCGCCGACCGCCGTCATCATGCCCGCCGCGAGGCTGCCGAGACCGCCTGCGGCAATGGGGGAAAGAGATTCCATCATCCGCCTGCATTGCGGCGCGACGCGGCAAGAGACAAGCCCGAACCGCCGCGTTAGAGAAAGCTTCATGTCCCAGGCCGCCCTCCCCGCAAGCCCGGACGCTGCATCGGCGCTGAGCGCCGCCCGGCGCGTCGTGGTCAAGATCGGTTCGTCCCTGCTGATCGACGCCGCAACGCGTCAGCCGACGCACGACTGGCTGGCCGCCGTCGCCTCCGATCTGGCGGCGTTGAAGGCCGAGGGCCGCGAGGTCATCGTCGTCTCCTCCGGCTCCATCGCTCTGGGGCGCGGGCGTCTTCCCGGCCTGGGCGCCCGGCTGGAGGACAAGCAGGCGGCGGCCTCGGTCGGACAATCCCTGCTGATGGCCGCCTGGTCCGAGGCCCTGGCCCCGCATGGCCTGATCGCCGGCCAGGTGCTGCTGACGCGCGACGACACCGAACGCCGCCGTCGCTGGCTGAACGCCCGCGCGACGATCCAGGCCCTGCTGACCCACGGCGTCATCCCCATCGTCAACGAGAACGACACGGTGGCGACCGAGGAAATCCGTTACGGCGACAACGACCGGCTGGCGGCGCGCACGGCCCAACTGGCGCGGGCCGATCTGCTGGTCCTGCTGTCGGACGTGGACGGCCTCTACACCGCCGATCCGCGCCGCGATCCGAACGCCGCCCACCTGCCGCTGATCGAGACCCTGAGCCCCGACATCCTGGCCATGGGCGGGGGCGCCAACGCCGAGGCGGGCGTGGGCACCGGCGGCATGGCGACCAAGCTGGCGGCGGCCCAGATCGCCCGCTCGGCCGGCTGCGCCACCCTCATCGCCTCGGGCCAGACCCTGGCGCCGCTCACCGCCATTCGCGACGGCGCCCGCGCCACCCTGATCGCCGCGCCCGATGGGCCGATGGCCGCCTACAAACAGTGGATCGCCGGCAGCCTGTCGCCGGCCGGCACCCTGACGCTGGACGCCGGCGCGGTCACGGCGCTGAAGGCGGGCAAGAGCCTGCTGCCCGCCGGGGTCACAGGCGTCTCGGGCGGCTTCGAAAAGGGCGACTGCGTGCGCCTGATCGACCCGGACGGCCGCTCGGTCGGAGTGGGCCTGGCCGCCTACGCCGCCGACGAGGCCGCGCGCCTTCGCGGCCGACGCTCGGACGAGATCGAGACCCTGCTGGGCTATCGCGGGGCCTCGGTGCTGATCCACCGCGACGACATGGTGCTGGACGACCGATGACCGATCTGAAGACCCGAATGCTTGCCCCCAAAATGCTAGAAGCGGGCCAGCGCGCCCGCGCCGCCGCAGCCGCCTTGCGCGAAGCCCCCGCCGCCGCCCGCACCCACGCGCTGGAGCTCTTGTCCGCAAAGCTGGCGGCGGCCGAACCCGCCCTGCTGGCCGCCAACGCCAGCGACGTTGACGCCGCTCGCACCAATGGCATGACCGAGGCCCTGATCGACCGGCTGTCGCTGAGCCCCGCCCGCATCGCCGGCATGGCCGAGGCGGTGGCGACCATCGCCGCAGTGCCCGACCCCCTGGGCGTCGAGACCGAACGCTGGACCCCCGCCAACGGCCTGGACATCGCCCGCGTCCGCACCCCCATCGGCGTGCTGGGCGTGATCTACGAGAGCCGGCCCAACGTCACCGCCGACGCCGCCGCCCTGTGCATCCGCTCGGGCAATGCGGCCATCCTGCGCTGCGGCTCGGACTGCCTGCAATCCTCCCTCGCCATCGCCGCCCTGATCGCCGAAGCCTTGGCCGAGGCCGGCCTGCCCGCCGACGCGATCCAGCTGGTCGACACCCCCGACCGCGAGGCCGTGGGCCTGATGCTGACCGGCCTGAACGGCGCCATCGACGTGATCATCCCGCGCGGCGGCAAGAGCCTGGTCGCCCGTGTTCAGGCCGAGGCCAGGACGGCGGTGCTCAGCCACCTGGAAGGTCTGAACCACACCTATCTGCACCAGTCCGCCGACCTCGAAGCCGCTCGCGCCATCGTCCTGAACGCCAAGATGCGCCGCGTCTCGGTCTGCGGCGCGACCGAGACCCTGTTGGTGGACCGGGCCGGGGCCGAACGCCTGCTGCCGCCCGTCGCCGCCGACCTGATCGCCGCCGGCTGCGAACTGCGCGGCGACGACGCCGCCCGGGCCCTGGTTCCCGCCATGAAGCCCGCGACCGAGGCCGACTGGACCACCGAATATCTGGCCCCGATCCTGTCCGTCCACATCGTGGACGACCTGGACGCCGCGACCGATCACATCGCCCGCTACGGCTCGGGCCACACCGAGGCCATCGTCACCACCGACACGGCCGCCGCCGAACGGTTCGCGGCGCGTGTCGACAGCGCCATCGTCCTGATCAACGCCTCGACCCAGTTCGCCGACGGCGGCGAGTTCGGCTTCGGCGGCGAAATCGGCATCTCCACCAACCGCCTGCACGCGCGTGGTCCGGTCGGGGCGGAGCAGCTGACCACCTACAAATACGTCGTGCGCGGCCAGGGCCAGATCAGGGCGTGAATTTGCATGCAGGCGGCTTTCCCCTCAACTTCGACGCATGATCACCAGCCGCCTGACATCCAAAGGCAAGACCACCATCCCGCACCCCGTACGCCCGCCTCTAAATTTGCGAGACGGCGACGAACTGCAGTACGGCCTGCAAGACGACCACGTCGTGCTCACCAAGGTAGAGCGGCCTCCGGAACCCTTCGCCGTCTTTGACGAGTGGCACAGCGAAACTGACCGCAAAGCCTACGCCAAGCTCTGATCTTCTCCCTCCCCGTTCGGGGAGGGGGGCGAAGCCGGGTGGGGGCGGCCCAGCAATGCATCCCTGAACGAAAAGAGGCGGCTCGTTTCCGAGCCGCCCCCACCCGGTCGCTGGCGCGACCACCCTCCCCCGAGGGGGAGGGAGATTAGTGCGTCAACTCAGCCGCGTCGCGGCAGAGCATAGGCGATCACATAGTCGCCTTCCGGCGTCTCCATGAAGTGATGGCCGGCGGCGACGATCACCAGATACTGGCGGCCGTTCTGCTCATAGATCATCGGGTTGGCCTGACCGCCGGCGGGCAGGACATCGGACCAGACGGTCTTGCCCGTCTCGATATCGATGGCGCGGATCAGGTCGTCGGTCGCTGCGGCGATGAAGATCAGACCGCCCGCCGTGACCACCGACCCTCCGTTGTTCGGCGTGCCGATCTCCAGCGGCAGCATCGAAGGGATGCCGAACGGGCCGTTCTTGCGGGCCGTGCCGAACGGACGGTCCCACAGGGTCTTGCCGCTCTGCACGTCGATGGCGCGGATCCCGCCATAGGGCGGCTCCTTGCACAGCAGGCCGGTGAAGGGCAGCCGCCAGCCCGCATTGACGTCGATGGCGTAGGGCACGCCCATTTGCGGGTCGCCGGCGCCCTCGGCCTTGGCGCCCTCGCCGGTCTTTTCTTCCTGATAGCGAGGGTCGTCGCGCGGGAACCAGCCCCGCTTGTCGGCCTCGGCCCGGGGCACCAGACGGTTGTAGTTGGGCATGTCGTTATAGTTGGCGATGATCACGCCGCGACGCGGATCCAGCGCCACGCTGCCCCAGTCCGAACCCCCGTTGTAGCCCGGATATTCGATGAAGCGACGGTCGGCGGTCGGGGCCGTGAACTGACCCTGATAGGAGGCCTTCTTGAACTGGATGCGGCAGACCATCTGGTCGATGGGCGACATGCCCCACATGTCCGCCTCGCGCAGGTCGGGCTTGGCCAGCGAGTTGAACAGCGAATAGGGCTGGGTCGCCGCGCGCTGGGCCGGTTCGACGCCGCCGCGCGGGGCCGGACGATCCTGAACCCCGTGCAGAGGCTGGCCTGTGCGGCGATCCAGCACGAAGATCTCGCCGCGCTTGGACGGCAGGATCACGGCCGGAACCACGCCCCCTGCGGTCGGCATGTCGACCAGGGTCACCTGCGAGCCCAGGTCATAGTCCCACACGTCGCGACGCACGGTCTGGTAATGCCAGCGCGGCTTTCCGGTCGTGACGTCCAGCGCGACCAGCGCGCTGGAATACTGGTCTTCCTGAGGCCGGCGCAGCGACGAATAATAGTCGGCGGCCGAGTTGCCCATCGGCAGATAGACCAGGCCCAGGGCCTCGTCGCCAGTCGCCGTGGTCCACATATTGGGCGTGCCGGGGGTATAGGTTTGGCCCGCCGGCGGCGTGGTGGTGGTTTCGGGACGCATCATGTCCCAGGCGAAGCGCAGTTGGCCGGTGATGACGTCATAGCCCTGGATCACGCCCGAGGCGTTCCAGCGTTTCTGACCGTCCAGCACCTGGTGGCCCGTCACGATGACGCCGCGCACGATGACGGGCGGCGAGGTGATCGAGACCATGCCGGGATAGGGGTTCCCCATCCCTTCCTTGATGCTGACGGCGCCGTTTGTGCCGAAGGCCGGGCAAGGCACGCCGGTCTTGGCGTCCAGCGAAATGATGCGGCCGTCCAGCGTGCCTTCGATGATGCGGGTCGCGCAGGGCTGGGCCTGATCGACGTTCGGCACGGCGTAATAGGTCACGCCCCGGCAAGCCGCCGTATAGGGGATCTGCTCGTCCGGCACCTTGGGATCATAGGTCCACTTCTGCTTGCCGGTGTTGGCGTCCAGGGCGGACATCCGGTTGCGGGCCGAACACAGATAGACGGTGTCGGCGATCTTCAGCGGCGTGGTCTCGGCGCCGAACCGCTCGCCGGGCAGGTCGCCCGTACGGAAGGTCCAGGCCCGCTCCAGCTGGCCGACATTGTCCTTGTTGATCTGGTTCAGCGGCGAATAGCGCTGGGCGGCGTCCGAACCGCCATAGGCGGGCCAGTCCATGCCGGCCTTGATCAGGGCGGGATCGCCGAACGGTCCCCGCGCGCCCGGCACCGGGCTGTCGACCTGGGCCTTGTTCACCTGGCCGACGACCAGGCCGAACACCACCGTCAGGACCGCCAGGCCCAGGGCGCCGACGCCAGCGGTCTTGCCCCCGCCGCGCGACCGCAGCACCGGCAGGGTAGCCAGCACCAGGAACATCAGCACCAGAGGGCCGACCAGGCGCGGCACCATGGCCCAGCCGTTCAGGCCCTTTTCCCACAGCGCCCAGATCACCGTGGCGACGAAGACCGCCCCATAGACCCACGCCCCGCGAACGTCGCGGTAGACAAGCAAAAGGCCTGCTGCGATCAGCGCCAGGCCCGCGATCAGATAGTACCAGGAGCCGCCCAGCGCCGCGAGTTGCACGCCCCCGACGGTCAGGACCAGACCGATCACGGCCAGCAAGAGACCGAGAAGCAGCGTCAGCCACCCTCCCAGTCCGGTCGGGGTTGTCCATCGCGGCATGATCGCACTCTCTGGCTGCAGATTGAGCCTCGGCAACGCTTGGGCGCCGCGTGGGTTCCTAATTGTCGCACCCCGGAACAAAAGGCCGTTGCGCCGCACACGCCTCCACAGAGCAACTTTTGACGACGAAACATCCGCAATTGGATGATTTTTTCTTTTTCAACGGCTGAGAACCGCTCGCGGCAATAATATTTGCCTTGAACCGAGCGTTTGCGGCATATGCGCGGTATGCATAAGACCCTGAAGCAAGGCGGGACTTTCGTCGTCGAACCACGCCGCCTCTCGAAGGCCTCGGCCGAACTGCGCGCGCGCGGTTTCGGCGAGATCACGATTCCGCCGTCCACCGAGACGGCCGAGAAACAGGCGTCGCGCTGCACCGACTGCGGCGTGCCGTTCTGCCAGAACGCCTGCCCGCTCCAGAACAACATCCCCGACTGGCTGCGCCTGTCAGCGGAAAACGAGCCGCGCGAGGCCTGGCGCGTCGCCGCCCTGACCTCGACCATGCCCGAAATCTGCGGTCGCATCTGTCCGCAGGACCGGCTGTGCGAAGGCTCGTGCACATTAAACCAGTCCGGCTGGGACGCCGTCACCATCGGCTCGGTCGAGGCCTGGCTGGGCGATCAGGCCTTCGCCAACGGCTGGGTCGAACCGATCCGCCCGGCGGCCGAACGCGGCGAGAGCGTCGGCATCGTCGGCGCCGGCCCGGCTGGCCTGGCGGCCGCCGACCGTCTGCGCACCGAGGGCTATCAGGTCACCGTCTATGACCGGCACGACCGCGCCGGCGGCCTGCTGATCTACGGCATTCCCGGCTTCAAGCTGGAGAAGCACGTCGTCCAGCGCCGCGTGGACCGGCTGATCGACGGCGGCGTCCAGTTCGCGCTGGGCTGCGAGGTCGGCAAGGACGTGACCCTGACCGAACTGCGCGACCGTCATGACGTCGTCCTGCTGGCCATGGGCGTCTATCAGCCGCGCATCCTGTCGGCGCCCGGTCGCGGCGCGGACTCGACCGTCGAGGCCCTGTCCTATCTGACGCATCAGAACCGGCGCGACCTGGGCGACGCCGAACAGGACGGCTGGCACGAGGCGCGCGGCAAGCGGGTGGTCGTGATCGGCGGCGGCGACACGGCCATGGACTGCGTCCGCACGGCCGTCCGTCAGGGCGCGGCTTCCGTCACCTGCCTCTATCGTCGCGACCGCGAGAACATGCCCGGCTCGGCCCGCGAGGTCGTCAACGCCGAGGAGGAAGGCGTCGTCTTCGAATGGCTGGGCGCGCCCAAGGCCCTGCTGTCCCAAGGCGACAAGGTCACCGGCGTCCGCGCCGCGCGCATGCAGCTGACCGAAGCCGCCCCCGGCCAGCGTCGCGACATCGTGCCTGTCCCCGGCGCCGACTTCGACATTCCGGCCGACATCGTCATCGAGGCCCTGGGCTTTTCGCCCGAGCCGTTCGCGGCGCACGAGCCCGATCTGCGCCTGCGCGACGACGGCACCATCAAGGTCGGTTCCATCAGCTTCGCCACCAGCCTGCCCGGCGTCTTCGCCGCCGGCGACGCGGTGCGCGGCGCCTCCCTCGTCGTCTGGGCCGTCCGCGAAGGCCAGGACGCCGCCGCCGACATCGACCGCTACTTCAAGACCCGCACCGAGGAGGTCGCAGCATGAGCGCTCATGCAGGCCAAGGGCCGATAGCGCCCCAAGAGGGTGACTGGCTGACCAAGTACGAAGAAACCCGCGACCGACTGGAAGCCGGCAACGCCTATGATCGCAGCTCGGAGCGCGACGCCTGCGGCGTGGGCCTGATCTGTTCCATCGACGGCACGCCCCGCCGCGACGTGGTCGAATATGCGATCCGCAGCCTGAAAGCCGTGGCCCACCGCGGCGCGGTCGATCCCGACGGCCTGTCGGGTGACGGCGCCGGCATCATGGCCGAACTGCCCCAGGGCTTCTTCGCCGAACAGGTGGCCTCCATCGGTCAATCCCTGCGTCCCGGCCCCATATGCGTCGGCCAGGTCTTCCTGCCCCGCACGGACCTGGGCGCCCAGGACCGCGCCCGCGCCATCGTCGAGACCGAGGCCCTGCGCGCCGGCTTCTGGATCTATGGCTGGCGCCAGACGCCCATCGACCTGTCGGTCGTGGGCACCAAGGCCGGCGCGACCCGGCCCGAGATCGAACAGATCATGCTGGCCCCGCCGCTGGACGACGCAGGCGAACCTCTGGACGGCGAGGCGCTGGAGCGCGAGCTGTACCTGTGCCGCCGCCGCATCGAAAAGACGGTCAAGACCGAGAACCTGGCCGCCGTCTATATCTGCACCCTGTCCGCGCGCTCCATCGCCTACAAGGGGATGGTCCGGGCCGAGCTGCTGGGCGACCTGTATCCCGACCTGGAAGATCCGCGTTTCGTCTCGGCCTACGCCGTCTTCCACCAGCGCTATTCGACCAACACCTTCCCCGAATGGAAGCTGGCCCAGCCCTTCCGCATGATGGCCCACAACGGCGAGATCAACACGCTGAAGGGCAACCTCAACTGGATGAAGTCGCACGAGATCCGCATGGCCGCCCAGGCCTTCGGCGACCGCGACCGTGAGGTGAAGCCGGTGGTCCAGCCGGGCGGATCGGACTCGGCCGCACTGGACAATGTCATGGAGGTGCTGGTCCACGCCGGTCGCCCCGCGCCGATGGCCAAGGCCCTGCTGATCCCCGAGGCCTGGTCCAAGGACGATGTGGTCATGCCCGAGGCGCACCGCGCCTTCTACGCCTATTGCAACGCGGTCATGGAGCCGTGGGACGGCCCGGCCGCCATCTGCGCCGCCGACGGCCGCTGGATCGTGGCGGGCAAGGACCGCAACGGCCTGCGTCCCCTGCGCGCCGTCGAGACCGTCGATGGTTTGCTGATGGCGGGCTCCGAAGCCGGCCTGGTGCCGATCCCCGAGAGCCGGGTGAAGCGTCGCCTGCACATCGGCCCCGGCAAGCTGATCGCCGTCGATATGAAGCACGGCCGCCTGTACGACGAGCATGAGGCCATCGACGCCCTGTCCGCCGCCCACCCCTATACCGAGTGGCTGGACAATATGGTCGATCTGGAGCCGATCATCGGCCCCGGACCCGAGCCGCGCTCGGCCTCGGGCGAGGCCCTGACCCGTCGTCAGATCGCCGCCGGCTACAGCCGCGAAGACCTGGACCTGCTGCTGGACGCCCTGGTGCGCGACGGCAAGGAGGCGGTCGGCTCGATGGGCGACGACGCCCCTCCCGCCGTCCTGTCGGCCCTGCCGCGTCCCCTGTCGCACTATTTCCGCCAGAACTTCAGCCAGGTCACCAACCCGCCCATCGACCCGCTGCGCGAAGCGGGCGCCATGAGCCTGAAGACCCGGTTCAAGAACCTGGGCAACATCCTGGCTGAGGAAGCGGCCCAGACCGACGTCTTCGTTCTGGACAGCCCCGTCCTGACCAACGGCATGTACGAGCGGATGGTCGAGACGATCGGCGCCGGTTCGACCGTGGTCATCGACTGCAGCTATGATGTGCCGGGCGAAGACGCCCGCTCGGGCGCCGGCCTGCGTGCAGCGCTGGACCGGATCATGGACGAGGCCGAGGCCGCCGCCCGCGACGGCGCGGCCCTGATCGTGCTGACGGATCAGGCGGGGGCGGTGGATCGTCTGGCCGCGCCGATGATCCTGGCCACCGCCGGGGTTCACGGCCGCCTGACCAAGGCAGGGCTGCGCTCCTACTGCTCCATCGTGGTGCGCACCGCCGAGACCCTGGACCCGCACGGTTTCGCCGTCCTGGTCGGGGTGGGCGCCACCACCGTCAACGCCTGGCTGGCCCAGGACCTGTTCCAGGAGCGTCTGGACCGGGGCCTGTATCCCGGCCTGACGCTGCGCGACGCCTGTCTGAACTACAAGGCCGGCATCGAGGCGGGCCTGTTGAAGACCCTGGCCCGCAAGGGGATCAGCGTCATCTCCGCCTATCGCGGCGGCTGCGAGTTCGAGGTGCTGGGCCTGTCGCGCGCCCTGACGGCAGAGTTCTTCCCCGGCGCCCCGTCACGCATCTCCGGCATCGGTTTGGCCGGTCTGGAGCAGGCGGCGATGAAGCGGCACAAGGTCGCCTGGGGCGAAGCCCTGCCCTCGCCCGCCATCGGCGGCTTCTTCAAGATCCGCTCGGGCGGCGAGGCCCACGCGCATGAAGCCAAGACCATCCACCTGCTGCAGGACGCCTGCAACCGGGGCGACTACCGCCGCTTCAAGCAGTTCTCGGAAGTCGTCCGCGCCCAGGCGGACCTCAGCCTGCGCGACCTCTTGGACTTCCGCGAAGGCGTCGCCATTCCGCTGGATCAGGTCGAGAGCGTGTCGGACATCCGTCGCCGCTTCCTGACCCAGGCCATGTCGCTGGGCGCGCTGGGCCCCGAGGCGCACGAGACGCTGAACATCGCCATGAACCGCATCGGCGCCCGCTCGGTCTCGGGCGAGGGCGGCGAGGATCCCGAACGCTATCACCCGCGCGCCAACGGCGACGACGCCAACTCGGCGGTCAAGCAAGTGGCCTCGGGCCGGTTCGGCGTGACCGCCGAATATCTGAACCAATGCCGCGAGATCGAGATCAAGGTGGCCCAGGGCGCCAAGCCCGGCGAGGGCGGGCAACTGCCCGGCTTCAAGGTCACCGAGTTCATCGCCCGGATGCGCCACGCCGTGCCCGGCACCACCCTGATCTCGCCGCCGCCGCACCACGACATCTATTCGATCGAGGACCTGGCCCAGCTCATCTACGACCTGAAGGCCATCAACCCCGATGCGCGGGTGACGGTGAAACTGGTGTCCGCCTCGGGCATCGGCGCCATCGCCTCCGGGGTGGCCAAGGCCAATGCCGACGCCATCCTGATCGCCGGCCACAACGGCGGCACCGGCGCCTCGCCCCAGACCTCGATCAAGCACGCCGGCCTGCCTTGGGAGATCGGCCTCGCCGAAGCCCACCAGGTGCTGACGCTGAACAATCTGCGCGGCTCGGTCACCCTGCGCACCGACGGCGGGGTCCGCACCGGCCGCGACGTGGTCATCGCCGCCATGCTGGGGGCGGAAGAATACGGCGTCGGCACCGCCGCCCTGATCGCCATGGGCTGTCTGATGGTGCGCCAGTGCCATTCGAACACCTGCCCCGTCGGCGTCTGCTCCCAGGACGAGCGCCTGCGCGAGAAGTTCACCGGCACCCCGGACAAGGTGGTCAATCTGTTCACCTTCATCGCCGAGGAGACCCGCGAAATCCTGGCCTCCATCGGCGCCCGGACGATGGACGAGATCATCGGCCGCACCGACCTGTTGCGTCAGGTGCGCCGTGGCGGCTCGCACCTGGACGACCTGGACCTGAACCCCCTGCTGGTTCAGGTGGACGAGGGCGCGGCCGGCAAATGGGCCGACAAGACGACCCGCAAGCCCATCGCCGACAGCCTGGATGCCCGGGTGCTGCAGGACGCGGTCCGCTTCCTGGATCGCGGCCAGACGCTGGAACTGTCCTATCCGCTGAACAACACCCAGCGCACGGTCGGCGCCGCCGTCTCTTCCGCCATCGTGCGGCGCTTCGGCCCGCAAGGTCCGGCCGGTCGCCTGAAGCTGCGTCTGGAAGGCATCGCGGGCCAGAGCTTCGGCGCCTTCGCCGCCAAGGGTCTGGAACTGCATCTGACGGGCGAGGCCAACGACTATGTCGGCAAGGGTCTGTCGGGCGCCGAGATCTCAGTCCGCACGCCCGAATGGCGCGAGGATCAGCTGATCTGCGGCAACACCACCCTGTATGGCGCCACCTCCGGCCGGCTGTTCGTCGCCGGCGCGGCGGGCGAGCGGTTCGCGGTGCGCAACTCGGGCGCCGAGGCCGTGGTCGAGGGCCTGGGCGCGCACGGCTGCGAATATATGACCGGCGGCCGGGTGGTCGTGCTGGGCTCGGTCGGCTGGAACCTGGCGGCGGGCATGAGCGGCGGCGAGCTGTTCGTGCTGGACCAGCCTGGCTTTGCAGAACGGGCGCTGAACGGCGACCTGGCGGGCGTGTCCGACATCGACGCGGCGGCGGCCGAACGGCTGCGCGAACTGATCGAGGCGCATCTGTCCGCGACCGCATCGCCCCTGGCGCGGCGTCTGCTGGCGGATTGGGACAACAGCCTGAACCGCTTCGTCCGCATCGTGCCCCTGACCGACATCGTCGCCCGCACGGAACGCCTCAAGACCTCCGCTTGATCGCCACCGTCCGCTCCAGAAAGACGCCATGACCCGATACGCCGCCCTTGCCGTCACACTCGTCGCCGGGGCGGCGGCCTTCGCGTCTCCCGTTCTCGCCACGCCGGCCCTGCTGGCGCATCAGACGCCGCTGGTCATCGACAATGCGGCGACGGCCTGGATCCTGACCTCGACGGCGCTCGTGCTGCTGATGACCCTGCCGGGCCTGGCGCTGTTCTACGGCGGCATGGTGCGCAAGAAGAACATCATCAGCGTCATCGCCCAGTCGGCGGCCGCCTTCGCCATCGTCTCGGTGCTGTGGTTCCTGGTCGGCTACAGCCTGTCGTTCGGCAAGGGACCGGATGCGATCAACGGCTTCATCGGCGGGGTCCAGGCGGCCTTCCTGAACGGGGTGACGGCCCAGACCGCCCACAGCCTGCTGCCCGGCCTGCCGGAGCTGCTGTTCGTCAGCTTCCAGATGACCTTCGCCATCATCACACCGGCCTTGATAGCCGGCGCCTTCGCCGAGCGGATGAAGTTCTCGGCCAGCCTGCTGTTCTTCGCCCTTTGGCACCTGATCGTCTATGCGCCGATCTGTCACCAGGTCTGGGGCGGCGGCTATCTGGGCGGGTTGGGCGTGCTCGACTTCGCGGGCGGGGCCGTGGTCCATGTCAATGCAGGCGTCGCCGGCCTGGTCTGCGCCCTGGTGCTGGGCCCGCGTCACGGCTTCGGGCGCGACAACATGGCCCCCGCCAACCTGGTCTATAGCGCCATCGGCACCGGCCTGCTGCTGGTCGGCTGGCTGGGCTTCAACGCCGGTTCGGCGGGCGCAGCCGACGCTCTGGCCGCCACGGCCGCCTTCAACACCATCCTGGCCGCCGGCGCGGCGGCGCTGGGCTGGATGACCATCGAATGGTTCGACCGCAAGCGCCCGACCCTGCTGGGTCTTCTGTCCGGCGTCGTCGGCGGCCTGGTCGCCATCACCCCCGCCGCCGGCTTCGTCGATCCCAAGGGCGCCTTCTTCATCGGCCTGATCGCCGGCCCGGCCTGCTATGCGGGCGCGGTCTGGCTGAAGCATGCACTGAAATACGACGACAGCCTGGATGCGTTCGGCGTTCACGGGGTCGGCGGCATCGTCGGCGCCCTGCTGACCGGCGTCTTCGCCACCACGACCGTCAACGCCCTGTCGGACGGGGCCACGGTGTGGAAACAGGCCATCGGCCTAGGCGGCGTCATCGTCTGGAGCGCGGCCGGCACCTTCGTCGTCCTGATGATCTGCAAGTTCACCACGGGCCTGCGCGTGACCAAGGACGAAGAGGTCGAGGGGCTGGACTATACCCAGCATGGCGAGGCCATCCACTAACCGGCCCACAGGGCGCCGGACGGGGGCGGTTGATCCCGCCCCCATCCGCCCCCATCTTCATCTGTGACGGAAGGTCTTGCCGATTGCGGGAGACCGGCCGCTCGGTCGCTTTATGCAAGGACCCCAGATGACGACGACGCGCACCATCCTGTTCGACAGCCCGTTTCTGCTGGGCTTCGACCACACCCGCGCCCTGATCGATCGCGCCGCCAAGGCCGCAGCCGAAAGCTATCCGCCCTATAATGTCGAACAGATCGGCGAGGCAGGCGTCCGCATCAGCCTGGCCGTCGCCGGCTTCGCGCCCGACGAACTGGCCATCACGCTGGACGGTCGCCAACTGACCATCGCCGGCAAGCGCGAAGACGCGGGCAAGGGCGAGCAGGCCTTCCTGCACCGGGGCATCGCGGCGCGCGGCTTCGTGCGCAACTTCGTGTTGGCCGACGGCCTGGAAGTCGAGGGCGCCCGGCTGGAGCATGGCCTGCTGCACGTCGACCTGGTCCGCCCCGAGGCCGAACGCCAGGTGCGGCGCATTCCAATCACGGCCGGCTGAAAAGCGCGGCCTTTCGAACCGCCCGGCGATCCGGGCGTTGTAAAAATGAAGGAGGCGGTCCTAATGACGCCGATGACGATGACCAAGGAAGATTTTGCAGGACTGGGCGCCCCCGACCTCGTCTATGTGCGGGAGATCAAGGCCTCGGACCTGCTTGAAGAGGCTGTCGAGATCAAGGACGTGGACCTGAACCCCGGCCAGTCCCTCTATGCCGTCCACAGCGCCGACGGCGAGCGTCTGGCCGTCATGATCGACCGCGACACCGCCTTCGCCGCCGCCGTGGCGCACGAGCTGGAGCCGGTTTCGGTTCACTGATTTCAATGACGGGCGGCGCCGAACACGCCGCCTGTTTCAGGCTGCCGTGGCGGCCGTATCCTTGACGAACAGCGCCCGGATCGCATCTGTCGTGCGCGCCTGACGCAGCTGTTCGCGCAGTTCGGGCGACCGCATGGCGCGCGACACCGCCGCCAGCGCCCGCAGATGCTCCGCACCCGCCTTGGACGGGGCGTACAGCCCGAAGATCAGGTCCACCGGACGATCATCCACGGCGTCATAGGCCACGGGCGTATCCAGCCGCACGAAGACCGCCGTCACCTGGCTGACTTCGTCCAGACGGGCATGCGGCACGGCCACGCCGGATCCCAGTCCGGTCGATCCCAGCGCCTCGCGCTCCATCAGGGCGTCGAAAACACGTGATTCGTTGATGCCCAGGGCGTGAGACGTCGCCTCGGCCAGCGCATGCAACGCCTGTCGTTTTGACGACGCGCCGCCGCGCAGCACCACGCCCTTGGGCGCGAGCAGATCACCGATGTCCATCAGACAACCTCGATACACGCAGAGACACGGCGCGGGCGCCCGTTTAGAGGCTCCCGCGCCGAAGTCAAACTTGGCCGTTAGTTCACTGAGCCGTTGGTCTTGGCCTTGCCGTTGGCGGCGCTGGCGATTTCAGGGTCGATCCAGCCGACATTGCCGTCCGGGCGACGATAGACGACCGCCAGTCCGCCGTGCGCGGCGTTGCGGAACAGCACGACGGGATAGCCCGTCATGTCCAATTCCAGCACAGCCCGCCCGACCGTGATGGTGCGGATTTCGTGCTCGGTCTCGGCGATGACCATGCCCACCGGCGGCGGGCCGTCGTTCTCGCCGGTGTCGCCGAAGACGTCGTCCTCCACGCTGTCGGGATCACGCAGCACGATGCTGCGTGCGACTTCGCGTGCGGCGTTCTCGGTCTTCTCGGGCGACAGACCCTTGGGTCCGATGTGGTGATCCTTGAGCCGACGCTTGTAGCGACGGACCCGCTTTTCGAGCCGATCCAGCGCCTCGGTGAAGGCGGAATGAGCGTCGCCGCCCATGCCGGTCGTCACCAGGGTCTGGCCCGACGCGAGGCGGACCCAACAATCCACCTTGAAGTTGTGGCCGTCCTTGGACACCACGACCTCGGCGTCTTCACCGCCTCGGGCGAAGTATTTTCCGACCCCGTCTTCGAGTTCCTGGGAGATGCGCGAGCCTAACGCTTCGCCGACATCCACTTGCTTGCCGCTCACTTGGACTTGCATACGGATAGAACGCTCCCGACCGGATTTGGTGTCAATCGGGATCACCGTTTTGTGGTCACGCTTGTCAGGCGGTCTTCATCATCCTGCGACGCTCGACGGACGATGGAATCCTCAAGGCTTCCCTGTACTTGGCCACGGTTCGGCGGGCGATGTCGATGCCCGTTTCCTTCAGAATCTCGACGATTCGGTCGTCGGACAAAACGTCGCCCCCCAGTTCCTCGCCGTCGATCATGATCTTGATCCGGTGACGGACGGCTTCGGCCGAGTGGGTCGATGCGCCGTCCACCGACTGGATGGCGGCGGTGAAGAAGAATTTCAGCTCGAACACGCCGCGCGGGGTGGCGATATATTTGTTCGAGGTGACCCGGCTGACCGTCGATTCGTGCATGCCGATGGCGTCGGCGACGGTCTTCAGATTGAGCGGCCTCAGAAACTCGACGCCGAAGGCCAGGAAGGCGTCCTGCTGGCGCACGATTTCGGACGACACCTTCAGGATGGTCTTGGCCCGCTGGTCCAGCGACTTGACCAGCCAGTTGGCCTGGGCGGCGCAGTCGGCGACGAAGGTCTTTTCCGTATCGGACCGCGCGCCCGCCTGGACCAGGCCGTGATAGCGCTTGTCCACCAGCAGGCGCGGCAGGGTGTCGGCGTTCAACTCGACCCGCCATCCCCCGGCCGGGTCGGGCCGCACATGAACGTCGGGCACCACCGTCTGGGCCGGCTCGCCGCCGAACCCCGCGCCCGGGCGCGGCGTCAGCGCCTTCAACTCGGCGATCATGTCGGTCAGGTCCTCGCCGTCGACGTCGCAGACCTTCTTCAGCCCCGCCAGGTCGCGCCTTGCCAACAGGTCCAGATTGTCCAGCAAGGCCGCCATGGCCGGATCGAAGCGATTGCGCTCGATCAGCTGCAGCTTCAGACATTCCGGCACCGACCTCGCCATGATCCCCGTCGGCTCGAATCCGTGGCAGACCATCAGCACCGCCTCGATCCGCTCCAGCGACACGCCCAGCCGGTCGGCGAATTCGGTCAACTCGCCGCGCAGATAGCCGCCCTCGTCCGTCGCATCGATCAGGGTCATGGCGACGCCGTGGTCGGCGAAACTGAACCCGGCCGAGGAGGCCTGGGCTTGCAGATGTTCCCACAGGGTCGGCTCGTGCGCGTCGGGCCGTTCGCCGTCGCCCTCGAACAACTGACCGCCCTTGCCGGCGCTGGACCAGTCCGACAGGCCCGGCTGGGCCTCGTCGGTCATCCGGTCGCTGGTGCGCTCGCCCGGAGCGGCGTCGCCATAGACATCGTCCGAGCCGGCATCCATCGAGGCGACGGACTCATGCCCGACCCCGTCGCCGAAAGACATCTCGCCGTCCGCCGTCGCCTCGACGCGCTCGACCGGCTCGGGCGTCTCGCCCTCCGGCTCCTCGCGTTGCAGCAGCGGATTGCGTTCCAGCTCGGCCTCGACGAAGTCGTCCAGCTCAAGGTTCGACAGTTGCAGCAGCTTGATCGCCTGCTGCAGCTGGGGCGTGATGACCAGCCCCTGCCCCTGCCTGACCTCTAACCTTTGCCCGATCACGTTCGAAATCTTCCCGCCCGTCCGCCGAGTGGCCCGGAACTTGCTGGAGCAGAATGTCGCCTAACCGGTTAACGTGAGACGAACGTCACATCGTCTCCTCCCTGTCGCGTAGCGATGGGGAGGTGGCGCGGCGCTCTTCGCGCCGTGACGGAGGGGTTCTTCACCGCATCACAGGTGCCCGTGGGACTTCAAGAGCCCCTCCACCACTTCGTGGTCCCCCTCCCCGCTTCGCAGGGAGGAGACGACGTAGATCAAACGTAGTTTTCGCCCAGATACACCCTGCGCACTTCGGCGTCGTGGACCGCCTCGTCCGACGTGCCTTCGAACAGCACGGCGCCGTTCGAAATGATCGAGACGCGGTCGGTGATGTCCAGGGTCTCGCGCACATTGTGGTCGGTGATCAGCACGCCGATGCCCTGGCTGGCCAGGTAGCGGATCACGGTGCGGATGTCGGCGATGGCCAAGGGATCGATGCCGGCGAACGGTTCGTCCAGCAGCATGAAGGACGGCCGGCCCGCCAGCGCGCGCGCGATCTCGACCCGACGCCGCTCGCCGCCCGACAGGCCGGTGGCGGGCGCGTGCCGCAGATGGTCGATATGCAGTTCGTTCAGCAGCCGGTCGGTCTCGGCGCGGATCTGGTCGCGCGGATAGTTCAGCTCGACCACCGCCTTGACGTTCTGCTCGACGGTCATGCCACGGAAGATCGAGGCTTCCTGCGCCAGATAGCCCAGCCCCATGCGGCTGCGCTGGTACATCGGCTGGCCGGTGATGTCCTCGCCGTCCAGCCAGATCGTGCCCGAGTCCGGCGGGATCAGGCCGGTGATCATATAGAAACAGGTGGTCTTGCCGGCGCCGTTGGGGCCCAACAGGCCGGCGACCTCGCCCCGCTGCACCGTCAGGGACACGTCGCGCACCACCTGACGCGGCCCGAATGAGCGGGCGAGATTCAGCACCCGCAGACCCTTTTCCGCAGGCGAAACGACGGGCGCCAGCTGGGGCCGATCGTCCAGGTTCAGGGCTGACAGTTCCTTGCGCGCCAAATGCTCAGGTCCGTAAAGGCCGACGGCCTCAGTTAGCGTTGGGGTAGAAGACGCCCTGCACGCGGCTTGCGGCGGCGCCGCGGGGCGCGCCTTCCATGCGAGCGGACTCGGTGTTGATGTTGTAGACCAGGCGCGAGCCGGTCAGGACGTTCTTGCCCTGGGTCAGAACCACATTGCCCGTCACAACGATCTCGCCATTGCCCAGATTATAGACGGCGCGGTCGCCGCGCATCGACTGGTCCGGGGTCACGAAATAGACGGTCCCGGCCGCCTCGGCCCGTTGCAGGTCGCCGCCCGAGCCGCTGACCAGAGTCAGGGTGTCGGCGCGAAAGCGGTTGGCGCCCTGCGTCGCCTCGGCGCGGCCTCTCAGGATGATGCGGTTGGGGCCATATTCGACCGAGTCCGCGCCATAGGCCACGGGCTGATTGGTCGTTTGGACCCCGGACTGGGGCCCGGACTGGGGCCCGGACTGGGCCCCGGACTGGGCCCCGGACTGGGATTGCGCGTCGCCGACGGCGGGCAGGGCCACGACGGTCATGGCCGCAACCGTCGCCAGCGCCTTTGAAATCTTCGTCACGATCATCCGCCAGACCCCTTGGGCGTCAGCACGCCCTTCACCTTGTTGTCGCCCGCGCCGTCGAAGACGACCCGCTGTCCCTGATCATAGATCGCATAGGACGATGCGTTGATGGTTCCAATAGGGCCGGAACCCTGAACGCCCTTTGAACCGGTGATGTTTCCGGTCGAGGTGTCGACCACCGCCTCGGGCGTGGTCAGAACAAAGCCGGTGCCGCCGTCCGAGATCCGCACGTTGGGGCCGATGGTCACCGTCTTGGCCTGCTCGTTGTAGGTGCCGCCATCGGCGGTCAGCTCCGTTACCTTGCGTCCGCCCAGGTTCAGCTTCAGCGCCGGGCCGATCAGACGGAAATGGCCAGTAGCCGGATCGCGCACCGCCCCCTGGGCGCCGACGGTGAAGGCGCGGCCCTGCGCGTCCTGGCCGTGGAACAGGGGGCTGTCCAGACGGACCTCCTGGCTCTGGCTGGCCTTGCGCTCCACCCCCGACATGACGGTGCGGAACACGGTCCAGGTCAGGGCGCCGCCCGCCAGCACCAGAATGACGATCGGCAGCACCCGACGCAGCAGCTTGACCCGCCGCGAGCGCGCACGCCAGCGGGCGCCGGCCAGGGCGACCCTGGCCTCGTCGGCCTCGATGCGGGACTGTTCGCCGGGTTCGGTCAAGCGCGCCTCAGCTATGGGCGAAGATGTCGATCTCGTCCCAGCCGGCGAGATCGAGCGCCGACCGCGTCGGCAGGAAGTCGAAACATCTGGCGGCCAGTTCGGCGCGCCCCTCGCGCGCCAGCATCAGGTCCAGCTTGGCCTTGGCCGCGTGAAGATAGAGAACGTCCGACGCGGCGTAATCCAGCTGCGCCTGGGTCAAGGTCTCGGCGCCCCAGTCCGACGACTGCTGGGCCTTGGACAGGTCCACGCCCACCGTCTCGCGCACCACGTCCTTCAGGCCGTGCCGGTCGGTATAGGTCCGCGCCAGCTTGGAGGCGATCTTGGTGCAATAGACAGGCCGCGTCTCGACCCCCAGGTGCAGCAGGAACATGCCGATATCGAACCGGCCGAAGTGGAAGATCTTGGTCACCGCCGGATCGGTCAGCACCCGCTTCAGGTTCGGACAGTCGTAGGCGGGCCGGTTCAGCCGCACGACATGGGCGTCGCCGTCGCCGGACGACAGTTGCACCACGCACAGCGGATCGCGGCGAAAGCGCAGGCCCATGGTCTCGGAATCGATGGCGACCTCGGACCCCAGGTCCAGGTCGTCTGGCAGGTCGCCCTCGTGCAGGTAAACGGTCATGCTCTGGCTCTTACACGGCGAACGCGGCGCGCGAAACGGGCTACAGCCTTACAGCGCAACACGCTTCACGCCTTCACAGAACGGCCTCAAGCAGTCGAGCGCCGCGCGCGAGACGATAGGCCACAAAAAATGCCGCCGTGCGCGATGCGATAGGCCAAAAGAATGAAAGCGCCGCACCGTTCGGCGCGACGCTTTCAATAATATGGTGCCCAGAAGAGGACTCGAACCTCCACGGCCGTTAAGCCACTGGCACCTGAAGCCAGCGCGTCTACCAATTCCGCCATCTGGGCCCCGTCGGCAGCGCCTTGCGGCGTTTCCATCGGGAAGGCGCGGACCTCTAAGGGAGGCTCCGGGCGGGGTCAACAAGGATTTTTCTCGCCCATGTCGTTTTATTCCGCAAGCGGCGCTTCAAGCCTTGCCGCACGGCCTTTCGGACCCGCGTTCGGCTGGGACTTAACGTGCGCTAAGCCTCTTTTCTAACCCCGTCTTGAGAGCCGACCGCCTAGAAGCGCGCCATGGCGGACCCCTCCTTCAGCCCCCACACGCCCGAACGCCGCCTCAAGCCGCGCGCGCCGTTCCGTCAGCGTCGCCGCGCCCACGAACGCGTGTCCATGCTCGGCCAGCCGGTCGATCTGGTAAAGCCGGAAGAGGTTCTGCACCATGTGCAGCAGGCGGTGCTGCAGGGCGCAAAGAGCCTGATCGCCAATCACAATCTGCACAGCCTGTATCTGATTCAGAAACGCCCCGAGCTGGCGGCCTTCTATGACCGCGCCGACCTGGTCGAGGTCGATTCCACCCCCCTGCTGTGGTTCTCGCGCGCCCTGGGCCTGCACAGCCGGGGCTTTCACCGCTGCACCTATCTGGACTGGCGCGACCATTTCTGGAGCGTGGCGAACCGCGAGGGCTGGCGCGTCATGTCCATCGGCGGCGCGCCCGGCGTCGGCGACGAGGCGGCCCGCAGGCTGAAGGCCCGCTATCCCGGCGCCGACATCGCCATCCATCACGGCTTCTTCGACGCCCATCGCGATGGGCCCGAGAACGCGGCCGTCCTCGCTCAGATCACCGCCTTCCAGCCCCACATCCTGTTCGTCGGCATGGGCATGCCGCGCCAGGAGCTGTGGATCGACGCCAACTTCGACGCCCTGCCCGATTGCGTCATCCTGTCGGTCGGCGCCGCCTTCGACTATGAGGCGGGCGTTCAGAGCGCGGCCCCGCGCTGGATGGGGCGGGCCGGAATCGAATGGGCCTATCGTCTGGTTCACGATCCGAAACGCCTGTTCGTCCGCTACTGCGTCGAGCCCTGGACCCTGCTGCCCCTGGCTTTGCGTGACATCCGCGACGCCCGACGCCGCCGGTCTCCGTCCGCCTGATCACGTTATTCCTACTGGCCAGATAGTTATTTATCGCCATGATCCGCCCCGCTCGTCGTGTGTTATCGACACGGACGGAAACGGAAACGGGGACGTGAGTGGCACAGCAGAATGGACCGCACGTCGCCATCGTCGGCGCTGGATTCAGCGGCCTGCTGACCGCCGTCAATCTGCTGAAGGCCTCGCCAGACGTGCGCGTCACCCTGATCGAACGGCGCGGCGTCTTCGGTCCCGGCACCGCCTATGACACCGGCAATCCCAACCACCTGCTGAACGTCCGTCTGGACAATATGAGCGCCTTTCCGGACCAGCCGGGCCACCTCGCCGACTGGCTGGCGGAACAGCCGTCATGGCGCGCCCAGGACGGCTTCATCACGCGCGGCGTCTATGGCGAATACCTCCGATACCTGCTGGACGAGGCGCTGGACGACGCACCCGACCGGCTGACCCTCATCGGCGGCGAGGCCCGCTCCATCGACCGCCAGGACGACGGCTGGCATATCCTCACCACCGACGGCGAGGTCACGGCCGATCAGGTCGTGCTGGCCCTGGGTAATCTGGAACCCGCCTCGCCCCCCGGCGTCGAGGCCGAGGTTCGGAACTCTGCCGCCTATGTCGAGAACCCTTGGCGATTCGACCCCCAGTCGGCCGGTGACGCGCGCAACGTCCTGTTGATCGGTTCGGGCCTGACGATGGTGGATGCGGCCCTGACGCTGCGCCGGCCGGGACGACGGCTGACCGCCCTGTCGCGTCACGGCCTCTTGCCCCGCGCCCACGCCAGCGTCCCGCCCGGCGCCTATGCCGGGACCTTTGCCGGCAGCCCCGCCCAAATCCTGAAACAGGTCCGCGCCGCGACGGCGCAGGCCGACTGGCGCGCCGTCTTCGATACGCTGCGCCACTCGGCCCGCGATATCTGGCGCGGGTGGTCACAAGTGGAACGCAGCCGCTTCCTGCGACACCTTCGACCCCTGTGGGACGTCCATCGCCACCGGCTGTCGCCCGGCCCGGCGCGCGACATCCACTCCATGCTGGCCGGCGGCGAACTGACCATTCTGGCGGGCAAGCTGACCGAGTTGAAGACCACCGACGTGATCGAGGTCTCCTGGCGTCCGCGCGGAAAAAAGCGCGCCATCAAGGAGCGGTTCGACCTGGTCGTGAACTGCACCGGGCCACTGGGCGTGATCTCAAAGAGCACCGAGCCGATGATCCGCGACATCCTGGACAAGGGTTACGGCCGCCCCGATCCCTTGGGCCTTGGCCTGCAGGTCGATGACGAGGGCGGTCTGCTGGACGGCGCAGGCGCCCCGGCGCGTGGCCTTCACGCCATCGGCCCCCTGACGCGCGGCGCCTTTTGGGAGATGACCGCCGTGCCCGACCTGCGCGGCCAGGCCCGCGACCTGGCCGCACGCATCCTCGTGGACCGGCCCTAGACCCGAACAACCGACGCGTTTAGCCTCCACACTGGGAAAGATTCAGGGGCGATGACATGGGGGCAAGAAGAGGCATCGGCCTGCTGGTCGCGATCCTGTCGCTGGGTCTGACGGCCTTTGCGCCTCAGAGCGTGTCGGACCATCGCCTAGCCTCCGCCGACAAGGTGCGGATCGATGTGTTCGGCGAGGCGGCACTGGGCGGCGAGTTCGTGATCGACGCCAACGGCCGGATCGCCCTGCCCCTGATCGGCGACGTCCAAGCCGCCGGCCTGACGGTCGCCCAGCTTCAGGACGCCGTCGCCCAGTCTTTGCGCCAGGGCTATCTGAACCAGCCGCGCGTGAGGGCCCAGGTCCTGACCTATCGGCCCATCTACATCCTGGGCGAGGTCAATCGGCCGGGCGAATACCCCTACGTCCCCGACCTGACGGCGCTGAACGCCGTGGCCACGGCCCAGGGCTTCACCTACCGCGCCAACACCCGCCGCATCTTCGTGCGCCGCGCAGGCTCGCAGACCGAAGAGCCCCAGCCCCTGACCGCCGACACCCGCGTCTCGCCCGGCGACACCCTGCGGATCGGGGAGCGATATTTCTGAGGGTGTTGCGCGCGCCTTTCCCCCAATAGCCGTCATCCTAGGCCTTGTGCCTAAGGATCCAGAATCCCGGTCGGTGGTTATGGAACACGGACGGCGCCGTTCGTCTGTCCACGTCCATGTCTGAGTCTATGGACCTGGGCACAAGGCCTAGGATGACGGACTGGAAGAAGCCGCCCTCAGATCGGCATCGCCATGATTTCCTTGTAGGCGGAAATCACCTGGTCCCGGACCGAGATCACCGTCTCCAACGACGCCTCGGCCGAGCTCAGGGCCGTCACCACGTCGATCAGATTGCCCTGGCCCTGGACCGACTTCGTCATCTGGGTCTCGGCCGCGCGCGACTGCTGGGTCATGTCGGTCATGGCGTTCTTGACCAGGTCGGCGAAGCCGCCGTCTCCGGCGCCGGGCGCCTGCGCGGCTGTCGGCATGGCGCCGCCCTGGACGGCGGCATAGGCCTTGGCGGCCATCATCGGGTTCATGGCCTAATCCTCAGCGCTTGATGATGTCGAGAGTGCGGCTCTCCATCACCCCCGCCGTCTCGATGACGTTCAGATTGGCCTCGTAGGCGCGCTGGGCCTCGCGCATGTCCATGGCCTCGACCAGGGTGTCGACATTGGGCCGCATGACGTAGCCCTGGGCGTTGGCCGCAGGATGCGACGGGTCGTAGTCCATTTTGAAGTCGCCCTGGTCGGGCCGCACCTCGGCCAGGGCCACGCCGGTCGCGCCGTCGATATCGCGTGCCTGGAATACCGGAATCTGGCGGCGATAAGGCTCGCCGCCGGGCGTGCGAGCCGTCGACTGGGCGTTGGCGATGTTCTCGGCGATGACGCGCATCCGCGACTGCTGGGCCTTCAGGGCCGAGGCGGCGACGGCCATGGCGCCGGCGTTCGGTGAAACGACGCGATCGGGCATTGATCAATCCTCCTCAGCCGCCGGGCCGCTTGGCGGCCATGCGGATCATGGACATGGATTTCTGGTAGAAGCCGATGGCGGCGTCATAGGACGAGCGGCTTTCGGCCATCTTCAGCATCTGCTCTTCGACCACGACCGAGTTGCCGTCCAGCGTGGTTTCCGAATCGGGCGACTTGGTCGGATCGAATCGCACCGGCGACCCCGCGGGCGCGATGTGGGCGGCGTTGGTGCGAACCATCTGCAGCCCCCCGCCCGACCGCATGGCGGCGGCGAAGTCGGTCGGCTGCTTCAGGTCGCGGCCGACGAAGCCGGGCGTGTCGGCGTTGGCCACGTTCTCGGCGATCACCCGCTGGCGCTCGTCCAGCCAGTTCAGCCGGCCCTTGATCTGGCTGATCAGGGAAATGTCGGCGACGCCCATAGCGATCTCCCGTGCGACGCGGATGCGTGCGATGGGCAGAAAATGCCGCCTCCATGGTTAATAACCCCTTATCTCAACGCCTCGTTAACCGTGGTGGTTAACATTCGCCGCCTAAGCGCCGACTGCGCGGGGCCTCAAAGCGTCATGAATTTCCTCGATCTCGTCCGGGCGGTCTTCGGCCTGGCCTTCACCCTCGGCCTGATCGGGATCGTGGCCTGGGCCGCGCGCCGCTATGCGCCCCAGCTCATGGCCAAGCTCAGCGCCGAACGCGGCGCCCGCCGGCTTCAGGTCGTCGAGACCCTGGTGCTGGACCCCGCCCGCCGCCTGGTCCTGGTCCGCGTCGATGACGAGGAACGGCTGATCCTGCTGGGCGAAGGCCGCGAGTTGATCGAGCCGCGCCAGCAGGGGTCAGAAAAATGAGCCGCCGCAACACCCCTCTCCCTCCCCGCTCCGGGGAGGGTCGTCGCGCAGCGACGGGGTGGGGGCGGCCTGGCAAGGCCGCACTGCCAGATGCCGGACAGGTCGGTGGGGCGTCGCCCTGCCGCCCCCACCCGACCTCGCTCCGCTCGGCCACCCTCCCCCGTCGGGGGAGGGAGAGCATCTTCAACACCCCCACCGGCGCCGAGCTGAAACGCGCGGCCCTGCTGTCGCTGTTCACCACCCTGGTCTGCCTTGCCTGGCCCGTCGCGGCCCTGGCCCAGCAGGCGGCCCAGTCCGGTTCGGCGCTCAACATCGACCTGGGCACCGGCGCCGGCCTGACCCAGCGCGTGGTCCAGCTGGTCGGCCTGATGACCGTACTGTCGCTGGCCCCGTCCATCGTCATAATGACCACCAGCTTCGTGCGGATCATCGTGGTCCTGTCGCTGCTGCGCACGGCGCTCGGCCTTCAGCAGTCGCCGCCGAACGCCGTCCTGGTGTCCCTGTCGCTGTTTCTCAGCGCCATCGTCATGGCCCCGACCTGGCAGGACGCCTATGATTCGGGCATCCGTCCGCTGCTGGATCAGCAGATCGAACTGCCCCAGGCCTTCGATCAGGCGTCCGAACCTGTGAAAACCTTCATGCTGGCCCAGGTGGACCGCGGCGACCTCGCCCTGTTCACCCGCCTCAGCAAGATCGAGCCGCCCCAGAACGTTCAGGAACTGCCGCTGCGCGTGGTCACGCCGGCCTTCATGATCAGCGAGCTGAAGAAGGCGTTCGAAATCGGATTTCTTCTTTTCGTTCCGTTCCTTGTGATCGATCTGGTGGTGGCCAGCGTGCTGATGTCCATGGGCATGATGATGCTGCCTCCGGTGGTGGTCTCCCTACCGTTCAAGTTGATCTTCTTCGTGCTGGTGGACGGCTGGCGACTGGTCGCCGGAAGCCTGGTCGAGAGCTTCCAGCGGGCGTCCGGTACCGGATAATCCCCCGCCCCATATGGCTTTCCGCGTCATAGGCGCTTGCAAAGCTAATCAAAATCCGTGTTGATCCCCCGGTCCTCGCCCTGAATCGGGCGACTAACACTGGAAACGCTTCTTATGACCACTCAAGCCGAACTGATCGCCGCCGTCGCCAAAGACGCCGGTGTCTCGCAGGCCGACGCCGGCAAGGTGCTGACCGCCATCGTCGAAAACATCCACTCGACCCTGAAGTCGGGCGGCGACATCCGCATCTCGAACCTGGGCGTCTTCGACACCGCCGCCCGCGCCGAGCGCGAAGGCCGCAACCCGGCCACCGGCGCGACCATCAAGATCGCCGCCTCCAAGGCCGTGCGCTTCCGCGTCTCCAAGCCGCTGAAGGACGCCGTCAACGGCTAAGCCTTTTCGGTCCCGCCAGGCGGGATCGGCGATGCAAGACGGGCGGGGGTCGCGATGCGATCTCCGCCCGTTTCAATTTCAGGCGGCGGCCTTGGCGTCGGCTTCCTTGCGGAACGCCTGTTTGGCGCTGTTGACCCAGCCGACGAAGGTGTCCGCCTGACTGGACAGGTTGGCGAAATCGCCCGCACCCGCCACGCCAGACAGATTGTCGTCCAGGGCCACGCGAAGCGCCGCGGCCGACCGCGCTCCGGCGACAAAGGGCCCATAGCGCGCGTTCAGCCTTTGCAGGGCCGCCCGGTCGCCGCTCAACGAATAGCCCACGCCCGCCCGGATCAGCCAGCTTTCCTCGGCCGGCGTCAGAGCCCCCGCCGTCTTGTAGCGTTCGCCCAGTCGCGCCTCATAGACCGGCGCCGCGTCGGCCCACTTCTGCTGCTTCCAGAAGATGTCGGCCCGCACCTCGCGCGCCGGGTTCGACTGGTCGCGGTCCAGCACCTCCAGCGCATGATCGAACCGGCCCAGGTCCATCAGGGCGCGCGCCTCCAGCGCACGGCGCTCGCTGTTCATCGCGGCGGGCAACAAGGTCGTGCGCGAGCCCCAGATGGCCTGCAACGCCTTCTCGGGCTGACGGTCCATCAGATAGACGGTAGCCAGGTTGGTGGCGACCTGGGCCTTGGCCACCCCGTCCAACCGCTCGTCCACCTGGTGTTTCAGCAGTTCGGCGGCCTGGCCCAGCAGGTCGACGTCGATCAGGCGGCGCGACAGGCGGCGCACCATCTCGTCGCCGTCGGCCCCGATGGGCGTCAGTTCGCGGAAATCATAGAACAGGGCCAGCGCCTGCACCGGCTGCAACCCGTCCGCCGCCCCTTCCAGAAACAGGGCGCGGAAGGCGTTGGATTGGTCGGCCTGGACCTCGGCCGCGCCCGGCACGCCCGCCATCCGCTTGCCCGCCCCGCGCAACGCATCCAGCGCCTCGCGGTATCGGCCCTGTTGCAGATAGATGCCCGATAGCTTGCGCACGACCGCCATCTCGGTCGCATCCCCGCGCCAGCGCCACTTCAACTGTTCCAGCTGCGCCGTCGCCTGATCCGGCGTGATCGCGCCCTTGTCCAGCTCCAGGCTGATGGCGCCCAGTTTGGCCGGCGTGGCGATCCCGTCCAGCGGCGCGCGCGCCACGGCCTTGTAGATCGCCAGCGCCCGGTCCTTGTCGCCGTTCAGGTCGAACATCCGCGCCTGCACCAGCCGCGCCGTCAACTGATCGACGGCCGGCGCATCCTGGCTGAACACATAGGCCAGCAACTGTTGGGCGGCGGGCAGGTCGTTCAACTGGATCGCCGCCATGGCGTGGGCGGCGCCGAAACGCGCGCGCCATTCTTTGGGGAAGTCGTCGATGACCGAGGCCCCGGCGGCGAAGTTCCTGCGCGCGCCCTCCCAGTCGCCCATCTCCGAGGCGATATAGCCCAGCCAGACCTTGGTCGCCGGGTCGTTGGTCAGGGCGGCGCCCGAGAAATCGACCTGGGCCTCTTCCAGCCGCCCGATGCCGACGCGCGCCACGCCGCGCAGGCCCCGCACCTCGGGCTCGCCCTGAAGGTTCGGCGCCTTGGCGATCAGGGCGTTCAGAACCCCGATGGCCTCATAGTTCAGGCCCGACCCGACCAGGAACCGCGCCAGCGCCATCCGCGCCTCGATCGGCGCGCGCGGATTGTCGCTCGCCGCGATCGTCTCCAGCCCCGCCGCGTCCTGCAGCCGGCGATAGCGATCCGAGAACCCCGCCTCGCCCGTCGTCGCCCAGGTCTCGTCGATCAGGGCCGGATGGGCCGCCCGCTTGGGCGCGTCGGCCGCATGGTCGCCGGTCTCCAGCCCCGCTGTCGGCGCCGACAGCGTCAGCCCCTTGGGCCGGCTCAGCGTCACCAGATCGCCCGCCGCCTCGATCTTCAGATCGTCGGCGCCCGTTTCGACCGCCAGACCCTGGGCCGTCGGGATCAACGTCAGATCGACCGTGCGGCGTCCCCCGGCATACCCCTTGCCGGGCGCCAGCGCCGTCACCGCCGCGAATCGGTCCCCGACCAGAGGATCGGTCAGCCAGATCGCCTTGGTCGCCCCGGCCATCTGCGCCACCAGCACCGGCGCGCCGTCGTCGGATCGGCCGACATCGACGCCCTCGACCGCCGCCTGGACCCCGCCGATGGTCACGGTCCAGGTCCCGCCCTGGCCCTGGGCCGAAACGCCCAGACCTTCCGGCGCCGCGATCCGCATGGCGGTATAGCCCGGCCCCGCCGCCCAGTGCGCGTCCTTGGCCGGCCCCAGGGCCTTGGCCCCGGCCATGTCCATTCGCGCGGCCGTGTCGAACACGATCCATACCGCATCGCCCCGGCGGAAGACGGCGGCCCCCACGGGCGCGCCCCAGTCGAAGGTCAGGACGGTCTTCTGTTCGCCGGACTCGGCCCGCACCGGCACCACGGCCTTGGTGGTTTCGGGCTTGGCCGCATCCGGCCCCTGCGGCGCCTTGCCCGGCGCATAGAGGTTCAGCCAAACCGCCCCGTCCGCGACGCCGGAACGGGCGTCCGCCCCCTCCTCCAGCGTCAGGATCAGGTCCGTGCCGCCCGCCCGCGCCATGCGCGTTTCGACCGACTTCACCCCGGCGGGCGGATCGACCCTCAGGCGCGACACGTCGGGCGCGGCGGTCGTGCCCATCCGCACCACGACCCTGTCGCCCTCGCGGCTGACGCGCGAGCGCACCCCGATGACGCCGCCGAATTCGACGCGGGTGAAGGTTTCGTTCTGGCCGATGCTGATCGACAGCGGATCGCGCGACCGCCCGACTTCCTGGGCCAGCGGCGCCATGGGCGCGAACACGACGGCGCCCGCCGTGGCGGCGGCCACAGTCGTCTTCAGCATGCGCTTGGTCGGCGAGGCCCCGGACATATCTCCCGACCCATGCCCCACAAGGCCTTTAATCGCGGTTAACCGCCGTTCACCGTAGTTCTACGGATCTGACCGCTTTTTTCCTTTCGTCATCCTCCGGCAAGCCGCGTCTTCGCGGCGCAGACCGGGGGAGCCAGCGGCGCCGAAGGCGATGCGTCCGCCGCACTTTTGAAAGATCGCACCGCGACAACTTCGCGCTCCCGCGCGCCGCTGGCTCCCCCGGTCTCGCTGCGCTCGCCGGAGGATGACGAAAGAAAAGGAAACCCTGGTTCAATAGGACAACCGGTCCACGCGACAACGTCATCTCAAACGCCCATATTGACCCCATGACCGATTACCCTCGCCTCAGCACTCTCAAGACCGGCCTGGCCTGTCGTTGCCCCCGCTGCGGCAAGGGTCCGCTGTTCAAGGGCTATCTGACGCTCCAGACCGACTGCCCCACGTGCGGTCTCAGCTACGCCTTCGCCGATCCGGCGGACGGCCCGGCCTTCTTCGTCATGTCGGCGGTGGGGATCGTGGGCATGATCCTGCTGATGGTGTTCGACTTCACCGTCCACCCGCCCATCTGGGTGCATCTGGTCGTCACCCTGCCGATCCTGATCGCCATGTGCCTGGGCTGCCTGCGCCCCTTCAAGGCCTGGCTGGTCGCCGAACAATACATCCACAAGGCCGCCCCGCCCGAGTTCTCCTCGAACGGCAAGCACGGCCCCTTCTAGGGTTCGATCACCGTCAGCTCGGGCCAGCGCCCTCGGGCATTCTTGACGGTCTTCGCCCACCCCTTGGCCAGCGGCCTGTTCGGATTGGGCCGGATGGTCATCGAAAAAACGTCGTCCAGCCCGAACGGCGCGGCGACGCTGATCGTATCGTCCCCTTCCAGCCGCACCCCGACCGCGAAGGTCGGCGCCACGAACCGCCCCAAGGCCTCATCCGTCGATTCCAGCGCCTCATAGGGTTCGCCGAACCGATCCTGGAACCACAGGTGCACCCGCGCCTGGTTGCGCACCTCGACCTGGCTGCGGAACGGTTCGTCGAAGGCGGCGGCGACCCGTTTGATGACGACGTCCTCGGCGTCGTAGGACAGGTCCGATCCGTCGAAATAGGCCAGGTCGTAGTCCTTGATCCCGTACCCCGCCGACCGCCCCGTCTTCACATTCCAAACCGCCTGATACACCGCCCCCGACACCAGCCGCCAATCCGGCAGGTCCAGCGCCCGCACCGTCGTCAGCACATGCATCAGCCCGGCGTCGGCGCGGATGATGTCGGCCAGCCGCCCCTCCAGAACGCTCATCCCCGCACCGGCCAGCCGTGGTCCAGCGGGCCGTGTCCGCCGCCCAGGCCCGGCGCGCGGCGGATCGCCTCGCCGACATAGGCCCAGGCCTCCGCCACGGCGACCTCCAGCGGCCGGCCCAGCGCCAGCCCGGCCGCGCAGGCGCTGGCCAGGGTGCAGCCGGTGCCGTGGGTGTGGCGGGTGTCCACCCGTTCGGCCTCAAGCACCGTCTCGCCATCGACCGTCATCAACAGGTCGATCACCGTCGGCCCCGACACATGGCCGCCCTTCATCAGCACCGCCCGCGCGCCCATGGCCAGCAGGGCCTCGCCCGCCCGCCTCTGGCCGTCCAGATCGTGTACGGAAAACCCGGTCAGGGCCTCGGCCTCGGGCGCATTGGGCGTGAGCAGGGCCGCGCGCGGGATCATCAGCGCCTTGACCGCCGACACCGCCGCATCGGGCAGCAGGGGATGACCGCCCTTGGCCACCATGACGGGATCGACCACCGCCGGGGCGTCGGCCTCGTCCAGCAGGGCGGCGACAGTCTCGACCACCTCGACCGAGCCCAGCATGCCGGTCTTGAAGGCGTCGGTCCCGATGTCCTCCAGCACCGCCCGCGCCTGGGCCGCGATCAGGTCCAGCGGCAACGGATAGACCCCGTGGACCCCCAATGTGTTCTGCACCGTGATCGCGGTGATGGCGGTGGCGGCGAAACCGCCCATCATCGTCACGGCCTTGATGTCGGCCTGGATGCCCGCGCCGCCGCCCGAGTCTGACCCGGCCAGGATCAAGACGCGTCCCTGATGAAGCGCACTCATGCCGCCGCTCCCGAATACAGTTTCAGCCCGACGATACCCGCCACGATCAGCAGGATGCACACCGCCCGCACCGCCGTCGCCGGCTCGCCATAGACCAGGATGCCCACCACGGCCGCGCCCACTGCGCCGATGCCGGTCCAGACCGCATAGGCCGTGCCGATCGGCAGCTTCTGCGTGGCGACCCACAACAGGACCATGCTGCCCGCCAGCGCGACCAACACCCCCAGCGAGGTCCACGGCCGGCTGACGCCCACGTTCTTGAGACCCGAGGCCCACAGGACCTCCAGCAGACCGGCGACGACCAGCGTCGCCCATGGATTGATCGACATCACCCAGGACATGGCGACCAGATGGAACAGGCCGCGCCTGCAATCAACCGCCCAACGGCCCCTTAAAGATGAAGAAGGCGCCCAGGCCGATGAAGGCGAACCCGACCAGATGGTTCACCGTCAGCTTCTCGCCCAGATACAGCACCGAGAACCCGGCGAAGACCAGCAGGGTGATCACCTCCTGCATCGTCTTCAGCTCGGCCGGCGAATAGACCTGGATGCCGATCCGGTTGGCCGGCACCGCCAGCCAGTATTCGAAGAAGGCGATCCCCCAGCTGGCCATGACCAGCAGCCACAGCGGCTTGTGCTCGAACTTCAGATGCCCGTACCAGGCGAAGGTCATGAAGACGTTCGACAGGGCCAGCATGACGACGGGGGCGATATAGGAACCGAGGTTCATGGCGGCAGACCGAGATTGTTGCTGTCGTCGCCTCTACACCGGCTGCGACCGTCCGTCGCGGGGCTTCAACCCGCCGCCCTGACCGCCGCCTGAACCTTCAACGCCTGCACCGTCTCGCGCACGTCATGGACCCGCACCATCCGCGCCCCGCGCCGCGCGCCTTCCAGCGCGAGCGCCAGCGACCCGCCCAGCCGATCGGTCGCCTCGACCGCCGTCGGATCTATGGCCTGGATCGTGCGCTTGCGGCTGGCCGCATACAGCACCGGAAACCCCAGATCGACCAGCGCCCCCAACCGCGCCGTCAACGCCATATTGTGCGCCAGGGTCTTGCCGAACCCGATGCCGGGATCGAGCCAGATCCGCTCGCGCGCCACCCCCGCCGCCATCGCCGCCTCAGCCCGCGCGCGCAGATAATCCTGCACCTCGCCCACCACGTCGTCGTATCGCGGGTCCGCCTGCATCGTCCGCGGCTCGCCCTTCATGTGCATCAGCACCACGTCGCAGCCCAGTTCGGCCGCGACCGCCGCACTGTCGGGCGCATGGCTCAGAGCCGTCACATCGTTCCACATCGTCGCCCCGGCCGCGACGGCGGCGCGGGCCACGGCCGGCTTCATCGTGTCGACGCTGATCATCCCATCCCACCGCGCGCGAACGCCGGCGATGACCGGCGCGACCCGGTCGATCTCCTCGCCCTCGCCCACCGGCTCGGCGCCCGGCCGCGTGCTCTCGCCGCCGATGTCCAGCACGTCCGCCCCCTCGGCGACCAGCCGCATCGCCCGATCCACCGCGCCTTGCGTCGAGGCCCACCGCCCGCCGTCCGAGAAACTGTCGGGCGTCACATTGACGATGCCCATCACCTGAACCGTCATCTCGGCCTCCCGATCAGTCCGCCCAGCGCCTCCAGATAAGCCGCGAAGGCCTTGCGCCCCGCAGCCGTGATCGACACGCGGGTCAGGGGCTTGTTGTTCACGAAGCTCTTGGCCACGGCGACATAGCCCGCCTCCTCCAGCTTCTTGATATGGACCGACAGATTGCCCTGCGTCGCCTCCAGCACCGTCTTCAGCTCGGTGAAGTCGGCGGCCTCGGCGTCGGCCAGATAGACCATGATCCCCAGCCGCATGCGGCCGTGGATGACCTCGTCGATCTTGCCGAGATCGTTCAGCCCCATGGATCAGCCGGCGTCCGCATCGACGGCGCGCGTCTGCAAGGCCGCGCGCGTCATGATCCAGCCCGGCCCGGCGAAGAGCAGGAACAGGGCGGCGGTGCAGACATAGAGGTAGATTTCGCCATGCCGCACCAGCAGACCCAGCGCCACCGCCGTGATCCAGCCGCCGATCGACGCCGCCAGCATCCAGGGCTTCTTCTTCAGGTTCCAGGCCACGAACCAGGCCGCCGACTGCAGGGCGAAGATCATGGCGGGATAATAGAGCCAGATGGCGAAGTCCCCGTCCCGCCGCGCGCCGAAGCCGAAGACGATGACGATGGCCAGATTGGCCATGCCCGCGCCGCTGAAGGCCGCGTTCAGCGTCCGCGTCACGATCGGCCCCGCCGTGCCCGCCTTGCGGTCCTCGCGCACGGCCCACATCAGCACGATGAAGAAGACCACGGTGATCGCGATGATGAAGGCCAGGTTGGCCAGGTCGGGCCAGCGCACGACGCCCCACATCTGGCCGACATGGAACAGGCACTGAAGCCCATACAGCAGGCCGCCGGCCAAATAGGCCACACCCAGCGTCAGGGTCGCCTTGGGATTGTTCCCGCCCTGGACGATGGCCTTCAGGAAGGCCAGGTCGGCTTCGGGCGTGCTGCGAGAGTTGTCGGACATCGGGTGATTCCTGTGCGACCGGCGCACGTTCTCGGATGAACGCCGCCGTCGGGGTTGGCAAGCTATTCGGCGGGGACCAGGGCGGGCGTCGGCTTTCTGCGCCACGGCACGCGTCGCCCGTTCAGCCAGCGCCCCATGAAACTGTGGCGGATCAGCAGTTCATAGCTGGCGACGGATACGGCCAGCGCGCCCCCGACCACGACCACCAGCTTGACCACCCATGGCAGGGTCCAGTCCTGCACCATAACCTGCCCGACCATCACCAGCGGCAGGTGGACGATGTAGATCCAGTAGGAGGCGTCGGCGACATAGCGCCGCGCCGCGCTGTGACCCGAGCAGAACCGCAGGGCCAGCCCCATCGCCGCAAGGGCCGAGGCGAATGTCGCCACGCCGAACGCCGCCGCCGTCAGGGCCTTGGTCGTGGGATCGGTCATCGGCGTCAGCACCGGGTTCGGCCCGCCCGCTAGCATCAGGGCCGCAACCCCGGCTGCGACCGCAAGCCCCAGATGGAGCGCCCACAGGCGCTTGATCCGCTCCAGCAGATCGCGCCGACGATCCAGCAGGGCGCCGAGCCCGAACGCCAGGCCGAACGCGACCAGGGCCGCCGGATTGGGAACCAGCCCCGCATCCGGCGTCGGCACGCCGAAGAAGGCGAGCCACTTCGGATGCAGCCACAGCGCCACGGCCAGGGGCGCGCCCAGAACGAACGGTCCCAACGGCCCGATCAGGCCCGCCGTCGCCCGATCCAGCGCCTTGAACGACGCGCGCAGGATCAGCATGCCGGCATAGAGGATCAGCAGCATCCACAGGAACCACAGGTGGGTCAGCGGCATGTTGGTCCAGTCATATTTGGGCGGCGGCGGCGCATCGGCGGCCGTCAGACCGTTCAGCGACGCATTCCAGATCACCACGGCGATGATGGCGGCCAGGGTCACGCCCCAGAAGACGCTCAGCGGCCCGGCGATGCGGATCATGCGGTTCCTGACGAAGCCCCAGACGCCCATTCGCCCCACCATCATGTGCGCGAACAGGCCCGCGATCACGAAGAAGGTCGTCATCCGAAACAGGTGGATGGCGAAAAACAGACCACTGGCCCAGACGGACCTCTGGTCGTCCGCGACGATCCAGATCTGCGTCGGAAAGAACGACAGGGCGCCATGCAGCACCACCCCCAGCAGCAGCGCCCCACCCCTCAGCGCATCGAGCCCGTGCAGGCGCTCGGATTGCCCCGTTTCAAATGCCGACATGACGACCCCTCCCACTATGAAAGCCGCCATATCTCATAGACTAGTCTGTAATGCAAACTTGTTCGCTACATCACCACACAGCCCTCATCCTAGGCCTTGTGCCTAGGATCCAGACTCCCGGTGCGTGAAGTGAGGCAGGGGCGGCGACGTGCAGTCATCACCACCGCCTGAGTCTCTGGATCCTAGGCACAAGGCCTAGGATGACGGCGTGGGGAGCAGAGCCTCGTCCCGACGTCGCCGCCACGCACCGGCTCTCCACCCCAACGAAAAACCCGCCGGGAGATCGCTCTCCCGGCGGGTCCATCTTCAGATCAGGCTTCGGCTCAGTGAACCGTCGGCACGCTCGTCGCGGCCGGCGCGGCGACCGGGACCTCGATGTCGGTTCCGTCCGACACCGGCGTCACCGGCACCGAGACCGAAGGTCCGGCGTTGGGGAAGTTGTTCTCGTCGCGGTTCGGCGCGACGCCCTTCTCCAGCAGGTCCTTGATCTCCTCGCCCGACAGGGTCTCGTATTCCAGCAGGGCCTGGGACAGCTTCTCGTGGTCCTCGGACTTGGTGGTCAGGATGTGACGCGCATCGTCCCAACCTGCGGACACCAGGCGACGCACTTCCTCGTCGATGGTGCGGGCGGTCTCTTCCGAGACGTTCTGGCTGCGCGCGACCGAGTGGCCCAGGAAGACCTCTTCCTGGTTCTCGCCGTAGGCCACCGTGCCCAGCTTCTCGGAGAAGCCCCAGCGCGTGACCATGGCGCGCGCCAGCTTGGTCGCCTGTTCGATGTCCGACGAGGCGCCCGAGGTGATGTTCTCCTTGCCGAAGATCAGCTCCTCGGCGACGCGGCCGCCGGCCATGATGGCGATCCGGTCGATCATCTGCTGGTATTTCATCGAATAGCGGTCGCCTTCCGGCAACTGCATCACCATGCCCAGCGCCCGGCCGCGCGGGACGATGGTCGCCTTGTGGACGGGGTCGGTCATCTTGACGTTCATGGCGACGATGGCGTGACCGGCCTCGTGATAGGCGGTCAGGCGCTTTTCTTCCTCGTTCATGGCCATGGAGCGACGCTCGGCGCCCATCAGCACCTTGTCCTTGGCGTCCTCGAAGTCGCGCTGCGTGACCATGCGACGGTCCTTGCGGGCCGCCGTCAGGGCCGCTTCGTTGACCAGATTGGCCAGGTCGGCGCCCGAGAAACCGGGCGTGCCGCGCGCAATGGTCTTGGTGTTGACGTCGGCGGCGAGCGGCACATCCTTCATGTGGACGCGCAGGATGCGTTCGCGGCCTGAGACATCGGGGTTCGGCACCACCACCTGGCGGTCGAAACGGCCGGGACGCAGCAGAGCCGGGTCCAGCACGTCGGGACGGTTGGTGGCGGCGATCAGGATGATGTTTTCGGACGCTTCAAAGCCGTCCATCTCGACCAGCAGCTGGTTCAGCGTCTGTTCGCGCTCGTCATTGCCGCCGCCCAGGCCGGCGCCGCGATGGCGACCCACGGCGTCGATTTCATCGATGAAGATGATGCAGGGCGCGTTTTTCTTGGCCTGTTCGAACATGTCGCGCACGCGGCTGGCGCCGACGCCCACGAACATCTCGACGAAGTCCGAGCCCGAGATCGAGAAGAAGGGCACGCCGGCCTCGCCTGCGACCGCGCGGGCCAGCAGCGTCTTGCCGGTGCCGGGAGGGCCCACCAGAAGCGCGCCCTTGGGGATCTTGCCGCCCAGACGCTGGAACTTGCCCGGATCCTTCAGGAAGTCGACGACCTCCTGCAGTTCGTCCTTGGCCTCGTCAACGCCGGCGACGTCGTCAAAGGTCTTCCTACCCTTGTGCTCGGTCAGCAGCTTGGCCTTGGACTTGCCGAAGCCCATGGCGCCCTTCGCCCCGCCCTGCATCTGGCGCATGAAGAAGATCCACACCCCGATCAGCAGGGCGATGGGCAGGATGCCCAGCAGCAGGCTCATCCAGATCGACTGGCCGCCCGACTTGGCGTCGATCTCGACGTTGGCCGCCAGCATCTGGGCCACCAGCTGCTCGTTGGGATAGACGGTGGTGGAGGTGAAGCGTTCGCCGCTCTTCAGTTCGCCGGTCACCTTGTCCAGGCGAATGGTGACCTGTTTGACGTCGCCGGCGTTCACCCGCTGCACCAATGTGGAATAGCTCATGACTTCGGGTTTGCCGCCGGCGGGCTGGCCCGCCACGCCGTTCATGGCCCCGCCCTGGGACAGGGCCGCATAGCCCGCCAGAAGCGCCAGGATGATCACGCCGGTGATCGCCAGATTACGCAGGTTCATTGAGGTCCTCGGTCGTCCGCGAACCCGGGTGGGTCGACGGTCTGGATTTGTCTGTCTGGGAAAATAGGAGCTTAATCAGCGTTACGCTATCGGGTGGCGGAAATCAGGTCGTCTTCGTGCGTCGTTTCGTCCAGCGCCAGCCTGAGCCGTTCCGCGACAAGCGCGCGCCGTTCGACCCCTTCGCCTGCAAGAACCGGCGCCAACCCCCCGTCCCTGATCAACACAGGCCAGGCCCCGCGCGTCGCCGCCGGCAGCCGATTGATCTCGGCCCTGTCGGCGTCCGACAGGCTCGCCAACCGCCCCCGCGCCGCCTCGACCGACCAGCCGGGGTATTCGGCGCGAAAGGTGAACCGCCCGTCCCACACCGCCTCGACGCCCGACGTCAGCACCAGCGGCGCGGTCTCTCGCCTTCCCAGCTCGCCCGCCTCGCGCATGACCCGCACCGCGTCGCCGGCCGCCTCGATCCGCGCGCCGCACAGGGTCGCGGCGAAATTTTCGCCCGCCCTCAGCCGCGCCGTCAGAGCCTGCAACCGCGCCCCACGCGGCGGCGTCGCCCCTCCGCCGACGCAGACCAACACCGCCGCCAGCGCCCGCGCCCCGATGTCGCGGTCCACCCTTGCCATCGCCTCGCGGTCCATCGTCGGACGTCCGCCCGCGCCGACCCGCACCCCATCCGGCGTTTCAGGGACCGCCCCCGCCAGCGCCTGTCGCGCCCGGCTGCGCCCAAACCTCGGATCGGCGTTGGCGGGATCCTCGATCCAGTCCGCTCCCTGCCCGGCCAGCCAGTCCCGCAACACCGCCCGCCGCTCGCCCAGCAGGGGTCGCAACAGCATCAGCCCCCGCCCCTGCGGCCAGGCCGGCGATGGCGACCATTCGCGCACCCGCCCCAGCGTCGAGCCTTCGCTTCGCATCAAGTCGGCCTCGGCGATATCGTCGGCAGTCTGGGCGAACAGCACGACCCGCGCCCCCGCCTCGCGCGCCGCCTGCGCGATCAGCCCATGCCGCGCCGCCCGCGCCGCCGCCGTCAGCCCGGTCTGCGGCTTGTCCCCGTCCCAGCTCAGCCCGCACCAGTCCGCCCCCGCCCTCCGCGCAGCCTGGGCGGCGAACGCAGTCCAGCCGCCGCTGTCGGGGTTCAGTCGATGATCCACGGTCAGGGCCAGCACCGACCGACCGCGCGCCCGCGCCCAGTCGGTCGCCAGTCGCAACAGGGCGATGGAATCTCCTCCCCCCGACAGGGCCAGCGCCACCGGCCGCCCCGTATCCCGCGTCAGTCGTGCATCCAGCCGCGCGAACGCCCGCGCCGTCAGATCATTGTCGGGCTTCAGGCGCACCCGCCCGTGGTCTTCAACTGCGCCGCGCGCGCCTTCTGCGGGTCCGAGGCGGCGGGCGCATAGCGGCGCGTGAACTCACCCAGGGCCGCACAGCCCTGCGGCTTCCTCTGCGTCGCGAACAGGGCGTCGGCCAGTTTCAATGTCGTGTCCGCCGCCCAGCCGATACGCGGCCAATCCTTCAGCGCGGCGGCGTAATAGGGCACCGCCCCCGCCTTGTCGTTGGCCGCGACCCGCAGGTCGCCCAGGCGAGAGTTCGCCTCGCGCGATTGCGGCGTATCGGGCCAGGCCGCGATCACCGTCTCCAGCGCCCGCTCGCCACGCGGCCGGTCGCTGGACAATAGGGCCACCGCCGCCGCCAGATCCCGGGTCGCATCCCCGGTCGGCGAGGTCGCTTCGATCGGCGCATTCAGCTCGGCCGCCGTCTCCAGCTTCTGCATCCGGGTCTCGGCGTCTCTCAGACGGGTCTGCAGGGCCTGGTTGTCGCGCGTCGCCTCGTCCAGTTGGAAGGTCAGCCGTTCGTTGTCGCCGTTGATCCGGCGCACCGTGGCCTCCAGGTCGCCCAGCCGACGATCCATCAGGGCGAACTGTCCTTGCAGGGTCACCACCTCCGGGTCCGGCTCGACCAGCACGGGCTGACCGGCGGCGTTCCTCTGGGTCAGGGCGCGCTCCAGCCGGCGCACATTGCGGTCCAGCTGGTCCAGGCGGCGATTGTCCCACTCGGTCCGCTCCATGATGTTGGGCTGGGCCTGTTGCGCGACGGCGGCGCCGCCGATCAGGACCACCCCGAGGGCTGCGGCGGCGAGAAGGTGAACACGAGAGATCGAGAGCTTGGTCATTCGTCTAGCTTTCACCGATTTGGGGCCGCCGCAAGGCCGGTCTCAGTGTCCCAGGCCCAGATAGACGATGGCCGTGACGAACAGGCCCACAACGATGTTGCAGAACACCAGCAACGCCGTCGTCCGCCACAGGGCCGAGAACCAGGACAGCGAATAGGCGCCCTTCATCTGGGCGAACATATGCACTGGCACCGCCAGCACCCCGACCGTGATCACGATCCGCCCCAGCCACCCCGCCAGCGTCGCCGACAGCACCATCAACATCAACAGCATGGCCATGAAGGTCAGCGAATACAGGACATAGACCCCGTGGTCATACAGGGTGAACCCGCGCTTCCACAGGAACAGCAGGGCCACGAACGGGATCGACAGCGGCACCAGCAGGAAGGCGAACTTGTACATCGTCTGCTGCAACTTGTAGAGCGCCAGGTCCGGGTTCTGCAGCTTCTTCAGCACCGTGGCCCCGACGCCGTGGCCTTCCTTGTTCGCATCCTGGCCGACGACCTTCAGCTTGGTCTCGCCACCCTGGCCGGTCGCCATATCCTTGATGCTGGCCTGCCAGCTGCCGGGCTTCAGCCCGTCGGCGCGGCCGTCACGCGCTTCAGCCTCCAGCCGCGTCAGCGCCGCGCGCCGATCCTGAACCAGTTTCTGACCCGCACTCAGCGCCATCTGCGTCGCTGAATCCGGCCGGGCGCCGCTGTCGGCGCGCACCTGGGCCAGGGCCGTTTCGGCCTCCGCCAGGTTTTCGCGCTGGGCGGCGATCCGCTCGCTCATGTCCGCCCCCTCGCCGGTCTTGGATTCCGGGTGCGGCATGAAGCTGAGCGCGAAGAACATCACGAACAGGGTGAACAGGAAGATCGCCAGCGGCGAGACATAGCGCGACCGCTTGCCCTGAACCCATTCGCGCGTCAGCCGCCCGGGGTTCAGCCACAGCAGCGGCAGGGTGCGCCAGATGCGGGCGTCGAAATGCATCACGCCGTGCAGCAGCTCTTCGCCCAAATGCAGCAGGGTGCGGTGGACATGGGTCGGCTGGCCGCAGTTGGCGCAGAAGTTGCCGCTGGTCTCGGCGCCGCAGTCGGAACAGACGCCACGGGCGTGGTCCTCGCCCGCCTTGCCCGTCGGCTTCTCGATCGCGCCCGCGACCAGGCCGCCCGTGACGGCGCCGCCCGCCCCTTCGATATCCATATGGTCATCCCCCAACGCCAACGGGACGTTCTTGCCGCCCGCCCGTCGTCAGGACAAGCGCCGAAACGAAAAGAGGCGCCGACCTGCGCCGACGCCTCTCTTCAGATCAGCCGTTCAGCCGTGGCTCAGCGCGGCGCGCCCGACACGATGGCGGTGTGGGCGTTGCGGTTGCGCGCGAACGAATCCTCGCTCGACCCTTCGGCGATCGGACGCTCCTTGCCGAAGCTGATGGTGTCGATCCGGCCTGCCGGAATGCCCCGGTTGATCAGATAGGTCCGCACCGATTCGGCGCGGCGCGCACCCAGGGCCAGGTTGTATTCGCGCGTGCCGCGTTCGTCGGCATTGCCTTCGATGCGGATCGTCACTGACGGATAACGCTGCAGCCACTGGGCCTGGGCGTCCAGCCGCGGCATGGCCTCGGGACGGACCTCATAGGAGTCTAGGTCGAAATATATGCGGTCGCCGACGTTGACGACGAAATCCTGTTCCGAGCCGGGGACCGACGAACCCAGGTTGCCGCCCGACACCGGCCCGGTCGGGGCGGTCGGATAGGCCGGGCCGGTCGGTTGCGTCGTGCCGTCGTTCGGGCCGGGCACGCCGGTCTCGACGGGGGGCTTGCGAGTGCAGGCGGCCATGGCGGCGACGGCGCAGCCCACCATCGCCAGCTTCAGAATGCGGGAAGTCTTCATGGGGTCGTCTCCTGACGGTGTTTCTTATGCGAGGCCGCAGCCCTCAAGCTTGGCGTTACTGTCTGCCTTGGGCGATTTTTCGGCGCCAGAGGCGATAACGCACAGTTGAGCTTTAAGGCTCCGACGTGATCGGGGTCGGACCTAGGCGGGGCAGCTGTCAGCGCCCTGGCCGAAGCCCAGGTTGGTCGGCGGACGGTCCAGCAGCGGCGACCAGGCGGGGTCGGTGCCGCGCCCGTTGTATCCCGCCTGCGACACCACCCGACCCGACAGGTCCACGGTCCACAGACGTGTGTCGCCGCCGCGCGTCTGGCGGGCGAACATGACGTAGCGACCGTTGGGCGCCCAGTTCGGGCCTTCCTCGAAATAGCTGGACGACAGGATGCGCTCGCCCGATCCGTCGGCGTTCATCACCCCGGTCGAGAACCGGCCGCCGCCCTGTTTGGTGAAGGCGATCAGATTGCCGGTCGGGCTCCACGACGGCGCCGTATACAGGCCGCCCCCGCGCGAGATCGGCCGCTGGCCCGATCCGTCCGAGCGCATGACATACAGGCGCGCCGACCCCGAACGGTCCGAGGTGAAGACGATCTGGCTGCCGTCCGGGCTGAACGAGGGCGAGGTGTCGATGCCCGGATCGTTGGTCAGGCGCGTAATCTGACGGCTTCTCAGGTCCATCACATAGACGTCGGTATTGCCGCCCCGGATGATCGAAAACGCGATCTTGTTGCCGTCGTTGGAGAAGCGCGGCGCCAGCACCTGACCGTCGAACTCGCCCAGGCTCTCGCGCCGGCCGGTCGTCAGATTATACAGGTAGATGCGGCTGTAATCCTTGCCCAGCGCCACATAGGTGATCTCGTCCGGCTGCGACAAGGAAAAGCGCGGCGACATGATCACCTCGTCGCCTTGAGTCAGATAGGTCGGGTTGAACCCGTCCTGGTCGGCGATGGTCAGGCGGTTGATCCGGTTCAGCTGCGTGCCCTCCTCGGACACGAAGATCACGCGGGAATCGAAGAAGCCGCTCTCGCCCGTCATCCGCTGATAGATGACGTCGGAAATCTTGTGCGCGATCCGGCGCCACTGTTCCTGGGTCGCGGTGAACTGATAGCTGACCAGCTGGCACTGGCGATACGGGTCATACAGGCGAAAGCCCACGTCCAGCCGCCCGTCGCCGCGCGTCGTCACACCGCCGTACAGCACCGCCTGCGCCCCGATCTGGGTCCACTGCGGAAAGTTCGGCGCATTGGCCAGCGTCAGGCCGGTCTCGATGAAGCTGGACGGATTCAACGGCTCGAAGAACCCCGACCGCTTCAGATTGCCGCTGACCACATTGGAGATGTCCGACCCGTGCGTCCCCGCAAACGGCGCGACCGCGATCTGAAGCGGCCGCAACACGCCCTGATCGATCTCGACCTCGACGGGCTGGCTTTGCTGAGGCGTCTGGGCCGCCGTCGTCAGAGGCGCGGCCAAGGCCAGGGCCGTCACGGAGGCCAGAAGAAGGTTCAGACGCATCAGATGCTCCCATAAGTCTCGAAGGATCGCCGCCCCTTATCGCCGGGCCGTTCGACTTTCGCCAGCTTCACGGGGAATGGGGCGACATTCGGGACGGCGACGATCACATTGATGCGTGATGCGTGATGCATTATGTTGTGGTTATGCGCACCACCCTCGCCATCGACGATGACGTGCTGAACGCGGCGCGAGCCATCGCGGTCCAGACCCGCACCTCCGTGGGCGAAGTCATTTCCGATCTCGCTCGCCGCTCGATTACCCAGGCCAAACCCGAAAAGCCGCCCGAGTTCCGCAACGGGATTCTCCTGCTGCCGCTCCGCAAAGGCGTCGTTGTGACGACCGAGCAGATCAACGCCTTGCGCGACGAACTGCCTTGATCGCGCTGCTGGACGTCAGCGTCCTCATCGCACTGATCGATCCGTCGCACACAGAGCATCTTAACGCCCACGTCTGGTTCGCACGTGAGCACAGGGCCGGTTGGGCGACCTGTCCTCTGACCGAGAACGGCGTCCTTCGAATCCTCAGCAATCCCAAATATCCGAACTCGCCGGGCGCACCGGCTCAGGTCCTGCCCGCGCTTCACTCCCTGCTGAGCCAACCCGGCCATGCCTTCTGGCCCGACGACATCAGCCTGCTCGGCGACCGGTTGATCGCACAGGACCGCCTGCTCACATCAGGCCAGTTGACGGACACCTACCTGCTCGCCTTGGCCGTCTCGAACGGCGGTCGGCTGGCGACATTCGACCGCCGCCTGGCGCCCGACGCGGTCACAGGCGGCAAGTCGGCGCTGCATCTCATCGCACCTGACGCCTAACGATTTCGGCACGCCCGTTCCGTGTTGAACGTCGGGCGATAGACGCCGCCGGGGAAGCCCTGCGGCACGTCGAACGGAGCGGTCTGGCGCAGGGCGCGCAGGGCGCCGTCGGCGGCGGCGCGATAGACGCTGGTGGACTGGGCGTTGATCAGGCTGGGTCCGCGCGTGATCCGCCCATCCGCCGACAGGGTCAGCTCGACCTGGATCCGCAGCTGGTCCGCGCCGGGGATGTCGCAGGGCAGGATCCAGTTCGGATAGACCTGATTGAAGATGGCCGTGATCTGCGGCCCGGTCGCCTGTGACGCCGTGCCCGCTCCCTGTTGTCCCGTCGCCGGTCGTCCGCGATTGTTGGTCGGGCGCGTGGGCCCGGCCAGGGCGTCCAGGTCCAGGCTCGGCTCGGGCCGTTGCGGCGCCGGGCGGGCGGGCGCAGGCGTCGCCGGGCGTGGATTGGTCGGGGCCTTGGTCGGCGGCGTGGGCGTCGCAGGCTGAGGCCGGGGGGGCGTAGGGCGCGGCGGGGTCGGACGCGGCGTAGGGGTCGGTGTCGGCGCGGGCGTGGGGCGCGCGGGCGTCGGACGGGGTGGCGTGGGCGTCGGACGTGGCGCAGGCTGGGGCGGCGTCGGCTGGGGCGTGGGCGGCACGGGGTCGGGCTGCTGCACCGGCGCGGTCGCGGCGTCGTCGGGCGAGGGTTCGGGCTGCGGATTGTCGGCCGGCGCCGCCTGAACCACATCCTCCGAGACGATGGTCACGGGCACTGACGCCACCAGCGGCGTCAACTCTTCGTCCACCTTGTGGGAAAACGTCACGAAGGCGAGCGCGACTGCCCCGGCGTGCAGGGCGAGGGATCCGAGGATCGCGGGGCTCGGACGACGCAAGGGGCTCAGGCCTCCGGCGCCGTATCGGTGATCAGGTTCAGCTTGGTGAAGCCGGATGCGCTCAGCCGCGCCATCACCCGCGCGACCGCCTGATAGGGCGCGCGCCCGTCGGCCCGCACGAAGACCGGCCGCTCGGCCGCCTTGTCCGCGCCGCCGGCCTCGGTCTGCAAGCGCGCCGACAGGGCGTCGAACGCCGTCTCGCTGTCGCCGACGAAGATGGCGCCCTGCTGATCGATGCTGACCGACAGGGGTTCCGACTTGATCTCGACCGCACTGGCCTCGGTCTTGGGCAGTTCCACCGGCACCCCGACCGTCAGCAACGGCGCCGAGATCATGAAGATGATCAGCAGCACCAGCATCACGTCCACCAGAGGCGTGACGTTGATCTCGGTCAGCGGGCCCTTACGCCCTCTGCGTCCGCGACGACCGCCGCCGCCGCTCGAACCACCGCCCAGGGCCATGGCTCAGCCGCCCCGCTTCAGGCTGAGGTCGCTGGACGCCACGGGCGGAGGCGGCGGGGCCGACGGACTGCCCAGGCGGCGCGCCACGGCGGCCTGCAGGTCGTCCGCAAACGCCTCCAGCCGGTTCGAGAACTTGCCCGCGTCGATCGAGAACTTGTTGTAGGCGATATAGGCCGGAATGGCCGCCGCCAGACCGATGGCCGTGGCGAACAAGGCTTCCGCAATGGCCGGCGCCACGGTCGTCAGATTGGTGTTGCCCGCCGCCGCGATGCGCCCGAACGCATTCATGATGCCCCAGACCGTGCCGAACAGGCCGATGAAGGGCGAGGCCGTCGCCACGACCGACAGCACGCCCAGCCCGTTCTCGATCCGCTGGCTCTCGCGCGTGATCAGACTGTTCATCGCCCGGTCGATGCGCGTCATCAGCAGGTCGCCCTGGTGTTCGTTCAGCGCCCCGCGCTGACGCGCCTCGCGCCAGTCAGACAGGGCGATCACCAGCATGCGCGGCAGGGCGTGGTCCGGCGCAGGCCCGGCCTGGGCCGCCACGTCCTCCAGCGACCGACCCGACTGCACCGCCTTTTCGAAGTCGTCGGCCTGTTTGTTCAACGCCGTGAACCGCACGGCCTTGTCGATGATGATGGTCCACGACCAGATCGAGGCCGCCGCCAGACCGATCATCACCGTCTTCACCACCCAGTCGGCGGTCATGAACAGCTCGACGGGGTTCATCATCGAGGCGTCGACGGGCATTGTCATTCAGGCGCTCCGGGCGGAATCGAGTTCGTTCACGCCCTCTTCGACCCAGCGGACGTGACCATTGTGTGGCGTGCGGCCCGTTTAGCTCCGACCCGACCGCCCGTCATCTGACAGGCGCGTCATAAGGGTTAACAGGGGGTTATTCCGCGCCCGATCTGCGGCTCGGATCGACCGCGACCGCCACAGGGGCGCCGACGCTGATGATCACGCCCTCGTGGCCTTCCTTGGCGATGGAATAGGTGGCGGCGTCGCGCAGCAGCTGTTCTTCGCACAGACGGTCTCCGGCCCGGCCCAGTTCGGCGCAGCCGCGCTTGGCCGCATCGGTCCAGCCCAGCACCCGGCGTGTCGCCGCCTCGGCCCGCTTGATCGCCGCCTCGTCTTCGGCCGCCGCCTGCGCGATCAGCGCCTGACGCGCGCCCTGCTGGTATTGCAGCTCGGCCTGGCCCGCCATCTTGCGTTCCCAGACCTTGTAATAGGGACAGCCCACCAGCCCGCCCCCGACCAGCAGCAGGAACAGCAGGACCGTGACGATCACCGCGCTGGTAGACATCTTGTAGGTTTCGGCAGCCATGACGTTTCCCCCTCGTTTCGGAACGATTTTAGCGGAATCGGCGACGCCCGACAGCCCCCCCTCTTCCGCTCATCCCGGCGAAAGCCGGGACCCAGTGCTTTGGGCGAAGGTTGTCTGAGATCACAGGCTATTGGTCATCCGACGCACTGAAGATGCGACAGAACTGGGTCCCGGCTTTCGCCGGGATGAGCGGGAAGGGAAAGTCTAAACCTTGCCCGCGCCCCCGCCCGCCGCCAGCCAAGGCGTCACCTTCTCGACCAGCCCCTTCGAAGGCCGGCGCGGCCGGCCGTCCAGATGAATGCAGACCGCCGTCACCTCGGCCCGGCAAAGCTCCTCGCCCGCCCGCTCCACGCTCTGGCGGATGATCAACCGCACCCCTTTCACGCTCTCGTAGATGGTCCGAACCACCAGGGCGTCGTCGATCCGTGCGGGCTTCAGGTATTTGATGTTCATCTCGGCCACCACGAAGGCCAGGGGCTCGGCCTCTTCCAGCAGGTCGGCATGCCCCACCCCGATGGCGCGCAGGAAGTCGGACCGCCCCCGCTCGAAATAGCGCACATAGTTGGCGTGATAGACCAGGCCGGTGAAATCGGTGTCCTCGTAATAGACGCGCACCGGCAACAGGTGGTCGCGCCCCTCGAAACGGCCGGCGGTGGGTTGGTCGATGCTCATCCGGCTACTCTAGGGCATTCGGCGGTTGAATTGGACCGGCCAACTCATCAGCGCCGTTCAGAACAAGGTTCATCACAGCGATCACGACGAGAGCACGAAGAACACGACGGAGCCATGCCGGTTCGGCAAAGGCTTGATGGCCTGCGGCGGCGAAGCCGCAGATCGATGGACGGCCTGGATATGGAGCTGCGAGCCGACGCGCGTTCGGTCCCGTCGTGTTCTCCGTGGCCTCGTCGTGCCCGTTGTGATGGAACGCCTTTCAGGACCGCACCAACTCAATCGTCCATGGCTCTAGCGCACCGCCTGCGACGAAGGCCTCTCCAAAAATCCGGGGCAATACCGCTGACGCATCTCGCGAAACTCGGTCGGCAGGGGATCGTCGCTGAACAGGATGCGGTTGGGGATCGACACGAAGCCGACCGCCGGACCGCCCGCGACCCGCCCGATATAGCCGCACACCGCGCGCCTCTGTCCTGCCTCGGCATAGCGCAGCTCGGCGGCGTGTCCGGCCTGGACGTGGATCTGGCGCGTCACCCGCGTCGAGGCCGGCTCTGGCGAGGGCGTGTTCGCCGGCCGCATCGCGACCCAGGCGGCGATGGCGCACAGGGCCAGAACGACCGCCGCCGCGATCATCGTCCACCGCTGTCGCGGGCTGCGATGCGGCGTCATCCTCATGCGGCGGGCGCATCCAGGGTGAAGTCCAGCGGCGCGTCGGCGGCCGGCAGGCAGCTGCGATCCACCGGCGCGGACGGGTCACGCAGGAAGTCGCGCGCCATTTTGCGCGTGCAGGGGCTGGCGTTGATCACGCCGTGCGTTGCATTGGTCACGATCACCACCTGGCTGTGGGAATAGCCCTTGGCGGCGGCCTCGGTCAGGGGCGGCGGACAGCCGGGATCGATCTCGGCGGCGACGAACAGGGTCGGGATGTCGGTCTGGACCGGCAGGTTCTCGATCGGCTTGGCCGGCCGCTCGCCCACCGCCGCGCAGACGTCGAACAGCCGCGACAGCGACGGGACCAGCACCTCCGCCACCGGATCACCCGCAGCGCCGGCCGCCAGCCGCGCCCTGGATTCGAACGGCAGCTCCTCCTTGCACAGATGGGCCATGTGCTGGCCCTCGAAATAATAGGTCCGGTCCTCGGCGATCTCGGCGACGGGGCTCAGGTCGCCGGCGATGATCTTCTCCAGATCGACCGGCAGCCCCCGCACGCCCGTGGCGCTATAGGTCGTGTCCATCAGAAAGGCCGACAGGTCGTCGACGTTGAACGTTCGCCCGTCCTTGCCCGTCACCGGTCCCGCCAGCCATTTGCGCGCCTCGGCCTCGACCCTTGCTTGAAGGTTCGGATGCTGCGCCGCGCACGCCGTCTGGGCGGCGCATTTGGCCAGGATGATCTTCACCGCCGCCGACACCTGTTCCGGCGTGCCGACGGCCCAGTTGCCCTCGGGCGGCCAGGGGCTGTCCATTACGGCGGCGCGCACGATCTGGGGCTGATGCGTGATGACGGCGGCCTCGATACGCGGCCCGTACGATCCGCCCCACAGGTCGATCTTCGCCAGGCCCAGCGCCTGGACCATGTCCTTCACATCGTCGGCGATGGCGGCGGCGTTGTACTGGTTCAGATCGACGCCCTGCGCCTGATAGCCCTTCAGACAGGCGATCAGCCCGTCGCGATCCGCGTCGGACGGCGGCCCCGCGTCGGTCAGTTGCACCCCCGGACAATCCATCGACGGCTTGCTCGCACCGCCGCCGCGCTGATCGAACAGGATCACGTCCTGATCCACGGCGAAGGCGTCGGGCCTGCGCGTCAGGGCCTGCAACATCGGCCCCACGCCGGGCGTCAGATCCCCGCCGGGTCCGCCATGGAACATCACGATCGGCGGCAGCGCCTGTCCCGAGGCGTCCTTGAACGGCGCGCTGGCCTTGACGATCACCACGGCGATGTCGATGCGCCGGTCGCTGACCGACCCATCGCGCGCCTCATCCACCGTCAGGGCGCCGCAGAGCACCTCGCGCAGACCCGTCGGCCAGTCGCTGGGGCAAGCCTTGTCGGTGAACACCGGCGCCGCCGCCTTCGCAGGCGGAGCCAACGCCGTCAGGCCGGACATGACCGCCAGGACGGCCAGGGTGCGCAGGATCATGGGACGGCTCCGGTTCGCCCCCAGCAAACCCCCGCCCGCCCCGCTTGGCAACCGCCTATCGGAGATCAGGCCCCGATCAGCCCCCGATCAGCCCTGCATCAGGCCGCGCGCTTCTTTCGCGCCGCTTCCGTCAACGCCTCGGCCATCCGCTCGCGCCAGTCCTCGCCCTCTTCGACGAAGGCGCGAATGGTGGCGGCGGGCAGCGTCAACTCGACTTCGCTCACCCCGGTCAGACGCGCATAGGCGGCCGAAGACAGCACCTCGCGCGCCGGGCGCATGCGCGCGATGTCGGCGTCGGTCAGTTCGGGGTTGTCGTCGTCGACCGGGTCAACGATTGCGGAGTTCGTCATACTTTCTGACCTCGCGGGGATTGGCCCGCCTGAGACTGATCATCCAGGTCGCGTCGCCGCGTTCGGTATAGACGGCGACGTGAACCCGACCATCGATCGGTAGATAAGCATACCACCGAAGCTCGCCGTAGTCGCGGCGGTCGTCCAAAGCGACGAAGGCCGCCGTCCAGTCTGCATCCTCGGCGGCGGCCAGCGACAGCCCATGCTTCTCGCGATTGCTCGCATCCTTGCCCGGATCGAACGCGACCTTCACTCGAACAGGTCGCCCGGCACGGGGCCGGCGGGTTGCGCTGGCGCGCTCAAGCCCAGGTGCGCGTAGGCCTTGGCGCAGGCCACCCGTCCGCGCGGGGTGCGCATGATGAAGCCCTGTTGCAGCAGATAGGGTTCGATCACGTCCTCGACCGCGTCGCGCGCCTCGGCGATGGCGGCCGCCAATGTGTCCATCCCCACCGGCCCGCCGCCGTAGTTCTCGATCAGCGCCCTCAGGAACCGCCGGTCCAGACTGTCCAGCCCGGCCTCGTCCACCTCCAGCCGCGCCAGCGCCCGCGCCGCCACCAGTTTGGTGATCGTCTCCGCCCCCTCGGCCGACGCAAAATCCCGCACCCGGCGCAGCAGCCGCCCGGCGATCCGCGGCGTGCCCCGCGCCCGCGACGCGATCTCGCGCGCGCCTTCTTCGTCGATGGCCGCGCCCATCTTGCGCGCCGTGCCGCGCACCACGGCCGTCAGTTCGTCGGCCGAATAGAACTCCAGCCGCAGCGGGATCCCGAACCGGTCCCGCAACGGTGTGGCCAGCAGCCCCGCCCGCGTCGTCGCCCCCACCAGCGTAAACGGCGCCAGATCGATCCGCACCGAGCGCGCCGAGGGCCCTTCGCCGATGATCAGGTCCAGCACATGGTCCTCCATGGCCGGATACAGGATCTCCTCGACGTTGGGGCTCAGTCGGTGGATCTCGTCGATGAACAGGACGTCGCGGGGCTCCAGGTTCGTCAGGATCGCCGCCAGATCGCCGGCCTTGGCCAGGATCGGACCGGATGTGGCCCGGAACCCCACCCCCAGCTCGCGCGCCACGATCTGCGCCAGCGTCGTCTTGCCCAGTCCCGGCGGACCGAACAGCAGCACATGGTCCAGCGCCTCGGCCCGCCCCCGCGCCGCGTCGATGAAGACTTTCAGATTGCCCTTGGCCTGCGACTGCCCGACGAACTCGGACAGCGTCTGCGGTCGCAAGGCGCGATCAAACGCTTCGCCGGTTTCGGCCTCTGGAGAGATGACGCGGGTCATGCGGTTTTCCAGCTTTGAGTCGTGAGGCGTGACTCGTGATTCATAGTCGCCGACGACTCACGACTCACGAATCCCCACTCACGCCCCTTCACCGCCCCAGCTCCTGCAGGGCCGCCCGGATCACGGCCGGCAGTTCGGCTTCCTCGCCCAGCCGGATCAGCGCCTGATCCACGGCCCGGCGCGCATTCACCTCGGCCACGCCCAGCCCCAGCAGCGCCGACACGGCCTCGCCGGTGATGGACGGCGGCGGCGGCGCGATTTCGACATGCATGCCCGGCGCGGTCGGCGCAAAACTGACGTCGCCCAGCGGCTTGCCCTTCAGCTCGGTCACGATCCTCAGCGCCAGTTTCGGCCCCACCCCATTGGCCCGCGCCACGGCAGCCTTGTCCTCGCGCGCCACGGCCCCGGCCAGTTCGCCGGGCGGCAGCACGTCCAGCACCGCCAGCGCCGCCTTGGGCCCCACGCCCTGGATGGCCAACAGGGTGGTGAAGGCCCGCCGCTCGTCGCGCGTCAGAAATCCGTACAGGCGCGGCCCCGCGTCCTCGCTCCACTGCGAATGCACATGCACCGTCGCCTCGTCGCCCGGCGCCGGCAACCGCCCCAGCGTCCGCGCCCCGCACGCCACGACATAACCCACGCCGGCGCAGTCGATCAGGCACTCCGCCTCTCCGACCTCGGCCAAGACGCCCCGCAAACGTCCGATCACGCCGCCCCCCGATGCATCGCTTCCAGCAAGGACCGCTTCCTCAGTTGCGCATGGGTGACCGCCACGGCCAGGGCATCCGCCGCATCCGCCTTCACGTCCCCCGCGGTCGGCAGCAGCCGCTTGATCATGAAGGCGATCTGGCTCTTGTCCGCATGACCCGCGCCCACCACCGCCTTCTTGATCAGGTTCGGCGAATATTCCGCCACCGTCAGCCCCAGCTTGGCCGGGGCCAGCATCACCGCCGCCCGCGCATGACCCAGCTTCAGGGTCGAGGACGGATTCACGTTCACGAACACCTCTTCCACTGCCGCCTCCTCGCAGCCGTGGTCGGCGCAGATGACGCCCAGCGCCTCGAACAGATGCAGCAGCCGCTCGCTGAACGGCGCGCTCTCCGGCGGGGCCACCACCCCGTGCGCGACCCACCTCAGGCGCGCGCCGTCGGACACGATCACCCCCCAGCCTGTGCGTCGCAGACCGGGGTCCAGGCCGATGATTCTGACAGGTTCGTTCGCCATCCGTTCCCCTCATGCCGCAAAGAGGGTTATCGGGCAATGAACGGTTTCGGCCGTCGCGCTCAGCGCTGCATCAACAAGGGCCGCCGACGCTCGGCTTGCGGCGCCACAGGCGCAGGCGGCTCCGGCGGGGGCGGATCCGCTTCGACCGTCTCGACGCTCACAGGAACGGTCACGGGCGGTGGCGCCGGCTGCAGCGTCGGCACGACCGAAGGGCCCTCGACGACCAGCCGTTCAGGCTCAGCCGCCTCCGGTCGATCCACTAGCGCCGTCTGTACACGCGAAACCAGCCAGGTCGCCACGGCGGCGGCGCACAACAGCACGACGACCGCCCCGCCCCAGGCGCAGACCTTCACCCACGCCCACTGCCGTCCCTCCACCGGCGGACCTGCGGCGCCCGGCAGATCGGACCTCGGATCGCGATCCTGCGGCATCGTCCGTCTCTCCCCGCCCCGCCTCAGCCGTGCTTTTCGATATAGGTCTCGGGATTCTTGTTGACCGGCTTGACCCCCGTGATGTGCTCGGCCTCGAAGGCGGCGAACCTGACCGCCAGCGCATGGCGCGTCTCGATGTCCGCATTCATGCGGAAGTCGGTCAGCCCCTGCCGCTCCTCCTCGCCCATGTGTTTGGAGTTGACGACGTTCGCCTCGCCCACGGCGTCGAACCAGGCCTTGCTCCCGACCTTGTGCTTCTCGACCGCCTTGACCGCATCGCGCAGCTTGTTGTGATCCTCGATGGCGTCTTCGGTCTCGCCCTCGACCGTGCCGTCCTCGGCGTCGTTGGCGCCCTCGCCCTGTTTCAGCAGCTCGGGATAGAAGAACCGCTCCTCGGCCTCGGCGTGCACATCCAGGAACGCCGACAACCGCGACCAGACGGCGCTCAGCGCGTCGGTGTCCTTGGGATCGATCTGTTCGATGATCGAGAACAGCCGGCGCTGTTCGGCATGATCGTCGAGGATGAGCTGGGTGATGTCCATGGGGCGCTCCAGGCGTAACGGTGAAGCCTCGTTACGCCTGCGCCGCCCCCCGGTTCCGTGCGAACGACTCGCGCTGATCGTCAGACGACCAGGGCCGGCTCAGCCCACGATGGCCTGCAGATTGGCCGCCGCTTCGGCGATGACCGGACGACCGCCACGGCCGCGCCGCGCTGCATCCAGCGCGGCGGCCGACATGGCGCCCTCTGCGCGCGCGGTTTCCAGATCGTCGCGCAGGGCGGTCAGCTGCTTGCCCATGGCCTGGACGCGCGCATCGTGCTCGTCCTGTGCGGCGGTCAGCTTGGCCTGGATCTTGGTCATCCGCTCTTCGGCGCGGACGATGGCCTTGTCATGCGCCATCGCGGCCTTGGTCAGGGCCTCGGCGCGATCGACGGCGGCGGCGCGTGCGGCCTCCATCGACACCTGACGTCGACGCGATTCCTCGACCTCGACCTCAAGCGTGCGCGCCCGTTCCATCGCACGGTCCAGCCCGATCTGCAGCGTGTCGGCGCGCCGTTCGGCGACATGACCGCCGCTCTGCAAATCCTTCAGCTGCGAGGTCTGTTCGCCGTTCAGCAGTTCCAGCCCGTTGGCGCGCGCCGTGGCGGTGTCCAGGCGGGCGGTGACGGCGGCGATCTCGGCGCGGGTCGATTCGACCTGGCTTTCCAGCGAGCGGATGGTGCGGGCGGCCTCGGCCTGTTCCGATGCGGCGCGGGCGCGTTCATTGGACAGCAGGCCTTCACCCGCCGCAGCGGCGCGCGCCAGCCCCGCCACCTCGATCCCGACCTCGTCGACACGACGGCGCAGGACCGTGTTTTCTTCCGACACCAAGGCATGGTCGCGCTGAATCTGGCTGCGCGTGGTTTCCGATTCCGAGCGCGCGGCCTCGGCCTGCGTCATCTGGTTGCGCAGCGCCTCGTGATCCTGCTCCAGCTCCCTGATGCGCTGGGTCGACGCGCGGTCCACCGTCTCCAGCCCTTCGATGCGGGTGGCGGCCTGGGCCAGCTCGGCGCGCAGGCGCCCGATCTCGACGCGGGCCTCCTGAAGGTTGACGGAATGTTCGCTGGCGCGCGCCGCATGGTCGTCTGCCTTGGCTTCGGCCTCGGCCAGAGCGTCCGACAGCTTGCGCGCCTCTGCGTTCAGCAGGCTCAACTGCTTGGCCGATTCCGCATTGGCGTGACGCAGGTTGACCAGTTCGACATGGCTGTCACGACGCGACTGGAACTCGGCTTCCAGCGGATCGCGCAATTCTCCCAACAGGGCTTCGAACGTCCCGAACCGCTGCGCCATTTCCGACAGCTGATCCAGGCTGCCCTGGATGGTCTCGAACCGCTCGCCGATCAGGCCGGCGACATCCTGCTCGGACGCGCGATCCGGGCTGACGGACACCTCGTTTGAGGCATCGCTCTTGCCGCGCGACAGCACCCTGTCGATCCTGGTCAGTTTCATGGTCGCCCCGCCTCTATGCGATGTGCGGTGACGACCCCGACCCTACCCCCATATGGCGAATCGAAAGGCTCACCGCCTCATTGCCCGAGACGTTAACGACGCGTTAACAAAGTGTCGAGACCTGCGTTCGTCGATCGCTGGATCGGGACGACCTACGCGTTCGCCTGACTTCACCCCGCGTACTTGGCCGCGTCCTCGTCCGAGATGTCCTCGTTGGAATAGACCGACGACACGTCGTCCTCGGCGTCCAGCGCGTCCAGCAGCTTGAACAGCGTCCCCACCGCGTCGCCGGTGACCGGCACGTCCGACTGCGGTTTCCAGACGATGGCCGTGGATTTCGGATCGCCCAGCACCTTGGACATGGCCTCGGCGACCTCGTTCAGGTCCTCGAAGGCGGTCCAGATCGTATGGCCCGGCGCGTCCTCATAGATGTCGGGCTTGACCAGGTCGCTCTCGACGTCCTGGGCGCCCGCCTCGATGGCGGCTTCCATGACTTCGTCCTCGGTCCCGGCCTCGGCCTTGTAGATGATCTGTCCGACCTTATCCCACATGAAGGCGACCGAGTTCATCTCGCTCAGCGCGCCGCCGTTCTTCTTGAAGGCCGCGCCGATGTTGGACGCCGCACGGTTGCGGTTGTCGGTCAGGGCTTCGACGATGATGCCCACGCCGCCCGGCCCCCGGCCCTCGTAGCGGACCTCTTCCATCGTATCGACGTCGCCGCCGGCGGCCTTGTTGATGGCGCGGGTGATCACGTCCTTGGGCAGGCTTTCGGCCTTGGCGTTGTTGACCGCCAGACGCAGGCGCGGGTTCAGCGCCGGATCGGGCATGCCGTTCTTGGCCGCCACGGTGATGTCGCGCGACAGTTTGGAGAACAGCTTGGAGCGCTGCGCATCCGCGCGCCCCTTGCGGTGCATGATGTTCTTGAATTTCGAGTGGCCGGCCATGGGATCGTCTTCGTGCGTTCTGGAACCTGAGCGGGCCTCCTAAACGATGAGCGGCATCCTGTCACGATGGACGACAGGGGTGGAACCTCGACCGTTTGCGCGTATTGATCCCCCGCAAGACAGACGGAGCGCAGCCATGACCGCAGACGACACCATCTACGAAGCCGAAGGCTTCATGGACGAAGACCTGCACGAGGCCGACATCGTGGAATGGTACGAGGCCCGCCCCGTCACCGTCCCCGCCGCCGTCGCCGCCGGCTCCATCGTCGCCGCCTTCACCCTGGGCGCCCTGACCGCCGTCGGCGCCCTGTTCCTCATCGGCCGCCTGGACGACTAGTCCGCCGGCGGCTTGCGCGGCACATCGCGCAGACGCACCTTTTCCAGGCTCAAGGCCATTCCGGCGTTGCGACCGGCCAGGGTCGCGACCCTGTATTCAGCCGCCGTGCCCAGGATCAGCGAAGCCTCGGATACGCTCAGTTCATAGTCCTGCTCCAGCCACTGGATCATGGCGGCCGTCGCAGCCTTCACCGCTTCGTCCATGGATGACGATTGCCCCAGGACGGTGATCCTGTCGGCCGTCTCTATGCGGGGCGCCGCAAGCGGATGCGACGGCAGGATGTCCACGCTGAACTCGACATCCAGCGAGGTCTCCAGCGCCCACTGCGTCGTCTCGCCGTCACCCTGCAGCGCATGGCCGTCGCCCAGGAACAGCATGGCTCCCGGCTGGAACACGGGCAGATAGACCGTCGCCCCTTCGCCGATGCCGTTGAAGTCCATATTCCCGCCCCAACGCCCGCTGTCGCCCGCCGACTGCTCGGCGAAACCGAAGTCCGGCGCGACGCCCAGGCCGCCCAACATGGGCCGAACGGGAACGACATAGTTCTTCAGCCTCTCGGGAGGGTTCTCCAACCGCGCCGTGCCCGCCTGCCGATCCAGACGCCAGCGCACTCGTTTGCCCAGGTCCGCCGCGCGCGCCGCCAGGCCCAGGGACATCGCCCGCCCGGTCACCCCATCCAGACTGTCGGCAAAATCGCGGTTCAGCCGAAGCCGCCGGATATGCACCGCCAGCACGTCGCCCGCCTTGGCGCCCGCCACGAAGAACGGACCCGTCTGGGGATTGCCGTAGAGGGCGACGACATCGCCGTGTTCGCCAATGCCGCCGGAATCGATGGTCCGCGTCGCCACCACATCGCCCGGCCGGATCACCATCGCCGGCGCCAGATCGGCGGTGAAGGTGTTCGAGAACCGCTCCGGCGAATAGGTCCGCCGTCCCGGCGCGCCCGTCGGGATCTCCAGCCGCTGCGCGCGAAACCCATGTCGCACGCGTGGTCCGGCGTTGCTGGTGTCGGGATAGTCAGCCCACCCGCTCAGCACGCCGTCGGCCTGCGTTCCCTCGAACTTGTAAGGCACGCCGTCGCCGTCCGTCGCAGAGAAGACGAGACGATCCCCGTCCTGACGACCCTCCAGAGCCCAGTCGCCGAAGCGGCCCGACAGCACGCCGTCCACCGTCTCAAGCGTCAGCAGCGTATGTTCGGCGTTGCCCCAACGGTCGACGGATACCAACCAGGTCTGAGGCGCAGCCACGGCCGGGCTCGCCACGGCCAGAACGGTCAGCCCGATCATCCAATGTCGCATCTTTGCCACCCTCGTCAGACCACGATCACCGAGGTCGAACGAAGGCTACCCGGCGAAACATCGCCGCCCTAGTTAAGCTTTGGACAGGCGCAGAGGACCGCCCTCACCCCGCCCGCAGGTTCTCCACCACCGCCCTCAGCTTGGCCGGCAGCGGCTTGGGCCGGCGGGTTTCGGCGTCGACATAGACATGCACGAAATGGCCGATGGCGGCGGGGACGTCGGCGCTGCGCTTGAACACGGCGAAGCCGTAGGTGACGCTGGATGTGCCGATCTTGTCGACCTTGATCCCGACCTCGATCACGTCGGGGAACTTCAGCGACGAGGTGTAGCGGCAGCCCGAGTCCACCACCAGGCCGATGGACTCGTCCAGGGCATTGGCGATCATCAGGTGGGCGTTCACCGCCGAGTCCACGAACTCATAGAATTTGGCGTTGTTGATGTGCCCGTACTGGTCGTTGTCGGCCCAGCGCGTCGAGACCATGTGAAAGGCCTTGTAGGTCGCACGGTGGGCCAGGGCGCCCTCGTCTCGTTTCGGCATCGTCGTCTCCCTCGGCGACGCGAACCGTCGCTCTCGATACCGACGCTCTAGCTTGGACGACGTTGCGTCAAGCGCCTATCGGTAGGAGTCTGATCACGAACGCGCTGGCCGACAGCGCCCCAGAGGGCCGACCGATATGAGCCTCCAGACCCGCGCCGCCGTCCTGTCCCGCATGGGCGCCGCCTACCCCTATGCCGACAGCCGCCCCCTGTCGGTCGAGACCGTGACGCTGGACCCGCCCGGCCCCGGCGAGGTCCTGGTCGCCATCAAGGCCGCCGGCCTGTGCCATTCGGACCTCAGCGTCATCAACGGCGACCGCCCCCGCCCCCTGCCCATGGCCCTGGGACACGAGGCGGCCGGCGTGGTCGAGGCGCTGGGGGACGGCGTCACGGACCTCAGTATCGGCCATCACGTCGTCATGGTCTTCATGCCGTCCTGCGGCCATTGCGACCCGTGCGCCGGCGGCCGTCCCGCCCTGTGCGAACCCGGCGCCGCCGCCAACGGCCGGGGCGAACTGCTCTCCGGCGGCCGTCGCCTCTTCCGCGAGGGTCAGCCGGTCAACCACCACCTCGGCTGCTCCGCCTTCGCCGAACACGCCGTCGTCTCTCGCCGCTCGCTGGTGAAGATCGACCCGGATCTGTCGTTCGAGGAGGCGGCCCTGTTCGGCTGCGCCGTCCTGACCGGCGTCGGCGCCGTGGTGAACACCGCCGGGGTCAAGGCGGGCCAGAGCGTGGTTGTCATCGGCCTGGGCGGCGTCGGCCTGGCCAGCGTCCTGGGCGCCCTGGCCAGCGGTGCCTCCCCCGTCGTCGCCGTCGATCTGTCGCAGGACAAGCTGGCCCTCGCCCGCACCCTGGGTCCGGTCCAGACCGTCGACGGCGCCGCCCCCGACGCGGTCGATCAGGTCCGCACCCTGACGAACGGCGGCGCCGACTTCGCCTTCGAAATGGCCGGCTCGGTCCGGGCGCTGGACAATGCGTGGAAGATGACCCGGCGCGGCGGAACCACCGTCACCGCCGGCCTGCCGCCGCCCGATGCGGCCCTCGCCGTCAACGTCGTCTCCCTGGTCGGCGAGGAGCGCACGCTGAAGGGCTCCTACATCGGAACCTGCGTCCCAAGCCGCGACATCCCCCGCTACGTCGCCCTATATCGCCAGGGCCGCCTGCCGGTGGACCGCCTGATGAGCGGGGTCATCCCGCTCGACGACATCAACGCCGGCTTCGACCGCCTGCACGCCGGCGAGGTGGTGCGGCTGATCGTCAGACCGTGACGGCCAGCCCAGACCTCACTCCGCCGGCTTCGGCGGCGCGTTCTTCACATAGTGGTCCAGCCAGCGGGTCATCTTCCACAGGGTGTGGCCCAGCGATTCCTGCGCGCGACAGCCGTGCGCCTCCAGCCGCGGGGTGACGTAACGCGCAGTCGCCTCCAGCCCCTTCGGCGCCGCATAGTGACGACGTCACATGGACGCTGCTGAAGATAGGGGTTCCGCCTGCCTTTCGACCGCCACTGGCAGGCGACGCAGATTGCGTTCGATCTTCACCAGAACGAAGACGAACACCAGCAACAGGAACATCATGAAGAAGCCGGCTGCGGCGGTTCCGGCAAGGATCGCCGTCTGGCGCCGCGCGCCCTCTTCGATGGCGCGTGTCGTGTCCTGTTGCATCGCCGTTTCCGCCGCCGCGCTGAACTGGTCGAAATGCCATTGGATCAGTTGATCGACGTCCACGGACGTCGTCGCAGGAGCCCGCACGAGGTCTTGCGACAGCGAAAGCAGGCTGTCGGCATAACGATCCTGCAAACTCACGGGCAGGCCGTCCGACAAGGTCTGGATGTAGTCGATCACCCCCGCTTCAGGCGGCGCCATCCCCGTCTTGGCCTTGACGTAGCGGACGATGTTGGTGGCCGCGTCCTTGAACCGCCGGTCGGCGTCTCGCGTCCGGTTTTCCAGCTCCGCCTGATCCGGCGCCGACATCCCCTGACCGCCAGAGTTCCGGTTCAGATAGTCGTTCAGACTGTCGTTGCGGACCAGGCGCGCGGCATCCGCGTCCTTGCCTCCAAACGACGACAGCAGCATGGGCGCCGCCACGACGACCCCGACCGCTGCGACCGCCAGCAGCACCGTCGCCAGGACGATGATCACTACCCGCAGGATGTTGAGATAGAGGGCTTCGAGCTTGTTCAGCATGGGATCATCCAATCGAGCGAGGCGACGGCCTCAGTCTGTTGTCCAAGAGAGATTGAGCGTCACGGAAGACTCAACGGGTTGACCGTCGATGGTCCGGGGGGTGACGCGATAACGCGACTCCAGCGCGACGGCGGCTTGGCCGAAGCGCTGGCCGGGCGGCGACTCCGATTGCGTCATGCAGTCGCTCAGCACACCTTCGACAGTGGCGGTGCAGGACATCGTCGCCCGTCCAGGAATGTTTTGGCCAAGCGCGCGCGGCGGATAGACGGCTCTCATTTCGGCTTCCGTCGGCTGGCGCAGAAGCCGGGCGTTCGTGACGACCGGAGCCTGGCTTGCGGCTGGCTTTGTCGGCGCGGCGTTCTGCGCCGTTACGGCTTGGCGCTCGGGGACGTAGGGGTCTATCTTGGATGGAGCGGGCTCTTGCGTCGGCGCCTGACGCCGTTGCAACTGAAAGCGGATCGCCTCGAAGAACAGACGGCGCGGTTCGACGGCCATTTCCGGCGTCCCGAAGATCGCGGTGCGCGCCACGTCGCGTGGCGCTTCTCCGTCCACCGACAGCTGTGACACCGACCAGCCTTCGCTCGGCGAGAACGCCGCTTCCAGATTGGCCGATGATGCGGGAACCGCGACGCGAGCCAGGTCGCCGCCAGGCGTCAGACCGACCGAATAGGCGACGCTGGCCGTGCACACGGCGCGGGTCAGCCCGCCCGCCGACTGGCATTCCATGTTCGGCGCGCCTTCGCTCTTGGCGCTCAGCCAGACCGGCTGCGGCCCACCGACGAACCGCCCGCCCTTGTCGGACAGGACCAGATACGGGCCGTAATACTCATCCTCGGACAGGCGCAGATAGCCCTTGTTCCAAAGCCACCAGTCGATGGGTATCGGGCCAGACACCCCCTGGATTGTCAGTTCGTCCGGATCGATACGACCGTCTTGCGCCGCGCGTGTCAGAACCGCGTGCAGCTCGGCCAGGGGCGCGTTAAGATCGCCCGTAATCATCGCGACCGCCTGGTCGCGGGCCGCGTCATTCAAGGCAGGCGTATTTGTGGTCCCCGTCTGTACGGGCGCCTCTTCGGTCTTCTTGCGATCACAACTCGCCAAGATCTGGCTAGCGGCCAGAACCAGCAAAACGGCGCAGACGCGCCTCGCGTTTGAATACATTCGCACTCCCCCGCCCGCACACTCGCAACGCGAAGGGATTTCGTCAATGACAGGTTGTGTTCCTGAAGGACTTCACTCGGCCAGCAGCGCCTCGACCTCATCCCGCTCGGGCGCAGACGGCTGAGCCCCCGCGCGCGTCGCCGCCAACGCCCCGGCCGCACAGGCGAACTTTAACGCCTCGGCTGGATCCATCCCTTCCAGCAACGCCACGACGATGGCGGCCACGAAGGCGTCGCCGGCCCCCGTCGCGTCGACCGCCTCGACCGCGGGCGGGGTCGCCCAGGCCATTTCGACGCCGCGCTGGTACATGGCCGCACCCTTGGCGCCCTTGGTCACCACCACCCGGCCGCCACCCCGGTGCAGGCTGTCGCCATAGTAGGCGGCCTCGATCTCGTTGACCACGATCAGGTCGCAGCGGCCCAGCAGCATTTCCGACACCGGCGCGGCGGGCGCCAGATTGGCGCAGACGAACCCCGTCGCCCGGCCCACCGCCGCCTCCACCGTCTCGATCGGCAGCTCCAGCTGAACGATCAGCGCGCCCTCGATGCGCTGCGGCAGCTGTTCGGGCGTGACCATGTGATTGGCCCCCGCCGCCACCACGATCTGGTTCTCGCCGCCGGGATCGACGGCGATCAGGGCGACCCCAGTCGGCGCCGCCACGTCCGTCTCCACCCCCGACAGATCGACGCCCATGTTCGCCATCAGTGCCAGGGCCTCGCCCGACATGGCGTCGTCGCCGACCCGTCCGATCAGGCAGACCTCGGCCCCCAGCTTCTCCGCCGCCAGCGCCTGGTTCGCGCCCTTGCCGCCGGGGTGGCGCGCCAGGGTCGCCCCCGTCACCGTCTCGCCCGGCGCCGGCAAATGCGGCGCGGTGGCTGCCAGGTCCAGGTTGATCGAGCCGACGACGGTGATCCTCATGCGGCAGCCCTCAGCGTCTCCACGATCAGGTCGAACACCCCCTGCCCATCCGCAGACACGGCCCAGCGATGCCGCGCCGTCGCCGGATCGATCCGGAACTCCACCGCCGTATGGCCGCGCGTCAGTTCCGATGTGGTCTCGACCTCGATACGGCACGCCCGCGTCTCGAACAGGTCGGGCCGCATCAGCCAGGCCACGGTGCAGGGATCATGCAGCGGGGCGGAATCCCAACCGACCACCTCGCGCTCGACCCGCTGCGAGAACCGCAGCATCGCCGCCGTCGTCCGCGCCGGCTCGCTGTCGATGGCTTCGATGGCGGCGATCCGGTCCTCGGTCGCGCGCACCTGATGGGTCGCGTCCAGCCCCAGGGCGATCACCTCGCACCCCGATCCGAACACCACCGCCGCCGCATCCGGGTCGGCCCAGATGTTGAACTCGGCCGACGGCGTGATGTTGCCCCCCTCCGACCGCGCGCCGCCCATGACCACGACCGGCCCCAGCCAGTCGGCCAGCCGCCGTTCGCGCCGCATCGCCAGCGCCAGATTGGTCATCGGCCCCATGACGGCGACGGCGACCGAACCCTGCGGCCGGCTCATGACCAGGTCGACGATGGCGTTGGCGGCCGGGCCGTCGCCGACGATGCCCGACGGCTGGAACGGCTCCAGATCGCCCAGCCCCTCGGGTCCGTGGAACGCCCCCGCCCCCGCCGGCGGCCGCTTCAGCGGACGCTCGGCCCCGCCATGCACCGGCACGTCCTCGCGCCCGGCGATCTGGCGCACGATCCGCGCATTGCGCTGGGTCAGGGCGCCGGGAACATTGCCCCCCACCGTGGTGACCGCCAGCAGGTTCAGTTGAGGCGCCGCAAAGGCCAGGAACAACGCCACGGCGTCATCCACGCCGGGGTCGCAATCGATGATAAGGGACTGAATGGACACCCGCTTCGTTTGACGCCCCAAACGCCGGGTAGCAAGCCCCGTTCGGCTTTCGTCAACACCCCCGACGGATGAGATCGGAGGTCAGAGACACGCCCCCACGCACGCCCGCGCCAGCACCTCGGCCGAATCCGTCAGTCTCACCGGCGCATCCTCCGCCCGCAGCAGCAACGGCACCTCCGTACACCCCGCGATCAAGGCCTGCGCACCCGCATCCGCCAGCACGCCCGCCAGCCGCAACATCCCCGCCCGCGCCGCCTCGCCCACATCGCCGCGCTTGACCCCATAGACCAGCGCCATGAAGGCCTCGCGATCCGCGCCGTCCAGCAGCACCGCCTCGACCCCGCGCGACGCCAACGCCGCCTGATAAAGCCGCTCGCCCCCCGGCGTCGCCAGCACCCCGATCCGCTGCACACCGTCATTTAGGTCATGGGCCGCGACCGCCGCATCCGCCGTCGCCGCGATCATGTCGATGAAGCTCAACCCCTCCGCCTCGCACACCGCTCGGATTCCCGCCGCCTGGGCATGAGCCGTGTTGCACGGCATGGCGATCACTTGCGCCCCCGCCGCCGCCAGCCGCGCCGCCATCCGACCCAGCACCACCTCCGCCTCGCCCGGCCACGTGTTCCGATCCGGCACCTGCGGGTTCAGATCCATCAGAACCCTTATGTGATCCGCATCCCCTTGGGCCGGCGTCAACGCCTGCACCCGCTCCAGAAACGCCACCGTCGCCGCCGGCCCCATACCCCCGATGACGCCCAGAATCTTGCTCATGTCGCTATTCCAGATGAAGCTTCGGCGTTTCGACGCAGCAAGACGACATCTCGCCTGAACGAAGTTGCGCTTAGCGGACAGTCCCAGGATCCGCCATGGGTGGGAAGCGGACATTGGTTCAGGTTCACACCTGCGCGTAGGGAAGTTCCAAAGTAGCAATCTCGACCTCAGCCCGGTCGTCTTCGAAGCTCACGACCAACGCCTTACCGAGCGTCGGGTCCGCCAGCCAAAACCCATCACGATAGATGCTGCTGAGTTTCGCCGCGGAGCGCACGAGAGCCTCTGTCGATATGAGGGCTGCGGGGTGTTCGTTCGCGTCCCACGCTACGACAACGACCATTTCGAATTGTTCAGCGAAGGGTATTAGCGCCCTATCGATCGTAGGCATCGGCTTGAGGGTGAATGGTCCAGCGGCTCGCAAGCAATGGACTATTTCCCGTTGTCGCTCATCCGAAAGTGGCGAAATGCGAGTGCCAAGAGCGGCCCAGGCTGCGACGAGCGCTGGCAGGCGCGTTGAGCGGAGCTTCTTCTGACGAAGGTCCAATATGCGTTGCTGTCTTTCGGCGCTCACGAGCTTTTTCTATCTGATCTTGCGACGGTCCGTCATGGGTCGTGTATCGAAGTTCGCTTAAGGGTAGAAAGCGGCTGGCGCTTTTCGTACCGTCTGCCAATGCCAACTGAACCCAAGATCGTTCTGGAGTTGCCGCTTTCAGATGAGGCGCTACTTCCCGCTTTTGTCGAGCAGTGCATCGCCGACGACGTGTCTCTGATCGCCGTCGTTGGTGAGGGCTGTGAACAGATCGAAGATGAGATCGATTGGCTGATCGTTGGCGATGGGACGGACGACAGTCGGTTCATAACTACATCCAGCCACCCCGGTGAGACGCTTGAGGAAGCGACTGAGTTCGCAAGCATGTGGTCGGTCAATGCCGATGGCCCAACAAGCGTCGTTCGCATCTGAACGTCCGCAATGGGTCGTGTGCGGTCTTTGGCTTCGCCGCCGAAAGCGGATGTTGGCCTCCAGGCCGGAAAGCAGTCGTCGCCGTCGTCCGCCAGGGGTGGTAAGCGGAAGTTGTTGCTGCGAGGATTGTCCATGACATTGCACCTCGATGCCGTTTTGACATGCGCGCTCACCGCAAAGGGATCAGGTCGCCTGTCTTTCTCTGAGATGACAACACTGCTCAAAGCCGCGAAAGAACAAGGCTTGCCCGTGTCGGTGGTTGAGGCGACTGGTGAGAACGGACGCATTCCCCGTTCTGAGTTCAGCTTCTATGTCCACCTCGACGATCTTGAAGACGCGGGCGAGGAGCGTAGCATTATCGCGTCGAAGAGCATTACTTGGACGTTCGAGCATTACGCTGAGCTACAGGTGGCGGACGACACGGAGTTCGAGGTCTGGCTGAGGCCGTAGGTCCGCCACGGGTCGGTTTGCGAAGTTAGCGCTTGGCCCAAAAGCGGACCCCACGCCGCTGCATCATTTGATGGAGCTCATTGGCGATCCTTCCGTCGCCGGGTGCGACGCCTTTCGACAAGGACAGTGAAGACCACGACGACCAGCTCGGACACGAGAAACAGAACGCCGACCCACGTGTAGTAGGACAGAAACTGAAGCCAATCGGTTCTGGTCATAGCGTCTCTCCTATCCGCCGCGCCCGATCCGATACGGCCCCGCCCTGACCGCCAGCCTGCGTTCCTTCCAGCTCAGTCGCACCAGCCCGTCGCTCACCATCTGATCGACCGCCGCATGAACCTCCGGCATCGCCTCACGCCATTCCCCGCCCGTCGCGGTCACCGCCCGCGCCATTTCGCTGGGGCAGACGGTCGCGTCGTGCGCGCGGGCGTCGAGCAGCGCCAAGATCGCCTCGCGCGCGTCCACCCGGCGCGCTGCCCCTACAGCGCGCCCTCGATCTCGCTCTGGTAGCCGAACAACCCCTGCGCCCCGCCCGTATGCAGGAAGACCACCGTCTCGCCCCGGAACCGACCCGCCCGCGCCAGGGCGATCAGCCCCTTCATCGCCTTGCCGGAATAGACAGGGTCCAGCACGATTCCGTCCAGACGCGCCGCCAGGGTCAGGGCGTCGATCACCCCCTGGTCGATCAGGCCATAGCCCTCGCCCACATAGTCGCAGTCGGCCACCACCTGCTCGCGCTTCACCCGTCCCGGATGGCCCAGCAGGGCGGCCGTCTCCTCGGCCAGTTTGAAGACGTTGGCCTCCTGCTTTTCCCTTGGCGCCCGCACTCCGATGCCCAGCACCGGAATGTCCGCCCCCATGACCGCCAGCCCGGCGACCAGGCCCGCATGGGTGCCTGCGCTGCCCGTCGCCGTCACGATCCGGTGGACCTCCAGGTCCATCTCGTCGGCCTGGACCACGATCTCGCGCGCGCAGTCGACATAGCCCAAAGCGCCCGTAGCGTTCGATCCGCCGCCGGGGATCAAATACGGATTGCCGCCCCGCGCCCGCACCGCCTGCGCCGTCTTCTCCAGCTCGGCGACCATGTCCGTCCCGCCCGGCACGGTGCGGATCGTCGCCCCGAACAGCCGGTCCAGCAGCACATTGCCGTTGCCGACATAGTCCGTCGCCTTCGACCCCGTGCGCTCTTCCAGAATGATCTCGCAGGTCAGGCCGTGCGCGGCGGCGGCCGCCGCCGTCTGGCGCACATGGTTCGACTGCACCGCTCCTTGCGTCACCAGCGTATCGGCGTCCGCCTCGAACGCCGCGCCCAGCAGGAACTCCAGCTTGCGGGTCTTGTTGCCCCCGCCCGCCAGGCCGGTGCAGTCGTCGCGCTTGATCCACAGATCCACGCCCAGCTCTTCCGACAGCCGGGGCAACGGCTCCAGCGGCGTCGGCAGATGGGCCAGGCGGATGCGGGCGAAACGGGCGAGATGCATGGGGTCGGCTCCTGTTCGCCGCCTTGATAGCGCGCCTGCATGACAGGCCCAAGCGAGGCGGCTTGACGCCGCCCTCACCCGGCGTCACCCTGATCCTCGTTCTCCGGGGGGTCGCACAGCGCGCCTTCAGCGAGTGGTTCCAGCGAGCGGTTCGAAGGCGCGCCACTTAAGTGGGCGCTTTCCGGGCGGCGAACCGGCGACCACTTCGCCTGAAAGCGCCCAGCGGCTGAGATTGGCGTAGCCGCCTGACCCGTCGAACCTGATCCGGGTCATGCCGGCGAAGGGATGGGAAACGCTTCAGGTCCTCACGACAGGACCGTCTCGCCCGACGTCGGCGGACCTCAACGCACAGAGGCCGCCATGAACATTCTAGTCACCCCGGAATCGAACTCCGTCGAGGCTCAAGTAGAGAGCGACCGCGTCGCGAGCGATAGCCTCCCCCTCGCGGAAGCGAGGAAAGAAGTCATGCGCGAGACCGGCACCATCCCCACCGGCGAACGGGCGGGCAGCCGCAAGGTCTATGTCGCCGGCGAACTTTACCCCGACATCCGCGTCCCCTTCCGCGAGGTCGCCGTCCACCCCAGCGCCAACGAGCCGCCGGTGACCATCTATGACTCATCCGGCCCCTACACCGACCCGACGGTCGCCATCGACATCAAGAAGGGCCTGCCCCTGGTCAAGTCGTCGTGGCAGCTGGACCGCGGCGACATCGCCCCCGTCCTCAACCCGCGCGAAGTGAAGCCCGAGGACAACGGCCACGCCAGCGGCAAGAACCTCGCCCCCCGTTTCGACGTCTCCAACCACAAGGTGTTCAAGGGCGTCGAGGGCCGCCCCGTCACCCAGTACGAATACGCCCAGGCCGGCATCATCACGCCCGAGATGGAATATGTCGCCATCCGCGAGAACCTGCGCCGCGAGCAGAACAGCCCCTGCATCCGCGACGGCGAGGACTTCGGCGCCGCCATCCCCGACTTCGTCACCCCCGAGTTCGTCCGGCAAGAGATCGCGCGCGGCCGCGCCATCATCCCGCACAACATCAACCACCCCGAGGTCGAGCCGATGATCATCGGCCGCAACTTCCTGGTGAAGATCAATGCGAACATCGGCAACTCGGCGGTGCTGTCCAGCGTCGATGACGAGGTCGACAAACTGGTCTGGGCCACCCGCTGGGGCGCCGACAACGTCATGGACCTGTCGACCGGCCGCAACATCCACAACATCCGCGACTGGATCATCCGCAACTCCAGCGTCCCCATCGGCACCGTCCCCATCTATCAGGCGCTGGAGAAGGTGAACGGCGTCGCCGAGGATCTGACGTGGGAGGTGTTCCGCGACACCCTGATCGAACAGGCCGAACAGGGCGTCGACTATTTCACCATCCACGCGGGCGTGCGCCTGCCCTTCGTGCCGATGACGGCCAAGCGCGTGACCGGCATCGTCTCGCGCGGCGGCTCCATCATGGCCAAATGGTGCCTGAGCCACCACAGGGAGAGCTTCCTCTACGAGCATTTCGAGGACATCTGCGACATCATGCGCGCCTATGATGTCAGCTTCAGCCTGGGCGACGGCCTGCGCCCCGGCTCCATCGCCGACGCCAATGACGAGGCCCAGTTCGCCGAGCTGCGCACCCTGGGCGAACTGACCAAGATCGCCTGGGCCAAGGGCTGCCAGGTCATGATCGAGGGCCCCGGCCACGTCCCGATGCACAAGATCAAGGCCAACATGGATGAGCAGCTGAAACACTGCCACGAGGCGCCCTTCTATACGCTTGGCCCGCTGACCACCGACATCGCGCCGGGCTACGACCACATCACCAGCGCCATCGGTGCGGCCATGATCGGCTGGTTCGGCACAGCCATGCTCTGCTACGTCACGCCCAAGGAGCATCTGGGCCTGCCCGACCGTCAGGACGTCAAGGACGGCGTCATCACCTACAAGATCGCCGCCCACGCCGCCGACCTGGCCAAGGGCCACCCCGCCGCCCGCCTGCACGACGACGCCCTGTCGCGCGCCCGGTTCGAGTTCCGCTGGGAAGACCAGTTCAACCTGGGCCTAGACCCCGAAACCGCCCGCAAATACCACGACGCCACCCTGCCCAAGGAGGCCCACAAGACCGCCCACTTCTGCTCCATGTGCGGCCCCAAATTCTGCAGCATGAAGATCAGCCAGGACATCCGCCGCGATGCCCAGGCCCAGAACGATGCCGGGGGCTCGCTGGCGGAGGCCGAGGCCGGCATGGCGGAGATGAGCGCGAAGTTCCGCGCCGGCGGCGGGGTGGTGGAGGTGAAGGTGTGACGCTCGCGGACCAGTTGCGAGGGTGCGCGTGGAGGTCTAGCTTGGCCTTATGATCAAATCCATTGCAGAACTCGTGACAGCTCTTGCCGCCCTGCTCGCTGCAGTCGCCTGGCCGGCAGCGCTTCTTGCGGGGCTTCTAACGTTCAAGAAGGAAATTCGTCACGCAATCGAGAAGGTGCCCAACCTTTTCGACCGTATGAAATCCATAAAGATATTCGAGATCGAAGCGGAGCTAGAAAAAGTCGCTGACGAAGCTGTCAAAAGTGATGCCAACAAAGGCGGAAGTATCAGCCCAAGCGAACTAATAGTTGCAGGAAAAATCAAAGGCGAGGCGCATGAGATTGGGCAACAACCCCTTTTGTCGCAGTTAGACAAGCTGTGCGTCGAGTATGACACCATACGTCGCATCATGCCGCCAAGCGCTAGCAGAACTCGCGCAATGACGCAGGTGCTCGTTCGAATGAGAATGTTGGGTCCGTCGGTATCCGATAACATGAACGTCTACACGTCCTCTAGCTCTGCTGGCAGTCGCCTGGCTGCGGTCGCCATGATGCAGATTCAGCCAGAAAAAGCTGATCTGAACTGGCTGTTGCGACGCTTTTCAGAAGACGCTCCCTTCATCTTTTATCATGCGTCCTTGGCCCTTCAGAGTGTCGCCAACAACATTCCGTCGCGCCTGCCTGATGTGAAAATCACCGCCTCCGAAGCTCTCATGATTATTCGCTCTTATAATGGCGAGCCAGATCCAGAAACGATTTTCGTTCTGGAGGCCTTGGTAGAAGAACGTGACAGTGGAAAGTACGTCTAACTGACGCTCTACAGCTTACCCTTTCATAATCTCGTCCGCCACGACCGGTGTAAAGAAAAAAATACCAATGACGCAAGATGCGTTCTCCGCAGTTCGAGAGCGGATTTACAACCATCTCAACCTCTACATTTCCTTCTCCCCGCGCCGGTGGAGAGGCGTAGAACGCAATCGTCTGACCGGCGGTTTGGACGCGCTTCATGACACTGAAGAAGCGCTTCTAAGCCTCTCGAACGGGCTTCCGGCAACAGAGGCTGCGGCGAAACTCGCTGCCTATGGATTTCTGCAAGCGCTTTACGTTCAGGGCGACGCCGTCGCGGAGATGGAAAATGCACTTGGACTTCCCAAGAAAGCCCTTGATCACGCAGATGTAGCCAAGATACGCGATATTCGTAATCGGCTGGTGGGCCATCCCGCTCGACGTGAACGTGGCAAGATTAGACCTTCGACAGGCATTTTGTCGCTCATGCGCACGGCCGAAGGACTTAGGCTCGAAGGTGGCATCTATTACGACGATGGGTTTGAGGTCGTCATGATCGATGTCCACGATTACATTCGTCGGATGAAACTCGGGCTGACGTCGGCCTTGATCGCTGTGGAGGTCGCAATGATATCCAGAGAAGAGTCGTTCCGAGCCGCAGAGCGCGAAAGTCCGCTGATCGACCTTCTCAAGTTCGATTTCACCTACTCGCTGGGAAAGATTTCAGCGGCAGCACGCGATCCTGATCGCTTATCGCTTGCTTTGAGCGAACTCTCAATGACGGTGAACCATCTCGACCGAGTTCGCGAAGGCCTAGCCGAGCGCAATTTTCTTGTCGATGGCACGCTATGGGCGCTCGACACAGCATCGGGCGCCGCTCAGCTTTTGCGGAGATTGGCGACCGAAGCAGAAAATGATCAGGTGCCGGAAGATCAGTGGGACGCCGTCGTTGCTGGGCTTAGGAGTGCCATAGATGGCCTTCATGAGCGGCTCCAAGCTTGGGACGACGAGATCGCCCGACCGGCCGAGCCCTAGCATGCCCACCCTCGTCCTCCTCGCCGGGCCGAACGGTGCCGGCAAGACCACCTTCATCAACCGCTTCCTGCGTCAGAGGGCGGAGGCGTTTCGGTTCGTGAACCCGGACGAGGTCGCGCGCGGCCTGAACGGCGAAGGCGCGGCGCGTGATCTGGCGGCTGGGCGGCTGGTGCTGGAGCGGTTGAACGCCCTGTTCGTCGAGCGGGCGGACGTGGTGCTGGAGACGACCCTGGCCACCCGCTCCCACGCCCCGCGCATCCGCCGGTTCAAGGCCGCCGGATACCGGGTCGAACTGATCTATCTGCGTCCGCCCTCGGCGGACTTCTCCGTCGCCCGCGTGGCGCGCCGCGTGGCCCAAGGCGGTCACGGCATTCCCGAAAACACGCTACGCCGCCGCTTCACGCTCAGCCTCGACTATCTGGAGACGGTCTACAAACCGCTGGTGGACTCGTGGGAGGTCTATGCGAGTAGCGACGAAGGCCTGGAACTGCTAGAAATGAGCCCGCGATGAGCAAGATCTTCGACACCGAAACCGTCCTGAAGGCTGGGCGCGACGCCGCCCTGATCGCGCGCACCGGCACGCGCGAGGAGAAGTCCGGCAAGTTCCTGCCGCCGCCCGGCTGGAAGGGGCATCTGGTCACCGCCGCCGACGCCCCGGCTGCGCCGAAGAAGAAGCGCGCTTAAGCTTTCGTCATCCTCCGGCAAGCTGCGTCTTCGCGGCGCTGACCGGGGGACCCAGCGGCCTGCGCGAGCAGGACCCTGTCGCGGCGGCTGACGCCCAATATCCTGCGTGAACAGATCGCCTGCGGCGCCGCTGGGTCCCCCGGTCGCTTCGCGCCGGAGGATGACGAAAGAAATGGGCAGGAAGACCGCCTTCCTATACACGATGCCGACCTTCGGCCCTCTGAAATCCCTCGGCTTTCGCGAAATCGACGGCCTCTACCCTATCACGGTTCGGGACGGCCTTAGACTGGGGGCGCGTCCTGGGATCGGGCGTGGGCGACAGCCGGGGGACGGGATGGACGACGATCAGGCCTATGACGACGGCGAGGGCGGCGGGTTCGATGGGCCGCGAGACCCGCATTACGATGCGGCGACGCAGCAGGGGCTGGATCAGATCCGCGTCCTGCGCGCGGCGGGTCTGGAACAGGCGTATCGCGACGCGCTTCATCTGGACTGCTCGGCCGAGGCCGAGGTGCGGTTCTGGCGCACGCACGGCCTGCCGATGCATCTGTTGCGGCCGCCGGTCCTCCCGGCCTCCGACGCCGCGCGCGACGCCGACCGGGGCCGGAATCGCGGCTATCGCCGCCTGTCGAAAGAGGCCTGGCAGGCGGCGGGCGAGGCCTATCTGGAGGGCGCCACGGCCGAGGCGGTCAGCGCCCGTTACGGCATGGGGGTCAGCACCTTCCGCGCCCGCGCCAGGGACGAAGGCTGGCGGCGCGAGGACCAGGACGATCCCTCTCCCCTGCCTATGGATGAACCGATCGACCTGCCGTTCGAGACGGCGCAGGGCCTGCCCGACTTTGCCGAGATGGCGGCCCACGCCCTGGTGCGGATGGGCCGGGCGGTCCAGGCCGGGCGCGCGATGGAGGCGGCGCGTTGGGTGCGGCTGCACGCCCATCTGACCCGCCTGGCGCGCGAGGCGGAGCCGCCTGCCCCGAAGCCCGAACCCAAACCGAAAGAACCCGACATGGCCGAGCGCGCCACGGCCGTCGCGCGGCAGATTGAGGTCATCGCCCTGGAGGCCGCCGCCCTGACCCCCGGCGACTATGCCGGCCGCGACGCCCTGATGGCCCGCGTGGATGCGCTGGACGACCTGAAGCCGTCCCCGATTTCAGACGAATTGCACCATTCAGACGGTGTTTTTGCGGAGGGAGCGTCTGAAACCGAGCCACAGGCTTCGCCGTGACGCGTGACGGGTGAATCGTAAGTGAAGAGGCGGCCGCGTAAATAACTCCACTCACGAATCACCCTTCACTACTCACCCGCTAAACCTCCGACGCGATCTTCCTCAGGGCGTCCTCGAACGCCTGCGCCGGCTGGCCGCCGCTGATCAGGTATTTGCCCTCCACCACCACGGCGGGGACCGAAGTGATGCCGCGCGATCGCCACAGCTCCTCGGACGCCCGCACGGCCTGGGCATAGCGGCCCGAGGCCAGCACCTCTGCCGCCTCGGCCCGGTCCAGCCCTGCGGCCTCGGCGGCGGTGGTCAGGACACCAGCGTCGGTCAGGTTCTTGTTCTCGGTGAAGTGGGCGGTGAACAGCGCCTGTTTCAGGGCCTTCTGCTTGTCCGGCGCCGTCTCGTGCGCCCAGTGCAGCAGGCGGTGAGCGTCGAAGGTGTTCCAGATCCGGCTATCGTCGGTCATCCGCATGTCGAAGCCGACCTCGCCGGCCCGCTCGCGGATCATGGCCCGGTTGGCGGCGGACTGCTCAGGCGACGCGCCGTATTTGCGGCCGATGTGCTCGACGATGTTTTCGCCCTCAGCCGCCATCTGGGGGTTCAGCTCGAACGGCTGGAAGGCGATGTCGGCGGCGATCCCCTCGCTCTTGAGGGCGTCCAGCGCCGTCTCCAGCCCGCCCAGGCCGACCACGCACCAGGGGCAGACCACGTCGGAGACGAAGTCGATCTTCAGGGTCTTGAGCGGAGCGGTCATCGGCGCGGCCTCTTCTGGAACAGCGTGTGTTGCGAACCATATGGCGACGCCGTGTCAGGCGACAAGGCCTAGCCCAGCAGTTCACGCGCCAGGTTTTTGGGCGGCCGGATTCTGCGCCAGCGCGCCTCCACGAAAGCGAAGGCGCCGAAGGCCATCAGCCCCGCCGCGGTCAGCCCCAGGATCCACGATCCGCCCGGCTGGCCCTCCAGCGCGTCCAGCGCTGACGCCGTCGTCGTGACGTCGCCGGAGCTTGCATGCAGCCCCGCCAGAACCACGAACACGCCCAGCGGCAGATAGGCGAACCCCCGCGCCGCATAGCCCGTCCGCGCCAGGGCCGTCGCCGTGCCGCAGAAGCCCTCGGGACAGGCCAGGGCGTCGTCGAAGTCGTCGCGAAAGGCGCGAACGATGTTGCCTATGCCGACGCCCAGCACGGTCAGTCCCGCCCCGATCAGCAGCACCTCGCCGAACGGCAAACCCAGCAGCATGGCCGCCTTCTGCTGGTTCTCGGCCACGCTCTCCGCCTGGGCGGACGATGCGCTGGTCGCCTCGCCGAACTCGTCCAGATACTCGAACACGCCCGACGCCAGCAGCGCGTAGAACAGGCCGCTGATCGCCTGGCCCGCCCGCGTCATCCAGCCCTTGAGGTCCGTTCCCTCGTGGTCGGCGTCGAACACGGCCTGCAGCACGCGCCAGCCGACGAAGGCCCACAGGCCCAGGCCCAGCAGCACCAGCCAGACCTTGCCGAACGGCTGGGCCGCCAGCCAGCCCGCCGCCCCGCTGGTCCCCACCGCCTCGCCGATCCGGTCGGTCGCCGCCAGCAGGGTCAGCGCCCCGGCCGACAGATAGACGAAGCCCCGCGCGCCGTATCCGACCCGCGCCGCCCACTCGACCAGCGTCGCCAGAGGCGGCAGGCGAAAGGCGCGGCCCAGGTCGGCGGCGGCGTGGCGAAGGGTCTTGGCGGCGGTCATCGCGTCTCCGGCGGCGAGAGGCTGCCTAACGCCTGTCGCACAGCAAAGGCTCCCGACCCTGCGCTGTGTCGACATCCGACAGACGCCGGCCCGCGTATGCCGCTACGGTCAAGCCTCAGGAGCCAAGCTTGCGCATCTACGAGTTTCATTTCTTCGACGAAGCCGACCGCCGCCCCCTGCTCGACTTCTTCGACGGGGCCGACGACGACATCGCATTGGCGGCGGCCCGCAACCGCCTGGCCGACCACGCCTCCTGTATCGGGGTCGAGGTTCATGAGGCGGAACGTCTGGTGGCCCGAATCGAGCGGACGGCGCCGGCTAAAATCTGACCGCTTGCGTACACAGCCCAGTTAAGTCAGAACTTTTCCCCAAGAACTATCGCCAGATACAGCCACGCTGTGTCGGGTTCCGACAGACGAGGCCGACGGATCGCCTTATGCGCGAACTCATGCGCAGCCTCCCGCCGGGCAACCGGTTGATCCACGGCCTGAATCCCGAAGACCGCGACGCCCTCGTTGCGATCGCCACCCCCGTCGAATTCGCCCTGGGCCATGTGTTCAACGAGCCGGACGACGCCATCGAACACCTGCATTTCATCGACAGCGGCTTCTGCTCCTCGGTGGCGGTGCTGGAGGACGGGCGCACGGTGGAGACGGTGATGATCGGGCGCGAGGGCGTGCTGGGCGTCGTCGCCTCGGTCGTGCCGCACCACGCCCACACCCGCAGCGTGGCCCAGGTCGCCGGCACGGCGCGGCGGGTGGATGCCGCGCGCTTTCGCGCCCTGTCGGCCCAGCGGCCGGGCGTGCGCGACGCCCTGTCGGCCCAGCGGCCGAGCGTGCGCGACGCCGTGGGCGACTATATGGCGCGGCTTCAGGGCGAGTTGGAGCAATCCACCGCCTGCAACGCCCTGCACCACGCCGGCCAGCGGTTCGCCAAATGGCTGCTGCGCTGCCACGATCGGGTCGAGGGCGATACGCTCAGCCTGACGCAGGAGTATCTGGCGTCGATGCTGGGGTCGCAGCGGACCACGGTGAACGAGGCGGCGCAGGGGCTGCAGAAGGCCGGCGCCATCGCCTATTCGCGCGGCCGGATCACCGTTCTGGACCGGGCGGCGCTGGAACGGGCGGCCTGCGAATGCCACCGTCGCGGCGGCGACCAACCTTAGTCCGCCTGGGCGGCGGGCAGTTCCAGCACGGCCTTCAGCCCGCCCATGTCGCTGTCCGCCAGCGTCAGCCGACCGCCATAGGCGCGGGTCAGGTCGTCCACGATCGACAGGCCCAGGCCCGAGCCCGGCGCACTCTCGTCCAGCCGCGCGCCGCGTTGCATGACCGTGTCGCGCTGATCGGCGGGAAGACCCTGGCCGTCGTCCTCGACCACCAGGACCATCTGCCCCAGGCCGTTACCGCCGGCCGAGATGCGAACCCGGCGTTTGGAGAACTTCGCGGCGTTCTCGATCAGATTGCCCAGGATTTCCTGCAGATCCTGACGCTCGCCCAGAAAGGACAGACTGTCGGGCGCACGCCAGTCGATCTCGACGTCCTTGGTGCGGAACACCTGTTCGATCATCACAGCCAGCTCGTCCAGCACCTCGGCGACAGGCGTGGTCTCGCCCAGGCCGTGGGCGGCGCGGGCGGCGGCGCGGGCGCGACGCAGGTGGTGATCGACCTGGCCCTGCATGACCTTGGTCTGACGCCGCACCAGTTCGGGCAGGTCGCCCTGGGTGGTCCCCGCCTCGGCCAGCATGACGGAGATCGGCGTCTTCAGCGCATGGGCCAGGTTGCCGACGTGGGTGCGCTGGCGGTCCACGACCTCCTGGTTGTGGTCCAGCAGACGATTGACCTGTTCGGCCAGGGGCTTGATCTCCAGCGGATAGGATCGTCCGATCCGGGCCGACTTGCCCTTGCGCACATCGGCGATCTCGTCGCGCAGGTCGAACAGGGGGCGCAGGCCGATCCGAACCTGGATGAAGACCGCCGACACCAGGCCCAGGCCCAGGATCAACAGCGCCGTCAAGGTGACGCGGGCGAACTGGCGCGTGTCGGCGTCCACCTCGGATCGGTCGATGGCGGCGATGAAGATGACCGGATGTTCGTGCCGTGGGATGGACTTCATGCTGGCGGCGACGCGCAACGGCTCGCGTGTCTCGGCGTCGCCCTTGGGGCCGGTGGTGTTGAAGGTGATGACGTCCCCGAACGCCGCATTCAGCCGTTCGGGCAGGTCGGGCGGCAGGGTCAGATCATAGCTCCACAGCGAGTTGGAGCGCGCCAGGCTGACCAGCCGCCCATCCGGCCGCACCTCCATGATCTGCCAGTATTTGCCCGACAGCAGGCGCAGCGTGCGGGCGTCCTGGATCTGGGGCGCCAAGCCCCCGTGAGGCGTGCGGCTGGCGCCGACCACGATCTCGTCGATGGTCTCGTTCAGCATGGCCCCCAGACGCCGCAACGCCGATTCCTGGAAGGCCTGGGTCAGGACCAGGGCGGCGACGACCAGGGCCACCAGGATCCAGGCCGAGGCCAGCCAGATCAGCCGCCGGGTCAGCGAACGGCCGGGCCGCCCGAACCAGCGGCCCCAATCCTGGGGTCGTTTGGCTCGTCGGTTCGAAGCCGCCTGGCCGGTCACGCCGCTTCGGATTCGCCCGCCAGAGGCGTCAGCCGATAGCCGAGGCCGCGCACGGTCTCGATCCGGTCCGATCCGACCTTCTTGCGCACCCGGCCGATGAAGACCTCGATGGTGTTGGAGTCGCGGTCGAAGTCCTGATCGTACAGATGTTCGACCAGTTCGGTGCGACTGATGACCCGCCCCTGGTGCATCATCATATAGTGCAGCAGCCGGTATTCCAGCGAGGTCAGGCGCAGGGGTTCGCCGTTGACGCTGGCCCGCGCCGCGCGTGGATCCAGCCTTAAACCGCCGCACGCCAGGGTCGCCGAGGCGATGCCGGCCGACCGGCGCAGAAGCGCCCTGAGGCGCGCCAGCAGCTCCTCGGTATGGAAGGGCTTGGTCAGATAGTCGTCGGCGCCGGCGTCGAAGCCCGCCACCTTGTCCGACCAGGCGCCGCGCGCCGTCAGGATCAGGACCGGCGTGGCCTTGCCCTCGCGGCGCCAGCGTTCCAGCACCGACACCCCGTCGATCTTGGGCAGGCCCAGGTCCAGGACGATGACGTCATAGGGTTCGTTCTGGCCCAGATAATGGGCTTCCTCGCCGTCCGGGGCGTGATCCACGGCATAGCCCGCGTCGCCCAACGCCGCCTTCAGCTGACGCGACAGGTCCGCGTCGTCCTCGACCAGAAGCACGCGCATCAGTTGGGCCTGCGACGTTGATTGTTGTTGTCGTCCGAGCCGCCCTGACGGGCCTGGCCGGTCCGGCCGTCGACCACGACCTCGCGCACGCGGCCGTCGCGCTCGACCAGGACGGAATAGTTGCCGTCGCGGCGCGGCTGGGTGTCGATCGGTCGGCCGCCCCCGGCCTCGCCGCCACGACGACGCGCCTCGTCCGGGCTGACGCGGGGGCCGCGGTCCTGCGAGCGAGGATCCGGGTCGCGCGACTGGGCGAGCGCCTGCGTCGTCATGACGGGAGCAAAGGCCAGGGTCAAAGCCAAGGCCAGGGCCGGGGGAGCGAGGATAAGACTGGCGGGTTTACGGGACATGGCGACCGATCTAGGCCCAATCATCTGAACGGGCGCTGAATACGTCGTATAGTTTAAAGCGACCTTCGCGCCAAACCGGCGAACGCCGATCCTGTCGTCCTTGTCATGCCGATGAACCGAACCTGATCGTCGCTGTTCAGAACCGGCTCAGTCGCCGGGTGGTCAACTTTCCTCATCGCTGGTCACCCCGACCGACAGAACATTTGAGGAGATCGCTATGCGCAAGCTCATCGTCCCCGCCCTCGTCCTGGCCGCCGCCTCGGTCGCCGCCCCGTCCTTCGCCCAGTCCTACAACCGTCCGCCCCCGCCCCATCATGGCGCCCAGCACGCCGGCTATGGCTCGTGGCAGTCGATCAACGCCCGTCAGGCCAACCTGGACCGCCGCATCGACCAGGGCGTCCGCAATGGTCAGATCAGCCGTCGTGAATCCACCCGCCTGCGCGGCGAGTTCAACAGCCTGCTGCGCCTGGAAGCCAACTATCGCCGCGGCGGCCTGACCGCCTGGGAGCGCCAGGACCTAGACCGTCGCTTCGACCGCCTGTCGGCCCAGATCCGCAACGAGCGCAACGACCGCGACCACCGTCGCGGCTGAGGCCCCGTCCCGTTGACGCCCTGAGGGCGCGGCCGAAAAGTCGCGCCCTTTTGCGTTCACGCGGCGCCTGTCACGCCGCTGTTGAGGAAGCGTGGTTCACGGTCGTTGTCTGAAGGACGCGCGATTTCCAGCGGCGTCCCCCCGGAGATCGATCATGAGCGCTCTTGTCATCGCCCTGCTTCTGGGCGCGTCGTCCTGCGATCCGGCCGCCGCCGATGTGGGCTCGGCGGGCGGGGATGGCTGTGCTCGGGTCTGGATGGATCGGTCGCTGCGGATGAACGACATCGCCGCGGTCGGCACCCACAACAGCTACAAACTGGCCATTCCCGAGGCGGAACTGGCGGCGATGACGGCGGTCGATCCGCGCGCGATGGGGCTGGACTACGCTCATCGTCCGTTAACGGAGCAACTGGACGCCGGCGCGCGTCAGCTGGAGATCGACGTGCTGAACGATCCCCAGGGCGGGCGTTATGCGCGTCCGGCCTCGGCTTTGGGTCAGGCGGACCACAGCGCGCCGACGAGCGCGCGCTTCCAGGACGCCATGTCGCGGCCCGGGATGAAGGTGCTGCATATGCCCGACGTGGATTTTCGCAGTTCCTGCCTGACCTTCGTCGCCTGTCTGACGCAGGTTCGCGACTGGTCGACCGCCCATCCCGATCACGCGCCGATCCTGATCATGCTGAACGCCAAGACGGGCGCGGCCTCCATGCCGGGCGGCGTGTCGCCGATGGCTTTCGACGCGGCGGCCTGGGACGCGCTGGACGCCGAGATTCGCGCGGTGTTCGACGCCGGTCGCCTGATCACGCCGGACCAGGTGCGCGGCGACCACGCCACCCTGCGCGAGGGCGTGCTGGCAGGCGGATGGCCGACGGTGGGCGAGGCGCGCGGCAAGGTCTTCTTCGCCTTGGACGAAGGCCCGGAAAAGGTCGCGGCCTATGCGGCCGGCCGGCCGTCGCTTCAGGGCCGGGCGATGTTCGTCAACACCGACGAGGCCAGCCCCGCCGCCGCCTATCTGACGCTGAACGATCCGGTGGCCCAGCAGGATCGCATCCGCGCGGCCGTGCGCCAGGGCTTCATCGTACGCACCCGCGCCGACGCCGACACGGTCGAGGCCAGGGCTGCCGACGTGGCGCGCCGCACCGCCGCCTTCGCCAGCGGGGCGCAATATGTGTCGACCGACTACTATTGGGCCGATCCACGCTTCCCGACCTATGAGGTGCGACTGCCGGGCGCCCAGGCGGCGGCGTGCAATCCGGTGCGGGCTGCGGCGCGCTGCGACGGGCTGGCGGTCGAGATGATCACGGGCGCGCCCGTGCGCGGCTATCTGGCGCCAGGGGATCGGCCGGACCTGACGATGGTGCTGGCCCCGCCGCCCGAGCCGGGCTCGCCCCGCGACCGCGCCAACGCCGAGGTGTTCCGCGAGACCCGCGCGCTTCAGGGCACGGCGCGCTGGGACGTAGCGACCGCCGATGTCACGGGTGACAAATACGACCATTTCGCCCAGGCGCTGGGCGTGCGCCTGACGCCGGAACAGGCGCCGGTGCTGACGGCCCTGCTGGACCGATCGGGCGATGACCGGTCAGTCGTCGGCGTGGCCAAGGAATACTGGGGAACCAAGCGGCCCTATATCGGCACTGAACTGCCGATCTGCGAGGCGAAGAGCAATCACCTGGCGGGCAATCCCGACTATCCGTCGGGCCATTCGGCGCATGGGATGCACATCGCCATGATCCTGGCCGAACTGGCGCCCCAGCGGGCCGACGCCCTGTATGCCCGCGGTCGTGAGTTCGCCGAAAGCCGCTTCATCTGCGGCTCCCACAGCTACAGCGCTGCCGAAGCCGGCATCCTGTCGGGCGCGGTCATCTATGGCGCCGAACAACGCTCGGAGACCTTCCGTCGCGACATGGAGGCGGCGCGCGCGGAGGTGCAGGCGGCGCTGGCCTGGGGCCGTCCAGAGGCTGTTGCGGGGTCGAACGCGACAGCGCCGTGAACATTGGATGAAATCGGCTGTCACACGCTGAGGGGCGGGGTGACGCCGTCGTTGAGGGCGGTAGATCGGCCGGCGTGACGCCATGGGCCGGTCGACGTGTTTCGCGGGTGAAACGCGTCAAGCTCTCTGGGGGTAGTCCAAATGAAGAACCGAATTCTCGGCACGACGGCGCTGGTCGTCGCGGCCGTCTCGCCGTTCGCCGCGTTCGCGCAAACGGCCGATCAAGTCGCGACGCAGTCTGATGTGTCCCAGGTCGACGAGATCATCGTCACCGGCAGCTATCGCCGCAGCCTGGAAGAGGCCGTCGACATCAAGCGCAAGACGGTCGGCTTCTCCGACTCGATCGTGGCGACCGACGTGGCCAACTTCCCCGAGCAGAACCTGGCGGAGGCGCTGCAGCGCATCCCCGGCGTGACCATCGAACGCAACAGGGGCCTGGGCCAGCGCGTGTCGGTGCGCGGCCTGCCCAGCGAGTTCACCTTCGTCTCCATCAACGGCCTGGCGACCGCCTCGGGCAGCGGCGGCCGCGATGTCGAGTTCGACATCTTCGCCTCTGAAATCATCCAGCAGGTCACGGTCCAGAAGTCCCCCCGCGCGGCGGACGAGGAAGGCGGCATCGCCGGTTCGATCAACATCTCGACCGCGCGTCCGTTCGACTACGAGGGGCGTCGCGTCGTGGCGTCCGCAGAGGGCGCCTACAACTCCATCTCGGAAAAGACCGATCCGAAACTGTCCTTCCTGGCCAGCGACACCTGGGGCGACTGGGGCGCGCTGGTGTCCTTCTCGACCGCACGCCGGACCAACCGCACGGACTCGGAATCAGGCATCAACTTCCGTCCCCTGACGCGTTTCCTCAGCGCCGGCGGCACACGAGGAACCCAGGCCCAGGCCGTCTTGGCGCGCGACGCCGGCGTCATCGTCAACAATCGTCTGAACGCCGCCGAGACCGACCGGATCATCTTCCAGGACAAGGTGGGCGACCGCGCCTATCTGAACACCCAGGACCAGTGGGGCGGCTCTCTTTCGCTGCAGTATCGTCCGTCGGCCAACTTCAGCCTGGCGTTCGACGCCCTGATCGGTCGCTACGAGACCACCGAAGACCAGTACGATGCGGCGGCCTATTCGGCCTCCAGCCGTTCGACGCTGGAGACGATCCACGAGTCCGACAAGACCACCCTGGCTGAGTACGGCATGGTCGTGCTGCGCGACGTCTCCTATACCGCCACCCAGCACGAGATGCTCAGCAAGGAGCAGATCAACGAGACCGACTATCGCCAGTTCGGGACCGAGCTGAACTGGAGCGGCGACAGCTGGAAGCTGCACGCCCTGGCCGGCTATTCCGGCGCCGAGAAGACGCTGGACTACGCCAACCTGAAGCACGTCGCCTATGCGCCGTCGCGGACGCGCTGGACCGCCGATGGCGGCGAAACGATCAAGAGCGCCAACCCCGCCTCGATCGACATGTACAACTCGCCTCAGAGCTATCTGTTCGAAGCCTATGAGACGACGCTGGAACAGATCACCGACGACAAATACGCCGCCCAGATCGACTTCACCAAATATCTCGGCCTGGATTTCTTCCCGGCCCTGACCAGCGTTCAGTTCGGCGCGCGCTATACCGACAAGTCCAAGGAGCGTCAGTACGGCGCCCTGAACATCCAGGGGACCGGACCGGGGCGCGTCGACTATCTGAACCGCCCGATGTCGCAAAGCGAACTGACGCCGATCGGCGAGCTGGTTCCCGGAGGCGCCTTCAGCATTCGTGATCTGAACTGGAGCCAGGTGTCGAACGACTATGCGCGGCGCACCTTCCGCTACGACGGTTTCTTCACGCCGTTCACGCCTGGCGACTACTACGAAGTGTCGGAAAAAGTCCTGTCGCTCTACGCTATGGCGGACCTGAACTTCGACATCGGCCCGGTGCCGGTCTCGGTCAACGGCGGCGCGCGTTATGTCGACACCTCGATCACCTCGTCGGGCTATCACCAGATCCAGAACCCGAATGGCACGACCGGCTTCACGCCTGCGCCCATTTCGAGCGACGGCGGCTACGACAAGCTCCTGCCCAGCCTGAACCTCACGGCCGAACTGACCGACAGCCTGATCTTCCGCGCGGCGGCTTCGGAGACCCTGATCCGCCCGGCCCTGACCGACCTGGCCTACAAGCGCACGGCCAGCTTCAACTCCTTCCGCTTCACCGACGGCAACCCCAACCTGAAGCCGACCTACGCCAAACAGTGGGAAGTCGGGCTGGAGCAATATCTGGGCGACGGCGGCCTGCTGGCGGTCTCGTACTTCTGGAAGGAAATCGAGGGCGTGGTGCGTCAGGCCCTGACGGGCACCGTGCCGAACGTGACCAAATACAACGCCAACGGTACGATCGACGGCGTCTATACCTTCGACGTCTATCAGCCGATCAACGAGCCGGGCTCCTATGAGGTAAGCGGGGTCGAGCTGGTCGCCGTGGTGCCGTTCGGCCAGTTCTACGCGCCGCTGGAAGGGTTCGGGATCAACGCCAACTATACCGTTCTGGACAGCTCGCTGACCGGCACGTCGAAACTGGGTATTCCCACCCCGCCGGTCGGCCTGGCCGACAACACCTACAACGTCACCCTGTTCTACGAGAACGCCAGGTTCCAGGCGCGTGCGTCCTACAACTTCAAGGACAAATACGTCGAAGCCATCGGCTACGAAATGTATCCGATCTGGCGCGAGGGTTACGGCCAGGTCGATCTGTCGGCCAGCTACCGCGTGACTGACGCCATCCAGATCAACCTGGAAGGCATCAACGTCACCGACGAGGCGACCAAGGGCTACACGATGGATCCGTCCTTCCCCACGATGTACGAAATGTCGGGACGCCGGATCAATCTGGGCCTGCGGATGGAGTTCTGATCCGTTCGTGGACCTGAACCTCTGCCCTGACTGTCAGGCGAGCGCGTGATCCCCGCGCGTTCGCCTCGCCGTGACGCCTCGTCCTGTTCAGGAGGGGGCGTCTTTGCGCCTGCGGCGGACACGGGCGTCGAGGCCGAGGTGAACCGTCTGCGGGCCGATCTGGTCGCCTATCTGCTGCGCAAGACCCGCGGCGCCGGCGACGCCGAGGACGTGGTTCAGGAGGCCTTCGTGCGCTTCCACCGCGCTGGCCACGACCTGAACAGCGCCGACGCCCGGCCCCTGCTGTTCGTCATCGCGCGCAACATCCAGCTGGACCGATGGAAGTCCGACGGACGCGAGAGCGCCCGACGCAGCGCCCATGACATCCATGACCTGGACAACGGACCGCGCGCGATCGCCAGCGAGACGCCCGACGCCGAGACGGGCCTGATCCGCCGCCAGGACTTGGCCGCCGCCGCCGCCGTGATCCGCGCCCTGCCGCCCAAGACACGCGACGCCTTTCTGCTGCACCGGTTCGAAGCCCTGACCTATCGCCAGATCGCCGGACGGCTGGGCGTATCGGTCAGTATGGTCGAAAAACATATCGCCGAAGCCCTCCGTCAACTGAAGAAATCGCGGGGCGACTGAGGTGTCTCGCATCTGGATCGTTGTGCTTTTTGAGGCGGGCCGCAAAGGCGACCTGCACCGCGCATTGAAGAGGAAATCGCCACGCTGATGCTGGAGCGCCTGAACATCCTGATCGCCGCTGGTCCACGGACGGCCGAGGCGTGGCTGGCTCGTATGGCGAGGCCGGGCGCGGGCGCGCGCGAGCAGGCGGGCTTGATGGCGTGGCTGGAGGCCGACCCCGACCATCTGCGTCAATATGAACAGGCCAAGGCCGACCAGGCCGCGCTGGAACCGCTGCGGGGCGCCTTCGCCGGCGACCTGGCGGCCCTGCGTCGCACCGAGCGGAAGACCGCCGTGACGCGCCGTCCTCTGTTTGCGGGCGGTCTCGCGATGGCGGCCGTCGCCGCAGCGGTGGTGCTGGTCCCGATGTTGAACGGCGCCGAACAGGGTCGGCTTTACGAGGCCGCACCCGGCCGGATCACCGACATCGCCCTGGACGACGGGTCGCGGGTGACGCTGGACGCCGGGTCCGCAATCCGCGTGAAAATGGCAGACGATGCGCGCCGTGCGACGCTGGAGCGGGGCGCGGCCTATTTCGAGGTGGCCCACAACACCGCGCGTCCTTTCCAGGTGGCGGTCGGGGATCGTCGGGTGATCGTGACCGGCACGCGCTTCGTCACCGCCCTGACAGGCGACGGCGCGCAGATTTCGCTGTTGCAGGGGCGGGTCGCGGTGGGGACGCGCGACGTGACGGCCAAGGCTGCGCTGGACGACGCCCTGACGCTGTCGCCGGGCGAGCGCGCGGACTTCCAGCCGGGCAAGCCGGGCATCCGCAAGACCGCCGACGACGTCGAGATGGCGACGGCCTGGCGCAAGCGTCGCCTGGTGTTTCAGGATGCGCCCCTGTCGGCCGTGGTCGCCGCCGTCGCCCGCTACTCGGACCATCCCCTGATCCTGGCCGATCCTGTGCTTGGCCGGACGCGCGTGACGGTGGTCCTGCCGCTTGAAGGTGAGGACGCGCTGGAGGACCGGATGGCGACCCTGCTGCCGATCCGAATCGTGCAGGACCGAGAGGGCCGAAGGCTGATCCGCGCGGAGTGAGGCGACCGTATCGCAGACCTGTCATGGGACTGCGCTAAGGGCTTCACGGAACATCTCCCCGAGGCCCGCTGTTTGAAACCGCCCGCTGCATCGCTGCCCGCCGGCGTGCGACGCAAGCCTCGGCGCGTCGTCTGCGGGTTTGCGGCCGCCGCCGTGATGTCGGCGCTCGCCCAGCCTGCTTTGGCCCAGTCCAAGTCGCGCGTTCAGACCTTCGACATCGCCGGCCAGGGCGCCTCGTCCGCCCTGTTGCGTCTATGCCTTGAGGCGGGGTGCGAACTGGCCTTCGTCCAACGGCCCGGCCGGGACGTGCGCACGCGCGCAGTCAATGGACGAATGAGCTGGCGCGCCGCCCTGGCGCGGATGCTGGAGGGGACCGACCTGCGCTATCGCTTCGTCGGGTCGCGGGGCGTGCGCATCTGGGCCGTCGCCCCGACAGTCCCCCCGGCCGCGCCGCCCCCGGCCGAAACGACCGAACTGGAAGCCGTCGAGGTCGTCGGTCGTCTGTCGGACCGGATCGACGAGGCCTTGCGGCGCAAGCGCGACGCCGACGTCATCTCCGACGGCCTGTCGTCCGAACGGATCGGCGACCTGCCCTCCGCCAATCTGGCCGAGGCCCTGCAGCGTGTGCCGGGCGTGGCCATCGAGCGCGAGGTCGGCGAGGGTCAATTCGTCAGCGTGCGGGGTCTGGGGCCGCTGTTCCAGTCCGTGACCCTGAACGGCGCGCCCGTGGCCTTCAACGAGAATATCCGCAACTCGACCCAGAGCGGACGGCAGTTCCGGTTTCGCGCCCTGTCGGTCGATCTGCTGGCGGGCGCGCGCCTGACCAAGTCCGCGACGGCGGACATGACCGAGGGCGGCATAGGCTCCAACATCGACATCGAAACGGCCGGCGGGCTTGACGGCGATCCTTTCCTGACGCTTCGGCTGGGCGGCGAGGCGACAACGCGCGACGGACGCATCAGCCCCAATCTGTCCGTAGGCGGACGATGGGTCTCATCGAGCGGTTTCGCTGGCCTGGTCGCCGGTCTTTCACAGGAGCAGAGGTCGGTCCGCTACGACCGGTTTCAGGTCATGCGGTATGGCGACATCGTCGTGGACGGCCGCACCCTGGCGGTTCCCAACGACCTGCGCACCACGGTCGAAAGCGAGGATCGACGCCGGCGCAGCGGCTTCGTCGGCGCGGACTGGCAGGTCTCGCCGGACCTTCGTCTGGATCTCGACGCCCTGGTCTCGACCTTCGACAACGCCATCCGCGAGGACCGGCTGGTCTTCGGCCTGGGCGAGCGGTTGACGACGCCAGGCGCGATCCAGCGGGTTCAGGATGGGGTCGTCACGGCCGGGCGGATCGCCGCCGGACGGATCGACAACAACACCGAGTTTTCGGACCAGTCGCACCTGAACATCGCCACCTCGCTGGGGGCCGAACTGAAGCTCGGGAACTGGCGGCTGACCCCGCGCCTCAGCGTCTCCAGCGCCCGTTCCGTGCTCGACACGCCGCTGGAGCGACTGTCGGCCCAGTCGCCGGAAGGCGTCGCCTACGTTTTCGATCTGAAGGGCGCCGCCGACGCGCGGCGGGCAGACCGGCTGACGACCGACTTCGACCTGCTCGATCCCTCGAAACTGGTTCTGGCCCAGTTGAACATCAGGGCGGTCCAATCCCGCGACGAGGACGTGACCGCGGTCCTAGACGCCCGCCGCACCCTGGACCGAACCTGGAGCGGCCTTCGGCTTTCGACCGTTCGGATGGGGGGTCAGTTCAGCACGCGCAGCCGCGATTATCAGCGCCGCGACCGACGCGCGGCCTTGCGCCCCGGCCATGGCGACATCGCCGAACTCTATGACAGCGCCACGCCGGGGGATGTGTTTTCCGACCTGATCGCGGCGCGTCCGGGCCCCTGGATCACGCCGGCGTTCGACCGGCTGCGCGCCGCCTTCGTCCTGCCCGGCGAACGCGACGACGTGGTCTTTCGGCCCGACGACCTGACGCCGACCGGCTCGGACCTCCAGAATTCCTACGGCGTCGAGGAGCGGGTTGCGGCGGCCTATGTCCGGGCGGACTTCGACGGGCGCGGGGGCGGCCTGTCCTATTTCGGCAACGCCGGGCTGCGGCTGGTCGGGACACGCACCTATGTCCAGGGCGCGCGCATGTCTGCCGTCGGCGGCGTGGCGCAGGTCACGCCCCTGAGCCACCACGGCGAGGACGCCATCCTGCTGCCCAGTCTGAACCTGGCCTTCGACATCGCGGACGACGCCGTCGTGCGCCTGGCGGCGTCGCGCACGATCACCCGCCCGTCCCTGGCCGACCTGCGCGCCTCGACGGTGCCTGCCAGCGTCCTGGTCTCGGCCATCTACCAATACGGGCAGGCGGCCGTCGACGACCCCGAACCGGGCGTGATCTTCAGCGGGATCGGCGGCAACCCCGAACTGACGCCCTACGTCTCGACCAATCTGGATCTGTCCTATGAGGTCACCGGCCGCCGGACCAGTTTCAGCCTGGCCCTGTTCCACAAGACGATCCGCGACTTCATCCAGGCGACCTGGGCGACCGAGATCCTGACGTTCGAGACCCAGACCGGTGCGGCGGTCCAGGCGCCGGTCCTGATGTCGCGCCCGCGCAATGTCGGTCACGCCCGGATCGACGGACTGGAGGCCGGCCTGCACCACCGATTGGGCGGCGGACTAGGCGTCTGGGCCAGCGCCACCTGGACCGACAGCCGCCTGGCGGGCGGCGAGCGTCTGACCGGCGTGTCGGACCTGGCCTGGTCGATCAATCCCTACCTGGAACGCGGTCCCTTCGCGCTGAACCTGTCCTGGTCGTGGCGGTCCGCCTTCCGCTCCGAGGCCGACCTGCAGGGCGGCGGCGTATCGGCCTTCATCGTCGGCCCCGCAGGCTATCTGGACGCGCAGGCCACTTACCGGATCGACGCCCGCACCCGCCTGTCCATCGCCGCCACAAACCTGACCGACACCCGCGACCTGGCCTATGAGCGCACGCCCGCCCGCCTGCTCCAGATCGGCTCGGCCGGCCGACAGCTTTCGTTCGGCCTGGAGCTGAACTGGTAGCTGTCGGCGCGGCGTACGACGGGGTCAGTCCGCCTGATCCTCCTCCTTGCGACGCCGCACCGCCGCACCGCCGCACCGCCGCACCGCCTTGGCGGCAAACGTCGGCAGCACGAGCAGGGTCAAGGGCGGACGTCGAGGCGCCCTTCACCTGGCCGGCGTCTGCCTTGCTCTGACGAACGCGCTACTCCCGCTCCTCATCCAGCGGCTGGTGGGTGAAGCCTTTGACGCCGCTCATGGGTTTGGCGTCGCGACCGATTTCGACGTCGCTTTCGGCATAGGCGATCAGCAGGCGCGACAGGTCTTCCAGCGCGCTTTCGTGGATGCGTTCATAGCCGTGGCTGGCGTCGATGCCGAAGGTGACAAGCGCCGTGCGGATGTCGGCGCCCGCCTCCAGCGCAGAGGCCGAGTCCGAACGGTAATAGCGGAACACGTCCTTCTGGTGCGGGATGTCGTGGTCGCGGGCCAGCTGGACCAGTTTGCGCGACAGGTGCCAGTCGAACGGCCCCGTCTGGTCGGCCATGGCGATGGTGACGCCGAACTCGGACGAGTTCTGGCCCGGCGCGGTGGTGCCGTTGTCCACCGTGACCATGGCGGCCACGTCCGGGATCAGCACGGACGAGGCGCCCAACCCGACCTCCTCGGCGATGGTGAACAACCACCAGGTATCGACGGTGGGCGTGCGTTCCTCGCGGATCATGCATTCCAGCGCGGCCAACAGGGTGGCGACGCCCGCCTTGTCGTCCAGATGGCGCGAGACGATGAAGCCGGTGTCGATGAACTCGGGCTGGGGGTCGATGGCGACGATGTCGCCGACGTCCACGCCCAGGGCCAGGGTGTCCTCACGACCATGGGTCACGGCGTCGATGCGCAGTTCGACCTGGGGCCAGTTCACCGGTTGGGTGTCCACCTCCTCGTTGAAGGTGTGGCCAGACGCCTTCAGCGGCAGGATGGTCCCGCGATAGGCGCCGCCTTCGGAAAAGATCGTCGCCCGCGCGCCCTCGGCGAAACGCGAGGACCAGTGACCGACGGCGACCAGTTCCAGCCGACCGTTGGCCTTCACCTGTTTGACCTGGGCGCCCAGGGTATCGACGTGGGCGACGATGGCCCGCGCCGGCTTTGGCGCACGGCCCGGCAGGCGCGCGCGGATGGCGCCGCGTCGGGTCATTTCATAGTCGAGGCCCAGCCGATCCAGCTCGCGGCACAAGAGCCAGACGGCCTCGTCCGTATAGCCGGTCGGGCTGGGCGTGTTCAGCAGGTCCGCCAGGCGGGCCTTCAGGTAGTCGAGGTCTATCGCGGGGCGGGCCAAGGGGCCTCCTTCAGGCTTCGGATCTCGGGAATGTCCGCGCGGCGGCCGGCGCGGACAGGGGAAACAGCAGATCGACGAAACGCTCTGCGGTCGGTTGGGGTTCGTGGTTGGCCAGGCCGGGACGTTCGTTCGCCTCGATGAAGGCGTAGTCAGGCTCGCGCGGCGACTTCACCATCAGGTCGATGCCGGTGACCGGAATGTCGATGGCGCGGGCGGCGGCGATGGCGGCGCGGATCAGGGCGGGATGCACCTCCTCCGTCACATCGTGGATGGTGCCGCCCAGGTGAAGATTGGCCGCCTTGCGCACCAGCACCTCGGCCCCCTCAGGCGCCACGTCTTCGAGACCATAGCCCGCCTCGGCCAGGGTGCGTTCGGTCTCGCCGTCGATGGGGATGGTGGATTCCCCGCCGGTCGCGGCGGCGCGGCGGCGGCTCTGATGTTCGATCAGGGTGCGCAGAGTCGAGCGCCCGTCGCCGATGACGCGCGGCGGACGACGCAGGGCGCAGGCGACGACCTTGTAGTCGATCACCACCAGACGCAGGTCCTCGCCCTGGACCTGTTCCTCGATCAGAACCTCGGAACAGATGCGGCGCGCGCGGGTCAGGGCCGTCTGGACTTCGTTCATCGTCGTCAGGCCCACCGCGACGCCCTGCCCCTGTTCGCCGCGCGCGGGCTTGACCACCAGGGCGCCGAAGCGGGCCAGAGCCGCATCGATGGCCGAGGGGTTTTCGGGGTCGATCCGCTCGGGCACGCGCACCCCGGCCGCCTCGACGATGCGGCGCGTCATCCGCTTGTCGTCGCAGATGCTGAGCGCGACGGCCGAAGTCAGTTCCGACAGACTTTCCCGACACCGCACCGACCGGCCGCCCCAGTTCAGGCGGAACAGTCCGCCCTCGGCGTCGATGATCTCGGTGTGGATGCCGCGCCGACGCGCCTCGTCGACGATGATCCGGGCATAGGGGTTCAGGTCGTGATCGTCGGTCGGGCCGACGAACAGGGCCTCATTGATCGGGTTCTTGCGCTTGACCCCGAAGAAGGAGACGCGGCGAAAACCCAGCTTCTCATACAGGGCGATGGCCTGGTCGTTGTCGTGCATGACCGACAGGTCCATGTGCGCCAGGCCTTGCGTCTTGAAATGCTCGGCCAGACGTCGGACCAGAGCCTCGCCGACGCCGGGCTGGGTCGCCTGGGGATCGACCGCCAGACACCAGAGAGACGAGCCGCACTCGGGATCCTGAAACGCGCGGGCATGGTTGACGCCCGTCACGGTGCCGATGACCACGCCGGTCGCCGTATCCTCGGCGACGAAATAGGTGATGGTCCTGTCGTCGCGATGGGACCAGAAGAAGTCGGGCGGAACCGGCACCATCTTGCGCTTGGCGTAGATGTCGTTGACCGCCTGGGCATCCATTTCCGACGTCAGGCGACGCACGGTGAAGCCCCTGGGCTGGCGGCGGCTGGCGCGATAGGTGGCCAGTTCCAGCCGATAGGTGTGCGACGGATCCAGGAACAGCTCCTGCGGCGCCGAGGCCAGCAGGACGTGCGGATTGCGGACATAGAAGGCGATGTCGCGGCGGTCCGGCCCCTCGGCGCGCAAGGCCTCGACCAGGGGCTCGGCCGTCTCGAAGGTCTGGGCGAACAGCAGCCGCCCCCACCCGCAGTCCAGCACGGCGTCGGGGGTCGGTCCGTCGCCGGACTGCACCGGCGGCTTCAGGCCTTCGTGGCGCAGGCGTTTGAGCCGGTGCGCCTTTGACCGCTCGGGGCGGATGTCAGACGCCATGCTGCTGCATCCACATTTCGAGGACCGCGACCTGCCACAGCTCCGACCCGCGCAGGGGCGTGATGTGCTCGGTCGGATTGGCGAACAGGGTGTCCAGATAGCCCTTGTCGAACAGGCCCCGGTCGCGCGCCGCCTGATTGGTCAGGGCCTCGCGCACCATCTCCAGATAAGGGCCCTGGATGTATTTCAGCGCGGGGACGGGGAAGTAGCCCTTCTTGCGGTCGATCACCTCGGACGGGATCACCAGGCGGGCGGCCTCCTTCAGCACCCCCTTGCCGCCCTGAGACAGCTTGTGCTCGGGCGGGATGCGGCCCGCCAGTTCGACCAGCTCGTGGTCGAGGAAGGGCACGCGCGCCTCCAGACCCCAGGCCATGGTCATATTGTCCACGCGCTTCACCGGGTCGTCGACCAGCATCACCTGGCTGTCCAGGCGCAGGGCCTGGTCGACCGGGGTCGCCGCGCGGCCTTGGGCGAAATGAGCCTCGACCAGGGCGCGGCTGACGTCGGTGTCGGCCATATAGGCGCCGTTCAGCTGGGTCTTCAGCGTGGCGTGGCTGCGGTCGAAGAAGGCCTTGGCGTAGGTCTCGACCGGGTCGGTCGTATCCAGCATCGGCGGGTACCAGTGATAGCCGGCGAAGACCTCATCCGCCCCCTGCCCCGACTGCACCACCTTGATGTGTTTCGAGACTTCCTGACTCAACAGGTAGAAGCCGACATTGTCGTAACTGACCATCGGCTCCGACATGGCGCCGATGGTGCCCGGCAGGGCCTCCATCAGGCGCTGGTGCGGCACGAAGATCTGGTGGTGCTTGGTGCCATAGTGTTTGGCGATCAGGTCGGAATAGACGAACTCGTCGCCCTTCTCGCCATTGGCTTCTTCGAAGCCGACCGAGAAGGTCATCAAATCCTTCTGGCCCAGTTCCGCCAGCAGGCCGACGATCAGGCTGGAATCCACGCCGCCCGACAGCAGGACGCCGACCGGCACGTCCGCGACCATGCGGCGCTTCACCGCCTCGCGCAGACTGTCCAGAACCCGGTCGCGCCAGTCCTCGGCCGTCAGGGATGCGTCCTCGCCATGGCGGGTCATGTCGGGCTGCCAGTAGAGGCGGTCCTTGGCCGTTCCGTCCGCCTCGATCACGCGGATGGTCCCCGGCGGAAACTTCTTCACGCCCTTCAGGATTGTGTGCGGCGGCGGCACCACGGCGTGGAAGGTCATGTAGTGGTGCAGGCCGACCGGATCGATGGTCTTGTCCACATCGCCCGCCGCCAGCAGGGCCGGCAGGGTCGAGGCGAAGCGCAGGCGCTTGCCCTGTTCGGCCAGATACAGCGGCTTGATGCCGAACCGGTCGCGGGCGATCACGGTGCGGCCGGTGTCGCGTTCATGCAGGACGAAGGCGAACATGCCCTTGAACCGCTCGACGCAGGCCTCGCCCCAGACCTTCCAGGCCTTGATGATGACCTCGGTGTCGCCGTGCGAAAAGAAGCGGAAGCCCATCCCCTGCAGTTCTTCGCGCAGCTCGGGATAGTTGTAGATGCAGCCGTTGAACGCCAAGGTCACGCCCAGGTCGGCGTCCACCATCGGCTGCTGCGCCTTTTCCGACAGGTCGATGATCTTCAGGCGGCGGTGACCCAGCCCCACCGGGCCGCGCATCACGATGCCGGACCCGTCCGGTCCACGGGGCGAGAGCGCATCGGTCATGCGTTGAACGGCGCCGGCGTCGGCCGGTCGTCCGTCGAAATTGATCTCGCCGCTAAGACCGCACATGGGCCCTCCTTGAATTGTGGAAGCAGCGCGTACAAATGGTTCGGACACGAAAGAGTTCAACCGAATGAGCGATATTTCCCTTCAGCCGTTTCCCGATGTAGCGGCTGATCCCACGGCGTCCCTGGTTCGATCGGTCCGGCGCATCGCCCAGGCCATCGACGTCCGGTCACGAGAGATCGCCCGCCTGACGGGTCTGACTCTGCCGCAACTGCTGGTGCTGCAATCCATCCGCGCCCTGGGAGAGGTCAGCACCAGCGCCATCTCGCGCGATGTCTCCATGTCGCCGCCAACGGTGGTCGCCGTGCTGGACAAGCTGGAGGCCAAGGGCATGGCCGTCCGCTATCGCTCCACCATCGACCGCCGCGTGGTTCATGTGCGGCTGACGGATGCAGGACGACAGGCGCTGAGCACCTCGCCCGGCCTGCTCGGCGACGGCTTCATCTCCGGCCTGGCCCGCCTGTCGCTGGACGACCAGGCCGCCATGGCGATGGCCGTGGATCGCCTGGCGACGATGATGCAGGTGCGGACATCGCCGGCTTCGGGGCAAGGCGGCGTGGATGACGGACCTGCCTCGCCGCACGATCAGGCTTGAAGCCCTCCCGTGCCTCTTAACCCCTCGGAGCGATGCGCCACACCGTGTTGGACAGGTCGTCGGCGACCAGCAGAACGCGCTTGTTCGGGTCGAACGCCACGCCGACCGGGCGGCCGCGCGCCTCGCCGTTCTTCAGGAAGCCGATGGCGAAATCGACTGGCGGGCCGGCGGGGCGGCCACCGTTGAAGGGCACCCAGGCGACCTTGTAGCCGGACGGGTCCTGGCGGTTCCAGCTGCCGTGCATGCCGATGAAGGCGCCGTTCGAGAACGCGCCGCCAAAGCCGCCATTGCGGGCGAAGTCGATACCCAACGCCGCCACGTGCGAACCCAGGGCGTAGTCAGGCGCGATGGCCCTGGCGACCATCTCCGGGTTCTGCGGCATCACGCGCGGATCGCGGTTCTGGCCCCAATAGCTGTAGGGCCAGCCGTAGAAGGCGCCGTCCTTCACCTGGGTCAGGTAGTCCGGCACCAGTTGCGGACCCAGCTCGTCACGCTCGTTGACCACCGACCACAACAGGCTGGTCGTCGGCTCGATCGCCAGGGCGGTCGGGTTGCGGATGCCGGTGGCGAGGGTGCGGCGCGCGCCGGTCGCGCGGTCGATTTCCCAGACCACGGCGCGCTCTTCCTCCACGGCCATGCCGCGTTCGCCGATGTTGGAGTTGGAGCCGATGCCGACATAGAGCTTGGTCCCGTCGGCGCTCACGGTCAGGGACTTGGTCCAGTGGTGGTTGATCCGCGAGGGCAACGCGGTGACCCGCTGGGCCGGCGTCGCGATGCCGGTCTGGCCCGGCTGGAAGGCGAAGCGAACCAGCGCCCCCTGTTCGGCGACGTAGAGGAAGCCGTCCACATAGGCCATGCCGTAGGGTGCATCCAGGTTCTCGACCAGAACGGTGCGCAGTTCTGGCACGCCGTCGTTATTGGCGTCGCGCAGCAGGGTGATGCGGTTGCCGCCGGCGATCTTGGTGTTGCCCTGTTTCTTGATAACGCCGGCGATCACGTCCTTGGGCCGCATGGCCGGAGCGTGGCCGCCGCGCCCCTCGGCGATCAGGACGTCGCCGTTGGGCAGGACCAGCATCTGGCGCGGGATTTTGAGGTCGGTGGCGAAGGCGCTGACGGTGAAGCCGGCAGGCACGATCGGCGTCTCGCCGTTCCAGCCGGCAGGCGGGCTGATCTTCATCGCCGGAACCAGGGTCTCGTTGACCTGGGGCAGGTCGGGCGTGGCGCCGGTCTGGTTCAGCTTGGGATCGCTGGCGTTCCCGCACGAGGCGACGGTCAGGGCCATGGCGAGGGTTGCGGCGCTGGCGGCGAGAAGGTTCTTGTTCATCGGACGCTTTCCCGCGCGGCATAGGCGGTCCAGCCGGCGACCAGAACCAGGATTGTGCAGAGGATGGACAGGATCAGGCCAAAGGCGCCGACCGAGCTCCAGGCGTCCTGGCTGTGTTTAAAGGCGTTCACCAGGCCCAGCACCCAGGCCAGGGCCAGGGCGACGACATGGATCAGCGCGCGACGCGACCGGCCGAAAATGAAATCGAGGATAGAAAAGACGCCCGCCAACCCGCCGAACACCAGAGCGCCGGTGATCAACCAGGCCGAGAAGTTGGTCCACTGAACCTCGGCCGTCTTCAGATAGGCGATGTCGGTGAACAGGGCGAAGGTGAACAGGGCGATCGGAAACGCCAGAAACAGGCCGTGCAGCGGTCGGACGACCGCGCCTGATAGTCCGTGGGTGCTCATGCCGGCCCTCTCCCTGAAGTCAGGCTTGGCTAACCGTCTGATCGCGAAATGGTTCAAACGCCTGAGATATCGGCGCTGCGTCGTTGCGCGTGACCGTGGCTGAAGCAGCACGAGAAGCATCAAGGATACCGACGCCTCGCCAATGAACGCCCAGGTCAACATCGCCAGCCGCGTCTAAACGGTTAGACGCCTCACCATTAGCGGCATGATTTTATTGACGAGATTAGTAGGGGTGGCGACCCCGGAGGGACTCCAACCCCCGACCTCGGCTTTAGGAAAGCCTTGCTCTATGCAGCTGAGCTACGGGGCCACGGGGGTGACCTAGCGTCTTGGGGGGATTTGAAAAAGGGGGTGCGGCCGCCGGCGATGAAAAAGTCTGGTGCGGGTGGTCGCGGCGGGTTGGAACGGGCTTGTGGTTAAGGCCCCTTAACCTACCACATGTCGCGGTGAACAAAGGACGAATGGGGCGGTGTCGGCGATTCGGTCCTGATTCGTTTCACGCTTGTTCCGCAGGATCGGGATAGGCTGTTAACCGGCGGGCGGAACGTGGGCGGTCAGGGCGCGCAGGCCTTCCAGCAGGCGGTCGGAATCGGCGGTGGCCCGGCCCTGATCGGCCAGGGTCAGGCGCAGGACGCGGACGTGGATCTCGACCGAGGGCCAGGACCAGACGCCGGCGGCGCGCATCCGGTCGGCGATCTCGCACAGGCTGAAGGCGGCTTCGAAAAAGGCGGGGACGTCCAGATAGCCGGCCATATCGACCATGGCGGAGGCGAAGGCGTAGATCTGGGTCGGGGCGTCGTCGGGACGGCTGGCGCACAGGGCGTCGATGGCGTCGATATTGGTCGTCAGCAGATCGAAGACATGATCGCGCTGACCCTCCAGCGCCTGATTGGCGCGGGACTCGGCCTCGACGATCAGCCGTCCGCCGGGGCGGGCCATCTGACGCTGGAGCGAGGTGTGGACCTTGCGGATGGTGGGCTTGGTCGGTGCGTCCGTCACAGGCTGACCTTCATCGGTTTCATCAGCATGTCGATGTCGTCCTGATCCATATTCTCTTCGACGGCGGCGCCCAATTCACCGGACAGGTCGCTCTCGCGACGGCCGTCGGCGCCGGCAGGCGGGCCATAGTTGCGCACCCGGCGGTCGGGTCCGACGTAGTGTTCGGCCTCGACGAAATCGCGATCCTCGGCGCCCAGCCAGATGATGCGTTTGAGCAGCAGCGACGGCGACAGGGGCTTGGCGACCATGAAGCTGGCGCCGCAGTCGCGTCCCTGATGAACCTTGGCCTGGGAGGCATGGCCCAGGATCATGATGACGGGCACATATCGGGCCGGCGTCGGTGCGTCGCGGCGGAGCCAGCGCACGAACTCATAGCCGTCCATGTCGGGCATGATGCAGTCGATCAAGATCAGATCGACTGCGCGGCGGGCCAGGAGTTCCGTCGCGGCCTGGGCCGACGGGCACTTGATCTGTTCCTTGCAGCCGAAGCCCTGAACGATGGAACCCAGCATATCCAGCGACGTGGGCTGATCGTCGATCAGCAGGACCGTGGTGTGCGCCAGATTGACCCGATCGCCCTTGGCCATGACATCAAAACAGCATCAGGTCGCCGGCGTCGGCGGTGGAGGCCGGGCGATGTTCGCCGGCGGCGGGCCGCAGGCGGCCGGCCATGTCGGCCAGCGACAGTCGGCTGACGGCCTCGGACGGACTGGCGCCGCCGCCCAGCATGCGCAGGACGCCGGACAGGGCCTCCAGCCGCTGGGTCAGGGCGTCGAGCGCCTGGGCCTGGGTCAGGGCGTTGGGGCGTTCCTCGGGCGGGGCGCGGCGGACCAGGTCGCTGACCAGGGCCTCGATCCCGTCGATGCCTTCGCGCACCAGCATCAGCTCGTCGGCGACGGCGGCCAGCAGATCGGCATGTTCGGGAGGCGCGCTCATGATCAGAACAGTTCCAGCGCGCCGGTATCGACCGGCGGAGCCATGACCGGGACGGGCTTGGGCGCGACGACATCGGTCACGGCGCGTTGCAGGGCGCGACCGGAGACGGGCCAGTAATGCAGACGGCGTCCGCCATCGCCACGCAGGCTGCCGCCCACGACCGGAATGCCTTCGTCGCGCAGAAACTTCTCGGCGAAGTCGGCGTTGCTGCGGCCCACGTCGCGCAGACTGTCGAACATGCGGCCGCCGCCGAACAGCTTGGCCTCCATGCGCTCGCGGCGACCGCCGGCCTTGAGCATGTCGTTGATCAGCAGCTCCATCGCATAGGCGCCGTAGCGACGCCCGGCGTCGGTCCCCGCCCCCGAGCCTTCCGGCAGCAGGAAGTGGTTCATGCCGCCGACGCCCGCCAGCGGATCGCGCAGGCACATGGCGACGCAGGATCCCAGGATGGTGCTGAGCACGACGTTGGGATCAGACGTGATGTGGTGCTCGCCCTGACCGACGTGAACGCGCTTTTCCACGCTGTCCTTCAGAGCGGCGAAACTCATGTCAGGGGACCGAAGACGGCTTCCAGCTTGCCTTTGAGCTGAGCGACCGTGAACGGCTTGACCAGGTAGTTGTTGACGCCGAACTGCACCGCGCGCTGGACCAGTTCGCGGTCGGCCCGGCCGGTCAGCATGATGAAGGCGGTCTTGGACGTGGGCGGGTGGGCGCGCACGGCGCGCAGCAGACCCAGCCCGTCCAGGTTCGGCATGTTGTAGTCCGAGATGATCAGGTGCGCGGGCTTGGAGATGATGTCGCGCAGCGCGATCTCGCCGTCGGCAGCCTCGCGGATCTCGCGAACGCCGAGTTGTTGCAGACTGGTGCGGACCAGCGAGCGCATCGTCATCTGATCGTCGACGACCAGACAGTGGAGAGAGGCGGCGGCGGGCATGATTTACGCTCCCGGTTAGGCGACTGACCGCGCGGCCGGATCGGCGCACAGTTCGAGGATGGCGGGGGACAGGCGGTGCAGCGGCAACTGCCGCTCCACGGCGCCCAATTCGAAGGCGGCTTTCGGCATGCCGTAGACGACGCAGGTGGCCTCGTCCTGGCCCAGGGTGCGGCCGCCGGCTTCGCGCATGGCCAGAAGGCCCTTGGCGCCGTCCTTGCCCATTCCGGTCAGGATGACGCCCGTCATCGGACGCTTCAGGCGCACGACGGACTCGAACATCACATCGACCGACGGACGGTGTCCGTTGACCGGATCGCTGACGACCAGTCGGCAGCGCGGCGACATGCCGGACGCGACCTCCAGATGGGTCGCGCCGCCGGGCGCCAGATAGATGTGGCCAGGCTTCAACGGCGCGCCGTCCACGGCCTCGGTCACCGTCGGGGCGCAGACGCGGTCCAGGCGGGCGGCGAAGCTGGCGGTGAAGGTCGCCGGCATATGCTGGGTGATGACCGTGGCGGGGCAGTTGGCGGGGAAGCCGCTGAGCACCGTCAGCAGGGCCTCGACCCCGCCGGTGGACGAGCCGATGGCCAGGACGTGGTTGGGATTGGGCCGATAGGTGCGCGGCGCCTCGGCGGCGGCCGGGGTGTCGCCACGGGCGCGGACGCGCGAGCGGGCGGCCATCTTCACCTTGCCGATCAGATCGTGGAAGGCGTCCACGCTGGCGACCGCCGGCTTGGCCACGGCGTCCACGGCGCCGATCTCAAGCGCGGCCAGGGTCACGTCGGTGCCGGCCGCCGTCAGGGTCGAGACCATGACCACCGGCATGGGCCGCAGCCGCATGATCTTTTCCAGGAACTCCAGCCCGTTCATGTTGGGCATTTCGACGTCAAGGGTGAGGACGTCGGGGTTCAGGGCCTTGATCGCGGCGCGCGCCTCGATGGGATCGGCGGCCGTGCCGACGACCTCGATCTCGGGGTCCGACTTCAGCGCGGCCGAGATCAGGCCCCGCATGGTCAGGCTGTCATCGACGACCAGGACGCGGACGGGCGCGCTCATCAGGCGCCGCCCAGGCGATAGGTGGTCAGGCCGGCGGTTTGAAGCTGGCTGGTCGCAGGACCGGAAACACGTTCGGAATGGCCGATATACAGGGTCGCGCCGGGGTTCATCAGCGGCGTGAACCGCTTCCACACCCGCTCCTGGGTCGCGTCGTCGAAATAGATGACGACGTTGCGGCAGAAGATGACATCGAACTTGCCCTTCATCGGCCAGTCGCCGATCAGGTTCAGCTCCTTGAAGCTGACCAGACGCTTCAGTTGCTGGCCCGCCGTCCAGCTACCGCGGTCGGCGCGGTCGAAATATTTGCGCCACAGGGTGACGGGCGCCGGCTCCAGCGCCTCTTCGGAATAGGTGCCGTCGTGGCCTTGGGCCACCATGTTCGGATCGATGTCGGTGGCCAGGATGCGCACGTCCAGGTCCGCCGCCTCGGGCAGGACCGACAGGATGGTCAGGGCCATCGAATAGGGCTCCTGCCCGTTCGAGCAGGCGGCCGACCACAGGCGGACCCGGCCGCCGGCGCGCGCACGGGCGACCAGTTCCGGCATGACCCGGTCGCGCAGGTCGTCGAAATGGTGCGGCTCGCGATAGAAGCGGGTGACGTTGGTCGTCAGGGCCGCCGTCATCTTCTGGCGCTCGTCCACCCCGTCCACGCCCTCGACCAGGGCGCAGTAGTCGCGGAAGCTGGTCAGGCCCAGGGTGCGCAGACGCTTGGCCAGGCGCGAATAGACCAGCGCGGCCTTGCCCTCGTTCAGGGCGATGCCGGCATGGGCGTGCAGCATTTCGGCGATGTGTCGGAAATCATCGGCGGTGAAGACGAACTCGCCCTCGACGATGGATCCCCGGCCGGCGGCGGCGGTCATGCGGCTTCGGCCTCGACTTGGGGCAGGATGTAATCCAGTTCGATCAGGCTGATCATGCGGCCGTCGATGGAGAAGATGCCTTTGACGAAGGTCTTCACCTGGTCGCTGGCCACGTCGGGCGTCGCCTGCACCGAGGCCTCGCTCATCTGCAGGATGTCGGACACGGCGTCGACCAGCAGCCCCACCATCCGGCCGCCGATATGGGCGACCATGATGACGTGGCGGGCCGTCGGCTCGGACGTCGTCAGACCGAAGCGGGCGCCCAGGTCGATGATCGGCAGGACGGTGCCGCGCAGGTTGATGACGCCCTTCATGTAGCCCGGCGAGCGGGGCAGAGGCGTCGCGGGCGTCCAGCCGCGGATTTCACGGACCGACATGATGTCGACGCAGAATTCCTGACTGCCGATGCGGAAGGCGATCAGTTCGCGCTGGGGATCTTTGGCTTCGGTCATGGTTCAGCTCGCGAGCTTGAAATCGGGGCGGATGGATTTGCGGCGCATATCGGTGACGATGACGTCGACGTCGAGGATCAGGGCCACGCGGCCGTCGCCAAGGATGGTGGCGGCGGCGACGCCCTCGACCTGCTGGTAGTTGGTTTCGAGGCTCTTGATGACCACCTGGCGCTGGCCCTGGATGGCGTCGAACAGAAGGGCCGCCTGCTGGCCGCTCTCGGTCTCGACGACCACGGCGACGCCGTCGGTCGGATTCATAGGTTGCTCGCGGAAGCCCATGATCAGGGCCACGTCGATCAGCGGCAGGAACCGCTCGCGGAAGCGGATCACCGGATCGACGCCGCCGACGAAATGCAGGTCGGCGGCCTGGGGCGTCAGGCTCTCGACGATGGCCGGCAGGGGCGCGATCAGCGTCTGTTCGGCGGCGGCGACGACCATGCCATCCAGCACCGCGAGCGTCAGCGGCAGGCTGAGGGTGAAGGTCGATCCCTTGCCGGGGACCGAGCTGATGGAGATACGGCCGCCCAGGGCCTGGATCGAGCGCTTGACCACGTCCATGCCCACGCCCCGGCCCGAGATGTCGGACACGACGGCGGCGGTGGAGAAGCCGGGCGCAAAGATCAGGTTGTCGATCTGCTCATCGGTCAGGGGTGCGTCGGCGGCGATCAGACCCTTGTCGATGGCGATCTTCTTGACGCGTTCGCGGTTGATGCCGCGTCCGTCGTCGGAAATCTCGATGACGATCCGGCCCGAGCGGTGCAGGGCGGCGAGACGCACGGTGCCCTCGGCCGACTTGCCGGCGGCGAGACGCTCGTCAGGCGTTTCCAGACCGTGGTCGATGGCGTTGCGCAGCATATGGGTGATCGGCTCGGCCAGGCGTTCGACCACGGTCTTGTCGACCTCGGTGTCCTCGCCGACGGTGACCAGGCGGACCTGTTTGGAGACCATGTCGGCGACTTCGCGGACCAGACGCGGCATGCGCTGGAACACCGACTTCACCGGCTGGGCGCGGATGGCCATGACGCTGTCCTGGATCTCGCGCGTCAGCAGCTCCAGGTCTTCGAGGCCCAGGGCGATGCCGGACGAGCGGGCCAGGCCGCTTTCCAGGACACGTTGCGACAGCATGGCCTGCTGGATGACCAGCTCGCCGACCACGTTGATCAGGCGATCCACCCGATCCAGATCGACGCGGATCGTCACCGGCGCCGGAGCGACGGGGGCGGAAGCCGGAGCGGCGGCGGCAGGGGCCGGGGTCGGCGCCGCAGCCGCAACGGGCGGCGGCGCGACGACGGGCGCCGGCTCGGGCTCGAAGGCTGCAAAGGGGATGGCCTCGGACGGCGTCTCAACGACCGCGCCGCCGGCCTTGGCCAACAGGGCGGCGATGTCCAGATCGTCGCTGGCCGGCAGGATCGCCGCCGGCTCGTCTTCGAACGTCGTGCTCATGTCCGACGCGCCTCCCATGTTGGCGCCAAGCGGCGTGATGGTCAGTTCGCAGTCGCTCTCGACGAAGTCGAAGACCTCGCGCACGGCGGCCTCATCGACGGCGGCGTCCAGATCGATGGTCCAGGTCAGGCAGCCGTCCTCGACCGACAGGGCGTCGAGCGGGTCGACTTCGCCGTCGTCCAGAGCCACCGTGATCGGGCCGAGGCGACCCAGTTCGCGCAGCAACAGGCCGGTCTCGTTGGCGTTGGCGTACATCCGGCCCAGCGGCTTGAACACGACGCGCCAGCCAACGGCCGGCGTTTCGGGCGTGGTGGCGGCGGGTTCGTCCAGCGGCATGTCGAAGGCCATCGGCATGAAGCCGAAATCGTCGTCTTCGTCCTCGACCACGGGCGGCGCCTCGCCGCCGTGGGTCAGCATTTCCAGCTCGACGACCAGGGCGGCGGAGCGCCCCTCGTCCACCTGCGGGATCAGGCCCTGCGCCGCCTGGATATGATCGGCCAGCACGTCCGACGCCCGCAGCAAGGTCTTGATCGTGACCGTGTCGCAGGGTTTGCGGCCCGCGCGCAGTTCGTCCATCAGCGTCTCGAAGACGTGGGCGAACCGCACCAGGGCTTCCAGCCCGAAGGCCCCTGCCCCGCCCTTGACGGAGTGGACGGCGCGGAAGACGGCGTTGATCGTCTCCAGGTCGGTCTGACCCTGCTCCAGCAGCATCAGCTTCGCTTCCAGGTCGGCGAGCAGTTCGTCGCATTCCTGGAAGAAGGTGACTTTGATGGCTTCGAAGGCGTCCATTAGGTGCGGGTCCGGCGGGCTTTGGCGATCAGACTGGGGGCGATCAGACTGGGTGCGATCAGGCGGCGACGCGGCGGACGGCGTCCACCAGTTTTGCGGGGTCGAAGGGTTTGACGATCCAGCCGGTGGCCCCGGCGGCGCGAGCACGCGCCTTCTTCTCGACGTCGCTCTCGGTCGTCAGCACCAGCACCGGCGTGGTGCGGTGGTTCGGATCCGCGCGCACGCCCTCGATGACGCCGAAACCGTCCATGCGGGGCATGTTGATGTCGGTGATGATGACGTCGGCGCCCCTGGCCGCCAGCGTCTCCAGCCCATCCACGCCGTCGACGGCCTGGATCACGGTGTAGCCCGCGTCTTCCAGCGCCATCAGCAGCATGTCGCGCATGGTGCGGGAATCGTCGATCGTAAGAACGGTCTTGCTCATGCCGTCAGCCCCTCGGTATTGAAGTCGGGCGCGCCGAAAGCCGCCCACTGTTCTGTCCAGTATTGGGACACAGACCCTAAGCTTAGGTTGACGCCGTCGGCGGCCCAGGTCTTGCTGGCCGACAGCAGCACTTGCAGGCACAGTCCCCCCAGCCGTTCGACCGCCGAGGCGTCCAGCGTCAGGGGATGACCGCGCAGGGCCAGCAGATCGGCCTTCAACGGTTCGGCCGCGTTCAGATCGAGAACGTCGGGCAGGATCAGGGTCTCGCTCATCAGAACTCCTCCCAGCCGTCTTCGACGGCCGCATCTTGTGGTTTGAGGGCCGCGCCGCCGCGTCCGATGGTCTTCAGCGCGGCGACCATGCGGTTGGCAGGCTTGGCGGCAGGCGCGACGCGCCTGGGCGCGGGCGCCGAGCGGTGCGACGCCGCCGCGCCGGTCTGGCCCACGTTGAACTGGGCGACGGAGGATTGCAGCGCCTCGGCTTCCTGAGACAGGGAGTGGCTGGCGGCGGTCGATTGCTCGACCATGGCCGCATTCTGCTGGGTGACCTGGTCCATCTGGTTCACGGCCGTGTTGACCTGGGCGAGGCCGACGGCCTGTTCCTGGGCCGAGGCGGCGATTTCGGTGACCAGACTGTCGATCTCGGCGACCCGGTCCACGATCCGTTGCAGGGCCTCACCGGTCTCACCGACCAGCTTCACGCCTGCGCCGACCTGACCGGTGGAGGCCGAGATCAGGGTCTTGATCTCTTTCGCGGCTTCCGCCGAACGCTGGGCCAGGGCCCGGACTTCAGAGGCCACGACCGCGAAGCCGCGTCCCGCGTCGCCGGCCCGCGCCGCCTCGACGCCGGCGTTCAGGGCCAGAAGGTTGGTCTGGAAGGCGATCTCGTCGATGACGCCGATGATCTGGTTGATCTGATTGGACGAGCCTTCGATGGCCTGCATCGCTTGGACGGCGTCACGCACCACCACGCCGCTCTTTTCGGCGTCGCCGCGTGCGGCCTGGACGACGTCGGAGGCCTGGCGGGCGCCCGAGGCGGTCTTGTTCACCGTGGCGGTGATCTCATCCAGGGCGGCGGCGGTTTCCTCAAGCGAGGCCGCCTGCTGCTCGGTGCGGCGCGACAGGTCGTCGGCGGCCTGCGAAATCTCGCCGGCGCCCGAGCGGATGCCCGAGATGTTGCCAACCACGACCGCAATGGCCTGTTGCAACTGGGCGATGGCGGCGTTGAAGTCCGACTTCAGGTGCGCGGCTTTCGGATTGAACTCGACATCGATGCGGAATGTCATGTCGCCGTTGGCCATGGCCGACAGGCCTTGCCCCAAGGCCGTGATCGCCCGAATGTCTTCCGCCGCCTCGCGCGCCTTTTCGGCCTCGCGTTCGGTGCGCTCCTGCTCGGTCATCGAACGGTGAGAAGCGGCTTCCTTCTCGACGCGGACCTTGTCGACGGCGGCATCGCGGAAGGCGACGATGGCCTGGCCCATCTTGCCGAACTCGTCCTTGCGGTCGGCGCCGACGATCTGGATCGACGTGTCGCCCGCCATCAGCTTTTGCATATAGCCGATCATCGTGAGGATCGGCCGCGTGATGGCGCGGGTCGCGACAAAGCCGGCGGCCAGAGCGATCAGAAGCGCAGCGATCAGACCGATGACGACGGCGTTCATGGCGCTGCGAGTGGCGGCGGACTGGGCCGCGCGCGCCGCTTCAAGAGCGGCGTCGTTGGAGGCCTTGATCTCGTCGATCGCTTCTTCCAGCGGGGCGACATAGGTGTCGGCGACGCCGGTGCGGCCGACCATCTGCACGGCCTCGGCGCCGCGGCCGTCGCGAACCATCGCGCCGCCGACTTCGACGACGTTCTTGTACCAGGTCGCATTGGCCTCGACGGCCTTGTCGACCGGCGCGGCGCGATCGGCGGGCAGATCCTTGCGCAGCTGTTCCATCGCGGCCAGGAACTTGGCGCGGTGAGCATCGACGCGTTCGAGATAATAGGGATCCTTCGACAGCAGATAGCCGCGGAAGGCGTTCTCCTGACGGGTCATGTAGAATTCGGCCGTGGCGGTTGTGCGGTTGTCCTTGTTCTCGACGCTGCGCGTCGCGCCGGCGCTTTCCATCTTCAACAGACTGGTCACCACGACGGCGCCCATCACGGCTATCGCCGCGAGCACGAGACCGAAAGCCAGGAACAGCTTGCGGCCGACCGGCAGATTCTCAATCAACTTCAACTCTACATCCCCCGATAGTGTCTTTTTATTCAGAACGATTTAGCCGGCGGCGACATCGCGCCCCGGCGCCCGAACCTGGACCGTGACCGGCGACGCAAGGCTTGCAGCCGCGACGATCAGAGGCGAGAGGACGGAAAACGAACGAAGCATTGTGGTCCCTGGAAGCTTCTGCATTGTGCAGTCCAAGGATGAGGCGATGATTAATATTATTTCTGAACCACGCTCTAGGTAGGAATGCGTAGGGCCGGCACAGCTTGGCGCCGGGGCTCAGATCGCAGCGCATGGCTTTCGAAGCGAATTACGTATTTCCACGCATAACAAGATCGCGTATGGAAAATGAGTCAAAAAGACGGCAGGTAAATGTCCCAGTGATGTTGCTCACCCACGATTGTTCACAGTGAAACGGGATAACGCCAGTCTTCGAGGGTCTGATCGTCACCTCTGCACGCTGCGACGCACAAAGACTTGGTGGAGCGGCGCTTTCGTCGCCTGTATCTCAGTATTGATCGCCGTCGGCGTGCGCGTGGCGCTCGAACCCTTTGGACATTTCTATTATCTGCCGATGGTGGCGGCCGTCATGGTCACGGCCCTGTTGGCGCGGCGCCTGTCGGTCATTCTGGCGATCACACTCTCCATAATCGCCAACGAAGTGATGGTGCAGAGGCAAGGCGCGCTCGATGCGACGGTGAACGCCGTCCTCTTCGCCGTCGTCGCCTGGGCCATCGCAGAGGTCTGCCGCCGCCTGGGCGGCGCCCTCAGGACCGCGCGAGCGCTGACGCGCGACCTGGCCATGCGGGAAATGCTTCTGGAGACCATCCTGACGTCCGTGCCGATCGTGACCCTGGATCGCGAAGGGCGCACACAGCGCGTGACGCCCGCCGCAGCCGCGCTTCTGGGCGTCAGCCGAGAAGAAGCCGCGACCCTGCCGTTTCACACGCTGGTGCCGTGTTTCGATGAGGCCGCCCTGGAGTCTGCACGGCAGGGCGGCGAGGTTCTGTCGCCGTCTACGGGCTTCTGGGCGGTTTGGCGCCCAAACGCCTGCCCCGTGCCGCTGACCATCCACGCCAATGTACTACCGGACGACATCTGGCCCGAACATATCGTTCTGGCCCTTGCCGAACAGAGCCAGTCAGAGGCGATGCGGCAACGCGAACGCGACCTGACCGAAAAACTCAACAGCGTCTGGCGCCTGAACTCGATGGGCGAGATGGCCGCGACCCTGGCGCACGAGATGAATCAGCCCCTGACCGCCGCAGCCGTCTATCTGCACGCCGGCCAGGCCGCCCTGGCCAAGGCGGGATCCCCGGCAGACGAAGCGACGCGCGCTTTGGAACTGGCCAAGGCGCAATTGCTGCGTGCGGGCGAAATCATCCGACGCATGCGTGAGCTTCTTGCGACCGGATCACGCAGCTTCACCGAGGAGCGCGCCTCTCAGATGATCCAGGACCTGGATCCGGTCTTCACGCTGATCGGGCGTGACACCGATGTCACCATCGACATCCAGGCCGATGGCGAGGACGATCATGTACTGGCGGATCGCATTCAATTGCAGCAGGCCCTGACCAACCTGGTCAAGAACGCCGTGGACGCGGCCATTGGACAGGAAAACGGCCGCGTGTCCGTCTCGGGTCGTTCGTTGGGCGCCGAAGGCTATGAGATCGCCGTCGAGGACAATGGGCGTGGCATTCCGACCGATCAGCGAGACAGCATCTTCCATCCGATGATCTCGACCAAGGCGGGCGGCATGGGTCTGGGCCTCTCCGTCACGCGTTCCATCGTCGAAAGCCACGGCGCCGCCCTGACCGTCGGGCGCAGCAGACTTGGCGGCGCAGCTTTCACCTTCCGCCTGCCTCACAGCCAGGAGCTCGACGCCGCATGAACGCGCATTCCGTCTTCATCGTCGACGACGACCCAGCCATGCGGGACTCGCTCGTCCTCATGTTGCGCGGGGCGGGCTTTCGGGCGCGCGCCTTCGCCAGCGCCGACGACTTTCTGGAGAACCTGCCGACCGACAAGAGCGCCTGCGTCGTCAGCGACGTGCGTATGCCCGGCGTCGAAGGGCCGGAACTGGTGCGCAGGCTGAAGACGCTGAGAGGCGAGCGCTGGCCCGTAATCGTCATCACCGGCCACGCCGACGTACCGCTGGCGGTTCAGTTGATGAAGGCCGGGGTCGTCGATTTCATCGAAAAACCCTTCGATCCCGAACATATCCTGGACTGCGTCGGTCGCTGCATCGCCTCGCTGACCAGCCTGGAGGCGGATCGGACGGCGCGGGACGAGGCCAGGAGCCGTCTGGCGACCCTGACCACTCGCGAGCGTCAGGTGTTCGACGCCCTGATCGACGGCTGTTCGAACAAGGAAATTGCGCTGCGGCTGGAGATCAGCCCCCGCACGGTGGAGATTTTCCGCGCCAAGGTGATGACCAAGATGCAGGCGTCGAACCTGTCCACCCTGGTTCGCATGGGAATGCGCGCCGGCGACGCTTGAGCCGGAAGGGAATCGTCTCCACCTTAGGGCGGACATGAGCGACCGGTCCGCAGGCCTCGCCCCGTCCCGCGTCACTGCGGTCCTGGGGCCCACCAACACCGGCAAGACCCATCTGGCGGTCGAGCGGATGCTGGGTCACGCCTCGGGCATGATCGGCCTGCCGCTGCGCCTGCTGGCCCGCGAGATCTACGAGCGCATCGTCCGCCAGCGCGGGGCCGCCGCCGTCGCCCTGATCACGGGCGAGGAAAAGATCGTCCCGCCGCGGCCGCACTATTTCGTCTGCACCGTCGAGGCTATGCCGCTGGAGCGGTCGGTCGAGTTCCTGGCCATCGACGAGATTCAGCTGGTCGCCGATCCCGAGCGCGGCCACGTCTTCACCCAGCGACTGCTGCACGCGCGCGGGCGGTTCGAGACCATGTTCCTGGGCGCCGGGACGATGGAGCCATTGATCCGCCGCCTGGTGCCGGACGTGGAGATCGTGACGCGGGACCGGCTGTCGACGCTTTCCTACGCCGGGTCCAAGAAACTGACCCGCCTGCCCCGGCGCAGCGCCATCGTCGCCTTCTCGACCGAGCGGGTTTACGCCATCGCTGAACTGATCCGGCGTCAGAGAGGCGGTGCGGCCGTGGTCATGGGCAGCCTGTCGCCCCGCACCCGCAACGCCCAGGTCGCGCTTTATCAGTCGGGCGAGGTCGATTTCCTGGTCGCCACCGACGCCATCGGCATGGGGCTGAACATGGATGTGGACCATGTCGCCTTTGCAGGTCTGAGGAAGTTCGACGGTCGGCGGACCCGCTGGCTGCACGCGCACGAGATCGGCCAGATCGCCGGGCGCGCCGGGCGCCACCTGCGCGACGGGACGTTCGGCGTCACGGCCGAGGCGGAGGACTTGGATCCCGACCTGGTCGAACAGGTGGTCGAGCATCGGTTCGATCCGGTCGAGGCGGCCGAGTGGCGCAACGGCAAGCTCGATTTCGACACCCTGCCTGATCTGCTGCGATCACTGACCGTCACGCCCCAGCGCATCGGCCTGAACCTGACCGGCGAGGCGCTGGACGAAACCCTGCTGCGGCGTCTGATCAAGGACGAGGAGATCGCCCGCATCGGTCGCTCGCGCGGCGCCATCATGCGGCTGTGGGAAGCCTGCCAGTTGCCGGACTTCCAAAAGACGACGCTGGACGAGCATGCCCGTCTGGCCAAGGACGTCTTCCACGCCCTGACCGGCAAACGCGGCCGCCTGACCGACGACTGGATGGCGCCCCGCTTCGCCTTCGTGGATCGCGACGACGGCCAGATCGACCAGTTGTCGGCCCGGCTGTCGGCCGTGCGCACCCTGTCCTACATCGCCAACCGGCCCGACTGGGTCCACGACGCGCAAGGCTGGCGCGACAAGACCCGTGCGCTGGAGGACCGGCTGTCCGACGTGCTGCATGAGCGGCTGACCGCCCGGTTCGTGGATCGCCGCACCACCGCCCTGATGCGCGCCCTGAACGTGCGGGACGATGCGTTTGCCGGGGTCGCCGACGACGGCGAGGTCACGGTCGAGGGTCAGGTGGTGGGTCAGTTGGAGGGCGTTCGCTTCCAGATGGAGAAGGGCGCCTCGGCGCTGGAGGATCGCACCCTACGCCAGGCGGCCGTGCGCGCTGTGACGCCCGAGATCAACCGCCGCCTGGGCCGGCTGGCGGCCGAGACCGACGAGGCCTTTTCCGTCACGCCGGATGGCGCGGTCCTGTGGCGCGGCGTGCTGACCGCCCAGATCGTGACGACGCCGCAGGGGGCCGATCCGTTCTCGCCGTCCGTGCGTCTGCTGGGCGATCTGGGACCGACGCCCGCCCGCGAACGGGCGCAGCGCAGGATCGAGGCTTGGCTGGCTGCCGAGGCCGGCCGTGCGCTGCGAGATTTGCGCCGTCTGCGTCAGGCAGTCGAAAGCGGCGCGCTAAAGGGCCTGCCGCGCGGCATCGCGTTTCGTCTGATCGAGGCCGGCGGCCTGATCGACCGACGCGAGGTCGAACGCGATCTGGCGGCTCTCAGCCAGGTCGAGCGCCGCACGCTGAAGAGTTTCGCCATCCGCGTCGGCGTTCATTCGGTGTGGCTGCCCGGCCTGCAAAAGCCCCGCGCCCGACATTTCGCGCAAGGGTTCGTGGACGCGCCGCTGATCCCCGCGACGCCCGACCTGATCCCCGCGCCGGTCGAGCCGCCCTCGCCGCGCCTGCTGTCGGCCCACGGCCTGCGCCAGGCCGGTCGCTGGCTGGCCGCCGTCGAGACGTTGGAGAAGATGGCCGACCTGCGCGCCGCCAACCACGGTAGGCTGTCGGACGAGGCCCTGACCGACCTGGGCTGGAGCGCCGATCAGGCGAAACAGATCATCGCCGCGCTGAAGACCGAACGCGCCCGCCTGCCCGACAAGCCGGGCAAGGCGCCGAAGATCGTCAAGGATTCGCCGTTCGCGGCCCTGGCCGCCCTGACAGCACCACCGCCGGAGCCGGCGCGAGCCAAACGTCGTCGCCCGCGTCGGAAATCCGCCTCTTGATGCCCCGTCCCTTCGTCATTCTCCGGCGAAGCGAAGCGGAGACCGGGGAACCCAGCGGCGCGCGCGAGCGCGAACCTGTCGCGTATGAGATGCTTCCAACATTATGCGGCGGACAGATCGCCTTCGGCGCTGCTGGCTCCCCCGGTCCGCGCCGCAAGCGGCTTGCCGGAGGATGACGAAAGGGATGGAGACGGACGCCTGTCGCATCGATCTGTGGCTGTGGCGCGCGCGTTTCGTGAAGACGCGGGGGCTGGCCGCCGATCTGGTCGAGCGGGGGGCGGTGCGGCTGACGCATCATGGGCGGGAGACGCGGCTCGACAAGCCCAGCCGTTGCGTCCACGTCAGCGACTTGCTGACCTTCGCTCAGGACGGGCGCGTCACCAGCCTGAGGGTGGAGGCGCTGGGCAAAAGGCGCGGGCCGCCCGAGGAGGCCCGCGCCCTTTACTCACTTACTGCTTGAGGGCTCAAGCAGCGCTCAGCGCGAAATCCTTATTGCTTCAGCACGAACTCGCCTTCGATGTGCAGCTTCACTTCGTCGGAGACGGCCGGCAGGGCGTAGTTGATGCCGAAGTCCGAGCGCTTGATGGTCGCTTCGCCGTCGAAGCCGGACTTGTAGGCGCCCATGACGGTGCCGGCGCCGTTGAACTCGACCTCGATGGTGACGGGCTTGGTCACGCCGCGCAGGGTCAGGTCGCCGACCACGGTCGCCTCGTTGGCGTCATCCGAATCCACCGTCACCGAGCGCGAGACGAAGGTCGCCGTCGGGTGGTTGGCGGTGTCGAAGAAGTCGGCGGTCTGCAGGTGGGCCTTCAGCCTGTCGTCGTTCGGCGCCACGTCGGTCAGCGGAATGGTGGCGGTCAGGGTCGAGGCCGACGGATTGGCCGGGTCCAGCTTCAGCTCGGCCTTCACGTTCACGAACTGGCCGGTGTAGGTCGACAGGCCGAAGTGGTTCACCGACCAGGTGATCTTGCCGTGGCCGGAATCGAGATCGTAGTTCCCGGCGGTGACCTGGGCGGGGATCTTGGTCAGGGCGGCCTGGGCCACCACTGCGCCGCCAGCGGCGAGGCTGACGGCTAGCGCGCCGGCGACGACGTATTTCATGAAGGGAGAGCGCATGGAGGGGTTCCTGTCGATGGGACGGTGAATATGCAATCAATACGGTTGCGATTAAGCCCGACTGTTGTCAAGCGGGCTCAAACCGGCTTGCGAACGTCTCTCGCCTTAAGCCCTGCTGTTGACAGTTGGTTGCGTGGCCGCCATGTCGCAGGCCTCCCGCTCACAGTCCGACACCCGTTCTTCGCCCAATGACCTACATCGTCACCGACGCCTGCGTGAAATGTAAGTTCATGGACTGCGTCGAGGTGTGTCCGGTGGACTGCTTCTACGAGGGCGAGAACTTCCTGGTCATCGCGCCCGACGAGTGCATCGACTGCGGCGTGTGCGAGCCGGAATGCCCCGTCGACGCCATCGTGCCCGACACCGAGGACGAGCCGGACGGCAAGTGGCTTCAGGTCAACGCCGAATACGCCAAGGTCTGGCCCAACATCACCGTCAAGGGCACGCCCCCCGCCGACCGCGAACAGTACGAACGCGAGACCGGCAAATACGAGAAATACTTCAGCACCAAGCCGGGCAAGGGTTCCTGACTTTACCGCTAGGGGCGCTCAAGCCTTGCCGCAAATCCACGTCCGCCCTGTGGACGTTTTGAAATTCCGCAGATTTGTGATAGGTTCTGTTTCATTCGATCGGGCGGTCCGCGAAATCTTCGCGCCGCCCGTGTTTGCGACAGCATCCCGCCCACAGACGGGATCGGCCAGAGGTTTGGTGATCCGTTTCCGCATTTGACGCCTGACATCATCCCCTCCGACGGAGCGATCCGGCGGATGAGATCCTGTTTGCGTTTCCTGCGCCTTCGCGTCGCCCGGCCCTGACCGGGAAAGGACGATTATGACGAGCAAGACTGGTCTGGAGTTCAAGGTTGGCGACGCGGTCGTCTATCCGGCGCACGGCGTCGGTAAAGTCGCGGCGGTCGAGGTCCAGGAAGTCGCGGGCATGTCGCTGGAAGTCTATGTCGTGACCTTCGACCACGAGAAGATGACCCTGCGCGTCCCCACCAAGAAGGCCGCGACGGCCGGCCTGCGTTCGCTGGCCGCCGACGATGTCGTGACCAAGGCCCTGACAACCCTGAAGGGTCGCGCCCGCATCAAGCGCACCATGTGGTCGCGTCGCGCCCAGGAATACGAAGCCAAGATCAACTCGGGCGACCTGATCTCCATCGCCGAAGTGGTCCGCGACCTGCACCGCGCCGACACCCAGCCGGAACAGTCCTATTCGGAGCGTCAGCTCTATGAATCGGCCCTGGACCGTATGGCCCGTGAAGTCGCCGCCGCCAACAAGATCGACAAGGACGCCGCCGTCGAGCTGCTCGCCAAGTCGCTCAGCGCCAAGAAGCCGATCCCGACCGCCGAAGCCGCCTAAATACCGGTTGGGGCTTCGACCTCGGACAAACGAAAAGGCCCCGGAGCGATCCGGGGCCTTTTTGTTTTCGGGTTCTACTTGCCGGTTTTCCCCGATTTACCAGGTACGGGAACCAGGTTCTTCAGGCTGGGCTGGGACGCGTTCGCCTTGGGCGGCGCGACCTTCTTGGACTTGCCCTTGCTCTCTTTCACGGTGATCGACCTTTTCTGTGAAAGGTCAGCCTAGCAGGCGGCCTACCTCCAAATGAGGCCGCACAGGCCCGCACCCATGGCTTTTGAGCCAGGACTTCCCAAATAGGAGGATGGTCGCCGAGAGCGAACCGCCCTCAGGCGGTTGATCGGATCCGGTTTGACCACCATGCGAAACCTTCGATCTCATGATCTGGCTCATCGAGCTGTCCGTCGCGCGCGCCGCCGCGACGGGTCATCGCCTTTCAAACAAGGGGAGGGCGGACGCATGATCGGCTATCTGATCCTGGTCCACCGCTATCCCGAACAGTTCAAACGCCTGTTCGACGCCGTCTATGACCCCGCCAACCATTACGTCGTTCACGTCGATCGCAACTCGGGCCCCGAGCTGGAACAGCAGATCCGCCAGTTCCTGGCCCCCTATGCCAACGCCGACGTCATCGAGAGCCGACGCGCCCTGTGGGGCGGCTACAGCCTGATCGACGCAGAGCTGCGCGGCATGAAGCGTCTGCTGGAAATGAGCGACGACTGGTCGGTCTTCATCAACCTGAGCGGCCAGGACTTCCCGTTGAAGTCTCAGGCCGAGATCATGGGCTTCCTGGCGAAACACAAAGGCCAGGAGTTCATTCGCGCGGTCGATCAGCGCAAGATCCGCCCCGACACCATGAACCGGGTCCGCAACATGGTGTTCGAGCGCCCCGGCGGCATCCTGCGCACCATCCTGCGCCGTCCGTTCCTGCGCGGCGCCACGCCCTATATCGGCAATCAGTGGATGATGGTCAGCCGCCGCTTCTGCGACTTCGTCTGCAACGACAAGGCGGCGGACCGGTTCAAGGCCTTCTATCGCCACACCTTCATCGCCGACGAAGGCTTCTTCCAGACCGTGATGAAGAACACCGACGTCCATGGGCCGATGGTCAACGACGACATGCGGATGATCGACTGGATCCCCGACGGCGACATCAAGCTGCGCCCGCGCACCTACACCCTGGCGGACCTGCCCGAACTGAAGGCCAGCCCGTCACTGTTCGCCCGCAAGTTCGACGCCGAGGTGGATGAGGCCGTCATCGCCGCGCTAGAGGACTGGATCGCCCCCGTCGGCGCCAACAGACCGATCCCGACCGCCGAAGCCGCCTAGACTTCGACCTCGGACAAAAGAAAAGGCCCCGGAGCGATCCGGGGCCTTTTTTGCTGCTCGCTATACGGGCCTCAGAAATACTCGGCGTTGGCCGGGCACTGGGCGCTGATGCGGCGTGCGGTGATGCTGGCGGGAATATAGGGGGTGCCGCGCACGATCTGGGCGCCCCCGCGGAAGCTGAAGCTGGTGTCCGTATAGGTTCCGTTCAGTCGCACGGCGATGCGGCGACCCTTGCGGTCCTGGCACGTGCCCTCGAAGCGCGCATTGCCATCGCCCACCACGCGGGTCGGATAGGTGCAGCGCCACTTGTTGGTCGACAGGCCGCCGAAGAAGCGGTTGATCTCGCTGGGGCGGACACAGCGTTGCAGCGTGTCGCGCTGGCCCACGGCGCTGGTGGTATATTCCCAATAGCCGGGCAGGACTTCGGACTGGGCCGCCGTCTGGGCGGGGGCGATGGCGGGCGCGGCCAGCATGAAGCCGCCGGCGACGACCGGGGCCAGGACGGCGAGCGCGCGCTTGGGCAGGCGGTCGATCAGCGACGGACGGGACATGGCGGCCTTCTGTTCTGCTTGGGTCTCTTCTGGGGTCTTCATGATATGGCCCATACAGCGCGGCATTTGAATGACGGCTGAACGAACCGCTGGCTTTATGCGTCCAGACTCAGCTTGACGCCGAACCGCCTCTTCCCTTATACGGCCCCCTCTCGCGCGGGCTGGTTCCCGCGCGCAACTGTTCATGCGTCTTCTCCCATGCTCGGGCTGGACGCCGCACCTTAAGGATCTGACGATGTCGCGTCGTTGCGAACTCACCGGTATCGGCCCCATGGTCGGCCACAATGTGAGCCACTCGAACATCAAGACCAAGCGCCGGTTCCTGCCGTCGCTGAAGACGGTCAAGCTGACTTCGGAAACCCTGGGCCAGACGTTCAGCCTGCGTATCTCGAACGCCGCGCTGCGCACCCTGGACTACAAGGGCGGCCTGGACGTCTTCATCGTCAAGGCTCGCGACGAGCAGCTGTCGATCGCCGCCCAGCGCATCAAGCGTCAGGTTCGCGCCAAGATCGCCGAGCAAGCCGCCGCCGCCGCCGCCTGATCGGCGTCTGCGACATAGAGTTCTGGAAGAGGCCGGTGGAAACGCCGGCCTTTTTCTTTGCGCGTCATCCGGGCCGCGCTAAGCCTTCCCTGCCAGACCGAAGGGAAGTTGGATGCGCATCACGGTTCTGCTCGCCGCAGCGAGCCTTCTGGCCCTGACCGCCTGCGCCACCGCCCCGGCTTCGACGGCCGCGACGACGCGTGAATCCACCCCCTACACCCTGGCCACCGACCAGCCGTTGACGGTCGAACAACAGGCGATGCGGTTCGACAAGGCCAACCTGACGATCAAGGTCATTCCCGCCGACAAGGCCATCGACGCCGTCGCCGTTCTGGACTTCACCGCCAAGGCGCCGTTGGAGGCCCTGGTCGTCGATCTGGATACGCTGCTGACCATCTCGTCGGTCCAGATCGACGGGATCGAGGTCGCCGTCGACCGCTGGTCCAATCCCGAGGGCCGGCTGACGGTGCAGTTGGCACAGCCCCTGGCCGCCGGACAGTCCGTCGCCCTGCGCGTCGCCTATGCCGGTCAGCCGCGCGTGGCGCCCCGCGCGCCGTGGGACGGCGGCTTCGTCTGGTCCACCGCCCCGTCGGGCGAGCCGTGGATCGCCACGGCGGTTCAGGGCGAGGGCTGCGACATCTTCTGGCCCTGTATCGACAGCCCGCACGGCGAGCCGGGCCGGGTCGATCTGCACATCACCGTCCCGTCCGATCTGTCGGCGCCGTCCAACGGCCGGTTCCTGGGCAAGGTCGATCACGGCGACGGCTGGACCACCTGGAACTGGACCGCCAAGTCGCCCAACACCTACGCCATCGCCCTGAATGTCGGCCCATATCAGGAGGTCGCGGGCGCGTATCGCAGCCGGTTCGGCAACACGATCCCGATGGCCTACTGGCATCTGAAGTCCGACACGCCCGAACAGGTCCAGGCCCTGTTCGCCCAGTTCCCCAAGATGCTGGACTTCTTCGAGGCCACCGTCGGCCCCTATCCCTTCGGCGACGAGAAGATGGGCGTGGTCGAGACCCCGCACCTGGGCATGGAGCACCAGACCATCAACGCCTACGGCAACGGCTACAAGATCGACGGCCGGGGCTATGACTGGCTGCTGCAGCACGAGTTCGCCCACGAATGGTTTGGCAACCAGCTAACCAACCAGAACGCCGACGACATGTGGCTGCACGAAGGGCTGGGGTCGTACATGCAACCCCTGTACGCGCGCTGGCTGCTGGGCGACCGCTATATGCAGCGCGAACTGGCCAACCAGCGCGAGGGGCTGATCAACAAGTTCCCCGTCGTCTCGGGCACGCCCAAGACCGAGGACGAGGTCTACAAGGGCGATGTCGGGCCGGGCAACGACATCTATTCCAAGGGCTCGCTGATCAGCCATTCACTGCGGATGCTGATCGGCGATGCGGCCTTCCACGAGGCGATCACCCGGCTGGTCTATGGCCGCCCCGATCCCCGGCCGGGCAATTTCGCGCCGCTGTATCGTTCGACCGGCGACTTCCTGGACATCGTCAATACGGTGACGGGCCAGGACTATGGCTGGTTCTTCCAGGGCTATCTCTACAACGCCGCTCTCCCGGTGTTGACGCAGTCGCGCGAAGGCGGCGTGCTGCGGCTGGACTGGACGACCGGCGACGGCGGGGTCTTCCCGATGCCGCTGGAGGTCGAGATCGACGGCGTCGTCCATAACGTGGCGATGAACGACGGTAGGGGTCGGATCGCAGTTTCGGCCGGCGCGCACGTCTTGGTCGATCCGCAGAACAAGGTGCTGCGCCAGATGGAGGTAATCGACGACCTTCAGGCCTACAAGGCGGCGCAGCAGCCCAAGTAACGATCCTTCTCCCATTGGGAGAAGGTGGCCCGAAGGGCCGGATGAGGGTCGGCCGGCGGGCCAACTCGCACAACCCGCCCCTCACCCTTTCGCGCAAAGCTGATCGCTTCGCTCTCAGGCGCTCAAGCCCTCTCCCGATGGGAGAGGGACGGAAATCAGGCCGCCGCCACCGTCACCGACTGGCGCACCATCTGGCACCGCTCCTGGGTCGTCAGGAAGGCGATGTCGGCCGCGTCGCGCCCGCAGGCGATCCGCACCAGCCCTTCGACCGGCGCCAGGCCCGTCGCGTCGACCAGCCACCAGCCGTTGTCCAGCCAGACCTCGAAGATGGCGTGAAAATCGGGCGGCTCCAACTGGTGGGCGAAGGCGCTGACGGCGCGCGCGGGAATGCCCGAGGCCCGGCACAGGGTCATGCCCAGGTGTGTGAAGTCGCGGCATACCCCAGCGCGGTCGATGAAGGTGCGGGCCGCCGTGGTCTCTGTGTCCGAGACCCCGTGCTCGTAATCGACGTTGGCGGTGATCCAGTTCAGGATCGCCAGCACGCGCGCGCCCCCCGCCGTGTCGCCGAACTCGCGCGTGACGAAGCGGCCGAACTGGTCCGACGGGCAATATCGGCTGGGCTGCAGATAGGGCAGGACCTCGGCAGGCAGTTCGCCCCAGTCGTGCTGAGACACGCTGGGCGGCAGGCCCTTCAGCACGCCGTTCTCGACCACGGCCTCATAGGTCAGGGTGACCTCGCCCTCGACATGGCAACGCAGGGTGCGGGCGCCGAAATCGACGTCCTCATCCTCGTGGAAATCCACAGGGGGATCGAAGGTCAGGGTCTCTTCAATGATGTCCTGGCCCGGCCAATGGGCGACCTGGATTTTGTAGATGGCGTCCGTCGGCGGATCGAAACGATAGACGAGCTCGGCGCGCACGCGCAGTTTCATGAGGGCCTACCGTTCCGAGCGAAATGAAAATGGACGAGGCTGCTGAACGCCATGCGCCCTGGGCCGTTCCGTGTCCGCGACGCGCCTTCTAGCGCGACTTCACGCCCGTGAAAATCGACAAGACAAGACAGTGTGTTAATCTGACGCCCATGATCGCTTCCCCTGCCCTTCTCGCTCTTCGGGAAGCCGCCGACCACCCGTCCCCGCAACCGCAGACGCGGGACGCCTGCGCATGACCGAGACTCTGGAAAACGTCGAACCCGATCTGACCGAATGTGATCGCGAGCCGATCCACATTCCACAATCCATTCAGCCGCACGGCTTCCTGCTGGTGCTCGACCTGCAATCCCTGACGATCCGCCAGGGTGCGGGCGCCATCGAGGATCTGACCGGCCGCACCGTCTGGATCGACCGCCCGATCGCGGACGTGCTGGGCGATGTCGCAGACCGGCGTATCCGCTCGATGGCGGCCTTGCAGGAGACCGGTTTCGCCTGCCGCTGGCGCGCGACCAACCGTCTGGAATATGACGTGGTCGTCCACCGCGCGCCCAATGCCGCCGCCGCCGACGACCTGATGATCGTCGAGGTCGAACAGAGCTCGCAGCAGGCGCGTCTGGGCATCGACCTGGTCGCCAACCTGGACACCGCCGGCGCGTCGCTGGAACGGGCGGTGACGGTGCAGTCGGTGTGCGAGAGGGCGGCCGAGGCGTTTCGCAAGCTGACCGGGTTCGACCGGGTCATGATCTACCGCTTCCACGACGACGACGCGGGCCAGGTGGTCGCCGAAGCCCGTGCAGACGGAACTGGCTCCTTCCTGAACCACCATTTCCCGGCCGCCGACATCCCCAGACAGGCGCGGGCCCTTTATCTGCGCAACCCCGTGCGGGTCATTCCCGACAGCCGCTATAAGCCCCAGCCGTTGCGGCCTGTCGCGCCCGGCGAAGCGCCGCTGGACATGAGTGACAGCGGCCTGCGGTCCGTGTCGCCGATCCATTTGCTGTATCTCCAGAACATGGACGTGCGGGCCTCGGCCTCTGTGTCGATCATCGTCGATGACGCACTGTGGGGGCTGATCGCCTGCCACAACGCCTCGCCCAAGCTGCTGCCCTATGAACTGCGGGTGGGCTGCACGACCCTGGCCCGCAATCTGGCGCGCCAGCTGAAGGCCAAGGGCGACGCCGAGCTTTATCGCGAGCGCACCCGTCTGCGCCGCATGGAAGACGAACTGGTCGGTCGGCTTCCGACGGATCGGCCGCTGCGCGAGGCGCTGGCCACGCGCGCCGATCCGCTGATGCAGCTGACGGGCGCCGACGGCCTGGCCATCGTCGGCGACGGCGAGATCCAGACCTTCGGCTATACGCCGCCCCGCGATGCGGTGGGCGCCATCGCCGCCTGGGCTGCGGAACGGCCCGGCTTGCGTCCCGTATCGTCCCACAATCTGTCCGCCGTCCTGCCTCAGGCCAAGGCCTGGACGACGCACGCCAGCGGCCTGTTGGCCGTCACCCTGCCCATCGACCAGCCGGTGTCGATCCTGTGGTTCCGATCCGAAGTGATCGAGACAGTGCGTTGGGCCGGCAATCCTTCCACCGCCGACAAGACCGGCCCCAACGCTGTGCTGACGCCCCGCGCCTCCTTCGAAAGCTGGTCGGAATCGGTTTCGGGCCGCGCCCATCGCTGGAGCCCCGCCGCGATCGAGTCCGCCGGACGGCTTCGCGACGCCCTGGCCGACTATGCCGCCATCGACCAGCTGCGCCGCCTCAACCGCTCGCTTCAGGATCGCCTGTCCGAGCGGGATCTGCGGCTGGAGCAGCAGCAATATCTGATCCGCGAAGTGAACCACCGGGTCCAGAACAGCCTAACCCTGGTGTCCAGCTTCCTGGGTCTACAGGCGCGCGAGCAGACGGGAGGCCCGGCCGCAACGGCGCTGAACGAAGCGCGTCGTCGCGTGCGCGCCGTCTCGGCGGTGCACAGCCGCCTCTATCTCGGCGACCAGGTCGCCTCCATCGATATGGCCCGCTACATCGGCGATCTGGTGGAGGACCTCAGTTCCAGCATGGGGCCGGACTGGACCGCCGCGATCGAGACGGATCTGGACCCGGTCTGCGTCGACGCAGGGCGGGCCGTCACCATCGGCCTGATCCTGACCGAGCTGATCATCAACGCCCAGAAATACGCCTACAACGGAAAGCCCGGCCCGCTGCGGATCATCATGGAAGACCAGGGCGCCCACTTCCGCCTGTCGGTCGAAGATGAAGGCGCCGGCGGCCATCTGGCGGGTAAGGGCTTCGGCTCGATGATGATCCAGAGCCTGGTGGGGCAGTTGGAAGGCACTATCGACTATCTGGACCGGGCGCCGGGCCTGGCTGTGAGCCTAAAGGCGCGGATCGATCCGCTGATCTGATCGCACGCCCTGTGGCGTCAGGCCGCAGGGCGGCGTAAGAGCCGCGCCATGTCCGCCCTGGCTTCTCGCGTCTCGCCGCGCGCCTTCGCCCTGATCGTGCTGCTGATCGCCGCCTGCGTGCTGGGCCTGGCGCCCATTCTGGTGCGGTTGACCGAGACGGGACCGGCGGCGGCGGGGTTCTGGCGTTTTCTGTTCGCCCTGCCGCTGCTGACCATACTGGCGACGCGCGAGCCGGGCGGGATCGCGACCCCGTCGAAATGGGCGCTGCTGGCGGGCCTGTTCTTCGCGCTGGATCTCAGCTTCTGGCACTACGGCATCGTCATGACCTCGGTCGCCAATGCGACGGTGCTGTGCAACCTGACGCCGGTCGTGGTCACCCTGTTCGGCTGGTTCGTGCTGAAGGAGACGCCGCATCGGCTGTTCCTAGTCGCGCTGGCCCTGGCGATGGGCGGAGCGTTTGCGATGGCGGCGGGGGCGGACGGCGGACAGGGGACCAATCCGCCGCTGGGCGACATCTTCTCGCTGTCGGTGGCGGTCTGGTATTCGGGCTATTTCCTGGCGGTGAAGGCCGCGCGGCGCACGGCCGGCGCCATGCGCGTCACCTTCTGGGCCACCCTACTGGGCGCGCCTCTGCTGCTGATCGTCGCTCTGGCCCTGGGCGAGGACATCATCCCCGCCGGGCCAAGCGGCTGGGCCGCCTGTATCGCCATGGGGATCATGCACGTCTTTGGCCAAGGCGGCGTGGCGTGGGCGCTGGGCAAGCTGCCGGCCTCGGTCACCGCCGTGACCATCCTGATCCAGCCGGTGGTCGCCGGCTTGCTGGGTTGGTGGATCTTCGGCGAGACCCTGACGCCGGTTCAGGCCCTGGGCGGCGCGCTGGTGCTGGGCGCCATCGTCCTGGCGCAGAGATCGCAGCGGGCCAAGCCCGACGGGCTCAAGCAGCGCGAAGCGCGGTAGCCCCACAACAAGAAAACGGGCGCAGGAAAATCCCGCGCCCGCCTCTTAAGCCTTGAAGGCTGATCGACTCAGAGAACCTTGAGGTCGATCGCCGAGGTCTTGCCGCGCTGGCTTTCCAGCTCGTATTCGACCTTGGCGTTCTCATCGAGGCCCTGAAGTCCGGCCTTCTGAACGGCGGTGATATGGACGAAAACGTCCTGACCGCCGGTATCGGGTTGGATGAAGCCGAAGCCCTTTGTGGGGTTGAACCACTTGACCGTGCCGGTCGCCATGTCTGCGTCTCCGTCAACGCGCTTTTCCAGGCGGATCCCCATCAGGGTGACCCGACAATCCATCTGGACAGCTCGTTCAGGCGAAGGAGCGAAACGCGGGTGTGGACCCCACGCAAAATCCGGACTGTATCGATGTTGTCACCCGGCTTTTCGAGGCGGTCAACAGCAAAGCGATTCGCACGGGACGCATTCAGGATTAACGGCAGATGCCCCGGGCGGCGCCGTCGATGTGCAGATGGTTGGCGTGGGCGGCGTTGTAGTCGGGCGTCAGGACCGTCGAAAACAGGCGGCAGGCCCCGTCGCGCAAGGCGTGCAGATAGCGCGCGCCCGCCTCGCCGACCGGTCCCTGACCGCGCCAGTCGTTCAGCACGCTGACGGTTCGACCGTCCTTCAGGGTGACGCCTGCGACGTCCAGCGCATTGGCCCTGGCGTGTTCGCTGGGCCGCTCCTGCTCGTCCTGTGAGCCATAGATGCGGCGGCAGGAATAGGTTCCGTAATTCTCCACCCGCGCCGGCGCCGAACCCAGGATATCGCGCGACGCCGGGCGCAGCACCTGCCGGTCCCAGATGACGTAGCGGACGGCCAGAGGGCACTGCATGACGACGCCGGCCGGCGCCAGCGGCGTCACCTCGCCGCCCGTGATCCGCACCGCCCCGCGCACCACGCAGAAGCCGCCGTCGTCGCGGTCGGCCGCCCGTTCGACCTGAACCCCCGCATTGCGCAAGGCCTGCATACAGGCCTCTGTCGCGCCCTCCACGGCCTGGGGCGTCGCGGCGGTCGGCACGTCGAAGGCGGCGACCTTGGCCGAGGTCGCACGCCCCAGGGGTCGGTCCAGATCCAGCGGCTTCCACGGCAGATCCTGTGGCGGAGCGAAGACGTTCAGCAGGGCGAAGGCCGAGCAGACAAGCAGCGCCAGCTCCCACACCAGATTCCACATGTCCGCCAGATCGCGCTTCATTCGGCCCCGTCACGGGCCGGACGGGCCCGACGCCTTAACGCCCAGCTTCGCCGTCGGCTCCCTGCGAACGCACACCCCTTGCCCGCAGGCCCCGTCCGGCCCACTCTTTCACCATGGGAAAGAAATCAGACGCCTATGAAGCCGAGCTGGAGCAGATTCAGCTGGCCATCGTCCAGACCCAGGCCTGGAGCATCGAACACGGCTCGCGCGTGGTCATCGTGCTGGAGGGTCGCGACACCGCCGGCAAGGACGGGGCGATCAAGCGGCTGACCGAACACATGTCACCGCGCCAGACCCGCGTCATCGCCCTGCCCAAGCCCAGCGACCGCGAAACCAGCCAATGGTATTTCCAGCGCTATGTCCCCCACCTGCCGGGCGCGGGCGAGACGGTGATCTTCAACCGGTCCTGGTACAACCGCGCCGGGGTCGAGCCGGTCATGGGATACTGCAAGCCCGAGCAGTACGCCCAGTTCATGACCGACGCCCCGCGCTTCGAGCGGATGCTGACCGACGACGGGATCATCCTGATCAAGATCTGGCTGGACATCTCGCGCGAGGAACAGGCCAAACGGCTGAAGGAACGCCGCACCGACCCGTTGAAGAAGTTCAAGCTGTCGTCGCTGGATGCCGAGGCCGAGGCGCGGTTCGACGCCTATTCCGACGCCCGCGACCGCATGCTGGACGAGACGGATCGCCCCTTCGCGCCCTGGGTCGTCGTGGCCACCGACGACAAGAAGACGGCGCGTCTGAACATCGGCCGCTACATCCTGTCGATCCTGAATCACACCAGCGTCGAGGTGAAGAAGCCGGATCCGAAAGTGGTCCTCAGCGCCGCCAAGGCCAAGGGCAAGCTGGCGCGCTGATCGGCCTCAGGCCGTCCTGATTATTCCACCCGTCGCCGCCACCGGCCAGGGCGTCAATCGTCCGCCCGCACAGGGGCCGCCCTTGCACTCGCCGGTCAGCGGCTCGAACACCGCTCCGTGCCAGCCGCAAAGGATCAAGGATCCGTCGGGCGTCAGATAGCGGTCGATCTCCATGGCGATGGGAAAGCCCGCATGGGGGCAGCGATCAACCCAGCCGGCGACCTGACCGTCCTTGCGCACCACGAAGCCGTGGAAGAAGGCCTCGCCGATCTGGAGCACGAAACCGCGCGAGCCGGGGTCGGCGATGTCGCCCTCGGCGCACAGGGCCACGCCCGGCGGCGTCTTCCAGACCCGCTTGCGCTCGGCCGGGACCTCCTCAGACACGTTCGGCCTTCAATGGACGCGACAACAGGCCGTCGATCAGGCCGTCCACGTCGATCTCGCCGGCCAGCAGGGCGGCGACGCCTTCGGAGATCGGGATTTCCACGCCCAGGCGCGCGGCCAGTTCGCGCACGGCCGGCGCGCTCTCATAGCCTTCGGCCACCGACCGTTTGCCGGCCAGGGCCTGTTCCACCGTCTGCCCCTGGCCCAGGGCCAGACCCAGGCTCATGTTGCGCGATTGGGGGCTGGAACAGGTCAGAACGAGGTCGCCCAGGCCGCACAGGCCCGCCACCGTCTCGGCCTGACCGCCCATGGCGACGGCGAGGCGGGTCATTTCCGCAAAGCCGCGCGTGATCAGGGCGGCGTGGGCGCTGCGGCCCAGCTGACGCCCCTCGGAAATGCCGCAGGCGATGGCCAGCACATTCTTCAGCGCGCCGCCCGCCTCGGCGCCGACCAGATCGGTGGCCAGATAGGGCCGGAAGCCCGGCGCCGACAGGGTGTTCAGCAGGGCCTCGCCCAGCGCCGCATCGGCGCAGGCCAGGGTGACGGCGGTGGGCAGGCCGCGCGACACCTCGCCCGCGAAACTGGGGCCGGACAGGACGGCGGCAGGCGCGTCCGGCAGGGTCTCGGCCAGCACCTCGGTCATCAACTTCATCGTGCCGCGCTCGACCCCCTTGGAGCACAGCACCACCGGCACGCCGGCGCGATAGTGGGGCGCAAACGCCGTCAGCGTCGCCCGCATATGCTGGGCAGGCGGCACGGCCAGGATCACGTCGCAGTCGGCCAGGTCGCCCAGATCGGCCGTGAACTTCAGTGCGTCGGCCAGCGGCACGCCGGGCAGATACAGGTCGTTGGCCCGCGTCGCCCGCAGGGTCTCGACCAACTGCTGCTCGCGCGCTTGCAAGGTCGTGTCCAGACCCGCCCGAACGCAGACCTGCGCCAGGGCCGTGCCCCAGGCGCCCGCGCCGATGACCCCTGCCGTGCGGAATTCCATACGCCCTCCCGAAGCTTCTTTATCGTTCACGCCTTGGCGCCTTTGCGGCCCGGCTTGTGCGAAGGATCGGACAGGGCGCGCGCTTCGTCCAGCGGCCATCGCGGCCGTGCGACGACGTCGATGTCGCTGGTCAGTCCCAGCGCCAGCCGCTCCGCCCCCGCCAAGGCGATCATCGCCGCATTGTCGGTGCAATAGGCCATGGGCGGGGCCAGGAAGTCGAAGCCGTGTTTCGCCGCTGTCGCCTGTAGCGTGGCGCGGATGGTCTTGTTGGCCGCCACGCCTCCGGCCACCACGAACAGCCGGTGCTCATGGGTCTCGGCATAGGCCGCCAGCGCCCGCTCGGACCGATCCGACAGCTGGCGCGCGATGGCGTTCTGGACCGCGTCGGCCAGGTCCGCCTTGTCCTGCTCCGTCTCGCACGTCTGGGCGATGCGGAAGGCCGCCGTCTTCAGGCCCGAGAAAGAGAAATCGCAATCCTTGCGGCCCAGCAGGGCGCGCGGCAGGTCGAACCGCGACCCATCGCCCTGCATCGCCAGCCGTTCCAGCGCCGGCCCGCCCGGATAACCCAGCCTCAGGGCCTTTGCGATCTTGTCGAAAGCCTCACCCGCCGCGTCATCGATTGTGGCGCCGATGCGGCTCATGTCGCCGATGCCGCGCACCTCCAGAAGCTGGCAATGGCCGCCCGACACCAGCAGCAGCAGAAACGGATAGGCCACCTCCGCCCCCAGCCGAGCCGATACCGCATGGCCTTCCAGATGGTTGACCGCGACCAGAGGCAGGCCACGCGCCAGGGCCGCCGCCTTGCCGAAGCTCAGCCCCACCATGACCCCGCCGACCAGGCCCGGCCCGGCCGTCGCCGCGATCCCGTCCAGCCCGTCATAGCCCATGTCCGCCTCGGACATTGCGCGACGCGTGACCTCGGCGATCATCTCCACATGGCTGCGCGCCGCAATCTCGGGCACCACGCCGCCATAGGCCGCATGATCGTCGATCTGGCTGTGAACGACCGAGGACAGCACCTCGGCCCGCCCGCCGGTCAGGCGCACGACCGAGGCCGCGGTCTCGTCGCAACTGGTCTCCAAGCCCAGCACCGTCAGAGCCCGGACATCGCGTCCAGTTGCTGACTTGGCGCCGCTGCTATAGTCGGCGGACATCTCCATCGGGTCGAGGTAGCGACCCGGCGACCGGTGCGCAACGCTCATGACCTTTCCTCTCCGCATCGGCACCCGGCGTTCCAAGCTGGCCCTGGCCCAGTCCGGCATGATGCAGCGCGCCATCGGCCGCGCCCTGAACGTGCCCGAGGCCGAGATCGAGACCGCCATTCCCCTGGTCGAGATCGTCACCACCGGCGACCGCATTCAGGACCGCCGCCTGCTGGAAATCGGCGGCAAGGCCCTGTTCACAAAGGAGATCGAGGAGGCGCTACTGGCCGGCCGGATCGACATCGCCATCCATTCGATGAAGGACGTCCCCGCCGAACAGCCGCAGGGCCTGTGCATCGCCGCCATCCCCGAACGTGAGGACGCGCGCGACGCCTTCATCAGCCGCGACTTCGACAGTTTCGATACCCTGCCCTTCGGCGCCCGCCTGGGCACCGCCAGCCTGCGTCGCCAGGCCCAGGCCCTGGCCCTGCGGCCCGACCTGAAGGTCGAGATGCTGCGCGGCAACATCGACACCCGGCTGCGCCGCGCGGCCGAGGGGGATTTCGACGCCATCCTTCTGGCGGTGTCAGGCATGACGCGCCTGGGCGTCACCGAACACATCCGCGAGAAACTGTCGCTGGACGCCTTCCTGCCCGCGCCGGGCCAGGGCGCCCTGGCCATTCAGACTCGCGCCGCCGATATCGACGCGCCCCTGAACGCTCAGTGGGTCGCCGCCCTGAACCACCCCGAGACCGCCATCGCCGTCGCCGCCGAGCGCGGGGCGATGACGGCGCTGGAAGGGTCGTGCCGCACCGCCGTGGGCGCCTACGCCCTGATCGCCAACGATGCGCTGCATTTGACCACCGAGATGCTCAGCCCCGACGGATCGGCGCGTTGGCGACGCGTCGGCGACCTGCCCCAACCCACCGAAGCCGACGCCCGCGCCCTGGGCCAGCGATTGGGCGGCGAGGTCCACGCTTCCGCCGGCGATCAGGAGGTCGATCCCGCGACCCTGGACGGATGACCGCCCCCAACGCAGAAGCCAGGCCCGCCCGCATCTGGATCACTCGCGCCGAGCCCGGCGCCGCCCGCACCGCCGCACGCCTGCAAGCCATGGGGCTGGAGCCGATCATCGCCCCCCTGCTGACGATCCAGAACCTGACCCCGCCCGTCCCTGACCTGGCTCCCTTCGACGCGCTGGCCTTCACCAGCATCAACGGCGTCGCAGCCTTCGCCGCCCTGACGCCCGAACGCGACCGCCCGGTCTTCGCCGTCGGCGACGCCACCGCCCAGGCCGCCCGCGACGCCGGCTTCGACGATGTCCGTTCCGCCTCCGGCGACCTCCATGCCCTCGCCCGCCTGATCGCCTCCGAGCTGAGCGACGCCTCCGTGCTGGTCCCGCAAGCCGAAACCCCCGCCGGCGACTTCGACGCCGCCCTGGTCATCGCCGGCGCCCGCTACATCTCGATCCAGCCCCTGATCGTCTATCGCGCCCAGCGCACGTCAGCAGCCATACCCACGACATTCGACGCGATCCTGATCCACTCCCCCCGCGCGGCGAAGATCCTGGCCGAACAGGACATCGTCCGGCTGTCGCACGCCGTCACGGCCTGTATCTCCCCCGCCGCCGCCGCCCCGCTGATCGCCCTGGGTCTGACGCCGGCTGTGGCCGAAACGCCCGACGAAGCCTCATTGCTCGCGATCTTGAAAGCGGCGCTTGGCAAGCGCGACACGGCCGTATAAAGACCCCGTCTCGCGCGGACTGCTTCGTCCGTCGCAACCGGGCCGCTTTAGCTCAGCCGGTAGAGCACATCATTCGTAATGATGGGGTCAGGTGTTCGAGTCACCTAAGCGGCACCACCTTTTCCTTAGACGCGCACGGCGTCGGGATCAGGCGAGGCGGGCGTCGAAGACACCCCCGATAGTTGAATTCACCACCATCAGAACACGTATGAATCCCTAGGCGGCAAGCTTTGGCTTGACGGGGTTGGCGTTTTGGGGCCATGGCGCCGCATTAGTCCTGTCCGTAGGCCCAAATGAACGACGCAGTAGATCCCGTAGACATCGCCATCGGCGGACGCATCCGCGCGCGTCGCGAAGAACTTCGTATCACCCAGGCGCAGTTGGCCGCAGGCGCCGGCGTCACCTTCCAGCAGATTCAGAAGTATGAGCGGGGCGTCAATCGCGTGTCCGCCGCCCGTCTTCTGCAGATCGCCTCGGTTCTGAAGTCGACCGGCGCCGCCCTGCTGGGCGAGTTGGAAACGGCCGAGGGCGACGAGCTTGCGCTGGCCGCCCCGGGCGTCGCCGAACTGCTGGCCGCCTTCCGCGGGATCAAGGACGCCGCGCAACGCGACGCCCTTCTGACCGTAGCCAAGGGCCTGCGCGGCTGATCAGGCGCGGTTGCTGACGCTCTTCAGCAACTGCTCCACCTCGTCTCGACGGTCCGACGACGCCTCCAGCGCCGTGCCGGCGAGCCATGACTGAATGGCGTCCAGCGCGCGCATGTCGCGGCCGTCCGAACGGCCCGCGTCCGCCAGGCTCTGGCGAATGATCTCGATCATGCAGACCGCCTCGACCGCCGTGCTGGGCGCATGATCCAGCAGGGTGGTTTCGGCCGCCTCCATCGGCGCAAGGTCCAGCTCGACCAGCAGGTTCTCGCCGCTGGCAGACAGGGATTGCGATCCGACCTGTTGAGCCAGATTGGCGGTCTCCAGCCACGAACGGAACAGGGGCATGAAGGCGGTGGGGGTTTGGGTGTTCATTGGACTGTGACCTTGTGTGGCGCGCGGACGGGCGCGCGCCGTGATTTGGGATGGGCGTAGGGGGCGGCACGCGCCTCCCAGACACCAAAGAGGGCGAGAAGCAGGAGTTCGAACCAGACAACCATTCGGGTCGACACGATCGACCAGAGAAGGGCGTCGGAACCGGCGATGCCGGCGAGATGGGTCGAGACCGCGATGAGCTGAGCGCCGGCCGCCAAAAGCAGCCACCAGCGGTCGTATCGCAGCGCCAGGCCCACCAGCAGGCAGAACATGGCGAACGACAGTCCCGCCACCCCCCATCGGAAATGTCCGATGAACAGGTGATCGACCAATGGCGTGCCCCACTGCAAGGCGAACAGGGCGAGGACGACGATCCGCTCGGGCGTGCGGCCTTTCCACAGCAGAAGCGCCATGACCGCGTAGGTCAGACCCTCCAGCAGCAAGGATAGCGGCGACCACATTCCGGCGCGATCAAGCGGCGACGGCTAGAACCGGGGCGAACCCAGTGGGTTTGACGGTCTTGTCCTCGCGAGGACCGTCCATGTACCAGCCGACCTGGTGTTCGTCGGCGACCTGGGCCAGTTCGCCGTGACTGGCGATGACCGCGCCGCGAACCTCGGCGAGTTGGCTGAGGCCGCGAACCATATTGGCCAGGGCCTCCTGTCCGACTTCCGCCGCCAGCCGGGCCTCGACCCGACCCTCCAGCGCCGTCTGGACCAGCCGACAGACCTCGATCATCGCCTGATCGACGGCGTGTTCGGCGGTTCTGACCTGTCGCGCCACGCGGACGCCGACGTGCATGTTCTTCATTGGCTCATCTCCCGTTAAGCCGTTTGGTCAGCGCATTTCAGCGGGAGCGAGCCGGTCGAAAAGGGATGGAACCACCATGCCCGCCGTCACGATCCCGATGGCGAACAGAAGAGCGATGGCGGCCCCGGCGACGATGACCCCCACTCTCGCCAGAGCGCCCCGTGGCGGCGCCGGCAGAAGCCAGGAAGTCGTTCGGTCGGAAACCGCATCGTCCGACTGTTCGGCCGACGTGGGATCATTCAGCGGATCAGGGCCGGTGTTGGGAATGAGTATCGACGCCTCTGAGTAGACGCTACTCAGCCGGCGCGCGGCCAGCTTGCGATCCGAAACGCCCAGTTTGGCGTAGGCGCGATGCAGGTGATTGCCGACGGTGCGAGGCGAAATGTCGAGACGCGCAGCGATCTCCTTGTCCTCTAGGCCCTGGCCGGCGAGGTGGACACATTCGCTTTCTCTCGTGGTCAGGCTGTCAGGCATTTGATCCCCCGCATCCTGTTTACCCTAAAATCCACCGGTGTCAGCCGATCTGCTTAGCTTGCAAACCACTTTCCGTCTCATCGCGCGATGTCAGATCACTTGAACATATAAGCATATCTTTATATGTCTGACCGCCTGACACAGACAGGAGCCTCTCTTGGCCGCTCGTTCTTCCTTCCTCTTCACCTCGGAAAGCGTTTCCGAAGGTCACCCCGACAAGGTCGCAGACCGCATCTCCGACACCGTCGTGGACGCCTTCCTGGCCAAGGATCCCGAGGCGCGCGTGGCGTGCGAGACCTTGGTCACGACCCAGCGCATCGTCCTGGCCGGCGAAGTCCGCGCCACCCGGCCGGGCGCCACCAAGGAAGAGAACGAGGCCTTCACCCAGGCCATCATCGACAGCCTGGAGCCGCTGGTCCGCGCCGCAGTCAAGGACATCGGCTATGAGCAGGACGGCTTCCACTGGGAGACGGCCGAATACGCCTGCCACCTTCACGCCCAGTCGGCCGACATCGCCGTCGGCGTCGACTCGACCAATGAGAAGGACGAGGGCGCGGGCGACCAGGGCATCATGTTCGGCTATGCGTCGAACGAGACGCCGGAACTGATGCCGGCGACCCTGCAGTACAGCCACAACATCCTGAAGCGGCTGGCCGAGGTCCGCCACGCCGGCGGTTCGCAGCTGGAGCCGGACGCCAAAAGCCAGGTGACGATCGAATACCAGGACGGCAAGCCGGTTCGCGCCACCTCGATCGTCCTGTCGACCCAGCACGCCAAGGGCCTCAGCTCCGAACAGGTCGCCGAGATCGTCAAACCCTATATTCTCGAAGTGCTGCCGGAAGGCTTCACCGACGAGAACACCGTCTGGCACATCAACCCGACCGGTATCTTCGAGATCGGCGGACCTGACGGCGACGCAGGCCTGACCGGCCGCAAGATCATCGTCGATACCTACGGTGGCGCGGCGCCCCACGGCGGCGGCGCCTTCTCGGGCAAGGACCCGACCAAGGTGGACCGTTCGGCCGCCTATGCCTGCCGCTACCTGGCCAAGAATGTGGTCGCGGCGGGTCTGGCCGACCGCTGCACCATCCAGATCTCCTACGCCATCGGCGTGGCCAAGCCCCAGTCGATCCACGTCGATCTGCACGGCACCGGCAAGATTTCGGAAGCGGTGCTGGAAGACAAGATCCTGGACCTGATCGGCGGCGCCACGCCGCGTGCGATCCGTGAGCATCTGAAGCTGAACAAGCCGATCTACGCCCGCTCGGCCGCCTATGGCCACTTCGGCCGCGAGCCCGATGCGGACGGCGGTTTCAGCTGGGAAAAGACCGACCTGGTCGATCAGCTCAAAGCGCTGGCTTAAGGCTTTAAGCGGCCTGGTCCACGACCAGGCCGCGCACGCCGGTCAGATTGGCGTCGGTCAGATCGGCCTGACGGGTCTGGGCGCCGTGCATCGTCGCACGCCCCAGGTCGGCGCCGATCAGGACCGCGCGCTTCAGATCGGCGCCCGACAGGTCCGCGCCACGCAGCACAGCCCCCGTCAGATCGGCCGGCATCAGGCGATCGGCGGTGATCAGCAACGGTCCCAACTGCGCCTCGCGCATGTCCGCACCGTTCAGCCTGGCCCCCTTCAGACGCGCCCCGCGCAAATCAGCGCGACGCAGTTTGGCGGACCTCAGATCGGCGTTTTCAAGCTGGGCGCCCTGTAGCTGCACCCCCTCCATGTCCAGACCATAGAAAACTGCCCCCTTGGCCGACAAGGCGGTCAGGTTCAGCCCCGTGATCGACTTCAACGGACGCAGATCGACACCATCGAACACCGAAGGCTGCCCCTCGGACCCGCCGGTCTCGCACCAGCGGGCGTGTTCGCGCAGCATTTCGGCGGCGGGCATCCTGTCCACGGATTCACACGACGATTTGTTGTCCGTAAGCGCGCCCTGCATGTCCGCGCCGTCCGCGCGCCACATGGTCATCTTGCAGCCCACCAGGATGGCGTCGCGCAGATCCGCGCCTGACAGGTCCGCGCCCGACAGGTCGGCCCCGGCGAGATCCGTGCCCCGGAAGTTGGCCTGTTTCAGATTGGCCCGGACCAGCTTGCAGTCCTTCATCACCGCGCCGGAGAAGTCGGCCTTCATGGCGATGACGCCCGACATCTTGGAGCGTTGCAGATTGGCGCCGGACAGGTTGGCGCCCACGGCTTCGGTCTCTTCGCGATGACGCGGCTCGATGACCCTGAAGCCCAGCCGGGCGTCGGCGGCGGCGATGGCGCCTTCGCGGAGATCGGCCTCGAACATGTCGGCGCCCGACAGGTCCGCGCCGCGCAAACAGGCGCCGCGCAGGTCCGCACGTCGCAGGCTGGCCTCGGCCAGGATCGCGTCCTGCATGTCCGCGCCGAAGAAGTTGGCGTTGTCGAGCTTGGCCCCCGTCAGGTCGCAGCCCTCCAGGCAGGCGGCGGCGAAGTCGGCGTCGGCGAGATTGCGGCCCTTCAGACTGAGCCCGGACAGATCCATCCAGGCGAAGACCGCACGGGCGCCGCCGGGTCGAGCCTGGAACAGCCGGTCATGCCGGGCGCAGACCAGGTCCAGCTCCGCCTGCGTCAGGCGTTTTCTCACGATGGGTTCCGCCAGTGCCATTTCGACACATTGCGCCCGTCTGACTTAAGAAACCCTTGAACGACAGCCGGTTGTCAGACGCTGAGCAGGCCCTGCTCCTCCAATGCCTCTGCAAGCTCTCCAGAGCCGGTCCACAGGCGCGTGTAGCCCGCTTCGCCCAGCCGCTTCAGTTCGGTGACCAGATCGGCCTTGGGCGAGGCGACGAAGCGGCCGTCGAAGCCGACGCCGTCCTCGCTGATCCGCACCATGGGCCGGCCGGTTTCCAGCCGGTGCAGGAAGCCTTCGCACAGGGGCGCCCCCTCCTCGCACATCAGGCCGGTCTCGACGGTCAGGCCTTGCGCGCGCAGCCGCTCGGTGCCGCGTCCAGCGGCGAAGGGCGACGGGTCCAGACAGGCGATGACCACCCGCGCCACCCCGGCCTCGGTCAGGAAGTGGGCGCACGACTTGCGGCCCGACGACCGAGCGCCGCACGGCTCCAGCGTGACATAGACGGTCGAACCGACGACATAGGCGCCGGCGGCGGGCACGGCCTGCTCCTCGGCATGGGGACGGCCGCCCGGGGCGGTGGCGGCCTGGGCGATCACCCGGCCGTCCTTGACGATGACGCAGCCGACCGCCGGATTGGGCCAGGTCTCGCCCATACGCCCCTTCGCCAGCGCGATGGCCTGGGCCATGAAAGCCTGGTCGGCTGCGCTCCAGCTCATGATGCGGTCGGCAGCGCTTCGGCGCGGGCGGCGTCGAGATAGCGGGCGGCGGTCGGCTTCAGATCCGCGTCCAGATCGATCTCCAGCGGATTGCCCGTGGGGATCTCGACCCCGACGATCTGATCGTCCGGCACGCCGAACAGCAGTTTGACGATGGCCCGCAGGGAGTTGCCGTGGGCGGCGATCAGCACGTCCTCGCCCGCCTTCAGGCGCGGCGCGATCTCGGCGTCCCAATAGGGCTTGACCCGGTCCAGCGTGGTCTTCAGGCTTTCGGTGTCGGGAATGGCCTTGCCGGCATAGCGGGGGTCGGCGTTGAAATCGAACTCGCCGCCGGGCGCCAGCGGGGGCGGCGGCACGTCATAGCTGCGGCGCCAGACCTTGACCTGGTCCTCGCCGTGCTTCTGCGCCGTCTCGGCCTTGTTGAGCCCCGTCAGGCCGCCATAGTGGCGCTCGTTCAGGCGCCAGTCCTCGATCACCGGCACGTCGGTCAGGCCCGCCGACTGCAGCGCCAGGGCGCCGGTGCGCTGGGCGCGCGTCAAAACCGAGGTGAACATGACCGCCGGCTTGAACCCTGCCTCGGCGATCAGCTCGCCGCCGTGACGCGCCTGGGCCTCGCCCTCCGCCGTCAGATCGACGTCGACCCAGCCGGTGAAGCGGTTTTCGAGGTTCCACTGGCTCTGGCCATGGCGGAGCAGGATCAGGCGCGGCATTCGGTCGGTCCTTTGGAATACGGCCTTTCGGGGTAGGACGCCCTCCCAAGTCGGTCAAGGCTCGCCGGGACCAGGCCGCCAGCTCTGCTTGTCGCACCGGACACACAGAGGTAACAGTCGACCGATGTCTGACCGTCTGTTCTTCCCCTTGGCGCTTGCCGCCGCCGTCGTGATGATCGCGCTGGCGACCGTCTGGCCGTAGGGCGGGCCGCAGCGCGCGCCCCATCCTTCGCCCTTGTCGCCTAGAACAGGATCTTGCGCAGGTTGATGCGGAACACTCGCCCCTGCGGGTCCAGATAGTCCCGCTGATAGTTGACCGGCGTGGCCCCGTCGCTGCTGGTCACCGAAACCCGGTCGTCAAAGATGTTCTGAACCCCGAAGCCGATCCGCGTTCCCTTCAGGATCGGGAAACGTTCGACCCACGACGTGCGCTGGGTCAGGTCGGCGAAGGCGAACAGGTTGACCGTCGTCCGTCCCGAGAAGTCCAGATCGGGCGAACCCAAGGCGTCGCCGTTGACCGTCGTGCCCGCACGCCAGTTGGCGTTGACGAAGGCGCCCAGCCCGTTCTTGAACAGGCCGGTCTGAAGCTGGACCTCATGGCGCGACTGTCCGCCCGAGCCGGAGATGGAGTCGCCGTTCAACAGGTCCAGCGGCGCCAGACCCTCGCGGATCACGACCTCGTCCTGGACGCGCCAGGTGTGGGTCAGCGACAGGTTGAACATGCCCTGGCCCGGCTGCATCCCCGGCCCACCGGAGCCGCGAAGCCGACCACCGCCGCCGGGGCCTCCATGGCCGCGTGGGCCGCCGCCCATCATCATGCCGCCGCCTGGGCGTCCGCCTGGCCCCGTTGCGGCCAGGGCAGGGTCGGCCTTGCCGAAGGGGCGCGAGAAGTTGAAGCCCCACTGAACATCCTGCTGCTCGCGCTTGAAGAAGTTCAGCGGGCGGGCGTCGATGGACAGCAGATTGCCGTCGGCGTCGCGCACGAACCGATCCGGCAGGGCCGCTTCAAGGTCGGGCGTGATCGTGGGGAAGCTGGAGATCTCGTCGTCCGCCTCGGTGCGGGTATAGGCCAGGTTCAGCCGGAAATCCCTGGCCGACATCGGCTGCCAGTTCACGCCCAGCTTGAGGATACGCCGATCCTCGGCCTTCAGATTGGGATCGCCGCCGGTGATCTGGTTGATCTCGACCGTCTGGCTGTTGCGGAAGTCGAAGACCGGGGTGTTGGGCGTCGACACCGTCGGATCGTTCAACTGCTGGACGGTGGGCGCCTTGCCTTCGTCGGAATAGTTGGCCGACAGCGACAGCCGTTCGACCGGCGTCCAGTTCAGGCCCGCGCCGAGCGACGACACGCCGCCGAAGTCGGACAGTTCCTCGTAGGCCAGGTTCAGATTGGCCGACAGGTCGCCGATCCTGGGTAGGATGCCCCGCTCGACACTGGAGATCGGCAGGTCGATGTTGGCCTGGACGCTGCCCGAGTTGCGCGACTGCGACCGATCCACGGCGACGCCCGAACGCACGCTCTCGGAGTCCAGCGACTGATAGCCGGCGCCGACCTTGAAGGTCGAGGTGATGTCGCCCGCCGGCAGCTCGTACGGGCGGCCGTTGAGCACCAGTTCGGCCGTCGCGCTCTGGGCCACCGAGTTCGCGGTGTCGCGCGGGCTCACCGTGGCCCGGCCGGTCAGGTCGCCGAAGGGATTGACCGTCAGGTCGCCGGCCGTCACTGCGGCCTGAAGTGCGATTTCGTCCACGCCCCGCCCAACCGAGGTGTCGGTCTCGACGCGGCTGTACTCCCCCGTCGCCGTCCAGCGCCAGTCGCCCACATAGCCGTCGAACACCGTGCCCAGTTCGGCGGTGCGCGTGTCGGTCTCGCGCGTCAGGGCGCCCGGCAGGTTCAGATAGCGGAACAGGACCGCGTCTGCGCCCGACGGCGAAAACGGATTGGTCCCCGGCACGTTCAGGCTCACGCCGGGCAGGCCCTGGTAGCTGAGGTTGCTTGCGTCCTCGACACTGCCGCTCAGCGTCATCCCGATCTTGTCGTTCAGATCATGCTTGTATGTGCCGGCCACCGACGCCTGCGCCGTCTTGGGCAACAGGGTGCGATAGGCGATCGCCTCCTGACCGTTCGCGCCGCCGCCCGCCGTGTCGCTGCGGTCGATGTCGCGCTCGGTCTCGAACAGGGTGTTGGCGGTCGTGCCGTTGATGTCCAGCGACCAGCGGTCGGTCCCGGCGATGCTCAGGACGTTGTTCTCGCTGGCGGTCGTGGTGCGGCCGCCCTGCTCGGGCCGGCTGACGTTGACCGAGGCGGTCAGGGACGTGAAGTCCGGCTTCAGGACGATGTTCACCACCCGCTGATTGGCGCTGTAGCCATAGGACAGCGCCGTCTCTTCCGGCAGGACGTCGAAACGGTCGATGGCCTCGGGCGGGATGCCGCGGATCTCGCGGAAGCCCGAGATGCGACGCCCATTGACCAGGAAGACCGGCGAGCCGCCACGCGCGCTGCGGGTCTGAGCTTCCAGCAGCGTGACCAGTTCGCCGATGTTGGTCGCGCCGAACGCCTGGATCTGGGCGGCGTCATAGGAAACGATCGGCTCCTGCCCGCCCAGGGCCACGCCGCGCCGCGCCGCCGTGACCTCGACATCAGGCAGCACCGTCGTGGGCTCTTCCTGTTGCACCTGGGGCTGGGCAGGTTGAACGACACCGGCGGTGGGGGCCAGCGCAAGCAGGAGAAGCGCGGTCTGGGTCATGGAACGACGATCCGGGAGAAGGTTTCAGACCCCCGTGGGACGGCACAAACATGGCCGGAAAACGACCCAATTCATGAAGTTTCAGAAAGCGTTGCACCCGTTCAACACCGCGAAAAAAGCCGCGAAGGAATTGGCGTTCTGGAACGTTGAACATGATCGTGGTGCGTTTGAAACGCCGCCCGAAAGGCGCGTTGTGCGACGACATCCGGGTTCGCCGTCGACCAACCCGTGAGTCGATCAAGGAAGACTCCGCGTTGACCGCCTCCGGGCTTTCGGCTATAGGCCCGCCCTCTTGAGATTTCCGCGCCGTGGACGTGTGCTCCGCGGCGTTTTCCGTTCGAAGGTTTGACATGGCCAACAACCCCGGCGCCCGCAAGGCGATCCGCAAGATCGAAGCGCGTACCGAAGTGAACAAGGCGCGCCGTTCGCGCGTCCGCACCTATCTGCGCAAGTTCCAGGAAGCTCTGGCCGGTGGCGACGCCGCCGTCGCCAAGACCGCTTTCGTTGAAGCTCAATCCGAGCTGATGCGCGCAGTCTCCAAGGGCGTCGTTCACAAGAACACCGGCTCGCGCAAGGTGTCGCGCCTGGCCGCCCAGCTAAAGAAGCTGTCGGCCGCCTGAGCCAAATTTAATCCGACGCAGACGGAGCAGCTGTCGCTGTTTCGTTGTGGGATTATAAAGCAATATCAACGGCGAAGGCGCGCAAGCTCCTTCGCCGTTTTGCGTTGTGTCGCTAAGGTGCAATTTTGAAATCCGCGCTCGTCGAGCAGCAGTTCGCCAGAAATTCCAAGCAGGATCAGGGTTTGACGGAGTCAAACAATTTAACTGCGAATCGACCAACGAATCAGCGTTGACCCACCCGGCTCGCAGCGTAAGTTTTGGCCTCTAACGCACTTCCATCCCAGCACGGATGAAGACGGCGCGAGGCTCAGGTTTCGCGTTGGCGGGAGATGTCTGTCCAGAGGTTCGACCCCGTCCGAAAAGCATCGCTTTTCGGCGCAGGAGAAGTCGTCCCTGAACCATCGCCCTGAAGCCGCGGAAGGTCGGATTTTGGTTTTGAACTGGGCGGGCAAGATGGTTGGGGGCGCAACGGCGATGGCGGGCGGAACGAATACGTCGGGAATGACGGACCCGGACCGCATCTGGAGCGAGGCGTCCGTGCGCCTGCGCGCCGAGATCGGCGACGGCCCTTTCTCGTCCTATATCGCCCCGTCGGCGGTCCGTCTGGACAACGCCGGCCATCTGATCCTGGTCACGCCCACCGCCTATGCCCGCGACTGGGTGCGCAAGAACGCCCTGCGCCGCATGAACGAGCTGTGGCTGGGCCTGGACGGCCTAAACCGTCGCCTTGAGGTGCGTTGCCGCGCCGAAGTGGGTTCGGCCCCGCCGGCCTCGGCCGTTATGGCCGGCAATGTGGTGGACGCCGCCCCGCGTCTCGCCGCCTTCGCCTCCACGCCCCATATCGCTCCCGCCGCCCCGATCAGCGCCGCCCATATTAGCGCCGATGGGGCCCGCGCCGTGCGCGCCGCCGGCCTGCAGGACCGCCTGACCTTCGACAGCTTCGTGGAGGGTCAGGGCAACGCCTTCGCCCTGGCCATCGCCAAACAGGTCGCCAGCTGGGCCGACGGCCATTTCAACCCCGTCTTCTTCTGCGGCCCCTACGGCTACGGCAAGACCCACCTGCTGAACGCCATCGCCTGGGAGGCCCAGCGCCTGCGGCCCGAGGCCAAGGTGGTCTATCTGACCGCAGAGCGCTTCCTGTCGACCTTCGTCAAGGCGATGCAGGACCGCTCGACCGCCGCCTTCAAGGAAAGCCTGCGTTCGGCCGACATGCTGCTGCTGGACGACGTCCAGTTCGTGGGCGGCAAGACGAGCACCCAGGAAGAACTGCTCTCGACCCTGACGGCCCTGATCGAGGACGGCAAACGCATCGTCTTCTCGGCCGACCGCGCGCCGATGGCCCTGACCGAGGTCGAGCCGCGCCTGCGCAGCCATCTCGCCGCCGGCCTGACCTGCCCGGTCGAGGCGGGCGACCGCGAGCTGAAGATCGCCGTGGCCCAGAACCGTCTCAAGGCCCTGTCGGCCCTGGGCGTCGTCCAGGGCGAGGCCAACCCCGAGGTTCTGGCCCAGCTGGTGGACCGCACCCCCGGCTCGATGCGCGAGCTTGAGGGCGCCGTGAACACCTTGGCCGCCGCCGCCGGCTCGCGCCTGTCGGCCGTCTCGGTGGACGAGGCCTCGATCCTGCTGGGCGCCGCCCTGCGCGGCGGACCCGAGCGCCGCATCACCGTGGACGAGATCCAGAAGACGGTCGCCGACCACTTCAACATGAAACAGGCCGACCTGCTGAGCGAGCGCCGCACCCGTGCGGTGGCCCGCCCCCGCCAGATCGCCATGTATCTTTGCAAGCAGCACACGACCCGCTCCTACCCCGACATCGGCCGTCGTTTCGGCGGGCGCGACCACACCACGGTCCTGCATGGCGTGCGCAAGATCGAGGAACTGATGCCGCAGGACGACCAGATCGCCCGCGACGTCGAGGCCCTGACGCGCAAGCTGCGCGGTTGAAGCTGTGGAGCAGCGGGACTGACCCGTTGCTCCCGCCGCGCAATCCGCTAGTGTCCAAGGTCACTTAACCGCGGCCATCTGCGAATCGGCCGCGCCGGGCGAGACGATATGCAGCTGACCATCGAACGATCCGCGCTCCTCAAGGCCCTGGGCCACGTGCAGAGCGTCGTCGAACGTCGAAACACCATTCCGATCCTGTCCAACGTCCTGCTGTCCGCAGGTCGTGACCGGCTGGCCTTCGCGGCCACCGATCTGGACATGGAGATGGTGGACGAGGCCGAGGCCCAGGTTCAGGTCGAGGGCCAGATCACGGCCCCCGCCCACACCCTGTACGAAATCGTGCGCAAGCTGCCGGAAGGCGCCGAGGTCTCGCTGCTCTATTCGGGCGACGATCCCCGCCTGGTCGTCTCGGCCGGCCGGTCGCGATTCAACCTGCCGGTCCTGCCGGCGGGCGACTTCCCCGTCATGTCCACCGACAGCGCCGGCGCCTCCTACGTCATGCCCAAGGAAGACCTGGCCCGCCTGATCGACAAGACCCGTTTCGCGGTCTCGACCGAGGAAACCCGCTACTATCTGAACGGCCTGTATCTGCACACGGTGTCGGAGGCCGGCGTGCCCCTGCTGCGCGCCGTCGCCACCGATGGCCACCGCCTGGCCCTGGCCGAGACCCCGGCGCCCGAAGGCGCGGCCGGCGGCCCCGGCGTGATCGTGCCGCGCAAAACCGTGGATCAGGTCCGTCGCCTGCTGGACGACGCGGGCGCACCCGTAGAGGTCACCGTCTCGGCCCAGAAGATCCGTTTCCAGATGGGCGAAGCGTCCCTGACGTCCAAGGTGATCGACGGCGCCTTCCCCGACTATCTGCGCGTCATTCCCAAGGGCAACGACAAACAGGCCGACATTGACAACGCCCTGTTCGCCAAGGCCGTCGACCGCGTCGCCACCATCTCGGCCGAGAAGAGCCGTTCGGTGAAACTGGCCTTCGACAACGACCGGGTGAAGCTGACCGTGCGCAACATGGAAGCCGGCCAGGCCGAGGAAGAGGTCGAGATCGGCTATTCCGACGAGCCGTTCGAGATCGGCTTCAACGCCCGCTACCTGCTGGACGTCGCCGGCCAGATCACCGGCGAAAACGCCGCCTTCCGCTTCGCCGACCCGGCTTCGCCGACCTTGGTCCTCGATCCGGCCGATCCGGGCGTCCAGTATGTGCTGATGCCGCTGCGGGTGTGAGCCGGCAACGGCGCGTCATAGCGATCAAACGGCTACCGTTCGTTTTGCGAGCTGTGTTCTTTGCGCTGTGCGCATGGGCGGCCTTCCAATTGATCGGGTTGGAAGATGGGTTGGTGTCGACAATCGGCTGGATCTGGTTCGCGCTGGCAGCGTGGATCGCCATCCGCATGGCGTTGAGCGCTCTGTTTCCCGCCAACCTAATTCTCTCCGAAGATGGTTTTCAGATCGACGGACTGAAGCGGCGGCCATTGATGCGATGGAGCGCAATCGACAGATTTTGGGTTCTTCGCACCCCTCTTTATGGCTACGTTTTGTATGCTTTGGTTGATCAGCCGCGGCGTGAGAACTTCGGCCTCTGGGTTTTCCGCGGTCTGCCTTCCGAGGCCGATGGCCGCCTGATGCCTTCATACGAACTGAAGGCCGAAGCACTGCTCGAAGAGCTCCACGTTTGGAAAGCTCGATACGGAACATGATACCGCGCATATCGGCGGGGCAGCCCGACTGGGTCCCGGCTTCCGCCGGGATGAGCGGATAGATTGAGCCTCACCTCCCTCACCCTCACCGACTTCCGCTCCTATGCGGGCGCGCGGCTGGAGATGACCTCCGGGCCTGTGGTGCTGCATGGGCCGAACGGGGCGGGAAAGACCAATCTGCTGGAGGCGATCAGCCTGCTGACCCCCGGCAAGGGGTTGCGCGGGGCTACGGCCGCCGAGATGGGCCGGCGCGAGCCCGGCGAGGCGGTCGGCCGCGCCTGGGCTGTCATGGTCGAACTGGACGACGAGACCCGTCTGGGCACCGGCGTCCAGACGGCCGGCGCGGCGCGGCGCATCGTGCGGATCGACGGCGAGACGGCGCAGCCGGGGCGGTTGCTCGATTATCTGCGCCCCGTCTGGGCCACGCCCGAGCAGGACCGGCTGTTTTCCGACGCGCGGGCCGAGCGGCTGAAGTTCTTCGACAGGCTGGTGTTCGCGGCCGATCCCGATCACGCCGCCAGCGTCTCGATCTATGAGAAGGCTCTGCGCGAACGGCTGCGCCTGCTGAACGACGCCCAGGACGGACGCGAGGCCGACCCCGTCTGGCTGGACGCCCTGGAGCTTCGCCTGGGCGAGGCCGGCGCCCGTGCGGCCATCGCCCGCGTCGCCGCCCTGCACGCGCTCCAGGCCGCCATCGACGCCCGCCGCGACCGCCCCTTCCCCCAGGCCGACCTGGGCCTGGACGGCGCCGCCGAACGGATGGCCGAAGCGGGCGCCGAGGAAGACGAGATCGCCGCCGCCATCCGCGAAGGCCTGGCCAAGGCCCGCGCCCGCGACGGCGCCGCCGGACGCTCCCTGTTCGGGCCGCACCGCACCGACCTGACGGCCATCCATCGCGAGAAACAGCGCCCAGCCGCCGAGGGGTCGTCGGGCGAGCAGAAGGCCCTGGTCCTGAACCTGATCCTGGCCCAGATCACCCGCCTGTCGGATCATGTCGGGACGGGGGCCGTCGCCGGGGCCGCCCGCCCCGTCCTGCTGCTGGACGAAGCCCCCGCCCACCTCGACGAACGCCGCCGCGCCGCCCTGTTCGAAGAGATCGTCGCCCTCGATCTCCAGGCCTTCATGACCGGCACCGAACGCGGCCTGTTCGCGGGTCTGGAAGGCCGCGCCCAGTTCGTCCGCGTCACCGGCGGCGCGCTGGAAAGCGACTAGATTGCCGACGGTTCGCCGTTCCGTTATCCTCGGCCCATGGCGACGATGACCCTTTCCCTGTCGGATTCATTGAAGGCTTTCATCGACGCTCAGGTCGCCGATCAGGGCCTGACCGCCGACAGCGACTACGTCCTGGCTCTGGTGCAGTTGGAGCAGGATAAGCAGCGTGTCCGCGACATGCTGATCGAAGGTCGAGACTCCGGGCAGGGCCGACCTGTCGATGCCGCCTATTTCGAGCGCCTGCGAGAACGCATCCGCCAACACGCGGCCAAGTGATCTTCTCGGTTTCGCCTCGGCTCGCTGCCGCACGCGATGTCGAGGAGACGGTGGACTACTACGCCATGGAGGCGAGCGAGAAGATCGCGGATCGGTTCGTCGACGCCTTGGCCAAGGCCTATGACCGTCTCGCTCATGCGCCGGAAGCCGGGTCGCCCCTTGTGGGCGCCGCGCTCGGACTCAATGGTCTTCGGACGTGGCCCATCGCGGGTTTCCCCTACCTGATCTGCTATCAGGCCGGGAATGGCGTCATCGACATCTGGCGCGTTCTTCATGCTCAGCGAGACCTCGGCAAGGCCTTGTCGACAAGCACACATTGAAGCCAGGCCGCTTCGGCGCCGGCGAACATCGTGTCGTTGTCTCTCTCCCTAGAACCAGCAGACGAGGACGGGCTTTGGGTCGTCGGCAAGAGGCCGCAGAAACCCCGCCCCAACGACCGTTTCGCTCGCAATTCCCGTCAAATTTCCTATATGTTGCGGGCTTCGGCGCGGTGCGATCCCGTGGTCGATTCGAGCGCTCTGTTCGGCGCTCCATCCCCGTCCCGGTCGGGACTTCAGAGCCAATGACTTCATGACCGATCCGATTGCCGACATGCCCGAATACGGCGCCGATTCCATCAAGGTTCTCAAAGGCCTGGACGCCGTGCGCAAACGCCCTGGCATGTATATCGGCGACACCGACGACGGCTCCGGCCTGCACCACATGGTCTATGAGGTGGTGGACAATGCCATCGACGAGGCCCTGGCCGGCCACGCGGACCTGGTCCAGGTCATCCTGAACGCCGACGGCTCGGTCACCGTGACCGACAACGGCCGCGGCATTCCCACTGGCATCCACGAGGGCGAAGGCGTCTCGGCGGCCGAGGTCATCATGACCCAGCTGCACGCGGGCGGTAAGTTCGATCAGAATTCCTACAAGGTCTCGGGCGGTCTGCACGGCGTGGGCGTGTCCGTCGTCAACGCCCTGTCCGACTGGCTGGAGCTGAAGATCTATCGCGACGGCAAGGCGCACCAGATGCGCTTCGAGCGCGGCGACACGGTCAAGTCGCTGGAGATCACCGGCGACGCCCCGATCCGCGAGGACACCGGCAAGGCCCTGAGCGGTACCGAGGTCACCTTCTATCCGTCCGTCACGACCTTCAGCCATATCGATTTCGACCTGAAGACGCTGGAGCATCGCCTGCGAGAACTGGCCTTCCTGAACTCGGGCGTGGTCATCAAGCTGGCCGACCAGCGCCACGCCGAGCCGGTCGAGATGATCCTGCACTACGAGGGCGGGGTCGAAGCCTTCGTGCGCCATCTGGACAAGTCCAAGACGCCGATCCTGAAGGACGTCATCGTCATTCGCGGCAAGAAGGAAGGGATCGAGATCGATCTCGCCCTGTGGTGGAACGACAGCTACCACGAGACGATGTTGTGCTTTACCAACAACATCCCCCAGCGGGATGGCGGCACCCACCTGTCGGCCTTCCGCGCCAGCCTGACCCGCATCATGGGCGGCTATATCGAGAGTTCGGGCGCCGGCAAGAAGGAGAAGGTCTCCGTCACCGGCGAGGATGCCCGCGAGGGCCTGACCTGCGTCCTGTCGGTCAAGGTGCCGGATCCCAAGTTTTCGAGCCAGACCAAGGACAAGCTGGTCTCGTCCGAAGTGCGCCCGGCGGTCGAGGGCCTGTGCTCCGAGGGTCTGTCGCAATGGTTCGAGGAACACCCGGTCGAGGCCAAGCAGGTCGTCGCCAAGATCATCGAGGCGGCGTCCGCGCGTGAAGCCGCCCGCAAGGCCCGCGACCTGACCCGCCGCAAGTCGGCGCTCGAAATCAGCAGCCTGCCGGGCAAGCTGGCCGACTGCCAGGAACGCGATCCCGCCAAGTCCGAACTGTTCATCGTCGAGGGCGACTCCGCCGGCGGTTCAGCCAAACAGGCGCGCAACCGCGAGAACCAGGCCGTCCTGCCCCTGCGCGGCAAGATCCTGAACGTCGAGCGCGCCCGCTTCGACCGGATGCTGTCGTCGGAACTGATCGGGACGCTGATCCTGGCGCTGGGCACAGGCATCGGCCGCGACGACTTCAACGCCGACAAGCTGCGCTATCACAAGATCATCCTGATGGCCGACGCCGACGTCGACGGCGCCCACATCCGCACCCTGCTGCTGACCTTCTTCTATCGTCAGATGCCCGAGCTGATCACGCGCGGCCACGTCTATATCGCCCAGCCGCCGCTCTACAAGGTCGCCAAGGGCAAGCAGTCCCGCTACCTCAAGGACCAGTCCGAGATGGACTCCTACCTGATCGAGGAAGGCTCGTCCGAGGCCGAGCTGGACATGTCCACCGGCGAGCGTCGCCTGGGTCTGGACCTGCAATCCCTGGTGCGCGAGGCCAAGGCCTTCAGCGCCAGCGTCGATCGCCTCAGCCAGCGCGCCCCGGCCTTCGCCATCGAACAGGCGGCCCTGGCCGGCCTGTTCGCCGAGAACTCGGATACCGCGACCGCATCGGCCGCCGCCGCCGTGCGCCTGAACCTCTATGCCGAAGAGGGCGACGGCGACTGGACCGGCGCGCCGGGCGAACAGGGCGCCGTGGTCTTCACCCGCACCCGTCGCGCGGTGCAGGAGACCATCGTGCTGGAAGAGACCCTGATCCGTTCGCTGGACGCGCGCCGTCTGGCCGAACGCGCCCAGGCGTTCGAGGGCGTCTTCGTCGCCCCCGCCACATACCGCCGCAAAGACAAGTCCACGACCATTCGTGGGCCGCTGGACCTGCTGAACGCCGTGCTGGACGCCGGCAAGAAGGGCCTGTCGATCCAGCGTTACAAGGGTCTGGGCGAGATGAACCCCGAGCAGCTGTGGGAGACGACGCTGGACGTCAACGCCCGCACCCTGCTGCAGGTCTCGGTCGAGCACGAGGAAGACGCCAACGACCTGTTCGCCAAACTGATGGGCGACGTGGTCGAACCCCGCCGCGAGTTCATCCAGGAAAACGCCCTGGACGCCGCCGTCGACGTCTGATGGCGAAAGGGGCGGCGCGGCCTACTGGCCGCGTCCGCCCGCGATGAAGGCCGCAATCGTCGGAAACGCCGTGTTCTGGGGCCGCATCTCCTCGCAGGCGAAGGATTTGATGCCGCCGTAGATGCCGCCGCTGGGCGTCGCCTCCCACGGCGTGTCCTCGGAATAGCGGTCGGTTTCGGCGCCGTCCGCCCCATAGGTCACCGTCGCGCCTGAGCGCGACTGGCCGTCCGAACACCGCACCATCACCTCTTCGGTCTCATGGCTCAGATTGGCCACGTCGCCGTGCGTCGGCACCCGCGCCATCCGCGTCGTCGCCACGCCGTCCACCGGCGTCAGGCCGTCCAGATCGACGAGATAGACGGTGGCGTCGCTGCGCGAAAACGCGGCCCAGCTTTCCGCCGCCACGGGCGACGCCAGGGCGGCCGTCGCCATTATCGCTGCAAGACCGATTGTTCTGATCATTCTCTTCCCTCCCCAGGCAAGACGATCATTTCATACCCGAGCGCGGAAGAATTCAATCTCCCTGACGGTCCAGCAGCGGTTTTCCGATCAGGGCCGATCCCGCGAGGGCAGGGCCGCGATCTCTTCGGCCGTCAACTTCCTGGCGATGCGGACGCGGCACGGCTGAGGCCCGGTCGCCGGGCTGCGCAGGGTCGCCTGATCGCCGACGCACAGGTTCGATCCAGAGAGCGGCTCCAGCGCGACCGACAGGGCGCGGGTCATGTCGCGGCAGAAGGTGCTGTCGATCTGAAACACGTCCGAACTGGACGTACGAACATACAGGGTCTGGTCGTTGGGGGCGGTGAAGTTCCGCACCAGGCTGGGCCGGAAACATTGGGTGGCGTCGACGCGGCTGGCCGTCGCCGCGCCGGGCGATGGCGCACAGGCCGACAGCGCCAGGACGGCGGCCGAGGACAGGATGAGACGATGCATGCTTGGCTCCCGAAGCAGCCCCCGCTCATCCTGCGCTCGCCGGCGACGGGGGTGCAAGGGGATTGCCGACGACCGCCGACCGGTGCGGCGAAACGCGCGCCGCCAGATCGCGCGGCAGGGGCGAAGGTCGGTTCAGGATCAGGGCGGCGACATGCTCCGCCAACACCGGCGCCACGCAGAAGCCACGCGACCCCAGCCCGCCCAGCAGATAGAGACCGTCGTCCAAAGCGCCCGCCAGGGGCAGACGATCCGGCGTCGTGGCGCGGATCGCGGCGCGGCTTTGCGCCTGTCCCGCCGCCTCGATCTTGTCGGCCAGACCCGGCAGACGCGCCCGCAAGGTCGCCAGGTTTCTCGCGCTGTCGTCGTCACGCGGCGTCGTGTCGGTGTCGCCTCGGTCATGCGTCGCGCCATAGAGCACGCCATGGCCGGTCGGGACCGCATAGCCGCCCCAGGCCATGGGATGGGTAACCACGTCGCCCTCCACCCAATCCGCCTGACCCCGCACAGGCGTCAGGCGCGGCGCCGGATCATGCCCATCCAGCAGGGCGGCCGATCCCCAACCGCCGGCCATCAACACCGCATCGACCTCGGCCAGCACCGCGTCTGCTTCGCCGAACAGCCTCCAGCGGCCGTCGATCCGCTTCAGCTTCGTCACCCGTTCCGAGCGCATGTCCGCATCGCCCAGCCAGTCCGACAGCACGGCGGCGGGACGCACCGCACAGGCGCCCTTCATCGACAGACCGCCCTGCCCCGTCGTCTCGCCCGCCAGGGTCGCGGCCGCGTCTTCGTCCAGCACGACCATCGCGCCCTCGGCCCAGATCGACTGGCACGCGATCTTTTCGAACCGGGCCGCATCGCGCGGCGCCTGGGGCAGTTGCAGCACCCCATGACCCGTCACGGCGTCCGGCGTCGCGGCATACAGATGTCCCGCCCGCCCCAGCGCCTGGGCATGCAGGGCGGCGATGCCAGTGTCGCCCGCATCCAGGCGCGGCGTGACCAGGGCCGCTGGAAAGCCAGATCCGCCCGCGCCCGGCCGTTCGGCCTCGAACACCACGGCCCGGACGCCTTGGTCCCTCAGGGCGCGCACCACAGATGCTCCCGCCACGCCTGCGCCGATCACGGCGATGCTGGGAATCGGCGCAGGCGCAAAGACCGACGGCAGACGCGCCTCCAGCCGCTCGCGCTTGCGACCATGACCGGGACGTTTCTCGACGATGAAGCCGTGCTCGGCCAAACCCCGTCGCACAGCCCCGGCGACGGTGAAGGTCGCGAGGCGCGCACCCGGCGCAGATCGGGCGGCGATCAGGGCCATCACCTGGGGCGACCACATGCCGGGGTTCAGCGCCGGAGAGAAACCGTCCAGGAACCAGGCGTCGGCCGCCCCCGACCACTGCTCCAACGCCCAGGCCGCGTCCCCGACCGCGAGGTCAAGCACGGCGTCGAAGCCCGGCAGGTCCACACGGTGAAACCCCGGCGTCGCGGACGGCCAGGCGTCGATCAGCGCCTGCGTCGCCTGCGCCAACTCCGGCCAGGCGCCCAGCGCCCGCGCCGCCTCGGCCGCCGCCAGCGGAAAACCCTCGATGGAGAAGATATGCAGCCGCCCGCCCTCGGGCCGGGTCCGCCGCCACAGGTTCAGCAGGGCGGCGATGTTCAGACCCGTGCCGAACCCCAGCTCCGCCACGGTGAAACAGGCCCGCCCGGCCCAGGCGTCCGGCAGGCCGCAGCCGTCCAGGAACACCGCGCGCGTTTCCGCCAGCCCGTCGTCGCGCGAGAAATAGACATCCCCGAACCGGCCCGAGCGCGGCTCGCCCTCTTCGGTCCAGGTCAACTGCGGCGAGGCGTCGTCATCGGAGATCATGGCCCGGCTCTAGCACCTTCGTCGCAAAGACGAAAAAGGCCGCCTCGTTCGAGGCGGCCTGATCGATGGCTTGCAGGCGAACCTAGTGGGCGGCGGGCGCGTGCGGCGGTTCGGCGGGGGCGGCGGGGGACGGCGCAGCGGCGGACGCGTCCGCGCCCTGCATCGTCGTTGCGGCCGGGGCCGTGGTGGCGGCGGTGTCGTTCTGAATGGCCTGGTTGGCGGCGGCCTCGGCGTCCTTGGCGGCTTGATCGACCGTCAGGGCCGCTTCCTCGGCGGTGCCGGCAGCCTCGACCGCGTCGGTCGCGGGAGCCTCGGCCTTTTCTTCAGGCGCCTTGCTGCAAGCGGCCAGGACCAGGACCGCAGCCGATGCGGCGACGAGGGCTTTGATACGCATGAGGACTTCTCCGAAGGCTTGCGCGAGGCTGCACGCCCCGCACCGCAACGATAGGGCCGCCTTGCGCGTGAGGGCAAGTTACGATCAGGCAAGGCGCGATCGAAGCGGCGTCGCGCCGCAGCCGCGACTCTCAGTCGGCGGTGATGTTGTTCAGCGTCTCTTCCATCTCGCCGAACGACGGCTGGGCGGACGAGGGAATGTCGCCACGGCCGATCTCGACCGAGATCTGGGCGGCGTTGCCGTGCAGGTGGGCCACCAGCACCGACTGGATGATCTTGTAGTAGGCCGCTTCCTCATTGATGATCGCGGTCAGGCGCGCGGCGAACGGGCCGACCAGGCCGTAGGCCAGGAACACGCCCATGAAGGTGCCGACCAGGGCGCCGCCGATCATGGTGCCCAGCACCTCGGGCGGCTCGGTGATCGAGCCCATGGTCTTGATGACGCCCAGCACGGCCGCGACGATGCCCAGCGCGGGCAGGCCGTCGGCCAGGGTCTGAAGGGCGTGGGCGTTTTCGAGATGCTCGTGGTGGTGCTTTTCCAGCTGCTTTTCCATCGCGTCCTCGACCTGGTGCGGATCCTCCAGGTTCATCGTCATCATCCGCAGGGTGTCGCAGATGAAGTCGACGGCGAAATGGTCCTTCAGCACCTTGGGGTACTTCTGGAAGATGGCCGATTCCTTGGGCTTTTCGATATGGCTTTCCAGCGCCACGACGCCCTTGGACTTCATGGTCTTGGTCAGTTGGAACAGCAGCGACAACAGATCCTTGTAGTCCTGCTTCTTCCACTTGGGTCCGGCGAAGCATTTGCCCAGCCCCCCCATGGACCCTTTGATCACGGTCATGGAGTTGGAGATCATGAAGGCCGCGATGCCCGCGCCGCCGATCGCCATCAGTTCGTGGGGCGCGGCGTGCAGGATCACTTCGAACTTGCCGCCGGATATGGCGTAGCTGCCGAAGACGAGGCCGAACAGCAGCACGATGCCGATGATCTGGAACATGAAAGCGAACGATCCTGACGCGAGAGGCCTGGACTATCGCCGTTAATCATTAAGACGGCGTTTCGCGAACGCCGTCTCCTGACCTCAGATGCGACCTTCGCCGTTCAGGATCGCGGTGCGCGCCGCCGCCGTCAGCTTCTGATACCCGGCCTTGCCGCCGCGCACGTAAAGCGCCGTCCCCGTCTTTTCAGGATCGAAGCCGTCCGCGACCAGATCGGCCTTCCTGTATTTGAACGTGCCGGTCGTTTCCGCCGACTTGATCAAGCGCAGGAACACCGGCTGGGCATAGGCCGGCAGCTTGGCCTCGACATGGTCGGAGAAGGCCTGGGCGTCGAACTTGCCCTCGACCACCAGGGCCGCCATCCCCGCCTTGCCGTCCTGGGCCGGCACCGGCACGCCATAGACGATGGCCTCGGTCACGCCGGGCGCATCCATCAGCACCTGTTCGACCTCGGAGGTCGAGACGTTCTCGCCCTTCCAGCGGAAGGTGTCGCCCATCCGGTCCACGAAGTAGAAATAGCCCTCGTCGTCCTGTTTCATCAGGTCGCCGGTGCGGAACCAGCGGTCGCCCTTCTTGAACACGTCGGTCAGGATCTTCTTCTGCGACGCGGCCTTGTCGGCATAGCCCGAGAAGTCGTGGCGGATGTCGTTGCCGATCAGACCGATGGCCTCGCCCACCTCGCCCACGCGCGCCAGGCGGCACAGGCCGTCGGAGCCGCGAATGGGCTGTTCGGTGTCCACGTCGAACTCGACCAGGCGGATGTTGATCTGCGACTTCAGGAAACCGGGCACGCGGCCGATGGCGCCCTGTTTGCCGTCGAAGTTGAACAACGAGACATTGCCCTCGGTCGAGCCGTAGAACTCAAGGATCTCGGGGATGCGGAACCGGCTCTGGAAGTCGGGCCAGACATCGGCGCGCAAGCCGTTGCCGAACGCTAGTCGCAGCTTGTGCTTGGTCTCGTCCTCGTGCGGCGGACAGTTGACCAGATAGCGGCACAGCTCGCCGATATAGACGAACATGGTCGCGCCCGACGACTGCACGTCGGGCCAGAAGGTGCTGGCCGAGAACTTCTTGCGGATCACCAGCCGCGCGCCGTTCAACAGGGCCGCGCCCACCCCGACCAGACCGCCGGTCGAGTGATACAGCGGCAGGACGTTGAAGATCCGATCCTCGGGCGTCGAACGTGTCGCGCCGGCGAAGGCGCGCATATAGGTCCGGGCGCGCGAATGCGGGATGCGCGCCGCCTTGGGCAGGCCCGTCGTGCCGGAGGTGTAGATATAAAGGGCGGTGTCGCGGTTGGTCAGACCCTCGCGCGCCGACTTGGACGGCCGCACCGACGAGCCGCCGCGCACGGGCTTGTCCAGCCCACGCCGGTCGCTGGTCTCCAGATCGTCGGGCAGGCCCAGCACCCAGAGCGCCAGATTGTGATCGACCAGAGGTCGCGCCTCCTCGATCTGGCGCCAGCAGTCCTCGTCGGCGACGACGTTGAAGGCGTTCGAGATGGCCAGACAGTGGGCCAGCCCCTGCCCGTTCAGATTGGTGTTGATCAGGGCCGTGGCGATGCCGACCTTGGAGAAACCGATCCACGCCGCCAGATATTCGATCCTGTTGGTCATCATCAGGGCGATGGTGTCGCTGCGACGCAGGCCCCGGTTCTTGGCCCAGTGGGCGAAGCGGTTCGCCATGGCGTCCAGGTCGCGATAGGTCACGGTGCGCTGACCGTCGTCGATGGCGATATTGTCGGCGAACTTGTCCACCGCCTCTTCGAAGTCGTCACAGAGCAGGACATCGCTGTCCAGCTCGATCGGCTTGATGCGCTTGAGCAGGCGGAACAGGCCGCGAGCGAACCGGACGTCCCGACGGATATTCGCTACAAAACCCATGCGCGCCGTGCCTCCGGTCAATGCGTGTTCCACCCGGCCCGGTGATGGACGAAGGGGGGGCGTCGGGTCAACCGCGCCGTCCGCGATCCCTCGCGCACCCGACGGATTGGCGTCAGCCGTGACCCATTTGTTCTGTTGACGCCGGGGAAATCCAGAGGCGGCGCCTGCTTTTTATTGCCGCATTCCCCGCCGATCCTGCCGTAAATGGCGCGGTTGTCGCCGCATTCCGGGCGAGAAGGGTGTTTCTTCGGGGCTTTTGCGCCGACGGCGGAACGACGTTGCGAGACGGCGGGTTGGTTGATCAACGTTATGGAGGACAGAAACAATGTCGATGACCTACGCCAACGCCGAGACCGAAGCCCGCACCGAGGACACCGCCTTCGTGCCGCGCTACGCCCGCAACACCAGGGCCAAGAAGTCGGTGAAGACCTGGATGATACTGGCCCCGATCGGCGCCGTCGTGCTGCTGGGCAGCGGCGTCGCCATGGTGATGGGTGGCGGCGAACAGGCGGCGCCCGCGCCGGCTGCCGAGGCTGCGGCCCCTGCGATGCAGACCGCACCCGCCGCGATGACCGCCGCCGAGACGCCCGTAATGCCGGCCGCTTCGATGGAGACCGCTCCGGCCCCGACCGTCGCGCCGACTCCCGCTGCGCCCGCGCCGGTCGCCCGTCGTGCTGAACCGCGCGCCGAGCCGGTCGCCCGTCGCGCCGCCTCGGCTGTTGAACGCCCGGCCGCCGCTCGCGTCGAGACGCCCGCCGCGCCGACTGGTCCTCAGCCTTATGCGGCCCCGGCCAGCCCCGCGGCCAGCACCAGCCAGCTGAACACCGCGCCTACTGCGGCCCCGTCGCCGGTTCCGGTCGTGACTACGCCGGCTCAACCGACCGCCCCGTCGATCACGGTTCAACCGCTGAACTGATCGCGGTCCAAGTGAAGAAGAGCCCCGGCTTCGGTCGGGGCTTTTTTATGCGCCCGCCGTCACGCGCCAGATGACATTGCCCACGTCGTCGGCGACCAACAGCGCGCCAAGCCGGTCAATCTGAACCCCGACGGGCCGCCCCTGCGCCTGACCCTGTGCGTTCAAGAATCCAGTCAGCACATCCTGCGGCGGGCCGGCCGGGCGACCGTCCACGAAGGGCACGAAGATCACCTTGTAACCGCTGCGCACGCTGCGGTTCCACGACCCGTGCTGACCGACGAAAGCCCCGTTCCGCCACGCCGACGGCAACAATGCCGCCCCTTGCCCGAACATCAGCCCCAACGAGGCGGTATGGGCGCCTAGCGCATAATCCGGCCGGATCGCGCGCGCGACCATCTCCGGATTGGCCGGCGGCCGCACATCGACGTGCTGACCATAATAGCTCCACGGCCAACCATAGAAGCCGCCCGGCGTCACCGAGGTCATATAGTCGGGCGCCAGATCGTCGCCGATCTCGTCGCGTTCATTGACCGCCACCCACAGCTTCCCGGTCTGCGGGTTCCAGTCCATGCCGACCGGATTGCGCAGGCCCGAGGCATAGATGCGCCGCGCGCCCGTCGCCGGATCGATCTCCAGGATGGCGGCGCGATCCACCTCTTCGTCCAGGCCGTTCTCGCCGACGTTCGAGTTGGAGCCGACCCCGACATACAGACGCCGCCCGTCAGGACTGGCGACCAGGCTCTTGGTCCAGTGGTGATTGCGACCGGCCGGCAGATCCGTGACCTTGGTCGCGGCGGCGTCGATGCGCGTCTCTCCTGTCCGATAGGGGAAGGCCACCACCGCATCGGCGTTGGCGACGTACAGCCGGTCCCCGACCAGGGCCATGCCGAAAGGCGAGTTCAGGCCGGTCAGGAAATCCGTCTTCGTCTCCGCGACTCCATCGCCATCGGCGTCGCGCAGCAGGACGATCCGGTTCGGGCTAGGCACGCCGGCGCCCGCCTTGCCCATGACCTTGCCCATCACCCAGCCGCGCAGACCGCCCTTCTTGTCCTCAGGCTTGGGCGGCGCATTGGACTCCGCAACCAGGATGTCGCCGTTGGGCAGTCGATAGAGCCAGCGCGGATGATCCAGCCCCGCCGCGAACGCCTGTACCCGCAGTCCCGCCGCCGCGACCGGCGTCACCCCTTGAGGCCAGCTTGCCGCAGGCGCGATATTGACCGTTGGAAACAAACCCTGACGCGGCGCGGGCAGTTGCGGATTGGCGCCGAACCCGGCCTCGGGCGGCAAGGCCGCCTCGCCGCCACAGGCCGCCAGCCCCATCACCGCCGCCGCTGCGGTGGATGCGAGAACGGACTTGAACAGGGCGGACATGATCGCGAAGCCTCAGCGAGGGGGTTGGGCGGGGAACTCCAGCCGATTGACATCATAGCCCAAGGCGCGCGCCCGTTCGGTCAGGCTGCGAACCTGCGCCGCGCTGGGCAACTCGCGCGTATAGATGAACAGGCGCTCGAACGTCGGATCGGCCGAGATGAACCAGCTATAGTCGTCCGCCCGGTCCAGCACCCAGTAATCCCAGGTCACGAACCCGGCCAGATACTTGACCCTCAGTTTTGCGTTCGTGCCGGGGTCCAGGATTTCGCCCCGTCCGCCAATGGCCTTTTCCTTGCCCTGAGGCGTGTCGACCTGACAGGTGTCGCGCACATCGACGCGCATGCCCTCCACCGGCGTATAGATGGACGCTCCCGCCACGCAGCCGTCGGTCAACCGATCCGGCAGACGCGCGATCTCGTGCCAGCGCCCGGACCACAGACGCTGGACATCGACCGGCTTGGCGGGCTGGGGCGCGCGATATTCGGAAGGAGACGGGGCCGTGACGCAACCGGCCAGGGCGACAGCGGCGACGGCCGAGGCCATCAAGGATTTCAGGCTGGACATGAGCGTTTCCGTTTTGAAGCCATAAGCCGCTTTCGGCGATCCTGGTTCCGTTACGTTCCGGCGCAGAAATCGGACGCCGCGGGCCGAAAATCTCACAGCGGACGACAGTAACCCTCGCTTGTCCCCTGGCGCGCATTGGCGTTGTCACATGGCGTTCGACGGAGACGCCTCGGTGAATATCGCCACCCTGACCAGAAACAGCCTCACCCTGCCCCCCGCACGCCTGACCCACCTTCAGCGGCTGGAGGCCGAGAGCATCCACATCCTGCGCGAGGTGGCGGCCGAGTCCGAGCGCCCGGTCATGCTGTATTCGATCGGCAAGGACTCGGCCGTGATGCTGCATCTGGCGCGCAAGGCCTTCTATCCTTCAAAGCCGCCCTTCCCTCTGCTGCACGTCGACACGACGTGGAAGTTCCGCGCCATGTACGCCCTGCGCGAACAGGCGGCGGCCGATCTGGGCGTCGAACTACTGGTCCATCAGAACCCGGAGGCCGTGGCGCGTGGCATCAATCCGTTCGACCACGGCTCGGCCTTGCATACGGACCTCTGGAAGACCGAGGGGCTGAAACAGGCCCTGACCCTGCACGGCTTCGACGCAGCCTTCGGCGGCGCCCGGCGCGACGAGGAGAAGTCCCGGGCCAAGGAGAGGATCTTCTCGTTCCGCACGGCCGAGCATCGCTGGGATCCCAAGAACCAGCGGCCCGAGCTTTGGCGGCTCTACAACACCAGGAAACGGCCCGGCGAGAGTATCCGCGTCTTCCCCATCTCCAACTGGACCGAGCTGGATGTCTGGCAATACATCCATCTGGAACAGATCCCGATCGTGCCCCTCTACCTCGCCGCCGAACGGCCGGTGGTCGAGCGTGACGGCGCCCTGATCATGGTCGACGACGACCGGTTCCGGCTGCGGCCCGGCGAGACGCCGCAGATGAAGTCAGTCCGCTTCCGCACCCTGGGCTGCTACCCCCTGACCGGGGCGGTCGAGAGCACGGCCGCGACCCTGCCCGAGGTCATTCAGGAAATGTTGCTGACCACCACGTCCGAGCGGCAGGGACGGATGATCGACCACGACCAGTCCGCCTCGATGGAGAAGAAGAAGCAGGAGGGCTATTTCTGATGGCCCACCAGTCCGACCTCATCGCCCGCGACATCGACGCCTATCTGGACGCCCACCAGCACAAGAGCCTGCTGCGCTTCATCACCTGCGGCAGCGTGGACGACGGCAAGTCTACCCTGATCGGCCGGCTGCTCTACGATTCCAAGATGATCTTCGAGGATCAGATGGCGGCGCTGGAGGCGGACAGCCGCCGCGTCGGCACGCAAGGCGGCGACATCGACTTCGCCCTGCTGGTCGATGGCCTCGCCGCCGAGCGCGAACAGGGCATCACCATCGACGTGGCCTATCGCTTCTTCTCTACCGAAAAGCGCAAATTCATCGTCGCCGACACGCCCGGCCACGAGCAGTACACCCGCAACATGGTCACCGGCGCCTCGACCGCCGACGCCGCCGTCATCCTGATCGACGCCCGTCGCGGCGTCCTGACCCAGACGCGTCGCCACGCCTATCTGGTCAGCCTGCTGGGCATCCGTCACGTCATTCTGGCGGTGAACAAGATGGACCTGATGGGCTGGTCGCAGGATGTGTTCGACGCCATCGTCGCCGACTTTTCCGCCTTCGCCGGTCAGATCGGGCTGAAGGGCTTCGACGCCATTCCGATGTCCGCCCTGCGTGGCGACAACATCACTGAGGCCAGCAATCATTCGCCCTGGTACGCCGGTCCGCCGCTGATGAGCCTGCTGGAAACGCTGGAGGTTGGGGACGATCTTCAGGCCGATCCGTTCCGCCTGCCGGTCCAATGGGTCAACCGGCCCAATCTCGACTTCCGCGGCTTCTCCGGCCAGATCGCCGCCGGAAACGTGCGCACCGGCGATCCCGTCCGCGTCCTGCCGTCAGGCAAGACCTCGATTGTCGCCCGCATCGTCACCGCCGACGGCGACCTGGATCAAGCCGTCGCCGGCCAGTCGATCACCCTGACCCTGGCCGACGAGATCGACGTCTCGCGCGGCGACGTCCTGGCTTCAGCCGACGCCCCGCCCGAGGCCGCCGATCAGTTCGAGGCCACCGTGGTCTGGATGGACGACGAGCCGCTGTTGCCGGGCCGTCCCTACCTGCTCAAGATCGGCGCCAAACTGGTCGGCGCCACCATCACCGAGCCCAAGCACAAGGTGAACGTCAACACCCTGGAGCAACAGCCGGCCAAGCGTCTGGAGCTGAACGAGATCGGCGTCTGCAACCTGTCGCTGGACACCCCCGTCGCTTTCGCCCCCTACAGCCAGAACAAGGACCTGGGCGGCTTCATCCTGATCGACCGGATCTCGAACCGCACGGTCGGGGCGGGCCTGCTGAACTTCGCCCTGCGTCGCGCCCACAACATCCACTGGCAGGCCCTGTCGGTGGACAAGGCCGCGCGCGCCGCGATCAAGAACCAGAAGGGCCGCGTCATCTGGCTGACCGGCCTGTCCGGCGCCGGTAAATCCACCATCGCCGACCTGGTGGAAAAGCGGCTGCACGCCGACGGTCGCCACACCACCCTGCTGGACGGCGACAATGTCCGCCACGGCCTGAACCGCGACCTGGGCTTCACCGAGGAGGACCGGGTCGAGAACATCCGCCGCGTCGCCGAGGTGTCGAAACTGATGGTGGACGCCGGCCTGATCGTCCTGGTCAGCTTCATCTCGCCCTTCCGCGCCGAGCGCCGTATGGCCCGCGATCTGCTGGGAGATGGCGAGTTCGTCGAGGTCCATGTTGACACCCCCCTGGCGGTCGCCGAGGCCCGCGACGTGAAGGGTCTGTATAAAAAGGCGCGCGCGGGCGAGTTGAAGAACTTCACCGGCATCGACAGCCCCTACGAAGCCCCCGAACGCCCCGAGATCGTCGTGGACACCACCACCATGTCGCCCGAAGACGCCGCCGAGCGGATCGTCGCCTGGCTGGACGGCCGGTTCTCGACCGATGATTTCAGCATCTGACCCTTGGCGGTGGGTCGCGGCTAGGTCACCTTGGAACCTTGACCGTTCGACACACGCTCTAGAGGCCGATGACCAATCCGATCCGACAACTGGACCTCGCCGCCCTGGAACAGTCGCAGGTCGCGCGGATCGCCGGGATGAATCTGACGATCGGCGGGCTGATCAGCGCCGGGGTGATTCTGCTGGTCGCCTTCGCCGCCCACTGGCTGGTGACGCGGTCGCTGCGCCGACTGCGCGAGCGTGCGGATCGCAGCCGCCAAGCCGTCTATCTGCTGGAGCGTCTGGCCGGGTACGCCATCATCGTCGTGGGCATCATGTCGGCCCTGTCGGCGGCGGGGCTGAACCTGTCGTCCCTGACGGTCTTTGCCGGCGCCCTGGGCATCGGCGTGGGCCTGGGGCTTCAGGGCGTGGTCAAGGAGTTCGTTTCCGGCCTGTTCCTGATCTTCGACCGAATGGTGTCGGTCGGCGACTATATCGAGATTGAGGACATCGGCATTCGCGGCGCCATCATGGAGATCGGCCCGCGGGCGGCCCGCGTCCGCACCAACGACAACGTCAATGTCCTGGTGCCCAACTCGCGCTTCATCGAACAGCCCGTCACCAACTGGACCATGAAGGGCGACACACGCCGCATCCATGTGCCCTTCTCCGTCGCCTATGGATCGGACAAGGGTCGGGTCCGCGACGCCGTACTGGCCGCCGCCCGCGCCAGCCCCTTCACCCTGCCCGAGACGGAAGCCCGCAAGAGCCAGGTCTGGCTGGTGGCGTTCGGCGACAAGGGCCTGTCGTTCGAACTGCTGGTCTGGCCGACGCGCGAGGCGGTCAAACGCCCCGCCGCCATGCACGCGGCCTATACCTGGCTGATCGCCGACGCGCTGGAGGCGGCAGGCGTCGAGGTGCCGGTGCCCCAGACCGACCTTCGCCTGCGCACCGCCTTCGGCCTGGAGGGCGACGAGGCCCTGAAACGGCTCGGCTATGGCGTGGGCGCCCCGCCCCGACCGACCCGCCCCCAACGCACCGCCCAGACCGCCAACGACGCCGCCGACGACGTCATGGCCGACGACGAGGTGGAAACGCCCGCTGCGCCGAGCGCACGGACGGACTAAAATAACCCGTCACCCTCGGGCTTGTCCCGAGGGCCCACCCGCCCGTCGCACGGTAAAGGACGTGGATCAGCGATCTCGATCCGCCCCCAAACGCCCGCATCTGCCTCAGCCGTAGGCCCTCGGGACAAGCCCGAGGGTGACGGGAGGGGGTTAGTGTTGCGCCTTCGCCTTCAACCGCCAGGCGTGCAGCAGCGGCTCGGTATAGCCGTTCGGCTGCGCCACCCCCTCGAACACCAGCGCCCGCGCCGCCTGATAGGCCAGGCTGGCCTCGGGGTTCGGCGCCATCGGTCGATACAGCGGGTCGCCCGCATTCTGGCCATCGACCTTGGCGGCCATACGCAGGAAGGCGGCCTCCACCTGATCGGCCGTGCAGACCCCGTGCAGCAGCCAGTTGGCGATATGCTGCGAACTGATCCTCAGCGTCGCCCGGTCCTCCATCAGGCCGATGTCGTGGATGTCCGGCACCTTGGAACAGCCCACCCCCTGATCGATCCAGCGCACCACATAGCCCAGTATGCCCTGGGCGTTGTTGTCCAGCTCGGCCGCCACCTCGTCCTCGGACCAGTTGACCCCGTGAGCCAGCGGCGGGGTCAGCAGGGCCTCCAGCCCCGGCGTCTCGCGCCCGGCCACATCCTTCTGCACGGCGAACACATCGACAGAGTGATAGTGCAGCGCATGCAGGGTCGCCGCCGTCGGCGAGGGCGTCCAGGCCGTGTTGGCGCCCGTCCGGGGGTGGGCGATCTTCTGCTCCAGCATGTCGGCCATCCGATCCGGCGCGGCCCACATGCCCTTGCCGATCTGGGCCCTGCCCGACAGGCTGCATTTCAGGCCGATGGCGACGTTGCGCGCCTCATAGGCCGCGATCCAGGCGCTGGACTTGATGTCCGCCTTTCGCACCACCGGCCCGGCCTGCATGGCGGTGTGGATCTCGTCGCCGGTGCGGTCCAGAAAGCCGGTATTGATGAAGACGATCCGGTCCTTCACCGCGTGGATACAGGCCGCCAGGTTGGCGGATGTCCGCCGCTCCTCGTCCATCACCCCGACCTTGATCGCATGGCGCGGCAGGGCCAGCAGATCCTCGACCGCATCGAACAACCGGTCGGTGAAGGCCGCCTCGTCCGGCCCGTGCATCTTGGGTTTGACGATATAGACCGAGCCCGTCGCGCTGTTGCCGAACCCACCCAGCCCCTTGATGTCATAGAGCGCGATCAAACTGGTCACGATCGCATCCATGATCCCCTCGGGCGCGTCCGACCCGTCGGCCAGGCGGATGGCCGGCGTGGTCATCAGGTGTCCGACATTGCGCACGAACAGCAGGCTGCGCCCCTTCAGGATCACCGTCGATCCATCCGGCGCCGTCCACTGGCGATCCGGCTCCAGCGCGCGGGTCAGGGTCTCGCCGCCCTTCCTGAACGTCGCCGACAGATCGCCCCGCATCAGACCCAGCCAGTTGCGATAGGCCTCGGCCTTGTCCGCCGCATCCACGGCGGCGACGGAATCCTCCAGATCGACGATGGTCGTCAGGGCCGATTCCAGCACCACGTCCGCCAGACCCGCCGCATCGCCGCGCCCGACCGGATGGCTGCGGTCAATGACCAGTTCGATGTGCATGCCGTTGTGCGCCAGCAGGATCGACGCGGGCGACGCCGCCTCGCCCGTAAACCCGACGAACTGTCCCGCATCTTTCAACGCGGGCGACAGTGCGCCGTCGATGACCGACCAGCCGATCACGTCCACATGCGACCCTTCGGCCAGCGGCGCCGCCTCGTCCAGGAAGGCCTTGGCCCGCGCCACCACCCTCGCCCCGCGCGCCGCGTCATAACCGCCGCCGGCCGGCAGATCGCCCAGGGCGTCCGTGCCATACAGGGCGTCATACAGACTGCCCCACCGCGCATTGGCGGCGTTCAGCAGGAAGCGTGCGTTCAGCACCGGCACGACCAACTGCGGCCCGGCCATCTGCGCGATCTCGGCGTCCACGCCTTCGGTGCCGATGGCGAACGCCGCCGGCTCCTGCACCAGATAGCCGATCTCCCTCAGAAAGGCCTCCGACGCCCCCACGTCATAGGGCTGGCCTCGCCGCGCCCGATGCCAGTCATCGATCTGGGCCTGCAAGGCGTCTCGCCGTTCCAACAACGCCCGGTTTTCCGGCGCAAACTGCTCGAAGATCTTCGCCGCCCCGGCCCAGAAGGTCGCCGCATCCAGCCCCAGCCCCGGCAGCACATCCTGCTCGATCAGGGCGATCAGCTCGCCCGCGACCTTCAGCCCGGCGCGATCTTCATGGGTCGTCATGACGGCCTCTCCCCGGCGCGACGCCGGCCTGTAACAATGCGTGATCAGGTAAGCCGAGGCCGCGCCGCTCCGCAAGGGTCACGTCGCGTCATCGCGGTCGCTTTTCGTCGAAGGCGGGCCGTTCGAGCCCCGCACCCGGTCAGAAACTCTTAACCGCGTCCGTGAACGGGACCGCAAGCGGCGGCGCCTATTGTGAGCTTACGGACGAACTCGCGTCCGGCCAGTCGAGCGTATCGCCCATGCTGTTTCTTTTGAACGATGTCGTGTTCGACCTGGACGAGGCCTGCCCGGTCACGCCCGCCGACACGCGCCGGTTCGAGAAGCTGGAGTTCGACTATGTGCTCGAACTGGGCTGCGAACTGTTCGCCGAGGATCCGCTGCTGCATCGCAACGATCCCGAACGTGCGCGCCGCCTGGCCTGGCTGATCGCCCAGCGCAGCCCGGACGTGAACGCCGCCCTGTTCGCCGCCCCGGCCCCCGCCTGCAACCCCGACCTGGTCGAGCCGCGCTTCTGCGCCCTGCCCGAGCAGGTCATGCACCAGCTTCAGGCCAAGGGCCGTCGCCTCGACGCAGTCTCCGCCGACCGCGCCGTCTGGAACCGCCTGGCCGCCTGATCGCGGCCCGAAAACGCAGTCAGAAGACCGCGTTGAACACCACGTGGACCAGCGTCGCCACGACCACGATAAAGCCGAACCCGACCGCCAGCCCCAGGGCCGGATGGAGGGGCGCATGTTCGCGATGCGTGTGGGCGATACGGTCTTGAGGATGGATGACAGCCATCGTCTTTGTCCTTTCCCTAATGATCCCGGATAAATCCGGGAGGGGAGCGTCGGACTCTGACGGCCTGATCGTCTCCTCCAGAAGAGAGCATGACTCCAATATCCCCTGATGGCGAGGGGTTATTTGATATGGTGCAATTCCGTGACTTTGAAGCGTGTCCGCGCTAGTCGCGCGCCATGTCCTCACTGACCCTGCCTGAAGAAGCGGCGCGCCGCCGGACCTTCGCCATCATCGCCCACCCGGATGCGGGCAAGACGACCCTGACCGAGCATATCCTGCTGGCGGGCGGCGCCATCCGCGCGGCCGGGGCCGTGCGGGCGCGCGGCGAGAACCGGCGCACGCGTTCGGACTGGATGAAGATCGAGAAGGAGCGCGGGATTTCCGTCAGCGCCTCGGTCATGACGTTCGAGCACGACGGCAAGATGTTCAACCTGCTCGATACGCCGGGGCACGAGGACTTTTCTGAAGACACCTATCGCACCCTGACCGCCGCCGACTGCGCCATCATGGTGCTGGACGCCGCCAAGGGGATCGAGCCGCAGACGCTGAAGCTGTTCGAGGTGTGCCGCCTGCGCGACATCCCGATCATCACCTTCATCAACAAGCTGGACCGCGAGGCCCAGGACCCGATGACCCTGCTGGACGACATCGCGTCGCGCCTTCAGCTGGACCCCGCCCCGATCTGGTGGCCGGCCGAGAGCGGCAACCGCCTGCGCGGCATGGTCGAGGTCGGGACCGGCCGGTTCCAGCCCTATACCCGCAAGATCGCCGGCTCGGCCGAAGACCCGGATCACCCCGCCGCCCTGCCGCTGGACCAGGCGGCGCAATATTTCGAGGCCGGCGAGCAGGATAATCTGGCCGAGGCCGTCGAACTGGTCGAGGGCGGCTATCCCGCCTTTGACCGCCAGGCCTTCCTGGAGGGCCACATGACGCCCGTACTGTGGGGTTCGGCCCTGCGCCACTTCGGCATCGACGAACTGCTGAAGGCCATCGGCGACTGGGCGCCCGCGCCCAAGACAATGAAGGCCAAAAAGGAGTCTCCGCCCGAGACCCGCAACGCCCCCGCCCCCGTCGAGACGGTGGTCGAACCGGGCGCGAACGAGGTCACCGGCTTTGTCTTCAAGGTCCAGGCCAACATGGACCCCAACCACCGCGACCGGATCGCCATGTTCCGCATGGCCTCGGGCGCCTTCAAGCGCGGCATGAAGCTGAAGGTGCAGAACACAGGCAAGTCCCTGTCGGTCAATGCGCCGATCATGTTCTTCGCCTCGGACCGGGAGCTGGCCGACGACGCCTTCGCCGGCGACGTGATCGGCATTCCCAACCACGGTGTGCTGCGTGTTGGCGATAGCCTGTCGGAGAGCGGCGTGGTCCGCTTCGCCGGCCTGCCCAACTTCGCGCCCGAAATCCTGCAACGCGTGCGGGTCAAGGATCCGCTGAAGGCCAAACACCTGAAGAAGGCGCTGGAAGGTCTGGCCGAGGAAGGCGTGACCCAGTTGTTCCGTCCCGAGATCGGCTCGGACTTCATCGTCGGCGCCGTGGGCCAGCTTCAATTCGAGGTCATGGCCGACCGCCTGGGCGAGGAATACGGCCTGGACGTCATCTTCGAACCGTCCCCCTACGCCGAGGCGCGCTGGGTCAACGGATCGGACGCGGACATCGAGGACTTCTCGGGCAAATACCGCCCGCAGATGGCCCGAGACATCGACCAGGCCCCCGTCTTCCTGGCCAAATCCAGCTGGGAAACCGGCTACGTCGGCGAACGCTTCCCCAAGATCGCCTTCACCAAGACAAAGGAGCGCGGCTGATCTTCCTTTGGTCACGCGACTGCGTCATGGTCTCCTGATGTCGTCTCTGCTCGCCCTTTCCAGCGCTGTCTTTATGCTGCAGACCGCCCCGTCCGTGGGGCTGGTCTCGTATAACGAGGCTGTGCGCTGTGCGGGGCTGACCCAGGCGGCGTCCGAGCTGGAAGGCGGCGAGAGCGTGCAGGGGCGGCGGCTGTATGATGCGGCTCTGTATTGGTCGCTGGCGGCGATGCAGGCGGCGACGGCGGCGGGCAAGGCTGCGCCGGCTGCCGAGGCCGATCAGACGCGGGCGCGGATCGCGGCCGTGCGGCTGCTGAACGGCGACGCGCCCGAGGCCAGGGCTGCCCTGCAACGCTGTCAGCAGAAGACGCCGAACCTCGACTAGATTGTCCGCATAAGGCCAAGTCGAACCGCTTTCGCGGCGCTGCGTTTGCACTGAACGCCCCGAGAGACGCAGTCTGCGTCCCGAAGCGGGATAACTGAGGTTCAGCGCATGTTCGAATTCGGCCGTGATCTTCGAAAACTCTTCGCCCAGGCGCGTGAGAGCGAAGACTTGGGCTGGGTCGAGCTGATCGGCGCGGACCTGTTGCAGGCCGAGGCGCGGCGCGAAACGATCGATTCAGGCCGCGTGTCCTGCGCCCGCCCCTTCGAAACCGAGCACCGCGCATGCGCCCTGTGGCGTGAGCATGCCCGGCGCGGCGGCGCTTCCGACAGTCTGGAGCGCGCCGAACGCTGCGCCGACAGCCTGGCGCGCACGGCTGTGGGCGAGGATCAGGTCGCCCTGGCCGCGATGGACAAGGCGGCGGTGCTGATGCTGCGTTTCGACCTGTGCGGCGATCCCGCGCGACTGGATCGGGCGCTGGCCACCCTTGCGGCCGTCGGTCGCCCGCGCAGCCGACGCATCGCGGCGGGCGTGGCTGCGCTGCACGCCCGGCTCAAGGTCCGCACCGCCCGGTTGACCGGCGATGTCGCCAGCCTGTCCGACGCCGCCGTGCTGATGGACGCAGCGGTGCACAGCGACGACACGCACGACATGGACCTGCGGATGGATCGGGCGGCCCTGTCGCTGGAGATGGGCGTGGTTCAGCGCGACGTGCGCTTGCTGGATCAGGCCGGCCGGGACCTGGGCGCACTGGTCGAGACCGCCTCGCCGGATCATCGCCCCCTGACACGCGCCCGCGCCCTGGCCCTGTGCGGCGCGGGCCTGTCGGCGCTGGCCGCCATCGCCGGTCACGAGGAGGCCCGCGCCCAGGGCCGGATCATGTTCGACGCCGCCGCCGATCAGTTCACGCCCGACCACAGCCCGCTGGACTGGTCTGCCATTCAGGTTCTGCGCGCCGGCGACGACGCCCAGCCTCTGATGCTGCTGAACCAGGCCGAAAGCCTGACGCAAGGCGGCGCACTGATCATCGGCGCCCTGGTCCGCGAACGTCGCATCACGCGAGAGGTCGCCCTGGCCGAAGCGGTCAAGGACACGACGGCCCTGATGACGCTGGAGACCCGCCTGCGCGCACGGATGTCGCAGGCCACGCCGCTGGACTGGGCCGCCGATCAGATCGGCATGGCCGAGATCATGCGGGCCCGCCATCGTCTGGGCGGCACGGCCCCGGCCGATCTCGGCCTGATCCTGGCCGAGGCCGCCATGACCGCGCGCGAACTGGGCGTCGAGGCCTTGGCCGACCGCGCCGAGGCCCTGCTGAACGCCTAGGGCCTCAGCCGCCCATGGCGACGAAGGCGCCGTTCAGGAACTTCGTCTTGCCATAGGCCAGACGCTGACCATCGTCGGCCAGCACGCGGCCGCCGGCGGCTTCCAGCACGGCCTGACCCGCTGCGGTGTCCCACTCCGAGGTCGGGCCGGTGCGCGGATAGGCGTCGAACCGCCCCTCGGCGATCAGGCAGAATTTCAGCGACGAATCCGTCCCCTGCCAGCGCGAGCAGCCATGACGGGCGGCCAGACGCGTCGCTTCCTCGTCAGTGACGCTGTGGCTGAGCAGGGCCATGCCCTCTTGAGGGCGGTCACGCACCCGGATCGGCCGCCAGTCCTCGCCCGCATGGGCCTCGCCGGCCTGAAGGGCGCCGAACTGACGCCGGAAGGCGCCGCCTTCGGGCTTGTCGGTGCGCCAGGTCGTCGCCGTCGCCGGCGCCGTCACCACGCCCGCGACAGGGTAACCTTTATGAATCAGGGCGATATTGACCGTAAACGCCTCGCCCCCGCGCACGAAGCCGCGCGTGCCGTCCAGCGGATCGATCAGCCAGAACCAGTCCTCGGCGCTGGCGGGGGCGCCGTTCGTCGAGACCGCCTCTTCCGCCACCGTCTGGACGCCGGGATACAGGGCCGCCAGCCGTTCCAGGATCAGGGCCTCGGCCGCGCGGTCGGCCTGGGTCACCGGGCTGTCGTCGGACTTGGTCTCGACCGCCGTGCCTGCGCGCCAATAGGGCAGGATCAGCCGCGCGGCCTCCTCCGCGATCTCGGCGATGGCCAGGGAAAGCGCGCCGGACTTCAGATCGCGCGCCAGAACAGTTGTGGAGGAGGTCGTCATTGGCGGGTCGATAGACCATCCGGGCGGTTCCATGAACCGGCAAATCACTCCAACTTCGCGCGCGACACGAACTGTGACCTGAGCGCGCCAGACCTATGACCCCGACCCACGACGCAGACGCCGCTCCGCTGGACCTTCCCGTCGATGGGACGGAGCTGGCCACCTACATCGCGGCCAAGCTGTGCCATGACTTCATCAGCCCATCGGGCGCCATCGTTTCCGGCCTGGACCTGATGCAGGATCCGACGGCTCAGGACATGCGCGACGACGCCCTGGCCCTGATCGAACAGAGCGCGCGCAAGATGGTCGCCCTGGTGCATTTCGCCCGCGTCGCCTTCGGCGCCGCCACCACCAGCGAACGGTTCACGGCGCGCGAGATCGAAGGCCTGGTGTCGAACATGGTCCAGGGCGGCCGCGCCTCGCTGGACTGGCGCATCGCCGACGGCGAGTTTTCAAAGCCCCAGGCCCGCGCCCTGACCAACCTGGCCTATCTGACGGTCGGCGCCCTGCCGATGGGCGGCGTCGCCGTGATCCAGTCCCGCACCGAAGACGGCCTGCTCTATCTGGAAGGGTATGCCGAGGGCGCCCGCGCCCGGCTGAAGCCCGAAGCCGTTGTCGGCCTGGCCGGCGAACGCCTGACCGAGGGTCTGGCGGGGCAATGGATCCAACCCTACTGGCTGTGGCTGACCATCAAAGAGGCCGGCGGGGCGTTACGCGTCAAGGTTGAAGACGGCAAGGTCTCCCTGATCGCCCGAATGCCCGCCTGATTTCCAAGTCCCAACGACTCATTAACTGGCGTCTGAGATAAAAAGGGTCCATGCGCCTCGGGCGAAAGCCGCCGTGTCTTTGAGGGATCGATCTTGGACTTCCGAACCTGCCTGATCGTCGACGACAGCCGCATCATCCGCAAGGTTGCGCGCCGCATCGTCGAGGGCCTGGGCTATGAGGTCGATGAGGCCGCGGACGGCTCCGAGGCCCTGGCCTATTGCACCGGCGCCATGCCCGACGTGCTGCTGGTGGACTGGAACATGCCCGTGATGGACGGCATCACCTTCCTGCGTCGTCTGCGCGCCATGCCGGGCGGCAAGCAACCCAAGGTGCTGTTCTGCACGATCGAGACCCGCCCCGAGCGGATCGCTGAAGCTTTGGCCGCCGGCGCCGACGACTATGTCATGAAGCCTTTCGACGGCGAGATTCTGCAATCCAAGCTGACGGAGGTCGGAGCGATCGCCGCATGACCCCAGAGGACTTCGACAAGCTGCAGTCCCTTCTCGCCACCCGCGCCGGCTACCGGCTGTCGCGGGATCGCATCCACCTGGCCGAACACCGGCTGGGACCGATCGCGCGGCGCGAGGGCTATGCCAATGTCGAGGCCCTGCTGTCGAACCTGTGGGCCAATCCGGTCGCCTCCCTGGCCTGGTCGGTGATCGAAGCCCTGCTGAACGCCGAGACCTGGTTCCGTCGCGACCGCACCCCCTTCCGCATCCTGGAAACCGAACTGCTGCCGGCCCTGTCCAAGGCGCGGCCCGATGGTCGGATCAAGGTCTGGTCGGCCGGCTGCTCGACAGGGCAAGAAGCCTGGTCCATCGCCATGACCGCGATGGAGGTCGGGGTCGATGTCGATCTGGTCGCCACCGACCTGTCGGCGCGCGCGATCGAAAAGGCGCGCTCGGGCCTCTATACCGGCTTCGAGATCCAGCGCGGCCTGACGGCCAAGACCATGCTGCGCTGGTTCGAACCGATGGACGACCAGTGGATCGTCAAGGCCGAGCTGGCCGACGCCGTGCGTTTCGGCCGCGCCAACCTGCTGGACGAACCGACCGACGACGCGCGGTTCGACGTCATCTTCTGCCGCAACGTCCTGTCCGACATGGAGCCGACGCGGCGCGCTCGCCTGCTGGACGGGCTGGAACGCCGCCTTGTCGATGACGGCTGCCTGTTCCTGGGCGCGGACGAAAAGCTGGAGGGCGAGACCGTCGCCTTCCGCGCCGTCAACGGCCGCCGCGGCCTGTACGTGAAGGCGCCCTCGGCGCTTCGACGCGCCGCCTGAACATTCGGCGGCTGAGTCAGACCGACCAACGCATCAGCATAACTCAGAAAAGGTTCGTCACAGCGATCACGACGAGGTCACGGCGAACACGACGGAGCCGTGTCCGGTTCGGAACGTCTTGATGGCCTGCGGCGGCGAAGCCGCAGATCGATCAACGGCCTGGACATGAAGTTGAAAGGAGCCGACGCGTATTCGGTCTCGTCGTGTTCGCCGTGACCTCGTCGCGCCCGTTGTGATGAACCCCTCCCAGGCCCCCATCAACTCAAGCGCCGATGGCTCTAGCCCGCGTGCAGTTCCTGCTTCACCCGCTCCGCCAAAGTCTTGATGTCCAGTGGCTTGGGCAGGAAGGACACCCCGACCTCGTCCTGCAACAGGTCCGAGAAGTCGCTCTCGGCATAGCCCGAGATGAACATCACCGGCGCATCGCCCAGATACTGCCGCGCCTTTTTCAGCAATGACGGTCCGTCCAGACCCGGCATGATGACGTCCGAGATCATCATGTCGATCTGGCCCGCGTGCTCCTCGGCCAGCAGCAGGGCTTCCTCGCCGTCGGCGGCCTCGATCACCTCATAGCCACGCTGACGCAACAGGCGGGCGGCGATGCCGCGCACGGCGTCCTCGTCCTCGACGAACAGGATGCGGCCGGCGCCCGACAGGTCGCGCGGCGTCTTGACCTTGACCTCGACCGGCAGAACCTCGGCCAATTCCGCCTCGCCCGCCGCCGGCAGGAAGATGCGGAACGCGGCTCCCATTGTCTTGGAGTCTGGCCCCTCGATATTGCTGACGGTGATATGGCCGCCCGCCTGCTGGGCGATGCCGTATACGGTGGCCAGGCCCATGCCCGTGCCCTCGTTCACCGCCTTGGTGGTGAAGAAGGGCTCGAAGATCTTGTCCGCCAGTTCGGGCGGCACGCCGGGGCCGGTGTCCGACACCTCGATCAGGGCCACCTCGTCCGTCGGCGCATCGACCCAGCCCAGGGCCCGCGCCTCGTCGCCCGTCAGGCGACGCGTGGCGATGGTGACGACGCCTGCGCCCGGCTCGACCACGCCGCGCATGGCGTCGCGCGCATTGACGGCCAGGTTCATCACCGCCGTCTCCAGCTGCGACTTGTCGGCCAGCACCACCGGCAGGTCGCGGCCGTAGTCCGTCTCCAGCCGCACGTCTTCGCGCAGCAGACGACGCAACAGGATGGCGAACTCGCCGACCAGTTCGCCCAGGTCCAGCCGCTCGCGGCGAACGGTCGATTTGCGCGAGAAAGCCAGCAGCTTCCTGACCAGATCGGCCGCGCGAATGGCCGTCTGGCGGATCTCGTTCAGCCCCTCGTACGAGGGATCGCCCACCGGGTGCCGTTCCAGCAGGCCCGACAGCTGAAGCTGGATCGCGGTCAGCAGGTTGTTGAAGTCGTGCGCCACGCCCCCGGCCAACTGGCCCACGGCCTGCATCTTCTGGGCCTGGTTGAGCTGAAGCTCCATCGACTTCTGGCCCGACACGTCGAACAGCCAGATGCGCCGCTTGTCGCCCTCGGGCGCTGCATACAGATGCAGCATCTTGTCGGGATAGGCGCGCGCGATCAGCTCGATGGGACCCGAAGACCCGGCCGCCAGCTTCAGCCGCGCCTCGGCGACGCCGCCCGGATCGAACAGATGGCCGAAGGCCGCATCGCGCGCCGCGCCCGGCCCGGTCAGAACCGCCAGCGCCGGATTGGCGTCTTCCGCCCGGCCGGAAAACAGGTCGTCGCCGCCGATGACGGCCGAACCGAACGGCGCGCCGGCCGCCATGGCGCGGGCCTCGCCGGTCGCGGCGGCGGGCGCATGGACGGGCGCCGAGGCGATGGGCAGGACCGCGTCGGGCGCCGCGCGCATCAGGAACCGGCCCTCCCCCGTCCTGCTGTCGCCAACCTGGCCGATCACGACCTCGATCTCGCGCGCGCCGATCATGACGATGGCGCGGCCCGGCTCGCCTTTGCGCGCCTGGGCGAAGGCCATGTAGAGGGCCTGGGCCGACTTGCCACGCGGCAGGGCGCCCGTCGCTCCGTTGGCCTCGGCCCAGGCGGCGTTGAAGGCCAGTATCTGTCCTGAATCCCACACCAGGGCGGCCGGCTCGGCCATGGCCTCCAGCACCTCGATGGCGGCGTCGATGCTCGGCTTGGCGTTGGCGGCACGACGGAAACCGAACAGGCCGATCAGCGCGATCATCCCTACCGTCAGGATCAGCACCAGCCCCGGCGCCGAGGTCGGATTGTCGCGAAACGCCGGATAGGCCAGGGCGGCGATAGCCGCCACCACGCCGAACGCCATCACGGCCGACAGCAGATCGAACGAAGGGCGTCGGGTGGACGTCATGCAGCCTCGCGAATCAGTGGCCAGATCATACGCTCAAATCCTGACGCACTCTTACCGACGCTTTCTGGACTGGAAGACGAAGCCGATGATCTTGGCCGCGGCGTCGAAATGCTCGCGCGGAATGATCTCGTCCACCTCGACCGTGGCGTAGAGCGCGCGCGCCAGCGGCACGTTCTCCACGATCGGCACCCCGTGTTCGGTCGCCACTTCGCGGATGCGCAGCGCCAGCGCATCGACGCCCTTGGCCACGCAGATCGGCGCGCCGTCGCCCTGATCCGGCTCATAGCGAAGGGCGACCGCATAGTGGGTCGGGTTGGTCACGATGACGGTGGCCGTGGGCACATTGGCCATCATCCGCTGGCGGCCGCGCTGCATGCGGATCTGCTTCAGCTTGGCCTTGATGTGGGGGTCGCCCTCGGACTGTTTGAAGTCTTCCTTCAGCTCTTCCTTGGTCATCCTCATCCGCTTGGCGAAGCGCATCTTCTGCCAGATGAAGTCGGCGCCTGCGGTCGCGGCCAGCAGCAGGATCGAGGCGAAGAACAGCGACACCGCCATGTCGCGCGCCAGCGGCAGGATCGCCAGCGGGCTCATGGACACCATGTTCTCGAACTCGCGCACATGGGGCTTCAGCACCATCCAGCAGACCACGCACACGGCGATCAGCTTCAGGAAGGTCTGGACGAACTGCATCAGTCCGTCGGGTCCGAAGATCCGCTTGAACCCCTGCAGCGGACTGACGGCCGACCATTTCGGCTTCAGCTTCTCGGCGGTGAAGATCAGGCCCGACTGCGCCAGATTGCCCCCCACGCCGCCCAGTATGGTCGCCAGCATGACCGCACCCAGGAAGGGCGCCATGGCCCAGACCGCCCGCACCATGATCTGGTTGCCGGCGCCCGAGTTCAGCGTGCCCAGCATCTCGTGCGGAGCGGCGATGAACGGCAGCATCTGTTCGGCGATGGACGAGGCGAACCAGCTTCCGCCCATCAGGATCACCGCCGCCGCACCCGCCAGCGACAGCACCTGGGCGACGTCGGGCGACTTGGCCGCATCGCCCTTCTTTCGGGCGTCCTCAAGCTTTCGCGGGGTCGCCTCTTCGGTTTTCGACTCGGGATCCGCGCCTTCAGCCACCAGGGCCTCCAAACACGAAATACTCCGCCAGGCGGCGGTAGCGGTCGATGAAGATGGTGCCCAGCGCCCCAAGGCTCAGCGCGAAGATCGACAGGCCCAGGATGACGCTCAAGGGCGCGGCGGCGAAATAGACCTGGAACGACGGCATGACCCGCGCCACCAGGCCGGACGCCAGGTTGAAGATCAGGGCGAACACCAGCACCGGCGCGGACAGCTGGATTCCCAGCATGAAGCTGTCGCCCAGGGTGCGCACCGCCATCTGGGTGAAGTCCGCCATCACCAGCGGCTGGGCCGGCGAGATCAGGCGATAGGATCCCACCATGCCGGCGATGAACAGGTGATGCGTGTCGGTGGCGAACAGCAGCGTCACCCCCAGCAGGGTCAGGAAGGCGGCGATGGTCGTGCCCGGCATGGCCTGCATCGGGTTGGCGGTCTGCGAAAAGCTCAGGGTCGTCTGCAACGACACGATCTCGCCCGCCGTCGACAGGGCCGTCATGAACATGCGCAGCAACAGGCCGATCATCAGGCCCACGACCACCTCGCGGATGATCCATCCGGCCATCAGCCCCACGCTGTCGGGCAGGCCCGGCAGCGATCCGCGCACCACGGGCCACAGCGCCAGGCTGATGACCAGGGCCAGCGACAGCCGCACGCGCGGCGGCACATAGGCCTCGCCGAAACCGGGGATCAACATCAGGATCGCCGCGATCCGGGCGAAGATCAATCCCCCGGCCCAGACCTGATCGGCGGTCGCATAAGCCTCCACTACATCCCCGCGATGCGGGCCGCGATCTGGCGCATGAAGCCGCCCAACAGGGCGCCCATCAGCGGCAGGAACAGGATCAGGCTGATGAAGATGGCGATGATCTTGGGCGCATAGATCAGGGTCTGTTCCTGGATCTGCGTCAGGGCCTGGAACAGGCCGATCACCACGCCGACCACCAGGCCCACGATCAGGACCGGCAGGCACAGCTGTATCGTCAGCCAGATGGCGTCACGCCCGACGTCCAGAACTTCCGCGCCGTTCATCGGCTCACGCTCCCCAGAGATACTGGGCAGAAAATGCCGACAGGATGGTTAACAGGCCGCTAACCAAACGCGGATTCGACGCGGATCAGGCCGCCAGGGTGCGCGACAGCTTGCGCGCCAGTTCTGCCTGGGTGAACGGCTTGCGCACGATCAGGTCTTCGCCCACGTCGATCAGAGCTTCCGCGTCGGCATATCCGGTGGCGAACAGGATCGGCGCGAATGGGCGACGCGCCTTCAACTCCTTCGCCAGCTCGCCGCCGTTCATACCCGGCATGGCGAAGTCCAGCACCATGGCGTCGATCCGGACGTTATGGTTCAAGCTCTCCAGCGCCGCCCCGCCGCTGTCGGCCTCGATGACGTCATAGCCCAAGTCGCTGAGGTAGCCTGCGGTCACGTTCCTCACCGCCTCGTCGTCATCGACCACCAGGACGACCAGGCCCGCATCGTGGGCCGCCAGCAGTTCGCCGCTCGCCTCCCGCTCCTGCATCGGCGCGGCGTCGGCGCGGGGCAGGAAGATGCGGATCGTCGTGCCCGTGCCGACCTCGGTGTCGATACTGACCCCACCGCCGGATTGTTTGGCCAGGCCGAACACCTGGCTCAGCCCCAGACCCGACCCCTTGCCGACCTCCTTGGTGGTGAAGAAAGGTTCGAACGCGCGCGACAGCACATCGTCGGTCATGCCCGAGCCGGTGTCGCTGACCGACACCACCACATAGTCGCCGGCCGGAAGCTCTTCCGGCTGCCCCAGGACGCCGGTCTGGGCGGCGGTCGCGGCGTTCTCGGTGCGGATGGTCAGCGACCCGCCGACCTCCATCGCGTCGCGCGCATTGATGGCCAGGTTCAGGATGACCAGTTCGATCTGCGTCGGATCGATCATCGCCGGCCACAGGTCGGGGGCCAGTTGCGGCGGCTGAATCTGCACGCTGCCGCCGATGGCGCTTTGCAGCATGTCGCCCATGCTGCGCACCGTCTCGTTCAGATCGACGGCCCGCGGCTCCAGCTTCTGGCGACGCGAAAAGGCCAGCATCTGCGCCGTCAGCCGCGCCCCGCGCTGCGAGGCCTCGCGCATCATGTCCAGCCGCCGCAGGACCTTGGGATCGGTCTCGTTCTTTCTCAACTGATCGACATTGCCCAGGACGACGGTCAGCAGGTTGTTGAAGTCGTGCGCCACGCCGCTGGTCAGCTGGCCGACGGCCTCCAGCCGCTGCGCCTGACGCAGGGCCGTCTCGGCTTTTTCGCGTTCGAGGATCTGGGCGGCCAGCTCGCGGTTGGCGTCTTCCAGTTGGGCCGTGCGGTCGGCGACCCGGCGTTCCAGCAGGGCCTCCGCGCGCTGAATCTCGGCGATCCGCTCGCGCGCCTCATATTGCCGCTTGCGGCCCCGCAAGGCCGTATCGACGGCGCTGACCAGGGTCGTCGGGTGAAACGGCCGTTCCAGAAAACTGACATTGCCCAGCGTCACCGACAGACGACGCGCCGCCGGATTGCGCTCGACGCTGCCGCCGCGCCGGTTCAGCACCAGGAAGGGAAAATCCGACCAGGACGGCTGCCCCTCGATCCAGGCCGACAAGGCGTTGAGGTCGGTGTTGATCAGCACCTCCTCGACCACCACCGCCAGGGCCGCGCCCTCGATCATCCGCGTCAGAAGATCGTCCAGCGTGTCGCAGACCTGCGCCACCGTGCCCGCCTCCATCAGGATCTGGGCGGCGACGCCCGCATCGCGTCCGACGGGCGCCAGGACCAGGGCGCGTTCGGAGAGCTCCCCGCCGCGGCTCATGCGGACGGATCGCCCATCAGGCCTTCGCCGTCCTGGGCCACGAAGTTTGGCACGCCGCGCAGCACGCCCTGGAAGCCATACAGCGGCTCACCGACCGTCAGGCCGCCTGCGCCGATGTCGAACTCGCGGATGGTCTTCTCGTGGCCGCCGGCGCGCTTCTTGATCACCGAGATCGCACGCCTCACCAGACCCGCCGCCTCGAAATAGCGCAGCAGCACCACGGTATCGGCCAGATAGGTCACATCCACCGGCGCCTTCATGTCTCCGACCAGCCCATGCTGGGCCACGGTCAGATAGGTCGTGGCGCCCTGGCGGTTCAGATATTGCAGCAGCTCGTGGATGTGCAGCACCAGGAACTGCTCCTGCGGCATGGCCGCCTGATAGCCGTTCAGGCTGTCGATCACGACGGTCTTGATGTCCTGCTCGGCGACGCAATCTCGAACCCGCGCGGCGAACTCGCCCGGCGCCAGTTCGGCAGCGTCCACCTGTTCCACGACCAGCGACCCTTGGTCCTCCAGCGCCTCCAGATCGATACCCATCTGACGCATCCGCGCGAACAGCAGACCCAGTTCCTCATCGAAGACGAACATGGCGGCCTTCTCGCCGCGTGCGATCGCCGCCGTCACGAAGTTCACGGCGAACAGCGATTTGCCGGTCCCCGCCGGCCCCAGGATCAGGGCGCTCGACCCGCGCTCCACCCCGCCGCCCAACAGGGCGTCCAGACCCGCCACGCCGCTGGACATGGGCTCGCGCTTGAACTGGGTGCGGTGCTCCGACGCCACGATGCGCGGATAGACCTCCAGCCCGCCGGTCTTGATGGTGAAGTCGTGATAGCCGCCGCGGAACCGTCGCCCGCGATATTTCATCACCCGCACGCGGCGACGCTCGGCCCCGTATTCCGGCACCAGTTCCTGTAGTTGGATCACGCCGTGCGCGACGCTGTGAACCGTCTTGTCGTTGGCGTCGGTCGTCAGGTCGTCCAGCATCAGCACCGTCACGCCGCGCTTGGCGAAATAGTGTTTCAGCGCCAGCACCTGACGGCGATAGCGCAGCGACCCTTGGGCCAACAGCCGGATTTCCGACAGGCTGTCGATCACCACCCGCTGGGGCTGAAGCCGCTCGACCGCCTCCAGGATCATCCGGCTGGTCTCGCCCAGTTCCAGGTCGGAGGAATAGAGCAGGCTCTGCTGTTGCTGTTCGTCCAGCAGGCTTTCCGGCGGCACCAGTTCGAACAGTTCGATGCCGTCCAGCGACCATCCGTGTGACAGGGCGGTGGCGCGCAGCTCTTCTTCCGTCTCGGACAGGGTGATGTAGAGCGTGATCTCGCCCAGCGACGCCCCGGTCATCAGGAACTTCATGGCGGCGGTCGTCTTGCCGGTGCCCGGATTGCCTTCCAGCAGGAACAGTCTGTCCCGCTCCAGCCCCCCGGCCAGAATGTCGTCCAGTCCGGCGATCCCGAAGGCGGCCTGGTCTTGCTTGGTCTCGCCGTCCGTCATGCCGTCCTCTCGCCTGTAGCTGAGCCGTAACGCACGGAAATGCAGAAGGTTACAAGCGGCGTTTGTCGCGCAGCCGTGCCCCGGCTCCGAAAGTCTCGCGACAGGCCTTGAAGGTGGCCATCCGTATCCCGACTTGACCATTCGGCCGGACCTGAACCGCCTCGGATTTCAGACGAAGTGCACTATTCAGACGGTGTTTTTTGCGCGGCTTCGTCTGGATTTGAGACGAAGTGCACCATTCAGACGGTGTTTTTCGGGGTCAAGTTTCGGGGCCAAGGTCTGAAAACGGCCGCGCTTCGTAAAGGGTCGACACAGCCCCTCCCCTTCCCGTAACCGCCCCGCTATGTAGGCCCCATGACAGACGCCCACACACCCAAAGTCTCCCAGGCCGACGCCGAAGCCGCCGTCCGCACCCTGATCGAATGGGCGGGCGACGATCCCGACCGCGAAGGCCTGCTGGAGACCCCGGCCCGCGTCGCCCGCAGCTATCGCGAACTGTTCGAGGGCTATGAGGTCGATCCCCTCTCCTATCTGGAGAAGACCTTCGAGGAGACGGGCGGCTACGACCAGCTGGTCGTGCTGAAGGACATCCGCTTCGTCAGCTTCTGCGAGCACCACATGCTGCCGGTCGTGGGCAAGGCGCATGTCGCCTATCTGCCGACCGACCGCGTCGTCGGCATCTCCAAACTGGCCCGCGTCGTGCGCGGCTTCGCCCGCCGCTTGCAGATCCAGGAGAAGATGACCTCCGAGATCGCCGAGGCCATCCAGACCGTCCTGCGCCCCCACGGCGTCGGCGTCGTCATCGAGGCCGAGCACAGCTGCATGACCCTGCGCGGCGTCAATGCGCCGGGCGCCAGCCTGTCGACCAGCCACCTGATCGGCGTCGTCCGCGACGACCCCCGCACCCGCGAAGAGTTCCTGCGACTGGTCCGAGGCTAGGATTTCCCCAATCGCGCGAACTGGCGCATCTCTTGCGACGAACCGACCAAAGGAGGCGCTGACGATGCCCTGGTCCCTGATTTCGACCCGCAATGAAACAGTTCAGATCGCGCGCGGCGGCTGGCTGGACGCTTTGCGTTTCATCGTGGCCTTCCTGATCATCCTGCATCACTTCCAGGCGGCCGGTCCCGTGCCCCTGGCGCACATGATCAATCCGATCTTCGAACGCGGCGGCTTCCTGCTGACCAACTTCTTCCTGATCGACAGCGGCTATGTGCTGATGCGCGTCTATGGCGCGGCGGTGGACAAGGGCCGGATGTCGCCGGGCGACTTCTTCCTGAAGCGGTTCCTGCGCGTCGTGCCCGCCCACCTGATCATGGGCCTGTCTCTGGTCGGGTTCGTTCTGCTGGCCACGGCCGCCGGCGCCCCGCCCCGCAATCCCGAATGGTTCGCGTGGGACCAGCTGCCCGCCCAACTGCTGTTGCTTCAGTCCTATGGCGTATACGGCGGTCTGGGCTGGAACGCCCCGACCTGGTCGATCTCGGCCCTGATCGGCTGCTACCTGGCCTTCCCCTGGATCATTCGCGGCCTGATGCGGCTGGGTCCGTGGTCGGCCCTGGCGGTCGGCGTCGGCGTCTATCTGGTCGCCAACCAGCTCTGCTGGCAATTCCTGGGCTATCCTGTCTATCAGATGCCCATGCGCTACGGCATCGTGCGCGCACTGCCGCTGTTCTTTCTGGGCATGTGCCTGGCCTGGTTCGCCCAGAAGGTGTGGATCGCGCCGCGTCTGGCCGGCTGGGCCGGCGTCCTGGCCGCCGTCGGCTTCTTCGCCCTTCAGCTTCACGACAAGCACGCCCTGGCCGCCCTGACCCTGATCTCGATCATCATCCTGGCCGCCGGCGCCGTGCCGGTGAAGAAGCCCTCCAAACTGGTCGAGATGGCCGCCATGGTCTCCTTCTCCATGTTCATCTCCAACGAGGTGATCCGCATCGTCTGGTTCGGCGTCGTCAACGCCGTGGAGGCCCGCATCTCCCTGCCCGTCGCCGTCCAATGGGGTCTGTGGGGCCTGGGCGTCGCGGCGGCCGTCGGCTTCGCCTTCGCCTTCCACTTCCTGATCGACAATCCGATCCAGACCCGCATCCGGGGCTGGCTGAAGCGTCGCAGCGCCCGTCGCGGCCAGGCCCAACCCAAACTGGGGCCGGTCATCTCGCTCGACGGCTGACCTGGCGGCTTTGGCGACCGACGATCCTCGACCAAAGTCGCTCTCTCCAGCCGCCTCCCTCTCGGTCAATGTCGGCGTCCACGTATCCGCAGGGATGCGCAGAACGGCCGATAACGGCGACTTGGGAGGAAATGGATATGGCGAGCGACGCTCCAATTGCGTCTGGGGAAGAGGAACACACCGTCGATCGCAGCGATCGCCTGGTTATCCTCGCCTCATCGGTCGGCACCGTCATCGAATGGTACGACTTCTATCTTTACGGCTCGCTGGCGGCGATCATCACCGTCCAGTTCTTCTCGGGCGTCAACGAGACGACCGGCTACATCTTCGCCCTGATGGCCTTTGCAGCCGGGTTCGCGGTGCGGCCCTTCGGCGCCATCGTCTTCGGGCGGCTGGGCGACCTTTGGGGACGCAAGAACACCTTCCTCGTCACCATGCTGCTGATGGGCCTATCGACCTTCGTCGTCGGCCTGTTGCCGCCCTATGCGGTCATCGGTATCGCTGCGCCGATCATCCTGGTGCTGATGCGCCTGATCCAGGGCCTGGCCCTGGGCGGCGAATACGGCGGCGCCGCCACCTACGTCGCCGAGCACGCCCCGCGCGGCAAGCGCGGCTTCTACACCTCCTTCATCCAGATCACGGCCACCGCCGGCCTGGTGCTCAGCCTGGTCGTCATCCTGGGCGTCCGTCTCGCCGTGGGCGAGGAAGCCTTCGCCTCCTGGGGCTGGCGCATTCCGTTCCTGGTCTCGATCCTGCTGCTGGGCGTCTCCCTGTGGATTCGTCTGAAGCTGGCCGAAAGCCCGTCGTTCAAGAAGATGAAGGCCGAGGGCAAGGGCTCCAAGACCCCGCTGAAGGACAGCTTCGGCAAATGGCCCAACCTGAAGATCGTGTTGATCGCCCTGATCGGCCTCACCGCCGGCCAGGCCGTCATCTGGTACACTGGCCAGTTCTACGCCCTGTTCTTCCTGGAACGGGTCATGAAGGTCGACGCGACCCTGGTCTATATCCTGCTGACCATCGCGCTTCTGGCCGCCTCGCCATTCTTCATCTTCTGGGGCTGGCTGTCGGACAAGGTGGGCAGAAAACCGATCATTCTGGCCGGCTGCCTGATCGCGGCCCTGACCTATTTCCCGCTGTTCAACGCCCTGACCCAGGCCGCCAACCCGCGTCTCGCCGCCGCCGCTGCTTCTGCGCCGGTGACGGTCTATGCCGACCCGGCCGACTGTAATCTGCAGTTTGATCCCGTCGGCAAGACGGTGTTCAACCACTCCTGCGACGTGGCCAAATCCTATCTGGCCAAGGCCGGCGTGACCTATACCAACGTTGCGGCGCCGGCAGGCACCGTCGCCGAGGTCCGCATCGGCGATCAGGCCGTGGTCCCCAGCTTCCGCGGCGACGCCATGACCACCGCCGACTTCGCCGCCCAGAAGAAGACCTGGGACGCCGGACTGGGCGAGGCCCTGACCGCCGCCGGCTATCCGGCCAAGGCCGACAGCGCCCTGGTCAACAAGCCGATGGTGGTGTTGATCCTGTTCATCCTCGGCTTCTACGTGACCATGGTCTACGGACCGATCGCGGCGGCCCTGGTCGAGATGTTCCCGACCAATATCCGCTACACCTCCATGTCCTTGCCTTATCACATCGGCAACGGCTGGTTCGGCGGCTTCCTGCCGACGACCGCCTTCGCCATCGTGGCGGCGACCGGCAACATCTACTCCGGTCTCTGGTACCCGATCATCGTGGCGCTCGCGACGGTCGTGCTAGGCTTCCTGCTGGTCAAGGAAGGCAAGGACGTCGATCTGAACGCCTGATCCTGCTTTCAGGCGCGAATGAGGGGCGGGTCGTCGCGAGACGGCCCGCCTTTCGCTTGTGAAACACCCCCTGCCCGGTTCAGATGCCCCCATGTTCAGCCTGACGATCCTCGGCCTGGTCGCCGCCTATATGGCGGTGCTGTTCGCCGTCGCCTGGCATCAGGAACGGCCGGCGGCGCGGGCGCGCGGCAAGGGGTTGGGGCCGTCGGTCTACGCCCTGTCCCTGGCCATCTACTGCACGTCCTGGACCTACTATGGCGCGGTCGGCACGGCGGCGCGGGACGGGTGGGAGTATCTGCCCATCTACATCGGCCCGGTGATCGGCCTGACGCTGCTGTTCCCGCTGTGGCGGCGCATCGCCGCCGCCGCCCGGCGCGAGAACGTCGGCTCGATGGCCGACTTCGTGGCCTCGCGTTACGGCAAGAGCCAGACCCTGGGCGCGGCCGTCACGGTCGTCGCCATCCTGGGGTCGCTGCCCTATATCGCGCTTCAGCTGAAGTCGCTGTCGATGGCCGGCGCCCTTCTGACCGCCGGCACGCCGGTGGCGGGGTCCGAGCGGCTGACGGTGCTGGTGCTGGCGGGGGTGCTGGCCTTCTTCGCCATCCTGTTCGGGGCGCGCCGTCCCGATTTGACCGAGCACAATCGCGGCCTGATCCAGGCCATCGGTCTGGAGTCGATGGTCAAGCTGGGCGCCCTCTTGTTCGTCGCTGTCTTCGCCCTGGTCCTGCTGCTCAACGAAGGCTCGCCGCCGCGCATCATCGAAGGTCTGGGCGCCCTTGCCTCCCCACCCGAGGTCACGCCGCGCTTCACCGCCATCACCCTGCTCTCGACCCTGGCCATCTTCTGCCTGCCGCGCCAGTTCCACGTCGCCTTCGTCGAGGGCGCCCAGCCGTCGGACGTGAAGCGGGCGCGCTGGATCTTTCCCCTCTATCTGCTGCTGACCAGCCTGGCGGTCCTGCCGCTGGTGGCGGCGGGCGCCCTGTTCGCGCCGGCGGTGAACCCCGACCTGCTGGTGCTGGCCCTGCCGTTCGGGCGCGGCGAGACGATGCTGACAGCGCTTGTCTTCGTCGGCGGTTTCTCGGCCGCCACCGCCATGGTCATCGTCGAGGCCGTGGCCCTGTCGGCCATGGTGTCCAACAGCCTGATCCTGCCCTTCCTGGCGCGCGACCGCTGGCGGGTGCGGGGCGACGCCTCGGACATGGCGGGGACCATTCTTCAGGTGCGACGCGGGGCCATCGTCGCGGTGCTGCTGCTGGCCTGGCTCTATTATCAGGCGACGGATCAGTCGCGCGGCCTGGCCGCCATGGGCCTGGTGTCCTTCGCCGCCATGGCCCAGCTGGCGCCCGCCCTGTTCGGCGCGGTGTTGTGGCGCGGTGGCCATGCGCACGGGGCGCTGGCGGGGATGACGGTCGGGATGGTCGTCTGGATCGTCATGCTGGCCCTGCCCCAGCTGTCCCCGGGCGCCCCCTGGCACCTGCACGTCATGCTGGGCGTCAGGGATCCGTTGGCCCTGGGGGTGTTCGTCAGCCTGGCGCTGAACCTGGCGGCCTATATCGGCGTGTCGCGCTTTGCCCAGCCCCGGCTGATCGACCGGGTCCAGGCCCGCGCCTTCGTCGATCGTCTGGGGCCGGACTGGATGGAGGCCAAGCCCTCGCCGTCGGGCGCCTCGGTCGGCGACCTGCGCGCCCTCGTCGCCCGCTTCATCGGCGACGAGCGGGCCGAGCGCGCCTTCTCCGCCTGGGGACGCGAGACCGACACCCGGCTGCGCGACGCCGATCCGGCCGATGCGGCCCTGGCCCGCGCGGCCGAGCGGATGCTGGCCGGCGCCATCGGCGCGGCCTCGGCCCGGCGGGTCATCGCCGCAGCGCTGGCAGGCGTCGGGCGTGCGCCTGAGGACGTGGTGCGGATGCTGGACGAGGCGTCGCAAGCCGTTCAGTTCAACCGCGACCTGTTGCAGACCACGCTCGACAACATCGACCAGGGCGTGATCGTGGTTGACGAAGATCTGCGCGTCACCGCCTGGAACCGGCGCTATGTCTCCATGTTCGACCTGCCCGTCGGCTTCGTCCACGTCGGCCTGCCCATCGCCAACATCTATCGCCTGAACGCCGAGCGCGGCGAGAGCCCCGACGACATTGAGGCCTGGGTCGAACGCCGGCTGGAGGCGCTGAGCCGCCGCATCCCCCACGACCACGAACGCCAGCAGCCCGACGGCCGGGTGTTGCGATCCTCGGGCGCGCCCATTCCCGGCGGCGGCTATGCGACCAGCTATACCGACATCACCGCCCTGCGCCGCGCGGCGCGAGAGCTGGAAGAGGCCAACGAACGGCTGGAGGCGCGCGTCGCCGACCGGACCGCCCGGCTGGACGAGGCCCGGCGCGTGGCTGAAGACGCCACGGCGTCCAAGACCCGGTTCCTTGCCGCCGCCAGCCACGACCTGCTGCAACCGCTGCACGCCGCCCGCCTGTTTATCGCCGCCCTGAAGGAGGAGCCGGCCCTGGCCGAGCCGACCAGCCGCACCCTGGCCGTCAACGCCGACCGCGCCATCGACAGCGCCCACCGCCTGCTGACCGCCCTGCTGAACCTGTCCAAGCTGGAGGCCGGCGGGGTGCGGACCAATGTGACCAAACTGTCGCTGGGCGGCCTGTTCGACGAGTTGCGCCGCGAGTTCGCACCTGTGGCCGAGGCCAAGGGCCTGCGCCTGACCATCATGCCCAGCCGCCTGTGGGCGGCGTCGGACCGCGACCTGTTGCGGTCCATGCTGCAGAACCTGGTGGCCAACGCCATCCGCTACACGGACACAGGCCGGGTGCTGGTCGGGGCGCGTCGGCACGGCGAGACGCTGCAGCTGTTCGTCTGCGACACCGGGCGCGGCATCCCCGATTCCGATCACGAGACCGTCTTCGGCGAGTTCGTGCGTTTGCCCGGCGCGGTGGACGAGCCGGGCGCGGGCCTGGGCCTGGCCATCGTGCGTCGGCTGTCCAGCCTGCTGGACCATCCGCTGGAGCTGAACTCGCGCATCGGGCGCGGCACGATCTTCCGCATCACCGTGCCGCGCAGCCCCGCCGACGTGATCCCCGAGGTCGCGCCGGTGCGCGAGGCGCGTCTGCCGCTGGCAGGCCTGCGGGTGCTGTGCGTGGACAATGAGCCGGTGATCCTGGACGCGCTGAACGCCCTTCTGACCCGCTGGGGCGCGCGGCCGACGCTGGCCGCCAACCTCGCGGCGGCCAAGGCGGCTCAGGGTCCGTTCGACGCCGCGGTGGTCGATCTGCATCTGGGCGACGGGCCGGAAGGGTTCGCCGTCATCGACTGGCTGCGGCCTCACGGCGTGCGCCGTATCGCCCTGGTCACCGCCGACACCCGCGATGGTTTGAACGAACAGGCGACGACGGCCGGCGCGGTCCTGCTGCCCAAGCCCATCAAGCCGGCGGCGCTGAAGGCTTTCTTGTCCAGCTAGGGCATTTGGCGACTGAGTTGGCCGGGCAACTCATCAGTGTATTCAAACAAAGTGGTTCATCACAACGGTCACGACGGGATCACAGCGAACACGACGGAGCCGTGCCGGTTCGGAAAGTTTTGATGGCCTGCGGCGGCGAAGCCGCAGATTGATCGACGACCTGAACATGAGAATTAGAAGCCGACTCGCGTTCGGTCCCGTCGTGTTCGCTGTGACCTCGTCGTGTTCGTTGTGATGAACGCCTTCCAGGAACGCATCAACTCAGGCGCCGATTGCCTTAAGCGGGGTCCAGCGACTTGGCCAGGATCACCGCCTGGGTCCGGTTGTGGACGCCCAGCTTGCGGAACACGCTGGTCAGGTGCGCCTTGATGGTGGCTTCGGACACGCCGAGATCAAAGGCGATCTGCTTGTTCAACCGCCCGGCCTTCAGCCCTTCCAGGATCCGCAGTTGCGACGGCGTCAGGCTGGCGACGCGGCCGGCCGGGTCGTCGTCGTCCGCCTCGGGCACATCGGGCGCCCAGCTGTCGCCGGCCAGGATGGCGGCGATGGCCTCGACCATCTGTGGCAGGGACGAGGATTTGGGAATGAAGCCGGCGGCGCCCAGGCCAAGGGCGTGGCGCACCACGGGCGCGTCCTCGCTGGCCGACACCACGGCGACCGGCACGGTTGGCTGTTCGGCCCGCACGGCGGCGAGCCCGGCCATGCCCTCGCTGTCCGACAGCTTCAGGTCCAGCAGCAGCAGATCGACCGGCCCGGCGACCATCGCCGCCTTGGCCTCGGCCAAGCTGGCGCATTCCACCACTTCCGCCCCCGGCGCCGCCTTGTCGACGGCCGAGCGCAGGGCGGCGCGGAACAGGGGATGGTCGTCGGCGACGACGATGCGATCCATGGGCGTCCTTCCGTGCGCAGCGTCTGATCGGCCGCGTCGTCGCCATCATGGCGCGGTTCGACTTTGGTCGAAATTAGACCAATGGCCAATGGTGTCACACCTATGAAGGCGGAAAGGTTTTGTCAGGGACGCACGCGTTAGACGGGCGAGGGAGGAATTTTCACCATGATCAAGACCAGCCTTATGGCCGGCGCCGCCGCAGCCGCGCTTCTCGTCACGCCGGGCGCCGCCCTGGCCCAGAGCAGCCAGTCGGCGCTGGAGGCCCGCATCGCCCAGCTTGAAAGCGAGCTGAACGCCCTGAAGTCCGAGGTCGTCGCCTCGCGCACCCAGCAGGCGGCGCAACAACAGGACATCATCCGCCTGGAGACCCGCCCGGCCACGCCCGCGCCGGTGCAGCAGGCCGCCGCCCCGGCCGCGCCCAGCGACGGCTTCCGCATCGGCAACCAGACGGTCAAATACGGCGGCTTCATCAAGGTCGACGCCTACGCCTCGAACTACTCCGGCGGCGACCCGGTCAACGGCGACGCGCTTCGTGAATTCCACATTCCGGGGTCCATCCCCATCGGCGGCGCCGACGAGGATACGGCGACCGACTTCAACGCCCGCCAGACCCGGTTCTGGCTGACGACCGACGGCCTGATCGGCGGTCACAAGATCGGCACCCGGCTGGAGATGGACTTCCAGACCCTGCCCGGCGTCGCGGATCAGCGCACCACCAGCCCGGCGAACCCCGCCCTGCGGCGCGCCTTCATCACCATCGACAACTGGCTGATCGGCCAGGAATGGACCAACTTCCAGAACACCGCCGTCCTGCCCGAATCCGCCGACTTCATCGGCGCGGCGGAGGGCACCGTCTTCGCCCGCCAGGTCCAGGTCCGCTATACGCGCGGTCCCTTATCGGTCTCGGTGGAGAACCCCGAGACGACCGTGACCCCGTTCGGCGGCGGCGCACGCATCATCGCCGACGACAACAGCCTGCCGGACTTCACCGCCCGCTATGCGATGTCCCGGCCGTGGGGCGACTTCCAGTTCGCCGGCCTGCTGCGCCAGTTGAAATACCAGAACCCGGCGACCAACATCGACACCACCGCGACCGGCTGGGGTGTGTCGGCCTCGACCAAGATCAAGGTCGGGTCCAAGGACGACATCCGCCTGATGCTGACCGGCGGCGAGGGCATCGGCCGCTATGTCGGTCTGAACTTCTCCAACGACGCCGTGCTGGACGCCTCTGGCGAGCTGGACGCGATCGGCGTGGTCGCGGGCTTCGCCGCCTACCGCCACGTCTGGGCGCCCGGCTGGCGTTCCAGCCTGATCTGGTCGGCGCAAAAGGTGGATAACGACACCAGCTTCACCGGCCTGACGGTCAACCGTTCGGCGCAAAGCGTGCATGCGAATTTGATCTGGTCGCCGGTTACGGCGTTTGATGTCGGGGCCGAGCTGATGTTCGCGGACCGCGAGATCGAGACCGGCGCCAGCGGCGACATGACCCGTCTGATCCTGTTCGCCAAATACGGATTCTGATTTTCCACGGAGACGTCTCGCGTGCCTGATCCCGACCTCTATCCCGTCCCTGCCGACTGGGCCGACAAGGCCCATATGAACCGGGAGGCCTATGAGGCGGCGCGGATTGCGGCGCGCGAGACGCCCGACGTCTTCTGGGCCGAACAGGCCAAACGCCTCGACTGGATCACGGCCCCGACCAAGATCAAGGACGTCTCCTTCAAGAAAGAAGACTTCCGCATCCGCTGGTTCGAGGACGGGGTTCTGAACGTCTCGGCCAACTGCATCGACCGCCACCTGCCCCACCGCAAGGACGAGACGGCGATCATCTGGGAAGGCGACGATCCCGCCGACAGCCGCCACATCACCTTCGGCGAACTGCACGCCGAGGTGTGTCGCATGGCCAATGTGTTGAAGGCGCACGGGGCCAAGAAGGGCGACCGGATCACCCTGTATCTGCCCATGATCCCCGAGGCCGCCTACGCCATGCTGGCCTGCGCGCGCATCGGCGCCGTCCACTCGGTGGTGTTCGGCGGCTTCTCGCCCGACAGCCTGTGCGGCCGGATCGAGGATTGCGGCTCCAACCTGGTCATCACCGCCGACGAGGGTCTGCGCGGCGGCAAGCATGTGCCGCTGAAGGCCAATGTGGACGAGGCCCTGACGAAGGTGAAGGTCGATACCGTTCTGGTCGTGCGTCGCACCGGCCGCGACGTGCCGATGATCGAGGGCCGCGACTTCGACTATGGGCTGGAAGCCGCCAAGGCCGGCGCCGACTGCCCGCCCGAGCCGATGAACGCCGAGGATCCGCTTTTCATCCTCTACACCTCCGGCTCGACCGGAAAGCCAAAGGGCGTGCTGCACACCACGGGCGGCTATCTGTTCTGGGCCGCCTGGACGCACGAGATCGTCTTCGACTATCGCCCCGGCGAGGTCTTCTGGTGCACCGCCGACGTGGGTTGGGTCACGGGCCACTCCTATATGGTCTATGGCCCGCTCGCGAATGCGGCGACGACCCTGATGTTCGAGGGGGTGCCCAACTATCCCGACGCCGGCCGCTTCTGGCAGGTGGTGGACAAGCACAAGGTCGAGATCTTCTACACCGCCCCCACGGCCCTGCGCGCGCTGATGCGCGAAGGTGACGCGCCGGTGAAGGCGTCGTCGCGCGCCTCGCTGCGCCTGCTCGGCACGGTGGGTGAGCCGATCAATCCCGAGGCCTGGCGCTGGTATCACGAGGTGGTCGGCGACGGCCGCTGCCCCATCGTGGACACCTGGTGGCAGACCGAAACGGGCGGCCATCTGATCACCCCCCTGCCCGGCGCCACCGACTTGAAACCCGGATCGGCGACCCTGCCCCTGCCCGGCGTCGAGCTTGAGATCGTGGGCGCCGAGGGTCAGCCGCTGGAGGGCGCGGCGTCCGGCAATCTGTGCATCACCGACAGCTGGCCGGGCCAGATGCGCACCGTCTATGGCGACGACCAGCGCTTCTTCGACACCTATTTCTCGACCTATCCGGGCCGCTATTTCACCGGCGACGGCTGCCGTCGCGACGAGGACGGCTATTACTGGATCACCGGCCGGGTGGACGACGTCATCAACGTCTCGGGTCACCGGATGGGCACGGCCGAGGTCGAGAGCGCCCTGGTGCTGCACGACGTCGTCGCCGAGGCGGCGGTCGTCGGCTATCCGCACGACATCAAGGGCCAGGGCATCTATGCCTATGTCACCCTGAACACCGGCGTCGAGGCGACCGAGGACCTGCGCAAGGCCCTGGTCGCCCACGTCCGCCACGAGATCGGCCCCATCGCCGCGCCCGACGTGATCCAGTGGGCGCCGGGCCTGCCCAAGACCCGCTCGGGCAAGATCATGCGCCGCATCCTGCGCAAGATCGCCGAGAACGAGATCGGGTCGCTGGGCGACACCTCGACCCTGGCCGATCCGTCGGTGGTGGACGACCTGGTCAAGAATCGCGCCGGGGGCTGACGCTTCGCAGGGTTGATGCGGGGCGGCGAAGGCGTATCTGTGCGCCATGCGCCGTTTTCTGTCCCGCCTGCCGATCGACGGCTATCTTCTGGCCCTGATCGGCATGGTGATCCTGGCGGCGATCCTGCCCGCCAGCGGACAGGCCGCCGTGGTGATGGATTGGGTGGTCAAGGCCGCCATCGCCCTTCTGTTCTTCCTGTATGGCGCGCGGATGTCGCCGGCGGCCATCGGCGCGGGCCTGACGCACTGGCGGCTTCAGGGCACGGTCTTCCTGTCGACCTTCCTGCTGTTTCCTGTGCTGGGGCTGGGTCTGGTCCTCCTGATGCGGGGATCGCTTCAACCCGATCTGCTGACGGGGATGCTGTATCTGTGCCTGCTGCCGTCCACGGTGCAGTCGTCCATCGCCTTCACCTCCATCGCCGGCGGCAATGTCGCGGGCGCCCTGACCAGCGCCAGTCTGTCGAACCTCTTGGGCGTGATCGTGACGCCGCTGCTGGTCGCCCTGATGATCGGGGGGCCAGAAACCGGGGCTGGCGGCGGCATCCATCTGCAATCCATCCTCGACATCGGCCTGCAGATCCTAGTCCCGTTCGCCGTGGGCCAGCTGTGCCGCCCGCTGCTGAAGGACTGGCTGGGTCGTCACGCCAGGCTGACGGGCCTGGTGGACCGGGGGTCCATCCTGCTGATCGTCTACGCCGCCTTCAGCGAGGGCGTCGTCGCTGGCGTCTGGTCCCAGGTCGCGCCGACGGATCTGGTCAAGGTCATCGGCCTGAACATCGTGCTGCTGGCCATTGTCCTGGGCCTGACCCTGATGGCGGGGCGGCTGCTCAAGTTCGACAAGCCCGACCGGATCGTCATCCTGTTCTGCGGTTCCAAGAAGAGCATGGCCACGGGCATCCCCATGGCCGGCATCCTGTTCGCCGGTCACGCGGTCCCGCTGATCGTCCTGCCGATCATGCTGTTCCACCAGATCCAGCTGTTCGCCTGCACCATCATCGCCCAGCGCTATGCGCGAGAGAATGAAGCGCGCGCCTTGAGCGCCGCCGAGCCTTGAGACCCAGTCTTGCCTTGAGACATGGCGCCCCTTGAGATAGACCGCCCTCAGGCCATCGCGGGCATGATGTAGTGGTAGCCTGGCAGCTTCCCATGCTGCTCGTGCGGGTTCGATTCCCGCTGCCCGCTCCAGCCTGTTGGTGAAGGCGCGACGATGCCGCCGCGCCTCCTTCCCGTTCTCAGTTCGCTGCTTCGACCGTCACGCCGCGCTTTTGCAGGATGGCCTGGACGCTGTCTTCGCCGGTCAGGTGTCCGGCGCCCACGGCGATGAAGGCGGCGCCCGAGCCTTCGAGCATCGTCTGGATCTGATTGGCCCAGTCGGTGTTCCGGTCGACCAGCAGGGCCTGATAAAGGGCCGGCGAGGCCGCCTTCATCTCTTCGACCATGACGCGGTCCAGGGTGGCGACGTCGCCCTTGGCCCAGGCCTCGACCATGGTGTCCAGCATGGTGACGGCGTTCTCGTAATCCTTCAGCGTCTCGCGCAGGAAGGCCATCTGCACGTCGTCGGGCAGGTTGGCCAGGATGCCGATCTGCTTGTCGATGGTCTCGAAGGCGTGGATCGGCTTACCCGCCGCCTCGGCGCGCGCCTTCAGCACCAGTTCGACGCCGGACTTGGGATCATAGCCGGCCTTGACCAGCGGGGCGACCGACAGGCTGAGCGCCGCCAGCCACGGCTTCATCGGCTGAAGCTGGGCGGCGGAGGCGCCCATGGCCTGGGCGGCGGCCTCCAGTTCGACGTTCTCCTGCGGCGTCAGGCGGCTGGACAGAGGCGTTTGAGGCGACAGACCGTGCTGCTGGATCAGCGGCATGACGGCGGCCTGATCGTCGGGATTGCTGATCTCGAACCAGATGTCCGAGGCGCTGTCGAAGGCGGCCTCGACACGGGGGCTGGCCCAGCCGGTCGTGGGGCGCAGCACGTGGACCGAGCCGAACAGATACAGGGTCGAATCCGCATCCTTGATCACCCACAAGGCGGGGCCTTCGCCCTGGATGGGCGCGGCGGCGGGCGCGGTCGTCTGGGCCAGGGCGTCGTCCGGGACGCCGGCGATGGCGACGAACAGGGCCAGGCCGCCGGCGACGCCGACAGCGCCGCGCGCGAGGGTGGAAACGGAGGATCGGAGGCGGGCAGCGAGGGTCATGAGGTCACTCCAGTTTTTGGAAAGGCGGGAAAAGGGAAGGAGGTCAGGCCAGGCCGCGACGGGCGCTGATCCAGATGGAGACGCCCAGATAGAGCGTCATCAGCACGGCGTAGATGTCCCAGGCAGTGATCGCCGGGGCGGCGCCCAGACGCTCGGCGGCGGCCCACATGAAAAGGACCAGTTGACCGGCGAAGAAGGTGACGGCGGCGGCCTCCATCACGGCGCGACGCAGCAGTTCGTCAGCCTGGCGATAGACGCGCACGTTCATCACCGTGTGCAGCACCACCAGCAGGCCGATGGCGCCGAGGCCGAGCCCGGGGCTGACGCCCGTCAGGCTGAACCCGATCGGCAAGGTCAGGATGACGCCGGAGAAGCCAAGGACCGCCGCCTGGAACCGGGCCAGGGCGGTTTCCTCGGGCGAGGCGGCGCCTTCCAGATTGTACATCCGGCCCAGCCGTTTGGCGTCCAGGCTGACAAAGAGGGCCAACAGTGCGCCAAGGACCAGGGCGGCGCCGACCAGCATGGCCAGCATGTCCGACCAGCGTATGGCCTTGTCCATCAGGCCGAACCCGCCCGGCGCGACCTTGGCCAGCCAGCCGCCGACGCCGTATCCGACCACCCCGAACAGGGCGCCGAAGGCAAAGGCTCGGACCCAGCGGGGCCACGAGGCGGGGGAGAGTGAGGGAGACTTCATTTCGTCGGCTCCTGATCGTCCGAAAAGATGGATTCGATGGGCTGGCCGAAGATGCGCGCGATCTTGAAGGCCAGCGGCAGGGACGGGTTGTAGCGCCCGGTCTCCAGCGCGTTCACGGTCTGCCGCGACACGCCCAGGTGTTCGGCCAACTGGGCCTGGCTCCAGTCACGCTCGGCGCGCAGGACCTTAAGACGATTGTTCATGGCTCAACCCCGCATCCGCGCCAGCCACCACCAGGCCCAGGCCAGGGTATAGCCAGCAAGCTGGAACAACAGGATGCTCAGCATTCCCCCGACGACCAAGTCGATGGAGGTCGTATCTACGGGCAAGAAGGCGTCGAGATCGACATTGCGCATCAACAGGGTGAGGACGGCGGCGAGGCCCACCGCCATCCCGGCGCTACCACCCCAGTACCAGGCCCATTTGTGCGCCTCGCGCGCGGCTTCGTCGAGGCGACGCCACCACCAGACCGTGACGGCCAGAGCTGCGGCCATCACGGCGACCAGAAAGAGGCCCGATCCGACCAGTCCGCCGAAGCCGGGCTGGTCCGACAGGAAGCCCGAGCCGATGCCGCCGACCAGCCCCAGCACGAACAGCAGGGCGATCATGGCGGCAAGGCCGCCGACGCCGAGCGGCTTGAAAGTTTTCATCTGAAGGGCCTCGCCGGGTTGCTGAATGCTTAGACAAGCGTCTTTTACATCAGCGATCAGCGATGTCAAATACCCTTTCCACCTATTTCGGTGGAGCGGTTCAGTCCGACGGCTGTGAAGCAATCAACTCGGGACGGGCGATAACGCGCGGCGAAGTCTCCACCGGCGTTAGGTCCGGCAGGGCCTTGCCCTCGTGGTCCACCTGCAGGTCTTCAAAGCGGCGGGCCGAGACCATGACCTGGCTTTCCAGCGAGCCGACGAACTGATTGTATTTGCCAACCGCCTGATCCAGGGCGCGGCCGACGGCCGAGGCGTGGCCGCCCATGACCGACAGCCGCTTGTAAAGCTCGCGCCCCAGGGCGGCGACCTTGTCGGCGTTGGCCGCCTGTTCTTCCGCCCGCCAGCCATAGGCGACAGCCTTGCACAGGGCGAACAGGGTCGAGGGGGTGACGATGACGACGCGCGACGCCATCGCCTGGGTCATCAGGTCCGGCTCGTGGTCCAGGGCCGTGACCAGGAAGGCGTCGCCGGGCACGAACAGGACGACGAAATCCGGGCTGGGCTTGAACTGGTCCTGATAGGCCTTGGACGACAGCTGGCGGACGTGGGTCTTCAGGCTGGCGGCGGTGCGCAGGCCGACCGAACGGGCGCGCGCCTCCTCGTCGCCGTCGCCCTCGTCGAAGGCCAGGGGCACCTTGGCGTCGATCACGAACATGCCGCCGCCGGGCAGACGCACGATGAAGTCGGGCCGGTTCTGGCGACCCTCGTCGTCGGCGCTGGAGGTCTGTTCGGTGAAGTCGAACCGGCCGGCCATGCCGGCGGCCTCAAGCACATTGCGGCAGGTCTGCTCGCCCCAGCGCCCGCGCCGCCCGGTGTTGCCGCGCAGGGCCTCGGTCAGTTTGCGCGCCTCGTCCCGCGTCGCCGAGGACGCCGCCATCAGCTGTGTCAACTGTTCGCGCAGGCCCCCGGTCTCTTCGGAGCGGGTCTTCTCCAGCGCGGCTACATGTTCCTGGAACCTGGTCAGGGTGTCGGCGACAGGCTTCAGCTGGGCCGCCATCCGCTCGCGCGCCAGCTGGTCCTGAGCGCGGAAGGTCTCGGTCGCGCGACTGACCATCTGATCCGCCACCACCTGGGCCGACTGGGCCGCCTGGGCCTTGAGCAGTTCGCCCATGGTGACGCGGCTTTCCTCGACCAGGTCGATGCGCGCCTCGGCGGCCGCCAGCGCGCCTTGCGTCCTCTGCCAGCCCATGAAGGCCCACAGGAAACCGCCCGCAAAGGCGGCGGCGAGAACGGCGAGGATGGGCACTAGCATGTTCATGCTCCGTTCCTAGCGGGAGTCGCCTTGCTTGAGAAGCGCCAGGGCATGGTCAGGAACGCGGCGGTTCCGATGACGTTGGTTTGGCTGACGATATCCACCGAGGAGAGACGCCGATGATCCCGCAAGAGCCCGAACGCCACGACAAGGCCGCCGACGCCGTCCACGAAGGCCGTCCTGTAGACGCCGAACTGGTGCGCAGCGGACGCAAGGGTCCGCGCATCCTGGTGCTGCTGGTGGTCTCGACGCTGGCGGCGGCGGTCATGCTGCTGGGGATTTGGATGGTTTCGAACGGGGGCTTCAACGCCCAGAACGACGAAACGGGCCCGACCGCAGCGGACACTCGGGATTTCCAGGGTGACGGTCAGACGCCGCCGGCGGCCGATGCGCCGACGGATGCGACCGGCCGAGCCGAACCTGTTCCGGCCGGTGAAACGCCGAACGTCAACGCCCCGACGACGCCGTCGAACTGATCGCCGTCAGGCGGGGCGGCGGGCCTTCAGGGCCTGGACGATAGTGCCGTCGTCCAGCCAGTCCAGATCCCCGCCGACCGGCACGCCGCGCGCCAGGGAGGTGACCTCGACCTCGGGGCCGCCGATGCGTTCGGCGACATAGTGGGCGGTGGTCTGGCCGTCCACGGTGGCGGGCAGGGCCAGCACGACCTCGCGCACGCCGCCGCCCCGCACCCGTCCGACCAGTTCGGTTATGCGCAGATGCTCGGGGCCGACGCCGTCCAGGGCGGACAGCAGCCCGCCCAGCACATGGTATTTGCCCCTAAAGGCGCCGGAACGCTCCATCGCCCACAGGGCGCCGGCCTCCTCGACCACGCAGATCAGGCCGTTGTCGCGCGATCCATCCGAACAGATGGCGCAGGGGTCGCGGGTGTCGGGCGTGCCGCACACCGAACAGGACACGACCTTTTCCGCCGTTTCGGCCAGAGACGCCGCCAGCGGCACAAGCAGTTGCTCGCGTCGTTTAAGCAGGGCCAAGGCCGCGCGCCGGGCGGAGCGCGGACCCAGGCCCGGCAGTTTGGCGAGAAGGGAGATCAGCCGTTCGATCTCCGGCCCGGCAGAGGCGGCCATCAGAACAGTTTCGGCATTCCGGGAATGTTCATCCCGGCCATCGGCCCGGCGGCTTCGCGCATCAGGGCGTTGTTCTGTTCGTCCAGCTTGCGCTTGGCGTCGGCGTGGGCGGCGACGATCAGGTCGGCCAGAATTTCGCCCTCTCCGGGCGTCAGCAGGCTGTCGTCGATCTTGATCGCGGTGATCTCGCCCGGTCCGCGCAGGGACACGGACACCAGGCCGCCGCCCGAGGAACCCTCGGAAGCGGTTTCGGCCATCCGGGCCTGGGCCTCCTGCAGCTTTTGCTGCATCGCCTGGGCCTGCTGCATCAGTTGGGTCAGATCTTTCATACCCCCTAGATAAGGCTAAGATCCTCCCGGCGACAGGGGGTCGGCGCCGCGTTCATCATGCCTGTCATCGGAAATGAAAAAGGGCGGCCCGTCGGGGCCGCCCTTTTGTCGTCCTGGCGTCGCCGTCGCGATCAGTGGTTGGCCGGGGCCGGGCTGGTCGCGGCGGGCGGAGCCGCCGGCGTGGCCTGGGCTGCAGCAGGCGCGCCCTCCGCCGGGGTCGTGCCGGTCGCCTCGGTCGCCGCAGCGCCTTCGGTGACGGGAGCCTCTGCTCCGGCGGCGGGCGCGGCCGCGCCGGGCTGGCGGGTCGGATCGGGCGCGGGAATGGCGAAGCCGCCCGAGCCCTGCGTGCGCAGCCAGGCGATCAGATTGATGCGTGTCTGCGCATCCCGGATGCCGGCGAAGGACATCTTGGTGCCGGGCACATATTTGGCAGGGGCGGTGATGAAGCTGTTGATCTGGTCATAGCCCCAGGTCGGCGCCTCGGCCTTGTGTTTGGTCATGGCGTCCGAATAGGCGAAGCCCGGACGGTGCATGACCGGACCGCCGACCACGCTCCACAGATTCGGACCGATCTTGTCGGCCCCGCCCTGGTTCGCATCATGGCAGGCCTGGCACCGCGCGAACGCGGCCTCGCCGGCGGCCAGGTCGGCGGTCGGCAGGACCGTGCCCCAGTCGGGCGCCAGTTCAGGCGCCTCGGCGCCGGCGGCCTCGTCCGGCGCATCGACGAAATAGCCCATCTTTTCCGGCGGTTCGGATTGATAGACGAGGCCCGAAGCCTCCTTGACGACCAGGATGACGAAGGCCGTCCCCAGAGCCGCGCCGAAAATCTTGTTCCACTTAAGATCGCCGCTCATGCGCCTGGTCGATTCCCTCTGCCGGCCGGGCCCCTCGAAAACACGCCCCGGACATAATCTTGCTTTGGCGTCTCTGGCACGGTAGCGCCGCCTTCGCAACCGGCCCGGCACGCGGCGGGCCAGACAGGCGTCAGGGAAGTCGATGAATCCGTTGATAATGATACCCGCTCGCATGGCGGCGACCCGCCTGCCGAACAAGCCGCTGGCCCTGATCGGCGACGTTCCCATGATCGTGCGTGCCTATCGCCAGGCCGAGGCCTCGGGCCTGCCGGTCGTGGTCGCCGCCGGAGACGCCGAGATCGTCGAGGCGGTCGAGGCGGCGGGCGGACGGGCCATACTGACCGACCCCGCCCTGCCCTCGGGTTCGGACCGCATCCGCGGGGCCGTGGACGCCATCGACCCGGAGGGCGATTTCGACGCGGTCATCAACGTGCAGGGCGACATGCCCTTCGCCAGTCCCGGCCTGGCCGTCGCCTGCGCCGCCATCCTGCATGGCGAGCCGGCGTGCGACATCGCCACCCTGGTCGCCGCCGAGGCGGATGTGTCGGACCGGACCAACCCCGACGTGGTCAAGGCGGTGCTGGCGTTAGGCGAAAACGAGCGCCAGGGCCGCGCCCTCTATTTCACCCGCTCGACCCTGTATGGGGATGCGCCCATCTGGCGGCACATCGGCGTCTATGGCTATCGCCGCGAGGCGCTGAACCGCTTCTGCGCCGCGCCGCAATCGCCGCTGGAGACGCGCGAGAAGCTGGAGCAGTTGCGCGCGCTGGAGATGGGGATGCAGATCTGGGCCGCCGTCATAGACGAAGCGCCTCTGTCGGTGGACAATCCGGCGGACCTGGAGGCGGCGCGGCGGTTGGCGTGACGGCGTCGAAATTGCACTCGGGAAAAACAGTGCAACGGAGTGCAATTTCGACAAATACATCTGTTTTCTTTGAAGAAATAGTTGCACCCGAATTGCACTGGTGCAACTTTCCCTAGCGGCTTCGGTTACGCGGCGATGTCAAAGACCCGGCGGCGATTATAGGCCGGGTCGGAACCCTGTATGGCAAACGGTCGATGCGAGGCTGCAAGCCGTTGAAACGGCGTGGGTTCGCTTTCTAGAATAGGATGGAAGACTAACATTCTCCCTCCCCGCTACGGGGAGGGTGGCCGAGCGCAGCGAGGTCGGGTGGGGGCGGCCAGGCGACGTCCCACTGATCGGTCCTGCATCAGGCAAGCGCGGCCCTGCTGGGCCGCCCCCACCCGGTCGCTGCGCGACCACCCTCCCCGGAGCGGGGAGGGAGAAGCATCTGTCTATTTCTCCTCGACCCACGCCCTGATCAGACTGTGGGCGATGGCGAAGGGGGGCGGGGCCTGGATGGTGGGGTGTTCGCCGGCCAGCACTGCGCGCGCCTCGGCCCGCGTCAGCCAGGCGACGGCTTCCAGCTCGGTCTGGTCGGGTCGGGCCTGGTCGTCCGAGACCTCGGCGATCAGGCCGATCATCAGTTGCGACGGGAAGGGCCAGGGCTGGCTGGAGTGATAGGCGGTGGCGATCACGGTCAGACCGGCCTCCTCCTTGACCTCGCGGGCGCAAGCCTCCTCGATGGATTCGCCGGGCTCCAGGAAACCGGCCAGGGCCGACATCCGTCCCTCGGGCCAGGCCGCCTGACGGCCCAACAGACAGATGGGTTCGGCCCCGCCTTTATAAACCGGCAGCATGATGGTGACGGGATCGACGCGCGGAAAATGCTCGGTCCCACAGGCCGGGCAGCGGCGCTTCCATCCGCCCGAGGCGGTCTCGCCCAGCGTGCCGCAGTTGGCGCAGAACCCGTGTTTGCGCCGCCAGTCGAACAGGCTCTTGGCCCCGCCCGCCATGGCCGCGTCCGCCGCCGGCAGGATGGCCGCCGCCGCCCGCAACTCATGAAAGGCGCCGACGCCGGCCAGCGGCCCGTCGGTCGGATCGACGGAGCCTTCGAACTCGATGGCGAAGACGGGTTCGTCATTCCAGAGGCCCAGAAACGCCTCGCGGTCGTGCACCAGGGTGCGCGCATGGCTCATCGCCAGCCAGGTCAGGCGAGGCCCTTCGGCCGTCTCTGCGATCAGGGGCCGACCTTCCCACAGGACCATGGCCTGGGCGTAGGGCTTGCCCGCCTGCTCGGCCAGCCATTCGGGATCGTTGCGCAGGTCGCCGGCGCGGTCGAGCGGATTGCCGGCGAAGGTGTTCTGATGGGCCATGCGCGTTTTGTAGCTCTTGATTCCGACCGCCGCACCCGTCATATCTCCGCTCGGAGATCGCGGGCGAAGGTTTCGCCAATCTGGTCAGGGCCGGAAGGCAGCAGCCACAACGAATCCCCCTTCGGGTCGCGGTCTCTACTTCTCTCTTTTTGGTGCGCTAACGCTCGCGACGCGGTCGCTCGCTGCTTGAGCGCGTTTGTGCGTCTCCCTTCTCCCCTCGGGGGAGAAGGTGGCTCGCGGAGCGAGACGGATGAGGGGGCTGCCGGATACAGGCCCGCTCTTGCCGTCAGTGGGCGGACAGACCCCCCTCATCCGAGCCCTGCGGGCCCACCTTCTCCCCCGAGGGGAGAAGGGAGATTGAATCGCTTCTACCCGCCCCTCACCCGCTGTAAGACTTCTCCCCATGACGGACAGCGACACGAATCTCGACGGCCCGCCCTGGGAAGAGGACGACGTCGTTCAGCGCGACGAGAACACCGACGACATGTTCGGCGCGCCCGCTGCGGCGCCTGAGCCGGTCGCGGCGCCCGTTGCTGCGCCTGCCGTCGCCAAGCCCGCCCATGCCGAAGTCGCGGCCCACGTCGATGACGGCGCCGCCTATCAGGTGCTGGCGCGCAAATATCGGCCGCGCACCTTCGAGGATCTGATCGGGCAGGAGGCGATGGTGCGCACCCTGACCAATGCCTTCGCCACCGGCCGGATCGCCCACGCCTTCATGCTGACCGGGGTTCGCGGCGTCGGCAAGACGACCACCGCCCGCCTCTTGGCCCGCGCCCTGAACAACGAAACCGACGTCATCGACAAGCCGTCGCTGACCCTGACCGCCCACGGCCGGCACGACGCCGCCATCATGGCCGGCCAGCACATGGACGTGATGGAGATGGATGCGGCGTCGCACACCGGCGTCAACGACATCCGCGACATTCTGGAGAGCGTCCGCTATGCGCCAGTCGAGGCGCGCTACAAGGTCTATGTGCTGGACGAGGTCCACATGCTGTCGACGCAGGCGTTCAACGCCCTGTTGAAGACGCTGGAGGAGCCCCCGCCCCACGCCCAATTCATCTTCGCCACCACCGAGATCCGCAAGGTGCCGGTGACGATCCTGAGCCGGTGCCAGCGGTTCGACCTGCGCCGCGTCGAGCCCGAGATCCTGGTCGAGCACCTGGGCCGGATCGCCGACCGCGAAGGCATGAAGATCGAGACGGACGCGCTCGCTTTGATCTCGCGCGCGGCCGAGGGGTCGGTGCGCGACGGGCTGTCGCTGCTCGACCAGGCCCTGGTTCAGGCCGAGCGGGGCGAGACGGTCAAGACCGAGACCGTCCGCGACATGCTGGGCCTGGCCGACCGGACCCAGACCATCGCCCTTTTCGAGAGCGTCATGGCCGGCCGCACGCCCGAGGCGCTGGAAAGCTTCCGCACCCTGTACGGCTTCGGCGCCGATCCGGTGCAGGTGACCAACGACCTCTTGGAACATTGCCACGCGGCGTCGGTCGCCAAGATGCTGGGGCCGAACGCGACACGGTTGCCGAACGACCAGGCGCAGAAACTGGCGGCTCTGGGCGCGGCCATTCCGGCGGCGACCCTGTCGCGCACCTGGCAAATGCTGCTGAAGGCGCTGGACGAGGTGCGGCGCGCGCCCAATCCGGCCGATGCGGTCGAGATGGCCATCGTGCGCCTGGCCTATGCGGCCGACCTGCCGGGGCCGGAGGAGGCGCTGAAACGGCTCCAGTCCGGCGAACCGTTGGGCGGCGGCTCGGCCCCGCGTGGCGGTGGTGGTGGGGGCGGCGGCGGAACATCGGCGCAGCTCGCCGCACGACCCGTCATGGCCCCCGCCTTGCCCGATCCGCAGACCTTCGAACAGGTCGTCGCCCTGATCGGCGAGAAGCGCGAGGTCGGGCTTCAGATGGACGTGGAACGGTATGTGAAGCCGGTCTCGTTCAAGCCCGGCGCCATCGTCTATGAAAGCGTCCAGGGCGCCCCCATCGAACTGGCCCGCAAACTGTCCGCCCGCCTTCGCGAATGGACCGGCCGCACCTGGCTGATCGCCGCCAACGGCCAGGGCGGGGCCGAGACGGTGATCGAGCTTCAGAAAAAGGCCCGCGCGACCGAACGGGCCGAAGTCGAGGCCAATCCCTTCGTCCAGGCGGTGATGCTGGCCTTCCCCGGCGCCAAGCTGGGCGAGATCAAGACCATCGCCCCGACCGTCGTCACCCCCGAAATCCCCGACGTGGTCGAGGACGACGACGAGGATTGAGCGAAAAATCACGCGCTTCGGTTGTGGACTTTCTAATAAATAGAGCCTATTTGCTCGTTGAAATGGACTGGGGTTTCTCGGTCGGCGTAGGGCTCCCGGTTCGCCGGGGGCCCTTCTGCTTTCAGGGAAAGATTTTCAGCCCGTCGGTTTTCAACTTCGGCTGCAGAAGATCGAACGCTCTGTTTTCCTGCAATGGACGCAGGGCCTTGAGCCCGATGGGACGCGCCATCAGATCGGCGAGTTGAAGCCCTGACGAATTGCACTTCTTATCGACGAAGACGGGCTCCCAACTCAGGAAGCTGAAGTCGGGCTTTTTGTAACCCCAGTTCGCCTTGGTTCGCCGCGACGCGTCGAAAATACAATTCCAACTCTGCATCTTCCCTCTTTCCTCGCCCCTCGAAGACGACGTGGACGAGCCGGTCCCCCTGTTCGAGCGCGCGGAGGCGGGCCAGCAGCTTCTCCATGCAGAAATTCAATGCGAGTTCGTAGGGATTCCAAGGCTGGGCGTAGCGCTCAGCCAGCCGAACCTTATCGATCACGGCCGTCACCATGTCGATGTCAGCGCCCGCAACGATATCGTTGATGCGGTTCAGGAACGCTTCGCGAATGGCGGGGTCGGCTTGCAGAAAGGCAAAATTTTTCTGCTGCCGCCTTATGTCGCGCTCATGCAGCACGATCTGATCATGACCGACGAAATCGAACTTCAACTTCTGGAGCTGAGGCACGACCTGGTCGGCATAAACCGTCTTCGATATGAGTACACAGCTCAGGAAGAAGACCGGAAATGTGGGGTCTGGCCCTTCCAGAACGGGCGAACCGCTTTCGTCGGCGAACACGATGAAGTCTGAAAAAGCCATGACATAAAATGACCGGCCAACGGGCACGGTCAATAAAACAAACACAACTCAGACGTTTGTCGCGCCTGCGCCAGCCCCTACCGCGGCGCGCGCTTGGCGAGGATGCGTTGCAGGGTGCGGCGGTGCATGCCCAGGCGGCGGGCGGTTTCCGAGACATTGTGGTCGCACAGCTCGTAGACGCGCTGGATATGTTCCCAGCGGACGCGGTCGGCGCTCATGGGGTTTTCGGGCGGTTCGGGCGAATCGCCGGTGGCCAGCAGGGCCTTGACCACGTCGTCGGCGTCGGCGGGTTTGGACAGATAGTCGACGGCGCCGGCCTTGACCGCCGCGACCGCCGTGGCGATGGCGCCGTAGCCGGTCAGCATGACGATGCGGGCGTCCTCGCGCTTTTCACGCACGGCCTCGACGACCTTGAGGCCGTTGCCGTCCTCCAGCCGCATGTCCAGCACGGCGAAGGCAGGAGCCTTGTCACGCAGCAGCTGGGTCGCTTCGGCGACGGACTCGGCGGTGGTCACCTGAAAGCCGCGCGCCTCCAGCGCGCGGCCCATGCGGGTGCGCAGGGCCTGGTCGTCGTCCAGCAGCAGCAGGGACTTGTCGGGCAGGGCGGCGATGCGGGCTTCTAGTTCGGACATTCGGTTCTCTCCTGCCGCTTCAAGTCGTGACGGGTAGCGTGTGGGTCAAGGCCAAGGTTCCGCCTGCGACGGTTAGACCCATTTGGCTCACGCCGCGACTTCCAGCGCCGGTCGCGCCCAGCGCACGGCCACGCGGGCGCCGCGCGGTGCGGCCTTGGCCTCCGATTGCGCCAGCCCCTGGCCCACACTGACCGATCCGCCGGTGCGTTCCAGCAGGGTGCGGGCGATGAAGAAGCCCAGGCCCATGCCGCCCTGGCTGGGCGCGATGGGCGCCTCGGCTGTCGGGCGGCGCTTGGAGGGGCGGGCGGCGGCGGCGATCTGGGCGGCCAGGGCTTGGCGCGCCTTGCCCTGAGGGCGGCTGGTCACATAGGGCTCGCCCAGCCGGGGCAGGATGTCGCTGGCGAAACCGGGGCCGTCGTCGAGAATATCGATCTCGATCCAGCCGGCGTCGACCACCGCCTGAACACGGACTGTGGTCGTGGCGAAGTCGGCGGCGTTCTCGACCAGGGTGGACAGGCCGTGGATCACCTCGGGCAGGCGGCGCACGCGCGGGGCGGGCTGGCCCGGCGGGGTCTTCACCAGAACCTCGAACGCCAGGTCGAAGCCGCGGTGCGGTTCGACCACCTCTTCCAGCAGGGCCTTCAACGACACGTCGGCATAGAGGGCGTCATCGCCCTCGGGCTGTTGCGACAGCTGGGTCAGTATGCCCCGGCAGCGCTCGGCCTGTTGCAGGATCAATGCGGCGTCCTCGGCCGCGTCGCTGTCGGGAGCGGAGGCGCGTTGCAGCTCCTTGGCCACCACCTGGATGGTCGCCAGCGGCGTGCCCAGTTCATGCGCCGCCGCCGCCGCCAGACCGCCCAGGGCCGCCAGTCGCTGTTCGCGTTGCAGCACGTCCTGGGTCGTGGCGAGGGCCAGTTCCAGCTTCTCCGCATCGGCCGCCACCCGCCAGGCGTATCCGGCGGTGAAGACCACCCCCGTCACCAGGGCCATGGCCATGCCCAGGCGATAGAGGGTCGGCAGGTGGAAATGCTCGTACGGGCGCCACGGCAGCGGCTCGGACCAGAAGAACAGCACCCCGACCGCGATCAGGGCCAGGGCGCCCAGGGCCAGCGCCTGACGCGCCGGCAGGGCCGCCGCCGCAATGGTCACGGGCGCGACCAGCAAAAGGCAGAAGGGGTTCTCAAGCCCGCCGGTCAAGCCCAGCAGCACGCCCAGCTGAAAGATGTCGAAGCCCAGGTGGATCGCGGTCTGACGCCCATCCGGCAGACTGGCTTCCAGGCGCCGCACCCGCGCCATGGCCCCCACGTTCACCGCCGCGCTGATGGCGATGACGATCAGACAGGGCCAGAGCGGCAGGGGAAAGTGCAGACCCTGATACGCCGTCAGGATCGCCGCGCTCTGACCCACGATGGTCAGCCAGCGCAACACGATCAGGGTGCGCAGCGAAAAGCCGCGCCCGCGACGCGGCGCGTCGCTCCAGCCGTTCAACGGCTCGGAATATGATGCGCCGTGCGGCGCATTGCGGGCTTCTGTCGGGGTCACACCGCTTCTATAGACCGATCAGATCCGTTTCGTGAGAGGCCGTCATGCCGCGTCGTTCCATCCTGCTATTCGCTGGCGCCTGTATCGCCATCGCCGTGGCCCTGGCCATCATCACCGTCGTGGTGGTCAGCGGACGCGCGCCTGCGTCGAACGGCGCCGAGACCACCTCGACGGGTCAGCCTCTGGTCGGCGGCGACTTCCAGCTTGTGAACCAGGACGGACAGCCGGTCGATCAGACCATGCTGAACGGCAAATGGAGCCTGGTCTTCTTCGGCTTCACCTATTGCCCCGAGTTCTGCCCCACGACCCTGGCGGAAATGGCCGTCGTGCAGCAACGGCTGGGCGACAAGGCCAAGGATCTGCAGATCGTCTTCGTCAGCATCGATCCCCAACGCGACACGCCCCAGGCGCTGAAGGACTATCTGTCGTCGGACGGGTTCCCCAAGGGGACCATCGGCCTGACGGGCACGCCGGAACAGGTAGCGACGGCCGCCAAGGCCTACCGCGCCTTCTACGAGAAGGTCGGCGAGGGCGAGGCCTATACGATGAACCACTCCCTGACCGTCTATCTGATGGGGCCGGACGGCAAGTTCCGCACCGCCGTCGCCTATGGGTTGGGGCCGGACAAATCGACCAAGATCATCGAGGACGCGATCGCGCGGGGGTAAGTCCCTCACTCATCGTCATCCTAGGTCTTGTGCCTAGGATGACGGAAGGTCGGGAGATATCCCCGACTAAGGGCTATTCCGCTGCCTCATAATCCTTTTGCAGGGTGATGCATTATATGTTGCCCTGCACAAACGGCGATGGGCCGTAACGGATCGTCATGCTCTACGCATTTCATGAACTCGCCTACCAATCGGCCCTGCCGTTCCGGGTCGGCGCCCAGATGGCGCGGAACTTCTGGACCTCGCCTTTCAATCCGGCGGCGGACACCGCCATTGGACGCACGGCCTACGCCTCGGCAGAGCTGTTCGAGAGCGTCACCCGGCGATACGGCAAGCCGGACTGGAAGCTGGAAACCCTGGAGATCGGCGGCAAGACGGTCCGCACCACCGAACAGGTGATCTGGCAGAGCCCGTGGTGCCGCCTGGTCCGGTTCGCGCGCAACATCGGCGACCTGAAACGGGCGGGCAAACCCGTCGCCGCGCCCGCCGTCCTGATCGTGGCCCCGCTGTCGGGTCACTACGCCACCCTGCTGCGCGGCACGGTCGAGGGCTTCCTTCAGGACCACGACGTCTATGTCACCGACTGGATCAACGCCCGCCAGGTGCCGGTGCTGGAGGGGCGGTTCGACTTCTTCGACTATATCGACCACGTCCGCATGATGCTGGCCGAGATCGGCGGTCGCGCCCATGTCGTCGGCGTGTGCCAGCCCGGACCGCCGGTGCTGGCGGCCGGGGCGGTGATGGCCGAGGACGGCGACGAAAACCGCCCCCTGTCCATGACCTTCATGGGCTCGCCCATCGACGCGCGCCTGTCGCCGACCGTGACCAACCAGCTGGCGGAGGAAAAGCCCTTCACCTGGTTCAAGTCGAACATGATCCATACCGTGCCCCTGCCCTATTCCGGGTTCGGGCGGCGGGTCTATCCGGGCTTCGTCCAGCTCTACAGCTTCATGTCGATGAACGAGGCGCGCCATCGCGACGCCCACTGGGACTATTTCAACAGCCTGATCGACGGTGACGGGGACGGGGTCGATAAACACGATGAATTCTACGACGAATATCTGTCGGTGCTGGACCTGACCGAGGAGTTCTATCTCCAGACCATCGACATCGTCTTCCAGCAGCATCTGCTGGCGCGGGGCCTGTTGGAGCATCGCGGGCGCAAGGTCGATCTGACCAAGATCACCGACATCGGCCTGATGACCGTCGAGGGCGAGAAGGACGACATCTCCGGCGTCGGCCAGACGCAAGCCGCGCACGGCCTGTGCCCCAACATCCCCGAGGACCGCCGCGTGCTCTATGTCCAGCCGGGCGTCGGCCATTACGGCGTGTTCAACGGCCGTCGCTTCCGTGACGAGATCTATCCCCGCGTCCGCGATTTCATCGCCCAGAACGAGGCTGTCGGTGGCGTACCGCAACGGTCAGCGGCTGCCGCTTGACGAAGGGGGCTCCGGCCCCGTCCTGAGATTATCCGTCAATCCGCGTGCGCGGCGCCTGTCGGTACGGATCGATGCGCGGGCGGGCGAGGCCGTGGTCATCGCCCCGACCGAGCGCAGCCTGACCCAGGCCGTCGCCTTCGCCCGCACCAAGGCCGTCTGGATCTGCGAACGGCTGGCGGTGCGGCCAAAGGGCCGGCCGCTGGAGCCGGGCCAGGTCATCTCCCTGCGCGGTCGCCCCGTGCGGCTAGAGGCCGTGCCCGGCGCCGGGGCGGCACGTCTGGTCGAGGACGGGACTGTCATCCGTTCGGGCGGCGAGGGCGAGGCCTATGCGCGGCGGGTCGAGAACCTGCTGAAGCGCGAGGCGCGCGATACCCTTCTGGAACGCACCGACCACCATCTGCGCACCCTGGGGCAGGCACCGGTGAAGATGTCGATCGCCGACACCCGGTCACGCTGGGGCTCGTGCAGTCCGCACAACCGCACCATCCGCTATTCCTGGCGCGTCATCATGGCCCCGCCGCCGGTGATCGACTATCTCGCCGCCCACGAGGTCGCCCATCTGGTCCACGCCGACCACAGCCCAGCCTACTGGTCCGTGGTCGAACGGCTGGTCGGGGACCACAGACCGTGGCGCAAATGGCTGAAGGATTACGGCGGCGCGCTTCACGCCGTGGGGCGGTAGAGCAGTCTTCGCCTGGGGACGGCCCATTACGGAAACTCCTGAGCCTCGGCGCGTTTCATCTGCGCCATCCCAATCAGGAACGCTCCATGAAAACGATGATCACGCTGTCGGTCGCTCTCGGCCTCGCCCTCGCTGCCGCGTCTTCCGCATCGGCGCAGTCGCAGGCGACGATGAACGCGAACGCCGCCCAGGATATGCAGAGGGCGGACCGGTCGCTGAACGCCCAGTACACCGCCACTATGGCGCGGCTATCGACGCCCAGCCGGACGTTGCTGCGCACCGCCCAGCGCACCTGGATCAGCTTCCGCGATCAGGAATGCCGGTTCGAAGCGTCTGGCGTTCAGGGCGGGTCCGCCTATCCGATGGTGCATTCGGCCTGCGTCGCGCGCCTGACGACGGAACGGACCCGGCAACTGCGGACGCTGTCGCAATGTCAGGAGGGCGATCTGTCGTGCCCCCGGTGACGGCGGCTTGACGACGGTCGTCGCCTAGAGCGGCAAGGACGTGGCCGCGATCGGCATGCGGAAGACGAACCGCGTCTCGGCCTCGTCCGAGATGACCGTCAGTTCGCCGTCGTGAGCGGTGGCGATCTGACTGGCGATATAGAGGCCCAGGCCCAGGCCGTCGCGCACATCGGCCGTGTCGCGCCGGTTGAAGGGCTGGAACAGGCGCGGCTGCACCGTCGCCGGAATGGGTCGGCCGCCATTGGCCACCGACAATTCGAACGTCTTGCCCACCACGGCGGCGGCGACCCGCACTGGCTGTCTGTGATCGCCATGCACCAGGGCGTTGGCCAGAAGGTTGGACATTAGCTGAGCGATCCGGTCGGGGTCGCCCGGCACGGCGCCGGTCAGGATGATGTCGGCCTGGACGATCCGGCCGGGATGGGCGGCGCGCAGTTCGTCCACCACCTGATTCAGCATGGCCGGCAGTTCGGTCGCGGGGCGTCGCGCCAGGCTGAGGCCGCCGCCCAGTCGGCCGCGCGCGAAATCCAGCACATCGTTGATCAGCCGGCCCATGCGTCCCGCAGAACCGCGCATCTCGCCCAGGATCCGACGCGTGTCCTCGCCCGTGACCTTACGTTCCAACAGGGTGGCGCCCGCCTCGATCGCCGCCAGCGGATTGCGCAGGTCATGGCCCAGGACGGCGATGAACTGATCGCGCAGTTCGGCCGTCTCTCGCGCATCCAGCAGGGCCGCCTCGGACAGGGCCAGCCGGCGGCCGGCGTCCAGCTGGGTCGCGATCAGACGGGCGAACAGCTCGAACATCCGCACCGTCTCGGGTCGCGAGGCCGGCGCGGGTCGCGGGTCGATGGCGCACAGGGTGCCGAAGAAGTCGCCGCCGTCCAGAACGATCGGCACGGCGATATAGCTTTCCAGCCCATAGGCCTTGGGCGTCTGATGGTCGCGCCAGATCTGGTCCGCAGACGCCTGGTCGAAGGCGATGGGCGCGCGGGTCTGGCGCACCTCGTTGCACAGGGTGGAGCGGATCGGCAGCTCGCCCCCGACCGGCAGGCCGAAGTTCACCTGGTCCAGCACGGCGCAGGCCAGCCAGCGCTCCTCGGTCACATGGGCGACGACGACATAGCCCATGCCGGTGACGCGGGCGCAGACTTCGAGGATGTCGTTGACGTCGGCCAGGGCGGCCACAGCGGCCGTCTCCGGCGTCTCGATGATGAGCGTCGTCGTTCCGTCGTCGCTTGTTGCGCTCACCGACATGGCTCCACCGTAGCGGCAAAGCCTGCCCGTGTTAAGCGCGCGCCTCCGTGGGTCAGAAGAACAGGGCGTCGCCCTTGCGTTCGGGCGGCTGGCGGCCTTCCGGTTGCTGGTTCGGCGTGTCGCGCTGCGTCGGCTTAGTCGCGGGCTGGGGCGACGGCTGTTTCGGCGACGGCTGCTGGACCGGCGCCTCCGGGTCTTCGACATAGGGCTCGCCCAGCAGCGGATCGACCGGTTCGACCGGCAGGCCGTTCTGGTCCAGGCCGCTCATCAGGTCGCCGACCGGATCGGGTGCGACCCAGCCCTCGGGCATGGCCGGGCCGTCGGGGATGCGCGGGGCGTTCAGGCGCGGCAACGCCGCCTCCATGAAGCCCTTCCAGATGGCGGCGGGCGACGAGCCGCCCGTCACGCCGCGCATGGCGGTGTTGTCGTCCTTGCCGACCCAGACGGCGGTGACGAAGCCGCCGGTGTAGCCGACGAACCAGGCGTCCTTGTAGTCCGAGGTCGTGCCCGACTTGCCGGCCAGGTCGCGGCCAGCGATCGCCACGCTGCGCCCCGTGCCGGAGGAGACTACGCCGCGCAGCATCTGGTTCATGTAGTAGAGCGACGGATTGTTGATCGCCTGGCCGCTCTGGCCGGACTGGCGCTGATAGATGACGCGTCCCTGCGGCGTGCGGATGCGGCTGATACCATACGCGTCCACGCGGCGCCCGCCGTTGGCGAAAGCGTCATAGGCGGTGGCCATCTCCAGCGGCGAGACCTCGACGGCGCCCAGCGCCATGGCGGGCTCCAGACCGATGCGGCTTTCGATGCCCAGACGGCGCGCGGCGCGGGCCACGCTGTCGCGACCGACCTGATCGGCGACATAGGCGGCGACCGTATTGGTCGACTGGGCCACGGCCTGGGCCAAGGTCATATTGCCGCTGAAGGTGCCGGAATAGTTGCGGGGCGACCAGTTGCCGATGGTGATCGGCTGATCGACCACCGGGGTCTGGGGCGTATAGCCGGCCTCGACCGCCGCCAGATAGACGAAGGGCTTGAAGGCCGAGCCCGCCTGACGCTTTGCATCGACCGCGCGGTTGAACTGGCTGTCGGCATAGGACGAGCCGCCGATCATGGCGCGCACCCGGCCGTCGCCATCCAGGGCGACCAGCGCCGCCTGCTGCACGCCCTTGCCCGCGTCGCGGTCCAGGATGCGACGCACCGATCGCTCGGCCGAGGTCTGCAGCGTCAGGTCCAGGGTGGTCTCGACCACCATGTCCTCGGTCGGTTCGCCGACCAGGCTACGGATCGACTTGTCCAGCCAGTCGATGAAATACTGGGCGTGCTGGGTCGCCAGGGTCCGCGAGACGATAACCGGCTGGGTCACGGCCTGTTCGCGCTGGGCGGCGGTGATGACGCCGGCCTCTTCCATCTCGTTCAGGACGACGGTGGCGCGGGCGGCGGCGCGCTCGCTCTCGGACACCGGCGAATAGCGCGACGGCGCCTTCAAGAGGCCCGCCAAAAGCGCAGCCTCTCCGACCGTCAGGTTCTTGGCCGACTTGTCGAAATAGCGTTGCGACGCCGCCTCGATCCCATAGGCGCCGGCGCCGAAATAGACCCGGTTCAGATAGAGGGCCAGGATCTCCTTCTTGGAGAATTTCATCTCCAGCCAGACCGCCAGCATCAGCTCCTGCACCTTGCGTCGCATGTTCTGGTCGGGCGTGAGGAACAGGTTCTTGGCCAGCTGCTGGGTCAGGGTCGAGCCGCCCTGAACGACGCGGCCCGCGCGCATGTTCGTCACCATGGCGCGGGCCATGCCGATCGGGTCGAAGCCGGGGTGGTTGTAGAAGCGGCGGTCCTCGATGGCGATGAAGGCCGCCGGGACATAGTCGGGCAAGGCGTCCAGGTCGGCGGGCGGCGCCATCTGGGTGCCTCGGGTGGCGATCAGGGCGCCGTTGCGATCCAGATAGGTGATCGAGGGCTGGCGATCGACCTGATACAGGCTGGAGGTGTCGGGCAGGCCGCGCGCGAAGACGGCGAAGAAGACGACCAGGAAGATCAGCCCCCAGACGGCCAGAACCGCGCTCCAGTAGAAGAGACGCCCCAGAGCCGACCGGCGGGGCTTGCCCTGCGCCTGTTGTCCGCCGCCATTGCCTGGACCCGCCATGACTATCCTTCAGATGCCGCGCTGGGCGGGTTTTCGTTCAAGGGCTGTGTATCGCGTCTGAACGCCCGCCGAAACGGTCCCGCCGACTTCACAGGATCGTGAGCGGCTATTTCGCCGAAAGAAAGGCGTCCAGATCGCCGTAAAACACCTGCGGCTGGTCGAACATGATGAAGTGGGCGCTGTCGTCGATCCGCTTCAGCTGCACGTTCTTCAGATTGGCGAACGAGGCCTGATAGACGCCGTCGGTGATTTGGGGCGTCATGCGCGCATCGTTGAACTTGACGTACAGCACCTCGGTCGGGGCGGCGATCTTCGACAGTTCGGGACGCAGGTCGGTGGTGATCAGCTCGCGGAAGGCGGCGGCGGAGACCTTCTGGTCGCTGTTGCGCATGTCTTCCAGCGCCTCGGCGCGGCGGCTTTCGGTGTTGATCATGCCATTGATGCTGGTTGTGGCCTGGGCGACATAGACCTCGCGCGGGCTGGTGGATTGGGCGGTCCAGATCTGGTCGGCGACGGGGGTCACGCTCTCGGCGGTCGCACCCGGCGCGCCGAACATCGCCCCCATGAAGGGCACCATGTCCACGACCATCAGCTTGCCCACGCTGTCGGGATGGCGGGCGGCCAGCATCAGACCGATAGTCCCCCCCATCGAATGTCCGACCACGGCGGGCTTGGGCAGGCCCTGCTCGCGGATGTAGCGGGCGATTTCCTCGGCGACCGGGGCGGCGACGGCGCTGGGCGTCGCGCCCTGGGCGTTGCCCTCGGCCGGCGCGCCGGCGAAGCCCTGGACGTGGATGCGGTGGACGCGCCAGCCCACGCCGTCCTGTGCCGTCAGATGATCCACCGTCCCCTGCCAGATCTCGGGTGAGGAGCTGAGGCCGGGGATCAGGATGATGTCGCGTCCGTCCGTGTCGCCATCGACACGGACGTGGATCCGGTCGGAGACGAAGGCCGCGTGGCTGTGGCCGTGTTCGGTGTGTGTCCCGTGGCCGTCCTGGGCCGAGACGATAGCCGGTGCGCCCAGCATGGCGGCGGCGATGGCGAGGATGCGGAACATGGCGAAACTTCCCTTGGACGACCTGAGCGGCGTTCTTCGAACAAGACATAACCCCGCCGCGACAGGCAGGGGAAGCCTGCGCATCTTTCCTTTCGTCATCCTCCGGCGCGAAGCGATCGGGGGAGCCAGCGGCGCGCGTGCGCGCGAACCTGTCGCGGGGTAGATGTCCAAGCATCGCGCAGTGGACACATCGCCTTCGGCGCCGCTGGCTCCCCCGGTCTGCGCCGCGAGCGGCTTGCCGGAGGATGACGAAAGGAGAGGAGGCTTTTGGACAAACCGTCCCGCTTGTCTCGGCGCACGCCCTCTATGGCTCCGCCGCCCACGCTGTTAAACAGCGCGGATGACCGCCGCTCCAGTCCAGCCCTCTCAAGCCCCCGCCATGGCCGAAGCCGCCCCGTCCAAGGCGGGCGTCAGTCCGTTCGGCAAGGGGTTCGTCACCGACGCCTGGTATTTCGTGGCCCTGGGTCGCGACGTCGCGCCCGCCAGCCTGAAACGCTACGAGGTCATGGGCGAGCCGGTTCTGGTCGGCCGCACACGCGCGGGCCAGGTCTATGCCATGCGCGACATCTGCCCCCACCGCGCGGCGCCCCTGTCGGCGGGCAAGCTGGTGGACAAGCCCGGCGAGGGCGAGACGGTCGAATGCCCGTATCACGGCTGGCGGTTCCGCACCGACGGGGTCTGCGCCGCCATTCCGTCCCTGGTCGAGGATCAGGCGTTCGAGGCCGACCGCATCCGCGTGCGGTCCTATCCGGTGCGCGAGAGCCAGGGGATCGTCTTCGTCTGGATAGCGTCGGACGCGCGCAATCCGATGGAGCCGGACCATGAGCCGCCGGTCTTCCCCGGCGTGGTCGGCGGCGAGGCCAAGCTGGTCGAGGCGATGGATTTCGACAGCCACATCGACCACGCCGTCGTCGGCCTGATGGATCCGGCCCACGGCCCCTACGTTCACCAGCAATGGTGGTGGCGATCCGAACATTCGATGCACGAAAAGTCCAAGGCCTTCGCCCCGACCGAGTTCGGCTGGGCCATGGTGCGCCACGCCCCCTCGTCGAACAGCCGGCTGTATAAGGTGCTAGGCGGCGCGCCTGCGACCGAGATCACCTTCCGCCTGCCCGGCTTCCGCTGGGAGCATATTCAGGTGGGCGAGAAACAGGTGCTGGCCCTGACCTGCCTGACGCCGATCACCGATACCAAGACGCGGATCACCCAGATCTTCTGGTCCGACCACTGGGTCTTCGACCTGGCCAAACCCTTCCTGCGGATGGGGGTGGTCGCCTTCCTGAAACAGGACGGCGGCATGGTGAACCTGCAGAACGAGGGGCTGCGCTATGACCCCGCCCTGATCTGGATCGACGACGCCGACAGACAGGCGAAATGGTATCAGCAGCTGAAGCGCGAATGGGCCAAGAGCCGGGCGGAGGACCGGCCGTTCGTGAACCCGATCCAGCCTGTGACGCTGAGGTGGAAGAGCTGACATCTCTTCCCTTCTCCCCTCGGGGGAGAAGGTGGCTGAGCGCAGCGAGGTCGGATGAGGGGGCTGTTTCCGCAGCCCGGCTCTGACCATCACGAGGCGGATAGATTCCCCTCATCCGAGGCCTTCGGCCCCACCTTCTCCCGCAAGGGGAGAAGGGCTTAAAGCTTCAACCCGTGCTCGGCGGCCAGATCGACCAGTTTCACCATCGGGCGCGGCCCCCAGTGGGCGATGACTTCGGACGCCGCCAGCGAGCCCAGCTTGCCGGCCTCTTCCAGGGTCAGGCCGCGTGCGACGCCCAGCAGGAAGCCGGCGGCGTACTGGTCGCCGGCGCCGGTGGTGTCGATGACCTTGGCGATCGGATAGGCGGCGACGACGACGCGGTCCTCGCCCTTGATCACGACCGAGCCGTGCTCGCCGCGCGTGACGGCGGCGATCTCGACGATGGCGGCCAACTTCGCGGCGGCGGCGTCGAAGTCTTCTGTCTCGAACAGGGCGCCCAGCTCGGCCTCGTTGGCCAGGACGATGTCGGCGGACTGGGTGATGAAGTCCAGCAACTCCGCGCGCCAGCGGGCGACGACGAAGGTGTCGGACAGGGTGATGGCGACCTTGCGGCCCGCCTTGTGCGCGGCGGCGGCGGCGCGTTCGAAGGCGGCGCGGGCGGGCGCCGGGTCGAACAGATAGCCTTCCAGATAGACGATCTCGCTGGAGGCGATCAGGGCCTCGTCGATGTCGTCGGCGTACAGCTGGTTCGCCGCGCCCAGGAAGGTGGCCATGGTGCGCGCGCCGTCCGACAGGACGTTGATCAGGCAGCGGCCGGTGCCGAAGCCCTTGTCCGCGCCGCCCGTCAGGACCGGAGTGGCGAAGTGGACGCCGGCGGCGCGGATGTCGTGGCTGAACACCTCGCCCAGCGTATCGTCGGCGACCTTGCCGATATAGGCCGCGCGACCGCCGAACGAGCCGACGCCCGCCACGGTGTTCCCGGCCGAACCGCCCGAGGCCTCGACGCCCGGCGCCATGGCGTCATACAGGGCGGCGCTGCGTTCGGCGTCGACCAGCTGCATGGAGTTGGGGGCCAGGTCCTGGGCCGTCAGGAAGGCGGCGTCGCAGGGGCTGAGGACATCGACGATGGCGTTGCCGACGGCGCAGACATCATATTGGGCGGTGTTCTGGGTCATGGTCGCGCCTTAGCGGGTGAATGACCGCACGTCACCCGAAATCATATAAGGAAGCCCTTATATGCCGTGCGTCGCTTCGGTATGAGGATGGCATGACCCAGATCGCCGTCCTGATCCCCGATCCGTCCGACCGCTCCTATATCGGCCGCTGGCCCGAGGTGCTGGAGCGGCTGAAGGCGACGCTGGAGAGCACGGGCGCGATCGTCCTCGCCACGCCCTGGACCGACCATGTCGAGGACGCCTCCGGTCTGGCGGCCTACGACCTGATCCTGCCGGTCATCGCCTGGGGGTATCATCGCGATCATGAGCGCTGGCTGAAGGCCTGCGAGATCTGGACCCAGGCGGGACTGCCGGTGGCCAATCCGGCCGAGGTTCTGCGCTGGAACTCGGACAAGGCCTATCTGGCGCGACTGGCGGACAAGGGCGTGCCCATTCCGCCCACACGTTGGACCGACGGCGTGACCCAGGATCAGGTGGACTCCGCCTTCGCCGAGACAGGAGCGCCGGTGCTGATCGTCAAGCCGACGGTGTCGGCCGGGGCGTTTCGCACCCTGCGGCTGACGCCCGGCCAGCCTCTGACCGAGGCGCCCGAGGGGGCGGCGATGATCCAGCCCTATCTGAAGTCCATCGAGACCGAGGGCGAGACCTCGCTGCTGTTCTTCGGCGGCCGGTTCAGCCATGCGGTCAACAAGCGCCCTATGCCCGGCGACTTCCGCATCCAGATGCAGTTCGGCGGCCTTTATACGACCGTCACGCCGGACGCCGAGGCGATGGCCCTGGCGCATCAGGTGCTGGCGGCCATCGACGAGCCGCTGCTGTACGCCCGCATCGACCTGGCCCGCGATGAGGCCGGGGCCTGGGTCTTGATGGAGGCCGAACTGATCGAGCCGGACTTCTACCTGGACCACGACCCGGCGAACGGCGCCGGTTTCGCCCAGGCCGTGAAAGCGCTGCTGGAGCCTTAAGCCGCCTCGCGGATCGGGGGCAGCAGATTGTCCAGATCAAGCAGGCTGATCAGGTTGCTGTCGACCGCGAACACGCCTGACACGACACCATGGCCCTGGGCCTCGCCCATGTTCGGCGGATCCTGACGCGCCGCGTCGTCCAGTTGCATGATGTCCGACACGCCCTCGACCAGCAGGCCGACGGTGCGCTCGCCACAGCGCACGACCACGATGGCGTGGCGGGCGGACGGCTCGGTCGACGGCAGGCCCAGCCGCGAGGCCAGATCGATGATCGGCAACACGCTGCCGCGCAGATTGACCACGCCCTTCATATAGGCCGGGGCGCCCGGCAGCGGCGTGGTCGCCGTCCAGCCGCGGATTTCCAGCACCGAGGTGATGTCGATGCAGAAGGCCTGTTCGCCGACGCGAAAGCCGACCAGTTCACGCTGTCCGGGGGCGCGGTTAGGCATTAAAATTCCTCCCAGTCGGATTGGACCGCAGCGGCGCGACCGCCGCCGACGGCCATGCGTGTCCGAGCGGGCGCAGCCTGGGCGCGGGCGAAGCTCTCGATCCTAGCTTGGGCCTTTCGGATCGGCGTCGGCGCTTGAGCGGCGACCTGGCTGGTCTCGAACCGTCCGACCAGTTCAGCCAGTTCGGCGGCTTCGCGGCTCAGGCTCAGGCTGGCGGCCGTGGACTGTTCGACCATGGCGGCGTTCTGTTGGGTGACCTGATCCATCTGGTTTACGGCGGTGTTGACCTCGGCCAGGCCGACCGCCTGTTCCTGGGTCGAGGCGCGGATTTCGCTCATCAGGGTGGTGATTTCCTCGATCCGGCCGGCGATGCCGGTCAGGGCCTCGCCAGACTGCCGCACCAGAACCACGCCGTCCTTGACCTGGCTGCTGCTGGCCGAGATCAGCGTCTTGATCTCCTTGGCAGATTCCGCCGAGCGCTGGGCCAGAGCCCGGACTTCCGACGCCACGACCGCAAAACCGCGACCGGCCTCGCCCGCACGGGCGGCCTCGACCCCGGCGTTAAGAGCCAACAGGTTGGTCTGGAAGGCGATCTCGTCGATGACGCCGATGATCTGGCCGATTTCATTGGACGAGCGTTCGATCTCGCCCATGGCGGCCACGGCCTTCTGGACAACCACGCCGCCGGTCTCGGCCTGGGTCCGACTTTGCGTGACCACGCCGTCCGCGGCCTGGGCGTTCTCGGCCGTCTTGCGGACGGTTGCGGTGATTTCATCGAGGGCGGCGGCTGTCTCTTCCAGACTGGCGGCCTGTTGTTCGGTGCGGCGCGACAGATCTTCGGCGGCGCTGCTGATCTCGTGGGCGCCCGACTGCATCGATCCGGCGTTGACGCCGATCACGCCGACGGCCTCGTCCAACGCACCCATCGCCTGGTTGAAGTTCTCGCGCAGGACGGCGTATTCGCCGGGGAAGTCTTCCTCAATCCGATAGGACAGGTCGCCTTCCGCCATGGCCGACAGCCCGCGAGCCGTGCCTTCGACGACGGCGGCCTGAATCTGGGCGGCCTGACGTTCGGCCTCGGCGCGCCGTTCGCGCTCTTCCTCTACGGCGGTGACGTCCATGGCGAACTTCACGACCTTGTAGGGGCGGCCCTGAGGATCGAGAATGGGATTGTAGCTGGCCTCGATCACCACCCGACGCCCGCCCTTGCCGTAGCGGATGAACTTTTCGGCGACGAACTCGCCCGCGTTGAGCCGACGCCAGAACTCGGCATAGGCCGGTGTCTGGGCTTCTGCGGGATCCACGAACATTCGGTGGTGCCGACCGACGATCTCGCCGAGATCATAACCGACGACCGACAGGAAGTTGGGGTTCGCCTCCCGGACCGTGCCATCCAGGTCGAACTGAATGACCGCCTGAGAACGCTCGACCGCAGCCAACATGCTGCGCAGCTCCATCAGATTACTGTCGTCTTTCGGTTTACTGAAAAATTGCATGGCTGGACCCCGCTGGATATTGTCCTTAAATGACACAATCTAGTTTAGGAGCGATGGCGGTATAGTTAGCACGCTAAGACTCAATCTAGACGATTATTATTGTCGCGTCATAAGCCTGGATCAGGACCAACACGCCGTAGACGGCCGATGAGGTTGCGTTGCCACATACCAGACCCATCTCGCCGGCTATTTCACGCGAGACACTGCAGCTGAAGGTCGCCATGCAGGTCATGTTGACCGCACGACGATGGAAATCTTGGGTTGCAGATATTTTTCGAGACGCCGGGCATACGGGCGCCCCGACCCTCGTGCTCTACTATCTCGTCGATCAGCCCAAGGGTCTTACGCTTTCGGAACTATCGAGCAGGATGGAGCTGTCCGGCGCCTCCCTGACCCGGCTGGTCCAGAGGCTGGAACGGGATGGCATGGTCAGTCGCCGTCGCATGATGGGCGACGGACGTTCCTGGCTCATCGCCATGGAACCGCCCGGACGCGTCGCTTTGGAAGCGTTCGAGGTCCATGCCGCCGCCATGCGTCAACGGGTGTTCGAAGGCATATCCGCAGACGACATGGCTGCCGCCCTAAGAGTGCTGGACGCCCTGGCGGACAAGCTGGCCCACGGCCCGGGCGCGCCCGAACGATCCTAGCCCGCCTCGCCCAACGCCAGCAGACCGGCCCGCGAGGGGCACAGGTCGGCGATGAGGCACGACAGGCATTTGGGCTTCTTCGCCGTGCAGGTGTAGCGGCCGTGCAGGATCAGCCAGTGGTGCGCCTTGGGCAGCCACTCCTCCGGCACGACCTTGAACAACTGGGCCTCGACCTTGTCCGGCGTGTTTGCATTGGCCAGGCCCAGCCGGTGCGAGACGCGAAAGACATGGGTGTCCACCGCGATGGCCGCCTCAATGCCGAGTTCGTTCAGCACCACCGAGGCTGTCTTTCGCCCCACGCCGGGCAGGGCCTGAAGGTCGGCGCGGTTCAGAGGAACCTCGCCCCCATGCTGTTCCAGCACGATGCGGCTCAGGGCGATGACGTTCCGGGCCTTGCCGCGATAAAGGCCGATGGAAGCGATGTAGGGGACCAGCCCCTCCTCGCCCAAAGCCAGCATCGTCTCTGGCGTGTCCGCGACCTTGAACAGTCGATCGGTCGCCTTGTTGACCGAGACGTCCGTGGCCTGGGCCGACAGGGCGACGGCGACGACCAGGGTGTAGGGATTTGAGAAGTTCAGCTCGGTCTTGGGGTCGGGCATGACGCCGGCAAGGCGTTCGAAGATGGTCTCGACCCGGTCCTCGTCGGGCGGCCAGCGCAGCACGGGAATGGACGCGCCGGTCATGATGGACGGGCGTTTGGCGGCAGGTTTCGCAGCCGGTTTCTTGGCCTTGGCGGGCTTCATTCCTCGCTGTCGCCGTCGTTGCGTCGCGGGTCAAGACCCAGGGCCGTCAGGGCCGCGTCCGCCGCCCGACGACCCTCCATCCAGGCGCCGTGCGCCGTGCCGTAATAAACGGGCGCGGTGGCTTCGCCGGCCAGGAAGATGCGGTCCTCGACTGAGACACGCAGCTTCGCCCGGTCCGCCGCATGGCCCGGCAGGGCGTGGGAATAGGCGCCGCGCGACCAGGGATCGACGCCCCATCCGCTGACCGCGACCGCCTCCAGCCGTCTGCGCATGTCCGAACCCAGGGCCGCGACCAGTTCGGACAGGGCGAAGTCGAACAGGGCGGCCGGCCCTTGCGCCTCCAGCCCCCAAGCCAGGTCGGCGCCGAAATAGGCCTCGATCATCGACCGTCCGAACGGCCGCAGGTGATAGCCGCCGGTCTCCGCCGTATCGGTTCGGGTCCAAAGCTGGGTGTCGGGTTGGAAATCGCCCGCGCCGCGCACCGTCATATGCACCTTGGACGCCAGGCCCAGCGGCACGCCCGCCGTCGCCTCCAGCAGGGCCGGAACGGGCGGGTCGATGCGGACGGTCTCGCTGGCGATCAGGCTGTTGGGCACGGTCAGGATCACGATCCGCGCGGTCAGTTCACCCCGGCTGGTCTCCAGCCGCAGCAGGGGGCCGGAGCGGTCGATCCGACGCACGGCGCAGTCCAGCACGACCATGTCAGACACAGCCTCGCCCAGCCGCGCGATCAGGCGACCATAGCCCTCGCGCACCCGCCAGTTCACGCCGGTGTCGCCATAGGCGTCGTAATCCAGGCTGGAGACCTCGGCGAAGCGCGCGCCGTTCAGGGCGCCTGAGATGGCGTCCATCCTCGCGTTCCAGCGGTTGTCGGGATCAAAGAAGTCGGCGGCCGGCCGGTCCTCGCCCCGCGCGGCCGCCTCGGTGACGCGCTGATCGAAGGCGGCGAAGGCCTCGCCGAACGCGGCCTGATCCGCGCGGGTCATCTCGTGGTCGAAGGCCTGGGTGCGCCAGGGCGGCGGGGTCTGGTCCAGCGTCAGCCCCTCGGCCTCGACGCGGCCCGCCAGGACATTGTCGTCGGCCGAGTGCAGCCAGCCGCAGCCCATGTCCAACCCCTCGCCCTCGGCCCGAACCGTCCAGGCGCGCCCGCCGATCCGCTCGCGGGCTTCAAGGATCAGAAGGGACAAGTCCGGCCGCATCAGGCGACGCGCGGCGGCGATCCCGGCAGCGCCCGCGCCGATCACGACGACATCGACCTGTGACGGAAGGGGATTCGAGGCCTTGGGGAGATCGGTCATGCAGCGGGAAAGATACACGAAATCCCCCGTCGCCGTGGAAGCGTTCAAACATTCGCACGATGGGACATTGATTTTTGGACGGCGGGGTCCATTTTAGCGCCGCTTCAAAACGTCGCACCCTCCCCGGATGTCCCATGTCGCCTGAACTCAAGAAACGCCTGCCGCTGTTCGCGGCGGTCATCGTCGGCCTCGCCCTGATCGTGGGCGGCGTCTTCTGGTGGGTGAACGGCCAGCGATGGGAGAGCACCGACAACGCCTTCGTCAAGGCGGACACCACCCTGATCAGCCCGCAACTGTCCGGCCGCGTGACCGAGGTTCTGGTCGGCGACAATCAGAAGGTCGAGGCGGGTCAGATCCTGGTCAAGCTGGATGATGCCGACCAAAAGGCCGAACTGGCCCAGGCCGAGGCCAATCTGGCCGCCGCCATCGCCGCCGTCGGCCATGTCGACGCCCAGGCCGAGCAGGAACAGGCGACCATCGCCGCCCGCGCCGCCGCCGTGACCCAGGCCAACGCCCAGGCCGGTCTGGCCCGCGCCGAGGTCGATCGCTACGGCAAGCTGGCTGAACAGGGCTGGGTCTCGCAGCAGCGCATCCAGACCGAGCGCGCCTCTGCCGCCACCGCTTCGGCCGGGGTGCAGCAGGCCCAGGCCGCCCTGGTCGCCGAACAACGCACGGCGGGCGTGCTGGGCTCGACCCGTCAGCAGAGCGTCGCCGCCGTCGAACAGGCCCGCGCCGTCGTCGATCAGGCCCGCATCGCCCTGGAACGCACCGTCATCCGCGCGCCCGCCGCCGGCGTCGTCGGCGCCCGCAGCGTCCGCGCCGGCCAGTATGTCAACGCCGGTACCCAGTTGTTGTCCATCGTGCCCCTGACCCGGACCTATATCGTCGCCAACTTCAAGGAGACGCAGCTGGACAAGGTGCGTCTGGGCCAGACAGTCGAGATCTCGGCCGACGCCTTCCCCGGCCGCAAGATCGAGGGGCGCGTCGACAGCTTCGCTCCCGCCACCGGCTCCGAGTTCGCCCTGATCCCGGTCGAGAACGCCACCGGCAACTTCACCAAGATCACCCAGCGCGTGCCCGTGCGGATCGTGGTCAGCGGCGCCGACCGGAGCCTGGCGCTGCGTCCCGGCCTGTCGGTGGACGTCAAGATCGACCTGGAGAGCCAGGGCGGCCAGAGCTTCGCCGAGGCCGCGATCGGGGCCGCGGGCCAGTGACCGCCGCCGTCCCCGCCGCAGCCGGCGGGGCCCCTGCCGCGCCCAAGGGCCCCGTCGCCGGCCATCCCGAGATCAACTGGACCATGCTGCTGCTCGGCTTCGCCGGGATGGTCGTGGGCCAGTTCATGGCCATTCTGGACATCCAGATCGTCGCCGCCTCCCTGCCCCAGATCCAGGCCGGCGTCGGCGCCTCGGCCGACGAGATCAGCTGGATTCAGACGGCCTATCTGATCCCCGAAGTGGTCATGATCCCGCTGTCGGGCTTCCTGTCGCGCCTGTGGGGGACGCAGCGGCTGTTCCTGGCCTCGTGCGCGGGTTTCGTGCTGATGAGCATCGCCACGGGCCTGTCGTCGTCGATCGACATGATGATCCTGTTCCGGGCCATACAGGGCTTCGTCGGCGGGGCCATGATCCCGACCGTCTTCGCCGTCGCCTTCACCGCCTTCCCACCGGACAAGCGGGTCACCGCCAGCGTGGTCATGGGCCTGATCGTCACCCTGGCCCCGACCGTCGGCCCGACCCTGGGCGGACACCTGACCGAGTGGCTGAGCTGGCGCTGGCTGTTCTTCATCAATGTGGGCCCAGGGCTGGTGGTGCTGTTCCTGGTCGGTCGCTACGGCAACTTCGACAAGGGCGATCCGACACTGGCCAAGGGGTTCGACTGGTTGGGCCTGGGCTTCATGGCCGCCTTCCTGATGTCGATGCAGTTCGTGCTGGAGGAAGGAGCCAAGAACGACTGGTTCGACGACACTCACATCCTGCTGCTGGCGGTGGTCGCGGCGGTGGCCGGGCCGGTCTTCATCTGGCGGTCGCTGACCTATCGCCAGCCGATCGTTGAGCTGCGCGCGTTCGGCAACCGCAACTTCCTGGTCGGTTTCATCATGACCTTCATCGTCGGTTTCGCCCTGTTCGGCGGCACCTTCCTGTTGCCGTTGTTCCTGGGCCGGGTGCTGCACTATTCCTCGTCAGAGGTCGGCACCACCATGGTCGTGTCGGGTCTGGCCATGTTCGCCACCGCCCCGTTCGCCGGGCGACTGGTGCGCAAGATGGATGCGCGCATCCTGATGTTCGGCGGATTCATGCTGTGCGCCTGGGGCATGTGGGAAGCCCGCGTGGTCACCCAGAACTGGGGCTTCTGGGAGTTCGCCTCGATCCAGGCCTTCCGGGGCGTGGGTGTGATGCTGGCCATGATCGCCTCGCAGCAGGTGACGATGGCGACCCTGCCGCCGCACATGGTCAAGAACGCCTCGGGCCTGGTGAACCTGGCGCGCAACGTCGGCGGCGCCTTCGGCCTGGCGATCCTGAACACCAGCCTGACCACCAACACCGCCTTGCACATGGCCGAACTGACCAGCGCGATCAGTGAAGGGGACCAGGCGATGCGGCAGATGCTGGCGGGAATGGCGTTGCGGTTCTCCGGCTCCATCGACCCGGCCGCTTCGGCGATGAAGGCCGTCTATGGCATTCTGCAACGGCAGGCGACGACGATGGCGTTCGGCGACGCCTTCGCCCTGTTGGGCATCCTGTGCGCCGGCGCGGCCTTCGTCACCCTGGCGGCCCAGCCGGTGAAGGCCCAGGCGGGCGCGCCGCCCTCGGACGTTCACTGATGGCGCGCCGTCGCGGGCAGGTGGACGAAAGAAAGAGCGAGGCGATCCTGGACGCCGCCGCGACCCTGTTCGCCGACAAGGGGCTGCAGGCCAAGATGGACGAGATCGCCAAACTGGCCGGCGTCTCCAAGCAGACGGTCTACAACCGCTTCGCCTCGAAGCTGGAGATCGCCCAGGCCCTGGCGTCGAAGCGGGTGGAGGACATCATCGCCCCGTTGCGCGGCGCCGGCGATCCACAGACGGTGCTGGAGACCCTGGCCCTGACCCTGCTGAACCGGGTGTGCAGCGCCGACAAGGTCGGTTCGATGCGCGGCGTGGCCCTGGTCTCAGTCGAGGCGCCCGAGATCGCCCACGCCATCTATGAGGCCGGGCCGCGTCGCAGCCTGAAGGAGGTGGCGCTGTGGCTGGCGGAACAGACGCGGCTGGGGCGGCTGACCGTCGCCGACCCAGACGAGGCGGCCGAGATGTTCGCCGGCCTGGTGCTGGGCCACGGCCATCTGCGCGCCATGCTGGACGTGCCGCAACTGGCGCCCGAGAAGCGGGCGGCGCGGGCGAAGGAGGCGGCGCGCATCTTCGTCGTCGCCCATGCTCCACGTCCGTCCGTGGCGAAGACTTCTTGACCCCGCCGCGTTAGAAGCGCTGGTGTTTTCCTAGCCTGAGAGTGTCGCCATGCTGATCCATCTGTCGTCCTGGCCCGAGATCGACGCGCGGCTGAACGACGGCGGTCCGCTGTCGAAGACGGTCGTCGTGCCCATCGGCTCCAACGAGCAGCACGGACCGACGGGCCTTCTGGGCACCGACTGGCTGTGTCCCGAGATCATCGCCCATGCGGCCGAGAAGACCGACGGCGGCCTGATCGTGGCCCCGACCTTCAACATCGGCATGGCCCAGCATCACCTGGCCTTCGCCGGCACCATATCCCTGCGTCCTTCGACCTTCATGGCCGCGATCACGGACTGGGTCTCGTCGCTGAACCGGCACGGGTTTGAGCGGATCTATTTCCTGAACGGGCATGGCGGCAATGTCGCCACCATCGAGGCGACCATCTCGGAGATCTATTCCGAGTGGAGCTTCGTCGAGGATCAGCCGCCCTTTATCCTGAAGCTGAAGAACTGGTGGGATCTGCCGGGCGTGCATGGGTTGTGCAACCGCCTGTTCCCCACCGGCCACGGGATGCACGCCACCCCATCCGAGATCGCGGTGACGCAGGCCGCCTATCCCGAGCGGATCAAGACGGCTGAGTATTCGCCCAAGATCGCACCCAACGGCCCGATCCGCGACGCCCTGGACTATCGCGCCCGCTTCCCCGACGGCCGTATCGGCTCGGACCCGGCCCAGGCCAGTCCCGAGAAGGGCCAGCAGATCATCGACGCGGCGATCCCCGCCCTATTGAGCGACATCGCGGCCTTCGCCGCAGAGACCCAACCTGGAGGTCCTCACTGACCCGCAAGACCCCCACAGCCGCCAATGCAGCCGCCGTCAGCGCCGAGATTCTGGCCGCATCGGCCGAAGTGATCGCGGCCCGCACCGGCCTGATGGCCCAGGGCCTGACCAGCGCCAAGGGGCAGGACCTCAAGGAGCTGTCGCTGATGAGTTCGGAGAAGACCGAGGCCCTGTCCGCCTCGGCCGACGCCATGGCCGCCAGCGCCGGGGCCATCGGCCAGCGGCTGGGACGGGCGGCGATGGACGAGGGCGCGCATGCCCTGCGGGCTGCGGCGGCGGTCACCCAGGCGCGCACCCCAGCCAAGGCGGCCGAGGCGCAGTTCAGCTATGCGATGGGCTGGTGGAGCCGGGCGGCGGCTCAGGCCATGACCCTGAACGGCGAACTGATGAAAGCCCAGGCGGAAGCCCTGGCCCCGATCCACAAGACGGCGACGGCCAACGCGAAGCGGCTGCGCAAGAAGAGCTAGTTCCTGCAGGCAAAACTAAGCGCGGGCGCCGCAAGCGGACATGCCTATGGTCTGAAAAGGGTGGAAGGCGGACTTTAGGCCGACTGGCCCGTGAACCACGGTGTGGCTACGATGAACCGTTCCGCGTGAGCAGGAGTTTGGAACGGTCCCACCATCTGACCCGAATGTCGCTCCGCAAACTTCGTCCCCTCGACCCACTCACTTTCGAGAAGGTAGGTCTGGCCGTTCGAAAACTCTCTAACGGCGGCTGCGCGTTTTCCATCCTCACTATAGAGGACGGACACGGTCCGAAATTCGGTCCCATCCAGTGCGGCCTTACCGTTCCGTCTAAACAGCCGCTTCCACCACGTCATCGGCCAAATCCTCACGCTGGCGAAACCGTATCAGATGCAATGGCCCGCCTAAAGCGGACCCTGCTCATCACTGCGAGGAAGGTCTGGATGAGCGCCCTGCCTCACGCCGTCTCGACGACCTTGAGCTTGGGCTTCTTGACCTTGGCGGGCTTGGTCGGGCGGTCGGCCTTCTTGGCGGCTTTCTCGGCCTTCTTGGCTTCTTTCTCGACCGCCTTCAGCGCCTTCTTGGCGGCCTTGGCTTCGGCCTTGGCGGCGTCGGGGGCGGCGTCGGCGGCGGCGGCCAGCTCGGCCAGCTGAGCCAGGAAGGTTTCGCGTTGGCCCTTGGGCAGCAGGGCCATGATCCGCTTGTCGGCGGCCTCGACCAGCGGACGGGCGGCCTCCAGACGGGCGGCCCCTTCCGTGGAAAGACGAACCGCCTTGGCGCGGGCGTCCAGTGTCGAACGTTCCCGCTCCAGCAGGCCTTTGGCCGTCATGCGGGTGACCAGGTCGGCCAGGGTCGAGCGGTCGATGCCCGTCATGCGGACCAGTTCGGTCTGGGTCAGGCCGGCCTTGATCGACACCGCCTCCAAAACCGCGAACTGGCGCTGAGTCAGGCCGTCGGAGCCGGTCTCTTCGGCATAGATGTCGAGCGCCAGTTGCAGAGCGCGGTGCATCAGGTGGCTGGGCGAGGTCGCCAACGGCCCGACCTTCCTTGCCGCTTTTCCAGCCTTCACCATCGCACCGCTCCCCTTAAGTTTCGTCCGAACACGTATCAGCTATGCTTTACGATTTGACGGGAAAAGCGCGTCGGTTCCGTGACAGTTCCGCCGACGGACCTAAAGCCCGGGATCGGGCGAGATCGGGCCCGGCTCCTCGTCCTTGGTCATGTTCCGCATGATCAGCGGCACCTGGGACAGGCCGAACACCGAGGCGGCGATCCACAGCACGCCCCGGAAGCCGGTCCAGACGTCGTTGGGATTGGGCGTGTCGCGGCCCATGGCGTGCCAGAGGGCGGTCACGGCCTGCGGGCTGCGGAACACCTCGTTCAGGATGGCGACCGTCAGGAAATAGAGGCCGTAACGCAGGGTCAGGGTGCGCCAGGCGGCGTCGTTGACCTTGATCGCCGAACCCAGCAGGGCCTTGAACGGATATTTCTTAAGCGGGATCGAGCCCAGCAGCACCGCCGCCAGCAGGCCGTTCTGGACTGTCAGCTTCAGTTTGATGAACAGGTCGTCGTGGGTGAAGATCGTCAGCAGACCGAACACCAGGGCGAACAGGCCGGTGATCAGCGGCAGGGGCGCGAACCGCCGCTCGATGGCGAACCCGACCGCCAGGGCCACGGCCGAGGCGCCGACCAGCACCCAGGTCGCCAGGATCATGTCACGGGTGACGAAATAGCTGATCATGAAGGCGGCCAGGGCGCCGAAGTCGACGACCTGGCGGATCCACTGACGGTTCTTCTTTTCGGGGGTCGGGGCGGCGTCAGTCATGTCAGTCTTCCAGTCCCACCAGCGAGCGGGAGAAGGCGCGGGCGTCGAACGGTTGCAGGTCATCGACCCCCTCGCCCACGCCGATCAGCATCAGGGGGGCGTCGGACGCCTGGGCCACCGGCACCAGAACCCCGCCCCGCGCCGTGCCGTCCAGCTTGGTCATGACGATGCCGGTGACGAAGGCGGTGCGGCCGAAGATCTGTTCCTGGGCCAGGGCGTTCCTGCCCACCGTGGCGTCCAGCACCAGAAGCGTGTCGTGCGGCGCCTCGGGATCGATCTTCTTGAGCACCCGCACGATCTTGAGCAGTTCGTCCATCAGGGCGGACTTGTTCTGAAGCCGGCCGGCGGTATCGATCAGGACCACGTCGAAGCCCTCGGCCTTGGCCTTGGTATAGGCGTCGAAGGCCAGGCCGGCGGCGTCGGCGCCGTCGCGGCGGCTCTCGAAATGGGCGCCGGCCCGGTCGGACCAGACCTTGAGCTGTTCGCGGGCGGCGGCGCGGAAGGTGTCGCCGGCGACGATCATGACCTTGGCGCCCTTGGCCGTCAAATCGGCGGCGATCTTGCCCAGGGTCGTGGTCTTGCCCGAGCCGTTCACCCCGACGAACAGGACGACATAGGGTTTGGGACCGTTCAGCGGATCGAAGGTCGCCTGGCGCGGCGCCAGTTCGGCGGCGACGGCTTCGGCCAGCGCCTCCTTGACCTCATGCTCCTGGGCGTCCTTGCCGAACTTCAGGCTGCGGAAGCGTTCGACGATGCGGGCCGAGGCGGCGGGGCCAAGATCGCTTTCCAGCAGATGCTCTTCCAGCTGCTCCAGCGAGGCCTCGGACAGGGGCTCCTTGACGAAGGTGGCGACGACCTGATCGGTCATCTGTTTGGAGGAGCGCGAGAGCCCAGCGGACAGGCGCTGGAACCAGCCCTTTTTCGGCGTGTCGGTCATGGGATGGCTTTAGCGGGGGCGGAGGCGAACGTCATCCGCATTCGCGAATAGGGTGCGGAGCGGTTTCAGACGGCGGGCGAGAAAAACACCGTCTAATTCGTCTAATTCGTCTGAAATCGGGGGGCTCCTCGTCAACGTGAGTGCGGTCGCGAGGATTATAGGCGTGGTGGAAACAGGGGATGGTGGAGGCGTCAAGAAATCGGTAGTCCGTTGAAATCATTGATTTCAGACCAGCGTCATTGCGATGGACAGCCCCCTTTTCGTCATCCTCCGGCAAGCCGCTCGCGGCGCAGACCGGGGGACCCAGCGGCGCCAAAGGCGATGTGTCGCCGCAACATGTTGGAAGGCGAGCCCGCGACAGGTTCGCGCTCACGCGCGCCGCTGGTTCCGCTGCGCGGCCCGGAGGATGACGAAAGGAGGACGTGCTTTCTTGCCTCTCCGTTCAGTTCAAAATATATATTACGCATACGTTTCATATATCGCGAGACCGAGATGGGCATCGTCAACATCGAAGACGAACTGCACGAGCAGCTGCGTCGAGCCGCGAAGGCGTCCTATCGCTCCATCAACGCCCAGGCGGCGTTCTGGATCAGGATCGGCATGTTGTGCGAGACCCATCCGGGCGTGACGTTTCAGGAACTGGTGGCGCGCGAGCTGAGGGCGGCGGGCGTGGATTCACCAGTGCTGACGGACGCCGCCGCGTGATCAAGACGCCGGCCGAGATCGAGCTGATGGCCGAGGCCGGGCGGTTGCTGGCCTGCGTCTTCACCCATCTGGACGCGATGATGCTGGAGGGGTTGAGCACGCTGGAGATCAACGACCGGGTCGAGGCCTTCATCGTCGATGCGCTGAAGGCGCGGCCGGCCAGCAAGGGCCAGTACGGCTATGGCTTCGTGCTGAACAGTTCGATCAATCAGGTCGTCTGTCACGGCGTGCCGACCGCTGATGAAATCCTGAAGGGCGGCGACATCGTCAACCTGGACATCACGCTGGAGAAGGACGGCTTCATCGCCGATTCTTCCAAGACCTATCTGATCGGATCGGTGGGGCCGCAGGCGCGCCGGCTTGTGCGCACCACCTATGAGGCGATGTGGAAAGGGATCCAGGCCGTGCGGCCCGGCGCCAAGCTGGGCGACATCGGTTTCGCCATCGAGAAACACGCCAGGAAAGCCGGCTATTCGGTGGTGCGCGACTATTGCGGCCACGGCATCGGGCGCGAGATGCACGAAGACCCGCAGGTGCTGCATTTCGGCAAGGCCGGGACCGGCGCGACCCTGCGCGAAGGCATGACCTTCACCATCGAACCGATGCTGAACCAGGGCGTCCGCACGGTCCACACCGAGGACGACGGCTGGACCGTGGTCACCGACGACGGAAAACTGTCGGCCCAGTTCGAACACACGGTTGCGGTGACCAGGGACGGGGTGCGGGTGTTGACCTTGCGGCCGGACGAGAAGCAGGCGGGGTGAAGACGCGCCTCAGAGCGTCGCGGCTATATATTCGGAAGCCAAGGTGGTGAGATCACGGAAGGTCATCTCATCGATTTCAAGCTGAAGCCCCAGGCAAAGATCCGGCAACTGAGCCTCAAAGCTTTCAAACTCCCGAGCCATGGCGCGGCCGCCCGGCACCGTTTTTGATCGGCTTTGCACCCTCAGCCAAGTCGCGACGGCTTCGATACAGGCCGTCGGATCATTGCCGTGCGCATGGATGTCCTGTCCTGCCAAGTCTGACATGAAGCGCTGGTATCGGTAGCGCTCCGTATCCATGACAAGACAGCGCTTACGCTTTTGGACCTCGTCGCCGAAGCGCTTCGCACCTAGGAACATCCCCAACTCAAGCGGCATGTTGAACCGCGGCAGCGGCGGATCTCCGTCAGGCTCGGTACGCGAGATGTCGTGGATGCCATAGCGGCACTGATCGACGATGTCCGAAATCGACGACCAGCGGTTCTGGCTCGCGTCATCGACCTCAAGCGCACAGCGTGCGCGAAAGCCTGATCTGGTGATGGCGAAGACGATCGCCCGGAACATGATTTGATAGGCAGGATCGAACGGGCAGTTGATGAAAACGTCCCGAGCGAGAGACGCCATTACTTGCGGTTTGCCGTCTCGATGCGAGCGATAATAGCGCCCCGCGCCTCGCGCGCCGTGAAATGGTTCGACGGCTTGGACGGCTGCAGAACCGCCACCCCGTCCGACGTCCGCCCCACAGTCACGTAGCGTCCAGAAGACGCACTGCGTACGATCTTTGCGCCATGCGTAGAAGGAGACTTCGACATAGGTCGAAGATCATGCATCACGTGGCAGAGTGCAAGTCCTCAACCCTCTGGTCTTCTAAGGATTCGCCGCCGACCACGTCGCATAGGCGTCCAGCGCCGTTTGGGGCTGGGCGAGCCACCAGGAATAGCCGTTGCGGCGGCCGACGGAGATGCCGTTGACGTCGTCGTGGATGGTCTGGTCCTTGTCGCCGAAGATCGGGCGGCCGGTGACCAGGTCGTAGTTGCGCGACCAGATCGGGCCGGCGCCCGGCTTGTCGATCAGCTTGCGGCCGTCGTCGGTCATTTCGAACGACTTGTCATAGGTGCGGTTCGCCTCCAGCCAGGCGACGCCGCCTCGGATGGCGGCCTGGACCTGGGGCGACGGATCGGCTTCGCCCATCAGGAACAGCAGGATGTCGGTGGTTTCGCCGCTGGCGATCGAGCGGGGTTCGTAGTTGCGGGCGCTGGTCGGGACCAGGCGCATCGGCTCGACCTGTTGCGGCCAGCCCAGCAGGCGGTCGCCCCCACTCTCGTCTTTTTGTCTGACCTGGGCGGCCAGGGTGACGTCGATGGCCTTCCTGGTCGCCTCGCCGGCGCGGACCTTCAGTTCGGCGGGGACGAAGTCGAAGCCTTCCGCGCCCTTGGACACGTCGCGCAGGATCATGGCCGCCTCGGCCACGGCATTGTCGTTGAAGGTGATGGAATCGTGGAAGCCGCCTTCCAGCGGCCAGATCTGGGGCCAGCCGCCGTTCGGATATTGCGCGTTCAACAGATAGTTGACGCCCTTGATCACGCTGGCGCGCCAGGCGTCGCCCTGACGGCCGGGCGAGCGGGCCGCGACCTTGGCCAGATAGCGCATCTCGGTCCAGGTCGAGTTGTTGTCCAGGGTGCCGACGAAGGTCCAGAACCGGTCGGCTGGCGCGTCGAAGTTGGCCGGGTTCTGCTCCATCGTCTCGGCGTCGTTCGAGAAGCGTTGGCCCGGCAGGCGGGCGAGGCTGCGGTCCTGGTTCTTGCTCCAACCGCCGGAGGGGGTCTGGAAGGTGACGATGGCGTCGGCGACGGCGCGGGCTTCGGCCGTGCCGTACCAGGCCGCGGGGCGATCCAACGGCATGTGCGAGCTGTTGCCGCGAATGGCCAACGGCGGCGGGGGAGGGGTCGCGCCGGCCGGCAGTTCGGCGGCGAGGGCCGCGCGTTCCGCCTGTTGGGCTGCCTGCGACCGGGCCAGATAGTCCGCCCAGGCGCCGCGCTCCGCATCCGGCAGGGCGCCGATCCGGTCGATGGTCAGGCCCACCGCCGGGGTGTTGGCGCGAATGACCTCGGCCTGGGCCGCACCGACGGCGAGACCGGCGGCCAGAACGAGGGTCAGGACCGAGGCGGCGAGGGCGTGTCTCATGGTGCGTTTCCTGGATGTGGTCCGGCTTCTGCGCCAGTCCCATTATTTGCCACATACTCTACATATTGAAACCAGACACGCAAGGCGGCGATGGCGGGTTTGATCGAACCTCCATTCGGCCTCCATGATCGCCCCGGTCGAGCGAGGGATTCTCGCCCTTCACCTTTCCGGCCTATATGAAGGGCGACGACCGGCGCGCGCCGGATGCAGCGGACGATCCGATGGTAGACGCCACCTCCTTCTTCTCGCCCAAGACGCACGGCTTCGTGCGCGTGGCGGCGGCGACGCCGATCAGCCATGTCGGCGATCCAAAGGCTAATGCGCAGGAACACGTCGCCCTGATCCGTCAGGCGGCCGATCAGGGCGTGGACCTGATGGTGTTTCCCGAGCTGTCTCTGTCGGCCTATGCGATCGACGACCTGCACATGCAGGCGGCGCTGCTGGAGGAGGTCGAGCGGCAGATCGCGGTCATCGCCCAGGCGACTGGCGAGCATGATCTGGTTGCCGTCATCGGAGCGCCGATCCGCAACGGCGACGCCCTCTATAACTGTGCGGTGGTGATGGGCGCGGGCGAGGTGCTGGGGGTCGTGCCCAAGACCTATCTGCCCAACTACCGCGAATATTACGAGAAACGCTGGTTCGCGCCGGCGACGGCGCGCGCCGAGGACGTGATCCGGCTGAACGGCGAGACGGTGGATTTCGCACCCGGCTTGGTGTTCGAGGCGGTCAACCGGCCGGGCTTCGTCTTCGCGGTCGAGATCTGCGAGGACTATTGGGCGCCGCTGCCGCCTTCGACCCGGGCGGCGCTGGCGGGGGCGCGGATCCTGCTGAACCTGTCGGCGTCCAACATCGTCATCGGCAAGGCCGACGAGCGCGCCATGCTGAGCGCCAGCCATTCGGCGCGGACCCTGTCGGCCTATGTCTTCGCCGCCTCAGGCTGGGGCGAAAGCACCACCGATCTGGCCTGGGACGGCCAGGCGACGGTCCATGAGCTGGGCTCGAAACTGGCCGAAGGCGAACGGTTCGCCCTGGACAGCCATCTGACGCTCGCCGACGTGGACGTGGACGGGATCGGGCTGGACCGATTGAGGAACGGCACCTTCGCCGAATGCGCGAGGAACGAAGGCGAGCCGGCGACCGTCGTGCCCTTCATGGCGCGCGAGGACCACGAAGCCAGCGAGCTGATCCGGCCGCTGGACCGGTTCCCCTTCGTACCGGACGACGCGGGGCGGCTGGATCAGGACTGCTACGAGGCCTTCAACATCCAGGTGCAAGGGTTGATGCGCCGGATGACGGCGACGGGGGCGAAGTCGCTAGTGATCGGCGTCTCGGGCGGGCTGGATTCGACCCAGGCCCTGCTGGTCGCCTGTCGCGCCTTCGACCGGCTGGAGTTGCCGCGCACGAACATCCTGGCCTTCACCATGCCGGGCTTCGCCACCTCGGACGGGACCAGGTCCAACGCCTGGGCGCTGATGAACGCGCTGGGCGTCAAGGGCGCCGAGATCGACATCCGCCCCGCCGCCGAACAGATGTTCAGGGACATCGGCCACCCCTATGCCGAGGGTCAGCCGATCCACGACATCACCTTCGAGAACGTGCAGGCGGGGCTGAGGACCGACTATCTGTTCCGGCTGGCCAACCAGAACAAGGCGTTCGTCCTGGGGACCGGCGACCTGTCGGAACTGGCGCTGGGCTGGGCCACCTACGGCGTCGGCGACCATATGAGCCACTACAACGTCAACGGCGGGGTGGCGAAGACGCTGATCCGCCACCTGATCCGCTGGGTGGCGGTCGGCGACCTGATCGGCGCGGGCGCGCGCGAGACGCTGCACGCCATTCTGGACACCGAGATTTCGCCTGAACTGGTGCCGGCGAAAGATGGCGTGATCCAGTCGACCGAGGGGACGGTCGGCCCCTATGCGCTGAACGACTTCTTCCTGTTCTACATCAGCCGGTTCGGGCTGAAGCCGTCCAAGGTCGCTTTCCTGGCGCACCAAGCCTGGGGCGATGCGGGCGCGGGCGAATGGCCGGCGAACACGCCCGAAGACGAGAAAGTCGAATACGATCTGGCGACGATCAAGGGCTGGCTGAGGAAGTTCCTGGTGCGGTTCTTCCAGACATCGCAGTTCAAGCGTTCGGCCCTGCCGAACGGGCCCAAGGTGGTCACCGGCGGGTCGCTGTCGCCACGCGGCGACTGGCGCGCGCCGTCAGATGGAAACGCGCGAGTGTGGCTGGACGAACTGGACGCGAACGTGCCGGACTGAACCGTCTCCTCCCCATTTATGGGGAGGTGGCGCGGCGCTCTTGCGCGCCGTTATGGAGGGGTTCTGGACCGCATCGCAAGCGTCGGTGGGACTTCAAGAACCCCTCCACCGCTACGCGGTCCCCCTCCCCGCAAAGCGGGGAGGAGACGATGCGTGAATTCCCATAGGTTGAGTGTGGATATTCGCCGAACCAGTCGCTAGAAGCTTCGCCATGACCGATGACGTGACCAAAGATTCCAACGGCAACATCCTGGCCGACGGCGACAGCGTGACCCTGATCAAGGATCTCAAGGTCAAGGGTTCGGGCGGGGTGACGCTGAAGCGCGGGACGCTGGTCAAGAACATCCGCCTGACCGGCGACACGGACGAGATCGAGGCCAATGTCGACAAGGTGCGCGGTCTGGTCCTGCGCGTCGAGTTCGTGAAGAAGGCCTAGCCCCTCTTCCCAAGCGTGATGTCAGCCGCCATCTAGCGGCGATGACTGACACCCTCGCCGCCCCCGCCTCGACCGCCGCATCCTCTCAAGGCTCTGGGGGCAAGATCCCCGTCACCGTCCTGACCGGCTATCTCGGCGCGGGCAAGACGACGCTGCTGAACCGGATCCTGACCGAGGACCACGGCAAGCGTTACGCCGTCATCGTCAACGAGTTCGGCGAGATCGGCATCGACAACGACCTGGTGGTCGGCGCCGACGAGGACGTGTTCGAGATGAACAACGGATGCGTCTGCTGTACGGTGCGCGGCGACCTGATCCGCGTGGTTGCGGGGCTGATGAAGCGCCAGCGCCCCGGAAAGCCCGCCTTCGACGCCATCATCGTCGAGACCACGGGTCTCGCCGACCCCGGCCCGGTGGCCCAGACCTTCTTCGTGGACGAGGACGTCAAGGCCAAGACCCAGTTGGACAGCGTCACCACACTAGTCGACGCCAAGCACGTGATGGCGCGGCTGGACGATTCCAAAGAGGCCCGCGAGCAGGTGGCCTTCGCCGACCGGATCATCCTGAACAAGGTGGATCTGGCGACGGCGGACGAACTGGACGCGGTCGAGGCGCGTCTGCGGGCGCTGAACCCGCTGGCGCCCATTGTGCGGGCCGAGCGGTCCAACGTACCGCTGGACCAGGTGTTGGGCCTGCACGCCTTCGATCTGGAGCGGATCCTGGAGGTCAAGCCGGATTTCGTGAACCCGCCGCATGGCGCGGACGGCCATGTGCATGACGAGGCCTGCGGCCACGATCATCACGACCATGACCATGATCACGGGCACGATCATCATCACCACGATCACGCCCATGGCGCGCGAGGTCACGCCCATCAGGACGATATCAAGGGCATCTCCCTGTCGCTGGACCGACCGCTGGACGGGACTAAATTTACCGCCTGGCTGGACAAGCTGCTGGGTGAGCAGGGCCAGAACATCCTGCGCGCCAAGGGCATCATCGACGTCCAGGGCGAGGACCGCCGCCTGGTCTTCCAGGCCGTGCACATGATCCTGGAAGGCGACCTGCAACGCGAATGGGGTGTCGCCGAACGCCGCTGGAGCCGCGCCGTCTTCATCGGCCGCGATCTGGACGAGGCCGAACTGCGCAAGGGCTTCGAGGCCTGCGCGGCCTCTTGATCCTTCTCCCCTCGGGGGAGAAGGTGGCCCGTAGGGCCGGATGAGGGGGCTGCCGGAAACAGATGTGGCAGTCGCCGAGAAGCACCGGACAGTCACGTCGCCTTCGCGCCGACATGACGGGGGCGGAGGCCGTATTATGGTCGATGCTGCGTAACCGACAGCTGGATGGATTGAAGTTTCGACGGCAGGCGCCGGTTGCGGGCGCCATCGCCGACTTCGCCTGTCACGAGATCAAGCTTGTGATCGAACTGGATGGCGGCGTGCATGATCTGCACGAGGCGCGGGACGCCGTTCGGGACGCTCGAATCGAGGCGGCGGGCTATACGGTGCTGCGGTTTCGGAACGCGGAGTTTTCAAGAAACCCGGCGGTCGTATTGGACGCCATACGTCGGCATGCTGTGGGGCGGACACAGCCCCCTCATCCGACCGGCTCCGCCGGCCACCTTCTCCCCCAAGGGGAGAAGGAAACCGACGACTGATTTACTTGCCGAACAGCTTGTTCCAGCGGCGCTTGTCGCGGGTCTTCCAGGCGCCGCGGTGATAGGCGTCGGAGCCGATCAGGGGCACAACCGTGGTGGCTTCGGCGAAGACCATCTGTTCGTGGGTCGTTTGGACCTTGCCCCAGGAGGCGGCCTCTTTCAGCGTCGAGGACGAGCAGGCGCCGTCGCGGACGTCGGCGACGGTGATCTGGACTGCATAGCGGTGCATCTCGGCTTCGACGCCGAGGATTTCGGCGCAGACGACGGTGTCCTGAGCGAAGTTCTTGGGCACGCCGCCGCCGACCATGAACAGGCCGGTGACGCCGGCGGCGATCTTGATGTCGGTCAGTTCGCGGAAGTCGGCAATGGCGTCCAGCATCAGATAGGGCAGGCCGGCGGCGGCGCGTTCCTTCTGGTGCTTGACCAGGCCGAAGCCGGCCGAGCTGTCGACGAAGGCCGGGCAGAAGATCGGCACGCCCTCTTCATAGGCGGTCTGGATCAGCGAGCCGGGCTTCTTGGCGTTGCCCTCGCTCAACCATTTGCCCATTTCCCAGATGAATTCGCGCGAGGAATAGCCGCGCGGCTCAAGCCGGTTGGCGATCTCCAGGATAGTGTGGTCGCAGGCCTGGAGCTCTTCCTCGTCGATATAGGTGTCGTAGATCCGGTCGATGTAGTTTTCGCGCAGGACGTTGTCGTCCACCTCGCCGGCGGCCTGATAGTGTTTGAAGCCCAGGGCCTCGAAGAAATCCATGTCCACGATCGAGGCGCCGGTGGCGACGACGGCGTCCACCATGCCGAACTTCACCATGTCGCGGTACACATGCATGCAGCCGCCGGCCGAGGTCGAGCCGGCCAGGATCAGCCAGGGCGAGCAGTCCTTGTCCTCGATGGCCATGGAGAAGATGTCGGCGGCGCGGGCGGTGTCGCGCGAGCTGAATGACATCTTGCGCATGCTGTCGATGATCGGCCGGGCGTCGAAGGACGTGATGTCCACGTGCTCGACGACATTCTGCAGCAGCTGGGCCTTGGTGTTGGCGGTCATGGGTGACTCGTGAATCGTAAGGCGTGAACAGGATGAATGCGGTCAGGTCTTGTGGCGTTGCTTCAGTCGTGTCGAAAGGCCGGAGAGCATGCGCCCGATCCGTTCCATGTCGGCAAGCAAAGTCTGGAGATGGTCAGTCGTTAGATAGCCGAGACGCGAGGCGATGAGGAGATGGGTTTCGACCTCGGCGAGCGACCCGCGCGCGATGCCGATGAAGTGAACAAATTCGCCCGTTCCGTTTCGGCCCGCTCCCTCCGCGATATTGGCCGCCACGCTGACGGCTGCACGACGAACCTGACTGATCAGGCCGAACCGCTCATCAGACGGCCATGAAGCCGAACACCGATAAACGGCTTCGACCCAGTCGAGCGACAACTTCCAGGCATCAAGATCGCGGTGGGTTCGCAAGTCGCTCATGGTTGCCAATCACGACTCACGAATTACCTCTCACGATCAGCGTAGCGACCTACTTCCGGCGCGACTTGCGCTGACCGGCCTTACCCTTGGGACGTGACAGGCGCACGACCTTGCGGGCGTTCTCTTCCGCCGTGGTGCGCACGGTGGGGATGGAGCGCGGGGCCAGACCGTAGAGCGAGGCCATCGGGGCGTCCTCGACCACGGCGAGATCGTGCTCGCCATAGCCGTTGAAGCCGGTCGACATCGCAACGCCATAGGCGCCCAGCATGCCGATCTCGATGAAGTCGCCTTCACGCACATCGGCCGGCAGCCAGAACGGGCCGGGCATATGGTCGATGGAATCGCAGGTCGGACCGTAGAACTGGAACGCCTTCAGATCGCTCGCCGCCTCGCCGTCCCGAACCAGCTTGGTCGGGAAGGGCCAGCGCGAGTGGGTCGCGTCGAACAGCGAGCCGTAGGAGCCGTCGTTCAGATAAAGGGCGTCGCCCTTGCGCAGGTCGACACGGGCCAGGATCGACGAGGATTCGGCGACCAGCGCCCGGCCGGGCTCGCACCACAGCTCGGTCGTTTCCGACACCGGCATGTCGTTGAAGCCGCGATGGATGGCGTCGGCGTATTCGCTCATGTCCGGCGGGACCATGCCCGGATAGACCGAGGGGAAGCCGCCGCCGACATCGACGATATCGACGATCACGCCCGCACGGCTGATCGAACGCCCGACTTGGGCCATGGCGGCTTGGTAGGCAGTCGGACGCATGCACTGGCTGCCGACGTGGAACGAAACGCCCATCAGGCCTTCCTTCACCGCCTGGCGCGTCTCCATCAGCAGCGCCGGAGCCTGATCTGACGAGACGCCGAACTTGCCCGAAAGCGTATAGGCCGCGCCGTCGGCCGAGACGGCCATGCGCACGATCAGGTTCAGGTCGTCCGCGCCGCCGGTGGCGTCGAGGATCTTGTTCAGCTCATCGACGCAGTCGAGCGAGAAGGTCCGCACGCCGTGATCGAAATAGGCCTTGGTGATCGCGGACCGGCTCTTGACCGGGTGCATGAAGGCCAGACGCACGTCATGGCTGACCGAGCGAACAAGCTCGATCTCGGCGATGGACGCCACGTCGAACCCGCGAACGCCCGCCTCGATCAGGGTCTCGACGACCCAACGCGAGGGGTTGGCCTTCACAGCGTAGAAGACGTCGGCCTTTAGATTATCCTGGAACCAGCGCGCCGCTACGGAAACCGAACGCGGCCGCACGAGGGCGACGGGACGTTCAGGGGACCGCTCACGGACCAGGTCCAGGGGAAGCTGATACGTGCGCAATTCACGTAACCCCCTGCTAATTGTTAAACCCAGACCGGCGTTAGCGGCGCAGAAAGGACCTACGGGGTCCGCCGGAAGACGCGATATGGGGATGGCGAACTGTCATGTAAAGCGGTTTTTTCATGGCAGGGGCTGGACTTGTCCCTGTGCATAAAGCGCCGCACTGGACGACATCGCGCCCGACGTGCGATTAAGGCCTTGCCTAGACGCCTTCGTCGCGTCATGCGGCGCCCCTTCGCCACAGCCTCCTAGCGAGTTCATGAGTTCATCCGCAGCCGCCGTCTCCCCCGGGCTCGTCCTGACGCGCGACGTGTCGAAGACCTTCGGATCGCGAAAGGCGCTGGACGGCGTCTCGATTTCCGTGGCCTCCGGCGAAATGGTCGCCCTGATCGGCCCGTCCGGTTCGGGCAAGTCCACCCTGCTCCGCTCCATCACCGGCCTGCAATCGATCGATGCGGGCAAGGGCACCATCCAGGTCTTCGGCGAGACGGTGCAAAAGGACGGCCGTGTCACCGGCTCCGTGCGCAAGGCGCGCGGCAAGCTGGGCATGATCTTCCAGCAGTTCAACCTGGTCGGCCGCCTCAGCCTGTTCTCCAACGTCATGCTGGGCGCGCTCGGCCGCCTGCCCGCGTGGAAGGGCCTGCTGGGGGCCTGGCCCCAGGCGGACAAGGACAAGGCCATGGCGGCCCTGCATCGCGTCGGCGTGTCGGACTACGCCGCCCAGCGCGCCAACACCCTGTCGGGCGGCCAGCAGCAGCGCGGCGCGATCGCCCGCGCCATCGTGCAGGGCGCCAAGGCCATCCTGGCCGACGAACCCGTCGCCTCGCTGGACCCGGTGTCCGCGCGCAAGGTGATGGAGCTGCTGGTCGAGCTGAACAAGCGCGACGGCATGGGCGTGATCGTCACCCTGCACCAGGTCGACTACGCCATCCGCTATTGCGACCGCGTCATCGCCCTGCAAGGCGGCAAGATCGTCTATGACGGTCCGTCAACGGCGCTGGACCAACAACGCCTGATCGAAATCTACGGTCCTGAATTCGAGGACGCGTTCTGGGAGACCAAGGCATGAGCCTGTCCCGTTTTTCGCCCACACGTCGTCTGATGGCGGCTGCCGGCGCGGCTGTGATGATCATGGGCCTGGCGGCCTGTGGCGGCGGTGACGACAAGAAGGCCGGCGGCGCGCCGACCGAGATCACCTTCTCGATCCTGTCGGCCGAGGGCCAGGCCTCGTCGGGCCCGATGTGGCAGCCGCTGCTGGACGACATGTCCAAGGCCATCGGCGTGCCGGTCAAACCCTATTTCGGCTCGAACTATACGGTTCTGGTCGAGGCCATGCGCGGCAACCACACCCAGGTCGGCTGGTTTTCGGCCAAGCCCGAGGTCGAGGCCATCGACCGCGCCAAGGCCGAGGTCATCGCCCGCACCGTCAACCGCGAAGGTCTGGACAGCTATCAGTCGACCCTGATCGTCAAGAAGGGCTCGGGCATCACGCTGGACAAGGTCCTGGCGTGCGGCAAGCAGTACAACTTCGGCATCGGCGACGCCCAGTCGACGTCGGGCACCCTGGCCCCGCTGACCTTCCTGTTCAATCCGCGCGGCGTGGTCCCGGCTCAGTGCTTCAAGACCGTGCGCTCGGCCAACCACCAGGCCAACGCGTTCGGCGTCGCCACCGGCGTGATCGAAGTGGCGACGTCCAACAGCGTCAACACCGTCTTCATGCGCCGCGAGAACCCGCAGCTGGCCGGCCAGATCGAGGAGATCTGGACCTCCCCCCCCATTCCCGAGAGCGGCATCGTCGTGCGCGAGGACCTGGATCCGGCGCTGAAGGAAAAAATCCGCAGCTTCTTCCTGACCTATGGCCAGGGCGAAGGCGCCGAGGCCGAGCGTCAGCGCAAGGTCCTGGCGGACCTGGAGTATTCGCGCTTCGCCGCCGCCGACGACCGCTATCTGGACCCCATTCGCGAGATGATCGCCGACCAGAAGCTGGGCGAGGCCCGGGCCAAGGGCGACACGACCGCCGCCGCCGCCGCCGAGCGCGAGCTTCAACGCCTGCGCAGCCTGCGTGAGGTCCGGCCTTGACCGCAGTCGCGTCCCCCGCCCTCTCCATCCCTGAGGCGCCCAAGAAATCCACCCTGGCGTGGGCGGCCGATATCCTGGTGTGGGGCGGCGTCGCAGCCGTCCTGCTCTACAGCATCGACGCCGTCGATTTGCGGAACATCTCGCGCCTGTTCTCGGGCAACGAGAGCACCCAGTTGTTCGTGCACGACCTGCTGCGCCCCGACTTCAGCGACTGGAAGATGTTCGTCGCCAAGATGTGGGAGACGGTGCAGATCGCCCTGTGGGGCACCTTCCTGGCCGTCTTCCTGGGCGTTCCTCTGGGTCTGGCCGCCGCGCGCAACATCGCGCCCGTCTGGATCGTGACCCCGGTGCGCTGGGTGATGAACCTGCTGCGTTCGGTGCCCGACCTGGTCATCGGCCTGCTGTTCGTGACCGCCGTGGGCCTGGGACCGCTGGCCGGCGTCCTGGCCATCACCCTGAATACGGCCGGCGTCCTGGCCAAGCTGTTCTCGGAGGCCGTCGAGTCGATCGACAAGGGGCCCGTCGAGGGCGTGCGCGCCACCGGCGCCGGCAAGCTGCACGAGATCGTCTGGGGCGTGCTGCCTCAGGTCGCGCCGCTGTGGACCTCGTTCGCCCTCTATCGCTTCGAATCCAACAGCCGGTCGGCGACGGTGCTCGGCCTGATCGGCGCGGGCGGCATCGGTCAGGTGCTGTTCGACAGCATGAACGCCTTCGACTTCCGCGCGGTCTCGGCCATCGTGATCGTCGTGGTCGTCGCCGTGACCCTGATCGACACCCTGTCGCAGGTCATGCGTCGCCGCCTGCTGTAGCGACGACAGTCCCGTTCGCGGGACTGTCATAATCCTCTGCTCTAAGCATCGCGAAATCGATGCTCAGGGAGAGCCCAGGATGATCCGCACACTGAAACTGGCGGCTTCGGCCGCCGCCCTTCTGGCCCTGGCCGCCTGTGGCGACAACGGCGGCGGGTCGTCCGGCACGCGCGCCGGGATCTGGGCGGCCGGTTCGTCCACCGTCTTCCCCTTCGCCACGCGCGTCGCCGAGACCTTCGCCCGCGCCTCCAACGGCGCAGCGCCCCGCGTCGAATCGCTGGGCACCGGCGGCGGCATCCAGGCCTTCTGCCAGGGCGTCGGCCCGACCACCCCGGACATCGCCAACGCCTCGCGTCAGATGAAACAGTCCGAGTTCGACCTGTGCGCCAAGAACGGCGTCACCGAGATCGTCGAGATCAAGATCGGCTTCGACGGCATCGTCATCGCCACGGCCCGTAACGGCAACGGCTTCAACTTCGAACTGAACGACCTGTACGAGGGCCTGGCCAAGGAAGTGCCCGGTCCGAACGGGACGTTCGTCGCCAACCCGGCCAAGACCTGGAACCAGGTCAACGCCGGCCTTCCGAACCAGCGCATCCAGGTCTATGGCCCGCCGCCCACCTCGGGCACGCGCGACGCCTTCCTGGAACTGGGCATGACGCCGGGCGCCAAGCTGGTGCCGGCCGTCAAGGCGATCGAGGGCGACAAGGACCGGTTCGAGGGCATTGCGCATACCGTGCGCGAGGACGGCGCCTGGATCGATTCCGGCGAGAACGACAACGCCATCGTCCAGACCCTGACCCGCACGCCGGGCTCGCTGGGTGTATTCGGCTATTCCTTCCTGGAACAGAACCTGGATACGGTGAAGGCCGAGACCATCGACGGCGTCGCGCCCACCGCCGACACCATCGCCAGCGGTGACTATCCGCTGTCACGCAGCCTCTACATCTATGTGAAGAAGGCCCACATCGGCGTGATCCCCGGCCTGCAGCAGTTCGTGCAGGAGTTCCTGTCGGAAGGTTCGGCCGGCAAGGGCGGCTATCTTGCAGACCGCGGCCTGATCCCGCTGCCGGAAGATCAACTGCTGGCCCAGCGCGCGACCATCGCCTCCATGACCCCCATGACCCGCCCCGCCAAATAGGGCGGAACCCGACGGCCGTCCCGCCCCTTCTTTCGCCGGTCCGCACCGGCTAGAAGGGGCGGGATAGCTGTCAGGATATATTGATGACCACCACGCCCGCGCGCCTGCGCAAGGCCGTATTGCCCGTCGCGGGCCTCGGCACCCGCGTCCTCCCCGGCACCAAGACTACGCCCAAGGAACTGTTGAACGTCGTCGATCGGCCGATCCTGTCCTACATCGTCGAAGAGGCGCGCGAAGCCGGGATCGAGCACATCGTCTTCGTCACCGGCCGCTCCAAGGGCGCCATCGAGGACTATTTCGATCACCAGATCGAGCTGGAAGCCCAGCTGCTGGCCAAGGGCAAGATCGAAATCCTTGAGATGATGAACGCCGAACTGGCGTCCGCCGGCGAGATGAGCTTCACCCGCCAGATGCAGCCCAAGGGCCTGGGCCACGCCGTCTGGTGCGCGCGCGACATCATCGGCCATGAGCCGTTCGCCGTGATCCTGCCCGACGTGATCGTGGACTCGCAGCCCGGCGCCCTGAAACAGCTGGCCGAAGTCTACGCCGAGACCGGCGGCAACATCATCGGCGTGGAATCCGTCGATATCGAACAGGCCCACAAATACGGCATCGTCGATCCCGTCGGCCGCCAGGGCAACCGGATCGAGATGAAGGGGATGGTCGAAAAGCCCGCCGCCGGAACGGCGCCGTCCAACCTGTCGATCTCGGGCCGCTACATTCTGCAGCCGGAAATCTTCGATCTGCTGGCGACCCAGGAACGCGGGGCCGGCAACGAGATCCAGCTGACCGACGCCATGGCGCGGCTGATGCAGCATCAGGCCTTCACCGCTGTCGAATACGCTGGCGTGACCCACGACTGCGGCGACAAGATCGGCCTGCTGAAAGCCAATGTCGCCCTGGCGCTGAAACGCCCGGACCTGGGCGCCGCCGCCCGCGCGGCGATCTCGGGCCTGCTTTAAAAATCAGCATGGCGTCTCTCCCTCCCCGCTCCGGGGAGGGTGGCCGAGCGCAGCGAGGTCGGCTGGGGGGCGGCCAGGCGACACCCCACTGACCCATCTTGCCTAAGACAAGCGCGCCCCTGCCGGGTCGCCCCCACCCGGTCGCTGCGCGACCACCCTCCCCGAGGCGGGGAGGGAAAAGTTGAGCGCTTGGCTCGCGCCTGCTAACCCTCCGCGCAAATCATCAGGAGACGAACCATGGCCAATTCCGAAGGCTGGGACATGCCGACCGGCGACCTCATGAAGGGCAAGAAGGGCCTGATCATGGGCGTGGCGAACTCCAGTTCAATCGCCTGGGGCATCGCCTCGCAGCTGGCGGCGCAGGGCGCGGAACTGGCCTTCACCTATATGGGCGAAAGCCTGGAGCGGCGCGTGCGTCCGCTGGCCGAAAGCGTCGGCGCCAAGCTGCTGATCCCGGCCGACGTCACCGACGACGCCTCGATGGACGCCGCCTTCGCCGAGCTGGAAAAGACCTTCGGCACGATCGACTTCGTCGTCCATTCGGTGGCCTTCGCCAACAAGGACGAGCTGAAGGGCAGCTTCGTGGACAACACCACGCGCGACAGCTTCCTGCTGGCCATGAACATCTCGGCCTTCAGCTTTGTGGACGTGTCAAAGCGCGCCGCCAAGCTGATGCCGAACGGCGGCAGCCTGATCACCCTGACCTATCTGGGGTCGGAACGGGTCATCCCGAACTACAACACCATGGGCGTGGCCAAGGCGGCGCTGGAGGCGGCGACCCGTTACATCGCGCGCGACCTGGGCCCCAAGAACATCCGCGTCAACGCCATCTCGGCCGGGGCCATGCGCACCCTGTCGCTGGCCGGCATTTCGGGCGGGCGGGGCCTGCACTCCAAGTCGGCCCAGTTCTCGCTGATCAAGGAAGAGACCTCGATGGAGGGCGTCGCCGGCGCGGCCCTGTGGCTGTGCTCGGACCTCGGCCGTTCGACCACGGGCGAGGTCGTCCACGTCGATGCGGGCTTCCACGCCGTGGGCCTGCCGGACGACATCGAAGGTTGATCGGGAAGGCCTGATCAGGCTCTTCCGGCGTTCACGGTGACGGTTTAAGGCCGGGGCATGACTGCTCCGGCCTTTTCCATGCGCGCCCTGCCCGCCTCCGCCTTTTCGTCGGCCGCCGTGGCGACGGTGATCGGGTTCGGCGGGACCGTCGCTTTGGTCGTGCAGGCGGGACAGGCGCTGGGCGCGGACGCCGGTCAGATCGGATCGATGGTGACGGCCCTGTGCCTGGGTATCGGCGCGCCCGGAGCCCTGTTGAGCTGGCGGTTGAAGATCCCCGTGGTCCTGGCCTGGTCAACGCCGGGCGCGGCCCTGCTGGCGGCCTCGACGCTGGGCCTGTCGTGGCCGACGGCGATCGGCGCCTTCGTCTTCGCCGCCCTGCTGATGATCCTGACCGGCTTGATCCCGGCGCTGGGGCGGCTGGCGTCGCGGATACCGGCGGCCATCGCCTCGGCCATGCTGGCGGGGGTGCTGCTGCCCTTTGTGCTGAGAGTGTTCAGGGTCGTGCCTGACGAGGCAGTGCTGGTCGTCGGACTGGTCGCGCTGTTTCTGGTATCGCGACGTCTGTGGCCGGTCTGGACCCTGCCGGCCGTATTGGCGGCGGCCTTTGCGGTGCTGGCGATACGGGGACAGTTGGTCCTGCCGGCAGGGACAGGCCTGTTCGGCCATCTGGAGCCCCTTGCGCCCGTGTTCGACTGGAAGGCGGCGGTCAGCCTGGGCTTTCCGTTGTTCCTGGTGACACTGGCGGCGCAGAACCTGCCGGGGCTGGTCGTGTTGCAGAGCGCCGGCTATCCGCCGCCCACCAACCGGCTGATCCTGTCCACCGGCGTCGCCAGCCTGCTGATCGCCCCGTTCGGCGGACACGGGGTCAATCTGGCGGCGATCACGGCGGCGATCTGCACCGGGCCTGACGCACACCCCGACCCCGCGCGACGTTGGGTCGTTGGCGTGATCTATGGCGGCTTCTATCTGGTCGTGGCCCTGTTCGCTGCGCCGCTGGCCGGGCTCTTTATCGCCATGCCGCCGGCAGTGCTGGCGGCTGTGACGGGTCTTGCGTTGGTCGCGCCTCTGACGGGCGCTCTGCAAGGAATGGTGGCCGAGACGGCGTCACGTGAGGCAGCCGTGCTGACGTTCGCCGCGACGGCTTCGGGCTTGGCCCTGTTCGGGGTGGGATCAGCCTTCTGGGGTCTGGTCGTCGGCTTTGCGGCCTTGGCTGCCGGACGCTGGATCAGACCGCAAGCCTGACCCAGCACCTCTCTATTTTAGCCTATCGCGCTGCTTGAGGCGCGTTAGTCGCGCAGCGACGCCGGCACCTGACCGCCGTTTTCGGCCAGCTTCTTCCAGACCGCCTTGGACAGAGCGATGTTCTGTTCGGCTGAACCGTGCTCGCCGGCATGGACGTTCAGCTCTTCCGCCAGTTCCTTGCGGGCCGCCAGGCTGGAATCCAGGTCCAGCAGCTTCAGCAGATCGACGATCGAGGTGCGCCAGTTGCCGCCGCCGCCCTTGGACGCCGCCAGATCGCTGAGCACCGCCTCGACATCGACGGGCGGCAGGGCCGGAGCGGCGGTCGGGGCCGCCGTGCCGGGCGTCGGCGTCACGCTGGCGGTCGGCGTTGGCGCCGGTGTGGGGGCCGCCTTAGGCTTGTGGCCCGTGATCTTGTTCCAAATCGAAGAGAAGATACCCATCGGTCGCGCTCCTGTTTGTGTCGTCAGATAATGCCCGCCGGGCACGACGGTTCAGTGACGCGCCGGAATCTCCAGTCCGCGCTGCACGGCGGGACGCGCCAGACCCCGCTCCAGCCAGGCGGCGACGCGGGGGAAGTCCGCAAAGCCGACGATCTCGCCCGCCTCGTAGAAGCCGATCAGGTTGCGGACCCATCCCAGGGTGGCGACGTCGGCGATGGAGTAATCCCCAACGATCCAGTCTCGACCTTCCAGTCTCGTCTCCAGCACGCCCAGCAGGCGGCGGCTTTCGGCGACGTAGCGGTCGCGCGGACGCTTGTCCTCATAGTCCTTGCCGGCGAAGCGGTGGAAGAAGCCCAACTGGCCGAACATCGGGCCGATCGCGCCCATCTGGAACATGACCCACTGGATCGTCTCGTAGCGGGTCGCCGGATCGGCCGAGAGCAGCTTGCCGGTCTTCTCCGCCAGATAGATCAGGATGGCGCCGGATTCGAACAGGGCCAGCGGCTGCCCGCCTGGCCCGTTCGGGTCGAGGATGGCGGGAATCTTGCCGTTGGGGTTCAGCGACAGATATTCCGGCCCCCAGGTCTCGTTGGCCATGATGTCGACCAGATGCGGCTCATAGGCCAGGCCGACCTCCTCCAGCATGATCGACACCTTCACCCCATTGGGCGTGGGCAGGGAATAGAGCTGGATGCGGTCGGGATGCTGGGCCGGCCAGCGCCGGGTGATCGGGAAGGCGGACAGGTCGGTCATGCGTTCAGCCTCGACTTGGTGATGAACATCCATGTCGGGGTCGCGCGCGAGGTTCGCAACTGTCGCCGGCGCCATTTGATCGCGGCCTTGTGTCTGGAACCGTACGGGAGACGATGCCAGCTTGGCCGTGACCGATCACAGGTCGCAGGAATGGAGACGCCCGATGGCGCACAAGTTCGAAGTCTATCAGGACAAGGCTGGCGAATACCGCGTCCGCTTCAAATACAATTCCGAGATCATCTTTTCGACCGAAGGCTATTCCGACAAGTCGGGCGCCAAGCGCGCGATCGAATCGATCAAGAAGCACGTCGGAGACGCCCCTGTTGAAGACGCCTAGTCGGGCTCGCGCTCGCCCACCTCGGTCGGCGGCACGGCCAGAAGCCAGCCGTCGGCGAGGTGCAGCTCGGGCGTCGCTTCCTTGGTGAAGGGCAGATACCAGGTTGGGCCGCCCGTCGCGGGGGCGATCTCCAGCATGTCGTCGGCGCCGAAGTTCTGCACAGACTTGACTGTTCCCAGAACGGCGCCCGCTGTGTCGCGGACTTCGACGCCCAGCAGATCAGCGAGATAGAATTCGTCCTCTTCCGGTTCCGGGAAACGGTCGCGCGGGACGTGCAGCTTGAGGCCGCGCAGGGCGTCGGCCTCTTCCTTGGTGGCGATCTCCTTGGCCCGACCGACGACGCCGGCCTTGTCGGGCCGTGTCGAGGTCAGGGTCAGGGCCACCGTGCCGTCGGCGCGCAGCAGCGGACCATAGGCGGTCAGAGCCAGGGGATCGGCGGTGAAGGCGGTCACCCGCACCTCGCCCCGCACCCCGAAACCGCCGCCGATCTGGCCGACGAGGATCAATCTGCTGTCCGTAGTCATGCTGGTCCTTAGCGCATGAAAAAGGCGGCGTCCAAAGACGCCGCCTCGATCATCGTCAAACCGAAAGGCTTAGCCTTCGGCCTTTTCTTCGGTCGATTCTTCAGCAGCCGGAGCCTCTTCGGCGGCGGCTTCAGCAGCAGGCGCTTCTTCAGCCGGGGCTTCTTCGACAGCCGGAGCAGCGGCAGCGGCGGCGGCCTCTTCCTTGGCGCGGGCGGCGGCTTCAGCGGCCTCGACCTTGGCGGCGGCTTCGGCTTCCAGACGGTCGGCTTCGCGCTGGGCGCGCTCAGCGGCGCGCTCTTGCGCCTTCTTGCCGGGCTGGGCCTTGTTCGGGTTGTTGGACTGGGTCCACTTGACCTTCTGGCCCAGGGTCTCGTCCTGCGACAGGAAGCGGGCGACGCGGTCGGTCGGCTGGGCGCCCTTGCCGAGCCATTCGGCGATACGCTCGACCTTCAGGGCGACGCGCGGGGTGGCGCCGTCCTTGGGCAGCATCGGGTTGTAGCTGCCGACCTTCTCGATGAACTTGCCGTCGCGGGGCGAGTGCGAGTCGGCGACGACGATGTGATAGTAGGGGCGCTTCTTGGCGCCGCCGCGGGCCAGACGAATCTTCAGCATTTCAAATCTCTTTCCAGGTAGTCGTTATTTCTTGGGAGGGAAGCCCGGAAGGCCCGGAAGGCCCCCCGGAAGTTGTCCGCCACCTAGCCCGGCGAGCCGGTCCTGGATGGCTTTCAGTTCGTCGGCGCTGGCTTCCGGCGTCTTGCCGCCGCCCAGGGCCTTCAATCGGTTCAGATCCGGGCCGCCGCCTCCCATTCCGGGAATGCCGCCGCCACCGCCGAGGCCGCCCAGCATGGCGGCCATCTGCTGCATCTTCTTGGGTCCGCCGCGCGCCATCGACTTGACCACGTCGGCCATCTGGCGGTGCTGTTTCAGGACCCGGTTCACGTCCTGCACGTCCACGCCGGCGCCGGCGGCGATACGCTTCTTGCGGCTGGCGTTCAGCAGATCGGGCTTCTTGCGCTCGGCCTTGGTCATCGAGGAGATGATGGCTTCCTGGCGCAGGATCATGCGGTCGTCGATGCCGCTTTCGGCCATCTGGCCCTTCATCTTGGCCACGCCGGGCAGCATGCCCATGATGCCCTGAAGACCGCCCATCCGCTTCATCTGTTGAAGCTGACCGGCCAGGTCGTCCAGATCGAACTGACCCTTGGCAAGTTTCCGGGCCATCTTCTCGGCCTTGGCCTGGTCCAAGTCCTGGCTGGCCTTTTCGACCAGGGCGACGATATCGCCCTGACCCAGGATGCGGCCGGCGACGCGACGGGCGTCGAACACGTCCAGCGCATCGACCTTTTCGCCGGCGCCCAGATATTTGATCGGCAGGCCGGTGACGGCCCGCATCGACAGCATGGCGCCGCCACGCCCGTCGCCGTCAGCGCGGGTCAGGACGAGGCCGGTCAGAGGCAGGCGGGCGTGGAAGGCGGCGGCGGTGCGCACCGCATCCTGACCGGTCAGGCTGTCGGCGACCAGCAGGGTCTCGATGGGCTGCGAGATCGCGGCGACCTCGGCCACCTCGTTCATCAACCCTTCGTCCAGGGTGATGCGGCCGGCGGTGTCGAGGATCAGGACGTCGAAGCCCTGAAGTTTCGCGGATTGCAGCGCCCGGCGCGTGATCTGGACGGCGCTCTCGCCCGCCACGATGGGCAGGGTCGCGACCTCGATCTGCTTGCCCAGCTGGGCCAGCTGTTCCATCGCGGCCGGACGACGCGTGTCCAGCGAGGCCATCATGACCTTCTTGCGATCGAACCTGGTCAGGCGCAGCGCCAGCTTGGCCGAGGTCGTGGTCTTGCCCGAGCCCTGCAGGCCGGCCATCAGCACCACGGCGGGCGGATTGGCGTTGGTGTTTAGGGGAACCGGCTCTTCGCCGCCCAGCATCTCGATCAGGCCGTCATAGACGATCTTGACCACCTGGTCGGCGGGGCGGACGGAACGGATGACCTCTTCGCCGGTCGCGCGCTCGGTGGCGAAGGCGATGAATTCCTTGACGACGGGCAGGGCGACGTCGGCCTCGAGCAGGGCCACGCGCACTTCGCGCATCGCCTCGGCGACATCCTTTTCGGACAGGGCGCCGCGGCCGGTGATCCGGTCGAAGACGCCTGTCAGCCGCTCGTTCAGAGCCTCGAACATTCACTACCTCGTGGCGACGGGTGAAACGGCTCCATACGACAACGGCCCCCGGCGACGATCACGTCGGCGGAGGGTTCTCGCCATCCTCGTTCTCTTTTGTGGGCTATCGGCCTTTCGGCCTACTTGAGCCCGAATAGGCTGTGCTCAAGTAGCGCGGAGCGCGGTAGCACGACAAAAAAGCTGTCGTGATGGTGGAGACGCAGGTTCACTTGCGTCGGAAGCGGCGGCTTATGGAGGAAAAGAAGGCGGAAGGCAACCGGAGCGAGTCGGTCACGCTTTAATCCTGATCTTCGTCACGGCATTTAGCGGATTGTCATCATCGTGCTAAGAGCCCCGCCCTTTATAGGGGCGGCGATGTCGCCAACGTTTTTGACTTCAGGAGAAGCACGCATGAGCAAGGTGCTGGTTATCGGCGCGGGCGGCGTCAGTTCGGTGGCCGTCCACAAGATGGCGATGAATGCGGACATCTTCTCGCATATCACCCTGGCGAGCCGGACGAAGTCGAAGTGCGACGCCATCGCCGAGTCCGTGAAGTCGCGCTTTGGCGTGAGCATCGACACCGCCGCCATCGACGCCGACGACGTAGTCGCGACCACCGCCCTTATCAAACAGGTTCAGCCCGCGCTGGTCGTGAACCTGGCTCTGCCTTACCAGGATCTGGCGATCATGGACGCCTGTCTCGCCGCCGGCGTGAACTATCTCGACACCGCCAACTATGAGCCGCGCGACGAGGCCAAGTTCGAATACAAGTGGCAGTGGGCCTATCAGGAGCGGTTCGAGAAAGCCGGTCTGATGGCGCTGCTGGGCTCGGGCTTCGATCCCGGCGTGACCTCGGTCTTCGCGACCTACACCAAGAAGCACCTGCTGGATTCGATCGAGACGCTCGACATCCTGGACTGCAACGGCGGCGACACCGGCCTTCCGTTCGCGACCAACTTCAACCCCGAGATCAACCTGCGCGAAGTGACCGCCCCGTCGCGCCACTGGGCCGACGGCCAGTGGATCGAGGGCCCGGCGCTGAGCCACAAGCAGACCTTCGACTTCGAGGGCGTGGGTCAGAAGAACATGTACCTCATGTATCATGAGGAGCTGGAATCGCTGGCGAAATTCTACCCCGAGATCAAGCGCATCCGCTTCTGGATGACCTTCGGCGACAGCTATCTGAAGCACTTGGAGGTGCTGGAAAACATCGGCATGACCTCCATCGAGCCGATGCAGTTCCAGGGCCGCGAGATCATCCCGATCGAGTTCCTGAAAGCCCTGCTGCCCGAACCGTCGTCGCTGGGTCCGATCACCAAGGGCAAGACCAACATCGGCACCATCGCCACCGGCGTGAAGGATGGGGTCGCGAAGACGGTCTACGTCAACAACATCTGCGACCACCAGGAAGCCTATGCCGAAACCGGCAACCAGGCCGTCAGCTACACCACCGGCGTGCCCGCCATGATCGGCGCGGCTCTGATGCTGACCGGCCAGTGGAAGGGCGCGGGCGTGTTCAACATGGAACAGCTGGATCCCGATCCCTTCATGGACATGCTGAACAAGCACGGCCTGCCGTGGAAGGTTCAGGACCTGGACGCCCCTCTCGACTTCTAAGGCTCAGACCATGGCCATGCAGACCCAAGCCGGCGGACCGGGCGCCTTCGCCCGGTTCGATCTGAACCGCGTTCCGTCGCCCGCCTTCGTGGTCGACGAGGCGGCGGTGCGTCGCAACCTGTCGGTCCTGAAGGACGTGGGGACGCACGGAAACGCGCGGGTTCTGCTGGCCCTGAAGGCCTTTTCCATGTGGTCGCTGGCCGATGTCGTCGGGGAATACCTCGACGGCGTCTGCGCGTCTGGCCTGTGGGAGGCGCGGCTGGCGCGGGAGTTCTATAAGGGGCACTTGACCACCTATTCGCCGGCCTACAAGCCGGCGGACCTGCCCGAGATCCTGCGCCTGTCGGACACGGTCATCTTCAACGCGCCCGATCAGATCTCTCGGTTCGCCGACATGATCGCGACGGCACGGGGCGAGGGCGAAACGTTCGATATCGGCCTGCGGCTGAACCCCGAGCATTCCGAGGCCGAGGTCGCCAAATACGACCCATGCCAGTTCGGATCGCGCCTGGGGTTTCCGGTGTCGCAACTGAAGCCGGAGCATCTGACAGGCGTCGACGGCCTGCACATCCATGCCTTGTGCGAACAGGGGTTCGAACCGCTGGAGCGGATCTGGGCGGCGGTCGAGCCGACGCTGGCGCCCCTGCTGGCCGACCTGAAATGGATCAACCTGGGCGGTGGGCACCATGTCACGCGGGCCGATTACAGACGCGACGATCTGGCCGCCTTCCTGCGTCGCTTGGGCGAAACGCACGGTCTTGAGGTTTATATCGAGCCCGGCGAGGCCGTCGCCCTGGATGCCGGCATTCTGATCGGCGAGGTGCTGGACACCTTCGACAACGGCATCGCGGTCGCCATCACCGATATCTCCGCGACCTGCCACATGCCCGATGTGATCGAGGCGCCCTACCGTCCGGCCATGCTGAACGAGGGCGAGGCGGGCGTGACCTATCGCCTGGGCGGGCCGTCGTGCCTGGCGGGCGACATCATCGGCGACTACGTCTTCGAGACGGCGCCGACGGCGGGGACGCGCATCGCGTTTCTGGATCAGGCCCATTATTCGATGGTGAAGACCAACACCTTCAACGGGGTGCCCTTGCCGGCCATCGCCCTGTGGAACAGCGAGACGGATGCGCTGAAGATCGTGCGCGCGTTCGATTACTCCGAGTTCCGCGACCGCCTGTCGTAAGCGCAAGAAAAAGGGCGGCTCTCGCCGCCCTTCCCTGACCTATTCTCCCTTCGGTTCGGCCGCCGCCGGCTCGGCGTCGGGCTTGGGTGTGGAACCCGGCTCGGTGACGACGATGCCTTCGGGCGCGGCCGACAATTTCGACAAATCGCCGCCGGCGCGCAGGACGTCCAGCGCCCGCTGCAGCTGGTAATCCTTTTCCTTGTCGAAGCTCTCGCCCGGTGCCTCGCGCGGCGTGTGCGGTCCCTTGCGCTCGGCGCCGATGGAGGCGTCCAGCGCCGTGGCGTAGGCGGCCTCGGAATAGATGAAGCTGGAACGCGAGACGATGCGCGCCTCGGCTTCCGAACGGGCCACCTCCAGGTCCGGCTCGATGCCGATCTTCTGGATCGAGGCGCCCGACGGCGTGTAGTAGCGCGCGGTCGTGATCGACAGGGCGCCGTCCTGACCCTGGCGCAGCGGGATCACCGTCTGGACCGATCCCTTGCCGAAGCTGGTCAGGCCGACCACGGCCGCACGCTGATGATCCTTGAGAGCGCCGGCGACGATCTCGGACGCCGAGGCCGAGCCATAGTTGACCAGCACGACCAGCGGCAGGCCGCCGGTGATGTCGCCGGGCTTGGCCGAATAGCGCTGGATCTGCTCGGGCTTGCGGCCGCGCTGACTGACGATCTCGCCGCGTTCCAGGAAGGCGTCGGACACGTCGATGGCGGCGTTCAGCAGGCCGCCGCCATTGTTGCGCAGGTCCAGGACATAGCCCTTCACGCCCGGCTTCTCGGCCTTGATCTTGGCGATGGCCTCGTTCAGCTCGCGGCCGGTGTTCTCGTTGAAGGTCGAGACGCGCAGATAGCCGAAGTCGCCCTCGACCCGGCCGGTGACCGACTGGACCTTGATGACCTCGCGGGTCAGGACCACCTCCAGCGGATCCTCGCCGTCGCGCAGGAAGGTGACCTTGACGCTGGTGCCGACGGCGCCGCGCAGCTTCTCCGACACCTGGCTGACCGTCAGGCCGGCCGCGTTCTGGCCCTCGATCGACGAGATGACGTCGCCCGCCTGGACGCCGGCCTTGGCGGCGGGGCTGTCGTCCATCGGCGAGATGACCTTCACCATGCCGCCGTCGGCGCTGATGGTCAGGCCAACGCCCGAATACTGGCCCTCGGTCCGCTCGCGCAGCTCATCGTAGTTGGAGGGCGGCAGATAGTTGGAGTGCGGGTCCAGCGCCGTCATCATGCCGGCCAGCGCGGCCTCGATCAGCTTCTTGTTGTCGACCGGGACGACATAGGCCTGCTCGACGATGCCGACCACGTCGCCGAACAGCTCCAGCATGCGGAAGGTTTCGTTGCGGGGGGTCTGGCTGCTGACAGCAGCGGCGGATCCGCCGAGCACCAGAGCGGCGCAGCCGACGAGGAGCAGTTTACGCATTCGGTCTCTTTCGGTCGGGCCGATCATTCAAGGCGCCCGTGGGAAGGGTAAGGCGGTGCAGACACGACCAAATCGTGGCGACGCAGCGTTACGCCGATAAAATCAGCGTCAGACGAGAATGCAAAGGACTATTGCAGGTTCACTGCAACCAAGGCCCCGGATCGATAGGCCGTTCGTCGCGGCGAAGCTCGAAATAGATGTCGCCGTCCGGGCCGCTGCGGCCCAGGGTCTGGCCGTCCGACACGCGGGCGTCCGGACCGACATCCACGCTGTCCAGCCCGGCGATGACCGCGCGCCAGCCTGGGCCGAGGTCCAGCACCACGACATTGCCCCATCCCGTCAGCGGCCCGGCGTAGGCGACCTTGGCGTCGGCGGGGGCCGTCACGGCCGCCCGGTCGGCGCGCCAGCGCCAGCCGGAGGTTCCCGCGCCCCAGGTCTGGCTGGGCGCGCCGGAGACGGGCGGACTGAGGCGGGCGCGGCCGGCGGGCAGGCGGGCCGTGGGCGTTTCCGCCGCCTGGGTGGTCGGCACGGCCCCGCCCAGTTCGCGGATACGACGTTCCAGCACGGCGGCGGCGCGTTCGGCGGCGCGGGCCTCGGCGTTCAGCACGGCGGTCAGGGCGGTCTTGCGCGACGTCAGACCCTCGATCTCTCCCCGGCGGTCGCCCTGTTCGCTCTCGGTCGTCAGCAGGCGTTCGGAGGACAGGACGGCGAGGCGGCGGATGCGCATGATCTCGGCCTGGCGGACGCCCAGGGCCTTGGCGCGGTTTTCCAGGTCCGGCGTCATGGCCTTGAGCAGGATTGAGGCGCGCACCGTGTCGATGGCCTTGTCGGCCGGCACCAGCAGGGGCGGCGGCGGGCGGCGGCTCATCATCTGAAGCGCGCTGAGCAGACGGCCCTGGGCGCCGCGCTCGCGGGCCAGGTCGGTGACCAGTTCGGCCTCGCGTTCGGTCAGTTGCTGCAGCCGGGCGCGCTGATCGTCGATCTGGCGGTCGCCAGTCTGTTCGTCGGCGCGCAGCAAGGCCAGGCGGCGCTCCAGCAGGACCAGTTCGGACTTTGCGGCGTCGGCGTCGGCGCGCAGGCGGCGCGCGCGCACCGTCTCGTCGCGGTATTCGGCCTGGATGCGCGACAGCTCGCTTTCGGGCGCCTGCCTGCCGACGGCGGGCGCGGCGCAGACGAAACCCGTCAGCAGGGCCAGCGATAGGGGAATGGCGCGACGCATGTCAGTCGCGATGATAGGGCGATCCGGCCAGGATGGTCACGGCCCGATACAGTTGTTCCGCCAGCATGGCGCGCGCCAGGGCGTGGGGCCAGGTCTGGGGACCGAAGGCCAGGGTCGAGGAGGCGGCGGCCCGCACGCTTTCGTCCAGTCCGTCCGCCCCGCCAATGGCGAAGACCAGACGGCGCTCGCCCTGGTCGCGCAGCTTGGCGATGTGGTCGGCGAAGGCACGCGAGGAATAGGTCCTGCCGCGTTCGTCGCAGGCGATCAGATGCGATCCTTCCGCAGCGGCGAGGATCAGCTCAGCCTCCGGCGCCTTGCCCGGCTTTCGGGCCTCAAGATCGATCAGTTCGAGGGGACCGAGGCCAAGCGCGCGTCCCGACAGGGTGGCGCGCTTGGCGTAGTCGTCGGCGAGCGTCGCCTCAGGCCCCCGGCCCGGTCGGCCGATGGCGACGATGCTCAGCTTCACGGTCTTAGTCGCGGACCATGCGGTGGGCGGAATCGACGGCCCAGATCTTCTCGATATTGTAGAAGGTGCGCACTTCCGGGCGGAACAGGTGCACGATCACGTCGCCGGCGTCGATCAGGACCCAGTCGCAGTGCGGCAGGCCCTCGACCTTGGCCTTGCCCAGACCGTTTTCCTTCAGCGTGCGCAACAGGTGGTCGGCGATGGCGCCGACGTGACGGTGGGAACGGCCGGACGCCACGATCATGCTGTCGGCCATGGCGCTTTTGCCCTTGAGGTCGATCAGGACCATGTCCTGGGCCTTGTCCTCGTCGAGGCGGCTCAGGATGGCTTCTTCAAGCGGGGTTGCGCCGACGGGGCGCGGAGCGGAATCGTCGAAACCGCGCGGGGAGGCGTCGGATTCAAAGCCGTCTTCGGAATGGAGAGGTTCGATAGCATCCATCTCGTGCGCCGTGTTCGAGACGGCGGCGTCTTGCGTATCATACGCGGGCGAGGGGGTCAGCGGAGGGCTCCGGGAGCGTTGACTAAAGAAGCCCTCTAGCACGGATGGGCCGCAACGTGAACCGGCGCCCGAATCATCCGGCGATCACGAGGCCGCGCGTCGCCCCGTCGAAGTCCTGATCGCGGTCGAGGACAGGGGATTGAGCGGCGCGGTCAGATAGGTCCAGGCGGGCGCCTCAAGCGTCGGCAAAAGCCCCGCCTGCTGGGCCGGAATGCGGAAACCGGCGAAACGGGCGGCGGCAGGCGCCGTGCGGCTGTCGAGCAGCGAACCGGGCCGGGCGATCACCGCCACCGGCATCAGCCGCATGATGTCGGTCCAGCCTCTCCAGCGATGGAAGCTGGCCAGATTGTCCGACCCCATCAGCCAGACGAAATGCACGCCAGGATGCCGCGCGACCAGCAGGCGCAGGGTGTCCACGGTCCAGGCGACGCCAGCGCGGCTCTCGAAATCAGAGACGATCATCGACGGACCGCGCGCCTGCTGGCGGGCCGAGGCCATGCGCTCGTCCAGAGGTGCGCTTTGGCGGGCCTCCTTCAACGGGTTCTGTGGCGAGACCAGCCAGACGACGCGGTCCAGGCCGAGGCGACGCATGGCGGTCTCGGCGACGTGGGCGTGGCCGTCGTGGGCGGGATTGAAGGAGCCGCCGAACAGGCCGACCTTCATGCTTGGGGCCAGGATCAGGCCATCGCGCAGCGCCCCGGATCGGGGGCCGGCGCCTTTGGGCGCGGGACCGGCGTGGAAGAAGGACAAGCGGCGTCTCGGGCGGCGGGAGTTTTGCTCAGCGGCGCCCTTATAGCGCGGGTGTTTGTTCAGCCTACAGAAATCATTCTCAAACTGCGGCGTCGAACAGGGCGTCGCGCGCGATGTCGGCGTGGGTCATGGGGAACAGGTGACCGCCGCCGGATACGACCTCGACCGTGACGTTGAGCATTCCCCGAGGCGCGACCGGCACATGGGTCAGTGCGCCGTGCTCGGCCTTCAGGATGCGCACCGGCCCAGGATAGCGCCGCAGCGCCCGCCAGGGATCGTGGGCTTGGGCCGAGTAGTTGGCCGCCTCCCAGGCCGGCGTGGCGCTGAGGTTCAAGCCGCCCTCCCCCTCGCCCTTTTGCTCACTCAGGCCTTCCGACAGATAGTCGGCCAGGACCATGTCGGGCCAGCCCTTGAAGGCGCCGCGCCCGCGATAGGCGGCCATAGCCTGCTCGCGGCTGTCGAACAGACTGCGACGGCGCAGGGTGGCTTTGGCGATGGGGATGGCGCCCATCAGCCGGTGGGCGAAGGGCAGGTTGAAGGCGAAGACCGCCGACCGTTTCCAGATCACCGGGTCGAACAGCACCAGGCTGGAGACACGTTCCGGCTGCACAGCCGCCGCCAGCAGTGAGGCCGTGCCGCCCATCGAATGGCCGGCCATCACCACCGGCGGACCGTCGATGGCCTTGAGCAAGGCCAGCAGGTCGTCGCGGTGATCCAGCCAGCTGGTCTTGGGCCGGGTGAAGACCGGCAGGGTCGAACGGCCATGCCCGCGCAAATCGGGCGCCCAGATGCGCAACGACGCCGACAGGGGCGACAGCAAGCTGCGGTAGGTGGCGGCGTTGAAACCGTTGGCGTGGGAGAATATCAGATCGACCGGGCGTTTGGGATCGACGAAATCCAGCACCGCCATCTCACCCGCGCCCCAGCGGTTGTCGATGGGAACGGCCAGGCGCCGAGGAGGAGACATCAGCGCCGCATCCATGCTCAAGCCGTCTCGCGGCACGCGGCGCAACGGCCGTGCGCCTCGATGGTGGTGCGGGCGATGGCGTAGCCTGCGGCGGCGGCGGCGGCGTTCATGGCGCTTTGGTCCGGGCCGCTGACCTCGCGCGTCGCGCCGCAGCAGTCGCAGATCAGGAAGGCGGCGGCATGGGCGGCGTCGCCGTCGTCGGTGCAGGCGACATAGGCGCTGATGGAGGCGATGCGGTGGGCCATGCCCAGCCGTTCCAGAAACTCCAGCGCGCGATAGACGGTCGGCGGCTTTGCGGCCTGGCCGTCCTCGCCGAAGCGCGCGATCAGGTCGTAGGCCTTCACCGGCTCGCCCGTTTCCAGCAGCAGGGCCAGAACCCGGCGGCGCTGGGCGGTCATGCGCTCGCCGCGCTGGACCGCGCGCGCCTCGGCCGCCGCCAGGGCGCGGTCCAGCGCGCCGCCGTTCAGGCCGGAGTGGTCGTGATCGTGATCGCAGGCGGAACCCATGCGCCACAGCTAATGGCTGGCGGCCTTCGCCGCAACCGACGCATCGCGGGTTTGCCGGTTGGGCGGGGTTGGGCTAGAAGGCGCGCCTCCGATCTCCAACCAGAGCGTCCTCGCTTCATGACCGACACGAACAACTCGCCGCTCGAAGGCAACGTCCTCTTCTACGTCAATCCCGAGCCGCTTGATCAAAGCATCCACGGCAGCCTGGGCGTCAACCCGACCGACAAGCCCTACGCCTTCGTGGCCCAGACGAATGTCGTGCCGCTGACGGTGACCGAGTTCTCGGCCGCCGCCCTGTCCTATCCGATCATCTTCACCGGCGAGAACCGCCAGCCGGTCGCCGTGATGGGCCTGCGCTCGAACGAGAACCTGTTTGTCGCCGACGACGGCGAGTTCCGCGCCGACGCCTATGTGCCCGCCTATGTGCGCCGCTATCCGTTTGTCTTCGCCGACGACAAGCAGAACCAACGCCTGATCCTGTGCATCGACCGCGGTGCGGCGATCGTCGCCGAGGGCGGCCAGAACCCGCTGTTCGTCGATGGCCAGCCCAGCGACTACACCAATATGGCGATGGAGTTCTGCAACAACTTCGAGCAGGAGCGTCTGCGCACCGAAGGCTTCATGACGCTGATCAACGAGTTGGACCTGCTGGACATTCGCGAGGCCCACTTCACGCCTCGCAACCCCGACGGCACGCCGGGCGAGCCGCAGAAGCTGGCCGAATACTATGCGGTGTCGGAAGACAAGCTGCGCGCCCTGCCTGCCGAGAAGCTGGTCGAGCTGCGTGACAACGGCGCCTTGGGCCAGATCTACGCCCACCTGGTGTCGCTGGTCGGTTGGGATCGCCTGATCGCCCTGGCCGTGCTGCGCCAGGCGCCGACGACCGTCAACTAAGCCGACGACGCTTCAAGACGATCAGCCCCGCCGGTTCCGCCGGCGGGGTTTTTCGTGGGCTCAACGCCGCGAGAACAGCGCCCGCGTCAAGCAGGAGAAGACCAGGCGCCCAGATTCGTCCAGCAGGTCGTGCGAGGCGATGACGATGCCCTTTTCGTCGCCGACCGGATCCTTGCCCATCACCGTCATCCGCCCACGCAGCAGCTCGCCGGCGGGCGGATTGCGCATGTAGCGCAGGCCGTCGACGGCCAGGACCTTGGTCTGGGCCCAGCCGCCGGACTTGTCGGCCGCCAGCCGGCTCCACAGCACATAGACCATGGCGTCCGGTGCGCCGTAGGCGACGTCCCAGCCCGGCGAGAACCGCTCGATGAAGACGTCCAGCGCCGCCTGATCGACGGCGCAGGCGCCCAGCGGCACGACCTGACCCACTTCCAGGTCTTCGAAATGGACGTGCAGCGGATCGCTCATGGTCGGGACTTCCGTATCGGCTTTAGGCGGGTTCTTCGGAAACGCGAACCAGCAGCTTGCCGTCGTGATCGCCGGTGAACAAGCGGTTCAACGAATCCACCGCGCCTTCCAGGCCGTCATCGACGTGAACCTTCCATTTCACCCGGCCATCCGCCAGCCACGGCCCCATCTCGGCGACCATCTCGCGGGCGCGGGGGGCGTAGTCGAGGACCAGGAAGCCCTGGACCTGAAGACGGTGGGTGATGATGCGCGCGAAGTTCGGCGACGGCGGCGCCTTGGTCGCATTGTAGGAGGACACCAGGCCACAGACCGCCATGCGGCCGTGCACCTTCAGCCGGTTGAACACGGCGATCATGATGTCGCCGCCGACGTTCTCGAAGTTCAGGTCGATGCCGTCCGGCGCCAGACGGTCCAGCGCCTCGCCCACATCCTCGTTCTTGTAGTCGATGGCGGCGTCGAACCCGAGTTCGTCGGTCAGCCAAACGCATTTCTCGGGCCCGCCGGCGATGCCGATGACGCGGCATCCGCGCTGCTTGGCCACCTGGCCAGCGATGGAACCGACGGCGCCCGCCGCCGCCGAGATGACGATGGTCTCGCCCTCCTTGGCCTTGAGCACATCGGTGATGCCGAAATAGGCGGTCAGGCCGGTCATGCCGAGCACCGACATATTGGCCGTCAGCGGCAGGCCCGGCGCGCGGTGGACGGGGCGAAGGCCGCCTTCAGGCACGACGGCGTAGTCAGCCCAGCCGCCCGAGGTCGGCATGACCACGTCGCCGGACTTGAAGCGGCTGGACCGCGAGGCCTCGACCACGCCCAGGGTCAAACCACGCATGACCTCGCCCAGGCCCACCGGCGGCAGATAGCCTTCGGAATCGTTCATCCAGGTGCGGTTGGTCGGGTCCAGCGACAGATAGACGGTGCGGACCAGTACCTCGTTTTCCTTCAGGTCGGGGATGGCCGTCTCGACCAGTTCGAGGTCGCCGGGCTGGATCAGCCCCTTGGGGCGCTGGCGCAGCACCCATTGTCGGTTCGTCTTGCCGTTCGTCGAGGCCATGCGCGTTTCTCCCGTGGGTTTCTTTGAGCACCACCTTGGCCCCGGCGCGCGCGGCGGTCGAGCCATGACCAAGAAAAAAGCGGCCATTGCGGACCGCTTTGAAGTGGCATCATCGAGAATGAGGCGCGGAGGCGGCATGATCGGCTGTCGCTGATCAAGTCGGGGGGCGTCGCCGCCTCCGCATCCCGATAACGACAAGACTGAACACCGGTTCCCGGCGGCTGCGACTTTTCTGTCGGCGCAAAAGAAAAGGCCCCGTCGCGGATGCGAACGGGGCCTCTTTGTCGTCTGAAAGACGGGCTGCGGCTTTACGCCGCTTCTTTCTGACGCGAAGGATGGAAGAACAGCGCCTGGCTGATCGCCGCCTTCACCGTTTCCGGCTGGAACGGCTTTGTGATCAGGAAGGTCGGCTCGGGACGCTCGCCGGTCAGCAGGCGTTCCGGGAAGGCGGTGATGAAGATCACCGGCACGTCCAGCGTCTTCAGGATGTCCTTGACCGCGTCGATGCCGGACGAACCGTCGGCCAGTTGGATGTCGGCCAGAACCAGACCCGGCTTGTGGCGGGCGACGGCGTCGATGGCTTCGTCATGCGTCGTGGCGGTGCCGGTGACGCGGTGACCCAGTTCCTTGACCAGGCTCTGGATGTCGGCCGAAATGATAGCCTCGTCCTCGATCACCAGCACGTCCGTCGCCAGTTCGGCGTCGATGTCGGACTGGGCGTCGGCGATCAGGCGTTCGACGTCGCGCGGATCGGCGGACAGGATCTGGGCGGCTTCCGAAGGGGTGAAACCTTCCAGAGCAGTCAGCAGGAAGGCCTGACGCGAACGGGGCGCGATACGCAGCAGACGCTGCGAGGCGTCATTGCCCGTGGTCTCTAGCATGCCGGTCTCCAACTGGGCGCCGGTGGACGACCAGATGGCGTGGAAGACATGATACAGGGCCACGCGCGGCGTCATGTCGGCCGACAGCTGCTGCTCACCGGCCGCCAGGGCCTCAAGGGCGACACGGACGTAATTGTCGCCGGTGGATTGGTCGCCGGTCAGCGCACGGGCGTAACGGCGCACATAAGGCAGGTGCGGCGCAAGTCTGGCCAGAAGGCTCATTCAGATAGTCCCCGACAAATCTCCGCCGTCCCAGCAATGGAAGGCGCTACAGCGGGTCTAAACGTATCATACGCGTCACGGTTCCGCAGTTTGGACAAAGCTTGAGCGTAAAATCGCCATCGCACAGGAACCCCGGCGCGGGGACGACGTTATCGGCGGGCATCTCTGCGAAGACCGTTGGGTGGGCGTGTTCTGTCTATGATTGATTCTACCGACTCCTCGCGCCCCAAGGGCGCCGAAAACAAGGGGGAGGCCGGGCTTGAAGAAGCTCGCCTTCGTCAGCAGGCCATCGGCGTAAAGCTGCGGCACATGTTCGACGAGGTCGTCAACGAACCCGTCCCTGACGAGTTTCTCGACATCCTGAAGCGCGCCGACGCCAAGGCGGCGGATGGCGCCGCATGAGTACGTCTCGCCTGGGGGCCGCCCCCAAGCCCGCCTCGGCCGACGACGAAGGCTTCAAGCGCGAACTGGTGGTGCTGATCCCGCATCTGCGCGCCTTCGCCCGCACACTGACCGGTGATCCGACCGCCGCCGACGACCTGGCGCAGGACGCGATGATGAAGGCGTGGGACGCCCGCGCCTCCTATCAGATGGGCACGAACATGAAGGCTTGGACCTTCATGATCCTGCGCAATCAGTTCTATTCCGAGAAGCGTCGCTCGTGGCGTCAGTCGCAGCTGGATCAGGAAGCCGCCGAGCGGACCCTGGTCGCCGTGGACGATCCCGAGGCGCCCGTCGCGCTGGACGAACTGCGTCAGGCCCTGAAGACCCTACCCGAAGAACAGCGTGAAGCCCTGATCCTGGTCGGCGCCGGCGGCTTCGCCTACGAAGAAGCGGCCGAAATCTGCGGCTGCGCGGTCGGCACGGTAAAGAGCCGCGTCAGCCGGGCGCGCCGGGCGCTTGCGGCCACCTTGGAAAAAGGCGGCTATGGCCGCGACGGCAAGGCGGCGGGCGACGCCATGCGCTCCATCCTGGGCGAGGCCGACAGGCTGGCCGGCGCCCGGAGCTGACCTGCGGTGAATGAGACGACCAGAGACGCCTCAAGGCCGCGCCTCGGTCGCACGTGGAATACGGACCGGTTTCAGGGCATTCGCTTTCGGCTGGGCGCGGCCATGGCCATGGCCCTGCTGCCGATCTTCGTCCTCAGCCTGATCCAGACCCAGGCGGATTTCCGCCGACAGGCCGAGGATCGACAGGTCGATCTGCAACTAGCCGCCGAACGCAGCGCCTCCAGCGCCAAGGCCCAGTTGGACAGCGCCCAGGTTCTGCTGCGCGCGCTCAGCCCCGATGCGCTTGGCCCCTATTGCGCGCCGCGCCTGACCGCGCTTGTCGGACGGCTGGAAGGTTATGAAGGCCTCTATCGCATAAGTCCGACCGGCGAGGCGGTCTGCGCATCCGGCCGCACGGACGGGCTGCGTTCCGGCGTCGCGCCGGCCGCACAGGCCACATGGTTCCAGCGTCTGCGCAACGGCGAGGAACTGGTCGTGGTGCGCGCACCCGACGGCGCGGGCTATCAAGGCGCGCTGATCGTGGCGACACGGGCCGAGCGGCCGATGGGCCGGTTCGACGGGGCCATGGTCGCCGTCATTCCCCTCTCCGCCCTGCAACCCGACATCGGCGACCCCGCCCTGCCATCGGGCGCCGAGGCGGCGCTGACCGACGGCGCCGGGCGTATCCTGACCGCCAGCGACGCGGATGTCTTCAAGCTGGCCGACGGCGACGACATCGCCGGATGGGTCGCCCGTGCGCGCGACCAGGGTTCGGCCGTGTTCGAGGCCAAGGATGTGCAGAACCACAGGCGCGACTATGCCGGTGCGGCGCTGGCGGGCGGCGACCTCTACGCCCTGTTGTCGGCGCCGGCGCCCGGCCTGCTGTCCTGGGCGCGGCTGAACCCGATCGGAACGCTGCTGCTGCCCCTGGGCGCCTGGTTGACGGCGTTCGCGGCGGTGATGCTGCTGTCTGAGCGCATCTTCATCCGCTGGCTGGACTATCTGGAGCGGGTCGCCGCCATCTATGCGCGCGGTCGGTTCTCGGTGCGGCCTCTTCAGGCGATGAACGCCCCGGCTGAAATCCGCACCATGGCCCGCACTCTGGACGAAATGGCCGAGGCCATCACGGTTCGAGATCGGGAGCTGACCGACGCCCTGGCGGAGAAGGACGCGCTGATGCGCGAGATCCACCACCGGGTGAAGAACAACCTTCAGATCATCTCTTCCCTGCTGTCGATGCAGCAGCGCGCCCTGACCGACGCCCCGGCCAAGGCGGCTCTGGGCGATACGCGTCAGCGCATCTCGGCCCTGGCCCTGATCTATCGCACCCTCTACCAGAGCAACGACATCCGCCACGCCGATGCGCGTGAGTTCCTTAACGAACTGGTGGGGCAGTTGGTCGCCAGCGAGGCCACCCGCGGCCCGGTCGTCATCAGTTCGGTCGATGCGGATTCGCTTCACGTCGATCCCGACAAGCTGGCGCCCCTGGCGCTGTGGCTGGTCGAGGCGGTGACCAACGCACAGAAGCACGCCTTCGCCGGCAGCGGCGGTGAGTTGAAGGTCCGCTTCCGGGTCCAGGGCGAAACGTCCGTGCTTGAAGTCGAGGACGACGGACCCGGCGCCCAGGCCGGGGCTGAGGTCGGGGTGGGTCGCACCCTGATGAGCGCCTTCGCCAAACAGTTGCGGGGCGAGACCGATTTCATCACGCCCCGCGGCGGCGGCACCATCGCCCGCATGACCTTCGCCACGCCCGAGGCCTTGGCGCCGGTCGATCCGGCGGACAAGACGTCCAGCAACGGAACCGGAGCCGTGGCGTCGCGTTGATGCAGCAAGACCGGCGGAGTTTCACCCCGGCTAACCTTCGGAGTTTTCTCATGCGCAAGATTTTCGTTCTGGTCGCCGCCGCCGCCGCCCTGACCACCGCCGCCTGCAACACAGTCGAAGGCGTGGGCCGCGACACCCAGGCCGCCGGCCAAGCCGTCACCGGCGCCGCCCAAGACGCCAAGAACTGATCGACGGCCGCAGCCTCGGCTGCATCGTCGGACTTGCAAGGCCCCGCATCGTCGGGGCCTTGTTCGTTTCAGGACTGCGACAGGAGCTTCTCTCGTGAACCACACCGCCCGCCACGCCGGCCTTGCGCTGCTGCGCCAGCACGCCTTGATCGCCGGAGAGCCAATCCTTGCGAACGGTGGCGGCATCGCCGTCGACGATCCGGCGACCGGCGAAATCATCGGCCATGTCCCCGACCTGGGCGCCGCCGAAACCGAACAGGCGATCGCAGCGGCGGCCGAGGCATTCAAGACCTGGTCCCGCTCCGATCCTCACGAGCGCGCCGCCTTCCTGCGCAAATGGGCCGCGCTGATCGACGACAACGTCGAGGGGCTGGGCGCCTTGATGGCGCTGGAGAACGGCAAGCCGTTCGAGGAGGCCAAGGGCGAAGTGATATACGCCAACGGCTTTCTGAAATGGTTCGCAGGTCAGGCCGAGCGACTGATCGGCGAGACCCAGGACAGTCCGCTGGGCCATCTGATCCTGACCTATCGCGAGGCGGTGGGCCCGTGCGCCCTGATCACGCCGTGGAACTTCCCGGCCGCCATGCTGACGCGGAAACTGGGCCCCGCCTTCGCCGCCGGCTGCACCGCCGTGGTCAAGCCGGCCAGCCAGACCCCTTTCACCGCCATCGCCCTGGCGGAACTGGCTTATGCGGCGGGCCTGCCCAAGGGCGCCCTGTCCATCGTCACGGGCGACGCCGCGACCATCGGCAAGGCGCTGACCGACAGTCCCGCGATCCGCAAACTGTCCTTCACCGGCTCGACCGGCGTGGGCCGCAAGCTGGCGGAACAGTGCGCTCCGACGCTGAAGCGGGTGTCGATGGAGCTGGGCGGCGCCGCCCCCCTGATCGTCTTCGCCGACGCCGATCTGGACCTGGCTGTCGCCGAGACCATCAAGGGCAAGTTCAGGAACTCGGGCCAGACCTGCGTCTGTCCCAACCGCGTCTATGTCGAGCGGTCGGTCGCCGAGACCTATGCCGAAAAACTCGCGGCGGAAGTCGCAAAGATCAACGTCGGGAACGCTTTCGAAGAGGGCGTGAAGGTTGGGCCACTGATCGAGGACAAGGCCATCGACAAGGTCGAGAAACACGTGGCGACGATCAAGGCCGACGGCGGCAAGGTGCTGACCGGCGGCTCGCGCCATGAGCTGGGCGGCCGCTTCTTCCAGCCGACCGTCACCCTGGGCGGGAACGACGCACTGTTCCGCGAGGAAGAGACGTTCGGTCCGATGATCCCCGTTTTCGCCTTCGATACCGAGGAGGAGGTTCTGGAGAAGGCCAACGCCAGCGATTACGGCCTGGCCTCCTATCTGTTCACCCGCGACCTGGACCGGGCCATGCGGTTTTCGCGTCGGATCGAGGCGGGAATGTGCGGCGTCAATACGGGCCTGATCTCCACCGCTGTCGCGCCGTTCGGCGGTGTCAAACAGTCGGGCTATGGCCGCGAGGGTTCGATCCACGGCATCGACGAATATGTGGACATCAAGACGGTGACGCTGGCGCTGCGGTGATCAGACCGTCAGCGACACGCCGCCGACGTTCAGGCTCTTGCCCGCGTCATCGACGGCCTTGAGCACCTCGGCCGCGGCGTTTTCCGCCGCCTCGGCGTCGCGCCGTTCGACCGGATCGGCCTTTGCAGCAGCCGCCTGTTTGGCCAGGGCCTTGATCTGATTAGCCAGGCCCCGAACGTCGGTCAGGAAGTCCCTGTCAGCCTGGCTGGCCGCGCCGCGACGTGACGCGTCAGCCAGCTTGACCTCGGCGTCCTGCGCCAAGCGCTGGTAGGGATTGTCAGGCGATCCGGCCTCGTCCTGTTTTGGCTCGCCCGCCTGTTCTGTCGCGACAGCCTGGGTCGCAGCGGCGTCGTCCCTGGACTCGACTTGAGCCGCGCCCGCATCGGCCGACGGGGTCGAGGCGGCGGCTGTCGCCGTCACGCCAAGATCGCCGGCGGACCCGCCTGCGCCGGCATAGCTGCTGACCGCCGATTTCAGTTCGCGCGCCAGCTGGGCCAGCACCTTGGGATCGACGGGACTGCTCATCCTCAGCATCTGCAGCCGGGCCTTGAGCTGGTCCACGCGCTGTTTTGCGGCGGCCTTCTTCTGGTCCGAGGCGTCGGTGTTCATCTGCTTCAGCGTCGCCACCGCCGACCTGGCGTCGCGCAGCCGGGCGGCGGATCGCTCGTCCGCGGCCTTTTCGCGCTGGACGCGGCCCTCGTTCAGGACATTGACCATGGCGCCGGCGGACGAGACGTTCATGGGCGAAGAGTCTGGATCGCGTCGCTTAATGACCTATGAATTACGCGGCGCCTCGCCCTCGCCCTCGTCTTTTGGCATAAGCCCGCGATGAAGTTCCTCGACCAGGCCAAGATCTATATCCGCTCCGGTAACGGCGGCGCGGGCTCCGTGTCGTTCCGACGCGAGAAATTCATTCCCAACGGCGGCCCGGACGGCGGCGACGGCGGCAAGGGCGGCGACGTCTGGATCGAGTCGATGGACGGGCTGAACACCCTGATCGACTATCGTTACCAGCAGCATTTCAAGGCCCAGACCGGCCATCACGGTCAGGGTCGCCAGATGCATGGCGGCAAGGGCGACGACGTGCATCTGAAGGTGCCGGTCGGCACACAGGTTCTGGACGAGGACAAGGAAACCGTCCTGCTGGACATGGACACCCCCGGCAAGGTCGAACTGCTGCTGAAGGGCGGCAACGGCGGCTGGGGCAATGTGCGGTTCAAGGGCCCGACCAACCAAGCGCCGACATACGCAAATCCCGGCCAGGACGGTCAGGAACGCTGGATCTGGTTGCGGCTGAAGCTGATCGCCGACATCGGTCTGGCGGGCCTGCCGAATGCAGGCAAGTCGACATTCCTGTCGGCAGCCAGCGCGGCCAAGCCCAAGATCGCCGACTATCCCTTCACCACCTTGGCCCCGAACCTGGGAATGGTGGACCTGTCGCCGTCCGAACGGTTCGTCATCGCCGACATCCCCGGTCTGATCGAAGGCGCCAGCGAGGGCGCCGGGCTCGGCACGCGGTTCCTGGGTCACGTCGAACGATCCGCCAGCCTGATCCACCTGATCGACGGCACACAGGACGATGTGGCGGAGGCCTATCGCATCATCCGTGGCGAGCTTGAGGCCTATGGCGAGGGCCTGGCCGACAAGGCCGAGATCCTGGCGTTGAACAAGATCGACGCCCTGACGCCAGAGGCGCGCGAGGAGAAGGCGGCCGAACTGGAAGCCGTCTCAGGTCGCCGCCCCATGCTGGTGTCCGGCGTGTCGGGCGAGGGCGTGCCCGCCCTGCTGCGCGCCGCCTGGGCCGAGGTGAAGAAGACGCGCGGCGCCCTGGCCGGCGAAGGCGACACGGATCAGATCAGCGGCTGGCAGCCCTGATCAGGCCTCCGGCGCAGGCTCAGGTTTAGGCTTGCGCCGGGCCGATTTCGGCTTGTCGGTCGTCTTGTCCTCGTCCGCATAGGGTTCGCCGTCGCCGGACAGCAGGATCGCCATCCAGCGCGACCCCTTGAACTCGGCCAGGATCGCCATGGCCATGACGGCCAGCGGCGTGGACAGGAACATGCCGATCACACCCCACATTTTGCCCCAGAAGGCCAAAGCCAGCAGCACCACCACCGGATCGATGTTCTGGTTGTCGCCCTGCATGCGCGGCTGGATGAAGTTGCCGACGACGAACAGGATGACCTGCAACCCGACCAGCAGGATGGCGGCCGGCCAGTAGCTTTCGAACTGGACAAGGGCGAACAGCGGCGGGGCCAGCCCCGCCACCGCCCCGCCCAGCACGGGGATGAAGCCAACGATGAAGATGACGAAGGTCCAGAACTCGGCGTTCTGAAGCCCCACCGCCCGCATCAGGATCCAGGCCACGACGCAGATCATCGCCCCCGTCACCGACTGCACCCAGATATAGCCCTCGACCCCGCCGCGCACGCGCTGGAACACCGCGACAGCCTCGTCGCGCTGGGCCTCCGAGGGGAACATGGCGATGATCTTGCGGCGGAACCCAACCTGGGACGCCAGCAGAAAGCCCAGATAGATCAGGACGAAGAAGGCGCCCGAGGCGATGCCCTGCACCTGAAACGCCATCGACGTCAGATAGCCGCGCACGTCGATGCCGTTGATCAGGTCCTGGGCCGTCGGCGGATTGGCCAGCCGCACGATGCCATAGACATCGCGAATGATCTGATCGATGCGCGGGCCGATGTTCTGGGACACGCCCGACGCCTCGCCGAAGAAGCCGGCCGCGCCGTTCACGATGATGGCGATGGAGGCGAAGAAGGCCAGCACCACCAGGGTCAGGGCCGCGATCCCGGCCATACGGCTGTTCAACGGCGTGCGCGCCTCGACCGACCGCTTCACCCCGTCGATCATGATCAGCAGGAAGATGGCCATGGCCAGCGGCGTCAGGATGTCCCGCAGCCAATAGATGGCCGCTCCCGCCGCCACCGTGGCGATGATCCCGAGGGCGTTGCGGGACACGGCCGAGGACGGCATGGCGACGGGGCTTTTCATGCCTGTGTTGTCGAACCGCCCGGCTTCGGCGTCAATCACTGTTCCGACCGCGTTTGGAACGCGCTAGACCTTTCTTCGAGACGCCCATCGGAGACCCGTGATGCCCGACGCCCTGCCCGGCCTGTTCCTCGGCCAATCCGACGCCGACCAGCCGGAAAGCCTGTTGTTCAACCGCGCCAACCGCCACGGCGTCGTCGCCGGCGCGACCGGAACGGGCAAGACGGTCACACTTCAGATCATGGCCCAAGGGTTCTCCGACGCCGGGGTGCCGGTCTTCTGCGCCGACGTGAAGGGCGACCTGTCGGGCATTTCGCAGGTGGGAACCCCGAACGAGAAACTGATCGCCCGCGCGACCGAGATGGGGCTGACCCTGACGCCGCGCGCCGCGCCGACGGTCTTCTGGGATCTGTATGGCCAGAAGGGCCATCCGATCCGCACCACCGTGTCCGAGATCGGCCCGGTGCTGATGGCGCGGATGCTGAACCTGAATGACGTGCAGGAAGGCGTGCTGACCGTCGTCTTCCACGTCGCCGACAAGGAGGGCCTGCTGCTGCTGGACCTCGACGATCTGCGCAGCCTTCTGGTCTATGTCGGCGAGAACGCCGAGCGGATCGGACGCGAGGTCGGCAATGTCGCCCCCGCCTCCATCGCCGCCATCCAGCGCTCGCTGCTGCAGGTCGAGCAACAGGGCGGCGACGCCTTCTTCGGCGAACCGGCCTTGAAGCTGGAAGACATGATCCGCGTCGGTCTGGACGGACGGGGCCAGGTCAATGTGCTGGATTCGACCCGGCTGATGAACAGTCCGCGCCTGTATGCGGCTTTCCTGCTATGGTTGCTGTCGGAACTGTTCGAGCAACTTCCAGAGGTGGGCGACCCGGAAAAGCCGCGCCTGGTCTTCTTCTTCGACGAGGCCCACCTGCTGTTCAACGACGCCCCGCGCGCCCTGCTGGAAAAGGTCGAACAGGTCGTCCGCCTGATCCGGTCCAAGGGGGTCGGCGTCTATTTCGTGACGCAGAACCCGGCCGACATTCCCGACACCGTCCTGGCCCAGCTGGGCAACCGTATCCAGCACGCCCTGCGCGCCTATACGCCGTCCGAACAGAAGGGGCTGAAGGCCGCTTCGCAAAGCTTCCGCGTCAACGCCGCCTTCGATACCGCCGAGGCCATCCAGGGTCTGGGCGTGGGCGAGGCCTTGGTCTCGGTGCTGGACGAGAAGGGCGCGCCGACCATCGTGGCCCGCACCAAGGTCCGCCCGCCGGCGTCACGCCTGGGTCCGGCGACCGACGCCGAGCGCGCGGCGATCATGGCCGCCAGTCCCGTGCGCGGCCTCTACGATCAGGTTCTGAACCGCGAATCCGCCGCCGAAATCCTGGCCAACCGCCACGGCGCCGCCGATCAGGCAGCGGCTCAGGCGAAGGCCCAGGTCGAGGCCGACAAGGCCGCTCAGGTTCAGGCCAGGGCCGATGAGAAGGCGGCCCAGGCGCAAGCGAAAGCACAGGCTCAGGCCGATGCGCGCGCCGCGCGCGCGACACCGACCCCGGCCCGTCGTTCCACGCGTGAAACACCGATCGAAGCCATGACCAAGTCGGTCCTTCGCACCGCCGGATCGACCCTGACCCGCGAGCTGATGCGCGGCCTGCTGGGCGGGTTGAAACGGCGCTAGGTTCCGCGCGGGGTCTTGCAACGGGGCGGGGGCGAGCGCATCTCCCGCCCATGTTCATCCAGACCGAACCCACGCCCAATCCGAACGTGCTGAAGTTCCTGCCCGGCCGCGACGTGTCGCCGGCCGCCGCGCTGGAATACCGCACCATAGACGAGGCGACGGCCTCTCCCCTGGCCGAAGCCCTGTTCGAGCTGGAAGGCGTCGACGGCGTCTTCTTCGGCGCCGACTATGTGTCCGTGACCCGCCAGCCCCAGGGGCCGGAGTGGTCGGAGATGAAGGCGCCGATCCTGGGCGTCGTCATGGATCATTTCGTCTCGGGCCAGCCGCTGACGCGCGGCGCCAGCGTCGAGACCGACAGCCATGCCGAGGACGACAGCGAGATCGTCGCCGAGATCAAGGCCCTGCTGGATAGCCGCATCCGCCCGGCCGTGGCCCAGGACGGCGGCGACATCCTGTTCGATTCCTTCGACGAATCGACCGGGGTTCTGAACCTGCGCATGCGCGGCGCCTGCGCCGGCTGTCCCTCGTCGTCGGCCACGCTGAAGGCCGGCGTCGAGCAGATGATGCGCCACTATGTGCCGGAAGTGACGCGGGTCGAGCAGACGATCTGATCGTTTCGACGGTTTCGTCTCGCCAGACACATCGCCGGGCGCCATCTTGAGTTGATGCCCCGCTTCGTTCCCGACCCTGAAGTTCTTCGCCTCGGCGAAGCCCTCGCCGCCCTGCGCCGCGAGCGCGGCCTGTCGCAGGCCGAGGCGGGTGCTCGGGTCAATATGACGAGCCAGGGTTGGGGCCTGTACGAATCCGGCCGGCGTCCCGGCCTGTTCCGACCCGATGTGCAACGCCGCCTGACAGGCGCTCTGGACTCCAGCCCCGAAGCCCTTGCCCTGCTGCTATCAGACGAGGCCGATCGACCGACAGCGGTCGATCCGAACGGCGTCGAAAACAGCGGACGCCCCTTCGACGGGCTATCGCGCGCACCGAACCGTATTGAAGTTCGTGACGACCACCTGTCACCTTGGGCCGAACCCGGCGTCGTTCTGGAGTTCGAACCGGGGATGCAGCCGCGCCAGGGGCAGGGCTGCGTGATAGAGATGGCCGATGGGACGATGCGTGTGCGGCTATTCGAGCGGACGGATGCTCAAGAGATGCACGTGCGCGGCGCCGGAAAGCTCGATCAAGCCGAGATCATCGACCGTCACCTCATCGTGCGAACATCGGCGGTCGTCGCCCGACTGGAGCGATGAAACGAAAACGTTGCATTCTCGGTAAGGTTGTGAAATCGTCTTTCTATGGAAAAGACGGATAGCGTTTCTCGCAAGAAGGCCCGCGCCGTGGAGCCTCTGGATGCTCTGGTCGGGACGCGCATTGCGTCGCGGCGAACGGCCTTGGGTCTATCGCAGACGGCGCTGGGCGCGATGGTCGGCGTCAGTTGTCAGCAGCTTCAAAAATACGAGGGTGGGCGCAATCGCATTTCTGCGGCGCGCCTGCATCGGCTGGCTCTGGCCTTGGGCCTGCCCGTCGAGGCCTTCTTTCCGGATCGTCCTGAACCGGCCGAAAGCGCCGAACTAATCATGATCCGATCCCTGGCCGTAACGGCTGAGGGACGGGCGATGGCCGACGGGTTTTCCCGCATCGACGACCGCGCCGTGCGGCAAGCCTTGACGCGACTGGTGGAGGTTCTCGCCAGAGCGGCCTAGAAGGCCGCTCATGAGACTTCTGGTGATCGATACGGCGCTGGGCGCCTGCACGGCGGCGGTGTTCGAGGACGACCGCCCTCTGGCCGTGCGGTTCGAGCCGATGACCAAGGGACATCAGGAGCGGCTGGGCGGTCTGGTTCGCGATGCGATGGCCGAGGCGGGCGGCGGTTTCGATAGTCTGGACCGGATCGGCGTGACCGTCGGACCGGGATCGTTCACCGGACTTCGCGTCGGTCTGGCCTTCGCCCAGGGACTGGGCGCGGCGCTGGATCGGCCGGTTGTAGGTCTATCCGCCCTGGACGCCCTCGCGGCCTCCTCGGATGCCGTTACGGGGCCGGTCGCCGCCTTGATCGACGCCAGACGCGGTCAGGTTTACGCGCGGCTGTTCGCCAATGGCGAGCCTCTCGGACCCGACAAAGCCCTGTCGCTAGGCGACGCGGCGGGCCGGATCGCCGATCTTGGCCCCGACATCGCCCTCGTGGGCAACGGCGCTGCGGTTCTGGTTGAGGCCCATCCCAATCTGAAGTTCGCAAGCCGGGACGACCGCGTCGCGCCGTCGCCAGAGGCGCTGGCCCGGCTGAGCGCCGCCGCCGATCCGGCGGTTCACCTGCCGCGCCCGCTCTACCTGCGCGCACCCGACGCGACCCCGCCCAGCCGCCTGCCAGGCCAGCCGCGCCAACCGGCGTCATGACCGCTCCCGATCCGCACACTCTCGCCGCCCTTCATGCCGAGGCGTTCGCGGCGCCATGGAGCCAGACCGAGTTTGCGGACCTGCTGTCCCAGACCGGCGTCTTCGCCGTCATCGAGCCGGATGGCTTCATCCTGATCCGCGTGGTGCAGGACGAGGCCGAAATCCTGACCTTGGCGGTGCGTCCGTCTGCGCGCCGAACAGGGCTGGGCCGTCGCCTGGTCGAACTCGGCGCCGTCACGGCGGCGCGGGCGGGGGCATCGCGATTGTTCCTGGAAGTCTCTGAGGACAACCTCGCCGCCCGCGCCCTGTACGACCGCTCTGGATTTACCCAGATCGGCCGTCGAAAGGCCTATTACGCCGCCGCCGACGGGTCTCGGACGGATGCATTGGTGATGAGCCGCGATCTCTGTGTGGATCAGGCCAACGTGCCGCTTCCCTGATGCGATCCGAGCCCCTATTCTAGGGTCATGGACCGGATCGAAAAACTCTGCGCCGACCGCGGCATGCGTATGACCGAACAGCGTCGGGTGATCGCCCGCGTGCTGTCGAACGCCGAAGACCACCCCGATGTCGAGGAGCTGTACCGTCGCGCCTCGGCCATCGACCCGCACATCTCCATCGCCACCGTCTATCGCACCGTGCGCCTGTTCGAAGAGGCGGGCGTGGTCGAGAAGCATGACTTCGGCGATGGCCGCAGCCGCTATGAAGAGGCGGGCGACGATCACCACGACCACCTGATCGACACCAAGTCGGGCGAGGTGATCGAGTTCTTCGACGCCGAGATCGAGCGGTTGAAGTCCGAGATCGCGGAACGGCTGGGCTTCCAGCTGATCGGCCACAAGTTGGAGCTTTACGGCGTGGCGATCGAGGGCGCCGAGCCGTCCAAACGCGAAGGCCTGATCTTCACCCGCCACGCCGCGCGGGTCGATCCCGCCGACGTGGATGCCGGCTGAACGCCCGTCTTGTCGGGGCGCGTGCGGGCGATCATAAGCCCGCAATGACTGAGACCCTGGTTCCAACGGCCGAAGCGATGGCGGCGCCCGAAAAGCGCCTGTTCATCAAGACCTACGGCTGTCAGATGAACGTCTATGACAGTGAGCGCATGGCCGATGTGCTGCGCCCGCTGGGCTACGCGACGACCGACGATGTTAAGGCCGCCGACTTCGTCATCCTGAACACCTGCCACATCCGCGAGAAGGCGGCCGAGAAGATCTATTCCGAGCTGGGCAAGCTGCGCGAGATGCGCGACGTCCGGCGCGAAACGGGTGGCGACCTGACCATCGCCGTCGCCGGCTGCGTCGCCCAGGCGGAGGGCGAGGAGATCATGCGCCGCCAGCCGGCGGTCGATATCGTCGTCGGCCCCCAGGCCTATCACCAGCTGCCCGAACTTCTGACCCGCACAGCGCGGGCGCGGGGCGAGCGGATCGGCGCCGACTTCGCCCCCGACGACAAGTTCGACGCCCTGCCCACCACCCGCTTCACTGAAGGACCGACCGCCTTCCTGACGGTGCAGGAGGGGTGCGACAAGTTCTGCACCTTCTGCGTCGTGCCCTATACGCGTGGCGCCGAATGGTCGCGGCCGATGGTTTCGGTGCTGGACGAGGCGCGCCAACTGGCCGGACGCGGCGTGCGCGAGGTCACGCTTCTGGGCCAGAACGTCAACGCCTATGACGGCGAACGGCCGGACGGGAAGAAGGCGACCCTGGCGGAACTCGCCTATGCCCTGGCCGATATTCCTGGCCTGGACCGGATCCGCTATACGACCAGCCATCCCAACGACATGGCCGACGAACTGATCGTCGCGCACGGCGACCTGGACGCCCTGATGCCCTATCTGCACCTGCCGGTGCAGGCGGGGTCTGACCGCATCCTGCGGGCGATGAACCGCAAACACGGCCGCCAGAAATACTTCGACTTGATCGACCGGATCCGCGCCGCGCGGCCCGACATCGCCATCGCGGGCGACTTCATCGTCGGCTTCCCCGGCGAGACGGACAAGGAGTTCGAGGACACCTTGGATCTGGTGCGGCGTGTGAACTACGCGGGGGCCTTCGCCTTCGCCTATTCGCCGCGTCCGGGCACGCCCGCCGCCGGCATGGGCAAACAGGTCGAGCCGGAAGTCGCCAAGGCGCGGCTGCATCGTCTGATCGCCCTGCTGACCGAACAGCAAACCGCGTTCAACCTCGCCCAGGCGGGCCGGACCCTGAATGTGTTGTTCGACAAGCCCGGTCGACACGGCCACCGTCGCCAGGCGATCGGTCGATCCCTATATCTGCAATCGGTCCATGTCGACGACGCGGATCATCTGATCGGACAGATCGTTCCGGTCGAGATCGTTGCGGGCCAGCAGAACAGTCTGTCAGGCCGGCTCATAGCAGACGGGCTCAAGCAGCCGAGCCCCGCGGTCTCGGCGCTAGCCCAAAAAGAAAAGGCTGCTTGATGGCGCGAGAATCCGAATTCGTCCCTTTGAATGACGCCGAACTGCGTGCGGTCGTAGGGCCGAACAGCCGTCACGTCGCCCTGATCGAGGACGCCTTCAAGGTGCTGGTCGAGGCGCCCGGCGGCGGGGTCTCCGTCAACGGCGGCACGCGCGATCGCACCGATGCGCGCCAGGTCATCGAGGATCTGGCCAAGCGCGCGGCCCTGGGCGCCGAGGTCACCGAGGCCGACGTGCGTGCGGCCCTGGGCCAGGCGCGCGGCGGCAAGGGCACGCCGGGCATGGCGGCGGCGGGCGTTTCGCTTCCGGGCGGCAAGCGCGGCTCCATCGTGCCCAAGACCAAGGCGCAGGCGGCCTATCTGGACATGCTGGGCCGGTGCGAGTTGTCGTTCGGCGTCGGCCCGGCCGGCACCGGCAAGACCTTCCTGGCGGCGGCCTATGGCGCGTCCCTGCTGCGGCGCGGACAGGTGGACCGTCTGGTCATCACCCGGCCGGCGGTCGAGGCGGGCGAGAAGCTGGGTTTCCTGCCCGGCGATCTGAACGAGAAGGTCGATCCCTATCTGGCCCCGATCTGGGAGGCGCTGAACGACATCCTGGGGCCTGAGGACGTGCAGCGTCGCCGCGACAAGGGCGAGATCGAAGCCGCCCCCATCGCCTTCATGCGCGGCCGCACCCTCAGCCACGCCTTCGTCATCGTCGACGAGGCCCAGAACACCTCGCGCCTGCAGATGAAGATGGTGCTGACGCGCCTGGGCGAGGGCGCGCGGATGGTGGTCACGGGCGACCCGTCGCAGATCGACCTGCTGAACCCGCGCGACTCCGGCCTGGCCCACGCCCTGCGGATCCTCGACGGGGTCAAGGGCGTCGGCATCCTGAAGTTCGAAGCCTCGGACGTGGTGCGCCACGCCATGGTCGAGCGGATCGTGCGCGCCTATGACGCCGATGCTGAAAAGGGCCGCCCGGCCCCGGTTGCCGAAGACCCCGCATGATCGAGATTGAAGTCGAGGCCGAGGCCTGGACCGGCGCCCTGCCGGAAACGGAAGCCGTCGTGGAACGGGCGGCGCTCGCTGCGCTGGGGAAGGTCGAGGGCGACATCGTCGTCCTGCTGACCGACGACGAAAGCGTGCGCGAACTGAACGCCCGGTTTCGCGACAAGGACAGGCCGACCAATGTCCTGTCGTTTCCCGCGCCGGAAAACGCCGCGCCGCATCTGGGCGACATCGTCCTGGCCTACGGCGTCTGCGCGACCGAGGCCGAGGCGCAGGGCAAGACCCTGGCCGATCATCTGGGCCATCTGGTCGTCCACGGCGTGCTGCATCTGCTGGGCCGCGACCACGAGGACGACGCCGAGGCCGAAGAGATGGAGGCCGAGGAGCGCGAGATCCTGGCCCAGATCGGCGTCGCCGACCCCTATTTAGCCGAGCAGGACTGACCGATGTTTCCCGACGCCCTGCTGGACCGTTTCGCCGCCCCGATCCGCGCCATGCCCGACAAGAAACGCGCCCTGACCTGGCGGCTGATCCGCATCGCCCTGGCGCTGCTGGCCGGGGCCGGGACCGCTTTTGCGCATCCACCGTTCGGCGTGTTGATCGGCTTGTTGGGTTATCCGCTGCTGATGATCCTGTCGGAGCGTTCGGACACGGTGCGCGGCGCCTTCTGGATGGGGTGGCTGGCCGGCTTCGCCTATTTCTTCATCGGCTGCTGGTGGGTGGCCGAGGCCTTTTTCGTCAATCCCGAACAGGCGTGGATGGCGCCCTTCGCGGCCAGCCTGTTGCCCGCCGGTCTGGGCCTTTTCTGGGGGACGGCGACCGCCTTGTATCGTCGCTGGGCGCCGCTTGGCGCGTTGCGGGTGCTGCTGTTCGCGGCCCTGTTCTGCGCCGCCGAATGGCTGCGCGGCCATGTGCTGACAGGCTTTCCGTGGAACCCGGCCGGCGCGACCTGGCGCGCGGGCGGCGGCATGTCCCAGTTCGCCTCGGTGGTCGGCGTCTATGGACTGAGCCTGGTCACGGTCGCGGCGACCGCTGCCTTCGCGCCGCTGATCGGACCCGGCGCCAAGCGCAGCCGCCTGATCTCCGCCGGCCTGGGGGCGCTGGCCCTGATCGCCGTCGGGACGTTCGGCGCCGTCAGGCTGGCGCAGGCCGACCTGCAGTTCACCGACACCGTCGTGCGTCTGGTTCAGGCCGATGTGAAGCAGGAGACCAAATGGTCGCCCGACGCCTATCGCTCCATCGTCGATCGGTATGTCGCCCTGACGGGTCAGGCGGCGGCACGCACGCCCAATGTCGTGGTCTGGCCCGAGGGCGCCCTGCCCGCCTCGGCCAACGACGTCTTCGCCTCGCCGGACGCCCAGGCCATCGCCGGCGCCTTGCGGCCCGGACAGACCCTGCTGATGGGGCTGGCGCGCGGCGAGCCGGACCTGACCGCGCCGGAGGGCGGTCGTTACTACAACAGCCTGTTCGCCCTGGCCGACGAAGGCGGGGCGGGCCTGAGGGTCGCGGCCGTCTATGACAAGCACCGGCTGGTGCCGTTCGGCGAATATCTGCCGCTGAGCGGGATCATGACCAGGGTCGGCCTGCGCAGCCTGGTGCATATGCCCAGCGACTTCTCCGCCGGACCGACGCCGGCGCCGATCCAGGTTCCGGGCGCGCCGCCGGCCCAGGTGCTGATCTGCTACGAGAGCCTGTTCCCCGGCTTCACCCCCGGCGCGGCGGGGCGGCCGGCGTGGATCGTCAACGCCTCCAACGACGCCTGGTTCGGCGCGACCTCGGGTCCGCGCCAGCATCTGAACCTGGCCAGCTATCGCGCCATCGAGACCGGCCTGCCGATCGCACGGGCCACGCCGACGGGGATTTCGGCCATGATCGATCCCTGGGGCCGGATCGTGGACGGCCAACGACTGGACCCCGGCGTCATGGGCGTGATCGACGCGCCGCTGCCGCGCCCGACCGGGATCACGCCCTATGGTCGGTTCGGCGATTTCCTGTTCTTTTTCTCGACCCTAACAGCATTCATCCTGTCCTTGTGGCCTTTGATCCGGCGATCTAGGGTCCGTGCGAATCGGGCAGCGATCTGAGCAAAGAGGGGGGATGGCATGGCGCGTGACAAGGACGAGGATCCGCATCCCGTCGATCGCCATGTCGGCCGTCGCGTTCAGGAAAAGCGTCTGGACCTGGGCCTGACCCAGACCGCCCTGGCCAAGGCCGTCGGCGTCAGCTTCCAGCAGGTGCAGAAGTACGAGAAGGGCACCAACCGCGTCTCGGCCTCGAAACTGTTCGAGATGGCCGATTTCATGAAGGTGGATATCCCCTTCTTCTTCAACGGCTACGCCAACGCCCAGCCCGGCATGGCGGAAGAGGTGGCCCCCGCCTTCGACCACGAGCACAAGCCGACCAGGAACAGCGTCGAGATCACCCGCCTTGCGCCGCGCCTGCCGCCGCGCAAGCAGAAGCTGATCCTGGACATGATGCGTGAGATGCTGGGCGACGAAGAGCCCCAGCCGTAAGGTCTAGCCGACCGCCACGATCTCGGCCGACTGCCCCGCCACGATCACCTCGTCGCCGACCCGCTTGCCCACGACGGCGCGGGCCAGGGGCGAGACATGGCTGACGGATCCGGCCGCCGGATCGGCCTCGTCCTCGCCCACAATACGCCAGGTCTGGGCACGGCCGTCCTCGCGCTCAATGGAGACCGACCCGCCGAACCGCACGGCCCCCTCGTCCTCGGTCGGCTCGACCAACTGGGCCGAGGCGCGACGGGCGGACCAGTAGCGCAGATCGCGCGTCGCGCGCGCCATCGCCGTGCGGTCGCTCTCGATGGACCCCTTTACCTGGGCGGCGGTATAGGCGGCGCGCGCCGAGGCCAGTTCGGCCTCGATCATCGCCAGGCCTTGTGGCGTGACCAGATTGGGGTGGGGCGAGATCGGGCGGTCCGCCAGATCGGCGGCGGTGGCCTCAAGATCTTCTTCGCGGGTGAATGCAACGCTCATGGTACAGAACATAGCGATGCGGCTGCCTATAGCCAGCGCCGCCGCAAGCGCGCAAAGCGACGCCATGCAACAGTCCCCCCGCCTGACGCCCTCCCGACATGTCCATGTGATCGGCGCCGGTCCCGCCGGACTGATGGCCGCTGAACGGCTGGCGCAGGCGGGAGCGACAGTGATCGTTCATGAACGGATGCCGTCGGTCGCCCGCAAGCTGTTGATGGCCGGGCGGGGCGGGCTGAACCTGACCCATTCGGAACCGCTGGACCGGTTCACCACCCGCTATGGCCCCGCTCAGCCGACGACCGCCGCCTGGATCGACCGATTCCCACCCGCCGATCTGACCGCCTGGGTCGAGGCCATGGGGCAGGAGACCTTCGTCGGGTCCAGCGGCCGGGTGTTTCCCAAGGCGATGAAAGCCTCGCCCCTCGTCCGGGCCTGGCTGGCGCGGCTGAGCGAACTGAACGTCGAGATCCGCACCCGCTCGCGCTGGATCGGGTGGCGCGACGGCGCGCTGGCGTTCGAGACACCGGACGGCGAGCGGCTTGAGAGACCGGACGCCGTGGTTCTGGCCCTGGGCGGCGCCAGCTGGCCGCGTCTGGGTTCGGATGGGGCCTGGGCGCCGTGGCTCGAAGCGGCCGGCGCATCCGTTACGCCGTTCCGACCCGCCAATGTCGGTTTCGACGTCGCCTGGTCCCCCCTGTTCCGTGACCGCTTCGCCGGCCAGCCGCTGAAGGGCGTCGCCGTCACCCATGGCGACCGGACGGCGCGCGGCGAGGCGATGATCGCCCGCTACGGCATCGAAGGCGGCGCGATCTATGCGCTGTCCGCCGCGCTGAGGACGACGGTCGAGACGGACGGCCGCGCCGATATCCAGATCGACCTGAAGCCGGACGTGGCGGTCGGCAAGCTGACCGACCGGCTGTCGAAGCCGCGCGGCAAGGCCAGCCTGTCGAACCATCTGCGCAAGGTGGTGGGGCTGGATCCGGCCGCCGTCGCCCTGCTCTACGAAGCCGGCCCCCTGCCCGCCTCGCCTCGCGCCCTGGCGGAACGGATCAAGGCCATGCCGCTGACCCTGACGGGCGTTCAGGGGTTGGAGCGAGCCATTTCCTCGGCGGGCGGGGTGGTTCTGGACGGGGTGGACGAACGGCTGATGCTGGTTGCGCGACCGGGCGTCTTCGCCGCCGGAGAGATGCTGGACTGGGAGGCGCCGACCGGCGGCTATCTGCTTCAGGCCAGCTTTGCCTCTGGCTTGGTCGCGGCGTCCGGCGTCATCGACTGGCTCGACAGCCGGGACTGAGAAAGGCAGGGTCGCCCGGTTCGATCAGGAGTTTCCGATGCGCCGCACCCTGCCCACCGTTTCCGCTCTGGCCCTGATGATGGCCTGTTCCCCCGCCCTGGCGCAGGAGGCCGCGCCGAACATCGACCCCGCGCGGATGAACGAATCGGTGCGGGTCCTGGCGTCGGACGAGTTCGAGGGCCGTGCGCCTGCTTCGCCGGGCGAGGAAAAGACGGTGGCCTGGCTGGTCGAACAGTTCCGCGCTGCCGGCGCCCAGGGCGGCGGACCGGACGGCGCCTTCGTCCAGGTCGCCCATCTGTCGCGCACCCGCCAGGACGGCCCCGCGACCATCGCCGCGACCGTCGGCGGCAAGACGATCAGCCTTGAGCGCGGTCCCGACGTGCTGGTGTCCAGTGACCGACCGACCGACCACATCACCGTGACCGACGCGCCCGTCGTCTTCGTCGGCTATGGCGCGACGGCGCCGGAGCGCCAGTGGGACGATTTCAAGGACGTGGACGTGCGCGGCAAGGTCATCGTCGTCCTGGTCAACGATCCCGACTTCCAGGCCCCCGAAGGCGATCCTGTCGCCGGCAAGTTCGACGGCAACGCCATGACCTTCTATGGCCGCTGGACCTACAAGTTCCAGGAGGCGGGCCGTCGGGGCGCCGCGGGCGTGCTGGTTGTGCATGAGACGGCGGGCGCCGGCTACGGCTGGTCCACGCTGCAGAACTCGTCGGCCGCGCCCAAGTTCGACATCGTGCGCGCCGATCCCGACGCCGAGCGCGCGCCCTTCCAGGGCTGGATCCAGCGCGCCAGGGCCGAAGAACTGTTCACCGCAGCCGGCCTGGACTTCGCCGCCCTCAAGGACAGCGCCCGCGGCGCCGACTTCAAGCCCGTGATCCTGCCTGGCCTGACCCTCAGCGTTGACTTCGGCCAGATCGCCGACCGGGTGGAAACCAAGAACGTCATCGCCCGCATTCCCGGTTCGGAACGTCCGGACGAGACCGTCATGTACGGCGCCCACTGGGACGGCTACGGCGTCGGCACGCCGAACACCCAAGGCGACAAGATCTATAACGCCGCCGTGGACAATGCGACCGGCGTCGCCGCCCTGCTGGAGCTGGCCCACGCCTTCGCCGACGGGCCGCGCCCCAAACGCTCGGTCGTCTTCGCCGCCTGGTCGGGCGAGGAGGCTGGGCTTCTGGGCTCGACCTATTACTCCGCCAATCCGGTCTGGCCGCTGGAGACCACGGTCGCCAACATCAACGTCGACAGCCTGCTGCCCGGAACCGAGATCGACCCGAACGTCGTCGTCATCGGCAAAAGCAAGAACCAGCTGGACGACGTGCTGGCGCGCCACGCGACCCAGGCCGGCCGCACCCTGATCGCCGATCCGGCGCCCCAGGCCGGCGCCTTCTATCGCTCCGACCACTTCCCCCTGGCCCTGCGCGGCGTGCCGGCCCTGTTCCCGGCGGCTGGCTTCACCGGCGCCAGCGCCGCCAGCCGCGACTACGTCCAGAACCGCTATCATCAGCCCACGGACGAATGGGATGCGACCTGGAAAATGGATGCCGCAGCGGCGGATGTGGCGCTGATCTACGCTGTCGGCCGTGAGCTGGCGGACAGCGACCAATGGCCGGAATGGAACGCGGGCGCCGAGTTCGGTCCCTCGCGCGATACGTCGAAAGCTTCGCGGCGCTAGGCTGACGATTGCGTCGTCTCCCCGGCGCAGCCTAAGCTTCGCCTTTGGGTTGGGAACGCGGAATGACGATCGACATGAAGGCCTGGGTCCATCCGGTGGACCTGGGCGAGCGGCGTTTCCTGCATCCGGGGCCGCTGCGGTGGTTGCGGGCCGTAGGCTGGGCCGTGGCCCTGTTCTTCCTGGTGGTGCTGGTTTCCCTTCCGACGATCCAGGTGCTGGGCGATTTTCTGCCGAACACGGGGCCGGCGCAGCTGGCGGCCAATGTCGTTGGGGCCGTCGTCGGCCTGGGCTTCTATGCTCTGGCGGTCTGGCTGGCCGAAGGCCGCAGACCGTCGGAGATCGCCCTGCGGCCGCTCCTACCTCAGCTTCTTGTCGGCCTGCTGATCGGCGCCCTGATGTTCGCCGCCGTCATGGCCATAATGGCGGTGTTCGGCCTTTATGAGATCCGCGCTCTGGGCGTCGCCCCGGCCTGGGCCGCCGCCGGCGGGGCCATCCAGTCGGGGGTGGTCGAGGAGATCATGCTGCGCGCCGTCATGCTGCGTCTGATCTGGCGGGCGTTCGGTCCGTGGATCGCCTTCGCCGCCTCCGCCGCCCTATTTGGTTTCGGACATATCACCAATCCCAATGCGACCGTGTTCGCGGCCATCTGCATCGCGCTGGAGGCCGGAATCATGCTGGCCGCCTTCTATGCCCTGACGGGACGCATCTGGGTCTCGATCGGGGTTCATGCCGCCTGGAATTTCACGCAGGGCTATCTGTTCGGCGCGGCGGTCAGCGGCGGCGACTTCGGACCCGCCATCGCCAGCAGCACGGCTCAGCCGGGCTTTCCAGAATGGCTGACCGGCGGCGCTTTCGGACCCGAAGCGTCCTTGCCGGCCCTGGTCGTCTGTATGGCCGTGGGGGTTCTGGCGACCTGGATGGCTTGGCGCGCCGGTCAGTTCGCCACCCGTCCGGCGCGCGTCGAAAAGACCTAGATCGAGAGGCGCTAGAGTTCCAGCTGAAGCTCGGGCGCGGCGGCGGTGGTCGCGGCGCCCAGCGGCAGATGCAGGATGAAGGCGGCGCCCTTGCCCGGCTCGCTCTCGACCTCGGCCCAGCCGCCGTGCAGTTCGACCAGGGCCTTGACCAGGGCCAGACCCACGCCGGGGCCGCCGCGCTCGCGTCGCACGAAGCGGTCGAAGACGTGGGCCTGCAGATGATAGGGGATGCCGCGCCCGGTGTCGGACACGGTCAGGCGGATTTCGGACGCGCCCGTCTCGGCCTTCAGCACCACCGCCCCGCCGTCGGCCACGGCGCGCGCCGCGTTCTCCAGCAGATGGTCCAGCGCCTGACCGATGCGGTGCTCGTCGGCGCGGATCGGCTTGAGGTCGATGGGACAGGAGAGGATCAGAGTCGCGCCGCGTCCTTCGACCCGCGCACGAACCTTCTCTGCCGCCTGGTTCAGCAGGTCGCTGACGCGCATGTCGCCCAGCGACAGCTCCATCTCGCCGGCGTCGATCTGGGCCATGTCCAGCACGTCGTCGATGGAGCGGGCCAGCTGGCTGGCGGCGATACGGATGGCGCCCGCGTGCTGGCGGCTGCGCTCGGGCAGATCGCCCATGGTCTCCAGCAATTCGGAATAGCCGACGATGGTCGTCAGGGGCGTGCGCAGTTCATAGGAGACGCTGCCCACGAACTCGCGTTTCAGCGCCTGGCTTTCGGCCAGGGCCTGTTCGCGCTGGACCAGGGCCTGTTCCAGACCGCGCCGGGCGGTGACGTCCGAGAAGGCGACCAGGGTCGCGCCATCCGGCAGCGGCCGGGTCTGCCAGGCGGCGACGCGGCCATCGACGGTGCGTCCCTCGCCTGAAATCGCGACACGGCTTTCGGGGTCGGGATCGGCGACCCGCGCCTTCAGCCCCAGCCACAGGGCCGGATCGGGCAGCACCGCCTTGCACAGTTCGGCCAGGGCGTCGAAATCCGAAGCCGCCGCGATCCGATCGACCGACAGGTTCCAGAAGGTCTCGAACGCCTCGTTGTGCAGCCTGAGCCGACCGTCCGAGCCGAACACGGCGACCGCGTCGTTCAGCTTGTCCAGCGTCGCGCGCTGGACCTGGATCTGGGCGTTGAACCGGCTGCGCAGCTTCAGCTCGTCGGTGATGTCCGAGAAGATCAGCAATATGCCACCCAGCGGATGCGGCTGGCGCACGACACGCAGGGTGCGACCGTCCGGCAGAGACCAGCTATCGTCGGGCGAGGCCTCCGACGCGCCATAGAATTCCAGCTCGCGCGCCTTCCAGCCGGCATAGTCCACGACTTCGGGCAGGCTTCGACGCTGGCGCAGCCGGTCCAGCAGTTCGGCATGGGTCGGGCGTTCGTCCAGCCAGGCCGCGTCGATGTCGAACAGGGTCTGGAAGGCGGTGTTGTGGAAGGCCAGCCGCTTTTGCGGGCCGAAAATGGCGACGGCGTCAGCCAGGTGGTTCAGTGTCTCGTCATGAGCGTCGACGTGGCGGCGCAGGGTGTCGCGCGTCTCTTCCGCCTCGGTCACCTCGATGGCGAAGGCGGTGACGGCGCCGCCGCCCGCCGGTTCGGCGATGATGCGCCAGGCGCGGCGCGCGCCCCCGCCAGTCGTCCAGCGGAAGCCTTCCTGGCGCACGCCCAGGCGCGCGGCCTCGGCGACCAGGGCGTCCGCCCCCCGGTCGAACGACAGGCCTTCCTCGATGGCGGCGTCGATGGTTTCGGCGTTGATCTCGGCCAGCCAGGCGCGGTTGGCCCAGGCCAGTTTGCCGGTCCCGTCCACGACCCAGGTCGGCATGGGCGAGGCGTCGCCCAGCATGGCCAGGCCGCTTTCGGTCGCATCGGCGCCGGTCAAAGTGAAGCGCGACGCGGGCGACAGCCGCAGCCAGGCCGAACCGCCGGCGACCCGCCCCTCGATCCGCCACGGCTCGACGTCGTCCAACGCGACCAGACCCTCGAACGCCTGGCCCGCCTGCACCAGGGCCTCGATCAGTGCGTCGTGGGTGATCTTGAGCTTGGTCAGGACCGCGGCGCCGACCTCGTCGCTGTCGCCCGCCAGGCGCGCGATCAGTTCGGCCGAGCCGATGGGCGCGCCGGCCGCCTGACCGTCCGGCGTCAGGGCCAGGCTGACATCGTCGAAGGCGCGCAGCATGGCGTCGTGGCGGCTGAGGTCCGCCAGGGCCTCGACCCGCTCGCGCTCGGCCTGGACGGCCGTCTCGTTCAGCCGTCCGCGCAGCAGCAAGGCCCAGGCGCTGACGGCCATGGCCAGTCCGGCTGCGCCCGCTGTGGCGACATAGGCGATGTCGGCCTCGGCCATTCGTGTCCCTGGAGAAAGGTCTGCGCCCCGATTCGGTAACCATACCCCAAGCGCGCGAAAAAGCGGCAGTCTCGTGATCGCGTCATCGCGCCCCGTTGCGCCGCCCCCTCGGGACCGCGATATCGCAGTCATGACCGACGCGCGCCCCCCTTCGTTTCTGGCCCCCTCCCTCGACGACTTCGCCAGGCTGGCGCAAGAGGCGTTCGACGCCCTGCCGGGGCCGTTCAGACAGGCGGCGGGCGAGGTGGTTATCCGCATCGACGACTTCGCCGACGAAGCGACGCTGGCGGAGATGGAGATCGAGGATCCGTTCGAGCTGACGGGCCTGTATCACGGCGTGGACATCGGTCGGCGCGACAGTCTGGGGCCGGCGGCCGAGCCGTCGCGGGTCTTCCTCTATCGCCGCCCGATCCTGGACGAATGGTGCGAGCGCGGCGACGTGGGGATCGCCGAACTGATCGCCCACGTCCTGATCCACGAGATCGGCCACCACCTGGGCCTGACCGACGACGACATCCACGCCATCGAGGACGACGAGGACTGAAGCCTACTTCGCCGCCGGATAGGGGGTGGTCACCGCGCCGGAGATCATGCCGGGGATGGCCTCGCCCAGGCCCAGCAGGATGAACTGGATCGCCAGGGCGCACAGGATCAGGCCCAGCACGCGCACGATGATGGCCATGCCGACCTCGCCCAGCAGGCGGCTGAGCGACCCGGTCAGGGCGAAACAGACGAAGGAGACGGCGCAGGCCGCCGCGATGGCGACCAGCGACCCCATGGTCCCGGCATAGCCCAGCTTCGCCGCCTCGCCCGCCTGGATGATGACGGCGGATATGGCGCCTGGGCCGATCATCAGCGGAATGGCGAAGGGCACGACCAGGCGCTGGAACCGGCGGCGGGCATAGCCGCGCACGTCCTTGGTGTCGGCCAGGGCGTCCTTGTCGGCGAACATGGCCAGGAAGTCGCCGCGCGCCATGTCGAGCCCCAGGAACAGCAGCAGAATGCCCCCGGCGATGCGGAACGCGGCCAGCGAAATGCCGAAGAACTGCAGCAGGCCAAGGCCCGTGAACAGGAAGAAGGCCAGGAAGACGGCGGCGAAGGCGCAGATCAGGGCGGAGACGGAAATCCGCTGACGCAGGGTCGCGCCTGCCGTGGCGGCGGCGAAGATCGGCAGATTGCCGATCGGGTCCAGCAGGGCGAACAGCGTCACGAACAGGTTGACACCCAAATCGACTGCGTTCATCGCCTGCCCTCGCCCTCAATCATTCACGCCGCATGCCGACGCGCCCCCACAGGTCCCGGCATAGCCGCTAAGCGCGAGTCCGTCGATGACCCAGACCCTTAACGCGACCGTGGACGAGCGGATCATCTGCGCTCTGGACGTGCCGACGACGGTCGAGGCGTCGGCTCTGGTCGCGCGGATCGGGGATGCGGTCGGTTTCTACAAGATCGGGCTTCAGCTGTTCGCGGTCGGCGGCATGGACCTGGCGCGCGACCTGAAGGCGCAAGGGCGCAAGATCTTCCTCGATTGGAAGCTCCACGACATCGGCGCGACGGTGGAGAAGGCGACGGCCAACCTGGCGAGCGCCGACTGCGACCTGCTGACCGTCCATGCGCGGCCGCAGGTGATGGCGGCGGCGGCGCGCGGTGCGGCGGGGTCGACTATGAAAGTGCTGGGTGTCACGGTCCTGACCAGTCTGACGGCCGAGGATCTGTCCGCCGACGACCACAGCCTGTCGCCGGCCGACCTGGTCGAGCGACGCGTGCGTCAGGCGCTGGACGCCGGGATCGATGGCGTCGTCTCCAGCCCGCACGAGGCGGCCCGCGCCCGCGCCCTGGCCATCGCGGCGGGACGGCCGGACTTCCTGATCGTCACGCCGGGCGTGCGGCCGGTCGGCGCGGCGCTGGACGACCAGGCGAGGGCGGCGACGCCGGAGGCGGCGCTTGAGGCCGGAGCCACCCATCTGGTCATCGGCCGGCCGATCACGACCTCGGCCGATCCGCGCGCGGCGGCGCAAGAGATCGCACAGCAGATCGCCCTGATCTGAGACAGACCAGGGCGACCCTTTCGTCTTCGGTTGTCCTGCCGCGAGGCGATCAGCCCCGCTCGCCCGGCTCCTGGGCATAGCCGTGACGCGGCGGCGCGTGGGGCGCGGGCGCTTCCGGCGGCGGCAGATCGCCGTAATAACCCTGCGGCGGGGGCGGCGGTCCAGGAATGGTGTTCACCTCCGGCGGGGCCACATAGATCTGGGCCGGGGCGACGTTGACCGGCGCAGACTGCACATAGACGGGCGACTGATCGACATAGACCGGGCCGCCGGTCTCGATCTGCGGCGGGGCCATGTTCACCTGGCCGGGGGCGACCTGGATGCGTTGCGGGCCGATATTCACCGGGGCCGACTGCACATAGACCGGGGCCTGATCGTAATAGACCGGACCGCCCGTCTCGATCTGCGGCGGGGCCAGGTTCACCTGCGACGCGGCGACCTGGACACGCTGAGGCCCGATGTTGACCGGCGGCGCCTGCACATAGATGGGCGGTTGCTCGATATAGGTGGGCGGTCCCATCTCGATCTGGGGCGGCGCGAAGTTCACTTGCGACGGGGCGACATCGATGCGTTGCGGCGCGACCTGCACCGGCGGCGCCTGGACATAGACCGGGGGCTGCTCGACGTAGCGTTGTTCGTAACGCTGCTCATAGCGCTGTTCGTAACGCACCGGCGGGCGAACGGGCGGGCGGCAGTTGCAGTCGGCCGGGCGGCCCTGCTGATACGGACGCCAGCCGATATAGTCGCGGCCGAAGCCATAGACAGGATAGCCGACCGGGGCGCTGACCGGGGGACGACCGACCAGGACCGAGGTGGCGCTGACGCCGCCGTAACCGCCGCCATAGTAGCCGTCCGAATAGCCGCCGCTGCCGACATAGGTCGTGCCGCCGCCGACGTAGCCGCGCTGGAAGCTGGACGAGCTGGAATAGGACCGGGCGTTGATCGCCGAATAGCTGGAGGCGCCCGCATAAGCGTTCGCATTGGCGTTGGCGTAGGCCCCGCCGTTCACGTTCACATTGACGTTGTGGTTGGCGTTGTAGTTGCCGCCGCCGTAATGGCCGCCACCGCCTTGGTAGCCGCCGCCACCGCATCCGCCGCCGCAGCCGCCGGATTGACCGCCATGGCCGCCGCCATAGCCGCCGCCGTGGCCTCCAGGCCCTCCGGCGAGAGCGGGCGCTGCCGAGAGCAGCAGAGCCGCCGATGCGGCGGTAAGTATCGACTGTATCGTCACGGGACAGACTCCTCTGAGTTGTCCCTGCACTGGCAAATCCGGCGCCTGTTTCTTAAGCCGTCGTTAACCCTTCCCCCCACCCCGACAGGGCCAGAGGGTCAGAAATCGACCGCCAGCCCCTTCTTTTCCCAATCGCCGAAACGGGTCGGTTCGGGACCGGACGGGCCGCCGTATTCCGTGTCCGCCTGAATCGACGGCTCCGCCGCGCGACGATCGGCCGCCTCCTGCAAGGCCCGGCGCGCGGCCTCGCTGACCGGCCGCTCGGACGTGGCGTTGGGCACGTCGGCGTTGAAGACGGGGGTCGCCGGAGCCGTTTCGGCGTCGTTGTCCGGGCCGGGGGTGGGATGTTCGGTCACAGGGCGGCTCCCTTGAGGCTTGATGCGCCTTCTCTCAAATAGAGGATCAAACTCGTGACGCCAGACATAGCGGCCGGATCGAGTGACGGAACCGCGATGAACCATCTGAAGACCTTCATCCTGCTGGCGGCGATGACGGCCCTGTTCGCAGGCGTCGGCTATCTGATCGGTCGTGGCCCCGGCATGGCGATCGCCCTGCTGTTCGCGGGCGGGATGAACCTGTTCAGCTACTGGAACGCCGACAAGATCGTGCTGAAGATGTACCGGGCCCAGCCGGTCGACGAGCAGCATCCCAACGCCGTGGTCAGGAACTATGTCGCCGACGTGCGCCAGATGGCCCGAGACGCCGGCCTGCCCCCGCCCCAGATCGCCATCATTCCCAACGATCAGCCCAACGCCTTCGCCACGGGCAGGAATCCCGAGAACGCCGCCGTCTGCGCCACCACCGGCCTGCTGGACATGCTGACGCGCGAGGAGGTGCGCGGGGTGATGGCGCACGAGCTGGCCCATGTGAAGAACCGCGATACCCTGATCATGACGGTGACGGCGACCATCGCCGGCGCCATCGCCGCCCTGGCCAACTTCGCCCTGTTCTTCGGCGGGGGTCAGGATCGCGAACGGCCGGGCGGCATCATCGGCACCCTGGCCCTGATGCTTCTGGCGCCCATGGCGGCTGGTCTGGTGCAGATGGCGATCAGCCGAGGCCGCGAATACGAGGCCGACCGCGTCGGCGCCGAGATCGCGGGCGACCCCCAGGCCCTGGCCAGCGCCCTGCAGAAGATCGACGCCTACGCCAAGCGGATCACCAATCAGACGGCCGAGCGCAATCCGGCCTCGGGCCAGATGTTCATCATCAATCCCCTGGCGGGACGTGGGGCGGACAATCTGTTCTCGACCCACCCGGCGACGGTCAATCGCATCAAGGCGCTGATGGAGCTGGGCGCCAAGATGGGGATGCAGCCGCGCCCGCGAACGCCGGACCTGACCCAGCCTCGCCCCGCCGCCGGCTTTGCCGCCTCGACCACCGGCGTGCCTGCCACGCCGACCGAACCGCGCGGACCCTGGGGCTGATCGTCGCGGCCTGAATACGGTTTGCGGTTTGCACTCCGTAGGCGGATCGCCTCAGATGCGCCCCTGTTCAGCTCAGGGGAATCCATGTCGCGTCTGCTCGCCTTCGTATCCGCCGCCGCCCTTCTCGCCACGCCCGTCGCCGCCCAGTCGGTGGACCGGGTCGCCGTCAACGGCATCATCGACCAGGGGCTGAACCACAGCCAGGTGATGCAGACCGCCGCCTATCTGACCGACCGGATCGGCGGGCGGATGACCAACTCGCCGCAGATGCGCGAGGCCGAGCGGTGGGCGCAGCAGCAGTTCCGCGATTACGGCCTGTCCGACGTGCGCGCCGAAGGCTTCGAGTTCGGCCGGGGCTGGTCCATCGTCCGCTCCAGCGCCCGCATGACCGCGCCGCGCCCGCTGGACCTGCGCGCCATCCCCGTCGCCTGGACGCCCTCGACCAATGGGACCATCACCGGCGGCGTCATCGTGGCCCCGATCTCCAAGGTCGAGGACTTCGACAAATGGCGCGGCAAGCTGGCGGGCAAGATCGTCATGCTGTCCCAGCCGGGCACGGGGTCGGAGCCGACCGAGCCGGCCTTCCGCCGCTGGACCAGCGCCGAACTGGCCGAGCGCAACGTCTACAACCAGCCGCAGCATTCGCCGGCCGCCATCGAACGCTCGCTGAAGACCGTCAACTTCGCCAACGAGCTGGACGCCTTCCTGGTCGAACAGGGCGCCCTGGCCTGGGTGCGGATTTCCCAGCGCGACGGCGGCCTGCTGCATGGCACGGGCTACACCTATCAGGTCGGCGCCACGCCGAAACTGGCGGGGATGGAGCTGGCGGCCGAGGATTATCGCCGCCTGGCGCGCCTGGCCCTGACCGATGCGCCGCCGACGCTGGAGCTGAACAGCGAGGTCCGGTTCCACGACGAGGACGTCAACGCCTACAACATCCTGGCCGACATCCCCGGCACAGCGCGCGGCAGCGAATACGTCATGGCCGGCGCCCACCTGGACAGCTGGGTCGCCTCGGACGGCGCCGTGGACAATGCGGCGGGCAGCGCGGTGGTCATGGAGGCGGCGCGCATCCTGAAAACCCTGAACGTGCGGCCCAAGCGCACGATCCGTTTCGCGCTGTGGAACGGCGAAGAACAGGGCATTCTGGGCTCGCTGGCCTATGTGGACCAGCATCTGGCAACGCGCGCTGCGTCGAACGATCCGGCGCTGGCGGGCCTGCCGGACAACCGCACCTGGCGCAGCCGCTGGCCGATTGAACCGCGCGCGGGCTATCGCGATCTGGTCGCCTATTTCAATCTGGACAACGGCTCGGGCAAGATCCGCGGCATCAACGCCGAGGGCAATGTCGCCGCCGCCCCGATCTTCCAGGAATGGCTGGCGCCCTTCGCCAGCATGGGGGCGACGACCGTGTCCCTGCGCAACTCGGGCGGCACCGACCACGTCTATATGCAGACTGTGGGGGTGCCGGGCTATCAGTTCATCCAGGACCCGCTCGACTATTCCAGCCGCCTGCACCACACCAGCATCGACAGCTACGACCACCTGAAGGCCGAGGACCTGCGTCAGGCGGCCGTCATCCTGGCCAGCTTCCTGCTGAACGCCGCCAACCGCGACGAGCCCCTGCCGCGCATGCCGCTGCCGACCCAGCCGACGCCGAGCGATCCGTTCGAATACCCGGCGGTGGACTGAAAATTGCCTCCCTCTCCCGGTGGGAGAGGGCTTGAGCACACGGCGGCAGCCGTCGTCCTTGTGCGAAAGGGTGAGGGTTCGGTGGTGCGATCTGGCCCACCATCCGACCCTCATCCGGCTCTTCGAGCCACCTTCTCCCAATGGGAGAAGGGCGATTATGTCAGGTCACGCCCGCTCGACGCACATGGCCACGCCCATGCCGCCGCCGATGCACAGGGTCGCCAGGCCCTTCTTGGCGCCCGACCGCTTCATCTCGAACAGCAGCGTCGTCAGGATGCGGGCGCCCGAGGCGCCGATGGGGTGGCCGATGGCGATGGCGCCGCCGTTGACGTTGACCTTGGCCGGGTCGAGGCCCAGCTCCTTGACCACGCACAGGCTCTGGGCCGCGAAGGCCTCGTTGGATTCGACCAGATCGAGATCGGCGACGCTCCAGCCCGCCTTCTCCAGCGCCTTCTTCGAGGCCGGGATCGGCCCTGTGCCCATGATCGAGGGATCGACGCCGGCCGTCGCGTAGGAAGCGATGCGGGCCAGCGGCTCCAGCCCGCGGGCCTTGGCCTCGTCCGCACTCATCAGCACCAAGGCGGCGGCGCCGTCGTTCAGCCCGGACGCATTGGCGGCGGTGACGCTGCCGTCCTTGGCGAAGGCGGGCTTCAGCTTCTGTATCAGCTCCAGAGTCGCGCCGTGGCGGATGTATTCGTCCTTGTCGACCGTCACGTCGCCCTTGCGGCCGGGAATGACGACGGGAACGATCTCGTCGTCGAACTTGCCGGCGGTCTGAGCCGCCTCGGCCTTGTGCTGGCTGGCGAGACCGAATTCGTCCTGGGCCTCGCGACTGATCGACCATTTGTCGGCGATATTCTCGGCGGTCTGGCCCATGTGATAGCCGTTGAAGGCGTCCCACAGGCCGTCCTTGACCATGGTGTCGACCAGGGCGACGTCGCCCATCTTGTGTCCGTTGCGCAGGGCTTGTGCATGCGGCGCCTGGCTCATGCTCTCCTGACCGCCGGCGACGACGATCTTCGCGTCGCCCAGGGCGATCTGCTGGGCGGCGATGGCCACGGCGCGCAGGCCCGAGCCGCAGATCTGGTTCAGGCTCCAGGCGGCGGCCTCTTTCCTGACGCCGGCGCCCACAGCGGCCTGGCGCGCAGGGCCCTGACCCGCGGCGGCCTGAAGCACATGGCCCAGGATCACCTCGTCCACCTCGTCGCCCGACACGCCGGCTCGCTCAAGCGCCGCCTTGATGGCGATCTCGCCCAGCTTTGACGCCGGCAGGGACGACAGGGCGCCCAGGAAAGAGCCGACCGGCGTGCGCGCGGCGGAAACGATGACGACGTCGGTCATGGGATTTCACTCTCTGGAGAATAGGTCTGCGTTGCCGTTTTGCCGCATCGCGACGCCTTCGTCACCTGCGACAATAGAAGCCCGGCCGGATTCAGCCCTTCGTCACCCTGTCGGCGCATTATCGCGGAACGATAGAAGCGATCCATGGATTGGAAGGGCTATGCTTCGTACGCTGAAACGTCTCGTCACCCACGTCTGCACGCCGGACGAGCTGGACATGATCGAGCACTATCCGACACGCGCCGAGAAACTGGCGGACCTGTGGGTCCATGTCGTCGGCCTGATGCTGGCGGCGGTCGGCGGGATCATCCTGGCGGGACTGGCGGGAGTCTACACGGGCATCGGCGGCGTCATGGCGACGGCCATCTACGCCCTGTGCCTGGTCGGCATGCTGACGGCCTCGACCATCTACAACTGGACCAACCCCTGCGCCGCGCGGCCTGTGCTGCGGCGGCTGGACGAGGCGGCCATCTTCCTGATGATCGCCGGCAGCTACACCCCCTTCACGACCCAGCGGTTCGAGGGGCTGTGGTCCATCGGCTTCACCACCCTGATCTGGACCCTGGCCTTCATGGGCGCCGGGGTGAAACTGTTCGCGCCGCGCATCTCGGACAAGTTCTGGAGCGGCGTCTATGTCGTCTTTGGCTGGCTGGCGGTCGCGGCCCTGAAGCCGATGGTCGAGACGGTCCATCCCGTCGCCCTGGCCCTGCTGGTCATCGGCGGCCTGATCTACACCGCTGGCGTCTTCGTCTTCGTCAGCCCGCGCGTGAAGTTCCGCCGCGCCATCTGGCATGGCTTCGTCGTCACGGGCGCGACCGTGCACTGGACGGCGGTGCTGGTCGGCGTCGTCCTGGCCCCGGCGATGAGCCACGGCTGATCCGTCCGCGCACTTTCTGTGTGGGGCGCGCATTGACGCCCCCTCTGGCGCTTCGCGGCGCAAGGGGGGATAGTGATGCGTTGCAACATCGCGAGAACAAGCGTGGCTGACGAAAAAACCAAGGGCGGAAACAAGAACGAGGCGAATGCGGTCGTCATCAAGAAGTATGCGAACCGCCGTCTCTACAATACGCGGACCAGCGCCTATGTGACGCTGGAGGACCTGGCCGCCATGGTGCGCGAAGGGGTAGACTTCGTCGTCTATGACGCCAAGACCAATGACGACCTGACGCGCCAGATCCTGACGCAGATCATCTTCGAGGAAGAGAGCCGGGGCGAGGCCCTGCTGCCCGTCCAGTTCCTGCGTCAGCTGATCGGCTTCTACGGCGGGTCGATGCAGGGGGTTCTGCCCTCCTATCTTGAGATGTCGCTGGCCAACTTCGGCCGCCAGCAGGAACAGTTCGCCAGCCAAGTCGGCCGCGCTTTCGGCGCCGGCTCGGGCGCGACCCTGATCGAGGAAACGGCCAAGGCGAACATGGCCATGTTCGAGCGCGCCATGCAGATGTTCCCGGCCTTCGGCTATCCGCGCGCCGAACCGACGGCCGCGCCCGAGGCCAAGCCGGAGCCCGCGTCTGAGGCGCCCGACGCTCTCGACGAAATGCGCCGCCAGATGGACGAGATGCGCCGCCAGATCGATAAGCTGGCGGGTGGCGCCAAGCCCAAATGACCGACCGGATTCAATCTGTCGGCGGACCGGAGCGGGTGGATCGCCGCGAGGGCGACCGTCGCGAGCGCGAGCGTCGCGAACGCTCGGCCTCGCGCGCCCTGGTGCCGGTCGATGCGCCCGCGCCCGACATCGACGCCCAACCGGCCCCGGCAAGAGCTGCCGTCCCCCCGGCGCCCGAGCCCGGAGCCGCCGCCTTCGTCGCCCAGCAGATGGGTCAGACCGGACAAAAGCGCGGCCTGCGCGGCGGCCCGCCGGTGCTGGACGCCGCCCGCTCCGCCTATCTCGGAGCCGAATATTCCGGCGCGGCCGAGCGTCGTCCGGCGACGGGCAAGACGGCCAAGACCGACATCTGATCCGGCGGCACGGGGTTTGCTGGAGGCGCGGCAGATCGCCCTCAGCCGGACCTGCCCATGCCCGCCGTCTTCGCCCTCGCCGCCAAATTCTTCGACGTCGCCGTGGTCGCCCTGATCTTCACGGCTTTTTCGTAGGGCCTATCGCGCTTCGCGCTACTTGAGGCCATTGTTCGTGGGCCTATCGGCCTTCGACCTACTTGAGGCCGTGTGGCTCACGCACCGCCGAAATCGAAATCCTTGCGGGACGCGATGATCGTCACGATGAAGCCGGCCAGCACGTCCAGCAGGATCATGATCACGATCAGGAAGAAGGTCGAGGTCGCAAAGCCCGGCAGCAGCAGGAACTCCACCAGCACGGCGATGAACAGGATCATCGACAGGGCGTGATTGATGATGGCGACCCGCTGGCTGGAGGTCGACTTCACCAGCTCGAAGAACAGCAGGATCAGGCCCAGGAACAGGATCAGGTCGCCCGACCCGATCGTCCATTGCGCGCCCGAGGTCATCGTGATCGAGAACAGCGGATCGCGCAGCAGGGCGTCCGCCTGGACGATGGCGCCGCCGCCCGACCCGCCGAACAGCACCACGATATTGTAGAGCACCACGGGGATCAGCAGCAGCGGAATGGCGATCAGCATGGTTGGTCCTTTTCGCAGCCCGCCCGACGGCTACGCCTGTTCATCATGAATAGCCCCGTTTGCGAATCCTCGCCACAGCAAGGCTTCAGCCCTTGGGAAACCCGCCCGCGCGACTGAGCGCCGACGGCGCCTGCCGACCGATGGCCTCGCCGATCCAGCGGGCCGTGGCGATCAGGGCGTCCAGGTCATAGCCTGTCTCGAACCCGCCCCGCGCCAGCATATAGACGAGGTCCTCGGTGGCGATATTACCCGTGGCGCCCGGTGCGAAGGGACAGCCGCCGATGCCGCCGACCGACGCATCCAGCACATCAATCCCGGCCTCGACCCCCGCATAGGCGTTGGCCAGGCCGGTGTTGCGGGTGTCGTGGAAATGCAGGCGCAGGGTTGCGTCCGGCGCTACGGCTTTCGCCGCATCGACTTTCCGCGTTACCGCCCAGGGATCGCCCGCGCCGATGGTGTCGGCCAGACCGATCTCGCCCACGCCCATCTCTGCGATGGCTCCGACCATGTCCGCGACCTGATCCACCGAGACCTCGCCGTCGAAGGGGCAGCCCCAGACGCACGAGATCATGGCCGACAGCGCCGGCGCACCCTCTGACGCCTCCGCATTGTGTCGCCGGGCGACGATCTCGCCCAGCATCACCAACTGATCCTTCACCGCCAGCCCCTGGTTCTTCAGGCCGAAGCCGTCCGTGGCCGCGACCGAGACATTGACCTCGTCCACCCCGGTCGCCAGCGCCCGGTCATAGCCCTTTCCGTTCAGAACCAGGCCGATGCGGCTGCGGCCCGCCTCGTGCGGCAGGGCGGCCATGACCTCTTCGGCGCCGGCCATCTGGGGCACATATTTGGGATGGACGAAGGACACGGCCTCGATCCGCTTCGCCCCCGCCCCCTCCAGCCGTCGCACCAGATCGGCGCGGACGGCGGGCTCCAGCACGGCCTTCTCGTTCTGCAGCCCGTCGCGCGGACCGACCTCGACGATCTGGATGAACCGGCCCATCACGAGCCTCCCGCGCCAGCGCCCGACCCGTTCCGGGGCGGCGGCGCATAGACGGTCAGGCTGACCTCGTCCCCGCCCGAATAGTTGAAGCCGTTGACCACCCCGACCGCGCGGCCCGAGACGCCCAGCCGTGCCGCCGCCGCGCGGAAGGCGTCGGCGTCGCGTCCCTCGACGATGGCGGGACGCCCCTCGGCCAGAGCCTGGGCCGCGCCTTGCGCGTCGGTCAGATCGGTGTCTCGCCCGGTCAGGAAGACGAAACTGGGTTCATGGAAGCCCGTGATCGCCACCGGACCCGGCGTGCGGCCCTGGCGCGGATGCAGGTCGGCCGCCTCCAGCGCCCTCTCAAGCTGGGGCGCGACAGCCAGCGGCCGCAGCTGCCGGATCGTGCCGGCCAGGGCCGCGTGGGCCACGATGCCGAAGGCCAGCGAGGCGACCAGCGCCGCAACCGGCGCCCGGTTCAACAGCAGAAAGCCGCCCATCGCCCCCGCCGCCAGCGCCATGACCACGGTCAACGCCGCCCAGGTCTGGGCCGTCGAGGTGCCATAGACCGTCAGTCCATAGACGGTGATGCCGATGACCAGCAGGGCCGCAAACGCCGCCAGCGCCGCACCGGTGATCCTCGACACCTTGCCGATGGGCTGGGCCAGGGCGGCGGCGGCCAGCAGGGCCAGCGCCCCGAAGGTCGGCAGGGTATAGTGCCACAGCTTGGTCGGGGCCAGTTCGAACATCAGCCAGCCGGGAACCAGCCAGCAGACCAGGAAGCGGATCGCCGGCTCGGCCCGCCGGCTCCACCCCGTCGAGACGGCGGCGGGTAGCAGCAGGGTCGAGGGGAAGAACAGCAGGGGCGCCAGCAGCAGATACATGCCGGGGAAGCCCGAATGGCTTTCATGCGCACCCGCGATCTTGGGCGCCAGATCGCCGCCGATGGCCTCGCGCCAGAAACCGCCGTCGGTGGCGATGGTGATGGCGATGGCCCACGGCCCGACCATCAGGGCGACCAGCGGCAGCCCCCAGCCCCAGCCGAGGCGATAGAGCCATTTCACGTCCCGATCCCAGATCGACAGGGCGATGATGGCCAGGGCCACGACCAGGAAGCCGATCGGTCCCTTGATCAGGATCGACAGCCCGATCCCGATCCAGAACAGCAGTTTGTGCGGTCGGATCGGTCCTTCACCCGCCTTGGTCGCCATATAGATGCGCGCCAGCGCCGCCATGGCTAGGGTGGTCGCCCCGCACAGCATGGCGTCGGTCTTGGCAATCCCCGCCTCGGTCGACAGCAGGAAGGTCGCCCCCATGATGGCCCCGCCGAAGAAGCCGACCCGGCTGCCCAGCATGGCCGACCCGGCCCAGGCCACGGCCCAGGCCGCCAGCATCGCCCCCAGCAGAGACGGGATGCGATAGGGCGCGATCTCGCGATCCTCGACGTCCGACGTCAGCCCGACGGCGACGGCCTGCATCCAGTAAATGCCGACCGGCTTCTTCCAGCGCGGCTCGTCCTGATAACGGATATCGACATAGTCGCCGCTTTCCAACATCTGGGACGTGGCCTGGGCGAACCGGCTCTCGTCGCGATCCAGCGGCGGCAGCAGCAACAGGCCGGGCAGGCCGGCGATCAGCGTCAACAGGGCTGCGAGAACCGGCCCGCGCCAGCCGGCGATGCGGCCATCCAGATCGAAAGTCTTCATCTGGCGATCCTTACACGGCCACCGCGCCCTCGTCAGCCGTCTCCCCTAAGCGTTCGATCTCGGCTTGAATCCGAGCATGATTCACGTTTCAGCTGAAACCGCTGCGCAGTTCCGTCGGAAACGATCATGCTCTATGGAGCGCCAATGACCGCCGAAACGCCCGAAATCTCCGTCGTCGTTCCCGTCCATGACGAGGCGGGCGCCGCCGTGCCCCTGGCGCGCGAGATCGCCGCCGCCTTCGCCGGGCGTTCGTACGAGATGATCTTCGTCGACGACGCCTCCAGGGACGCGACCCTGGCCGAGCTGAAGGCCGCCATGGCCGAACTGCCGGCCCTGCGCGTCCTGGCCCACGGGACCAATGCGGGCCAGAGCCGGGCGGTCCGCACCGGCGTCCTGGCGGCGCGCGCGCCGGTCGTGGTGACGATGGACGGCGACGGCCAGAACCCGCCCGCCGACGCGCCGCGCCTGGTCGACGCCCTGCTGGCCGCCCCCGCCGACGTCGGCCTGGTCGGCGGCCGTCGCGCCAAGCGTCAGGACACCGAGGCCAAGCGTCAGGCCTCGATCTGGGCCAACCGCATCCGCCGTCGCTTGCTCGGCGACGACGCCGACGACACCGGCTGCGGGCTGAAGGCCTTCCGCCGCGACGTCTTCCTGCGCCTGCCCTACTTCGATCACATCCACCGCTACCTGCCGGCCCTGATGATCCGCGAGGGGTTCAGGAACCAGTACCTCGACGTGGACCACCGCCACCGCGAGGTCGGCCGCTCGAAATACACCAACTGGGGCCGCCTGCGGGCGTCCTTCTCGGACCTGCTGGGCGTCATGTGGCTGAAGACGCGTTCGCGCCGGCCCGGCGCGATCTCGGAGTTCTGAGCCCTCTTCCTTCTCCCCTTGCGGGAGAAGGTGGCTGAGCGAAGCGAAGTCGGATGAGGGGTTTGTCGATGGACAACCACTCGATCCAATCCAGAGCGAACAACCCCTCATCCGAGCCCTTCGGGCCCACCTTCTCCCGCAAGGGGAGAAGGAAAACAAAAGGGCGGGGTCTCGCGACCCCGCCCTTCTGCATTTTCAGCGTCAAGTGGCTTGGACTTAGAAGTCCATGCCGCCCATGCCGCCCATTCCACCCATGTCAGGGGCGCCAGCGCCGCCCGACTTCTTGGGGGCGTCGGCGACAGCGGCTTCCGTCGTGATCAGGATGCCGGCCACCGAAGCGGCGTCTTGCAGGGCCGTGCGGACGACCTTGGCGGGGTCGATGACGCCCATCTTGACCAGGTCGCCGTATTCTTCGGTCTGGGCGTTGAAGCCGAACGAGGCGTCTTCGTTTTCCAGAACCTTGCCGACCACGATCGAGCCTTCGACGCCGGAATTTTCGGCGATCTGACGGATCGGAGCCTGCAGGGCGCGACGGATGATCGCGATGCCGGCGTTCTGGTCGGCGTTGTCGCCCTTGACGTCGGCCAGGATCTTGGAGGCCTTCAAGAGGGCGATGCCGCCGCCGGGAACGATGCCTTCGTCAGCCGCGGCGCGCGTGGCGTTGAGGGCGTCGTCGACGCGGTCCTTCTTTTCCTTCACTTCGACTTCGGTCGAACCGCCGACGCGGAGAACCGCGACGCCGCCGGCCAGCTTGGCCAGACGTTCCTGCAGCTTTTCCTTGTCGTAGTCGGAGGTGGTGTCTTCGATCTGGCGCTTGATCTGGGCCACGCGGGCTTCGATCGCGTCTTTCTCGCCGACGCCTTCGACGATGGTGGTGTCGTCCTTGGTGATGGTGACCTTCTTGGCCTTGCCGAGCATGTCGATGGTGACGCTCTCAAGCTTGATGCCCAGGTCTTCCGAGATGACCTGGCCGCCCGTCAGGATGGCGAGGTCTTCCAGCATGGCCTTGCGGCGATCGCCGAAGCCCGGCGCCTTGACGGCGGCGACGCGCAGGCCGCCCCGCAGCTTGTTGACGACCAGGGTCGCCAGGGCTTCGCCTTCGATGTCCTCGGCGATGATCAACAGCGGACGGCCCGACTGCACCACGGCTTCCAGGATCGGCAGCATGGCTTGCAGCGAGGTCAGCTTCTTCTCGAACAGCAGGATGAGCGGCTCTTCGAGCTGAACCTCCATCTTGTCGGCGTTGGTGATGAAGTAAGGGCTCAGGTAGCCGCGGTCGAACTGCATGCCTTCGACGACGTCGACGGTGGTGTCGGCGGTCTTGGCTTCCTCGACGGTGATGACGCCTTCGTTGCCGACCTTGGCCATGGCCTGGGCGATCAGCTCACCGATTTCGCTGTCGCCGTTGGCCGAGATGGTGCCGACCTGGGCGATTTCCGAGTTGTTCGAGACGGGCTTGGACTTGTCCTTGATCTCTTGCAGGACCAGCGTGACGGCCTTGTCGATGCCGCGCTTCAGATCCATCGGGTTCATGCCGGCGGCGACGGCCTTGAGGCCCTCTTGCACGATGGCCTGAGCCAGAACGGTCGCGGTGGTGGTGCCGTCGCCCGCCTTGTCGTTCGTCTTCGAAGCGACTTCGCGGATCATCTGGGCGCCCATGTTCTCGAAGGCGTCTTCCAGCTCGATCTCTTTGGCGACCGACACGCCGTCCTTGGTCGAGCGCGGGGCGCCGAAGGACTTCTGGATTACGACGTTGCGGCCCTTGGGACCCAGGGTCACCTTGACGGCGTTGGCGAGGACGTTGACGCCGCGCAGCATCTTGTCGCGCGCGTCGGTGTTGAAGTGTACGATTTTAGCGGCCATGCGGGCTGCTCCTATCTATGGATTAGGTTGAAGAAGGTCGTCGACGCGGGTGCTTACGAGAGCACGCCCAGAACGTCGGATTCCTTCATGATGATCAGGTCGTCGCCGTCGATCTTCACTTCCGTGCCCGACCACTTGCCGAACAGGATGCGGTCGCCGGCCTTCAGCTCCAGGGCGTTGACCTTGCCGGATTCGTCACGGACGCCGGGGCCGACGGAGACGACTTCGCCTTCCTGCGGCTTTTCCTTGGCGGTGTCGGGGATGATGATCCCACCCTTGGTCTTGGATTCTTCTTCAACGCGCTTGACCAGCACGCGGTCGCCGAGCGGACGGAACGCCATCGGACTTCTCCCTGTAAAACCCCCGGATCGGGGCGTTTTTGAAACGGTGTGCGGCATTCCCGCGATCGCCGTTTTGGCAGCCGACCAGCGAGAGTGCTAACGCGAGCGGGAGTTAGGCAGACGGGGGGTCATCGTCAAGCGGCGCCGCCCTTAATCGCGCGCGAAACTTCCGCGACAACGCGACGCGCGCATGAACCGAAAATGAATGCGGACCTCTGGGGTCGTTCAAACACGGGCAGATAAAACCGTTTCAACGCTGATGCTTCTCCCCCTCGGAAAGGCGCATCGGCCCGAAACAAAGGAGACGGAACATGTCAAAGCTGCTGAAGATCACCGCCGTCGTCGCCGCCCCGGTCATGGCTCTGAGCCTGATGGCCGCTCCGGCCTCGGCCCAATCTTACGGGCACGGGGCGCGTGACCGCGACAACACCGGCCGCAACGCCCTGATCGGCGCCGCTGTCGGCGGCATCGCCGGCGCCATCTACGGCAATGGCGACGGTCGCTACATCGCCGGCGGCGCCCTGGGCGGCGCAGCCATCGGCGCGGTGGCCTCGTCCTCGAACCGCGGTTCGCGCTGCGACTATTATGGCGGCGGCCAGTGCTATCGCAACCAGGGCCGCTGGGATCGCGGACAGGGCTTCAACAGCCGCAACGGCTACGATTATCGCTATGAGAATCGTCGCTATGAATCGCGCGGCGACCACCGTGACTACCGCGACTATCGCCGGGACGACCGCGACTATCGTTACGATCGCCGCTGGTGATCGCGCGACGGCCTGAAAGACACCGAGGGCTCGGCCGCAAGGTCGGGCCCTTTCCTCGTCAGCCGAGCAAACGCGTCATCAGCGCCGCCGTGGACGGGTCGAGGTCTGCCGACGGCCCGCCGGCGTCCACGTCCTTCAGGATCGCCCTGGCCAGCACCTTGCCCAGTTCGACGCCCCATTGGTCGAAGCTGTTGATGTCCCAGATCACGCCCTCGACGAAAGTCTTGTGCTCATACAGCGCCAACAGGGCGCCCAGGGTCTCGGGCGTCAGCCGCTCCATGACGATAGCCGTCGAGGGTCGGTTGCCGGTGAAGGTGCGGTGAGGCGCCAGACGGGTCGCCTCCTCATCCGACAGCCCCTGGGCCAGGCCTTCGGCCTTGGCCGCCTCGGTCGTCTTGCCCAGCATCAGGGCCTGGCCTTGCGCCAGGGCATTCGACCACAGCGGCGATTCCGGCGCATCCGCATGCGTCTTGGCCACGATGACGAACTCGGCCGGCACCGTCTGAGGCCCCTGGTGAATCTGCTGGAAGAAGGCGTGCTGTCCATTGGTGCCCGGCTCGCCAAACACGACGGGGCACGTCTGACGCGTCACCGGCGTGCCGTCGCGATGCACCCGCTTGCCGTTCGACTCCATCTCCAGCTGCTGCAGGAAGCTCGGCAGCCGACGCAGGGCGTGCGCATAGGGCGCCACCGTCCGCGCCGGCCGGTTCAGCCCATCGACGTTGAACACCTGGGCCAGGGCCAGCAGGATCGGCGCGTTCCCCTCCAGCGGGGCCGAGACGAAATGGTCGTCCATGGCCGCCGCCCCGGCCAGCATCTGTTCGAACACGTCCCAGCCCAGGGCGATGCCGCACGACAGACTGACCGCCGACCACAGCGAATAGCGCCCGCCGACCCAGTCCCGGAAGGCGAACGTCCGGCCGCATCCGAACGCGCCCGCCTTCTCCGGCGCCGCCGTCACCCCGATGAAGTGTTTCGTCATCCCCTCGGCCGGCAGCGACGCCGCCAACCAGGCCTTGGCCGCCTCGGCGTTGGCCAAGGTTTCCTGGGTCGTGAAGGTCTTGGACACCACCACGACCAGGGTCGTCTCGGGGTCCAGGCCCGTCAGGGCTTCGGCCATGTCGCGCGGGTCGATATTGGCCACGAAGCGCAGGTCGATGGCGGGATCAAGCGGACGCAGCGCATCCCACACCACGCGCGGCCCCAGGTCCGACCCGCCGATGCCGACATGGACGATGGCCTCGAACGTTTTGCCCGTCGCCCCCGCCTCGGCGCCCGACCGCACCGCATCGGCATAGGCTTTCATGTCCGCCCGAACCGCATCCACCTCGGCCGAGACCGGCTCGCCCAAAGCCTTGAAGTCGGCGCCGGGCGCGGCGCGCAGAGCCGGGTGCAGCACCGCCCGACCTTCGGTCAGATTGACGGCCTCACCCGCAAACAGGGCCGCGCGACGCCCCTCGACGTCGGACGCCCGCGCCAGATCCAGGCAGGCGTCGAAGGCCGCTTTCGTCCAGCTCTGTTTCGACAGGTCCAGATAAAGCCCCGCCGCCTCGACCGACATCCGCGCCAGCCGATCGGGATCGGCGGCGAACTGATCCACGATCCGGGTCTGGGCCGCCTCGACGGCGGTGCGATCGAATGTCTTCCAGGCGTCGTCGCGGCTCATGGCGTCCTCGGTCGATGATGTGGGCGTTGGAGAGGGTAAACACTCGTTTACGGGTCGGGGGTAAACAGGTTCAACGTCCTAGCGGACGGTGAAACAGGAAGTCATCCCCATGTCCTGCGGCCTCGCGCTTTCGATCGCCCTGGCGATGTCCAATCCCGCCGTCGCCCTGGCGGCGGATCAGCCGGCGGCGGTGCCCGGCGCGCCGATCTCGGTGGCGGGCGAGCCTCTGTTCGCCGACATAATCTCGCGCTCGACCAGCCTGAAAGCCATGGTCGATGGCTGGGCGGCCGCCAGGGCCGCCGACGACGCCGCCTTCTTCACCAGCCAGGCCTTCACCGGCTTCAAGGCCCAGGCCGAACAGTTGGCCGCCCTGGACATGCAGGGTCACCTGATCCTGAAGGAGCGCGGAACCGACGGCGACCTGAAATGCATCCTGCGCGGCATCTCCGAGGACATGCCCAAGAAGGTCGCCGCCGTTCAGGCCGCCGCCAGCCCGGCCGAACGCGCCGTGGCCCTGTCGGAACTGTCCTACCTGCTGAACGACAATGTCGAAGTCATCACCGCCCCGCCCAAACCGGCGGTCTGACCCTATCTAGAGGGCGTTCAGCGTCTCCAGCACGCCCTTGCCGTAACGGTCCAGCTTGGACTGGCCGACGCCGGAAATCGCGCCCAGACTGTTCAAGTCGCCCGGCTCCGCCTCGGCGATCTCCAGCAGGGTCTTGTCCTGGAAGATGACATAGGGCGGGACATGCTGTTCGGAGGCGCGGTCGCGGCGCCAGGCGCGCAGAGCCTCGAACCGGGCGCGGACGTCGACGTCCATCGTCTCCAGCGCCGCGTTGCGGCCTTCGCCGGTGCGGTCGCGGCGATTGCGCGGATTGCCCGAGCGCGTGCCGGCGTCGAAGCCTGCGGGCACGCGGCGAACCTCGATCTTGCGTTCGGCCTTGTAGACGGCGCGCACCGCCTCGCCGTCGCCCAGACCGACCAGGGGCTTGCCGTCGTTGGCGTCCTCGACCAGCAGGCCTTCGAACAACAGGTGATCGACGATGTCGCGCCAGCCGTTGGGCGAGATGTCGGCGCCGATGCCCCAGGTAGACAGCTGCTGCTCCCACGGCTGGACCGCCTTGGTCCGGCCGGTCAGGTGGTCGACGATCCGGCCCCGGCCGAACCGGCCACCCAGACGCTGGACCGCCGCCAGGGCCTTTTGTGCGGGGACGGTGGCGTCATAAAGAAGGGGCGGGTCGCCGCAAATGTCGCAGACGCCGCAAGGCTCCGCGTCCGTCTCGCCGAAATAGCGGCGCACGGCCTGGGCGCGGCAGGCGGCGCCGTCCAGCATGGCGAACAGCTGGCGCGCCTTGCGCACCTGGACCTGCTTGACCTCTTCGGCCATCGGGCGGCTGTCCAGCCGGCGCAGGGCCCAGGCGATGTCGGAGGGGCCGTACAGGGTGATGCCCTCGGCCGGTTCGCCGTCGCGACCGCCCCGGCCGATCTCCTGCCAATAGGCCTCCAGGCTGCCCGGCGGATCGGCGTGGATGACGAAGCGCACGTCGGCTTTATCGACGCCCATGCCGAAGGCGATGGTGGCGACCATGACGGCGCCCTCCTCGGCCAGAAACCGTTCCAGCCGGCGGTCGCGTTCGCGCGTGTCCATGCCGGCGTGATAGGCGATGGCGTTGGTCCCGGCGTCGCGCAGCGCCTGGGCCACGCGGTCGCAGCCGTCGCGGCTGCCGCAATAGACCACGCCCGACTTGCCCCGCCGCTCGCGCACCAGTTCGATGACGCGGGCGTCGGTCTTGGCGCGCGAGGCGCTCTCCTTGCGCTCGGCCGACAGTTGCAGGTTCGGACGGGCGAAACTGTCGACGAAGACCTTGGCCTCCTCCAGCCGCAGCGAGCGCAGGATGTCGTCACGGGTGCGGGCGTCGGCGGTGGCGGTGACCGCGATGCGCGGCACGTCGGGGAACCGCTCGGCCAGCAGACCCAGGTTGCGATAGTCGGGACGGAAGTCGTGGCCCCATTGCGAGACGCAGTGGGCTTCGTCGATGGCGATCAGGCTCAGCGGCAGTTCCGCCAGCCGGTCCATCATGGCGCCGGCCGCCAAGCCTTCGGGCGAGACGTAGAGCAGGTCCAGATCGCCGGAGCGGGCCGCCGCCCAGATGGCCGAACGCTCGTCCAGCGACACCCCGGAATCGAGCCGAGCCGCAGCGACGCCCTGTTGTTTCAACGCCTCGACCTGGTCGGTCATCAGGGCGATCAGCGGCGAGACCACCAGGCCCAGGCCGGGACGCAGGATGGCGGGGATCTGATAGCAGACGCTCTTGCCGCCGCCTGTGGGCAGGACGGCCAGAACGTCGCCGCCGGACAGGATCTGCTCGACCACCTGCCCCTGCATCCCCCGGAAATCGGCGTGGCCCCAGACGCGCGACAGCAGGGCCCGCGCGTCGTTCAGGTCAGGCGTATCGGTCGAGGAGAACTGGGGCTGCGTGGCCGACATCCTTAAGCTGTGCACTCTTTGTTCCCATATGCGAAACGCCGCCGGCCGCGAAAGCGACCGACGACCTCATCGGATGGGGATGGATTCAGTGAGCGGGCGCTTCGGCGAACTGGCCGCCGACGCGGTAGCGCCACAGATAGGAGGGGGCGATGGCCGCCATGCCGGCCGGATGGTCGATGCCCAGGTCGCTCAGGCCCAGGGCGTCGGGGGCCACGACATTGTCCTTCTCCAGCATCAGCACCTGATCGCGGGTCAGCGGTGGTGTGACGCCGACGAACCGGCCCAGTTGCAGCAGCGAGCCCAGGGGCTTGGCGACGACGAAGGGAACGGGGACCAGCATCCGGTCGCGACCGGTCTCGCGACGCACCAGCTCCAGCACTTCGCGGAAGGTATAGAGGCTCGGCCCGCCCAGTTCGAAAGTGCGGCCGGCGGCGTCGATGCGGGTCACGCCACGCGCGATGGCCTCGGCGACATCGCCGACATAGACCGGCTGGAACTTGGTTTCGCCGCCGCCGATCAACGGCAGGACCGGCGACAGGGTCGCCATGGCGGCGAAGCGGTTCAGGAAGCCGTCGCCGGCGCCGAACACCAGCGACGGCCGCAGGATCACCGCGTCGGGATAGACGGCGCGCACCGCCTCCTCGGCCTTGGCCTTGGAGCGGCCGTAGGCCGAGGGGCTGGCGGCGTCGGCGCCGATGGCCGAAATCTGGACCAGACGCTGGACGCCCGCCGCCCTGGCGGCTTCGGCGATGGTCTTGGCCGCCTCGGTATGGACGGCGTCGAAGCCGCGCTTGCCGCCCGCGTCGTGCAGGACGCCGACCAGATTGACCACGGCGTCCGCACCGCGCACGGCGGCGGCCACGTCCTCGGCGCTGGTGATGTCGCAGCGCATGAACTGGATCTGACCGGGATCGCCCAGCGGCTGGATCTCGATGGCCAGGACCGGGTTGCGCACGGCCACGCGAATGCGCCAGCCGCGACGCGCCAGAGCGCGCACCGCCTGCGACCCGATAAAGCCCGATCCTCCGAAGAGGGTCACGACGCCGGGGGCGAGGTCAGCCATGGGGAAAGCTCCAGTCGAAATCCGTGTCGGCGGGATAGACGATAGGGCGCCGTGCTGCAACGCAAACGGCGGATTCCGCAGGAAGCAGACAAGCGTCTTCGTCTTCGCGCTTTCGCAGCGAAGTTGATGGAGGGCTGGGCGGAGCGCCGGGCCTTCGCCCGGAGTGTGATTAGAGATTACCGTTTCGACGAAGGGTTGACGCTCCGCGCGGTTGGTTGGCCTGCAAGCTCGGGGCGTCGAGCGGTGGCGGTCTTATCGCCTAACCCCATAAGCCTGCGACGGGTCGGCGGAGTCTGCGAAACCCCGTCCCGAGTGCGATCGAGTATCCCCCTCGACCCTCCGACGGCGTTCGCCGCCGGCGCGGGCCGTTTCAGACCCGCTCCCGTTCCATCCGCTCCCGCCGCCGCAAGGTCGCAGGCCAAGCGAGCCCTCCGGGCGACGGGACGGGTTTAGAATACGCGCGTTTCGGAGGGGGGATGGGAAAAGGGGGACATAAATCGGCAAGCGGTTGGATTCGTTAGGAATGGACCAGCGACATTGTGATGGTTGGAGCGCGTTTCTCCCTCCCCTTCATGGGGAGGGGCGGCGAAGCGAAGCGCAGCCGGGGTGGGGGCGTTTGAAGCGCTTCACCCGTTTTACGGCCCCACCCGGATCGCTGCGCGATCGTCCCTCCCCATGAAGGGGAGGGAGAAGCGGACGTTTACTGCCGTCCCACCAGTTGATCGACCGAGCCGCTGGTCACCGGGTGATACAGCGGCCGGGCCTCGCCGTAGATTCGGCGGGCGATAGGGCGGCCCCATCCGCTCTCGTTCCACAGGGTCTGGAACAGGGGCAGGACGAACTTGCGGCGGCCCTGGCTGGTCAGGAACTTTTCGGCCGTGGCGACAGCGGGTTGATAGCGGTGCGCCAGGGCGATCTGCAGCCAGCCGAAGGTCAGTTCGGCATTGCCCTCGTTCGCCAGGTTCAGGGTGCGCTCCAGATCGGCCAGCTGCGCATTGGTCAGCCAGTCGGCGTTGGCGCGCAGGCCTTCGGGACGCCAGCCCAGGAAGCGCTGGCGCTGCTGGGTGTTCCAGTCGGCCCATGGAATGGCCGAGGCCTGTCCCTTGTCCTTGAAGAAGGCGACGGCGGCGGCGTCTACGGGCGTGAAGGCGTCCGACACCGGCGCGACCGCGTTCGACGGCAGGCCGGGCTGATAGACCCATGTCTCCAGTTGCAGTTCGGATTCCAGACGCGTGTCGCCCTTCACCAGATTGGCGCGGATGTCGTCCAGGAACATGGCCGTGGTCATCGGGCGATAGGCGTTGCGGTCGAAATAGCCGCGCAGCCAGGCGTCGAACTTTTCACGGCCCACGACGCGCTCGATGGTGCGCAGGAAGGCCGAGCCCTTGTCATAGGCGATGGTGTTCATGCCGTCGTCGGGATCGCGACCCAGCAGGTTCAGATGCAGGCGCGTGTCGTCGGCGGGCAGGGACTTCAGCTCGTCCTGAAGCCCGTCCCAGCTCAGCACCTGCTCCTGAACCGCGCGATCATAGCCGTAGATCGACTCCATGATCCGGTTCTCGAAATAGGTGGTGAACCCCTCGTTCAGCCAGAAGTCGTTCCAGGTGGCGTTGGTCACCAGATTGCCCGACCAGGAGTGCGCCAGTTCGTGCGCGACCAGCGACACCAGCGAGCGGTCGCCGGCGATGATGGTCGGGGTGGCGAAGGTCAGTTTGGGGTTCTCCATCCCGCCGAACGGGAAGGAGGGCGGCAGGACCAGCAGGTCGTAACGACCCCAGCGATAGGGGCCGTACAGCTTCTCGGCCGCATCCACCATTTCGGCGGTCGGCTCCAGCTCGGCGGCGGCGTCGCGCAGACGGCTGGGCTCGGTCCAGACCCCGGTTCGCTCGTCGAACGGAGCGAAGGCGATGTCGCCGACGCCCAGCGCGATCAGATAGGGCGGGATCGGATTGTTCATCCGGAAACGCCAGGTCTTCATTCCGCCCCCTTCAGAATTGGGTGCGGCCGGCTCGCCGTTGGGCGTCAGGTGGTCCGCGCTCATGACCACGGTCAGGTCGGCGGGCGCGGTGATGCGGGCCGAATAGGTCTGGCGGATGCCGGGGCTGTCCTGGGTCGGGACCCAGGTGCGGGTCAGGATCGCCTGGCCCTGGCTGAACAGGTAGGGTTTTTCGCCGCCCGCCGTCTGGGTCGGGCTGAGCCATTGCAGGGCCGCCGCGTCGGGGCGGGTCGAATAGGTGACGACGATCTTGCGCCGTTCGTTCGGGACGAAGGCCGGGAAATAGACCGTCAGGGGCTGGCCCTTGATGGCGTCGTTGTCGCCGACGACGAAGCGCAGCGGCCGGCCCTCGGCGTCGCGCACGTCCTGGATGTCCAGATTGCGGATATCCAGAATGACTTCGTTGGCGCCGGGGACCGCCAGGATGTCCAGGGTCGCCGTGCCCGACAGGGTCTTGGCCTCGAAGTTCGCGGTCAGGTCCAGCGCCACATCGACGACGCGGGCGATCTCGGGCCGGGCATAGGTGTGGCTGTCGATCGCATCGGGACCGGGCGCAGGCGCGATGGCGGGCGGCGTCATCGACGCGCCCCCGGTCGTGGTGGAGCAGGCGCTCACCCCCAGGGCGGCGGCGAGGGCGAGGGCGGAGACGAGACCGAGAGCTTTGCGCTTCATCGAGGCTTTCCTGGGCTGACCGTAACGATTGGCCGGAGAACGCGCGGAAACGCCGAAAAGATCAAGTCTCGGTCTAAGTGCTCGCGACGGGCGGCAGGTGATGGGCGCGGAACAGCCGTCCCCGCTCGGCGAACAGCACCCAGCCCAGGGCGATCAGGCCGAATACGGTGAAGCCCACTGACATCGGAATCGTCGTCCCGTTGAACTGCTGGCCCACCGCAAAGCCCAGCAGCGAGCCGACGATGGTGGAGATGAAGCCCTGGATCGAGGCGGCGGTGCCGGCGATCTTGCCCATCGTCTCCATGGCCATGGCGCCGAAGTTGCCGGCGATGAGGCCGAAACAGAACATGGTCAGGGTCTGCAGCACCGCAAAGGTCCAGATCGATTCATGGCCGCTGATCGCCACGGCGGCGTGGACGGCCGAGATGGCGGTGAAGCCGATCAGGGCCGTGTGCGAGATCTTGCGCGACCCCAGTTTCACCACCAGCCGCGCATTGACGATGGAGGCCACCGCGATGCCGCCCGCGATCAGGGCGAAGATGGCCGGAAAAGCCGCCTCGGCATGGAAGACATCGGCGAAAATCTGCTGCGCCGAGTTGATGAAGCCGAACAGGGCCCCGGTGATGGCCGTCATGGCCAGGGTGTAACCGATGGCGGTGCGGTCGGTCAGGGCGGTCTTGTAGGCCGCGGTCAGACGCTTGACCTGGATCGGCAGGCGATCCTCGGGCTTCAGCGTCTCGGGCAGGCGAAGCGACGCCCATACGATCAGGCCGACGCCGATCAGACCCAGCCCGGCGAAGATCCAGCGCCACGGCCCGACCAGCATGATCATCTGGCCGATGGACGGCGCCAGGATCGGCACGCCCAGGAAGACCAGGAAGCTGAACGACATGACCCGCGCCATGGTGCGGCCCTCGTAGCGGTCGCGCACGATGGAGACGGCCAGCACGCGTGTGCAGGCGCTGCCCAGACCCTGACCGATGCGGGCCATGATCAGGGTGTCGAAGGTCGGCGCCAGGGTCGCCAGCAGGCTGAACACCACATAGACGCCCACGCCGAACAGCAGGACGGGCTTTCGTCCGAACCGATCCGCCAGCGGGCCGTAGAATAGCTGCGCGCCGCCGAAGCCCAGCAGATAGGCCGTCACCACCCATTGGCGGTCGTTGTCGTTCGCCACGTTCAGATCGGCGCCGATGTGCGGCAGGGCCGGCAGCATCGAGTCGATCGCCAGGGCGTTCAGCGCCATCATCAGGGCGATGAGACAGACGAACTCGACGAAGCCGAGCTCCTTCTTGGCGGGCGCTGACGCGAGGGAAGAAGACATTCGGGCCAGATGCGCCGTCACGCCCCGATCCGCAACCGCAGCCCTGTCATAAATTGCTGCGATGCAGCAAAATCGGGGCAGCGAAATCAAGCTTGAACGGCAGGCGCCTCGCCAAAGCCAAGAAGCTTCGCTAGAGGAAGTCATGACAGAACAGATGACAGCACAGGCGGCGCTGGACCGCCTCGAAACCCTCTACACCCAATCCGTGACCAACCTGCGCGACGCCGTGCGGGATTTCGTCAACACCGGCGAGCGGCCCGATCCGCTGAAACGCGCCGAAGGGGTGTTCGCCTATCCCGAACTTCGCATCCGCTGGGACGGGGATCGCCCCCAAGACCTGGAGCCGCGCGCCTATGCCCGGCTGTCGAAACAGGGCAGCTACGCCACCACCATCACTCGGCCGGACCTGTTCCGCCCCTATCTGACCGAACAGCTGGGCCTGCTGGAGCAGGAATACGCCGCGACCTTCGAGGTCGGGCTGTCGCGCCAGGAAATTCCCTTTCCCTATGTAACGGACGGGCTGGAAGTCGCGCTGGACCGGTCGATGACGGCCGCCCTGGCGCGCTGGTTCCCGACCACGGACCTGGCCCACATCGGCGACGAGATCGCCGACGGCCTGTTCGAAATGGGCGGCGATTTTCCCCTGTCGCACTTCGACGGCTTGCGGACCGACTTCTCGCTGGCGCGGCTGAAACACTACACCGGCACGCCCGTGGACGACGTTCAGTCCTATGTCCTGTTCACCAACTACAATCGCTATGTCGATGAGTTCGTGCGTTGGGCCATCGAACAGCTTCAAACGCCGGGTTCGCCGTACCAGACCCTGTCCTGCGCCGGCGGCGTCGTCATCACGCGCGACACCCCCAACCCCGAGGCGGCGATCAGCGACACGGCCTGGAAGAAGCACCAGATGCCGGCCTATCACCTGACCGCGCCGGGCCATAAGGGCGTGACCCTGGTCAACATCGGCGTCGGCCCGTCCAACGCCAAGACCATCACCGATCACCTGGCCGTCACGCGCCCGCACGTCTGGCTGATGATCGGTCACTGCGGCGGCCTGCGCGCCAGCCAGACCATCGGCGACTATGTCCTGGCCCACGCCTATCTGCGCGACGATCACGTGCTGGACGCGGTCCTGCCGCCCGACATCCCCATTCCGTCGATCGCCGAGGTCCAGCGCGCCCTTTACGACGCCACCAAGTCGGTCAGCGGCATGCCGGGCGACGAGGTCAAGCTGCGGCTGCGCACCGGCACCGTCGTCACCACCGACGACCGGAACTGGGAGCTGCGCTATTCCAAATCGGCCCTGCGCTTCAACCAGAGCCGCGCCGTCGCCATCGACATGGAAAGCGCCACCATCGCCGCACAAGGGTATCGCTTCCGCGTGCCCTACGGGACGTTGCTGTGCGTGTCGGACAAGCCGTTGCACGGCGAGATCAAGCTTCCGGGTCAGGCCAACCGCTTCTACGAAGGCTCGATCTCCGAACACCTGCAGATCGGCATCCAGGCGGTGGACCTGATGCGCAGCGAGGGCTCCAAGCTACACTCGCGCAAGCTTCGCGCCTTCGACGAGCCGCCGTTCCGGTAAGGCCAGTCAGACCGCCGCCTTCTCCAAGGCGCCCGGTTCGACAGGGCTGGGCGCCGTGGCGGCCTTGCGGGTGTCCTGACGACGCGGCAGCCGCCAGACCTGGTGCGACCGATAGCTGGTTCCATCCCAGGCCAGGGCCGTGACTGTGATGGTCTTGGCGTCCCAGTCGATCTGGTTGAAGCCGGGCGGCGCCCCCCGCTCGCGGTGCGACAGCGTCCCGCACCCGACCGCATAGGAGCAGCGGTCCGCCAGCGGGATCGGCATGGCGAAGGGCACATGGACATGGCCCGTCATGATCAGATCGACCCCGGCCTCGGCGAAGATCAGCGCCGCCTCGTCGCCGCGCTTGACGTCGCCGGTCATCGGCGTGCCGACCATCTCGATCAGCGGATGGTGGCAGGCCAGAATTCTGAGCGCGCCGATGGGCGCCTGGCGCAGGGCCTCGGCCGCGCGTCGTGTCTGGTCCAGGTCGATGACGCCCTTGGACCAGTTGGGCCGCGCCTGCCAGCCACGCGCGGTGACCACGCCCCGCACCATGACATCGTTACCCAGGAACTGACCGTCGTGGGCGGGAAAACCGGTCGCCGTCTCAAAGGCGCGCCACGGATGAAGCACCCGCGCCACCGCGTCCCAATAGGGCACGTCGTGATTGCCCACGATGACGAAGCGCGGCTCGGGCATGGCTCGCATCCATTCGCCGGCCGCGGTGAATTCGCCCGGCAAACCCTTCTGGGTGATGTCGCCGGTGATCAGCACCAGGTCGTTGGGCGTGGCGTGGGCGTAGTCCAGGGCGGCGGCGCAGGCCTGTTTGTGCTCACAGCCGAAATGAACGTCGGAGAACTGAAGGATACGCCCCACCTAGACGCTGTCCTCGGCCGACGGCGGCCTGGGCGCCAGGGCTTTGAACGCCTTGGGCACGAAGCGGATCACGGCGTCGGGTTTCAGCAGCAGCGGCTCGCCGTCGATGACGGCGGGGATCTTGGATCGGGCGCGCACCTCGATCAGCTTGGCCGGCCGCGTCGAGACGGCCGGATCCTGGCGCCAGTCGCTGAACAGGGCGGTGGCGGCCAGGCGGAAGGCCTGGGTCGTGTCGCGGGGGTCCATGGCGGCCGCCTCCAGTCCGATGGGATCTTCCATCGCCTTGGAGATCATCGGGCTGATCAAAACAAGCGCCTCGGTGCGACGCTTTTCGCCGCCGTCCAGGCTGAAGCGCAGCCTTCCGGAAAAAGCGCGTTTCAGGGCGCGCTGCCCGTACTGCCAGGCCAGTCTGACTTTCCCCGTTCGCATCGCCTCGCGCGCCGGCGCCCACAGGGCGGGCGAACCCAGGATGGCCGCACAATAGAAATATTCGCCCTGGACCTCGCCGCCGGACACGGCCTGAGGCTCGCCCTCCTCCAAAGCGCGTTTCAACGCCAGTTTCCAGTCGGCCGTGCCGTACAGCGCCTTGGGCAGCATGTTCATGGTCCCGCCCGGCAGGGGCGCGATCATCGGGCCGTCGGGCCGCGCCTTGGAGGCGACCGACCGCGCCGTGCCGTCCCCGGCCAGGACGAAGATGACGTCCGGCTTGGCCGCGAAGGCGTCGGCGATGATCTGATCGAAATTGCCGCCCTCGAACGTCATCACCTCGGCCTTCAGGTCATAACCGGCCAGGATCGCCTCGGCCTCGGCGGCCGCGCGCGGTCCCACGCTGCCGGACAGCGGATTGACCAGCATCACGGCGTGCTTCAGGGCCGCGTGAGGCGTCAGGGCGGGCCCTGCATCGGCTTCGGGCGGTGAGATCGTGATGTCTGTCATGGCGGCCGAACGCCCCGCAGCCGCGCCCGTTCCCCGCAAGCGTCACCATATTTGTCGCATCTATGCGGAACCCAAGCGAGACCGATACGTTTGCGGATCCAGGGGCAGACACCCAGGCACAAAAGGATTTCACCATGAACAAGGCGATCATCGCGATTGCAGGCGCCGGCCTTCTGGCTTCGGCCTGCGCCAGCGACCCTTACGGCTACAACAACGGCGGCCCGAACCAGACCGTCCGTCAGGGCGCGATGGGCGCCGGCCTGGGCGCCGTCGCCGGCGCCATCATCGGCAACAACGTCGGCGGCGGCAACGCCGCGACCGGCGCCCTGATCGGCGGCGCCTTGGGCGGCGCAGCCGGCGCAGTCCGCGGTTCGAACCAGGACCGCAACAACCAGCAGCGCTACCGCGACAACCAGGGTCGCTACTACTACTGCTACGACAACCGCCAGAACGAGTGCTATTGGGACAACGGTCAGCGTCGTTACTGATCGCTAAGAACTTGCCGGTCGCGCAACTCAGCGACCGGCGCTAGGTTGAAGAGGCGGCTTGTCGAAGGACGGGCCGCCTCTTTTGCGTAATGGGCCGGCCAAGCCGGAGGAGGGCTGTGATGAAGCGATCGACTGGGCTGGCGATGCTGGCGATGGGACTGCTGGCGGCATGCGCGCCGACGCCGAAGCGGACGGCGCTGGTGGTCGGGGAATCGCCCTGCGTCTCGGGCCGGTTCGACGTCTATTTCGTCGAGAACCAGGCGCGACTGAGCGACGCCGCCACGGTGTTGCTGCAGACCGCCGCCGAAAAGGCCAAGGAATGCAACGTCAAGCACGTGCGGGTGCTGGGTCTGGCGGATGCAACGGGCACGGTCGAGGCCAATCTGAGCCTGTCGCAACGGCGCGCCCGTGCGGTCGCCGAAGCCCTGACCCAGGCCGGCATGCCCGCGCCGGCGTTCGAGGTGAACGCCGCCGGCGATGCGGGCGCCGTCAACGCCTCGGGCGCGGACGAACTGCTGCGCCGACGCGCCGAGGTGTTCATCGAGACCTCGCCGCGCTGATCTGCGACGGCCGATCTGCGGCGATGAGGTGATGGCGCGGGGGCGACCGAGGGACTAGGTTGCGGCCGCCCCCAACGTCGGAAATCGCCCTTTGCGTCCCCTCGCCTTCCTCGCCGGACTGTTGCTGTGCCTGCTGTCGCTCTCGACGGTCAAGGCCCAGCCGGTCCAGAGCCAGCCTTCCGGCCTCATCGCCTTCGGCCCGCAACGGACCGTGCGGATTGAGGCCGAACTGGTCCCGATGTCGCAATGGGTCGCGCCCGGTTCGACCACGGTGGTGGCCGTGCGCCAGAAGATCGCGCCGGGCTGGCACACCTATTGGCGCAATCCGGGAGACAGCGGCGGGGCCACCAGCCTGGTCTGGACCCTGCCCGACGGCGTCACGGCCGATCCGATCCTGTGGCCCCTGCCCAGCCGCCAGCGGCTGATGAGCCTGATGAACTACGGCTATTCGGGCGAGGTGATGCTGCCCGTGCCGATCCATGTGCCAGCATCCGCCCGGCCGGGCGAGGTGCTGACCCTGACGACGGACGTGCTGTTCCTGGTGTGCAGCGACCAGATGTGCGTGCCCGAGCCGCTGACCCTCTCGCTGGCCCTGCCGGTGCGCGAGGGCGCCGCACCGCTGGCCAAGCCCTGGGGCGCCGAGATCGAACGGCTGGTCGAGACCGCGCCGCGCCCGGCCGGGATCGAGGCGCGCGTCACGGCCGAAGCCGGCAAGCTGGTCCTGACCGCGACCGGCGGACCGCTGGCCGGCGCCGACATCGGCCAGGTCTATTTCTACCCGTTTGACGGCGGACGGATCGACCACGCCGCCGCCCAACCGGGAGGCCGAGGCCCCGACGGCGTGAGCGTGACGCTGACGCCCGGCCGAGAGGCGGCGTCTTCGCCCCTGAGCGGCGTCCTGGCGACCGACAAGGGGGCGTGGGAAATCATGGCCCAGCCCGGTCCACCGCTGGCCGGTGCCCAGGGGCAGAGCGCCTTGGCGCCGCTGGACGAGGCGACATCGGCGCCGGCGAAGACCGGCGTGCCGGTCTTTCTCCAGGCTCTGGGTCTGGCCCTGCTGGGCGGGCTGGTGCTGAATCTGATGCCCTGCGTCTTCCCCGTCCTGGCGATGAAGGCGGCGTCGCTGTCGGCGGCGGCGCACGATCCGTCGCGGGCGCGACGCGACGGCCTGGCCTTCACCGCCGGGGTGCTGGTCAGCTTCCTGGTGCTGGCGGGCGCGCTGCTGGCGCTGAGAGCGGCGGGTCAGGCGATCGGCTGGGGGTTCCAGCTTCAGTCGCCGGGCGTGGTCGCAGCCCTGGCCCTGGTCATGCTGCTGGTCGGGCTGAACCTGTCGGGCGTCTTCCATGTTGGGGCGGGGATGCAGAACGCGGGGTCCGGCCCCCTGTCGCGCCTGCCCGGCGCGGCGGGCGCCTTCTTCACCGGAGTTCTGGCCGTGGTGGTCGCGGCGCCCTGCACCGCGCCCTTCATGGCGGCGGCCCTGGGCGCGGCGCTGGTCCTGCCCTGGCCGATGGCGCTGGCTGTGTTTCTGATGCTGGGGCTGGGTCTGGCCCTGCCCTATCTGGCGATCAGCCTGTCGCCGGGCCTGCTGGCGCGCCTGCCGCGACCGGGCGTGTGGATGGAGCGGCTCAAGGGCCTGCTGGCCTTCCCCATGTATGGCGCGGCGCTTTGGCTGATGTGGGTGTTCACGCGCCAGGGCGGCGTGGATGCGCTTGGCCTGTTGCTGACGGCGGCGCTGCTGCTGGCTTTCGCCGCCTGGCTGGTGGGGCTGGCCCAGGCCGCGCGCCTGCGGGACGAGCGACCCGTGCTGGCGACCATCTGCGCGACCGTCGCCTGCGTCATGGCCATCGGGCTGGCGGGCGTCGCGGCCGGCGCCGCGCGTGATTCGGACGCCGCGCCGCAGGGCGAGAGTGGCCCCCTCGCCGCCCAACCCTGGTCGGTTGAGGCGGTGGCGCAGGCGACGGCGGCCGGGCGGCCGGTGCTGGTCAATCTGACCGCCGACTGGTGCGTGACCTGCAAGATCAACGAGCGCGCGGCCCTGTCGTCGCCCCGTGTCGCAAAGGCCATGAGCGAGGCCAACGCCGCCTATCTGGTCGGCGACTGGACCCGTCGCGACGACGCCATCACGCGGGAGCTTCAGGCGCATGGACGGTCGGGCGTGCCGCTGTATCTGCTGTATCGACCGGGTCAGGCCGAGCCGGAAATCCTGCCGCAGCTGCTGACCGAAGGCGTCGTGATCGACGCGCTGACGGACTGAAGGATCAGCTCAGGAACCGCTGAACCGCCGCCAGGAACCGCTGCGGCTGTTCGATCATCACCTGGTGCTGGGCGCCTTCGATCCGTTCGAAACGGGCGGTGCGCGGCAGGCCCTCGAAGCCGTAACGATAGAGGCCTTCCAGCCGATTGCGGGGGGCCTCGGTGTCGCGCGTCCAGCCATAGACAACCGTCACCGGGGCGGTGATCTGGGACAGGCGCGGACGCAAATCGACTGTCAGCGCTTCATACAGACCCTGGGCCAGGACGCGCCGGTCGCCGCCCTGCAGGCCCAGCCCCTGGAACACCATGTCACCGGCCAGACCCATGTCCACGCCAAAGGCCGCGACCTGAGACTTTAGCGCCTGATCGCCGAACAGCAGCAGGGCCTGATAGCCCAGCCGCGCCAGGGGCTCGACCTGGGCCGAGGTCGCGCGGGCGTCCACCAGCGACGGGAAGAAGGGCGAGGAATCGACCACCATCACCCGACCGATCCGGTCGCCCATATCGGCCGCGACACGCAGGGCGATCTGACCGCCCAGCGAATGGCCGATCAGGGCCGGGCGGTCGATCCGCTGCTCGCGGATATAGCGCTCGATTTCGCTGGCGGCCGGGCCGGCCAGACCGCCGCTGACATTGTCTTCTATGGCGGTTTCCCCGAAGCCGCGCACCGTGACCAGATGCACCCGGTAACGGTCGTCCAGCCGGTCCGCCGTCGAACGCCAGGCCGCGCCGGTCGAGCCCAGACCCGGAATGAAGATGATGTCCGGCCCGGTCCCGCGCGTCTCGACGATGATCCGGCTGGAGCTGAAAGCGGGCGGCTGAACCGCCTGAGCGGAAGCCTGGGCCTGAACGGCGGCGGGGACGAGGACGAACAGGGTCGCGACAAGCGAAACGAAGAGACGGATCATCATTCGCCCCTAACGCCCGATCACGGCGATCGGTTGACGGCGCGTTGCGGCTTATCGCCCCTTGAAGTCGGGTTTGCGCTTTTCGACGAAGGCGGACATGCCCTCCTTCTGGTCCTCGAAGGCGAACAGGGAGTGGAACAGGCGGCGTTCGAACTGGACGCCTTGCGTCAGGGTCGTCTCAAGGGCGGCGTTGACCATCTCCTTGTTGGCCATGACCGCCAGCGGGCTTTGCGAGGCGATCCTGGCGGCGATCTTGCGGGTTTCCTCCAGCAGGGTCTCGTGCGGGAAGACGCGGGAAGCGAGGCCTGCGCGCTCGGCTTCCACCGCGTCCATCATCCGAGCAGTCAGGACCATGTCCATGGCCTTGGACTTGCCCACCAGACGCGTTAGGCGCTGGGAGCCGCCGATGCCGGGGGCGACGCCGAGATTGATCTCGGGCTGGCCGAACTTCGCCTTCTCGCTGGCGACGATGAAGTCGCACAGCATGGCCAGTTCGCAGCCGCCGCCCAGGGCGAAACCGTTGACCGCAGCGATGATCGGCTTTCTGAAACGTGTGATGCGGTCGTGGCCGAGGGCGAAATAGTTGCCCGTGTACATCTGGGCGTAGGTCTGGTCCGCCATCTCCTTGATGTCGGCGCCGGCGGCGAAGGCCTTGTCGCCCGAGCCCGTCAGGATGAGGCAGCGCACGCTGTCGTCATGTTCGACGCTGTCGAGCAAGTCGGCGAGGTCCTTGAACAGGGCCGAGTTCAGGGCGTTCAGCGCCTCGGGCCGGTTCAGGGTCACCACCGCATAGCCGTCGGCGTGACGTTCGATCAGCAGGTTGGAATAGGTGTCGGCCATGGTCGGTCTCCTTCGTTTGGTCGGTCATATCGGATACCGCCCCTTTCGTCATTCCGGGCGCAGGGCCGCTTGGCCCGAAGACCCGGAACCCAGCGGCGCGCGTGAGCGCGAACCTGTCGCGGACATAGGCGGACGACATCTGTGAAGCCTGACCATTTCGCCTTCGGCGCCGCTGGGTTCCGGGTCTGCGCTGCGCTTCGCCCGGAATGACGAAAGAAAGAACGAAAGATCAGCGGCGCGGCATCAGCGCCAAGGTCAGGGCCGCGCGGACCAGTTCGGCGACGACCACCATGCCCAGCAGCAGATTGGCGGCGATGACCTGACCCCGCGCGCCCGACAGGTCCAGGGTCCAGCCGAAGACGGACGACAGGGCCAGAACCAGGGCCGAGAGCAGGACCAGGCCGACCAGCAGCATCAGGGCGACATGACCCGCCTTCAACGCCGCCTGAAGCGTCGGTCCTTCATCCAGCACGCGGGCGCGGCGGCGCAAGAGACGCGCGATCAGGCCGGTGGCGGCGGCCTCGGCGACGGCGGCGACGATCAGGGCGGCGACGAACCACCAGACCAGACCGCCCAGATCGCCGGCGCGCAGCCCTTGAACGAAGTGGACGAAATAGGCGCCCCAGACCAGGACGCCGACCACCAGACTGATCCACAGATGGATCTTGCGCATCGCTCAGTCCTCCAGCCAGACCATGGCGGCCAGTTTCTGCACCGTGTTCCAGTTGCGGCCGGTGCCGACGCCGATCAGGCGCGGCTGAGCCTTTTCCGCCATCTTGGAGCGACCCAGGCCATCGGGGTGCCAGAAGAACAGGTCGCCGCCGGCGGGCTCGACCCGCTCATCCCCCGCCGCAAAACCGCGCAGCGCCTCGACCGCCCCGTCCCTGATCCCCGCCTTCATCACCATGAGCAGCAGTTTGGAGCCGTCGATCCCGGCCTCGTTTGCGAACGGATTGGCGGCCATAAGCGCGGCCCATTGCGCGGGCGTGCGCACGATCACGTCGATGGGCCGGCCGAAATGGGCGGCGATCCCCTGCTCCAGCCGCGCCTCGACATCGGCCGGTTCGGCGTCGCTTTCGACCACCAGATTGCCGCTGGCCAAGAGGGTGCGCGGATCGCCGAAACCGGCCTCGACGGCGATGGCTTTCAGCTCGGCCATCGGAACCTTGACCCCGCCCACGTTGACGCCGCGCAACAGGCAGATGCGGTCGCTCATGGCCTTACGCCTTCTGGCAGGAGGGGCAGTAGAAGGTGGAGCGCCCGCCCTGGACGATGCGGGCGACGACGCCGGTGCATGTCTCTCCCCGACATGGTTCGCCCTCGCGGCCATAGACGTCGAACCGATGTTGGAAATAGCCCTGGCCGCCCTCGGCGTTGGCGAAATCCTTCAAGGTCGAACCGCCCGCCGCGATGGCGTCGTTCAGCACGTTGCGGACCTCGGTCGCCAGACGCTCCAGCCGCGCCTTCGACACCGAGCCGGCCGCGACCAGGGGCGAGATGCGGGCGCGATAAAGCGCCTCGCAGACATAGATGTTGCCCAGGCCGGCGACGATCCGCTGATCCAGCAGGGACACCTTGATGTTCTGTTTCTTGCCCGCGAAGGCTTCGACCAGATGGGCGCCGGAAAAGCCGTTGCCCAGCGGTTCGGGCCCCAGGCCGGCGAACCAGGGATGGGTCTCGACCTGATCGGTGGGGATCAGCCCCATGAAGCCGAACCGACGGGCGTCGGCGTAGCCTATGCGGGTCGCCGCGCCGTCGCGGATGGCGCAGCCGCTGAAATGCTCGTGCTTGCCGGCGATGGGCGCCGCCTCCTCGAACTCGCCCAGCAGGGTCCCGTCCAGGGTGAAGCGGCCGGTCATGCCCAGGTGGGTGATCCAGGTCTCGCCGGTCGACAGGGGCAGGAGCAGATATTTGGCGCGTCGGTCGATCCGCAGGACCGTCGCCCCTTCCAGCCGTTCGACGAACAGCTCGGGGAAGGGAAACCTCAGGTCGGGCCGGTTGATCCTGACTCGCGACAGCCGCGCGCCCTCCAGCACCGGCGTCAGGCCGCGTCGGACGGTTTCGACCTCGGGAAGTTCAGGCATGCGGGCGTCCTAGCCCGCCCGTGCGGCCCCGCCAAGTCAGGTCGCACATCACGCCGTCGTCGCAGGACCGACACGACGGCGACACGCCTTGAGGGCATGGAAGGCGGGCGACGATCCGGGGGGACGATCATGACCGACTTCACCGCCGACGCCGTCCCGCCGACCCTGCGAAAGCCTGTCGCCTTTCGATGGCGGATGCGTCTGTCCAGCGAGGAGACGGCCATCCTCGCCGCCGCCGCCATCGTGGGATTGAGCGCCGCCTTTTTGCTGTTCCCCGGCATGGATCTGGCGGTCAGCGCACTGTTCCACAGCTCACAGGACGGTTTCTACCTGGCCGACGATCCGATGCTGCGCGCCTTGCGCAAGAGCTCGACGCTGGTGATGTCGTTGATGCTGCTGGCGGCGGTCGGGCGGTGGATCTGGCGGTTGCTGCGGCGGCGAAAGGCCGATCTGGCGGGGCGACGGGCGCTGTTCGTGATCGCGGGCCTGGCCCTGGGGCCGGGACTGGTGGTCAACAGCCTGTTCAAGGAGGTCTGGGGTCGGGCGCGGCCGATCGACGTGCGGATGTTCGGCGGCGACGAGGCCTTCACCGCCGCCTGGCTGCCCAGCACGGCGTGTCAGTCCAACTGTTCCTTCATCTCGGGCGAGGGGGCTGGCGCGGCCTGGATGGTGGCGGCGGCTCTGGTGTTAGCGCCGCGTCGCTGGCGGCCTGTGGCGGGCGGACTGGCCCTGGCCTATGCCGTCAGCCTGTCGGCCAACCGCATCGTCTTCGGCGGCCATTTCCTGTCGGACGTTCTGCTGTCATGGGCGGTGACGGCCCTGGTGCTGGCCCTGCTTTATCGCGGCCTGACGGTCGCATCGGCGGCCCTTCGACGGCGCAAGCTCCGTGTCCTGAACATCGCGACCGCCTGAGACCCGTTGCCGCCTGCGACATAATGCGCTTACGTCCGCCGCGAACGTGGGAATTCGCCGATGACAGACGCCGCCGCCGCCCCCAAGGGTCGGCTTGAACTCACCCTTCGCGCCCTTGTGCTGGGCGTGCTGCTGGCGGTGGTCTTCACCGCCGCCAACACCTATCTGGGCCTGAAGGTGGGCCTGACCTTCGCCTCGGCCATTCCGGCGGCGGTCATTTCGATGGCGATCCTGCGCGGTTTCCGCACCTCGACCATCTGGGAGAATATGACCGTCCAGACCGTCGCCTCGGTCGGCGGCGCCATGAGTTCGATCATCTTCGTCCTGCCCGGCCTGGTGATGATCGGCTGGTGGCTGGAGTTTCCGTTCTGGGAATCGACCCTGATCTGCATCTTCGGCGGCATCCTTGGGGTGACCTTCTCGATCCCGCTGCGACGCGCCCTCGTGACCAACGGCGGCCTGCCCTACCCCGAGGGCGTCGCCGCCGCCGAGGTGCTGAAGGTCGGCTCACGCGGCGCTGAACAGACCGAAAGCGCCGTGCGCGAGAACAAGTCGGGCCTGTGGGTCGTGGTCGCCGGCGCCGTGGTGTCGTCCGGTTACGCCCTGCTGGTCGCGGGCCGCGTCTTTGCGGGCGAGGCGGCCAAGTTCTTCAAACTGCCGGCCGCCCTGGGCGGCGGCGCGACGGGCGTCGGCTTCGGCATGCAGTTCGCCCTGCTGGGCGCCGGGCACCTGATCGGCCTGACGGTCGGCCTGGCCCAGCTGTTTGGTCTGATCCTGGCCTGGGTCATCGCCGTGCCGATCCTGACCAGCCCCGACACCATCGCCTGGCTGACCTCGCACGGCCTGCCCTCGATCGCCGCGACCCTGCCGGCCGGAACGCACGCCGAGGAACTGGCCATGACGGTCTGGAGCCGTGAAGTTCGCTTCATGGGCGCCGGCGTCATCGGCGTGGCGGCGATCTGGACCCTGATCAAGCTGGCCGGCCCGCTGCTCGGCGGCCTGACCTCGGCCCTGGCGGCCCAGTCGAAACGCTCGCACGGCGAGGTGCTGGACCGCACCGAACAGGATATTCCGATCAAGATCGTCGGCGCCGTCTCGGTGGCGGCCCTGATCGCCATCGGCTGTCTGTTGACCTGGATCGCCCTGGCCTCGCCCACGCTGGCGGCCTCCGCCCCCCTGCTGGTCATCGGCGGCCTGGTCTATGTGGTGCTGATCGGCTTCGCCGTCGCCGCCATCTGCGGATATATGGCCGGGCTTATCGGCTCGTCGAACAGCCCGGTGTCCGGCGTCGGCATCCTGGCCATCATCGTGGCCTCGCTGCTGATGCTGGGCGTGATGAAGGTCGCGGGCGTGCCGGCCGACGGCTCGATCATCGCCTTCGCCCTGATCGTGACGGCGGTGGTGTTCGCCGTCGCCGTCATCGCCAACGACAACCTTCAGGACCTGAAGACCGGCCAGTTGGTCGACGCCACGCCCTGGCGCCAGCAGGTCGCCCTGATCGTCGGCGTCATCGCCGGCGCCCTGGTCATCCCCTTCATCCTGAACAAGCTGAACGGCGCCTTCGGGTTCGAGGGCGGCCCTCCCGGCATCGCCAACGAGCCGCTGGCGGCGCCCCAGGCGACCCTGATCTCGGCCCTGGCGCGCGGCGTCATCGGCGGCGACCTGCGCTGGGACCTGATCGGCCTGGGTGCCGTGATCGGCGTGATCATCATCGTGCTGGACGCCGTCGTGTCCAAATCGACCAAGGGCAAGATCAAGCTGCCGCCGCTGGCCGTGGGCATCGGCTTCTATCTGCCGGCGGCGGTGACGACCATGCTGGTCATCGGCGCCGTGGTCGGCTGGCTCTATGACAAGGCGGTCAAGACGACCCGGTTCGCCGATGTGGCGCGCCGCATGGGCGTGCTGCTGGCGTCCGGCCTGATCGTGGGCGAGAGCCTGTTTGGCGTCTTCTACGCCAGCGTCATCGTCGGCACGAACAGCGACGCCCCCTTCGCCATGATCCCCGAAGGCTCGGCCTGGCCCGCCATGCTGGCCGGCATCGTCGTCTTCGCCGCGGCGGTGTTCGGCCTCTACAGCTGGACGCGTAAGAAGGCCGAGAAGGTCTGAGGCTGACGTCAGATGACGCCTTTCCCTCCCCCTGCGGGGGAGGGTGGCTGAGCCGAAGGCCGGCATTGGGTAGCAAACACACCTAGAGTTTCTTTGTATTTTCCGTTGGTTATGTAGAATCCTCTTCGTAGCAATGGACCGCCGATGTCGTGGAAGAGACGGCGGTTCCTCAGCAGGTAGGAGACATGCCCTTACAGGAAAGCCTCGTTCCGCTCGGTGCGGATAATGCACAAGCGCTTCATGCGCTGACACGGAAGTATGCCGAGGTCGCCGGCCTGATCGGTCGGGCCAAGGCGGAGGTGCATCGGCTGACAACCGATCTGGCTCATATCGAAGCGGCCATCCGCATCTTCGACCCGACCATCGACATCTGGCGGATCAAGGCCAAGCATGTGCCGATCCGCGAGCCATCGGCTCAGGGCGAGGTTACCGGCATCATCCTCGATACCCTCAGAGACAGCCCTGATCCGTTGACGCCCCGCGAACTTACCGAAGAACTGATGGTGAGGCGTGCGCTGCCGATCGATGATCGAGACCTATTCAACATCATGCTGAAGCGCGTGCGCGCCTGTCTGCGGTCGCAGCGGGTTCGAGGCGTGCTGAAACCCATCGCCACGGAGGGCATGGTTCAACGCTGGGAAGTTAATCTATGAAAATTCAACGTTTCAACGCCGGAGCCATTCGGTTCACGCGTGGCCGAAAGTTCTATGAGGTCGCCCATGCCTATGACGGACAGGGCTTCATCGGTTTGTGCGACGGCCGCGTCATCGCGACTGCAACTGACCCGGCCGCCGTGGCCCGCGCCATGATCAAGTCCGCAGTCTGGATGCGGTAAGGAGATGAATTACTCACCATTGCAGCAGCGACTGGCCGACCACCTAAAGAGCCGTCCCGCTCCAATCGGCGTGCAAGAGGTGTTCGTCGGCACGAAGCCGGTCGATGATGGCTGGGTCATCGCTTTTCTTCGGATCGACGGCTGCACGAGCGAGCACCAGGCCGCTTGGTTCGGCACCTGCGTTCAAGACGTTCTGCTCACCCACCTTCGAGATGCCAATCAGGAAGATGTTCCAGCCGAAGCCGTCCAAGTCGAATGGGCAGTGCCGGACGGAGGCTTGACATGGAGCGTCGCCATCTTCGCGACGCTGGGGTCGATGGCTGAAGCCAAGGCCATTGTGGATTTTCTCAAGGACTACGCCTCCCCGATGGAGCTCTGATCAGAGGGAGGCGTAAACATCACGTCGTAGGATGGTAATCCAGCTTCTTGCCGTCGCTACCTCTCCTTGTGCTATCCGTCGCCGCCGAGGGGTAGTAGCGCATGAACCACCAGTCTCTTTCGGCCTTCATCTGGTCAGTCGCAGACCTGTTGCGAGGCGACTTCAAGCAGTCAGACTATGGCAAGATCATTTTGCCGTTTACGGTTCTGCGGCGGCTGGACTGCGTGTTGGCGCCGACCAAGGCGGCGGTGCTGAGCGAGAACGCCAAACGCAAGGGTGAAGGGTTGAACCCCGACGCCTTCCTGAAGCGCGCGGCAGGCCAGACGTTCTACAACACCTCGCCGATGGACATGGACCGACTGGTCGGCGACGCCGACAACGTTGCCGCCAACCTGTATGCCTACATCCAGGGCTTCTCGGCCGAGGTCCGCGACATCTTCGAACGGTTCAAGTTCACCGCTCAGGTCGATGAACTGGCAAAGGCCGGGCTGCTCTACCAGGTGACCGAGCGGTTCGCGCGAATCGACCTGCACCCCAAAGCCGTCGACAACCACCAGATGGGCCTCGCCTTCGAGGAGTTGATCCGCCGCTTCGCCGAACTGTCGAACGAGACCGCCGGGGAACACTTTACGCCCCGTGAGGTCATCCGGCTGATGGTCGGTCTGCTGTTCATCGAAGATGACGACGCCCTGTCCAAGCCAGGGGTGGTGCGCTCCATATACGACCCGACAGTCGGCACGGGAGGGATGTTGTCCGTCGCCGAGGAATATCTGATCGAGCACAGTCCGGGCGCGCGGGTCAGCCTATTCGGTCAGGAGTTGAACCCGGAGTCCTACGCGATCTGCAAGGCGGACATGCTGATCAAGGGCCAGGACGTCGGCAACATTGCCTTCGGCAACACCCTGTCTGACGATGGGCATCCGGGCCGCAAGTTCGACTACATGCTGTCCAATCCGCCCTTCGGCGTGGAGTGGAAGAAGGTCGAGAAGGTCGTCCGTGCCGAGCACGAACAGCACGGCCACAACGGGCGGTTTGGCCCCGGCCTGCCGCGCGTATCCGACGGCTCGCTGCTGTTCCTGATGCACCTGCTATCCAAGATGCGGCCAGCCAAGGAGGGCGGAAGCCGGTTCGGCATCGTTCTGAACGGCTCGCCCCTTTTCACAGGCGGCGCGGGCTCGGGCGAGAGCGAGATCAGGCGCTATCTGCTGGAGAACGACCTAGTCGAGGCGATCGTCGCCCTGCCGACCGACATGTTCTACAACACCGGCATCGCCACGTACGTGTGGATCGTGTCGAACCGGAAGCCGGCGGCGCGCAAGGGCAAGCTGCAACTGATCGACGCTTCGGGCTTCTGGCACAAGATGCCCAAGTCACTCGGTTCCAAGCGACGGAAAATGTCGAACAATCACATTGACGAGGTCACGCGGCTGTTTGGCGCCTTTGAGGCTGCGCAACAGGCGATCCTGTTCGACGCGGACGGCAAGGAGGTAGAGCGCGAGATCGTAGTCGATGGCAACGCGCCCCCGACGGCGCCCGATGGCGGCAAGATCAAGCTGCGTCCGCTGTCGCTGATCTTCGACAACACCGAGTTCGGCTACCGCACCATCACCGTCGAACGACCGGCGCTGGATGATCAAGGCCTGCCAATGGTTAGTCAGAAGGGCAAAAACAAGGGCAAGCCTGTCGCGGACACCGCCCTGCGCGACACCGAGAACGTGCCGTTGAACGAAGCGGTTGAGGCCTACTTTAAGCGGGAGGTGAAGCCCCACGCGCCGGATGCCTGGATCGACGAGCCGAAGACCAGGGTCGGATACGAAATCCCATTCAACCGGCACTTCTACGTATTCGAGCCGCCGCGCGACCTCGTCGAGATCGACGCCGATCTGCTCGAAGTCACCGACCGGATCAAGGTGATGATCGAGGGGCTGGCGGCATGACCCAGTCTCCGCCTCTGCGCGACGCCGTCCGCCGGCTCCTGCAATCCCACCCGGACATTAGTCCCTCCGTCGCCGGCCATGCGGGCTACATTGAGCGTTATCGCACGGCGAAGGGGTTAAACATCGGCCTGGAAACGCGCGGCGAGCGGCACCAAAATCTGTATGTCGAGGCGGACGCCGTCGATCTTGGGCGGATCGGGGATATACCGCACAAGGTCTACCTCGCGACCGACTACGACCGCGCCCGGCCAAACAGCAACCTGTTCCATGTCGACGCCTTCCGGGACGTGGACATCGTCAGGTTCAAGCTATCCGGCCTGGATCAGGCCAAACAGGTGCTGGCGGCCGTGCTGCGATGACCATCGCACATTACACGGACTATGCCGGCAGTGGCGTCGACTGGCTCGGCGACCTACCCGCCCATTGGACGGTCAAACCGATCAAGGTGGTATCGACCTTGAACGATGAGGTGTTACCAGAGGCCACCTCGCCGGGTTCCGAAATCGAGTATGTCGAAATATCGGATGTGGCGGCTGGGCGCGGCATAATTGGCTCAACCGCCCTTTTGTTCGAAGCGGCACCATCACGAGCCCGACGCCGCGTCACGGACGGCGATATCATCGTCTCGACCGTGAGGACCTACCTTCGAGCCATCGCATCGGTCGAAAATCCGCCAGACAATATGGTGGTATCTACGGGCTTCGCTGTGATCAGGCCCCAGACGGTCAATCCGAAATTTCTAGCCTACGCCCTGGAGATGGACGGGTTCATCAATCAGGTGATCGCTCGATCAGTTGGCGTAAGCTACCCTGCGATCAACGCGTCTGAACTCGTCGGCCTACCCGTGCCCGTCCCCACCAAAGACGAGCAGACCGCCATCGCCGAGTTCCTCGGACGTGAGACGGGCAAGATCGATGCGCTGGTGGAGGCGCAGCGGCGGCTGATCGACCTGCTGAAGGAGAAGCGCCAAACCGCCATCTCCCACGCCGTCACCAAGGGCCTCGATCCCGCCGCCTTGATGAAGGACTCAGGCGTCGAATGGCTTGGCGATGTGCCTGCGCATTGGCAGGTGAAAGCCCTCAAGAGAGTGACGGAAACCTGCTGCGACGGCCCCTTCGGATCGGGGCTGAAGTCGGAGCACTACGTCGATGACGGCGTGCGCGTAATCCGCCTTCAGAACATCAAAGAGCAGGGTTTCGACGGCAGTGACGCCGCCTTCATCGACACCGGTTATTTCGAGACGGCCTTGTCACGGCATGACGTCCGAGTAGGCGACGTGCTGATCGCAGGTTTGGGTGACGAGCGAAATCTGGTGGGCCGGGCGTGCGTGGCCCCGCTCGGGATAGAGCCGGCCATGGTGAAGGCGGACTGCTTTCGGCTCCGGCTTAACCCCGACATGGACGCTGAGTTCATTGCCTATCAGCTTAATGCGGGAGCCGAATTCGCGTCAGGGAAGATGTCGACAGGTTCGACGCGCTCCCGGATCGCTCTGTCTTCAATGATGGAGAGAGTTGTCGTGGTTCCTCCATTAGCCGAGCAGCGCGAAATAGTCGCTCGACTGAGCGCCCAAATCGCAAAGATAACTGCCCTTTTCGATCAAGCCGGGGCAGCTATCGCCCTCTTGCTGGAGCGGCGCGCCGCCCTCATCTCCGCCGCCGTCACCGGGAAGATCGATGTGCGGGGACATGCCGAGGCACCCTTAGCTATCGACCCAGTCACCGCGCGCCGTCTGGTCGGCGCCGCGGTGCTCGAACTCGTCGCCAACAACACGGCTTCGGGGCGCATGACCTCCGCCAAGCGAATGTATCTTGCCGAAGTTCACGCCGGCGTCTGGGAACTTCGTGGCCAGCCCGAGCGAAAGGCCGCCGGTCCGTTCGACAGCGCCTTGATGCGCGATATCGAGGCCGAACTGGCGCGCGTCGGGCATATCGCCACGAGCCAGCCGGGGGGCTCTGGCAGCCAGGTTCTCTACAGTCTGACCGGAACGCGGGGTGCGTTGCGCGCCGAACTGGATGCCATGCTGGGCGACCGGCGCGCCGTCTTCGATAAGATGCTGGCCGATCTCGGGACGCTGGAATCCAAGGGGGTGGAGGCGGTCGCGACCCTCTACGCTGTCTGGAACGACATGCTGATCGATGGGCGGACGCCGACCGACGACGCGGTGATCAACGGGGTCCTGAACGATTGGCACGCGGAGAAGCGGGACAAGTTCACCCGTGCCGATCTGGTGAACTATCTCGGCTGGATGCGCCGCCACGATCTGACGCCTTCTGGACGCGGACCGCGCACGAAGTCGGGCACCCTTCTCTGAAGGACGTCTCTGGGGTTGTGCTGATAGACGCCGGGTCCGTAGGTTACGGTTGGATTTGAGGGGGACGAGGATGGACTACCTGGCTGCCGCGCCCGGCATCGGAAAACTGGAACGCGTCGCCCTGCGCGAAGTGTGGCGGCATGAGGCCTACGATTTCACACGGTGGCTTCAGGACAACATCGACGTCCTGAATGGAGCGTTGGACCTGTCGTTGGTCAACGTCGAGCGCGAGCAGGCTGCCGGCACATTCAGCATCGATCTCGTGGCCGAGGACGAAGGCGGGGCCAAGGTCATCATCGAGAACCAGTTGGAGAAGTCCAACCACGACCACTTGGGCAAGGTCCTGACCTACATGGTCGCCATGGAGGCGCGGGCCGCCGTCTGGATCGTCGCCGAGCCCCGACCCGAGCATGTGTCGGTGATCGCTTGGTTGAACGAGTCGAGCAGCGCGGACTTCTATCTGGTGAAGGTCGAGGCCGTGCGCATCGGGCTTTCGCCGCCCGCGCCCCTTCTGACACTGATCGTCGGTCCGTCCGCCGAGGCCGAGGCCGTGTCACGCTCCAAGAAGGAGTTCGCCGAACGGTACGACGCCCGGCATCGCTGGTGGGCGCAACTGATCGCCCGACCCGAGGCGCGGATGCACAGCCACGTCACCCCTGGGCGTTATTCTTGGATCGGGGTCAGTTCGGGGGTCCGAGGGCTGGGGCTCAACTATACCGTGACCCAGCATGATTGCGGGGCCGAACTGTATATCGACCGGGGCAAGGACACGGGTCCCGAGAACAAGTCGATCTTCGACCAACTGCTTGCCCGCCGGGACCAGATCGATGCGGCGTTCGGTGGGGCGCTGAGTTGGGAGCGGCTTGAGGAAGGCCGCGCGAGCCGCATCCGGGCGCGGGTGAGCAGCGGTGGCTATCGCTCACCGGACGAGGCTTGGGAAACGATCCAAGCCGAACAGGCCGACGCCATGAACAGACTCCATCGGGCGCTCCAGCCCCACCTGAAGTCCCTGAAGCTGGGCTACGAGGTTCCCGAATGAACATCGACCGTCACATCGCCGCCATCCCGGATCAGTCGCCCGCCGATCGCGCTAGGGTTCGAACCAATGCCGAGGGATGGCTCGCCTCGGAGGACCCGGCCAAGCGGGATGCGGCGGCTCGGCTGATAGCCGCGCTGGACGCCCACGAGTCGGCAGCGGCGGAGGCGTTCGAGCGGACGCCGCTGACCGATCGGGTGGTCGAAGCCTTCCGACGTCGCCCGTGGTCCGATCACGAACGCAAGCTGATTCAGGCGCTGCTGGATCATCCTAGCAGCACCACCACCGAGTTAAACCGACTGTCCGGGCTCGGCGAAAATATGGTCTGGCAGATGCACTTCGGAAACATGTGCAAGGACCGGACGGACTCCCTCGGGCCGCCACCGCCCGCCATCACGCGCGAAGGGCCGTTCTGGAGCGGGTTGCTGGCCGACGCCGAGGAAGCCACGAACAGGTTCACGATGAAGCCGGACGCAGTCGCGGGTTTCGCCCAGCTTGGCCTCAAGGCTTCTCGATGAGCCTGCACAAGGAGATCAGCTTCGAGGATGAAGTCTGCGATCACCTGGCCGCCCACGGCTGGCTCTACGCGGTCGGCGACAACGCCCACCACGATCGCAAGCGCGCCCTTTTCACCCTCGATCTGATGGCATGGGTGGAAGAGACCCAACCCGACGCCTGGGCCGCCCTGTCCAAGACGCACGGCGCCGCCGCCGTCGATGTCCTCGCTGACCGCCTGCGCAAGTCGCTGGACGAGCGCGGCGTGCTGGACGTTCTGCGTAACGGGCTAGACATTGTCGGTGCCAGGGTCCGGCTTGCCATGGCGCAGTTCAAGCCAGCCATGGGCATGAATCCCGAGACGACCCGGCGCTATCAAGCCAATCGCCTGCGTGTCGTACGTCAGGTCCGCTACTCCACCGCCAATGAGAATTGCATCGATCTGGTACTGTATCTGAACGGCGTGCCCGTCGCGACGGCCGAGTTGAAGACGGACTTCACCCAGTCCGTTCGAGACGCCATCGACCAGTATCGGTTCGACCGCCTGCCTCGGACCAAGGGCGGCCCGGTCGAGCCTCTCCTCGGCTTCCCCGGCGGCGCGATGGTCCACTTCGCGGTCAGCAACCGCGAGGTCGAAATGACAACGCGGCTGGAAGGGCCGGCAACACGGTTTCTCCCGTTCAATCGCGGCGATCACGGGGGCAAGGGCAACCCGTCGGACGGCGCAGGACATCCCACAGCCTACCTGTGGGAAAATATCTGGCATCGCGATAGCTGGCTCGAAATTCTGGGCCGCTACATGGTGACCCGGCGGGACCCCAAGAAGCTGATCACCAGCGTCATCTTCCCTCGCTACCACCAACTCGATGGCACCCGGAAGCTGGCGGCCGAGGTGGTCAAGGAAGGCCCCGGCGGACGGTTCCTGATCCAGCACTCGGCCGGATCGGGCAAGACGAACTCGATCGCGTGGTCGGCTCACCTGCTGTCCGAACTGCATGACGCCGACGACAACAAATTGTTCAGCAGCGTGATCGTCGTCTCGGATCGCAATGTCATCGACAGCCAGCTTCAGGAGGCCCTTTTCGACTTCCAGCGCGTCCAGGGCGTGGTCGAGACCATCAAGAGCGAGAGCGGGTCCAAGAGTGGTCAGTTGGCCAAGGCCCTGGCGGCGGGCAAGAAGGTCATCGTCTGCACCATCCAGACCTTCCCCTTCGCGATTGAGGCTGTGCGGGAACTAGCCGCGACCGAAGGCAAGGCTTTCGCCGTGATTGCCGACGAGGCCCACTCCAGCCAGACCGGCGAAGCGGCGGCCAAGTTGAAGGAGATGCTGTCGGCCGAGGAAGCTGCGGCCTTGGCCGACGGTGGCGAGGTGTCCAACGAAGACATCCTGGCCGCGAAGATCGCCGGGCGCGCCAGCGACAAGGGCATCACCTACGTCGCCTTCACCGCGACGCCCAAGGCCAAGACCATCGAATTGTTCGGACGGCCCGGCCCCGATGGGCTTCCCGCCCCCTTCCACGTCTACTCGATGCGGCAGGCGATCGAGGAAGGCTTCATCCTCGACGTTCTGAAGAACTACACGCCCTACCGACTGGCGTTCCGGTTGGCCCACAACGGGCGTGACTGGGACGACAAGGAGGTCGAACGCGACGCCGCCGGCAAGGCGATCATGCGCTGGGTGCGGCTGCACCCCTACAATATCAGCCAGAAGGTCCAGATCGTCGTCGAGCACTACCGCGAGAACGTGCAGCCGCTGCTTGACGGCAAGGCCAAGGCGATGGTCGTGCTGGCCAGTCGGCAGGAGGCCGTGCGCTGGCAGTTGGCGATAAACGGCTACATCGCCGACAGGGGTTACCGGCTCGGCACCTTGGTAGCCTTCTCGGGCGAGGTGAACGACAAAGATGCCGGCTCCGAGCCGTTCACCGAGACCAGCAAGGAGTTGAATCCCAGTCTGAAGGGCCGCGACATACGCGACGCCTTTGCCGGTCCCGACTACAACCTGCTTCTGGTCGCCAACAAATACCAGACCGGCTTCGACCAGCCCCTGCTATGCGGGATGTATGTCGATCGACGGCTGGCGGGCATCCAAGCGGTTCAGACCCTGTCGCGCTTGAACCGCGCGCATCCCGGCAAGGACACCACCTACATCCTCGACTTCGTGAACAGTTCCGAGGAGGTGCTGCAAGCCTTCCAGACCTACCACGAGACCGCAGAGCTGGAGGCGGCGACCGATCCCAACCTGATCTTCGACATCAGGGCCAAGCTGGACGCCGCCGGTCACTACGATGACTACGAGGTCGAGCGGGTGGTGCGGGTAGAACTCGATCCCAACGCCAAACAGTCGGAACTGATCGCCGCCATTGAGCCCGTGGCGGATCGGCTGCTCAAGGTGTTCGCCGCCGCCAAGCAGGCGTATCAGACGGCACAGTCCCAGGGCGATGAACGCGGCGTTGCCGAGGCCCTGGACCACATGTCCGCCTTGGACATGTTCAAGGGCGACATGGCCGGATTCATCCGTCTCTACAGCTTCTTGTCCCAGATCGTCGACTACGGCAGCACCGATCTAGAGAAGCTGGCGATCTTCTATCGCCGCCTGCTGCCGCTTCTCGCGTTCGGGCGTGAGCGCGACGGCGTTGATCTAACTGGGGTCCGCATGACCCACCACTCCCTTAAGGACGAAGGGCAACGCGACCTGGTCTATCCGACCGGTGACGCTCCCAAACTTAGCGGCGTGGCCGAACTGGGCTCAGGCGGCATCTACGAAAGGGAAAAGGCGCTTCTCGACGAGATCATCGCCAAGGTGAACGACCTTTTCGAAGGTGACCTGACCGATGACGACAAGCTGGTTTACGTAAACGACGTCATCAAGGGGAAGCTGCTGGAGTCCGAGGAACTGGCAACCCAGGCCCGCAACAACACCAAGGCCCAGTTCGCCAATTCGCCCACCCTGCGCGACGAGATGATGAACGCCATCATGGACGCATTGGCGGCCCACCAGGCGATGAGCAAGCAGGCGCTGGACTCACAGCAGGTCCGCGACGACATTAAGGATGTGCTGCTGGGGCCGGGCCAGCTTTACGAGGTTTTGCGCGCCCGAGGCGAACACTGAACGCTGCTTGGTTCGGAAGAGCACTTGCCCCTCGGCGGCGGTAGTCTCGGACAATCAACGGCCTAGTCGGCGTCTTCAGGCGTTTCTTGATGACGAACGGCTAATTCCTCGACCCGCTGCCGATAAAGACTGGAACCACCCGAGCGAGCACGCCCTCGGATCGCAGTCATTCCAGCCGGCAGAGCTGGCACCAAGGTGCAACCGATCGCATCCAATGCCTGAAGGAAGAACGCCGCCGAAAAATTCCCACGGCTGATCTTGTTCCTCAAGTTCGCTTCGGTCTCCTTGATGCCTACTGCCGCCAACGCCTCGACGAGGTGGGAATAGTTCATATTCCGCCCCTTCAGTTCCGCTTTGATCATGGCTTTGGCGACTTCCGACCAGTCGCGCTTACCCATCTCAGGTTCGGCTTCCGTCATGCAGGCAGAGGTTCCAACAGGGGGGCAATGCCCGCGTTCCACACGATTCGCATACTAGAGAAGCGGTGACTGACAGAAAAGCATGTCGTCACATATGACACGTACGTATCCAAAAATGATACTTTTATCTTGACGCCTCTTTTGGCGGCACATATAGCCAAAATCGATACAAAAGTAACGATTTTGGCTATTGGTCGCAAACGTCGATCATATCGGCCGGGCCACCGCCCTGGTGCCTTTTGACGTCGCCGAATGGACGGAGGAGGAGGCGCGCGTCCAGTTTGTGAAGTTTCGATGGGCCGAGCACGACGGCCGTCCAACCTGTCCACACTGCCGGTCGGACGCGGTTAACACCTACAAGCGTCGGCACATCTACAAGTGCAAGCGATGTGACCGGCAGTTTTCCGCCACGAGCGGCACGCCTTGGGCCTATCGGAAGCTTGGCTTCCGCAAGCTGATGATCATCATCTCGGTGTTCGCGGACAATCTTCAGGCGGTGACCGCGCGCGCCCTCGCACGTCAGTTGCGCCTCAGCTACAAAACGGTGTTGCTGTGGGTGCACAAGCTGCGGGAAGTCGTCGCACACCATGCCAGTTTGCAGACCCTTGGGGGCGAGGTCGAAATCGACGGCTCCTATCACGGAGGATACATCCGCCCGAAGAACACGCAGAAGACGCGTAAAGACCACCGGAAGGTTCCCTACCGAGCCAATGATCGAGCGTTCGCTGTGGTCGGGGCGCGGCAACGCGACGGCTCTATTCGAACATGGGTCGCGAAGCAGGAAGCGCATGCCCGGCCGTTCATTTGTGAGGCGATCGAACCGGGGTCGAAAGTTTTCGCCGATAAAGCGTCTGGCTTCGGGCCGATGCGCGGCCGCTTCCAAGTTTTCCAGATCAACCACGATGAGGCCTTTTACACCCCTGAGGCCTGCACCAACGGGATCGAAACCCTCTGGGCGCTCATGCGGGTGATGGGCCGCACGCACCGCCACATCGCACAGAATTACCTCGATCTCTACGCCGCAGAGGCGGCCTGGACCCTCTTAAAGAGTAAGAAGGCTGAGGGGCAGGCCTTTACCGAACTTATGGATTGGATGAGCAAGCCCCGGCGCTCTCCTTTGGCCGGCTACTTCCAAGGCCGCAAACGCTTCCTGCCGGTTTGCCAGCCCGATCGCACTTTGGCCCAATGGAAGCCGGCTCCTCGAAAGGGCCGGGTAGACTTCATCAAGAAGGACGGCACGTCGATCGAGTTCAAGCCCCGCCGAACGCGCGATAAGACGTGGCAGGAAGAATGGAGTTTCCTGAGCGCCGACACCTTCCTGACAAAGCCGGACGCTGTGCCCAACGGCCCGGGCGTGTATGCGCTGTTCGCGCGCGGCGAGGCGGCGCTGCTGACCGCCAGCGGGTTCGTTGAGCAGCCCGGACTCCCCCTTTGGCTGCACGAGGGGGCCAGCCACATCTATACCGGCGAGACCTACGGCATCCGAGGCCGCCTGCTGGAGCATCTGACGGGAAGCATTCGTGGGTCACCGCTTCGCGAAACGCTGCTGGCTGTCCAATTCGATCTGGGTCTGCTCCAGGCCGCCCCGGTCCAGGAACAGCGGGCGCTGGTTGAAGGGCGTCTAACCGAATGGATGCGCGACAACGTCATCATCGGCTTCAAGTCGTGCGGCTATGTGCGCGACATGGAGCGCATCATCCTGAGCGCGACCGCAAGTCCGATGAACTTGGCCAGGTCCAACGTCAACGCCTACACCAAGAGCCTACACGACCGACGTCGCCGCTTCCGGGATCAGGTGGTCAGCGCCTGGCCCGAAGTGGCCGCTCCCAGCGTCCCGCGTCGTCGCCGCTAAGATTCGCCGTGAGGAAGCCGGTGCCTCCAGGACCAGCGCCGGCGCCAGCCGGGATTGTCCGGCAAGTGGCTAGGGTGTTCGATCAGGTCATCACGGAAGGTTCCGGCGAAAGCCTGATTGATAGCGTCGTAGTAGCGTTGCCTTTCTCGGACTGAAGATAGGTCCAGCCCGAAGTGCTCACCCATGATGTCCACGATCTCAGACGGAGCGAGTGGCCGGTCAGCTTCCCGCACAATGTCCATAGCCGTCCCTGAGATACCGTTGGGCATTTCCACCCGATTCAGGGCCCTGGGCCGGATTGGTTTCACCTTGTTAAGATCGACAAGGGGATCGAGCATCTGGATGACGTAGGCGAGATGGGGCAAGGCGTTGTCGATCTCAACGACCCGTTGGTCTCGATCCGCCTGTGCGGCTTCGTACGCTCGCCGTTCCGGGATCAGGCGGGTGATATACTTCGGTGGCTTCACGAGCCGCTCGCGTTCCCCCGACAGCTTTGCGTATACCTTGGTGAGGCGCAGGGCCAGCTTGGCATCTTCATCCATTTGACGCCGATAAAGGCCCTAGATTTCGGCTTCAACGCGAAAATCAGCCTTAGGTGTGTTTGCTACCCAATGCCGCCGAAGGCGAAGCCGGGTGGGAAGGGCAAGGCGACGCATCGCAGCCCTGACCTGGTTCAGATCGGTGCGCCCGGGCCTGGCCGCCCCCACCCCGTCGCTGCGCGACGCCCCTCCCCCGCAGGGGGAGGGAGAACTGCTAAGCCGCCCGCGTGGCGACCATCATGTAGTTGATGCCCGCGTCGTCGGTCTGGCTCCAGCGGTCGTGAAGCGGGTCGTAGTTGAGGCCGTAGGGGCCTTCGACCGTCACCGGCTCGGCGGCCAGCATCGACCGAATCTCGTCGGGCTTCAGGAACTGGCGCCAGTCGTGCGTCCCGGCCGGCACCCAGCGCAGGATGTATTCCGCCGCCACCTTGCCCAGGGCCAAGGACTTCAAAGTCCTATTCAGCGTGGCGACCATAATCACCCCGCCCGGCCGGACCAGCCGTGAACAGGCGCGCACGAAGGCTTCGGGGTCGGCGACGTGTTCGATCACCTCCATGGTCAGGACCACGTCGAACGGCCCCGCGCCCTCGGCCTCGATCTGTTCGACCGTGGCGGCGCGATAGGCGATGTCGAGACCGACCATGTCGGCGTGCGCCCGCGCGGTGCCGATATTCTCGGACGAGGCGTCGATGGCGGTGACGGTGAAACCCATCCGCCGCATCGGCTCGGCGATCAGTCCGCCGCCGCAGCCGACATCCAGCAGGGTCAGGCCCTCGAAGGGGCTGCGCGCCCTGGGGTCACGGCCCAGGCGCGTGCAAAGCTGGTCGCGGATCAGGGCCAGACGCGCCGGATTGAACCGGTGCAGCGGCGCGAACGGCCCGTGCGCATCCCACCATTCGGCCGCCTGGGCCGAGAAGCGGGCCACGTCGGCGGGGTCGATCGATGCGCCGAACGCGCCTTGCGACGAATTTTGCGAAAAACCATGCCCTTCGCGGGGTAGGCGAGACGGTGCGGCGCCGTTAGAAGCGGTCATGACGCGAGGGATGAACCTTCGCGCCCTTTCACGCAAGCAGGGGGCGGAACGCCACGATGACGCGGCCTGATTCTTCACGATCCGACACGACACGACTGGTGATGAAGTTCGGCGGCACCTCGATGGGCGACCTCGAACGCATCCGCCGTGCGGCGCGGATCGTCGCGGCAGAGGTGTCTGCGGGCAAGAAGGTCGCCGTCGTCGTCTCCGCCATGGCGGGCAAGACCAACGAACTGGTCGCCTGGACCGACGGCGCAGGTCCGGCCGGCGCCGGCCTGCCGCTCAGCGACGACGAATATGACGTGGTGGTCGCTTCGGGCGAGCAGGTGACCTCGGGCCTGCTGGCCGCGACCCTGCGCAACATGGGCTTCAACGCCCGCTCGTGGATGGGCTGGCAGGTGCCGATCGTCACCGACGACGCCCACGCCCGCGCCCGCATCATCGACATCCCCGGCGAGAAGCTGGGCGCCGCCGTCGATTCGGGCGAGATCGCCATCGTCCCCGGCTTCCAGGGCGTGACGACGGACGGCAAGATCACCACCCTGGGCCGCGGCGGGTCCGACACCTCGGCGGTCGCCGTGGCGGCGGCCCTGGGCGCGCCTTGCGACATCTATACCGACGTGGACGGCGTCTATACGACCGACCCGCGCATCGAGAGCCGCGCCCGCCGCCTGGCCAAGGTGTCCTACGAGGAGATGCTGGAAATGGCGTCCCTGGGCGCCAAGGTGCTGCAGACCCGCTCGGTCGAGCTGGCCATGGCCAAACAGGTGCCGGTCCGCGTCCTTTCAAGCTTTATCGAACCCGACGCGAATGGCGTCATGCCCGACAAGGGTGGAACCCTGATCTGCGACGAGGAGGAGATCGTGGAAAAACGTATCGTGTCCGGTGTGACCATGAGCCGTGACGAGGCCCGCATCACCCTGCTGGGTCTGTCCGACCGCGTGGACGCCCCCGCCGATGTCTTCACGCGTCTGGCCGAGGCCAACGTCAATGTCGACATGATCGTGCAGAGCCAGTCGCGCACGGCCGGCGCGGTCAACCTGACCTTCACCACCGGCCGTCGCGACGCCGTGCGCGCCGCCGAGCTGATGACGGCCGGTCAGGCGCAACTCGGCTTCGAGGAAATCCGCATCGACGAGGACGTGGCCAAGGTCTCGGTCGTCGGCGTCGGCATGCGCAGCCATGCGGGCGTCGCCCAGCTGATGTTCCGGGCCCTGGCCGACAAGGGGGTCAAGTTCCAGGCCATCTCGACCTCGGAAATCAAGATCAGCGTCCTGATCGACGCCGCATACGCCGAGCTGGCGGTGCGGGCGTTGCACGCAGCCTATGGGCTGGACGCGGTATAGGTGATCTGAACAGGGCGCCTATATCCACGAAAAGGGCGCGGGAGACATGATGCCGGCAGGCGGCGCGATGACCAGAGGACCTCGGATCCTCCTGCGCCAGATCCGCGAGGCTCTGGGCGGGGCCGGCGCCGGTGCGACGCCGGCGCAGGATCGTCTGAACATGGTCGTCAGGATCATCGCCCGGTCGATGGTCGCCGAAGTCTGCTCCATCTATCTGCGTCGCGCCTCGGGCGAGCTTGAGCTGTTCGCCACCGAGGGTCTGAACCCCGACGCCGTCCACAACACCCGCCTGCGGCCCGGCGAGGGTCTGGTGGGCGAGGTGGCGCGCCTGGGTCAACCGATCAGCCTGTCGGACGCACCGTCGCATCCGTCCTTCTCCTATCGGCCGGAAACGGGCGAAGATCCCTATCACGCCTTCCTGGGCGCGCCCCTGCTGCGCGGCGGCCGGGCCATCGGCGTCCTGGTCGTCCAGAACCGCACCGAGCGGCGCTATGACGAGGAGGAGGTCGAGGACATCCAGACCATCGCCATGGTCCTGTCCGAGACGGTCTCGTCCGGCGAACTGCTGGCCCTGGACGAGCTGCGCGACGTCGAACTGGCGCCGCACCGGCCAGAGCGGCTGAAGGGACAGAAGTTCTCGGACGGCCTGGCCTTTGGCCATGTGGTGCTGCACGAGGCGCCCCTGGCGCCCGAGAAGCTGCTGTCCGAAGACCCGGCGATGGAGGAGGCGCGGCTGAAGCTGGCGTTGGCTACGCTGAAGACCGGGCTGGACGTCATGCTGGACAAGGGCCAGGGCCTGGCCGGTCCCTCGTTCGAGGTGCTGGAAACCTATCGCATGTTCGCCGACGACCGGGGCTGGAACAGGTCGCTGGAAGAGGCGGTAAGGAACGGCCTTACGGCCGAGGCTGCGGTGGACCGGGTGCGCAACGAACACCGCGCCCGCTTCGCTCAGGCGCGCGACCCCTATATCCGCGAACGGCTGCACGACTTCGAGGACCTGGCCAACCGGCTGCTGCGGGTGCTGGCGGGCGACAAGCCGGGCGAGCGCGAACTGCCCGACGACGCCATTCTGGTGGCGCGGAACCTGGGCCCCGCCGACCTGCTGGAATATCCGCGCGACAAGCTGAAAGGCCTGTTGCTGGAAGAAGGCTCGGCCGCCAGTCACGCCGCCATCGTCGCCCGCGCGCTGCAGATTCCCTGCGTCGGCCGTCTGATGGGCCTGCGCGACCGGCTGTCGGAAGGCGACATGGTCATCGCCGACGGCGAGACCGGCGAGACCTATCTGCGCCCCCGCCCCGACATGCTGGAGGCGGTGCAATCGCGCATGGCCGTGCGCGAACAGCGCCAGGCCGAGTTCGCCCAGCTGCGCGACGTGCCGGCCGTCACTCGGGACGGCCAGAGGATCACGGTCCTGACCAATGCGGGTCTCGCCGTCGATCTGGAGAATATGGTCGAGACGGGCGCCGAGGGCATCGGCCTGTTCCGCACCGAGTTCCAGTTCATGGTCTCGGACGAACTGCCCCGGTTGAACGCCCAGACGGCGCTGTACAAACTGGTGCTTGACGCGGCCGGCGACAAACCCGTCACCTTCCGCACCCTGGACATCGGCGGCGACAAGGTCCTGCCCTATCTGGAGGCCGAGCGGGAGGAGAACCCCGCCATGGGCCGTCGCGCCATCCGCCTGGGTCTGGACCGGCCGTCGCTGTTGCGGATGCAGCTTCGTGCGCTGCTGGCGGCGGGGGCGGGGCGCGAGCTGCGGGTCATGTTCCCGATGATCGCCACGGTGGACGAGTTCCGGGCCGCGCGCGAACTGGTCGACATCGAATGCGCCTGGGCCAAGCGTCGCGGGCGCGCCCTGCCGGCCCTGCTGCGGGTCGGGGCCATGGTCGAATGCCCGTCCCTGCTGTGGCATCTGGATGCGCTTCTGCCGCTGACGGACTTCGTCTCGATCGGCACCAACGATCTGTTCCAATATATGTACGCCGCCGACCGGACCAATCCGCTGGTCTCGGATCGCTACGACCCCCTGTCGCCGCCGACCCTGCGCGCGCTCCAGACCATTCAGAAGGCCTGCGCCGACACCGGCACGCCGGTGTCGATCTGCGGCGAGCTGGCGGGACGACCGCTGGAGGCCTTCGCCCTGATCACCCTGGGCTTCACGCGCCTGTCGGCGCCGGCGGGCGGGGTCGGGCCGGTCAAGCGGATGATCCTGTCGGCGGACCTGACGGCGGCGCGGCGCGGCATGGCCAACCTGCTGAACCTGTCCACCGGCTCTGTGCGCAACGAGATCGAATCCCTGGCGCGCAAGCTGAACGTCGCCGTCTGACCCCCATGCGCGGCGTTGCTGGCAGGGCCGCAATCGTCTATCTGCGGCGACATAGACGGCGCTCGGGCGCAGTATTCTCCCGAACATGGGGTCAGGCGTAATGGCGCTGAATGCGGGGGTCGCCCCCGACGCGATCAAGGCGATTTCTGACGGGCCGGATCCGATGGCCGCCTTCACCGACGCCGCGACCCTGGGCGAGGGCCTGCGTCATGCGCGCGAGCGGTCAGGCAAGTCCCTGGCCGAGCTGGCCGCCGAGACCAAGGTGCATCGCCGCTTCCTGACCGCCCTGGAACAGAGCGACTGGTCGTCCCTGCCCTCGCGCGTCTTCGCCCTGGGCTATGTGCGCGCCTATGCCTCGGCCCTGTTCCTTGACGAGCAACTGGCGGTCGAGCGGTTCAAACGCGAAAGCCCCGACACCTCGGTGCCGCTGAAGGCGCCCATCGGCATCGCCTTCGAGGACGTCAAACGCCATTCGCCGCGCATCGTCGCCGGCGTCGTCGCCGCGGTGGTGGCGGTGATCGGCTGGAACGTGTTCCAGCGCGCCAGCCTGCATCAGGTCGCCCACCCCTCCGACATCGCCGCCGTCCCCAAGACCTGGGCAAAGGGCGACGATCCCGACCCGCAGGTGGCTCTCAGCGCGCCGATGGCGGCGCCGCCCGACCAGACGACGCCGCAGCTCTACATCACGCGCGGGCTGGAGGCCGAACTGACCGGGGTCGACCCGACCGATCCCGCCGTGATCGCCGCCGCCGCCAATCCCGAGCCGGTGCAGAAGGCCTTCAACCCGCGCGGCGCCGTCTATGGCGCCCCGGCCAACGCCTCCATGGTGGTGATCCAGGCCAAGACGGCCGGCGCCCTGGTCGTGCGGCTGGGCGACGGTCAGGCCCTGTTCGCGCGCCAGATGGCGCCGGGCGAGGCCTGGCGCGCGCCGATCGGCGTGTCCGCCACGGTGGACGTATCCGACCCGGCCGCCTTCGACCTCTATTTGAACGGGGAATACGGCGGGCCGCTGGCCGGGGTGCTGACGCCCCTGGCCCAGTTGAACAGCCGCGCGGATCAGGCCGCCAAACAGCTGGCGGCGACCCAGGCCCGCGCCCAGGTCGAGGCCCAGGCGGCTCAGGCCCGAACCCAGGCGCAGGCCCAGACCCAGACGCAGCCTTCCGCGACTCCCGCCGCCTCATCTCCGACGCCCACGACGCCGAACTGATCGTCGGCCGTGGTCCCGCCGTCATCATCGGCCTATATGATGCTTCCATGAGCGATCACACGCACGTCCGACCCTGGCGCCATATCGAGCGTCGCAAGAGCCGACAGATCCGCGTAGGCTCCGTCCTGGTGGGCGGCGACGCCCCGATCAGCGTCCAGTCGATGACCAATACGCCGACAACCGACGCGGCGGCGACCATCGACCAGATCCGTCAACTGGAAGAGGCCGGGGCCGACATCGTGCGCGTCTCCTGCCCCGACGTGGAATCGACGGCGGCCTTCAAGACCATCGCGCGCGAGGCCAAGGCCCCCTTGGTCGCCGACATCCATTTCCACTACAAGCGCGGCATCGAGGCGGCCGAGGCGGGCGCCGCCTGCCTGCGCATCAATCCGGGCAATATCGGCTCGGCCGACCGGGTGCGCGACGTGATCCAGGCCGCCAAGGACCACGGCTGCTCCATGCGGATCGGCGTCAACGCCGGCTCGCTGGAAAAGGAGCTGCTGGAGAAATACGGCGAGCCCTGCCCCGACGCCATGGTCGAGTCAGCCCTGAACCACGCCCGCATCCTGCAGGACCACGACTTTCACGAGTTCAAGATCTCGGTAAAGGCGTCCGACCCCTTCCTGACCGTCGCCGCCTACCAGCAACTGGCCGAGGCCATCGACTGCCCCCTGCATCTGGGCGTGACCGAGGCCGGCCCCCTGCGCACCGGTACGATCAAATCGGCCATCGGTATGGGATCGATGCTGTGGGCCGGGATCGGCGACACCATCCGCGTATCGCTGGCCGCCGATCCGGTCGAGGAGATCAAGGTCGGGTTCGACATTCTGAAATCGCTGGGCCTGCGCCACAGGGGCGTCAACATCATCGCCTGCCCGTCCTGCGCGCGTCAGGGCTTCAACGTCATCGAGACCGTGGCGGTGCTGGAAGAGAAGCTGGCCCACATCTCGACGCCGATGAGCCTGTCGGTGATCGGCTGCGTCGTGAACGGCCCCGGCGAAGCCCTCTATACCGACGTCGGTTTCACCGGCGGCGGCAAGGGCGCGGGCATGATCTATCTGAACGGCAAGATCGCCCACAAACAGGCCAACGACGGCATGATCGACCACATCGTCGACCTGGTCGAACAGAAGGCCGCCGAACTGGACGCGGCGCGGGCGGCGGAGCTTGAGGCGGCGGAATAGGCCGACATTCGCGGGTTGTGCAAATCTGACGCATTTCACAAACCCGTGATTGACGGCGTTCGCTCGTCGTGCGACCTCTGCGCCAGGTTCGGCCGGGGGGCCGGCCCATAATCCACTGAGGGGCCTATGATTTCCAAAACTTCTGCACGCCTTTGCGTGCGTATGCTCGCGCTTGTCGGCGTGGCGTTGTCCCTGCCTGCGTGCGCCACCGTGACGCGTGGCTCCAGCCAGCAGTTCACGGTTGAAAGCACGCCTCCGGGCGCCCAGGTCAGCACGTCGAACGGCTTCGAATGCCAGGCGACGCCCTGCACCTTCCGCATGCCGCGCAAGGACGCCTTCCGTATCACCGTGGCCAAGGAAGGCTATGTCGCCCAGACCCACGAAGTGACCAGCAGCGTCTCTGGCGCGGGCGGCACGGCCATGGCGGGCAACCTCCTGATCGGCGGGATCATCGGCGGGGCGATCGACGCCACCTCCGGCGCCATGAACGACCTCAAGCCCAACCCCTTGGTCGTGACCCTGCGCACGCCGGCCGAAGAGGCCGCTGCGGCTCGCACGCCCGCCCCGACGACGGCCGCCGGCGACCAGTAGGCCGAAATCGGCTCATGACAAAGAAGCGGCGGCGGGTGTGAACCCGCCGCCGCTTTCCGTTTCAGATCACCTTGAACAGCCGCAGGGCCTGATAACCGGCGGAGAGCAGGACCACGGCGCCGACGCCGTAGGTCAGTACGCGACGCGGGGCGATGCGGGCGATGACGCCGGCGAAGGGCGCGGCGATCAGGCCGCCAGCGATCAGGCCCAGGACCGCCATGGCGTGGGTGGCGAAGCCTTCGGCCTCTTGCCAGTGGCCCGTCAGCAGGGCGACCAGGAACGTCGCCGAAATGGCCGAGGTGACGAAGAACTCCGCCGTATTGGTAGTGCCGATCGAGGCGCGTGGGTCCTGACCCGTGCCGACCAGGGTGGTGGTGACCGTGGGGCCCCAGCCTCCGCCGCCCACCGCATCGAAGAAACCGCCGACCAGGCCCAGAGGCCCGGCGAACTTGCGCGGGAATACCCGCTCGCGCGTCTGGCGGGTGGCGCGCCAGATGATCACCAGACCCATGATCGCCAGATAGGCGGTGATGAACGGCCGGATCACATCGCCGTCGATGCTGGTCAGGACGAAGGCCCCGATGCTTCCGCCCACGACCCCGCCGAGGGCCAGGGGCACGAACAGCTTCCAGTTCACGTTCTTGTTGACCGTGTGCGACCCGGCCGAGGCCGCCGTGGTGAAGACCTCGGCCGCGTGGACGCTGGCCGACGCCGTCGCGGGCGGCACGCCGAACGACAGCAGGACGGTGGAGGAGATGACGCCATAGGCCATGCCCAGCGCCCCATCCACGATCTGGGCCAGGAAACCGACGAGGAGGAACAAAAGGAAGTCTTGCATTGGCGGCCCCTGAAACGCGGACGAACGGTGCGGTTTATTTCCCTAGTCGGTCAATAGGAGAAGAATTGGCGGCGGCTTGCAGAAGGGTTCGTCCCTCGAACACCGCCGCGATGGCGTCGCGCCCATCTTGCAGCACGGGTTGAAGCGGACAGGTCTCGACATCGGGGCAGGTCTCGCACGGCCCATAGGCGGTGCGCGAGGCGCAGGGCGCCAGGGCCAGCGGGCCTTCCAGCGCCCGGATCACATCGGCGAAGCTGATGGCGTCGGCGGATGCGGCCAAGGCATAGCCGCCCGCCCTGCCCCGCTTCGATGTCAGCAGATGCTGACGTCGCAGGTCAAGCAGGATGGCCTCCAGAAACTTGCGCGGGGCCGCCGCCGCATCCGCGATCTCGGCGATGGTGGCCGGTCCTCCGCCCGGAAGACCGGCCAGATGGACCATGGCGCGCAAGGCGTAGCGGGACCGGTTCGACAGCATGGTCCGTGATCGCCCGCCCGGAGCCTGGACGCAAGACGCCGTTCGCCGGTGCGGACGATCTCAGGCCGTGCGACCCAGTCGGGCCACCGCATCAAGGATCTGGGCGCCGTTGTAGGGTTTCAGCACCAGGGCCTCGGCCATGTCGGCGTTTCGGGCGGCGGCGGCGACATCGCCGGAGATGAAGATCACCCGCACGTCCCAGCGCCCGGTCAGGACCTGGGCCAGTTCGACCCCGGTCATCTCGCCCGACAGGTTGATGTCCAGCAGGGCTGCGTCGATGCTGTGAAGGGCCGCCGCAGCCTCGGCCGCCGCCGCGCTGTGGAAGGGACCGACGACGCTATGGCCCGCCTCGGTCAGCAGTTCGGTCAGGGAGGCGGCCGCGTCGGGATCGTCCTCGACCACCAGCAGGGTCAGGGCCTCGACACCCGACGGCGGGACGGCGTCGAGGGGCGTCTGGCGCGTGACGACGGCGCGCAGGTCGCGCCAGACCTCTGTCGAGGGGCGGTCGGTGTCCAGATCATAGATGGCGGCCATGGCGTTCAGCTCCCGGGCGTCTTCAGGTGAGAGGTCTCCGCCGGTCTCGACCAAGCGGGTGTCGTACAGGCGGCAAAGACGTTCGACGCTGTCGGGGACAGGGTCGGTTTCGGTTTGAGCCCTATGGAGTCCAGATGGGGGCGGGCGGTCGAACATGCGTCCTCCTCATGGTTGCCTATTCAGGATTGTGGGCGCCAGCTAAACGGTTGAAGCCGGTTTCGTAACCGCGCCTGACGCCATCGTGACCGTGGCGTTATCGCCGATCACAAGCGCGGCGCCCGGCGTGTGAGACGGCTTGCAATCGACACGACCGCCCCCGGCGGGTAAGGACGGCCCCTTGCGTTTCCTCAGGATATTTCCGTCTTGCGACTGCCCCAGGCCCGTCTCGATCAGGTGCTCGACCGCTTCCACGAGGTGGAGGCGCGCATGGGCGCGGTCACCGACGGCGCCGAGATCGTGCGCCTGTCCAAGGAACATGCCGAGCTGAAGCCCGTCGCCGACGCGGTTCAGGGTCTGGCCCGCGCCCGCGCCGAGATGGCGGACCTGGAAGCCATGACGGCCGATCCCGAGATGGCGGCGATGGCGCAGGACGAGCTGCAGATTCTGAGCGAAACCCTGCCGGGTCTGGAACGCGAGGTCGCCCTGCTGCTGGCGCCGCGCGACGCCGACGAGAACGCCTCGGCCGTGCTGGAAGTGCGCGCCGGCACCGGCGGCGACGAGGCGGCCCTGTTCGCCGGCGACCTGTTCCGCATGTATTCGCGCTACGCCTCCACGCGCGGCTGGCGGATCGAGCTGGATTCGGCGACCGAGGGTGACGCCGGGGGCTACAAGGAGATCATCGCCACCGTCACCGGCGACGGCGTGTTCGGCCGGCTGAAGTTCGAGAGCGGCGTCCACCGGGTGCAGCGCGTGCCGACGACCGAGTCGCAGGGGCGCATCCACACCTCGGCGGCGACGGTCGCGGTCCTGCCCGAGGTCGAGGACGTCGAGATCGAAATCCACGACAAGGACATCCGCATCGACACCTTCCGCGCCTCGGGCTCGGGTGGTCAGCACGTCAACACGACCGATTCCGCCGTGCGCATCACCCACCTGCCCACCGGCATCATGGTGACGTCGTCGGAGAAGTCCCAGCACGTCAACCGCGACAAGGCGATGAAGAACCTGCGCGTGCGCCTGTACGACATGCAGCGCCAGGCCAAGGACCTGGCCCGCTCCGATACGCGCAAGTCCCAGGTCGGATCAGGCGACCGGTCGGAACGGATTCGCACCTACAACTATCCGCAGGGCCGGGTCAGCGATCACCGGATCAACCTGACCCTGCACAGCCTGCCTCAAATCATGGAAGGCGACATCGATCCGCTGCTGAACGCCCTGATCGCCGAAGATCAGGCCGCGCGTCTGGCCGATCTGGAAGCCGAGTTCGGCTGATCAGCCCAGCACGCCGGCGACCGGCAGCCACAGCACCAGGCCGGTGACGGCGGTATAGCCCAGGAAGGCGTGGACCGAGCGACGACGGCCGGCGGCGGCGGGATCGTTCAGGTCGGAACGATTGGCCCACAAAAGATAGGCCGCCTGAATCCCCCATCCGGCCAGGAAGGCGACGACCGCCCAGGCGCTGAGCGCCGCAAGCGCCGCGCCGGACGCCAGGACCAGCACACCGCCCAGGGCGATCACCCCGTCAGCAAGCTGGTCGCTGGTCGGAACGGAGATCAGGCCCGACAACGCCCGTTGCAGACGCCAGTTGAGCCAGGCCTGATACATAAGCATCAGTCCGCCCAAGACGTAGAACACCCCGATCGCGCGTGCAGCCCACTCCATGGCAGGAATAAGGCACCATTTTCGGCCGTTGTAATCGCTGAAAATGCAGGGCGATTCGAAACCTTAACGACCGGCGCAAAATAGACACAACCGATGGTATCCCACCGCGCCCGCTATCCCCCGGCGGCCAGGGCCCGGATGACCGCGGGCCTAGCTTGCATCCGCTCGAAATGGGCCTGGACGTTGGGGAAGTCGGCGATGTCGACGCCGTCGCTGTCCAGCCAGGCCGCGAAGGTGAACAGATAGGGGTCCGCGACCGTATAGGCGTCGCCCATCACCCAGTCGCCGGTCAGGTCGTTTTCGATCAAGGCGAAGCCATCGCGCATGTTCTGCGTCACCTTGGCCGCCATGGAGGCTTGGGCGGCGGCATCATCGCTCCAGCGCGCGGCGCGGCGGCCGTGGGCATGGGCCACATGGACGGTCGTGGCCAGATACAGGTTGAAGGCCTGCATCCGCGCAAAGGCGAACGGGTCGGTCGGCGCCAAAGCGCCCGCAGGCGCGAGCGCGGCGATATAGGCCAGGATCGCCGGACTTTCGGTCAACACGCCCTGATCTGTCGCCAGGGCGGGTACCCGCCCCTTGGGATTGATCGCCAGATAGTCCGGCTCGCGTTGTTCGGACTTCGAGAAGTCGAGCAGCCGGACCTCGAAGTCCAGGCCGGACTCCTCCAGCGCGATGTGGCTGGCGCGGCTGCATGAGCCGGGAGCGGTATGGAGGGTCAGCATGGTCCGCCTCGCAGCAAAGAAAAAGGCGGCGAGATCGTCGCCGCCTTTCAGGGTCTTTACAGGTCCAGCAGGGCCCGCGCCGGATCTTCCAGCAGTTCCTTGACCCGGACCAGGAAGGTCACGGCTTCCTTGCCGTCCACGATCCGGTGATCGTAGCTGAGGGCCAGATACATCATCGGGCGGATCTTGACCTCGCCGTTGATGGCCATTGGGCGCTGGACGATGTTGTGCATGCCCAGGATGCCCGACTGCGGCGCATTCAAGATCGGTGTGGACATCAGCGAGCCATAGGTGCCGCCGTTGGTGATGGTGAAGGTGCCGCCCTGCATCTGATCCATGGTCAGGGCGCCGTCACGGGCGGCCTTGCCCAGGGCGCCGATGCCCTTTTCAATGCCGGCGAGGCTGAGGGTGTCGGCGTCACGCAGGACCGGAACCACCAGACCCTTGTCGGTGCCGACAGCGACGCCGATGTCATAGTGGTTCTTGTAGATGATGTCCGTGCCGTCGATCTCGGCGTTGACGGCCGGGATCTCGTGCAGGGCCGCGACGACGGCCTTGGTGAAGAAGGACATGAAGCCCAGCTTCACGCCGTGGCGCTTCTCGAACACATCCTTGTACTGGGCGCGCAGGGCCATGACGTTGGTCATGTCCACCTCGTTGAAGGTGGTCAGCTGGGCGGCCGTGTTCTGCGATTCCTTCAGGCGACGGGCGATGGTCTGACGCAGGCGCGTCATCTTCACCCGCTCTTCGCGCGGCTGGTCTGCGCGCGGAGCGGCAGGGGCGGCTGCGGCGGCAGGAGCCGAGACAGCGGCCTGGCCGATGGCGGCGATGGCGTCGGCCTTGGTGATGTTGCCCTTGGGACCCGTGGCGGCGATGGCCTTCGGATCCAGATTGTTCTCGCCGACAACGCGCGCGACGGCGGGCGACAGGGTTTCGTTCTTGGCGCCCGAAACCTGAGCCGAGCCGGTGTTGGCCGGAGCGGTGGCGGCAGGGGCCGGCGCGGCAGCCGGAGCGGCGGTTGCCGAACCGGAACCCGAGATTGAGCCGATCTTCTGGTTCGGGGTGACGGTTGCGCCTTCGTCGGCGGCGATGGTCAGGACGCCGTCAGCCGGGGCCGAAACCTCGACTGCGACCTTGTCGGTCTCGATCTCGACCAGCAGCTCGTCCTTCTTGACCGCATCGCCGTTCTTCTTGAGCCACTTGCCGACCGAGCCTTCGGCGACGCTCTCGCCCATGACCGGCACCATGATGTCGATCGCCGTTTCAGCGGCGGGGGCGGCCGGAGCCTCAGCAGGTGCAGCAGCGGCGGGAGCCGACTTGGTTTCAGCCTTCGCAGCCGGGGCGGCCTTGGCGGCCTGAGCGGGGGCAGGAGCGGCGGCGGACGCACCCTCGGTCACCGAACCCAGGATCGTGCCGGGAACGACGTTGTCGCCCTCGGCCGCCTTGATGTCGCCCAGCACGCCGTCGGCGGGCGAGACGACTTCCAGCGAGACCTTGTCGGTTTCCAGCTCGACCAGCAGTTCGTCCTTCTTGACCGGATCGCCGACCTTCTTGGTCCACTTCGCGATGGTGGCTTCGGTGACGGATTCACCGAGGGCGGGGGTCAGGATGTCGGCCATGTCAGGTCCAGCTCGTCTCTAGGTCGGTCTTTTATACGTGTATCAGGCGAAGGCTTCGGTCGTGAAGGTGTCGAGTTCCTTCAGGTGCCGGCTCATCAAACCGGCGGCGGTCGAGGCGGAGCCCGGCCGTCCGACGTAGCGGGCGCGCTTGGAGGCGACGTCCAGCTTGTCGAGCGTCAGTTCCAGCCACGGATCGACGAAGGTCCAGCCGCCCATATTCTTGGGCTCTTCCTGGCACCAGACCACTTCGGCGTTGGGGAAGCGGGCCAGTTCCTTGCGCAGGGACTGGATCGGCCACGGATAGAACTGCTCCAGACGCAGGATGTAGACATCGTCCACGGCCTGACCGTCCTTGGCCTTCTTCTCGCGCGCGTCCAGCAGGTCGTAATAGACCTTGCCCGAGCACAGGATCACCCGGCGGATGTCCTTGTCCGCCTTGATCGTGATCCCGGCGATCTCGGGACGCGTCTGGGCGTCGTCGTGCAGCAGGCGGTGGAAGGCCGAACCCTCGGCCAGGTCCGCCATGGACGAGACCGCCTTCTTGTGACGCAACAAGGACTTGGGCGTCATCAGGATCAGCGGCTTGCGGAACGGCCGGTGCATCTGGCGACGCAGGATATGGTAGTAGTTGGCTGGGGTCGTGCAGTTGGCGACCTGCATATTGTCTTCGGCGCACTGTTGCAGGAAGCGCTCCAGGCGGGCCGAGGAGTGTTCCGGGCCCTGGCCCTCATAGCCGTGGGGCAGCAGCATGGTCAGGCCGCTCATGCGCAGCCACTTGCGTTCGCCCGAGCTGATGAACTGGTCGATCACCACCTGGGCGCCGTTCACGAAGTCGCCGAACTGGGCTTCCCACATCACCAGCGTATTGGGGTCGGCCAGCGAATAGCCGTACTCGAAGCCCAGCACCGCCTCTTCCGACAGGGCCGAGTCGATGACCTCGAAATTGGCCTGGCCTTCGCGCAGGTTGTTCAGCGGGATGTAGCGCTCTTCGGTCGTCTGATCGATGATGCCCGAGTGACGCTGCGAGAAGGTGCCGCGCACCGAATCCTGACCCGACAGGCGGATCGGGAAGCCTTCGTCGACCAGGGTGGCGAAGGCCAGGCTCTCGGCGGTGGCCCAGTCCAGACCCTGGCCCGAGGTGATGGCTTCGCGGCGACCGTCGATGACGCGCTTCAGCGTCTTGTGCATGTCGACGCTGTTGGGAATGGTGGTCAGACGGTGACCCAGGTCGGTCAGCTTGGCCAGCGGCACGGCGGTGTCTCCGCGCAGCTCGTCCTTGGGCGCCGCAAAGCCCTGCCATTGTCCGTCCAGCCAGTCGGCCTTCTCGGCGGACCAGGTCTTGCCGGCCTCGAACTGTTCGTCGAGGAACTTTTCGAAGCGCTCAAGCTCGGCGTCCACCTGTTCCTGGGTGATCACGCCTTCGCCCACCAGACGCTGCGAATAGAGTTCGCGGGTCGAGGGCTGGGCGCGGATCTTCGAATACATCAGCGGCTGGGTGAAGGTGGGATCGTCGCCTTCGTTGTGGCCAAAGCGGCGGTAGCAGAACATGTCCACCACCACGTCCTTGTGGAACTTCTGGCGGTATTCGGTGGCCACCTTGGAGGCGAAGACGACCGCTTCGGGGTCGTCGCCGTTGACGTGGAAGATCGGCGCCTGGACCATCAGGGCCACGTCCGACGGATAGGGCGAGCTGCGCGAGTTGCGCGGGCTGGTGGTGAAGCCGATCTGGTTGTTGATGACGAAGTGAAGCGTGCCGCCGGTGCGGTACCCCTTCAGCCCCATCAGGGCGAAACATTCGGCGACCACGCCCTGACCCGCGAAGGCGGCGTCGCCGTGGATCAGCAGCGGCACGACCTTGGAACGGTCCAGCGCCCACTGGCCCTCGGGCACGCCCTCGTTGGCCTCGCGGATGTCGAACGCCTGTTTGGCGCGCGCCTTGCCAAGGACGACCGGGTTGACGATTTCCAGGTGGGACGGGTTGGCGGTCAGCGACAGGTGGACGTGGTTGCCGTCGAACTCGCGGTTCGACGAGGCGCCCATATGATATTTGACGTCGCCCGAGCCCTCGATGTCGCTCGGCACGGCCGAACCACCCTGGAACTCGTGGAAGATGACCTTGTAGGGCTTGCCCATCACGGCGGCGAGCACGTTCAGGCGGCCGCGGTGGGCCATGCCCAGCACGACCTCGTCGACGCCCAGCGAACCGCCGCGCTTGATGACCTGCTCCAGCGCCGGGACCATGGCCTCGCCGCCGTCCAGGCCGAACCGCTTGGTGCCGGGGAAACGCTTGTGCAGGAAGCGTTCGAACCCTTCGGCCTCGACCAGCTTGGACAGGATGGCCAGCTTGCCTTCCTTGGAGAAGGCGTTCTGCTCGAACTTGTCGGCGCCCTCGAACCGCTGTTGCAGCCAGGATTTCTCTTCCGGCTCGGCGATGTGCATGAACTGGATGCCGACCGTACCGCAGTAGGTGCGCTTGAGGATGTCCAGCACTTCGCGGATCGTGCCGGTCTGAAGGCCCAGGACGCCGTCCAGGAAGATCGGGCGGTCCAGATCGGCGCCGGTGAAGCCATAGAATTCCGGCGTCAGCTCGGGGTTCTCCACCGGCTGTTCGATGCCCAGCGGGTCCAGCTTGGCTTGCAGGTGTCCACGCACGCGATAGCTGCGGATCAGCATCAGGGCGCGGATGGAATCATGGGCGGCGGCGCGGATCACGTCAGCCGAGACATCGGCGGGCGCAGCCTTGGCGGCGGGAGCGGCAGGCGCAGCGCCGGGCTTCTTGGGATCAGGCTTGGGCGCCGGCCAGCGGCCGTCGAAGACGCCGGTCTCCTCGGTGGGTTCGGTCGCCACGCCACGGCCCCAGCCGCCGGCCTCGGCCGAAGCGGTCACCAGCGCGGCGTTGTCGCGCAACTGGTCGAAGAAGGCTTTCCATTCCGCCGAGACGGAGCCGGGGTCCTTGGCCCACTTCTCCTGCAGCTCCTCCACATAGGCCGCATTGGACCCGTAGAGGAATGAGGTCTCGGCAAAGACCTGGTTCAGCCGACCGGCATCGTCCGCCATCGTTTCGCAATCCCTGGGCCCCGACGGACACATCTCCGTGAGGGGCGCGCCCGTCATATAGGCGTCGTTTCCTTATGGGTCATGACCGAAACGGGGCATTTGGGTGAGAAATTGGTCGCAGGCCCAAGAAAAAACGCCCCCGACCGAAGCCGAGGGCGTTCATCGATGCGTCACACGGCATTTTTGATGCCAAAAAGGCGCTCAAGCAGCGAGGCGCCGCGCGGCGAGCGATAGCGCTCGCCGCGCGGCGCGCACTGGAAAGCCTTAACCCTTCAGCACTTCAACCAGGGTCTTGCCCAGGCGAGCCGGCGATTCCGACATGCGGATGCCGGCGGCTTCCATGGCGGCGATCTTGGATTCCGCATCGCCCTTGCCGCCCGAGACGACGGCGCCGGCGTGGCCCATGGTGCGGCCCTTGGGCGCGGTGCGTCCGGCGATGAAGCCGGCCATCGGCTTCTTGCGGCCCTTCTTGGCTTCGTCGATCAGGAACTGGGCGGCGTCTTCTTCCGCGCCGCCGCCGATTTCGCCGATCATGATGATCGAGGTTGTTTCCTCATCGGCCAGGAACAGCTCCAGCACGTCGATGAACTCGGCGCCCTTGACCGGATCGCCGCCGATGCCGACGGCCGTGGTCTGGCCCAGGCCTTCGTTGGTGGTCTGGAACACGGCTTCATAGGTCAGGGTGCCCGAACGCGACACGATGCCGACCGAGCCCTTCTTGAAGATGTTGCCCGGCATGATGCCGATCTTGCACTCGTCCGGCGTCAGGATGCCGGGGCAGTTCGGACCCAGCAGGCGCGACTTGGAGCCTTCCAGGCGGCGCTTGACGTTGACCATATCCAGCACCGGGATGCCTTCGGTGATGCAGGTGATGAAGGGGATCTCGGCGTCGATGGCTTCGATGATGGCGGCGGCCGCGCCCGACGGCGGGACGTAGATCACCGAGGCGTCGGCGCCCGTGGCGTCGCGGGCTTCGGCGACCGAGGCGTAGATCGGCAGGGTTTCTCCGTGCGAACCCGTCCAGCTGGCGCCGCCCTTGGTCGGGTGAACGCCGGCGACCATCTGGGTGCCGTGATAGGCCAGCGCCTGTTCGGTGTGGAAGCCGCCGGTCTTGCCGGTCAGGCCTTGGACGATGATCTTGGTGTCTTTGTTGACGAGGATGGACATGGGGATTCCGTTCTTGGGGACGTCAGAGGTTCAGGAAGGGGTTTTCGACTTGGACCGACCCGTAGGTCTGACCGTGATTGAGATCCTCGGAATAGAGGACCTTGGCGCCGATCTTTTCGGCGGCGGCGATGATGGCGCCATCCCAATAGGACAGCTGGTAGCGGCGGGCGTGGTCGATGCCGGCCAGCACCACCCCAGGCGTCACCGGCTGGCAGGGCTTCATGGCGATCACACGAATCCATTCTCTGGCCTCATCTGATGTCAGCGGCGGCGCGCCTTTGCGGGTAGAGACATTGTAGAACTCGGCCAGCACCTGGCCTGAGGTGCAATAATCCTGGGTCAAGGCGATCTCTCGCGCCCGTTCCCAGCGATAGCCTGCGTGTTCCTGTCCCAGTGCGGCGTAAAGCAGAATATTGGTGTCGAGGAAGACCTCTGAGTTAGCGATCAAACCGACGATCTCCGCTGTAGATCTCGTCTCGTTTGCCGGGTCGCCAGTCGCCCATGCGACCCTTGGATTCGTCGATCAGCTTCAGCAGCGCCTCGCGCGCCTCGTCCTTGGAGGCTTCCTGCTGCACCATGCTTGTCAGGAAGCCGCGCACCATCTCGTTGACGCTGGTCCGCTTCATGGCGGCCAGCACCCGCACCTTGTCGAGCAGGGCGTCGTCGATGGCGAGGGTCAGGTTACGGGTCATGAATCTACACGGGTTATGTGGAACACATAGGCCGTGCGGATCGGCCGGACAAGTCAGTTCCGGGTCGCTCGGTCGCCAACCTTGATGTCGAGCAACAGACCCAGCCGCCTCAACACCCAGATTTGGAGGTTCGTCAGACTGTAGAGGCGGGCGAACAGGGCGCGCTCGTGACCCGTTTCACGAGCCTTGGCGTACACCATTTGCTGACGACGACGCCGGCGACCGATCTCGATCGTGTCGCCTGTCTCCAGACGTCTGTCCCACTTGGCGCGCCAGGCGTCCAGTGAGATGGCGTCATAGTGGAGCAGCCAAACCGGCCGGCCGTTTAGAGGATCGCGAGCGCTTACGGCCTTCAGCGGCGCACCGTCCTGTTTGGCTTCATGGATGCAGGCCGTGACGCCGACCTTGCCGCGCCTCACGGCGTATTTGCCCATGTGGTGGCCCAGCAGCCCACGAACGAAAAACGCGCCTGCGCCCGGATAGAGGCAGTAGCTGAGCTCGGACCAGAACAGGCCGCTGTAAGCCTTGCGGGCAAAACGGGCTCCATACTCGCGGTCAAGATCGTCTCCGACGCGCCAGACCGCCTCAACGGTTGGAAAAATCACCAGATCCCGAGACGCGGGCGCCGCACTCAGCACGGCGTCAAGGCTCGCGTCGCAATGGATCAGTTCATCGATATCGACGACCACCAGCCAGTCCGCGACAATCTTGTCGTAAGCATCCTTGTAGACCCGTCGTTGTCGCGCTTCGACGGAAGTCGGGCGACCGCCGCGACGCGCCCAGAAGGCATCGTCGCAGACGATCAACGCCTCATCGCCCAGTCCGACGTCCGCAGGCCGGGGCGCGGCCTCGGCGGCTCCGTCGAAATAGACGCGAACCCGCGCGGCGCCTTTTCGTCGATAGTGATCGACGAAGACGGCGATGTGCCGATCCGGCGCCAGGGCCATGGCGACGACCTCGAACCGTGTCATCGCTTGCTCCACTGGCGCCGACGGCGTTCGGGATCAGCCGACGGCGGCCACAATCTTCTGGGCGGCGTCGTCCAGGTCGTCGGCGGCCTGGATGGTCAGGCCCGACTCGTTCAGGATTTTCTTGCCCAGTTCCGCGTTGGTGCCTTCCAGACGCACGACCAGCGGCACCTTCAGGCCCACTTCCTTGACGGCCGCGACGACGCCTTCGGCGATGACGTCGCACTTCATGATGCCGCCGAAGATGTTGACCAGGATGCCCTGGACGTTCGGGTCTGCGGTGATGATCTTGAAGGCCGCAGCCACCTTCTCCTTGCCGGCGCCGCCGCCGACGTCGCAGAAGTTGGCCGGCTCCTTGCCGTACAGTTTGATGATGTCCATCGTCGCCATGGCCAGGCCGGCGCCGTTGACCATGCAGCCGATGTTGCCGTCCAGCGAGACGTAGGCGAGGTCCCACTTGGACGCCTCGATCTCCTTGGCGTCTTCCTCGGTTTCGTCGCGCAGGGCCTTCATGTCGTCGTGGCGGAACAGGGCGTTGCCGTCGAAGCTGACCTTGGCGTCCAGGACGCGCAGATGGCCATCCTTCATGACGATCAGGGGGTTCACCTCCAGCATGTCCATGTCCTTCTCGACGAAGGCCTTGTACAGCGCCGGGAACAGGGACTTGGCGTCCTCGGCCGCGGCGCCGGTCAGTCCGTAGGCGGCGCTGATGGCGGCGACGTCGGCGTCGGTCACGCCCGCGCTCGGGTCGATGACGATGTTCTGGATCTTCTCGGGCGTGTCGTGGGCGACGGTTTCGATGTCCATGCCGCCTTCGGTCGAGACGACGAAGGCGATGCGGCCATAGGCGCGGTCGACCAGCAGCGAGCAGTACAGCTCACGATCGATGTCGGCGCCGTCCTCGATATAGAGGCGGTTGACCTGCTTGCCTGCGTCGCCCGTCTGGGCGGTGACCAGGGTGTTGCCCAGCATTTCCCTGGCGTGGGCGACGGCCTCTTCGACCGAGAAGGCCAGGCGAACGCCGCCCTTGGCGTCGGCCGGCAGTTCCTTGAACTTGCCCTTGCCGCGTCCGCCGGCGTGGATCTGCGACTTCACGACATAGAGCGGGCCGGGCAGGGATCTGGCGGCCGCCTCGACCTGATCGACCGACGTCACTGCGACGCCTTCGGCGACGGGGGCGCCGAAGCCTTTGAGGACCTGCTTGGCCTGATATTCGTGGATGTTCATGAGGGACCGTCGCAACCGCTGCTGGGAGAGTTGCGGGGCTTATAGGACTCTCTTTTGCATTGCGCTACCGACCTTCGGCCTACTTTAGCGCAGCCCTTCGCAGGTGCGAGCGTCCACAGCCCCCCTTTAGTCGACCCAGTCCTTCTTGAGGGTGCGCGACGCCCCGATCAGCAGGATCGCCGCCAGCACATAGAAGCCCATGCCGGTGTAGATGGCCCAGCGCAGGCTCTCGTCGCCGAAGCGCGGCGCCAGCAGGTCGCTCATCCAGCCGAAATAGTAGAAGCCGACCGCGATCCCGAGCAGATTGTTCAGCAACAGGAACAGGGCCGAGGCCGTCGAGCGCATGGCCGCCGGCGCCAGATGCTGGACCGCCGCCGTGATCGGACCCAGCCAGGCGAGGTTCAGACCCGTAGGCAACAAGAAGATCAGGAAGGCCAGGGTCAGCTGCTGCGCATGGCTGCCGCCGCCGGGCAGGACCAGGCCGATCAGCCAGGGCGAATTCATCGCCAGGATGAAGCACGGCGCCGAGATCAGGAAGGCGATGGCCGGCGTCAGCGGATAGGCGCCCTTGCCCTTCTTCGACAGTTTGTCGGCGATCATGCCGCCCAGCCAGATGCCCAGGATGCCGCCGATCAGCGCGATGCCCGAATAGTAGATGCTGGTCTGTTTCAGGGTCAGGTCGAAGCTGCGCATGAAGAACAGGGGCAACCAGCCGGCGACGCCGTAGCCACACACCGACGACGAGGCCGCACCCAGGCCCAGCAGCCAGAAGCTGGGCTTACGGATCACCACCGAGGCGGTGCGCCGCGCGATCATCAGGGATATGCCGATCACCACCGCCAAGAGGCCGCCGAACGCCAGCACCAGCGGATTGCCCAACGACGTGCCCATCAACCAGCTCAAGGCCCCGAGGATCAGCAGGCCGGTGCCGAGACCCAGCATGATCTGGGCGGCGATCTTGCCGGCCCTGTCCGTGCCGACGGGGGCGGCGGCCAAGGCTGCGACCTGAGCCTCGGTCTTGACCGCATCGGTCCCTCCCCGCTTGGGATCCTTCACCGTCAGCCGCAACAGCGGCGCGACCAGCACGCCCAGCAGACCGACGACGATGAAGGCAGTGCGCCAGCCGTAGGTCGCGGCCAAGAGGCCGCCGACCAGGGTGCCCGCCGCCATACCCAGCGGAATGCCGAAGGCGAAGGCGGCCATGGCGCGCGCCCGCTGATGCGGCGGGAAATAGTCGGCGATCAGGGAATAGGCCGGGGCCACCCCGCCCGCCTCGCCGATGCCCACGCCCATCCGGCAAAGGAACAGCTGGCCGAACGAGCCCGCCATGCCGCACAGGGCCGTAAAGCCCGACCAGACGGCCAGGGCGCCGGTCATGATCCAGACCCGGCTGAACCGGTCCGCCATCCAGGCCAGGGGAATGGCCAATGTCGAATAGACCGAGGCGAAGGCGATGCCGCCCAACAGGCCGAACTGGCTGTCGGACATGCCGAACTCTTCCTTCAGCGGCGCGGCCAGGATGCCGATGATCTGGCGATCCAGGAAGTTCAGCATGTAGATCAGAATCAGGACCGCCAGCACATAGTAGCGATAGCCGGGCCGTTCGGGCCGCACCTTGTCCTCGACCGCCTTGTCGCGGGCCGTCAGCGTATCCGTCGTCATCGGCGTTTCCCTCGGCATCTTCTTGTTCGTTGAGACGAGCCTAGCCGCAACTCTGCTCACTGCAAACAAAAGGGCGGCGGCCCGGAGACCGCCGCCCCTCGTCGTCAGGCGTTTTGGATAGGGATCAGAACTTCAGGCCCAGTGTGGCCGTGACCGTGCGCGGCGGGCCGTAGAAGCCGATGATCGAGTTGCCGGTCAAAGCGCCGGGGAAGTTGTAGCCGCCGACGCGGTAGCGTTCGTCGCCCAGGTTCTTGCCGTGGACGCCGAAGGTCAGGCGGTCGTCGGACGAGGTCCAGACGATGCTGGCGTCATACATCCAGTAGGCGTCCTGATCGAGCAGCGGCGCCGCCGTCTCGAACTGCTGGTAGGCGCCGCGATAGGCGACCGACGGGATGAAGGCGATCGACGAACCGTTCTCCATGAACCAGTTGTAGGTCGCGCCGATCGAGCCGGTCCATTCCGGGGTATTCTGGAAATCGCGTTGCGACGACACATCCACGAAGCACCCGACCGCCGTGGGGCAGGTCGCGTTCAGCGGGCCGGTTGGGATATAGGCCAGGAACTGGTCGAACTTGGCATCGATATAGCTGAGCGAGGCGTTGATCGTCAGGGCGCTGGTCGCGCGCAGACGACCTTCGAACTCCCAGCCTCGGATCGACGACGAGCCGACGTTGTCCACCACCGAGGCGATGGTCGCGCCTGCCGGATACTGGGTCGTGATCTGCTGGTCTTCATAGCTGGAATCGAAGATCGCCGTGGCGAAGGTCAGCCGACGATCCAGCAGCGAGCCCTTCAGCCCGATTTCGTAGGTCTCGACGGTCTCGGGCGCATAGCCGTTGACGGTGGCGGGATAAAGGACCGCATCGCCGCGCATGTCGAAGCCGCCGGACTTGAAGCCCTCGCCCCAAGAGGCATAGGCCGTCAGATCCGGGCCGAACTTGTAGTTGACCGAGACGCGCGGGGTGAACTTCTCGAACTCGCGGGTGCGGGTGTAGTTGGTGCGCGGCGCGCCCAGCGGCACGGCGGCGTTGTTGCCGAAATAGGGGCTGCGGATGCCCAGATACTGCTGGCGGAAGACCGTGCCTTCCTTCTCGTCCTTGGTGAAGCGACCGCCGACCGAGACCGACAGGGCGTCGGTCACGTCATAGCTGAAGTCCGCGAAGGCGGCGTAGCTCTTGGTGGCCACCGAACCCGAGGTCAGGGTGGTCAGATTGGCCAGGCCCACGACGGTGTCGAAGGCGCCCGAGGCGTTGGCGTCCATGTAGAAGACGCCGGCGACGCCGTTCAGACGGCCCGCGCTGACCACCACCTGGAACTCCTGGCTGAACTGGTCGTCGTCATAGGCGGCGGGGATGTCGAGGATCGGCCCCGGCAGGTTGTCGAAGTCTATGTTTCCGCGCGTGAAGCCGTCGCGATAGGCGGTGATCGACTTGAAGGTCAGCAGGTCGCTCATCTCCCATTCGCCGGTCAGCGACACGCCGCGCGTCTGGACGCGGTTCTTGTCGCCGGCTCCGGCGTTGGTGTCATAGGGGTCCGACGGCGACGGCGCGGCCTCGCGGTGACCGTGGCGGGCATTGGAATCGTCGTTCACCAGGTCGCCGGCCAGTCGGAAGAACAGGCTGTCGGTCGGGGTCCATTCCGCACTGGCGCGGAAGGCGGTGACATCCTTGTTGTAGTGTTCGTTGCCGGTGTTCAGGTTCTTGCCGTAGCCGTCGCGCAGATAGCGGGCCAGGGCGGCCGAGACCTTGAACTCGTCGCTGAAAGGCAGCTGGGCGCTGGCGATCACGTCGCGCTGGTTATAGCTGCCGTAGGAGGCGCGCAGGCGACCTTCGGGCTCATCGGCGTCGATGCGGCGGGTGACGTATTTGATCGCGCCGCCGATGGTGTTGCGGCCGTAAAGGGTGCCTTGCGGGCCGCGCAGAACCTCGACCCGCTCCACGTCGAAGATGTCCAGAACGGCGGCCTGCGGGCGGGCCACATAGACGTCGTCGATATACAGTCCCACGCCGGGATCGAAGCCCCACAGCGGATCCTGCTGGCCCACGCCGCGAATGAAGGAGATCAGGGTCGAGTTCGAGCCGCGCGCGGCATTCAGCGTCAGGCTGGGCGTCGAGCGCGCCAGTTCGGTGATGTCCAGGGCGCCGCGCGCCTCCAGCTGTTCGCCGCTGACGGCGGTGACGGCGACCGGCACGTCCTGCAGGCTTTCGGCACGACGGCGCGCGGTGACGACGATGTCGTCGACTGTGGCGGCATCCTGATTGTTGGCCGCTTGAGCGGTCGCCTCTGCGTCCTGGGCGACCGAGGCCCCCGCAAGCACGCCCCACGCCGCGCCGGCCAGCAGCGCGCACTTCACATGACGGTTCATGATCCTAGACCCCTTGTTGTCGTTTCCAGCCCGATTGACGCTTTTATTCAGCGTTCAATGATTTTCACGGAACCTACCGGGTTTCGCCCGGCTGTCAAACGCTGTGCTGACGCAAGGTCACTTGAGCTGTCGAGCGTGGCGCCGTTGCACCGGGGTTAGGTCGCGCCTAAGCCTTGCCGCATGAGCAAGCCGGACGCCGCAATCCCGACACCCCGCCCCGCCGCCGCCGTGCGTCGCAAGGCGGCGGGCGCTGCGCCGGCCCGTCGGGGTCGTCCGCCCAAGGCCCAGGCCAAGGCGGCGGGCGAGACCCGCGACCTGATCCTGGACGCGGCCGAGGATCTGTTCTCCAAGCACGGCTTCTATGGCGTCACCATCCGCGAGGTGGCGCGCGAGGCGGGCGTGGATACCGCACTTGTGCACTACTATTTCGGAGCCAAGCGCGAGTTGTTCGACGCCGTCTTCCTGCGACGGGCAGAGGTGTGGAACGCCGACCGGGTCTCAGCCATCGACCGCTATGCCGAGACGGCAGGGGCGGACATGACGCTGGAGGGCTTGCTCGAAGCCTTCCTACGACCGCCGTTCGAATGGTCGCTGAAGGGCGGGCCGGGCTGGAAACATTATTCCGCCCTGGTGGCCCAGACCAACGCCAACCCCAGTTTCGGCGGCGAGACGATGGCCCGATATTTCGACCCGGCCATCCACCGGCTGATCGAACTGATCGCCGTGGTCTTGCCGGACGCCAGCGAAGTCGATCTGTACTGGGGCTATCACAATCTGTCGGGCGCCCTGACCCTGACGCTGGGCGAGACGGGGCGGCTGGACCGGCTGTCGAACGGCCGGGCGCGATCTGGCGATCTGGAGACGGCGGGCGACTATATGGTCCGGTTCGCCGCCGCCGGCTTCCGCGCCGTGGTCGGGATGTCGCCGCGCCGGCCTTAACCGAAGAAGATCGCCCACATCAGCCGGCCGGGCAGGAAGGTGAAGGCGCCGGCGACGATCAGGCCGCCGACGAACATTCCCGTCATGGCGCGCCGGTGGTCGGCGATGCGGTGACGACGCGCGGCATGGACGGCCATCGGCAGGGCGATCACGGTCCAGCCGCTGAGCAGGTGGATCAGGGACAGGCCGCCCGGACCGCCCGGATTGAGCCGGTGGATGAAGAAGGAGCTGACCGCCGTCGTCGCCATGGCCAGCACCCAGATCCAGCCCAGGGTCCGGTGCAGTCGATTTCCCTTGACCCCGATCAGCAGGACGATGCCGATCGCCAGGGCCGTCAGGGCGGCGGCGACGTGGATCTGGATCGCCGGCGGCGAGGTCAGCAGCAGGCGCCAGTCGGGGACGTGCGGTGTGAATCCCATCCGCGCCAGCCGCCCGTCATCGACCGCCAGATAGGCGACGAGTGGGACTATCAGCAGAGCGAGGGCCAGGACGGACGGCGCGAGACGGGACAGGCGAGGCATGGGAAATCTCCGTTTGCACCGTCCTGACTTGCCGCGTCCGGCCGCACATCCCGCGCTTCGCCAACGCCCATCTGTGCTGCGCCAACGCCCACCTGTCTTTCGCCCCCTCCTTTCAACGGGCGGGAAATCGTGGTCTCAAGGCGCGATCTTCCGATGCCGAAAGCCGCCATGACACCCCTTGCCGCCGACCGCCGCCGCACGTTCCTGCGCGGCCTGATCGTCGCCGTTCTGGGCGGCGTCTTCCTGGCGATGACCGGGGCGTTCGGGACGGCGGGCGCGGCGTTCGGGCCACGGCTGGCCTATTGGGTCGTGGTCATGGTGCTGGGCGGGCTGTGGGGCCATCTGTGCGCCGCATGGGTCGGCCGGTATCTGGACGTGGACGAGCGGCCGTGGCTGACCATCGCGGTCATGGTGGTGATGATCACCGGGCCGGCGTGCGTCCTCGTCTGGGCCGCGACGGGCCTGTTCTTCGCCCAGCGCCTGTACCCGTTGGCGGTGCTGCCTCAGGTGGTCGTGCCGGTCGTGGTGGTGACGGCGGCGGTCACGACGCTGAACGTTTTCCTGGGGCGCGCCCGGCCGGTTCAGACCCATGCGTCGCCGCCACAGACGGCGGCCCGGCCCGTGCGGTTTCTCGAACGCCTGCCGATGAAGCTGAAGGGCGCTGAGATCCGCGCGGTCCAGGCCGAGGACCATTATCTGCGCATCCACACCGACCGGGGATCGGACCTGATCCTGATGCGGTTGTCGGATGCGGTCGAGGAGCTGGAAGGGCTGGAGGGCGCCCAGACGCACCGCAGCTGGTGGGTGGCGCGCGAGGCTGTGCGCGGGGTCGAGCGCGGCGACGGCCGGGCGACCCTGACGCTGGACGGCGGCCTGTCGGCGCCGGTCAGCCGCCGCTACGCCCGGATGCTGCGCGACGCCGAATGGTGGTGAAGGATCAGGGGGCGGGTTGCGCCGTCAGCATCGACGCCGGGGCGGCGCAGCCGGTCAGGGTGTCGTCGCCGATCTCGACCTTGGCCGTCAGCGGATAGGTGCGGTCGCTCATGCCGTCCGAGCATTCGGTGGCGATGAGGACGACGTTCAAGGCCTGGTTCAGGTCGGTGGAGCTGGCGAAGGTGGCGACCGTCCCCTGAACCGTCGCGCCACGATTGGGCGCACGCTGGGTCGGCTGATCGACGCGGGTGTAGATCAGGGCGTCGGGCGTGATCTCCACCCCCCAGAAGGGTTCGGCGCCGAGCGCGCGCACCGGCTTGCCCAGATCGACGCCGCCCAGGGTCGCGGCCGTCTCGGGCGCAGATGCGGCCTTGGGTGCGTTGGCCTCGCGGTCGTAACAGCCGGCCAGGGCGGCGCCGGCCAGCAAAACGGGCAATATGAAACGCATGGACGGCCTCCCTTTCGTCCTTGCGCAGGTGTGGTTGCGTGCGGCCTCGGTCAAGGGCGGAGCCTGGGTTATGCTGGCGGGATGTCGATTCGCCCCAGCGCCTACGAGTTCTTCGCCGGGGGCGGCCTGGCGGGTCTGGGCCTGTCGGCCGCAGGCATAGACACGGTCTTCGCCAACGACATGGATGCGGCCAAGGCGCGGGCCTTCGTCGCCAATCATCCGCACACGCCGTTTCGCCAAGGGGATGTCTGGGGCCTGACGGTCGAGGATTTGCCGGGGCGGCCGGACATGGCGTGGGCCTCGTCGCCCTGTCAGGACGTCAGCCTGGCGGGCGCGCGGGGCGGGCTGGAGGCCGGACGATCCGGCGCCTTCTGGGGCTTCTGGCGGTTGATGCAGGGTCTGGCGGCCGAAGGGCGCGGCCCGCGTGTGATCGTGCTGGAGAACGTCATCGGCCTGCTGACCTCAGGTCAGGGTCGGGATTTCGCAGCCGTGTGCGCTGCCATGACCGAGGCGGGCTACACGGTCGGGGCGCTGGAGATGGACGCCGCCCATTGGTTGCCCCAGTCGCGGCCGAGGCTGTTCGTGGTCGCCGTGAGGGGCGAGGCGCCGCGTGCGGCTGGGCCGGTGTCGCCCTTTCATTCGCCGCGCCTGATCGCCGCCCATGACCGCCTGCCCGAGGCGGTGAAGGCGGCCTGGGCCTGGTGGTCCCTGCCCGCGCCGTCGCAACGCAATCTGGATCTGGCGGCGGTGCTGGAGCCGGACGAGAACGTGAAATGGCTGGAGGATGCGGACGCCATCCTGGCCCTGGCCGGGCCGCTGCACCGCGCCCGGATCGCAGCGGCCGTGGCCTCGGGCCGGCGCTGCGTCGGAACCGCCTATCGGCGTGTGCGGACCGAGGACGGCGAGAAGGTCCAGCGGCTGGAGGTTCGGTTCGACGGCCTGGCCGGATGTCTGAGGACGCCGGCCGGCGGGTCGTCGCGGCAATATGTGGTGGTGTGCGATCAGGGCCGGGCGCGGGTGCGGCGCCTGACCGGGCGCGAGGCGGCGCGGCTGATGGGGGTGGGCGAGGACTATCGCCTGCCGTCCAGCGAAAGCGCGGCGCTGAAGCTGATGGGCGACGCCGTCGCCGTGCCGGTGGTCAGGGCGCTGGCCGAGGGGCTCTTACTGCCTGCGCTGCTGGATAGACGCGCGGCGGCCTGATCCGGCGAGGCGGTTAGGGCGGAATTGCACTCCAACGGAAAAACAGTGCAAGTCGTGCAAATTCACGTCAGCGCGTTGTTTTCGTTTAAGTAAAGTTCGGCCTCGAATTGCACTGGTGCAACAAGGTGCAATTTGCACGACGAAGTTGGACTCCGAAAAAACAGTCTAACGAGTCCAAGAGTCCAAGTCGTGGGGATGGCGATGTCAAAGACCGGGCATGCATCATAACCCGGTCCGACGTGGCGCTAAGGAAGATGACGATCCGGCGATCCAACAGGCTGAAAAAGCGGCTGTCTCTTTCGTCAAATAGGATGGCTAGAGGCTTCGGCGGCTACGAGGCTCCATTCTCGCTCTCCTCCCGCTCATCCCGGCGAAAGCCGGGACCCAGACCTTTGGGCGAAAGGCGCCTAAGATCGAAGGTCGGTGGTCATCCCACGCACCGGCGATGCGAAAGCACTGGGTCCCGGCTTTCGCCGGGATGAGCGGATTAGGGGGCTAACCTAGCGCTGGACCCACTGGCCCTGGGCGTTGCGGTACCACTGGCCCGAGGAGATGCGGGGCAGGAGCTGGGATTCGAACATCCGGGCGCCGGCGACATCGGCCGAGGTGCCGGCGTCGGTCGCGCTGCGGGCGTAGGCGGCGCGGCGGCCGGCGTTGGTGGCGTCGACGGCGGCGCGCAGGCCGGCGTCCGAGGTCGGGGTGCGGAAGCCCAAGAAGCCGTCGGCCTGTTCGCCGACCGTGCCGGCGGCCTTGGCCTGGTCGATCTGGGCCTTTTGGGCGCCGGTCTGGGCGATGGCGGCCCCGGCGATACCCATGGCGGCCACAGCGGCGCCGATGACGAAGAGTTTGCGGAAGGTCATGTCAGCCTGTCCCTTTCAGAAGAGAAGCGGGAAATCAGAAGAGGTTGGGGTTTTGCTGGAGCAGCGTCTGCAGCTCCTGATCCAGGCGGACGCGCACGTCGGCATCCAGCTTGGCATAGATCTGGATCGGCGCGACCTCAAGACGGATGGTCGGGGCGCAGGCCGCGAGAGCGACGACGACCGCTCCGAAGCCGAGGCCGGCCAGTTGGCGCTTGTGGATCATGACGTGGACTCCGGTACGGCCGAGAATGATGGGTCTAATAGCACGTCGCCAAGTGAACGCGCGCTGAATGGTGAAGTTCAATCGGCAGGAGCCGGCGTCGGGTCCGGCTCTTGCTGGCCTTGCCGGGCGCGATTGACCGCCAGCAGATCCGAGATCAGCTGGTTGGCGTTCAGGGTCGTGTCCAGCGTCAGGTCGATCTGGGTGTTCGACGGCAGGGGCAGTTTGCGGTTGAGGAACTGGCGGCTGATCAGCTCGGCGATCGTCAGGCGAAGCTCCTGGCGCTGGGGCGGATCGTGGCGGCCACGAATGTGGAACAGCACCGAGACCCGGCCGCCGTCCATACTGTTCACATCGGCGCTGAGCACGTCGAAGGACAGGTCCTCCATCGCCTGATAGGCCAGATCCTCGACCATGCCGGAGGGCAGTTCCTCGCCGCCGCCGCCCGCATTGACGTCGGTCAGGACCTCGCGCTTGATCGACAGCCGGCCCGGCTGGACCGCGCCCAGTGTCCCGGCGGTGATCCGCAGGCCTGTCTTGGGGTCCATGATGAAGGGCAGACGACCCGAGACCACGGCGTCCAGCTTGACCTTGTCGTCGAAGCCGGTGTCGGCGACGATGTCGCCCAGCTGCACCCGGTCCAGCACGATGACGCCGCTGTAGGGCTGGGTCGCGTCCAGCGGGACCGTGAAGGGCTCGACCGAGACCGTCCCGCCGCCGGCGACGACCTGAGCGCCGTCGATCAGCACGCCCGCTTCGTTGACGGAGAAGGTCACGTCCAGGGCCGTGACCGCCGTGCCGACCGCCAGACTGTCAGCCGTCAACTTCTGGTTCGGGGCGGTGATCAGGGGGGTCAGGCTGCTGAAGACCACGTCGCCGCGCAGGCCCTTGACCGCGCCGGCCGGGCTGACGAAGTCCAGGCCCGGCGTGACCAGCCGCCCGCTGGAGGTCGGCTCGGCCTCCTTGGTCCAGTCGAACCGGCCGTCGAAGCTGACGGAGCCATTCACCGGCGACGCGAGGAAGTCAGCGGCCAGGGGGCTGAGCATCGCCGGCTGAAGGCCGTGTTCGGCGAAGGTCACATTGGGGGCGGTGATGACGATGCCGCCCGAACCCGTGCGGCCATCGTGCGCCAGGGTCAGGCGGCCTAGCGTATGCGCCGCCGCCTCGCCCGTGCCCTTCAGATCAAAGGCGCCGCTCCAGCGTTCTTTGGCCAGGGTCGCCTGGCCGGTGGCGGCCAGGGGTTCGAACCGCGTGGGGGTCAGGGCGTCTATGGCGCGGGCGGTCGTGACGTTCGCCGTCAGGCCGACGCCGGCCTTGGTTCCATCGACCGTGACCCGGCCCGAGGCGTCGGCGAACCGCATGCCCAGGAAGGGCGCCTGGGCAGAGACCTGGTCAAAGGCGCCGACGACGCGCCAGACGCCGTCCTTGGATGTCAGCAACGGACCGCCGGCGGGGCACAGTTTCCCGGCGACCTGATGCACGTCGTTCTCGTCCAGCTCCAGCCGCTCGACCGTCAGATCCACGCAGTCCGGGGTCGCATAGGTCAGCCGGCCGTCGGCCATGGCCAGGACGCCGCGCGTCCGGGCGTCGATGCCGCGCGCCAGGTCGAAATCCAGACGGGCCCGGCCGTCCAGCGTGGCCTCGAAGCCGGTCTCGGTCAGGCGCCAGTTCGGCACGGCGACGGTCATCTCCGGCAGGCCCTTGCCGCGCGTCGCGGTGACGTTCAGCGCGCCGCCGCCCGGTCGTCCCGGCTCGGCCTGATAGGCGCCCTCGCCTGCCTGGGCCACCGTCAGGACGCCGCCGTTGGCGGGGGTCAGGGTCACGGGGCGCGCCAGGGCGACCGTGGTTCCGGCCGTGCCGGTCGCGAAACGGATCGCCGGGGCGTTCAGGGCGAAGCTTCCCAACGCCCGCTTCATCTCGGCCAGCTCGGCGATGTCGTCGGGACCGACCGGGCCGAACAGGGGCCAGGCGCCGTCGGCGGCGCGCAGGGATCCATCGGCGCCGATCTGGATCACGCCGTCGCTGACGACATCCAGATCCAGGTCGGCGCGGCCGCGCTTCAAGGCGAAGTCGCCGAAGCCGAAGCGGTCGAAGGTCGCGCTCACCGGGCCGGTCGCCTCGAAGGCCGCATCCTTGCCGCCGAAGGTCAGGGCGCGCGAGGTCAGCGACAGGCGGCTGACATTCGTCTGACCCATCCGGCCCGAGGCGGCCGTCAGGGACAGGGGCGCCTCAACGCTCCAGCGCAGGGCGTCGTCGCGCGAGACGGTCAGTTTGGCGTTCTGCGCCGTCGCCGCGACATCGGCGATGCGCAGGTCCGCGCCCTGGACCGCCGCCGCCTTCAATGCGGTCGTCGTGGCGCCCTCCAGCCGGAAGGTCTCGATCCAGCCGGAGACGACGCCGTCGAACTGGGCCGTCACGTCGGCGTTACGCGCGCCGACGGTTTCGGTCCCCAGGCTCGCGCCGGTCAGGCGGGCGTCCAGAACCACCCGGCCGTCGCCGCGCCGGGTCTTCAGATCGGGATAGGGAAGGTCGCCGGTCAGGGTCAGATTGGGCCCCTGCCCTCGCGCGGCGGGCGTGGTGAAGGCGTCGGCCGCCGCCAGCAGGCGCAGCGCCACCCGATCGCCCGTGGTGGTCAGGTCCAGCGTCGCGGACAGACCCCGCGCCTCGACCTCGCCGCTCTTCAGCGCCGCCGTGGGCAGGCGCGCCGCCAGCCGCATCAGCTTGCCGTCGTCGATCCGGGCGTCGGCCAGGATCTCGACCGGCCCATATTCGGTGTCCAGCCGCCCGCGACCGCCCTCGATTATGACCAGAGGACTGCGCGAATCCGGGCGCGGCGGGCCGCCGGTGAACTCCTTGACCAGCGGGTCCAGCGAACCCAGCGACAGCTTTCCGCCCTTCCAGCTGGCGCGCACCACCGGCCGGACCAGACGAATGCGGCTGGGCGTGACGCCCAGGCCGGTCCTGGACCACGGAAGGGCGAGCGCGTAATCGACCTCGGCCCGCTCGACCACGACATCGGGATTCTTGGGATCGCCGATGCGGATGCGGCCGACGAAGCCGTCGATCTCGACCCGCTCGACCTCGACATCGGCCTGGATGCCGCGCTGGTCCAGCCAGCCGACCAGAACGTCACGCGCCACTGCGCGCCGGTTGAGATAGAGGACGGCTGCCGCCACGCCGAGCAGCAGCGCCAGGATCAGCACCCCAACAGCAACAGCGCGCAGGACGCGGCGACGCGGCTTTGCCGTGGGTGACTGGCCCTTGGGCGTTGGGGCGGAGGTCTGGGCGGGGGTGTCGGTCAAGCGGATCGATCGCGGGATTGAAACAGGTCGCCGACCACCTTCGTCATCCTGACCCCAAGCACAAGATCAAAGCGTGACCGCCGGCGTTCGGCGGGCGTTCCTTGGCGGTGAAGCTGGGCGATAAAGGGGCATCGTGCGAGTCGAAGCCTGGCTGCGCGTTGCGGTTTGTGATGCGCATGTTAACCGTTTGTAACAGTCTGTCTTCCCAAACTGAGACAGAACAGGTATAGGACCGCCCTCGCGCCATGGGCGATCGGCGCGATCTTCGAGAACGAGTAACGCTTTGGCGCCGCAGGCGTCGCAATACGACGGGGACCGATGGCTCAGTTCGACCCACGCCGCCAGCCGATGCGGCTCGCGCCGCACATGCTTACTGCAGTCGCGGCAATCTCGGTGGCGATGCTCGCCGGTAGAGCCTATCAACCCGCTCAGGCCGAAGAAGTTCCCGCGCTGACCTCGGCCCAGATGGCCGCCATGGAAGCCCAGGCCTTCGCCTCCGCCAACGCGCCCGCCGGCATGACCGCGCCCGAGGCCGTCAACGTCCAGATTCGCCGCGGCGAAACCTTCGAGCAGGCCGTCGCCCGCACCGGCGTCGCGCCGGAAGAAGCCAGCGCCGTCGCCGCCACCGTCGCCAACGCCTTCGATTTAGCCGACCTGCGCGCCGGCCTGAAGTTCGAGACCGCCATCGCCAAGCCGCGTGACGGCCGGGGCGACGCCCGTCTGATCGGCCTGACCATGCGCACCGGCCCGGCGTCCCAGCTGACCGTGTCGCGCAGCTTTGACGGCGCCCTTCGCCTGCGTTCGCTGGAAGAAAAAGTCACCCACGAGACCGTGGTGCTGAAGGGCGACGTCGAGCGGTCCCTCTCCGCCAGCGCCCGCGAACTGGGCGCCACCGCCACCATCGTGCGTTCCGCCAGCCGCCTGTTCGCCACCAAGTTCGACATGCAGCGCGACATCCGCTCGTCGGACGAGTTTACCATGGTCTTCGACCGTGAAGTGACCGAGGCCGGCCGCACCGTGGACGTGGGCGACCTGATGTACGCCGAACTGCGCGGCGTCACCTTCTATCGCTTCAAGCCGGCCGGCGCGAAAGACGCCCAGTTTTTCGACGCCAACGGCAAGAACCTGCGCTCTGCCATGATGCGCACGCCGCTGCAGAACTTCCGCCGGGTGTCCTCGGGCTTCGGCTTCCGCACCCACCCGATCTCGGGCTACAAGAAGATGCACCAGGGCATCGACTTCGCCGCCGGAACCGGCACGCCGATCGTCTCCCCCGCCGACGGCGTGGTGGTCGAGGCCCGCCGCTGGGGCGGCTATGGCAACTGGCTGCGCATCCGGCACAACAACGGCCTCGAAAGCGGCTACGGCCACCTGTCGCGCTATGGGTCGAGCATCCGCGCCGGCCAGCGGGTCAGCCAGGGCCAGATCGTCGCCTATGTCGGTTCGACCGGCGCCTCGACCGGCCCGCACCTGCACTATGAACTGTGGCGCGGCGGCCAGCGGATCAATCCCGCCGGCGTGCGCACCCAGGAAGGCACCGAACTGGCCGGCGCCGACCTGACCGCCTTCCGCGCCGAAAAGGCCCGCATCGACCGCATCATCGCCTCGGGCGGTCAGAAGCGCCCGGCGGTGCAGCAGGCCTCGGCCGAGGGCCTGCGCCCCGCGCACGGCTGATTTCTTCAGCCGACCAGACGGGGCGTCGACCGGCCTTCGCTCGGGCATGACAGGCCGTGAACCGCCACGTCGGCCTCGCCCAGCCTGAGCCCCAGCACGTCCAGCACCGGGTTCAGAACGCCGTCCAGCACCGGGCCCAGCGGTTCAAGCAGCCGGCCCAGAGCCTTGGTCAGATCGCCGAGGCCAAGCCCCAGTCCGACCACGTTCACATCCACGTTCAGCCGCCCCAACAGGCTGGACACCAGGCCGCTGGCGAAGCTGCGCGAGGCCACGGTCTTGATCCGCTGCGCCTCGATGTCGGCGGCGTCGAACCTCAGGGGTTTGAAGCCTGGATCGGCCGCCTCCATGTCGGCCTTGCCGGTGATGCCGACCAGACCCAGGGCCGACAGCAGGGTGGCGGGGCGCGGCGACAGGCCCGTCTTGAAATCGTCCAGCTTCGTCTCGTCCACGACGCCGATCGAAGCGCGCGCCAGGCCCGGCCGCACCTCGACCTCGACCGACCGCGCGGGATCGCAGGACAGGGATTTCAGCCGCGCCTCGGACGCCGCCAGCTCGACCAGGATCGGCAGCTCGACCTTCGCCAGACCCGACAGGGCCTGGGCCGTCCGTGCACGGACATAGAGCCGCGCCTGGGCCGTGCGGATGATCGGCTGGCCGTTCGCCGTCACCGTCAGCCAGGGCGAACGGTTGGGCCGTTCGCCGATGGCCAGGCTGGTCTTCAGATCGGCCAGGCCGGCGGGCACGCCCAGGTTCAGCGCGATCTGGCGGTCCCCGCCCCCGACCTCCAGCATCGCCATGGCCAGGTCCATGGCCGAGACGGACGCATCCAGCCCCTCGCGGATCCCTTGCGGCGACTGGGCCTCTACGCCGATCAGATCGCCCAGCTTCACCTTCGTTCCGACCGAGGCCGAGGCCAGCCGGCCCAGGACGCCGCCGTCGTCTCCGCCCGCGAGGCGTTCCAGCACCTTCAGCGCCCGGCCGGCATCGACATCGGTCGCCAGCAGCCGGTCGTAGTCCCCGATCTCGATGTCCAGATCCGTCGCCAGGGCGTCGGTGAAACCCAGCAGATTGACGTCCAGGTCCGCCAGCCGACGATAGTCCATGAGGCTGAGCGAGACCTTTGAGCCGGTCAGGCCGCTCAGCACCTGGTTCGCCACCCCGCCGTCCAGCCGCGCCAGGCGAGAGCCGATGGAGAACATCGCCTTGGGCGGGGCGCCGGTCGAGGCCGAGGCCGTCGCGCGCCGCGTCACACGCACCTGATCCCGGCCCAGCAGAAGGCGACTGAAGAACAGGGGCGCGCGGCTGGTCACCTGAACCCGCACGGCGTTGGGCGTCTCGCCGCCCGCCGTGAACCGCGCGTCGCGCGCCTTGGCCGGGTCCGGCGCATAGACGCCGAGCGTGGTCGCCACCGTCACGGACACGTCGGGCGCGACATTGGCCTCGACCGTCGCAGAGGACGCCTGGCGCACGACAGCCTCGCCCCGCGACAGGTTCTGAACCGCCGACAGGGCCGCCAGATCCGCCGCCCCCTGGACCCGTCGTGTGTGCAGCACCAGCACGCCCAGATCGATGGTCACGGCCGTGACGATGCACAGCACGCCCCCCGCGACGGCCGCGATCACGGCGACCGCCCCGCGCCGATCCGCGCCGAAGCGTTTACGCCAGGCGCTCACGAGTAGTCCCCCACATGGATCACCGCCGAGCGCCGGATGACGACCGGCGGACGCGGCAGCATGCCCCCCAGCGCCATGACCAGGCTGTCGCCGGAATCATAGACCACCACGACCCGCAGCCGCCCGGCCTCCTCCGCCACCTCGATCGTCATCCTATCGGGATCCAGCGCCACGCCCCGCACGGCCGCCGTCACCTCGCGCCGCGCCAGCCCGTCGCGCTCGACCGCATCCAGCCCGCCCACCGCCGCCCGCGCGCCTTCCGACGCCAGGGCCTGAACCGACTGGGCCATCAGGAACCAGCCGCCATAGACGACGATGGCGATCAGCAGCAGCACCAGGATCGGCCCCACCAACGCAAACTCCACCGCCGCCGCGCCTTCGCGCCGGGACCTAGCCTGAGAGATGGAGCCGTGCCTGCCCATGACGACCTCGATAAACTCGCTCAGGTTGTATCCGCGGTGCGGTTAAAGGTTCGTGTGGCCGAAGTAGCTGGGCCGATTGGCGCCAACCGAAGCGCATTTCTCGTCTCCAAGCGTCAAGGCAGACAACAGCATCATCCGTCAACGTGATCGCTAGCGGTTCTCAACTGTATCATATTGGCACACGTAGGGCAGATCTCTATCGCGGCCTTGCCCTTAGGACACGCCGGGGGCGCCCTCATGATGAGATGCATGGAGGCGGAGTCGCGAGGTTCTGGAGAAGGCTGAACGACCCGCGCCCTATGGTTGAATGCCGACACAGCAAGGGCTTGACGGTGCGAGTCGCAGAATTCGTTGCGTAAAGCCGATCTTAGGCGTAGAGCGGCGCTGTTAACGATTTGTTAACCAAGGCTTGCTTGCCGCCGAACGTATCGATTCGGGATGGCATGACTCTTGGAGGGGGTGAGGCGATCCGTCGGGGCTGGCGGACCGTCCTCTGGGCGGAAATGGGGTTGGGGAAATGAACGGTAGAACATTGCGACTCCGCGCGTATCGACGCGCCTGCTTCGTGCTGGGAGCGACCGCGCTGATGGTCGCCGCATCCTCGGCTTCGGCGAAGCCGGCCGTCGACAACCTCGACGTGGGCAAGACCCTGAACGTCACCGTCACCGGCCAGATCGTTCCGCGCTGTGAGATCCAGGGCGGCGGCGACATCGATTTCGGCGAACTGACGGGCGGCGAGCGCGCCACGGCCCTGTTCGGATTCAACTGCAATGTTCCGTTCGACCTAGGCGTCACCTCGGCGCGCGGCGGCCTGGCCCATGTCACCAAGCCGCAAGGCGAGGGGCCGTTTTCGGGCGTCCTGCCCTACGACGTAACCTTGACCGTGCCGACCCTGCGCCCCGCGCCGCGGATGGTGCAGGCCAGTTTCAGCAGCACCGACCACACCGGGATGCTGAGCAGCGGCGACGGCATCGCCGCGGGTGGCGGCAAGATCGAGTTTCGGACCCGTCAACCCGCGGGCGCGGGTCTTTTGGCTGGGCAGTACACGGAAACCCTGACGGTGACAGTAACGCCACGCGTCTGAAGGATTTCGTACAGCATTCGTTCCTTCACTGAAGAATTGTTGGTTTACTTCAATGAGCGCGAATAGGCTTTTGCTTGAGTTGAGTAAAAGTAGTGTTATCGCCTTAGAGGCGAATAGTTGCGTAATCATAGCTAACAACGTTTTTTACTGTTGACGGACTTGTTAAGGAAGCGTTAAGTCCATCCCGATCGGACGGGGAGGGACTGCCGCCTCGATCGACTATTTTTCGCGAAATCATTCGCTTGGAGAGACTGAAATGAAGAAGTTCGCTTCCCTGATGGCTGGCGCTGCTGCGCTGGCTCTGATCGCCGCCCCCGCCATGGCCGACACCGTCTATCAAGGTTCGGTGACCACCAACACGACGGTCAACATCCCGTTCATCGGCCCGGTGAACCTTCAGAACACCACAAACAACACGGCTGCCGTTCTGGTCGCTGACCTGCTGAACCCCGGCCTGAACAGCAGCACTTCGCTGATCACCATCTCGGGCAGCTCGGCCGCGAACAACGGCACGGCTTCGAACGCTGACGGCGCGACCTTCACCCTGAAGGGCGCTGTGTCGACGGACTGCGCCTACTACACCGGCAACGCCTCGACCACGATCGACTTCGGCACCATCGGCATCTACGCCTCGGACGACACCGGCCCGGCCAACGCCTTCGACATGACCGCGCCCGCCAACGTCACGATCGACACCAACCTGGCCGGCTGCAACACCTCGAACACCGTCACCGTGTCCAAGAACGACATCCGTGGCCTGGTGAACAACTCGGGCGCCGGTTACGACTCCAACGTCTTCCAGGCCAGCCTGCCTTACTCGGTCACCGGCACCTACACCGCCGGCGCCGTCGGCTCCACGGCCGCCGCGACCAACGGCAACTGGATCAACCTGGCCGCCAACGCCAACTCCACCAGCGCCAGCCACGGCGCCTGGAAGTCGGCCATGGCCCTGAACGTGAACATCCCCGTTCCGTCGAAGTCGCTGCTCGCCGGCGCCTACGAAGGCCAACTGAGCGTCAACATCCAAGCCTTCTGATCCTCAGAACGACTTGAGACCAAAGGGCGTCGGCATATCGCCGGCGCCCGCTTCTCCTTCCAAGGAACACTACTGTGAAGCTTCAAGCTCTTCTCGCCGGCGTCGCCGCTCTGGCTCTGGCCTCGGCTGCTCAAGCGGGCACCATCAACAAGGGTCAACAGACGATCGGCGGTACGACCTATACCGTTCCGACCGCTCAGTTCACGCCGGCTCAAAATCTGGCCAATGCCCAGAACGGAAACTCTGCGACGTCGTCGTGGCACGTTGTCGGTCGCTCGTTCGACAACAACGGCACGGCTTCGAACGCTGACGGCGCGACCTTCACCCTGAAGGGCGCTGTGTCGACGGACTGCGCCTACTACACCGGCAACGCCTCGACCACGATCGACTTCGGCACCATCGGCATCTACGCCTCGGACGACACCGGCCCGGCCAACGCCTTCGACATGACCGCGCCCGCCAACGTCACGATCGACACCAACCTGGCCGGCTGCAACACCTCGAACACCGTCACCGTGTCCAAGAACGACATCCGTGGCCTGGTGAACAACTCGGGCGCCGGCTACGACTCCAACGTCTTCCAGGCCAGCCTGCCTTACTCGGTCACCGGTTCGTACACCGCCGGCGCCGTCGGCTCCACGGCCGCCGCGACCAACGGCAACTGGATCAACCTGGCCGCCAACGCCAACTCCACCAGCGCCAGCCACGGCGCCTGGAAGTCGGCCATGGCCCTGAACGTGAACATCCCCGTTCCGTCGAAGTCGCTGCTCGCCGGCGCCTACGAAGGCCAACTGAGCGTCAACATCCAAGCCTTCTGATCTTCAGAACGACTTGAGAAATGCGACAGGGGGGGTCTTCGCGCCCCCCTGTTTGCGTTTCAGTCACCATTGTTACGCCATGCTTAGGGAAATCTGGCGCGGCGCTTGCAGCAACCTTGGCGCGACGGCTCGCGACGGGATTCTCAAGCCGACGCCAGATCGGTTTTCGGGGGAAGTACAAGCATGTTTTCATCGCTCAGCGTCCGCAAGGGCCGGCCGATCGCCATGGCGATCTTTACGCTGGTCGCTGTGGTCCTTCTCATGGCTGTCGCTGGGGCGGCATGGGCCATGCGGGTGTCGCCCATGGTGTCCGAACTGACCACGACGGGCGCCGGTTCGGCCGCCCGGATCGAGGTCGGCAACGTCGGCGCCGTGGCGCTGCCGTTCGAGACCCGCATCACGCGGATGGACATCGACGCCGACGGCAATGTGACCGAGACAGACGCGGACGACGACTTCCTGGTCTTCCCGCCGCAAGGCCTGGTGCCGGTCAACGGTCGTCAGGTGGTGCGGGTTCAGTGGATCGGCGATCCGAAGATCGATACCTCGCACGCCTACTATCTGTGGGTTCGCCAGCTTCCCATCGCCACCGATCCGACCGCCACGCCCGAAAGCGGCGGCGCAGTCTCTGTCCAGGTCCTTTATACCATGAAGGCGTTGATCGTGGTCGCGCCTCCCGGCGCCGAGCCCAAGATCGAGGTCGTCTCGGTCACGCCCGCCATGGTCAGCCCGCCGGCGCCCGAAATCGATCCCAGCCTGGCGAATGGCCAGACCATCGCTCCGCCTCCTGCGGAGCCAGGCATCGAGGTCGTCGTCTCCAATACCGGCAAACGCTACGCCCTGATGAGCGGCGCCACCTGGATCGTTGAGGGCACCGACACCGCCGGCCAGCCCTTCCGTCGTGAATATGAAGGCGGCGAAATCTCCAAGACTGTCGGCGTTGGCTATCTGGCGCCCGGCGGCGGCAAGCGGACGTTCAAACTTCCGACTGGCACTGCCCTGGATCCCGCCAAACCCGTGACGTTGCGGTTCGGACGATGAGAGCGCTGGGGGGCGTCTCGGTTTTCGCATTGGCCTGGGGGCTGGCCTGCGTACCGGAATCGACGGCAGCGGCCGCCGCACGCGCCGCAAACGCGGCCTATGTCCAGGCTGCCGAGAGCGCTCAAGCCACGACGGCGGCGCTCAACCAGGCAAGCTTGATGGCTGTCGAGGCCGCCGTGTCGGCCATGCAGGCGGCGCAGGAAGCGGTCCAAACGCCGGCTCCGACGCCGGAGCCCGGCGCGCCCACGCAATCGGCCACACCTGTCGTGACGCCGCCCGCGCCGCGCGAGCGCCGTGACATCAATCCCTACGACCGCGACATCCCCATGACGGTGCCGCTGAACTTCAACAGCCGCGTGCTGGGCGAACTGCCGGTCGTTCTGACGCGCGATGACCGTTTCATCGTGGATACGGCGGGCTTCAAGACCCTGATCGATCCGCTGCTGACGCCTGAGGCCCAGGCGGAACTTGCGGCGCGGCTGCAAGGCATCACCTCGTTCGCGCCGGAAGAGATCAACGATACCGGAATTCAGCTCGACTACGATCCAGAACAACTGGCCGTGCTGGTGCTGCGGATCGATCCGACAAAGCGCACGGTGGAATCGCTGTTTCGCGGCGGCAAGCCTGAGCAGCCGGGCCAGGCGCCTGAAGCGTTCAGCGCCTATCTGAACAGCAACCTCTCGATCCAGCGCCGTGAATCGACGGGCGACATCAGTGCGCCCAGCGTCTTCCTAAACGGCGCGGTGCGATACAAGAGGCTGGTGTTCGAAGCCGACGTCCAGGGTCGGGAGGATCTGTTCACCGGCGATTATAATGTCCAGCGGCGCTATGCTCGCTTCGTCTTCGACCAGCCGGAAGATTTCCGCCGCTGGTATCTGGGTGATCTGGAGCCCGAAATTCGCGGCCGTCAGGGCTTCTCGCAGCTGGGCGGCGTCGGCGTGGCGCGCCAGCGCATGCGCTTCGACTCTTTCCGCAACAATGTCCTGGCGGGTGGTCGTCAGCTGGTGTTGCAGGAATCCTCGACGATCCGCGTGCTGAGGAATGGTGTCTTCGTGCGCGAGTTCCGTCTCGATCCGGGCCAGTACGACCTGACCAACCTGCCGCTGGAAACGGGTTCGAACGATATCCAGCTTGAGATTCAGAACGATTCCGGGCGCGCCGAGACGGTCGCCTACAGCGCCTATCTGGACGCCATCGAACTGGAACCGGGCGACTACGAATACGGGGCCTATTTCGGCGCGATCAATGACGGCGTCTTCGGCTCGCCTGACTATTCCGAAGGGCGTTTGGCCTTCACCGGCTTCTGGCGCAAGGCGTTCGAAAACCGCCCGGCCGTCGGTATCGGCTTCCAGGCGTCGCAAGACGCCCAGACACTGTCTGGCCAGAGCCAGATCATCCTGCGCAACGGCGCGCGGGTGCGTCTGGACGCCGCCGCCAGCAACGGCGATCCCGGCGCCGGTTACGCCTTCGCACTGGGCTATGACCACGTCGTCGACTTGGGCGAGACCTTCGACAGCTGGACCGTGGTCGCGGACTTCACCTCGGAAGACTTCGCCTCCATCGGCAATCCGACTGGCCAGAACCCCACGTCATGGGTCTTCTCCGGCGGCTATTCCCATCAGTTTTCGCAGTACTGGCTAGCCAACGTCAGCGCCTCCTATCGGATGAGCCGTAGCGATCTGATCGACGATTCCTATTCGGTCAACGCCACCACCACCTATCGTTTCGCCCCGGAATGGAGCGCACAGGTCGGAGTGGAATATTCCGACTTCGGAGCCAGCTTCGGCGGCTTCCAGTCCGGCGGATTCGGCGCGACCTTCGCCCTGATCTGGCAGCCTCGTTACGACCGTCGTGTCGAAGGGCGCTACAACTCGGCCCGCAACAGCGGCAGCGTGCGAGCGCAGCAGTCGAGCGAAAACCGCGTGGGATCCTACGGCTATTCGCTGGCCTCGACCTATGACGACGGACCGGCGACTCTTTCGGGCCAGGTCGACTATGTCGGCAATCGCTTCGACGCCAGCCTGAGTCATACCGCCTTTGGCCAGGACTTCTCCAACATCACCCAGGAGCAGGTCACGAACCTGAGGTTCGGCTCTTCGATTTCGACCACCGGCGGCAAGGTCGCCGTGGGTCGCAACATCTACGACAGCTTCGCCATCGTCTATCCGCACAAGAGCATCGACGACCATCCGGTCATCGTCGGCGACAGCTTCGAGGGCGGTCACTATACCGGCCGCAGCGGTCTGCTGGGCGGGGCCGTCGCCAACAACCTGAGCGCCTACGTCAATCAGTCGGTGCGTTATGACGTTCTGGATGCGCCGCTGGGCTACAACATCGGCGACGGCATCGCGCGCGTCCGCCCGACCTACAAGAGCGGATACGCCATTCAGGTCGGCAGCGCCAAGTTCGTCAGCGCCCTGGGTCGCCTGATCGGAAACGCCAACCGTCCCGTCGCCCTGATCTCCGGTCGCGTCCGTCCGGTGGATGATCCGAACGCCGAGCCCGAACTGTTCTTCACCAACTCGGTCGGACGGTTCGCCATCCAGAATCTGGAGCCGGGCAAGCGCTATCGCGTTGAACTGTTCTCCTCGCCCGCACTGGGCTTCGAGTTCACCGTACCTGAAGACAACGAGGGTCTGCTCGACTTGCAGATCATCACCGTGCCGCTCGATATTCCAGAAGCCTGAAGCCCCAGAGATTGAAGCCGAGGAGGCTGAAATGTCCCATAATCGTACACCCGCTCTGCTCTTGGCGGCCGCCGCCGCTGCGACCGCGACGCTGATAGCGGCTGCGCCCAGCCAGGCTCAGACCAGCGGTTGCCGCCTAGTAATCGAATCCGGCGCCGACCAATGGATGATGCGCTACGAGCCGTTCGATCAGGACGTCGCGCTTCAGGAATTCGATGTCGCCGTCGTGAACCAGGGCGATGGCCCTTGCGCCGCCGTCAGCCGGGTCGAGTTGCGGGGCGAGCCGTTCGGGCTGACCAACGAGGCCGGCGCCCAGCGGATGCCCTACGCCCTTGTCGACGAGCGCGGCGGCGCGGATGTGACGCCTCGCGCGGGCCAGAGCGCGCGTCGTGTCGGCGTGCGGCCTCTGAATCTGGCGCCTGGGGAGCGCGGGCTGATGCGGTTCTCCTTCACCGCAGCGCCATCAGAAGCCCTGTCGGCGGGCCTGTATTCTCAGAGCGCCTTCATCAATCTCGAAACCACCGACGGCCAGCCGCTGGCCGAAAAACCTGTCACGCTGAGCCTGCAGGTGCCATCGGCCGCCGTCATGGGTCTGAAAGGCGAGTTTCGTCGTAGCGGCGGCATGCCCACGATCGACCTGGGCGAACTGACCCGGGGCGTGCGCCAACTGCGCACCACCCTGTATGTGCTGAGCACGGCCGGATACAGCGTGTCCGTGGCGTCGCAGAACCGCGGGCGACTGCGTCAGGGAACCAGCGAATGGTATGTGCCCTATGGCCTGGCGCTGGGCGATCGCGACATGGATCTGTCGCGCGGCGGGCGGGTGGACGTGGTGTCGCGACGCGCGCGTCTGGACGACTACCCGCTGACGATCAATGTCGGCAGCACGGTCGGAAAACGGGCCGGGGACTATTCCGACATCCTGACCTTCACCGTCGCCGCCCTCTGAGGTCGCCGCAAACGGATCGAGGCGGGGGACGCCATGCGTCCCCCGCCTCGAAGAATTCCAATAATGTCGCCGTGGATCAGATCGGCTGGATCGTCAGCGCCAGGATGAGCGGCTGTTCCAGCTCGACCTCGTTGAAGCGATAGGACACCGAACGGATCGTGGCGATACTGGAACGCCGCAGGATCTGACCGCCAGACTTGTCTAGGTCGAACATACGGTCGCCGTAGAACATCGTCGCCTTTTCTGTCGGCGACAGCGGACGATACTGGGCCGAGACGGTGAAGCCGCCGGGACTATTGCAAGCCTCGACCACCTCGCCCGAGCGACCACTTTCCGCCATGACCGTCGAGGTCGGCTTGACCCAGCAGGCCACCGGCACGGTGGCGCGCAGGCGATAGGTGCCGCCAGCCGTGGGACCGGCCAGGGCTGGCACGGCCGTAGCGACCAGGCCGAGGCCGAGCGTGGCGGCGGCGAGAACGCGAAGGATACCTTGGGTCATGGACCGTTCCGATCTGCACATTGCAGAGGAACATTAGAGCGGCCCCTGTTAAGGCCGCGCGAGCGAACACGCCTAACACGCATTAAACCATAATCGGCCGTCAGCCATAGTTTTGGCATCGTCGCGAACCCCTTCCTTCATGCAAGAGGCTCGATCCTGCGCGCCTGATCTACTGCTGTTTGCACGATGACTTGACCGTTCCTTAAAATGCCGAGTTGGGCTGGCTCGTTGACGCTGCGCATTCGATCTCCAACATGCGCGTGCAGATGCGGGGGCTCGGTTCAAGTCAGAGCGACCCACGAACAGTTCGTTGCGAATAGTTCTCAACGCCTGTATCACGCCGGTTACATGGCCCAGTCAGATACACAGCCGACGCCGACGTTTTCGCAATTGCTGGTGATCGAACGGCCCTCGCTGCTGAGGCTTGCGCGCCGTATTCTGGGCGACGCCGGTCTGGCCGAAGACATCACCCAGACCCTTTGGCTGCGGATTCAGCGCATCTCCGACCCGGCTGCGATCAAGGACAAGCGGGCCTATCTGTATCGTCTGGTGCTGAACCTGACCTCGGATCAGGTGCGTAGCCGCAAGCGCGGCGCCGTGCTGTTCGACGGTCCGGCGGACGATGCGCGCATGGCCGATGCTGCGCCCACGACCGAGACGCTGATCATCCATCGCCAGCGGCTGGACATGCTGGCCGCCGCCATCGACGAACTGCCGCCGCGCTGCCGCGAGGTCTTCATCCTGCGCCGCGTCGAAGGTCTGACGCCGGCCCAGGTGGCGGATCGGCTCGGGATCGCGCCGAACACCGTGGCCAAACATGTCCGTCACGCCATCAGCCATTGCCAAACGCGGCTGGCTGAGGGAGAGGCGACGTAATGACGTTCACTCATTCCCGATCCAAGACCCCGCCGGTCTCCCGCGCGGATCGCGAGGCCGCACGCTGGGTCGCCGATCAGGAAGGGGGCGCGTTGGACGCCGCCGGCGAGGCGCAGCTTGAGGCGTGGCTGAAGAATCCTTCCAACGCCCAGGCCTTTGCGCGCGCCCAGGCCCTTTGGCACGACATGGGCGAGGCGGTCCGCCATTCCGCCCCATCTTACGCTGCGCCGGCCGTGCCGCCGCGGCGACACAGGCGCGACTACGCCAGGGATGCCGGCAGGACGCGGCGCTGGGCGCCCATGGCCGCGACCGGCATGGCCGCCGCCCTGGTCCTGGCCTTCATGGGGCTGGACATCCCGACCCGAATCCAGGCCGACGCCATCACCCGGCCGGGCGAGCAGCGCACCCTGACGCTGGACGACGGCTCGATCATCCAGTTGAACACCGACAGCGCCGTCGCGGTCGCCTACGAACCCGGTCGCCGCACCGTGAGACTGCTGCGCGGCGAGGCCGCCTTCACCGTCGCCCCGAACGCGGAACGTCCCTTCGCGGTCGAGGCCGGGGGCGGATCGACCACGGCGCTGGGCACCCGGTTCGTCGTGAGGCGGCGCGGCCCCATGACCCGGGTCTCGGTCACCGAACACGCGGTGCGGGCGGCGTCGCGGCCGGGGTCGGTCGTGGTGGGCGAAAACCAGACCTCGACCTATGGCCCGCATCAGGCCCCGACCGCCCCGACGCCGTCGCCCGTCGGCGTCGATGCCTGGACCGACGGCTGGCTGGTGTTCGAGGATCAGCCCCTATCGCAGGTGGTCGAGGAAATCGCGCGATACTCGTCTTCGCCGATCAACGTGGTCGGCCGGTCGGTGCGCGCCCGTCGCGTCAGCGGCGCCTTCCGCATCGATCAGCCCGACCTGACCGTGGCGCGGCTGGAACAGACGCTGGGCGTGCGCACCACGCGTCTGATCGGCGGCGTGGTGCTGATCCACGACTGACCTGTGGGTCCGAACTTTTTTCGATCCTGACAGTCCCGGTTCGTGCGCCCAAGGCGTCTATTAAAAGAGAACCATTCTCATTCGCATGAATGCGGACCATACAGGACGGCGCGGGGCGCGCCATGTGAGGCGAAGTTGACCAAGGCAAGACACGATCTGGGGGCCATGCGCCTGCTCCTGATGGCGACCACGGCGGTCGTGCCGGCCGCGATCCTGGCGCCCGCCGCCCAGGCGCAGACCGCGGCGCCCAGTTTCGACATTCCCGCCGGTCCCCTGTCGCCCGCCCTGGTCCGTTTCGCGCAACAGGCCGATGTCGAACTGGCCTATGACGCCGCCCTGACGCGGGGCGCCGCCACGCGCGGCCTGCAGGGTCGCCACAGCGTGTCCGACGGCCTGTCGCGGCTGCTGGCTGGCTCGGGCGTGACGTATCGCCTGTCGGGTCGCACCGTGACCCTGTCGCCTGCGCCGGTCATGGCCGACGGAACCATCGCCCTGGGTCCCGTGCGGGTGCAGGGGGCGACGGACGGCGCGGCCGGGCGTCTCAGCGCCGACGGATCGGGCGAGGCCGGCGATCCGGTCGAGGCGCCGTACCGCGCCTCGGGCTCCAGCGCCTATATCGCGCGCGACACCATCGAGCGGTTTCGCGGCGCCTCGACCGCCGACATCGTCAAGGGCGTGGCGGGGGTGACCGCCGGCGACCCGCGCGTGGCCAACGCCCTGGACGTCAACATCCGCGGCATCCAGGGCCAGAGCCGCGTGCCGGTCATCATCGACGGCGGCCAGTCCACCATGGACACCTATCGCGGCTACGCCGGCCAGTCGCAGCGCACCTATCTTGACCCCGACCTGATCTCCAGCGTGACGATCAACAAGGGCCCGAGCCTGGAGGCCAACGCGTCCGGCGGCATCGGCGGCGTGGTGGTGATGGAGACGCTGAAGGTTGACGATGTCCTGACCAAGGGCCACGACCTGGGCCTGCGCGTCCGCACCGGCGTGTCCGACGCCAGCGCCCGCAGCCTGCCGGCCTATGGCGACCGGTCGCGCACGGACCGGGGCGACCTGACCCGTCCGGGCGGTCAGTTCTTCAACATCGCCGGTGCGGGCCGCTGGGACCGGTTCGACCTGGTCGCCGCCTATGCGTGGCGCGACACCGGCAACTATTTCTCGGGCCACCGAAACTACAACGACTTCCCACAAGGCCGCCGCGTCCTGGCCAGCCTGAACCCCACCAATGCCGAGGTCTTCAACACCTCGTCCCAGTCGCAATCCCTGCTGCTGAAGGGCACGTGGCGCATCACCGACGCGCAGACGCTGGAGGCCGGCTATCGCCGCTACGAGGGTGAGCAGGGCGAGATCATGGCCTCGCAGATCATCCGCGTGGACCGCGACCAGGTTCCACAATGGGACTTGGGGACCGTCGACATGGATGCCTATAATCTGCGCTATCGCTTCAAGCCCCAGGGCGACTTGGGCGACCTGATCGATCTGAAGATCAACGCCTGGTACACCCACGCCGACAGCCTGATGTACAACGGCCTGACGGGCATCACGCCCTGGTATTTCGACCGCCGCACCGAATGGTATGACGGCCCGACGTTCAACACAGATCCCGGTTACAAGGACGCCTATCGCAACGAACTGAGCCAGGAGCGGTTCGGCGGCGACATCACCAACACCTCAATCCTGCTCACCGGCGCCGGCAAGTTCACGCTGAACTACGGCCTGTCCTTCAGCGACGAAGATATCGGTCCCGGCCCGAACTCGCCGATCATGATGAACGACCTGGTCAACAACCGCTTCCTGCGCAATGCGGAGCGCCAGGAATACAGCGCCGTCGCCTCGGTCAAATGGGAGCCGGACGCGCACTGGGAGCTGATGGCGGGCGGGCGTTTCAACCGTGTCGAGGTCCAGGACCGCAATCGCCTGGCCACGCCTGCGACCTACGAGGTCATCGGCCAGTATCGCTACACCGAGCTGCTGAACGGCGACCCCGGCCGGCCGTCCTATCTGGCGAAACGGATCGCGCTGCTGAACTGGTATCCCGACGCCAATGGCCAGTTCACCCAGGCCTCGCTGCTGGCCTCGCCCTATGAGCGGGGAACGGTGGGCGACATCGGCGGCTGGAACTTCTTCAGCGCCGGCGCACCGCAAAACCTCAGGGTGCCCGTCTCCTGGACCTGGTCCCAGCCGATCCGCCGCACCGACGACGCCTTCATGCCGACCGGCAGCGCCACCTACCGCTTCGACGAGGACACCCTCGTCTATGTGAAATACGCCGAGGGCGTGAAACTGCCGAGCCTGTTCGAATCGACCCTGGGCCTGTTCACCGCCGCCCGGCCGACGGCCGAGATGAAGCCCGAGCGCGCCCGCACCTGGGAAGTCGGCGCCAGCACCATCCGTCGCGACCTGATCACGGGCGGCGACCGCGCCGCCTTCAAGCTGGCCTATTTCAACACCGTGATCGACGACCTGATCACCCGCGACTATCGCACCCTGTCGGCGGGCCTGATCCGCAACATCGACGAATTCAAGGTGTCGGGCGTCGAGTTCCAGTCCACCTATGACAACGGCGTCGTCTTCGGCGACCTGTCGGCCCACTATTATTTCGAGGCCAAGACCTGCGCCCCGGACATCGCCGCCGAACGCCGCGCCTATGGCGCCGGCCGCAACAACGCCGAACTGATGGCCACACCCGACTGCGTCGACGGCGGCTTCGTCGGGGCCTACACCAACACCCAGAACCCGCCGCGCTTCAATCTGAACCTGACGCTGGGTGCGCACCTGTTCGACGATCGCCTGACCATCGGCGGCCGCGCAGTCCACAACTCGGGCCCGATCAGCAAGCTGGACAAGGCCTGGAACGTCGGCCTGTCGGCGATCCAGCAGCTGTATCTGGAGACCACCGTCTATGACGCCTTCGCCAGCCTGAAGGTCACGGACCAGACGGCGCTGGACCTCAACATCGACAATGTAATGGACGAATACTACCTCGACCCGCTGGCGCTGGGCATCATGCCCGCCCCCGGTCGCACCGTTCGTCTCGCCCTGACCTACCGCTACTGAGGCCCGCCATGACCCAAGTCGAAACAAGCCGCGCCAAGCGACTGAAGGCCGCCAGCCACGGCGTCCACGAAGGGCTGGACAACGCCATCATGGCCGCCAGACCGTTTAGCAGCCGCGAGGCCTATGCGGAGTTTCTGCGGATCCAGCAGATGTTCCACCGCGACATCGCCGCGCTCTACGACGCGCCGGAACTGGCGGCCCTGTTCCCTGATCTGACGGAGCGCCGCCGCTACGAACAGGTCAAGGCCGATCTCGCCGACCTGGGCGCCGCCCCGGCTGATGAGACCGGCGCCCCGCGCTTCGTCGCGGGTCAGGCGCTGGACCTGCCGACGGCCCTGGGCTGGCTCTATGTAGCCGAAGGTTCGAACCTGGGCGCCGCCTTCCTGATCAAGGCGGCGGCGGCCCTGGGTCTGTCGGCCGAGTTCGGCGCCCGTCACCTGTCCGCCTCGCCCGAGGGGCGCGCCAATCACTGGCGCAGCTTCACCGCCGTGCTCGACGCCCCGGACATGACGGATGAAGAAGAGGCCCGCGTCATGGACGGCGCCTCGGCCGCCTTCACCCGTGTGCGCGGCCTGGTGGACGCCGGCTTCCGGCACGGAACCGCCGACGCCGCATGACGGCCGTGCCGCGCGCCACGATCCTGAACGACGTCGGGGCCATCGCGCCCCGGCGTCCCAGGGTGCGTGCGCGTCGGGCGCTCGCCTTGGGCGCCGCCTTGGCCCTTCATGCCGCGCCCCTGCTGCTGCTGATCAATCTCGTCGTGCCGGCGCCCGTTCCGATCCAGGAACCGCCCGCCATCGTCGTGGAACTGGTGCGCAGCAACGCCGCCCCGCCCCGACCGCCGTCCGAACAGATCGACGGTCCCAAACAGGTCCAGGCCGTCGCCAGCCGCCCCATCCCGCGTCCGCCGGTCCAGATGCGGGTCCAGGCCGAGGCGCCCGAGGCCGTGAACATCCCCGTCTCGCCGCCGGGCCCGCGCGCCGCCGAACGCCAGACGCCGGCGCCCGCCACCACAGCCCCGGTCTCGCGGCAGGCCCCGCCCGCGCCCAGCGCCTCGACCGCGCCCCAGGACTGGAAGACCCGCGTCCTGGCGCATCTGGACAGCAGGAAACGCTATCCGACCGCCGCCCAGCGTCTGCGCCAGGAGGGCATCGTCCTGATCCGCTTCACGATGGATCGGTCGGGTCGGGTGCTGACCTCGCGCATCGAACACGGCTCGGGCCGCGCCCTGCTGGACCGCGAGGCCCTGGCCATGCTCCAGCGCGCCCAGCCCCTGCCTGCACCGCCCGACGAGGTGCCGGGCGCGACGCTGGAACTGGTCACGCCGGTCGAGTTCTTCCTGCGGCGCTGACGGACGCCGCAAGACGCCCAAAAAATCAGGCGGGTTCGACCTCGACTGAACCCTCGCGGAATTCGTCGGCCGGCACGAAGGCGGAGCCTTCGTCATCCAGCACCCAGACGCCGATCAGCGCCGCGTGGTCGGGGGTGATGTCCTCGTCGATCAGATCGCCGTCGAAGACGCCGACATTGCTGTAATCGAAGTCCAGCAGCAGTTGAGAGGCCATGTCGATCATCTCGTCCGCCATGCGACGCGCATAGCCGATCGCTTCACTCTCGTTGGAGAAGTCGTCGGTGAGGGTGTTGACCTCGGCGGAATCGCTGCCTTGGGTCGCGCTGGTGGTGACGATTGTGAATGCAGGCATGGTGAACTCTCTCGGATTTGAAGTCACCAACTAGCCTGTTTGCGCGCAGGGCAGGCCAAAATTCTGCACAAAGGCATCCTGCGATGTCCGATCAGTCGGCGCCGCCCCGGTCGTTCCGCTTCGTCGCGCGATAAACCTTCTGAAGCACGCCGAGGCGACGGCGTTCGGCGGCCTTGGCGGCCCGCGCCTGCTTGTCTTCCGCCTCCGCCAGTTCGAGCGTCAGCTGCTGGAAATGCGCCCACCGGTCGGGATCCAGAGCGCCGCTCTTCAGCGCGGCCTGCACGGCGCAGCCGGGTTCGTTGGTATGGGTGCAGTCGGTGAAGCGGCAGTCCTGGGGCAGGCGCTCGATGTCTTCGAACACCGCGCTCACGCCCGCTTCGGCGTCGATGAGGCCGACTTCGCGAATGCCCGGCGTGTCCAGCAGCAAACCGCCGCCTGGCAGCAGAACGAGCTGGCGGTGGCTGGTGGTGTGGCGCCCCTGATCGTCGGACTCGCGGATGGCCTGGGTCGCCATGCGGTCCTCGTTCAGAAAGGCGTTGACCAACGTGGACTTGCCGACCCCCGACGAGCCGATCAGCACGCCGGTCTCGCCGGGTTTCATCTGGTCGAGCATGGCGTCGAGGCCCACACCCTGGCGCGCCGAGACCATCAGAATGGGACAGTCCGTCCCCAGCGCCGCGATCTGGGCGGCCTGCTCTTGCGGATCGTCGCACAGATCCGATTTGGTCAGCACCACGACGGGCCGCGCCCCGCTTTCCCAGGCGGCGGCCAGATAACGCTGGATCCGGCGAAGATTGAGATCGGCGTTCATCGATGTGACGACGAAGGCGACATCGACGTTTGCGGCGAGGATCTGCAGCCGCTGCATGCTGTCCGCCGCCCTGCGGACGAAGGCCGTGCGGCGCGGAAGGATGGCGTGGATGACGGCCTTGCGGTCCGACGGGCTCACCGACAGGGCGACCCAGTCCCCGACGGCGGGAAGGCCGATCTCCCTGGCCTCGTGACGCAGGCGACCTGAAACCTTGGCGCGCAGCTCGCCGTCGTCGGTGGCGACCAGATAGCCGTCCCGCTGCTGGAGAATGACGCGTCCCGGCGCATGACCTGCGCGCGCGTGGGGTTCGAACACCCCCGCCAGAGACGCCGACCATCCATAGTTTTCGATCAAGTCGAGGGCATCCCTGAAGGTTCGCGATCATCCATAGTGCGCTGGACTGCTCTATGAGCCGGTCCGGCAGTTGCGACCAGCGATGAATGCCCAGAGCGCGTCACGCCGCTCGCCCTATCGGCGCACCAGACGGATAGCCAACAGGTCCGCTTCGTCGCGGACCATCCTGGCGGCGACGATGTCCTGCGTTTGGGAAACCGCCAGACTGTGCTGCAGGCCGAACGCGCCCAGAGACTGCACGTCGCGACTTGCGCCGGTCCATGAGGTCAGGCGCAGGATAGCCTCTCCGCCACGGTTTCCCGACAGGTGGTAGACGCCGGCGGCCGTAGGGGTCCAGGCCGTCTCCGGGTCGATGCGGATCAGGGGAGAGGACAGAACCGCACCCGTGGCCTCCAGACGCCACAGCCGGCCGTCGTCCTTCTTGACCGCATAAAGCCCGCCGGCGCCGGCGCTCTTGACCGTCAGGACATCGGCGGTGTTCGGAACGACCGTAACCCGCCCTTGGGCATCGATCCTTTCGATCCGCCAGCCGCCCGTCCTGAGCGTGGGAACGACAAGGTCGCCGTTGTGGTCCCACGCCAACTCGTCACGCGCCGCGCCGTCCGACGTGACCGCCCTCAGGCCGGAGCCGTCCGCATTGATCAGATAGACGTCCGTGCGACTGTCGCGCGCCGCGACGAAGGCGATGCTGCGACCGTCAGGCGACCACCGGGGCGAGAAGACATTGCTGGCCTTCAGGTCGGTCAGGCGCGTCGGCTCGGCGCCGCTGCTGCGTTTGACCCAGACTTCGGACCCGCCGTTCTGGTCCGAGACGAAGGTCAGATGCCCTGTCGCGGAAAGATCGGGATCCCAGTCGCTGGCGTTGCCGTCCGTCAGGGCCACGGGCGCGGCGCCGGCGCGCCAGGCGAACAGGTTGGAACGATAGTCGCCGGCCTCGACCGCCAGCAGGCCGCTGCGATCAGTGGACAGGCGGCCGAACTGCAGCAGGCCCAGGCTCAGGCGAACGGGCGCCCCCGGCCGTTTGAAGTCCACCGACCACAGGCCGTAGTCACCGCCGCGATTGCTGGAGAAGACGACGGTTCGATCATCCGCGGCGAAGGCGTAGCCGACGGCCTTCCAGCCATCGCTGGTCAGCCGCCGCTGTCCGGCGCCGGACACCTGAACGGCATAGAGATCCGCCACGCCGTAGGAGAAGGCGCGTCTGAAGACCAGCTGATCGCCCCGGTGGGTGACGACCGGATCGAGGTCGCCCAGGCTGGTGGCGGGCGGCGAGGTCACCTCGCGCAGTCGTCCGGTATCGGGGTTCAGGGCCCGGATGCGACGCACGGCCTCGCGCGTGGGGCGGTCGGACAACAGGATTTCGCCGTCGCGCGTCCAGGCCAGACGCGTCATCGATTCCACCGAGCAATGGCCGACCACGCGCGGCTCGCCCTGGGGCGCGGGCGCGACCAAAATCTGGCACGGGGCGCCGGAAATACGACGCACGAAGGCCAGGTGACGCCCATCGGGCGACCAGGCCGGCGCCATTTCGTCCTCTGGCGTATCCGTCAAACGGATCGGTGTGCCGTCCCCGACGCCCCGCAGGAAGATGTCTCTCTGGGCGCCGAACCCGGCGCCGCCGGCATAGGCGACCATGCGGCCGTCCGGCGAAAGCGCCGGATGGGTCTCTACGCCGGGATCCGAGGTCAGGGGACGTACAGCCTCGGTCGCCAGCGCGCCGGGGGGCTGCATCAGGACAAAGGCGCCGAGGCCCAGGGCCGCGATCGAGGCGACGCCGCCGGCCAGCATCAGACGCGGCCATCGCCGGGCGGGACGAGGCGGCGAAGCCGGGGCCTTGGCCGTCGCCGGTGCGATGGCGACAAGGCGCAGGCGGTATCCGATCTTGGGGATGCTGCCGATCTCGATGGTCGGATCGCGCTGGAAGATCTTCCTCAGCTTGACGATGCATCTGACCAGGGCGTCGTCGCCGACGACGCGCCCGTCCCAGCACAGCCGCGACAGTTCTTCGCGACTGATCGGATCGCCCCGCCTGCGGTTCAGCGCCACCAGAACCTGCATGACGCGGGGTTCCAGCTTGCAGCCTGCATCGGGCCAGATGACCTCCAGAGAGGCCGGGTGGACCATGCCCGTCCCAAGCGCGAACGACGGCTCTGACACCAGTTCGATCGGCCTGAGAAGCAGAGCTGACAGGTCGTTCATCGGAAAATCATCGGCTCAAGATCGGGCCCCCGCCCTCGCTCCCAGAACGCCAGTCTCTTCTATCGCCGCGGACATTACCAGCCACCTTGGCCGTAACCCTGCCCGCAACCCTGATGGAACCCGCCATGCGCTCTTTCGACGCCCGCCTGATCCTGCTGACTCCCCTGTCCCTGGCGCTCGCCGCCCCGGCGCTGGCGCAGACCCCGCCGTCGCCTGAGCCCCAGGCGGTCCAGTCCGCGCCACAGAGCGAAGCCGACCAACAGGGCGTGCTGGTCTTCACGCCGGACTTTTTCGCCAATCAGAGGCCGGTCACGGCTCTGGACATGGTCAGTCGGGTTCCGGGATTCAGCGTCGTCGACGGCGACGGTGGTCGCGGCTTCCAGGGCTCGGTCGGCAACATCCTGATCAATGGCGCACGGCCAGCGTCGAAGACCGACACGGGCTCCGGCGTGCTGTCTCGCACCCTGGTCGCCCAGGTCGAGCGCATCGAACTGATCAGCGGCGGCGCGGCGGGGATCGACATGCAGGGCTTTTCCGTCGTCGCCAACGTCATCACGCGCGATCAGTCCAGCAGCCAGATGATCTTCACCGGCAACGCCGTGTTGTATGAGGGTGGGAACGACACCTATGGCGGCACATGGCAGTACACCGCCCAGAACGGCGAACGCACCTGGGGCTTCACCCTCTCCGACGGTTTCGTGGTCAATGATTCCAACGGCGTAGGCCCCGTCGTCCGCCGCAGCGGCGCGGGCGATCTGCTGCGAAGCGAAGACTTCTTCAGCGACCAGAAAAGTGGCGGCAACGCCCTGCGGCTGAACTACGCCAGCCCCTTCCTGGGCGGCCAGATCGACCTGACCGCCCTCTATGGGGTCAACGATTTCGAAAACCTGAACCTTCAGACCTCGTCCGCCGTGCGCCGCGAGTCCCGATATCAGGAGGACGGCGAGAACGGCGAGATCGGGGCGGTCTTCACCCGCGCGCTCGACAGCCGCCTGACCTCCGAAACGCGCCTCATCCACGAGTTCAGCGACACCACCGGCGCCTCGACCAATCGCACTACCCTGTCGGGCGCCGAAAGCCCCGAGCAGCGTTTCGCGTCCGACAGCAGGGCGTCGGAGACCATCCTGCGCAGCCTGGTCCGCCTCGAACATTCGCCCAGACTGACGTGGGAGTTCGGCGGCGAAGGGGCCTACAACATGCTGGAGACCGACCAGGCCTTCAGCATCGGCGGCGCGCCGGTCCCCCTGCCGTCGGCCTCGGTGACCGTCGAGGAGACGCGGGGCGAGCTCTTCGGCAAGAGCACCTGGCGGGTGGGCGACGACCTTTCCGTCGAAAGCGGCCTGCGGCTGGAGACTTCAACCATCAGCCAGTCGGGCGATGCGGACGAGGAGAAGACCTTCTCCTTCGTCAAGCCGCGCCTGTTGGCCACCTGGACCCCCAGGCCTGGAAATCAGTTTCGCCTGCGTTTCGAGCGCGAGGTCGGGCAGCTGAACTTCACCGACTTCGCCGCCTCGGCGGAACTGCAGAACGAGAATGTCCTCGGCGGCAATATCGACCTGGAGCCCGAACAGCGCTGGATCAGCGAACTGGCCTATGAACGCCGGTTCTGGGGCGACGGCGTCGTCAACATCACCCTGCGCCACGACGAGATCGGCAACGCCATAGACGTCATCCCGCTGGAGGACGGCCTGTCCGCCGTCGGCAATATCGGCGACGGGTCGCTAGACCGGCTGGCGGTCAACATCCAGGCGCCCCTTGACCGGTTCGGATTCAGCGGCGGGCGGATCAGCGCGCGCAACACCTGGAACCACACCGAGGTCGAGGACCCCACGACGGGCAAGACGCGCCCGATTTCCAACGTCCCCAAATCCCACGCGGTCATCATCCTCGCCCAGGACATCCAGTCCTGGAAACTGCAGTGGAGCGCCGCCTGGGTCCCGCTGTTGGGCCGCACCAGCTACGACCCCGACGTGCAGTTCTCCTGGCGAGGACGCGACTTCTTCGAGAGCTGGATCGAATACAAGCCGACCGCGACGTTGGCGATCCGCGCCCAGATCAACCTGTGGGACGACTATCAGCAGACCCGCATCGCCTACGCCGACCGCACCACCCGGCCGATCGCCTATGTCGAAACCCGCACCATCGACCCACGGACCTTCTACTCGCTGCGCGTTCGCAAGACGTTCTGAACACGGACGATCGGAGATCGGCGGACTAACCGAAGGCGTCGCGGTTGATCATAGGGAGAAGGTCCAGGGTGGCGTCGTCTGGTCGTGCAAACAACAGATAAAGCGAGTTAAGTTCGCCTTCTGCCGGGCTTCCTGGGAAGCAATCGATTGAGCCAGAAGCTGTAGAGACCAAAGCCGCCCAGCACGACGAGCGCCAGGCCGGACAGGGTGACGGCGCCGCTCCAGATCCAGCCTCCGATCTTGCCAGAATGGATCGGATATTCGTACGCCGCCACGCGGGCGCCCGCCGGCAGCGCCAGCGCGTTACGCACGCCAACCAGTGCGCCGTTGGCCGGGTCGAACCACAGAAAGGTCCGGCCGTTGGGGGTTGGTTCCCCGACTTGACGGATGCGCACCGCGATCAATCCGCCCGGCTTGGAGGGCGCATTGACCACCCGAAATTCTGCACCGGGAAAGCGCTGTTGCGCAATCCTCAACATGCCTGGCCAGTCGATCGTGGAGGAAACATAAGCTCCTCCTTGAAGGGCTGGAACACGAACGGCTGCGGCCATGTCCGCCTTGGACGAAAGCAACGACAGGACCGCGACCTCGACCGGTTTGAGCGTCATCATGACCCCTGTCGCGAAGGTCACGATCAACAATGGCGCGGCCAGCACGCCGAGATCGCGGTGGTGACGCAAGATGCCGAACCGGTTCCAGACGCGCGGCCAAAGACGCCATTCGAACGAACGCCGTGTCCGCCACCAAAGGATCACGCCCGTGATGACGAAGCCGAGACCCGCCAGCCCGGCGATCCCCGTGACGGTCTTGCCGGTATCTCCGACCAGCAGATAGTGATGCAGGTCGAACAGCCAGACCTCGGGTCGCGCCCATTTGCTGTTCCAGCGCGTCACCGTCTGACCCGTCTGGTCGGCATAGGCGCCGTGATCGCGGTCGCCATAGGTGACCCGGTGTACGCCCAGGGTCCGGCTGGCCAAGGTGACGCTGGTCGCGCGCGGGTCCGAGAAGATCGCCGTCATGGCGGAGCCGATGCGACCCGTGTCTTGCATCTGAACATCGGCGGCATGGGGAAGGGTCGCGCGTAGCCAGGCGTCCTTGTGGACCAGCACCAGTCCGCTGAGGCCGATCACCACCAGCAGCAGGCCGATCAGCCCGCCGGTCCACCGATGCAGGCCGTCCAGCAGGGTCATGACATCGAAACGCCTCGCCCAGCCTGAGCGACCCTTCGCCCTGCTCACCAGACGCGCTTCAGCGACACGCTCAGCGTCGCGCCATTGGCGGGCACGCGGCTGGTGTTGGTGTTGCCACGCAGAAGCTGGCTGTAGACCGGCAGATACTGGGTGTTCAGCAGGTTCTCGACGCCGACCGTCACCTGGTCTCGATCAGACAGGCGGTAGCGGCCGATCAGGTCAAAGACGGTGTAGTCCTTGACCTCGCGCCGCCCGAAGGTGGCGACGCCGTTCAGACGATAGTCGTGACCCGCAGAGTGCAGCCCCTGGAGGCGCACGTCCCAGACCGCGTTCGGCGCATAGGCGACATAGGCCGTCAGCTTCAGCGGCGGAATGCGATAGCCGGTCATGTCCTGGGACCGGACGGCGGTCGCCGCCTTCTCGTGACCGCTCAGATAGGTCGCCGTGCCCCCAAAGCGCCAGACATCCTGCGACGTCCCGTAATCCACGGTCGCCTCGACGCCGTTGATGCGCTCGGCGGTCCGCAGCAGGATCAGACCATTGTTGAAGCTCTGCACGTCGCCGAAATCTGACGTGGTGCGGAAGGCGGCGAACGACGCGGACAGTTGGTCGAACCGACCGCGCCAACCCGCCTCGTAGCTGTCGATCTTCACGGGTTCGAGATCGGAGTTGTCGATGCTGAACCCGGCGCCGGCGTTGCGCAGTTGCAGGCCGATGTCGGGCAGTTGGAAGCCCTGCGAGAAACTGGCGTACAGTTCGTGGCCGTCCACCGGCTCCCACGTTGCGCCGGCGTTGAAGGTCCAGGCGTCGAAGTCGATCGTGCCGCCCTGGACCACGAAGGGCGTCGCCGACTGTGACTGCGACAGGGGGGTGAAGCTGTCGAACGACGCCTTGGCCCGGTCATAGCGGACACCGGCCTCGACGCCGATCCGGTCCGTCAGCCGGTGCTGAACCTGTGCGAAGACGCCCTCGGTCCGGGTGGTCAATTCCGGCATGTAGGTCAGGGTGCGCAAGCGGTTGAACACCAACCCGCCGCTGGCGTCGTAGGCGGCCGGATCGAACACATCCAGCGGCATGTCGCTGACCTCGCGGTTCAGGTCGCCGCCCCATGTCAGGGCGGTGCGCTCACCCAAAGGCGTCTCGATCGTCAGCCGCGCGCCTGCCACCTCGCTGTTCTGGAACACCTGATCGACGTTGCGGCCCCGCGTCGCGACGCCGCGCGCATCGAACGGCGTGAAACGGGTGAACAGGTCGCGGTAGTAACCCAGCAGGCTGACGTCGCTGCCGAATACATCGCGGTCGCGGTAGGCCAGGGTGGCGACCTTGCTTTCCACCTGGTTCTGTTCGGCCAGCCTCAGCCCCTTCAGCGGGCGGGCGATGGCCGTGCCCGCCGGCAGCCGGCCGGGGGCGGGATCCGCCGCATAGTCCGTGTCCTGATGCGCCTGATACCAGCTCAAAGACCCCAGCAGATAACCGTCGTCCCCCACACGGCGACCGACCTTGCCGCCCAGGCTCCAGACCGTGCTGTCGAACAGGTCGCCCTGGCTCGGCTCGGGCGCCCGGCGGTCGCCGTTGGCGTCGAACCCGGCGCCGATGTGCTGCCAGCCCGCGTTCGCCGCGAAGTCGAAGCCGCTGGCGGCGCCGGACACAAACTGCTGCACCCGGCCGCTTAATCCATCTGACGAAGGATGGGACAGCGACGTGATGCCGGTGACCATGGTCTCGGCCCGCAAGGGGCCGCCGGCTGGGCGGGTGTTGATCGAGATGATGCCCCCCGTGGCGCCGCTGCCGTAAAGGGCGCTGCCGCCGCGCAGGACCTCGATCTGCTGGATGTTGGCCGGATCGACGCTGATCAGGTTGCGCGCACTGTCCCGGTTCGTGTTGTACGGTACGCCATCCACCAGCACGAGCGCGCCGCGTCCGCGCAGCGTCTGGCCAAAGTCCGTGATCGTGCGGCTGGAATCCGCCAACCCCGGAACGGCCTTGGCCAGAACCCCCGACAGGGTGTCCGACACCGCACGCCCGGCCTGGACCGTCTCGCGATCCAGTCGGGTGATCGGATGGCTAGGGGCGACCAGCCCCTGGGGCGAGCGTCGCGCCGTCACCACGATCTCGCCCAGGTCGGTATCGGCCGAGGGCGTGGGGCCTGTCGCCGTCTGCGCCAGGGCTGCGACAGGAGCGAGGAGGACGGCGGCGGCCCCGAACGGCGCCAGGGCGGACGACAGAAGAACCTTGCGGGACATGGACTACTCGACGTGGAGACGGACTGAACGAGCCGCACCCTGTGTCGCGATTGAGACCGGTTTGCAAGTCTTGAAGCCCGATCGAAACTGACGGTGGCGTTGATTCAGAGAGCGCCTTGGAGGTCAGACAAAGAGGGCGGATCGAGGAGCCAGGAAGGTATAAGCCTCCCCTCGGGTCAGATGCTCACGCATGACGCCTAGCCGTGAGCCGCGCCCAAAACCCCAGACACCATCGCGCCGAGCGGCGATGGATAATCAGAGAGTTGGATACCGTCGCTTCAAGATTTTTTGCAGACGGCACCTACCGGCTAGAGCCGCAGAAGAAACATCTGTCTAACTGATTGGGAAAATGGCGCACCCGGAGCGATTCGAACGCCCGACCCCCAGATTCGTAGTCTGGTGCTCTATCCAGCTGAGCTACGGGTGCGGCTGCCTTGCGGCGAGGGCGGGTCTTTAGCTTGCGGATTGGGCGGACGCAAGCGGGGGAATGCAGTTTTGCGCAGATAGAGCGGTTGGCGCGGCGCGCGGGACGGATTAGGCCTTTGGGACGTTCTCGCCGCCCCGGATAGTCCATGCGCTCGTTTCGTCGTCAGATCGCCGCCCTGCTCGTGCCCGTCGTCCTGGCGGGGTGTCAAACGACGGCGGGGATGGATGCGGCAGCGACGCCGCAGACCGTGGCGGGCGCCCCGGCTTCGTCGCAGGCATCGCCCCCGGCGAGGGGTCCGTTCGTGACGGCGGCCAATCCGCTGGCGGTCGAGGCGGGGATGACCGTGTTACGGCGCGGCGGGTCGGCGGTGGATGCGGCGGTGGCGATCCAGGCGGTGCTGGGGCTGGTGGAGCCGCAGTCGTCGGGCCTGGGCGGCGGCGCCTTCTTGATGAGCTATGACGCCGAGACCGGGACGGTGACGGCCTATGACGGGCGCGAGACGGCGCCGGCTTCGGCGACGCCCGAGCTGTTCTATGAGGACGGCAAGCCGCTGTCGTTCGTGGACGCGGTTCTGTCGGGGCGGTCGACCGGCGCGCCGGGGGCGGTGGCCATGCTGGCGATGGCGCAGAAGGATCACGGCAAGCTGGCGTGGCGCGACCTGTTTGGGGACGCCGAGCGGCTGGCGCGCGACGGGTTCACGGTCAGCCCGCGTCTGGCGGGCATGATCAACGGGCGTTTTCCTCAGTCGCGGACCCGCTGGGCGACCGCCTATTTCACCAAGCCGGACGGGACACGGTATCAGGCGGGCGACACGCTGAAGAACCCCGCCTACGCCGACACGGTCGCGCGGTTGGCGCAGGAGGGGCCGGGCGTCGTCTATGGCGGCCCGATCGGGCGCGAGATCGCCGACGCAGTGCGCGAGGGGCCGCGTCCCGGCGGCCTGACCGAGGCGGACATCGCCGGGTATCGGCCGCTTCGCCGTGACGCTATTTGCCGGCCGTATCAGGCCTATGTGATCTGCGTGCCGCCGCCGCCGTCCAGCGGCGTGGCCCTGCTGCAGTTCCTGGCCATGGCCGAGGCGACGCCGGATCTGGACAAGGGCGCGGCGAGCCCCGAGGCCTGGGTCGCGTTCGGGCGGTTGCAGCGGCTGATGTATGCCGACAGAGACCGTTATGTGGGCGACAACGACTTCGTCGGCGTGCCCATCGCCGGCCTGCTGGATCCCGACTATGTCGCCTCGCGCGCCGCACTGGCGGCTCAGGTTGACGGGCCGGTAGAGGCGGGCGCGCCGACGGGATCGCCGCCGCGCGGAACGGACCGGACGGCCGAGCCGGGCGGCACCTCGCACATGGTCGTGGTCGACGCTTGGGGAAATGCGGTCAGCATGACCACGACGGTGGAGAGCATCTTCGGCAACGGTCGGATGGTCGGCGGCTTCTTCCTGAACAATCAGCTGACGGACTTTTCCTTCACGCCGCGAGAGGACGACCACCCGGCCGCCAATGCGGTGGCGGCGGGCAAACGGCCGCGGTCGTCGATGACGCCGGTGCTGATCCTGGATCGGCAGGGTCGTCTGATCGGGGCCATCGGCTCGCCGGGCGGGTCCAGCATCCTGGCCTATGTAGCCAAGGCGCTGGTCGGGACGCTGGATTGGGGCCTGTCGATGCAGGAGGCCATCGCCCTGCCCAATCTGGTGGTGCGGGGCGATATGGTCGGCGCCGATACCGACATGATCGCGCCGGACATCCGAGACGCTCTGGGCGCGGCGGGCATGCGGCTTCAGCCCAACGCCACCGAGACCTCGGGTCTGCATGGCGCGATCTGGCGCGATGGTCGGTGGGATGCGGGCGCGGATCCGCGTCGTGAAGGGGTAGCGGTGTCGGAGGTCCGCTAAGGGCTCAGCGGCCGGGGCGGATCGACAGCTGGAAGGCGAGCAGGCCCTCCCTCACGTCCGTATCCAGGCCGTTCATGCCGCGCAGGCCCTTGCCGGCGTCGATCTCGCGATAGACGACGCCGATGGAAGTCTGCATGTCGCCCTTGCGATAGGCCAGGCCGATGGAGGCGTCGCCGAGGAATCTGCCGCGATCCTGGGTGTAGCCCGAGCGGGCGTAATCGCCGTCGCGGGTGCGGGCGAAGTTGTACCCCACGGCGCGACCCGAACCGGCGGCGTAGAGATACCAGCGCGGCCGTTCGCCGAACCGCTCACGGCCGTTGGGGGCCAGGCGTTCCAGCCCCTCGCCGATCTTTAGCGTGACGCCGGCCTCGGCCGAGCGGCCCTCGCTGCCGACGCCGAGACCGGCGTGGGGGGTCAGGCTGACTTCCAGGCCCGAGGCGGTGTGGCCGCGCGCGCTGCGGAAGCCGCGCACATAGCGCAGATCATAGGCGTCGGGATCCAGTTCGGCCCGGTCGATGGGCGTGACCGGCAGGGGCGAGCCGTCGGCGCGACGCAGCCGCCCGGCGGTTTCCAGCGTCACGCGGTCGGTGAAATCTGTGCGGTCGATCCAGACGTCGCGGCGGGTGCTGGCCGACAGGCCGGAGCCGTCTTCGGGGTGGAAGGCGGTCGGGATCTCGATCTGCGAACCGAACCGGACGTCCGGCGCGACCCGGAAGCTGGTCTGATCGGTCAGGCGCGCCGTGGTAGAAGACTCAGGCGCGACGTCGAAGGCGTTGGGGGCCCAGGTCTGCGCACAGGCGGCGTTGGCGCATGCTGTCGCCAGTACGCCGGTCGCTCCAATCATGCAGGCCTTCAAACGCATTCGGTCTCCCCACCGATCCGCTGAACTCACACTGCAACCGCCCGGCGCCGGAGTCCAACAGGTTTTCGACATGGTTTCGTCGCTTTTCAACGAGGACGATCGGTGTGGGTTCCCAAATGCAAAAAGGGCCCCGCTGTCGCGGAGCCCTTCGAGGTCTTCAGTGCTGAGGCCTTACTGGCAGGCCAGGCACTCGTCGTAGTCGGTCTTGGGCATGGAGAAGAGGTCGGGCTGGTTCGGGTCGATCACCACCTCGGCCTTGTCCTCGGCCCCGGCGAAGGCGGCCCGCTGCACCGACTTGGAGCGCAGATAATACAGCGACTTCACGCCGCGTTCCCAGGCGGACCAGTGCAGCATGTGCAGGTCCCACTTGTTGACGTCGCCAGGGATGAACAGGTTCAGCGACTGGGCCTGGCAGATTTCCGGCGCACGGTCGGCGGCCAGCTCGACCACCCAACGCTGGTCCAGCTCGAAGGCGGTCTTGAAGATGCCCTTCTCGTCCTCGTTCAGGGCGTCGATGTGCTGAACCGAGCCTTCCTGTTCCAGGATCGAACTCCAGACGGCCTCGGTGTTGATGCCCTTCTCGTCGAGCAGGCGCTCCAGATAGGGGTTCTTGACCGCGAACGAGCCCGACAGGGTCTTGTGGGTGTAGATGTTGGCCGGGATCGGCTCGATGCCGGCCGAGGTGCCGCCGCAGATGATCGAGATCGAGGCGGTCGGGGCGATGGCCAGCTTGTGGCTGAACCGCTCCATGACGCCGCGTTCTTCCGCGTCCAGGCACGGGCCCTTTTCTTCGGCCAGCAGGCGGCTGGCCTTGTCGGCCTCGCGACGCAGATGCTTGAACAGGCGCATGTTCCACGACTTGGCCATGGCGCTTTCGAAGGCGACGCCCTGGCCCTGCAGGAAGGAGTGGAAGCCCATCAGGCCCAGGCCCACCGAACGCTCGCGCTTGGCCGAATAGACGGCGGCGGCCATGGCGGGCGGGGCGCGGCGGATGAAGTCCTCCAGGACGTTGTCCAGGAAGCGCATGATGTCCTCGACGAACTTGGGCTCCTCGCGCCATTCCAGGAAGGTCTCGGCATTGACCGACGACAGGCAGCAGACAGCGGTCCGGTCCACGCCCAGGTGGTCGCGGCCGGTGTGCAGCATGATCTCGGCGCACAGGTTGGACTGTTTGACCTTCAGGCCCAGGTCGCGCTGGTGCGGCGCCATCTGGCGGTTCACCGTGTCCGAGAAGATCATGTAGGGCTCACCGGTCTGCATCCGGATGTCGAGCAGCTTGGTCCACAGCGAACGGGCGTCGACGGTCTTCATGACCTCGCCGTTCTTGGGCGACTTCAGATCGAACGTGTCGCCGGCCTTCACCGCCTCCATGAATTCGTCGGTGATGTTGATGCCGTGGTGCAGGTTCAGGGACTTGCGGTTGAAGTCGCCCGAGGGTTTGCGGATTTCGAGGAACTCCTCGATCTCGGGGTGGTGGATGTCCAGATAGACGGCCGCCGATCCGCGACGCAGCGAGCCTTGCGAAATCGCCAGGGTCAGGCTGTCCATCACGCGGATGAAGGGGATGATGCCCGAGGTCTTGCCCGCGCCCTTCACCTTTTCGCCGATGGAGCGGACGCCGCCCCAGTAGGTGCCGATGCCGCCGCCGTTCGAGGCCAGCGAGACGTTCTCGTTCCAGACGTTCTGGATGCCCTCAAGGCTGTCGCTGACGGCGTTCAGGAAGCAGGAGATAGGCAGGCCGCGATCCGCGCCGCCGTTCGACAGGACCGGCGTCGCCGGCATGAACCACAGGCGGCTCATGTAGTCATAAAGGCGCTGAGCGTGTTCGGGATCGTCCGAGAAGGCGGTCGAGACGCGGGCGAACATGTCCTGATAGCTTTCGCCCGCCAGCAGGTAGCGGTCTTCCAGGGTCTTCTTGCCGAAATCGGTCAGCAGGTCGTCGCGCGACCGGTCCACCTGGACCGATTTCACCACCGTCAGATGGGGGCGTTCAGGCGTCTGCGTTCCCGCAACACCTTGGAATTCCGTCGTCTTCAATGCCTCGCCGCCAGCCATGGTCATCCGCGTCCTGAACAGAAAAAGCCTAGAGCCACCTGCGCCGTAACCACATCATCTAGTGGCCTCCGCGCTCCCCGAGCCCACATATAGGGCGCATATGCCTAATGACCCGTCAACGGGCTTGACGGCCGCTTTGTGGGCGAATCGCTTGGACAAGTCGCGCAGGCCTGGGGAAAAGCCAGTGCGCAAGCCAGCGCAGCCTCGCGCAGCCTTCGCAACCGCGAGATCACGAACGCGTGATCGGAACATAGGGCGAGCTTGGCCGTTTGGCCCGTCCATGACCCTGTCAGATATCCGTTCCTTTTTGATACGCGTCCTGACGGTCGCCCGCACGGAGATCGCGGCGCTTGCCGCCCTCTTCGTCGTCGCAGCCGGCGTCCTGACCTTCGTCGAACTGGCCGACGACATGACCGAGGCCGACGGCATCGCTTTCGACCATCACATTCTGGCGTTGATGCGGCCCTATGCCGATGATCCCGGCCGACCGTGGGGGCCGTGGTGGCTGAAGGAGGCGGCGGCCGACATTACCTCCCTGGGAGGCATATCGGTGCTGGGCCTGTTCGCCCTGATCGTGATCGTCTTCCTGCTGAGCCAGAGGAAATGGCTGTCGTCGCTGCTGCTGGTCGTCGGCCTGGCCGGTGGCGTCGCCCTCAGCGAAGGCCTGAAGGCTGTCTTTGAGCGCGCCCGACCGCCCGCCGCCATGCAGGCGGTCGAGACGATCAACGCCAGCTTCCCTTCGGGCCACGCCCTGTTGTCCACCGTCTTCTACCTCAGCGTCGCCGTCATGCTGACGCGCGCCTTCCCGCGCGAGCGGTTCAAGATCTTCGTCCTGGGGGTGGGAATCCTGATGGCCCTGCTGGTCGGCCTGACCCGCATCTATCTGGGCGCCCACTGGGCCACCGACGTCTTCGCCGGCTGGGCCGTCGGCGCGGCCTGGGCCATGGCCCTGTGGCTGGTCGCCTATGGCGTGGCGCGCTGGCAGAAGCTTCGCCGGGCGCCGTTGCAGGACGAGCCGTCGCCGATCGAGGTCGAGACGACCATCGACCCGACCAAAGTCTAGGCCCTCGGTCCTGTCCGCGACACGCTAGTCTGGCTGGACGCCGCGAGAGATGAGCCATGGACCACGCTACCCAATACGCAGAACGCCTGAAGACCCCCGATCAGGCCGCCGCCCTGATCCGATCGGGCGCCAAGGTCGCCATGGGCCTGGGCGTGTCCCAGCCGCCGGCCCTGCTGAAGGCTCTGGCCGAACGGGCGGAACGGGGCGAGGTCGAGGATGTGAATCTCTATTATCTGCTCTCAACCGCCATCGCGGGCGACACGGTGCTGCGCTACGAGCTGATGGACCGGATTCGGCCGTGGAGCCTGTTCCACAGCGCCATCGAGCGGCGGCTGGAACAGCGGGCCCACGAGGACGGCCGGCCCAATCCCGTCCAGTTCATCCCCACCGGCTTCCAGCAGTCGCCGCGCCTGCTGTGCGACGAGGTCGGGGTGGACACGCTGGTCTGCACCGTGTCGCCGATGGATGCGGACGGCTTCTTCTCCTTCGGGACCAACACCGACTATTCCAAGCCCGTGTCGCAGACGGCGCGGACCGTGATCGTCGAGGTCAATCCGCACATGCCGCGCGTGTTCGGCGACTGCACCGTCCATGTGTCGAAGGTCGCCGGCATCGTCGAACACTCAGCCCCCCTGCTGGTCGTGCCGCGCGCCGAGCCTCAGCCGGCGGACCGGACTATCGGCCGGATCATCGCCGGCCTGGTCGAGGACGGCGCCACGCTGCAGATGGGGATCGGCGCCCTGCCCAACGCCGTCTGCGACGCCCTGAAGGACCACCGCGACCTAGGCGTCCATACAGAGATGCTGACGCCCGGCCTGGTCGAGCTGATGCAGGCCGGGGTCGCCAATCAGGGGCGCAAGACCCTGCATCCCGGCGTGGGGGTGTTCGCCTTCTCCATGGGCGACCTCAACACCTATGAATTCCTGGACGGCAATCGCGGCATGGAGGCCCATCCAGTCTCCTATGTGAACGACCCCGCCGTGATCGCGCGCAATGCGAGGATGATCTCGGTCAACGCCACGCTTCAGGTCGATCTGACCGGCGCCTGCTGTTCGGAGTTCCTGAACGGTCGTCAGTTCACGGCCGCCGGCGGCCAGCTGGACTTCGTGCGCGGCGCTTACGGCTCCGAAGGCGGCAAGTCGATCATCGCCTGTCATTCCACGGCGGCGAAAGGGACGGCTTCGCGCATCGTCGCGCGGCTGGACGGGCCGGTCACCACGCCGCGCAACGACACGCACATCATCGCCACCGAACACGGCTGGACCAATCTGAAGGGCCAGTCGTCCAGCGAACGCGCCCACGCCCTGATCGCCCTGGCCGCGCCCGAGTTTCGCGACGGGCTGACGGCGGCCGCGCGTGAGCAGGGCCTGATCTGACGTGACGGCTTGATCTTCAGCCGCCCGTCGGGACTTCTACGCCCATGAAGACCGTCCGCCTGCTGACCCTGCTCGCCCTTCTCGTCGCCACGCCCATCAGCGCCAGCGCGGCGCAGGGCGCCTATGCGACACAAGGGGACTGTGGCGGCCGGCCGATGACCACGGTGCGGATGGCGCCCGGCTATTGCCTGGGGCTGGTGTGGCAGGGATCGGGCGCGGATGGCCCCCGGATGCCGCGCGGCCTGTTGGCGCTCTCCGGCGGCGACTGGTTGGTGACGGACCTGGGCAACTGGTATCCGGGCAACGGCGCGATCTGGCGGTTGTCGTTTGGGGCGGACGGCGCGCCGCGCTGGCGGCGGCTGGCCCAGGGCCTCAACATGCCACACACGGCGGCGCGCGGCCCGGACGGGCGCCTCTATGTGTCTGAGATGAACCGGATCCTGACCCTGGATCCCGACGCGGCCGATCCGGCGGCGAGGGTGCGCACGGTGATCGGCGACCTGCCGGACAACCGGCTGCACGCCAATCGCCACCCCCTATCCAGCTTCGTCTTCGATGCGAACGGGGATCTGCTGGTCAATGTCGGCGCCCCCAGCGATCGCTGCGTGGACGCCAGAGGCCGGGCGCGCACCGATCCCTCGGGCGCCTGCGCCGACAGCGCCGCGACGGCCCAGGTGCGCCGCCATGCCTATCTGGGCGCCGGCCGGTGGGCCGAGGACAGCACGGTCTTCGCCTCGGGCTTGAGGAACTCCATCGCCCTTGTGCGGCACCCGTCGGGCACGATCCTGCAAGGCGAGAATTCGATCGACCTGACCACGCCCGACCATCCTTATGACGAGATCAATGTGCTGCGTCAGGGCGGCCATTACGGCTGGCCCTATTGCGTAGATCTGGCGACGCCCCTGCCCGGCTGGAGCGCGGCCCAGGCGCGGTGCGGCGAGCGCGACCGCCCGCTAGCCCTGCTGCCGCCGCACGCCGCGCCGCTGGACCTGATCTATTACGAGGGGACGATGTTCCCCGAACTGCGTGGCCGGCTGCTGATGAGCTGGCACGGCTATCGTCGCGCAGGCGGCCGGATCGTGGCGGCCGAAACGGACGCGCAAGGCCGCCCCCTGACGGACCGGGGCGGGCGCTACGCCATCTATCCGCGCGGGTCGCTGACCTATCCGGCCGGCGCCCCCAGCATACGCGGCAAGGTGCTGACGCCCGGCTGGGACACCGTCGCAGGCCGTCAACCACGCGGCGCCCCGGTGGTCCTGGCGGTCGCCGCCGACGGATCGATCTGGGTCACGGACGACCGGAACCGGACGATCCTCAGGATCGCCCGATCGGAGATCGCCGACTAGGCCGGATCGGCGCCCTTACGTCCGAAGCGTCAAGGCCAGATGTTGCAGCAGCATGATGGTCTTGGCGTCGCGAATGCGGCCGTCGGCGATCATGGCCAGGGCCTCGACAAGCGTCGGTTCGATGACCTCGATGTCCTCGCCTTCGTCAGGATGCCCGCCGCCGTCGCCGATCTTCATCGACGCATCGTATTCGGCGACGAAGAAGTGCAGGATTTCCGTCACCGATCCGGGGCTCATGAAGGCTTCGAAGACTTTCTGAACCGCCCCCAGCCTGTAACCCAGCTCTTCCTCGACCTCGGCGCGGATACGCGTTTCCGGGTCGGCATCGTCCAGCAGGCCTGCAGCGGCCTCGATCAGCAGATCGTCGTATCCGCTCACGAATGCGGGGTAGCGGAACTGCCGGACCAACAGCACCGTCCCTGCGGCCGGATTGTAAGGCAGCAGCACCGCCCCGTTGCCACGGTCGTAATGCTCCCGGCTTTGCGTCTGCCAGGAGCCGTCCGTGCGCTTCCAGTCGAACGTGGTCGTCTTCAGGACATACCAATTGTCCGAAAGCAGACGGGTCTCGCGGACCCGCACACGATCTTTGACGGTCATGTCTTCAGGCCTACGCCTCTACCGCTTATCGCGCTTGGCCAGGACGCGCAGGCGCAGCGCGTTCAGCTTGATGAAGCCGGCCGCGTCCTTGTGGTCATAGGCCTGGACGCCCTCTTCGAACGTCACCAGATCCTGGTCGTACAGGCTGTGGGGGCTTTCGCGGCCGATGACGCTGACATTGCCTTTGTAGAGCTTGACCTTGACCGTGCCGGAGACCTTCTCCTGGCTGAGGTCGATGGCCGCCTGAAGCATCTCGCGCTCGGGCGAGAACCAGAAGCCGTTATAGATCAGCTCGGCGTATTTCGGCATCAGCTGGTCCTTCAGGTGCATGGAGCCGCCGTCCAGGGTGATGCTTTCGATGCCGCGGTGCGCCGCGATCAGGATCGTGCCGCCGGGGGTCTCGTAGACGCCGCGCGACTTCATGCCGACGAAGCGGTTCTCGACCAGGTCCAGACGACCGATCCCATTGTCTTGGCCGTACTGGTTCAGGGCGGTCAGGAGGGTGGCCGGGCTCATGGCCTCGCCGTTGATCGAGACGGCGTCGCCCTTTTCAAAGCCGATCTCGATGACGGTCGCCACGTCCGGCGCGTCTTCCGGGGAAATGGTGCGCTGGTGGACGAACTCGGGGGCCTCGACCGCAGGGTCTTCCAGCACCTTGCCCTCGGAGGACGAGTGCAGAAGATTGGCGTCGACGCTGAAGGGCGCCTCGCCGCGCTTGTCCTTGGAGATCGGGATCTGGTTCTTCTCGGCGAAGTCCAGCAGGGCTTCGCGGCTGCGGAACTCCCACTCGCGCCAGGGGGCGATGACGCGAATGTCGGGCTCAAGCGCGTAATAGCCCAGCTCGAACCGGACCTGGTCGTTGCCCTTGCCGGTCGCGCCGTGACAGACGGCGTCGGCGCCGACCTGACGGGCGATCTCGATCTGGCGCTTGGAAATCAGCGGCCGGGCGATGGAGGTGCCCAGCAGATAGTCACCTTCGTACTGCGCATTGGCGCGGAACATCGGGAAGACGAAGTCGCGCACGAACTCCTCGCGCAGGTCGTCGATGAAGATGTTCTCGGGCTTGATGCCCAGCTTCAGCGCCTTCTCGCGCGCCGGGCCCAACTCCTCGCCCTGGCCCAGGTCGGCGGTGAAGGTCACCACCTCGGCGTTATATTCGGTCTGCAGCCACTTCAGGATGATCGAGGTGTCCAGCCCGCCGGAATAGGCGAGGACGACTTTCTTGATGGGCTTGTCGGCGGGGGCGGACATGGCGGCTCTTTCTACAGGCTTGGGCGGCAGTCGTCGGGGAGTTGACGCGCGCATAAGACCGGGGGTCCGGCGATGCAACCTTTTCCGGGGTCTCCCGACGAAGAGAGGACGGCGAACATGAACCTTTGGTCATGTTTCATTCCGTCGCGTTGCCACACGACAGACCAGCGTTATGGTCCGAACCAACTGCAATCCTGAGGATCTCGCATGCGCCGCACCGGCTCTCTCGTCGCCGCCGCCGCCCTTCTGGCGGTTTCAACTCCTGTCTGGGCCTCTGTCGCGCCCGCCCCGGCCGCTCAGGCGGCTGCACCCGCCGCCCAGGCCGCGCCGGTCGCCGATCTGGTCGCCGAAGTCGACATTCCCTACACCAAGTTCGTTCTGGACAACGGCCTGACGGTCCTGGTCCACGAGGACCACAAGGCCCCGGTCGTGGCCGTGTCCGTCTGGTACAATGTCGGCTCCAAGGACGAGCCGGCCGGCAAAACCGGCTTCGCGCACCTGTTCGAACACCTGATGTTCGGCGGGTCCGAGAATGCGCCGGGCAGCTATTTCACGCCGATGCGCAACATGGGCGCGACGGACATGAACGGCACGACCTGGTTCGACCGCACCAACTATTTCGAGACGGTCCCGACGCCCGCGCTGGAACAGGCCCTGTTCATGGAAAGCGACCGCATGGGCTACATGCTGGGCGCCATCAGCCAGGAGACGCTCGATCTGCAGCGCGGCGTGGTCCAGAACGAGAAGCGCCAGGGCGACAACCAGCCCTATGGCCTGAACCAGTACAAGCAGCTGGAAGCCCTGTTCCCCGAGGGGCACCCCTATCGCCACTCGACCATCGGCTCGATGGCCGATCTGGACGCGGCGTCGATGCAGACGGTGCGCGACTGGTTCACCTCCAACTACGGTCCCAATAACTCGGTGCTGGTGCTGGCCGGAGACATCACGCCCGCCAAGGCGCGTGAACTGACCGACAAATATTTCGGCCCCATCGCGCGCGGCCCGGTCAACAACCCCGCCCAGGCGCCGGTCCCGACCCTGTCGGCGCCCGTCAACGAGACGACGCACGACCGCGTCTCCAACGCCCAGGTCGAGATCAGCTGGGTCGTGCCCGGCATGCTGGACGCGGACTCGGTGCCGCTCAGCGTCGGCGCCTCGGTGCTCGGCGGCCTGGCGTCGTCGCGCCTGGACAACGAACTGGTGCGCGGCGACCAAAGCGCCGTGTCGGTCAGCGCCTCGAACGGCGCCTATCACCGCGTCGGCATCTTCGAGATCTCCGCGACCGTGAAGCCCGGCGAGGACCCGGCCGCCGTCGAGGCCCGCACGCGCGAAATCCTGAACGGCCTGATCGCCAACGGCCCGACACAGGACGAGATCAACCGCGTCGTGACCCAATACGCCTCGCGTCGCATCCAGGGCCTGGAACAGGTCGGGGGCTTCGGCGGCAAGGCCACGGCCCTGGCGGAAGGCCAGCTCTATGCCGGCGATCCGGAACACTACAAGAAAGAGCTGGCCGCCTATGCGGCGGTGACGCCGGCTCAGGTCCAGGCGGCGATGCAGAAGTGGCTGACCCGCCCGGCCTATACGCTGACGACGCTGGTGGGCGAGCGTGAAGCCTATGCCGAGGCCGCCGAGGCCCCGTCGGGCGCCAACCATACGCCGGCGCCGGAAATCCAGCGCGTCGCCCGCATGGCCAAGCCCGAGATCGGCCAGGTCGCCAACGTCGACTTCCCGGCCGTCGAACGCGCCCGCCTGTCGAACGGCATGGAGGTGATCTACGCCCAGCGCGACGCCGTACCCGCCACCAAGATCGCAATCGACTTCGATGCCGGCCTCGCCGCCGACGATCGGGCGAAACTGGGCCTTCAGACCCTGATGCTGGACCTGATGGACGAGGGCACCCGCACTCTGAACGCCACGCAACTGGCCGAGGCGCAAGAAGCGCTGGGCGCCAGCATCACCACCGGCGCGACCATGGATCGCTCGGTCGTGCAGCTGTCCGCCGTCACGCCGAACCTTCAGCCGTCGGTCGACCTGCTGGCGGACGTGGTCAAGAGCCCGGCCTTCGCCCCGGCGGAGCTGGAGCGTCTGCGCGCCACCCGCCTGTCGCGCATCGCCGCCGAACGCACCCAGCCGGCCGCCCTGGCCAGCCGCGCCCTGCCGGAACTGATCTACGGCGCGGCCAGCCCCTATGGCCGTCCGTTCAGCGGCAATGGCGACGAGACCAGCGTCAAGGCCATCACCGAAGCCGATATCCGCACCGACTACGCCAAGTGGATCCGGCCCGACAACGCCAAGATCTTCGTCGTCTCGGACCGGCCGCTGAGCGAGATCACGCCGATCCTGAACGCCGCCTTCGGTCAGTGGGTCCCGCCCGCATCGGCCAAGGCGGTCAAGGACTTCTCGGCCCCGATCCCGGCTGCGACGCCCAAGATCGTCCTTATCGACCGTCCGCAGTCGCCCCAGTCCTACATCATGGGCGGCGAGGTTCTGGCGGCTTCGGGCAGCGATGATCTGCTGGTGCTGAACGCGGCGAACAATGTGCTGGGCAACGACTTCCTGTCGCGCATCAACTCCGACCTGCGCGAGACCAAGAGCTGGTCCTACGGCGTCAACGCCTCGGTCGCCGGCTTCGCCGGACGCGCGCCCTATCTGGTCACCGCCCCGGTCCAGGCCGACAAGACCGGCCCCGCCATCGAAGCCCTGAACCTTCAGTTCAACGACTTCCTGTCGGGCGGCAAGGGCGTCACGCCGGCCGAGCTGGAGCGGACCATCAACGGCAACACCCGCCGTCTGGCCGGCAGCTACGAAACCTCGGCGGCCGTCCTGGGCGCCTTGCGCTCCAACGACCTGCTGGGTCGCCCGGACGACTATCCGGAAACCATCGCCGCCCGCACCAACGCCCTGACGGCGGCCCAACTGGACGCCGCAGCCAAGGCCGCGATCGACCCGTCCAGGTTCGTCTGGGTGGTTGTCGGCGACGCCTCGGTGGTCAAGCCGCAACTGGACGCCCTGGGCATCCCCGTCGAGGTCCGCTCGGCGGCCGGCGCCGCCCAGTAGGGCGACGACAGCTTAGAACGACGAAGGCCCGGAGAGCGATCTCCGGGCCTTTTTCTTTATCGTCATCCTCGGGCTTGACCCGAGGATCTGACGCAGGGCGAGATTGTGCGTCTCCCCTATCGCAATGCGGCGGAACATCCGGCCCTCGGGTCGAGCCCGAGGGTGACGGGCGGGTTCGATTAGTCCAGCGTCGCGCCGGTCGTGCGCATGATCTCGGCGCGCAGTTCGGGCAGGCCCAGGCCCTTTTCCGACGACGTCAGCAGCACCACCGGGAAGGCGGCGGGGCGTTTGGAGATGGCCTTCAGCGTGGCTTCCTGCACAACCTCGCCCTCGCCCTTCTTCAGCTTGTCGGCCTTGGTCAGAACGATCTGATAGCTGACGGCGGCCAGGTCCAAGGCGTCCAGCGCCTCCTTGTCCACGCTCTTCAGACCGTGGCGGCTGTCGATCAGCAGATAGACCCGCTTGAGCGTCACCCGGCCGCGCAGATAGTCGCGGCCCAGGTCCTGGAACTTCCTGACCGTGGTCTTGGACGCCTTGGCCCAGCCATAGCCGGGCAGGTCGACCAGGCGCATCCGGCCGTCCAGGTCGAAGAAGTTGACCTCGCGCGTCCGGCCGGGCTCGTTGGAGGCGCGGGCCAGCTTGTGCATGCCGACCAGACCGTTGATCAGGCTGGACTTGCCGACGTTGGAGCGGCCGGCGAAGGCGATCTCGGGCAGGTTCGGCTCGGGCAGCTGCTCGATCTTGGCCGCGCCCATGATGAAGGTCGCAGGCCGCGCGAACAGGACGCGCGCGGCCTCGATTTCCTCGGGCGTGAACTCGGTTTCGTCGATCACGCCGGTGACTTCTTGAACCGGGCGAAGAACGTATCGATCGGGTTCTCGGCCTTGTAGCGGTGCATGATGACGTACTGCTGCAGGATGGTCAGGACGTTGGACCAAGCCCAGTAAATCAGCAGGCCGGCCGCGAACGGCGCCATGATGAAGGTGAACAGCAGCGGCATGAACTGGAAGATCTGACGCTGGATCGGATCGGTCGCCGGCGGGTTCATCGCCGTCTGCAACCACATGGTCAGGCCGTAGGCGATGGCCAGCAGGCCCAGGTGCAGCGGGCCGGCCAGCAGGCCGCCGATCAGCGGCGCCATGGACGGATCCCACGGGATCAGGCCGAACAGGTTCCAGATCGACGACGGGTCGCGCGCCGACAGGTCATGCACGAAGCCCAGGAACGGCTGGTGGCGCATTTCGATGGTGACCGTCAGCACCTTGTACAGGGCGTAGAAGACGGGGATCTGGAGCACAAGAGGAAGACACCCGGCGACCGGATTGATCTTTTCCTTCTGGTACAGGGCCATCGTCTCCTGCTGCTGCTTCTGCGGGTCGTCTTTGAACTTCTTCTTGATCTCCTCCATCTTGGGCTGGAGGTTCCGCATCTTGGACATGCTGGCGTAGGCGTTGTTGGCCAGCGGGAACATGACCAGCTTGACGATGACGGTCAGGGCCAGAATGGCGACGCCGAAGCTGCCGACCAGGCCATAGACGTTTTCCAGGATCCAGAAGATCGGGCGCGTCAGGAACCAGAACATGCCCCAGTCGATCGCATAGACGAAGCGCGGCAGGCCCAGGCTTTCCTCATAGGACTTCAGCACCTCGGCGCGCTTGACCCCGGCGAACAGGCGCTGGGTTTCGGTCGCGGTCGCGCCCGGCTGGACGGTGCGGGTCGTGCCCAGCACATTGGCTTCCAGCTGCTGGCCGCCGTTGATCTCGCGCACGCGGAATTCGGTTTCGACCGCCTCGTCCTGCTGGGGCAGCAGGGCCGCCAGCCAGTATTTGTCGGTGATGCCCAGCCAGCCGCCGGTCGAGGCGTTCTCGATACGGGGCTCCTTCAGCCAGTCCTTGTACTTCTTCTGCTCGGTGCGATAGCCGCCGGGCTTGCCGAAGGTGCCGATCGCGCCCTCGTGGACGATTTGCGACGAGCCGGCTGCGGGCGGGACGCCCTGGCGCTGGACGCTGCCGTAGGGGGCGATGGTGATGGCCTGCGTGCCCAGGTTCTGGACCGTGTCCTGAACCGAGAAGACATATCTTTCATCGACCGACATCACGCGGGTGAAGCGCAAGCCTTGGCCGTTGTCCCAGGTCAGGGTGATCGGCGTGGTCGGCGTCAGGGTCGACCCATTGGTCAAACGCCAGACGGTGTTGGGTCCGGGCACGCCGCCGGCGACGTTGGGGCCGGTCCAGCCGAACTGGGCGAAATAGGCGTTCTGCATCCCCTGCGGGCGAAACAGCTCCACCGGCTGGGGCTTGTCCTGGACCTCGCGGTAGTCGGTCAGGAACAGGTCGTCGATGCGGCCGCCCTGAAGCGACAGCGAACCCTTCAGCGTGCCGGATTGGATCGGCACCCGCGCGGCGGTGCTCAGCGCCTGGCTGCGGTCGGTGACGAAGGTCGGCCCCTGGGGGCTGAGCGCGGTGCGCGCAGCGTTGTCGGCGGTCTGCGACTGCTCAGCCTGGGCCTGCTGCTGCACCGCACGACGCTCGGCCTGCGGACGCAGCACGGCGAAATAATAGATCCCCATGATCAGGGCCGAGCACACGATGAAGATGATCGTGTTGCGCGTGTTCTCGTTTTTCATGGATTCTGGCGGTCCTGGCCGGATGGGGCGCGGGCGGGTGAGGGCTTGGCTGCCCCCCGATCATGTCGCGGTGTCGCCAGCCTTGTAAGCGTCGATTTCACGTCGTCAAGCAGACGGTCCCACGCACGCTCGGTCGTGCCCATGCGGGCGATGAAGACATAGTCGCTGCCGGGCACGCCGTGCTGGGCCAACATGGCCCGCGCAGCCTCGCGCAGACGGCGTTTGGCGCGGTTGCGAACCACCGCGCCGCCGACCTTTTTCGTGGCGGTGAAGCCCAGGCCGATGTGCGTCGAACCGTCGCCGCGCTCCAGTCTCTGGATCACCACAGCGCCGCGCGCCTCGGAAACGCCTTTGGCGGCCGCCAGAAACTGGGGCCGCCGCAACAGACGTTTGATCTGTAAAAGGTCGCTCATGCGTCCAAAAGGTCCGGACGCTTAAGCCGCTTACGCCGTCAGGCGCTTGCGGCCCTTGGCGCGACGGCGCGCAACAATCTTCTGGCCGTTCTTGGTGGCCATCCGGCTGCGGAAGCCGTGACGGCGCTTGCGCACGAGTCGCGACGGCTGATAGGTCCGCTTCACGGTCGGCTCCTGACGTTAAAGGTTGGGCGGCGGGGCAAGAGGCGTCCGTCGCAGGAAGGGCGGGCGTATAAGTCGCATGTCCGCGTGAGTCAACGCTCGGACGGCATTTCGGGACGATGAAACGGATGGCGAAACGAACGGCGAAGGAATGGGGCCTGCGGCTGCTGCCGCTCGTGGCCATCGCCGGCCTGGTGGTCGCCTTCTTCGCCCTGGGCTGGAACCGCTATCTGTCGATGGACCTGATCCGCGAGCATGGACTGAACCTTCAGGCCTATGCGCACGCGCACTGGTGGGTGGCGCTGGCCGCCTTCATCGCCGTCTATGCCCTGGCGACCGCCTCGACCATTCCCGGGCCGGTCTTCCTGACCCTGCTGGGAGGCATGATGTTCGGGCCTTACGTCGGCGCCCTGGCCCAGTCGACGGCCGCCACCATCGGCTCTGTCGTCATCTATTATGTCTATCGCACCTCGATCGGTTCATGGCTGCGGGCCAAGTTCGAGGCCGACGCCGGTTTCATGGATCGGCTGGCCAAGGGGATCGACCGCAACGCCTTCACCACCCTGTTCACCCTGCGCGTGATCCCCAGCGTGCCCTTCGTCCTGGTCAACGCCACGGCGGGGATGATGGCGGTGCCGCTGCGGCCCTATGTGATCGCCACCTTCATCGGTCTATTGCCCTCCACCTTCATCTACACCTGGATCGGGTCGCAGCTGGGCGACCTGCTGCGCGCCGGCGTGCGGCCTGACCTGCCCATGCTGCTGCACCAATTCTTCTGGCCGCTGATGGGGGTGGTCTTCCTGTCGCTGCTGCTGCCCATCGGCATCAAGCTGTTCCAGATGATCCGCGCGCGACACGCATCCAAGGCGCCCGCATGAGCGCCCTGTTCGACCGTATCGCCACGCGACTGAACCTTTCGCCGGAACAGGCGACCCTGTGGCGCGAACGGCTGACGCCGCGCGCGCCCGACGGCCTTTCGGCGCGACTGCTGTTGCTGACCGTCGCCTTCACCCTGGCGGTCGAGGCCCTGATCATGGGGCCGAACCTGGCGGCCTTCCACGAACGCTGGCTCCGCGACCGATTGCAAGCGGCCGAACTGGCCTCGGTCGGGGTCGAGGCCCTGCCCTATAGCGCGGTCGAGGACGACACCGCCGCCGAACTGATGCGGATCGGCGGAGTCCAGGCCGTGGCCCTGACCGAACAGGGGGTGCGCCGCCTGCTGCTCCAGGCCCCCAACCTGCCCCGCGCGCCCGAGCTGATCGACCTGAGGCAGCAGGACAGCTGGGGGCGGCTGACCGACCCCTGGCGCACCCTGTTCGGCCACCCCGACCGCTCGCTGCGGGTCCAGGCCAAGCCGCGCTATCGTTCGGGCGACTTCATCGAGATCGTCACCCCGGCCCAGCCGCTGAAACTGGAGCTGAAGACCTTCCTGCTGAACAGCCTGATCGTGTCCCTGCTGGTATCGGTGACGGCGGGCGCGCTTCTTTATGGCGGTCTGGCCCTGCTGGTCCTGCGCCCGCTGCGGCGCGTCACGCGGTCGATGGAACGGTTCGCCGCCGATCCCGAAAGCGAGGCCGAAGCGCCGTCGGATCGTCACGACGAGATCGGCCGCGTCGAGCGCGAGCTGAGCCGGATGCAGGAAGAGGTGCGCCATTCGCTGCGCTCGCGCGCCCGGCTGGTGGCGCTGGGCGAAGCGGTGGCCAAGATCAATCACGACCTGCGCAACATGCTGACCTCGGCCCAGATGGCGTCGGAACGGCTGGCGACCTCGGCCGACCCCCAGGTCGCCAAGGCCCTGCCCCGGCTGGAGCGCGCACTCAGCCGCGCCGCCAACCTGTCGCGCAATGTGCTGGAATACGGCCGCAGCGAAGAGCCCGCCGCCCAGAAGACGCGCGTGGTCCTGACGAAGGCCCTGACCCTGGCAGCCGAGGATGCGGGGCTGGAGCCGGAGGGCGTGGCACTGGTCAAGCAACTGCCGCCACGTTTCGCCGTCGAGGCCGACGCCGACCAGCTGTACCGGATCCTGGTCAATCTGATGCGCAACGCCCGTCAGGCCATTGAGGCCGATCCCGGCCGGCCGGCCGAGCGGCGCGGCAAGGGCGCGATCACCGTCAGCGCCTTCGGCCAGGACGGCTTCTGCGTCGTCCGCATCGCCGACGACGGCCCCGGCATTCCACCGCGCCTGGCCGAACGCCTGTTCGAACCCTTCGTCAGCTCCAAGAGCTCCGAAGGCACCGGCCTGGGCCTGACCATCTCGCGCGAACTGGCCGCCCTGAACGGCGGCGATCTTCGCTTGGTCGAATCCGACGGCGCGGGCGGCGCCGTGTTCGAGCTACGTCTTCCCGGCTAGGACGGCCCGAACAACCTTGACCATAAGAACGCTCAACTCGGGGCTTTCAGGTCACACTCTGGCATCTTGTCGGAATGTGTCAAAAAAGCGCGCATTCTTTGGCTTCTTTCTCTCCGTCGCTCGTGTCACCTTGTGGGACTGTCCGTAGGGGAAACATAAAAAAATGACGCGTTCGTCCGCTCGCAAGAGCCGTTGGCTTTCCACAAGTTCCGCATTGGGCGTAGCTGCAGGCCTGGTCGCCGGCGCGGCCTTGGCCGAGGTGCCCAACAACAATCTGAACCGCAACACGGCGCCGACCCTGGCCGCCCCGAACGCGGTCAACGGCATCGGCATCATCTACAGCGATTTCGGTGCGCTGGGCGGCGGCGTCTGCACCGGCACCCTGATCAATCCGCGCACCATCATCTTCGCCGCCCACTGCGTGAACACTCAGGGACAGGCGACCTACGGCCGCGCCTCGGGCGGCACGCCTATCGCCGTCGGCTTCAAGGGCGATGCCCGCGCGGGCCTGATCAACTGGCTGGGCACCGGACGCAGCAGCGTCGCCGACCAGACCTACAACCTCAGCCACGTCTTCTACGATCAACGCTCCCTGCTGGAGCCGGCGGGCAACTTCTACGAAGCCGACGTCGCCATGGGCGTGCTGGACACCGCTGCGCGGGACGTGCCGACCTGGGCCATGCTGTTCAGCCCGCTGACGGGAACCGAGAACCTGCACGTCACCATCGGCGGCTATGGCCGTTCGGGCACCGGCACGACCGGTCAATCGGCGGGCGTCGATTTCCGCCGGCGCGCGGGCGAGAACATGATCGGCGCCCTGGCCTCGATCGACGACGTCAACCTGTTCCTGTTCGGCGACGGCAGCCAGCGCGGCCTTGGCCAGAACCTCTATCTGGTGGACTTCGACGATCCGGCGCGCGCCAGCCAGTTCGACTTCAATATCTTCGGCAACGATGTGGCCCTGCCGGGCGAGGGCATCACGGCCCAGGGCGATTCCGGCGGCGCCCTGATCCTGGATCGCGCCTTCTCGCAGCCGGTGATCGCGGGCGTGCTATCGCTGGGCACCCGCTATTTCGGCGCCCAGCCTCAGGCCAGCTACGGCACGACGGCCGGCTATCAGCCGCTCTATCTCTTCTGGGACTATATCGTCGCCAACAACCCGTACAAATATGTGCAGGCCAAGGCTGGAGACGGCGACTGGTTCGACGCCACGCGCTGGATCCAGATGATGGACCCCAACTACAAGGTCGTGTCGGGCGGACAACTGACCACCGGCCTTCCCGGCACGCCGGCCGCCGGCGTGGGCGGAAAGGGCGGCGAGTTCGGCGCCGTCTGCTTCAACGCCGACTGCGAGAGCGCCAAGAACCTGGCCGACTACAACAACAGCCGCGGCGGGACCGAGACGGCCGCGGGCGGCTCCTCCAGCGAAAGCAATGTCGGCCATGTCACTCGCGACGACCTGACCGCCGACTTGACCACCGGTACAGCGGGGACCGCCGACGGCGATTTGGCCGCGCCCGCCGCCCTGGTGCAGGCGCCTGGCGCGACGGCGCCGTTCGAGTTCGTCGCCGGCGGCCCCGGCTCGACCAACTTCGTGCCCAACAACGTCGCCGGCGTTCCGGGCGGAACCCGTCCGGCCTATTACGACGTCAGCCTGACGACCGCTGGTCGCACCACCCTGAACCGTGCCGCGACCGTGGATCGCCTGACCATCGGGACCAGCGGCGCCATTCTGGACGTGACCTCGACCGGCACGTTGACCAATCTGATCGACACCACGGTCACCGCCGGACAACTGAACGTCGATGGCCGGCTGAACACCTTCGAGATGCTGCTTATGGGCGGCATGCTCAGCGGCAAGGGCGTGATCGATCCGACCGTGCTGACCTCCATTCTGGGCACCATCGCGCCGGGCGGTCAGAACGCCGTGGGCGACCTGACCATTCTGGGCGACCTGGTCCTGACCTCGGGTTCGCGCCTGATCGTCGATGTGAACGGGGCGCAGGCCGACCGGCTGATCGTCCGCGCCGATGCGGCCCAGGGCACGCGCGGCCAGGCGTCGATCGGCGGCTTCCTGGGCGTAAATCCCCTGGGTCCGGTTCAGTTCGGCCAGGCCTATACGGTGCTGACGGCGGAAGGCGGCATCTCGGGCCGCTTCACCTCGGCGACCGACCTGCCGGGCGTGCTGTTCCCGACGCTGGGTTACACCGCCAACAGCGTGCTGCTGACCATCGATGCGGCGTCCTTCTCCACCGTGATCGACGCCAACTCGCCGTCTCAACAGGCGGTCGGCGCCCTGCTGGATCGCGCTCGCCCCGGCAGCTATGCCGCGCTGAGCAGCGTCTATGGCACCGTCGATGTTCTGGAGGGACCGGTTCTGGGCGCGGCGCTGGAAAGCCTGGCGCCCTATAGCTCGCGCTCGGCCGTCAAACTCGGCGCGGTGCAGACCGAAACCCTCCAATCGGCCATCGGCGGCCGCATCGCCTTGCGTCGCCCGGGCGAGACGGGTGGCCTGGCCCTGATCGGCCGTGGCGTCGAAGTGGCGGCCCTGGCCGACGACATGGCGCCGATCGCAGCGGCGGCCATGGCGGCGGCGCAGGCCGAAGGTTCGGCCCGCAACCGTTGGTCAAACGGCTGGAAAGAGGGCGTCTCAGCCTTCCTGACCGCCGGCGCCACCGACGGCAGGGCGCGGAACCTGCGCGGTTCCGTGATCGGCTCGGGGGAAGACCGGCAGGACAGCTGGTATTTCGCGGGCGGCGTCGAACGCACGGTCGACGACCTGACCCTGGGCGGCGCTCTGGGCTATTCGCAGGGCAAGGCGGAATACGCCGGCGCCCTGTCGCGCGCCGACACCAAACAGATTCAGGCCAGCGCCTATGCGTCGCTGGACATCGCCGACCGCGGCTTCCTGGGCGGTCACCTCGGCTATGGCTGGCTGGATATCGAGACGCGCCGCAATACGGCGGTCGGGGGCGGTCTGCGCGCCGACGGCGACACCGAAGGCGATGTCTTCTTCGGCGGCGTCGAGATCGGCGACCGCGTCGATACGCGTGGCGTGACCGTGACGCCCAGCTTCGGCGTCAACGCCTATCGCGTGAAGATCGACGGCTATGCCGAAACCGGCTCGGCCGCCGCCCTGCGCGTGGACGAACAGACCAGCAGCTCGGTCCAGGGCTTCCTGGGCCTGCGGGTCTCGGGCGCGACCAAGGTCGGCGGTTTCTCCGTCAAGCCGGCGTTGAGTGTGCGCGCCGTGACCGACTTCACCAACAGCCGCGACGACGTGCGCGCGGTCTTCGCGGCGGCCGGCGGCACGCCCGCCACCTTCCTGGGCGCCAGCCGCGACACGACCTGGGGCGAAATCTCCGGCGGCGTGACCATCGGCGACGAGCGCACCACCGTCTCGCTGGAGGCCTCCTCGATGATCGAGCGTCAGGACATCGACTATCAGTCCTACCGCGCCACGGTGGCGTTCAAGTTCTAAGCATACGCCAGAACGTCAAAGGGCTCCGGCGTTCGCGCCGGAGCCCTTTTTCATGCCTGCTGGCGATCAGACGGTCTTCAACGCCGACCTATTCCAGTCCGTCGTCCGAAACCACGAACGGCCGGTTCTCGGCCTTGGCCTGGGCGGCCAGTTCGTCCTGGACCAGATGCCAGCGTCGCAGCCGTTCGTAGTCGATGGCGTGTTCCGGCGAGGCGTCCAGCCAGTGGCGGAAGTCCTCGATCTGCAATCGGGCGTCCGAGGCGGCGGTGTCGGGCAGGGCCGGCACGTTCGGCAACTGGCGCGCGACATCGGCGGGGATGGGGAAGTCACCGGACGAGGTGCTGAGGATCATCAAGTCTTCTCGCGTGCGGAAACGGTTTGGGAGAATCCGACCATGCCGTGAAGCTGGGTCTTGCGCCACCTTTTCGTGGCTGCGGCGTTGTGCTGCATGGCGACTTACGGCCAAGCTCAAGCCCTCAGGAGACCAGCCCATGATCGTTCGCCTTTCCCTTTCCATCATCATGCTGACGACTGTGGCGCTGACCGGCGCGGTTCAGGCGCAGACGACCCCGGCCGCCCCCTATGCGGCGCCCGATCCCTATCGCGATCAGCGCACCCTGCCCGATCCGGCGGACCCCAGCAGCCGAGACGCCCTGCTTAAGGCACGGGGCGAGGCCTACCACCGCGCGAGCGACGATCAGCAAACCGAAGAGGAGTTGCGCACCACCCGCGCCCTGAATGACGAGATCGCGGCCCAGAACGCCCTGGCCGACAAGGCCGACGAGGCCGCGCGTCTGGACTATGACGCCGCCTTGGCCCGCCATCAGATCGAGGTGCGCCAGATCGAGGAACAGGCCCGAACCGCCGCCCTGGCCACCCGTGCGGCCCAGGATCAGCACGACCGCGACTACGCCGCCTGGCAGGAACAGGTGCGGCTGTGCCGGTCAGGCGTGCGCTCGGCCTGCGCATCGAACTAGAGATATTTGGCAGGAACGCTTAAAGGCAGCCGATCGAGTAATGCGAGATCGATGTCTAAGATAAAAGAACTTTCGACTGTAGTAAGCCGACCATCTTTTATACAGCCAATCAACATTGGCAGGGATCTCAGGCCTTTGGTCGCGAGCAGTAACAATTTGAGGAATATTAGTGATATAAGGCAAATATCCGCAATATATCTCGTAAAATCGGACTAACATTCCGACGTAGAAATCCCTTAGAATTGCTTCGTCAGCTGCACCGCGACGGATAAATATTGCCATCTCGTCAAACGTATTTAGAGCATCTCTCATGCTTCTGCGAAATTTCAGTCCATCTGAAGACAGATAGAATCCATGGCGCCCTTTTGGGTCCGCAAGCAGGGGCTGATTTTTTGGATCATTTGAGACGGCGGCTATGTAGGCCAATGCATCGGGAAATTCGGCGTCGCCTTGCGCCACCTTAATAAACTCGGAGGCCTTGTCGCGTGTTCTAGAAAGCAAAGAAACGGCGTTGGAAACGAGCCAACCGCCAGTCGCTGCAAAAAGCGAGGCGGCCGTGAAATAAGCGGCTGCTAGAGACGTGGCCTGATTAGAGCCCTTAACGCGCCCAATGTTATCGGCATCCGCCAAGCCCAGAACGAAGAGCCATACGCCAGCTGCTCCGGCAACAACTGCCAGCACAAAAAGCAGCCGGTCTAATCGCCTCAAATTTCGTTATCGCCGCGCATTGAACCGTCACCATTGGACGATGGAAAGTTAGACATCCCTCAGATGAACGTCAAGAAGCGCGGCGATTTTTGTGTCAGCCCGCGACCAAACTCATGTCGCGACGGGCCATCATGCGGTCGAACTCGGTCCAGACGCCCTCGACGCCGTGCCAGTCGCCTTGCGTCGCGGCCTTGGAATATTCGGTGGCGCGGGCCTCGAAGAAGTTGGCGTGTTCGACGCCCGACAGTAGCGATTGCAGCCACGGCAGCGGATTTTCCGTCACGCCGAACACTTCCGGCAGCTTGAGCTGACGCAGGCGCCAGTCAGCGATGAAGCGGATGTACTGTTTGATGTCCTCGGGGGTCATGCCCTGGACCGAGCCCATCTCGAAGGCCAGATCGATGAACTTGTCCTCCATGTTCACCACCGTCTTGCAGCAGTCGACGATGTCGTCGGCGACCGACTTGGTGACAGCCCCCGTCTCCTTGTTGAAGGCGTGATACAGCTTGATGATGCCTTCGCAGTGCAGGCTCTCGTCGCGCACCGACCAGGACACGATCTGGCCCATGCCCTTCATCTTGTTCTGGCGGGGGAAGTTCATCAGCATGGCGAACGACGCGAACAGCTGAACGCCTTCCGAGAAGCCGCCGAACATGGCCAGGGTCCGGCAGATGTCGGCGTCAGAATCGACCCCGAATTGACCCATGAAGTCATGCTTGTCGCGCATGGCCTCGTATTCCATGAAGGACCCGAACTCGCTCTCGGGCATGCCGATGGTTTCAAGCAGCAGGGCGTAGGCCGCGATATGGATGGTCTCCATATTGCCGAAGGCGGCCAGCATCATCTTCACCTCGGTCGGTTTGAAGACCCGGCCGTAGCGCTCCATGTAGTTGTCCTGAACCTCGATGTCCGCCTGGGTGAAGAAGCGGAAGATCTGGGTCAGCAGGTTGCGTTCGCCGTCGTTCAGCGTGGACGCCCAGTCCTTGATGTCCTCGCCCAGCGGCACCTCTTCGGGCATCCAGTGGACCTGCTGCTGCTTCTTCCACATGTCGAACGCCCACGGATAGCGGAACGGCTTGTAGGCGGCGGACGGGGTCAGCAGACCGGCGCGTTCGGGAAGGATGATCGGGGTGATGGCGTTCATCGAACTGACCTGAAGCGATTCCGGAGAGGCGTTCACCATGCGACTCTCGAACCCCGGCGCCAAGTCGAATTTGGTCTATGTTGCGTCACATTTTCTGACGGACGCTATATCTGGTAGATTTGTCTCAGGATTCTGGGGAGGGAGCTGGGGACGAATTTGCATCCTCCGGCCACGCTTGCGCCTCAGGCGGCCTGGGCGTCAGCCTGGCGCTCGGCGACCCCGTCGAACACGGCCTCGATGGCGGCATAGAGTTTGGCCTGGGTGACCGGCTTGGCCAGATGGCCGTCCATGCCGGCGGCGATGCAGCGGGCGGCGTCCTCGGGCATGGCCTCGGCGGTGACGGCGAGAACCGGGACGTCGCGCAGGGGGGCGTCCAGGGCGCGAATGGCGCGGGTGGCGGCGATGCCGTCCATCACCGGCATCCGCACATCCATCAGCACCAGATCGAAGGGCTGGACCGCCAGCACAGCCAGCGCCTGTTCGCCGTCCGCCGCTTCTGCGGTCTCGCAATCGGCGGCCTGAAGCATGATCCGCAGCAGATTGCGGTTCGCCGGATGGTCATCGACGATCAGAACGCGCGTGCGGCGGCTGTGTAGCGGAACGCCGCCGTCGCTCTCGACCGCCTCCACCACCGCAGCCGGTACGGTCAGGGTGAAGGTCGAGCCCTGCCCCTGCGTGCTTTCGATCTCGACCACCCCGCCCAGGCAGTCGATGTGGTTCTTGGCCAAGGCCAGGCCGACGCCGGCGCCTTCGTGTGCGCGGCTGGTCGTGGCGTCGCCCTGTTCGAACAGATGGAAGACACCGCACCGCGTCTGTTCATCCATGCCGCAGCCGGTGTCGGCGACGACGAAGATCAGTTGGTCGTCGCGCCGATCGACCACGACGCTGACCTCGCCCCGGTTGGTGAATTTGACAGCGTTGTTGACCAGATGATGCAGGGTCTGGCGCAGGCGTCGCGCATCCACCATCGACTGGCCTTCGGCTTGCGGCGTCAGGGAAAGGACGAACTCCAGTCCCTTGATGGACGCCCATTCGCGCGAGGGCGCGACCGCCTCTTCGACCATCTGACGCACGTCGCTGGCCTTCAGCGTCACTTCGGCCCCGCCGCGCGAGACTTCCAGCAGATCTTCGACCAGACGCAGCATAGTCTCGCCGCAGTGGCGGATGGCGTCCACCTGACGCAGCCCCTCTTCGTCCAGGCATGGTCGGCGCGACAGCAGGTCCGCATAGCCGGTGACGCCGGTCAGGGGGGTGCGCATCTCGTGGCTCATCATCGCCAGAAACCGCTTCTTGGCGGCGCGGGCCGCCTCGGCACGGGCGAGAGCTTCGAGCGCTGCGGCCGTGCGCGCCCGCAGGCGCGCCGTCAACCGCCGACGTTCGGTCGACAGGGTGGTGACGGGCAGAACCGTGCCGACCACGCACAGCAGGAACAGATGAAAGACGTTCATCTGGCGCATGACGGCAGGCAGCGCGTCAAGAACGGGGTCCGGCGTCAGACGGGTCAGGACGATCGGCCCATGACCGCCCAGTGTCGCGGCGCCGCCGATCACGGCGACCATCACCACCGCACCCGCCGTCGTCGGGGGACACAGACGGAAGGCCAGCAGAATAAGGGGCGGGAAGATCGCAAACATGATCGGCGCCGAGGTCTGGGAGAAGACCCACAGGCTGACGCCGCCCACCAGGGCCAGCAGGGCGGCGGCCTCGGGCAACGTCGCCTGGGCGTCGTCGCGGAAACGGTGGTTGCGGGCCAGCAGCAACAGGGACGGCGTGACGATCATCATCGCCAGCATCTCCATGTCGAACAGGTGGTGCATGCGGAAACCCAGCGTGCCCGGCACCTTCCAGCTCATCAGGATGGCGACCCCGCCCGCCAGCAGAGTGCTGAGCAGGACCGCAGGCGCGGCGGCGCAGACGGCGAAGCGGAACAGGCGCCAGGGCCTGCGCATATCCAGCGCGGCGCCGCAGAAGCGACGCGCCAAAAGGACGGCGACGACCACCTGGGTCATGTTCAGGGCGACATTGGTGAACATCATCACGACGGGGCCGCCCCGCACGACGTTGCCGATCAGATTGATGGCGGCGCAGGCGGCCATGACTGCGACAGCCGGGCGGCGATGAAGTTGCAGGACGGCGGCCAGAAGCACGGCGTTTGCGGGCCACAGGACGGTGGCGCCGAAGGTGTTCATGCTCCACTGACCCACCGCCAGGCACAGGACGAACAGCGCGACATAGGCGTAAGGGGGCGGTCCTGCCGCCCTGCCGGCTTCATGGCGGAAGAACCGCCAGCGCCCGCCTTCTGCGTTTACGCACTTCAATCCCATGACGGAACAGTGACATGCAGGAGTTAAGGATCCCGTAGCGGCAGGACTAGGTAGTAATGCGGAACCGCCGTTCAGCGTCGCCGTTTGATTGCCCTCGATAGGTAAGGGCCCAGCCGATGTCAGACGTGATCGCCGAACCGACGTTCGAACCGCCCGCCGACGCCTTGGCCTTCTATGAAGAGAGCCTGCGCCTGCTGAAGGAGAGCGGCATCCCCTTCCTGCTGTCCGGCACCTATGCGGTCACGGCCTATACGGGCATCCGCCGTCCGACCAAGGACCTGGACGTCTTCTGCAAGCCCGGCGACTACCCCCGCATCCTGGCCTTCTTCCAGAAGCACGGCTACCGCACCGACGTCGAAGACGAGCGTTGGATCGCCAAGGTCTGGAAGGACGAGAAACACTTCTTCGACGTCATCTTCGCCATGTCCAACGGCACCATCGCTGTGTCCGACAGCTGGTTCAGCGAGGACCGGATCACCGTCTATGGCCATCAGGTCCAGATCACCCCGCCCACGGCCCTGATCCTGTCCAAGGTCTTCATCCAGGACCGCTATCGCTATGACGGCGCCGACGTGAACCACGTCATCCTGAAACAGTCCGACGCCATCGACTGGAAGAGCTTGCTGGATCAGATGGACCTCTATTGGGAAGTGCTGGCGGCGCACCTGCTGAACTTCCGCTTTGCCTATCCGACCGAGCGCGACCGCATCCCGCGCTGGCTGATGGAGGAGTTGGTCGAGCGTCTGACGGCCCAGATCGACCTGCCGGCGCCGCGCGTGAGGGTCTGTCGCGGCCGCCTGTTCAGCCCGCGGGACTATGTCGCCGACGTCGCCGAATGGGGCTTTGGCGATGTGGTCGGCAAGGGGCTGGAGGAGCGCCACGACCCCGTCAACCTGGGCCACTGAGAGGACCGGCCGCCATGACCGATTCCACCCCCGACCCGCAGACCACCCAGCCCGGCCTTGAGCCCGGCCCCGCCAAGAAGATGCGCGTCGCCGCCGTCGGCGACCTGCATGTGGGCGAAGCGACCGAGCACAGCTATCGCGATCTGTTCGAACGGGTGTCGGACGATGCGGACGTGCTGTGCCTGTGCGGCGACCTGACCAACTACGGCAAGACGCCCGAGGTCGAGCGGCTGCTGGAGGACCTCAAGCTCTGCACCATTCCGATGGTCGGGGTGCTGGGCAATCACGAGCACGAATGCGGTCAGCCCGAGCACGTGACGAAGATGCTGACGGACGCGGGGGTCAGGATGCTGACCGGCGAGGCCTATGAGATCGACGGCGTCGGATTCGCCGGCGGCAAGGGATTCGTCGGCGGTTTCGGCCGCTACATGCTCAGCTCGTTCGGCGAGGCCTCGGTCAAGCGGTTCGTGCAGGAGGCGGTCGAGGACGCCAATCAGATCGAGAACTCCATCCGCATGTTGCGCACCGAACGCTCGGTCGTGCTGCTGCACTATGCGCCCGTGGTCGAGACGGTGATGGGCGAGCCGCCCGAAATCCACGCCTTCCTTGGGTCGTCGCGTTTAGCAGAGACCATCGACCGCTACGACAACGTCAGCCTGGTCGTGCATGGCCACGCCCATCGCGGCGGGCCTGAGGGCCGCACCAACAAGGGGGTGCCGGTCTATAACGTCGCCCTGCCCGTGCTGAAGACCTTGGGCGACAAGCCGTATCGGATCTTTGAAATCTGATCCGGGTGTAAGAGTGTGCCGTCCAGGGCGGATACAAAGCCTTTTCTCTGGTCGCGCTGCGGCCTGTTTCGGAGTTTCCAATGCGTCTTTTGTCTTCCGTCGCGGCCGCCGCCGCCCTGGCCCTGATCACCCCGGCTTTCGCCGCCGGCCAGACCCCCGCGCCTCAAGCCGCCCCCGCACCTGCTCCCGCTGAAGAAGCCGACAGCCCCGAAGAAGCAGCATTCGAAGCCAAGAGTGACGCTTTCAGTGAAAAGATGGAGAACATGGCCACCGAAATGCGGGCCGCAGCCGCCCAGACGGACAAGTCTAAGGCCAAGACTGATCTCGACGCCCTCCAGACCCGTTATCAGCCTGAAGTCGATACCTTTGCCGATGAGTTCCAGACCTTTGCTGTCAGCCAAGGTGCGCCAGCTGAACAGATGGCCGCCGTCGCACAACAGATCAAAGGCATCCCGATGCAGGCGCGCACTCAGATAGAACAGGCCGCCGCCGCGCCGGCCGCCGCCACACCCGCTCAACCGCAGTAAGCCGCGCCTTACCGCGATTTCACTTGAGACGGGGCGGCGCAGGGTCGAGTTTGCACGGGTCATTCAACGGGAGCCCTCCCATGATCCGCCTGCTCAGCCTGACCGCCGCCCTGGCTCTCGCTCCCCTGTCCTCGGCGCTCGCGCAGGACAGGGCGCCTGCCCCTGAATCCGCCGAAGCCCGGCTGGAAATCGCCTCGAACGCCTTCGAGGCCCGGATGGAGGCGTTCGGCAAACGCGCCGAGGCCATTTCCGAAGACCGGAGCCTGAGCGAGGCCGTGCGCGGCCAGCGCATCGCCGCCCTTTGGTCCGAATATGCCCCCGACGTCGCCGCCTTCACCGCCGAGACGACGAAACACGCCACGGAAATGGCGGCCGAAGCCCTGAAGGACATCAATGTCGACGCCCTGGTCGCCGACGCCATGAACGACCCCGAGGTTAAACAAGCGATCGAGGACGGCATGCACAAGGGCGTCGTCACCGCGAACGGCATCGCCCAGAACAGCGCCTGGACCAATCCGACCCCCGAGCAGATGGAAACCTACAGCCTGGTCGCCCAATACGCTCTGGACCAGGCCGCCGCAGACGTCGTTGACGTCGGCGTCGAAGCGCCCGAAGCGCCCGAGCCGCCGCAAGCGCCCGAAGCCCCGGAACGTCCGACGGCTTAGCACCGTCTCCTCCCTGCGAAGCGGAGAGGGGGACCGCGCGAAGCGTGGTGGAGGGGCTCTTGAAGTCCCACGGGCGGCGGTGATGCGTCAAAGAACCCCTCCGTCACGGCGCGAAGGCGCGCCGCGCCACCTCCCCATGAAATGGGGAGGAGACCACAGGTCGCCCTTGACCCGATCCACCTGAGCAGCGACATCGCGCCGCATGTCCGCCCTGCCCGTCGATCCGCACCTCTATTCGACCTTCCTCGGCGTGATGGCGGTGATGGCGATCACGCCTGGCCCGGCCAATCTGTTCGCCGTCGCCACCGGCGTCGAAAAGGGGCGCGCCTCGGCCCTGGTCGGCGTGGTGGGCATGAATGCGGCGACCCTGGTGTGGTTCGGCGCGGCGGCCCTGGGTCTGGGCGCCCTGGTCAAGGCCTTTCCCGCCGCCTTCAAGGTGATCGCCGTCCTGGGCGCCCTCTATGTCGCCTGGCTGGGGATCAAGGCCCTGCGCGGCGCTTTCGCCACGGCGGCAGATCCCGATCACATCGTCGTTCGCAAGGGCCGCAGCGCCCTGATCGACGGGTTCGCGGTCCAGATCGCCAACCCCAAGGCCATCCTGTTCTTCACCGCCGTCCTGCCGCCCTTCGTGGACGTGAACCGGCCGGTCGCGCCGCAGATGGCGATGTTCGCCGTCGCAGCCATCGGCATGGATACGCTGTCCATGAGCACCTACGCCCTGTCCGGCGCCGCCCTGTCGCAGCGGATGCAGCAGCCCCGGTTCCGGCGTGGATTCGGCGTCTTCGTCGGCCTGCTTCTGATGACCGCAGCCGTGCTGATCGTGATTAGGCTCTAGACGCCGCGACGCTTCGTCCTAGATTGATCGGGAACGCCGCCGTTCATGCTCCGTTCAGCCGTCAGCGCGCCCGAATGGGCGATCAAGGAGTTTGATGTCATGAAAGCCCTCCCCCTGAAGACCCTGGCCATGACAATGGTCGCCGGTCTTGCGCTGGCCGCCTGCGCCACCGCCACCCCCTATGCCCCCGCAGGCTTCAACGGCCAGCGCGGCGGCTATGCCGAACAGCGCCTGGAAAACAACCGTTTCCGGGTCACCTTCTCCGGCAACTCGCTGACCTCTCGCGAACAGGTCGAGCAATCGCTGCTGCTGCGCTCGGCCGAACTGACGGTCGAAAGCGGCTTCGACTGGTTCGCCACCGTCAATCGCGCGACCGACCGCGACACCCGCTTCGTCGGCACGCCCGATCCGTTCTATTCGGGCTACAACAGCTTCTACAGCCCCCACTGGGGTCCGTCATGGCGCTACCATCGCGGCGGCTTCTGGAGCCCGTGGGACCGTTACGGCCCGTGGGGCGTCAACAACTTCGATGTTCGCCAGGTCGAGCGTTTCGAAGCCAACGCCGAGATCGTGATGGGCCGTGGACCCAAGCCCGCCAACGACCCTAACGCCTTCGACGCCCGCGACGTGGTCCAGAACCTGGGCTCGCAGGTCACGCGACCGGCAGCTTAAGAAGAACACAGCCCTTCTCCCATTGGGAGAAGGTGGCCCGAAGGGTCGGATGAGGGTCGGCTGATGGGCCAAGTCGCATGGACCCGACCCTCACCCTTTCGCGTAAGCACCGATCGCTGCGCTCTCGGACGCTCAAGCCCTCTCCCAATGGGAGAGGGTTTTTTCTTACCCCACGCGCGGCGACTTCAGCCGGCGCTTGTTCGAGTGGGTGGCCGGCGCGGTGCCCAGGGCCTCGGGCACCTCGCCCTTGAAGTAGTAGCGCTGCCACGCCTCCTTGGCCGCATCGGGATCGCCGCCGGCCAGACGCTGGTTGAAGTCGGTGCGGGCGCGGTTCCAGGCCTCGAACTGGCCCTTCATCACCGGGTTGGATTCCAGCGTCCGAATGATCGGCTGGAACTGCTCGACCTTCTTGTGCTCGATCAGATTGATGAAGCAGAAGGGCTCGCCCTTTTCGAAGGTGATCCGGCCCGGACGGGTGAAGATCCAGTTCATCGTGAAGGGGAAGGGCAGCCAGTCGGTCTCGATCAGGCCGACGAGAGGCTGAATCCCGTCCTTCACATGGTTGGGCGACCCAGAGCACATCATCCCCCAGCCCGGCGGCGTGCGGAACAGATACTGCGGATGCAGGGTCAGGACGCCGCGCGAGAAGTGCGAGGTGACGAAATGGTCCAGGTCGTGCTGGGGCCGGTCCGGCGTGATGACGATGTCTTCCTGACGCGGGCCGCCGTTCCACTCGGCCGAGAAGCCGAACGGGCACAGGATCTCCCACCCCGTGGTGTTGGCCATGTTCAGCGGCAAGCAGCGATAAGGGTGGCGGCTGATGAAGGCGTCCATCCAGTTGCGCGACTGGCGGCCGGGCACGAGGTCCGGCGGCCGCGCCGTCATCGGATAGCATTCCAGTTCCAGCGGGCGCGTCTGCACGGTATCGACCATGATCATTTCCTAACGCCCGAAACCCGACGGCTCAACCATGACTGACGAACCTGCCCCCACACCGGCGTTCGACCGCGAGACCTTGACCGTCTGGCTGACCGCGAACGGCGTGGATCACGTCACCCACGACCACCCGGCCGTCTTCCGCGTCGAGGAGGGGCTGGACGTCAAGGCCGACCTGCCCGGCGCCCACACCAAGAACCTGTTCCTGAAGGATCACAAAGGCCGTCTCTGGCTGATCTCGGCCCGCCAGGACACGGTCATCGACCTGAAATGCGCGGCCGCCGCCATGGGGTCGGGCCGGTTGTCGTTCGGGAACGCGCATCTGATGTGGGAAACCCTCGGCGTCCGCCCCGGCTCGGTCACGGCGCTAGGGCTGATCAATGACATTGACCGCCGCGTGACCCTCGTCCTGGACCGCCGTCTGTGGGACGCCGACATCGTCAACTTCCACCCCCTGACCAATACGGCGACCACAGCGCTGGAGCAGACGGCATTTCGGAGGGTGCTGGAGTTGATGGGGCGAGAGCCGGTGGTGCTGGATTTCGGGCGTTGGGGTGAGACGGGGCGAATAGGCGGCTCCCTCCTATTGGCTGATCCGCGCAGCGCGACGTGATTTCAGACCGAAGGCCCGGGTAAACCTGTCCGGTAAGGGCGTCTAAACCCTGCTTGCGATTGTCGCCAATCCCATGTGACGAATGGAGAGCGAAATGAGAACTTAATATGCGCCTATTCACCGTGCTCGCTGTCCTGATTGGACTAGTCTTCCCCAGCAGCGCATTGGCCCAGGGCATGGTCCACATCCCAGTTGCGGTGGTTTCAGGTCCACGCGAGGGTGAACAGGGCGTGCTGAGTTGGGCGCGGTTCGCCGAACATGTCGTACGCGCCTCCAGCGCTATTGTGATCGAGGCGCCGCTGACCGTGGGTCGGCGTACTATTCCGGCCGGCACGCCGCTGGCGCAGGTTAGCTCATCCGTGTTCCCAGTCGAGCGGGTCTGGTGTGATGTTCGCCCGATGGGACGTTGGAGTTCCGGTGACGCTGCGTGTTTCCAGGACAGTGACGGCGACGGGCAACTTGACCAGAGCCTCCGAGGCATAACGGCGCCCGGCTACTTCACCTTCGGAGTAACTGTGATCGGTGATGACCGTGATCTTGCTCACCAAGCTCCTTATCGCGAGGCTACCCCGGAGGAGCGTCCGACGACCCGCTTTAGCCTAGTGCTTTGCCGCACTTTTACAGGACAGCACGGCTTCGCCATCACGGTGCCCCTGAACGACGACGAATGGCTGGTGAACTCCGTCCCCTGCCCCATCGTGCCGGACCGCTCAGCTGGGAAACAGGTTATCCGGTTCCAGGGCCTCGTCCTCGAAATCAGTGAACCGCGTGACGGCGGCACGTGGACGGCAACCTCGACCATTCCTCAGGACGCCAATCTCGTCTTGTCCTTCCGGCGTCGCTAGTTGAGCCGCCCTTCTTTCGTCATTCCGGGCGCAGCGCAGCGGAGACCCAGAACCGAGCGGCGCCGTCAGGCGAAATCCATCCTCCGCACAATGCTGGACCAGCGAGTCCGCGACAGGTTGGCGCTTCTCGCGCGCCGCGGGGTTCCGGGTCTTCGGGCCAAAGCGGCCCTTCGCCGGAATGACGAAAGAGAAGGGCGAGAGGTGTGGCTTCACCTTCGCGTCTGGCCCATCCCATCCTAATTTTCTCGCTGAAGCGTCACCTTTTCAAGGGCCTGACCCTTTGATCCGCCCGCGAACCCGCCACGCCTCGAAACCATGCGACACTCCCCGCACGGTCTTTGAAAACTGAATCCCGGCCCCCGCGCCTCCCCGCGAAGAATGGACGAAAATAGACTCCATTTTTTTCGAGTGGATTCCGTCTATTTCGTCCCTCACGCCCGCTCCGTCGCGGCGCGACCAAATCGCCGCTTGATGCCGAGGCATCCCGACGCCATCTGGTCCGTTACGACCTTCGAGCCTGCACGGACTTAGCCATGACCCTGATCGACCCGACCCTCTCCCCCGGCCGCTCCGGCGACGACCTGATCAAGGAAGGCACCGACGCCTCCTTCATGACCGACGTGATCGAGGCGTCGAAGCATCAGCCCGTGATCGTGGACTTCTGGGCCACCTGGTGCGGGCCGTGCCGGACCCTGGGGCCGGCGCTGGAGAAGGGCGTGCGCGCCGCCAAGGGGGCGGTGAAGATGGTCAAGATCGATGTGGACGCCAATCCGGCCTATGCGGGCCAGCTGCGGGTGCAGTCGATCCCGACGGTCTACGCCTTCGTCGACGGACAGCCGGTCGATGGTTTCCAGGGCGCGATCCCCGACAGTCAGATCAAGGCCTTCATCGACAAGCTGACGGGCGGTCAGGGCGGCTCGACCGAGACGGCGCAACTGCTGGAACTGGGCGAGGAATCGCTGGGCCTGAACGACTTCGGCGGCGCGGCCCAGGCTTTCGCCCACGTCCTGTCGATAGAGCCCGAGAACGAAAAGGCCATCGCCGGCATGGCGCGGGTCTATCTGGGCGGCGGCGACCACGAACAGGCGCTGCAAACCATCGCCATGGCGCCGCAGGACTCCAAGGAGCCGACGGTCCAGAGCGTGCGCGCCCAATTGGCCCTGGCGGCGAAAGCCCCGTCAGGCGCTTCGTCCGAACTGGAAGCCAAGGTCGCGGCCGATCCGAACGATCACCAGGCCCGGTTCGATCTCGCGGAGGCCCAGAGCGCGGCCGGCGATTTCCAGGGCGCGGTCGACAATCTGCTGTCCATCATCAAGGCCGACCGCGAGTGGAACGAACAGGCGGCGCGCAAACAGCTGCTGGTCATCTTCGAAGCGGCGGGCGTCAGTTCCGACGTGGCCAAGGACGGGCGGCGCCGCCTGTCGTCGATCCTGTTTTCGTAGGCTCATTAGGCGGGCCTCAAGTAGCGCGAAGCGCGATAGGCCCAAGGAGAAATAATGCCCCAGGGTTATGTTCGCGCACTCGATCTGCCGCAGGTGATCCCGGTGTTCCCGCTGGGCGGGACCATCCTGCTGCCGCGCGGGCAATTGCCGCTGAACATCTTCGAGCCGCGCTATCTGAACATGGTGGACGACGCCATGGCCGGGGACCGGATCATCGGCCTTGTCCAGCCCAATGGCGGAACCCCTGCCCTGCCCAGCCTTTCGCCGATCGGCTGCGCGGGCCGGATCACCAGCTTCGCCGAGACCTCGGATGGCCGGTATCTGATCACCCTGACCGGGGTGTCTCGGTTCCGCATCGCCGCCGAGATGCCGTCCAAGGCGCCCTATCGCCAGATCCGCGCCGCCTTCGAGGCTTATGAATCCGATCTGGCGTCTCCGCCCGAAGAGCCGGATTTCGACCGCGAGGCCTTCCTGGACGCCCTGCGCGCCTATATGGCCCACCGCCTGCTGGACATCGACTGGGAGACGGCCGAGAGCGCGCCGATGGAGGCCCTGGTCAACAGCCTGTCGATGGCCCTGCCGTTCGAACCGGCCGAGAAACAGGCGCTGCTGGAGGCCATGGGCCTGATGCCCCGCGCCGAGGCCCTGACCGCCCTGCTCCGCATCGACGCCGCCGACGCCGGTGACGACGCCGCGCCGTCCATGCAATAAGCGGCCACGCTTTCAGGAAACCGCCATGAGTGACGCCTTCAACACCCCTGTTTCGGTCGATCCGCGCCTGCTCGAAGTGCTGGTCTGCCCGGTCACACGCGGCAAGCTGACCTATGACCGCGACGCCAACGAACTGATCTCGGCGAGCGCCAAACTGGCCTACCCGATCCGCGAGGGCGTGCCGATCATGCTGGCCGAGGAAGCGCGTCAGATCGACTGATCGGCCTCAAGCAGCGCGAAGCGCGATAGGCCAGTGAACAAGTCCTCAAGTAGCGCGAAGCGCGATAGGCCCAAGCATGACTCTCAAAATCGCCATCCAGATGGACCCGATCGAGGCCGTCGACATCGCCGGGGACACCACCTTCCTGATGGCCGAGACCGCCCAGGCGCGCGGGCACAAACAGTGGGTCTATGACTTCCGCACCCTGGCGCTGGAAGAAGGCCGCCTCTACTGCCGCGCCCGCGCCATCACCGTGCGGCGCGAGGTCGGAAACCACGTCGACTTCGGCGACTGGGTTCGACTGGACCTGGCCGAGGACGTGGACGTCATCCTGATGCGTCAGGATCCGCCGTTCGACATGGCCTATGTCACCGCCACCTATCTGCTGGAGACGGTCCATCCGAAGACCCTGGTGGTCAACGACCCGGCCCAGGTGCGTTCGGCGCCCGAGAAGCTTATGGTCACCGCCTTCCCCGGCCTGCAGCCGCCGACCCTGATCTCGGCCGACCCCGTCGCCCTGACCGCCTTCCACAAGAAGCACGGCGAGGTCGTGCTGAAGCCGCTGCACGGCAACGGCGGCTCGGGCGTGATCAAGCTGCGCGCCGACGATCCCAATCTGGACGCCCTGATCGAGATCCACGCCGGCGCCAGCCGCGACCCGCTGGTGATCCAGAAATTCATCCCCGCCGTGTCCAAGGGCGACAAGCGGATCATCCTGATCGACGGCGAGCCGGTTGGCGCCATCAACCGCGTGCCGGCTGCGGGCGCCGTGCGCTCCAACCTGCACGTCGGCGGCACCGCCATGCCGGTCGAACTGACGCCGCGCGACCTTGAAATCTGCAAGGCCATAGGTCCGACGCTGAAGGAACGCGGTCTGATCTTCGTCGGCATCGACGTGATCGGCGACTATCTGACCGAGATCAACGTCACCTCCCCTACCGGCGCCCAGCAGTTGAAGACCTTCACCGGCATCGACGCCACGGCCCTGATGTGGGACGCCATCGAAGCCCGCTGCGCCGCACAGGTTGCGTGACCGCCACTTGAATTAGATTTCAGTTCATGGTTCGTTCTCTCTTAGGAAGCGGGAGAACGTCATGGTCGCTCGGGTTGTCACGGTCGCCTTCGATGGGGTGGAGGCCCGGCGCGTGGACGTCGAGGTCCAGCTGGTCGGTCAGAACCGCGAGACGGTCTTCACCATCGTCGGCCTGCCGGACAAGGCGGTGGCCGAAAGCCGGGAGCGGGTGCGCGGGGCCTTTTCCGGCATCGGCCTGGCCCTGCCGGCGGCGCGGATCATCGCCAACCTGGCCCCCGCCGACCTGCCCAAGGAGGGCAGTCATTTCGACCTGCCCCTCGCCCTGGCCCTTATGGCGGCCATGGGGGTGATCGCGCCTGACGCACTGGACGGCTGGGCCGCCATCGGCGAATTGGGGCTGGACGGGCAGATCGCGCGGGTCGGCGGCGCCCTGCCGGCCGCTGTCGCCGCCGACGCCATGGGCCTGGGTTTGATCTGTCCCGAGGCGACGGGGCCGGAGGCGGCCTGGGCGGGCGGCGCGCGCATCCTGGCCCCGCGCTCGCTGATCGCCTTGGTCAATCATTTCAAGGGGACCCAGGTGCTGCGCGCGCCTGAGCCCGGTCCGCTGGCCAGCGGCAAGGCCGTGCCCGACCTGCGCGAGGTCAAGGGTCAGGAAAGCGCCAAGCGCGCGCTGGAGATCGCGGCGGCGGGCGGCCACAACCTGCTGTTCATCGGCCCACCGGGATCGGGCAAGTCGATGATGGCGCAACGCCTGCCGGGCCTCTTGCCGCCCCTGACCTCGCAGGAGCTGCTGGAGACCTCGATGGTCTGGTCTGTCGCGGGCCTGATCGAGCGCGGCGCCCTGACCCGTGATCGACCGTTCCGCAGCCCGCACCACTCGGCCTCGATGGCGGCGCTGACGGGAGGAGGCCATCGCGCCAAGCCGGGCGAGGCGTCCCTGGCCCACAACGGCGTGCTGTTCCTGGATGAACTGCCGGAATACAGCGCCCAGGCCCTGGATTCGCTGCGCGCGCCGCTAGAGACGGGCGAGATCGTGGTGGCCCGCGCCAACGCCCATGTCCGCTATCCGGCGCGGTTCCAGCTGGTGGCGGCGATGAACCCCTGTCGCTGCGGCATGGGCGGGGCCGGACGCGGGGCGTGCGGCAAGGCCCCGCGTTGTCAGCGCGACTACCAGAACCGGGTATCGGGTCCGATGTTCGACCGGATCGACCTGACGGTGGAGACGCCGCCCGTCACCGCCGCCGACATGGCCCTGCCGCCGCCCGCCGAGGGCACGGCCGAGGCACGGGCGCGCGTGGCCACCGCCCGCGCCATGCAGGAGGACCGGGTGCGCGAGGCAGGACTTGATTCGGCCCAGGGCCTGAACGCCCGCGCATCCGGCGACACGCTGGACCGGTTCGCAACCCCGGACGAGGCGGGTCGGATGCTGTTGATGCGAGCGGGCGAGGCCGGGGGCCTGACGGCGCGCGGCTGGACCCGCACCCTGCGCCTGGCCCGCACCATCGCCGATCTGGACGGCTGCACCGGCGTGCTGCGCCGCCACATCGCCGAGGCCCTGATCTATCGCCGCAACACCGTCGGGGCCGAGGCCGATTTCGACCGGCGCGTGGCGGCGCGCGATACGGCCTTCGGGATGCGCGAGGACGACGCAGAGCAGGCGCCCTTCCTTCATTCGTAACGGCTGCGGGATGGAGGGATCCTTAACCCGCCGCCGTTAGGGTCGGCGCGAACGGGGAAGCGACCATGGCGCGACGCACGGCGACGAAGCGGATCGAGGACGAGGCGGTTCAGGCTGCCGATCCCGCCCAGCAGTTCCTGAGGCTGATGAGCCACGAGATGCGCACGCCGCTGAACGGCGTGATCGGCATGATCAACCTGCTGCAGCGGACCCGGCTGGACGGCGCCCAGCGCGCCTATGCCGAGAACGCCCGCCAATCGGCCGAACACCTGTTGGGTCTGGTCAACGACCTGTTGGACTTCGCGCGGCTGGAGGCCGGAGCGCTGGAGTTCGACCTGGCGCCGGTCGATCTGGAAGGGCTGGTACGCGGCGTCGCCGAACTGCTCAGTCCGCGAGCGCACGACAAGGGGCTGGAGATCGTCTGGTCGGTCGCCGCCGACGCGCCCGATGTGCTGGCTGATGAAGGCCGTCTGCGTCAGGTGCTGTTCAACCTCGCCGGCAATGCCGTGAAGTTCACCGAGACTGGCGGCGTGCGGATCACGGTCGAGCGCGCCGGCGGCAGCGCGGGCCGCCCGCGCCTGGCCTTCCTGGTCGACGACACGGGGCCGGGCGTCGCGCCCGAGGCCCGTTCGCGTATCTTCGAGGAGTTCGGTCACGCCGATTCCTCCGACGCCGTGCGGCATGACGGCGCCGGCCTGGGGCTGGCCGTCGTGCGGAAACTGGCCGCCGCCATGGAGGGCTCGGTGCGGGTCGAGGACCGGCCCGACGGCGCTACATCCGGCAGGGGCGCCCGCTTCCGCTTCGAGGCCGCCTTCGCCGCCGTCGCCGTGGCGCGGGACAAGCCGCTGCGGAACCATTCGGTCGCCGTGCGCTCGCCCGACCCGTTCGTCCTGTCCGCCGCCAGCGCCCAGATCCAGGCCTCAGGCGGTGCAGTGTCGGACACGGCGCCTGTCACGCTCGTCGATCATGCGGGCGTCGCCGCCGGCGCCCTGGCCGCCCTGCCCGCCGCCGGCCGCGGCATCGTCCTGCTGAAACCATCCGAGCGCGATCTGATCGCGCGCTATCGGTCCGCCGGCTTTCACGGCTATCTGATCAAGCCCCTGCGTCGCGCCTCCCTGGCCGAAAGGGTGCTGGCGGCGGTCGGCGCCGAGGCCGGCGACCGAAGCGCCGCCCCTGCTGCGGCCCATATTGAAGACGACCGCGTCTCGCCCGTTCAGTTCGCCGGCATCCGCGTGCTGTTGGCCGAAGACAATCCCGTGGGCGCGCTTCTGGCCCGGACCCTGCTGCGCCGCGAGGGCTGCACCGTCGAGACCGCCGCCACCGGCGAGGAAGCCGTCGCGGCCCTGAAGCGCGCGCGCTACGACGTGGTCTTCATGGACATGCGGATGCCCGGCATGGACGGCCCCGCCGCCGCCCGCGCCATCCGCGCCGGGGGCGATACGACGCCCATCCTGGCCCTGACCGCCAACGCCTTCGCCGAGGACCGCCGCGCCTGTCTGGAGGCCGGCATGGACGACCATATCGTCAAGCCGTTGGACGCCGACGGCCTGCGCGCCGCCCTGGCCCGCTGGACGAAGCGCGACATCCGCGCCAAGGTCGGCTGAGTTACAGGCGCCCGCGTTTCCGGCCGCCGCGCCGGAGCCGTGCATGACCGACCAAGCCACCCCCGCAGAGACCACCCCCAAAAAGGCGGCCGGAGCAACTGATGTCCTGAAGGCGCTGGGGCGCGGACGCGTGCTCATCACCCTGCTGATCGGGCTGGGCTCTGGCCTACCCTTCATGCTGGTTGGCAATACCCTCGGCATGTGGCTGCGCGAGGGCGGGACGGAGTTGGCGGCGATCGGCTTCATCTCCTGGGTAGGCCTGGCGTATTCGCTGAAATTCCTGTGGGCGCCGGTGATCGATAGAGTCGATGTGCCATTGCTGGGCCGGCTGGGACGGCGTCGGGGCTGGCTGTTGTTGTCCCAGGTCGCCGTCGGTCTTTCGTTGATCGCCATGGCCCTGATCGGACCAGAAGGCGGCTTGACCCTTTTGGGCGCGGCGGCCTTGGCGACAGCCTTCTCGGCCGCGACACAGGATATTGTCGCCGATGCTTGGCGGATCGAGAGCGCCGAGAGCGACGAGGATCAGGGTCTGCTGACCTCAGCGTTCCAGCTCGGTTATCGCGCGGCGATACTGGCGGGCAACGCGCTGATCCTCTTCGTCGCCTCCGGTATCGGCTGGAATGGCGCCTACGGCCTGTATGGCGCGGCGATGGGGATCGCCGTTATTGCAACCTTGTTCGCAAAAGAGCCGGTGGATCGTCGGACTTTGGAACAGGTAACGGGACAGGTGTCGCTGCTTTCACCGCGTGGCCTTTTCGACGCCATCGTCGGCCCGTTCATCACTTTCCTGAAAACTCATGGCGGGGCGGCGATCCTGATGCTGGCGGCGATCAGCCTTTACCGCCTGCCGGACTTTGTCATGGGGCCGATGATTGGCCCCTTCTACACCGACCTGGGGTTGGCCAAGGAAACCGTCGGGGCCATGCGCCTGAGCGTCGGGCTTGTCGCGTCGTTGCTCGGCATCGCTGCAGGGGGCCTGTTCTCAGTACGGTTTGGCTTCGGCAAAACCCTGCTGCTGGGCGCCCTGATCGGACCGATGTCGAACCTTGGCTATACGGTCATGGCGGTCGTCGGCCTATCGACCCCGGTCTTCGGCGGCGTCCTGTTCGTGGAAAACTTCTCCGAAGGTTTCGCCGGCGCGGCCCTTGTCGCCTACATGGCCAGCCTGACCAGCATCGGCTACACGGCGACGCAATATGCCCTGTTAAGCTCGTTCTACGCCCTGCTCGGCAAATTCCTGAAGGGTTTGTCGGGCGTCGCCGTTGAAGGGCTGGAGCAAGGACGCCCTCTCATGGAAGCCTACGCTCTGTTCTTCGCCGCGACGGCTGCGGTCGGTGTGCCTGCAGTCTTGCTGTGCTGGGTCCTTTTGCGCCGACAGCGACCGCAGGCGGAGACTTCGGCGACGCCATAGCCGTCATCGTCGCCGCGACCGAGGGTCAGCCGTCCTGACGCCTCAGCGCTTGAGGAAGCCGCCGATCATGTCGCCCAAACCGCCCGGCAGCTTGCCCAGCAGGTCGTCGGCGCCGTCGATCTGACCGCCGGGGGTCAGGCGGTCGATGGCCTCTGGCAGCAGGCCCGCCAAGGTCTCGCCGGCCTGCTGGGGCGAGACGCCCATCTTGGCGGCGATGTCGGCGATGGGGCCGGAGCCGATGACGGCGGCGATCTGTTCGGGCGAAATGTTGGCGTTCGGACCCGTGCCGACCCAGGAGCCGACCACGTCGCCCAGGCCCGCCTGACCGAACTTCTCCGCCAGTCCGCCGACGCCGCCCTGACCCTTGAGCAGGTCGCCCAGTCCGCCTGCGGCGTCGTCGCCCAGACCCTTCACCACATTGTCCAGAAAGCCCATCGTCCATCTCCTGCCTGATGGCGCACCATAACACCGTCGTGCGACGGATACGAGAAAGGCCCGCCGGCAGTCCGGCGGGCCTTTCCAGCATCGACTTTCGCCGAAGCCTTAGTTCTTGGCGTCGTTGGCGCCGGTGGTGACGGCCGAACCGGCAGCCGAGACATCGCGGCCGGCGCCGGCGATGGTGTTGCAGGCCGACACGGCCAGGGCGGCGGCGACGATGGTCAGAGTGATGATCTTGCGCATGGTGTGAACCCCTTGTTGGTATGGTCAAGCTCCGTCCAAACGCCGATCCTGGCCTTGGGTTGCATGGCGATGGGCGAGATGCGTCCTGAGGCGTTGTTCAAGTCCCTTCAGGAGATGAGAACGTGAGAAACCCCACGACAAGACTGTTCTCTGTGATGGTCGCCGCCGTCCTGTCAGGCTGCGCGACGCCTTCCCGTGCTGAAGGCGAAGGGTCGAGCCAGGCGACGAATGACGACGACTGCGCCGTGATCGCGGCGGTGGCGCGCGAGCATTATCAGTTCGGTCCCGGCAACGTCGCGCCGCCGTTGAAGCTGGATGAGGACACCGACTGGAAGCCGGACTGCGACTGGAGCCGCTATGGCGTCAGCTTCCCTGAAATTTACGGCGCCGCAGCTGACCGGCCTCAGGACGTGGGCCGTCCGCGCATCCAGTGGGTCGAGTTCAAGCGCCCGCGCTATGACGGTCAGGGCGCACTGATAGAGGCCGGCATCGTGCAGGGTCCGCGGGCCGGCATCGGCATGGTGTGCCGGTTGCGCGCGGGCGTCGCCGGCTGGACCGTGTCGGAGTGCCGCAACACCTGGATCTCCTGAACCGCTTGCGTCAGTCGGCGGCCGCCCCGAAGGTGCCACCCTGTTTTACGAGGGGTTGTCCATGCGTCGTCTTCTGATCTCGTCCGCCGCCATGATGGCGGTGCTGTCCGCCGCGCCCACCATGGCCCAAACGCCGGCGACTGTCGGGACGGGGACACCGGCGGCCGAAGCGCAAAGTGAGGACGCGCGGCTGAACGCCTTCTTCGAACAGGCTTTCCAGGCGCGGATCGCGCTCAGCCCGCAGCAGATGACCTCGCTGGGGATCAAGACCGATTACGATAAGCTGGACGATGTGTCAGATGCCGCCGCCGATCGGGCTTTAGTCCTGCAGGAGGCCCAGCTGGCGCAGATGAAGGCTGGGTTCGACCCGCAGAAGCTGGGTCCGCAGGCGCGTGTGTCGTGGCGGATGTTCGAATATGGCGTCGATCAGGCGCGGCTGTCGAACCAATGGCGCGACTGGGGCTTCCAGTTCGCGGCCAACGGCAATCCGACCACCAGCCTGCCCGTCTTCCTGATCAACAACCACCGTGTTTCCAGCGTCGCCGATGCGGAGGCCTATGTCGGCCGTCTGCGCGCCGCCGAGGTGCAGATGGATCAGGTGGCCGACGAACTGCGTCAGCGCGCGGCGGCGGGCGTCGTCTCGCCCCGCTTCGTCTTCGCCCCGTCCATCGCCAATACCCGCAACGTCATCACCGGCGCCCCCTTCGACGATGGCGCGGACAATCCGGTCTGGGTCGACTTCAACAAGAAGGTCGCGGCGCTGGAGACCGACCCGGCGACCAAGGACCGGTTGCTTTCCGAAGGCCGGGCCGCCCTGACCGGCCCATATAAGGCCGGGTTCGAGACCGTGCTGACGGCCCTGGCCGAGGTGCAGCCCAAGGCCGACAGCGACGCGGGCGTATGGCGCCTGCCGCAGGGCGAGGCCTATTATAACGCCCGGCTCCAGCTCTCGACCACCACCGACCTGACCGCCGACCAGATCCACCAGATCGGTTTGGACGAGGTCGCCCGCATCCAGGCCGAGATGGAAGTCATCAAGGCCCAGGTCGGGTTCACCGGCACGCTGCAGGAGTTCTTCGCCTTCCTGAAGACCGATCCGCGCTTCCAGTATCCGAACACGGCCGGAGGCAAGGAACAGTATCTGACCGACGCGCGCGGTTTCATCGCCCAGGTGATGGCGGCGGCCCCGCAGTGGTTCTCGACCCTGCCCAAGGCGGCCTTGGAAGTGCGGGCGGTGGAGCCGTTCCGCGAGGCGACGGCCTCGATCGCCTTCTACAACTCGCCGGCGCCGGACGGGTCGCGGCCGGGCATCTATTACGTCAACCTGTCGGACATGACCCAGGTGCTGAAGCCCCAGATCGAGGGCATCAGCTATCACGAAGGCGCGCCGGGCCACCATTTCCAGATCGCCTATGCGCAGGAGATCGAAGGCCTGCCGCGTTTCCGCCGGTTCGGCGGTTACGGCGCCTATGCCGAGGGCTGGGGCCTGTATGCTGAGCAACTGGGCAAGGAGATGGGCTTCTATCAGGATCCCTATTCCGACTTCGGTCGGCTCTCGACCGAGCTGTGGCGCGCGGTTCGTCTGGTGACCGACACGGGCCTGCACGCCAAGCGCTGGAGCCGCGAACAGGCGATGGGCTATTTCCGCCAGAACTCCCTGCTGTCCGAGCGCGACATCGAAAAGGAAGTCGAGCGCTACATCACCAACCCCGGCCAGGCGACCAGCTACAAGATCGGCGAGCTGAAGATCGAGGAACTGCGCGACCGGGCCAAGGCGGCGCTGGGCGACAGGTTCGACATCAAGGACTTCCACGCCGTGGTCCTGGGTTCCGGCTCGGTGCCGCTGGACGTGCTGGAAGACCAGGTGGACGGCTGGATCGCGGCGGGCGGCGGGGCGCCGACGGCATGATCGAGGACTATCATCTGACGGCGGAGACCCCGTCGATAGACGACTATCTGCGGCTGAGGATCAACGCCGGGCTGAGCCCGAAGGCTCAGGCGAACGCGGTCGCGGGCCTGCCCAACACCTGGTTCGCCGTCGTGGTGCGCCGGGACGGTCGGGCCGTCGGTATGGGCCGGATCATTGGCGACGGCGGTCTGTTCTTCCAGATCGTCGATATGGCCATCGAGCCTGCGCATCAGGGGCGCGGTATGGGGAAGGCGATCATGACGGCCCTCATGGACCGGCTGCGCAGCGATGCGCAGGGCGCCTACGTCAGCCTGATCGCGGACGGAGAGGCAAACCGGCTGTATGCGCAATACGGCTTCGAGCCGACCACGCCGAAATCCATCGGCATGGCGCAGGTGATCCGCTGACGCGCATTTCCTGCGGGTTTGTTGTATGAGCCGCCGCCATGCCCTTCACCGCAACCGTCCTGACCATGTTTCCCGAGGCCTTTCCCGGCCCGCTCGGCGTGTCTCTGATCGGCACGGCGTGGCGCGAGAAGGGCTTGTGGAGCCTGGAAACGGTTGACATTCGCGCCTTTTCCACAGATACGCGCGGCTTCCTGGACGACACCCCTGCGGGTGGCGGTCCGGGAGCTGTGCTTAAGGCGGACGTGGTGGCTCGGGCGGTGGATAGCCTTCCGGGACCAAAGCGGCCGCTTTTGTACATGAGCGCCAGGGGTCGGCCCCTGACCCAGGCGCGCGTCAAGGAATGGGCCAAGGCCGACGGCATCGTCGTGCTTTGCGGTCGTTTCGAGGGGGTGGATCAGCGGGTGCTCGACGCACGCGGGTTCGAGGAGGTCTCGGTCGGAGACGCGGTTCTCGCCGGCGGCGAGGCGGCGGCGATGGTCGCGATCGAGGCGTGCGTAAGACTGATCCCCGGTGTGCTTGGCGCGGCAGACAGCCTGTCGTCCGAAAGCTTCGAGGATGGACTTCTGGAACACCCGCAGTACACGCGACCGCGGACGTTCGAGGGACTTGAGATACCCGAGGTTCTGGTGTCGGGCGACCACAAGAAGGTCGCGCAATGGCGCGAGGCGCAGCGGGAAGAGACCACGCGGGAGCGGCGACCAGACCTCTGGGAAGCGCATCTCGCCAAATCACAGCTAAAGGGCGCGAAGCCCGAGGAGAAATGACATGAACATCGTTCAACAGCTGAACGCCGAAGAAAAAGCCCGCGTCCTGGGCGAACGCAAGATCCCGGTCTTCCAACCCGGCGACACCCTGCGCGTCAACGTGAAGATCAAGGAAGGCGAGCGCGAGCGCGTCCAGGCCTTCGAAGGCGTCTGCATCGCCCGTGACGGCGGCGGCATCAGCGAAACCTTCACGGTCCGCAAAATCTCGTTCGGCGAAGGCGTCGAACGTAAATTCCCCATTCTGTCGCCGAACATCGAGTCGATCGAAGTGAAGCGCCGCGGCGTCGTGCGTCGCGCCAAGCTCTATTACCTGCGCGATCGTCGCGGCAAGTCGGCCCGTATCGCCGAGCGCCAGACGGTCCGTCCGGTCAAGGGCGCCGTGGTTCCGGAAACCGGTTCAGCCGCCAAGAGCGACGAAGCTTAATCCACTTTTATGCGCTAACGCGCTTCGCGCTGCTTGAGCGCGGATCGTGCTGAAATGACGAAAGCCCCGGCGGGAACGCCGGGGCCTTTTTCTATTCCGCCGTCAGCGGCTATTGCGGATAGAGTGGATTGGCCGCGTCGCGCTGGCCCTCCAGGCTGTGTTTCAGCGCTTCCATCTGCTCATGCTCGGTCTTCACCGCGGCATAGGCCCGCCGGATCGTCTCTCGGGTGGTGGCGGAAATACCGGTGTCCTCCAGCGCCTTTTCGTATTTGCCGGCGATGAAGCCTTCGCCGCTGTTGATCGAGCCGACGACGGAATCGTCGTTGCGAAGCAGGGCGTGTTTCACGTCCAGGAAGGCGCGGTGCGCCTTGGCCAGGATCGAACCGTGCGGCTCGGGATCGCCGCCCAGGCCGCGCACGGCGTCGGACAAGTCGTCCGACACCTGCTGGCGTTCGGCGCCACGGCGCTCGAACAGGGTGCGGTAATGGGGATCCTGCGTCTGGTCTGCGGCCTCGCGATAGCCGTCCGCGCTATCCAGCGTCGTTTCGATCAGGCCGTTCAGAACCTTGATGTCGTGGGCGTTGGGGTTGGTCATCTCGTCTATCCTTCCGCTGTTGCGGTCGAACGGCGAAATGGCCGGGCGCGGCGAAGGTTGCCGCCCTGCGACATCAAAGTTTGGTGCGAAGGGACCACAGCTCGGGGAAGCAGCGCTTGGTCAGGGTCGAGGCCAGATAGGCCGCCCCCTCCGTGCCGCCCGTGCCGCGACGCCGGCCGATGATGCGCTCTACCGTGACCACATGCTTGTGGCGCCAGGTCAGCAGGGCGTCGTCCAGATCGACCAGCTTCTCGGCCAGTTGATACAGGACCCACCAACGCTCGGTGTCGCGATAGACCTCCAGCCAGGCCGCCTCGACGGCCTCCGAAGGCTCGTAAGGCTGGGTCACGTCGCGGTTCAGCACCTCGGCGGGCACCGGCAGACCGGCCTTGGCCATCTGGGCCAGGGCGTCGTCGTACAGGCTGGGGGCGGCGATGGCGGCCTGGAGCGCGGCTAACGCCTCGGGGCGATCCTCGTGGAACTTCAGGAAGCTGGCGTCTTTCAGGCCCAGCATGGCCTCGAACCGGCGGAACTGGTCGCTTTGGAAGCCAGAGGACGATCCCAGGGAGCCCCGGAACCGCAGATAGTCGGCCGGCGTCATGGTCGACAGGATGTCCCAGCTATGGGTCATCACCGCCTGGATGCGCGAGACCCGCGCCAGGCTCTTGTAGGCGGGCACCAGATCGCCGGCGCGCACCAGGCGCTGGGCCAGGGCCGTCTCGTGCAGGATCTGCTTGAGCCACAGTTCCTTGGTCTGGTGGATGACGACGAACAGCATTTCGTCGTGCTGGTCCGACAGCGGATGCTGGGTCGAGAGCAGGTCGTCCAACGCCAGATAGCCGGCGTAGGTGATGTCGCTGGATTGGGTCATGCCCGCCTATCGCCCGCGATGGCGAGCGGCGCAAGCTTAGTGCTGGCCCTTAATGCTGACCTTGGGCCGAGGCGTTGGCGGCGATCTGACGGCCCGCGTCGAAAGCGTCGCGCGCGCCTTTGTAGATGAAGCCGTAGGTCGGATAGACTGTCGTGCCCAGGTCGTTGATCGGATTGTACCAGACCTTGACCTGCGACCAGTCGTTGGAGGGCGAGACGTCGACGACGGTGACGTTCTCCTCGACCTTGCCGCGGCTGCCGCCCCAGTTGGCGTGGGTCACGCGGACCACGCGATCGGTCAGGATGTCGGAGACGACGGCGACGTGGCCCCGGCTCATGCGGCCCTCGGGACGGAAGACCAGAACCGAGCCGGTTTCCGGCGCCTTGCCGGTGCGGAAGCCGGCGGAGGCCTGACGCCACCAGGTCCAGGCGTCGCCGAAGATATTGATGCCCGAGAACATGCGCGCGAAGGTCACGCACTGCCAATACGGCTCGTCAGCCTTTGCGCTGGTGGGAACGGCGCCCAACGCAAAAAAACCGAGGGTCGCCGCAACTGCGGCGGCTTTGAGCCGTTTCGTCATGCTTAGGGGTATCCCGACCCGCCGTTGGGACGCCATTTAGGCCATGGGTTCACGCTCGGTAGCAAGTTGTTTCGGCGTAGCGCTGGACTTCAGACTGTTTGCCGAAATCTTATCGCCCCGCTTGCTCATGCCGCGCAAAGCCTTGCGGGCCGGGTGTTCCACCAGATGATACGAGACGGCGGCCACGACCGGCAATAGGGCCAAAATCGCCAACCACACGAAAATTTGAAGCTGCTTGTCGGGGGCGTCGAACAGCTTGGCAGCCAGGCCGACGGCCAGAAGCTTCCACGGCACGCAGACCATATAGACCGAATAGCTGATCTCGCCGAGGTAGACGGCGGGCTTGGACGCCAGCCATCCGGCGCGCTCATTGGGCAGCGACGCCAGCGACAGGATCAGGGCGCCGGCCAGCAGGACCGTGACCCCGTCCCATAGGCCGAGCGCCGCGCTGAGGACCATCAGACCGAACGAGACGGCGGCGCACAGCCAAGGCGCCTTCAACGGCGCGCGGCGGTAGGCGAGGTAGAGGGCGCACCCCAAGGCGAAGCACGGCACGATCCGCAGCGCGCCCCAACGAATGGTCGCCTCGGTCAGGGAAAAGCCGGCCCACTGTTCGAACACGAAATAGAGGATGGCCAGGAAGGCCGCTGCGCCGACGACGGCTGCGATCGGACGATGCCGCGCGCGCCAGAAGACGAAGGCGAACAGAGGGAAGCAGAGATAGGCGAACCACTCCGCCGAAATCGACCAGGACGGATGGTTCCAGCCCGCCACCGGCGCGAGGCCCCAGGCGTGGACCATGAAGATATTGGCGGGCAGCGACGCCCAACTGAGCACATTGGCGTCCACGCTTATGCCCGCGAACAGGGCGGCGGCGGCCAGCAGCCCGACCCCGATCAGGGTCGCGACATGCAGCGGATAGACCCGCGCGATCCGCGCCCACAGGAAGCTTTTGTACGAGAACGACTTTTCGCCCGCCGCCTGCAGATAGACGTGGCTGAGGATGAAGCCGGATAGGACGAAGAACAGCTCGACCCCCAGATAGCCCTTGCCCACCAGGCCGGACTGGCCCGCCCCGGCCAGGTTTTCCCAGAAGCTATAGACCGCCACCCACATTGCGGCGCCGAAACGCAGGGCGGTGATGGGGCGAAGATCGGCCGGAGTCTTGGCGTGAGTCTGGGCTTGAGTCTGAATGGGGGTCATGGTCTCACCTTGGCACGTCAGCCTTTTCGAACCGTGAACGCCCGCAAAAGTTGTGCCTTTGCGTCTAGCCGGCCCACACGCCGTGGAAGCCGGCTGGCAGGGCTACGTCCGCCTGCCAGGTCGCCACGGGACCATCCTCGATCCGCGCCACGTCGAAGACATGCAGTTCGGTACGGCCATCCTTCAGATTGACCGACGGCCCGACCAGCCAGGCGTCGCGTTCCGCCGTCGCGCCGGGCTTGGGCACGAAGACCGCCTCCTCGACCACCTGATGCACCCCGAACTCGAAAGCGTTCGAGCGTCCGCTGTCCCAATCGTGCACGGCCAAGCCCGTTGGCAGAGGACGCCCGCGCGTCTCGCCCGCCGTATGTGCCGTCAGACTGCGTTTCAGCCCCGCCCGGCGCGGATCGGCTTTCGGGAACTCGCCCACCACGTCGCTATAGGTCATGTCGGCCCGACCATCGGGCCGCAGGGTGATCAGGGCCAGTTTCGCCGGATCGCCCGGCACGACCCCGTGCCCATCCACCAGAACCCGCGCGCCATCGACCGCAAAGCGCGGATCGCCGCTGGCGGCGACGTCGAAACGGATCGTGCCGTCCCGCTCGACCCAGGCGTCGCCCAGGTGGAAGTGGAAGAAGCCAGGCAGGTCATAGAGGCGGCGCTCGGACAGATCGTCCTTGTCCAGCACCAGAACTTGCGTCCCCATTTCCGGTCGCCAGGCCAGGCCCGAGATCACCGGCATGGCGTGGGTCTCGAACACCCAGGGCTGGAGCACCAGGATCACGTGCCGGTCGGTGGCGGTGAAGTCGTGCATATAGCTGGCGCGCGGCAGGGCCACGATCTGGGCGTCGTTCAGGCTGCGGTCGGGATTCAGGCGCCAGATGACGGCGCGGTTTCCGGCCGAACCGACGTTCCAGATCGAACCATCGGGGGCGTATCGCGGATGGGCCTGGAACGGCATGCCCTTCAGGTCGTCGCGCAGGGTGACGAAACCCGTGGTCGACAGGTCCGAGACCGACATGGCCAGGGGCGATCCCGCCTCCCACAGCGCCCAGACCTGATCGCCGGCGACCATGACGGCCGTGTTGGCGGCGTTGGCGTCGTCGTTGGAGCCGATGCGGGCGCGCGCATCGCCCTTGGTTCCGAAGCCAGGGGTCACGACCGCGCCCAGTTCGGTCTCGGTGCGGCGCTTGGGCGTATCGGCGAACCGCGCCTCCAGCGTGGCCTGGCCGTCCTGAATGCGGAAGGCGCGCATCATGCCGTCGCCGTCGAACCAGTGGGTCGCCGAACCGCCTGGCCGCCGGAACCTGGCCGGGCCGTTGCGATAAAGGGCGCCTTGCAGGCCCGCCGGCGCGCGGCCGTGGATCAGGCGCATGGTCCGGCGCGCGATATCGCCTTCGATATCCCGGGTCGCCAACGCCCAGTCGGCTTTCGTCGCGGCGACGGCGTCCAGAGCGGCGGCGGCGCGGACCATCTCGGGCGTGGCGACGGCGGCGGAAAGCGCGGCGGCGCCCATCAGGAAGGAACGGCGGGAGGGGGTCATGTCAGGCTCCGGCTCGGTCGCTTACTTCAGGTCGATCGACTGGACGGCGACGCCGGCCGCAGCAAACTTGGCGCGGTCCCACGACGCCGGCCCCATGTTGCCGACCGCATTGTTGGAAAAGGCGTAGGGTTCGGTCGGCATGCCGAAGGGGTTGGTGTTCATCTTGCCGTCGCCGTTCAGGTCATGAAAGGCGCGCACCGCATAGTCGCCGTCGGGCAGCCCCTCGAACGTCGCGCTCTTCTGACCGCCCGCCGCATCGACCATGGCGTAACGCACCGGCTGGCCCTCGCCGCCGTAGTTTGCCTCGCTGCCGAACACGGCGACCATGATCTGGCCCTGGGGCGTAGCGGTCGGAAAGTCGATGGTCAGGTCGGCGGCGAAGGCCGGAGCCGAAACGACGGCGGCGGCGACAAGAGCGAGAACGGGGATGATGGCGGCGAAGGTCTTCATGACGGTGCGTCCTGTTGCAGGGAGGGGCCGACGACCGGCCCTTGATGACCAGACACTGCCGCCGCCTCCTGCCCGCCGCCACCTCACTTGCGGCGACGCACGGCCGCCATTCGCCAACGACCACCCCCGTTCATTGGCGAAGCGCGAACGAACGCCCTACTTCATCGCCGCCAGCGCATGGTCCGCGATCAAGGTATCGGCCAGCCCGTGCGGATTGCGGACGTCGAAGTTCTCGGTCGTCACCACCACGACCGCATCTAGGTCCGGGATGATCGCGACCTTGTTGCCGCCGGTGCCCGACATGGTCCAGGCAGGATGCGGCGCGCCGGCGACCTGATAGGTCGGCAGCCAGATCAGATAGCCGTAGTCGCCCTTCTGCGGATCGACGCTGGCGTGTGGGGCCGTCATGGCGCGGATCCAGGCCTCGGGCAGCACCTGGCGTCCGTCCCAGCGGCCGTGGTTCAGCAGCAATTGACCGAGGGTGAGCAGATCACGGCTGCGCAACCCCAGTCCGCCCCCGCCCTGGGCCAAGCCCATCGGCGACATCTGCCAGCGCTCGCCCTCGATCCCCAACGGACCAAACAGGGCCTCGCGTGCGAAATCCTTTAGAGGCTCGCCCGTCGCCTTCTGGACGACGGCGCCGAGAGTGGTCACGCCCGCCGTGCAATAGCTGAAGGCTCGGCCGTAGGGCTGATCCGCCGGCTTTGGGATCCAGTCGGGAAAGCCGCGCACCGGCAGGTCCAGGGCGAACTTCACCCAGTCCTCGATCAGATACATCCGCTCCTCATTGCCGCGCGAGAACGAATTGTCATCGTCGCATTCCAGCAGCGAGCTCATGGTCAGCAGGTCCTCGACCGTGATCGCCGCCTTGCGCGGGTCGGGATTGTAGAACGGGCCGTGGTCCGCGACGAAGGGCAGGACCGGGGCATCGACACTCGCGATGTCGCCGCGTGCGACGGCGGCGCCCACCAACATGGCGGTGACGGTCTTGGTGACCGAGCGCGTGTTACGGCGGCTCTCACGGCCTGCCTCGTCGAAATAGACCTCGTGCACCAGTCTGCCGTGGCGGGCGATCAGGACGCTGGTGATCTTGTGGAAGGTCCCGGCGCGAACGGCCGCGTCCATGGCCGCCAGACCCTCGGCCGAAACGCCTTGGGTTTCGGGTGCGGCGACCGGCCAGTTCGGCTCGGCCATCACCGGTGCGGAGACGAGCGCGAGCCCGAGGGTCGCGAGAAGCAGATGACGCATGACGGTCCTGGATTGGGGAAGTAACGGCCGGACATCCCACACGGCGGGCCGTCCGTCTTGAACAGACGCAACCGATCAGGCGAACAGGGCGCGGTAGCGGGCAGGCGTCAAGCCGTAGAGGGCGCCGAACTCGCGCGTCATATGACTCTGGTCGGCATAACCCGCGCCCAGAGCCAGTTCGGCCAAATCCCGGCCGCGCGCGATCTGTCCTGCCGCCCGGTCCGCCCGCGCGCGACGGATGGCGGCGGCGGTTGAACAGCCGAAATGACGACGATAGCGGCGGGCCAGGGAGACGGGATGAACCCCGACCAGACGGGCGATGGTCGCCACCTCCAGTCCCGGCTGGTCAGCCAGATCGTGCAGGACATCATGGGCGCGCAACAGCCATTGCGGCGCCGGGTCCTCGTCCAGCTCTCCTGGCGACAGGACCGCCGCCGCCATGTCCAGAGTCAGCCCCTCCATCATGACCGCGTCCCCCGCCGCGAACCGCCCGGCCACCCCGACCAGTCGACGCGCCGCGCCTTCGGCCAGGGCGCTACGCAACCGCATCGGGTCGCCGCGCCCGGCGCGCTTGGGCGGATCGAAACTGATCGACAGGAAGCGACCGCCGGCGACATCGAAACAGTCCCGGTGCTCGACACCTGGCGGATTCCACACCAGGGCGCCGGGGCCGAAGGCGGCGTTCTTGGGCGTCAGGGGATCATGGGCCAGGCTGCGGTAGCCGCCGTCCAGAGCAAGGACGAAATGGGCGTCGTCATGGGCGTGAAGCTCGACGCCCTCCGGCGGCCGGCTGGCGACCCACAGGCCGACGCGGAAACCGCCGGCCTCGACCGTCCGCGAGGCGGTGCCGAAGAAATCGCCCGACGGCAGATGGGGCTTGCTCATGAATGACGATCCCCGCGCGGCGCCCCGCGCGCGATACTGAACATCATGCGCGGGATTCGGCAAAAGAAAAGGCCCGAAACCTGGGTTCCGGGCCTTTGTCTCTTGGTGCTCGCGACGCGGACTAGTCCAGCGTGCGCTTGATCTCTTCGACCGTGAAGCACTCGATGTAGTCGCCTTCCTTGATGTCCTGGAAGCCCTGGAACTGCATGCCGCACTCCTGGCCCGCCGTGACTTCGTTGACCTCGTCCTTGAAGCGTTTGAGCGTGTTGAGCACGCCCAGCTCCAGAACCACCACGTCGTCGCGGACGATACGGACGCGGGCGCCCTTGCGGACCACGCCTTCCGACACACGGCAACCGGCGATCTTGCCGATCTTGGAGATATCGAAGACCTGCAGGACGGCGGCGTTGCCCAGGAAGGTTTCCCGTTGCAGCGGCGCCAGCATGCCGGACAGCACGCCCTTAATGTCGTCCAGCAGGTCGTAGATGATCGAATAGTAGCGGATCTCGACGCCCTCGCGGTCGGCCAGATCGCGCGCCTGTTTCGAGGCACGGACGTTGAAGCCGAGGATCGGTGCGCCGGCCGACTTGGCCAGGTTGACGTCGCTCTCGGTGATGCCGCCGGCGCCGGAATAGACCGTGCGGGCGCGCACTTCGTCGGTGCTCATCTTGTCCAGCGAACCCACGATGGCTTCGGCCGAGCCCTGAACGTCCGCCTTGATGACGACCGGCAGTTCCGAGACCTTCTTGGACTGGAGGCGGGACATCATGTCGACCAGCGACACGGAACCGCCCGAGACCTGGGCCTTCTCGCGCTTCACCCGCTGACGGTATTCGGTCAGCTCGCGGGCGCGGGCTTCGGATTCCACCACGGCGAAGACGTCGCCCGGAGACGGGGCCTCGTCCAGGCCGAGGATCTCGACGGGGACGGAGGGACCGGCGTCGGTCAGTTGCTCGTTGCGCTCGTTCAGCAGGGCGCGAACCTTGCCCCACGAGCCGCCGGCGACGACGATGTCGCCGCGCTTCAGCGTGCCGCGCTTGACCAGGACGGTGCCGACGGGGCCGCGTCCCTTGTCCAGCTTGGCCTCGATGACCACGCCCTCGGCCGAACGATCGGCGCTGGCGCGCAGGTCCATCAGCTCGGCCTGGATCAGGATGGCATCCAGCAGTCCGTTGAGGTTCATCCGCTCCTTGGCCGACACCTCGATGATCTGGGCGTCGCCGCCCAGGCTTTCGGCGATGACTTCGTACTGCAGCAGCTCGTTGACGACTTTCTGAGAAGTCGCGCCCGGCTTGTCCATCTTGTTCACAGCGACGATCAGGGGGGCGTTGGCCGCCTTGGCGTGCTGGATGGCTTCGATCGTCTGGGGCATGACGCCGTCGTCGGCGGCCACGACCAGGACCACGATGTCCGTGACGTTAGCGCCGCGCGCACGCATGGCCGAGAAGGCGGCGTGGCCCGGGGTGTCCAGGAAGGTGACCTTCTGGCCGTCTTCCAGACGTACCTGATAGGCGCCGATGTGCTGGGTGATGCCGCCGGCTTCGCCGCCGGCGACGTCGGTGGTGCGCAGGGCGTCCAGCAGCGAGGTCTTGCCGTGGTCGACGTGGCCCATGATGGCCACGACGGGCGCCCGGACATCGGCCGCTTCTGCGTCGTCCGCATCGCCCAGGAAGCCGAACTCGATGTCGGATTCCGAGACGCGCTTGACGGCCATGCCGAACTCTTCGGCCACCAGTTCGGCGGTGTCGGAATCGATCACGTCGTTGATCTTCATCATCAGGCCCTGCTTCATCAGGAACTTGATGATGTCGACGCCGCGCACGGCCATCCGGTTGGACAGCTCCTGAACGGTGATGACGTCGGGGATGACCACTTCGCGCGGACGGTTCGGCGCGTCGGTCGAGCCGCCTTTACGCTTTTCCTTCTCGCGTTCGCGGGCGCGGCGGACCGAGGCCAGCGAGCGCATGCGCTCGGCGGCGTCGCCGTCGCCGACCACGGACTGGATGGTCATGCGGCCTTCGCGGCGCTTCGGCTCGCCGCGCGTGCGGCTGACCGCCTTGCCAGCGTCGGAGAAGCGCTTTTCACGATCGTCATCGCGACCGACCGGACGTCCGAAGCCGGCGCCGGGCGCACGGGCCGGACGCAGAACATTGGCCTCGGCCGGGGGGGCGTTCGGGGTCGGACGGCCGCCAGGGCCGGTGCGCGCGCCGCCGGGACGGGCGGCGCCGGGGGCCGGACGCGGGTTCAGGGCAGAATAGCGGACGGGCTCAGCCGGCTTGGCGCCTTGCGGACGCTGACCGCCAGGACCGGGACGGGCGCCCTGCGGACGATCACCTTGCGGGCGGTCGGTCTGCGGACGGTCCGAATAGGCGCGATCTCCACCACCCATCGCCTGCTCACGGGCCGAACGGCCGCCGAAGGCGGGACGCTCGGGCGCGGCGCGTTGGGGATTGCCGGGCTTGGGCACGCGCTGGCCGAAGTTGACGACCGGACGAGCCGGAGCCGCCGGACGGGCCGGGGCGGCAGGCGCTGCCGCGACGGGGGCGGCCGGAGCCGGCGTCGGCGCAACGGGCGCAGGCGCCGGGGCGGCGGCGGCGGGAGCCGCCGGCTTGGGCGCAGGCTTGGCCGGTTGAGGCGCGGCGGCGGTCAGCTTGGCGGCCTCGGCGCGAGCGGCTTCGGCAGCGGCTTGGGCGGCGGCGGCTTCGTCGCGAGCGGCCTGGGCGGCGCGTTCGGTGGCGGCGGCCTGGTCGCGAGCGGCGGCGTCCGCTGCAGCCTTGGCGGCGGCGGCGGCGTCAGCCTTGGCGGCGTTGGCCTGGGTCGCCAGAGCGATTGCGCGACGGCGTGCTTCCTGCTCCTCGGGCGACAGGGCGCCGCCGGCGGGTTGCGACGGACGCTGACCTTGCGGACGTGGCGCCTGAGAGGCCTGCTGCGGACGTGCGACATCGAAGCCCTGCGGACGTTGCGGTCCGCCGGCGCCTGCACGGCGCTTGGTCTCGACCACCACCGTCTTGGATCGGCCATGGCTGAAGCTCTGCTTCACGGTCCCGGTCGGGACCGATCCCACAACGCGCGGCTTCAGGCTCAGCGGAGCACGCGGCCCCGTCTGGGACGGCGTGCCGCCCGCGTTGCCCTGGCCTTCGTTGGTCTTGTCGTTTTCGTCGCTCATCCGGTCGCTTTACTCGGGGCGGAAAGGCCCGCCGTCCTCATCTAATACCCATGAACGACCGTGAGCCCGTCTCCGCCCTTGGAGACAGGCCCTCGGCCGCCAAAATCCTCAGCTCGCCTCACCTTGATCAAGGTCAGTCGGGGTTGCTCCCGCCGGTCCGTCCTCGACACCGGGAACATCCCAGTGAGGGGGGCGAAGCGGCCGAAATCCAGCCAGTCGTTCGACCTCTATGGTCCACCGATCGGCGCGTCCGCCCGCAAGCAGGACGGCGTGTATCGCATTTTCCAGCCCAAGGGCCAAACTCAAATCGTCCACAGAGAACGCGCCGCAGACTTTCGCGGTCTGATGGCGGGCCAAGGCGAGGATCTTTCCGCGTCCGTCGGCCGAGCCGTCGGCGGCCTCCACCACCCAGGCGACCTTGCCTGCCCGCAGATTGGCGGCGGACTTTTCGAAGCCTGAGATAAGCACGCCTTCGCGTCGGGCAAGGCCCAGTTGGTCGAGACAGCGCCGGAACAGCAGCCGTTCGACGACATCGGCCAGGTCAGCCGGGGCGGTCAGCTTGGTCTTCGCGGCGCGGGTGAAGCCGTTCTTCTTGACCGCCGTCTCGATCGAGGCGCGGCTGGCTTCGACCCAAAGGCCACGTCCGGGCAGTTTCCTGCCCAGGTCGGGAACCACCTGGCCATCGGGCCCGGCGACGAAACGGATCAGGCGAGATTCGTCCATGACCTCGTGAGAGACGAGGTCCCGGCGTTCTCTATCGATCGTTGCGTCGCGCAAGCTCATATGTGGCCAGGTCTCCCATCACGCGTTCGACGGTTCGGAGCCGTCCTCGGCGAGGACCCCCGCATCGTCTGTAGCGTCGTCGGTTTCGGTCTCGGCAGGCGCATCGCCGAACACCTGGTCCGGGTCATATTCGCCCTCGGCGAACTCGCCTTCCTCAAACTCTTCCGGCTCGGGCTGCGGCAGTTCCGAAGCGTCGATCCAGCCGGCGGCGACACGGGCCTGCAGGATCAGCAGTTCGGCGTCTTCCTGGGCCAGGTTGAAGCTTTCCAGCACGCCCGGGACCTTGACCCGTTCGCCGTTCTTCACTTCGTAGCCGCCGCGGATTTCGTCGGTCGCCAGGTCGGCCAGGTCCTCGACCGTCTTCACGCCGCCTTCGCCCAGGGCGACGGCGATGGGCAGGGTCACGCCCGGCACCTGAAGCACGCCGTCTTCGACGCCCAGTTCGACGCGCTTGGCGTCCAGCTCGGCGGCCTTCTTGTCCAGGAATTCGCGAGCGCGGGCCTGCAGTTCCTCGGCCGTTTCCTCGTCGAAGCCTTCGATCTCGGAGACTTCGTAGGGGTCGGCATAGGCCAGGTCTTCGACCGTGGCGAAGCCTTCGGTGACCAGCAGCTGGGCGATGACCTCGTCCACGTCCAGGGCTTCCTGGAACAGGCCGGTGCGCTCGCTGAACTCGCGCTGGCGACGCTCAGAATCCTGAGCCTCGGTGATGATGTCGATCTGCCAGCCGGTCAGTTGCGAGGCCAGACGGACGTTCTGGCCGCGACGGCCGATGGCCAGCGACAGCTGCTCGTCCGGCACGACCACTTCCACGCGGCCGGCTTCTTCGTCGAGCACGACCTTGGAGACTTCGGCAGGGGCCAGGGCGTTGACGATGAAGGTCGGCTCGTCCGGGTTCCACTGGATGATGTCGATCTTCTCGCCCTGCAGTTCGGCGACGACCGCCTGAACGCGCGAGCCGCGCATGCCGACGCAGGCGCCGACGGGGTCGATGGAGCTGTCGTTCGAGAGGACGGCCATCTTGGCGCGCGAGCCGCTATCGCGGGCGGCGGCGCGGATCTCGATCACGCCGTCATAGACTTCCGGCACTTCCTGAGCGAACAGCTTGGCCATGAAGCCGGGATGGGCGCGCGACAGCATGACCTGCGGGCCCTTGGCCTCTGGCCGGACGTCATAGATGTAGGTGCGGATCCGGTCGCCGATGTTGAAAACTTCGCGCGGGATGGACTGGTCGCGGCGCATGACGCCTTCGCCCCGGCCCAGGTCGACGATGGTGTTGCCGTATTCGACGCGCTTGACCGTACCGTTGACGATCTCGCCGACGCGATCCTTGAACTCTTCGTACTGGTTGGCGCGCTCGGCCTCGCGGACCTTACCGGTCACGACCTGACGGGCCATCTGCGTCTGGACGCGGCCGAACTCGAACGGTGGCAGGGTCTCGACATATTCCTTGCCGACCTCGGCCTCGGGATCGCGCTTGGAGGCGTCTGTCAGGCGCACCATGGCGCTGTCGTTGAACTCTTCCAGCTCGTCTTCCGGCATCCAGTCGTCCTCGACGATGGTGACGTGACGGGTCAGGGACAGTTCGCCGGTCTTGTGGTCGATCTTGGCGCGGATGTCGTGATGCGCGCCGTAACGCGACTTGGCGCCCTTCTGGATCGCTTCCTCGATGGCTTCGATGACGACTTCGCGCTCGATGTTCTTCTCTTGCGCGACCGCATTGGCGATCTGCAGCAGTTCGAGGCGGTTGGCGGAAATACCGGTGACGGCCATCAGGCGTTGTCCTCAGAAGGGGTCGTGGTGTCGGTTGTTGCGTCTTCGGCTTCCCCTTCGGGCAGGCCGTCGTCTTCGGGTTCGCCGCGCGCGGCGCGAATGGCGGCGCCCCGCTTCATTAGGGCGTCGGTCAGGACCAGCTTGGCGTCGCTCAGCCAGTCGAACGGGATCAGGGCGGTGTCTTCCTCGCCGTCCAGGTCGATCAGGACGTTGCCGTCCTCATAGCCGGCCAGCACGCCCTTGAAGCGTTTGCGGCCCTCGATCATCCGGTCGGTCTCCAGACGCGCCTCCTCGCCCTCGAACAGGTCGAAGTCGAGCGGACGGGTCAAGGGCCGGTCGATGCCGGGCGACGAGACTTCCAGCATATATTCGCCGGCGATGGGGTCGGCGGCGTCGAAAACCTCAGATACGGCGCGGCTCAGCTTGGCGCACTGTTCGACAGAGATGTCGTGGTCGGACGGGCGTTCGGCCATGATTTGCAGACGCTGGCGCTTGGAGCCGGTCATCAAGCGAAGACGCACCACTTCAAGGCCGAGCGACTCCGCGATGGGGTCGATCAGCTCCAGCAGTTGGCGGTCCTGGGCGGTTCTTGCGCGCAAGCGACGAATATCCAAAACAAAAGCGGCGGTCCGTCCGGGCCGCCGCTTGGAACGACGCCGTTGGACGCCGGTCTAACGATGTGAGGGGCCATATAGGCTGTTCACGATCGCTTGTCAGCCCTCTTCGTCAGCTTCGGGCGAAGTCGGGGGTCAAATCAGCGCCAGCTGACCCAGATAATCCATCTTGCCCAACGGCACGCCTTCCTTGCGCAGGATGGCGTAGGCGGTCGTGAGGTGGAAGTGGAGGTTGGGCAGGACGAAGCTGGTCAGATAGCCGGCGCCGTCGAAGTGCAGCTCGCGGTTCGGCGTCTTGACCACGATCTGCCGGGTCTCGGCGCCGGCGAAGGCGGCGGGCTCCACACTCTCGATGAAGGCGATCGTGCGAGCGATGCGATCCTTCAGCTCGGCGAAGGTCATCTCGATGTCAGCCATGGCCGGATTGTCCACGCCCGCCAGTCGAGCGACGGCGCCCTTGGCCGAGTCTGACGCCAGTTGAACCTGCGAGGCCAGCGGCCGCATGTCGTCATGGAGACGGGCTTGAATCAGGGCGGCTTCGTCGAACCCCTCCGCCGACGCCTTGTCCAGCCAGCCGGACAGATTGGTCAGACCGCGCACGAAAATCGGCGAGGCGGCGTCGTAGATCGAGAAGGTCATTCCGTGGCTCCGGTTGGCGCCATAGCTGGGCGGTGCGCCGTCCAAACGCCAGCCCTCCCGATCCCTTAAGTCAAAACTCTTCCCAGCCATCCTCGGCCGCCATCGCGGCGACCCTGGGCGCGGCGCCGCCTCGGCCGACCGTCTTCAACGCAGCGGCGAGATGGGGCGAACGCGTGGGTGGAGCGGCGGTTGAAGACGCTCTGCGTGGAGCGGGGGCGGGCGCCGATGCAACGGCCGAGCCGACGCGGAATTGGGCGACCGAGGCCTGTAGGCTTTCGGCTTCCTGTGCCAGCGAATGGCTGGCGGCGGTGGATTGCTCGACCATGGCGGCGTTTTGCTGGGTGACCTGGTCCATCTGGTTCACCGCCGTGTTGACCTGGGCCAGACCCACGGCCTGTTCCTGGGCCGAGGCGGCGATTTCGGACACGAGGCCGTCGATCTCGGCGACCCGGTCCACGATACGTTGCAGGGCCTCGCCGGTCTGACCGACAAGTTTCACGCCCGATCCGACCTGGGTGGTCGAGGTCGAAATCAGCGTCTTGATCTCTTTGGCCGCTTCGGCAGAGCGCTGGGCCAGGGCTCGGACTTCCGATGCCACGACCGCAAAGCCGCGACCGGCCTCGCCCGCACGGGCCGCTTCGACGCCCGCGTTCAAGGCCAAGAGATTGGTCTGGAAGGCGATTTCGTCAATCACGCCGATGATCTGGTTGATCTGCGACGACGATCCTTCGATGGCCTGCATGGCCTGGACCGCATCGCGCACGATGACGCCCGAGGTTTCGGCATCGCCCTTGGCGGCGCGAACCACATCGGAGGCCTGACGCGCGCCAGAGGCGGTCTTGTTCACCGTGGCGGTGATCTCGTCCAGGGCGGCGGCGGTTTCTTCCAGACCGGCGGCCTGCTGTTCGGTGCGGCGCGACAGGTCGTCGGCGGCCTGGCTGATCTCGCCGGCGCCGGAACGGATACCCGAGATGTTGGCGACCACCACCGACACGGCCTGCTGCAATTGGGCGATGGCGGCGTTGAAGTCGGTCTTCAGCTGCGCCGCCTTGGGCGCGAACTCGGCCTCGATCCGATAGGTCAGGTCGCCATCGGCCATGGCCGACAGACCCTGGCCCAGGGCGGTGATGGTGACGCGGTCCGCCTCGGTCTCGCGCGCCTTTTCGGCCTCGCGGGCGGCGCGTTCCTGTTCGCTCATCGAGCGTTGCGACAGGGCCTCGACCTCCAGACGATCCTTTTCGATGGCGGCGTCGCGGAAGATGGCGAGAGCAGCGGCCATCTGACCGATCTCGTCACCCCGCGCCACGCCGGGAATTTCCGTGGTCTTGTCGCCATCGGCCAGGCCGCGCATGCGCCGGCCCAGGGCCACCACAGGCGCCGACACCGAACGCCCGATGAACCAGCCGGCGGCCACGGCGGCGAAGGCCACCAACAGCGCCAGACCGCCCAGCGTCAGCGCCGCCTTGCCGACGGCCGCCGCGATCTGGTCCGTATAGACGCCGGAACCGATCACCCAGCCCCAGGGCGCGAAGCCCTTCACATAGGAGATCTTGGGCGCAGGCTGTTCCTGACCCGGCTTGTCCCACTGATAATCGACGAAGCCCTCGCCGTCCTTTTGCACGACGGCGACGAACTCCTTGAACATCAGCACGCCGTCGGCGTCGGTCTTGGCGCTCAGGTCCGTGCCGTTCAGGGCCGGCTTCATCGGGTGCATCACCATGTTGGGATGCATGTCGTTGATCCAGAAATAGTCGTCCTGGCCATAGCGCATGGCGCCCACCGCCGCCTTGGCGGCGTCCTGAGCCTGATCGCGGGTCAAACGGCCCGCCTGCTCCTCGGCCTGATAGTGGGCGACGACGCTGTAGGCGATCTCGACGGTCTTCTTGGTCCGGTCGGCGATGTCTTCGCGCATCACCGCATTGACCTGAAACAGGCCCAGTCCCGTGACGATCAACAGACCGGCGATGGTCACGAGCGTCAGAAGGTTGATCCGGCCGCCGATCGACAAGGTTTTCATGTGACGTTCCGATAATGAGTTCGAAGCGTCACATTTCCACCAATCAGGTTAACTTTGGCCGAACACCGCCGCTAGGTAGAAGCCCGTAGCGGCGGCATGTCGCGCCTTCAGAACTCCTCCCAGCCGTCGGATTGCGGCTCGACCTTGCGCGCCGCGCCGCCGCGTCCGATGGTCTTCAGCGCGGCGACCATGCGGTTGGCGGGCTTGGGCGCAGGCGGCGCCGAGTGCGTGCGAACCGGCGCAGGCGAGGCGGCCTGGTGGGTCGATCCCACGCGGAACTGCGCGACCGAGGCCTGCAGGCTTTCCGCCTCCTGGGCCAACGAGTGGCTGGCGGCGGTGGATTCCTCGACCATGGCCGCATTCTGCTGGGTGACCTGGTCCATCTGGTTCACCGCCGTGTTGACCTGGGCCAGGCCGACGGCCTGTTCCTGGGCCGAAGCGGCGATTTCGGTGACCAGGCTGTCGATTTCGGCGACCCGGTCCACGATCCGTTGCAAGGCCTCGCCGGTCTGACCCACCAGTTTGACGCCCGAACCCACCTGGGTGGTCGAGGTCGAGATCAGGGTCTTGATCTCCTTGGCCGCTTCGGCCGAGCGTTGGGCCAGGGCACGCACTTCGGAAGCCACCACCGCAAAGCCGCGACCGGCCTCGCCCGCACGGGCGGCTTCGACACCCGCGTTCAGGGCCAGGAGATTGGTCTGGAAGGCGATCTCGTCGATGACGCCGATGATCTGGTTGATCTGGCTGGAAGACCCTTCGATCGCCAGCATGGCCTGGACGGCGTCGCGCACGATGACGCCCGAGGTTTCCGCGTCGCCCTTGGCGGCGCGCACGACATCCGAAGCCTGACGCGCGCCCGAGGCGGTCTTGTTCACCGTGGCGGTGATCTCGTCCAGGGCGGCGGCGGTTTCCTCAAGCGAAGCCGCCTGCTGCTCCGTGCGGCGCGACAGGTCGTCGGCGGCTTGCGAAATCTCGCCGGCGCCCGAACGGATGCCCGAGATGTTGGCGACCACGACCGCGACGGCCTGCTGCAACTGGGCGATGGCGGCGTTGAAGTCGGACTTCAGCGATTCAGAGCGCGGCGCCACTTCCACCGTGAACCGGTGCGTCAGATCGCCGTTGGCCATGGCCGACAGGCCGCCCGCCAGGGCGTCCAGCGCGACCTTGTCCTCGGCCGCCACACGGGCCTTGTCCGCCTCGTTGGCGGCGCGCTCCTGCTCGCTCATCGAGCGCTGGGCCAGGGCTTCCTGTTCCAACTGCCGTGCGCGCAAACCGTTTTCCTTGAACACCTGAACGGCGCGCGACATCTGGCCCACCTCATCCTTGCGGGTCTGACCGGCGACCTCCGGCGAAAAGTCGCCGGCCGCCAGCTTGCCCATGGTGTCGCCCAGGCGGTTCAACGGCCCGGTGATCCCGCGGGAAACCATCAGCATCGCCGCACCGACGCTCAACGCCGTCGCCAGAATGAGAGAAATCAGGCTGATCAGGGTCGTGGTTCCGACATCACGCGAAACCTTGGCGGCGATGGCTTCATTTTCAGCCGTCTTGGCGTCGTTGAAGGCGACGATCCGACTGGAAAGCTGCGCGATCTGTTCGTCCAGTTCAATGTTCGCCTGACGAGCGCCCGCCTCGTCATTCTGCATACGCATGGCGACCGAACGACGGCTGGTTGCGACGACAGCCTGCAACGGCGCCTTGAACGGATCCAGTTCCCCCGCATAGATGGCCGCCTGGCCTTCGGCCTCATTGATCACGTTCAGAACCTGATCGCCGGTGGCCGTCACGGATTCAGCGGCTTCCCTGGCCTCCTTGGATCGGGCGTCATAGGCCATGACCTTGTAGGTCTTGTAACCGATCTGCTGCAGACCCCGATTGACCCGGATCATGTTGATCAGCGCCGCCGTTCGGCTGTCGGCCAAATTCTTGTACGTCGCGTCGGTCTGCTTCAGTTCCCAGCAGGCGTAGCCCACCCCCGCCAGACCGACCGCAGCCAGAAGCATCAGACAGGCGATGATCTTCTTCGAAATCTTCAGGTCGCCAAGCCACTTGTCCATCAAACGTCGCCCCTCATCCTTACGGCTGGGACGCGCTCGTCACAGCCACGCTGTCGTCGATGCGACAAATACGCGCAGTGACGATCCGGCTGTTGAGGTTAACAACGCCTATATAACGCCGTCTGACGGACGCCTGAAATCAGATATTTTTCATTGGCTTGTCGAGTTTACGGCGATCATAAACCGCAGGTCGCCGGTAATACAATCCAGAGCCACAGGCGGATCAAGCTCGAAAGAATTCCAGGAAGACGGGCGCGGTGTCGCCCAGCTTCTTTTCTTCATAGCGGGTGACGACGTGGTCGGCGGGCGGGACGAACCAGTCCTGATCGGCGGCGCCGATCTGCTCCAGCCCCGGCGTACGGTTCAACCGTTCCAGCGCCCATTCGGCATAGTCCAGCCAGTCGGTGACGAAGCGCAGCGTGCCGCCCGGCTTCAGGATGCGGGCGAAGGCCTGGGCCGTCTCGTCCTGCAACAGGCGGCGCTTGTTGTGGCGCGCCTTGTGCCAGGGGTCAGGGAAGAGGATCAACACCCGGTCGACTGAGGCGTCGGGCAGGGCGTCGACCAGATCGCGCGCGTCGTCGTCATGGATGCGGACGTTCTTCAGCCCGCCCTCCTCGACGTGACGCAGGGCCGAAGCGACGCCGTTCAGGAAGGGTTCGCAGCCGATCACCAGGGCGTCGGGCCGCGTCGCCGCCTGGGCCGCCATATGCTCGCCGCCGCCGAAACCGATCTCCAGCCAGACCTCGGTCGCCTCGGGCATCAGGGTCTTGGGATCCAGCGGCCCGGCCTTGGGATCGGGCACGGCGATCTGCGGCAGCAGCGTCTCCATCAACGCCGCCTGGCGGGGCTTGATCGGACGGGCCTTGATGCGGCCGAACGACCGCAACGGGCGGTCGAGATGGGGGTTTTCGTCCTCGGGACGGTCATCGGAGCTCATGCGCCTGCCGTTAGCTGTCGCGGGGCGAGGCGTCCACCGGCGAACGTCGAAACCTTTTGACGGTCGCGACCGAACGCCTTTCTATGACGGCTGCAAGCGGCGTCGGGGCTGACGCATTCGCGGGGAGAGGATTTCGATGATCGGACATCATCTGCGGGGCGTCAGCCTCGCGGCCATCACATGCGCCGTGCTGGGCCTGTCGGCCTGCGCCACCACCGGCCAGACTCCTGACGAAACCGCCGCGAAACCGTCGAAGGATCAGACCCTGGCCGCCGGTCTGGATCCCGCGACCACGCTGGATCCCTACCCTTCCACCTATCAGCCCCTGCCGCGCGAGAACTTCGCCGTGGTTGGGGCCACGGTCCTGACCGGCACGGATCGCAAGATCGAGAATGGCGTGGTCGTGGTCACGGACGGCAAGATCGCCGCCGTCGGCGACGCCTCCACCCCCGTCCCTGCCGGCTATCGCGTCGTCGAGGCGCGCGGCCGCTATGTCACCCCCGGCGTCATCGACGTGCACAGTCACCTGGGCGTCTATCCGTCGCCCGGCGTCAGCGGCATGAGCGACGGCAACGAGGCGACCAGCCCGAACACCGCCCAGGTCTGGGCCGAACATTCGCTGTGGCCCCAGGACCCTGGCTTCAACACCGCCCGCGCCGGGGGCGTGACCACGCTGCACATCCTGCCAGGCTCGGCCAACCTGTTCGGCGGACGCGGCGTGACGATCCGCAACGTGCCCTCGATCACCATGCAAGGCCTGAAGTTCCCGGCCGCCCCCTATACGGTCAAGATGGCCTGCGGCGAGAATCCGTCGCGCGTCTATGGCGGCCGCAACCAGAGCCCGGCGACCGGCATGGGCAATATGGCCGGCTATCGCGCCGCCTTCATCGCCGCACGCGACTACAAGGCCAAATGGGACAAGTGGCGCGAGGACGGGGAAGGTGCCGCCCCGACCCGCAACCTTCAGAACGAGACCCTGGTCGGGGTGCTGGACGGCTCGATCCTGATCCAGAACCACTGCTACCGCGCCGACGAGATGGCGCTGATGATGGATATGGCCAAGGAGTTCGGCTACCGCATCACCACCTTCCACCACGCCACCGAAGCCTACAAGCTGGCGCCGCAACTGGCCGCCAACGGCATCTGCGCGGCCATGTGGACCGGCTGGTGGGGCTTCAAGATGGAGGCCTTGGACGCCATCGAGGAGAACGCCGCCCTGGTGGACGCGCAAGCCGGATCGTGCGCCGTCATCCACTCCGACGACGCCGAACTGACGCAACGCCTCAACCAGGAAGCCGCCGCCGCCCTGTCGGCCGGTCGTCGCGCTGGTCTGAACATTTCAGAAGAACACGCCATCGGCTGGATCACCTCCAATGCCGCCAAGGCCATCGGCATTGCCGATCAGACCGGCTCGCTGGAGGCCGGCAAGCGCGCCGACGTGGTGATCTGGAGCGCCGATCCCTTCTCGATCTACGCCCGCGCCGATCAGGTCTTCATCGACGGCGCCCTGACCTTCGACCGCGCCAACCCCGCCTATCAGCCGACCAGCGACTTCGAGCTGGGTCAGCCGGGCTATGGCCTGACCGCCGCCAACGTCACGGAAGGAGCCCGCTGATGCGCCTGTCTCACATTCTCGCGGGCGCCGTCGCGGCGCTTTCGCTCGCTGTCCCTGCATTGGCTCAGGACACGGTGGCTATTGTCGGCGGCCGCATCCTGACCGGAACCTCCGTGATCGAGAACGGCACGGTCGTCATTCGCGACGGCAAGATCGTCTCGGTCGGCTCAGGCAGCGCCCCCTCCGGCGCTCGCATCATCGACGCGGCGGGCAAGACGGTCGCCCCCGGCTTCGTCGCCGTCGATTCCGGTCTGGCCGGGACAGAGGTCGGCTCGGTCAGCGGCACCAATGAACTGCGCAACAGCGCCAACACCCTCAGCGCGGCCTTCGACATCTCGTATGGTCTGGACCCCTGGTCCTTCACCCTGCCGGTCGCGCGCCTTGGCGGCATTACCCGCGCCATCGTCGTGCCCCAGCACCCCGGCTCGTCCGGCGGCCATGTCCATGAGGACGAGACGGCAGGCGCAGGCGCCGGCGGCTATCAGACGCCGGGCCTGTTCGCGGGCCAGGCGGCCATCATCAATCTGGGTCAGGGATCGAACATCCTGGTCAAGCCGCGCGTGGCCATGGTCGCCCCTTTCGGCGAGGCCGGGGCGGGCATCGCCGGCGGCGCACGCGGGGCGCAGTTCGTCCTGTTCAAGGAGACGCTGTCAGAGGTCCGCCTCTATGCCCGCAACAAGTCGGCCTATGAGCGGGCGGGCCTGCGCGATCTCAGCCTGTCGCGGGCGGACCTGGAGGCGCTGATCCCGGTCGCCAACGGAACCATGCCCCTGATCGTCAGCGTTCACCGCGCCTCGGACATTCAGCAGGTGCTGCGCCTGGCGCGCGAGGAAGGGATCAAACTGATCCTGGACGGCGCCGAGGAAGGCTGGCTGGTCGCCGGCGACATCGCCGCAGCCGGCGTGCCGGTGCTGCTGAACCCCATCTCCAACCTGCCCAGCGATTTCGAGATGCGGGCGGCGCGGGCGGAGAATGCGGCGGCGCTGAATGCGGCGGGCGTCGTGATCGCCATCAAGGGCAACGAGGGTTCGACCCACCGCGCCCGCGAGGCCCGTTACAACGCCGGCAACGCCGTCTCGCACGGCCTGCCTTACGGCGCCGCCATCGCCGCTCTGACGGTCAATCCGGCCAAGATCTTCGGCATGGCCGGCCAGTTCGGCCAGATCGCGCCGGGCGCAGCAGGCGACGTGGTGGTCTGGTCCGGCGATCCGCTGGAGCCGCTCAGCCAGCCGTCGGCCATCTTCGTCGACGGCGTCGAACAGCCCCTGACCAGCCGCCCGCTGATGCTGCGCGATCGTTACCGCCAGCAGACGCCGATGCCACCGGCCTATCGGAACTGACGACCGCTTCGGTTTGAACGGAAAGGGCGGGGCCGCACGGTCCCGCCCTTTTTCAATTGCGTCGTCCGCGCTAGGTCACGCCTATGCCTACGGTTCTTTACATTGATGCCGACGCCTGCCCGGTGAAGGAAGAGGTCTATCGCGTGGCGCGGCGCTATGGGCTGAAGACCTATGTGGTCTCCAACACCTGGATGCAGGTCACGCGTGAGGCCCTGATCGAACAGGTGGTGGTGGACGCAGGTTCCGACATCGCCGACGACTGGATCGCCGAGCGGGCGGGCGTGGGCGACGTGGTCATCACCGCCGACATCCCTCTGGCCGACCGCTGCCTGAAGTCGGGGGCGCAGGCGCTGAAGTCGAACGGCCAGCCTTTTACCCCGGATTCCATCGGCTCGGCCCTGGCCGGGCGGATGGTGGGCGAGCATCTGCGGTCCATGGGCGTGGCCACCTCAGGCCCGCCGCCCTTTTCGGCCGCTGACCGGTCGCGCTTTCTACAGGCGCTGGATCAGGCCGTGGTCAAGGCGCGCAAGGCGGCCTCATGACCACCGTCATTCCCGAGGACGAGCTGGAGTTCCACTTCTACCGCGCCGGAGGACCGGGCGGCCAGAACGTCAACAAGGTCTCGACAGCCGTCCAGATGCGGTTCGACGTCAAGAACTCGCCCTCCCTGACAGATCCGGTCAAGGCGCGACTAATGAAGCTGGCCGGCAGTCGGCTGACGCTGGAAGGGGTGATCCTGATCACCGCCGTGCGCCACCGCACCCAGGAGCGCAACCGCGCCGACGCCATCGAACGGCTTCAGGTGATGGTGGACGAGGCCTCGATCCGACCCGTCTATCGCGTGCCGACCCGCCCAACCAAGGCGTCGAAAGAGCGACGGCTGAAGGCCAAGACCACACGGTCCACGATCAAGTCCGGCAGAGGAAAACCCCGTCAGGACGACTGAGACGCAGGAACGTCTTTTGTTCGATATCGTTCAGCTTGCACAGCAACGGTTGAGTGAGGCGCGCATGCGGCGATTTCGGGCGATGACGATCGGGTTGATGCTGGCGACGGGCGGCCTCGCCGCCTGCGGCCAGTACGAAGTTCGAAAGAAGGAAAGCGCCGATCCTGGACCCCAGGCGCCGGCCCAGTCCGAACAGGACAAGGCTGTCATCGCCGCCACGCCGCAGGTTTCCATGTCCGCTCGGGATCGGGCCGAAATTCGCGACGTGGCGCGCGGCTATCTTGACGAAGCCGCCAAGGAACTGGCCAAGGGCTTTTCGCCCGTCGCAGGCGTCGAAGATGTGGTGGTCGCGATGCAGCCGACGGAAGTTCACGCCTGGAAACTGAACCTTGAGAACGGCAAGAATTATCGCATCCTTGGTGAATGCGACAACGAATGCTCCGACCTCGACATGGAGCTGCTCGATCCGGCGGGCAAGATCGTCGAGCGCGACACGCTGCCGGATTCGGCGCCGGTGATAAACATCCAGCCCTCGGCGAACGGCGCCTACAGCGTGCGCCTGGTGATGAAGACCTGCACGGTGGCGCCCTGCTACGCGGCGGCGCGTCTGTACCACCAGACCGGCCCCATCCCGGACGACGATGCGCCGCCCGCGACGGAGACCTGAGGAATCAGCTTTCGGCCGGACGGAACAGCAGGGCGGCGATCTTGTCTTCGGCGTCGAAGCCGATCATCCATTCGGTGACCTGGTTGTCGAAGGTGACCTTGAACATCTGGGCCTCGCCTTCCTGCTTGACGTACTGGACCGTTTTGATCGCGCCAAAGCCCTTGATCAGCGGAATGACCTGGGCCTCCTGCTGGCGGATCTGGGTTCCAAGACCGGTCGTAAAGTCCGAATAGTCGAAGCCCGCGCCTTGGGCCGCTGCGATCACGGCGCGCAGAGCCTCTTCCGAACGAGCGATGTCGGGCGCCTGGGCCGCGCCGGTCGGCGCGGGCGCAGGGCGGGCCTGGGAGGCGCCCGACTGAGCGGGCCTGTCGAAGGCGTTCGGTACGGCGCCGGCGGCGGCCTGGGCGAAGGCGGGAACGGGCGCCAGAAGCAGGGCGGCGGCCAAGATTGCGTGTATTTGGGCGGTCTTCATCAGGGTCGGCTTCATAGCGAAAGCTCCGGTCAGGTCAGATAGGGCCAGAGCGAAAGGCCCAGGGCCGTCAGAGCCGCGAGAACCGCGACCGTGACTGAAGCCACCAGCCAAGCCGGAGTTCCCGACTTTTCGATGACCACCGCCGCCGGACGCGGCGGCTCCTGCACCAGGCGCGAAATGGCGCGCGCCGCCGCGATCATCTCGTTCACGGCGTCCCGAGCCTGGGCCTGGGGCCCCAGCTCGCGGCGGATCCAGCGTTCGACCACCGGCTGGGCGGCTTTCCACAGGTCGTGGTCGGGTTGCAGGCGACGCGCCACGCCCTCGACCGAGACCATGGTCTTCTGCAGCAGGATCAGTTCGGGCCTCAGCCGCATGTCGAACAGGGCGGTGATCTCGAACAGCTGACCCAGCAGCCGCCCCATCGACACCTGGCTGGCGGCGCGGCCGATCACCGGCTCGCCCACGGCGCGCAGAGCCTGGGCGAAGGTCTCGACCGAATGGTGGGCGGGCACATAGCCGGCCTCGAAATGGACCCGCGCGATCCGGTCGTAATCGCGGCTGATGAAGCCCCACAGGATCTCGGCCAGATAGCGTCGCTCGGCCGGTCCCAGCCGCCCGACGATGCCGAAATCTATGGCGGTCAGATGGGCCGGCGCGCTGGCGAACAGATTGCCCTCGTGCAGGTCGGCGTGAAACACCCCGTGGTCCAGAGCCTGAACCAGAAAGGCGCGCACCACATTGTCGGCCAACAGGTCGGTGTCCAGACCCGGCAGGTCGGCCAGGGCTGGATCGGTCATGGGCACGCCCTGCGCCCATTCCAGCGTCAGCACACGCTTGCCCACCCCGTCCCAGATCACGGCGGGCGCGGACATGTATCCGTCCTTGGCCAGGACATCGGCCATCTCGCTGGCGGCGGCGGCCTCCAGCCGCATGTCCAGTTCCAGATCCAGCGAGTTGGCGATGGTCTCCACGAAGGCCGAGGGCTCCAGCCGGCGCGCCATCGGCACAAGCCGCCACACCAGCCGCGCCGCCAGACGCATCGAGTCCAGGCCGTTGAAGACCCGCCGCTCGACGCCCGGCCGCAACACCTTGACCGCCACAGCCCGACCGTCGGCCAGCGTCGCGCGGTGCGCCTGGGCCAGGGAGGCGGCGGCGACGGGTTCGCTCAAATCGATGAACAAGCTCTCGACCGGCCTACCCAGCGATTTCTCGATCTCGCGCCGCGCCTCTTCCTGCGAGAAGGGCGGCAGGGCGTCCTTCAACCGGCCCAGGTCGCGTGCGAACTCCAGGCCGAAGATGTCGGCCCGCGTGGCCAGCACCTGGCCCAGCTTGATCGCCACCGGCCCCAGATGTTCGAACGCCTTGCCCAGCCTCTGACCCGGCCGGCCCTGACGGCCCGCCTTGCCGGACAGCATCTGAACGAACCGGGCGAAAGGTCGGGTCCAGGCGGGCAGCAGGGGCGTGACCTCACGCGGCACCAGGGCGTCATGGCGCACCAGAACCCACAGCCAGCCCAAGAGGCGCAGGAAGGACGCCACCGGGTTCTGGACCGCCACGGTCGCGGGCGGCGGCGGGGCCGTGCGATAGATCCGGCTGGTCAGATCGCCCACCCGTGGTGGATGGCGGCGATCCCGCCCGACAGGTTGGTCACGGACACGCGGCGGAAACCGGCGTCCTCGATCAACCCCTTGAAGGTCGCCTGGTCGGGGAAGCGGCGGATGCTTTCGACCAGATACTGATAGCTCTCGCGATCCTTGGCGACCCAGCCGCCGATACGCGGAATGGCGTGAAAGGACCAGGCGTCATAGATCTTGCGCACCGGACCGGTGGTCGGACGCGAGAACTCCAGGCACAAAAAACGCCCGCCCGGCTTCAGTACGCGCCGCGCTTCGGACAGAGCTTTTTCGATATGGGCCACGTTTCGGATGCCGAAGCTGATCGAATAGGCGTCGACCGAGGCATCGGGCAGCGGCAGGTTCATCGCGTCGCCGACGCTCCACTGCATCTCCGGCTCGCCGCCCTTGTGCACGCCCGCCAGGATCATCTCGGCGTTGTAATCCAGCACGATCACGCTGGCGTCCTCGCCCCCGCGTCGCTCCTGCGCAGCGCGCGCCATCTTCGAATAGCGGCGGGCCATGTCCCCGGTGCCGCCCGCCACGTCCAGGATGGTCTCGCCCGGACGCGGGTTCAGCTTGGCGGCCGCCATGTCCTTCCATATGCGGTGGACTCCGACGCTCATAAGGTCGTTCATGACGTCGTAGCTGGAGGCGACGGAATCGAAGACCCCGCGCACCATCTTGACCTTCTCTCCCGCGTCCACGTCGCGGAAGCCGAAGGAGGAACGGTCGCCCTGCGAATGCGGGCCGTGGGAGGAGGCGTCGGTCATGTCAAAGCGTCTAGCGCGTCGCCGCGCCGCCGTCACCCGAAGTCAGGCGGCTTGCGGCTGCGGCAGCTTCAGATCCTTCATCACGTCACGCATCAGACCGTAGCAACCGCACGACGCCTTCTCCAGGCCGTCCCGGTCCAGCACCTTGACCCAACCGCGTCCACGCTGGATCAAGTCCTTGCCTTCCAGCACCGTCCCGACCTCGGACACGGTGGCGCGACGCACCCCCAGCATGCCGGCGATGTCGGCCTGGGTCAGGTCGATGCGGTCGTCCTCGGCCCGGTCGTGCAGCATCAGCAGCCAGCGCGCCAGCCGCTCGTCCAGCCGGTGCTGGGCGTTGCAGGCGGCGGCCTGCTGAACCTGGGCCATCAATCCCTCGGTGAAGCGCGACAGGGCCAGACGCAGGCTCTCGCTCGCATCCAGCGCCTCGCCGAACACGTCCGCAGAACAATAGGCGGCAAGGCCGTCGCGCTGGGAAATGGCCCGGCTGGCGGCCCGCGCGTTGAACGGGCCGCAAGTGACGCCGATCAAGCCTTCGCGGCCGATGGCGGCAGTCTCGACCATCTTGTCGTCGGGCAGGATGGTCATCAGCGAGACAACCCCCCTGATCGGGAACCAGACCTGATCGACCGCCTCGCCGGCGTCGTACAGCATCTGTCCGCGCGTGATCTCGCTCTGTTTCAGGTGCGGTTCGATGCGCTTGCGGTCGGCCGCGTCCAGGGCGGCGATCCAGAGATTGTCCATCTTAAGCCCCACTGACGATCGGACGACGCGCGGGAGGCCGTCACGAAATCTAGAACGCGGAAGCTTGACCATGCGTTCCGTAACGCCGGTCCAGCTGTGTCGCGCCGGCTTGCCGGGACCAACAGGGCGCGTTACGCCGAAAGAAAAGAGGAAACCCAGATGACCGACTCCCGCCTTGACGTAGTGGAAACGCTGAAGACTCTTCCCTCGTGGCGCGCCTTCGACGGCGACCGCCCGGCCATCGTGCGGTCGCTGAAATTCGCGGACTTCAACGCCGCCTTCGGCTTCATGACCCGCGTCGCCATCATGGCCGACAAGATTGATCATCACCCGGAATGGTCCAACGTCTACGACCGGGTCGAAGTCCTGCTGACCACCCACGACGCCGACGGCGTGACGGACAAGGATGTCGCCCTTGCCCGTTTCATCGATACGGCCGCCGCTGACATGGGCGTCAAGTCGTGAGCGCCGCCCACTCCGGCCGCGTCGCCGGCAAGACCGTCCTGATCACCGGCGCCGCCGGCGGTCTGGGCGAGGCCATGGCCTTCATGCTGGCGCGCGAGGGCGCCCGAGTCGCCGTCACCGACATCGACGGCGAACGTGCAGATGCGCTGGCCGCCCGTATCAACGCCGAACGGCCCGGCGCCGCCTTCGCCTATGCTCACGATGTCGCCAGCGAGGCCGAATGGGAGAAAGTGGTCGCCGCCGCCGTCGCCGATCTGGGCGGCCTATCGGTGCTGGTCAACAACGCCGGCGTCGGCGGCCCCCTGGCCTTCGTCGAACAGGACACGGTCGAGAACTGGCAGCGGCAGTACGAGATCAATCTCCGCTCGATCATGCTGGGCTGCAAACACGCCATGCCGCATCTGCGCGCCGCCGCTCCGGCCTCGATCGTCAACATATCCTCGATCGCCGGCATGGTCGCGGCCCCCGGCATGGGCGCCTACAACGCCACCAAGGCCGCCGTCTGGATGTACACCAAGACCCTGGCGCTGGAGGCGGCCAAAGCCCACTGGAACGTACGCTGCAACTCGGTCCACCCCGTCTTCATCAAGACCCCGATCCTGGACCCCTTCATCGCCATGGCCGGCGGCGACGAGGACAAGGCCCACGAGCGTTTGGCGCGCGGCATCCCGCTGAAGCGCATCGGCGAGCCCGACGACGTCGCCTGGTGCGTCCTCTATCTGGCGTCGGACGAGTCGAAGTTCGTCACGGGCTCGGAGTTCAAGATCGACGGCGGCATGACGGCGCAGTAGGGGCGCGCGCGCCCTGCTGCTTTCTTTTGGGCCTACCGCGCTTCGCGCTGCTTGAGGCCGCAGGCTTACCTTGAGACGCCGTGCTTGGCGCCGCCTTAAGCCGATCATCCCGACCTCGTCGCTTATTCGGGATTGAGACCGTTCGCGCCATGCTGTAAGCGGCCCTTTCCGGCGTCACGCCGCATGCGCACCCGTAGCTCAGCTGGATAGAGTACTGCCCTCCGAAGGCAGGGGTCACAGGTTCGAATCCTGTCGGGTGCGCCATCTCCTTCCAAATCGCCTTGACGTCAAAGCTATGCTTTTTCGAGTTTGGCTTCGGACGACTTGTCGGGATCCGCTTCGCCTCCTGCGTCGCTTCGATGAAGTGTCGTTCAGCCACGCTGGGCTGATCTACTTGTCGCCCGCGCCATATCTCATATTCCGTCTCGACCTCCCTCGGCTTCGTCGTAGATAGCCCGAATGTGCCGAGTGATCGCCTGCGGCGTAACCTCGAACAGTTCGGCGATTTCGGCCACCTTGCCAAGATTTGGCGAAGGGAGACGCAAAGCCCGCTTGACCGGGCTGAAATAATGTTATGTTATTTTGTAACAAACGCTGCCTCCTTGAGTTGAAAGTTCTTTCATGCGTTCCTTCTCCGTCTTGCGATCGCTGCTTCTGGCCGCCGTAGGTTCCACCGTCCTGGCTGGCGCGGCGGCCGCACAATCGACACCCAATCCCCCGACAGAACTCGACGACATCATCGTCACCGGCGCGCCCTACGGCATCAGCCAGCGCGCCTCGGTCATCGCCACCGACATCATGGACGAGCAGGCCCTGGCCATCGCGCCGGCCGCGCCGCTGGGCGATCTGCTCAGCGGCCGCCCAGGCATCCGCTCGACCGACTTCGCGCCGGGCGCCAGCCGCCCGGTCATTCGCGGGCTGAGCGGACCGCGCGTCCAGGTGCTGACCAACGGCATCGGCCTGATCGACGCCAGTTCGGTGTCGCCCGACCACGCCGTAGCCACCGACCCCGCCGAAGCCAACCGCATCGAGATCATCCGCGGCCCCGCCACCCTGGTCTATGGCGGATCGGCCATCGGCGGCGTGGTCAATGTGCTGGACAATCGCATCCCGACCGAGATCCCCGAGGGTGGCATCTCCGGCGTCGTCTCGACCCAGGCCTCCAGCGTCGATGACGGCCGCAGCGCCTTCGGCCGCGTCACGGTCGGCAGCGGCCGTTTCGCCTTCAACGTCGACGGCGTGAAGCGCAAGAGCGACGACTACGACATTCCGGCCCCGGCCATTTCCCAGCGTCGCGCCGACGCCGAAGGCATTGCGCGCGGCGACGGCGGCACCCAGCCCAACAGCTATAGCGATCTGGAGGCCTGGGGCGTCGGCGGCAGCTACATCGGCGACAAGGGCTTCGCCGGCGTCTCCTACAAGAACACCGACAGCGAATACGGCACGGTCTCGGAAGAGTCCGTCGTCATAAAGCTGAACCAAAAGCGCTGGGACGCACGCGGCGAATACCGCTTCGACAGCGGTCCCTTCTCGGCCCTGCGCGGCTCCTACGGCCACGCCGAATACACCCATACAGAGTTCGAGGCGGTGGGCGAACCGGGCACCATCTTCAACTCGGACGGCTGGGAAGGCCGGGCGGACCTGGTTCAGCGCGAACGCAACGGCTGGAACGGCGCTGTCGGGGTTCAGGCCCTGTCACGCAACTTCGAGGCCATCGGCGAGGAAGCCTTCGTGCCCAGTGTCAAGATCGACGAGCTGGGCCTCTATACCGTCCAGCGGCTGGACCGGGGCAACCACGGTTTCGAGGGCGGCCTGCGCTATGACCGGCGCGAACTGAGCGCCACACCCATCGGCGGCGCCAGCGAAGTGAACCGCGAGTTCGACAACTGGTCCGCCTCGGCCGCCGCCTTCATCCGCCCGGCGACCGGCCTGTTCCTGGGTCTCAGCCTGGCCCACAACGAACGGGCTCCCAGCGAGGTCGAACTGTTCGCGGACGGCGTACACATCGCGACCGCCGCCTATGAAACCGGCGACCTGAACCTGAATTCGGAAAAGGTCACGACTGTCGAAGGCACCGCCCACTACAATCGCGGCCGTTTCACCGGCGACCTGCACGTCTATCATTCCTGGTACGACGGCTTCATCGACGAGCGGCCGACGGGCGAGCAGTTCTTCTTCGAGGAGGGGAACGAGAACTTCCCCATCTATCGCTTCGTCCAGACGGACGCGAAATTCTATGGCTTCGAACTCGAGGGCGCCTATGCCCTGTGGCAGGACGGCGACCGCAAACTGTCGCTGGAGGGCTCGGCCGATTACGTCCACGCGCAGACGGACTTGGGCCCCGCCGCGCGGATCCCGCCCTATTCCGTCACTGGCCGCCTGGCCTGGACCTCGACCCGCTTCGACGTCAGCGGCGAAGTTCGTCACGTCGGCGAACAGGACCGCGTCGCCAACGCCTTCGAGCTGCCGACCAACGACTACACCCTGGTCAACGCCTCCGTGGCGGTGCGGCCTTTCAGCCAGCAGAACGTCACCCTGTTCGCCGAGGCGCGGAACCTGACCGACGAAGAAGCGCGCGAACACGTGTCCTTCCTCAAGGACATCGCCCCACTTCCCGGCCGCAACCTGCGTGTCGGCGTGGCCTACCGCTTCTGATCGCAAGGCAAGGCTCCGGTGGGCGGCTCTCCGGTCCACCGGACTTCTGGAGCCTAGACGACTTCAACGATCCGGCCGCGCCGAACCTTTCGCCAGAGCCAGATACCGACCAGCAGCACAACCGCAACGGCGACGACCGCCGTCAGGTGAATGTGGACGGGCAGATGTCCGAAGACACGCTCGATCCCCGTCCCGAACGCGAACCCCAGACCGACGAAGGTCACCGCCCAGATCATCGCGCCGATCACGTTGAACAGTGCGAAGCGCATCGCCGATACGTTCGACGTCCCCATCACCAACGGCGTCAATGAGCGCAATCCGAACAGAAACCTGAAACCGAGCACCAGCCCGACCGGGTAGCGCTCAAGCCCTCGGATCACGCGGGCATATGCCGGGCCGCCGCTCGCGCGCTGCACCCACGCCATGCCCCGCAGATAGCGACCGACCAGAAACAGAATCTGGCCCTGCGCCAGCGAGCCGCCCAGCACGGCCAGCCCGACCTCCCACAGCGGCAACATTCCACGATGCGCCAGCGCACCGCCGGCGACAGCCACGGCCTCACCCTCTGTCCCGGCGCCAACAAAAAGGATGGGGAGGCCGAGGTGGGCGACGAGGGTTTCGAACGACATGGGTGCGCCCCACTGAAAGCCGACCCAGACGGATCGCGACGATGCCGCAGAACATCGCTTCGACCAACCTCGGATATGATCCGTCCCGACCACCTATCGGCCTGATCGCGCAGGCCTGCCGACGGGATATCCACCCGCTTTATATATTCGCGAACCGACGGACATTCCGAACGGTTCGCGCGTTAGGGCGTCATGACCGACAAAGAACCCCGCAAGACTCCCATCGGCTATGAAGACGGGCTGGACAAGCCGACACGGAGCGCGTTTCGCCTGATCGCTCTGGCGATCGCGGCCGCCGCCGTGGTCTGCCTGGGGCTCATCGCGATGGTCGTGGCGCGCAACGGCGGAATCTAGCAGCCTCCAACGACAGTCCAAATTCCCGATTGAGCCGATCTCACAAAAAAGAACGCCGCCCCACGAGTGGGGCGGCGTCAAGAGCGGGATCAGGGAGGGAGGCCCGCTTAGAAGGTGTAGCGAAGTCCGACGACGAACTGCCGGCCCGTGTGGGTGTAGGCGTTCAGACGGTTGGAATCGTCCACATACAGATCGGCGTATTCGTCGGTCAGGTTCAGGCCCTCAAGGCTCAAACGCAGTTGCTCGGTCAGATTGTAGCTGACCTGGGCATCGACGTTGGTCGTCTCGTTCGTGCCCGCCACATTGTTGAAGTCCGTGCTGGGCACGCCCGTCAGATACTGGTCACGGTAGGCGACCGAGACTCGGGCGCTGAAATTTTCGTTCTCGTAATAGAGGGTGCCGTTCCAGGCGTTCTTCGACAGGCCGGTCAGAGTGGCGTTGATCATCGGCGCCCCCACCGTCGTCGAGGTGACATAGTCGATCTGCGAGTCGACATAGGTGTAGTTGGCCAGGATGCCGAAGCCGGACCAGAAGCCAGGCAGCAGATCGGTGAAGGGCAGCTGCAGATTGACCTCGAAGCCCTTCAGTTCGCCGCCTGGAGTATTGAGCGGCTGACTGATGTCGAAGTCTTCGGTGTTCTGGACGTTCGGCGGCAGGAAGGAATCCGGCAGACCCAGGGTGTTGTAAGGCGCGCGCCGACGCAAGGTCTGCACGAACGTGTCGATGTCCTTGTAGAAGACGCCCACCGCCATGATGGCGCCCGTTTGCGGATACCACTCCAGCGACAGGTCCAGGTTCTTGGACTTGATCGGCTCCAGGAAGGGGTTGCCCGCAGAGTAGTTGCGGTTGGTGCCCTGGACGTTGACCGTGCCGCCAGGCGACAGGCTGCCGATGCCGGCGCGCGCGATGGTCTCGGCGGCGCTGACACGGACGATCAGATCGTCGCGCAGATCGACCGCCAGGTTGGCGGACGGCAACCACATGTCATAGCTGTTGTCGACCGTGACATAGGAGATCGCCCCGCCGACGGCGTTGTTGCCGCTTGAGGCCAGATCGGTCTGGAACCAGCGATAGCCGATGTCGCCGCGCCACGGCAGGCCGAAGGCGGTGAAGTTGTAGTCCAACTGGGCATAGGCCCCGGTCGTCTCTTCCTTGATGGCGGCGGTCGTGCCGGTGTTCTCGCGCAAGGCCCAGATTCCGGTGTTGCTGTAGATGTCGTACTGGGCGATGAACTTGTCGAGATCCGGCGCCAGCCAGCTCTTCAGCGCCGTGCCGGGCAGGCCCAAACCTTGGTCGAAGTTGAAGGTGCGCGACAAGGCGGCGATGGCTGCGCCGGACGCGATCGCCGGCACATTGGTCGTAGTCGCACGTTGCTGGGCGCCGGTCGAATAGTCGAACCGCTTGTAATCGACGCCGACCTTCAGGGTGAGGTTTTCCGAGACGTCGTATTCGCTGGCCAGCTTGTAGGTGGTGAAGGCGTTATCCACCCACTCCGGCGTCAGGCGCACTTCCGACGTGCCGGGCGCCATGACCCAGGCGTTGGGGTCCGTCGCGTCGAAGCCCAGGCTCATCTCCATCATCCGCGAACGGAAATCGTAGGAGAAGTTGTTGGAGTTCAGCCGCTCGAAAGTGACGGTCGTGGCGATGGGATCTTCGTAGGTCGATTCCGAACGGCCCACAGTCGCCTTGACGCGGAAGCGATCATTGAAGTCGTGATCGAGCACGGCCGTGATCTGCTTGAACTCGGTGTTCAGGGCATTGAGGCTGGTCTGGGTGCGCAGATCGACGCGGTCGATATTGGCCTGGACCAGGCTGTTGCCCTCGACAACGCCCGAACGGATGATGGATTCCGGCTTGCCCGTGCCGCCACGGCTGAGGCCGAGGGCCTGCAACTGCGATTCGTAACGCTCGCCTTCGAACTTGGAATAGAGAGCCTCAACCGTCAGCAGGGTGGCGTCCGACGGACGGAACTGGACAGCGCCCGACAGACCCAGCCGCTGCGACGAGGTGTCATAGCTGGCATAGGACGGAATCCGCGGGTGATACAGGCCGTTCGCGGCATCGGTGTAGCCGTTGGATCCCGGCGTCGCGCCGACATTGTAGTTGATCTGCTGGATCGTCTTGCCGGCTACGGTCGAGGCTGGGTTCCAGCCGCCGTTGAAACCGCCGTATGTCCAACGCGTGATATTGGCGCCTTCCTCGATCAGGTGGCGCTCGTCGTAGGAGGCCGAGACCAGGACGCCCAGCTTGCCGTCCAGGAAACGGTCGCTGGCCAGGAACGAGACGCCCGGCGTAACATCGCCGGCCAGTTCGTTATAGCTGCCCTGAGCCGAAAGGACGACGCGACGTCCGGGGCTGTCGAACGGCTTGGAAGCGTTCAGATCGACCGTGGCGCCCAGCGAACCCTCGTCCACTTCTGCCGAGGCCGTCTTGCGCACGATCAGGTTCGAGAACAGGTCGGACGAGAAGATGTTGAAATCGAAACCGCGTCCGCGATTGGTGCCGCCCGAATTGGACGTGCCCGACGAGGTGGCGATGGCCTCCATGCCGTTGACCCGCACCCGGGTGTAATCCGAGCCCAGGCCGCGGACCGAGATCTGACGCCCTTCGCCCGATCGGCGGGTGATGGACACGCCGGGGATCCGCTGCAGCGACTCGGCCAGGTTCAGGTCCGGGAAGTCCGCGATGTCTTCGGCGGAGATGGCGTCCACGACGCCGCTCTCGTTCTTCTTGATATTCAGGGCGCTGACCAGCGAGGCCCTGAAGCCGGTGACGACGATCTCATCGACGTCTGTTGCATCGGACTGACCCGAGGCCGGCGTCGAGGCGTCCTGCGCCAATGCACCGCCGGCGCCGAGCGTCACCGACATCGCCAGCGCCGAGACGCCGACCTTGAGCGCAAATTGGAATCCATGCGTCGAGCGCATCATATGGTCTCCTCCCCTTGCCCACGTTTCGTGGGTCTCTCGTTGGGTGGCGTCTCGGTCGCCCGATCCGCCGACGGCCGACCTTCGCCGGTCCGCTTCAAGCCGACATTGGATCGGTCGATCGATACAGGCCAATCCGAAGAAGGCATGGACCGATGCAAAAACTGAACCGATGCACAAAACCGGATCGATACCGCTTATGGATCGATCCATAGGGCTTTTGGCTTAGACGCCCAGCGTCATCCTACCTATCGTCGGATTCAATGCGCTCAAAAGAAGCGTGACCATAGGGATGAGGCGGCCCGCGGCGAATGCGACCCCGGTCTGGTCTCCACAGATCGAGGAAACGCGTCGAATGACCGCCCAGGAAGCCCCCCATACCGGCGATGCCGCCGCGCCGACAGGCCGCCGGACCCGTGTCCGGTTCATGATCCTGCTGCTGATCTTCCTGCTGACGACGATCAACTATGCGGACCGTTCGACCTTCTCCATCGCCGGCGACGCCGCCTCCAAGGACTTGGGGCTGGATGCGATCCAGATGGGCTACATCCTGTCCGCCTTCGCCTGGGCCTATGTGCTGGGGCAGATCCCCGGCGGCGCCCTGCTGGACCGGTTCGGCACCAAGCTGATCTACACCCTGGCCATCGCCCTGTGGTCGCTGTTCACCCTGTTCCAGGGCTTCTCCGGTTTCCTGGCGGGCGGCATGATCTTCATCGGCCTGTTCGCCATGCGCTTCATGGTAGGCCTGGCCGAGAGCCCTTCCTTCCCAGGCAACGCCCGGCTGGTCGCCGCCTGGTTCCCCGGCAACGAGCGCGGCACCGCCTCGGCTATCTTCAACTCGGCCCAGTATTTCTCTCTGGTGGTCTTCGCCCCCTTCATGGGCTGGCTGGTGCACAGCTTCGACTGGCACTCGGTCTTCTTTGTCATGGGCGGCCTGGGCATCGTCGCGGCCTTCGTCTTCTGGAAGCTGGTCCACAGCCCGGACCGGCATCCCGGCGTCAATCAGGCCGAGCTGGACTACATCGCGGCCGGCGGCGGCCTGATCAACATGGAGAACAAGACCCTGACCAAGTCGGCCGGCTTTACCTGGAACAACGTCAAACAGGTGCTGGGCAGCCGGATGTTGATCGGGGTTTTCATCGGCCAGTACGGCATCAACGTCCTGACCTACTTCTTCGTGACCTGGTTCCCGATTTATCTGGTCAAGGAGCGCGGCCTGAACATCATGGAGGCCGGCTTCGCCGCCGCCGCCCCGGCCCTGTTCGGCTTCGTCGGCGGGGTTCTGGGCGGCGTGATTTCCGACGCCCTGCTGAAGAAGACCGGCTCCCTGACCATCGCGCGCAAGACGCCGCTGCTGATCGGCATGGTCCTGTCGGCCCTGATCATCGCCTGCGCCTATATCGACAACTCGGCCCTGATCGTCGTCGTCATGGCCGTGGCCTTCTTCGGCAAGGGCATCGCCTCGCTGGGCTGGGCCGTGGTGTCCGACACCTCGCCGCGCGAGTTCGTCGGCGTCACCGGCGGCATCTTCAACACCTTCGGCAATACGGCCGGCATCGTGACCCCCATCGTCATCGGCTATATCGTCGCCGCCACTGGCTCGTTCGACGGCGCATTGTGGTTCGTCGGTCTGCACTGCGTGCTGGTCATCGCCGCCTACTTCCTGATCACCGGCAAGATCGAACGCCTGACCCTGAAGGCCGACGAGGCCAAGGCCTGATGCGAGCGACCCGCAGGACCATCCTCGCCGGCGCGTCCCTAGCGGCCCTGGGGCTGGCGCTGAAGCCGGCCTCCGCTTTCGCCGCGCCGGTCGAGATCGCCTCTCCGATGGCGGCCCCGACCTGGGCCTTGATGCAGCGCGAGTTGATCCGAACCCAGGCCGAGGCGTGCGAGGTCTTCTACGCCCGCTATTTCGACGCGCGGGGCTACTTCCTGCATTTCGAGCGCTGGGGCGCCAACGACGGTCCCGATGACACGATCGAGAACGTCAACGACTGGCCCCTGCTGCACGCGCTCGGCGGACCGGACATCGTCAAGACGATGTACACCCAGGCTTGGGAAGGGCACCTGCGCCAGTTCACCCAGGCGAAGACCACCGATGTCGAAATCGCGCGCGGCGGCATGTTCTACAAGGAGTTCAACGTCCAACTCGACTGGCAGCACCATGCCGAAGAGATGACGATGTTCAACGTCCAGGGCCTGTCCGATCCGAACGATCCGCGCTTGAACGCCCGCACCCGCCGCTTCGCCGGCCTCTATATGGGCGAGGATCCCAGCGCCCCGAACTACGACCCCGAACACAAGGTGATCCGCAGCCTGATGAACGGCTCGCGCGGTCCGATGCTGCGCAAGGCCACGGCCCTGGACTGGGCCGGTGACCCGTTCGACACCACCGGCTTCCACATGGAGCACGGCGAGGACACCTACGAGGAAACCCTCCAGCACTACGAGGAATACACCGACGTCGTCGGCGACCATCCGCTGAACCTCTTCTCGACCACCCTGGCCCTGAACGCCTTCATGCTGGGGCACGAGACCAAGTATCGCGACTGGCTGCTGACCTATGTCGACGCCTGGGCGGAACGGGCCAGGGCCAACGACGACATCCTGCCGTCCAACGTCGGGCTGGATGGGGTGATCGGGTCGGCCGCCGATGGCAAATGGTGGGGCGGGACCTATGGATGGGGCTTCAGCCCGGTCAATCCGGTCAACGGCGAGCGCGAGAACCGGAACCGCGTGCCGCGTACCGCCATCGGCTTCTTCAACGCCTATCTGCTGACCGGCGACGACAAATATCTGCAGACATGGCGCGCCCAGGCCGACCGTATCAACGCCCAGAAACGCACGGTTGATGGCAAGGTCCAGACCCCGACAATGTATGGCGCGGACGGCTGGTACGGCTGGAAGGACGGGCTGCACCAGGCCAATGTCCACGACATCTGGTGGTTCTCGATGAAGGAAGCCGACCGCCGTCGCGCGCCCGACCATCCATGGATCGCCTGGCTGGAAGGCCGAGACGCCGCCTGGCCGGAAAAGGCCCTGGCCGCCGACATGGCCAAGGTCGCCGAACGGGCCAAGGCTCAGCGGGAGGACACCACCACGCCCGACACGCGTCTGGCCGACGCCGTGCTGGACCAGAACCCGGCCGCCGTCACCGCCCTTATGCAGCAGACCATGGGCGCGCTCCACATCGCCCGCCCGACCTGGTCCCCGACCAGCGCCAACGCCGGCGGTTCGCCCCTGTACGCGCGGCTCCGCTATTTCGACGCCGACGCCCGCCGCGCCGGCCTGCCCCAGGACACAGCTGCCCTGATCGATCGGATGACCGCGACCGAGACCGCCGTCACCCTGGTCAACCTCAGCCCGACCCAGTCGCGCACAGTCGTGGTCCAGGGCGGCGGATATGGAGAGCACCGCATTCGCTCGGTCGCCGTCGGCGACACACGGCGCGAGGTGAACGACGCGACCTTCACACTGCGCCTTGCGCCGGGCTCTGGCGCGCGGCTGGTGCTGACGATGGATCGTTACGTCAACACGCCGACGCTGAAATTCCCCTGGGATCGGTAGGGGTCGCAGCGATGAGCGGCGTTGTGATTTCCATGAAGGCCGCAGCCGTTTTCGCCCTGTCCCTGCTGGCGACGCCGGGCCTCGCCCAGACGCCCGACACGCCGCGCTGGGTCGCAGCCTATGCCTATGCGCCGTCGAACGACGCCGGACCACGCGGCCCTGCGTCCGCGCCCAATCCCAACGATCCGCGCGGTCCATTGGGACCGTCACAGGTCGAAGCCGTCACCCTGACCCAGACCGCGCTCGTCACCGCCACCGGCGACCGCATCCGGTTGCGCCTCTCCAACACCCATGGCGACCAGCCCGTCGTGGTCGGCAGCGTGACCGCCGGCCATGACGGACACACGGTCGCCGTGACCTTCGGCGGCGCGACCGGCGTCACCCTGCCGCCCGGCGCGGCCTGGCTGTCCGATCCCGTCGCCCTGCCTGTCTCGGCCCTCGACGAGATCGCCGTCGCCATCGCCTATCCCCAGGCGACGACACTGCCGACCCACCGGGTCCGCCAAACGGTGCGCACCGCCGATGGAATCGAGAGCGCGCCCCTTCGCCTCGGCGCTCTTCTATCCGGCATAGAGGTCGAGACCACCGCCCCGGCCGGCGTCATCGTCGCCTTCGGAGACTCGATCACCGAGGGCACGGGCAGTCTGCCCTCCGGCCCCGGCGGCTGGCCCGAACGCCTGGCGGCGCGATTGCTCGCGGCGGGCCGACCCTGGGCCGTAATCAACGCCGGCATCGGCGGCAATCGCCTGCTGAACCAGGGCTCCGGCCCGTCCGGCCTTGAACGGCTGGACGCGGATGCCCTGATCGCCTCGGGCGGTCGTTGCCTCATCCTGCTGGAAGGCATCAACGACATCGGCCGTCCCGCCCGTCCGGCCTACGCCCATCAGGCGATCACGGCCGACGACCTGATTGCCGGCTATCGCCAGGTCATCGCCCGCGCCCACGCCGCCGGCTTCACAGTCGTGCTGGCGACCATCCCCCCGTTCGAAAGCGCCAACTATTTCACGCCGGAGGGCGAGACGATCCGTCAGGCCGTCAACGCCTGGCTTCGCAATAGCAGCGAGATCGACCGCGTCGTCGACTTCGACGCCGTCCTGCGCGATCCCTCGTCGCTGTCGAAACTGCTGCCCGCCTATCACAGCGGCGACTGGCTCCATCCGTCCGACGCCGGCTATCAGGCCATGGCCGACGCCGTTCCGCTGGACGCCTGCGACTAGGTTCCCTGTTTCAAGAAGGACGCGGTCTGGAAAAGGCGGCGCTCATCGGCGCGAGGGTCGTTCTCGATCCGGCTGTCCACATCGAAGATCATCGTCGCCCGCTCCGGCAGAGTATAACGCCCCCAGGCTGGGATGGCCGCGTTGTTCGGATCGCCCGTCCGGGCGAAGGCGATGAAGGTCTCGCTCATCGCCGCAGCCACCTTCAGCGACTGCGCGCCCGTCCCCGTCTTCGAGCCCGGTTTGTCGCAGTTGTCGAAGGCCAGGGCGATGTCGAAGCTGTGGAAGGCGCCCAGTCGCGGCTCGACCGGCGAGCCGAAGTCCAGCTGATACATCCACGTCGGCCCATTCAGCTTGGCCCGTTCCTCGGCCTGGATCAGATGACCCGGCCGCGACCGGCCACAGGTCGCGGCCGCGAAGAAGACGTCGCTGGGCGACATTTGCGGGAACCGCTGACGATACCAGTCGACCACATATTGCGCGTTCAGATCGACCACGAACTCGGGCGCCAGCTTGGCCGCCACCGTATCCCAGGTCAGGTGGAAGTTGCGCTCGTCCCCCGCCGTGAAGGCCCGCGCCTCGTCATGGGTGTTGCCGACGATCATCGGGATATGGCCGCTCTCGCGCGGCGCGTCGGGCACGAACGGATGACGCGGCAAGGCCGCGTGATCCATCACCGAGTGGAAATAGATTCCGCCCTTCTCGATCGGATCGGCCATCCGCAACGCCTCGACCAGTCGCGCCGCCGGCAGGTTCGCCAGCTCGCCCGCCCGTTCCGGCGTCAGGCCCAGATGATCCAGAAAGGCGCGCATCCGCAGTTCCGCGTGCTGCGGACCCATAGCCGTCACATGCTGACCGCTCATGGTGATGACGCGGTGATAAAGACCGGCCGCACGCGGCATGGCCATCAGCGTCACCAGCTTGGCCCCGCCGCCCGACTGGCCGAAGACCGTCACGTTCGCCGGATCGCCGCCGAAGTTCGCGATATTGTCCCGCACCCACTCCAGCGCCAGGATCAGGTCCAGGTTTCCGACGCTGCCCGAGGCCGCGTAGGCCCCGCCCAACAACTGGCCCAGGCCGTTGTAGCCGAACACGTTCAGCCGGTGATTGAGCGTCACCACCACCACGTCGCCGCGTCGGCACAGGGCTGCGCCGTCATACAGCGGACTGGACCCCGAACCATTGGCGTGGGCCCCGCCGTGGACATAGACCATGACCGGCCGGGCCGCCCCGTCCGCCAGGCCCGGCGTCCAGACATTCAGGAACAGGCAGTCCTCGTCCTGGTCCGCCTCATCGCTCTTCTGGGGCGAGGCGTTGCCATAGGTCGTCGCCTCGGCGATCCCGCGCCAGGCCTGGGGCGCGACCGGCGGCTGGAACCGTCGCGCCGACGTATCCGCCCCATAGCGGACGCCCTTGAAGACCTTGATGTCCCGATCCAGAGAACCGCGCACCCGACCGTGACGCGTCATCGCCACCGGCGCCGCACTCTCGGAATTCACCCCTCCGGCCATTGCCGCCAGCGCGACCCCGCCGCCCAGGGCGCAGACCGTCCGTCGCGTATGCTCGACCATGGGCGTCTCCTTAGGAGGCAGCGCCCTCCACCTGAGCCTCAATCAGGGCCAGGAAGGGCTTCAGGCTGGGATTGTCGTTGTCTCGGCGCCAGGCCACAAACAGCTCCACCGGCTGGGCCGGGGTGATGTTCAGGGGGCGGAACTCGACCCCGTCGAAATGCAGCCGCGTCGCCGCTTCCGGCACCACGGCCGCCCCGATCCGCGCATGGACCAGAGCCAGGATCGAATGGATCTGGCTCATATGCTGCACGAACTGCGGCGACACCCCCGCCTCGTCGAACAGGCCGCTCAACATGCCGTAGAAATAACCGGCCCCCTCGGGGGCATACATGACCATGGGCAGGCCGTCGAAATCCGACAGGTCGATCACCGCCTTGGCCAGGCGCGGATCGCCGGTCGGCAGGGCCGCCAGCAAGGGCTCGGTCATGACCCGCAACTTGTCGAACTCGGGCCGGTTCAACGGCGGTCGGATCAGGCCCAGATCGATCCGCCCGGTCAGCAGGGCCTCGATCTGTTCGCCGGTCACCATCTCGCGCAAGGCCAGATCGACATTGGGCAGTTTGGTCCGGCCCAGCTCCACCAGCTTGGGCAGGAAGCTGTAACCCGACGCCGCCGTGAAGCCGATCGCCACCCGCCCCGCATCGCCGCTGGCGATCCGCCGCGTCGCCAGGGCCGCCGTCTCGGCCAGACGCAGGATCCGCCGCGCCTCGATAAGGAAGCCCCGACCGGCGGGCGTCAGCCGCACCGAGCGGCTGGTGCGATCCAGCAGGACCACGCCCAGTATCCGCTCCAGCAGTTGCACCTGCCGGCTCAACGGCGGCTGGGTCATGTTCAGGCGCGTCGCCGCCCGGCCGAAATGCAGTTCCTCGGCCACAGCGACGAAGCACCGGAGCTGGCTCAGTTCGAACATGGTCACGCCTCCCTCGAACCGACCAGCCTAGAGCCTGATCGGCTGAAGTGGAATCGCTTCGCGATTCCGCTGATGCCGTGAATCAGGCTCCAGGTCATTCTGGAGCGAAATCTGAGCTGAGTTGGACTGCGTCCAACTCAGCCGATTTCGCTTTAGTCGCTTCGATCCGAGGGGGACAGGTCACGGTTCAGCCGTTCGCCGCCAGCTTGACCGCCGCGGGCTGCACCCGGGCGATCAGGGCCTTCAGCTCCTCGAACTCGGCGTCGTTCAGGTCGGTCAGCGGCGTGCGAACCGGCCCGGCGCTGCGGCCGATGGCGGTCATGCCCGCCTTGACGATGGAGACGGCATAGCCCTTGCCCTTGTTGCGCAGGGCGACGTAGGGAAGCACGAAGTCGCGCAGGCCCGCCATGATGGTCTCGTGATCGCGCTCTCGCACCGCCTTGTAGAAGCTGAGCGCGAAGTCCGGCACGAAGTTGAACACGGCCGACGAATAGGTGGTGACGCCCATCTCCAGATAGGCGGGTGCAAAGGTCTCGGCCGTCGGCAGGCCGCCGACATAGGTCAGGCGATCGCCCATCCGGGCATAGACCTGCATCATCAGTTCGATGTCGCCGACGCCGTCCTTGAACCCGACCAGATTCGGATTGCGCTCGCACAGCGTCTCAAGCGTCTCGGCCTTCAGCACGGCGTTGTCTCGGTTGTAGACGATGACGCCCAGGCTGGTGGCCTTGCACACCGCCTCGACGTGCGCAGCCAGACCTTCCTGGCCGGGGAACATCAGATAGGGCGGCAAAAGCAGGATGCCGTCTGCGCCCGCCGCCTCGGCCGACTTCGCCATCTCGACGGCGATGGCGGTGCCATAGCCTGCGCCCGCGATCACCGGGGTCTTCCCGGCCGTCTCGGCCACCGCAGCCTTGACCACGGCCTCGACCTCGCCCGGCGTCAGCGAGAAGAACTCGCCCGTTCCGCCGGCGGCGAACAGGCCGGCCAGATCATGCTGCAGCATCCAGCCGCAATGTTCGCGATAGCCGGCCTCGTTGAAGCGGCCTTCGGAATCGAAATGGGTGACCGGGAACGACAGCAGGCCGCCGCCGATCGTGCCGGCCATCTCGGTCGGAGTCATTCTGGACATGGGAATTCCTGTGGTCTCACGGCGCAAAGCCGCCCCTGCGGCGTTTTGTCTGCTCGCCTTGATCGAACGGTATCCAGCAGTCCGCGCCGGGTCTAAGCCAAAGCCGCTATCGACCGATGCGGCTTTTGTCTGGATCGGCCATATCACCCCGTCGAATGGGATCGATGCGAGCGACGCACCGATCCATGCCGGATTGGCAATCTGGTCGTGAGCCGGACTTCCTGGCTCCCCTGCATCATCGCAGGACAGGACCGGCAGGCTAGAAATTTCGCAATGGATTGGCCCGGAGGGGATTTCGGCGGGCGCGGGCAACATCCTGAGCCCGGTGACCAAATCACGCTAAGAAGGCTGCACGGATGGAGGCGGAAATGGCGGATTGGAGATTCTGGATCGATCGGGGCGGCACCTTCACCGACGTGATCGCCCGTGCGCCGGACGGCATGTTGCAGACCCGCAAGCTGCTGTCGGTCAATCCTGAGCAGTATGCCGACGCGGCGGTGGAAGGTATCCGCCGCATCCTGGGCGCCCGGTCTGGACCGCTCATGGCGGGCCTGGTCGAGGACGTGCGCATGGGCACGACGGTAGCGACGAACGCCCTGCTGGAGCGCAAGGGCGAGCCGACGTTGCTGGCGATCACGGCGGGATTTGGCGACGCGCTGCGCATCGGGTGGCAGGCGCGGCCCGAACTGTTCGTACGCAACATCGTGTTGAACGATCAGCTTTATGATCGCGTGGTCGAGATCGATGAGCGCGTGATGGCGGACGGCGCCGTCGATCGGCCGCTGGATGAGGACAGGGCCCGCGCCGATCTGGCGGCCGCCCATGCATCTGGGCTCCGGGCCGTGGCCATCGTCCTGGTTCACGGCTGGCGCTTCACCGGTCATGAGACACGCTTGGCGGAGATCGCACGCGAGGTCGGGTTCGAACAGGTTTCGGTCAGTCACGAGGTCGGGGCGCTGATCAAGCTGATCGGGCGCGGCGACACCACCGTGGCCGACGCCTATCTGTCGCCGATCCTGCGCGCCTATGTGGAGCGGGTCGGCGCCGACCTGGGCGAGGCGACGCCGCTTCAGTTCATGCAGTCTTCGGGCGGGCTGACGGCGGCCGACGCATTCCGCGGCAAGGACGCCATCCTGTCGGGACCGGCGGGGGGCGTGGTGGCGATGGCCCAGACGGCGAAAGCCGCCGGGTTCGACCGGGCCATCGGCTTCGACATGGGCGGCACATCGACCGACGTGTCCCATTTCGCCGGCGACTATGAGCGGACGTCTGACGCCGTGGTCGCAGGCGTGCGGTTGCGGGCGCCGATGCTGAGCATCCACACGGTGGCCGCAGGAGGCGGCTCGATCTGCCGGTTCGAGGGCGGTCGCCTGAGGGTCGGGCCTGAATCGGCCGGCGCGGTGCCGGGTCCTGCCGCCTATCGGCGCGGCGGACCCCTGACGGTGACCGATTGCAACGTGATGCTGGGCAAGCTGAGCCCCGACTTCTTTCCGGCCGTCTTCGGTCCCGATGCCGACCAATCGCTGGACGCCGAGGCCGTGCGCGACCGGTTCGAGGCTTTGGCGACCGAGGTCGAAGACGCGACTGGACGCGCGACAACGCCGGGCGAACTGGCCGAAGGCTTCGTCACCATCGCCGTCCAGAACATGGCCGAGGCGATCCGTTCGATCTCGATCCAGCGCGGTTATGACGTAACCCGCTACGTGCTGAACTGTTTCGGCGGCGCGGGCGGGCAGCACGCCTGTCTGGTCGCCGACGCCCTGGGCATGACCAAGGTGTTGCTGCATCCGTTCGCGGGTGTTTTGTCGGCCTATGGCATGGGGCTCGCCGAGGTGCGGGCCATCCGCCAGGCGACCGAGGCGACACCGCTGGCCGCCACACGCGACAAGGCCTTGGCCGACAGGATCGCCGCGCTTTCGACTGCCGCGCGAGCCGATCTTGAAGTCCAGGGTTTCGCGGCCGACGCCGTCTCCACAGTCGCGCGGGCCGAAATCAAATTCGCTGGCTCCGACACACCTCTGGTCGTCCCTTTCGGCCCCGCCGATGCGATGGCCGAGGCGTTTGAAGAGATGCACCGCCGCCGCTTCGGCTTCTTCGCCGAAGACAAGGCGCTTGTCGTCGAGACGCTGGAGGTCGAAGCCGTCGGCCATTCGGACCAGGCGCCGTCAACGCCGACCCCGACCAGCGTGACCGGATCGCTGGAGACCATCGCCGAACCGACTGTCCGCATGGCCGGGCAGGACCACCAGACCCCCGTCCATCGCCGTGACGCCCTGGCGCCCGGCTTGGCCATCGACGGTCCGGCCATCCTGCTGGAAGACACCGGCACCACCGTCGTCGAGCCCGGCTGGCGCGCGACGGTCGACGCCCAAGCCAATCTGCTGCTGGAGCGGGTCGTCGCCCTGCCCGCCCGCACGGCCATCGGCACGGATGTCGATCCGATCATGCTGGAGGTGTTCAACAGTCGCTTCATGGCCTGCGCCGAACAGATGGGCGAGGCCCTGCGCGCCACCGCCTATTCGGTGAATATCAAGGAGCGGCTGGACTTCTCCTGCGCCGTCTTCGACGTGACCGGCGCCCTGATCGCCAACGCCCCGCATATCCCGGTCCACCTGGGATCGATGGGCGAAAGCATCCGCACGGTGATCGCATCACGCGGCGGCGGCGGCATGAACCGTGGCGACGTCTATATGCTGAACGCGCCCTATAACGGGGGCACCCACCTGCCCGACATCACCGTCATAATGCCGGTGTTCCTGGAGACGGACGACGCGCCGTCCTTCTTCGTCGCCGCGCGCGGCCACCATGCCGACGTGGGCGGAACGACGCCGGGCTCAATGCCCGCCTCGTCGCGCACGGTGGATGACGAGGGCGTGCTGATCGACGACTTCCTGCTGGTGGACGCCGGCCGTCTACGCGACGCCGAGACCCGCGCCCTGTTCGCCTCGGGCCGTCATCCGTCGCGCAACGTCGATCAGAACATGGCCGACCTGAAGGCCCAGATCGCCTCCTGCACGCGCGGCGCCGACGAACTGGTCCACATGACCGCCGAGTTCGGCCGCCCCGTGGTCACCGCCTACATGGGCCACATCCAGGACAATGCCGAAGAGGCCGTCCGACGCGCCATCGCCGCCCTGAAACCCGGCGTCTTCGCTTACGAAATGGACGACGGCGCCGTCATTCGCGTCCGCATCGACGTGGACACTGAGGGGCGCAGCGCCGTCGTCGACTTCACCGGCACCAGCGAACAGCGACCCACCAACTTCAATGCGCCGCTGTCGATCACGCGGGCCGCGACCCTCTATGTCTTCCGCACCCTGGTCGACGACGCTATTCCGCTGAACGAGGGATGCCTGAAACCGATCGAACTGATCGTGCCGGAGGGATCGATGCTGAACCCCCGCTACCCGGCCGCAGTGGTCGCCGGCAATGTCGAGACCAGCCAGGCCGTCGTGGACACCCTGTACGGCGCCCTGGGCGTGCTGGCTGCAAGCCAGGGGACGATGAACAACTTCACCTTCGGCGACGACGCGCGTCAGTATTACGAGACCATCGCCGGCGGATCCGGCGCCGGGCCGGGCTTCGACGGGACCAGTGCGGTCCAGACCCATATGACCAACAGCCGTCTGACGGATCCCGAGGTGCTGGAAACCCGCTTCCCCGTCCTGCTGGAAGAATTCTCGATCCGCCGAGGCTCCGGCGGCGCGGGTCGCTGGACAGGCGGCGACGGCGCCGTGCGACGGGTGCGGTTCCTGGAGCCGATGACCGCCGCCATACTGTCCAACCGCCGCCGTGTCCCGCCGTTCGGCGCCGAGGGCGGCGAGACGGGCGCGACGGGCGTGAACCGTATCGAACGGGCGGACGGAACAGTCGAACCCTTGGACTCGACAGCGGAGGTGGCGATGACGCCCGGCGATGTCTTCGTCATCGAGACGCCCGGCGGCGGGGGCTTCGGCGAATGAGGCTTCCGCAGTCGGTCGAACCGCGCGATCCTTCGTATCGAGGGGGATGAACCATGCTGGTGCTTATCGGGATCGCGGTCGTGGTCGTGGGCTTCGTCGCCCGGATCAATCCGTTGGTGGTCATACTGGTCGCGGCGATCACGACCGGGGTGCTGGCGGCGGTCGGACCCGGCGTCGATGCAAGCACCCTGCTGACGGCGGGGATCGACACCATCAGCCGGTTCGGCCAGGCCTTCAACGACAACCGCTATTTCCACATCACCTGGCTGGTTCTGCCGGTCATCGGCCTTCTGGAACACGCCGGCCTTCAGGAGCGGGCGCGAGATCTGGTGACCCAGGTCAAGGCCGCAACGGCTGGTCGTCTGATGCTGATCTATCTGATCGTGCGCCAGGCGACCTCGGCTCTGGGGCTCACCTCGCTGGGCGGTCATCCACAGATGGTGCGTCCCCTGATCGCGCCGATGGCCGAGGGTGCGGCCGAGACCGAACATGGCCCCCTGACGAACAAGGCCCGGTTCCGCATTCGCGGCATGGCGGCCGGAACCGACAATATCGGCCTGTTCTTCGGCGAGGACATCTTCATCGCCATCGGCTCCATCGTCCTGATCGTCGGCTTCCTGGAACAGGCCGGGGTGCGGGTCGAGGCCCTGCACGTCTCGCTGTGGGCTATCCCCACCGCCGTCGTCGCCTTGCTGGTGCACGGCGCGCGCCTGCTGATGTTCGACCGTCAGGTCAGGCGAGACATGGCCGTGCCCGACGTCGTCGAGGACGCGGAGGCCGGTCGATGATCACGCTGGAACACGCCTATGTGGCGACGGGCCTGATGTTCGCGGCCTTCTCGATCCTCAGCCTGCGCGATCCGCTGAACCCGACCCGGTTCCGCAGCGCCCTGTTCTGGGGCCTGATCGCTGTCTCCCTGCTGTTCGGCTCGTCGCTGGGCGGTTTCGGCAATGGCCTGCTGGTCATCGCCCTGGTCGTGATCGGCGCGGTGGGCAAGCTGGGCGTCGGCAAGCCCGTCACGACGACCGGCGAGCAGCGTCAGGCCGGCGCCTCACGCTGGCGCAACGCCCTGTTCGTGCCTGCGCTGATGGTGCCCCTGGTCGCGGTCGGCGGCACGCTGCTGGCCAAATACACCCCGGCCGGCGCCTGGCTGATCTCGCCCGTGCAGACGACCCTGATCTCGCTGGGCCTGGGCTGCGTCGTGGCGCTGGTCGTCGCCATGATCTGGTTCCGACCGCCGGTCATGGCCCCGGTTCAGGAGGGGCGTCGCCTGATGGACTCCATCGGCTGGGCCGCTCTGCTGCCGCAGATGCTGGCTTCGCTCGGCGCGGTTTTCCTCGCGGCTGACGTGGGCCAGGTGGTGGGCGATCTGGTGGCCCAGATCATTCCCATGACCTCGGCCTTCCTCGCCGTCTTCGCCTATTGCGCGGGCATGGCTTTGTTCACCATCATCATGGGCAACGCCTTCGCCGCCTTCCCCGTGATGACGGCCGCCATCGGCCTGCCCATCGTGGTGCATCAGTTCGGCGGCGATCCCTCCATCGTCTGCGCCATCGGCATGCTGGCCGTTTTCTGCGGAACTCTGATGACGCCGATGGCCGCCAACTTCAACGTCGTGCCCGCCAACCTGCTGGAGCTGCCCGACCGCAACTCGCCCCTGAACGGGGTCATCCGCGCCCAGCTGCCCACGGCGGCGATCATGCTCGTGGCCAATATGCTGCTGATGTATTTCCTCGCCTTCCGGTTCTGATCATGACGCAAAGCCTCGACGCAGCCCTCGCCACCCGGTTCGCCGCTGCCGTCCTGGGGCACGTCATGCGGGAGTATCCCAACCACATCATGCATGTGCTGACCGGACCGCAGGACGCCCGCACCCCGCGCGACATGCATCCGATCTTCTTCGGCAGCTTCGACTGGCATTCGTGCGTCCACGGCTGGTGGACCCTGTTCACCCTCTATCGCCTGCATCCCGAGATGGCCGAGGCCGAGGCCGTCCGCGCTACCGCCGACGCCCTGTTCACGACCCAGAACGTCGCCGGCGAAGCGGCCTATCTCGCCCGTCCCGAGGCGCGCGGGTTCGAGCGCCCCTACGGCTGGGCCTGGCTGCTGATGCTGACCGCAGAACTGGCCCGCCACGACACCGACGAAGGCCGCCGCTGGTTCGAAACCCTTCAACCGCTCGCCCAGCTCTTCGCCGACCGGTTCAAGGCCTTCCTGCCTCTGGCCGACTATCCGGTGCGGGTCGGAACCCATTACAACACCGCCTTCGCCCTGCGCCTGACGCTGGACTACGCCGACGTCCACGACGCCGATCTGGCCGCCGCCTGTCGCGACGCCGCCCTGCGCTGGCACGCGAACGACCGGGACTGTCAGGCCTGGGAACCGTCGCAGGACGAGTTCCTGTCCCCGGCCCTGATGGAGGCTGAACTGATGCGGCGCGTCCTGCCCGCCGCTAATTATCGCATCTGGTTCGACGCCTTCCTGCCCCGCCTCGCCGAGGGCGAACCCGCCACCCTGCTGTCGCCCGCGCGCGTCAGCGACCGCACCGACGGCAAGATCGCCCATCTGGACGGCCTGAACCTGAGTCGGGGCTGGTGCTGGCGCGCCATCGCGGCAGCTCTCCCCGCATCCGAACCGCTGAAAGCCGTCGCCACGGCCGCCGCCCAGCGCCACCTCGACGCCGCCCTGCCCCACGTCACCGGCGACTATATGGGCGAGCACTGGCTGGCCAGCTTCGCCCTGCTTGCGCTGCATGAGCCAAGGTTCATCGAAGGCTGAACAGGTCTTTGGTGGGCTGGGGCAGTGACCGCCTCGCCTGCATGGCCGTCCGGTGAAGCCAGGGCGCTTCACCGGACGGTCGGACTTTAAAATCGCTTGGTCAGCTGCACGCCGTAGGTGCGCGGTTCGTTGACGAAGGCGGTCAGGTTGTTGAAGTCGATGCCGCCGATCACGTTCTCTTCGTCGGTGATGTTGCGCACATAGGCGGCCGCCTCAATGCCGCGGTTCAGGTCGCGCCAGCCCGCACGCAGGCCGCCTTCGAATGCCGTGTCCTGCATGAACTCGACCGATTCATAGAGAAACAGGTTGAAGTCCTTCTGCATGACCCAGTCGGTCGAGGCGAACAGCTCGGTGTCGTTGCCCAGCGACCGGACATAGTTCAGCGTCAGATTGGCGGTGTATTCCGGCGCCTGCGGGAAGGGGTTGCCGTCGATGTTGGCGCGAACTTGCCCCCCGACCGTCACTACGGGATCGGTAACAGTACAGATTGAAGCCGCTCCCGCAGGGACGCGGCAGATCGCAACCAGCAGGTCGCTGTCCTTGATCTCGGTGTGGTTCCAGGCGGCGCCGGCCGACAGGCTGAAGCCCGCGCCCAGATAGATGTCACCGTCCAGTTCCAGACCGTAGCCCTCGCCCTTGTCAGCATTCAGAAGACGGTTGACGTTGTCAGCGCCGCCGACGGCGGTGAACTGCATATCGCTGACCTCATAGACATAGGCCGTCGCGTTGAAACGGGCGCGGCCGTCCAGCAGACGGGCCTTAAGGCCGGTCTCGTAGGACATGACAGTCTCGGAGTCGGCTGTGGTCAGGACAGGCAGATTGCGGCCCTGGATCGACGGACCGCGGTAACCCTTGGCCGCGCGGGCGAACAGGTTGAGGCTGTCGTTGACCTCATACAGGGCGCTGACGTCCCAGCTGACCTGTTCGTCGCCGACGGAGACCGCGCCCGTGCCGCCGGCGCCCGTGCCCAACACGATGCGCCCGTTGTAGTCGCGGTTGTCGTCGGTGTAGCGGACGCCCGCCGTCACCTTCAGAGCCTCCGTCAGCTTGTAGCTGCCCTGACCAAACACCGACCATGAGTCCGACTTCTGAACGATGTCGGTCACCCGCGTCGGCGCGGGATTGCCCGTGCCGTTGAAGGTGCCGGAGACCAGATTGATCCGCTCGTCCCAATAGAAGGCGCCGACCTGCCAGCCGATGCGACCGTCGCCGTTCGAGGCCAGGCGCAGCTCATAGGTGTTCTGCAACAGGTCGCTGGAGAGGGTCCCGGTCTCGGAGTTGAACGGCGTCTTGTAAGGGGCGGTCGCCGGGGCCGAGGCCACGCCGCCGTCGATGTCGCCGTCACCCTGGGACCAGCCCTGGTACGAGCCGACGATGCCGGTCAGGGTGGCGGGACCGAAGTCGTAGGCGACCTGAAGCGACTGCGACGTCGTCTTCTGCTTCTGGAAGTTGTTGCGGCCGCCGTCATAATAGACGGTGTCGCGGTCGAAGTTTCCATTCAGCTCGTTCGAACCCTTGGTCAGGGTGTTGGCGCGGTTCATAGTGCCCGTGCCGTCATAGTCGCGGGCCTGAAGGGTCAGCAGGGTCGATAGACGATCGGTCGGGGTCCAGGCGACGTGGACGCGCGCGGCCAGGTCATTGAAACCGCCCAGATCGTCCTTGTCCGCATTGGCGAAGGACGGGTTGAAGGCGTTGTTCACCCAGTCGTCGCGGTGGTTCCACAGAATGGCGCCCCGCACCTGAAGCGTGTCCGACGCCGGCAGGGTGACGGCGGCCTCGGCCCGTGTCGAACCCAGGTTGCCGTAGGTCAGCGAGCCGAAGCCGGTGAAGTCGTCGGACGGCTTGACGGTGTCGATCTTGACCACGCCCGCCGGCGTATTGCGGCCGAACAGCGTGCCTTGCGGACCACGCAGGACTTCCAGCTGCTGCACGTCGAACAGAGGGTAGCCCTTTAGATAGACGCTCTCCAGCACGACATTGTCCAGCACCACCGAAACCGGCTGCGAGGCGGTGAAGTCGAAGTCCACATTGCCCAGGCCGCGGATGTAGAAGCGCGGGGCGTAGCGGCCGTTCGAGCTCTCGACCTGAAGGCTGGGCACGCGCGCCGACAGCGACAGGATGTCGGCGCCGCCGGCCGAGATGTCCTGCAGGGTCTGGGTGTTCAGGGCGGTGACGGCGAACGGCACCTCGCGGATGTTCTCGCTACGGCGCTGGGCGGTGACGACGATGTCATCGACGCCGGCGGGTTCGGCGGCGGTGTCCGTCGTCTGGGCGAGAACCGAGCCGGCGCTCAGCAGGGCGATGCCGCTGACGGTGGCGGCCAGAAGGGCTTGGCGAAGCATGGGCGAGATTTCCTTGGCGACGGTGGGGAGGGGGCGTTGTCGCGCGACGCCGTAGAGCTTCGCGGCGACGGCCGCCAGCGCAGAGCGCGCCGGTTTCTTGAACCTTTGAAGACGCGGCCACAGGGGCGTGACAATCTGTCCTTAGGCGGCCTGCACAGGGCCGGCCGGCATTGTGTCGAGAGGGGCTAAATGCGATGCTGAAAGGGTGCGTGAGCCCGCTCCGCACGCCCTCCCAGACATTGTTTGGATTGCGTATGCCTCTCGTCATGCCCTCCCGTCGCCGGCTCCTGCAATTCGCCGGGTCGACGGCTTTCGCGTCAGGGCTGATCGGCATGAAACGAGCGGATGTGATCGGCCGTGTGCTGGCCATATCCGACATGCATTCCGCCTATGAGCGGACCGCCCAGCTGCTGGCCGCCTTCGAGACCGAAGTCCGCTCCAACCCCGTCCCGCACGTCATCGCCATCGACGGCGACATCTTCGAGCACGGCAATGTCGTCGCCGTGCGGTCGGGCGGTGCGGTGGACTGGGCCTTCCTGGCGGCCCTGCCGGCGATCGCGCCGACGGTGTTCAACCTCGGCAATCACGACAACGACCTGACGACCGATCTGGCCGAAGTCGTCGCTCGCCTGAAGGGCCTGGGCATTCAGGTCGTCAGCACCATCGGCGATACGCGCACGGGCGCCGGATATGCCGCGCCGTCCGCGACCCTGCCGTTCGGCCGCCGTTCGCTGCGGGTCGTGGGCATGGCGACGAACTCGCTGACCACCTACCCCAAGGCCTCGCGCGAACAGCTGTCGATCCCGGCCGCAGGCGACTGGGCGACGGCCAATCTCGCCGACAACTTGGCCGGGGCCGATCTGGTCATGGTCATGAGCCACGCGGGGGTGGCCGCCGACCGGAATATCCTGCCGCTGCTACCGGACGGCAGCCTGATGATCGGCGGTCATAACCACCTGCTGTTCCAGCATCGCCAGGACCGCAGCGCCTATGTCCACACCGGCTCCTGGACCGCCGCCTATACGGTGGCCGCGTTCCTGTCGGACGGCTCGGTCACGGCCCAATCCCGCTCGGTCGCGCTGGGCACCCCCGCCTCCCCCGCGTTAGCGGACCTGATCGCCGCAACCTTGGCGACCGACCTGACCGAGGAGGAGCGGACCATCCTGGGAACCAGTCCTCGCGCCCTGTCGCTGGGCGACACCGGACGCCGTGTCGCAGCCGGTCTGGCCCAGGCGGCCGGCGCCGACGCCGGCTTCATCGGCCACACCACCCTGGGCACGGGCGTCCCCGCCGGGCCGGTCAGCCGCTACGTCTTCGATTCCATCGTCCGCTTCGACGGCAAGCTGATGGCCGCCACCGTCTCGCGGGCGCAGTTCGACCGTTTCATGGCCCGCGCCAACCAGGACCGTCCAATGCCCCTGGCCGACCGCAGCGGCGACTTCCTCTATGCCTCGGCCGCTGCGCCGAAGTCCGATCCGGTCCGCATCGTCACCACCGACTGGTGCGCCACCAACCAGCGGGAGTATTTCGCAACGACGGACCTGACGTTCGAGGACGCGACGAGCCTTGGTGTGAAACATGCCGCAACCGCAGCGCTTCTTGGATAGTTGACGGGTCGTCCCTATGGCAGGTTCCGCTTGAGAATAACGAGCAGCGACCGCTTCTTTCCGCCTTGTCGTAGGGCGCGGGATGAGCACCAAGCGGATCAGGTCGATCGTCCGGCGTTTTCGCGGCGGGAAGGTCAGAGACGCATTGTCTCCCCTACTCCCGCCGCCTGACCGTCATACGTCGAAGAACTCCACGTCACCCTTGGACAGCGAATAGTAGGCGCCGACGACCTTCAATTTCCCGGCGGCTTGCGGTTCGAGCATGATGGGGTCGGCCGCCACGCGCAGACGTTCGACGGTGCGGCTGACATTGGCCTTCACCGCAGCTTCGGTCTTGTCGCCCGTGGCGTTGCGGGCGGCCAGAACCGCTGGGATGATCGGTTCGATCATGTCCCCGATCGCGCCCGGGAAGCGGGCGTTGGACTTCACGACATCCATGGCCGCCTTCACGGCGCCGCAGGCCTCGTGGCCCATGACGACCACCAGCGGCACGCCCAGGACGGCGACGGCGTATTCGATGGACCCCATGGCGACGGTATCCACGGTGTTGCCGGCGTTACGGATGATAAACAGCTCGCCCAGGCCGCGTCCGAACAGCAGTTCCGGCGGAACGCGGCTGTCGGAGCAGGAGACATAGGCCACGAAGGGCGCCTGACCTTGAGCCAGTTGCAGGCGGCTTGCCGCGCCGAGGTCGAGTTGGCGCGTCCGGCCTTCCAGGAAGGCGGCGTTGCCTTGTCGCAGCATCTCCAGAGCCTGATCCGGGGTCAGGGCCGCCTTGCCGTCCACGATCGGGATCGGATTGGGTTCATAGAATTGAGACGGCAAGGCTTGCGGAAGGCCAGAGGCCGCCGCTGCGCCGGCGAACGCGACACCAGCGCCCCCGGTCGCGAGTCCGGCGACCAGATTACGGCGAGACAGTTGAGGCTTGCACATGGGAAAACACCTTTCTTGATCGGCATGAGCCGTTGGTTTCAGAAGCTCGCGAACGCTGCGAGCGAGAGATTGTCGTTGCTTGTGTCGGGCGCAGGTCCGCCGTCGATCTGCTGGTTCAGATAGCCCCCCTCGATCCTGACCTTGGGCGACACCGCCCAGGCCAGACCGACGAAGGCGCGGTTCTGATCGAAGCCGCCCCGCTGACCCCAGTCGGCGTCGTTCAGGGCGAAGAAGGTCTCGTTGGTGACGACCGCCGACAACGGTCCGCCACCGAGCGCGCGGCTCCACCGGACGAACTGGCGCAGTCTCAGACCCGTATCGTCGCCGCCGTCGCGAAACCGCTGCTCAAGCCGAGTGCGTCCGGTAAGACTGCCTCCCGCCACCTGCGCGATGGGATAGGTCGCCTGTTGCCAGAGCCTGTGCTCTTCCACATCCAGGCCAGGCCGGCGGTTGGTGACGTTCGCATAACCGACCCACACGTCCAGGCGGTCATTGACGCGATAGCCGACGCCCGGACGAAGAATGGTCGTATCGAGCGTCTCGCCGCCCTCTCGAAACCGCGCATGGCCGTCGAACCACACCAGCCAGCGGCTGTCGGCCGCGACCGGACCGCTGGCTGTGACGGATGACCAGACCTGATCCTGGGCCGCCGCCGTGCGTTTCTGGACGACCGCCGTCGGGAACCCATCGAAATGAAACTGATCTTTCATGCGGCATAAGCTGAGCCCCCGCCCAGGCTTGCACATCGGCCGCCTGGCTATGCCCTGCGGCCTATGCCGAATGGCCTAGGCCGCACCGAGCCAGTCTTGCTATGGTCGCGGCCCATGGATAGTCGCACCAGCCCCCTGAACGGTCCCGACACCGTCGGAGAACTCAGGGCTCTTTACCGCTCGGCGGAGGCGCGCGCCGCGCGTCTGCGGCTTCTGATCGAAGCCGGGCGAGATCTCGGGGCTGCGGACGCCGAGACGCTGGAAGCGACCTTGGCGGCCGCGGCACGCAATGCCGCCCTATTCGCCGGCCATGCCGACGGGATGGTCGTCATCGGAGACGATGCGCAAGGACTGGCGCTCGTCGCGCCGGGGCGAAACGAACGCAAGGTCGGCGCCTTGATGCTGGCGTCGCCTGCGGGTGATCGCGGCCCGCTCGACGATGACGACGCCGACGCTCTGGCCATGCTGCGCCAGCTGATGGCGACCGCGATCGATCGGGTCCAGCGCGAGGCGGAACGCGACCGACTGCTGGGCCTGTTGCAGGAACGGGAACGGCGGCTGGAGGCGGTCGTCGCCCGACTCTTTTCCGCTCAGGAGGAAGAGCGCGGCCGCGTCTCGCGCGATCTGCATGACGGCGTGGCCCAGACCGCCGGAGCCCTGTTTCGACAGCTTGAAGCGGAGAAATCCGGCACATCGCCGCAAACGACAGCCAGGCTGGTCATCATGGCCCAGGGTCTGGTGCGCGAGTTGCGGGCCGCGATCGGCAACCTGCGCCCGACCCTTCTGGACGATCTCGGCCTCGCCGCCGCCGTGGCGTCATTGGCCGACGCTCTGTCCCAGGAGGGCTTTCAGGTCGATCTCGCCACGACAGGGCCGACGCGTTGGCCGCCCGTCCTGGAGACCGCCTTCTATCGCGTGGCTCAGGAAGCCATCACCAACATCCGAAAACACGCGGGCGGCGAATGCCGCGTGCGCATCGAGATCGACGGCGAACCGGAGCAGGGACGGTGGAGTCTCGTGGTCAGGGATTGGGGAGCGGGCATGGTTCCGGGTTCATCAAGCATGCTCGGCGAGCGTATCGGCCTGGCCGTCATGCGCGAACGGATGACCGTGCTGGGCGGGCGACTCGACGTCTCGGAACCGGCTGACGGCGGCGGAGTCGAGGTGTCGGCGGCCCTGGTGCAGCGTCTGTGAGGGGTCGCGTCGTGATCGTCGACGATCATCCACTGGCCCGCGAGGGTCTGCGCGCCATGCTCAGCCGCGCCGACGGCCTGGAGGTGGTGGGCGAGGCGAGCAGTGGCGAGGAGGCCGTGTCCTTGGCCGTCGCTCTCACGCCGGACATCGTCCTGATGGACATCCGGCTTGGCGCAGGGATGGACGGCCTGGCCGCAGCCGCCGCGATCCGCACCGAGGTTCCGGCGTCTCGCATCCTCATGCTCACCCTTCACGACGCGCCGGAATATGTTCGGGCCGCCCTGGCCGCCGGCGCGACGGGATATGTGCTCAAGGACGCCAGCGCCGATGAACTCGTCGCGGCGGTGCGGCAAGTTCTGGAAGGTCGCACGGCTCTGCCCCTGGCCCTGCTGAACCAGGCCTTGGCCATGACGCCGGCGTCGCGCCGTATCGAAGACGACATCAGCCGCCTCGACCGGCTGACCCCGCGTGAGCGACAGGTGCTGGATCAGGTGGCGGACGGCCTGACCAACAAGGCGATCGCGCGCCAACTCGACATCAGTCCAGGAACCGTCAAGGCGCATGTGGAGCGGGTGATCGCCAAGCTCGGCGTCGCCGATCGCACCCAGGCCGCCGTGCTGGCCACGCGAACGCGTCCGCCCGCACCATGACGATGTCGAGACAAGGCCTGTTCTCACGTCCGGGACGGCTATGGGCGAACCAGCCGGTCGCCGTGAAGGGGCTCGTGGTGGTTGCTCTTCCGCTCGCGATCCTGTTGGGGGCACTCTTTTCCCTCTACCTCGCCAGCCGCGCCGAGGCCCGCGCCGAGGCGGACGTGCGCGCCGCCTTCGCGATCCAGAGCGACATCCACGAGGTCCACGCCCTGCTGGCGGAAGCAGCCAGCGGCGTGCGCGGCTATCTTCTGACGGGTCAGACCCGGTTCCTGGAGCCCTACATCAAGGCCGAGGCCGAGCTGCCCGCCACCTTCGCGCGTCTGGATGGAGAGATCCGCGACCACGAGGTTCGCCAGCGCTTCGAGCGCGTCAGGGCGCTGGCGCAGCGCAAGCGCGATGGGCTGGCGGCCTTGCGCCTGGGGCCAAACGCCGGCTCCCCCGCCGCGCTGGAACGACCCGAGGTCCTGTCGGCCCTCGTCGCCAACAAGGCGGTCCTCGATGCGCTAAGATCCGAGATCGAGGCGATGCAGGCGCGTGAAAGCGCACTGCTGGACATCCGCCGCGCGCGGGCGGACGCCGTGAGGGCGCGGAACCTGGGACTGACGACGATCATCGGGGCATTGGGTCTGCTCGGCAGTCTGATGGCGGTCTATCTGTTCTCGACGGGCATCGTGCGCCGCGTCCATCTTCTGGAAGACAATGCCGGGCGGCTGGAGCGCGGCGAACCGCTTCTGTCGCTGCCGCTCGAAGCCGACGAAATCGGTCGGCTCGGGGTGAAACTCGAACAGGCCAGCCTTCTGTTGCGATCACGCGAACGCGCCCTTCGCGACAGCGAGGAACGGTTTCGCCTGGTGGTGGACGGGGTCAAGGACTACGGCATCTTCGCCCTGGATCCACAGGGCCTCGTGGTCAGTTGGAACGAGGGCGCCAAGCGCATCAAGGGCTGGGATGCGGACGAGATCATCGGGCGCCACTTCTCCATCTTCTATCCCGACGAGACACGAGATGCCGTGCCTTCCATCATGCTTTCGCGCGCCACGGCCGAGGGTCGAGCGGAAGACGAAGGATGGCGCGTCCGCCGCGACGGCTCCCGGTTCTGGGCCAATGTAATCGTCACCGCGTTGCGCGACGAAACCGGCAAGTTGAAAGGCTTCTCCAAGGTCACGCGCGACATGACCGATCGCAAGGACGCGGAAAAGGCGCTCTCCGAGGCCCGCGAGACGGCCGTCGCAGCAAGCCTGGCCAAGAGCGACTTCCTTTCGCGCACCAGCCACGAACTGCGCACGCCGCTCAGCGCCATCCTCGGCTTCGCCCAGTTGCTCGAACTGGACGAGGCGGACCTGAAGCGGCCTCAGGTCACCGCCGTTCAGCACATCCTGAAAGCCGGCCGCCATCTCCTGGCGTTGATCAACGAGGTGCTGGACATATCCAGCATCGAAGCGGGGCGCATGGACCTCGCGTTCGAAGTCCTCGACCTCCGCGACGCATTGTCGGAGGCATTGGACCTGTCCTCGCCCATCGCGGCGGCGGCAGGCATCCGTCTGGATCATGACCTGTCGCCAACCCCGGTTTTTGCCTCGGCCGACCGGCGTCGTGTGGTTCAGATCGCGCTGAATCTGCTGTCGAACGCGATCAAATACAACACAGCCGGCGGCGTCGCGCGCTTGACGCTCACCGTCGTCGACGGGTGGGCGAGAGCCGAGGTTTCGGACGAAGGCTCAGGCATCGCAGACGCCACTGCGCCGCGCCTGTTCACACCCTTCGACCGATTGGGACGCGAGCGCACGTCCGACATAGAAGGCACAGGCCTGGGACTCGCCCTGTCGAAACGGCTGGCCGAAGCCATGGGTGGTCGCATCGGCTTCGAAAACCGAAAGCCGCCGGAACGCGGGGCCCGGTTCTGGTTCGAGCTGCCCGTCCAGATCCGCGCATCACAGCCTGAAGAGAACAGATGATGTCCGATCCGTCCGACGCCCGCCCCGTGACCCAGGCGGACCTGAACGCTTGCCGCATCCTGATCGTGGATGACGAGGAGACCAACGTCGTTCTGCTGCGCACGCTTCTGGAGCGGGAAGGCTATGGCGACGTCATCGGCCTGACCGATCCCAAGACTGCGCTCGCCACCTTCGTGGGCAGGTCGCCGGACCTGGTCCTGCTCGACCTGATGATGCCGGCGGTCGATGGCTATCAGTTGCTGGAGGGCTTCGGCCGGCAGACGGCTCCGGGCGACTTTCGCCCCGTGCTGGTTCTGACCGCCGACTCGACGGCTTCTGCGCGGCGTCGAGCGTTGTCTTTGGGGGCGAAGGACTTTGTCAGCAAGCCGTTCGACGTTGTCGAGGTTGCGCTTCGGATCGCCAATCTTCTGGAGACGCGGATCCTGTATCGGCGTCTTCAGGCTCGGTCGCTAACATAGAAGCCTCACATTTAGGCCTAGCGGGCAGAAATCAACGCTTTGCGCGCCAAAATCGACAAGCCAGACCCGAGGCCAGTCAAGATCGCTGCAATGGAGCCGACTGGATCGAACCCTTCTGCGCCTGACAGATCGAGAGCTGCGATTAGATGTTGATCGCTGCCAAATAAATTCGTGGTGGACGACATCGCCGAACCCGGCTTCATTTGATCCAAACCTCCAGTTTGGCTTGAAAACGATGTTGCACATCGCTGGATTTCGGGTTCGGAACGATCCGGCCAAATTTAGATGCTACCGGATCAGTCAACTTGGTTTGAGCGGCGCCTTGGCTCTGATCATTCGCCCAGCGTTCCAAGGTTTGCGTGGAACAAGTCACAGATGGGACTGGCTCATGGCCACCTGCCACGACCAACACAGCCTTCCCCGAGCACTTTTCAAAAGGCAGACGTGCCGCGAGTGATCCTAGAGATGTGCCCCAAAACCTCCCATTGAGGATCCGCAGAACTCGCTCCTAAGAAGCTACGCCTGACAATCCGCCACTTGGCATGGGTCTTCCTTTCAGGCGGCGGCCCGAGTATGGCAACGGGGTGCCCTCGTCATCCTCAGATCATTGGTCGCTGAACCGATCGCTGGCGTTCCTCGCCGCGACGTTCGCGATCGTGTTCGCGGCCCTGCTGCCCTCTGCGGTCGCGGCGTCGGCCGCGACGGGCGCTCCGATCATGCTGTGCTCGGGCGACCGGATCCTGGTCTCCTACGACGCCGACGGCGCGCCACGGCCTGAAAAGCCGTCGCCGATAGACAGTCTGAAGTGCGCCTCCTGCGTGCTGGCCGGTTTCACGGCCCTGCCTTCACCGCCACCGATCCATCCCGTAGCGCCCCCGCGCATCGTCGCGGTGCAGCCGACCGCGCTGTGGACCAGCCTGCCCTTCGACGACTTCCGCACCGGTCTGCGCCCGCCATCGACGGCCCCGCCTCTCGCCTGAACAGATCGACGCCTGCGCGCTGACGACCCCGTCGGCGCGCGCCCTTCCCTGTTCAGGACAATCCAAACATGTCTCTCAAGACCACGGCGGCGCCCTGCGCGCTGCTTATCGCGGCGTTCGCGACGCCCGCCTTCGCCCAGTCCGCCCATGCCCAGTCCGCCTATGCCGATCAGGCGACCACAATCGACGAAGTCATCGTCACCGCCAGGCCGACGGCCATGGCGCTGGACCGCCCCGCCCCCGCCGCCAATCGGCTGGGCCTGACCCACCGCGAGACGCCCGCGACGCTGGACGTGCTGACGCAACAGCGGATGCAGACCGAGGGCCTGCGGACGTCGGTGGAGGCCTTCAACGCCGCCCCAGGCGTCAACGGCGGCACGCTTCCCGGCTCGGTCGGCGTCACCTCGATGCGCGGCTTCACCTCCACGGCCATCGCCTATCTGTTCGACGGCGTGCGGGTGACCGGCTCCAACAGCGCCATCCGCAACTTCGACACCTTCAACTTCGAGCGCGTCGAGGTGCTCAAGGGGCCGGCCTCGGTCCTCTACGGCGAGGGCGCCCTGGCCGGCGCGATCAACCTCGTACCCAAGCGCGCCTATATCGGAGAAAGCAGCGGCGAGGGTCTGGTCAGCGTCGGCTCGTTCGGGACGGTTCGCGCCGGCCTGGGCGGCAACCTGCCGATCAACGATCACATGGCGCTGCGGGCCGACGCCAGCTTCAGCGACACGAACGGCTGGGCCGACGACACCGATGCCCAGACCCGCGCCCTGACGACCTCGCTGTTGATCAAGGCCTCGGACCGGCTGACGCTCAACCTGTTCGCCGACTATTTCTACGACAAGTCGTCGCCCTACTTCGGCTCGACCCTGGTCCCCGCATCCGTGGCGCGCGATCCGTCGGGCCTGGTCGAGAACAGCCAGGGCCTGGTGCTGGACCGGGCCACGATCCGCACCAACTACAACGTCGAAGACGGGGTGATGAAGTCGGAATCCTTCCAGGTTCGGACCCGCGCCGACTATCGTCTGAACGACCACTGGACCCTGACCAACGAGCTGGCGGGCTACACCGCCGACCGCGTCTGGCGCAATGTCGAGGATGTCTCGTTCAACAGCGCCGCCAACCTGCTGAACCGCAACACCACCCTGATCGCCCATGATCAACAGTACTGGACCGACCGCGCCTGGGCCGCCTTCGACGGCCTGATCGGCGGCCGCCGCAACCGCTTCACCCTGGGCGCGGAATACAGCGAAACCCATTTCGAGACGACACGCCGGTTCGGCACGACGACGGCCGTCGATCGCTTCGCACCTGTGCGGGGCGTCTTCCCCGACACGACCCAGGCCAACTTCCCCGGCGCCGGGTCACGGGTCGACTGGGTCAGCGACAGCACCACGGCGGCGATCTTCCTGGAGAACGCCTTCAACGTGACGCCGAAGTGGTTGCTGGTCGGCGGGCTTCGCTACGACAAGGTCGAGCTGGAGCGAGAGACTTTCGATCTGAACACCGGCGTCCGCGCCGCCTATGGCCAGGATTACGACCCCGTCTCGTGGCGGATCGGCACGGTCTATGACCTGCACCCCAAGACGCAGCTCTATGCTCAGGTCAGCCATGCCGTGACGCCCGTTTCCAGCTTCCTGTTCCTCAACAGCACCAATGCACGCTTCGACCTCAGCGCAGGCGACGCGATCGAGGCCGGGATCAAGACCAGCTTGTGGGGCGACCGGGCCGATGTCACCGCCGCCGTCTATCAGATCACCCAGGACGACATCCTGACGCGCGATCCCGCCAATCCGGCCCTGACCATCCAGGGCGGCGAACAGCAATCGTCCGGGGTCGAGGTCTCGCTGTCGGCCGCCGTGACCGAGCGGCTGCGCATCGACGCCAGCGGGGCGATCCTGAACAGCGAGTTCAAGACCCTGGTCGAGGCCGGCGGGGTAGACCGCTCCGGCAATCGACCGCCCAACGTGCCGGAGCAGATGTTCGACGTCAGCGCCTACTACAGCCTGCCGTGGCTGCCCGTGACCTTGGGCGCGACGGTGCGTTACGACGGCGACTTCTACACCTCCAACGCCAACACCTATCGGGTCAAGGCGCGCACGGTGGTGGACGCCCAGGCCAGCTGGCGTGCGCCGTTCGGACGGGTGACGGTTCGCGGCCGCAACCTGTTCGACGAACTCTATGCGGACTGGTCCGGCTATGGCGCTGCGCAGCTCTATCTCGGCGCGCCGCGCAGCGTCGATGTGACCCTGAGCCGGAACTTCTGACCATGACGATCGCGCCCGGAACCACCCCGAACAAAGGCCTGACGGGGCTCTATCGCACGATCTGGCGCTGGCATTTCTACGCCGGCCTGATCGTCGCGCCCTTCATGCTGATCCTGGCGGTGACCGGCGCGATCTATCTGTTCAACGACGAGATCAACGACGCCGTCTATCCGCATCAGCGCTTTGTCGCCGAAGCGCCGGCCATGCCCGCCAGTCGCCTGATCGCGGCGGCGCTTGCCGACTATCCCGGCGGTTCGGCCACGCGGATCGACATGCCGGTCGAGGCCGGCCGCAGCGCCCAGGTCTTCGTCACTCCGGCCGACGGCGAACCGCGGCGGGTCTTCGTCGATCCCGGCACGGCGCAGGTGCTGGGCTCCTATGTCTATACCCGCACCCTGGTGGGTTTCGCCGACACCTTCCACGGCTCGCTGATGCTGGGCGACCGGGGCGATGCCGTGGTCGAGCTGATGGCCTGCTGGGGCCTGATCCTCGTCATCACCGGCCTCTATCTGTGGTGGCCGCGTGGCGGGCGCGGGCTCGCCGCCGCCCTGACGCCCAGACTGAAGAGCCAAGGCCGCCTCTTGTGGCGCGAGGTTCACGCCGTCACCGGCGTCTGGACCGCCGTCCTGATCGCCTTCCTGATCCTGACCGGCCTGCCCTGGGCCACGGTCTGGGGCGGTCTGCTCAAACAGGGGACGGACGCGCTGGGCATCGGCTATCCGACCAACCACCGCCTGCACGGCGCGACGCCCGCCGCAACGACGGCGACGGCGCCGCCGGTTCAGACCGTACAACAAGCCATCGGCGAAGCGCCCTGGACCGTCGAGAACGCGCCCATGCCGGTTTCCGACCCCCACGTCGATCACCACGGCGGCGGCATGGGGATGACGATGGCGCACGCCGAAACGGGCATCGGCGTCGATGGCGCGGTCGCGGCCCTGGCGCGCGAAGGCATGACCACCGCCTATCGCCTGACCCTGCCCAAGGGGGCGGACGGCGTCTATACCGCCTACACCTACCCCGGCCGACCCGAGGGCCAACGCACCCTGCACATCGACCAGTATTCGGGTCGTGTCCTCGGCGATGTCCGCTTCTCGGACTATGGGGTCGCGGCCAAGGCCGTCGAACTGGGCGTCCAGATCCACATGGGCAACTATTTCGGATGGGCCAACCAGATCCTCATGCTGATCGCCTGTCTGGGCGTCATCGTCCTGTCGATCACCGGACCCGTGATGTGGTGGAAGCGTCGCCCCAAGGGCAAGATCGGCGCCCCGCGCGAACTTCATCCGCTGAAGCTGCGCACCGTCGCCTTGCTGACGATCGCGCTCGCCGTCGTCTTTCCGCTGGCCGGGCTCAGCCTGATCGTCATCCTGATCGGGGACGCGGTCTATGACCTTCTTCGTGCTCGTCTCGTCGCGGCGTGACCTTATGATCAGACACTGTACAGCTTGCATGCCGAAACGCTCTCAGCAACGGATGATTTGGGTTTTACGGAATCACCTGCAAGCCTGACGCCCAAGACTGCTGAGGGCGCCACTGCCAGCCTGCCCAATACCGTGTTCACCGTCATCGTCCGAAAGGACAGCGAAGACGGTATTGGGACAGGTAATCGACGACGATCCTGACGCCCGTCTGCGCCTTTTCGAGATATGGAACGCAGAGTGCCCTACGGCTCGGTGCTGCGGGGCTTTGTGGAAATTTGGGTGCGGAAGCTCGCACCCCGCTCTGGCTGCGCTGGCCGCTTGCAAGAGCGATCATCTGATCGAGCGACGTCCGCCAACCACCCTCTCTAACCTCGGAAGGGTCAGTTCTGAGGTGAGAACCAAAAGTGGAAATCACGCAAAGCGCACGACAGGGAGGACTGACGTAGGCGCCTGTGGTTGACTCCGTTTCTCCGAACGGTATGGCTTGGCTGTTCGGTAAGGGTGCGTGCTCAAGATGCAGGATAGGGCTTCGCCCACAGATGAAGCCCTGGCCAGGGCGCACGCCCGCCTCCTGAAGGACGATTCCCTTCAGTTCGACCGCATCGGCTTTGATCGCCCGGATATCAAGACGCCCGGCTGGTTGCACTGGATCGGCGATGTTCTTCAGTTCATTGCGCCGGTGCTGCAGTGGGTGTTCTGGATCGGCCTGGCCATGGTCGCGGCTCTGATCCTCTATGCTATCGGCCGCGAAATCCTGCGGATGCGCGCGCCGCCCGCCAAGCCGACGAAGCCGAAGATCGTCGCCGAGGCGCAATGGCGGCCCGATGCGCGCGCGGCTCGCGATCTGCTGGCCGAAGCCGACGCCCTGGCGGCGCGAGGCCTTTACGCCGATGCTGCGCACCTGCTGCTGTTGCGCAGCGTTCAGGACATCGAACAGCGTCAGCCACGCGCCGTGAGAGTCTCCTTGACCACGCGCGAGATCGCCCGGCTTAAGGCCGTGCCCGACGCCGCGCGGCCGGCCTTCGACCTGATCGGCCGGATGGTGGAACGCAGCCTGTTCGGCGGCGCGCCCGTCGGCGCCCAGGACTTCGCCGACTGTCGCCAGGCCTATGAGGCTTTCGCCCTGCCCGAGGGCTGGCGCGCATGAGCCGATCGAGCAAGGCCGGCGACGGCAGCTTCTCGCCCGTCACCATGATTGTCGTCCTGCTGGTCGGGGTGGTGGCGCTGGCGGGGCTGGGGGTTCTGTCCGCCTATGCGCCGGAGCTGAGGTCCGGCAACGACGGCGGCGGCCATGCCTTGTCGCGGTCGTCCACAGGCTTCGGCGGTCTGCCTTCGCTGTTGCGCGGCGTGGGCGTGCCGGTGGTTCTGAACCGGGGCGCGCTGACCGAGGCGTCGGACGAGAGCCTGCTGATCCTGACGCCTTCGGCCCATACGAAGCCCGAACAGATCGACGACATCGAACACTATGGCGCCACGCTGGTCGTCCTGCCGAAATGGACATCCGTGCCCGACGCGGATCGCCCCGGCTGGGTGCGCACCCTGGGCGTCCAGCCGCCGCCGATGGCCCTGGCCGCGCTGCCGGACGATCTACGCAAGGATCTGACGCTGAGCGCGCGCAAGGGGCGTGCGACCATCAGCCTTCGCCGTCCCAGCGGCGCGCCGTTCGGCAAGCCGATTCAGGTCGAAGAGCTGCGCACGCTCGAAGGGCCGGCCTGGATCCCCGTCGTGGTCGACGATCAGGGCCGTGCGGTCCTGGCGATGCATCGCGAACTGCGGACCTATGTCCTGGCCGATCCCGACCTGGTCAGCACGGCTGCGCTCAAGACCCTGAACGGCGCGACCACCGCCGTCGGCCTTATCGATCTGGTGCGCGCCGACGATGCACCGGTGGTGTTCGACCTGACGCTGCATGGCTTCCAGCGGACGCGCAACATGCTGCGTCTGATGCTTGAGCCGCCACTGGTCGGCATGACCCTGGTGCTGGTCGCCCTGGCCGCCTTCGCCGGCTTCCAGGCCGCCGTCCGTTTCGGCCCGGCGCGCGAAAAGGGCCGTGTCATCGCCCTGGGCAAGCGGGGGCTGGCGGACAATACGGCCGGCCTGGTTCGCCTGGCGCGGCGCGAGCATCGCATGGCCGTCCCCTATGCCCTGCTGGTGCGCGCCGCCGTGGCCCGCGCCATCGGGGCGCCGCGCAATCTGGACGAGGCGGCGCTGGACGCCTTCCTCGACCGGGTCGGCCGCACCGGCGGCGCGACCGAAACCTACACCGCCCTGGCCGAACAGGCCCGGGCCACCAAGTCGCCAGCCGATCTGATGCGGGTCGCCGGCGCCCTTCATCGCTGGAACCAGGAGCTGACCCGTGGACGTCAATGAGGTGAAGACGATCGCCGAGCGCATCCGCGCCGAGATCGCCAAGGCCGTGGTCGGCCAAGAGGAGGCCGTCGACATGCTGTTGACGGCCCTGTTCGCCGGCGGCCACGTCCTGCTGGAAGGCCCGCCCGGCACGGCCAAGACCTTGCTGGCCCAGACCTTCGCCCGCACGGTGGGCCTCGACTACGGCCGCATCCAGTTCACGCCCGACCTGATGCCCGGCGACATCATCGGGTCGAACCTGTTCAACTTTCAGACGTCCAGTTTCACCCTGACGCGCGGGCCGATCTTCTGCGAACTGCTGCTGGCGGACGAGATCAACCGCACCCCGCCCAAGACCCAGGCCGCCCTGCTTGAGGCCATGCAGGAACGCCAGATCACCATTGACGGCGAGGCCCACGCCCTCAGTGCGCGCTTCACCGTCGTCGCCACCCAGAACCCCATCGAGCAGCAGGGCACCTATCCTCTGCCCGAGGCCCAGCTGGATCGTTTCCTGTTCAAACAGGTGTTGGAGTATCCCAGCCTGGAGCAGGAGCGCGCCATCGTCGCCGCCCACGGTTCGCGCACCGGCCTGATGGATCCCATCGCCCTGGGGGTCGAGGTCGTCGCCGACGCCGCCGTCATCGATACGGCGGTGAACACCGTCGCGGACGTGCGCCTGACAGACGAGGTGATCGGCTATATCACCGGCCTTGTGCGGGCCACCCGAACCTCGGCCGACGTCGAGACCGGCGCATCTCCTCGCGCCGGGGCCATGCTGGCCGTGGCGGCGCGGGCGCGGGCGGCGCTGGACGGTCGCGACTATGTCATTCCCGACGACGTGAAGGCCCTGGCCATCCCGGCCCTGCGTCACCGCCTGGTCCTGTCGCCGGCGGCCGAGATCGAGGGACGGCGCGTCGAACAGGTGCTTGCCGGCCTGGTGGATCAGGTGGCGGCGCCCCGGTGATCTATCCCACCCGACGCGCGGTGACGGCGATGGCGGCGGGCGTTCCCGTGGCCCTGCTGGCCGGCGTCCTGACGCCTTTGGGCTGGGTCGCAGGCCCGGTCTGGATCGCGGGCCTGCTGCTGCTCGTCGCCGTTGATGCTCTGTCGGGCGGATCCAGACGCGGGCTTGAGCTTGACGAGCCCAGGCCCATGCGCGCGGCGGTCGGTCGGTCGGACATGGCCGGGCTGACGGTGCGGTTCGGCGCGAAAGGCCCTGTTCCCAAGACCGTAGAGGCCGCGCTGTCGGGCGAGGCCCGGCTGGGGCTCGACGATGCGACGCGCCAGGCGACGGTGTCGGATCGCGGTGCGGCCCTGGCCTTTCCCTTCACCCCCAACCGCCGGGGCGCCGCCAGTCTGGACGCTCTGTGGGTGCGTTGGCGCGGGCCGATGGGACTGGTGTGGAAGCAGAAGACCTTCGCCCTGGACATCGCCGCCCCGGTCCTGACCGACCTGAAATGGGTGCGCGATCAGGCGGTGCGTCTGTTCGCCCGCGACGCCCTGTTCGGCGCCAAGACCCAGCTGGAGATCGGCGAAGGGTCAGAGTTTCAGGCCCTGCGCGACTTTCAGGCCGGGATGGACCGCCGCTCCATCGACTGGAAACAGTCGGCCCGCCACGCCACCCTGCTGGCCAAGGAGTTCCGCACCGAGCGAAACCACAATGTCATCATGGCGCTGGACTGCGGTCGAGCGGCCAGCGAGCCGGTCGGCGGCATGCCGCGCATCGACCGCTTCATCCATGCCGCGCTGCTTTTGTCCTACGCCTGCCTGCGGTCGGGCGACCGGACGGGCATCTTCGCCTTCGATTCCCAGCCACGCGTGACCACCGGCGCCGTGGGGGGGCTGGACGCCTTTCGCACCCTTCAGACCGTGGTGGGCCGCATCGACTATTCGACGCACGAGACCAACTACACCCTGGCCCTGGCGACCCTGTCGGGCCAGCTTCAGCGCCGCTCGCTGATCGTGGTCTTCACCGACTTCACCGATTCCACAGCTGCCGAGCTGATGATCGAGTCGCTGGGCCGGCTGCTGCGCCGCCACCTTGTCCTGTTCGTCGTTCTGCGAGACGACGAGCTGGAGGGGCTGACCGCCGCCGATCCCCGGACGCCCGAGGATGTCTCGCGCGCCGTCGTCGCCGGAACCCTGCTGCGCGAGCGCGAGACGGTGATCGGACGGCTGCGGCGCATGGGGGCGCACATCGTCGACGCCTCCGCCGAGCGCGTCGGGACCGAGGTCGTCAACGCCTATCTGGACCTGAAGCGGAGGGACCTGCTGTGACCGACGTGCGCCCCTCCGGCCTGCTCAAGAGCCAGCGTTTTCGCCAGGCGCGCGAGGACGAATGGCGTCGTCTGGAACGTCTGATGGACAAGGCCGAGAAAGGCTCGGCATCCAGACTGACCGACGCAGAGATCCTGGCCGTGCCGGTGCTGTACCGTTCGACCCTGTCGGCCCTGTCGGTGGCGCGCGAGACCTCGCTGGATCAGGGACTGATCGACTATCTGGAGACCCTGTCGGCGCGGGCCTATTTCTTCGTCTATGGCTCGCGGGCGACGATCCAGGATCGTCTGATCGCCTTCTTCCGCACCGACTGGCCCGCTGCGGTGCGCGGCCTGTGGCGCGAGACCCTGATCTCGGCCGCCCTGATGCTGCTGGGCGCCTTGGTCGGCGCCTGGCTGGTTATGCACGAGCCGGAGTGGTTCTACGCCTTCGTCCCCGCCGATCTCAGCGGCGGACGCGATCCCGCCGCCTCGACCGAGACCCTGCGCGCCACGCTGGACGGCGCGGACGACGCCCAGGGCCTGTCGGCCTTTGCGGCCTATCTCTTTACCCACAACGCCCAGGTCGCCTTGCTGGCCTTCGCCCTGGGTTTCGCCCTGTGCCTGCCGACGGGCCTTTTGATCCTCTACAACGGCGCGACCCTGGGAGCCTTCTTCGCCCTTTTCGCCAGCCGGGGGCTGGGGTTCGAGCTGGGCGGCTGGCTGCTGATCCACGGCGTGACTGAACTATTCGCCGTCGTTCTGGCGGGGGCGGCGGGATTGCGGATCGGCTGGGCCGTCGCCTTCCCCGGTCAGAGACGACGGATGGACGCCGCAGTCGAGGCGGGACGCACCGCAGCCATCGCCATGGGCGGGGTGGTGGTGATGCTGATGTTCGCCGGCCTGCTGGAGGGTTTCGGCCGTCAACTGATCGTCGATACCGGCCTGCGCTACGGCGTGGCGGCGGCGACCGCCGTGATCTGGGGCCTCTATTTCTACGCGCCGAGACCGGGGGTCGCCCATGTCCGCTGAACCCGTCGCGCCCCGCACCGAACGCGCCTTCGTCACGCCGGAGGGCGTGGACCTGCGCCTGAACATCGGCGATGCGGGTCAGAGGGCGGGCGCCTTCCTGCTGGACGCCGCCATAATCATCGGCGTGCTGATCGTCTTCACCATCGTCTCGGCCTTCGCCTTCGGCGCAGGGGCATCCATGGTCGGCGGCCCGACCGGCGCCGAGATGATCGCCGTCATCTGGCTGATCGTCTTCTTTCTGCTGCGGAACTTCTATTTCACCGCTTTCGAGCTGTCGGCTGCGGCGGCGACGCCGGGCAAGCGGGTCATGGGCCTGCGGGTCGCGTCGCGCGACGGCGGACGGCTGAAGGCCGAAGCCGTCTTCGCCCGCAACGCCATGCGCGAGCTGGAGGTCTTCCTGCCCCTGTCCATCCTGGTCGCCCGCAGTCAGGAGGGCGGGGTCGAGGGCTGGATGTATCTGCTGGCCTTCGTCTGGGCGGCGATCTTCGTTTTCTTCCCCCTGTTCAACAAGGATCGGCTGCGCGTCGGCGACCTTATCGGGGGGACTTGGGTGGTGCGTACGCCGCGTCGCAAGCTGATCCGCGACATGGCCGACGACGGCGCGGGACGGATGGCGGCCTACGACTTCACGCCGGCCCAGGTGGACGCCTATGGCGCCAAGGAACTGCACGTGCTGGAGACGCTGCTGCGTCAGGGCGATCGAAAGACCCAGCGCGACGTCGCCGACCGGATCGCCAAGAAGATCGGCTGGACGCGCAGCCCCCAGGAGGCGGACCGCGACTTCCTCAGCGCCTATTACGCCGCCCTGCGCGGCAGGTTGGAGCAGAAGCTGCTGATTGGCGTCAGGCGTCGCGACAAGCACGACGTCTGACGGCGCATACGATCAGTCGAAGATCGAGGCCAGTTCCTCGGATCCGACGCCTTCCTTGGCCGAGCGCAATTCGTAATACAGCGACGCCACGCCCGCCGAGGCGACGACGCCGGACAGGATGCTGACCAGGGGTTCGGTGATCAGACTGACCATCAGGTTCGGCGTGCCGCCGGTCAGGGTTCCGCCGGTCGCCAGGCTGAGCCCCCCGATCGCGGCGCCGATGATCCACGACAGGATCACATAGATCACCAGCAGGCCGAACACGTGCCAGCGATAACCCTTGGTCAGTTCGCGGCTGCGCTGCAGGCTGGCGAACACGCCACGCTTCTCGACCACGATGGCCGGCGAACAGACCGACCACATCACCGTCAAGATTATGCCCGGCACGACCAACAGGACGAAGCCCAGCGTCATTCCAAGGGTGGCGATGATGGCCGTGCCCAGCAGCGGCAGGAATTTATTGATCCCCACACTAAAGGCGTCGGCGAAGGTGGTCTTCTTGCCGTTGAAGCCGTTCACCGCCGCCTTCACCACCATGCCCTGCAAAAGGTACAGGCCGATCAGGTTCAGAACAGCGCCGATCATGATCAGGGCCAGGCCGGACATCTCGCTGCCGCCGGTCAGCATGGAGCTCTGACCGAAGGCGGCGAGGACATTGGGCAAGCCCACCAGGATCGCGGCCGCGCCGAAGAAGATCGCCGCGTTCTGCTTGATTGCGGCGAACGTCCGCTGGATCACGCGGCCCAGGTCGAACACGCCGGCGCCTTGCCCGCCGCCGGACATCGCGCTCGTGATCAGCGGGGGCCGCATGGCGATGATCTGCTGGGCGCGCCAGTCTTTCTCGGCGATGAAATCGACCCTCTGGCTGCGTTCCAGAACCGAAGGCGGCTGAACGTCCTCCTTCGTGAACGAATACCGCGCGCCGTCGTCGCCGAGGATGAACCCCAGTCCGGTCGCCTCGTCGAACGTCAGAACCTCACCCCGCAAACTCGCCTCCCCACATAGATCCTAATACGATTGTAGAAGCTGAGGTACGGCCTCACCAGTTTCATTTGGGCCGTCTTCGCAACGCTTTGCCAAAAGACGCTCTCTGTTGGGTGACCGAGGGCGACAGCCGGGCCCAATGTGTCATCCGGTCGGGACCCACCGAATGCGGCTGGATACCACTTCGGTCGTCGATAAAAGCCTGCATGTCGGAATCGTCGATGCCCTCTGGATCGCCGACTTCTTATGCGCCTGCGACTGCTGAGGCGTAGGGTCCGGACTCATTCGACCCAGTGGCAGGCGATCGTGGCGATGAGCACGTCAGAAAGGTAGTTCGGTGCCAGCTTGTCATATCGTGTAGCGAAGCTGCGATTGAATTTGAGGCGGGTGTCTGGCGCGTCCAGTTCAGTTCCGGTCAATCGCCCCTCCCGGATGATTCCTATTCCTGACTACGGAAGCTGGGCCGTCAGATCAATCCAGCGGGCTCTCGACCAAGGGCCAAGTCGGATCGACGGCTCAACGCCTCGACCTCAGGCTACGGACCTGAAGCGCGACAGCCATCGTCGCCGCAACGGCGCCCAGCCGAACCGCGACCAGGCGACCGTGGCGAGCGCCGAACCCGCCGCGCCGCCCAGCAGCACTGAGCCCATGAACAGGGTGTTGATCCGGCTACGCGCCTCCGGCCGCAGGGCGTAGACGACCTGCTGGTTCGAAACGAGGGCGCTCTGCAATGCCGCACAGCACGCCTGACGTGACCACGCCGCCCGTCGCACCCCGCCTTTCCGGCGAGTAAGATGGGCCGCAAATGGCACCAGGCCAGGCAATCGTCGTTTGCGGATCAACCTCGTTTTACAGTCGCAAGCGTGAACGTCTGCCGCCAAGATCATCGAAGTGCGCGTCTTGTCTGGGATTCGCGCCAAGCTGCTCACGCCGCAGGCCATGGCCGACGCCGTTGAGATGCTGCGCCAAGCCAACGCAGCCGGCCGGCAAACGACGCTGGCGGTGCGGGGCCGGGTTGAGAAGGAGCTGGCCTCCATCCAACGCTAGATCGAACGCGCTCAGCTGATGTATATTGAAGGCGCCTTGGAGATCGGATCGAGGCCTTATTTGCCTGCATAACCGCCTGCGTTGGCGGGGCCGCAACTGCTTTGGATGCAAGCGGATCGCCCACGTCGAATTCTATTCGCTGGAGGGCTCGGCAGGTTCGACCATCAGGTCCACGGCAGCCGGCCGTGCCTTTGTGGGTCATCAGCGAGTTTCAGAACACACAAAGCCCCACAGTCGGGGACTGTGGGGCTTTGTTGAAGTTTGGGTGCGGGAGTAGGATTTGAACCTACGACCTTCAGGTTATGAGCCTGACGAGCTACCGGGCTGCTCCATCCCGCGGCAAACGGTAGTGTCGTGAAGGAAGAACGGTTCGAGAAGCGCGCTCAAATAGGCCGAAGGCCGTTAGCGCGTAAATCATGTGTGCTTGGTAGACCCGGCGACGACCTACTCTCCCGCGCCTTGAGACGAAGTACCATTGGCTCTGGAGGGCTTAACGACCGAGTTCGGAATGGGATCGGGTGGGGAACCTCCGACATAGTCACCAGGTCAACCAAACACACATGAACGTCTTGCTGGGCCTATCGCGCTTGCGCGCGACATGAGGCCGACCGCTCTCAAATAGGCCGAAGGCCGATAGAGCGAGCAAGAAGACATCCAAGCTCAAGTCGCGCTAGCGCGCTATCTTGAACAAGGATGAGAAGAAGACATTGTCTGAGATTGCTTCGGTCAAGGAGCAATCATCGAATGAGTTTTGCTGAGAAACGATCAAACCGATCGGATTATTAGTACCAGTAAGCTTCATGGGTCGCCCCACTTCCACACCTGGCCTATCAACGTGGTAGTCTTCCACGATCCTCAGCGAAGCCTTGTTTTGAGGTTAGTTTCCCGCTTAGATGCTTTCAGCGGTTATCTATTCCATACTTAGCTACCCTGCTGCACAGCTGGCGCCATGACAGGTACACCAGAGGTATGTCCATCCCGGTCCTCTCGTACTAGGGACAGATCCTCTCAAGCTTCGAACACCCACGGCAGATAGGGACCAAACTGTCTCACGACGTTCTGAACCCAGCTCACGTACCACTTTAAATGGCGAACAGCCATACCCTTGGGACCTGCTCCAGCCCCAGGATGTGATGAGCCGACATCGAGGTGCCAAACTTTGCCGTCGATATGGACTCTTGGGCAAAATCAGCCTGTTATCCCTAGAGTACCTTTTATCCGTTGAGCGATGGCCCTTCCACTCGGGACCACCGGATCACTATGGCCGACTTTCGTCTCTGCTCGACTTGTCAGTCTCGCAGTCAGGCGGGCTTATGCCATTGCACTCGACGACCGATTTCCGACCGGTCTGAGCCCACCATCGCGCGCCTCCGTTACACTTTAGGAGGCGACCGCCCCAGTCAAACTACCCACCACGCCATGTCCCGGGACCGGATAACGGCCCTCGGTTAGACGTCAACGACAGTAAGGGTGGTATTTCAAGGACGACTCCACCAGAGCTGGCGCCCCGGTTTCATAGTCTCCCACCTATCCTACACATACGGTCGCTAACGCCAAGGCGAAGCTATAGTAAAGGTTCATAGGGTCTTTCCGTCTGACCGCGGGAACCCCGCATCTTCACGGGGAATTCAATTTCACTGAGCCTATGCTGGAGACAGTGGGGAAGTCGTTACGCCATTCGTGCAGGTCGGAACTTACCCGACAAGGAATTTCGCTACCTTAGGACCGTTATAGTTACGGCCGCCGTTTACCTGGGCTTCAGTTCGTCGCTTTCACAACTCCCTTTAACCTTCAGGCACCGGGCAGGCGTCAGACCCTATACGTCGCATTGCTGCTTCGCAGAGCCCTGTGTTTTTGCTAAACAGTCGCTACCCCCTGGCTTGTGCCACTCAGTCCTGCTTGCGCAGGGTGAGTCACGCTTATTCCGAAGTTACGCGTGCAATTTGCCGAGTTCCTTCAGCATAGTTCTCTCAAACGCCTTGGTATGCTCTACCTGACCACCTGTGTCGGTTTCGGGTACGGTCTCTGCTGGAGTTATTTCCTGGGACAACGCCCCCGCACACACAATCCAATAAGTGGGTACGAGTTAAGCCATCCGTCACTTCCAGCTGGTGCAGGAATATTTACCTGCTTCCCATCGACTACGCTTTTCAGCCTCGCCTTAGGGGCCGACTAACCCTGCGCAGATTAGCTTTACGCAGGAACCCTTGGTCTTTCGGCGGGAGTGTCTCTCACACTCCTATCGTTACTCATGTCAGCATTCTCACTTCCGATACCTCCAGCCAGGCTCACGCCTGACCTTCACCGGCCTACGGAACGCTCCGCTACCGCTTGCAGTAAACTGCAAACCCATATCTTCGGCGCACGGCTTGAGCCCCGTTACATTTTCCGCGCAGGATCGCTTGATCAGTGAGCTGTTACGCTTTCTTTAAAGGATGGCTGCTTCTAAGCCAACCTCCTGATTGTCAAAGCAATCCCACATCGTTTCCCACTTAGCCGTGACTTGGGGGCCTTAGATGATGGTTAGGGTTGTTTCCCTTTTCACGACGGACGTTAGCACCCGCCGTGTGTCTGCCCGATAGTTCTCTTGGGTATTCGGAGTTTGGTTAGTATTGGTACCGCTCGCGCAGCCCGCAACCATCCAGTGCTCTACCCCCCAAGGAATTCGTCGGACGCTCTACCTAAATAGATTTCGCGGAGAACCAGCTATGTCCAGGTTTGATTGGCCTTTCACCCCTATCCACAAGTCATCCCAGAATTTTTCAACATTCACGGGTTCGGTCCTCCAGTTGGTGTTACCCAACCTTCAACCTGCTCATGGATAGATCACCTGGTTTCGGGTCGTCATACGTCGAACTTAGCGCCCTATTCAGACTCGCTTTCGCTGCGCCTACACCTAACGGCTTAAGCTTGCTCGACACATGAAGTCGCTGACCCATTATACAAAAGGTACGCCGTCACCCCGCTTGGGGGCTCCGACTGCTTGTAGGCTTCCGATTTCAGGATCTGTTTCACTCCCCTTGTCGGGGTGCTTTTCACCTTTCCCTCACGGTACTTGTTCACTATCGGTCGTAGAGGAGTACTTAGGCTTGGAGGGTGGTCCCCCCATGTTCAGACAGGATTTCACGTGTCCCGCCCTACTCGAGTCTCTTGCTATTTGATGACTACGGGGCTTTCACCCACTATGGCCGACCTTTCCAGATCGTTCGTCTTTATTTCACAAGAGCACTGGCCTGGTCCCGGTTCGCTCGCCACTACTACGGGAGTCTCGGTTGATGTCCTTTCCTCCGGGTACTGAGATGTTTCAGTTCCCCGGGTTCGCTTAATGAACCTATGTATTCAGTTCATTATACCTTTCAACAATCCGCCAATCGCCGTCCTGGCCGAAACCAGAACGAAGTTGGAAGACTGTAAAGGTGGGTTTCCCCATTCGGAAATAACCGGATCAAAGGGTGCTAGCGCCTCCCCGGTTCTTATCGCAGCTTGCCACGTCCTTCATCGCCTCTCTACGCCAAGGCATCCGTCAGAAGCCCTTCAACGTTTGATCGTTTCTCAGCAAAACTCATGCTTGGTTTATTCCGCCCGACTGGAAAGTTGCCGGGGGACCAAGCCTGATATTTGTCAGACAATGTCTTCTTCTCGAACTAGACCTACAAGCTCAGGGGAGCCGGTCACGTTCTTCCTTTACGATTTCAATGCACGCCAACCCTGAGGTCGACGGCAAACTTGAATGCGATCACAAGATCCTGGTGGAGCCAGACGGAGTCGAACCGACGACATCCTGCTTGCAAAGCAGGCGCTCTACCAACTGAGCTATGGCCCCATTCCAACAGGAATAGTGCGAAGCCCAGGAGAGCTGTCGGCGATGCCGTCTTGAGGCTGAGAACCCCCAGCGAACCAGAAGTCCTGGTAGGCCCGGGCAGACTCGAACTGCCGACCTTACGCTTATCAGGCGTACGCTCTAACCACCTGAGCTACGGGCCTATGGCAGCGACAGCCGGGCATAAGACCCAGGCTCGCGATCGCGTCACCAATACAACGACCCGAATGGCCGATGCGTCGATGACGAAAGTGGAAAGAGAAACGGAGACGGCGGCGTTCCGCCGTTTGTGCTCGGCGCTGTGAAGCGCTTCGCTATTGGAGCCTCAATAGACAGCCTCGTGAGAGACGGCCTGGAGAAGCATCCTTAGAAAGGAGGTGATCCAGCCGCAGGTTCCCCTACGGCTACCTTGTTACGACTTCACCCCAGTCGCTGACCCTACCGTGGTCGCCTGCCCCCTTGCGGTCAGCGCAGCGCCTTCGGGTAGAACCAACTCCCATGGTGTGACGGGCGGTGTGTACAAGGCCCGGGAACGTATTCACCGCGGCATGCTGATCCGCGATTACTAGCGATTCCAACTTCATGCCCTCGAGTTGCAGAGGACAATCCGAACTGAGACGACTTTTAAGGATTAACCCTCTGTAGTCGCCATTGTAGCACGTGTGTAGCCCACCCTGTAAGGGCCATGAGGACTTGACGTCATCCCCACCTTCCTCCGGCTTAGCACCGGCAGTCCCATTAGAGTTCCCAACTAAATGATGGCAACTAATGGCGAGGGTTGCGCTCGTTGCGGGACTTAACCCAACATCTCACGACACGAGCTGACGACAGCCATGCAGCACCTGTGTCCTAGTCTCCGAAGAGAAAGCCAGATCTCTCTGGCGGTCCAGGCATGTCAAAAGGTGGTAAGGTTCTGCGCGTTGCTTCGAATTAAACCACATGCTCCACCGCTTGTGCGGGCCCCCGTCAATTCCTTTGAGTTTTAATCTTGCGACCGTACTCCCCAGGCGGATTGCTTAATGCGTTAGCTGCGTCACCGAAATGCATGCATCCCGACAACTAGCAATCATCGTTTACGGCGTGGACTACCAGGGTATCTAATCCTGTTTGCTCCCCACGCTTTCGAGCCTCAGCGTCAGTAATGAGCCAGTATGTCGCCTTCGCCACTGGTGTTCTTCCGAATATCTACGAATTTCACCTCTACACTCGGAGTTCCACATACCTCTCTCATACTCAAGACACCCAGTATCAAAGGCAATTCCGAGGTTGAGCCCCGGGATTTCACCCCTGACTTAAATGTCCGCCTACGCTCCCTTTACGCCCAGTAATTCCGAGCAACGCTAGCCCCCTTCGTATTACCGCGGCTGCTGGCACGAAGTTAGCCGGGGCTTCTTCTCCGGGTACCGTCATTATCGTCCCCGGTGAAAGAATTTTACAATCCTAAGACCTTCATCATTCACGCGGCATGGCTGCGTCAGGCTTTCGCCCATTGCGCAAGATTCCCCACTGCTGCCTCCCGTAGGAGTTTGGGCCGTGTCTCAGTCCCAATGTGGCTGATCATCCTCTCAGACCAGCTACTGATCGTCGCCTTGGTGAGCCTTTACCTCACCAACTAGCTAATCAGACGCGGGCCGCTCTAATGGCGATAAATCTTTCCCCCGAAGGGCACATTCGGTATTAGCACAAGTTTCCCTGAGTTATTCCGAACCAAAAGGCACGTTCCCACGTGTTACTCACCCGTCCGCCACTAACTCCGAAGAGTTCGTTCGACTTGCATGTGTTAGGCCTGCCGCCAGCGTTCGCTCTGAGCCAGGATCAAACTCTCAGGTTGAGTTGACTTCTGACCTAAGCTTAAGAACATCCCGAAGGACGTCTTGGCATTAGTTCTACGTATTTTATTGACGAGTTCCCATTCATCGATCCGAAGACCGACGCATGGTATCTTTTCAAAAAGACCGCAGATAGTCAGTGTCGTATGATGACCTTCTAGGGTCATCGCAAGAACACCGCCGCCTGCGTTTCTCTTTCCAAATCAACAATGTCAAAGACCAAAACCGCCTCGGCGGCCCGACTTGTTTAGCGCCGTTGTCGTCGGCGGAGGCGGGGATTTAGAGACCGCCGAACCTCGTGTCAACCGCTCTTTTCAGAGATCTTTCGGAGAGAAGAGCGAACCCTTCAGACCGCAAGAAACCACCGGAGGAAAGCGAGGCTTACCTCTTAAAACACGTCGGCGATTCGATCGGAGCGCGGAACCTAGTGAAACCAACCGATGAAAGCAAGAAGTTTTTCAACCTCTCCTTCCGTGGGACGTTGGAGATTTGAACCCCCGCAGCCCCGTCGGCCGGCCCGTTTCCGAGCGAGGCGGCTCTATACGTAGACCCCGATTTGTCAGCAAGCGGATTCTGACGCCAAGGGGAAAGTTTCTCAAAGACTCATGATCGACGAGCGAAAGAACCCGCGTTAGCTCGCGATGTATGTACGAAGATTCGGGACGGCTGGGCTGTCTCAGGCCCCGCCCAAGCGGGACATCAGCTCCGGATCCTGCTCGCAAGCCGTTACCTCGCTGTCGAACGCCAGATGCGCCTCGGACATATCCGTGAAAAGCAACGGCTCCGACAGACGCAGGCTTGAGACGGCGTAGTCTTCGCCCCTCTGTTCGAGAACGACGCCGCTGCGGGCGTGAAGGATACGGGTGTCCGTGGTCATGGGTCTGTTCTCCGGCTTGGATGGAGAACGCGCCAATCGCCGAAACGGGTCGCTCTCAGTCGCCGCACAGGATTTCAGCTATTCGCGCGCTCAGCATTTCGTCATCCAGGCCGTCGACGAGAATCATCTTCGACCGCGACTGGCCGCCGCGCGTCACGGTCACTGAAGACTTCGACACGCCAAGGCTCTTCGCCAACAGACGGATCAGGGCGTCATTGGCCTCTCCGTCTATGGGACGGGCGCGCACACGCACCTTGAGCACGCGCCGTCCCTCTGCGTCCGCTTCCCAGCCATCAATGCGATCCACAGCCGCGCCGGGCTGCAGCCTTATGGGCAGGTTCGCCATGCGTCCTCTGCGAGCAAGAAAAAGGGCACGGCTCCTTTCGAAGCCGCGCCCTCTGCAGATTGGTCTAGCCCAGACTTAGCCCAGGGCCGTCATCAGTTCCGGCACGATGGTCTTGTAGTCGCCGACCAGACCATAGTCCGCGACCTGGAAGATCGGGGCGTCCGGGTCCTTGTTGATGGCGACGATGGTCTTGGAGTCCTTCATCCCCGCCAGGTGCTGGATCGCGCCCGAGATGCCGATGGCGATATAGAGCGCCGGCGCCACCACCTTGCCGGTCTGGCCGACCTGGTAGTCGTTGGGCGCATAGCCGGCATCGACCGCTGCACGCGAGGCGCCGATGGCGGCGCCCAGCTTGTCGGCCAGCGGCTCCATCACCGCGTGGAACTCGTCCGCCGAGCCCAGAGCGCGACCGCCCGAGACGATGATCTTGGCGGCGCCAAGTTCCGGGCGGTCCGACTTGACCATTTCTTCCGATACGAAGGTCGTCTTGGGCGCATCGGCGCCGGCGACGCTCTCGACCAGGGCGGATCCACCCTCAGCAGCAGCGGCGAAGGCCGTCGGACGCACGGTGATGACCTTCTTGGCGTCGGACGACTGGACCGTCTCCAACGCGTTGCCGGCGTAGATCGGGCGCACGAAGGTGTCGGCCGAAACCACTTCGACGATGTCGGAGATCGGGGCGACATCCAGCTTGGCGGCGATACGGGGGGCGAAGTTCTTCCCGTCCGTCGATGCGGGCGTCAGGATGGCGTCGTAGCCGGCGGCCAGCGGCACCACGGTCGCCTCGACCGCTTCGGCCAGGCCGTGGCCCAGACCGGCGCTTTCGGCCAGCAGCACCTTGCGGACGCCGGCGATCCTGGACGCGGCGTCGGCGGCCGCTTGCGAGCCCTGCCCGACGACCAGAACGTCCACGTCGGGCGACAGGCCCAGCGCAGCGGTCACGGTCTTGTTGGTGGTGTCGCGAACGGTCGAACCGTCGTGATCGGCAATGACGAGGACAGCCATATTACAGCGCTCCCGCAGACTTGAGCTTGGAAACCAGTTCGGCCGCATCGGCGACCTTGACGCCGGCCGACCGCTTGGGCGGCTCGGTGACCTTGATGACCTTCAGACGGTCGGCGACATCGACGCCGTAGTCGGCGACCGCCTTGACGGCGATCTCCTTCTTCTTGGCCTTCATGATGTTGGGCAGCGACGCATAGCGCGGCGTATTCAGACGCAGGTCCACCGTCACCACCGCCGGCAGTTCGGCCGCCACGGTCTGCAGGCCGCCATCGACCTCGCGCGTGACCGTGGCCTTGCCGCCCTCGATGACCAGTTTGCCGGCGAAAGTCGCCTGGGGCCAGTCCAGCAGGGCGGCAAGCATCTGGCCCACCGCGTTGTTGTCGCCGTCGATGGACTGTTTGCCCATCAGGACCAGATCGGGCTTTTCTTCCTCGACCACCGCCTTCAGCAGCTTGGCGACCGCCAGCGGCTCCAGGTCCATATCCGACTGGATCAGCAGCCCCCTATCCGCACCCATGGCCAGGGCGGTGCGGATGGTTTCCTGCGCTTGGGTCACGCCGATGGAGACCACGACGATCTCGGTCACGGTGCCGGCGGCATGATGCTCCTTGCCTTCTTTCAGACGAACAGCCTCTTCGACGGCGATCTCGTCGAAGGGATTCATGCTCATCTTGACGTTGGCCAGATCGACGCCTGACTGGTCCGCTTTCACGCGGGCCTTGACGTTATAGTCGATCACCCGTTTGACGGGGACGAGTACCTTCATGGGTCTATCCGTGAAATCGCCTGAATGTGTGGGCAGGACATGGAGCGGTCGCGAAGGCCTGTCAACGTAACGCGGGGTCAAGCTGTGGCTGCGACCCTCACCCAACGGACTACGAGATGAAGCGTTTCCTGACCTTTCCCCGCCTGGCGATGATTTTCTTCGGCCTGTTCGGCATCGCCATCGTCGGGATTTTCATCCTGCAGGATTACTGGGTCGCGCCGGGCAAACGATGCGAAGCGGCCGGCAAATGGTACGACATGGAAACTCGTTATTGCGCCCAGCCCATCTCCATCGCTGAGATCACCAAGCGCCCGATCGGCGTGTCGCGCGCTGAAGCCTCGGCCGAAAAGAACCGCGAACTGGTCCGCATCGAACAGCAACTCGCCGCCGAGGACCGCGCCCGCGCCGCCGAAGTCCAACGCCAGAAGGCGGCGCTGGCTGCGGCACGACCCGCCGCGTAACGGCTAGCGGGTCGCGCCCGGCTTCCATTTCACATCGCTGGCGCCGTTGGCATTGGCGCGGCGCGCCGCGACGAACAGATGGTCCGACAGGCGGTTCAGATATTTGACCGCCTCGACATTCACCGCCTCGCCGCTTTCGACCAGGCGCACGGCCTCACGTTCCGCCCGGCGACAGACGGTGCGCGCCACATGCAGATGCGCCGACAGCGGGGCGCCGCCCGGCAGGATAAAGCTGTCGAGAGCCTTGAGGCTCTCGTTCATCCAGTCGATTTCCTGCTCCAGCCGGGCCACCTGCGTCTCGATGATCCTCAAGGCCTCCCAAGCCGGCGGCGGATCCAGCGGCGTGGCCAGATCGGCGCCCAGATCGAACAGCTCGTTTTGGATGCGGCCCAGCATGGCGTCGATGCGGTCATTCTGGCCGCTGTTCAGCCGCGCGACGCCGATCACAGCGTTCAATTCATCGACGGCGCCATAAGCCTCGACGCGGATGTTTGTCTTGGACACCGGCGCGCCCGACGCTAACCGCGTGCGGCCCTCGTCACCGGTGCGGGTGTAAATCTTGTTCAGCGTCACCATGATCAGGCCCCCTTCGCCGCCTTCCACATCATGCCGACGACCAGCAGGATGACGGCCAGCGCCTGAAGCCCGACCCTCAGCCGCATCAGCTTGTTGGAGTTGGTCCGCGCATAGTCCCCGCCCCGAAACAGGGAATAGAGGCCAAAGCCCAAAGTGATCGTCACGGCGGCGATGGCGACGATGATCAGGATGTCGAAGATCTGCATGCCGTCGTTCTAGACCCGGATCGCCGCAACACGCCAGCGGCGCTCGCCTGACGCCCGTTACGATGCGGCGCCGCTTGCGACCGATGGGCGCACCCCCCTTGGAGTAAGGTTGCGAATGCTGTTGAGAGGCGCTCGCAAATATCAGGGGCTATTTCGATCATGACCTTCTCGACCCGCGCTCGCCTGTTGGCCGGCGCTTCCTGTGCTTTCGGCCTGACCTCGGGCGCCGCCCTGGCGGAGACCGTTCAACCGGTCATGGCCGGACAGGCGACGCAGACGGCCGAGCTGGGCGAGATCGTCGTCACCGCCTCGGGCTTCGAACAGCGGATCAACCAGGCGCCCGCCTCGATCAGCGTCATTCCCCGCGCCGAGATCGAGGAAGTCCGCGCCGTCTCCCTCGCCGAGATTTTGAACAATGTCGAAGGCGTCGACACTGGCGCCGCCGTCGGCAAGACGGGCGGCCAGACCATCAATATCCGGGGCATGGGCTCGGACTACACCCTGATCCTGATCGACGGCCGTCGCCAGAACACGGCCGGCAGCGTGACGCCGAACGGCTTTGGCGAAACCTCGAACAGCTTCCTGCCGCCCGTCTCGGCCATCGAGCGGGTCGAGGTCGTACGCGGTCCCGTCTCCACCCTGTACGGCTCCGACGCCATGGGCGGCGTGGTCAACATCATCACCCGCAAGATCGGCGACGAATGGCACGGCTCGGCCAGCGCCCATTACACGATCCAGGGCGATGACGAGTTCGGCCCGATCCGCGGCGGCGACGTCTATCTGGCCGGCCCATTGATCAAGGACCGCGTCGGTCTGTCGATCCGCGGCTCGCGGTCGGAACGCGAACAGTCGCGCCTGACGTTCGAAAACGTCGCCGGCGCGGAAACCCCTGTCACCGGCTTCGGCCGCAGTTCCACCGCCAACGAAATCTGGTCGGCCGGCGCCCGTCTGGCCTTAAACCTGCATGCCGACCACGACCTGTGGATCGACGCCGACGTCGGTCGCCAGTGGTACGACAACTCCAAGGGCCAGATGGGGACCGCCACCACCGCCGGCGGCTACGACAAGTTCCTGGAGTTCAACCGCGACCAGGTCGCCATCGCCCACAACTGGCGCCTGCCTTTCGGGACGCTGGAATCCAACTATTCGATCGCCAGGACCGAGACCAAGGGCCGGATCATCCCCAACGGCGTCGCCGGCGCCGGCGGCCCGCGCGATCTGGAGAGCGAGAACCGCATCTTCGACACCAAACTGTTCTCGCAGTGGCGCAACCACACCTTCACCGTCGGCGGCCAGTATTGGGAAGCCGAGATGGTCGACGGCGTGGCCCCGACCCGCTTCGAACACACTCAGTGGGCCGTCTTCGCCGAGGACGAATGGCGCTTTACAGACAACCTGGCCCTGACGGTCGGGGCGCGCCACGACAATCATTCGGTCTTCGGCTCGCAATTCAGCCCCCGCGCCTATCTGGTCTGGAACCCGACCGATGTCTGGACGGTCAAGGGCGGCGTCAGCCAGGGCTTCAAGACCCCGCGCCTGGAACAGCTGGCCTCAGGCATCAACGGCTTCGGCCAGCAGGGCCGTCTGCCGCTGCTCGGCACGCCGACCCTGATGCCGGAGACCTCCACCTCGACCGAATTCGCCGTCCTCTATGACGATCATGAGCGCCTGCGCGCCGGCATCACCGTCTTCCACAATCAGTTCGACGACAAGATCGCCACCGGCGTGCCCATCGCCAACTGCACCTTTGGCCTGACCCAGGCTCAGTTCGCCGCCGGCACATACAACAAGACGGGCTGCGCAGACGTCGGCTTCTGGCCAACCTTCGCCACCTTCGGCCAAAGCATCAACATCGACGAGGCGACCACCCAGGGCGTCGAGGCGACGGCGCGCTACCGCTTCAACGACGCCTGGACGCTTCAGGGCAACTACACCTTCACCGACAGCGAGCAGAAGTCGGGCGCCAGCGCGGGCCAGCCCCTGACCGACACGCCCGAGCATATGGTCAACGCCAATCTGCGCTGGAACGCCACCAACCGGATGAACCTGTGGCTGCGTGGCGAATACCGTTCGGCGCGCTATCGCGGGACCGGCGACGCCCAGACGGCGCTGGGCGACTATGACGCCTACAGCCTGTTCCACCTCGGCGGCGCCTATCGCATCGACGACAATCTGACGGTCAATGCGGTCGTCTATAATCTGTTCGACAAGGACTTCGTCAGCCTGCTGCCCTACGGCAGTCCGGTCGTCTATGCGCCCGAGTTCGCCAACAATCAGGAACCGCGCCGCCTCTGGATCTCGGTGACGGCCGCCTTCTGATCCTTCGGGCAGAAAACCATCAGGCGGGGGTCGCTTCGGCGACCCTCGTTCTTTTTGCGCCGAGCTAAGCCATTTGGTCACGATTGCCGGTGCAATCTGCGCGACATGACTGATCGCGCCGTCCGCAATCTCGAACATCTCAAGAGCTCGGCCTCCACCGCCCGTGTGCTGAACCTGCTGCGCGTGTGGGAGGAAAACGGCGACAGCTCCGCCGACGGCGCCGTGCGCAATCCCGACTGGGCCGCGCGTCCGATCTTTCGCACCTCGGCCCTGAACCGCGCCCTGATCATCAAGCATCGACTGCGTCGCAACGAGACCGACCTGTTCACCGGCCGCCGCCAGGTCGCCACCAAGGTCGTCATCCCGATCGACGACGAGGATCTGAAAACCGGCGGCCGCTATGTCTTCGTCAATCAGATCGGCTTCGAGCGGATGATGATGGAGGCGTTCGGCATCGCCGCGACCCATCCCGACATCGAGACCCTGCGTCTGATCGACAAGCTTCCGTCGCTGGACCCCTTCCTGCTGCGTGAGCAATTGCGACGCGGCGGCCTGGACCCCTCGCCCTGCTATTTCTCGATCAGCGACAGTGATCTTCAGCGCATGCTGGCTTTCGTCCGCAGCGAGATAGAGCCGTTGGTGACGCTCAGCCTGGGCCCTGACACGGTCGCTGTGAACTCCGATTCGGCCGGGCGGATGGCGTCCAAGATCCTGTCCAACACGCCAGGTGACCAACTGGACGCCCTGCGCCTGACCCTGCGTTTGGCGCCGGAGCAGTATCAGGAGGGCGTCTTCTGCTGGAAGGGCTTCCTCTATTACAAGTGGACGCTGGCCGCCCTGCTGGGCGAGGTCGCCGGCGTCGCCGAGGCGGTCCGCACCATCAAGCCCGTCGGCAAGATCGACCGCGCCGCAAAGGAGTATCTGGCCCGCAGCCGCGACGTCCTGCGCAGTCGTATCATCAAGACCTGCGACGAAGTCAGCCGCACGCTTCGCATCTATGACGACGCCTACGCCAAGCTGACGCAGGAGGGCCGCCCCACCGCCTTCCGCGACTTCCTGCTGGACGCCCCCTCGATGTTCGCCAAGCTGGGCGACCAGCTGGGCGCCGTCCAGCACATCGTCAGCTACTGGCGCTTCCGCTTCGGCCCCGGCGCCGCGCCGGTGAACGTCGAAGAACTGATGGACATCTTCATGGACTTCGAAACTGGCCTTCTGGGCCGCGGCGAAGTCCCCGACGACATCGGCATGATCGCGGCTTAAGCTATCCTGCGGATCAGCGCGTCTGGTTCGCACCTTCGCTGCTGTCACAGCTGTATTGCGTACAATAGCGACGCTTCAGCTCTTCGAATGCGTCTTCTATCGCTTCCGATACTGGCGCTGCTGATTCGAAAAGATCTTCGTCAGGCAGGACAACGTATTGGCCTGTGAGAAGGCGGCGTAAGTCGTCCTCACTGGCGACCCTTGCCAACTGGATCGCCATCATCTCTGGGCGTTGCGCGCGGACTTCGACGAACAGTTCGTCAACCCATGGCTGAACGACAAGTCTGCGGTCGTAATCGAGCCCGTCCAGAACGTCATCTTCCTCTGGCTCTTCACGCTCCAAGGCGCGCTCGACAAGTTGACGCGCCAGTTGCAACTGCGTTTTCGTCGGTTCACGCCCCTTCCAGACGGGCGCATCCTGAACGGAAAAGCGAACGGTTGTCTGCATCTCGCCGGGCACCGGAACGCCTCCATCGCGACCCAGCTTCAGTTCGCCGCTGGCCACGATAACGCGCGCTGCAGCGCCAAAACCCAGCCCGTAAGGACGTTCATCCACGACGCGACAGTTGTAGGGGTGTCCGTCTTCCCGCTGGTAACAGCGAATGCGCGCCCAGCCGTTGACGCCCAGCCGCGCTGCAAATCCTGGCATCAGTTCAACGGTCACCTCGGGATCTGGAGTGGCTGCCCAACTGATGTCGGTGCCTGGCCGCTCCCACAGGCGTGACGTGCCCGGGTCCAACATTATGGCGGAGAGAAGCAGAAGGGTTGAAGCGAACAAGACGAAAATCCCCGAAAATCGCCGGGGAATCCAGCACAACTCTTACGCAGTGTCGATGCGCTTATGAGCAACTGCGATTGTCAGTGCGCCGCGTCCCAGTTCGACGCCGCGCGCGCATCGACCACCAACGGCACGGTCAGGGCCACGGCCGGGTCCGACGCGTTTTCCATCACCTGCTTGATGACGGCGATGGCGCGGTCGGCTTCGGCCTCGGGGGCTTCGAAGACCAGTTCGTCGTGGACCTGGAGCAGCATGCGAGTGCTCAGGCCGGCCTCGGTCAGGGCGGCGGGCATGCGGATCATGGCGCGGCGGATGATGTCGGCGGCGGCGCCCTGGATCGGGGCGTTGATGGCGGCGCGCTCGCCGAACTGGCGTTCGGCGCCGGACTTGGAATGGATAGCGGGGATGTGGATACGGCGGCCGAAGACCGTCGAGACGAAGCCCGTCTGACGCACCTCGGCCTTGGTCTTGTCCATATAGGCGCGGATGCCGGGGAAGCGTTCGAAGTAGGTCTTGATATAGGCCCCGGCCTCGCCCTGATCGATGCCCAGCTGGTTGGCCAGGCCGAAGGCCGAGATGCCGTAGACGATACCGAAGTTGATCGCCTTGGCGCGGCGCCGCGTCTCGGACGGCATGCCCTCGACAGGGACGCCGAACATTTCGCTGGCCGTGGCGGCGTGAATGTCCAGCCCGGCCTTGAAGGCGCGCTTCAGCTCGGGAATGTCGCCGATATGGGCCAGCAGGCGCAGCTCGATCTGGCTGTAGTCGGCGCTGATCAGGACATTACCGGGCGCGGCGATGAAGGCCTGGCGGATCTCGCGGCCGGTCTCAGTGCGGATTGGGATGTTTTGAAGATTGGGATCGCTGGACGCCAGACGGCCGGTGGTGGCGGCCGCCAGTTGGTAGCTGGTGTGGACGCGGTCGGTCTTGGAGTCGGCGGCGGCGGTCAGGGCGTCGGTATAGGTGCCCTTCAACTTGGACAGCTGGCGCCAGTCCAGCAGGACGCGCGGCAGGTCGTGGCTGAGCGCCAGTTCCTCCAGCACGCTGGCGTCGGTGCCCCATTGGCCCGAGGCGGTCTTCTTGCCGCCCGGCAGGTTCAGTTCGCCGAACAGGATCTCGCCGATCTGGCGCGGCGAGCCGATGTTGAAGGGGCGGCCGGCGATCTCGTGGGCCTGGGCCTCCAGCTCGGCCATGCGCAGGCCGAACTCGCTGGACAGGCGTTTGAGGCGGTCGGGATCGATACGGACGCCGTTCAGCTCCATGTCCGCCAGCACCGTCGGCATGCCGCGTTCCAGCGTCTCATAGACGGTGGACATCCCCTCGCGCGCCAGTCGGGGCTTGAGGATACGCCAGAGCCGCAGCGTCACGTCCGCATCCTCGGCCGCATACTCCGCCGCCGGTTTCAGGGCGACATGCTTGAAGGATTTCTGGCTCTTGCCGGTCCCCGCCACCCGCTTGAACGGGATCGGCTCGTGGCCCAGGTGCAGGCGCGACAGCTCGTCCATGCCATGCCCGTGCAGTCCGCCCTCCAAAACGTACGAGATCAGCATGGTGTCGTCATAAGGCGCGACGCGAATGCCGCGGCGCGCCATGACGGCGATGTCGTATTTGGCGTTCTGCAACACCTTCAGGACCGACGGGTTTTCCAGCAGCGTCTTCAGCTTGGTCAGTGTCGTGGGCTTGTCCAGCTGATGGATCGGTTCGCGCGCCTCGCCCGGCTCGCCGAACAGGCCGCCGTCGTTCGCCTGCGGCTCGTGCTCGTGCGTCAGGGGGATGTAGCAGGCCTCGTTCGGCCCCACAGCCAGCGACACGCCGCACAGGCCCGCATGGGTCGCCGACAGGGCGTCGGTCTCGGTGTCGAAGCCGACGACGCCGACCTCGGTCGCGCGCGCGATCCAACGGTCCAGCGCTTCTTCGGTCTGGACGCATTCATAGACGGCGTGATCGAAGGTCTGGACCTCGGCCGGGCCTTCAACGACTTGTCCGTAACGCGGCGTGGCGACGGGGGCGTTCAGGTTCGGCGCACGCTTGGGCGCAAAGGCCGAGACGTCGCTGGGGCCGGCCTTGCCGTCGCCGACACGGCGCTGAAGCGAGCGAAACTCCATCGTCTCCAGGAAGGCCGACAGGGTCGCGGGATCGGGATCGCGCACGGCGAAGTCGTCGATCGCCTCGGGCGCCGGCGCATCGCAGGTCAGGCGCACCAGCTCACGCGACAACCGGATCTGATCGGCGAAGGCGATCAGGGTCTCGCGCCGCTTGGGCTGTTTGATCTCGCCCGCACGGGCCAGCAGCGTGTCCAGATCGCCGTATTCGTCCAGCAGCTGGGCCGCCGTCTTCGGCCCGATGCCAGGGGCGCCGGGCACATTGTCGACGCTGTCGCCGATCAGGGCCTGCAGATCGACCATCTTCTCGGGACCTACCCCGAACTTCTCGAACACCTCGGCCTCGGCCAGACGCCGGTCCTTCATCGGATCCCACATCACGACGCCGCCGCCGATCAGCTGCATCAGGTCCTTGTCGGAGGAGACGATCACCGCCTCTCCGCCCGCGTCGCGCGCCTTGCAGGCGTATGTGGCGATCAGGTCGTCGGCCTCATAGCCAGGCAGTTCCACGCAATGGACGCCGAACGCCGCCGTCGCCTCGCGCACCAGCGGGAACTGCGGGATCAGATCCTCGGGCGGCGGCGGGCGGTGGGCCTTGTACTGGTCGTACAGGGTGTTGCGGAACGTCTTCTCCGAATGGTCGAAGATCGCAACCAGGTGGGTCGGGCCATCCGCCCCCTTCATGTCCTGCAACAGCTTCCACAACATGTTGCAGTAGCCCTGAACCGCCCCGACCGGCAGGCCGTCCGACTTGCGCGTCAGCGGCGGCAGGGCGTGATAGGCGCGGAAGATGTAGGCCGACGCGTCGATCATCCACAGCCGCAGCGCGGGGCCGTCCTGCGTCAGGGGACGTTGGGTATCTGGCGTTTCGGGCGCGGTCGTCTCGGTCATGGCCGGAACATAGGGGTCGGAAGCCCCCGCGTCAGCGTCAGAATTCGGTCCAGCTCGATCCGGGGTCGCGCCGGCCCGGCTGGGCCTGCTGTTGGCCCCAGGACACCACCATGAAGGCCTTGTGGCTGCGAATGCGATAGGTGCCGATCATCGGCACGACGGCGCCCAGCGGCGCGCCGGTCTTGGCCTCGTAGAGGAAGCCCGAAAACTCAGCGACGCCGACGCGGTCGCGGTGGCTGTAGACCGACAGTTCCGGCAGGGAGACGACGTTGAAGGTCTCGTTGATCGGGATGCGCATCTCGGGAATGCCGAAGACGCGCCGCATCTGTTCCAGCGACAGGGCGCCGGCGCGGATCTCGAACACCGCGTTCGCCTCGTCCTTGCTGCGGGCCAGGCTGAAGCCGGCGTCCGAGATCGCGCCGCGAATGGCGCTGACGGCGTAACGCGTGCCTTCACCCTGGAAATAGGCGTCGTCGACGAAGACCGAGGCGCCCAGCGGCAGGGGCAGGACCATGCCCTCGATCGCCTTGTCCGACGCCCGCGCCAGAAGAAGCTGCTCCGTCGCCGTGCGGCCTGTATTGCTCTCGGTGGTCGAGGCACAGGCCGACAGGGTCAGGGCCAGCGCCGCCAAGGCCAGCGACAGCCCCTGCCCCGCACGCATCACCATGCTCCGGTATTGGGCATCGAGGCCCAGGGCTCGGCCGGCGCCAGAGGTGCGCCTTCCTGCAGCAGTTCGATGGAGATGCCGTCGGGCGAGCGCACGAAGGCCATGTTGCCGTCGCGCGGCGGACGATTGATCATCACCCCGCCGTCCATCAGCGTCTGGCAGGCGGCGTAGATGTCATCGACCTTGTAGGCCAGATGGCCGAAGTTGCGGCCGCCCTGATACTCTTCCGGGTCCCAGTTGAAGGTCAGCTCCACCTCGGGACAGCGTTCCGCCGCCGACTGCGCCAGGTTCTTGGGGGCCGCAAGGAAGACCAGGGTGAAACGCCCAGCCTCGTTCTCGGTGCGCCGTACCTCCTGCAAACCCAGAAGGTCGCAGTAGAAATGCAGCGAGGCGTCGATGTCCTTTACCCGGACCATGGTGTGCAGGTAGCGCAAGGCTCGTCTCCGTCCGAACGGGGTGTCAGCGGTGTATAGACCCAGGCGCCGTGACACCGCGACTGAACTGAGGTTACGAACTCAGTGGGACTCGGGCTCAGTGGGCCTCGGGCGCGCGGGCCGCCGGGCTCAGGTATTCGTTCTCGTCGTGCGGATGGGCCGACAGGACGAAACGCCGGTCGCAATAGCCGCACTCGATGAAGTCGTCCTCGCCCATGTCCATATAGACCAGCGGGTGACCGAGCGCGCCGCCGCCGCCGTCGCAGGCCACGCGCTTGGTGGAGACGACGACCTCTTCGGGCGGCGGGATGATGGCGTCGGAATGGCGGGGGGGCATGGTCCGGTCCGTCTGAAAGGCTTGCGCGCTTCCTAGGCGGACCTGCCCCGAAGGTCAAACCTCGGTGGGCGCCGCCGGACGACGGCCCAGAAGACGGTTCAGCATCGCCTTGCGCTTCTTGAACAGTGTCAGACCCAGACAGGCGGCGCCGACCCACAGGCCGATTTCGCCGATGAGCAGCAAGGCAGCGCCCGCGATGGCCGCATGCGTCATTTCGATCTGATCGGTCTTGCCCGCCAATAACGCCAGCCCACCACCGATATAGCCGATGGCGCAGACGCCCATGGCGACGAAGCCAATCAGGCGGGTGCGGGTCAGGGGCGTCTTGGATTTCTGAACGGTGGTCACGGCGATCTCCATCAAGCTGGGTTGTCTTTATGACAAGCAAGCTAGACACAAGAATCACATTAGTCAAGCACCATTGACACAAGGACAGGCACACTTGTCGCAACTTCTATGTTGGACAGGTTGGCGAATGCGGCCCCGCGCCCTACCTATGCCGCTCGCCGTCCCGCCCGAGTGAATAGCCGATCATGTCAGAGACCCCCGCCCTGCCCGACAACGCCATCGAGGTGCACGGGCTGAAGAAGACCTATGCCGGATCCAAGAAAGCCGCACCCAAAACGGCCCTGCGCGGTGTCGATCTGGTCATTCCCCGCGGTTCGGTGTTCGGACTTCTGGGACCGAACGGCGCCGGCAAGTCGACCCTGATCAACATCCTGGCCGGGGTGGTGAAGAAGTCCGAAGGCTCGGTGAAAATCTGGGGCCGCGACATCGACAAGGAGCCGCGCGACGCCGCAGCCGCCCTGGGCGTCGTGCCGCAGGAGATCGTCGCCGACGTCTTCTTCACCCCGCGCGAATCGCTGGAGGTCCAGGCCGGTTTTTATGGCGTGCCCAAGAATGAGCGCCGGTCCGACGAACTGCTGGCGGCGCTCGGTCTGTCCGACAAGGCCAACGCCTATGTCCGCGCCCTGTCCGGCGGCATGAAACGCCGCCTGATGGTGGCCAAGGCCCTGGTCCACAATCCGCCGATCCTGATCCTGGACGAACCGACCGCCGGCGTGGACGTCGAACTGCGCCGCCAGCTGTGGGCCTATGTGCGACGCATCAACGAAGAGGGCGTGACCATCGTCCTGACCACCCATTACCTCGAAGAGGCGCAGGAGCTCTGCGACACCATCGCCATCGTCAACCGGGGCGAGGTCGTGGCATGCGAACCGACGCCGCAGCTTCTGCGTCGTCTGGACAGCCGCAATGTGGTGGTGACGCCGGAAACGCCGCAAGCGACGCCGCCTGTCCTTGACGGTTTCCAGGTCACGCCCCGTCCGGGCGGCGCCTTCGCCGTGACCTACAAGAAGGGGCAGTCGTCGGTGGAACAGGTCATCAACGCCGTCCGCGCCGCCGGCGTCACCATCGCCGACATCACCACCGAAGACCCCGACCTGGAAGACGTCTTCCTGGCCCTGACCTACGGGGATGCGTCGCGTGTCGATCCGACCAAGGACTAATCGACCTCGGACAGGAACTCGAAGATCGCCGCCTTGGCCTCCGGTTCGTCCAGCATGGGGGCGTGGCCGATGCCGGGAACCTCGACATAGGCCATGGCGGGTGCGGCCTTCTTCATCCGCCCGGCGATGTCGGCGTTCAGCAGGTCCGAGTTCGCGCCGCGCACCAGCAGGGTCGGCTTCTTCCGCGCCAGTCGCCGGAAGAAGGGCCACAGGTTCGGAACCAGCGCCTTGGCTCCCGCCGCCCGGATTGGGACGGCGATGCCCGGGTCATAGTCCAGCCCGATCTCCCCGTCCGGCTGCTGACGGAAGATGCGCCGCGCGAAGGCGCCCCAATCGGCATCCGAATAATGGGGAAAGGCGACGGCGTTGATCCGCCGGGCATAGGCCGCCGCATCGGCCCAAGAGCCGATTTCGACCGGCTGCCCGCTATAGGCTGCGATGCGCGCCAGCCCCTCGGGCGCCACCTCCGGCCCGATGTCGTTCAGGATCGCCGCGACCACCGCCTTGGGCTTCATCGCCGTCAGCGCCATGGTGATCAGCCCGCCCATCGAGGTGCCGAGAAAGACGGCGCGGTCGATCCCCGCCTGGTCGATCAGGGCCAAAACGTCGCGCGCATAGACAGCGGGCACATAGGTCATGGGATCGGACGCCCGATCCGACATCCCACGCCCGCGCACATCCACCGCCAGCACCCGCCGCCCGCTCTGGGCCAGCAAGGGCGCGATGGCTTCGAAATCGGCGCTGTTGCGGGTCAGGCCGTGGATGGCGATGACCGGCGGACGCGCGATGCCGGGACCTGGCGCATAATCACGCGCGAACAGATTGAGACCGTCCGGCGAGGTCCAGCGGCGTTCGACGAATGGATAGTGCGCGCTCATTGGCGATCTCCTCCGATTTTCCACCAGAGTAATTCACCAAGCGAGGAAATGCGACGACCTGGTTTCAGAGACCGACCACGTCGCGCACAAAGGCGTCCAGGTCGCCGCCCTCGAACAGAAACCCCGCCACGCCCGCCCGCTCGCCGGCCTGCAGATCGCGCTTCTGGTCGCCGATGATGAAGGAGCGCGCCGGATCGAGATCGTGCTCGGCGATCGCCCGCAGCAACATGCCGGGGTTGGGCTTGCGATCAGGATGATCGGGATGGCGATAACGCGCCTCGACCGCCTCGGGGTGAAAGGGGGCGGCATAGACGGCATCGATGATCGCTCCATCTTCGCCCAGTCTCTCGACCAGCAGGGCGTTGAAGGCCTCCATCTGCGCTTCGCTGAACAGACCCCGCGCCACGCCCGACTGATTGGTGACGATGACGGTGCGATAACCGCCCTGGTTCATTCGCCGCACGGCTGCCCCCGCGCCGGGGATCAGCTTCAAATCCTCAGGCCGATGCGGATAGCCGCTGTCCTCGATCAGCACTCCGTCCCGGTCCAGAAAGGCTGCAGGAACGCCCGTCATGCCTTGCGCGCCAGCAGTTCGATGAAGGCCGTCATCAGATGATACAGGCTGGACGCCGGCACAGCCTGGTCGTGCGAGCGACCCTCCGCATCGTAGCTGTCCACCCACAGACCAGGAACGGCAGTCGCCAGATGGGTGTCGAACGTCGCGTCGATAAGATCGACGGCGCCCGCATCGCCGAACAACAGGGCCGAACGGATCGCCTCGGTCTGGCACCACAGACGCCGCCCTGCGTCGATCGGCGCGCCCGAAGCGTCCATCTCGCGGATCATGAAACCGTCCTTGAGGCCCTGCGCGACGGCGCGGCGGTGTAGCCCTTCGGCCGCCTCCGCCGTATCCAGTCCAGCGACCTTGGCCTGGCTCAGCAGCCAGGCCCATTCCTCGAAATGCCCCGGTTCGAGGATGCGGCCTGTGACAGGATCCAGCGCCCAGTCCTCGGTGAAATACTCGTAGACGGCGCCGTCGATCAGGAAACAGGTTCGGCACAGACCCAACGACACGCGGGCGGCCGCCTCAAAAGCCGGATCGGGCGCCGTCGCCTGCCAGGCCAGCATGGCTTCCAACAGGTGCATATGCGGGTTTTGCCGGCGCGGCAGGCGCGGCGGCAAGGCCTCCTGCCAACCGCCGTGCGGGGCGACCATCATCTCCTCGATCTTCGCCAACGTCTCCAACGCCAGCGGTCGCGCACGCGGATCGCCCAGCACCCGGTGAGCCGCCGCCAGCGAGAAGAGGACGAAGGCCATATCGTAGAGATCGGGCGTTTCATCCAGCACCGCGCCCGCATCATCGGTGGCGGCGACCCAAAGGCCGTCCTCGCGACGGCAGGTCGCGATCATCCCATCCAGCCCGGCCTGGGCCACCGCGCGACCCCGCTCCCAACCCAGGGCGGCGGCTTCGCAGAAGACATAGATCTGGCGCGCCTGCACTCGCGTTCGACGGCGCGCGCCGATCACGGGCCTGCCCTCGAAATCCAGCAGCTCGAAGAAGCGGCCGTCTTCATCCACGCCGCGATCCGCCCACAGTGGAAAGGCATGATCGAACAGCCAGTTTGAAACCTTGGTTTGGGCGGCGGCGAACGTGGTCATGGCGCTGGCTTAAGGCGCAAGCTGACGGGCGCCAAGAGGCCCATGCGGTAGCAAAGGGCAACGCGAAGTGACGCCGCGCGATTTGGCCCCTGCGCGCGATCTTGCTAGGACGACCCGACATTCGCGGCCCGTAGGTATGGGGTCGCCGCCCGATCCCCCGTGGAGAGCGTCCCTCATGATCCCCTTCATCGACCTTCAGGCCCAGCGCCTGCGTCTCGCCGGCAAGATCGAGGCCGCCGTCCAGGAGGCCGTCATCGGCGGGGCCTGGGTCATGGGCCCGCAGGTCCGCCAGTTCGAATCCGACCTCGCCGCCTTTGGCCAAGCCAAGCACGCCCTAGGCTGCGGCAACGGCACCGACGCCCTGATCCTGCCGCTGATCGCGTGGGGCGTTCGGACCGGAGACGCCGTTTTCTGCCCCAGCTTCACCTTCACCGCGACGGCCGAGGTCGTGCCTTGGCTGGGCGCGTCGCCCGTGTTCGTGGACGTCGATCCGCGCACCTACAATATGGACCCCGCACACCTGGAAGCCGCCATCGAAGCGGTCAAGGCCGAGGGGCGCCTCACGCCCAAGGTGGTCATCGCCGTCGATCTGTTTGGCCAGCCGGCCGACTATCCCGCCATCCGCGCCATCTGCGACCGCCACGGGCTGAAGCTGATCTCGGATTCGGCGCAAGGGTTCGGCTGCACCCTGAACGGCGACCACCCGCTGAAATGGGCCGACGTGACCACGACCAGCTTCTTTCCGGCCAAGCCCTTGGGTTGTTACGGCGACGGCGGGGCGGTGCTGACCGACGACGACGACCTGGCGCAGGAGATGGATTCGCTGCGCGTCCACGGAAAGGTCGTCGCCAAGGACCTTCAGGCGGGCGCAGCCGCGTTCGCCCACGATCCCAAATACCTGGCCATGCGCATCGGCATGAACAGCCGCCTGGACACCATCCAGGCCGCTATCCTGATCGAGAAGCTGAACGTCTTCGGTCAGGAGATCGAATGGCGCAACCGGATCGCCGCGCGCTACAACGAGAAGCTGGCGCCCCATGTCGCGGCCGTGCCCCATGTGATCGACGGCGGCGTGTCGATCTGGGCCCAGTATACGGTCGAGCATGAGGATCGGGACGGTCTCGCCGCGCATCTGAAGGATCAGGGCGTGCCCACCGCCGTCTATTATCCGGTGCCCATGCACCTGCAGCCCGCCTATCAGCGCTTCCCGCGCGGTGAGGGCGGCCTTCCTGTGACCGAACGACTGAAGGACCGGGTCATCAGCCTGCCGATGCACGCCGATCTGGACGAGGCGACCCAGGACAAGGTCATCGCCGCCGTCGCCAGCTACAAGGGCTAACCCATGACCAACCCCGTCCCCCTCAAGATCGGCGTCGCCGGCGTCGGCGTCATGGGCCGAAACCATGCGCGCGTCGCCTCCGAGATGCGCGAGTTCGACCTGACCACCGTCTTCGATCCCGACGCCGTAACGGCCGAGGGCGTCGCCGCCGCCTATGGCGCCTCGCCGATCACCACGGCCCAGGCCTTCGTAAACGCCGGTCTGGACGCCGCCATCGTCGCCACGCCCAACCGTTTCCATGCCGAGATCGGCGTGGCCCTGCTGGAAAAGGGCGTCCACGTCCTGGTCGAAAAGCCGATCGCCGCCAGCGTCGCCGACGCCCAGCGCATGATCGACGCCGCCAAGGCCAACGACCGCGTCCTGATGGTCGGTCAGGTCGAACGGTTCAATCCGGCGGTCGAGACGGTCAAGCGCGCCGTCGCCGACGACGAGATCATCTCGATCCAGATCACCCGCGTCGGCCCCTTCCCGCCGCGCATGGGCGAGGTCGGCGTCGTCATCGACCTGGCCGTCCATGACATCGACATCATCCGCCACCTGACGGGTTCGGAAATCACCGAGGTCCAGCCTCAGGTGGCCCGCACACGCGCCGACCGCGAGGATACGGCCCTGCTCCAGTTCCGTTTGGACAATGGGGTGATCGCCCACATCACCACCAACTGGGTCACGCCCTACAAGACCCGCACGCTTCAGGTCGCGACCAAGACCAAGTTCATCGTCGCCGACCTGATCACCCGCCAGGTCACCGAATACTTCGGCCAGCAGCCCGACGGCTCCTACTCCACCCGGATGCTGAACTCCTGGCCGGCCGAGCCTCTTCGCAAGGAGCTGGAAGCCTTCGCCCGCGCCATCACCACCGGCGAAACGCCTGCGGTCACCGGCGAGGACGGCCTGCGCAATCTGGAAGCCGCCCTGCGCTGTCTCGGCGAGCACTGATCGGGGCGAAGCCTAGTTCTCGCCGCAAAACCTGACGAAGAGGGACGTATGCGCCGTTTCATCGCCACCGCCCTCGCTCTCGCCGCTGTAGCGTCGGCCGCGGCACCGGCCCAAGCCGACACCCGGTTCCTGTCCTACAATGCGTCGGACCGCATCACCCAGGCCCTGACCAAGGGCGTGACGCTGGAGGTCCGGCGTGGACTGTTCGGCGCGGTCCAGGTCGAAAGGCTTTATTCCACCTCGGCGCGCGGCACGGCCGGTTTCACACGTGGCGGACCCGATGCGGCGCGTCGCGCCCTGCCACAGGGCGCACAAGTGAACGACATCTACGGCGTGGATCAGGACGGCGACGGCCGCGGTCTGGCCCGCGCCCTGTGTCCTGGCTCGGACGAGGTCTGGCTGATCATGAGCCGGGTTCGGGCGCCGCGCCCCCTGACCATGCAGGCGGTCGGTCGATGGTCGGACGGCGCCTATCGCCATTGCGTCACCCTGACATACGAATGGCGAGGCGAGTGGGCGACAGCCCCCGCGTCTCGCACCGCACCCGACTGATCCGGCCCCGGACTGTTCCAAAATCAGCACGCGCAAGCGTCAATTGTGACGATTTGACTTTTGTAATCGCGAGTGACACTTTGAGCACAGGAACGGCGGCGGCCGTTCTACCGCCACGGAAAATCCCCCTCCCCGGCGGCGAGAGAGACGAACCTCCCATAGCCCGGCCCGTCGTGGCCGGGCTTTTTTTACGCTGCGCTCCTGCTAGACGAAAGGCATGACCCTCCGCCTCGCTACCTGGAACATCAACTCCGTCCGCCTGCGCATCGACCAGGTCGCACGCTTCGTCGCCGAGCGCGCGCCCGATGTCCTGATGCTGCAGGAGATCAAATGCACCACGGACCAGTTCCCGCGCGGCGCCTTCGAGGAGATGGGCATGCCCCATCTGCGCGTGGCGGGCCAGAAAGGCTGGCACGGGGTGGCTATCGCCAGCCGCCTGCCGCTTGAGGACAGCGACACCTTCCAGGTCTGCAAGCTGGGCCACGCCCGCTGCGTCTCGGCTCGCGTCGCCGGGATCGACGTCCAGAACTTCTACATCCCTGCCGGCGGCGACGTTCCCGACCGCGCGCTGAACCCCAAGTTCGATCACAAGATGGACTTCTACGAACAGCTGACCGGCATCGTCGCCAAGCAGGACATGTCCCGCCCCCTGGTCATGGCTGGCGACTTCAACATCGCACCGGGCGAAGGCGACGTGTGGAACCACCGCTACATGTCCAAGATCGTCAGCCACACCCCGCTGGAGGTCGAAACCCTGAACCGGCTTCAGGAAACGGGCGGTTTCGCCGACGTTCTGCGCGACCGTTTCCCCGAGCCGCAGAAACTGGCCAGCTGGTGGAGCTATCGCGCCGCCGACTTCCGCAAGTCCAACCGTGGCCTGCGCCTGGACCATATCTGGACCTCGCCCGGCCTGACGCCCGCTGTGGTCAAGGACACCGCCCGCATCCATGACGATGTGCGCGAATGGGAACGGCCTAGCGACCACGCCCCTGTGACCGTCGATCTGGACGTCTGAGCCTCAATAGACGGCGACCGCCTTGGTCGCCGTCACGGCCTTGCCGCCTCGCCCAACCTTCTTCGCCGCGCGGGCTAGGCGGGTCACCGCCTCGTCCAGCTGGTCTTCCGGCAAGGTGTAGGGCAGGCGCAGGCGGCGTTCGAAGGCGCCATCGACGCCGAATCGGGGGCCGGCGGCGAGGCGCAACCCTTCGACCTCGGCCTGGATCGTCAGGGCGGAACTGATCGGCGCGGGCAGGCGCGCCCACAACGACAGCCCCCCGGCCGGCCGCGGACAGACCCACTCCGGCAACCGCTCCGCCAGCCGCGCCCGCAGATGATCACGGCGCGCCCGCAACAAGGGCCGGCGCCCCGCCAGGGCCTTGCCGCCGTCGCTCAACAGTTCGACCGCCGCCAACTGTTCCAGGATCGGCACGCCCAGATCGAAACTGGCGCGGCTCTGGGCCAGGCGCTGGATCACCGCCCGATCGGCGCGGATCCAGCCGATTCGCAGCCCACCCCAGACGCTCTTGGACATGGAGCCCAGCCGGACCATGCGCGGCGCATCGACGGCGGAGGCGCTCAGCGCTGGTGGTCCGCTCAGCGTCAGTTCGACCAGGGTCTCGTCCAGCACCAGCAGGGTCTCGGACCCCTTCAACCCCGCCAGCAGCCGTGTTCGATCCGCCGCCCGCATCATGCGCCCGGTCGGATTGTTGTGGTCGAGCACCAGATAGGCCATCGCCGCATTGCTGTTGCGACAGGCCGAGACGAGCCCCTCGATGTCCCACCCCTCCTCGCCGTCCCCGTCCGGCAGGGCCACCGGCACGGCGCGGCCGCCCGCCGCCAAGATGGCGTCGATGGCCTGCGGATAGGTGGGATGATCGAACACCACCGGCCCGCCGGGCCGTGTCGTCAGCCGCAGCAGATGGACCAGGCCGTTGTGGGCGCCGTGCGTGATCAGGATCTGGCCGGGCGAAGTCGGCAGACCACGCCGCCGGTATCCCGCCGCCACCGCCTCACACAGTTCCTCTAGTCCCGCCGTCTCGTATCCGTGTCCGGGCAGGTTCGCCGGCAATCGTTCCAGCGCACGCACATAGGCGGCATGGACATTCGAATCGGCCGGCAGGACGGCGGCGGTCAGGTCGATCAGGCCCGACTTTGCGGACACCTCTGCGGCGGCCTCGCGGCCTGGTCCCGGCCCGGCCGGCAGGCTGGTACGCGCCGCCGCCCCCTGCCCGCCCGTCAGAAAGCCGTCATCCCGCAGTCGGCCATAGGCGGCCGACACGGTCGTGCGGCTCAAACCCAGCGCCTGCGCCAGTTCGCGTTCGCCCGGCAACCGCGCCGCCAACGGCAGTCGACCGTCCAGGATCAGCAGTCGTACCGCCCCCGCCAGCTGACGATAGGCGGCCCCTGCGCCCGGCGCGCGCCAGGCGCCGAGATGGCGGGTCAGGGAGACAAGACAAATGGAACGTGACGACATGCGGCCAGAATGGCATAACTGGCCCTTTTTAAAATAGCCAGTTTGGCGCATTTGTCTGGTTTATGACCCGTCGCCTGATCCAGCTGTTCGCCGGCCTCGTCCTCTATGGCCTGTCCATCGCCCTGATCGTGCGCGCCGATCTGGGGCTGGATCCTTGGGACGTGCTGAACCAGGGCGTGTTCGAGCGGTTCGCCGCTCCGGCCGGAATCAGCTTCGGTCTGGCGGTCAACCTGATCGGTATGGCCGTGCTGCTGCTGTGGATTCCCCTGCGTCAGAAGCCCGGTATCGGCACGGTCGCCAATGTCCTGATCATCGGCACGGTCGCCAACGTCGGCCTGGATTGGATCCCGTCGGACCTGGGCCTACCGCTGCGGGCAGGCCTGCTGACCTCCGGCATCGTCCTGAACGGCGTCGCCAGCGGCGCTTATATCGGCGCCGGCCTCGGCCCTGGCCCGCGCGACGGCCTGATGACCGGCATCGTCGCCCGCACCGGCTGGCCGGTGAAATGGGTGCGGACCAGTATCGAGCTGGCAGTCATCGCCGTCGGCTGGCTGCTGGGCGGCTCGGTCGGGTTGGGCACGGTGCTTTACGCCGTGACCATCGGCCCGTTGGTCCACATCTTCCTGCCGATGTTCACGATCCGCCCGAAGACGACCGATTGAGCCCTACGGCTGCAGCCGGTATCCGCCCGCGTCGGTCAGCAGAAGGCGTGCGTGGCCGGGCTCCGGCTCGATCTTCTGGCGCAGGCGATAGATATGGGTTTCCAGCGTGTGGGTCGTAACCCCGGCGTTATAACCCCAGACCTCGGTCAGCAGCTCTTCACGCGACACCGGCTTGGCCCCTGCGCGATAGAGGTATTTCAGGATGTTAGTTTCCTTCTCGGTCAACCGCACCTTCTTGCCCTTGGCATCCATCAGCACCTTGGCGGCAGGACGGAACTCGTAGGGGCCGATCGAGAAGACCGCGTCCTCCGACTGCTCGTGGCTGCGCAGATGGGCGCGGATGCGGGCCAGTAACACCGCGAACCGGAAAGGCTTGGTGACATAGTCGTTGGCCCCGGCGTCCAGACCCAGGATGGCGTCGGCGTCAGCCGATTGCGCCGTCAGCATGATGACCGGGGTCGATACCCCGTCCTTGCGCAACAGACGGCAGGCCTCGCGGCCGTCCATGTCGGGCAGGTCCACGTCCAGCAGGATCAGGTCCGCGCGGATCTCGCGCCCCATCCGCACCCCATCGGTCGCGGTCGCAGCCTGCTGGGTCTTGAACTCTTCGTGCAGGTTCAACTGCTCGGCCAACGCCTCGCGCAGGTCGTCGTCGTCGTCGATGATCAGAATGGTCTTGGGCGTGGGCATATGCAGACAATGGCGAGGCTTGGCCCCCGCGCCAAGGCTTGGGGGTGCGAATTCACGTTGGGTTACGGGCTAGAGGGGCTTTAAGGCCGATTTCGTTCCCCAAACAATGCGGTTCCGACCCGTACATGGGTCGCACCGCACCGGATCGCGGTCTCGTAATCGCCGCTCATCCCCATCGACAGGACTTTCAAACCGTTCCTTTCGGCCAGATCGCGCAACATCTCGAAATGGGGCTCTGCGTCCTGATCCGCCGGGGGAATGCACATCAGGCCCTCGACCGTCAGCCCATAGGTCTCGCGCGCCGCCGCGATCAGGGCGTCGGCCGCATCGGGCAGAACGCCGGCCTTCTGAAGCTCCGCGCCGGTATTGACCTGAACCAGCACACGCGGCGATCGGCCGCGCCGCTCCGCCGCCTGGGCCAGGGCGCGGGCCAGCTTCTCGCGATCCAGGGTTTCGATCACGTCGAACAAAGCGACGGCGTCCTCGGCCTTGTTGGTCTGCAATGGCCCGATCAGCCGCAGTTCCGACTCCACCAGCGCCGCACGCCGCTCGGCCCAGCGGCCTTGAGCCTCCTGTACCCGGTTCTCGCCGAAGATCCGCTGCCCCGTCGCCAGGATCGCGTCGATGGCCTCGGGCGGTTGGGTCTTTGACACGGCGGTCAGGGTCACCTCAGCGGGGTCGCGACCGGCGGCGCGGCAGGCGGCGTCGATGCGGACGCGAACGACGGCGGCCCTTTCGGCGATGGACGACAGAGATAAAGCGGAGGAAGAAGAGATCATGACCCTGCCGGCCGGTTACAGCGACGATGCGCGCGCGCTCTGGGATGCGGCGACCGCTCTAAACCGCGCCGCCGCCGCTGTCAGCCCGCAGGTCGCCGGTCTGCCGCCGCTGCTGTTCTTCACCGACCCCGAACGCACCCCCTGCCCATGGGAGACGGCGCGTCGCCTGCCGCCCGGATCGGCGGTGGTCTATCGGGCGTTCGGCGCGGCAGACTCCATCGAAACCGGCCGGCGACTGCGCGCCGTGACGGCGGATCGCGGGGTGAAGCTGCTGGTCGGGCTGGACGCGCACTTGGCCGAAGCAGTCTCGGCCGACGGTCTTCATCTGCCTGAGCGAGAGGCGGCGCAGGCCTTCACCATCCGCGCGGCCCACCCCCATTGGATTCTGACGGCCGCTTGGCATGGGAGAGCGCCCTCCACCGCAGGTCTGGACGCCCTTGTTCTGTCGCCCGTGTTTCCCGCAGGTGGAGCGTCCGCCGACAAGCCTGCGCTTGAGATCACCGAATTCAGACGGAGGACGCAGGAGGCGAACCTGCCGACCTACGCTCTGGGCGGGATCACGCCGGACAATGCATCCACGCTGTCAGACACAGGAGCCTGCGGCCTGGCGGCGGTGAACGCCATCCAGTCAGCGTTTCGCTGACCAACCGAAATCAGAACTTGAAGATGGTTTCCAGGCGCACACGCGGCTGGGCGCGGCTGTTGGTTTCCGGCGCACGGGCCGGGTCGGCCTCAGGCGAGCCAACAGCGGCGGCTGCGCCGACGCGCAGGCGGTCGTTCAGACGGTAATAGGCGCCGGCTTCGACATCGCCCCAGTCGGTCTCACGACCGACGGGCTGGTTCAGGTTGAAGTCCAGGCCCCAGCGACCGTTGTCGTTCAGTCGCAGACCGCGACGTTGGGGAGCGGAGGCGTTGCGCTGGGCAGCCTGGGCTTCCGACAGCGACACGGTGGGCGATCCACTTTGGGCAAGCGCCGACGTCGACGCGGCAAGCGCCGTCGTCGCCATCATCACAGCCAGGAAACCACCGAAACGCATAACCAAACCCTTCGAACCCCGCCCTAGAGGCGACGTTTCAACCCGGACCGACCTTATATGGTCGTGAACCCGGCGATTAGACACCGGGCGTCCTCTCGGTCAACGCAATGACCGCCCGATAACAAGATTCCCCGTCATTGTTGTCGGCGCATGTGTCTCAAGCGTCACGGGATTTGGTCTGAATCCCGCCCGATGACATGGTCCTGTCGCAAAACAGCGCGACGCCGGATGCGACCGCCGCAGACTTCGCCTTGTCATCGCCCCTTTTCGCCGTGTTATAGAGCCACGCAGTCGGCATTCTTCCTTGGCCGTGCGCGCGTGTGGGCGAGGGCCTGCACGTCCCTGAGTTTACGGAGACTTCTCTTGATGAGCCTCAACAAGGCCCTGGTTCGGAACGTCGCGGTCGTCCTGGTCTCGGGCGTGGCCCTGGGGGCGTCCCTGTCGGCCTGCTCAAGCATTCCCTTCGTCGGCGGCAAGAAGTCTGCGCCCAAGACGAACGTGCAACAGGGCATCGGCGTCAACGCCTTCCTGTGGCGCGCCTCGCTCGACACCCTCAGCTTCATGCCGCTGCTGACCGCCGATCCGTGGGGCGGCGTCATCAACTACGACTGGTACATCAACCCCCAGACGCCGAACGAGCGCTTCAAGGCGACCGTCTTCATCCTGGACACCCGTCTGCGCGCTGACGCGCTGAACGTCACGGTGACCAAGGAAGTGAAGGGCGCCGATGGGCAATGGACCGCCGCCCCGGTCGCCGCCCAGACCGAGGCCGATCTGGAAAACGCCATCCTGACCAAGGCGCGCCAGCTGAACCTGTCTAATGCTGGCTGATCGCCAGCATTAGATTCTTTGTAGGCGCTATCGCCCTTCGGGCTACTTGAGCGCGACGCGCCCAAGAGTTTGTGGGACGCATTACTTCTTGGGCGCTGTCGTCCTTCGGGCTAGTTGAGCCGGGAGGGCGTCAGCGCCCTTCTGACTTTCAGGACGACCGTGGCCCGTTACGAACCCAAGACCGCCGAACCCCGTCAGCAGGCCCGTTGGGCCGAGGCGTCCGCCTTCGTGACGAAGGACACCGGCCGTCCAAAATACTATGTGCTTGAAATGTTTCCCTATCCGTCGGGCAACATCCACATGGGTCACGCCCGCAACTATGTGATGGGCGACGTCGTGGCGCGGTCCAAGCGCGCCCAGGGCTTCGACGTGCTGCACCCGATGGGCTGGGACGCCTTCGGCATGCCGGCCGAGAACGCGGCCATGGAACGCGGCATCCATCCCAAGGCCTGGACCTATTCCAACATCGCCACGATGCGCGAGCAGCTGAAGCTGCTGGGCCTGTCGCTGGACTGGTCGCGCGAGTTCGCCACCTGCGACCCGGAATACTACGGCAAGCAGCAGGCCTGGTTCCTGGAGCTGTATCGGCGCGGTCTGGTCTATCGCAAGGACGGGACGGTCAACTGGGATCCGGTCGACAACACCGTCCTGGCCAACGAACAGGTCATCGACGGCCGCGGCTGGCGTTCCGGCGCCTTGGTCGAGAAGCGCAAGCTGAACCAGTGGTTCCTGCGCATCACCGACTATGCCGACGACCTGATCGACGGCCTCAAGACCCTGGACCGCTGGCCGGAAAAGGTCCGGCTGATGCAGGAGAACTGGATCGGCAAGTCCAAGGGGGCGACCCTGTGGTGGCCCATCGTCGAGGCGCCCGATTTCCTGCCCGCCTCGCCCGAGGGTGAGCCGAACCACGCCCGCGACCCCATCGAGGTCTATACCACCCGCCCCGACACCCTGTTCGGCGCCAGCTTCCTGGCCCTGGCCCCCGATCATCCTCTGACCAAGGCGATTGCCGAACATCGGCCTGACGTCGCGGACTTCATCAAGGCCTGCGCCCAGACCGGGACCAGCGAGGCTGACATCGAAAAGGCCGAGAAGCTCGGCGTCGATCTGGGCGTCCGCGTTCGCCACCCCTTCGATCCGGACAAGACCCTGCCCGTCTGGGCGGCCAACTTCGTCCTGTCCACCTATGGCTCGGGCGCCATCTTCGGCTGCCCCGCCCACGACCAGCGCGACCTCGACTTCGCCCGCAAGTACGACCTGGCCGTGACCCCGGTGGTCAAGCCCGACGACGCCGAAACCGTCGAGATCGGCACAGAGGCGTATGTCGGTCCCGGCCGGATCTTCAACTCCGGCTTCCTGGACGGGATGGACGTGGAAGCGGCCAAGGCCACCGCCATCGCCAAGGTCGAGGCTGCTGGCCAGGGCAGGGCTGAGACCATCTATCGCCTGCGCGACTGGGGCGTTTCGCGCCAACGCTATTGGGGTTGCCCGATCCCGATCATCCACTGCCCATCCTGCGGCGTGGTCGAGGTTCCCGCCGACCAGTTGCCGGTCGTCCTGCCTGACGACGTCACCTTCGATGTGCCCGGCAATCCTCTGGACCGCCACGCGACGTGGAAACACGTCAAATGCCCATCGTGCGGCGCGGACGCGACGCGCGAGACCGACACGCTAGACACCTTCGTCGACTCCAGCTGGTATTTCGCCCGCTTCACCGATCCGAGCGCCGAGGCGCCGATCGACAAGGCGGCCGCCGATCGCTGGCTGGCGGTTGATCAGTATATCGGCGGGGTCGAGCACGCGGTCCTGCACCTGCTGTACGCCCGCTTCATCACGCGCGCGCTTTCCGACGCCGGCATGCTGTCGGTGAAGGAGCCGTTCGCCGGCCTGTTCACGCAAGGGATGGTGGTCCACGAGACGTATCGCCGCGCCGACGGCGCTTGGGTCGAGCCGACCGACGTCGACCTGAGCAACGAAAACGGCGTCCGATCGGCCCGCCAGCTGTCGACCGGCGAGACCCTGGTCATCGGCGACATCGAGAAGATGTCCAAGTCCAAGAAGAACGTCGTCGCCCCGGCTGAAATCCTGGAAAGCCACGGCGTGGACGCCGGCCGCCTGTTCGTCCTGTCCGACAGCCCGCCTGAGCGGGATGTGCAATGGACCCCCGGCGGCGTCGAGGGCGCCAGCCGTTTCGTCCAGCGCGCCTGGACCCTGTTTGATGCGTACGATCCCGCCTTCGCCGGCGAGGACAAGGCCAACGCCGAACTGCTGCGCGAGACGCACAAGGCCATCAAGGCCGTGTCGGAAGGGGTCGAAGGCTTCCGCTTCAACTCGGCCATCGCCAAGCTCTACGCCTTCGTCGCCACCATCCGCGACAACGCCCAGGCCGGCGGCGACGCCAAGCGTCAGGCTCTGTCGGCCCTGGCCCGCCTGATCGCCCCCTTCACTCCGCACCTGGCCGAGGAAGCCTGGACTCGACTGGGTGAGGACGGGATGGTTCTGGACGCGCCGTGGCCCGTGTGGGACGCTGCGCTCGCGGCCGACGACGAGGTGGTCCTGCCCATCCAGATCAACGGCAAGCGTCGCGCGGAAATCCGCGTGCCGCGCGGTATGGAACCCGCCGAGGTCGAGGCCATCGTCCTGGCCGACGAGACCGTGCAGGCGCGGTTGGAGGGTCTGAGTGTGAAGAAGATCGTCGTGGTCAAGGACCGCATCGTCAATCTGGTGGCCGGCTGATGCGTATCGCGGCGACCTTCGCGGTCCTGTCCGCCTTGGCGGTGTCCGCCTGCGGCTTCACCCCCATGTACGCCGAACCGGCCGTGGGCTCGTCTCTGCGCCGCATCGCCGTGACGACCCAGGACGACCGCCTCGGCTATCGCCTGCGCGAACAGCTGGAGGACGCCTTGGCCTGGGATCGGTCCGCCGCGCCGCTTTATCGCCTGACAACCCAGGTCGAGCAGAACCGTCGCTCGCTCGGTCGCCGGATCGACGACACCGCGACCCGCTACGAACTGACGGTCAAGGCGACCTGGACCCTGACCCCCGCCGCGGGCGGAACGCCCGTAAGTGGGACCGAGACGGTCACCACCACCTACGCCGCCGCCGACCAGCCCTATGCCGCCATCGCCGCCCAGCAGGACGGAGAGGAGCGCGCCGCCTCCGAACTGGCCCGGCTGATCCGGCTTGATCTCATGCAGGCGCTGTCGAACCCGTGATCCTGGCCAAACGCCCCGAGATCGATCGCTTTCTGAAGGCGCCCGATCCGGCGATCCGGGCGGCGGTGATCCACGGTAAGGACCGGTCCGGCGTCGCCGAACGGGCCGAGGTCCTGTGCCGGACCGTCACCCCCGACCTGAACGACCCCTTCAACGTCACCGTCCTGACCGACAGCGACATCGATGGCGACGAGACGAAGCTGGAAGAGGCCCTGACGGCCATGTCCCTGATGGGCGGCCGTCGTCTGGTTCGGATCCGTCTGTCCACGCTGAAGCCCGGCGTGGACAAGGCCGTCGCCGCCGCGCTCAAGATTCACGCCGAGGGCGGCTACAATCCCGACGCCATGATGGTGGTCGAGGCCGATCAGCTGGGTCGCGAATCCGCCTTGCGAAAGGCCGCCGAAAAGGAAAACGGCGCGGTCGGCATCGTCTGCTACGAGGACGAGACCGGCGACGTCGCCCGTATGGTCCGCGAGGCCTTAGCCGCCGACAAGGTCGGCCTGACCTCCGACGCCCTGGACCGCTTCGTCGCCCGCCTGCCGCGTGAGCGTGGCCTGATGCGCCAGGAAATCGAGCGCCTGGCCCTGTTCATCGGCCCAGGCTCAGGCAAGACGCTGGATATGGACGCGCTGGAGCATCATCTGGGGGTGGAGCCGGACGCCTCACTCTCGGATGCGGCGCTCCAGGCCTTCGGCGCCCGGCCCGGCCCGGCGCAGGCGGGTCTAAGGCGCGCCTTCGCCGAGGGCGAGTCCTCGGTTCTGGCCGTCCGATCGGCTGCCATGCATCTGGGAAAACTGCGCCGGATCAATATCTTGCAGGCCAACGGCGCAAACGCCAAGGAGGCCGCCAAGGCCGCAGGCGTCTTCTGGAAGCAGGAGGCGGAAATGCTGCGCCAAGCGCGGTCCTGGCGACTTGAAGCACTGGACGAGGTGCTGGACAGCATCAACACGGCCGACGTGGCCACCAAGACCACTGGCATGCCAGATCAACTGATCGCCGAACGCCTGCTGCTGGAAATCGCCGGGCGGGCACGACGGCTGGGGCTCTGAAAGAATCCTCTCCCTGCCGTGGGGAGAAGACGCAGAGTAGTCAGCCTCGCTTCGACGCCTTGCGGAACGCGGGCTGCGCCATGGCGACGTTGCGCGCGGAAACGCTCTTCTCTTCGGCCTTGGCGCCGGCCTGGGCGTTGAAGCCGTGGCCCGCCTTGGCCTTCTTGGCAGCGAGCGCCTGTTTCAGCTTTTCGGCGGCTGTAGGTGTGTTGTCTTCGGTCATGCGACCATCCTAGCACATCCGGCCGTTCAACCCCGCATCAAACGGCGGCACAGATCGTCCAGTTGCTCCAGCGAGCCGTAGCGGATGGTCAGGTCGCCCTTGCCGCCCTTGTCCGACAACTGCACCTTCAATCCCAGGGCGTCGGCCAGATCCTGCTGAAGCGCGACGACATCGGCCGCCCCCTCCCCGCCCGAAGACGAGGATGCAGTCTTGGCCTTAATCGGCTTGGGCCCCTCGACCGCCCGACGGGCCAAGGCCTCGGTCTCGCGCACGCTCAACCCATCGACGAAGGCGATGTCCGCGAGCTGGCCCGGATCCGGCGTATTGATCAGAGCCCGCGCATGGCCGGCCGACAATTTACCTTCACGCACATAGAACAGCACCCGCTCGGGCAGTTGCAGCAGGCGCATCGTGTTGGCCACATGGCTGCGGCTCTTGCCGACCACACCCGCCACCGCATCCTGGGTCCGGCCGAACCGCTCCATCAGGACGCGATAGGCTTCCGCCTCCTCCAACGGATTCAGGTCGGCGCGCTGTACGTTCTCGACGATGGCGACCTCGAACACCTCCACGTCGTCCATCTCGTGGATGACGATCGGCACCTCGGTCAGGCGCGCGGCCTGGGAGGCGCGCCAGCGGCGTTCGCCGGCGATGATCTGCCAGACGCCGTCCTCGCCCGGATGGGTCCGCACCAGGATCGGCTGAAGCACGCCCTTGTCGCGGATCGAGGCGGTCAGCTCCTCCAGATCCTCCTGGCGGAAGGTCTTGCGCGGCTGATCCGGGTTGGGCTTCAGACTCTCGATCGGTACGCGATGCACGCCGGCCGGCACGGATGCGTCCGACGCCACGGGCGCCTCGGCGTCCTGCCCCATCAATGCCGACAGGCCGCGGCCCAGACCTCTTTGTCGTTCAGCCAAGATACTGTTCCGTTTCCAATAAGACTCAGGCGGCCAGCTTCAGGCGCTGGCGTTCGCGCTTCACCACTTCCTTGGCCAGACGCAGATAGGCCTGGCTGCCGGCGCATTTCAGATCATAGATCAGGGCCGGCTTGCCGAACGACGGCGCCTCGGCGACGCGGACGTTGCGGGGAATGACGCTCTCATAGACCTTGTCGCCGAAGTGGGCGCGCACGTCGTTGGCCACCTGCCCCGACAGGGCGCTGCGGCGGTCATACATAGTCAGGACCAAGCCCTGGATCTCCAGCGACGGGTTGAGGCTGTGCTTGACCATGTCGATCGTCCGCATCAGTTGGCTCAAGCCCTCCAGCGCGAAGAACTCGCACTGAAGCGGCACCAGCACCGCATCCGCCGCCGCCATCGCATTCAACGTCAGCAGGTTCAGCGACGGCGGGCAGTCGATCAGCACATAGTCATACGCGGTAGGGCCATCGTCATGCGCTCGCAGCGCATCTCTCAGCCGATAGGACCTGCGATCCGCTTGGCTCAGTTCGATCTCCACGCCTGACATATCGGCATCGGCCGGCACGATCCAAAGACCGGGCACCGTCGTCTGAACGGCCGCATCGTCGATGGATCGCTGATCCACCACCACATCATAGATGGTGACGCGGCGTGTTTCACGTGGAACACCCAGGCCGGTGGAGGCATTGCCCTGCGGATCCATGTCGACGATCAGCACGCGTTCGCCAATGGCGGCCAAGGCGGTGCCCAGATTGATGGCCGTCGTGGTCTTGCCCACCCCGCCCTTCTGGTTCGACACCGCGAGGACGCGGGCAGGTCTCTTTCTAGCGCTTTGTGTGGGCACGTCGGAGACTCCGAATTGTAACGATACGGCCGCGCACGTCGCTTTGCGACGGGGCCAGTTCAGCTTCGAAATGCCAGGATTTACGCGCCTCGATCAACTCGGATTCGGCCTTCTCTCCCTTGAGGAACAGACCTTGTGCACCCCTTTGGAAGTAGGGCTGTGCATAACCCAGCAGTTTCTCCATCGGAGCCACGGCCCGGGCGGTGACGATGTCGCAGGTCACCTCCTGTTCCTCGGCACGGCCGATGATGACGGTTGCCGGTAGATCCAGCGCATCGACGATCTCCTGAAGGAACCGGCACCGCTTGCCCAGACTGTCGATCAGCCAGACATGCGCCCCTTCCCGCCGCTTCATCAGGATCGCCAACACCACGCCCGGAAACCCGGCGCCGGCCCCTAGATCAGCCCAGGTCCGCGCCTCTAACGCATGCGCCAACAACTGCGCACTGTCCCAGACATGGCGGTTCCAGAAGTCCGTCAGGCTGTCGGGTCCGACCAGGTTCATCACCGCATTGGCGTCGCCGAGACGAATTCGGAACGCTTCAAGGTCGGCCATCTGTTGCGGCGTCGCGCCCGTCCTGGCCTGGAAAGCGGCCTTCTCCGTATCGAGCATCAAGCGGCGACCGAGGCTTTGGGCGCCTTCTTCGCATGGGCGAGCAGGGCCGTCAGGGCCCCGGGCGTCATACCCTCGATCCGCCCGGCCTGACCGAGGGTGCGAGGCTGGACACGCGCCAGCTTCTCCTTCACCTCGTTGGACAGACCGCCGATGGCGGCATAGTCGAGATCAGCAGGCAGGATCATCCCCTCCTCCGTCCGCAAGGCCTCTGCATCGAGCGCTTGCCGATCAAGGTAGTTGGCATATCCCGCGTCGATCTCGACCTGCTCGCGTACTTCGGCGCTCCAGTCCGCGATAGACGGACAAGCGGCGATGAAGTGATCCAGGGCGACATCGGGGAAGGCCAGAAGTTCACGCATCGACCGACGACGCCCATCCGCATTCACGGTGATCCCCAAGCCTCCCGCTTCGTTGGGTGTGAACAGTGTTTCACGTGAAACGGCACTCGCCCTCGCCAGCTCCGCCGCCTTGGCTTCGAACCGCGTCCGACGGCCTTCGCCCACAATTCCCAACCCAATCGCCAGAGGGGTCAGACGCTGATCGGCATTGTCCGAACGCAGGGTCAGACGATATTCCGCCCGACTGGTGAACATCCGATAGGGCTCCGTGACGCCTCGCGTCACCAGATCATCGATCATCACGCCGATATAGGCCTGGTCGCGTCCCAACACGACCGCCTCTTGTCCAGCTGCAGCACGGGCCGCGTTCAGCCCCGCCATCAGCCCCTGGGCCGCGGCCTCCTCATATCCGGTCGTGCCGTTGATCTGGCCGGCCAGATAGAGACCCGGTCTCTTCTTGACCTCCAGCGCCGGGCTCAGCTCGCGCGGGTCAACATAGTCGTATTCGATGGCATAGCCGTAACGGAACACCTCCACGGCTTCGAGACCAGGGATGGTGCGCAGGAAGGCCAACTGGGTCGGCTCGGAGACCGATGTCGAGATCCCGTTCGGATAGACGGTCGGATCATCCAGCCCCTCGGGTTCGAGGAAGATTTGATGGCTGGTCTTGTCGGCGAACCGCACCACCTTGTCCTCGATCGACGGGCAATAGCGCGGTCCCCGCCCCGACAGCTTGCCCCCATAGACGGCGCTCTCGCCGAGGTTCTCGGCGATGATCCGGTGGGTCTCTTCGTTGGTGTGGGTCACGCCGCAGGCGATCTGGGGCACCGTGATCGTGTCGGTCAGGAAAGAGAAGGCCGACGGGGTCTCGTCCGCCTGCTGCATCTCCAACCGATCCCAGGCGATGGTGCGCCCATCCAGGCGCGCGGGCGTGCCCGTCTTCAGCCGCCCCATCATCAGGTCGGCGGCATGCAGGTCGGCGGCCAGGCCGGTCGATGGATCCTCCCCATGGCGCCCGGCAGGGATCCGCTCGTCGCCACGATGGATGACGCCGTTCAGGAAGGTGCCCGTCGTCAGGACAACCGCCCCGGCCCGCACCGTCTCGCCGGCTCCCGTCGTCACTCCGACCACACGGTATCCATCGACGATCAGGCTCTCGGCCGTGCCCGCCATCAGGGTCAGGTTTGGCGTCGCCTTCAATTCGGCCTGCATGGCCTCACGGTACAGACGGCGGTCGATCTGGCTGCGTGGGCCACGCACAGCGGCGCCCTTCGACCGGTTCAGCAGGCGGAACTGAATGCCCGACACGTCCGCCAGCCGCCCCATGATCCCGCCCATCGCGTCGATCTCGCGCACCAGGTGTCCCTTGCCCAGACCGCCGATGGCCGGATTGCACGACATCTCGCCGATGGTTTCCAGATTTTGGGTCAGCAGGACAGTGCGCGCGCCGGCACGCGCAGAGGCCGCCGCAGCCTCACAGCCGGCGTGGCCGCCGCCGATGATGACGACGTCGAAAAGAAGATCGGTGGGAGAACTCATGCTGGGCACATAGTCCAATTGGCTCGACTTCGCCACCTTCAGACTTGGGCGGACCGCCGATGTTTCACGTGGAACACCGGTATTACTTTCCGATGCAAAAGGTCGAAAAAACCTGACCGAGTATGTCCTCGACACCAATTGCGCCGGTCACACGAGCCAAGGCATCGGCCGCCCGACGCAGATCGTCGCCCGCCATCTCCGGCGCGACATCCAAGGCGATGCGTGCCGCGGTCACCGCCGACAGCGCCTCGGTCAGACGCAGCCGATGACGCTCACGCGTGATTGCCGGAAAATCCGCACCCGCGAGATCGGCGGACAGCCGTGCGGCGATCCAGTCGTGAAGCTCCGGCAAGCCCTGCCCGCTTTCGGTGCTGACCGACAGAACTTCAAAACCGCCCGTGGTGTGAATGCCTCCAAGATCGGACTTGTTGGCGACCACCAAGTCGTCCGGTCGTGCATAGTCAGCCGCCACCCCGTCCGGATCGCCGGGCGCGCGAACCCACAGACGAAGGTCCGCCTGTTCCGCCCGCAGTCGCGCGCGGCGCACGCCTTCGGCCTCGACCGGATCGTCGCTTTCTCTCAGCCCCGCCGTGTCGGACAGGGTCACGGCATAACCGCCGATCACCAGATCGGCGTCCAGCACGTCGCGGGTGGTGCCGGCGATCGGCGTCACGATGGCTGCCTCTCGTGCGACTAAGGCGTTGAACAGCGACGACTTGCCGGCGTTCGTCTCACCGATCAGGACGATGCGATAACCGTCCCGCACCCGCTCGCCCCGTCGCCCGGTATAGATCGCAAGACGCAGATCGCCGGCGAGACGATCCAGCACCGGCCCTGCGGTGCGCGCCAGATTGTCCGGCACCTCTTCGTCGGGGAAGTCGATCTCCGCCTCAACCAAGGCTAGCGCGTGAAGCAGGTCGCGGCGGAAACCGGCGTAGGTTTCGCTGAGTTTTCCATCCAACTGTCCCAGGGCCTGCCTGGCCTGGGCGCTGGTCTCGGCGTCGATCAGGTCGGCGACCGCCTCGGCCTGAGCCAGATCCATGCGGCCGTTCTGGAACGCGCGGCGGGTGAACTCGCCGGGTTCGGCCGGACGAACGCCGAGCGCGATCAAGGCGCGGCTGGCGGCCTCGACCACGGCGCGCCCACCGTGCAGATGAAGTTCGGCGGAGTCCTCGCCGGTGTAGGAGCTGGGCGCGGCGAAGCGCAGGACGAGGGCCTGATCGATGTGATCTCCGGCGTAGGTCAGATCGCGAACCGCCGCCAAGCGGGGCTTCAGCTTCGTCGCACCAAGCGCATTCAGGGTCGGTTCGACCGCCGGCCCCGACAGACGGATGACGGCGATGGCCCCTCGGCCAGGGGGCGTCGCGAGCGCGAAGATTGTGTCGGTCATTGCAATCCTCCTCCACCACTTCGTGGTCCCCCTCCCCCGATGGGGGAGGAGACGTGGGGGTCATGGCTTGACGGCCGCTTCCATCAGACGGCGGAACTGGTCCTGGGCCTGAAGGCCGAAACTGGTCCAGGTCTTCATCAGCTCTTCGGGCTGCATGGCGGCGACATTGGTCTCCATCCGCTTCTGCATCTCGGCGACCATGGCCTCGTTCAGCGGGGTCACGTCGGGAAGCCCCAGGAAGGCGCGCGCCTCAGCCGGTGTGCAATCTACTTCCACATTGACCTTCATCGAACATCTCCTGTTTCACGTGAAACGTCCGAAGACGGATCAGGTGTTCATCGACTGGAAGAAGTCCGAGTTGTTCTTCGACTGACGCAGCTTGTCGAGCAAGAATTCGATGGCATCCTGCGGACCCATAGGGTTCAGGATGCGGCGCAGGACATAGGTCTTGGCCAGCTGGTCTTTCGGCGTGATCAGGTCTTCCTTGCGGGTGCCGGACTTCAGCACATCGATGGCTGGGAAGATGCGCTTGTCCGCGACCTTGCGATCCAGCACGATTTCCGAGTTGCCGGTGCCCTTGAACTCTTCGAAGATCACCTCGTCCATCCGGCTGCCGGTGTCGATCAAGGCTGTAGCGATGATGGTCAGCGACCCGCCCTGCTCCACATTCCGCGCGGCGCCGAAGAAGCGCTTCGGCCGTTGCAGGGCGTTGGCGTCCACGCCCCCGGTCAGCACCTTGCCAGACGACGGCACGGTGGCGTTATAGGCGCGGCCCAGGCGGGTGATGGAGTCCAGCAGGATCACCACGTCCTTCTTGTGCTCGACCAGGCGCTTGGCCTTTTCGATCACCATTTCGGCGACGGCGACGTGGCGCGTGGCCGGCTCGTCGAAGGTCGAGGCTACGACCTCGCCCTTCACGGTACGCTGCATGTCGGTCACTTCTTCCGGCCGTTCGTCGATCAGCAGGACGATCAGGATGACCTCAGGGTGGTTCTTCTCGATCGACTTGGCGATGTTCTGAAGCATCACCGTCTTGCCGACGCGCGGCGGCGCCACGATCAAACAGCGCTGGCCCTTGCCCAGGGGGGCGACGATGTCGATCACCCGGCCAGAGCGATCCTTCAGCGTCGGATCCTGGATTTCCATGTTCAGCCGCTCTTCGGGATAGAGGGGCGTCAGGTTGTCGAACAGGACCTTGGTCTTGACCATCTCGGGATCTTCGAGATTGATCGTGTCGACCTTCAGCAGGGCGAAGTAACGCTCGCCTTCGCGCGGCGCCCGCACGGCGCCGTGGACGGTGTCGCCCGAGCGCAGACCGAAGCGGCGGATCTGCGACGGCGACACATAGACGTCGTCCGGACCCGGCAGATAGTTGGCGTCCGAACTGCGCAGGAAGCCGAAGCCGTCGGGCAGGATCTCCAGCACGCCGTCGGCGATGATCTCGACTTCCTCGTCGGCCAGGGCCTTGAGGATGGCGAACAACAGGTCCTGTTTGCGCAGGTTGGAGGCGTTCTCGACCTCCAGCTGTTCGGCGAAGGCGACCAGGTCGGCCGGCGTCTTCTCGTTCAGTTCCGCCAGGGTGATGCGGCCGTTGGCGACGACGGGTTCGCCGTCTTCTTCATCATCAGCGGTAGTGTCCACGCCGGAATCGGCCCCAGCGGCCTCACCGGCTTCGTGCTCGGCGCCGTGATGGGTCGGGGCTTCAACCTCCACGCCTTCGTTCTCGGGGGTGTCGGGATTGGTGTCGCGGACGTCGGTCATGATGCAGGCTCGCGGGCGCACACGGCCTGAGAGGCTGCGGCGCGGGTCTCTGAAAATGTCTGGCCGTAAGGCCGAAGGGAGGCGCGACGGGCTCCCGCTGGCTCAAGGCCTGCAGGCGTCACGAAGAGAGAGGGACCGGCGGTCGAAGCGAAACGCTTCGCACCGAACGGTTCACCACCACCGGAACCACAGGCGGCGGGTCAGGTCAAGCGGAGGTATTGAGCGCGCGTCCTGACCTCTATCGTCATCTCTCCAGCCAGTCAGCGTCGAGCGGAATCAGAACGCCTTCCGTCCCGTCCCCGCTGACCGCTGCAGAGAAAACAACTCCAACCTCGTCCATATATAGAGCGCGGCATCTTTCCTGCATTGAGACGCTTACGCAGAGCCTGTTATTCCCGACATTATAGGTCCCAGCCCGCGATCCACGGGAAGCACTGGCGTAGGTTCCGTTTGGACGGAAGATTTCACCCAGTTCTCCCACGAGCCCAGCAGGCCAGATGCCGTGATTGACGACATAGGTCGCTATCTCGCTCTCACCGAGGCGTCGGACCTGGCCCTGCGGGGTCGTTGTGTCATCCGGCCATACTCCAGCATGAGCTTGAAGCGACCCTCCGATCATCAGCAGCGACAACAGGCCAGCTATCACAGAACTTCCCCAGACCTCTCGCTCGCCTCTTCTAATGAAAGAGGAGCTTTACCCGAACGTCCACTCCGTCGTCACCGACAGCACCATGACGATGGCCAGAACGAAAGGAACCTCATTGGTCATGCGCCAGAACTTGCCGGAATATTTCGATGTGCCGGCCGCGATCTTCTTCCTCTGCGCCGCAAGGAAACCATGCCAGCCGCTGAGCAGGAAGACGCCGGCCAGCTTGGCGATCATCCACGGCTCGGCCAGGAAGCCTGCACCGCGTGCCGAGACGTCGATGTGGATCAGCCACAGGCCGAACACCCAGGCCAGGATCATCGCCGGGTTCAGGATGATCCGCAGCAGCCGCGTCTGCCACAGGCGCAACAGGGCCTGCATCTCGCTTTTCAGCGGCTCCGGCTTGGCGTTTTGCTCGGCGTCATAGGCGTAGAGGCGGGGCAGGAACAGCAGGCCGGCCATCCAGGCGATGACGGCCAAGATGTGCAGGCCACGCGCAAGGTCATAGGTATTCATGCCGCCTGTCTCCCGTTGCGATAAGGACAGGCCTTCCAGTCCGCCTTGCAGCCTTGACCGAACGGCGCGACGCCGGTGCGGGACAGGGCGCTGACCGCAGCATCGGCCAAGGCGTCGATGAACAGGGGTTCGATCCCGACCGCCGGCGCCCGCAGATAGGGACTGGCCCCTTTTTCATGTGCCAGTTCGCCGTATTCGATATCCAGCTCGACCAGGGTCTCGATATGTTCGGACACGAAGGCGATGGGGGTGATGACCACGCCAACGCCGTCCCTGGCCGCCTTCTCGATAGCCTCGGGCGTCGAGGGGCCCAACCATTTCATCGGCCCCACCCGGCTCTGGTAGCAGATGGCGTGGTCGATGGGTCCGCGACGCGCCTCGATGGCGGCGACCACGGCGGCGACCGTCGTCTCGATCTGTTCCTGATAAGGGTCGCCCTTGCCTGTCACCAGCTTCTCGGGGATGCCATGGGCGGAGAACAGCACGCGCACCGGCTGGCCCACGGCTTCGTCCAGTTTTTCGCCGATGGCCTGGGCCTGGGCCTCGACCCAGCCCGTCGCGGCCGGGTAGCAGCAGACGGCGCGGCTGACGCCTGAGCCCTTGTAGGCCGCGTTCCAGGCCTTGAGCGAGGATTGCGTCGTCGTGGTCGAAAACTGCGGATACAGCGGCAGCAGCACCACCTCGTCGGGCCCGAAGGCGGCGACCTCGGCCGCCATCTCCTCGGTCAGCGGGTTCCAGTAGCGCATGGCGATGAAGACCCGCACCTCGTCCCCGGAAAGCCGACCGTTCAGCACCGTCTCCAGCGCCTGCGCCTGACGGCGGGTTTCGGGCAGCAGGGGCGACCCCCCGCCCATCAGGGCGTAATTAGCCTGGGCGCTGGTCTCCCGCCGGCTGGAGATCAGCTTGGCCAGCGGCGTGCGCACGATCCCCGGCAGGCCGATGATGGCAGGGTCGTTGAACAGGTTGAACAGGAACGGTTTGACCGAGGCCTGGTCGTCCGGTCCGCCCAGATTGAACAGCACCACCGCGATGCGACGGCCGGCGGCTGGCGTCGTCATTGGGCGCCGATCCGTTTCAGAACCTGTTCGACGTGATCGATCGGCACGTCCGGCAGAATGCCGTGCCCCAGGTTGAAGATCCACGGCCCCTGTCCCCAGGCCTCCATCAGTTGATCGACGCGGTGGTCCAGCAGGTCGCCGCCGGCGCGCAGCAACAGCGGGTCGAGCGCACCCTGGATCGGCTTGATCTGCTGCACCCGTTTGCCGACCTCCAGCGGGCAGGCGGTGTCCAGGGCGACGGCGTCGACCTCGACCTCCTGCGCATACCGCTCTGCAAGCGCCGCAGAGCCCCGTGGGAAGCCGATCAGGGGCACGGTGACGCCCAGCTCCCGCGTACGCTTCACAAGCGCCTGGTGGGGCTTCAGGACCAGTCTCTCGAACAGGTCGTCGGGAAGTCCCTCGGCCCAGCTCTCGAAGATCTTCAGCACCTGGGCGCCGGCGTCCGCCTGCATCTTCAGATATCGGGCCGTGGCCTCGACCAAAACCTCAAGCGTTTCGTCCACCCGCTTGGGATCGGCATAGGCATAGCTCCGGGCCTGGGCGCGCTCGCCCTTGCCGATGGTGCGGTGCTCGCCGTCCAACATATAGGTCGCGACCGTCCAGGGCGCGCCGGCGAACCCGATCAGGGCCCGCTCGGGCTCCAGCGCCGCGCGCACGATCGACAGGGTCTCGCCAACCGCCGACAAATGCTCGCCCGCCCCAGACGCCAGTTCCGCCATCCGACCGGGAATGGGCATTTCGCCGAGCCTTGGTCCTTCGCCCGTCTCGAACCAGACATCCTGGCCCAGGGCGCGGGGGATCAACAGGATGTCGGCGAAGACGATGGCCGCATCAAAGCCGAACCGCCGCATGGGCTGAAGCGTCGCCTCGGCCGCCATCTCGGGGTTCAGGCAGAAGGCGATGAAGTCGGGCGCCTCGGACCTCAGCTTGCGATACTCGGGCAGGTACCGTCCCGCCTGACGCATGAACCAGACCGGCGGACGATCCAGCGTCTCCCCTCGGAGAGCCCGGATCATTAGGGGCGTCTGATCAGCGTTCTGGGTCGGATCGGTCATGCCGGACGATTAAGGTCACAGCCTCCCGCTCTCAATCCCTAATCAGATTAAGAATTAAAAGATTCGAAGTGGCAGGTAGGGCGGTGGAATGGCGGGGATGACTTCAGGACTGCCGGCGGAACAAAAGCGGATATCCACGCTGCGGGTTTCCTTAACGGGGACGCTATGGGCGACAATCCCGTCGGTGGACAATCCCTAACGAAACCTTAACCGGCAAGGGTTTGCGGGGACTTGCGCCTGTGAGCACGGTTAAACGGCGTTAACTCTTCATTAGGATTTTCCACAGCGATGGAGAAACCGGTTTTCCGCCTTGGGATGATCCGCCCTCGGATGAGGACCGCCATCCACCGTCATCCCCGCTCGCGGGCCGGGCGAGGAGCGGCTAAGGAAAACGGCGCCCCGACGGTCCAACGCCGTCCCCTAACTTTCAACAGGGAGACAGACAGTCTCATGAGCCCAGCGAGACCTTCGGGACCGGCCCGTCTGGCCACCTATTTCCATGTGCATCTGGTGTCGGATTCCACCGGAGAGACGCTGAACGCCATGGCCAAGGCCGTGACGGCCCGCTTCGATGGCGTCATCCCCATCGAGCACATCTACGCCCTGGTCCGGTCCGACAAGCAGATGGACCGGGTGCTGCACGAGGTCGCGGCCGCGCCGGGCGTCGTTCTGCACACCCTTGTGGATCGCGAGCTGCGCGAACAGCTGGAGGAAGGCTGCCGCCGGCTGGACATGCCGCAGATCGGGGCGCTGGATCCGCTTGTCGGCGCCATGTCGCGCTATCTGGGCGCGGCCCTGTCGACCCGCGTCGGCGCCCAGCACGCGCTGGACCACGACTATTTCAACCGGATCGCGGCGCTGGATTACGCCATGGCCTATGACGACGGCCAAGGGTCGCTGGAACAGCTGGAGGGCGCCGATGTCGTCCTGTGCGGCGTCAGCCGAACGTCCAAGACTCCGACCTGCATCTATCTGGCGCACCGCGGCATCCGGGCGGCGAACGTGCCGCTGGTGCCGGGCCAGGAGGACGGCGAGCGGCTGACGAAGCTGAAGAAGCCGCTGGTGATCGGCCTGACGGTGTCGCCCGACCGGCTGGTGCAGATCCGCCGCAACCGGATCGACAATCTGAACGCCAACCAGTCGTCCAACTATACGGATCAGGACGCCGTCCGGGACGAGACCATCAAGGCCAGACGCGCTTTCGAACGGCGCGGCTGGCCCACCATCGACGTGACCCGTCGCTCGGTCGAGGAAACGGCGGCCGCGATCACCAACCTGCTCAGCGAACATCGCAACCACAAGATCGGGACGACCTGGTGAAATCGGAGCTTTCTGGTGCGCTACCGCCCTCCGGGCTGCTTGAGCGCGAAACCCTGATCCTCGCGTCCAAGAGCGCCGCCCGTCGCGCCATGCTGGAAAACGCCGGCGTCGCCTTCGAGGTGAGGGTCGCCAATGTGGACGAGGACGCGATCAAGGCCGTGTCCGGGGATCTGGACGCTGCGACCCTGGCGGTGCGACTGGCGGAGGCCAAGGCGCTGGCCGTGTCGCGCGATGACGAAACCGCCTGGGTGCTGGGTTCGGACCAGACCCTGGCCTTCGATGGCGGCCTCGTGTCCAAGGCGAAATCGCTAGATGCGGCGCGCGAGCGGCTGAAATCCATGCGCGGCAAGTCGCACCAGCTCCATTCCGGCGCCGCCCTGGCGACCAAGGGTCAGATCGTCTGGTCCGGCGTCGATACGGTCGAGATGCGGATGAGGGATTTCTCCGACGCCTTCCTCGACGCCTATCTGGCGGCGGAAGGCCAGATCTTGCTGTCCTGCGTCGGCTCCTACCGGCTGGAGGGTCTGGGGTCGCAGCTGTTCGAGGCGGTGGACGGTGACTATTTCACCGTCCTGGGCCTGCCCCTGTGGCCTGTTCTGGCCGAACTACGGCGCGCGGGAGTGATCGCGGCATGAGGCAACATCGCATAACCGGCGCGGCCATGGTCGCCGGGATCGCCGGCAATCCGGTGGCCCATTCGCTCAGTCCGGTGATCCACAACGCCTGGCTGGCGGCGGGCGACATCGACGGCGCCTATGTCCCCTTCACCCCCGCCGATGCAGCCGGTTTCGAGGCCTTGGTCGCGGCGGGACGCGCCGGGCTGATCATGGGCCTGAACGTCACCGCGCCTTTCAAGGAACAGGCCTTCGCCCTGGCAGATACAGCGACGCCGGCAGCGCGGCTCACGTCCTCGGCCAACATTCTTCAGTTCGAGGCCGGGCGTGTGCTGGCCGACAGCTCAGACGGCGTCGGACTGATGCGGGGGCTGAAGGAACAGACGCCGGATCTGGACGTCGCTGGCCGGCCGGTGGTCATGCTGGGCGCCGGCGGTGCGGCGCGAGCCGGGTCTGGCGCTCTGGTCGAGGCCGGCGCCGAGGTTCGCATCGTCAATCGGTCGCCGGAACGGGCCCAGGCACTGGCTGACGACTTTGGGCCGTCTGTGCGGGTTATGGCGGCGGCGGAGGCTTTTGACGGCGCAGCCCTGGTCGTCAATGCGCTCAGCGTCCCGCCGGAAATCGACTTTGGCCTGATCGCGCCGGGCACGGTGATGATGGACATGACCTATAAGCCGCTGGCCACACCGTTCCTGACGACTGCGCGGGCGCGTGGATTGCCGACGGTGGATGGTCTGGCCATGCTGATCGGCCAGGCGGCGCCGTCATTCCAGGCCCTGTTTCGTCGCTCGCCGCCGCCGTTGGACCTGCGCGCCCTGCTGATGCGCCATTTGGGCGAGACGGCATGATCCTGCTCGGTCTCACCGGCTCCATCGGCATGGGCAAGTCCACGACGACGGCCATGTTCGCCGATCTGGGCGCGGTCGTCTGGAACGCCGACGACGCGGTGCATGGCCTCTATGCCTCTGGCGGTGCGGCTGTCGAGCCGGTGGGCGCAGCCTTTCCCGGCGTGATCGTTGACGGCGCCGTGGATCGCACGCGACTGGCCGAGGCCCTGGGTCGCGAAGAGACCGCCTTTCGCCGGCTGGAGGCCATCGTCCATCCGCTAGTCGCCCAAGGGCGGGCGGAGGACCTTGATGCGGCGCGAGCGGCGGGGACGAGGCTGGCGGTTCTCGACATCCCCCTCCTGTTCGAAACCGGCGGCGATCAGTCGGTCGATGCGGTGGTCGTCGTCACTGCCGGTCCCGCGATCCAGGCCGAGCGCGTGCTGGCCCGTCCCGGCATGACGCGCGAACGGTTCGACGCCATCCTCGCGCGCCAGATGCCGGACGCCGAAAAGCGCGCCCGTGCAGATTTCGTGATCGACACCGGCCGAGGCTTCGATGCGGCGCGGGCGGATGTGGAGGCGATCGTCGCCACCGTCCTGGACCCGTCGTGGATATCTCCCCGGCAAGGCGCGGCCGGCCTTTCGCACTGAGGCGAATGTCTCCATTAAGGGGACATGGCGCGCGAAATCGTTCTGGATACCGAGACCACCGGCTTCGACCCCAAGACGGGCGATCGGCTGATCGAGGTCGGCTGCATCGAAATTCAGGATCTGCTGCCGACTGGCCGGACCTTTCACCGCTTCGTCAATCCCGAGCGGCTGATCCCGCCCGATGCGATCCGGGTCCACGGCATCACCGACGACAAGGTCAAGGATGCGCCCAAGTTCGCCGAAATCGCGGACGACCTTATCGAATTCATCGGCGACGCGCAGATGATCGCGCACAACGCCGCCTTCGACCGCAACTTCATCGATCATGAGTACAAGCTGTGCGGCCGGCCGATCACCGGCGAGGCGCGCTGGATCGACACGCTGAAACTGGCCCAGACCCGGTTTCCAGGCATGCCCAACTCGCTGGACGCCTTGTGCAAACGCTACAAGGTGTCGCTGGTCGAGCGGACGCTGCACGGCGCCTTGATCGACGCCCGCTTGCTGGCCGAGGTCTATCTGGAGCTGCGCGGCGGCAAGGAGCGGGTGCTGGACCTGTCGTCCGGGCCGGTCGGTCGCGGTCCCGGCGGCGCGCTGGAAACCGCCGTCTATGGCCAGCGTCCGCGCCCGCTGACGCTCCGCTCCACGCCCGAGGAACAGGCCGCCCACGTCGCCTTCCTGACCAAGGCGCTGAAGAATCGCTCTCTATGGGAGGCCTATGGCCTGCCGGTGCAGGAAGACGCGGCCTAGTCGCTAGACCTCCAGCCTCACAGAGGCGCTCAAGTCGAGAGCGACCGCAGAGCCTGTCCTCGGGCCGATCAGAGATCGGACCCGGGGGCGAACATAGCGCGGCGCGTCAGCGCCTATAAGTATCAAGCCTGCCGGAAACCCAGCACGTCCTGCATATCGTAGAGGCCGGCCTTGCGGGTGCGGACCCAGGCGGCGGCGGCGACGGCGCCGCGGGCGAACAGCGACCGATCGATAGCCGAGTGGCTGAGGGTCAGGACCTCGTCCTCGGAGGCAAACAGGACCGTGTGCTCACCGATGATGCCGCCGGCTCGGATAGAGGAGAAACCGATCTTGCCGCTCTCGCGCTCGCCTTGCACGCGGTCATAGGGTTTGGATTGAAGGTCCGCCAAGTCCGCGAACCGACCCTCGGCAGCCGCTTCGCCCAGCATCAGCGCGGTGCCCGAGGGCGAATCCACCTTGCGCCGGTGATGGGCCTCGGTGATCTCGATGTCCCAGTCCTGGGCGTCCAGACGCTGGGCCGCGTGCTGGACCAGGCCGATCAGGATATTCACGCCCAGGGAAAAGTTGCCGCTTTTGACGATCGCGATCTTCTCGGCGGCCTTCATTAAGTCGGCCTCCTGTTCCGGCGTGAAGCCGGTGGAGCCTATGACCAGAGCCGGGCCGCCGCGTTCCGCCGCGCTCTGCGCCAGCGACACCGAGGCGTCGGGCGTCGAGAAGTCGATGATCACGTCGCACAGCGACAGGTCGGCGGTTTCGCCCCAATCGAAGCGGGCGGCGACCACCACGTCCTCGCGGGCGTCCAGCACCTGGGAAACCGCGCGACCCATCCGGCCGCGATAGCCGGAAATGCCGGCGTGGAAGATTGCGCTCAAGCCGCGTTCTCTTTCGATCCGTCCGCGTCCTGATTGCCCAGGATGTCGGCCCAGAAGCGCTTCGCCTTTCCGGCAAAGCTGGAGTTGCGAGGGTTCTGCCCCTCGCCGAACGACAGGGCAAGCTCTTCCAACAACTCACGCTGGCGCGCGGTCAGGTCCGTGGGCGTCTCGACGAACAGCTCGACGACCAGGTCGCCCCGGTTGCGGCCGTTCAGATGGGGCATGCCCTTGCCCTTGATGCGGACGGTCTTGCCGGTCTGGGCGCCGGCCGGCACCGTGACGGCGGCCTTGCAGTTACCGTCGCAGGCGGCTGACACCAGGCACGGCGCGTCGATCTCGCCGCCCAGGGCCGCCACCGTCATCGGCACGGGCACGGTCACCAACAGGTCCAGGTTGTCACGCTCGAACAGATCGTGCGGCGTCACCGATAGGAAGACATACAGGTCGCCGCGCGGCCCGCCGCGCTGGCCCGCATCGCCCTCGCCCGACAGGCGGATGCGCGAGCCATCGTCCACGCCGGCGGGAATCTTGAGGTTGAGAGTGCGGTTTTTGCGGACCTGGCCATGACCGTGGCAGGTCGTGCAGGGATCGGCGATCATCTGACCCTGGCCGTGGCAGCGGGGGCAGGTGCGCTCGACCTGGAAGAAGCCGTTGGCCTGGCGCACACGGCCTGCGCCTTGGCATGTGGTGCAGGTGACGGGCTTTGTGCCGGGCTTGGCGCCGGACCCTTCGCAGGTGTCGCAGGTCATGGTCGAGGGGATGTCGATCTCGACGTCCTCGCCCTTGTAGGCTTGCTCCAGCGTGATCTCCAGATCGTAGCGCAGGTCCGAGCCGCGACGCGGTCCGCCCTGCTGGCCCCGGCCCTGCTGACGGCCGCCGAAGGCGTCCCCGAAGGCATCGCCGAACACTTGCGAGAAGATGTCGTTGATGTCCGAAAAGCCCTGCTGGCCTTGGCCGAAGCCTCCGCCACCGCCGCCGTTCACCCCCGCATGGCCGAACCGATCATAGGCCGCGCGCTTGTTCTCGTCCGACAGGACCGTATAGGCCTCGGACACTTCCTTGAACTGGGCCATCGACTCTTCCGAGCCGCCATTGCGGTCCGGGTGATGGATCATGGCCAGCTTGCGGTAGGCGGCCTTCAGACCGGGCGCGTCGATCGTGCGTTCGACGCCCAGAACCTCGTAATAATCACGCGCCATCGGGCGTCCGTCCTCATACTTCCCCGTTCGATCCCGCCTCGCCTCTATCGCGCGCTGGTCGAAATCGATGTCCCGGCTGACATGGGGGCCGGGACGAATGATGCAAGTTTCATGAAAAGACCCCGCCTATCGCAAGACAAGCGGGGCCGTATCATTTCAGCGACCTGTTGCGGATCAGGCGCTCTTCTTGTCGTCGCCGTCCCCAAGATCGGAATCTGACGAGACTTCCTCGAACTCGGCGTCGACAACGCCGTCGTCAGCCGGGGCGGCTTCACCTTCGCCCGCGCCCTGCTGCTGGGCGTACATGGCCTCGCCCAGCTTCATCGAGGCCTGGACCAGGGTGTTGGTCTTGGCGCGGATGTCCTCGGCGTCCGTGCCTTCGCGCGCGGTCTTCAGCTCGGTCAGGCCGGTCTCGATAGCTGTCTTCTCTTCCGCGCCGACCTTGTCGCCGTGTTCGGCCAGGGCCTTCTCGGTCGAGTTGATCAGGCTGTCGGCGGCGTTCTGGGCCTCGACCAGGTCCTTGCGGACCTTGTCGGAGGCGGCGTTGGCCTCGGCTTCCTTGACCATCTTGTCGATGTCGGCGTCCGACAGGCCGCCGTTCGCCTGGATGCGGATCGACTGTTCCTTGTTGGTCGCCTTGTCCTTGGCCGAGACGTTGACGATGCCGTTGGCGTCGATGTCGAAGGCGACCTCGATCTGCGGCATGCCGCGCGGCGACGGCGGGATGCCCATCAGGTCGAATTGACCCAGCATCTTGTTGTCCGACGCCATCGGGCGCTCGCCCTGGAAGACCCGGATCGTCACGGCCGACTGATTGTCGTCGGCGGTCGAGAATGTCTGGCTCTTCTTGGTCGGGATCGTCGTGTTGCGCTCGATCAGCGGGGTGAAGACGCCGCCCAGGGTTTCGATGCCCAGGGTCAGCGGGGTCACGTCCAGCAGAAGCACGTCCTTGACGTCGCCTTGCAGAACGCCGGCCTGAACGGCGGCGCCCAGGGCCACGACTTCGTCAGGGTTCACGCCCTTGTGCGGCTCCTTGCCGAAGAAGGCCTTCACGGCCTCCACGACCTTGGGCATGCGGGTCATGCCGCCGACCAGGACGACTTCGTCGATGTCCGACGCCTTCAGGCCGGCGTCTGCCAAGGCCTTGCGGCACGGCTCGATCGTGCGCTGGACCAGGTCGTCGACCAGGGATTCCAGCTTGGCGCGCGTCAGCTTGATGTTCAGGTGCAGCGGACCGGACGCGTTCATGGTGATGAACGGCAGGTTGACCTCGTATTGCGTCGTGGTCGACAGCTCCTTCTTGGCCTTTTCGGCCTCTTCCTTCAGGCGCTGCAGGGCCAGCTTGTCCTGGCGAAGATCGACGCTCTGCTCCTTCTTGAACTCGTCGGCCAGATAATCGACCAGGCGAAGGTCGAAGTCCTCGCCGCCCAGGAAGGTGTCGCCGTTGGTCGACTTCACCTCGAAGACGCCATCGCCGATTTCCAGAACCGAGACGTCGAAGGTGCCGCCGCCCAGGTCATAGACGGCGATCTTCTGGCCTTCGTTCTTTTCCAGGCCATAGGCGAGCGCGGCAGCGGTCGGCTCGTTGATGATGCGCAGCACTTCCAGGCCGGCGATCTTGCCGGCGTCCTTGGTGGCCTGGCGCTGGCTGTCGTTGAAATAGGCCGGCACGGTGATGACGGCTTGCGTCACCTTGTCGCCCAGGAAGGCCTCGGCCGATTCCTTCATCTTCTGCAGGATGAAGGCCGAGATCTGCTGGGGGGAATAGTCCTTGCCGAAGGCGCGCACCCAGGCGTCGCCGTTCGGGCCCTTGACGATCTCGTAGGGCACCATGCCCTTGTCCTTGGCCACCACCGGATCATCGAAGCTGCGGCCGATCAGACGCTTGATCGCGAAGAAGGTGTTGGACGGGTTGGTTACGGCTTGACGCTTGGCGGGCTGGCCCACCAGCGTTTCTGCACCGTCCTGGATCGCCACGACCGACGGGGTCGTGCGGTTGCCCTCGGCGTTCTCGATGACCTTGGGGGTCTTGCCGTCCATGGCGGCCACACAGGAGTTGGTGGTGCCGAGGTCGATGCCGATAATCTTGGCCATGTGTTCTTCAGTCTTTCTCATTCAGCGGGCGATGCGGCGGCCTTCGAAGAAGCGCCGCGCGTGACCGCCCCCGGTTGGGTTGGCGTGGATCGGTTTGGATAGCCCCAGTTTTCGCGGGGTTTCTCCGAAGCTGGCCCCGATATGGGAAAATCCCCCCGGCCTGCAAGGGCGATTTGCGATTCAACCCATCTCACAGAACGACGAAATTCAAAGATGCGGGGTTCGCGATTGTGAGGCATAAGAATTTTAGTCGCGCTCAGGGGGTCGCGATCAAGGAAGGGAGAGGAAACAATGATCAAGACCATGCTCAAGGCCGCGGTCGCCGCCGCCCTTCTGGTCGGGGCCGCCGCGGCTGCACCGGCCCCCGCGACAGCGCCGACGGTTCAGTCGCGCGACGGTTACGACCGTCACGTCACCATCAAGAACCGCACCGGCTGGACCATGTTGCGCTTCTATGCGTCGGATTCGCGCAAGGACGACTGGGAAGAGGACATCCTGGGCGACGACGTGCTGGAGAACGGTCAGAATGTGCGCATCAATATCGATGACGGCTCGGGCGCCTGTATCTATGACTTTAAGGCCGAGTTCACCAATGGCGAGGAGCTGACGCGTTCACGCATCAATGTCTGCGAAATCGGCGAATACAGCTACACCCGTTGAGGTAAAGACCGCCGTCGAGGGCTTTCGGCTGTGGCCGGGGGCGCTCGATGCGGCAGCGCAGGCCGATCTGGTCGCCGATGTGTTCGCACGACTAGATCAGGCCCCGCTCTATCGACCCATTACGCCCGGCGGGCGGGCGTTCTCGGTGATGATGAGCAATTTCGGGCCGCTGGGCTGGGTGTCGGATCGAAGCGGTTATCGCTATCAAGCGACCCATCCCGAGACGGCCCGGCCCTGGCCCGCGATCCCGCAAGTTCTGCTGGACCTGTGGGACGCCACGGTCGGCTGGCCCGAACCGCCGGACGCCTGTCTGGTCAATCTGTATCGCGAGGCCGCGAAGATGGGCCTGCATCAGGATAAGGACGAGGCCGACCTGGGCGCGCCGGTGCTTTCGGTGTCGCTGGGCGACGCGGCCATGTTCCGCATCGGCGCGGCCGAGGGCGGAAGCACCACGACGCTGAAGCTGGAGAGCGGCGACGTCTGCGCCCTGACGGGACCGGCGCGACTGGCCCGACACGGGATCGACCGCGTATTGGAGGGCTCGTCGCGCCTGATTCCCGGCGGTGGGCGGCTGAACCTGACACTAAGGCGTGCGGGCTGAGCGTCAGTCCTCGATGACGTCGTGGGCGCCGCCGCCGCCTAGGCGCCAGTAACCGGCGGCCTTCATGGACTTGGGCGAGAAGCCGAAGTCGAGCACCCGAGCCCGTAACGCCTTGGCCACAGCGGATTCGGCGGCGATCCAGACATAGGCGTCTGTCGGGTCGATCCCGGCCAAAGCCGCGTCAAGCGCGCCCAGCAGGGTGTCGGCCCGCCCGCGCGGGGCGCCGTTACGGACTGTCCAGGTCACGGCGACCTCGGCGGCGCTGTCGAACGTCAGGGTCTGGCCTGCGTCCGCGACCTCGACCACCACATGGGCGCGGACGCCGCCGGGCAGTTCCTCCAGACGGCGAGCGATGGCCGGCAGGGCCGTCTCGTCGCCGATCAGCACATGATCGGCGAAATCGGTCGGCACGATGAAGGAGCCGCGCGGACCGCCGACGCCCAGGATCGAGCCGACCTTCGCCGCCATGGCCCATTCGGTCGCCGGGCCGCCGTGGCCGACGACGAAGTCCAGCGTCAATGTCCGGCCCGCTGGGTCATGGGCGCGAGGGGTATAGTCGCGGGCGACGGGGCGCGGCTCGGGAAAGACAGCACCGTCCGGCCCGACGGTGGGCAGGACCGGCGCCCGGCCCTCGGCGACCGGGAAGATCTTCACATGGTCGTCGAACCCCAGGGACACGAAGCCGTCCAGATCGTCCCCTGTCAGGACCACGCGGCGATAGGCCGGGGTCAGATCCTGAACCGAGGCCACGGTCAGGGTGCGGAACTTCAGTTCGTGCCGCACCCGGCGGGCTTCACGCATGCTCATGCCTTTTCGACCCTGTCGGCGGCCTCGGCCAGGATGCCGGCGATGGCCTGGACCTGGGCCTCGGTCAGGGCGGTCTCGCCCGTCAGACGGCCGTGGATCGTGTGGCGCAGGCGGCCTATGGCGTCTTGGATGGCGGTCGGACGCAGGGCGCGTGCGGCGAACTTGTCCATGGTCGCCTCGGCGGCGCGTAGAATCTCTTCGTTCTCGGCCAGCAGGGCGCGGCCGGGGCCGGTGATCGAATACAGTTTCTTGCCGCCCTGTGCCTCGGACTCCAGCGCGCCCATTTCCTCAAGCAGGGTCAGGCTGGGGTAGATGACGCCCGGGCTGGGCGAATAGGCGCCGCCCAGTCTCGTCTCGACCGCCTTGATCAACTCATAGCCGTGGCTGGGTTTTTCCGCGATCAGCGACAGCAGCACCCAGCGAAGCGTGCCGTGGTCGAACAGGCGACCACCGCCGCGCCGGCCATGGCCGTGACCGCGTCCCCGCGCCTCGCCGCCTTCCCAGCCGGGACCGAAGTCCGCGCCGCGTCCGCCGCGCATGTCTCTGCCGAAAGCATGGCCGAAGCCGCCATGACGACCGTGTTTTTCGCCGCATCCGTCACGGCGTCCTTGAAAGATCCCCTTGGACCTCATGATCGATTCCTTTTCGATATATCTATTCACGAGCGGTTAGATATATCTGAATGATGAAATCCGCAAGAGGGGCTGGTGTTCGGGCGCAAGCTGCGGCGTAAATCGGGGATGGACGACCTCAAGCGCCGCTGGGCCCGCCTCGAACCCCACATGACCGTCGTGGGCCCTGACGACGACCGGCCCCGGCCGGCGGTGCTGCTGTTCCACGGCTGCGGCGGACTGCGCGACCACCTGCCCCGCTACGCCGCGGCGGCCAAGGTGGCGGGATGGCGGGCCTTCATCATCGATTCCTACGGCCCGCGCGGCTGGGGACGCGCCTTCACCCTGACGGCGGTCTGCACCGGTCTGTCATTCCGGGGCTACGAGCGGGCCGGTGACGTGCTGGCGGCGATCCAGGGAATCTCGGCCCGGCCGGACGTGGACGAAACGCAAGTGACCCTCGGCGGCTGGAGCCACGGCGGCTGGTCGATCATGGAAATGATGAGCGCCGAACCGCTGCCCAACACCATGGGGGTGACCAACCCCGCAGATGCCGACCTGTCGGGCGTCCGCGCCGTCTGGCTGATGTATCCCTATATCGGCCCGTTCGCCTTCAACCGGATGAAGCCCTGGCGGCATTGCCCCAAGGTGCTGGCCGTCACCTGCAAGCGTGATCACCTGACGACCGAGCGCAACGCCGAACAGGTCAACGCCATGATCCGCAACTGCGGCGCCGAGGTCGAGAGTTGGGTCGCCATCGGCACCCACGCGTTCGACGAGCCGACCAACAACGGTCCGATGCGCCATGACCCGGAACTGACCGAAGAGGCCCTGCGCCGCTTCCGCGCCTTCCTGACCGACGTCGCCCCTCACGTTTGAAAAGAATCTCGCCGGCCCGTCTTGACGCGTGGCGCATCACGTAACAATTGAAGTTACATGAAAAGAGATTCTCGCCTCTCCAACATCCTCCACGCCCTGCTGCACATGGCCGAGCATGAGGCGCGGACCGGCGCGCCCATGACCTCGGATCAGCTTGCTGTCTGCCTGTCGACCAATCCGGTCGTGGTGCGCCGGACCATGGCCGGCCTGCGCGAACAGGGAATGGTGGCCTCGGAAAAGGGGCATGGCGGCGGCTGGCGGCTGGCCCGGCCGCTGGACCAGGTCACCCTGGGCCAGGTGAACACCGCCCTGGGCGAGCCGGGCCTGATCCCCGAAACGCCGCCGGTCGAGGCCGAGGGATGTCTGGTCGAGGCGGCGGTCAACGACGCCCTGGGCGAGACCTACGCCGCCGCCCGCGCCCTGCTGGTCGCGCGGTTGAACGACATCACCCTGGCCGATCTGGCGGCGGACTTCTCGCGCCGGATGGCCGAACACCCGAAGAGAGACCTGTTCCATGCCCATCGCCACGAAGGCTGAGCCCATGCCGCACGACGCCTTGATCATCGGCGGCTCCTACGCCGGCCTGTCCGCCGCAATGCAGCTGGTCCGCGCGCGGCGCAGGGTGCTGGTCATCGACGACGGGCGGCCACGCAATCGTTTCGCCGCCCGCGCCCACGGCGTCCTGGCCAATGACGGCAAGCCTGGCGCCGAGATCGCCGCCGCCGCCCGCGCCCAGGTCGCCGCCTATCCCACCGCCGCCTTCCGCATGGCCGAGGCCGTCGGGGTCGAGCGGATTGAGGGCGGCTTCTCGGTCACCTTCGCCGACGGCACGCGGACCCGGGGCCGCCGCCTGCTGCTGTCGCACGGGGTCGAGGACGTGCTGGCCGATATTCCCGGCGTGAAGGAACGCTGGGGCCGAACCGCCCTGCACTGCCCCTGGTGCCACGGCTACGAGATCGGCGGCGGCCCCATCGGAGTGCTGGGGCGCGGCGACCATGCGGTCCAATATGCTGCGACCGTCGCCGAATGGGGCCAGGTGACGCTGTTCATGGGGTTGGAGGTCGGTCTGTCGCCAGAGGACGCCCATCTGCTCTACCGGCGTGGCGTGACCATCGAAACCACGCCCATCGCCCGGCTGGAGGGCGAGGCCCCGACCCTGACCGGAGCGCGGCTGATGGATGGGCGGTTTGTGGATCTGAAGGCCATCTTCGTCGGCGCCAACGTCCGCGTCGCCAGCCCCTTCGCCGAGCGGCTGGGCTGCGAGATGACCGACACGCCGATGGGCCGGGTGATCAAGGTGGACGGTATGCAACAGACGACCCAGCCGGGCGTCTTCGCCGCCGGCGACCTGGCGCGGGCCGCGTCCAACATCACCTTGGCGACCTCGGACGGGATGCTGGCCGCCCACGCCCTGTTCCGGTCCCTGGTGGAGGAGGAGACGGCGATCGCCGCCTAACCGATCGTCGCCTCGACCGTGATGGTCGCCCGCACCGAATGGGCCATTTCGCAGTGGTCATGGGCCTGATGGTGCAGGGCGTCGATCTCGGCCTGGTCCGGCTCGCGGCCGGTGAAGCTGGTGAAGGGGCGCAGCGTCACCTCGGCGAGGTAGCGTTTGTCTTTCTCGTCCTTGCCCATCTTGCCCGAGGCCTCGTCGATATAGGTGTCGACCACCAGGCCGGCGTTGGCGGCGAAGGCCAGGAACCACAGCATGTGGCAGCTGGACAGGGAGGCGACCATCGCCTCCTCCGGATCGACCGCCGAGGCGTCGGACATCGGCAGGGGCACGCTGGACGGCGCCGACGAACCAGGCACGACCGCGCCCCCGTCGAAGGTCCAGGAATGGGCGCGGCTGTAGCGCTTGTCCAAAAAGGGCTGGTCGCCCCGGCTCCAGGCGATCTTCGCCTCGTACTGACCCATCACGCCCTCCAGAAGCCGACGATCTTCTTGACCTCGTCCACCACCGGGTCGGCGACGGCGGCGGCGCGTTCGGCGCCGTCCTTCAGCACGCGGTCGATCTCGGCCGGGTCGTCCATCAGGCGGCGCATCTCGGCCGTGACCGGGGCCAGCGAAGAGACGGCCAGGTCCGCCAGCGCCGGCTTGAAGGCGCCGAAGCCCTGACCGCCGAACTGGGCGATCACCTGTTCGCGGGTCAGGCCGGCCAGTGCCGCGTAAATGGCGACCAGGTTCTTGGCCTCGGGCCGGTCGTTCAACCCGTCCAGGGTTTCCGGCAGGGGCTCAGGGTCTGTCTTGGCGCGCTTGATCTTGGACGCGATGGTGTCGGCGTCGTCGGTCAGGTTGATGCGGCTGTTATCGGACGGGTCCGACTTGGACATCTTGGCCGCCCCGTCGCGCAAGGACATGACGCGCGTCGCCGGCCCCTGGATGATCGGCTCGGGCACGGGGAAGAAGCCGGGAACGCCGAAGTCGTTGTTGAACTTGGCGGCGATGTCGCGGGTCAGTTCCAGATGCTGCTTCTGGTCCTCGCCGACCGGCACCTCGGTCGCCTTGTACAGCAGGATGTCGGCGGCCTGGAGCACGGGGTAGGTGTAGAGCCCAACCGAGGCCCGCTCCTTGTGCTTGCCCGACTTCTCCTTGAACTGGGTCATCCGGTCCAGCCAGCCCAGGCGGGCGACGCAGTTGAAGACCCAGGCCAGATCGGCGTGGGCGCGCACGGCCGACTGCGGGAAGATGATCGACTTGGCCGGGTCCAGGCCCGAGGCCAGATAGGCGGCGGCGATCTCGCGCGTCTGGGCGGCCAGCTTGGCCGGATCCTGCCACACGGTGATGGCGTGCATGTCGGCGACGAAGACGAAGACGGGCGCGCCCTGGTCCTGCAGTTCGACGAACCGCTTCAGGGCGCCGAGATAGTTGCCCAAATGAAGCGCGCCGGAGGCCTGGATGCCGGACAGGATGCGGCGTGGGCCGTCGTATGTCGCAACGGCTGGGGTCTGGTCGGTCATAGGGTCGGGTCTCGGAAGGTCGAAAGGCAGGCGTGGTGAAGGCGGCGGCGGTTCAGCCGCGCCATCGCCGGTCGGAATCAGGTCCGAGGTCGTCATGGCCTCGCGCTTATCGGTTCGCCGCCGGTCAGTCCAGACCGGAGACCACGCCGCCGCCCGGCTCGCGCCGCAGGGTCGCCTTCAGTTCCGACAGGGTGACGGCGCGGAAGGCGAAGAGGCAGACGCCATAGGCGGCCGCGCCCAGGCCGCAGACGACGAGGACGGCGATCTCCTTGGCCAGCAAAGTCCGGCTCAGCAGGCCATAGTTGATGCTGGCCAGCAGCAGCAGGCCGGCCATGACGGCGCTGGCGGCCAGGACACGGGCGATGCGCGAGACGAAGGCGGGCGACGGTCGCCAGGCGTTCTCGTGGATCAGCACGCCGGCCAGCAGGCCGACATTGACCCAGGCCGAGACGCTGGTTGCAATGGCCAGGCCCAGCACTCCGTCCCAGCCCTGGGTGCGGAACCAGAAGAACAGGCCCGACCCCAAAACCACGGTGATGACCACGGCTGTGACGGCGAAATACATCGGCCGGCGCGTGTCCTCTCGGGCGAAGAAGGGCGGGGTCAGGACCTTGGCCAGGACGAAGGCCGGCACGCCCCAGGCGAACTGACGCAGCACGTCGGCGGTGCGGGCGGCGTCGGCGCTGGTGAAGGCGCCGCGCGTCACCGTCGCGTCGATGATGAAGAAGGGAATGACGAACAGGGCCACAGCGGCGGGCAGGGTGAAGGCCATGGCCAGGTTGATGCCGTCGTCCAGCGTCTTCTGACCGCCCTCGTGATCGCCGGAAACGAAGGCGCGGGTCAGGCGTGGCACCAGGGCCAGACCGATGGCGACCCCGACCAAGCCCAGTGGGAGTTGGTAGAGGCGGTCGGCGTTGTAGAGCACCGAGCGGGCGCCGGCGTCGGACCCGGCCAGAACCTGGGACACGACCGAGTTAACCTGCATGGCCCCCCCGGCCATGGCGCCGGGCACGGCCAGGGCCAGGGCGCGCTTCACGTTCGGGGTCAGGCGCGGCAGGCCCAGCTTCAGCCGCACGCCCAGACGCCGCACGCCCCACCACAGAAGGCCGGCCTGGATGACGCCCGAGACGGTGACCGCCGCGCTGGTGGCCAGCAACACCATCGCGGGCGAGACCGGCAGGAAAAAGCCGCCCAACAGCGGCGCCAGGGTGCAAAGGTTCAGAAAGACAGGCACCGCCGCTGACAGGGCGAACCGACCACCGGTGTTCAACACCCCTGACAAGAGGGAGGCGATGGTCATGCAAGCCAGGTAGGGCATGGCCAACTGGGTGGCGATCACCCCGACGCGCATCACCTCGGCGTCGTCCCTCCAGGCCGACAGCAGCAGGGGCACGATCCACGGCATGGCGACCTGCAGCAGGATGCAGAAGGCGGCGACCACGGCGAACATGAAGGACATGGCCTCGGAGGCGGTGACGGCGGCGGCCTCGTCGCCTTCGCGCGTCTTGACTCCGCCATAGACCGGCACGAAGGCCTGGGCGAAGGCGCCCTCGGCGAACAGGCGACGGAACATGTTGGGCAGCATCAGGGCCGTGGACCAGACGTCCATCAGCGCCCCCTGGCCGAAGTTGGCCGACAGGGCCAGATCGCGGCCGAAGCCCAGCAGGCGGCTGCCCAGCGTCAGGGTCGACTGCACCAGGGTGTTGCGGGCGAGGCTCATGCGGACATTCGACAGGGCGCGGAAAGAAGACTTTCGCTTAGCGCGCTTCCCCGGCGGGCGATACCGGCTTCGCGCGCGGGCTGCGGCGGCCCAGGTCGGAGACGTCGCGGGCGCTGGCGCGGGCCGAGGCGACCTTGCGTCCGGCCGGCGCGGGCGCGCGGCTGTCAAGCACCGCCTCCAGGGCCGTGCGCAGTTCGGCGATGCTCTGTTCCGAGGCGACCTTTCGCCCTTTGCGGTCCACCACATAGAAGCTGTCGACCGCCCGTTCCCCATAGGAGGCGACGTGGGCGGAGCGGATGTTCAGGCCTTCGTCGTTGAACACGCGCGACAGGGCCGCCAGCAGGCCGGGCCGGTCGGCGCACGACACCTCGACCACTGTGGCCAGCTCGCTGGCGTGATGATCGACCATGACCACGGGCCGGACCTCGAAGGCGGCCTTTCGGGCGTTGCCGGTCGGGTCCGGCGCCTTGCCGATACGGCCGTCGCCCCGCGCGGCCTTTTCCAGCGCATCGACCAGGGTCTTGATCCGGCGCGGCTCGGCCTGGCCATAGGGCAGACCCGCCCCGTCCTGGATGCGGAAGACGTCCAGCACCAGACCCTCGGATGTGGTCGCCACGCGGGCGTCGGTCACGTCGGCGCCGAGGGCGGCCATGGTCTGGGCCAGGTCGGCGAACAGGCCCGGTCTGTCGGCGGCGGCGATGGAGATTTCGGTGGTCTGGACCGCCAGTCCCGCGACCGGGGCGGTCGGTGCGGCCTCGGCGGCGGCGCCCGTCTGGCGCGCGCGTTCGACCAGGGCCGGGTGCGCCGCCAGCGGATCCTCGCGCGCCACGTCCTCGCCCCGGAACAAGGCGGCGACCTGGTTGTAGAGAGTGCGCATCAGCTGACCCTTCCAGCCGTTCCACACCCCTGGCCCGACGGCCCGGATGTCGGCCACGGTCAGGACCAGCAGCATCCGCAACCGCTCGGGCTCGCCCACCAGCTCGGCGAAGGCGCGGATGGTGGCGGGATCGGACAGGTCGCGCTTCTGGGCATAGTCGCTGAGCGCCAGATGGCTGCGCACCAGCCAGACGACCAGTTCGATACGGCGCGGATCGACGCCCAGACGTTCGCAGGCCCGGCGCGCGGCGATGGCGCCGTCCTCCAGCTGTCCCCGTTCCCCGCCCTTGCCCACATCGTGCAGCAACATGCCCAGCATCAGGGCTTCCATGTCCGAGATCAACTGGACGATCTCTGTCGCCAACGGGTGGTCGTCCTTCAGCTTGCCGCGCGCGATGTCGTTGATGATGCCGATGGCCTGCAGCGTATGCTCGTCCACCGTATAGGCGTGGTACATGTTGAACTGGGTCTGGCCGACGATCCGCCCCCATTCGGGCAGGAACCGTCCCAGCAGGCCCGTCTCGTTCATGATGGTCAGGACTCGATAGGGCCGCTGGCCATGCGCCAGAATGTCCAGAAAGGCCCGCGTCGCCGCGGGATCGCGCCGCAGCCTGGGCGTCACCAGCGACAGCGACCGGGTCACGGCCGAAAAGGCGTCGGGGTGCAGGTCCAGATCATGCTTGTCGGCGCAGACGAACAGGGTCAGCAGCTTGACCGGATCGGCGGCGAACACCTCCGGCCCCTCGACCGACAGCCGGCCCTGATCGACCCAGAACCCCTCGACCTCCAGCTTGCGCCGCGTGGATCGGAACGAGGTCATCAGCCGCGACAGGCCCTGCGCCGTCTTCTGGTGACGCGCCTCCAGCTTGGCCGACATGGCGCGGGTCAGGGCGCCGACGTCGCGGGCGACCAGGAAGTAGCGACGCATGAACCGTTCCACCGCCGGTTCGTCGCCCCGCCCCTGCCAGCCCATGCGCCTGGCCACCTCGGGCTGCATGTCGAAGGTCAGCTTCTCCTCGGCCCGTCCCGCGATCAGGTGCAGATGGATCCTCACCCGCCACAGGAAGTCGAAGGCGTCGTCGGAGGCGCGACGCTCGCGCGAGGTGAACATCTCGTCCATCACCGTCGCGCCCAGCCGGCTGTCGGGCGCCAGGGACCGCGCGATCCAGTACAGGGTGTTCAGGTCGCGAAGCCCGCCCTTGCCGTCCTTGACGTTGGGTTCGACCTTGTAGCGCGTCACGCCCGCCTTCTGGTGCCGGACGGCCCGTTCTTCCAGCTTGGCGGCGATGAAGGGGCGTGGGTCGGATTTCGACACCATGTCGCGGAACCGGCCGATCATCAGTTCGGCCAGGCCTGAGTCCCCCGCCAGGGGCCGCGCTTCCAGCAGGGTGGTCCGCACCGTCATGTCGGTGCGCGACAGGCTGAGGCATTCCTCGACCGAACGCACCGCCGGCCCGACCTTCACCCCCAGGTCCCACAGCACATAGAGGACGAACTGGATGACGTTCTCGCCGCGCGGCGTGGCCTTGGCAGGGCGCAGGAACAGCAGGTCCAGGTCGGAAAAGGGCGCCAGGACGCCCCGGCCGTAACCCCCGACCGCCACCAGGGACAGCCGCTCGCTCTCGACGGCGGAGACGGGGAACAGGACCTGGGTCGCGACCCGCCACAGGCCTGCCAGCATGTCGTCGGCGGCCGTGGCGTAGATGCGGGCGACATCGCGCCCCTTCATGCCGCCGTCCAGCTTGCGCTCGGCGCGGGCGCGGGCGGCGTCATAGGTCTCGCGCAAAACGACAGAGACCGCCGCGCGCGGATCTCCCGCGCGGGCGGCCTCGTCAAGGCGGTCATCCAGACTGGGCGAAGCGGTCATGTCAGCCACCTATAGGCCGCATCCCCCTTCGCGTCAGTGAGGGATTACTATTCCGGGCGAACGCGCTTCTTGCGGAACGACGGATTCAGCGTCTGCTTGCGCAGGCGGATGGACTTCGGCGTCACCTCGACCAGCTCGTCATCGTCGATATAGGCGATGGCCTGTTCCAGCGACATCTGGCGCGGCGGGGTCAGGCGAACGGCCTCATCCTTGCCGGAGGCGCGGACGTTGGTCAGTTGCTTGCCCTTGATCGGGTTGACGTCCAGGTCGTCCCAGCGTGCGTTCTCGCCGATGATCATGCCCTGGTAGGTCTTCTCGCCGGCGCCGACGAACATGACGCCGCGATCTTCCAGGTTCCACAGGGCGAAGGCCGCCGTGTCGCCGTCCGAGTTCGAGATCAGCACGCCCTTCAGACGGCCGGCGATCGCGCCCTTGTATTCTTCGTAGTGGCTGAAGACCCGGTTCAGCACGCCCGAACCGCGCGTGTCGGTCAGGAACTCGCCCTGATAGCCGATCAGCGAGCGCGACGGGCATTTCAGGCTGATGCGGGTCTTGCCGGCGCCCGACGGACCCATGTCGGTCATTTCGGCCTTACGGGCCGACAGCTTCTCGATGACGATGCCCGAGAACTCGTCGTCCACGTCGATCATGACGTCTTCGATCGGCTCCATCTTCTCGCCGTTGGGGCCTTCCTGAAAGACCACGCGCGGACGCGAGATCGAGACCTCGAAGCCTTCGCGACGCATGTTCTCAATCAGAACGCCCAGCTGCAGTTCGCCACGACCGGCCACTTCATAGGCGTCGCCGCCTTCGGTGGTCGTGACGCGGATGGCGACGTTGGCTTCGGCTTCCTTCAGCAGGCGGTCGCGGATGACGCGCGACTGGACCTTGTCGCCTTCGCGACCGGCCAGGGGGCTGTCGTTGACCGAGACGGTCATGGAGATGGTCGGCGGATCGATCGGCTGGGCGGGCAGGGCGTCGGTGACTTCGATGGCGCACAGGGTGTCGGCCACAGTCGCCTTGGACATGCCGGCGATGGCGACGATGTCGCCCGCTTCCGAACCTTCGTCCAGGGCCTGACGCTTCAGGCCGCGGAAGGCCAGGACTTTGGTGATGCGGCCGCGCTCGATTTCCTTGCCTTCACGGTCCAGGGCGTGGATCGCCATGCCGGGAACGGCCTTGCCGCTCTCGATCCGGCCGGTCAGGATCCGGCCCAGGAAGGGGTCGGACTCGATCAGCACGTTCAGCATCTGGAACGGCTTGTCGCGGTTGTCCTGCACCTTGGGCGCAGGGACGTGGTCGACGATCAGGTCGAACAGCGGGGCCAGGTTGTCGTTCGGGACGTTCAGATCCATCGTCGCCCAGCCGTTGCGGCCCGAGGCGTAGATGTGAGGGAAGTCCAGCTGTTCGTCGGTCGCGCCGATGGCGGCGAACAGGTCGAAGGCCTCATTGTGGACCCGGTCGGGATCGGCGTGGGCGCGGTCGACCTTGTTGATGCAGAGGATTGGCTTCAGCCCCATCTTCAGCGCCTTGGTCAGCACGAACTTGGTCTGGGGCATGACGCCCTCTTCGGCGTCGACCAGGATGACGCAACCGTCCACCATGCCCAGGATGCGTTCGACCTCGCCCCCGAAGTCGGCGTGGCCGGGGGTGTCGATGATGTTGATGCGGGTTTCACCCGCCTTGCCGTTCCAGAGCACCGAGGTGCACTTGGCCAGAATGGTGATGCCGCGCTCTTTTTCCTGGTCGTTGGAGTCCATCGCGCGCTCGGTCTGCGCCTCGTTGGCTCGGAAGACGCCGGACTGGGCGAGCAGTTGGTCCACCAGGGTCGTCTTGCCGTGGTCGACGTGGGCGATGATGGCGACGTTGCGCAGGTTCATTTGATAATCGCGAAAAGGCGCGGCCGGCATACGGGCGGCCGCTGGTCATGAAAAGGCATGCGGGAGGCGCGCGCCTCTTACAGGCATGTGGACAGAAACACCATAGCGGGCGTTCGCGGCGATTATTCCAAGCTTACCGATATTTCATCCGCAGGGCCGCATCCGATGACGTCGGACGTCTCCTCTTTCCAGCGAGGGCCTGAAGGCAGGCTCTTCTAATGCGGGAGATTGTGACGATGGGCCTGATGCTGGAATTGATGGTGGCTGGCGCTTTGCTCGCCGGCGCAGCGCCGGACATGCATGTCGATGCCCAGGGCTTGCAGATGGCTCGATCGGGAGACGCTTTGATGCTGGCGGGACGCATTCGGGTCGCCAGTCGTGACTGGTGCGCCGCGAACCGCGCCTTTCTGACCCCGAATTCTGTGGGCGACCCCCTGATGTGCGAGCGGGAGATGAGGCGTCGGGCCTACAACGCCCTGCCTTGGTCCAGCCGCCTGGACTTCGTGAGGGCGGGCGGTCAGACCGCCCTCAACCGGCCTTAGAGCGGCCTGAGCATATAGCGGGCGTCAGAACCGTAGCTGGCCAGTTTCGCCGCCATGGCCTCGGCCGGCTGTTCGACGAAACCGTGCCGTGACCAGAAGCCGACCGCGTCGTTGACCGCGACCAGGGCGATGGCGGGCCAGCTGTCTTCAGCCACCTGTTCAGCCAGCCGCTCGATGATCCGGCCCGTGACGCCCCCGCCCCGCGCTTCGGGATGCAGGGCCAGGTCGTGCAGATAGATCAGGGCCGGTTCGGCCGGCAGTCCCTCGATCACCGTGTTCAGCGCAGGCGCGCTTTCGGCCCGCCACGGATAGGCGATCAGATAGCCCCGGACCCCGCCATCCCCATCCGCCAGCACGAAACAGCCGCGCGGATACAGCGCCAGCCGATTTTCAAAACAGGGCCGGTCCTCGAAATGGTTCGGGAAGGACAAGCGCGCGACCTCGACCACGGCGTCGATGTCGGTCGGCCGCATGGGCCGCCAGTCTAGCTGGGGCAGCGGGCGTTCAGTTCCGCCTTCTGGAAGCGCCATCGGATGATCCTTTCCTGACCGTCCATCACGCCTTCGATCCGGGCGTTCAGGACATCGCCCTCGCGTTCATAGACGACGCGTTTGGGAAAGTCGTCGTCCGCCGCCTGTTCGAACACGACGCGGGTCGGACCGGACGCGATGACCGGAAACAGTGTCGCAGCCTGCCCTTCGGGATGCGCGAAATAGGCCAGAGGGGCCGCCGGGGTCGGATCGACCGGCGCGATGCGTGACAGCTCCCACCCCGCCCGGCCGCCGCGCACCGTCAGGGATGTTCCCAGCATCAGGTTCAGGCGCGGATCGGTCCAGGTCTCGGACACCTCGCGCCCTGGTTCGCATGACAGCCAGTAGCCGGACATCCAGCCCAGGTCGGGGCGCAGGTCCGCGTGAAGCGCAGCGGCGAGAAGCAGCGGGGTCAGCATGGTCGTCATCGCTCTCCAGTCGAGGCGCATAAGCTAGACGGGATGCGGCCCCGACAGCTTGTAGGTTTGCGACGCGATGGCGCGGGCCAACTCATGCTGTTCACGCGCCCATTCGGTGGCGGTGCAGCCCAGAAAGCGTCGGAAGTCGCGCGCCATCTGCGGCTGATCGAAATAGCCGGCCTCCAGCCCGGCCGCGAGCCAGCTTTCGCCCCTGTCCGGGTCGGCGGCATGATCGAACACGCGGCGAAAGCGAAAGATCGAACGCAGCAGGCGCGGCGACACCCCGACCCGATCGGCGAACCGGCGCTGAAGGGCGCGCTGTTCGGACGGAGATCGGATCGGCGCCGGACGATCGTCGGCCGACAACTCGATCTCAGCCCGGATCACCGGGTCTATCGTCCAGTCCGCACCACGCCTCTGCGCGTCAAGCCAGGCGGCGATGGCCGCGACCTGCCCCGTTGGATCTCCGGTCGGAGCGACGAAGCCGGCCAGGCGCTCGACCATGTCCAGCCGCCGGTCGGTCGCCTCGTTCAGCGGCCGCCCCAGAAAGCCGCGCGCGCCATCGGGCTCAAACCGAACGGCGACCAGTTCGGTCGGACCGGTCGGCCGCATGACCACAGGCCGGGTCATCTGCCCCGCGAACAGGGCCGAGGGCTGCAGGCGGAATTCGCCATCGTCGCCCTGTTCCGCATAGGGGGCGCCCAGGTCGAAGATCAGCTCGGCACAGCCATCGGGCGCAATGCGCTGGATGGTCGGTGAAGGATCGGGTGCGGCATAGGTCCAGATCACGCGGACGAACGGCCTCAGGGCCGGCGGCGGCGCGAACTCCTGATATCTTCCCTCCCCCGAGGCCACCTCAGTTGACCTTGGACGGGTCCGGCGGGGCGTCGGGCAGGGCCGAGACCGGCACGCCGTCGTCCTTCAGCTTTTGCACCTCGGCAGGCGTCGCCTCGCCATAGATCTCGCGCTTCTCGGACTTGCCCTCGTGAATGTCGCGGGCCTCGCGGGCGAAAGTGTCGCCGACATAGTCGAAGTTGGCCTCGACGTGGGCGCGCACCTCTCGGGCGGCGGTCATCATAAGGGTCTGCATCTTGGCGGCGACATCCGAGCCCGGATCGGACTTGCGCGCCCCGCTTACGGCCGGGGCCATGATCGCCTTTTGAACCGAATGCGAGCCGCAGAACGGGCATTCCACCAGACCACGTTCCGCCTGACCGTCAAAGTCGGACGAGGAGCCGAACCAGGCCTCGAAGCCGTGGGCCTGGTCGCATTTCAGGGCGTAGCGGATCATGGGACAATCAAACGGCGGGCAGGAAATCGCGATCATGTGTCAGGGCGGGCACGGCCGCACGCGCCCTGGCCACAGCCTCCATGTCCAGTTTCGCCGTCACGATGCAAGGGTCGTCGTGATCCGCCTTGGCGATGATCTCGCCCCACGGTCCGACGACGGTGGACCGCCCCCAGGTGCGGCGACCATCCTTATGCAGCCCGCCCTGGGCCGGGGCCAGGACGAAGGCGCCCGTCTCGATGGCGCGCGCGCGCAACAGCGTCTCCCAATGCGCCTCGCCGGTCGGGGCGGTGAAGGCGGCGGGCACGGCGATCATCGACGCGCCCGCCTTGGCCAACTGGCGGTGCAGGTGTGGAAAGCGGATGTCGTAGCAGATGGTTAGGCCCAGCCGGCCCCAGGGCGTGTCGGCGACCGCCGCCCCGTCGCCGGGCCGCACAGTCGCGCTCTCGCGATAGGTCTCGCCGTTCGGCAGGTTCACATCGAAGACGTGCAGCTTGTCGTATCGGGCGACGATCCCTCCCGACGCATTGATCAATAGCGACCGATTGGCGGCGCGGCCGTCACCGGCATGGCCGGACCTCACGATGGCCGAGCCGATCAGCAGCCAGACGCCCAGTTCCGCCGCCAGACGACGCAGACCCAGAACGACGACATCGGCGTCCTCGGTCGTTATCGCGGCGTCGCGACGATCGCGGCGCTGCTCCAGGACATTGGTCCCCTCGGGGGTCAGGATGAACTTCGCCCCGCCGGCCGCGGCTTCGCGGATCAGAGGCTCGACATGGGCCAGCGCCGCCTGCGCCGTCGCCGGCGTACGCGTCTGGATCAGGGCGATGTCGAGCCCGCCGCTCACGGGATCAGGCCGCCAGAAGCGCGTCGAGCTTGCCGTCGCGATCCAGGGCGTGGACGTCGTCGGAGCCGCCGACGTGCTTGCCGCCGATGAAGACCTGCGGGAAGGTCATGCGGCCGCCTGACTTCTCGACCATCTCAGACTTCTTCTCGGGATCGTTCGAGGCGACGATCTCGGTATAGTCCACGCCCTTCTTCTTCAGCAGCGCCATGGCGCTGTAGCAATAGGGGCAGCCGGGCTTGGTGTAGATGACGACGTCGGCCAAATCAGGTCTCCAGAACAGTGTGTCTCCAGGCAGCGAGCCGCCGCGCGGGGAGCGATAGGGGTTACATAGTCAGTTCACGGGCGTTTCGCACCCGTGCGATGACCGCCAGGTCCACGCCGCGCGCTCCGGCGTCGAGCAGGGCGCGCGCGCAGGCCTCTCCGGTCGCGCCCGTGGTCAACACGTCGTCGATCAGAAGGATGCGCCGTCCCCGGATCCGACGCCGCCCTGCCTCGGTCACGGCGAAGGCCTTTCTGACGTTCAGACGCCGCCCGCGCTGGCTCTTGCCGCCCTGGCTGGTCGTATGGGTCGTGCGGACCAGGGCGTCGGGCAGATAGTCGCGTCTCGCGTCGCGGGCCAGCGGTCGGGCGATCTCGGCGGCCTGGTTGAAGCGGCGTGACAGCAGACGCAACGGATGCAGCGGCACGGGAACAACCGCATCGGCCGCCTCGACCAGATCGGCGGCGGACCGGCCGATCCAGCGGGCGAACAGGGGTGCGAACTGCTGCTGGTCCCCATGCTTGAACCTCAGGATCAGCCCGCGAGACGCCTCGTCGTACAGGCACGCCGCCCGCGCGCGCTGAAAAACATAGGGCTGGGCGATACAGGCGGTGCAGCGGTCCTCGGCGAAGGCGCCGCCGTCATATTCGAACGCGGCCCCGCATCCGTCGCAGACCGGCGCCTCCAGAAACTTGATGCGGCTCCAGGCGTCGGGCGTCAGCCCTGCGGCGGCCGTCGCCTCGCGGCTGTCATGCGCCATCGGCGGGAGGATCAGATCGGCCAAGCCGCGTCCCGCGCCGCGCAACTGTCGCCCTGCCCCTTCCCAGGCGCGCCGCCAGCCCCCATCCTGTGCGTTCATGACCGTCCCCCCATCCTCGTCCGAAGGCCCCCCGCGCATCTTCGACGCCGTTCGACGTCAGGCGCGACTGGCGCGGTCCGCCGCCCGGTTCGACCAGGCCGACTTCCTGCACGCCCGCGCCGCCGCCAACGCCGCAGAGAGCCTGGAAGCCATACTGCGCGATTTTCTCGTTGTGGTCGATTTATCCGACCATCCAGGGGTGTTCGAGCGCGCGGTTCGATCCAGCGACGCCGCCGGTCGCGTCGGATCGATCCTGACGCCCGTCTCCCTGGCCCAACGCGCGGCGCCGGGCGCGGAAGCCCTGCCGCTTGAGGATGGATCGACCGATCTGATCGTCTCGCTGCTGACCCTGCACTGGGCCAACGATCTGCCCGGCGCCCTGGCCCAGATCCGGCGGGCGCTGAAACCGGACGGCCTGTTCATAGGCACTTTGTTCGGCGCGGGCACCCTGAAGGAGTTGCGCGCCATCCTGACCGAGGTCGAACTGGAGGAACGCGGCGGGGCTCAGGCGCGGGTTTCGCCCTTCGCCGACGGCTATGACGGCGCGGCCCTGTTGCAGCGGGCGGGTTTGGCCTTGCCCGTCTCCGACGTGGACCGGTTCACCGTCCGCTATGCCGATATGTTCGCCCTGATCCGCGACCTGCGCGCCATGGGCGAGACCAATGTGCTGCATGGATCGGTCCGACCGCTGAACCGCCGCATCGTCGCCCGCGCCGCCGCCCTCTATGCCGAACGTCATGCCCAGCCGGACGGTCGTATCCTGGCGACGTTCGAGATCATCCATCTGGCCGGCTGGAAACCGCACGAGAGTCAGCAGAAGCCCCTGCCCCGCGGCTCGGCCAAGACGCGTCTGGCCGATGCCTTGGGCGTCAGGGAAATGACCGGCGAGTCGGATTAGTTGCCGACGACGGCCTTCATGGCGGTGGTCAGTCGTTCCACCGTCACGGCCAAGCCGCCGTTCTGGGTATTCGCCAGGGCGCTGAACGAGGTGACGATCGCCAGGAAGATGAGGGCGCAGATCAGGCCGTATTCAATGGCGGTGGCCCCGCTCTCATTACGCAGGAATCGGCCGATAAGACGTCGCATGGCCGGCCTCCCTGGTCGGCGGTGATCAGAGCAGGTCGCGCAACCAGGCGACCAGAGGTTCGTCCGCCGGCGGCATGGGATAGTCCGAAAGTTTGCTCGGCTTCACCCAGGCCAGGCCGTCGTGTTCACGCGCCGTGACCACGCCGTCCCACCGTCGGCACAGATACAATGGCATCAACAGGTGAAACGAATCGTAAGCGTGGCTGGCGAAAACAAATGGCGACAGACAGTTTTCGCTGACGTCGATGCCCAGTTCTTCCCTAAGCTCGCGGATCAGGGCCGCCTCGGGCCGCTCTCCCGGCTCGACCTTGCCGCCCGGAAACTCCCACAGACCGGCCATTTTCTTACCCTGCGGCCGTTTGGCGATCAGCACGCGCCCGTCCACGTCGATCAGGGCGACGGCGACGACCAGGACGGTGGGGAGAGGTTCAGTCATTGTTGGCCGAGATAGCGAAATTGGGACAGTTGCACTTCAGTGTCTGTCACGGCGTAGTTGACGCGGACCCGTCGATCAAAGGTGAATTGATACATCCGCCCATCATGACTGCGGCCCATGAATGGAAAATCGGCGAAGGCTTCGCAGCGATGGCGGATGTTTTCGACGAAATCGTAGGCCGCCTTGGGCGAGTCCGAGGCGATGAGGTCGTAGATCGCCTCAAGATCGAATTCTGCGCTCGGAAGCCAGACGAGCTTGTGGCTCACGCGTTGGCGTCGCGCTTCAACCGCGCCTCGTGTCGGGCCAGAAGGTTCAGCCGAACCTGTTCGGACGTCAGGGCCGGCCGGGGGTCTGCAAGCGCGCGATCATGCTGAAGCCTAACCCATTCCAGAGCGTCCTCGGACGGATGTTCGCTGTCGAGATCCGCGTTCAGTTCGCTGCTGACGAACGGCGGGAATTCCTGGGCGTAGCGATTCAGTGGTTTCGGCTTGGCGCTCATGACCTCACCCTATCACGAAATCAGCTGCGATAATCGCCGTTGATCTCGATGTAGCCCTTGGTCAGATCGCAGGTCCAGACGGTCGCCGAGGCCCGGCCCGCGCCCACGTCGACGGTGATGTCGATTTCGGGGTTCTTCATATAGGCGCTCATCTTCGCCTCGTCGTAGGTCGCGGACGGAGCGCCATCCACGGCGGCGACGTTGGGTCCGAACCGGATGCCCAGGCGGTCGCGATCCACCGGCTCCTCGGTCTTGCCGACCGCCATGACGACCCGGCCCCAGTTGGCGTCCTCGCCGGCGATGGCGGTCTTGACGAGGGGGCTGTCGGCGATGGACTTGGCCAGTTTTCGAGCTGATGCCGGGCTGGCCGCGCCGTCCACCGTCACCTTGACGAACTTGGTCGCGCCCTCACCGTCGCGCACCAGCTGGTGCGCCAGATCCAGCATCACCTTGTCCAGTGCAGCCGAGAAGCTCTTCAGGCGACGGTCGCCGACCCGCCCGATGCGCGGCGCGCCCGAGGTTCCGGTGGCGAACAGCAAGGCCGTATCGTTGGTCGAGGTGTCGCCGTCCACCGTCACGCTGTTGAAGGTGGTGCGGACGTGCAGGCCAAGCAGCGCCTGCAGCACATTGGGATGGATGTCGGCGTCCGTGACGATGAAGGCCAGCATGGTCGCCATGTCCGGCGCGATCATCCCCGACCCCTTGCCGATGCCGGCGATGCGAACCTTGTAGCCCTCGATCTCGGCCTCGGCGTACGAGCCCTTGGGGAAGGTGTCGGTGGTCATGATGCCCCGGCCGGCCCTGGCCCAGGCGTCGGCGTCCAGCCCGTGCTCGATCTCGGGCAGTTTGGCGACGATCTTCTTTTCGTCCAGCACCACGCCGATCACCCCGGTCGAGGCCAGCATGACGTCGCGCTGGCGACAGCCGAACCGTTTGGCGACCTCGGAGGCCGTGCGGCGCGCCGCGTCGGCGCCGGCCTTGCCGGTGAAGGCGTTGGCGCAGCCGGCGTTGACCACCAGGGCCCGCACGTCCTTGCCACCCTCGGGGCCCGTCAGATGCTTCTTGCACCAATCCACGGGCGCCGAGCCGATCTTGTGGCGGGTGAAGACCCCGGCACAGCTGGTGCCACGCGCGAAATGGAACACCACCAGGTCGTCGCGCTCGTGCTTGTAGAATCCGGCGCGGGCGGTGGCGATCTCGACCCCGCCGATGGGCGGGATGGTCGGAAACGGCACGGCCAGGGGCGATACGGCCAGGCCGGGCTTGCCGGCGGCGGGCGCAGCCGCCGCGACGGCCGCATCCGATCCCGGCGTGCGGGTCGCGCGCTTCAGGGCCGTGGCGAACGGATCCAGCGCCTTTTCGAACACATGTTCGATCTTCTGGCCGGTCGTGGAGGGGGGCTTGGTCATGTCAGGCGGCCGGTGCGGGAGGCGGGGTGGACGCCGGGGCGGGCGCGGCTGAGGCGGCGGGCGGCGACTGTGCAGGCAGGCGCACATCGACCTTGGCCTTGCCACGCAGCTGTTCCAGCAACTGGCGCACGCCCTCATAGGTCAGATAGCGCACGATCTGTGGACGCGCCTGTTCCAGCGTCGGCGGGTTTTCCTTGCGTCGATCCTCGACCCGCAGCACGGCCCAGCCGCCCTCGGTCTGGAAGGGGCCGACGGTCGATCCGGCCGGCTTGTCGCGCAGGGCGTCGGCATAGGCTTGCGGCATGACGTCCAGCGTCGAATAGCCCAGGTCGCCGCCGGAGAACCGCGTCGCCTCGTCCGCCGACCGCTCCGCCGCCACCGCCTCGAAGCCGGCGCCCTGGCCCAGGATGCCGATCACGGCGTCTGCTTCGGGCTTGGTGCGCGACAGGATCAGGCGCACCCGGATCTCCTCGGAGGTCTTCGCCAGCCGAAGCTGCTCATTATAAAGGGTCTGCACCGCCTGGTCGGACACGGCCTTGTTGACCACGCTCTCGACCAGCATGTCGCCCAGAATCCGCTCGCGGGTCGCCTCCAGACGTCGCTGCGCCAGGGGCGAAGAATCCAGCCGGCGGCGTTGCGCCTCGCCGGCCAGCAGTTTCTGGTCGATCACCTCGTCCAGCACGCGACGGAAAAGATCCGAGGTCGCATCCAGCGCCTCACCCTCGCCGATCAGGCCTTGCGCCACCGCCTCGCGCTTCACGTCCGACGCCCAGATGGTCTCGTCCTGAACCGTCGCCACGGCCTGGTCGCCCTGTTCAGGCGGCCGGTCGTCGCCGCCGCGTGAACAGGCGCCCGTCGCCAGGACAGCCGCCATAAGCGCCGTCGTCAGAAGGTTTGAAGGTCGCCGGAAGGGGGTCAAGGGGGCGCTCCGTCGAAGGCGGCCGAAAGCCCCTCGCGTTGACAGGGGTTAGGCCGGTGCTTAAGTCCCGCCTGCGCCCAAGTCGAGGGGTTTTGATCGTCTGCGCGGCCCTTCGCGCGCGCCTGATGCGGCGCTCCGGGGCCGTGATCGTTCAGGGCCTCTCTCGCGGCGTCCGTATCGCCGCCCCTCACGGGATTTCAGAGCCGCTCAGCTCGCAGACGCTCGACCGCTACCGGATCCAACATGCTCGGCTTCGCCAAGAAACTTTTCGGCTCTTCCAACGACCGCAAGGTCAAGGCCTTCCAGGACCACGCCCAGCGCATCAATGCGCTGGAGCCCAAGTTCGAGGCCCTGTCCGACGACGAACTGCGGATGATGACCGACGCCTTCCGTGACCGGCTGGCGAACGGCGAGACCCTGGACAAGATCCTGCCCGAAGCCTTCGCCGTCGTGCGCGAGGCGTCCAAGCGGGTGCTGGGCCAACGTCAGTACGACGTCCAGCTGGCCGGCGGCATGATCCTGCATGAAGGCGGCATCGCCGAGATGCGGACCGGCGAAGGCAAGACCCTGGTCGCCGTGGCGCCGGTCTATCTGAACGCCCTGCCCGGCAAGGGCGTGCACGTCATCACCGTCAACGACTACCTGGCCCGCCGCGACGCCGAGACGATGGGCAAGGTCTATCGCTTCCTGGGTCTTGAGGTCGGCGTCATCGTCAACGGCCTCAGCCAGGGCCAGCGTCAGCAGGCCTATAATTCGGACGTCACCTACGGCACCAACAACGAGTTCGGTTTCGACTATCTGCGCGACAACCTGGTCTATGACCGGCGCGAGATGGTGCAGCGTCCGCACAACTTCGCCATCGTCGACGAAGTCGACTCCATCCTGATCGACGAGGCGCGCACGCCTCTGATCATCTCGGGACCCACCGAGGACCGTTCGGACCTCTACAAGGTGCTCGACGGCCTGATCAAAGAGTTAATCAAGGACAAGGAGACCTTCGAGCTCGACGAGAAGCAGAAGCAGGTCCTGCTGACCGAGCTGGGCTCCGAGCGGATCGAAGAGTCGCTGGAAAGCGGCGGGCATTTCGCCGCCGACACGACCGGCCTGTACGACGCCGCCAACATCAGCCTGGTCCACCACGCCAACCAGGCCCTGCGCGCCAACACCCTGTATCAGCGCGACAAGGACTATATCATCAAGGGCGGCGAGATCGTCCTGATCGACGAATTCACCGGTCGCATGATGACCGGCCGCCGCCTGTCCGAAGGTCTGCACCAGGCCATCGAGGCCAAGGAAGACGTCAAGATCCAGCCCGAGAACCAGACCCTGGCTTCGGTGACGATCCAGAACTACTTCCGCCTGTACGAAAAGCTGTCGGGCATGACCGGCACGGCGGCGACGGAAGCGCAAGAGTTCGGCGACATCTACAAGATGGACGTGCTGGAAGTGCCGACCAATCGGCCGATCCAGCGTAAGGACTATGACGACGAGGTCTATCGGACCCACGCCGAGAAGAACCAGGCCATCGCAAAACAGATCGCCGAGTGCCACCTGGCCGGTCAGCCGATCCTGGTCGGCACGGTCTCGATCGAGCGCTCGGAACAGCTGTCGGACCTGCTGAGCAAGTTCGAATACAAGGTCGAGGTCTCGCGCACGCTCAAGCCTGAGTACGCCGGCAAGGCCAAGGAAGCCGAGAAGATCGGCGACGCGGCCTATGACATCAGCTACGAAACCAAGCTGCGCGGCATCCCGCACTCCGTCCTGAACGCGCGTCAGCACGAGCAGGAGGCCTATATCGTCGCCGACGCCGGTCTGCCGGGCGTGGTGACCATCGCCACCAACATGGCCGGCCGCGGCACCGACATCCAGCTCGGGGGCAACCTCGAAATGAAGATGCAGAAGTGGATGCTCGAACAGCGCAATATGGCTGTCGAAGTCACCCACGAGATGGAAGTGGCCCAGGAGGCCCAGTTCAAGGCCGACATCGCCGTCCAGAAGAAGATCGCGCTGGACGCCGGCGGCCTGTTCGTCCTGGGCACCGAGCGCCACGAGAGCCGCCGTATCGACAACCAGCTGCGCGGCCGCACCGGCCGTCAGGGCGACCCCGGCACCTCGAAATTCTACCTGTCCTGCGAGGACGACCTGCTGCGCATCTTCGCAGGCGACCGTCTGGACTCGATCATGAAGACCTTCGGTGTGGCCGAAGGCGAGGCCATCACCCACCCTTGGCTGAACCGCGCCATCGAGACCGCCCAGAAGCGCGTTGAGACCCGCAACTACGACATCCGCAAGAACCTGCTGAAATACGACGACGTCGTGAACGACCAGCGCAAGGCCGTGTTCGAGCAGCGCCAGGAGTTCATGGACTCCGAGGACCTGTCGGAACTGGTCGGCGATTTCCGCCGCGACGTGGTCTCCGACCTGGTCGAACGCTACATGCCGCCCAAGGCCTATGCCGAGCAGTGGGACATCGACGGTCTGGACGAGAAGGTCCGCTCGACCCTGGGTCTGGAACTGCCGCTGCATGACTGGGCCGCCGAGGAAGGCGTGTCGAACGAGGAGATCGAGGACCGGCTGCTGGCCGCCTCCGACGCCCGCGCCGCCGAACGCCTGGAACAAATCGGCGCCGACCAGACGCGCGGCCTCGAAAAGCAGTTCATGCTGCAGATGATCGACATGCAATGGCGCGAGCATTTGGTCCACCTGGACCACCTGCGCGGCGTCATCGGCCTGCGCGGCTATGGCCAGCGCGACCCGCTGAACGAATACAAGACCGAGGCCTTCTCCCTGTTCGAGAGCCTGCTCTACGACCTGCGTCACAACGTCACCCGCTGGCTGATGACGGTCGAGTTCCGCTTCCAGGCCCCGCCCGAACTGCCCGAGTTCCAGGAAATCCACCTGAACCCCGGCACCGGCGAGAACGAGATGGCCAATCCGTCGGCCCAGAACCCGGAAGGCACGCTGATCGGCGACGATCGCTCCAAACTGCCGATCGAGATGCTGCCCCCCGGCTGGGAAATGACCGGCCGCAACTCGCCCTGCCCCTGCGGCTCGGGCCGCAAGTTCAAACACTGCCACGGCGCGCTGGTCTAGGCGGCGCCGCTTGCCTCGGCGCGGTCTCTGGACGATCCTGATCTAAAGGAGACCGCTATGGGCAGGCACGAACGGATATCGACGGACCTACCGGCCTATATGATCGGCGAACTGCGTGCCGCCGTGGACGCCGGCGAGTTCGCTTCGACCGATGAGGCCGTACGCGAGGCCCTGACGCATTGGCTCGTCGGCCGATCCACGACCCCGATGACCCCGGACGAACTGCGCCACCACCTTCAGTCCGAACGCGATGGCCCCGACGAAGACGCCGAGGCGGTGTTCGACCGGCTGGAAGCCAAATACAGTGCCCTTGTCGCGGCGGATCAGTCCAAGGGATGAAGGTCGTCTTCTCGCCCGGCAGCGAGAGGGATCTCGAACAGATCGCCGATCACATCGCGCAGGACAGTCCGCGCCGCGCGCTGAGCTTCGTCCGTGAGCTTCGCGCCGCCGCCCGCGCCTTGGCGCTAGATCCCGAAAGCCGTCTAAAGGCGAACTTCGATCCGCGCATCCGCCGATCCGTCCATGGCGCCTATAATCTCTACTACGCCGTCCTTCCGGGTGAACTTCGCTTTCTGGCCATCGTTCATGGTTCGCGAGCGGACGACGCCGTTCTGTTCGATCTGGTCAAGCGATGAGCCACAAGTCCCTCTTCTCCCGCGCCCTGTCTGCGGTCCCCGAGCGGCTGCACTTCGCGGCGCACAGCCATCACCTGTGGCCGGACGCCAGTTTCGAGGCGCAGCAGCAGGCCTGGGTGGACGCCAATCTGCACGCCGACCACAAGTGGGATCTCGTCTTCGGCCAGGTGATCCCCGAGGCCCAGGCGCAGGTCGCCGCTGAGTTGGGCCTGTCGTCGCCCGACAGTATCGTCTTCTCTTCCAACACCCACGATTTCCTGCTGCGCCTGTTCTCGGGCGTGGAGCGGACGCCGGTCCGCATCCTGGCGACGGACGGCGAGTTCCACTCCTTCCGCCGTCAGGCCGAGCGGTGGGAGGAGATCGGGGCTGCGGTGGTCACCCGCATTCCCCTGGCCCCCTTCGACACCTTCGCCGACCGCTTCGTCGCCGAGGCGGCCAAGGGCGGCTACGACTGGATCGTGGTCAGCCAGGTCTTCTTCCGCACCGGCGGCCTGTTCGACCAGATCGAGGATCTCGCCGCCTTGGCCCGGCCAGAAGGCCCCTGGGTCCTGATCGACGGCTATCACGGCTTCATGGCGACCCCGACCGACCTGTCGTCGGTGGCGGACCGGGTCTTCTATGTCGCCGGCGGCTACAAATACGCCATGGCGGGCGAGGGCGCCTGTTTCCTGCACGCCCCGCCCGGCTTCTGTCCGCGCCCCGTTGTGACCGGTTGGTTCGCGGAGTTCGGCGATCTGTCGGGACCGCCCGGCGGGGTCCAGTATCGCAGCGACGGCGGCCGCTTCTGGGGGGCGACCTTCGACTGTTCTGCGCTTTATCGGTTCAACGCCGCGCGCCGGATGCTGGAGAACCAAGGGCTGGACACCGCCGCTGTCGCCGCCCACGCCGGCGATCTTGCCGGCCGCTTCCAGACGGCGGTTCAGAACGGCCGCGCCGGTGTGCTGAGCCAAGCCGAAATTCTCAACCCGGTGATCGGCGACGCGCCGCGCGCCCGTTTCTTGGCCCTTCGTCACCCCGACGCCCAGGCCTGGTGCGCCGGTCTTCGCCAGGCGGACGTGGTCACCGACGTGCGCGACGACGTGATCCGCTTCGGCTTCGGTCTGTATCAGGACGCCGAGGACGTCGATCGCCTGATCGCCGCCTCCCGAACCCTCTGATCAATAGAAGATCGTGTCGTCCTGCTTGGTCGGGGCCGGCGCCGCGCGCGGCATCGAACCCGGGCGGTTCGGTCGAGACGGCGCGGCGGGCTGGGCCTGGGGCGATCCCGGCGTCGGCGTCGTGTTCGCATCCGGGGCATCGACCGGCGGGATAGCCGGAAGCGCCGGATAGGGCATGGCCGGCGCCTCGCCTTGCGCCGTCGGACCCTCGGTCTCGGCATCGGGCGCGATCGGCGCATCCTCGGACGCTCCCAACCGATCCGGCGCCCCGACATCGTCGCGGATGAAGGCCCAGGCGCGACGGTCGGCGCAGCCGCAGGCTTTCAGGAAGCCGTTCTGATCGCGCCACAGGATCAGCGGATAGCTGATCTCGACCCCGGACTCCTTCAGCAGCCGGCTCAGTCGCTCGTCGAACCGCCGTCCGGCCTCGACCACGGCCGTGCGCGCCAGATTACCGTCGGCCTGGGGCAGGCCGGCTGCGGTCCAGCTGCTCGCCGGCGTCGCCATCCAGCGCTCGTACAGGGGCCAGTCGCGGGTCAGCCACAGTTCGGCGACCGTCGCGCGCTCCGCCGCCGTCGATTGCGCCGCGCCCTCCAGATCGGGGCGGGCGAACAGGATGAAACGGGTCTCGATCCCTGCGGCCTTCAGCTTGGCGACCTCGTCGCGTTCGTAGCGATGGGCCGAGGCGCTGTCGCGATAGGTGACGATATAGAGGGCCTGCCCGCCGCTGCCGTCCGACACCCATGAGGCCTCGTCGAGCAGTTGTTGGACTTCGGCCTGATTGCGGCTGATTGTGACCGGCTGGAACCGCGAATAGAAGTTCCAATAGGCCCAGTATCCCGCGCCTGCGAGCAACAGGCCGACCACGGCCGCCACGATCGATCCCATAAGAAAGCGACGCATATGATCGGGTGCTCCAGCTTCACCGTTGACCCCTCACAACGCATAGCATCGAAATCCGTTGTCCACGCCAGCAGTCGGCGCCGGACAGAGGCCAAAATGTCGCGAAGAATCCCCAGCGCCCGCTCTTGAACGACGACATGGGCTTCCCATTTTTGTTTTCGACGCTGCGGGACACTCCCCCCTCCGAACCGCAGCGAAGCGAGACCGGCGCCCTCCCCTCCCCTCCAGGCGCCGCTCGCGCAGGCCGCCGGACTCCCCCAGTCCGGCGGCTTTCTGCTTTGTGGCGCTGCACAATAATTCCAACCTGATCGCTGATCATCACAACGATCGGTCGCCAGGGGCTTCCCGAGCGACCGGACCTGGCCTAGTCAGCGGGGGTGGCGCCGCGTCGCGCCGCATTTCTTGCGGCCCTGCCGCGTTGTTCGAGACTGCTCGTCCATGACCGCCCCCGATCTGCGCCAAACCTCCGTTCAGCCGATCACCAAGGCCGCGCTGGAGGCGGCCTTCGCCAAGATCGTTGGAACCGGGCCCGGTGCAGTCGAACAGGCCTATCTGACCCAGGCGCAAGAGGACTATGCGGCCGACGAGACGCCCGAGCTGAGCGGTGAGGATCTGGCCGCCCTGCTCGCCGCCTCCTGGACCGCCGCCAGGACCTATCCGAACGACGCCGCGGCGCCCGTCATCACCGTCGGCCCGCTTCAGGGCGCGGACGGCAAGGCTCTGGACTACGACCTGGTGCGCATCGTCCAGACGGACGCCCCCTTCCTGGTGGACAGCGTCATGGGCGCCCTGGCCGAGGCCGGGGTCTCGGTGCGCGCCCTGTTCCACCCGGTGGTGGAGCTGGACGGCCGTCGCCTTTCGATCATCATGCTGGTCATCGACAGCGTGCCGCAGGAGCGTCGTGACGCTCTCGGCGAGGGCCTGGCCCAGAGCCTGGCGGACGTGCATGCCGCCGTCGCCGACCATGAGGCCATGGCGGCCCTGATGCGCCAGGCGGTTCAGCGGCTGGAGGCAACGCCGCCGTCGGTCGATCCCGCCGTGCTGGCCGAGAACATCGCCTTCCTGAAATGGCTGAAGAGCGACCATTTCGTCTTCCTGGGCGCACGCGACTACGACTATCCGCTGAACGCGGACGGCGACTACGAGGCCGAGGCGCCCCTGGGCCAGTCCACCGACGGCCTGGGCATTCTGGCCGACCCGGAACGCACCGTGCTGCGCCGCGCGTCCGAGCCGGCGGTCCTGACGCGTCAGATGCGCCGCCAGCTGGACCTCAGCGAGCCGGTGACCGTGGCCAAGGCCAACGCCCGCTCGCGCGTGCATCGCCGCGCCTACATGGATTACGTCGGGGTCAAGCGTTACGGCCCGGACGGCAAGGCCACGGGCGAGACCCGTTTCGTCGGCCTGTTCACCTCTGAGGCTTACGACCAACTGGCGACCGAAGTGCCGCTGCTGCGTCGCAAGGTGGCCAACGCCCTGGCCCGCGCCGACAAGGCGCCGGGCAGCCACAATGAAAAACGCCTCAAGAATATCCTTGAGAATTATCCGCGCGACGAGCTGTTCCAGATCACCGAGGACGAACTGCTGTCCATCGCCCTGGGCATCCTTCACCTCTACGACCGGCCGCGCATCCGCCTGTTCTCGCGTCAGGACCCGTTCGACCGCTTCGTCTCGGTCCTGTGCTTCATCCCGCGCGAGAAGTTCGATTCCGCCGTGCGCGAGCGGATCGGCCAGATCGTCGCCCGCGCCTGGGGCGGCCGGATCTCGGCCTGGTATCCGCAACTGTCGGACGCGCCCCTGGTCCGGGTCCACTACATCATCGGCGTGAACCCCGGTGAGCATCCGATCCCCGATCCGGTTCAGCTGGAGGCCGATGTCGCCGAGGCCGGACGTGGCTGGATCGATCGTTTCGAAGGCGCCCTGCGTCGCTCGGGCGTCGAGGAAGTCGCTGTCGGACCGCTGAGCGCTCAATGGGCCCGCGCCTTCGGGACCGCCTATCGCGACCGCTATGACGCCGACGAGGCCGCGATCGATCTGCAATATGTGAACCGGCTGAATGAGACCGGTCTGCCGGGCGAGGGCAAGGCCGTCGCCGTGCGCGCCTTCCGTTCCATTGACGACAGCCGCCTGCAGTTCCGATTCAAACTCTATCGTCGTGGTCCGGCCGTGCCGCTGTCCGACGTTCTGCCGATCCTGGCGGACATGGGCCTGAAGACGCTGGAGGAGTACGGCTATCCGATCCGGCCGACGGGCGAGACCGAGATCCACGTCCACGAGTTCCTGATGGAGGATCCGCGCGGCGAGGCGCTGATCTTCGACGACGTGAAGGGGCCGTTCGAACAGGCCTTCGCCGCCGTCTGGACCGGCCGCAACGAGAGCGACGGCTTCAACCGGCTGGTGATCGAACTGGGCGTCGAATGGCGCGAGGCCGCCCTGATTCGCACCCTGGCCCACTATCGCCAGCAGACCGGCCTGGACCCATCGCAGACGGTGCAGGAAGAGGCCCTGCGCGAATATCCCGATGTGGCCCGCGCCCTGCTGTCGCTGTTCAAGGCCAAGTTCGAGCCGACCGGCGGCTCGGCCGACGACCGCGCGCCTGCCGTCGCCGAGCTGAACGACAAAATTCTCGCCCTGCTTCAGGACGTGAAGAGCCTGGATCACGACCGGGCCCTGCGCCGGATCGCCGCTCTGATCGGGGCGATCAAGCGCACCAACTATTTCCAGCTGGACGCCGACGGCGCGCCCAAGCCGCACATCGCGATCAAGATCGCCTCGCGCGAGCTGGACGACCTGCCTCTGCCCAAACCCTATCGCGAGATCTTCGTCTGGGCGCCGCACGTCGAGGGCGTCCACCTGCGCTTCGGCCCGGTCGCGCGTGGCGGTCTGCGCTGGTCCGACCGTCGCGATGACTTCCGCACCGAGGTGCTGGGTCTTGTGAAGGCGCAGCAGGTCAAGAACGCCGTCATCGTGCCGGTCGGCTCAAAGGGCGGCTTCTATCCCAAGCAACTGCCCCGCACGACGGACCGCGAGGCCATTCAGGGCGAGGCCATCCGCGCCTATCGCACCTTCCTATCCGGCCTGCTGGACATCACCGACAACATCGCCGCCGACGGTTCCGTGACCCATCCGGCCAATGTTATCGCGTGGGAGGGGGACGACCCCTATCTGGTCGTGGCGGCCGACAAGGGCACGGCGACGTTCTCGGACATCGCCAACGGCGTCTCGGCCTCCTACGGCTTCTGGCTGGGCGACGCCTTCGCCTCGGGCGGCTCCATCGGCTATGACCACAAGGCGATGGGCATCACGGCGCGCGGCGCCTGGGAGGCGGTCAAGCGCCACTTCCGCGAGATGGGCAAGGACATCCAGACCCAGCCCTTCACCATGGTCGGCGTTGGGGACATGTCCGGCGACGTCTTCGGCAACGGCGCCCTTCTGTCCAAGGCCACGCGCCTGGTCGCGGCCTTCGATCACCGCGACATCTTCATTGATCCGAACCCGGATCATGTGGCGAGCTGGACGGAACGCAAGCGCCTGTTCGACCTGCCGCGCTCGTCCTGGCAGGACTACGACAAGGGCCTGATCTCCGAAGGCGGCGGCGTCTTCTCGCGCTCGGCCAAGTCGATCCAGCTGACGCCCCAGATCAAGGCGGCGCTGGACATCACCGACGACGTGCTGGACCCCGTCAGCCTGATCCGCGCCATCCTCAAGGCGCCGGCCGAGCTGCTGTATCTGGGCGGCATCGGCACCTATGTGAAATCGGCGGCCGAGACCGACGCCCAGGTCGGCGACAAGGGCACCGACGCCCTGCGCATCAATGCCGACGAACTGCGGGTCAAGGTGGTGGGCGAGGGCGCCAACCTGGGCTTCACCCAGGCGGGCCGCATCGGCTTCGGCCAGGCCGGCGGCCGGATGAACACCGACGCCATCGACAACTCCGCCGGGGTCGACACGTCCGACCACGAGGTCAACATCAAGATCCTGGTCGGCTCGGCCGTGACCAACGGCGAACTGCCCGTCGAGGAGCGCCCCGCCCTGCTGGCCTCCATGACCGACGAGGTGGGCCTGAAGGTGCTGGCCCACAACTACGACCAGACCCTGGCCCTGACCCTGCAACAGGCCGAGGGCGTCGGCGCTCTGGACGCCCAGCAGCGGTTCATGCAGGCCCTGTCGGCGCGCGGCAAACTGGACCGCAAGGTCGAGGGCCTGCCGAACGATGCCCGCGTCAAGGAGCTGATGGCCGCCGGCATTCCGCTGGCCCGGCCCGAACTGGCGGTCCTGATGGCCTATGCCAAGCTGGAACTGTCGGACGACATCGTCGCCTCGCAAGCGCCCGAGGATCCCTTCTTCGAACAGATTCTGGTCCGCTACTTCCCCGAAGCTCTGGCCCGGTTCGAACCGGAGATGAAGAGCCACCGGCTGCGGCGCGAGATCATCGCCACCGTCATGGCCAACGAAGTCGTCAACATGTGCGGCCCGACCTTCCCCGACCGTCTGCGCGGCTCGGCGGAATGCGACACCACCGCCCTGATCATCGCCTTCGAGGCCGCGCGTCGCGTCTTCCGTCTGGATCAGGCCTGGGACGCCGTCTCGGCCCTGGACCTGAAGATCTCGGCCGAGGCCCAGACGGCCCTCTATCAGGAGATCGCCGTCGTCCTGCGCCGCCAGACCTTCTGGCTGGCCCGTCGCGCCAAGGGCGGCCTGTCGGTCCAGGCCCTGATCGACCGTTATCGTCCCATCGCCGACGCCCTCCAGGCCGAGGGTTCGCTGGTCCTGTCGCGCTTCGAACAGGAGCGTTTGGACGCGCGGGTCAAGACGTTCGCCGACCACGGCGCGCCGGAAGACCTGACCCGCAGCATCGCCATCATGCGTCCGCTGGTCGCCGCCTCCGACATCGGCGATCTGGCGCAGGAGGCGAACTGGCCTGTCGCGGCCATGGCGCGGCTGTATCACCAGGTCGGGGCCGCCTTCGACTTCGACCGTCTGCGCGCCGCCGCCGGCTCCATTCCGTCTGCGGATCATTTCGATCGTCTGGCCGTCCGTCGCCTGATCGAGGATCTGATGAACGAGCAGGCGACCCTGACCCGCGCCGTCGCCCGCGCCTCCGATCCGTCGGTGGGTGTCAGCGAGGATGCGGCCGAGGGCGCCGTGGACGCCTGGATCGGCTCCAAACAGGCTTCGGTCGAGGGCGTGCGCGCCTCGGTGGACGAGATCGAACAGTCCGGCTCGGGCTGGACCTTCGCCAAGCTGACCATCGCCAACGCCACGATCCGCGACCTGGCGACGGCGGCGATGAATGGATAAGCGAGCGATCGTCTTCGGCGCTTGACGAAGCGGGCGTCTCACGGCCTCTTCGGCCCTTGATCAGGCTGGGGAGGCCGCCATGCCGAGAAAATTCCTCGTTGTCGTCGACGACAGCCCCGAGTTCGAGGCCGCCCTGCGGTTCGCCTCGCGCCGGGCGAAATCGACGGGCGGGCGCGTGGTCATGCTGCGCGTCCTGCCGACCGACAGCGACGCCCACTGGTCGGGCGTGCGCGAGGAGATCGAGCGTCAGCAGCGCGAAGAGGCGGAAATTCTGCTGAACCGGGTAGGCGAAGAGGCGATGGCCCGTTCCGGCGCCGCCCCGGTCTTCCTGATCGAACGGGGCGAGGCCCAGGCCGCGATCAAGAAGGTCGTCGCCGCCGATCCCGACATCAAGATCCTGGTCCTGGCGGCGGGAACCGGTTCGCGCGGTCCCGGTCCGCTGGTCTCGGCCATCATCAAACAGGGCGCCCAGCTGGGAGGACGAAAGTTGCCCGTCACCATCGTCCCCGGCGAACTGACCGAGGACGAGATCGAGGACCTGGCCTGAGGGGAGGGCCTAACCCTTCGGGACCAGGCGCCACATCCGCAAAGGGTGGCGCACGGTCCCGGCCTCGGCCCCCGCCGCGTCGCCGCGTCCCATATAGAGGTCGGCCCGCACAGGCCCGCGAATGGCCGATCCCGTGTCCAGCGCCATGGCCAGGCCGCGATAGCTGGCCGTGGCGCCGCGCAGATTGCCGCCGTCGGCCTCCAGCCAGACCAGTTCGCCATAGCGCCAGTGCGCTGAATCTACCGCGATGGCGCGCCGCTCGGTCAGAGGTATCCCCGCCGCGCCGGCCGGATGGCCGTCGTCGTCCGCGTCCAGCCGGAAGAAGATGTAGCGCGGGTTCAGCGCCATGACGGCCTGGGCCTCATAGCCCCGGTGGCTCGCCAGCCAGCCGCGGATGGCGTCGCCCGAGGTGCCGTTCTGGGGCAGCAGGCCCTGCTGGGCCATGGGCCGGGCGATGCCGACGAAGGGCTTGCCGTTGTCGGCGGCGTAGGCGGCCTGGCCGCGTGTCCCATCCTCGAACGTCAGATAGCCCGAGCCCTGAATCTGCAGGAAGAACAGGTCCTCGGCCCGCATCCAGGCCAGGGCCTGATCCGGTCGGGCGCCGGATTCGATATAGGCCCGGTCGCCGGCGCCGCGCGGATTGGCGGGCTTGGGCAGGACGGGGGCCGAGAACTCGGCGTCCTGCCGGCGTCGCGCCGGATACTCGGGCGCGAAATAGGAGGTCAGCAGGCCGGGCCGGCCGTCCGCCGTCGCGGCCGGGACCGCGCTGAAACTGGCCTCGAAGAAGGCGCGGGCGTCGGAAGGGGTGACGGTGGTAGTCGTCGCCATGGCCTTGGCGCGTCCGCAGACGGCGCGCGCCGCCGTATCGCGAGCCGCGCCGCATCCATCCAGATAGGCGCGGAAGGCCGCCAGGTGATCCTCCGCGCTCCATCCCGGCAAAACGGCGGGACTAAGCGCATTGGACGGCGTGGGCTGTTGGGCGCCGGGCGTCGGTGACGGCGTATAGGGAACAGGCCCCGTCTGTGGGCCCACAGGCACGACCGGCGTCATGGGCCCCGTGGAACAGGCTGCGACGGCCAGCACGCTCGCCAGCGTCAGCGGCCAGGCTCCGACCTGCCGCACGACAGACATCAGGCGTTGGCCGGCTCGACGCGGGCCAGGACCCAGTTGGGATCGGCCGCGCCCAGGGTGCGCTCGAACGTCCAGTGTTCGGCCGTGCGACGCTCTTCGATCACCGGCTCGCCGGTCTCGACGTCGGCGGGCTCGCCCGAGACCTTGGTCACGCGGCTGCGCAGCTCGGCCAGGAACCGTACCTTGGCCACGGCCCGGTCGCCCTCGGCGACGGCGCCTTCCAGATCGGCGCGGGGCGGGAACAGGAACTCGACCGCCTCGGTCTCGCCCCGCGTCTCGCGCGCAGCGATGCCGGCCTCGAACGAGGCCATGACATTGGGCTTCAGCAGCGGCTGCAGCGCCGCCCGGTCGCCGGCGGCATAGCCGCGTACGATAGTCTCATACGCCTGACGGGCCCCGTCCAGGAACCGCGCGGGGTCAAAGGCCGGATCGCGCGCCTTCAGCGTGGCGATGGAGGCGAGCGTGGCCGGGTCGATCGCCGGGATCTTGGCCGTCTCGGCCGGCGCCGGGCCGGGCAGGACGGCCTTGGCGTCTTCCTGCGGCTGGCGGCCCACCCGCTTGCCCAGGACGTTATAGAGCTGGAACAGCACGAAGGCCGCGATGAAGGCGAAGACGACGACCTGGAACTGGACAGGTATGTTCAAGGGGGAGATTCCTGTAGCGAAGACGGGCGCGTCAAACGTGTGTCTGGCGTGATTACGGTGTCATATAGGGTGAGGCAAGGCGAAGCGCGCCCCCCAATCGCGCGCGCGACGTTGCGGCCAAGCGTCCCGGCATGGTAGTCGCGGCGCCTCATTGTGGCCTCATCGGCCTCCAATCGCGCCAAAGACCGTTCACATGACCGACGCCGCTCCTCCCACCGAACAGCCCCCGCAAGGCGACGCCCAACAGGGCCAGCCCGCCGGCCCCGGCTTCCGCATCCTGGCCCAGTATGTCCGCGACTTCTCGTTCGAGAACCCGCGCGCCCCGGAATCCCTGCGCATCGACGGCAAGCCGGCCATCGACCTGGGCGTCGAAATGGCCGCCCAGGGCCGCCCCGACGGCCTGTTCGAGCTGGACCTGAAGCTGTCGATCAAGGCGACCCACGAGAACCAGCCCGTCTTCCACGTCGAACTGGTCTATGGCGGCCTGTTCCAGCTGGCCAATGTTCAGGAGCAGGACATCGAGCCCCTGCTGCTGATCGAATGCCCGCGCTATCTGTTCCCGTTCGCCCGCGAGATCATCTCGGGCGCCACGGCCGACGGCGGCTTCTATCCCCCGTTCCAGCTCGACCCCATCGACTTCGCCGCCATCTACATCGCCCGCCAGCAGCAGATCGCCCAACAGCCTGTCGAAACCGGCCAGGCGTAAGCCGTACGACTGGTCCTGCGGCTGGGGCCTTCATCGCCCCGGCCGCATCGAAAGGCGCGGATGGTCAAGGGCGTTCAGGCGACAGGCGGATGCGGCGAGGATGTCGCGCGCGGCATCGCCCTGCGCATCGCGGCCGCCGGGTGTTTTTCGATCATGGCGGCGGTGCTGAAACTGGCGTCGCTGGACGGCGTCGTCGCGCCCGAGATGCTGTTCTACCGCGCCTTCTTCGGCCTGCCGGTGGTGCTGGCCTGGGTGTTGACCCAGCCGGGCGGTCTTGCGGGCCTGACCACGCGCCGGCCCTTCGCCCATGTCGGTCGCAGCGCCCTGGGCATCGTCTCGATCCTGTGCGTCTTCCAGACCCTGACGCTGCTGCCGCTGGCCGACGCCACGACCCTCAGCTTCACCGCCCCCATCTTCGCCACCCTGCTGTCCTTCCTGATCCTGAAGGAAGCCGTCGGGCCACGCCGCTGGGCCGCCGTCGCCGTGGGCTTCATCGGCGTGATCATCGTCATGAGACCGGGGGCGGACCACGCCGTACCGGTCGAGGGGATCGCCTTCGGCCTGGTCGCGGCCCTGCTGACGGCCGGCGTGACCATCACCCTGCGCCAGTTGCGTGACACCGAACATGTCGCCGCCATCGTCTTCTGGTTCTTCGTCGGTTCGTCGATCGTGGGGGCGATCCTGTTGCCCTTCGTCGGTCATTGGCATTCGCCCCTGACCTTCGCCCTGCTGATCGGATCGGGGATCGCCGGCGGCCTGGCCCAGCTGTTCATGACCGCCTCGCTGCAAAAGGCGCCCGTCGCCGTGGTCGCGCCCTTCGACTATCTCCAGATCGTCGGCGCCATCGTCTTCGGCTGGTGGCTGATGTCCACGACCCCGACCCTCAGCACCCTGGCCGGCGCCGCCCTGATCGCAAGCAGCGGCCTCTACACCGCCTGGCGTGAGCACGTCCGCCGCAAGGCCGCCCTGATCCAGCCGACCGCTCCGCCAGTCTGATCAGGTCGCCTTCTTCATATCGATTCATAGCACCCGGAGCGACTCAACGCAGTTCGGGTGAAATCTAAAATTTCGCTCGCGCTGCTGACCTTCAACGCGGCTTAGCGCTGAGCTGCAAGGCGAAGTCAGGCAAATGACAGTCCTCTCGCGTGGGGCAGTCAGCATAGAGTTCAACAAATCGGTCACCTGGGGGTTTAATCTTCACGTAGGCTTGGCCGCCCTCATCAATCCCCCAGCTCGCATTTGAGTCTATCGGTAGATTCAGCCGTGTCTCCGGGGCGTAATGATTTCTGAACCCAAGCCCCTCGTGAATGACGATGGTTTGACCAGCGCTGGACACCGAATAGATGGTCGTGTTCTGGCCCCAAGGCTGAACTTGGACGAACGTCGCCTCCTTTGGCAAACAGAACGTCGCGCCGCAGTTTTCAGGTTCTGCTTTGGCGCAAGCCATAAGCAAGGCGCCGGACGCCAAAAGAGCGCAAACCTTCACGTCAAATGCCCCATCTACCGCCCCGTCGATCCAAACCCGCCCGTCCCGCGCGCAGTGTCGTCCAGTGTCTCCACCTCGACCCAGTCCGCGCGTTCGTGCTTGGCGATCACCAGCTGGGCGATGCGTTCGCCCCGGCGGATGACGAAGGGTTCGGCGCCGATGTTGGCCAGGATCACGCCGCATTCGCCGCGATAGTCGCTGTCGATGGTGCCCGGCGCATTGGGGCAGATGATGCCGTGTTTCAGCGCCAGGCCCGAGCGCGCACGCACCTGGGCCTCGTAGCCCAGCGGCAGAGCGATTTTCAGCCCCGTGGGCACCAGGGCGCGTTGTCCGGGCTCCAGCGTCATCGGTTGATCCTCAGGCACCGCCGCGCGCAGGTCCATGCCCGCCGATCCGGCCGTTTCATAGGCCGGCAGGGGCAGGCCCTCGGAATGCGGCAGGCGTAGGATCTGGATCGTGGTCTCGGTCATTCGGGGGCCTTGAAATGGGCGGCGATACGGGCGGCGACGGCCCGAGCGATGGCGGTCTTGGACTGGCGCGGCCAGGTCTCGGTCTTGTCGGCGGTGACCAGCAGCACGGCGTTGCCGTCCGATCCGAACACGTCGTCGGACACGTCGTTGCCGATGATCCAGTCACAGCCCTTCCTCGACAGCTTGGCTCGCGCATTGGCTTCCAAATCCGTGGTCTCGGCGGCGAAGCCGATGACCAGGGCCGGTCGTTTCGGTCCTGGCGCGGCGATGCCCGCCAGGATGTCGGGGTTCTCGATCAGAGCCAAGGTCGGCGGTCCGCCTGGCCCTTTCTTGATCTTGCCGCCGGCGATGGTGTCCACGCGCCAGTCGGCGACGGCGGCCGACAGCACGGCGATGTCGGCCGGCAAGGCCGCGCGCGTCGCCGCCTGCATCTCCAGCGCGCTCTCCACATCGATCCGCGTCACGCCCGTGGGCGCGTCCAGCGCCGTCGGCCCGGACACCAGCGTCACCTCTGCGCCCAGTTCGGTCAGTGCCGCTGCGATGGCGTAGCCCTGTTTGCCGCTGGAGCGATTGGTCAGGCCCCGCACCGGGTCGATAGGCTCGAACGTCGGCCCGGCCGTAACGACGGCGCGTTTGCCCGCCAGAGGCCGCCCGTCAGCGCCGGCCAGCAGGCCCTCGATGGCCTCCAGGATCGCCGCCGGTTCCGCCATTCGGCCGAAGCCATATTCGCCACAGGCCATCTCGCCCTCGTCCGGTCCGACAACCGCCACGCCGTGGAAGCCGGGAAAGGCCTTCAGCCGTTCCATATTGGCCTGGACCGCCGGATGCTCCCACATCCGCACATTCATGGCCGGCGCCAGCAGCACCCGCTTGTCTGTGGCGATCAGGGTCGTCGAGGCCAGGTCGTCGGCCAGGCCGTTCGCGGCCTTGGCGATCAGTCCCGCCGTCGCCGGCGCCACGACCACCAGATCGGCCCAGCGCGACAGCTCGATATGGCCCATGCTGGTCTCGTCGTCGGGATGGAACAGGCCCGACCGCACCGGATGGCCGCTCAGCGCCGCCAGCGACAGAGGCGTCACGAACTCGGCCCCGGATTCGGTCAGGATCACTCGCGTCTGTCCGCCCGCCTTGGCGATCAACCGCACCAGCTCCAGCGCCTTGTAGGCCGCGATGCCGCCGCCGACGATCAGCAGGATCTTGCGGTTCGAAAGGGGGCGATTGTCCATGTCTTCCGTCTAGCCGCCCCGCGTGACGCCGTCGAGACGAGAACATTGCGCGAACAATAAAGTTGTGCTTTCGTCGCGTTCAGCGGGTATCTGGAGGGAAAGAATGAGAACGCTGATGAGGGGAGGGGCCTTGCTGGCCCTGTGCGGACTGCTGGGGCTGAGCGCCTGCGACAACAGTTCGGCGGTCGAGACGCGAGACCGGACGGCGACGGCCGAGCCGGTGGCCCTGACCTCAATGCCCGCGACGGGCGAAGACGCCACGACGCCGCAGGAGAAACCGGTCCTGACCGCCAATCGACGCGAGACCGTCGATGCGAAAATCACCCGTCTCTACGACCGCAACGGCGCCGACTTCGACGCCCGCTCGGCCGAAGAATATTTGGATAAGGTCACCGCCTTCACCACCAAGCCGCCCAGCGACGCCGAGACGGTGAAACGGCCCAACGGCGACACCCTGATCTATCAGGCCTCGACCAACACCTTCGCCGTGGTGGCCAGAAACGGCTCGCCGCGCACGATGTTCAAGCCGACGACGGGCGCCGACTACTGGGCCGAGCAGAAGGCGGCCGCCCCCACCTTCGGCCAGCGTCGCCAATCGACGGGCGCGGCGGGCTGATATAGAGGGCGGGTTCCACCAAGGATCTCGCCCTCATGTCCGACCCCAAGACCCCGCTGCTGAAGACCGCCCTGATCTATGATTTCGACGGCACCCTGGCGCGCGGCAACATGCAGGAGGTGTCGTTCATCCCCTCGGTGGGCATGGGCATCGGCGCCTTCTGGGAGGAGGCCGAGCGCCTGACCAAGGACGCCGACGGCGACGGCATCCTGATGTACATGCAGCTGATGCTGCATCACGCCCGCCAGAACGGCGCGCCGGTGACGCGCGAGACCCTGCGCCAGCACGGCGAGGCCGTTGCCCTGTTCGAGGGTCTGAAGGATCTCAGCTGGTTCGACCGGATGAACGCCTTCGGCGCCAAATACGGGCTGGAGATCGAGCACTACATCATCTCGGCCGGGCTGGAGGAGATGATCGACGGCACGCCGATCCGGCCCGCCCTGAACCACGTTTTCGCGTCCCACTATGTCTATGACGAAAAGGGTGAGGCGGCCTGGCCGGCCGTGGGCGTCAACTACACCACCAAGACCCAGTATCTGTTCCGCATCAACAAGGGGGTGAAGAACCACTGGGAGCACGAGCGGATCAACCACTTCATCCCCGACGACGAGCGCGCCGTGCCGTTCGACCGGATGATCTTCATCGGCGACGGCGACACCGACGTGCCGACCATGAAGATGATGCACACCAAGGGCGGCTTCTCAATCGCCGTCTATGACCCGCGCTCGAACGAGAAGGATCAGAAGAAGGTCTATTCCCTGATCTCGGAGGACCGCGTCAACTTCGTCGCCGCCGCCGACTACCGCGAGGGTTCGGCGCTCGATTTGATCGTCAAGGGACTGGTGGGCCGGATCGCCATCAACGCCGGCTCCATGCCCGCCGGGCTCTAGCGGCCCCCGGCCCTCAGCCAGGCCTCGCGCGCTCCGATCAGCCGGGCGGGCGCGAGGCCGCGCAAGGATTTGGCGCCCGTCTGTCTCAAGCCCGCCTCGTTCGTCCTCTGCCACACGACGGTCGCGGGATAGGCCACGGCTTGCTCGACGTCGACCACCACCACCTCGCGCGGCAGGGCGGCGCCCCGGTCCAGCCGCACCTTCATGCCGCCGTCCGACAGATCGACGATCAGACACGCCGTCTCCACGCCGGGCGCACAGACGACGCCACGCGCATTGGCCGGACGACGCGTCGCCGACCGTCTGTCTTCCGTGGCGGCGGGTTTGGATCCAAACAAGCTCATGGTTCGATAACGCGCGAGGCCGGCTCCGGCCCCACGCCCCCTGTCGCCGCGAGGAAATCCGCGCCCTCCAGGCCCACGATCCGGCGATCCCGGTCCAGTTCGACGACCAGGTCGGCGGCGACGCCGCCTTCGATCATGTGCCGGGTCAGTCGCTCATAGTGCTGGACGAAGACCGCCAGGGCCGCACGCCGCTCCGGCGGCACGGCGTCGCGCTTCATCAGTCCGGCCTCCTGTTCGCAGCGCCAATCCAGAACGACATCGAACGACGGCGCCTTCAGGAAGATCAAGGCGTCCAGCCGCGCGCGCAGCGGCGCATAGTCCCTAGCCAAGACATCGTTGACCGCACGCCGCCACAGGCCATCCGCATCCTGCGCGTCCTCCAGCGCATTGATCGGCGCGACCAGGGCCGTCTCCGCCTGCGCCGTCGCCCCCAGGCACCACCCCTCCAGCACGATCACCCTCGGCCGCCCCTGCACGACGGGCCAGTCCGCCTCGGGCGCCCGGTCGTCGGTCAGCTTGTCGAACAGGGGCAGCGGCGTCCGGTCGCCCGGACCCGCACTCGAAAGCCGGTCCAGAAGCCGCAGCAGCAAACCCAGGTCATGCGTTCCCGGCGGCCCGCGCGTGGCGAACAGCGGATGCATCCGCGCCGCCAGATCCGCTCGCTCGGCCTTGGTCAGATAGACGTCGTCCAGCGATAGGGCCGCCCCGCCGAACCGCTCGGCCACGTCCTGCGCCAGGGTGGATTTTCCAGACCCTTGCGACCCTGAGATCCCCAAGATCGGCGGCAGTCCGGCCGGGTCGGCTTGTTGGATCCAGCGGCCGATCCTCTCGATCAGCCCCGGCTCGTCCATTTCAGTGCTGGTTCTGCGGCAACCGCACGACCAGGCCGCTCAGCGCGTCCGAGACGCGGATCTGGCACGACAGCCGGCTGTTGGGCTCGACCTCTTCGGCGAAGTCCAGCATCGACTCCTCCATGGCGCTGGGCTTGCCCGTCGCCTCGCGCCAGGCCTCGTCGACATAAATGTGGCAGGTGGCGCAGGCGCAGGCCCCGCCACAGTCCGCGTCGATGCCCGGCACATTGTTGCGGATCGCGCCTTCCATCACGGAAAGCCCCGGCTTCACGTCGACGACGTGCTCGGTTCCGTCATGCTCGATATAGGTGATGCTGGCCATGGGCCGCTCATATCAAGCCATGCCGCCCGCGCAAGACCGTAAGTTGGCGCCAGCATCGCTATATGGCATTATCGACGCATGAACGACATGCGCAAGATCACCGCCATCCTGCCGGCCCGCCTCCTGGCGGCGGCTCAGGATGCGACGGGCCAGGGCGTGACGGAAACCCTGCGTCGGGCGCTCGAAACCCTGGCGCATTCGGATTGGAGTCGTCGCATGCTGGCCCTAGAAGGGCGCGCGCCGTTGGACGTCGATCTCGACGACCTGCGCCAGGATCGCACGCTGGACGGATCGGACCGCGCGGTTTGATCGCCGCCGACACCAGCGCGGTCCTGCATTTCCTGCACGGCTTCGATGGGCCCGCACGACCGGCGGTTCGCCGCGCCCTTCTCGACGAGCGGCTGGTGCTGCCGCCGCTGGTTCTGACGGAACTGCTGTCCGCCGCGTCGCCTGAAAGCGATCTCGACGCCCTGCTGGGCGCAGCGCCACTCGTACCGGTAATCGAGGGCTATTGGGAAAGGGCGGCGCTCAATCGCCGCGCGCTCGCGATGCGCGGTCTCAAGGCGCGCCTGGCCGACGCCCTGATCGCCCAGTCCTGCATCGATGCGGGAATTCCGTTGATCTCCGGCGATTCCGACTTTCGTCATTTCGCCGCCCACTGCGGGCTCACGCTGGCCGATTAGAAGACAACAAAAACCCCCGAAGCGGTGCTCCGGGGGTTTCTAAATCAGGCCGCCTTCTTGCGGCTAGGCGAAACCATCAGCTTCTTGGTCTCGGCGATGGCCTTGGCCGGGTTCAGCCCCTTGGGGCAGACCTGGGCGCAGTTCATGATCGTGTGGCAGCGATACAGTTTGAACGGATCTTCCAGGTCGTCCAGACGCTTGTCGGTCGCGTCGTCGCGGCTGTCGGAAATCCAGCGATAGGATTGCAGCAGCGCCGCCGGGCCGAGGTATTCTTCCTGATTCCACCAGTAGCTGGGGCAGGAGGTCGAGCAGCAGGCGCACAGGATGCACTCGTACAGGCCGTCCAGCTTCTCGCGCTCAGCCGGGGTCTGCAGGCGTTCTTTTTCCGGGTCCGGCTCGTCCGATTGCAGATACGGCTGGATCGAGTCGTACTGGGCGTAGAACAGGCTCAGGTCCGTCACCAGGTCCTTGACCACCGGCTGGTGGGGCAGGGGGGCGATGGTGATGTTGTGCGACGCGCACTCGTCCCAGCCCTTGGTGCAGGCCAGGGCGTTGCGTCCGTCCACGTTCATCGAGCACGAACCGCAGATGCCTTCGCGGCACGAGCGCCGGAACGACAGGGTCGGGTCGATGGTGTTCTTGATGTGGATCAGGGCGTCCAGCAGCATGGGGCCGTGGTCGCCGGTCGGCACCTCATAGGTGTCCCAGCGCGGGTCCGCATCGACCTCGGGGTCGTAGCGATAGACCTTGTAGGTCTTGACGTCCTTGGACCCCGGCGCGGCCTTATGGACCTTGCCCGTCGTCGGCTTGGAGCCTCTGGGGAGAGTAAGCTGGACCATCTTAGTAAACCCGCGCCTTCGGTTCGATATACGCGATGTCGTCGGACATGGTGTAGTTGTGGACCGGACGATAATCGATCTGGACCTGCTCGCCCGGACGCTTCCACGCCAGGGTGTGCTTCATCCATCTTGCATCATCCCTATCGGGATAGTCCTCGCGGGCGTGGGCGCCGCGCGATTCCGTGCGGTTCAGACCGCCCTCGATGGTGACCATCGCCTGGGCGATCAGGTTGTCATATTCCAGCGTCTCGATCAGATCAGTGTTCCAGATCAGGCCGCGATCCGTGGTCTTGATGTCGGCGCCGGCCGCCTCGATGGCGCGCAGCTTGTCGGTGCCCTGTTGCAGGGTCTCGCCGGTGCGGAACACCGCCGCATCGGCCTGCATGGCCTTCTGCATCGACAGGCGCAGTTCGGCGGTCGGGGTCGAGCCGTCGGCGTAGCGGAAGCGGTCCAGGCGGGCCAGGTGCTGGTCGGTCTGCGACTTGGAGGCCGACGGCACGGCCGAGGCCTTGTCGACGACTTCACCGCAGCGCAGGCCGACGGCGCGGCCGAACACCACCAGATCGGTCAGGGAGTTGGAGCCCAGGCGGTTGGCGCCGTGCACCGAAACGCAGGCCGCCTCGCCCACGGCCATCAGGCCCGGAACCACGCTGTCGGGGTTGCCGTCGCGCAGCGTCAGCACCTCGCCGTGATAGTTCGTGGGGATGCCGCCCATGTTGTAGTGGACGGTCGGCAGGACCGGGATCGGCTCCTTGGTCACGTCGACGCCGGCGAAGATCTTGGCCGACTCCGAGATGCCCGGCAGGCGCTGGTGCAGGATCTTCGGATCCAGGTGGTCCAGGTGCAGGTAGATGTGGTCCTTGTTCGGACCCACGCCCCGGCCTTCACGGATTTCGATGGTCATGGAGCGCGAGACCATGTCGCGCGGCGCCAGATCCTTCACGGTCGGCGCATAACGCTCCATGAAGCGCTCGCCTTCGGAGTTGGTCAGGTAGCCGCCCTCGCCCCGCGCGCCCTCGGTGATCAGGCAGCCGGCGCCGTAGATGCCGGTCGGGTGGAACTGGACGAACTCCATGTCCTGCAGCGGCAGGCCGGCGCGCAGCACCATCGCATTGCCGTCGCCGGTGCAGGTGTGGGCCGAGGTGGCGCTGAAATAGGCGCGGCCGTATCCGCCGGTCGCCAGCACCACCATCTTGGCGCGGAACTGGTGAAGCTGGCCGTTGTCGAGCTGAAGCGCGGTGACGCCGGTGCATGCGCCGTCCTGCATGATCAGGTCCAGCGCGAAATATTCGACGAAGAACTTCACTTCGCGACGCACCGACTGGCCGTACAGGGTGTGCAGGATGGCGTGGCCGGTGCGGTCGGCGGCGGCGCAGGTGCGCTGCACCGGGCCTTCGCCGAAGTTGCGGGTCATTCCGCCAAAGGCGCGCTGATAGATCTTGCCTTCTTCGGTGCGGCTGAACGGCACGCCCCAGTGTTCCAGCTCATAGACGGCCTTGGGCGCGTTCCTGACCAGATATTCGATCGAGTCCTGGTCGCCCAGCCAGTCCGACCCCTTGACGGTGTCGTACATGTGCCACTGCCAGCTGTCCTCGCCCATATTGCCGAGCGAGGCGGAGATGCCGCCCTGGGCCGCGACGGTGTGGGAGCGGGTCGGGAAGACCTTGGTCACGCAGGCGACCTTCAGGCCTTGCTGGGCGGCGCCCAGTGCGGCGCGAAGGCCCGAGCCCCCGGCGCCGACGACGACGACGTCGTATTCGTGGTCGATAAGTTCGTAAGCAGTCATTACGGGATCAGGCTCCGAAGCCGGCGGGCAGCGGCGCAGAACCCAGCGCCAGCCGCACGATGAAGAAGACGCTGGCGGCGGCCAGCACGACGAAGACAATGTTGATCAGGCCGACCAGCAGGCCGCGCGTCCGCACGTCCGGCACGTAGTCTTCCAGGATCACTTTCCAGGCCAGGCTGACATAGCCGAAGAACACCACGACGGTGATGGCCAGCAGGCCCGCGTTCAGCGGATTGGCGAACCAGGCCAGCACAGCGTCATATCCGGCGCCTGCCAGGGTGAAGCCGGTCGAGGCGACCCACAGGCCCAGCGGCAGCAGGGCGACCAGCAGAACGCGCTCGATCAGCCATTCGCCGGCGCCGTGGCGCTCGGAAACCTTGACGTTGTTCTTGAACTTGGCGGCGCTGCTCACAGCGAGACCCTCCCGACGGCGAACAGGACGACCCAGAACAGCACGGCCAGCGGGACCGGCGCCCAGACGGCGATATTGGACAACAGCGTCGCCGACTTCACCGTCAGGCCGTTGCCGGTGTCGTTATAGGTGTGACGCGCGCCGTTCAGGATGAAGGAGAACAGCACCACCGTCAGGCCGAAGCCGATGAACAAACCCAGCGGCGAACCCGCCAGCGACGCGAAGCAGGCGTAGTGCTCGGCGCCAAAGGCCATTGCGCCCAGCCAGCCGATGACGAAGACGGATCCGACGGTGGCGGCGATGATCGTGGCCCGGAACAGGATCGAGGCCGTCATGGTGACGTGCCAGCGCCAGACGCTCATGTGGGGCGATAGAGGCGCGGTGTGACCGTTCGGTTGGGTGACGAAGCGACCGGTCCGGTCGCTAGAGGCGCCACCCGGCGTCGGGCTGGGCTGGGTCATGCGAATGGTTCTCAAAAGCGAATGAATTCAATCGCCGTGTGCGGTTGCGAAGGCTTTTGTGACCCTGGGGGGCCGGTGTCAACGCACAGCGGCGAACATCGACGCATTGTCGTTTCTACGATCGTTCCATCACGGCGGATCACGTTTGCGTTCGCAAGCCCATGGACGGCTAGCCGATGCAGGGCGGTATTTGGCACGGTGGGCCTCATGATCCTGTTCGCCCTGATCTCCGTCGTCGCCTTGGAGCCCGCCATCCAGACCACGGGTCTGCTGGACGCTACGCCCGAGACCTATCAGGCGCCGGTCGTCCGCCCGTTCGAGCCGCCCTCCGACTTCGGTCGCGAAGAGGCGCAGGGCGACGCTGCGACCGATCGGCACCGCCGTCCCCTGACCGCCCCCGTCGACGTGAACGCCTATGTCGGCAGTTACGAGGTCAGCCCCACCGACGCAGAGATCGCCTATGATCAGGGCGTGGCCCAGGCTCAGATCGACGCGGACGCCCGCAGCGGTCCTCTGGACGGCCGCTGGCGCGTGACCAGTTCCGATGGAAGACCCCTGCTGTCCCTGGCTCTGACCGACCTCGGCGGGGGGCGGATGATCGAAGGCGCCTGGCGTCGGCTGGACGCCCCGGCCGGGACCGACCAGGGCGGCCCAGCCGGCCCGGCTTCGAAGAGCGGCGACATCGCCGTCATCCCCCTGTCCGGCGGCGAACTGCATCTGCAACCCGCCGCCAGGGGCTGGACCGGCGAACTGATCCAGAACGGCCGCGCCCGACCGGTGACGGTCTCGCGCGCGGGCTAACTCGCCATCGCCTATTCGTCACCCTATATGTGGCGAATGACCCAGCCCCGTTCCGTCCTTCGCCTGCATCCGGCCCACCGCGACGACATCGGCGATCTGATCACGCGTCGCCCCGTGCCCGGTCCCGGCCTGGATCAGGTCGATCCCTTCCTGTTCCTGAACCACCACGGGCCCCAGACCTATGCGCCGGGCAACAATGGCCTGCCGTTCGGCCCCCACCCGCACCGGGGCTTCGAGACCGTGACCTTCATCCTCGACGGCGAACTGGCCCACCACGATTCCGGCGGCGGCGAGAGCATCATCAAGGCGGGCGGCATCCAGTGGATGACCGCAGGTTCCGGCCTGATCCACGCCGAACTGTCCCCGGCCGCCTTCAAGCGCGACGGCGGGCCGATGGAAATCCTGCAGCTGTGGGTGAACCTGCCGTCGCGGCTCAAGATGACCAAGCCGGACTATGTGGGCCTGCAGAAGTCCGACATCCCGACCTTCACCACCGAGGCCGGCGTCACGGTCGAGCCCATCTCCGGCGAATGGCTGGGCGTCGCGGCCCCGATCCAGTCCCTGATCGACATCCATCTGGCCGTCGTCCGCCTGCCCGCTGGCGCGGCGTTCGAGACGCCCGTCGCCCCCGGTCGCAACGTCTTCCTGTATGGCGTCAAGGGCGAGGTCTCGGTCGCCGGAACCGCCGTGCCGCAATGGAACCTCGCCGCCCTGGGCGACGGCAACACGGTCGAGATCACGGCCCAGACCGACGCCGTCGTCCTGCTAGGCCATGCCGAACCCATAAACGAGCCGGTCTTCAGCCACGGCCCCTTCGTCATGAACACCCGCGAAGAGATCATCCAGGCGGTCCAAGACTACCAGGCCGGCAAGTTCGGCCCGCCGCCACGCGTTTGAGTGCGGCGTGCGGAGGTGATGCGCTCGCCGCCAAAACCCTATAAGACGCCGGTTCCTTAGCGACCGCCGAGCCGAAGACCGCCACATGCCCAGCCTGAACGAGATCCGCGCCACCTACCTCGACTATTTCGCGGCGGACGGCCACGCCAAGGTCCATTCGGCCCCGCTGGTGCCGCAGAACGACCCGTCGCTGCTCTTCGTCAACGCGGGTATGGTGCCGTTCAAGGACTATTTCACCGGCGCCGCCAAGCCGCCCTATCCCCGCGCCACCTCGTCGCAGAAGTGCGTCCGCGCCGGCGGCAAGCACAACGATCTGGACAACGTCGGCTACACCGCCCGCCACCTGACCTTCTTCGAGATGCTGGGCAACTTCTCCTTCGGCGACTATTTCAAGGAACACGCCATCGAGAAGGCGTGGAACCTGGTCACCCAGGACTTCGACCTGGACCCCAAACGCCTGCTGGTCACCGTCTATATCGATGACGACGAGGCCGCCGCGATCTGGAAAAAGGTCACCGGCTTCTCCGACGACAAGATCATCCGCATCGCCGGCTCGGACAACTTCTGGGCCATGGGCGACTCGGGTCCCTGCGGCCCCTGCACCGAAATTTTCTGGGATCACGGCGACAAGATCGCCGGCGGTCCTCCCGGTTCGCCGGACGAGGACGGCGACCGCTACGTCGAGATATGGAACAACGTCTTCATGCAGTATGAGAAGGAGAACGATCAGATCGTTCGCAACCTTCCCAAGCCCAGCGTGGACACCGGCATGGGTCTGGAGCGGATGACCACCGTGCTCCAGGGCGTGCATTCGGTCTTCGAAACCGACCTGTTCAAGACCCTGATCGCGGCGTCCGAAGACGCCACCTCGACCAAGTCGGACGGCGATCAGGCCGCCAGCCACCGGGTCATCGCCGACCACCTGCGCTCGTCGTCCTTCCTGATCGCCGACGGCGTCACGCCCTCGAACGAGGGCCGGGGCTATGTGCTGCGCCGGATCATGCGCCGCGCCATGCGCCACGCCCACCTGCTGGGCGCCGCCGATCCCCTGATGCACCGTCTGGTCCCGACCCTGGTGGCCCAGATGGGCGACGCCTATCCCGAACTGGCCCGCGCCCAGCCCTTCATCGAAGACACGCTGAAGCAGGAAGAGGTCCGCTTCCGCACCACCCTGGGCCGGGGCATGGCCCTGTTCGACACGGCGGTTCAGGGCTTCCGTCCCGGCGACATGCTGGACGGCCAGACGGCCTTCACCCTGTCCGATACCTACGGCTTCCCGCTGGACCTGACCCAGGACGAGGCCCGCCGTCGCGGCTTCTCGGTCAATGTGGACGGCTTCGAATCCGCCATGGCCGAGCAGCGCCAGCGGTCGCGCGAACACTGGAAGGGCTCGGGCCAGACCGCCAACACCAACGAATGGCTGGCGATCCGCGACCGGATGGGGCCGACCGTCTTCACCGGCTACGACACTATCGAGGGTTCGGGCGAGGTCCTGGCCATCATGAACGCCGGCGCCCCCGTCGAGACGGCCGAGGCCGGCGACATCGTCGAAGTGTTGTTCGACACCACCCCCTTCTATGCCGAAAGCGGCGGCCAGGCCGGCGATCACGGCATTATCGAATGGCCGGGCGGCGAAGCCGAGATCATCGACGTGCGCAAACACGCCGGCGACCTGCACGTCCTGGTGGCCCAGGTTACGGCCGGCAAGCTGGAGATCGGAACGCGCGCGGCGCAGCTGGTGGACGCCGAGAAACGCCGCACGACCCGCGCCAACCACTCCGCCGCCCACCTGCTGCACACGGCCCTGAAGAATGTGCTCGGCCCGGCGGTCGCCCAGAAGGGCCAGCTGGTCGACGCCGAGCGCGCTCGCTTCGACTTCAGCCACGGCGCCCCGCTCAGCGAGGCCGAACTCTCGGCCATCGAGACCGAGGTCAATGCGGTCATCCGTCAGAATGTCCCGACCGAGATGAAGCTGATGGCCCCGCAGGAGGCCATCGAGGCCGGCGCCATCGCCCTGTTCGGCGAAAAATACGGCGACGAGGTCCGCGTCCTGACCTTGGGCCGGGCTTTGACCGGCGACAACAACGCCCCCTATTCGGTCGAACTGTGCGGCGGCACCCACGTCGCCCGCACCGGCGACATCGCCCTGTTCAAGATCGTCCAGGAAACCGGCGTCGCCGCCGGCGTGCGCCGCATCGAGGCCCTGACCGGCGAGGCCGCGCGCCAGTATCTGCTGGCCCAGGCCGGCGTCGCCCGTTCGCTGGCTCAGGGCTTCAAGGTCCAGACCGCCGACGTCCCCGCCCGCGTCGATAGCCTGACCGCCTCGGTCAAGACGCTGGAAAAACAGGTCGCCGAGTTGAAGAAGCAACTGGCGCTCGGCGGCGGCTCGGGCGCCTCGTCTGCGCCTGAGGAGATCAATGGCGTCAAGCTGATGGCCCGCGTCCTGGACGGCGTGGACGGCAAGGGTCTGCGCGGCGTCGCCGAAGACTTCCGTAAACAGGTCGGCACTGGCGTTGTGGCCCTGATCGGCCTGACAGAGGGCAAGGCGGCCGTCACCGTCGCCGTCACCTCCGATCTCGCCGGCGCCGGGGCCGACCGCGTCAACGCCGCCGACCTGGCCCGCGCCGCCGTCATCGCCATGGGCGGCCAAGGCGCCGGCGGCAAACCCGACTTCGCCCAGGGCGGCGCGCCGGATGGGTCCAAGGCCGAAGACGGTCTGGCGGCGGTGCGCGCGGCGCTGGCGGGCTGATCGCCCTCGCTTTCGTCATCCTCCGGGCCGCGCAGCGGAACCGGGGGATCCAGCGGCGCGCGAGAGCGCGACCCTGTCGAGGCTCTGCTGTCTGGGTATGAGTGCGGCAGAGACATCGCCTTCGGCGCCGCTGGGTCCCCCGGTCTGCGCCGCAAGCGGCTTGCCGGAGGATGACGAAGATCGAAGCGACCGGTCGCCTTCCATCCCATCTCAGAGCCGCGTCTCAAGGAACATCAGCGGCTTAAGCCGCCGCAGCGTTCACTTCCTGCCCGCCCTCCAAACCGCGCGTATAATCGCCGCCGGTCATAGAGGGGGACGCGCATCCAGGACAAAAGTGCACCGATTGCACTCAATTTTTTGATCGGCGACGCATTGTCCAATCAGACAGATTAGACACTTTAGACGGTGTTTTTTGCTCCTCGACCGTCTCAACCCATCGGATCGGGCGTCAGATCCACCCCCGCCAGCTTCCACGCAAACGGCGTGCGGCGCTCCATGATCAGCACCAGCGCGTCGTCCGGCCGGTCGTCGCGCGTCAGGGTCACGGCGAAGGTGTTGATCCCGCGATAGGCCCAGGATTGGCGGATCTTGTCCTTGTCCACGGCGGGCGTGTCGTCGGCGGGCACCGGCCGTTCCGGCTCGGGCGTCTCGCCTGAACGCACCATGGCGGCGATGCCCTGGGGCGTGACGAAGTTGTCGACTGCGCCTTCGACCAGAGACGGGGCCAGCAGCATGCCCAGCGCCGCCAGACCGCGATCCCCCTTGGTCCGGCTGCGGATTTCCAGCGCCGCTCGCGCATTCAGTTCGCTTTTCAGGCTGGCGCGAAAGGCCGGAAAATCCACCTGCCGTTCTAGCCCCGCCGCATCCCCCGTCCGCGCCGCGCGCACCAGGGCCTGGGCGGCGATGAAGGGCGAGGCGAACAGGGCGACGACCACGCCGACGATGACGGCGATCAGGGCTCCGGTGACGATCTTGCGGTTCATGCAGTCTCCTTGAAAAGCCAACGCGGCTCCCGACCGCCCGGTTGCCTTACGGACGTGTGGTCACGGTCACTGCGGGCGCGGTCCCGTCCGGCAGGCCGATATGGACCAGCTTCCATTCGAACGGCCCGCGCCGCTCGAAGGTGAACAGGGTGCGCGACCCGCCCTGGTCCGTCACCGCCATCCGCGCCCGGTTGACGCTCCAATAGGCCGGGCTGGGCCAGGGCTTGCGCTCCTGGGCCGAAGCGGGCGCGACGCCTGCCCCTGTGCGCTGGCTGGCGTATCGTCCCTCGCCCCGCAACAAGGCCGTCAGGGCCGCCGGCGTCAGATAGGCGTCCACGTCGGGCTGGCGCAGGATGGGGTTCTGTTCGATCTGACGCCTAAAGGCGCCGATAGGATCTTCCAGGAACGACGGCGCGGGCGCCATCGCCTCGGGCCGTCCCGCCAGTTGCGGCCGCAGCGACTGGCGCACGGCGTTGAAGTCGATCAGCCGCGACAGCCCCGCCACGTCTTTCGCCTCGGCCGCCGACCGAATGGCGAAGAAGGCGACGGCGGGCGCGGTGAAAAAGGACAGCACCGCGACGGCGGTGGCCGCCAGCACCAGATTTCCGAACAGACGCTTCACGACCGCTTCCTTATTATCGCCGATCATGCACGCCCCGGCCGATCACACAACGAAAAGCCCCGCCGGATCGCTCCGGCGGGGTTGGATTCTTGTTTGTCCTATCGCCCTTCGGGCTACTTGAGGACGTTAGGGGCGTCCTGTCGGCAGAGAGTTGCGACCCGATATGGTGACTCAGCCCACGTCCGGCAGGGCGGTCTTCAGGTTTTCGGCGACCTTGTCGAGGAAGCCCTCGGTGGTCAGCCAGCCCTGTTGGTCGCCGACCAGCAGGGCCAGGTCCTTGGTCATGGCGCCGCTCTCGACGGTGTCGACGACCACTTTCTCCAGGGTCTCGGCGAAGGTCGCCAGGGCCGCGTTGTCGTCCAGCTTGGCCCGGTGCTTGAAGCCGCGCGTCCAGGCGAAGATCGAGGCGATCGAGTTGGTCGAGGTGGCCTCGCCCTTCTGATGCTGGCGATAGTGGCGGGTCACGGTGCCGTGGGCGGCCTCGGTTTCCAGCACCTTGCCGTCCGGCGTCATCAGGACCGAGGTCATCAGGCCCAGCGAGCCGAAGCCCTGCGCCACCACGTCCGACTGCACGTCGCCGTCATAGTTCTTGCACGCCCAGACGAAGCCGCCCGACCACTTCATGGCCGCCGCGACCATGTCGTCGATCAGACGGTGCTCGTAGGTCAGGCCCTTGGCCTTGAACTCGGCGGCGTAGTGGGCGTCGAACACTTCCTGGAACAGGTCCTTGAAGCGGCCGTCATAGGCTTTCAGGATCGTGTTCTTGGTCGACAGATAGACCGGATAGTTGCGCTGCAGGCCATAGGCGAAGCTGGCGTGGGCGAACTCGCGGATCGACTCATCCTGGTTGTACATGGCCATGGCCACGCCGGCGCCGGGAGCCTTGTAGACCTCGTGCTCGATCACGGCGCCGTCTTCGCCGACGAACTTGATCGTCAGGGTGCCGGGGCCGGGCATCAGGAAGTCGGTGGCCTTGTACTGGTCGCCGAAGGCATGACGGCCGACGACGATCGGCTGGGTCCAGCCGGGAACCAGGCGCGGCACGTTCGAGCAGATGATCGGCTCGCGGAAGACCACGCCGCCCAGGATGTTGCGGATGGTGCCGTTGGGCGACTTCCACATTTTCTTCAGGCCGAACTCGGCGACGCGCGCTTCGTCAGGGGTGATGGTGGCGCACTTGACGCCAACGCCGTGCTTCTGGATCGCGTGGGCCGCGTCGATCGTCACCTGGTCGTCGGTGGCGTCGCGGTGCTCCATGCCCAGGTCGTAGTAGTCCAGTTCGAGATCCAGGAACGGAAAGACCAGCTTGTCCTTGATCATCTGCCAGATGATGCGGGTCATTTCGTCGCCGTCGATGTCGACGATGGGGTTTTCGACCTTGATCTTGGCCATGCGTGCGGTCCGCCTCTGAACGTTGGGGAAGGGAATGTCGTGGCGGCGGTATAGCGAGGCCGCGCGCCCACGCAAACCCCGCCGTCCGTTAACCCCGCCCGGAAAAAACCTTCTGCGGCTACGCTGAACCCGACCGCGCGTTCCGGTTTCTCTCTGACCCGGCAACAGCGACGGACGACGCAATGACGAACGAAGAGCGTGACCTGGTCGATCGGTGGATCGTCGCCTTCTGCGAGACGCCGCCGGTGATCGATGCGGAACTGATGCGCAGGCTGATCGCTGAACAGGAAGCGACACAGCAGGGAGCGCAGCCATGCCAGACAAGACGTTCAAGGCCGGCGACCGCGTGAAGTGGGACCACAGCCAGGGCATGACGACCGGCAAGGTGATCAAGAAGGTCACCTCAGAAACCCACATCAAGGGCTACAAGGTCGCAGCTTCGCCGCAAAATCCCGAGTATATCGTCGAGAGCGCCAAGACCGGCGCGCGTGCGGCGCACAAGCCGTCGGAGTTGAAAAAGGCATGAAGACCCTGTCCTGCGGCGTCGCGCTTTCCGCTCTGGCTCTGACCGCCTTCGCCGTCGCCGGCTGTGGCGACAAGGACGCCGCCAAGGCGCCCGGCGCGCCCCAGGCCGCCATGCCTGCAACGGTCGCTGCAGTCGCGTCTGCTCCCGTGCTTCAGATCCGCGCCGAGACGAAACAGTTCCGCGACTGGAGCGCGACTTGCGGCAACGACGGCACCTGCTGGGCCTTCGGCTTCGCGCCCGAGTTCGCCGCCGGCTGGGTCCGCATCACTCTGGCGCCCGGCCCGGACGCCCAACCCCAGATTCTGTTCGGCTATTGGCCCGACGGCGACGCCAAGGGCCCCAGCCAGATCGCGTTGACGATCGACGGTCGCGCTTTTGCGGCCGCGCTCAGCCCCGAGGGCGAGGCCGAGGCGCCCATCGGCGAAATCCGCACCGACGCCCGCGCCGCGATCGACGCCTTGGCCCAGGGCAAGGTCATGATCATTCGCGGCGCCTCGACCCAGGACGTATCATTGCACGGGGCCGCCGCCGCCCTGTTGTGGATCGACGAGAAGCAGGGTCGCCTCGACACGCCCACGGCCCTGATCCGACGCGGCGACCGTCCGGCCGCCACCGTTCCGGTGGCCCCGCCCCTGCCGACGATCACGCCCGCACCGGCGGTGGATCAGGCCGGTTTCGGCGACGTAAACCAGACCGTGCCCGCCGCCCTTCGCAGCCGCACCGAGGTCGGAACCTGTCTGAAGGAATCCAGCATGCCGGCGATCAGCGACATGGTCATGTCCGCCCGGCTGGACGCCCGCACAGAGCTGTGGGCCGTGCCCTGCGGTGCGGGAGCCTATAATGTCACCCACAACTGGTATCTGACCGGACCGGGCGGTCGCGACCCTCGGCCTGCGATCCTCGCCGGAACGGCCGGACCCGGCGCCGACCCGACCATGCCCGACAATTCCACCGTCAACGGAACCTACGATCCCAAGACGCGCACCTTGTCGGCCTTCGCCAAGGGGCGCGGCATCGGCGACTGCGGCTCGGCCCAGACCTGGGCGTGGACCGGCGACCGTTTCGTCCTGACTGAGGAAAGCACGATGGGCCAATGCGCGGGCGTGCGGTCCGACCTGTGGCCTGTCGCCTGGCGCACGCGGTGAACGACCCGGAGGTTCTGATCATCGGCGCGGGTCCGGCCGGACTGACGGCCGCGACCTATCTGGGGCGGTTTCGTCGGCGGACCCTGGTGATCGACGCCGGTGCGCCGCGCGCCTGCTGGATCCCGCTCAGTCACAATATGCCGGGCTTTCCGGCCGGCATCGCGGGAACCGACATCCTGAAGCGGATGCGCGAACAGGCCGAGGAATATGGCGCGGTCATCGCGCCGGGCCGGGTCGAGACCCTGGCCCATGACGGCGAGGGTTTCGTCGCCGAGATCGAGGGGCGAGCCATCCGCGCCCGCGCCGTCCTGCTGGCGACCGGCGTCGTCGATCATCATCCCGACCTGCCGGGCGTCGAACAGGCGGTGCAGAAGGCGCTGGTCCGCATCTGTCCCATCTGCGACGGCTATGAGGCGACCGACAGGGCCGTCGCCGTGATCGGCCACAGCGACAAGGGCGCGCGCGAAGCCGCCTTCATGCGCACCTATTCCGACCGGGTGACCCTGATCCACATCGGCGCGCCCGACGCCCTCAGCCGCCGCGACGAACTGGAACGCCTTGGCGTCGAACTGATCTTCGCCCCGCTGGAAGCCATTGTCATCGAACAGGATCGGGTGACGGCCCTGACCTGGGGCGGCCAGACCCGCGCCTTCGACCTGGTCTATTCGGCGCTGGGCACGTCGCCGAATGCCGAACTGGCCCAAGGTCTGGGCGCGCGTCTTTACGGCGACGGTCGGCTGGAGGTCGATCTGCATCAGGCGACCAGCGTGTCGGGTCTCTACGCCGCCGGCGACGTGGTGCGCGGCCTCAACCAGATCGCCGTGGCGACCGCAGAGGCCGCCGTCGCCGCCACCGACATCCACAACCGCCTGCGCCGCATCGACGGCCTGACCGTCGCCGACTAGGCCCAGATTTTAGATTCGGCCGCTCACGATCCGTTCCAGCACCGCCAACGGCAGGGAGCCGTTCTCCAGCACCTTGTCGTGGAAGGCGCGCAGGTCGAAGCCGGGCCGGCCTTCCGCCTCCTTGCGCAGGCGCGCGATGACGGTGTGGCCGACCTTGTAGGAACAGGCCTGACCGGGCCAGACGCAGTAACGGTTGATCTCGCTGTTCGACGCATCCAGCGGCTTGGCGCCCGAGGCCGCCATATAGTCGACCGCCTGTTCGCGGCTCCAGCGCTCGGAATGCAGGCCGGTGTCCACAACCAGCCGCACGGCCCGGAACAGATAGGACATCAGGAAGCCGACCCGGCCCAGCGGATTGCTCGCATAGACATCCAAGTCGTTGGCCGCCACCGCCTCGGCATACAGGGCCCAGCCTTCGTTATAGGCCGAGAACCCGCCTGCCCGCCGCCACTGCGGCAGCTCGCCGGACTCGCGCTGCAAGGCCACCTGCAGGTGATGCCCCGGCGACGCCTCGTGATAGGTCAGGGTCGGCAGGGCGAAACGCGGCCAGTTCCCGCTGTCGCGCAGGTTGATGTAATAGGCTCCCGGTCGCGACCCATCCAGCGGCGGCCCCTGGTAATAGCCGCCCGGCGCGCCCGACTGGATCGACACCGGCACGCGGCGGATCTCCACGTGCGACCTGGGCAGGCGGCCGAACACCTGTGGCAGTTTCGGCTCCAGATCGGTGACCAGCTGGTTCAGCCAGGCCAGCAGCTCGGCCTTGCCCGCATCGGTATTGGCGAACAGTTGGGCCGGCTCCTTGTTCAGGGCCTGGATGCGTTCGCCGACCGTGCCTTGCGTATAGCCCTGGGCCTTCAGGATGGCGTCGATCTCAGCGCTGATCTCGGCGACCTGTTCGCGGCCCAGGGCGTGGATCTCCTTAGCCGACAGGGTGGTGGTCGTATTGGCCTTCAAACCCGCAGCGTAGAAGGCTTCGCCGTCCGGCAGGCGCCAGACCCCGGCGTCATGGCTCGCGCGAGGCCGCAAAGCCTCCAGCGCGGCGATCTGGGCCGCCAGCGCGGGCTTGACCTTCTGATCCACGATGGCGGCGGCGCGGGCGTCGTAGCCGGTTAGGTTCAGCCCGGCCGTCTTGCGCGCCAGCGACTTCAGCATGGCCATGTCGGCGGCGGGCGTGTCGTGCAGGGTGCGGATTTGCGGCAGCATGCGGTCGATGATGAAGTCCGGCGGGATCACGCCCAGACCGGCGTCTTCCTGGACCTTGGCGGTCTCGCCCTCCAGCACGCCCGAGAAGGCCTCCAGCCGCGACAGGAAGGCGTCGGCGCCCGCCGCGTCCTCGACCCGGTGCTGGTTATCCAGAAAATCCGGCGTGCTGAAATAGGCGCCCGACAACTGGGTCACGATATAGGGCGACGGCCGTCCCGGCCCCGCCCCGTAGTCGAAGCGCGCCGTCTGCGCCGCCGTCTCCGCCCCGAAGGCGGCGATGGCGTAGTTCAGCGCCCCGGCTTCGGTCAGGCCGGCCTGATCGAAGCCGCTCAGCTGGCCCCAGCGTGTCACGGCCTTCGCACGATCCTTGCGGATGGCGGCCGGTCCCGCCTCGCTGAGCTTGGACGAAAGCCCCGCCCGCGCGCCTCGGTCCAGACCCAGGTTGGTCGCGCCCTCAGGGTTCTCCTCGATGTCCGCCTCGAACCAGCCGTCCAGAAGGCTGTTCAACCGCCCGTCCGCATCGGTCGATGCGGCTTGGGTTTGAGCCTGCGCCAGAGAGGGCGCGACCGCAGCCGTGGCGGCGGTGGTCAGCAGAAGGCGGCGACGATCGATCATGCGGTGAACTCTCGGTGACGGGACCACGCCGCGCCGACGCGGTCCCTGCTTGTCTTTGACGTAGGCCCGGCGCGACCGGGATGTGATCAGGCCTGGGTCGCGACCCAGCCGTCCACGATCCGCTCCAGCACCGACAGCGGCACGCCGCCGGCGGCCAGGGCCGTGTCGTGGAAGCCCTTGATGTCGAACTTGGACCCCAGGGTCGTCTTGGCTTTTTCGCGCAGACGAACCCATTCGTTGTGCCCGACCTTGTAGGCGCAGGCCTGACCGGGCCAGCCGCAATAGCGTTCGACCTCGGACGTCGCCGCCCCCTCCTGATCGCCATAGGCCTCCATCATGTAGCGGATGCCCTGTTCGCGGCTCCAGCCCTTGGAGTGGATGCCGGTGTCGACCACCAGACGCGCGGCGCGGAACATCAGCGACTGGAGGTAGCCGATCTGGCCCACCGGATCATTCTCATAGGCGCCCAGTTCGTCGGCCAACTGCTCGGCGTACAGGCCCCAGCCCTCGACATAGCTGGAGAAGCCCAACAGGTTCATCAGCAGGGGCGCAGACGGGCTCTCCTGTTGCAGGCTGATCTGCAGATGGTGGCCCGGCGTGGCCTCGTGATAGGTCAGGGTCGGCAGGGTCCAGGACGGCCATTCCGCCGTGTCCTTCAGATTGATCCAGTAGATGCCGGGCCGCGTCCCATCCAGGCTGGGCGAGTTGTAATAGCCCATCGGCGCGCCGGCCTCGATTTCGGGCGGCACACGCTTGATCTCGACCTTGGCCTTGGGCAGGCGCCCGAAAGCGTTAGGCAGCCGCGCCTGCATGTCCGCCATCTGGGCGTTCAGCTTGTCGATCAGCTCGGCCTTGCCCGCGTCGGTGTTGGCGTAGACGTATTTGGGATCGTCCCCCAAGGCCTTGATCCGCTCGGCGACCGAGCCCTGCGTCAACCCTTGTGCCTTCAGCAGCACATCGGCGCGCGCCGTCAGATCGGCCATCTGCTCGACGCCGGTGCGGTGGATCTCGTCGGCCGTCAGCCGGGTCGTGGTGATGTAGTGCAGGCTGTTGGCGTAATACTGCTCGCCTTGCGGCAGGCGGCGCACCGAGGCCTCGTGCACGGCGTTCGGCTGGGAGGCCTTCAGCACGGCGTTCTGGGCCGCCAGGGCCGGATAGACCCGCTCGGTCACCAGCCGTTCGACCTGGGCGCCCCAGTCGCCGGTCAGGCCCTTGGCGCGCGCGCGATCGACGACCGACTGCACCAGGGGCGAGGTCGACGCCGGGGTCGCCAGAAAGCCGTCCTGCTGGCGGATCGCCTTGGCCAGGATGAAGTCGGGCGGGATGACGCCCAGCGCATATTCTTCCTTCACGCGGTCCGTCTCGGCCAGCAGCACGTCGGCGAAGGCGTTGACGCGCGCCACATAGGCGTCGGCGTCGGCGGCCGTCTCGATGGTGTGCTGGTTGGCCAGGAAGTCCGGCGTGGACTGATAGGCGCCGCCCTGCTGGCTGACCCGATACGGATTGGGCCAGCCGCCCTGGCCATAGGGGATGTCGAAGGTGGCGATCACCCCGTCCAGGTTCTGCGCCAGGCTGTCGTAATAGTTGGCGTTGCGCGCATCCAGCTTGGTGCGGTCGATTCGGGCCAGTTCGGCGCGCTGGCGACGGGTGACGTCGCGCTGGTCGTCTTCCTCCGCGCGGGTGGGGGCGGTCAGTTTCGACTTGGCGGCGGCGCGGTCGCCCTTGTCCAGGCCGAACATGGTGACGACCTCGGGGCTCTTGTCCAGCGTCTGCTCGAACGTGGCGTCCATGAAGGTCTTGAGCTGGGCGGCGGCGTCGCCCTGAGTAGCGGAGGCCTGTCTGGCGAAGGCGGGACCGCCGACGGCGACGAGGCCGGCGCCCAGCGCGGCGGACTGAAGAAGACGACGACGATCGAACATGGAACGGCCCCTCGAAATTGGATGCGGCAATGGAGACCGCAGGCGCGGGCGCGGCAAGTGAAATTCCAGACAGGCCCCCGATCTCTGCATAGTGCGGCCAAAGAAAAAGGCCCGGCGGATCGCTCCGCCGGGCCTCTTCAGTCTCGATACCGAAGTCGCTTAGTCGCGACGACGACGTCCGCGATCGCCACCGCGATCACCGCCGCCTTCGCGCTTGGGACGGCCGCCGGTGTCGTCCGACAGAGGCTCTTCGCCACGCTCGGCGCGTTCGGCGTTGATCTTGTCGGTCAGGTCTTCACCCGTGATCTGATCGACGATCTTCATCGACAGCTTGGTCTTGCCGCGATCGTCGAAGCCCAGGAACTTGACCTTCACTTCCTGGCCTTCCGACAGGACGTCGGCCGGGTTGGCGACGCGTTCCAGAGCGATCTGGGACACGTGGACCAGGCCGTCCTTGGCGCCGAAGAAGTTCACGAAGGCGCCGAAATCCACGACCTTGACGACCTTGCCGGAGTAGATGGTGCCGACTTCAGGTTCCGAGGCGATGGACTGGATCCAGGCCTTGGCGGCGTCGATCTTCTCCTGGTCGTTGGCGGCGACCTTGATGGTGCCGTCATCGCCGATGTCGATCTTGGCGCCGGTCTTCTCGACGATCTCGCGGATCACCTTGCCGCCCGAACCGATCACTTCACGGATCTTGTCGACCGGGATCTTGACCGTTTCGATCTTGGGAGCGTGCTCGCCCAGTTCGGTGCGCGGCGCGTCCATGGCCTTGGACATCTCGTCCAGGATGTGGAGGCGACCGGCCGAGGCCTGCGTCAGAGCCTGCTTCATGATCTCCTTGGTGATGCCGGCGACCTTGATGTCCATCTGAAGGCTGGTGATGCCTTCCGACGTGCCGGCGACCTTGAAGTCCATGTCGCCCAGGTGATCTTCGTCACCCAGGATGTCCGACAGGATGGCGAACTCGCCCGACGGCTCCAGGATCAGGCCCATGGCGATGCCCGAGACCGGACGGATCAGCGGAACGCCCGCGTCCATCAGAGCCAGCGAAGCGCCGCAGACCGTAGCCATCGAGGACGAGCCGTTCGACTCGGTGATCTCGGAGACCAGACGGATGGTGTAGGGGAAGTCTTCCTTGCTCGGCAGCATCGGACGAACCGCGCGCCAGGCCAGCTTGCCGTGACCGATCTCGCGACGGCCGGGCGAACCCATGCGGCCAGCTTCACCCACCGAATAGGGAGGGAAGTTGTAATGCAGCAGGAAGCTCTCTTTGTACGTGCCCGACAGGCTGTCGATATACTGCTCGTCCTCGCCGGTGCCGAGTGTGGCGACGACCAGGGCCTGGGTTTCCCCACGCGTGAACAGGGCCGAACCGTGGGTGCGCGGCAGGACGCCGACTTCCGACACGATGGCGCGGACCTTGTCGAGGGCGCGGCCGTCGACGCGGTGGGCGTTCTCGATGATGTCGCGACGCAGGACCTCGGCTTCGCATTCCTTGAAGGCGGCCGAGAACTTGGAGCCGTCGACGCCGTCGGGGTTCTCGTCGGTCTTCACCAGCTTGGCGGCGGCGGCCTTCTTGGCCGCATCGACGCCCGAGCGACGATCATACTTGCCGGCGTGGGTGTAGGCGGCCTTGATGTCCTCGCCGACCAACGACTTGATCGAGGCGACCACGTCGGAATGATCTTCGGCCTGGAAGTCGAAGGGCTCCTTGGCGGCGTGTTCGGCCAGTTCGATGATGGCGTCGATCACCGGCTGCATGCCCGCGTGCGCGAACATCAGGGCTTCCAGCATCTTCTCTTCCGACAGCTCCTTGGCTTCGGATTCGACCATCATCAGGGCGTCCTGGGTGCCGGCGACCACCAGGTCGAGGTCCGAAGTCGCGATCAGGTCGATGTGCGGGTTCAGCACCAGCTCGCCGTCGATCAGGCCGACGCGCGCGGCGCCGATGGGGCCCATGAAGGGCACGCCCGAGATGGTCAGGGCGGCCGAGGCGGCGACCAGGCCGACGATGTCCGGGTCGTTCTCCATGTCGTGCTGCAGCACGGTCACGACGACCTGGGTCTCGTTCTTGAAGCCCTTGACGAACAGGGGGCGGATCGGGCGGTCGATCAGGCGGGAAACCAGGGTTTCCTTCTCGGTCGGCCGGCCTTCACGCTTGAAGTAGCCGCCCGGGATTTTGCCGGCGGCGAAGGTCTTTTCCTGATAGTTGACCGTCAGGGGGAAGAAATCCAGGCCCGGCTTGGGGGCGCGGCCATAGACGACGGTGGCCAGAACCACGGTCTCGCCGTAGGTCGCCAGCACGGCGCCGTCGGCCTGGCGGGCGATGCGGCCCGTTTCCAGGGTCAGCGGGCGGCCGGCCCAGTCGATCGTCTTGCGTTTGATGTCGAACATATTTCGTCTTTCGTATCCCGGACGGCGTATTCCGCGCGGGGTCCCATCATTGGGGGTGGATGCGTCGGGCGTTCAGTCCTCGGCTCCGGGGGTCACCGCGCCATCGCGGAAGACCCGATTGAGAGCCGGCATGGCCCTCGCATCTGCGCCGGCAAATTCCGCGGCGCGCGGCAGTCTCTAGTCGCACAACGAGGCGCGGACGTGACCGTCCGCGCCTCGAAAGCATATTCTACACTGATCCGACGCCTTAGCGGCGCAGGCCCAGCTTGGCGATGAGCGCTTGGTAGCGATCGGCGTCGACCTTGGTGAGGTGGTCGAGCAGGCGGCGACGTTGCGACACCATCTTCAGAAGGCCACGACGCGAGTGGTTGTCCTTCTTGTGGGTCTTGAAGTGTTCGGTGAGGTTGGCGATGCGTTCCGACAGGATCGCGACCTGAACCTCGGCCGAGCCGGTGTCGCCAGCGGTGCGGGCGTTATCGGCGATGATCTCGTGCTTGCGTTCAGCAGTAACCGACATCGTAGAGTCCTTTCTTGGCCTACTGCGCTTTCGCGCGACTTAAGGCCGTGGGGTCTCGGCCCTCGCCGGATGGCGCAGGCCTAGAGGTTGAAAACGCGGTCGGGTTCTAACCGGCCGGCCCGCAACTGACAGAGTGCGACGAGGGTCTGGCCCTGAAAGGCTGAAACCGTGCGCGAACCGTCGCGAAGACGATCCTTGAGGGTTTCCACCTGACGGGGGAGCAGAACGATCGGGCGTCCCTGCCGAAGCGAGAAGGCGTCCTGTTCCGTCACGGCCAGCTCCGGGATGTCGTCCAGGGCGGTCGCAACGGCAAGCAAGCCTTCCGAGGCGGCGCCCCTATGCACCATTTCCTCCAAAGAATCCAGAGTGACGGCGTTTTCGACGCTGAATGGCCCGACCTGCTCGCGACGCAGGGCCGACACATGACCCTCTGCGCCCAGCACGACGGCCAGGTCGCGGGCCATTGAACGCACATAGACGCCCTTGCCGGTGCGGATCGTCAGTTCGACATGATCGGCGTCCGGCGCGTCGGTCACCTCGGCCGAATATATGGTCACGCGCCGCGCCTGAAGCTCGAACTCCACCCCGTCGCGCGCCAGATCATAGGCGCGGGCGCCGTCCACCTTGATGGCGGAAAAGCGCGGCGGCGTCTGGTCGATCTCGCCGACGAAGGCCGGAAGGGCCGCCTTCACCGCCTCGACCGTGGGGCGCACGTCAGAGCGGCCGATGATCTCGCCCTCGCGGTCCACGCTGTCGGTCGAGACGCCCCAGTTGATGGTGAAGCGATAGACCTTCTGCGCCTCCATCATCATCGGCACGGTCTTGGTCGCCTCGCCGAGCGCGATGGGCAAGATGCCGCTGGCCAGCGGATCCAGCGTCCCGGCATGACCGGCCTTCTGGGCGTTGAACAGGCGGCGGATGCGGCTGACGGCCTCGGTCGATCCCATCTCGAACGGCTTGTCCAGGCAGACCCAGCCATCGACGATGTCGCCCTTCTTCTTGCGGGCCATCTAAATCCTCCACCGCGCAGCGGGGGAGGGGGACCGCGAAGCGGTGGAGGGGACGGACGCAAGGCCGGTGTCTGGGGTCGCCCCCTCCACCACGCTGCGCGCGGTCCCCCTCCCCCGTGAAGGACGGGGGAGGATCATTAGGCCTCGTCCCCTTCGTCGTCGCGGGCCGCCAGGTCGGCCTGGATGCGCGGGTCGGCGAACAGCTTGTCCATATGGTTGGCGGCGCCGAAGCTCTCGTCGTGGCGGAACTTCAGGTCGGGCGTGAACTTCATGTCCAGCCGCCGGCCCAGCTGACCACGGATGAACTTGGCGTGGACGTTCAGGGCCTTGATGATCTCGCTCTCATGGCCGTTGGTCGCAGCGGCCTCGACGCCGGCGCCCAGGGGCTCGACGAAACAGGTGGCGTGTTTCAGGTCCGGCGACAGGCGAACCTCGGTCACGGTGATGGACACGTCGGCCAGGGCTTCGTCGCGGATGTCCTCCTCGCGCAGAATGTCGACCAGGGCGTGGCGGATCAGCTCGCCGGCGCGCAGCTGGCGCTGGCTGGGCGCTTTTCCTGCCGGACTAGAGGTGGAGGAACTGCGGGTAAATTGCTTGTGGGCCATCGGCCTCTCCTTCTTGTTCGCCCGCCGGGGCTCGGACCCGACCGGATAAGCGAAAGTCGGGCGGTCTAGTCTCGCGACGGCCTCATGTCCAGTTTTCGCTCCCGCTCCTCGATCGTGGCGACCGCGCGCACCGACCGCATCACCTCGGCCGAAGTGATCGACTGGACCGGGCGGACAGGTACCCCGCCGGCGTTCAGCACCCCGGCCGTCCAGTGGTTGCACAGGTGCAGGATGGAAAAGGTCTCGCGACTGGCGAAGAAGCGCGCATCGTCGCCGGGGCGGGCTGCTGCGATGCGGGGCGCGCCGTCCGACAGGTCCAGCGACGCCTCCACGCGGGCGGCCAGGCGGTCGAACCGGGCGCGCGTCAGGGTCAGGGTGGCGCTGTCCTCGCCATAGCTGAGGCGTGGATCGGCAGCCACGGGATCCAGCATCACGACGGAAGGGTTGCCGGGGCGGAAGAAGGCGCGGGCGCCGTCGGGCAGCCGGTCTGAGATCGGGCTGTGGTCTACATAGAACCGGGCGTCGCCCCAGCCGACCAGAATCCAGTCGCCGGGCGCCAGCCCCGCGACGACGCGCGCCAGAGGGCCGCCACGTCGCACCAGCGCCTCGCGCGGCACGGCCAGATCGGTGTGGAACCCGTTGTCGAGCACCTGAATAACGACCGTATTCGGCACGCCCGAGTTCTTCGCATCGCCCGGTTTCGTCCAGGTCAGAAGCGCCGCGACCGCCCCGATCAACGCCGCCAGCACCAGCCCTCGCATCATCGGCTCAGGTCCAGAACACCGCACAGCCGATCGTCTGGCGTCAGGGCGCCGGGCGGCGGCCCCTGTCTGACCGGCATCATCACGAAGCCGTCGCGCCGCACCGCCAGCGCCAGCCAGCCGACGGGATGCCCCGCGCAAAGCCGGGTGTCGTCTTCCGCCGTCACGCGCCGGATTTCGATCTGCGCCTGGGTCGGCACGGTCATGGCGTCGGCGAAGAGGGCGGAGACGCTGGCCCTCTGATCCGCGGGGACCAGGCGATGCGGCTCGGACTTCAGCGTCCCGCCCGCGTCGGTCGAAAGCGCGCCGCCCTCGATCTGGACCACCAGCGTCGATCCGGCCGTGACGTATCGGCCGGCCAGTACCACGTCCCCGACCTCGACCCGGCCGGTCGGGCGATGAGGTGGGGTGTCATCCGCCGGTTCGATCAGGTGATGCACCGCCGGCTCCAGCACCAGCGCGCCCAGCATGAACAGGGCGAAGGCGCCGACACCGACCGCCACGATCCATTTCAGCGATGGCGGGGCGGTCGCGCTCATGCGGCCAGTCTAGAGGAACAGGGGTTGAGGAATGGTCACCCGCCCCTCAGGGCCTTAGTTTCGGCCGGGACGACGCGTCGGGTCGGTCAGCTGGAACAGTCGCGCCGACAGGTTCGACGCCGGCTGCAAGGCGGTCAGCTGGGTGCGGGTGCGCGCCCCTTGCGGATCGGTGATGGTCCATTCCTGCAGGCGCATCGGATTGCCGGCGAAGGCCAGGATCACCTGTCCGTCGTTCGGACGGTTGGCGTCGCGCGCAGTGATGGCGAAGGCGCCGGACGCCATTCGCGTCACGCGCTCGATGCGCACGCCCTGGTCCAGACGGACGTTGCGCGCCAGGAAGGTGGACAGCGGCGTGCGGCCCAGCGGCACCTGCTGGAAATTGTTCAGGCGGGGGTCGTAACGTTTGACGTTATAGCCGTCCGACACCACGAGCAGCCCGGCAGGGCTGGTGTATTCGAACCGCATCTTGCCCGGACGCTGCAGATAGAACCGTCCTTGGCGGGTCTGGCCGCCCGGACCTGTCTCGGTGAAAGTCCCCTGCGCCGAGGTCAGAGCCTGCAGATAGCCCTGCGCCTGCTGAACCACCGCGCGGTCTTCGGCCGACAGGTTGGATTGGGCCTGGGCGGCGTCGAACACGCCCAGAGCGGCGAACCCGGTCAGCAGGCCCGCGCCCAGCAGCAGGCTACGGCGCTGAAGGTCGGTCGGAGCGATGGCGAGCGTCTTGGAGGTCATGAAGTCCGTCTCCCGTTCGGGATGGTTGTCGATCCTGCCGTCTTGCCCGGTCGGCTTGGCGTCGGAATGACGCGAGCCTGACCATATTCCGGCGCTGCGATGAAGCCCTGTTCATCGAAATGCTGAAGCTTGGGAGAGATAGCGGGGTGGAGAACGGACACGCGCGCTTAGGGTTGCGCGCGATCTTTTCCCTCCCCGCTCCGGGGAGGGTGGTCGCGAAGCGACCGGGTGGGGGCGGCCGGCAAGGCCGTACCGACCTGACGAGAGACGTTCGCCCTGCCGTCCCACCCGATCTCGCCTACGGCTCGATCACCTTCCCCCGCGGGGAGGGAAAGTTTGGAAGTCGGCCATCACACCATCGGCGGCGGGCCGGCCAGCACGTCGCGCTTGCCGGCGTGGTTGGCGGGGCTGACCACGCCTTCCTGTTCCATCCGCTCGATCAGGGAGGCGGCGCGGTTGTAGCCGATCTGGAGCCGGCGCTGGACGTAGGAGGTCGAGGCCTTACGGTCGCGGGTGACGACGGCGACCGCGCGGTCGTAGAGGTCGTCGCCAGAACCACCGCCGCCTTCGTCCACAGCGCCGTCCGCGTCGCCGTCCGGTTCGTCGGTTATCAGGTCGAGATAGTCGGGCTCGGCCTGGGCCTTCAGGTGTTTGCAGACGTCCTCGACTTCCTTGTCGTCGACGAAGGGGCCGTGCAGGCGGGTGATGCGCCCGCCGCCGGCCATATAGAGCATGTCGCCCTGACCCAGCAGCTGTTCGCCGCCCTGTTCGCCCAGGATGGTGCGGCTGTCGATCTTGGACGTGACCTGGAAGGATATCCGCGTCGGGAAGTTGGCCTTGATGGTGCCGGTGATGACATCGACCGACGGGCGTTGCGTGGCCATGATCAGGTGGATGCCGGCGGCCCGCGCCATCTGGGCCAGACGCTGGACGGCGCCTTCGACGTCCTTGCCGGCGACCAGCATCAGGTCGGCCATTTCGTCCATGACCACGACCAGGAAGGGCAGGGGCTCGGGACGGATCTTCTCGGACTCGTAAACGGGGCGGCCCTGCTCGTCGAAGCCGGTCTGGACCGTGCGCTCGAAATGCTCGCCCTTGGCCTGGGCCTCGCGGGCGCGCTCGTTGTAGCTGGCGATGTTGCGCACGCCCAGCTTGGACATGCGGCGATAGCGGTCCTCCATCTCGCGCACCGTCCATTTCAGGGCGACGACGGCCTTTTTCGGATCGGTGACGACGGGCGCCAGCAGGTGCGGAATGCCGTCATAGACCGACAGCTCCAGCATCTTGGGGTCGATCATGATGAAGCGGCATTCGGCCGGGCTGTGGCGATACAGGATCGACAGGATCATGGCGTTGACCCCGACCGACTTGCCCGAGCCAGTGGTGCCCGCGATCAGCAAGTGGGGCATCCGCGCCAGGTCGGCGACATAGGGCTCGCCGCCGATGGTTTCGCCCAGGGCGAGAGGCAACAGGTGGCCCTTCTTGTCGTATTCGGCGCTGGACAGCAGGTCGCGCAGATAGACGGTCTCGCGCTTGGCGTTGGGCAGTTCGATGCCGATGGCGTTGCGTCCCTGAACCACCGAGATGCGACAGGCGCGGGCGGACATCGACCGGGCGATGTCGTCGGCTAGGGCCACCACGCGACCGTGCTTCACGCCCGGCGCGGGGACCAGCTCGTACAGGGTCACGACCGGGCCGGGACGGATCTGGTCGATCACGCCGCGCACGCCGAACTCCTGAAGCACGCCTTCCAGCATCTTGGCGTTCTGTTTCAGCGAATCCTCGTCCACCGCACCGACGCGCTGGGCCGGCTTGGTCAGTATGCCCAGCGGCGGCAGGTCGAAATCGCCCTCGGGCCGGACGAAGTCGAAGGCCTGCTGGTCCACATCGTCCTTGCGGGCCTTGGGCGCCTTGACCGCGGCGACGCGCGGCTCGACAGGGCGGGCGGCCGAAGGGCGCGGCGCGGGCTGGACGGCGTCGTCTTCCCACGGCGGCAGGTCGTCATAGGCCGTCTGGGGCGCATCTTCGGCATAGGTCGGGGCAAGCGGCGCCTCGTCCAGCGGCGGCGCGGCGCGGGGCGTCCGAGCTTTGGCAGGCGCCTTGTCGCGGGCGGGCGGGGTCTTGGCGCGAGGCGCAGCGGGCGCGCGCAACGACTTGCCCCACTGCAGGGCGTCAAGGAAGTCCATGGCGCGCAGGCCGATGGCGAAACCGACCAGCCACAGGCCGGCGATCAGGAAGACGACGCCGGCGATGATCCGACCGCCGGGAATATGCAGGGCGCCGATGCCGCGCGCCGCCAGACCCGTGACCGCATCGCCCCACAGACCGCCGAGACCGGCCGCCAGGGGCCAGGCGGCGGGCGCGGCCAGCGCGGCCAGGGCGCTGGACAGCAGCAGCGTCCCGCCGGTCGCGGCCAGGGCCTTCAACGGCGTGGGCTTCAGCCTTTGCTGGATCGCATCGCCGACCGCGCGGGCCAGGCCGAAGGCGACCAGCAGCAGGGCGGCGGGCCAGGCGGCGAGACCCAGAGACTGCATGAACAGATCGGCGAACAGGGCGCCGTTCGCCCCCAGCCAGTTGGTGGTCGGCAGGCTGGAGGCCGCATTCAGACTGGCGTCCGCCGGATTCCACGACACTAGGGCGACCAGCAGCAGGGTCGCCAAAAGAGCCTGAAGCACCCCCCTGAACCGCACGACAAAGGGCGCGTCCCACAGGATGCGGGCGCTGATCCAGGCCTGACGGCCAATGACGAGGGCGGTGGACATGAAGGGGCGAACCTTCCTGGCGGCTGACGTTCGACCGCCCTTGTCGCACCCTCAGGGTTAAGGGGCTGTTTACCAGCTTGACCTTGGCGACGGACAAACCGCCCTCTGGACCTTTGGCGTCGGCGGCGCGACAAGCCTGTCATGGCTGACACCGAACGTTACGACATCGTCATCGCCGGCGCGGGGTTGACCGGGGCGGCGTTCGCCCTGGCGGCGGCGCAGGGCGGGTTGAAGGTCGTCATGATCGATCCGCAGCCGTTCAGCGTCCAGATGGCGCCGACGTTCGACGGGCGTTCGACGGCCGTGGCCTTTTCCACCTTCCGCATGCTGGACGCCCTGGGTCTGGGCGAAAGTCTGCGGCCGCACGCCTGCCGGATGGACCATATTCTGGTGACGGACGGACGCAGGCCTGGCGCGGCCAGCCGCAAGGCCTCGCCGGCCTTCCTGCGCTTCGACGCCGACGAGATCGGCGGGCGCACCGGGGGCGAGCCGCTGGGATATATGGTCGAGAACCGCCGCATCCGCGTCGCTTTAGCCGAGGCCGTCACGCGCGCGGGGATCGAGGTCCGGGCGCCGGCGACCGTCGCCAGGGTCGAGACCGACGCGGGCAAGGCGACCGTGATCCTGGTCGATGGATCGACCTTGATCGCGCCACTGGTCGTCGGCGCCGAGGGCCGGGGTTCGACCGTGCGCCGCGCTGCGGGCATCGAGACGGTCGGCTGGGGTTATGGCCAGAGCGGCGTGGTGGCCACGGTGCGGTTGGGCCGCGACCACGGCAATGTCGCCCACGAATATTTCCTGCCCAGCGGCCCCTTCGCCATCTTGCCCCTGACGGACCAGCGCGCCAGCCTGGTCTGGACCGAGACGACACGGCGGGGCGAGGCCTTGCGAGACGCCTCCGACGAGGCATTCCGCGCCCATCTGATGCGGCGGTTCGGCGAGTTTCTGGATGGTGCGACGGTCGAGGGGCCGCGCTTCGTCTATCCCCTGGCCCTCAGCCTGGCCGAGACACTGGTCGCGCCGCGCATCGCCCTGATCGGCGACGCGGCGCACGGCGTCCACCCCGTCGCGGGCCAGGGGCTGAACATGGGCCTGAAGGACGCCGCCGCCCTGGCCGAGGTTCTGGCCGAGGCCGCGCGCCTGGGCGAGGACCTGGGCGCCGAGACGGTGCTGGAGCGCTACGCCCGCTGGCGCCGGTTCGACAATGCGGCCCTGGCGGCAGGCTTCGACGCCTTCGTGCGACTGTTCTCCAACGACATCGCGCCGGTGCGTCTGGCGCGCGACCTGGGCATGGCGGCGGTCAACCGCATCGGCCCGTTGCGCCGCGCCTTCATGCAGGAGGCAGGCGGCGCGACCGGAGACCTGCCCCGCCTGCTGCGCGGCGAGACGGTCTGAGAATTTCTCGCTCACCGTTCGGGGAGGGTGGCCGAGCGAAGCGAGGTCGGGTGGGGGCGGCAAGGCGACGTCCCCCACAAACCTGTTCTGTATCACGCAGGTGCGTCCCTGCCGGGCCGCCCCCACCCCGTCGCTGGCGCGACGACCCTCCCCGGAGCGGGGAGGGAGAAATCTTTGCTCAGTTCAACTGCATCCGCACGCGTTCGAACGTCGTGAAACGCCGCGCCTCCTCGACCCCGTCCAGCCCGTGGGCGCGGGACAGGGCCTGTAGCGAACCGGCCAGCGCCCCCTGTTTCTCGCGCGCCGAGGCGACGTCGAGCCAGGGCCGGTGGTCCTCGGGGTCCAGCAGGGCGCGGCGCAGGGCCGAGCGTTCGGCGGCCTCATAGTCCCGGCCCCGGATCGCGCGGCTGAACAGCACGTTCTGCAGCCGGATCAACGACTGCCGATCCGTCACCGGCGCCATCAGGATGTCCAGCCGATCCGCGACGTGCGGCATCAGCCCGGCGCGCAGGGCGCGGCGGGTCAGCTCGCTGGGCAGGATCAGCCGCCCCTGGCTGAACGGGTCCAGCGCCACCGGGCCTTCCGGCGTCTCGACGCGGATCATGAAATGGCCGGGAAAGTCCACGCCCGCCGCCGCAATTCCGGCCTCCCGCGCCGCATGCAGATAGAAGACGGCCAGGGCGGCGGACAGGCCGCGCCGCCGCTCGGCGACCGCGATGATGTCCGTATTGCCCGGATGGTCGAAGTGAATCAGGTCGCCGTTCAGCCTCAGGTCCGCACACAGGGTCTCGGACAGGGCGTCGTCCGGGCTTTCGCCGCCGATCCGCTCCTTGAGCCGCTCGCAGGCGTTGTGAGCCAGGGCGCGTACCGGCTCAGGATCACGCAAGGGCTGGTCGTGGATCGCGCAGGCGATCGCGGCCTCCAGCAGGGGGAAGGCGTCGTCTTCGGCCTGACCGGCCGCGGTCAGGATGGCCTCGGCCTCCTCGCGCGTCATGCGATCCCTTCGTCAGCGCCTTTCGACGTTGCGAAGATGACGTGGAACGCGCCAGGGAGCCAGCGCCACCATATCAATTCTCAAATCAAGACGTTGCAGGCCGGGCCGATTGCGCCGGATCGCCTCGCCTGCCGCGATCAGCCGGTCATGCTGATCAGGCTTCAGGGCCAGCATCGCCGCATCCATCGTCGCGCGGCGCTTGACCTCGACCACGGCCAGCATCCGGCCGCGACAGACCAGCAAATCGATCTCGCCGGCCCGGCTTTTGAGCCGAAAGCCCAGTACCCGATAGCCGCGCAACATCAGCCACAGGGCCGCGATCCATTCGGCGGCGTGACCGGCCTTGAACGCCGCTCCACCCTTCGCCTGACGCCACGCCGCCTTGGGGCGACGGACTGGCGTGGGGCGCGACAGGCGCGGTTTCACTTGCCCTTCAGCTCCAGCGCGCGGCGATAGAGAATCTTGCGGTTCAGCCCCAGGGCCTTGGCGACCTCCGAGGCCGCGTCGCCGGTGGACAGGGTCTGCAAGGCGTCGATCAGGGCGGCGTCCGCGTCGGCCTCGGTCGCCTGAACCTCCTCGCCGGGGCCGACGACCACGACGATCTCGCCCTTGGGACCGTCCAGGCGCGGATCGACGGCCAGGTCGTCCAGCGTCCCGCGCACGCACTCTTCATAAAGTTTGGTCAACTCCCGGGCCACGGCGGCGGGGCGCGGGCCCAGCACGGCGGCCATGTCGGTCAGGCTGTCCTTCAGGCGCGGTCCGCTCTCGAAGAAGACCAGGGTCTGGCGCTGACCTTTCAGCGCCTCCAGCGCAGCGGTGCGACCGGCGGTCTTGGGCGGCAGGAAGCCGGCGAACAGCACCCGGTCGGCGGGCAGGCCGGCGATGCACAGGGCCGCCAGCAGGCTGGACGGGCCGGGGATAGGATGGAGGGGCAAGCCTTCGGCGATCACCGCACGGGCGACGACGAAGCCGGGATCGCTGACCAGCGGCGTGCCCGCGTCCGACACCAGGGCGACGACCTGACCCTCGCGCAGGCGGGCGATGGCCTGTTCGGCGGCGCGACCGGACGCGTGGTCGTCGCAGCGTTCCAGCTTGGCCTTCAGCCCATAGGCCGCCAGAAGTTTGGCGGTCACGCGGGTGTCCTCGGCCAGCACCAGATCGGCGGCGGCCAGAACGTCCAGCGCCCTCAGCGTCATGTCGCGCAGGTTCCCGATCGGGGTGGCGACCAGATAGAAGCCCGGCTCCACCCGCCGGGGCGGCGGGGCGGCAGGTGGAAAGGGCGAGGCTTCGCTCAACGTTCGACCACGGCCGCCGGGGGACGCGGCGCCGAGGTCAGGCCCGACCCCTGGAAGGCGGGACCGGCGTCATAGGCGGCGAAGGTGGCGGCCGTGATGATCTCGCTGACCGAGGCGCCCAGCGACACGATCTGAACCGGCTTCTCCAGACCGACCAGCAGCGGGCCGATGACGGTCGCGCCGCCCAGGGCCTGGACCAGCTTGGTCGAGATGGCGGCCGAATGGATGGCGGGCATGACCAGGATGTTGGCCGGCTTGGTCAGGCGGTTGAAGGCGTAGGCCGAGTGACCCTTGGGATCCAGGGCGACTTCCGGCGGCATTTCGCCCTCGTATTCGAAATCGACGCCTTTCTTGTCCAGGATGCGGATGGCCTCGCGCACCTTCTCGGCGCGGTCGCCGGGCGGATTGCCGAAGGTGGAATAGGACAGGAAGGCCACGCGCGGGTTGCGGCCCAGCTTGCGCACCGTCTCGGCCGCCTTGACGGCGATGTCGGCCAGTTCCTCGGCGTTGGGCAGTTCGTGGATGGTGGTGTCGGCGACGAACAGGGTCCGGCCCTTGGCCAGCAGGATCGACAGGCCGATCAGGGTGTCCTCGACGTCCAGAACGCGCCCGACCTCCTTCAGCGCCATGTTGAAGTTGCGGGTCACACCCGCGACCATGGCGTCGGCCCGGCCCTTGGCGACCAGGGTGGCGGCGAAATAGTTGCGGTCCTGGTTGATCATCCGCGCAACGTCGCGGCGCAGATAGCCACGGCGTTGCAGCTTCTCGTACAGCCAGTCGGTGTCCTCGACATTGTGTTCGGAGACGCGGGCGTTGGTGATCTCGATGCCCAGTTCGTCGAAGTTCAGCCCCGCCTCGGCGGCGTTCTGACGGATCAGGTCCTCGCGCCCGACCAGGATCGGCGTGCCCAGGTCGGCCTGTTTGAAGCCCCAGGCGGCGCGGATGACGGCGGGTTCCTCGCCCTCGGCGAAGACGACGCGCTTGTTCGGCCCGCCGCGCACGGCCGAGCTGATCTTCTGCATCAGAGCGGCGGACGGATCGACGCGCGAGCGCAGGGCGTTGCGATAGGCGTCCATGTCCTCGATCTGGACGCGGGCCACACCCGTATCCATCGCCGCCTGGGCGATGAAGGGCGGGATGTACCAGATCAGGCGCGGATCGAACGGCGTCGGGATGATGTAGTCCGGCCCGAACTTCAGCTTGCGCCCGCGATAGGCGGCGGCGACCTCGTCCGGCACATCCTCGCGCGCCAGGGCGGCCAGGGCCTGGGCGCAGGCGATCTTCATCTCATGGTTCACGCGGCGCGCGCGCACGTCCAGCGCGCCCCGGAACAGATAGGGGAAGGCCAGGACGTTGTTGACCTGGTTCACATAGTCCGAGCGGCCGGTGGCGATGATGGCGTCAGAACGCACCGACTGGACGTCCTCGGGCGTGATCTCGGGATCGGGGTTGGCCATGGCGAAGATGATCGGATTGGGGGCCATGGAGGCCACCATCTCCTTGGTGATCGCGCCCTTGGCCGACAGGCCCAGCACCACGTCGGCGCCGACCATGGCTTCCGCGAGCGTGCGCAGCGGCGTGTCGGTCGCGTGGGCGGCCTTCCACTGGTCCATGCCGTGTTCGCGGCCCTGATAGACCACGCCGTCGCGGTCGCAGATCACGGTGTTCTCGGCCTTGACGCCCGCCGCCTTCATCAGGGCGATGGAGGACAGGCCCGCCGCCCCGGCGCCCGCCAGCACGACCTTGACCTCGTCCAGCTTCTTGCCCGCGACGTGGCAGGCGTTGATCAGGCCGGCGGTCGAGATGATGGCCGTGCCGTGCTGGTCATCGTGGAATACCGGGATGTCCAGCAGGTCCTGAAGCTCGCTTTCGATGACGAAACATTCCGGGGACTTGATGTCCTCCAGATTGATGCCGCCCCAGGTGTCGCCGATGTTCTTGACGACGGTGATGAACTCGTCCGGATCGGTGGTCTTCACCTCGACGTCGAAACTGTCGACGTCGGCGAACCGTTTGAACAGGACCGACTTGCCCTCCATCACCGGCTTGGAAGCCATGTGGCCCAGGTTGCCCAGGCCGAGGATGGCGGTGCCGTTCGAGATCACGGCGACCAGATTGCCCTTGGCCGTGTAATCATAGGCCTTGTCCGCATCGGCGGCGATGGCCAGCACCGGCACGGCCACACCCGGCGAATAGGCCAGCGACAGGTCGCGCTGGGTCGCCATCGGCTTGGTCGGCGCCATGGAGATCTTGCCCGGCGTCGGGATGCGGTGGAAGTCGAGGGCTTCCTGATCGGAGAAGGTCTGTTTTTCGGTTTGATCGGGCATCGGTCGTCCAGGGCGTCGTCGGGGCTGTAACCCTTCGTGTCCTAGAGTGTGGGAACGGCCGCGCCAACCCTTGACGCGGAGGAAGCCTGGCAATCAGCCGAGAGGCTTGACGTTGGCGTCAGCGTCAAGTCGTCAGATCGACAGCATGCCCGTGCGCTCGATCTCGACCGGCCCGGTCATCAGGACGTGATCGTTCTCGGCATCCCAATCGATGACCAGTTCGCCGCCGTCCACGACCACCGTCGCCTTGCGGTCGGTCAGGCCGCGCCGGGCCGTGGCGACCAGGGCGGCGCAGGCGCCGGTGCCGCACGCCTTCGTCAGGCCGGCCCCGCGCTCCCAGACCCGCAGGCGGATATGGTCGCGGCCCAGCACATTGGCGAAACCGACATTGACCCCCTGCGGGAACATCGGGTGATGCTCGACCAGCGAGCCGGACCCGGTGACAAAGCCGTCGTCCTGACGGTCGGTGAAGAAGACCACGTGCGGATTGCCCATCGAGAGGGCGCCCGGCGTGTGCAGGATCGGCGCGTCGATGGGACCGACCTGAAGCTCGATCCCGCGCGTGTCCATCTCCTCGGCCAGCGGCACCTGGGTCCAGTCCAGCCGAGGCTTGCCCATATCCACCGTCACGCGGTGGTCGCCGGCGCGCGTGGCGGTGGTCGGGCCGCCTGCCGTATCGATGACGACGCGGTCCGCGCCATTGGCCTGCATCAACAGCCAGCCGACGCAGCGCAGGGCGTTGCCGCAGGTCTCGACCATCGAGCCGTCGGCGTTCCAGACCCGCATGAAGGCGTCGGCCGTTTCCGACCGTTCGATGGAGATCAACTGATCGAAGCCTTCGCCCGTCGCGCGGTCGCCCAAGGCGCGAATCTCATCCTCATTGGGAGCGAACGGCTGTTCCAGCGCATTGACGACGACGAAGTCATTGCCGGCGCCGTTCATCTTGACGAAAGGACGGGTCATGCAGGCCATATAGGCCTAACCCTGCGTCCCGGAAACCAGCGTGTCCCAGACCGAAACCGACCCCAAGGACGACAGCCTGCGCCTGCGCGCCCGACTGCGATACCTGTATCACGGCAGCCAGCCGGCGGCGGTGAAGTTCCGGCTGACCGTGATCGCCGTCGACTTCGCCATCATCGCCTTCTTCCTGGCCTCGCCGATACTGAAGAACATGGGCTGGGCCTTCTATGCGCTGGACTATCTGGTGGCGACGATCCTGGCGGCGGATCTTGCCGCGCGGGCCTATGCCTATTCGGACATCAGGGATTGGCTGAAGCGGCCCATCGTCTGGATGGACCTGTTCATCCTGGCCACCCTGCTGTTCCCCGCCTGGCTGTTCAATCTGGGTTTCCTGCGGCTGCTGCGGTTGTGGACGGTGCTGAACTCGGATTTCTTCTGGCGCACCATCGGGGCCCGGTTCGACGATACGCGGATCGAGGGGATCGTGCGCGCCCTGTCCAGTCTGGTCACCTTCGTCTTCGTCACGACGGGCTTCGTCTATGCCACCTTCCTGGGGCATGACGGGATCGCGGGCTATATCGACGCCCTCTATTTCACCGTGGCGACCCTGACGACGACGGGCTTCGGCGACGTGACCCTGCCCGGATCGCTGGGCAAGCTCTTGTCCATCGCCATCATGCTGGTGGGCATCACCCTGTTCCTGCGTCTGGCCCAGGCCCTGATCAAGCCGCACAAGGTGCGCTATCCGTGCGAGGCCTGCGGGCTTCAGACCCACGATCAGGACGCGGTCCACTGCAAGGCCTGCGGCAATCTGTTGTGTATCGAAGACGAGGACTGATGCCGGTGTGACAAAACGGTAAGGTCGCGCGACTTGCCGACGACCGCGCCGCCGCTAAGGTGCCGGCGTCGTTTTCGGGGACTGTCCATGATCCGTTATTCCGCCGTCGCGCTCGCGGCCCTTCTCGCCTCCACCAGCCTGACCTCGGTATCCATGGCCCATACTCCTGACGAGTCTTCCGCATCCGCTTCCGGCGGTTTCGCCACTAGCGACGCGACCGATCCCCATCTGTGGCTGGAGGAGGTCGAGGGCGAGCGGGCGATGGAATGGGTCAAGGCCCACAACGAACGCACCTTCGCCGTGCTGCAGGGCGATGCGCGCTACGAACCGCTGCACCAGCAGGCGCTGGAGATCGTCCAGGCCCAGGACCGCATCCCTTCGCCCGGCTTCACCCACGACGGCCATATCGACAACTTCTGGCAGGACGCCCAGCACGTGCGCGGCGTCTGGCGCCGGACGACACTGGACAGCTATCGCACCGCGACGCCGGAATGGCAGACCATCCTGGACGTCGACGCCCTGGCCGCAGCCGAGGGCCAGAACTGGGTCTACAAGGGCGCGACCTGCCTGGCGCCCGAGGAGCGTTATTGCCTGCTCAGCCTGTCGAACGGCGGCAAAGACGCGGTGACGCTGCGTGAGTTCGACAGCGTCGAGCGCAAGTTCGTCGAGGGCGGCATCGTCCTGCCGGAATCCAAGGGCGGCGCGTCGTGGATCGACAAGGACACTCTGCTGATCTCTCGCGACTTCGGTCCCGGCACCCTGACCGACTCTGGCTATCCGATGGTGGTCAAGCGTCTGAAGCGCGGTCAGGGCCTGGATCAGGCCGAGACCCTGTTCACCGGCCAGCCGACCGACGTCTCGGTATCCGGCTATACGCTGCGCGACTCCGACGGGGTGGTGAAGGCGACGCTGATCAACCGTTCGGTGGACTTCTATTCATCCGAGACCTGGCGCCTGACCGACGACGGCGCCCTGACGCAGCTACAGCTGCCGGCCAAGTCGGACATCACCGGCCTGGTTCAGGGCCAGCTTCTGGTGTCGCTGAAACAGGACTGGACCGCGCCGTCGGGCCAGGACTTCAAGACCGGCGACCTGATCGCCTGGCCCCTTGAGGCCTGGCTGGCCGATCCGGCGACCCCGGCCCAACTGGTGCTGCGCCCGACCGAGCGTCAGGCCATCGAGGGCGTCAACGTTACGCGCAACCGGCTGGTCGTCGCCCTTTATGACAATGTGCGCGGCTCGGTGCGGGTCTACACCCCCGGTGACGGCGAATGGGCGCACACGACCCTGGATCTGCCGCAGAACGTCTCGGTCAGCGTGGGGTCGGCGTCCGAGAAAGACGACAAGGTCTTCGTCAGCGTCACCGGCTATCTGAACCCGTCCAGCCTGTGGCTGGCCGATGCGGCGACCGGCGCGGTGGATCAGGTCAAGTCGATGCCGGCCAAGTTCGACGCCGCCGGCATGACGGTGGACCAGCACGAGGCCCGCTCGGCCGACGGCACGATGATCCCTTATTTCGTGGTCCATAAGGCGGACATGCCGCTGGACGGCTCCAACCCCACCCTGCTGTACGGCTACGGCGGGTTCGAAAGCTCGCTGCTGCCCGGCTACTCGGCCACGGTCGGCAAGCTGTGGCTGGAGCGCGGCGGCGTCTATGTCATCGCCAATACGCGCGGCGGCGGCGAGTTCGGCCCTCGCTGGCACGAGGCGGCCCTGCAACAGAACCGCCAGCGGGCGCACGAGGATTTCCAGGCCGTGGCCCTGGACCTGATCGCCCGCGACATCACCAGCCAGCCCAAGCTGGGCATCATGGGCGGTTCGCAAGGCGGCCTGTTCATGGGGGCGATGCTGACCCAGCGCCCTGACCTGATCAATGCCGCCGTCATCCAGGTGCCCCTGTTCGACATGCTGCGCTTCCACAAGCTGCTGGCCGGCGCCTCGTGGATCGGCGAATACGGCAACCCGGACATCCCCGAACAGCGCGCCTGGATCGAGGCCTATTCGCCGTATCAGAACCTGCGCGCCGGCCAGCCTTACCCGGAAGTCTTCATCCATACCTCGACCAAGGACGACCGCGTCCATCCCGGCCATGCCCGCAAGGCGGCGGCGCGGCTTGAGGAACTGGGCTATCCGGTCCTGTTCTACGAGAACGTCGACGGCGGCCATGCGGCCGGGGCGAACCTGCGCGAGACCGCGCGTCGCCTGGCGCTGGAATACACCTATCTGTCGCGCCGCCTGATGGACACGCCGGCGCAGGAATAGGACCGATCGATCCTCCCCCGTGAGCGCTTGCGAACGGGGGAGGGGGACCACGAAGTGGTGGAGGGGGCGACCCCGCTCACCCCTGCCTGGTTCCGCCCCCTCCACCGCCTGACGGCGGTCCCCCTCCCCCGCGATGCGGGGGAGGATCGACAAAGCGGAGTTTTCGAATGCGTCACCTGATCCTGTCCGCCGCCATTCCGGCCCTTCTGATCGGGGCGACGCCCGTGCTCGCACAGACCGCGACGGCTCCGGCGCAAGACAAGCCGGTCTGTTATGACTGTTCTGGGCCAGATGGCGCCGCTTTGACGACGCAACTTCCCCCACCCCATTTCCCGCGCGACCTGACCCCGGCAGGCGTGGCGGCGGCGGACGATCACCTGGCGCTGGAGCAGGTGGACGGGGCTGAGGCCATGGCCTTCGTCGCCGAGGAGAACCGCAAGTCTCTCGCCGTCCTGACCGGCGACCCGCGCTACGAGACCTTCCGCGCCGAGGCCCAGGCCATCCTGACCGCCACCGACCGCATCCCCACGCCCAGCTCCCTGGGCGACGGGGTCGGCAACTTCTGGCAGGACGCGACCAATCCCAAGGGCGTCTGGCGCCGCACGACGCTGGACAGCTACCGCACCGCGACGCCGCAGTGGGAGACTCTGCTGGACATCGACGCCCTGTCCAAGGCCGAGGGCAAGGACTGGGTCTTCAAGGGCGCCGACTGCCTGGCGCCAGACGAAACCCGCTGCCTGATCAACCTGTCCGACGGCGGCAAGGACGCGGTGGTCGTGCGCGAGTTCGACCTGACGACCAAGCAGTTCTTAAACGCTGGCTTCAGCCTGCCCGAGGGCAAGCACCGCATCGAATGGCTGGACCGCGAAACGCTTCTGGTCGCCACCGATTTCGGAGCAGGAACAATGACGGAGTCGGGCTATCCCTTCATCGTAAAGACGCTGAAGCGCGGCCAGACCCTGGCCCAGGCGACCGAGGTCTACCGCGGCGAACAGGGCGACGGCGGCTATGGGGTCAGCCCCGCCGTCTATCGCGACAAGGACGGCAAGGTCGCGGCGGTCATCATCACGCGTCCGTTGGACACCTTCCGGTCCGAGACGTGGCAGTTGGTGGATGGTCGGCCTGTGCGCCTCGAACTTCCCTCCCGTGTTTCCGTCCACGGGGTGCTGAACGGCAAGCTGGTCTTTACGGCCGAAGAAACCTGGTCGCGACGTGGCAAAGATCGCAAGGCCGGCGACCTTTTGGCCGAGGTTTTGGAGGTGCTGCATCCGGCGACGGCCACGGGAGACTTCGTCTTCACCAATGCTTCCGATGTGATCTTCCGGCCGGAGGCGCGTCAGGCCGTGGCTGATGTCCGCGTCCTCTCCGATCGCGTCGTGGTGTCCTACACCGACAATGTTCGCGGCCGTGCGGCAGTTTTCCAGGATCGTGGCGAGTGGGGATGGCCGCGCACGGACATCGCGGTTCCCGACAACCTCGCTGTCGGCCTGGGCGACTCGTCCAAGTCGCGCGGCGAGGTCTTCGTCTCGACCCAAGGGTTCCTGGTCCCGCCGACGCTCAGCCTGGCCGATGCCGACGCCGCGACCCTGACCACGCTGAAGTCGGCGCCGGCCAAGTTCGACGCCGCGCGTGACGTGACCGAACAGTATGAGGCCACCTCGACCGACGGGACCAAGATTCCCTATTTCATCACCCGTCCACGCGACATGAAGCTGGACGGATCGAACCCGACCATCATGCTCGGCTACGGCGGCTTCCAGGTCAGCCTGAACCCGGCCTACAAGCCCGAGATGGGCAAGCTGTGGCTGGAGCGGGGCGGCGTCTTCGTCCAGGCGAACATCCGTGGCGGCGGCGAGTTCGGGCCGGATTGGCACCAGGCGGCGCTGGACGGCGATCGTCAGAAGGCCTTCGACGACTTCGCCGCCGTGGCGCGCGATCTGGAACAGCGCGGGATCACCAGCCCGCGTCGCCTGGGCATCTATGGCCGCTCGAACGGCGGCGTGCTGACCAGCGTGTCGATCACCCAGCATCCCGAACTGTTCAATGCGGCGGTGATCGAGAGCCCGCTGGTGGACATGCTGCGCTATCACGAGCTGCCGGCCGGGGCGTCCTGGATCGGCGAATACGGCGACCCGCGCATCCCGGAAGAAGCAGCCTGGATCGCCCGATATTCGGCCTATCAACAGTTGCGGCCCGACGTGGCCTATCCGCGCGTCTATCTGACCACCAACACCCGCGACGACCGGGTCCACCCCGGTCATGCGCGCAAATTCGCCGCCCGCCTGGGTGATCAGGGCCACGACCACCTCTATTTCGAGGACACGGCCGGCGGTCACTCCAACGACGCCGACCCTGTGGCCAACGCTCGCCGCTGGGCCAGGCACTATGTCTATCTGTCGCAACAGCTGATGGACTGAGAGCTGAGGAAAGTGGGTCACGCGATTATGAGGCGTTCCGCATCGGGCCTGGGGTAAGAACGACGGCATGAACACCAAGGGCTGGATCATCGCGGGCTCGGTCATGGCGGGCGCCCTCATGTCCGTCGCCTCGGCGGCCCAGCCGACTGTGGGTCGTCCGCCGCTTGCGCCGCGTCACGCCGTGACCAACGGCCCGCCGGTGGTGGTCGAACTGTTCACCGCCCAAGGCTGCGGCGGCTGCGTCGAGGCCAATGCGGCGGTCGAGAAGGCGGCGGCCCAGCCTGGCGTGATCGCCCTGACCTATGGCGTCGACTATTGGGACTATCTGGGCTGGACCGACACCTTCGCCCGCCCGGAGTTCGTTCAGCGCCAGCGCGCCTATCGCGCCGCCCTGCGCCAGCGCGGCGTCTCGACGCCCCAGGTGGTGATCGACGGCCGTCGTCAGATGTCGGGCGCCCGCAGCTTTGAGCTTGAAACCGCTATCGGCCAGGAAGCCGTGCGCCAGGCCTGGCCGCCCCAGATCGAGTTCCGCGAGAACGGAAACGGCGTCGGCGTCGGCTCGGGCCGCGCCCCCGTCGGCGGCGCCGAGGTGGTGGCGGTGACCTATACGCCCGGCCCTCAGGTGGTCGAGGTCCGCCAAGGCGAAAATCGCGGCCAGTCGATGCGGCACATGAACGTCGTGCGCGGTGTCACCCGCCTGGGCGAATGGCGCGGCCGACCCATGCTCTATACCCTGCCCCCCTCTCGCTCCGGCGAGGCGGTTGCGGTGCTGGTCCAGGGCAAGACCGACAAGCGCATCCTGGGCGCCGCCGTCAGGGATTAGGCGCCGGCCTTCTTCGCGAAACCCCAGGCCGCGTCGCTGAGCGGACCGACCTGGGCGGCCATGGTCTTGGCGTGGGCGCTGGCGGCAGTGCCGTCGCGGACTCGGCCGGCGATGCCCTGGCAGATGGCCGCCAGGCGGAACAGGTTGTAGGCGTAAAGCCATTCCAGATTGGCGGGCCGCATCCCCGTGGCGGCGGCGTAGCGTTCGACCGTCTCCTCGACAGAGGGGATGCCCAAGGCCTCCAGATCGGCGCCGGCCAGGCCGTTGCGCAAGCTGGCCGGAATGGCCCAGGCGATCAGCAGATAGGAAAAATCGGCCATCGGATCGCCCAGGGTCGACAGCTCCCAGTCCAGCACGGCCCGCACTTCCGCGCGCTCGGGCGCCAGGATCATGTTGTCGAGGCGGAAGTCCCCGTGGACGATGCGGCTCGGCCCCTCGGGCGGCAGGCTGTCGGGCAGGAAGGCGATCAGCCGGTCCATGGCCGGAACAGGCTTGGTTTCCGAGGCGTGATATTGTTTGGTCCAGCGCCCGACCTGGCGGGCGAAATAGTTGCCGGCCTTGCCATAGTCGCCCAGGCCGATGGCGGCGGGGTCGAAGGCGTGCAGACGGGCCAGGGTATCCGTCTGGGCCTCGTAGACGGCGCGGCGTTCTGCGGGCGTCAGGCCGGGCAGTTTCAGGTCCCAGAAGATCCGCCCCTCGACCTTGTCCATCACATAAAAGATCGAGCCGATAACGGCTTCGTCCAGGCACAGGGCGTGGGGTTTCGCCACCGGGAAGCCTTGGGCGGCGAGGGCGGAGATGACCTGGAACTCGCGGTCCACGGCGTGGGCGCTGGGCAACAGGACGCCCGGCGGTTTGCGCCGCAGGACATAGCTCTTGGCGGGCGTGGTCAGCTCATAGGTCGGGTTCGACTGGCCGCCCTTGAACTGGCGCACCGCCAGCGGGCCTGCGTAGCCCGCGACGTGGGCGGCCATCCAGGCGTCCAGCGCCGCCTCGTCCAGCCGGTAGCGGGGATCGACCTCGCGCGTGCCGGAAAAGGCAGTCTGAGCGTCGAGGGAAGAGGCGTCGGTCATGGGCGGCCCGGTCCGTTCTTTGGTGTTTCCTTTGAGCCGCCCGGATCTTAGGCCCGGTCCGGCGCGGCGATGATGGCGGCCTTCACCGCGCGGCGCCAGCCGGAAAGCAGACGCTCGCGCTCGTCAGTCTTCATGCGCGGTTTCCAGCAGGCGGGCGCCTCCGCCGGGCGCGCCTCCAGATCGGGCAGCAGGTCGACGCCCAATGCCGCCAGGCGCGCCGCGCCCAGAGCCGTCATCTCCTGAAACGCCGGCCGCTCGACCTCGACCTCGCAGATGTCTGCGACGAACTGCATGGCGAAACTGTTGGCGGTGACGCCGCCGTCCACCTTCAGCATCTTCAGCGGGGGGGCGCCGTCCTGGGCCAGGGCGTCCAGCAGGTCTCGCGTCTGATAGGCCAGGGCCTCCAGCGCCGCGCGAACGAAATGAGCCGGGCCGGAATCCCGCGTCAGCCCGACGACGGTTCCCCGCGCCTCCGGCTCCCACCACGGCGCACCCAGGCCGGTGAAGCCCGGCACCATATAGACCCCGCCGTTGTCGGGCAGTTCCTGCGCCATCGCCTCCGACTGACGCGACTCGGAGATCAGCTTGACCCCGTCCCTCAGCCACTGGATCGCCGACCCGGCCGAGAAGATCGACCCCTCCAGCGCATAGGCGGTCTCGCCGTCGGCCTGATAGCCCAGCGTGCCCAGCAGCCGCCGGGTCGAGGCCACGGGCTTGGCCCCGACATTGGCGACCAGGAAGGCGCCGGTCCCATAGGTGATCTTGGCGTCGCCGGCCTTCAACGCGCCATGGCCGACCAGGGCCGCCTGCTGGTCGCCCGCCGATCCGGCGATAGGCAGGGGGCGGCCGAACAGCGCCGGATCGGTCTCGCCGATCACGCCCGCACAGGGGACGATGTCGGGCAGAGCTTCGCGCGGCACGTAGAACAGGGCGCACAGGTCGTCGCGCCATTCGACCGTCTTCAGATCCATCAGGGCCGTGCGCGACGCATTGGTCGCATCGGTGGCGTGGACCCGGCCGCCGGTCAGTTTCCAGATCAGCCAGGCGTCGATCGTGCCCAGCTTGACCTCGCCCTTGGCCGCGCGCTCGCGCGATCCCGGCACGGCGTCCAGCAGCCAGGCGAATTTCGTCGCCGAGAAATAAGGGTCGAGGATCAGGCCGGTCGCGGCCTGGACCATGGGCTCATGTCCTTCGGTGGTCAGGCGGGCGGTGACGTCGGCCGTGCGCCGGTCCTGCCAGACGATGGCGCGATGCAAAGGCTCGCCCGTCGCGGCGTCCCAGATCACCGCCGTCTCGCGCTGGTTGGTGATGCCGATGGCGGCGAAACGGGCGACCCCGCCGGCCTTTCGCACCACTTCGCGGCAGGTCTGAAGGGTCGCGGTCCAGATCTCGGCAGCATCGTGTTCGACCCAGCCGGACTTGGGGAAATGCTGGGCCAGTTCGATCTGGCTGACGGCGACGGGGCGCAAATCCCCCATTCTTTCGCCTACCGCGCTTCGCGCTGCTTGAGGCGCGATCTCGAAGGCGATGGCGCGGGTCGAGGTCGTGCCCTGGTCGATGGCGAGGATCAGGCTCAAGACGTTTCTCCCTTGGACGCCTTACGCGGCGCTCGGACCTTGGGCTAAGGGGAGCATATGACGACGCGTCTGCCCAGCTATGAAGGCGTCCTCGACGCCGCCCGCCAGATCGACGGCGTCGCTGTCCGCACGCCGCTGCTCGAAAGCCCCGCCCTGAACGCCGTGGTCGGCGGACGGGTACTGATGAAGGCCGAAAACCTCCAGCGCGCCGGGGCTTTCAAGTTTCGCGGCGCCTACAACCGCATCAGCCGGCTGAGCGCCGAGGAGAAGGCGCGCGGGGTGGTCGCCTTCTCGTCCGGCAACCATGCGCAGGGGGTAGCCGCCGCCGCTGCCCTCGTCGGGATGCCGGCCATCATCGTCATGCCGTCGGATTCCCCCAAGGTTAAGGTCGAGGGGGTGATCGATTTCGGCGGAGAAGTGCGTTTCTACGACCGCTGGACCGAGAGCCGCGAGGCCATCGGCGCGGGCATCGCCGCCGAGCGCGGATCGATACTGGTTCCGCCCTTCGACGATCCCTTCGTAATCGAAGGACAAGGAACGACGGCGCTGGAAATGCTGGATCAGGCCGATGCGCCGTTCGATCAGTTGCTGTGCGGCGCCTCCGGCGGCGGGCTGATGGCGGGGATCAATCTGGTGATGGCCGAGCGCAGTACTTCGACGAAGGTGTTCGTGGTGGAGCCGGAAGCGTTCGACGATACGGCGCGGTCGCTGGCGGCGGGCGCGCGGGTCGGGCATCCGCAAGGCGCGCCGTCGATCTGCGATGCGCTTATGTCGCCGATGCCGGGGGTGCTGACCTGGCCGATCAATCAACGGCTGGCCGGCGCGATCACAGTGTCTGACGCAGAGGTCGCGGAGGCGATGCGGTTCGCCTTCCGTCATTTGAAACTGGTGATCGAGCCCGGTGGCGCGGTGTCCCTGGCGGCTCTTTTGGCCGGAAAGATCGGGACGGAAGGGTTGACGACGGCGATCATCCTGTCGGGCGGCAATGTCGATCCGACGCTGTACGCCGACATCATCGAAGGTCGGTTCGGCGGCTGAGGGTCTTTCCTTCATGGCGCCGGTCGGCCAACCTCTTCTCAAAGCAAAAGAGAGAGGGCGCGATGACCAAGGCCAGTGAACTTCAGGGACTGATCGGCCAGGAGGTCGGGGTGTCGAAATGGTTCGACGTCACCCAGGCCCGGATCGACGCCTTCGCCGACTGCACCGAGGATCACCAGTTCATCCATGTCGATCCCGAGGCGGCCAGGGTGACGCCGTTCGGCGGAACCATAGCGCATGGTTTTCTGACACTGAGTCTGGCGTCCGCCATGAGCTACGACGCGGTCGCGCCGTTGGATGGTGTGACGATGGGTGTCAACTACGGCTTCGACAAGCTGAGGTTCCTGGCTCCGGTTCCGGCAGGGGCACGCATTCGTGGCCGGTTCAAGCTATTGGCCGCAGAGGACAAGGGCGGCGGCAGGTGGGTGTTGAAGCACGAGCTGACTGTGGAAATCGAGAGCGCCGACAAGCCTGCCTTGATCGCAGAGTGGCTAGGCATGCAGGTCGTGCAGGAATGAGCGGGCAAACTATGATGTAGCGCCGCCCACCCGGATGAGTTGGCTGTCACGCGTTTTGAGATTGTGACGTTCGCTGGTCCAGAAGTTAACGAAACATCGACAAACTGACAAATTTACCTGTAGCATCAACGCCACGGTGAGCGCTGCACAGTTGATATCGGTCACGTTTCCGCCTCGACCTTCTACAGCAAGGCTGGTAAGACCGGCCTAGGCGGTAGACCCGCCCCTACTATAACAGAGGCGGAGGGCTACCCCCTATGCGTATGAAGACTTTCGTGCTGGCCTCCAGCGCAGCGGCCGCCCTGGCCCTGTCGGCTGGCGCTGCGTCGGCAGAACCGAATGGCTGGTACGGCGCGATCGACGCCGGTTACCACATGATCGACGACATCAACGCCGAGTCGTCGACGACCGGCGCGTCGTGGAACTATGAAGTGAACGACGGCTGGGCGGCGTTCGCCCGTCTCGGCTATCGCTTCAACCCCAACTGGCGCGTTGAACTCGAAGGCGGCTACCGCTCGGGCGACATCGGTCGCGTTCGTGCCGTTTCGGGCACGCAAGGCCTCTGCAATGTGACGCCGGCGACCGGCCCGTGCACCTCGCCTGAAGGTGATATCGAGTCCACCACCCTGATGGCGAACGTCATCTATGACCTCGGTTACGAAGCCTGGGGCATCCGTCCCTTCGTCGGCCTCGGCGCCGGTGTGAACTACGTCAAGACGGACACCAATGGTTTCCTGCGCGCCAACCGCGGCGCGACTTTCACGGCTGACGACGACTCGACCAAGTTCGCCGCTCAAGCGATCGCCGGTCTGGCCTGGGCGGTCACCGATCGCGCCAACATCGACCTGACCTACCGTTACTTGACGGGCGACGCCTCGTTCGCCTCGACCACGGTCGGCACGGGTCCGGGCGCGACGCAGTTCGGCGAATGGGATGGCGACTACGATCAGTCGCACACCGTGACCCTGGGTCTGCGCTACAGCTTCGGTGCGGAAGATGCGCCGCCGCCGCCGCCTCCCCCGCCTCCTCCGCCCCCCCCGCCGCCTCCGCCCCCGCCGCCGGCTCCGGTTGCACCGCCCGCACCGGTCGCTCGCCAGTTCGTGGTCTACTTCGACTGGGATCGCTCGGACCTGACGGCGGAAGCCCGTTCGGTGGTGACGCAGGCCGCCAACTACGCCAAGTCGGGTCGTCCGACGCGCGTCGTGATCGTCGGCTACACCGACACCTCGGGTTCGGCCGCCTATAACCTGGGTCTGTCCAACCGCCGTTCGCGCACCGTCGCGGACTCGCTGGTTGCTGCTGGCGTCAACGGCGGCGTCATCGCCCTCGACGGCAAAGGCGAAACCAACCTGGCCAAGCCGACCGCCGACGGTGTGCGTGAACCGCTCAACCGCCGCGCGACCATCGACATCAACTTCTAAGACCTCTGGGGGGATCGATCCGGACTTCTCTCCGGGTCGATCTTCGGATCTCGAAGTCGTCGAAAGACAGAACGCCGTTTCCGAAAGGAGGCGGCGTTTTTCTTTGCCGGAGAGATCGTCAGAACAAGGGGAGCAGGATCATTCGGCAGGTGCGTGCGAGACGACGGTTGCTTCCAGCCTGATGATCGGTTCGAAGCCGCGCAAGAGCGCCTGGCCGGCGCCGATGACGAGGGTCGCCGTCAAGACGGCGCTGATCACCGCGATGGCGGTCAGCTTCAGGCCTTGCCCGAACTCCCGATCCTCAGGCGTCACTGCGTCGTTCCCATGATCCGATGAGATCGAGAACCATGGTGTGCCAGTGCGCGCAAATCACGAAGCCTGTGATTGAACAAAGAAAGGGCGACGCCTTGCGACGCCGCCCTTCCCCAAGTCTTAAGATGAAGCCGTCGATCAGCCGGTGAACGGACGGATCAGGATTTCCACGCGGCGGTTCTGCGCCTTGCCCTCTGTCGTGGCGTTCGACGCAATCGGATTACGCGCGCTGTTCCCGGCGACATAAAGGCGCTGGGCGATGACGCCGCGACGCACCAGTTCGGACGCGACGCTGCCGGCCCGGCGTTCCGACAAGGGCTGGTTGATCGCATCGCCGCCCGAGGAATCGGTGTGACCGATCACGTCCACCGTCGATTGGTCATACTGCTGCAGCACGCGCGCCACGTCGTCGAGAACGGGCAGGAAGCGTGGATCGATCGAGGACTGGTTGGTGGCGAAGGTCACGTCCGACGGCATGCGCAGGACCAGGACGTCGCCCTGGCGCGCCACGCCGACGCCGGAGCCCGACAGTTCGGCCTCCATGGCGCGCTGCTGGCGGTCCATGTACTGGCCCACGGCCGCGCCGCCCAGGGCGCCGACGCCAGCGCCGATCAGGGCGTTCTTGCGGCCCTGCTCGCCGTTCGAGGTGTTGGTCAGATAGCCCAGAAGCGCGCCGCCCAGAGCGCCGGCGATGGCGCCGGTTCCGGTGTTGTTGCGAACGGGACCCGAGCGATAGGGGTCGGTCGTGGTGCAGGCGGCGGCGCCCAGCAGTGCGGCGATCGAGACGCTGGCGACGATGATCTTGGCGCGCATGGAATGGTCCTTTGGTTAATGAGTTCTGGCGCGGAAACGTATGCTTACTGTGAAGGTTCCAAGCTGTATGGCGCGTGAACGGCCTTGGCGACCCCGTTCGACGATGAACTGACAAGGGCGCGGATTAGGCGTATGGGAACCGCCGCACATTCCCAGATCGAGGACGTCCGTGAGCACGACCCTGAACGACAGCCCCGCCGGCCGCGCCATCACGCCCGTGTCGATGACCCAGTACGACGCCGACTTTCAGGCGTTCAGCGACGCCCTGGGCGCCTCCTTCTCACGATACGGCTTTGCGGTTGTCGCCGATCATGGGCTGGACGAGACGCGCATCACCGCCGCCATCGACGACGCCAAGGCCTTCTTCGCCCTGCCCGAGGACGTGAAGCGCCAGTATCACCAGCCGGGCACCGGCGGAGCGCGCGGCCTGACGCCGTTCGGGGTCGAGGCGGCCAAGGACGCCAAGACGGTCGACTTGAAGGAGTTCTGGCACGTCGGCCGCGAACTCCCCGAAGGGCATCCCTATCGCCGCTACATGCGCGACAACGTCTGGCCGACCGAGGTCGAAGGTTTCAAGCCGCATCTCTATGGCATGTTCGAGGATCTGGACGCCCTGGGCGCCAAGATCCTGCGCGCCATCGCCCGCTATCTGAAGCTGGGCGACGACTTCTTCGCTGACAAGGTCGAGATGGGCAACAGCGTCCTGCGCATGCTGCACTATCCGCCGGTGCCCGCCGATGCGCCGGGCGTCCGCGCCGGCGCCCATGAGGACATCAACGTCATCACCCTGCTGCTGGGCGCCGAGGAAGCCGGCCTGCAGCTGAAGGAGAAAGACGGCAGTTGGCTGGACATCGCGCCCCCGCCTGGCGCTCTGGTCGTCAACATCGGCGACATGCTGCAGCGACTGACCAACCACGTCCTGCCGTCGACGACCCATCGCGTGGTCAATCCTGCGCCCGAGCGTCGCGGTTTCGCCCGCTATTCGACGCCCTTCTTCCTGCACTTCAACCCGGACTTCCCCATCGAGACCCTGCCCAGCGCCATTACGCCGGACAATCCCGACCGCTATGCGGGCAAGACCATCTTGGCCGAGGACTATCTGACCGAGCGCCTGCGGGAAATCCGCCTGCTGTAGGCCGTCAGCGGGAAATCCGCAGCCGGGTGATGTCGCGGCCGATGGCCTGGAAGTTGTTGGACAGGTCCGCGCCCGACTGCGGCAGGAAGGCCTTGTCCTTGTCGGTGGCGCAGGTGCTCAGGATCGTCGCGGCCTCGCTGCCGGGGGTGATCGAGAACCCGACCGTATAGACGATGATGTCCTTGGCCTTCATGCTGGTGCAGAGCTGGGCCGCCTGGTCGAACGGGTCGCCGTTGGTCGCGTCGCAGGCGATCTTGTCGAAGAGATTGCCCGAGCCTGAACCAGCATCGCGAGCGATGACGCCGCCGCAATAAGGAGTGTTGAACTCGCCGTCCGTCATCAGGATCACGGCCTTCAGCACCTTGGTCGGCGCATAGGCGGCGGCCGGGTTCGAAGACCACAGGCTGTTGAACTGGTTCGAGACCGCATACCAGCCCCAGGCCAGACCGATCTGGCCGGATGTAGAGCCCGTGACGGACAGCCCGTTCACCAGGGTCGTCAGGGTGTCGATGTTGGACGTCAGAGGCTGGATCGTGGCCGCTGGGCATGGATTGCCCGCTGATCTGACAGGCGTCGTGCGTTGCGGGGCGGCATAGTTCCGGCCGACGTAGCTGGAACTGCTTGGCGCAGCATCGGTATAGGCCTGCGATCCTGTACGCTCGCTGACGCAAGTGGTGTTGTCGAATGCCGTCAGGCGATTGTATTGCGCATCCCGAAAGACCCGTTTGGCGCATCCGTCGCGGCCGCACTGGACGGTTCCGCCGTTGGTGTAGTCGGCATAGGTCGCGCCGGCGACAGGCAGGACGAAGGCGTCGTTGGATGTCTTCTCGAAGACTTCGTAGAGGCCTTCATTCGTCGTGTTCAGCGCCGTCATGCCGTTGACGCCGGCGATCTGGACGCCCTCGTCCTCGGACAGGCCGTGATTGCGCGAGGTGACGGTGACGAAACAGTCTTCGCGGGTGCATTTGCGGATCTGGCCGCCGGAGCTGTAGCTGCTGTAGCCGCTGTTCGTGTTCAGCGCATACCAGTTGCCACCGGATTGGTATTGCAGCGAGACCTTGTTGGCGTCGATGCGGACCACGCGGTAGGCGCGGTTGTTGATCTGGGTCATGCCGTTGACGCTGCTGATCCATACGTAGTCGTTGCTCGCCAGTCCGTGACCGTTTGCGGTGACGACGCCGGGCGAGGCGCGGGTGATGCCGCCGATCGACTTCGCCGCAGCCGCCGCCCAGGACGCGCCGGTTATATTAGTCGAGGCGACCGGTGCTCCACGTGCGCCGTCGGCCCAGGATCCCACATTGACCCCGATCGAATAGGGGACGATGGCCATGCGTGAATAGTAGGGGGTCTGTTTGGCGGGCGGCTGAACCACCAGCTTGACCAACTGGTTCGCCGCATTCTTCAGGTCGCCGATGCGGTTGTTGCTGGCCATCGAGCCGGTGATGTCGAGAACTAGCGAGACTTCGATGTCCTTGGAAGACCGATTGACCTCGGAATGGACGCTGACCGGCAGGGTGTCGTCCAAGATCTTGCCGTAGGGCGGAAGGAAGACGTTGGCGACCAGCGTCTTCACCTGAACCTGCATGTCGGCGACGATCAGCTGGTCCTTGGTCAGGACGATCTTGACCGCATCGTCGGCGAACGGCTCGACCGAGGCGTTTCGCAGATTGGCCCGCAAGGCCACCACAGCCACGGCCTGCAGGTCATCGGGATCAGTATAGGACGACCGCGCGGCGGCCAGGGCGGCGGCGTCCAGGGCGTCCTGAACGCGGGCCTTGACCGTGGTGATGCGGTTGATGTCGATGCCGCCCAGGGTGACCATCACCAAGGCCGGCATGACCAGGGCGAAGATCATCGCCACATTGCCCGCTCGGTTGGACGACAGGCGCGCCGCCAGATTGCGCAGGCCCTGAACCGCTTTGCCGATCCGTGTGAAAGCCTTCACGATGATCATCCCCGAGGGCGCAGATCGCCCGAATAGCGCTCAATGTGCCATCGGGCGGTTAAGGGAAGCCTCAAGGGGAAGGGTTAACCAGGCTTTGGCGTCAGCCCCGCCCGACGACGCAGGCGTTCAGCCCCTCGTTGCGCACCGTGCCCATCGCGGCCTGGATGCGAGACGCCCTTCGGCGGACATAGGGGCCGGGCGCGGCTGCTTCGTAGCGACGCGGAGCCGGCAGGATGGCGGCCAGGCGTGCGGCCTCGCGTGGGCTAAGATCACGAGCGTCCTTGCCGAACCAGTGGCGCGAGGCGGCCTGGGCGCCATAGACGCCAGGCGCCCATTCCACCACGTTCAGATAGACCTCCATGATCCGGCGCTTGGACCAGACCGCCTCGACCAGGACGGTGTAGCCCGCCTCCAGCCCCTTGCGGATCCAGTCGCGGCCCGGCCAAAGGAAGACGTTCTTGGCCGTCTGCTGGCTGATGGTCGATCCGCCCCGGATACGTCCGCCCTCCGCGTTGTGGTCCAGCGCCTTCTGGATGGCCTCCATGTCGAAGCCGTGGTGGCTGCAGAAACGGGCGTCCTCGGCGGCGATGGCGGCGTTCACAAGATTGGGCGAAATCTGGTTCAGGCCACGCCACTGGTAGTCCATGCCCTCGCCGCGAGCGAGTTGGCGCAGCATCAGTATGGTCGGCGGCGGCGGCGCGACGGCGACGATCAGCACCCCGGCGACCGGGATCAGGGCCAGGATCAGAAGGGCGGTCAGCACGACGCGACGCCAGCTCTTGCGACCCTTCGCCATCAGAGGATGGCGACGCCGGCGGCGCCGTCCTCGTCGGCCCAGGCGACCTTGTCGACGGCGGGGCTGAGCGACAGGGCGACGATGGCCGGCCCCTTCTCGGCCTTGACGAAGTTCAGCCCCTGGGCCGCCGGATGCGCCACCCAGACGCGGCCGTCGGTCAGGCCGGCGGCCAGCAGGCCCTGATCGGCGCGGGCCGAGACCAGATTGACCAGGGTCGTGTCGTCATAGCCGATCTCGGTCGCCTCACGCCCCATCGGCCCGTTCGAGCCGATGAAGGGCCACAGGACCGCGCCTTGCGCGCCCGAGGTCGCCATCAGCTGACCATTGGCCAGGAAGGCCATCGACCGCACCTTGCCCGGATAGCCGCCCATGCGCAGGTTCTTGGCGTCCTTGATGCGCCAGCCGTGCATCTGATTGTCCTGCATCGTCGTGACGACGAAGGCGCCGTCGGGCGAAAAGGCGACGCCGGTGTGCGATCCGGCCCAGGCCAGTTTGACCGGTTGTTGTTTCTCGATCCGCGCATACCACAGCGCCGCCCCGCCATAGGTCGAGGTCGCGATGCGTCGGCCCTTGGGCTCGAAGGCGACGCCCGAGACGGTGCGCTCGTGCTGGAAGTCGCGACGGAAGCCCACCTCGTTGGGATCGATCACCGACAGGGTGCGGCCGAAGGAAAAGGCGATCAGGCCCGAGGCCGGCGAGGCGTCGATGGCGTCGATCCACTGGTTCCTGGCCGTCGCCAGGACGACCGGATCCTCGTCGCGGCGGCTCCAGACGACCTTGCCGTCGTCGCCGCCGGTGACCACGCCGTCGCCGGACGGGTGGACGCAGGCGCACAGCACGGCGCCGTCGTGGGCCTCGACCCGCGTCCGGTCCTCGAACCGGATCGAGCCGTCGCCGAGGGCGAAGACGGCGCCGGAGTTGTCGAACAGGGCGGCGGTGACCTGGGCGTCGAAATCGAAGTTCATGGCGCAGGCGTTAGCGGGTTGCGGGAGCGGGGGCAAATAGAGTGGGGATCGCGCTGGTTTCTCCCTCCCCGTTCGGGGAGGGGCGTCGCGCAGCGACGGGGTGGGGGCGGCCCGGCAGGGACGCACTGGCCTTGAGACAAGAAAGGTCTGTGGGGCGTCGCCCTGCCGCCCCCACCCGGTCTCGCCTTCGGCTCGACCACCCTCCCCCGCAGGGGGAGGGAGAAAGTCAGTGCTTTGCCACTAGACCGGGTCGGTCGGCTTGGGCTCGACCGGCGCCGGGGCGGCCTGGGCCTTGGTCGGCTCGTCGGGCAGGGGGATGAACTCCAGGTCGTCGGCGTGGGGCAGACTCATCCGCCCGGCCTTCCAGTCGGCCTTGGCCTGATCGATCCGAGCCTGGCTGGAGGCGACGAAGTTCCACCAGATCAGCCGCTCGCCCACCGGCTCACCGCCCAGCACCATGACGGTCGACTGGACCAGGGCCTTGACGGTCGGTTCGGCCGTCGGCTCCAGCACGATCATCTGACCCTCGTGGAAGGTGCGGTCGCCGACCTCGATGGAACCCTTGGCCACGTAGAGGGCGCGTTCGCTCATGCCCCCGGCGCCCTTGCCGGACGGCGGGGCGGTGCGGACGCCGGGCTGAAGCTCCCAGTGGATGTAGAACAACGGCGACGACACCGGCACGGCGGCCTTGGCGCCATAGGCCTCGCCCGCCACCAGACGTGCGAACAGGCCGCCGTTCTCGTATGCGGGCTGGGCGTCCTCGCCCAGGTGATGGAAGGCCGGATCGGTCTCTTCGGCCTCGTCGGGCAGGGCGACCCAGGCCTGCATCCCGTGCATCGCCCCGCCGGTGCTCTTTCTCAGCGGATCGGTGCGTTCGGAATGGACGATGCCCTTGCCGGCCGTCATCCAGTTGACCTCGCCCGGCCGGATCGCCTGATCATAGCCGAGGTTGTCGTGGTGCATGATCTCGCCCTCGAACAGATAGGTCAGGGTCGACAGGCCGATATGCGGGTGCGGCCGCACGTCAATGGCCGTGGCTCCGGCTGCGAACTCGGCCGGCCCCATCTGGTCCAGGAAGATGAAGGGCCCGACCATCCGGCGCGAATGGAAGGGCAGGACGCGCCCGACCTCGAACCCGCCCAGGTCCTTGCGGCGCGCGTCGATCACGAGTTCGATCATGGTCTTGGTCCCTTTGGCGAACGTAGTCGCCTGAGACCTCTTATCCGACGTGAGGCGTGATGATGCCAAGAGGCAGGGCGGTCACATTCTTCACGCCGCGCGTGACGATGTGGCTTTCGCAGTCCGAGACGATGCCCAGGGCCAGCAGTTTCTCGCGCAGGAACAGGTCGAAGGCGTGCATGTCAGAGGTGATGATCCGCAGCACATAGTCCTCGCGCCCGGTGATGGTCGCGCACTGGACCACCTCCGGCCATTTGGCGACGGCGGCCTCGAACAGGTTCAGATTGTCGGCCGAGGGCAGCATCAGCTTGACGATGGCGTACACCTCGAAGTCCAGGCCCAGCAGCTGCGCGTTCAGCAGGGTGACCCGCTTGGTGATCAGGCCGGAATCTTCCAGCCGCTTGATTCGCCGCCAGCAGGGCGAGGCCGACAATCCGACGCGATCCGCGACCTCCGCGACCGACAGCCCGGCGTCTTGCTGCAGGATATCCAGGATGCGGGCGTCGATGGGGTCGAGTTCGTCGGCCAATGCGTTTCTCCGATGATGATTATCGCGAAATAAAATACCCGAGATCGGGATTTTGCAAGGTCAATTTGAGCGAGCACCTGCTTAGGGGCCGTGTTATCACACGTCCAGAGGAAACACGGACGGACCCCGAATGGATATGGACGCCCGCATGAACGACGAAAACGTGAAAAAGAACAGCCAACCCCTGTCATTGCGCGTGCCGGAACCCTCCGGCCGTCCCGGCGATGCGCCGGACTTCAGCCATCTGCTGATGGACCCCGCCGGCGTGGTCGAACGGCCCGAGGTCGGATCGACCCCTTATGAGATGCGCGATCTCGCCTTCCGCCTGATTCGGGTGCTGGACGACGAAGGTAACGCCGTCGGGCCGTGGAACCCGCGCCTGGACGCCGAGACGCTGCGTCGCGGTCTGAAAGCCATGATCCTGACCCGCGCCTTCGACGACCGGATGCACCGCGCCCACCGCCAGGGCAAGACCAGCTTCTACATGAAGTGCACCGGCGAAGAGGCCATTGCGGTCGCCCAGGGCATGATCCTGAGCCGCGAGGACATGGGCTTTCCCACCTATCGCCAGCAGGGGCTGCTGATCGCGCGCGGCTATCCACTGGTCGAGATGATGAACCAGATCTATTCGAACGCGGCGGACCCGATCAAAGGCCGCCAGCTGCCGATCATGTATTCGGCCAAGGACTACGGCTTCTTCACCATCTCTGGGAACCTCGGGACCCAGGTGCCGCAGGCGGTCGGCTGGGCCATGGCCAGCGCCTACAAGGGCGACGACAAGATCGCCATCAGCTGGATCGGCGACGGCGCCACGGCCGAAGGCGACTTCCACAACGCCCTCACCTTCGCCAGCGTCTATCGCGCCCCAGTCATCCTGAACGTCGTCAACAACCAGTGGGCCATTTCGTCCTTCCAGGGCATCGCCGGCGGGCTGGAAACCACCTTCGCCTCCAAGGCTATCGGCTATGGCCTGCCGGCCCTGCGGGTTGACGGCAATGACTTCCTGGCGGTCTGGGCGGCGACTCAGTGGGCCGAGGAACGCGCCCGCTCGAACCAGGGGGCGACGGTGATCGAACTGTTCACCTATCGCGGCGCCCCGCACTCGACCTCCGATGACCCCAGCCGCTATCGCCCCGGCGACGAGCACGAGAAATGGCCGCTGGGCGATCCGCTGGAACGGCTGCGCCAGCACCTGACCGTCATCGGCGAGTGGGACGACGAACGTCATACGGCCGCGCTGAAGGAGGCGGTCGAACAGGTCCGCGCCGCCGGCAAGGAATCCGAAGCCATCGGCACCTTGGGCCAGTCGCGCCCCAGCGTGAAGACGATGTTCGAAGAGGTCTATGCGACCGAAGACTGGCGGCTGATCGAACAGCGCCGCGAGGTGGGGGTCTGACCATGGCTGAGCAAACCACCTTCACCGACGCCGATCGCAACGACGGCGTCGAGCCGGACATGGTCGACCAGAACGCCGCCCCCGCTTCGCAGGCGACGGGCTCGGGCGTCGTGCCGATGAACATGATCCAGGCCCTGAACTCGGCCATCGACGTCAAGATGGCCGAGGACGCCAATGTCCTGTCGTTCGGCGAGGACGCCGGATATTTCGGCGGGGTCTTCCGCGTCACCGACAAGCTGCAGCAGAAGCATGGCTTGACCCGCAGCTTCGACGCCCCGATCAGCGAATGCGGCATCGTCGCCGCCGCCATCGGCATGGGCGCCTATGGCCTGCGCCCCGTCGTCGAGATCCAGTTCGCCGACTACATCTATCCGGCCTATGATCAGATCGTCTCGGAAGCGGCCAAGATGCGCTATCGCTCGGGCGGCCAGTTCACCTCGCCCATCGTGGTGCGCAGTCCCTATGGCGGCGGCATCTTCGGCGGCCAGACCCACAGCCAGTCGCCGGAAAGCTTGTTCACCCATATCGCGGGCCTGAAGGTCGTCATTCCATCCAACCCCTATGACGCCAAGGGCCTGCTGACCGCCGCCATCGAGGATGACGATCCGGTCGTCTTCTTCGAGCCGAAACGCCTCTACAACGGCCCGTTCGACGGCTGGCATGAAAAGCCGGTCAGCCCGTGGAAGGCCCAGGATCTGGCCCAGGTCCCGACCGGAAAATATGTCGAACCCATCGGCAAGGCGCGGGTCATGCGTGAAGGCAATGACGTGACCATCCTGGCCTATGGCACCATGGTCTGGGTCGCCCTGGCCGGCGCCGAACACGCGGGCGTGGACGCCGAAGTCATCGACCTGCGCAGCCTGGTACCGCTGGATATCGAGGCCATCGAGGCCAGCGTTAAGAAGACCGGCCGCTGCGTCATCGTGCACGAGGCGCCCAAGACCTCGGGCTTCGGCGGCGAACTGTCGGCCCTGGTTCAGGAGCGCTGCTTCTATCATCTTGAGGCGCCCATCGCGCGCGTCACCGGCTGGGACACGCCCTATCCCCATGCTTTCGAATGGGAATATTTCCCCGGACCGCAACGGGTCGCAGACGCCTTGAAGAGCGTCATGACGGGAGGTCGCTGACATGGGTCGTTTCGTCTTCAAACTGCCCGACGTGGGCGAAGGCACCGCCGAGGCCGAACTGGTCGGCTGGCACGTCAAGGTCGGCGACATCGTCGCAGAGGACCAGATCGTCGCCGACATCATGACCGACAAGGCCACCGTCGAGATTACCGCCCCTGTTTCCGGCAAGGTCATCGCCCTGCATGGCGAACCCGGCGCAATGGTGCCGGTGCGCGGCCCCCTGGTGGAGTTCGAGGTCGAGGGGGCGGGGAATGCCGAGGAGAGCCCCTCCGTCTCTCCGCTTCGCTCCGAGCCACCTCCCCCCGCTTCGCGCGGGGAGGAAACAGTGGCGGCATCGTCTCCTCCCCACGTCAGTGGGGAGGGGAACCGCGCGAAGCGGGGTGGAGGGGCTCTTGACGCCCCCCAGACCCCGACCGGCAACTACGTCTTCAAACTGCCTGACGTGGGCGAAGGCACGGCCGAGGCCGAGCTGGTCGGCTGGCACGTCAAGGTCGGCGAGATCGTCGCTGAGGACCAGATCATCGCCGACATCATGACCGACAAGGCCACGGTCGAGATCACCTCTCCGGTCGCCGGAACGGTCGTCGCCCTCTACGGCGACGCGGGCAAATCTGTCCCCGTCGGCGGCCCGCTGGTGGCGTTCGATGTCGAGGGTCGGGGCAATGTCTCCACGCCCGTCGCGGCGCCAAAACCGGCCTCCAAACCGACAGAGAATTCGACGACGGTTTCCGCTGCGACTTCGACGACTGCGCGTGCGATTTCGAAGACTTTGGTGACGACCCCGTCCAAGCCTGTTCCCGCCCTGACCGGCCGCGCGCCGGGTGAACGCCCCTCGGCCTCGCCGGCCGTGCGCAATCGCGCGCGGGATCTGGGCGTGGACCTGACCTTCGTGCCCGGTTCCGGCCCGGCCGGGCGGATCACGCACGAGGATCTGGACGGCTTCATCGCGCGTGGCGGCTCGCAGCCGGCGTCCGCCCCATCCGGCGGCGCCTCGACCTACGCGAAGGCGGAGGGAACCACCGAGGTTCGCATCATCGGCCTGCGCCGAAAGATCGCGGAGAAGATGGCCGAGAGCGTGCGCCGCATTCCCCACATCACCTATGTGGAGGAGATCGATGTCACGGCGCTGGAGGAGCTTCGCGCGCACCTGAATGCGACGAAGCAAAAGGACCAGCCCAAGCTGAACCTGCTGCCCTTCATCGCCCGCGCCATCGTCGTCGCCCTGCGCGACCAGCCGCAGATCAACGCCACCTATGACGACGAGGCCGGCGTCCTGACCCAGCACGCCCCGGTCCATCTGGGCATCGCCGCCCAGACGCCGAACGGCCTGATGGTGCCGGTGGTCCGCCACGCCGAGGCGCGCGACCCCTATGACACGGCGTTGGAGATCGCCCGCGTCTCGGGTGCGGCCAAGGATGGCACGGCCAAGCGCGAGGAACTGTCCGGCTCGACCATCACCATCACCTCGCTAGGCACGCTGGGCGGGGTGGTCCACACCCCGATCATCAACCACCCCGAGGTCGCCATCGTCGGCCCCAACAAGATCGCCGAACGGGTCGTGGTCCGCGACGGTCAGATGGTCGTGCGCAAGATGATGAATCTGTCCTCCAGCTTCGATCACCGCATCGTCGACGGGCATGATGCGGCGGTCTTCGTCCAGCGGATCAAGGGGCTGCTGGAACATCCCGCGACCTTGTGGATGGGGTAAGGTGCCACATATGATATATACTCAGTATATCATGGAGGCCTAGAATGCGTATTCTAGTGGATGCAAACGAGGCTCAGGTCGCCGCTCTCGACGACCTTGCCAAGCTTGAGCAGCGTCCGCGCGCGGCTGTGATCCGCGCGGCGATTGACGACTATCTGGCCCGTCACCGCCGCAAGGGCGTTCAGGAAGCCTTCGGCTTGTGGGCCGACGGACCGGATGGTTTGGAGTTCCAAGAGAAGCTTCGCAGCGAATGGTAGCCGCGCTGTTCGACTCCAACATCCTCGTGGACCATCTGAGAGGGTTCCCGCAGGCGAAGGCGGAGATCGACCGCTACGAAGATCGCGCCATCAGCATCATCACCTGGATGGAAGTGATGGTCGGTATTCCCGACCATCTGGCAGAACCGGCTCGCCAATTCCTCGACGAGTTCACCGTGATCGGTCTGAACGGCACGGTGGCGGAGCGCGCCGTTTCACTGCGCAAGACGCAGCGCCTCAAGTTACCCGACGCCATCATTTGGGCTGCGGCGCAAACGACCGGTCGATTGCTGGTCACTCGCAACACCAAGGATTTCCCGACCGACGAGCCGGGCGTCCGCACCCCCTATATTCTGTGACAGGCCTCGCTATGCAGCAGCTCAAGACCAAAGTCCTCATCATCGGCGCGGGCACCGGCGGCTATGTCGCCGGCATCCGGTGCGGCCAGCTGGGGCTGGACACCGTGCTGGTGGACGGCGGCGATGGGCTGGGCGGGACGTGCCTGAATGTCGGCTGTATTCCGTCCAAGGCCATCATCCATGCAGCGGGCAAGTTCGAGACGGTGGCCAAGGCGGCCAGCGGCGGAACGCTGGGCATCACGGCGACGGCGCCGGCCATCGACCTGTCGCAGACGGTCGCGTGGAAGGACGGCATCGTCCGTAAGCTGAACGCCGGGGTCGCGGCCCTGCTGAAGAAGGCCAAGGTCAAGGTGATCAAGGGCTGGGCCGAGTTCGCCGACGCCAAGACCTGCATCGTCCAGACCGACGACGGCGAAATCCGAATCACTTCCGAACACGTCATCCTGGCCACCGGGTCCGAGCCGGTGGAACTGCCCTTCCTGCCGTTCGGCGGCGACGTCATCTCCTCGACCGAGGCGCTGAGCCTGTCGGAGGTTCCCAAGAAACTGGTCGTCGTCGGCGGCGGCTATATCGGGCTGGAACTGGGCATCGCCTTCAGGAAGCTGGGGGCCGAGGTGGCCATCGTCGAAATGGCCGAGCGGATCCTTCCGCTCTACGACAAGGCCCTCACCGATCCGGTGGCGAAGTGGCTGGAGAAGCATGGCGTCGAGCTGCACCTGGGCGCGCGCGCCGGAGGGTTTGGCGACGGGAAACTGTCGATCACGACCAGGGACGGCGAACCCCTGCAACTGGACGCCGACAAGGTTCTGGTGACGGTCGGCCGTCGGCCGCGCACCCAGGGTTGGGGTCTGGACAACATGGGCGTGGCCATGGCGGGGCCGTTCGTGAAGATCGACCAGCGCTGCGCCACCAGCATGAAGAATGTCTGGGCCGTCGGCGACCTGACCGGCGAACCCATGCTGGCCCACAAGGGTTCGGCCCAGGGCGAGGTGGTCGCGGAGATCATCGCCGGTCATGATCGGATCTTCGACCCTGTCACCATCGCCGCCGTCTGTTTCACCGAGCCTGAGATCGTCTCGGCGGGTCTGGGTCCGAACGATGTCGCGGGCCGCGACGACGTGATCCAGTCGGTCTTCCCCTTCGCCGCCATCGGCCGGGCGCTGGCCATCGAGGCGGGCGAGGACGGCGGCTTCGTCCGTGTGCTCGCATCCAAGGCCGATCATCGCATCCTGGGCATCCAGGCGGTGGGTCAGCATGTGTCGGAACTGTCCAACAGCTTCGCCCAGATGCTGGAGATGGGCGCGGTTTTGGAGGATGTGGCGGGAACGATCCACGTCCATCCGACCCTGGGCGAGGCCTTCCATGAGGCGTCGCTGCGCGCGCTTGGGCACGCGATCCATATCTAATACTCATCCGTCACCCTCGGGCTTGTCCCGAGGGCCCACGGCGGATCAATCGCCAGCCGTTCATGGCTGTGCGACACTTCCAAAACCTCGGGGCGGACCAGTGGGTCCTCGGGCCAAGCCCGAGGATGACGGGGATGGGACGGGGGCTACAGCCGCTCCAGCCGCTTCGCGTGGTTCGCCACCATGCGAAGCGCCAGCCCGTCGGGCAGGAAACGGGCCAGGCCGGCCATGACGTTGTTCATGACGCCCGGCGTGACGCTGGGGCGATTGGCTTCGCAGGCGTCGTAGCCGATCTCCGCCACGCGCGCGGCGTCCATCCACATCCAGGCTGGATAGGCGCTGGACACCTGGTCGCGCGAGCCGTTGACGTCGTGGAACTCGGTCAGGGTGTAGCCGGGGTTCAGGACCGTGACGTGGACGCCGGTCCCCTGCGTCTCCAGATAAAGACCCTGGGACGCCTTGATCAGAAAGCTCTTGATCGGCCCATACAGGGTGTCGCCGCCGGTCGCCGGCATCTGGCCGGCGAGAGACGCCACGTTCAGCACCCGGCCGAAGCCGCGCTGGATCATGCCGGGCAGCAGCAGGCGCGACAGCTCGACCGGCGCGGTCAGCATGACCTGGATCATGGCGCGATGGGCGCTGAGGTCCGTGTCCAGGAAGCCGGTGATGCGGCTGAAGCCCGCGTTGTTGACGAGGCCGTCGACGGTCACGCCGTGGGCGGCGATGGCCGCGACTAGCCGTTCAGGCGCGGCGGGGTCGGACAGGTCTTCGGGGATGACGGTCGCCGTGATGCCGTGGGCGGCGGTTAGTTCTTCGGCCAGAGCCTGAAGCGGACCTTCACGACGTGCCGTCAGGATCAGGTCCCAGCCTTTGGCCGCATAGGTCCGAGCGAGCGCCGCGCCGATGCCGGCCGAGGCGCCGGTGACCAGAACCGTGCGGCTCACAGGCCGGTCAGGCCGCGACGGGGCAAGACTTGTGCGGCGTATAGGCCGCCAGCGAAATCGGATTCTCGGCCAACAGGTCCGCGATGGTGATCTTGGACAAAGCCTCGGTCGCCGCCTCGTCGGCGGCGGTCAGGGCCTTGGCGACCTGGCGCGGGATATGTTCGCTGATGGGGCAGCCCTTGGCCCCGGCCGGGGGCGAGCCGATGTGGGCGCAGCCGTTCACGGCCTTCAGCACTTCGTCCAGCCGGATGTCCTCTGGCCGACGCAGCAACCACGAGCCGCCGGTGGCGCCCGGACGGGTGGCGATCAGCCCGGCCTTGGCCAGCAGAGCCGTCACGCGACGGACCACGACGGGGTTGGTCGGGATCGACGAGGCCAGCACGCCGCTGGGTGCGGCCTGCGCAGGTCCATAGGCGCCCTTGTGGGCCATATAGGCCAAGGCGTGGGCGGCGACGGGAAAGCGCTGGCTGTCTGACATGGTTTTGTTCCTGAGGTGAAAATAGGCGCTCATGGCCCGAATCACAAATCGGTCCGCAGAACGCCGAAACCGAATCCCCTTCGGCACGATTGAAGACCGCGCGGAATGAGCCTAAAGGCTCGCCGCTTTGAAGGGACCGACGCAGCGTCGGAGACCCGGAGGATACGCATGGCCGGGGATACTCCCCACGACGCGAGCGCTCCCTCGCCCGCGTCGAACACGCCGGACACGCCCACCCACGCCACGGGACCCGAGTCCCACGCTCCAGGAGGCCAGGTCGCCAAGCACGGCGGCATGTTCGCCTTGACCCTGGGCGCGATCGGCGTGGTGTTCGGCGACATCGGCACCAGCCCGCTGTACGCCCTGCGCGAAGCGATCGGTCATGCCCAGCGCGGCGTGGGCGGCGACCTGGCCGTGGTCGGCGTGGTGTCGCTGGCCTTCTGGGCGCTGATGGTCGTGGTGACGTTCAAATACGTCTTCTTCCTGATGCGCGCCGACAACAAGGGCGAAGGCGGCACCCTGTCTTTGATGGCCCTGGCCCAGTTCGCGGTCGGTCGACGTAGCGCCTGGATCTTCATCCTGGGCGTCTGCGGCGCGGCGATGTTTTATGGCGACGGCATCATCACGCCCGCCATTTCGGTGCTGTCGGCGGTCGAGGGGCTACAGGACGCGCCGGGTCTGGCGGGCAAGCTGGACGCATTCATCGTGCCGATCTCGGCCGGCATCCTGATCGCCCTGTTCATGGTCCAGTCGCGCGGCACGGCCAGCCTGGCCAAATATTTCGGCCCGATCACGGCCGTCTGGTTCCTCAGCCTGGGCGCCCTGGGCCTGGTCCACATCTTCGACGACATCAGCATCCTGCGCGCCCTGTCGCCCTATTACGGCGTCAGCCTGCTGCTGCACGACGGCTTTTTGGGCTTCATCATCCTGGGCAGCGTCTTTTTGGCGGTGACGGGGGCCGAGGCCCTCTATGCCGACATGGGCCATTTCGGAAAGGCGCCGATCCGCATGGGTTGGCTGGCCTTCGTCCTGCCGTGCCTGACGCTGAATTATCTGGGACAGGGCGCCCTGATCCTGGATAACCCCGCCGCAGCCGAAAATCCGTTCTGGAACATGGTGCCGCAGTTCGCCTATTGGCCCATGCTAATCCTGGCGACGATCTCGACCGTCGTGGCCTCGCAGGCCGTGATCACCGGCGCCTTCTCGGTGACCCAGCAGGCGGTGCAGCTGGGCCTGCTGCCCCGCATCGACATCAGGAACACGTCCGAGACCCAGGCCGGTCAGATCTTCGTGCCGGCGGTGAACACCTTCCTGATGATCGGGGTTCTGGTGCTGCTGTTCGTGTTCCAGAGCTCGCACAACCTCACGGCCGCCTATGGCGTCGCGGTGACGGGGACCATGCTGGTCAATACGCTGATGGCCTACTCTGTCATTCGCAAGGGCTGGAAATGGCCGATGTGGGCGGTGGCCGGGACGCTCATCCCGTTCGCCTTCATCGACAGCGTCTTCCTGACCTCCAACCTGCTGAAGATCCCCGACGGGGCCTGGATGCCGCTGGTGCTGGGCGCCTGTCTGGTGGTGATCATGTGGACCTGGGTGCGCGGCACCCAGATCCTGACCGCCAAGACGCGCAAGGACAGCCTGCCGCTGAACGATCTGATCGAGATGCTGCAGGCCCGCCCGCCGCACCGCGCGCCCGGCATGGCCATCTTCCTGACCAGCGACCCGGATGTCGCGCCCGTCGCCCTGATGCACAATCTCAAGCACAACAAGGTGCTGCACGAGAAGAACGTCATCCTGACCGTGCGCACGTCCGAACGGCCGCGCGTCAAGGAGGCAGACCGGGTCAAGATGGAGCCGATCAACGACGACTTCAAAAAGGTCACGGTCACCTACGGCTTCATGGAGACGCCGAACGTGCCGCGAGCCCTGGGCCTGTGCCGCAAGCAGGGGCTGAAGTTCGACATCATGTCGACCAGCTTCTTCCTGGGCCGGCGCTCGCTGATCCCGTCGGCGCGACAGGGCATGCCGTTGTGGCAGGATCGGCTGTTCATCTTCCTGATGCGCAACGCCGCCAATCCGACCGACTTCTTCCATATTCCCCCCGGCCGCGTGGTCGAGTTGGGCGCGCAGGTGGCCGTATGAGTGCTGAGGGACGAGGCGGACAAAGTTCGCAGGCGCGTGGACGCCGCATGGCTGTCAAGGGGCGCCCGCGCCCCGCTCCGGCCGTGGACGCCGCCGCCGCCCCGTCGCAGGACGACATCGGCGTGGAGGCCCGTGTCGTCGCCGGCCTGCTGCTGAACGCGGCGCTGGAAAAGCGCAACGGTCTGGACGAGGCCCTGTCCCAGCCTGCAGCTCGCGCGCTGGAGCCCGTGGACCGCGCCTTCGCCCGCGCCGTCGCGATGGCGGCCCTGCGGCGTCTGGGCGAGATCGATCAGATCCTGAACCGCCGCCTGAAGAAGTCCCCGCCCGAAGCCGTCCGCACCCTGATGCGCATCGCCCTGGCCCAGACCTTGGTGCTGGAAACTCCCGCCTTCGCCGCCGTCTCCACGGCGGTGAAACTGGCCGAACGCGATCCCAAGACGCGCCCCTATAAGAACCTGGTCAACGCCGTCCTGCGGGGCGTAGGTCGTGAAGGCCCCGGCCTGACGACGGCCGAGAGCAATCTGCCCGACTGGATCGCCGCCCGCTGGAAGGCGACCTATGGCGAGGCTGCCCTGGCCGGACTGGCGCTGGCCGCCCGCGAGGAGCCGGCGACCGATCTCAGCCTCAAGCCCGGCGTCGATCCCGCCGCTGTGGCCGCCGCCGTCGAGGGCGAAGCTCTAGAGGGCGGCACGGTCCGCACCGGCCGTCGTGGCGACGTGGCCGGCTGGCCCGGCTTCGAGGACGGGGACTGGTGGGTGCAGGACGCCGCCGCCGCCGTTCCTGGCCGCCTGCTGGACGTGAAATCTGGCGAGACCGCCCTGGACATGTGCGCCGCGCCGGGCGGCAAGACCCTGCAACTGGCCGCCGCCGGCGCCTCGGTCGTCGCCCTGGACCGTTCGGCCCCCCGCCTGAAGCGCCTGAGCCAGAACCTGGAGCGCACGGGCCTGACCGCCGAGGTGATCGCCGTCCCCGCAGAGGACTGGGAGGACGCCCGCACCTTCGACGCCGTCCTGCTGGATGCGCCCTGCACCGCCACCGGCACCTTCCGCCGCAACCCGGAAGTCCTGCGCGCCACCAAGCCCGCCGAGGTCGCCAAACTGGCCGATGTCCAGCACCGCCTGCTCGACGTCGCCGCCGAACGGGTCAAGCCCGGCGGGCGGATGGTCTATTGCACCTGTTCGCTGGAACGCGAGGAGGGCGAGACCCAGATCATCGCCTTCCTGCGCCGCAACCCCGCCTTCCGCACCGTCGCCGCCGATCCCGCCGCCCTGGGCGCGCCGCCAGAGGCCCTGACCCCCGAAGGCTGGCTCCGCATCCTGCCCTCGATGTGGGCCGAGCACGGCGGCCTGGACGGCTTCTTCGCCGCCAGGCTGGAACGGATCGCCTAGGTTTTTCGAGGAGCGCGTTTAGACTCAGGCAGGGCGTCGGCGGCCTTCCGCAGGTCGGCGTATTCCTGCTCCACCCGTGCTTTTTCCAGCGCACGCCTCTGGATGTCGAAGGCCTTGTAGGCCGCCTTGGCGTGGCGGTCGGCGTCGTCCTTGGAAACACGTCCGCCGTTGGACAGAACCACGCGGCCCAACCCCTTCAACTGAGCGTCCAGAAGTTCGGAAGCTTGCGCCATCGTCGTCAACCGACCGGTCTCCAACTGGTCCTCGAAGATGGTCAGCAGCAGGTCGGTCAGACGGTTCAGCTCGCGGACTTCCGCCGGCGCCAGGAAGTTCTTGGCCACGGTCACGTCGGCCGAAACTATTCGCTCACCCTTCCAGGACCGAAGGCCCATGTCGGCTTCCGCCGCGTGGGCGCGCGTCATCAGCATCTCGGCGGGCGTGTGACTGGTCACCGCGTAGCAGAGCTTGGCCTGGGTGTTCCGGTAGAAGGTGCGCCAGGCGTCCGACCTGGGATCGTAATCCTGGCACAGGCTGCAGATCTGACGGATTTCCGCATAGAGGTTGGCTTCCTCGCTGCGGATGTCGCGAATGATGTCGCGCAGTTCGCGGATGCGATCCTGCTGGCCGCCCGCCTTCATCCGCTCCACATCGACCACGAATCCGCGCGTGGCGAACCGGATCAGCACGGCGGTGGCCCAGCGACGGAACAGGGTCGCCTGCGCCGAACTGACCCGGTAGCCGACCGAGATCACCATATCGAGGCTGTAGAGGAAGCCTGGCCGCCCCCGACCATTTGTTTGCATTTTCTGCAAAGAAATCGACTCGTCGAGTTCGCCCTCCTCCAGAATGCTGCTGATGTGGCGTGAAATCACGGACAAGTCCCGCCCAAACAGGCTCGCGATCTGCGCCTGGCTCATCCAAAGCGCATCGCCGTCGAAGCGGATTTCGACCCTGGCTCCGTCATGGGCGCCGTAGATCAGAAAGCGGTCGCCGGAGCCGTCCTCGAACACGCGCACGGGCTCGGCGGCAGACGGGTCTTGCATCGACATCAGGACTTCCTGCGCAAGTTTGGCGTGAACAAGAGTAGAACATGTCGGGGCTTCCTCGCCAAGCCGGTTGCTCCCGTCGGCGCCGCGCCTTATCCCGAGGCCATGGCCCTCACCCCTCTGATCTGTCCGTCGATCCTCGCCAGCGATTTCGCGCGGCTGGGTGGAGAAGTCCGTGCGCTGGAGGCGGCGGGCGCCGACTGGATACACGTCGATGTGATGGACGGGCATTTCGTGCCGAACATCACCCTGGGCCCCGACATCGTGAAGGCGATCCGGCCGCATACGAGCCTGCCGTTCGACGTGCACCTGATGGTCGCGCCGGTCGATCCGTGGCTGGAGGCGTTCCGCGAGGCGGGGGCCGATGTCCTGACCGTCCATCCCGAGAGCGGGCCTCACCTGCACCGCACCCTGGGCCGCATTCGCCAGCTGGGCGCCAAGGCGGGCGTGGTGTTCAATCCGGCGACGCCGCTGTCGATCCTGGAAGAGGTGGTCGATCTGGTCGATCTGGTTCTGATCATGTCGGTCAATCCGGGCTTCGGCGGCCAGAAGTTCATCGACAGTTCGCTGAAGAAGATCGCCGGCGCGCGCGCCATTCTGGACCGGGCCGGTTCGGCGGCGCACCTGCAGGTGGACGGGGGCGTGACCTCGGCCAACGCGGCGGCCTGCGTCGCCGCCGGCGCCGATGCGCTGGTCGCCGGGTCGTTCGTGTTCAAGGGCGATTACGCGACCAATATCGCCGCCCTGAAAGCCGCGCCGGCAGCCGCGTGAGCCCGCTCGGCCCCTTCGCCCCGCGCGGGCAAGAAACCACGCTGGACGTCGCCTCGGGCCAGATCCCTGGCCTGCCCGGCGCCCCGGTGCGCACGCCGGTGCGCTCGGGCGACACGATCGCGGGGCCGGGCCTGTGGCCCGCCATCGCCGGGCGGGTGGCGACGCGACAGCTGTGGATCGAGCTCTATGGCCTGCCCGGCTATGGACTGACCTTGGGCGGCGGCAAGGTGACGGCCTTTGCCGCCACGCCGCGCGACTTCCGCCCCAATGATCCGGCGCCGGGCCGCAATGTCCTGGCCGGACGCTTCATGCTGGCGGGGGCGTCGATGGACGTCGAGCCGCCGTCCGATCCGTGGAACCGGCCCAGCCCCTCGCGGCCGTTCGCCGTCGAGCTTCACGCCTTCGCCTGGCTGCCGGGATTGATGGCCCAGGGCGACCGGGGGGCGCGGGAGGCGTTGCGTCTGACCCTGGCCTGGGCCGACGCCTTCGCGCGCTGGTCGCCTTTCGCCTGGGGACCGGAAATCCTGGGGCGGCGGGTGGTCAATCTGGCGTGCGGCGCGCGTCGGATGGGCGCCGTCGCGACCGAGGCCGAGCGTTTGAAGCTGGCCGACAGCCTGGCGCGCCAGACGCGTCAGCTGCTGCGACCGCCCGGCGGCCTGGCCAGTCGGGCCGAACGGCTGACGGCGGCGGCCATCGGCGGCTGCGTCCTGGCGGGCGCGCCGGGGCAGGCCTTGCGTCGTCGCGCGCTGGGGCGGCTGGACGGCGCCTTGAAGGCCACCGTCCAGGACGACGGCGGCCATGCCTCGCGCAGTCCCGAGGCGGGGCTGGAGCTTCTGCTCGACCTGCTGACGCTGGACGACGCCCTGTCGCAACTGTCCGAGCCGACGCCGGACGGCGTTTCGGCCGCCATCGCCCGGCTGACCCAGGGCCTGCGGCTTCTGACCCTGCCCGACGGCCGTCTTGCCAGCTTTCAGGGCGGCGGCCCCTCCAGCGCCGAACGCGTCGCGGCGGCCCGCGCCCATGACGACGAGGCCGCCCCGGCCAAGGGCGATGCCGCCCATTCGCCCGCCGGCGCGGTCGCCGGCCTGACGCGCATCGCCAGTCCGCTGCTGACCATCATGGCGGATGCGGCCCCGCCGGCCCGCGGGGCCTGGGGCGCCGCCGCCTGCGCCCAGCCGATGGCGCTGGAGATCGCCTGCGGCAAGGACCGACTGGTCACCGGCTCGGGCTGGACCCCGGCCTCGACGGATCGTCAGGCTTTGCGGCTGACGCCGGCCCATTCGACCCTGACCCTGGGCGAGCGTTCGCTGAATGAGCCGCTGGGCGGCTGGAAGGGCGAGCTGCTGGGCCCGCGCCTGGTCGGGCCGCCGATCCATGTGACGACGGACCTGCGCGACGGCGACGGCGCCGTCTGGCTGGAGATGGAGCACGACGGCTGGAACGAGCTGTTCGGCCTGAACCATCAGCGGCGGCTGTATCTCGACCAGCGGCTGGACGAGCTGCGGGCCGAGGAGAAGCTGTTCCCGACGCCGGGCCGCAAGGAGATTTTGCGCCAGATCGCGGCCCCCTACGCCATCCGTTTCCATCTGGAGCCGGGGGTCCAGGCCTCGCTGGCGCGCGACCGCCGCTCGATCCTGCTGCGCGGCGCCTCGGGCCGGGGCTGGTGGTTCAGGACCGACGGTCCCGATGTCGCCATCGAACCCAGCGTCCATATCGACGCCGGCCTGACCCGCCGCTCGCTGCAGATCGTGGTGCGCGGCTCGGCCCGCACCGACAGCGAGAGCAAGATTCGCTGGAAGCTGAGCCCGGCCGGAGCAAGCGGCGAGCCGACATGACGCAAGAGCCTGATTCACGGCATCGATAAAATCGCGTAGCGATTTGATCTCTACCGATCAGGCTCTGAAACCGTCCGTGGGGTGACGTGACGCCGGTTTGGGTCTAGAGGGCGCGCCATCCTCCCCCAGCCTTCACGGACGCCGCCTCATGCCCGCCGCTCCCGACTTTCCGCCCGCGCCCGATCAGGTGAAGCCGCAACGCGCCCTGATCTCCCTGTCCGACAAGGCCGGGCTGGAAGACGCCGCCCGCATCCTGCATGACCTGGGCGTCGAACTGGTCTCGACCGGGGGCACCCGTGCGGCGATCCAAAAGCTCGGTCTGCCGGTCAAGGACGTGGCCGATCTGACCGGCTTCCCCGAGATGATGGACGGTCGGGTCAAGACCCTGCATCCCATCGTCCACGGCGGCCTGCTGGGCGTGCGCGATGCGGCCGACCATGCCCAGGCCATGACCGACCACGGCATCGGCGCCATCGATATCGTCTGGATCGACCTCTATCCGTTCGAATCCACCGTTGCTGCGGGCGGTTCGTTCGAGGCGGCGGTCGAGAACATCGACATCGGCGGCCCGGCCATGATCCGTTCGGGCTCCAAGAACCACGGCTATGTCGCCGTCGCCGTGGACGGCGAGAGCATCGGTCTGATCCTTGAGGCGTTGAAGGCGGATGGTTCGACCGATCTGGCCCTGCGCAAGCGGCTGGCCGCCCGCGCCTTCGCCCGCACCGCCGCCTATGACGCCGCCGTTTCGGGCTGGTTCGCGAGCCAAGTCGAGGACGTCGCCCCGGCCCGCAAATCCATCGCCGGTTCGCTGGCCCAGACCCTGCGCTACGGCGAGAACCCGCATCAGACCGGCGCCTTTTATCGCACCGGCGAGCGCCGTCCGGGCGTGGCCTATGCGACCCAGGTCCAGGGCAAGGAGCTGGGCTACAACAATATCGCCGACGCCGACGCCGCCTATGAGCTGGTCGCGGAGTTCGAGGCCCCGGCCGTGGTCATCGTCAAACACGCCAACCCCTGCGGCGTCGCCGTGGGCAAGGACCTGTCGGAAGCCTACGCCCGCGCGCTGGAATGCGACGCCGTCTCCGCTTTTGGGGGCGTGATCGCGGTCAACCGCCCGCTGAACGGCGACGACGCCCGCGCCATCACCGGCATTTTCACCGAAGTGGTCATCGCCCCCGGCGCCGACGACGAGGCCAAGGAAGTCTTTGCTTCGAAGAAGAACCTGCGCCTGCTGATCACCGACGGCCTGCCCGATCCGCACGGGCCGGGCGAGGTGTTCCGCTCGGTCGCCGGCGGCTTCCTGATCCAATCTCGCGACCGTTCGCTGATCAAGCCGTCGGACCTGAAGATCGTCACCAAGCGCCAGCCGACGCCGACCGAGATCCAGGACATGCTGTTCGCCTTCACCGTGGCCAAACACGTCAAGTCCAACGCCATCGTCTACGCCAAGGACGGCCAGACGGCCGGCATCGGCGCCGGCCAGATGAACCGTCGCGACAGCGCGCGCATCGCCGCCATCCGCGCCAAGGAGGCGGGCGAGGCCAAGGGTCTGGCCCAGTCGCTGGCCGAAGGCAGCGCCTGCGCCTCCGAAGCCTTCTTCCCCTTCGCCGACGGCCTGCTGGAAGCGGTCGCGGCCGGGGCCACGGCGGTGATCCAGCCGGGCGGCTCGATGCGCGACGCCGAGGTCGTCGCCGCCGCCGACGAAAAGGGCATCGCCATGGCCTTCACCGGGGTGCGGGTCTTCAGACATTAATCTTGAGAAGAAAGGGCGCTAACGCTCGCGACGCGGTCGCTCGCTGCTTGAGCGCCCTTCTTCTCGTTTGTAGAGGTCGTCTAGACTTCAACAGCGCGCCTTAACGTGACTGGACGCTCGGCGCCGGGCGTGATGCTCTGACCGCTTTCCCGCGTTGGAGCGTCCCATGACCGTCCTGATCCGTCCCGAAGGCCAGACCGCCGACGATCTGAAGCTGAGCCGACGAAGCCTGGGGGCGCTGGGGGGCTTGCTGTTCTCCGGCTATGCCGTCGCGGCCCTGGCGAAGGAGGCCAAGCCGATCACGACCGACGAGGCGGGCCTGGCCACGGAGACCGTGACCTATGCCGCGCCGGACGGGTTCCAGCTTCCGGCCTATGTGGCGCGGCCTGCGGGCGATGGGCCCTTCCCGGTCGTCGTCGTGGTGTCCGAGATCTTCGGCGTCCACGAATATATCCGCGACATCTGCCGCCGCCTGGCCAAGCAGGGCTATGCCGCCATCGCACCCGCCTTCTTCAACCGGGTCGAGGATCCCGCGCCCCTGTCGGACATGCAGCGGATCATGCAGATCGTCGGGGCGGCCAACTATGAGCAGGTGATGGGCGACCTGTCGGCGACGCTGGAATGGACCAGCCAGCAGTCGTGGGCCAAGGACGGCAAGGTCGGGATCACCGGCTATTGCTGGGGCGGCAAGGTGGTGTGGCAGGCGGCGGCCCGCTTCGCCGCCATCGGCGCCGGCGTGGCCTGGTATGGCCGTCTGGCCCCCGCCGCCGATGCGACACCGGTGCAGATCTCGTCGGGTCAGCCCTGGCCGGTCGATATCACCGACGACCTCAAGGCGCCGGTGCTGGGCCTTTATGGCGGCAAGGACCAGGGCATTCCGCTGGCCAGCGTGGAGCGGATGCGCGAAGCCCTTGCGCGGGCCGGTCAGACCGGCAGCCAGATCGTCGTCTATCCCGACGCGCAGCACGGTTTCCACGCCGACTACCGCGCCAGCTATTCCGAGACCGACGCCAGGGACGGCTGGTCCAAACTGCTGGCCACCTTCGATAAAGCGTTAAAGAATTAGGGCGTTACTGATGGGAAGGCTGCGGAGGGCGGCCTGAGTGGAGGGTTCGGCATGAACGGATTGCGGCGTCGCGGAGCGGTCGTTCTGGGCCTGGGCCTGTTGTTCCTTCCGCTGGCCGCGTGCGGCGGCGGCGGGGGAGGCGGCGGTGGTGGTGGCGGCGCAATCACGCCCCCTGTTCCACCGCCACCTCCGCCACCCCCGCCTCCTCCTCCGCCACCACCGCCCCCGCCCCCGCCCCCGCCGCCGCCCTCGGTGACATCGAGCGAATATCTGCGGAACTATGGCCTGGCCAATATGAAGGCCCAGGTCGCCTGGCAGGCCGGGGCGACCGGCTCGGGCGTCACCGTCGCCGTCGTCGATTCCGGCATCGCCAACACCCTGCCCGAGCTTGAAGGGCGGATTTCCAGCGCCTCGACCGACGTGGTCGCGGGCCGCAACACCCCCTATGTCGCCTCAAGCAGCCACGGCACGCGGGTGTCGGGCGTCATCGCCTCGAACTTCAACGGCTTCGGTACGATCGGCGTGGCCTACCAGTCGACCATCCTGTCGATCCGCACCGACATCTCGGACTGCACGGACAAGAACACCGAGGTCTGTTTCAGCAGTTCGGACCTGGTGCGCGCCCTGGACTACGCCGTCGCCAACGGGGTCAAGATCATCAACATGTCGTTGGGCGGCGACGGGCGGCTGGGCTCGGCGTTCGAGGCGGCGCTGCTGCGGGCCGTGAACTCCGGCGCAGTGATCGTGGCCTCGTCGGGCAATGACGGCGAGGCCAATCCGGGCTGGCCTGCGCGCTACGCCATCGACCCCCGCTTCGCTGGCAGCGTGATCGCCGTCGGTTCGCATGGCGCGACCGATGTCATGTCCAGCTTCTCCAACCGGGCCGGCGACACGGCGGCCGGCTACATCTCTGCGCCCGGCGAAGACGTCATCACCGGCTGCGAAGGCACGTCCTGCTGGCGGGTCAACGGCACCTCGTTTTCGGCGCCGCATGTTTCGGGCGCCCTGGCGCTACTGATGCAGGCCTTCCCCAATCTGAGCGCGCGGGCGGCCCTGGCTATTCTGGTCGATACGGCGCGCGATGCGGGCGACCCGGGAACCGACATCGTCTATGGGCGCGGCCTGCTGGACGTGGCCGGCGCCTTTCGACCTGTCGGCACGACCTCGACCCCGATGGCGGACGGAAGCTCCATCGTGACCCTCAGCGAACCGGGCAGTTTCGTCGGCGCGGCCTTCGGCGACGCCTTCCTGCGTCAGAGCGCGCTGAACACGGTGCTGTACGACGCCTATGACCGGATGTTCGCGGTCCAGCTGGGCGGGGCCTATCCCACGGCGCCCAGCCGATCCTATCAGGCCGCGCCGTTCGAACAAAACACCACGGCGACCACCACCCTGGCCCTGCCGGGCGGCGGGCGACTGAACCTGATCGCGGCCCAGCCGAGCGCGACGCCCGAACCCGTGGCGCCACGTCACGACCTCTATGATGCGCCGTGGATGGGCGACGAACCGCGCCAGGAGGCCATGCTGGACCTGGAAACCGGCCGGATGAACTTCTCGGTCTGGCAGGGCAAGGGCGGGGCGGCGTCGCCGTTCGAAGGCTCGGCCGGCGACGGGTTCGCGTCCCTGGCCCAGGCCGACCATGCGGTGCGCGGGGCGATGCGGTTCGGCGCCGTGACCGTTTCGGCGGAAAGCGGCGGCGGGGATCGTCGCATGCCGCTGCGCCGCGTCGAGCAGGACGCCTCGACCTATAGCCGGGCCGCGATCGGATGGCGGGGCGCGGAGGGCGGCCTGTCATTCAGCGTCGGCGCCCTGGACGAAAGGCTGGGGCCCTTGGGCGCCTTCCTGCCCGGCGGGTCGGACTTCGCCCTGCCGTCGCGGACCGCCTTCTATGCGCTCGGTGGGGATTGGACCCTGTGGCCCGGTCTGCGCCTGATCGGCGAGGCGGGCATGGGGTCGACGCAGATCGAGGGTCGGTTCCTGTCGATGGATCAGGCGGCGATCAGTTCGAACTGGCGGCTGGGCCTGCTGACCGGCTGTACGATGGTCTGCGACCGGATCAGCTTCACTCTGTCGCAGCCGTTGCGGATCGAGAGCGGGACATTCTCGGCGCTGCTGGCCGATGTGCCGGTCGAATATTTCGATCCCCTGACCTATTCGCGCCGCAGCTTCTCGGCGTCGCCCAGCGGTCGTCAGATCGATTTCATCCTGGGTGGTGAGCGTCGGCTGTGGGACGGCTCCAGCATGACGTTGCAGGCTGTGGCCAGCCGCGAGCCGCGCCATGTGGCGGATGCGCAGCCGGAGTTTGCGCTGATCGGAGCCTGGCGGCGTCAGTTCTGACCGACGCCGCCTGCTGATCCGGGATCAGGCCTTGCCGTCGAAGGCCTGACCTTCGGGCGCCTGCGCGGCGCCATAGGGGTTGGGGCCTTGCGCGCCCGAGCCCTTGGCAGCGACGATGACCATGGCGGGGCGGACGGTGCGGCCGAACAGTTCGAAGCCGGACTGCATGGTCTGAAGCACCGATCCGCCGGGCACGGTGTCCGACGGCTGTTCCATCATCGCCTGGTGCAGATGCGGGTTGAACGCCTCGCCGGCTTCCGGCGCGACGCGCTTCAGGCCATTGCTGTCGAAGGCCTGAAGCAGGGCTTTCTGGGTCAGTTCCAGCCCGGTCACCAGGCCGGCGGTGGCGCCCTCGGCGTCCTTGGGCGCAGCCATCAGGGCGCGTTCCAGATTGTCGGCCACGCCCAGCAGATCCTTGGCGAAGCGCTGGATGGCGAAGGCGCGGGCGTCGTTCTGCTGCGTTTCCGAACGGCGCTTCAGGTTCTCCATCTCGGCGGCGACGCGCAGGGCGCGGTCCTTCCACTCGTCGCGCTCGGCGATGACGGCGTCCAGGGGCGTCAGGTCGTCCCCCCGATTTTCAGAAGGATGGGCGTCCAGGCCGTGTTCGGCGTCGGTCTCGGCCGCATCCAGGGCGTCGAATTCGTCGTTAAGGGGTTTGTCGCTCACTTGTCGTTCCCGTCCAGCATCCGGCCCAGCACCCGGGCGGTATAGTCCACCAACGGAATGACACGGGCGTAGTTCAGTCTTGCGGGCCCTATGACGCCGATGGCGCCCAGAACCCGTTGTCGGCCGCTCATATAGGGCGCCGCGATCACGGCGGAACCCGAAAGTGAAAACAACCGTGTTTCCGCGCCGATGAAAATGCGCACGCCCTGTGCCGCATCGACGCCGTCCAGCAGGCCGATCAGCTGTTCCTTCTGCTCCAGGTCGTCGAACAGGACGCGCACCCGTTCCAGGTCCGCCAGTCCCTCGCCGTCCTGTAGCAGGTTGGCGCGGCCGCGCACGATCAGGGCGCGCTCGCGGTCGGGTCCGCCGGACCAGGCGGCGAATCCGTCTTCCACCAGGCGGGCCGCGGTCTGGTCCAGTTCGCGACGGGCGATTTCCAGTTCGTGCGTCATCTCGCGCTTGGCGTCGGCGAAGGGGCGGCCGCGCAGGCGCGCGTTGAGGAAGTTGGAGGCCTCGACCAGGGTCGAGGGCGTGACGCCCGCCGACAGGGTCATGATCCGGTTCTCGACCGTGCCGTCGTCGGCGACGATGACGGCAAGGGCCTGATCCCCGCCCAGGGCCACGAACTCGACGTGTTTCACGCCCGAGTCCCGTACGGGGCTGGACACCACGCCCGCGCCGCCCGCCAGGCCGGACAAAAGGTTGGACGCCTCGTCCAGGGCGGATTCGAAGTTGCGTCCGCGCCCCGCCAGACGCCCGTCGATCTCGCGCCGCTCCTCCTTGGTCAGGTCGCCGACTTCCAGCAGGCCATCGACGAACAGGCGAAGGCCTGCATGGGTGGGGATTCGCCCCGCCGAGGTGTGGGGCGCGGCCAGCAGCCCGGCCAGGGTCAGATCCTGCATGGTGTTGCGGATCGAGGCCGGTGACAGGGCGATCCCGCCCAGCGATAGGGTCCTGGATCCGACAGGCTCGCCCGTCTCCAGATAGCTCTCGACGATGCGGCGAAAGATGTCGCGGGCGCGTGCGTCCAGCCCCGCCAACCCTGCGAGGGATTGGCCGTTGTCGAACGGCGGGGTTTTGGGGGCATACAGGCTCACGGTTTCAGGATAAGCACCGCCGCCTCGGCTTCCAAGGATTCATCTCAATGCGCCATTCGCAACGCACCGACGACCAACTGCGTCCCGTGACCATCGAGACCGGCGTCAACCGCTATGCCGAGGGTTCGTGCCTGATCACCTTCGGCAACACCAAGGTGCTGGTGACCGCCTCGATCGAGGAGAAGGTGCCGGGCTGGATGCGCAACACGGGCCAGGGCTGGGTGACGGCGGAATACGGCATGCTGCCGCGCGCCACCCACACGCGCGGCCGTCGCGAGGCCGCCGCGGGCAAACAGTCGGGTCGCACGCAAGAGATTCAGCGGCTGATCGGCCGCTCCTTGCGCGCCGTGGTGGACCTCAAGGCGCTGGGCGAACGTCAGGTGCTGATCGACTGCGACGTCATCCAGGCCGACGGCGGCACGCGCACGGCCTCGATCACCGGCGCCTGGGTCGCCATGAGCCTGGCGCTCAACTATCTGCGCGACGAGGGCGTGCTCAAGGCCGATCCGATCACGGATCAGGTGGCGGCCGTTTCGTGCGGCATCTGCAACGGCGTGCCCGTTCTGGACCTGGATTACGAAGAGGACTCGGAGGCGGAAGCCGATTCCAACTTCGTCCTGACCGGCGCGGGCCAGATCGTCGAGGTCCAGGCCACCGGCGAGAAGCGCGGCTTCTCGCGCGCCGAGTTCGACCGGCTGTTCTCACTGGCCGAGGTCGGCTGCACCGAACTGTTCGCCTTGCAGAAGGCGGCGCTGGCGGCGGTGAAGCGATAGGGGGTTTCGCCCTCGGCCGCAGGCGGGCATTCTTGTCCGGTTGGTTCTGACCGGAGACAAGTCGATGCGTCGATCCCAATGGCTTTCGCTGGCCGCCTGCGCCGTGCTGATGGCCGGATGTCAGCCTTCCGGCCCCGGAGCAGCGCCGTCGTCCGGCGATTCGACGTCGAACCCCGACGTGATCGATGCGGTTCCTCTACAGCCGGAAACCGCGCCGGTCGCTCCGCCTGCCAAGGCGGATGCGCCGGCCAAGGAACCGCCAAAGCCCGCCGAGGAGCCCCAGGCCAGCCTCCCCGAGGGGCCGGACATGGCGCCTCAGCCGGTTCCGGTCAGCGAAGTTCCGTGTCGTGAAGCCATCGGGTCCGCCGCCTCGGCCCGCCTGGTCGAGCGCTGCATTCAGGTCAGCCCGGCAACGCGCCCACCTTGCAACGCCGCCAATCCTTGCGACCTGATCCAGGGCGAGATCGATCGGTCCTGCAAACTGTGGGAACGCGACGGCGATCCGCCGGCGGCGTGCAAGCCTTAGAGGCAGGCCATCAGCCGGCGGCGCGCACCGCGCCCGCCACATCGGCCACCACCCGTTTCACCAGCGCCTCGTCGTCGCCCTCGGCCATGACGCGGATCAGTTTTTCCGTGCCCGACGGCCGCACCAGCAGGCGCCCCTGACCGTTCAGCGCCGCTTCGGCTTCGGCAATGGCGGCCTTGACCGTCTCGGTCTCCAGCGGTTTTTCGGCCGTGAAGCGGACGTTATCCAGCTGCACCGGATCGAACTGACGGACGGACAGTCAGCAGCGAAGAGCGTGGGATGGGCGGTCGTCAGAGCGCCCAGGTCTTAAGGCCCGAACACAACCGATCGCGATGCACCCGGATCAAAGGGGATCAAACGTCGTCAATCCGACGGAATAACTCAGGGCGCGACAGGCGCGATTTTGTTCGCAAAACTCCCGGCGACCGGTGGACGGTTCGCGAACAAAGCGGTTGTTGACGACAAGGTTGCCTCATGGCCACGCCTCACGATCCTGAGGATTTTCCATTTCGTCCGTCAATGACGGCGCGCAGAGATCACTATCCCCGCGGGGCCGTCGGCCTGCTTGGTCGTGCGACGGCGTCGATGCCCTTGAGGGCGCGAACACGACACTTTGCAGCCAAGGCGATCGTGAAGCGGGTCCGGCCTGCCTTTCGGGGAGCCGGGCCGTCGCGTCGCGTGTTCGTGAAGGTCAAGGTCGTGATGAGGACACCGAACGCGCGCGCCTCCCTGAAAGCCTGTGTGCGGTACTTCGGACGGGAGGGCGCTGGCGAGGAGGGGGCGAGAGCAGCGTTTTTCGGGCCGCAGGAGGACCGGCCTGACGCCAAGGCGGAGGTCGATCGGTGGGCAGATGACCGCCGTCATTACCGGATCGTCGTTAACCCGGAGGATGGACAAGAGCTCGCGGACGTCAGGCCGTTTGCACGGCGGATGATGAAACAGGTTGAGATCGACACCGGCACGCCGCTCGAATGGCTTGCCGTAGCGCATTATGACACCGGACGGCCCCATCTCCACATCATTTTACGCGGTCTGCGCGACGACGGGCGCGACCTTGTCTTCAGCCGCGGTTATGCAGCACAAGGCCTGCGCAGCCGGTGCGAGGCCCTGGCGACCGAAATCCTGGGTCCGAGGTCCGACCGGACGACTTCCATCCGTGATCTGACGGCGGACCGACTGACGGCGATGGATGACACGCTTTTGCGCAGGCAGGGCGACGGCAAGGTCAATATCGAGGGTCTGGAAAGCGGAGAAAGAGCCAACGCCCTCCGCCGTCTGGTCCATCTTGAGCGTCGCGGATGGGCTCAGCGAGATAGCCAAGGCTTTTGGGCCGTCCCTGAAAATCTGCGCGATATCCTGCGGAATCTCGGTGAACAGGAGGCGCGTGAAGCCGCCGCGACGTGCGCCATCTGGGGCGGCTTCTGGGGCGGCTTCTGGGGCGGGCAGACCAATCGCCTCGAACCGCTGAGTCTCTCGGAAGGCGAGGTGGTCGTTGGCGCTTACGCCGGCGTTCAGCCGCTCAAATGGCACAAGAAGGCGGCCCAGTTACTCGTGCTTGAGACCATGGATGGACGTCTGGGGCATGTGCGGCTGGCGTCACTGGATCGCGTCATGATCCTGGATCGCGTGCCCGAGCGGGCCGTTATCGAGTTGCGGGGAAAGCCGTGGAGGGAAAGGGCTTCGGACCAGACCATCGCCCAGATCGCGCGACTGAGGAACGGCGTTTATTCTGAAGCCGATCATCTCGCCGTTCGGCCCGAAGATCGGCCTGGTTTCATAGATCGCCACCTTCGACGGCTCGAAGCGATGAGCCGCGAAGGTGCGGTTGAGCCTCTGCGCCAAGACCGGTTCGCCATTCCATCCGACTACGTCTCGCGGGCGCTGGCGGCGGATCAGGCGCGACACGGTCCCGCCGACGTCGAAGTCCGAGTGCTCGACGTCAGGCCTCTGCACCTTCAAACCTCAGCGCGCGGCGTCACCTGGCTGGACAAGGTTGCTGGCGGATTCGAACCTGATCCCGGCGCGGGCACCATGGCGGATGAAGCCAGAAGGTTGGGACAAGAACGGGCTGAGATTCGAAAGGGGTGGGGGATCGGCGATGGCGATGGCGATGGCTCCAAGCTGACCGACAAGGACATGCTCGCCCTCTGGACGATGGAGATCGAGACCCAGTTCAAGAGGCTTGGAAAGGGCGAGAAACTGGTCGTCAAGGCTGAGGAAGGACAGCCCTTCTCCGGCGTCTACAACGATAGAGTTCACATGGGCGGTCGAACCTATGCGGCGGTCGAGAGCCGCACCGTGGTCACCCTGGCGCCTTGGCGAGCGGGTTTGGAGGCGTGTCGTGGCCAGGGTCTCACCGGGGTTCTGCAGGCAGGGCAGGTGGAGTTTCGGTTCGGAGAGCGTGGCCGTGGCCTGGGACTGGAGCTTTAGGCTATTGTTCTTGGTAGGCGTGGCACGTGAGCCCAACTCTGGAGCTGTCGGATCGCGCTTGCGAAGGATGAGTGTGCGGCCGGAACGCTCCGACCCGCGGCCTCAATCTCGCAACTGTGCAGCACATTGGGCGAGAGCTTTGGTCATGCGCCATTCGACCGTTTTCAGCCGGATGCCGAGGTGGTGAGAGATTTCCTGGTTAGTCATGCCGCCGAAGCGGCTGAGCAGGAACACCTCACGGAGCGGTTGCGGAAGGCTCAGCACAATGTCCTGAAGGAGCAGGGATGCATCCTGTGCAGCCGCCTGGCTGGATGGAGGTGACTGCCATGCATCCAGTTCTTCTCGCCGGCGATCGCGGCGATAACGGCTCAAGAACAGGTTGCGGGCGACCTGAAGCAGAAAGGCCTTCGGTTTGAGGATTTCGGCAGGGCGCTGCTGACGCAGGACTTTGAGGTAGGTGTCCTGCAGGAGGTCCTCGGCGAGGTCGGCTCCATACTGCTGACGCAACGATCTGAGGAACCATGCGCCGTAGGTAGCGAACAGGGTCTCGGCGTCGCTCCCGGTCGAGAGCGCCGGCATAGATTTCGACTGTCGACCACCAGACGCCAAGGGTTCGCCTCCGACCAACGAGACCGACCGTCCGGACTGACGGAAGTCGAGCCACGGTTGAGGCAAGCGCAAAGGCCACGGCGCAGCCGCGCCCATACAGACGTGCAAGCGCGTAATGCGGGTTTCGTCTCAACCGAGGTTCTCACGCCTCGACGCCGCTCTGCGACGCGTCACCAGCATGAATCATTCACTCACAGTTGGCAAGTGTGGCGCGATATCCGCACGACTTTCGCTTGCGCCTTGATCATGCGCCGGCCGTTGAGAACATGGTTGAGCCATGCGCCGCCGCCTTTAGCCGAAGCCTGGACATACGCGGGGGCCGCCCGGGCGTCTGGACGGTAACTTATCCGAACAAACCCATAAACGGAGAACTTGGGATTCTCACTCCGTGCCTTCCGACCAAGCTGCATTCAAATGGGCACGCGCGGCGGCCCTGATGTTCTGCAGGCTTTGTCACAGGCGATCCGCAGGCTTCTGCAGCCCAATCTTGCCTGGATGATGTGGCCGCTTCGAAGGGCAAATAATCAGCGCCGCGCTGAATCCCTATCCCCTGGCCTTCTGCGGGATGCGAGGCTCACGCGATGAACGCCGAGGCTCACTGACCTGCAACCAGGCCCATTCTCGAAGCTGATGTCTCGGATAGTAGGGCCGTCTTCGAAGGTGGACGTAGGGCGGGCCGTCCAACCCCAGACACAGCATTTTCGCTAGCGTAGACGGAGCGAGTTGAATGCCCAAGGCCGCGAGTTCACGCGACGCTTCCTTTCGGTTCAGAAGACGATCTTCGTACTCGGCTGCTGCATTTGCATCTGCGTGTTCCAAGGTTGACGACCTATCCGGCGCTCCCTGCTTTCACCTTAAGTTCCTCGATGCGCGCTTTGCTGAGTTCGGTGACCCGATCGCGCAGACACCGAGCCCGCGCCATGAGCCACTCCAGGTCTTCGGACGAGCCATCATATTGGTCGCTATAGCGCGCTTCGACATAGGCACGTTTCAACAGTTCGAATCGGCGGCGATCAAAGCGGCTTTCACGCGGCCAGGTCTCGACCAGGCTGGTGTTTACGTCCTCGGCTAGCGAGCGGAGGAACTTGATGTTGTGCGAGCGCGGAAAATAGAAGGTGTGGACGAGAAGGAAGCAGGCGTAGGCGGTCTCCACCGCCTGATGCAGGCTGAAGGCGGCTAGCTTGCGGAAGCCTTCGTCCGTGGCAGCCCTTCCAGTTTGGTATTCAGCCGTATCGATCCACCGCCTGAGGTCTGCCGCCTTAGCTTCAAAATGGCGATCTGCCATTTCGGCAGCGGCCTGGGCTGTCATCGGCTGCGGCGTCGGGAAGGGATGGCCGGGGATTTCGTAAAGGGCGATGCCGTCGCGGACGATGTCGGTCCAGAAGTACTCACCACGCCGCAAGGCGGCGTTCACGTCCTGATGATCATGGATTATCAGATTGACGGTGCGGCCGATGGCCGGGTCGCGTAGGATCTGGTCCTCGGAGTTCCACCAGTAGTCGGCGATGTTGGTCAGCTTCTCGTGGTTGACCACGATCAGAAGGTCGAAGTCAGAGAGATAGCCATTCTCCGGCTCGTCGACCCAGTCCGTCCGTGCGTACGATCCGAAGAGGATGATCTTGAGAATCTGGCCGCCGCGTCGCCAACCAGAGTTGGCGCCGCCGCCGCTTGTCCTGGCTGCTTCAAATCCGGCAAGCAAGATGTCGCGAACGCGTCGAAGTTCACGTTGATGACGCTCCGGCAGATGTTCCAGATCGGACCGCATAGGAAGAGTCTACCGTAAACTCAGACGCTGTGAACCGCGAAGTTGCACGCACACGCCGCATAGGTTCGTACATTGTGTTGTGGGTCTCACCCTGCTGTTTTCACAGCCGCTGCAACTTCAGACACCACGCGCTTCACCAAAGCCTCGTCGTCGCCCTCGGCCATGACGCGGATCAGTTTTTCCGTGCCTGACGGCCGCACCAGCAGGCGGCCCTGACCGTTCAGCGCCGCCTCGGCGTCGGCGATGGCGGCCTTGACCGTGTCGGTTTCCAGCGGCTTTTCGGCGGTGAAGCGGACGTTCTCCAGCTTTTGCGGGACTGGATCGAACTGGCGGGCCAGTTCGCTCATCGGCTTGCCGGATTCGACCAGCACCGCCAGCACCTGCAGCGCCGCCATCAGGCCATCGCCGGTGGTGGCGTGGTCGTGCAGGATGATGTGGCCCGACTGTTCGCCGCCGATGTTGAAGCCGCCCTCGCGCATCCGCTCCATCACGTAGCGGTCGCCGACCTTGGTCCGCTCCAGCGTCAGGCCCTCGGCCGTCAGCCGGCGCTCCAGCCCCAGGTTGGACATGACGGTGGCCACCACGCCGCCGCCGGTCAGCAGGCCGCGTTTCGCCCAGTCCAGTCCGACCAGGGCCATGATTTGGTCCCCGTCCACGACCTGGCCCTTCTCGTCGCAGATGATCAGCCGGTCGGCGTCCCCGTCCAGGGCGATGCCGATGTCGGCGCGGTAGCGTTTGACCGCATCGACCAGGGTCGCCGGATGGGTCGAGCCGCACTCGGCGTTGATATTGGTTCCGTTCGGCGTCACGCCGACGGGGAAGACCTCGGCGCCAAGTTCGAACAGGGTGGTGGGCGCGACCTTGTAGCCGGCGCCATTGGCGCAATCGACCGCGATGCGCAGCCCTTGCAGCGTCAGCCGCTTAGGGAAGGCCTGTTTGGCGATCTCGATATAGCGGGCCTGGGCGTCGTCGATCCGCTTGACCCGACCCAGCTTGTTCGACGGCGCCAGACCCTGGTCCAGGCCTTGGTCCATCATGGCCTCGATCTTCAGCTCGATCTCGTCCGACAGCTTGTAGCCGTCCGGCCCGAACAGCTTGATCCCGTTGTCGGCGTAGTCATTGTGCGAGGCCGAGATCATGACTCCCAGGTCGGCGCGCATCGACCGGGTCAGCATGGCCACGCCCGGCGTCGGCACGGGGCCGAAGGTGCGCACGTCCATGCCCACCGACGCAAACCCGGCGACCAAGGCCGGCTCGATCGTATAGCCGGACAGGCGCGTGTCCTTGCCGATCACCACCAGATGGCGGCGGTCGTCGTCGGTGCGGAACAGTTTTCCGGCGGCCAGACCCACGCGCAGCGCGACCTCGGCCGTCATCGGATAGGTGTTGGCGCGCCCGCGAATGCCGTCGGTGCCGAAATATTTTCTGTCGCCCAAGGCCTGGTCCTTTGTTTCGGGTAACGTTCCGAAACCCCTTTTTTGATGCGGCCCGCCTTAAGATTGCATAGACGGCCGGTGGGGCTTGATGTGTGGCTTAGCCCCGGATCGCCGCCAGTGCAAAGCGGCGCCCCTTTCCCTGACCTCTCGGAGCCTTCGCTTATGTGCGGCATCATCGGCGTCACCGGCAACGGACCTGTCGTTCCCCGGCTGATCGACAGCCTGAAGCGACTGGAGTATCGCGGCTATGACTCGGCCGGCGTCGCCGCCGTGGTTGACGGCGCAGTCGAGCGCCGCCGCGCCAAGGGCAAGATCCGCAATCTGGAAGCCGTTCTGGCCGAGGAGCCGATGACGGCGACGGTCGGCATCGGCCATACCCGCTGGGCGACGCACGGCGCCCCGACGACGGCCAACGCCCACCCGCACAAGGCCGGGCGCGTCACCTTGGTCCACAACGGCATCATCGAGAACTTCGCCGAGCTGAAGGCGGAACTGGCCGCCGAGGGCCATGTCTTCGAAAGCCAGACCGACACCGAGGTCATCGCCCATCTACTGGACGCCGAGCTGAACACGGGTCGTGCGCCGCTTGAGGCGTTCAAGATCACCCTGGACCGACTGACCGGCGCCTATGCGCTGGCGGTGCTGATCGACGGCACGGACGACCTGATCCTGGGCGCACGGCGCGGCAGCCCGCTGGTGGTCGGCTGGGGCGAGGACGAGATGTATTTGGGCTCCGACGCGCTCGCGGTCGGTCCCTTCACCCAGAAGATTTCCTACCTGGAAGAGGGCGATTACGTCGCCGTGACCAAGGCCGGCGCCCAGATGTTCGACGTGACCGGAAAGCCGGTCGATCGTGCAGTGGTCCAGGTCTCGGCCTCCTCGGCCATGGTCGAGAAAGGCGAATATCGCCACTTCATGGAAAAGGAGATCCATGAACAACCCGACAGCGTCCAGCACACCCTGTCGGAATATCTCGACCTGGTGACCGGTACGGCCAAGACGAACACCGTCGATTTCGCCGCCATCGACCGCATCCAGATCGTGGCGTGCGGCACCGCCTTCTATGCCGGTCAGATCGGCCGCTACGCCTTCGAGAAGCTGGCGGGCCTGCCCTGCGACGTCGAGATTGCGTCCGAGTTCCGCTATCGCTCCCCGGCGGTGACGCAAAAGACGCTGGCGGTCGCCGTCAGCCAGTCGGGCGAGACGGCCGACACCCTGGCCAGCCTGACCTGGTGCAAGGCGCAAGGGTTGAACACCGCCGCCGTCGTCAACGTCCATTCCTCGTCCATGGCGCGCGAAGCGGCCGTGCTGTGGCCCACCCATGCCGGCCCTGAAATCGGCGTCGCCTCGACCAAGGCCTTCACCGCCCAGGTCGCGGCCCTCCTAGCCTTGGCCGTTGCGGCGGGCGTGGCGCGCGGCCGGATTGAAGCGGTCCAGGAGGCCGAACTGGTCAAGGCCCTGTTCGAAAGCCCGCGCCTGATCGCCGAGGCCCTGACGATGGGCGACAGCATCCGCGCCGTCGTCCAGGATCTGGCCAAGGCCGACGACGTCCTGTTCCTGGGCCGGGGCGCCATGTTCCCACTGGCCATGGAGGGCGCGCTGAAGCTGAAGGAGATCAGCTATATCCACGCCGAGGGCTATGCCGCCGGCGAACTGAAGCACGGCCCCATCGCCCTGATCGACGAAGAGACGCCGACCATCGCCCTGGCCCCTCTGGACGAGGTGTTCGAGAAGACCGCGTCGAACCTGCAGGAAGTCGCCGCGCGCGGCGGGCCGGTCATCATGATCGCGCCGGAAAAGGCCCCCGATCCGCACGGCGCCGGCATTCGCCGCATCCATGCGCCTGACTGTCACCCCCTGATCGCGCCCTTGGTCTATGCGGTGCCGGTCCAGCTGCTGGCCTATTACACCGCCGTCCAGAAGGGCACCGACGTCGATCAGCCTCGCAACCTGGCCAAGTCCGTCACGGTGGAGTGAGGCGCAACCGCCGTCTCGCGCAGGGCTTCCATATCGGCGATCTGGATCGCGCCGCGGCGTAGGCGCAGCGCGCCGGCCGCGCACAGTTCGGTGCAGGCGGTCGAGACGCTGGCGCGCCGCACCGCCATCAGGTCCGCCAGGTCGCTCTGGCGCAATGACACTGTATCGCCGCCGCCCTGGTCGTGAACGTCAAGGATGAGGGCGGCTAAGCGTTGGGTCACCTTGAGGTCGGCGTGACGCCCCAGTTCGGCCTGAAGGGCGGCGTTGCGTTGACGAAGGTCGGTCAGGGTCGCTTCAACCAGGGTGTCGCGATCGATGCGCTGGACCAGCCGTCGCGCCGGCACGGTCAGGAACCGTCCCGCCGTCAGCCACAGGGCGACTTCCTTTTCGCCCCGCCCCAGCACCGCGTCGAAGTTGATCAGATCGTCGCTTGAGGCCAGGCCGCGCGACAATGTCTCATCGGGTCCGATACGTGCGGCGACGCCGTCGAGAATGAAGGTCACCAGCGGTTCGCCATCGAGCGTCAGACTGGTGCGCTCGCCCGGCGCGGCGTCGAAGGCGTCGCCTTCATCCAATCCCTGCACCGCTAGCAGGGAAAGCAGGGATCGCGCGAGGTTCGACGTGGACATGCATCGTCTAGACCGCCAAACGGCGTTTTACGCGATAACATGCGTTAAGCGGTCAAACGGGGTCGCTTTGAAGTCTGAGATAGGTCGGATCGAACTCGGCGATCTCGGCCAGGCGGCGCCAGTCGAGGATGTCGATCTGACCGTTCGACCAGTTGATAACGCCTTCGCCGCGCAGCTCCGAGATCAGGCGACTGACATGGACTGTCGACAGGCCCAAAGCGTCGCCCAGGACGGCCTGCGTCAGCGGCAGATCGAACGTCATGTCGCCGGTCTGGCCGACGGCCTGAAGACGCAGATAGAGCTCGCATACCAGATGGGCCAGATGACCCAGGCCGCTGCGCCGACCCATGGCGACAAGCCATTGGCGGTGGACGGCGGCGTCGATGATGGTGTCCAGCCACAGCAGACGCGTCAGGTGCGGATGGCGCTCGGTGATATCGATCAGGCCGCTATGGGGCGCCTCGGCGATGACGCACTCCGTCAGGGCGACGACTCCATGGTCCATCTGCTTCATCAGCAGGCTGTGCAGGTCGATGAAGTCGCCCGACACATTGATCTCGGTGATCTGGCGCGCGCCGTCTTCCAGCGTGGAATAGCGGGCGGAAAAGCCGGATATCAGAAGCGTGCTGTGCAGCGGTCGGCTATGTTCCCGCACGATGTCCGAACCGGCGGCGACCGTCTTGGGCGGCTCCAGCGCCTTCTGCAGAGCCTCGATCTCTTCGGGAGAGATGCGGTCGCGCAGGGATAGTTTCTCGACCAGGGTCGTGATCTTGGGCGTGGCTTGAAGTCTGCTCATTGGGCGCTGTCCACCAGGCTCCACCCGTCAGGCGCATCATCGGAAGCGGCTGCGGTGACGCTGACGACCGTCTGGCCGTCCGCATCCGTGACGATGACGCTGAAGGCGCGGGTCGTCCAGAAGGAAGCCCCACGATAACGCAGGATTTCGCCCAGAACGGCGACGGCCTCCTCTCTGGCGGCGTCGACGCTTTTCAGCTCCTCGCCCTGGTCGTCGCGAATGCAGTCGCCATTTTGGGTATGGAAAAAGTATCGCGGCAATCTTTCCTCCTGGCAGCAGCCGAGGGAGGAAGCGGTCACGGGGCCGATTGGTTCAGCCCTCTGTGATCTTTCAGATTTCCTGGTTGAAGGCGCCGATTTCGGGATAGGCGGCGAGGCGGGGTTTGATCTCCTTGCGGAAGAGATCTCGCATGTCGTCTTCCGACCGCATGCTTTCGACCACGACCACCAGTTCCGGCTTGTTCGACGAGGCGCGGACCAGAACCCACGATCCGTCTTCCAGATGCACCCGCACGCCGTTGACGGTGATGGCCTCAAGGATCTTGCGGCCCAGGATTTCGCCGCCTGCTGCGGCCAAGTCGGAGTATTCCTTCACGATCCGCTCCAGCACGCCATATTTCAGCTCGTCGTCGCAATGGGGCGACATGGTCAGGCTGGTCCAGGCGTCCGGCAGCGCCGCCTTCAGCTCGCTCAGTTTCTTGCCCGGATTGCGGTCCAGCATGGCCAAGACCGCGCCGGCCGCGACCAGGCCGTCGTCATACCCATGGCCCAGGTCGCCGGCCATGAAGAAGTGGCCCGACTTCTCGAACCCGGCCAGGGCGGCCAGTTCGGCGGTCTTGCGCTTGATGTAGGAGTGGCCCGTCTTCCAGTAGACGACCTCGGCGCCGTTGGCCTTCAGGACTTCGTCGGTCTTGTAGAGGCCGGTCGACTTCACATCGACCACGAAGGTGCTGTCCGGATAGACCTCGGACAGGTCGCGGGCCAGCATCAGACCGATCTTGTCGGCGAAGATCTTCTCACCCGTGTCGTCCACCACGCCGCAACGGTCGCCGTCGCCGTCAAAGCCTAGGGCCAGGTCGGCGCCCGTCTCACGCACCCGTTGGGCCATCTGCATCAGCATGGCGTGATCTTCCGGGTTCGGATTATATTTGGGGAAGGTGTAGTCGAGGTCGGTGTCCATCTCGATCACCTCGACGCCCATGCGGCGCAAGGCGTCGGGGGCGAAGGCGCCGGCCGTGCCGTTGCCGCAGGCGCAGACGACCTTCAGCGGCCGCTTGATCTGAACCTTTGACGCCACGTCGGCGACATAGGTCTCGCGGAAGTCTTCGACCCGACCCAGCTTGCCGCCCGGGCGGGCCACGCCTTCGCCGTTCAGCACGATCTCTTTCAGCCGGCCCATTTCCTCGGGGCCGAAGGTCAGGGGTTTGTTCGCCCCCATCTTCACCCCCGTCCAGCCGTTCTCGTTATGGCTGGCGGTGACCATGGCGACGCAGGGCGCGTTCAGTTCGAACTGGCCGAAATAGGCCATGGGCGACAGGGCCAGACCCACGTCCAGAACCTCCATGCCGCCTTCCAGCAGGCCCAGGATCAGGGCCTGTTTGACGCTGAGGCTGTAGCCGCGGAAGTCATGGCCGGTGACGATTTTTGGCGGCACGCCGATCTCGTGGACATAGGTCGCCAGGCCGAGGCCTAGGGCCTGGATGCCGAGAAGGTTGATCTCCTTTTCCAGGATCCAGCGTGCATCGTATTCGCGGAAACCGGTCGGCTTTACGAAGGCCAGGTTTTCATAATCCGCCGTATTCGGCTTCAGGTCCTGCCGGGGAATGAGCATTCTGTGCGGCTCAGGCTGCGGCGCGCTTGCGAATACGGGCGATGCGGCGCAGGCGACGCCAGAAACGGCCGCGCTCCGGCTCGGGATAGGGCTGCAGGTTCTCGACGAACTGATCGGCGGAGGCGCGCCAGCTGAACTTCTCCGCATAGGCGCGCACGACCTTGCGGTCGAGTTCGAGGCACTCCAGGCAAGCGGTCCTGAGTTCCTTGTCGATCGCCCCGGCGTTTGAGCCGGGGATGATGTCGATGGGGCCGTGGGCCGGATAGGCGGCGACCGGCGTGCCGGCGGCCATGGCTTCCAGGATCACCAGGCCGAAGGTGTCGGTCCAGCTGGGGAAGACGAACACATCGGCGTCGCGGAAGCAGCGCGCCAGCTCGTCGCCGAACCGGGCGCCGAGGAACTTGGCCTCGGGATATTTCTCCTGAAGCTCCGCACGGGCGGGTCCATCGCCGACGACGATCTTGGTGCCGGGCAGATCGAGCTGAAGGAAGGATTCGATGTTCTTCTCGACCGCTACACGGCCCACATTAAGGAAGAAGGGCCGGGGCCAGTCCTTGCCCCCAAGCTCGTCGTAAATCCGTTCCAGCTCGGGGTTGAAAACGTCCGTGTCGACGCCTCGCGACCAGGGTGAAACGTTCTTGAACCCGTGTTCGACCAGTTCGTCGCGCAGGGTCGGGGTCGCCACCATCAGCCGGCCCGACGGCTTGTGGAACCACTTCATATAGGCGTAGCCAACCTGGACCGGTATCGGGAAACGGGCCGAGACATATTCGGGGAACTTGGTGTGGTAGCTGGTCGTGAACGGCAGCTTCCATTCCACGCAGATGCGACGCGTGGCGATGCCGATCGGACCCTCGGTGGCGATATGCACGGCCTCAGGCTCGAAGGCCCGCAGCATCTCGCGGATCTCTTCTTCCGCCCCGAGCGCCAGCCGGATTTCCGGGTAGGTGGGGCAGGGAATGGTCTTGAATAGGCTGGGCTCGATGACCTCGACCTCATGGCCCATGCCACGGCATTCCGCGACCGTGCGGGTCAGGGTGCGGACGACGCCATTGACCTGAGGTTCCCAGGCGTCGGTGGCCAGAACGATGCGCATTGAGGCGGGCGGACCCTGAGCCGTTGAGTAAGGGCGGAACTTCTAGACGGTTCGAATGACGAAGGCGAGACAGCGATTATCATCGTCGAGTCGGGTTGTGGGTGCGGCTCAGGACAGTTGAAGGCTATTGTCCCCATCGTGGGCCAAGGCCCCCAGCGTTTCCCGAAGCTGGATATGAGCCGTCATGATCGAACGGAGCGACAGCGCCGGTGATGGTTCATCAATGAAGTCGCCGTTTTCGAGCATGGCGTCGCGCCAGAGGCCTTGAGGTGTAAGGAAAAGCCATACGGCGCGCAGCGCGGACCCTGCCTGTTCCAGCGAGGCCGCGCATGGGCCGTCGTCGGCCATAGACGCGAGGGTCAGTGACGCCTTGAGCCATTGCGTCTGCGACCAGAGCCGGGCGCGACCACTCTGAAGGAGGCCTTGGTCGCTCACGGCCTCCACGGCGACTCCGCGTTTCAAGTCGATGCCTTGAAGCCCAGCCTTGAAGAACTTGCGGGCGTTCACGAGTGCGGCGGTGTCGGATGTCAATCGGCTGTAGCGGGCCAGCAGCCAGGCCCGATAGAATAGGTCGCCAGGCGACGCCGGATGATCGATGTCTGATGTGTCTTGCATCAGGCTGACGATCTGGTCTGCAGCCCGGCGCCAGCCTGGGTCGGCGCTTATGCCTGCCCAAGCAAGCGCGCCTTCCAGCAGGATGAGAGACTTCGCTTGGTCGGGTGGTTCGTTCTCGTCCCCTAAAAGACGGTCGCGAAGGGTTGTGGCGTCGCGCTCCACCGAGGAGGCGCCTGTCGCTGCGAAAATAGCGGCCAAGGCGACAGGCAAGCAGCTATGATCGCCTTGTTCAGGTTGATCGCCGTCCAATGGCAGGTACGGCAGACCTTTTTCGATCACTGCCCGCCATGGCCCAGGCCAGTCCTGGCGACCGGCTTGGGCGTAGGCTTCTAGCTGGGCCGCCTGAACTTGAAGAAGGTGCGATGTCGCAATGCGACGCCCGCTCGTGCTCAGAAGTGTTTCGAAGGCTCCGGACGTCCCCTGTCCCAACGTGCACCAAACGGGAAGCGCGGACTGACGCAACCATGTCGCCAGCCGTTCAGCGCCGCTTTTCAGCGACTCCGGGGCGGGCGTCGGAAAATCGAGATGCGTCGGTGACAGTTTCCCGAGCCGCTCGACGACTTTCCTGACGTCTTGGCTGCGCCTGAGGTCGGTGACCAGCACGGCATCGCGTTCCACGATGACACCCACGTCTCGCAGACCGATAACTGCGACCATGACGCCGTCGGATGACCGTACCAGACAGCCCTCGGAGTCTTCCAGAAGATGCAGCCCGACGCTGCCTTCGCCGGAGGCTTGTACCGCGTCCCAGGCCCCGAGGTCGGACCAGGAAAACCGCACGGGAAGGACCGACGCACGGGTTGTCTTTTCCATCACTGCATAGTCGATCGAAATCTTCGGAGCGTTGGAGAACTGCGGCCCAAGCAATCGGTATCGCCCGTTGAATTCCGCATGCTCAAGGGCGTCCCTGGTGGCCGTCATGACTGCGGGCGCCTGTTGGGACAGTTCCTCAATCAGCACATCTGCGCGCACGATGAAGTTGCCGCTGTTCCACAGAAAGCCGTTGTGGATGTGGCGTTCGGCCGTGAGGGCGTCGGGCTTTTCAACGAAGGCCGCGACGTCGGTGAGGCCTGCACCGGACGGTGCAATGTAGCCGTAGGCGGAGGACGGTTCTGTGGGCACGACTCCCAAAGTGACGATGCGACCCTTGTCTGCAGCTATGGCGGCTTCCTGCACTGCTGCGTGAAATGCGCCGTGGTCTGGAATGTGGTGGTCGGAGGCGACGAAGAGATTGATGGCTTGCGGGTGCTGTTGGGCGGTCCACAGCGCTGCGACAGCCATGGCGGCGGCGGAATCGCGGCCTTCGGGTTCCAGGAAGATGGTCGCCGTAGCGCCGACCTGGTCCAGTTGAGCCAGAATCTCCAGGCGATGCTGCTCTCCCCCCACGACGATCAGTTCGCCGCCCTTCTCCATCAGCGGAAGGGCGCGCTCCACGGCGTCTTGAAACAGGGACCGATTGCCGGCCAGAGGAATGAACTGCTTGGGTCGGGAGGGGCGAGAAGCTGGCCAGAGCCGCGTGCCCGCTCCACCGCACATGATAACCGGATAAATCATCGCCATGGTCAAAGCTGCTCCGATTGGATCGTGCAAGTCCAGTAGGACGCGTCCTTAGTTTGCCGAGTGGCCAAAATCCATCATTGCGGAAAATAACGCTGAGGTTGTTTTGGGCGCGGCTGATCGCGCTTTACAGCGGCAGCACCGTCGTCGACTTCACCTCTTCCAGCACCGCATAGGTCCGCGTCTCCCGCACGCCCGGCATGCGCACCAGCACGTCGCCCAGGAAGGCGCGGTAGGCATCCATGTCGCCGACGCGGGCTTTGATCAGATAGTCGAAGCCGCCGGCGACCATGTGGCACTCCAGCACCTCGGGCTGGCTGCGGACGGCGGCGGCGAAGGCTTCGAAGACGTCGCCGGTGGTGCGGTCGAGAAGGACCTCGACGAAGATCAGCAGATCGCGGCCAACCTTGGCCGGGTCGATCATGGCGGCGTAGCCGGTGATGATCTTCCTTTCGCGCAGGCGCCGGACCCGTTCGAAACAGGCGGCGGGCGACAGGTTGCACTGCCGCGCCAGTTCCGCGTTGGACAGCCGGCCATCGGTCTGGAGCACCCGCAGGATGCGGCGGTCGACAGCGTCTATATCGATCATCGGAAATCGGGGCTCTGCACCGAACGATCTTCGGTCAGGCCTCGTATCATACGAAGCACCTTCAATGAACTCCGGCATATAGGGCGTGAATCCACAGGATTTGTCGCCGATGACCACCCCCGCCTTCACGCCTTCGAGCCTGGCCGCCTGGGACGGCCTGGACGCGCACAAGTTCCGCGATGAACGCGAGGCCGTCGCCGCCAACCTAGCCCGAATGCCGCTAGATGCCGCTGAGCGCGCCGCCGTAGTGGCGGAGGCGACGGCTCTGGTCGAGCACGCCCGCCGCAGCCAGAAGAAACAGGGGGTGGTCGAAAGCTTCCTGCAGCAGTTTTCGCTGGGCACCCGCGAAGGCCTGGCCCTGATGTGCCTGGCCGAGGCCCTGCTGCGCGTGCCGGATGAGGAGACGCGCGACCGGCTGATCGCCGAGAAGATCGGCTCGGCTGATTGGGCCAGCCACCTGGGCCAATCCGACAGCCTGTTCGTCAACGCGTCGACCTGGGGCCTGATGCTGACCGGCAAACTGGTCGATGTCGACGACGAGGCGCGAAGCGACCTGCCCGGCTTCCTGAAGCGGATCGCCGGGCGACTGGGCGAGCCGGTCATCCGCCAGGCCGTGGCGACCGCCGTCAAGATCATGGGAGAGCAGTTCGTGGTCGGCCGCACCATTCAGGGCGCGCTGAAGCGGTCGAACAAGGAAGGCTGGTTGTGCAGCTTCGACATGCTGGGCGAGGGCGCCCGCACCGTCGCCGACGCGGACCGCTATGAGAAAATCTATGCCGACGCCATCGAGGCCGTGGGCAAGACCTCGAAGGGCCAGGGGCCGGAGCACGGCCACGGGGTGTCGGTGAAACTGTCGGCCCTGTCGCCCCGCTACGAGGCGACGCACGAGGACGACGTCTGGACGGCCCTGTATCCCCGCATCCTGCGCCTGGCCCAGATCGCCGCCAAATACGACATCAACTATACGATGGACGCCGAAGAGGCGGACCGTCTGGCGCTGTCGCTGAAGCTGCTCGACCGACTGGCGCACGAGCCCAGCCTGGGCGACTGGACCGGCCTGGGGCTGGCGGTCCAGGCCTATCAGAAGCGCGGACTTGAGACGATCGAACGGGTCGCCGACCTCGCCCGACGTTCGGGCCGTCGTCTGATGGTGCGCCTGGTCAAGGGCGCCTATTGGGACACCGAGATCAAGCGCGCCCAGGTGTTCGGGCGCACCGACTATCCGGTATATACGACCAAGGCGGCGACCGACCTGAATTACCTTGTCTGTGCCCGCGCGATGATCGAGGCGGCGCCGGCGATTTATTCCCAGTTCGCCAGCCACAACGCCCACACCCTGGCCGCCGTGCGTCGCATGGCGCGTGACCAGGGCGTGACGGTCGAGCACCAGCGCCTGCACGGCATGGGCGAAGCCCTGTACGACGCCGCACATGAAGCCTGGGCCGATGAAACCGTCATCGTCCGCGCCTATGCCCCCGTCGGCGGACACGAGGAGCTGCTGCCCTATTTGGTCCGGCGCCTGCTGGAAAACGGCGCCAACTCCTCCTTCGTCCACGCCCTGCTGGACGAACGCGTGCCCGCCTCGGCCGTCGCGGCCGATCCCATTTCCCTGGTCGAGCAGGCGCCCGACCGTCACCCCAAGATTCCGGTTCCGAAAGACATGTACGGCGATCGTCAGAACTCCCTCGGCCGCGATTACTCTCAGGCCGCCGACCGTGAAGCCCACGCCAAGGCGCTGGAACTGGTCGACCGCGAGAAGTTGACCAGCGGCCCGATCATCGGCGGCAAGCTCCGCGCCGGCCTCAACGCTCAGGACGTGACCAATCCCTTCGATCGATCACAGGTGCTGGGCCATGTGTCGGAAGCCGAGACGGCTGACATCGACGCCGCCGTCCAGGCCGCCGCCGAGGCTCAGGTCAAATGGGACCGTCAGGGCGGCGCCAAGCGCGCCATCGTCCTGCGCGCCATGGCCGATGCGCTGGAGGCCGATCTGGATCGGCTGGTCGCCCTGCTCAGCCGCGAGGCGGGCAAGACCCTGAACGATGGCGTCGCCGAGGTGCGCGAGGCCGCCGACTTCTGCCGTTATTACGCCCTGCTGTCCGAGCGTGACTTCACCGCCCCGGAAACGCTGAAGGGCCCGACCGGCGAGACCAACCAGCTGTTCCTGCACGGACGGGGCGTCTTCGCCTGCATCTCGCCGTGGAACTTCCCCCTGGCCATCTTCACCGGCCAGATCGCCGCCGCCCTCGCCGCCGGCAATGCTGTCCTGGCCAAGCCCGCGGAGCAGACGCCGCTGATCGCCGCCGAGGCCGTGCGCCTATACCATAGGGCTGGTCTGAACCCCGACCTGCTGGCCCTGGTCCCCGGGCGCGGCGAGACGGTCGGCGCGGCCCTGGTCACCCACCCCGGAATCGACGGCGTCGCCTTCACCGGCGGCACCGACACGGCCGCCGCCATCAACCGCTCGATCGCCGCCCGCCCCGGCGCCATCATCCCCTTCATCGCCGAGACCGGCGGCCTGAACGGCATGTTCATCGACACCACGGCGCTGAAGGAACAGGTCATCGACGACGTGATCCAGTCCGCCTTCGGCTCGGCCGGCCAGCGCTGCTCAGCCCTGCGCGTCCTCTATGTGCCCAAGGATTCGGCTGACGCCCTGATCGAGGGCCTGAAGGGCGCCCTGGCCGTCCAGACCGTTGCCGATCCCGCCGATCCCAAGACCGACATCGGCCCCGTCATCGACACCGAGTCCCGCCGCGCCCTGGAGGCCCACGTCGAACGCCTGTCGCGCGACGCCAAGATCATCGCCCGCGCCGACCTGCCGCTGGGCTCGGACAAGGGCGACCTGTTCGCCCCCACCATCGCCGAAATCCCCACGCCCGACTTCCTTGAACGCGAAGTCTTCGGCCCCATCCTGCACATCTACCGCTACGCTCCGTCCGACCTTAAGGCGGTCGCCGGCAAGCTCGCCGCGCGCGGCTACGGCCTGACACTTGGCATCCACAGCCGCATCGAAGCCTTCGCCGCCGAGGTCGTCGACCTGGTCCCCGCCGGCAACGTCTATGTGAACCGCTCGATCACGGGCGCGGTGGTCGGGGTGCAGCCGTTCGGCGGCGAAGGGTTGTCGGGGACTGGACCGAAGGCCGGCGGACCCAACAGCCTGATCCGCTACGCCGCCGAGAAGGCCATCAGCGTCAATATCGCCGCGCAGGGCGGGGATCCGGCGCTGCTGAACCTGTAACTGAGGGACGTAAAGCGGAGCTTCGTCGTCCTATCGATGTTCAGCTTGTGTTTAGGGGGCGGTTGATACAGTTCTCGTTTTGACTGCCTGTCGTTTGGAGCGGTAAAAAGATATGAGTAGAGTTGTAGCGCTTCTCCGCCCGCGTCGTTTCGGCGATGCGCGGGGGTGGTTCATGGAGACCTATTCGGAGGCTGCGGCGCTGGCGGCGGGCATCGACGTTCGGTTCGTACAGGACAATCAGTCGTTTTCGGCGACGGAGGGCACGGTTCGTGGGTTGCACTTTCAGTGTCCGCCGCACGCCCAAGCTAAGCTGGTGCGCTGCGTACGCGGCTCGATCATGGACTACGCCGTGGATATACGTCGAGGTTCGCCGACTTATGGTCAGTATGTCGCCGCCAAGTTGACCGCCGATGGCGGCGAGCAGTTGTTTGTGCCTGTTGGGTTTGCCCACGGCTTCGTCACGCTCGAGCCGGATGTAGAAATCGCCTATAAGGTATCCGGCCTCTATGCGCCGGACTGCGATGGCGGCATCATCTGGAACGATCCCATGATCGGCATCGACTGGCCCTTGCCGGGTTCGGGTGCTGTGTTGTCTGACAAGGACAAACTGCTGCCGACCTTGGCCGAGTTCGACAGCCCCTTTGAGTATGACGGTCGGCCGCTTGAGCCGCTGCCCTCGCTCTAACGGAGAAGCCTTCAATGCGTATTCTGGTCACCGGCGGCGCCGGCTTTATCGGCTCGGCGCTGGTGCGGCGCCTTATTGAGCACACGGACCACGAGGTTCTGGTGTTTGACAAGCTGACCTATGCCGGCCTGCTCAGTTCCCTTGAGCCGGTCGCTTCAAGCAACCGCTATTCTTTTGTTCAAGCCGACATATGCGACGCTGACGCAGTGTCCAAAGCCATACATGCACTCAAGCCGGACGTGGTTGCTCACCTTGCCGCGGAGAGCCATGTCGACCGTTCGATCGATGGCCCGGGCGAGTTCATCCAGACCAATATGGTCGGCACCTTCGTCATGCTGAACCAGACCCTGGGCTATTGGCGCGCGCTGGACGAGGACGCCAAGGCGGCCTTCCGCTTCCACCACATCTCGACCGACGAGGTGTTCGGTTCTCTGGGCGAGGACGGCTTCTTCACCGAGACTACACCCTATGATCCGCGCTCGCCCTATTCGGCGTCCAAGGCCGGGTCGGACCATCTGGTGCGCGCCTGGGGCCACACCTATGGCCTGCCGGTGCTGGTGACCAACTGCTCCAACAACTACGGCCCCTACCACTTCCCTGAAAAGCTGATCCCGCTGATCATCATCCGCGCCCTGAATGGCGAGCCGCTGCCGGTCTATGGCGACGGCTCGAACGTGCGCGACTGGCTCTTCGTTGACGACCACGCCCGCGCGCTGCAGGCCGTCTTCGAGACTGGCGCGCCTGGCGAAACCTACAATGTAGGCGGCAACGCTGAGAAGAAGAACATCGAGGTGGTCACGACGATTTGCTCGATCCTGGACCGGCTGCGGCCGAAGGCGGACGGAAAATACGCCGACCAGATCACCTATGTCACCGACCGTCCTGGCCATGATCAGCGTTACGCCATCGACGCCTCCAAAATCCGGTCCGATCTGGACTGGACCCCATCGGTGACCTTCGAACAGGGCATTGAACAGACCGTAACCTGGTATCTGGAGAATCAGTCCTGGTGGCAGGACATCCTCGACGCCCGCTATTCGACCCAGCGACTGGGCGTGGTCAATGGCTGATCCCGTCCACATCCTGATCACGGGCGGTGCCGGTCAGGTAGGGCTCGAGTTGTCGGCCGTCGGCTGGCCTGAAGGCGTCGTGCTGCACGCGCCGACGCGCGCGGAACTGGACCTGGGCGACGCCGCCTCGGTGAGGGCCGCCTTCGCCGCCACCTCCTTTGCCGCGGTGATCAACTCGGGCGCCCACACGGCTGTGGACAAGGCCGAGACCGAGGCCGCCGCCTCCTTCGCCGCCAACGCCATGGGGCCGGCGGTTCTGGCCGACGCCACGCGCGAGGCCGGCATCCCCTTGATCCAGGTCTCGACCGACTATGTGTTCGACGGCTCCAAGGCTGGCTTCTATGTCGAGACCGATCCGGTCGGGCCGCTGGGCGTCTATGGCGCCTCGAAGCTGGCGGGCGAACTCGCGGTGCGGGCCGGCAATCCGCGCTCGGTCGTGCTGAGGACGGCCTGGGTGCTCAGCGTCCACCGCGCCAACTTCCTCAAGACCATGCTGCGGTTCGCCGCCGACCGGCCGGCGCTGCGGGTGGTGGGCGACCAGCACGGCTGCCCCACCTCGGCACGCGACATCGCCCAGACGCTCAAGACCATCGTTCTGAAGATGATCGCCGACGCGAACGCCCCCACCGGTATCTATCAGTTCGTCAACGCGGGTGAGACCACTTGGGCCGGGCTAGCCGGCGAGATTTTCGCCCTCAGCGCCGCCGCCAGCGGCCCGTCGGCTACGGTCGATGCCATCCCCGGATCCGAATATCCGACACCCGCCAAACGACCGTCGAATTCGCGTCTCTCGACCGAGAAACTTACCCGCGACTACGGGATCGCGCCTCGCCCCTGGCAGGCCGCCATCGCCGAGATCGTCCACGAGCTGTACGCCGCTGAAAGGACCGTTCCATGAAAGGCATCATCCTGGCCGGAGGATCGGGCACCCGCCTGCATCCGATGACCCTGGTCACCTCCAAGCAGCTGATGCCGGTCTACGACAAGCCGATGATCTATTATCCGCTGTCCACCCTCATGCTGGCCGGCATCCGCGAGGTGCTGATCATCTCTACTCCGCGCGACGTGCCCAGCTTCCAGACCCTGCTCGGCGACGGCTCGCAATGGGGGATGGAAATCCAGTATGCGGTCCAGCCCAGCCCGGACGGGCTGGCCCAGGCCTATGTCATCGGCGCGGACTTCGTCGGCAACAATCCGTCAGCCCTGATCCTAGGCGACAACATCTTCTACGGCCACGGCATCACCGACCTGTTCACCTCCGCAATGGGCCGGCCGGACGGAGCCACGGTGTTTGCCTATCATGTCAACGACCCCCAGCGGTATGGCGTGGTGGACTTCGACGAACGGATGTGCGCCCTGTCGATCGAGGAGAAACCCACGGCCCCCAAGTCCAACTGGGCCGTCACCGGCCTCTACTTTTTCGACAGCGACGTGGTCGAGATCGCCCGCGACCTGAAGCCTTCGGCGCGCGGCGAACTGGAGATCACCGACGTCAACCGCATCTATCTGGAGCGTGGCAAACTGTCGGTCGAAATCATGGGGCGAGGTTATGCCTGGCTGGACACCGGCACGCCGGACAGCCTGATCGAGGCGGCCGAGTTCGTCCGCGTACTTGAAAAACGACAGGGATTCAAGATCGCCTGCCCCGAAGAGGTCGCCTTCGAGAAGGGCTTCATCGACGCCGAAAAGCTAGAAGAAGTGGCGACTACCTTGGGTGGGGGCGACTACGGTCGATACGTTCGTGGGCTAACTGCGAAAGTCTAGCGGCTGACGGCCGTGCGCAATGTCTGAATTAGAAGGCGAGCAACGTGACTTGAATCTTTCTGGAATAGTCCTCCCTTATGCCTCCAATTTCGCCATATCTATCTGGCGAACATCAGCGACGCCCAAGCACTAGATAACTGGGTGAAGTACGGGAGTCCGAGGCTCGTGTCGGGTCGTATGCCGCCCTTCGAGCGCCTTTTATTGCGATAGCTTGGCATCATAACGCTTCTATACTTGAAGCCGCGCCTTTTTCTGGCCGCACTTGTGAGTGGCGTGTCTGAGCCCGGAGTCTGGAAAGCAGTTTTATCCCTGAAGCCACTATCGCTGATGTGCCCGACGCGAAGGGGTGGTGACGCATCCCCTAAAGAGCGTGGTTGAGCATTTATAATGACGTCCCATAACGACGCGCTTTCATACGGGCGCAGGAAAGTTGGGCCTGCTGCCGCGATGCGCCGGCGCGAATGTCCGAGGCATTGATGGTTTTTGATTAGGTGAAGAGGTATGTCGATGTGCACGCTTGGCGGTTCACCCGAGGGTCTGATGGCCATGTTGTGTCGGCTGGGTGAAGCGGCCATACGGCCCGAGAACGTTCATGTCACGCCCGTTGGGCGTCATGAGTTCGCCGCGGTTCTCAGGAAATAGCCTGATATTGCGGGTTGGTTTCGGCTTGCTTCCATGTATGGAGGAGCGCGCTGACTTATAAACGAGTTAGATTTGTCCCGTTCGAAGGCGCTGGCAGGCTGCGGTGATGTGGGATTTGCATTAGGTCATGTTTAGCGCGATATCAGGCTTGACGCGGTCCCTTGCGGGGCAAGGCCGTATCATCGGCGCATTGATGATGCGCGAGATCATGACGCGTTTTGGCCGAAAAGGGCTGGGGTTTCTGTGGCTTATCGGGGAGCCATTGCTTTTTTGCCTTGGGGTAATTGTGCTTTGGACGGCGCTCAAGCCGGCGTATGAGCATGGCATACGAATCGGCCCCTTCGTAATGACTGGGTATATGTGTTTGTTGTTACTTAGGCACTGCATTCAGTATAGCAGTGGAGCCTTAATTGGCAATTCAGGATTACTATATCACAAGAAGATTACTGTCTATCATATCTTCTTTGCGAGAAACGTTCTTGAGTTCGCCGGTGCCACGGCGGCGTTCATAATTGTCTACACAATGCTCTTTCTGATGGGGCAGGTAGGGGTTCCAAGCGACGTTCTGAAACTTTACGGCGGCTGGTTGCTTCTTGCCTGGTTGTCTATGGGGTTTGCAGTGACAATCGCTGCTTTAGGCGTCGAATTTGAGATTATGGAGAGATTGACGCCGGTAATGACATACGCGTTGATCCCATTGTCTGGCGCCTTCTTCATGGCGTCTGTCGTGCCTGCTCAGTGGCGTGACCTTTTTCTTCTGATACCATTTCCCAACACCATAGAAATGGTACGAGCTGGTGTATTTGGTGAATTTGTCGAGACGCACTACAGTGCATCCTATGCATTGATGTGCGGTACTGTTATGAATCTCATTGCATTGATCCTGCTTGCCAGAGTCAAGCATCACATGGACGTGGAGTGAGGCTTGCCTTCATGTCTGTATTCTGGATGAAATCTGATGGCTGACGCACAGCTTCGATACGTCGGGCCTCTGCCCGACGATAAGCAAAAAATTGATCGAGTTCGCCGGCTGGCTGAGCGCGTGCCGATTTCCTTTTTGATTCTCGTAGCGCTGCCGACAGTGCTTGCGATCATATATTTCTGCTTCATCGCGTCCCCGCGCTATGTTTCGGAATCCCGCTTTGTCGTTCGACGCGCGAATCAGGATCAGCCATCCGCGCTGGGAATGACCTTGCAGGGGGTAGGATTGGCCCCAACTCAAAGCGACGCCTTTCTCGTCCACTCCTTCATCAGTTCGCGCGATGGTCTGAGTTTCCTTCGTACACGGGCGGATGTGGAGGCGCTGTGGGGCGCGCGCACGGTGGACCCAATTTCCAGGCACCCTCGCTTCTGGGAAGGAAATTCATTTGAGTCTCTGTTTGGCGCTTATCGCAGGTTTGTGACTGTTGGTTATGATTCCACTAGCGGGATAAGCACGCTTCGCGTGGAAGCCTTCACGCCGGAGGAGGCGCAGAAGGCGGCCAACATTCTTCTCGGCGGCGGGGAGCATCTTGTTAATACGCTGAACGAGCGCGCTTCCACCGACGCCCTCCGCGATGCGCGGCTTACGACCAGCGAAGCGAGAACTCGGCTCGTCGATGCGCAAAACCGGCTTGCCGCTTTTCGCAACCGTGAACGCTTCATCGACCCGAGGACGGTAGCGGAAGAGGGATCCGATCTAGCCAGCCGGCTGTCCGTCGAACTGGCTTTGCTTCAGGTCCGTAAGAATCAGATCGCGGCCGATGCGCCGCAAAGTCCCCAGTTGCCCCAGTTAGACGCGCAAATTCGTGCGCTCGAGGCTCAGATCGCCCAAGCCCGGGGGCGCTTGGCGGGGGGCATGGACGCGTTGGCCCCGAAAGTTGGCGTTTACGAGGGGCTGGTACTTGAGCGCGAGCTCGCTGATCGCAACCTAGCCAGCGCGGCTCAGTCCGAAGATCGGGCCAAGGAGGAAGCGCGTCGCCAAAAACTTTATCTTGATCGGGTAGTTAATCCCGATCGACCGGACCGACCGGGGGAGCCGAAGAGATTTATGGCCATCCTTGCCGTTTTCGCGACGACGTTGCTTTTCTATGGTGTGGGCTGGCTTATCGTTGCCGGCGTAAGAGAAACGCGGCAAGCCTAGATGAGTTCTGCGCTACAGCCGGGGTTGTCGGTCCGCAACCTCTCGAAAATCTATCCGGAAAGTCGCGGACACAAGCCGGTTTTTACAAATCTGGGTTTCGACTTGACCAGAGGCCAACGCCTCGCTGTCCTCGGACGGAATGGCCAGGGTAAATCTACGCTGATCAAAATTCTTGGCGGCGTGCTTCCGCAGACCAGTGGCGAAATAGTATGGAAGATGTCATCATCTTGGCCCATAGGCTTCGGTGGCGGATTCCAGGGTAGTCTAAGCGGTCATGACAATATCAGATTTATAGCGCGTCTTTACGATCGGGATTACAAGGAAACACTCGCTCGCGTGGACGACTTTGCAGAACTGGGGCTCTCTCTAAGAGAGCCCGTAAAGCATTACTCTTCCGGAATGCGAGCCCGACTAGCTTTCGGCCTTTCACTAGCAATCGAGTTCGATTGTTATCTTGTCGATGAGCTTATGGCTGTGGGAGATGCGCGGTTTTCTCGCAAATGTAACGACGAACTCTTTAGCTATCGAGGTGACCGTGCGTTCATTGTTGCCTCTCACGAGTTGGGTCTGATTTCCTCGATCTGCGACCGTGCGCTTCTGATTGAGAGTGGCGTCGCTCGAGTTTTTTCTGATGTCGACGAAGCCGTCGATATCTACCGTTGGTTGAGGGCCCCATAGATGTCGCGTCGCATTGCGGTTCTGCTGATCCCGACAAGCGGGGCCGAGCTTTGGCGCGCTGCCTTCCGGGAGGCCTGTTCTACATCGGGCTTTAGCTATCTAGAGGCTGCGCCGGCGGATACTGTGGAGGGAGACTCACTGCTTCTCAGCGAGGACCCCCAACAGGGCATGGGCTGGTACGCAGATACCTGGCATGTGGTCGGTACGTCGGTCGAGGACGCCTTCTCGGCGTCATTGGATTGGATCGGCGAGGAGGGCGCGGCCGCGCGCTATGTAGCCAACCGGTTGGCGACGGCGGACATGTTGTGCCGCCGCGTGGGTGCCACGGTTGAATTCGGTACGACACAGACCGTTCCTGGCGTAGGAAGGGTTTCTATCGGTAGTGAGACCCTGTCTGCAGACGAGGGTAAGAACGAGCGACACTGGCTTAAGCCGTTGGAAGACATCTACTCGAGCCTACCGGTGGACTCTCGCACCCGCGCAAGTTTTGGCCACGAATGGTTTTCTTCGCAAACGAGTGACGTCGCGAGCCAGGGTCGGTTGGATTTGCAGGGTAAGGCCAGACTTCTGTTCGCCGGTCCCAAGCTGGATATTGGTCCTGGGCGGTGGGCGCTTTCTATCGCCCTCGAATACAAAGGTTCCACCCAACCCACAGTGGTTAGAATTCATCTAATGGGGCAGTCGGCCACGAAGGATCTGGTCGAAGAACTGGTTCGTCCTGGTGTCTACGAACTGACCATGGACCAGAACATCAGCATGATTGCATCTGTTGGAGTGGAGATACATTTGGAACGCGCCGCCCTTTTTGGAGAGTTGAGTATTCTCAGGTGCGAAATTCGACATCTATCCGACGGAGGACCTCGTCGTGAGGGTTAAGTCCAAGGCGCGTAAATTCTTTAAAACAATAAAGAAATACTATTCTAAAATAAAGAGTCAGCGCTCATCGACGGTTACAACCGAAGAGCGGCTGGCCGCATCTGTCAAATTGATCGAGATGAGCGGCCTTTTCGATCCAGACTGGTATAGCGCTCGCGTCCCGGCGCTATCGCGAAAGTTGGCGGCCCAACATTATATTACTCACGGCTTTGCAGAGGGTCGGCAACCCTCTCCCTATTTCGACGCGGCGTCGTATCGGGCTGGGAATGCAGATGTCGCTGCCTCTGGGGTGAACCCTCTGCTGCACTGGCTTTTGCACGGGCACAGAGAGGGGCGTGCGTCTCCCTTGATTGGACGTGCGTCCAACCAAGCGCCGCATCTGTTGACTCTCTGCAATCCATATCAGCTTGAGAGGCCTATCCAAATTAGTGACCCGGAGTTCCGGATTTCAGTGCTGACGCCAGCCTATAACACCCCAGCGCATTTGCTGGAGGAGCTGTACGTCAGCCTGCTCAACCAAAATTACTCGAATTGGGAATGGGTCATATGCGATGACTGTTCCTATGAGCCGGAAACCTTAGAAAAGCTTCGCGAGCTTGCTAGTGACGAGCGTGTTGAGGTTATTTTCGCTAAACAAAATATCGGTATATCGGGCGCTAGTAATGTTGCATTAAGTAAAGCTAAAGGCAATTATGTCGCCCTTGTAGATCATGACGACCTTTTATCCAGAAATGCTTTTAGCGAAATCCACCTTAAATGGAAGCATTTTGCTTCCGACTTATTTTACACTGATGAATGTAAGCTTTCTATAGATGGAGAGCTTTATGATTTCTTTTATAAGCCGTCTTGGTCTCCTTCGTTTCTGGAGAACACGATGTATATCGGTCATTTGACCGTTTATAGTAGAGAAGTTGTTGATAAGGTCGGTGGATTCCGTTCGGACTTCGATGGAACTCAGGATTATGATCTGGCGTTGCGCGCCTCAAGAGTTGTTTCAAGTGCGCAGCATGTGGGCGTGGTGGGATACCTTTGGAGGGCCATTCCGGGCTCCACAGCAACAAGCTTGTCCGAAAAATCATACGCGATTGATAGACAGCGTGCCGCCGTATTGGATCACGCGACCAGTCTTCATCCCCAGGCAAGTGTGGAATGCGGCGAGGAGACAGGACTTTGGCGAGCTCGGTATCCCCTTCCCAATAAAGCGCCTCTATTGTCCTATGTCATGCCGACTGGAGCGGGGCGTCGCCTCGTCCGCGGCGAATCCCTAGATCTGATTACGAACTGCCTGGAAAGCTTGCGACGAACGCAGTTCTATAGAAATTGCGAGTATATCATTGTTCACAATGGTGACCTGACAGAGGCTCATCTGGGTTACCTAGCCGAACTGTCCGACGTGAAACTGGTTTATTATCCGGAGCCGGAACTGAACCTGGCCAGGAAGATGAATCTCGGAGTTGCGGTGGCTTCAGGCCAATATATCTGCCTCCTCAATGACGATATCGAGGCGATCGACGAGCGCGGTGGGGAGAACATTGTCGGCTTTATGGAGACTCACGCCTCAGTCGGCGCGGTCGCTCCCCTGTGCCTGTTTGAAGATGGTCGTGTGCAACACAATGGCGTCATTTTGCTGGAGCAAGGCCCTTCACATGCAGGCGTGTTTCAGCAGGCGGGATACAGAGGGCACTTCGGCAATCTCCTCTGCCGTCGAGAGGCTATGGGCGTCACGGGCGCAATGTTGTTCTGCCGAAAGGCTGAGTACGAGGCTGTCGGCGGCTTCGATGAGAGTTTCCCCCTTAACTACAATGATGTAGACTTCTGCCAGAAGCTAAGAGGAATCGGCCTGTCTTCAGTTGTCGATCCCGATGTGAAGGTCTTCCACTTTGAGAGTGCGACCAAGGCAGGCACTTTCAAATGTGAGAAAGAGTGGTTGTTTAATAAATGGCCCGAGCTCCGCGATCCATTTTTCAACGCTGCCCTTGATCAGAGAAGTCCCTATTATGAAGAGCGCGGTAATGCAACGGATCGCTCCAGCGATGCTGTAGCTTTCGAAAATTGGCTTGACCGACGAATCGGTCAAAGAGCGAATCTCTACCCTTCTTCTGGAGGCATAAAGTTATCAGTTTGCGTTCCAGTCTTTAACCAGACGCGTGCTCAACTACGAGAGCTTTATGAATCGTATAGGATGCAAACCTACGCGAACAAAGAGCTTATTATAGTAGATGATGCATCAACTATGGAAGAAACTAGGGCGTGGTTAGATCACGCATCCTTAAATCCTGACATTAAAGTTGTTCGGCTGCCAGAAAATAGAGGCATTGCCGGTGCGTCGAAGGCCATGCTTGCAGCTTGTAGTGGAGATTATTATCTTCCTGTAGATGCAGATGATTTCTTGACGATAGATGCGCTCGCTGTAATGGCGCACTATATGGAGTTGAATCCACAGGCGGATATTTTCTATTCAGACGAATTCAAGTCGAACCCCCAGTCTGACAAATTTTCGCCCTACATAAAGCCGGACTTTGATCCGCTTATGATAAGCAACTGTTGCTACGTAACTCATCTGATGGGTTTCCGCGTCAAAACTATGCGTCGTCTGAAGGCTTACTCGGACGAAAGAGCAACGTGGTGCCACGATTGGGACAGCACCATGCGCTGTGTCGAAAGTGGTCGGGTTCCCGTGCATGTGCCGGAGCTTCTCTACGCGTGGAGGATCAGTCCAGGCTCTACCGCGTCCGTGGAAACGGGCGAGAAACCCGCTGCGGTCGAATCGCAGCGTTACGTGCTCGATCGCACGATCAAAAAACGCCAGAAGCAAAAATATCTCACGGCTGAGCCGAACGACATCCGTCCCGGCACGGGAATGTGGAGGCTGAAGGCGCTTGAGACCGTGCCGGCCGAACCCATCGACGTCGATTGGTTCTGGCGTCTTGATCCGTCCAGTCGGCGGCAGGTTCTGGAGAGGTTGCTGGACGTATCGGAGCCTGACTGGTTTCTATTCCATCTGCCGGACACCGACCCGCAGCAGCTGAGTTCGGCCTTTGCCGCGCCAATTCACTGGGATGCAAGGGTCGCTGGCGTCTCAGGCGTTCTTACTGACGACTCCGGCAACCGTGTGGTATGGGCAGGAGGAGAGCTGGCCGTGGATGGGGGGATCCGAGATCGCCATTATGGCGCGTCGATGGATTCCGGCGGCTACTATGGTCAGCTGTTTTGCCAGCGTTGTGTCGACGTTATGGCCCCTTTGAACATGGCGTTGCGACGCGATCTTCTTCAGCGCCTCGTCGACGAGGGAGGGGGCGAACTTGAGCCGGATCGTTTCATGCGAGAGATCGCGCTTATTGCGGCGCGTTCCGATGTTTTGCTGACGATCACGCCCCATGTGCTTGCAACGGTAACGCCCCAACAACGTAGGATGCTGCCGTCCGCCAGGACCTCTTCACCGGACTTGTGATCACTCCTTCAGGCCGAGCGATTGGTGCGTTCATAGTCTCTGCTGGGGCGTTCGGACTTCACGGCGAGGCGAATTCCTAAGCCGCATCTAAAAGGCATGACGTGTGGGTGAGGGCGAACCTAGCGCCGAGGAGGGTGCGCCAGTTTTCCAACCCTTCTGAGGTCGAGATTGGACGAATAGAAGGGATCTTCTTGCAGAAGATCGCTCGAGATTCGAGATTGTTCACCTGTCGAAAACGGAGATCCCGTCAGGCTCCGCCTTGCTTGGATGTCAGGGTCTGCAGCCACACGGAGGCCATGTGCTCTGGCCCTGATGCACAGGTCGAGAATTGCATCGAGCCCTGACATGCTGCGGTTAAATCCTCCCAGGGCCTGGAAGGTTTCACGCTTCATGAAGAGCGGAAGCTGTACGGCTGAAAACGACTGAAGCAATCTGTTGCGATCAAAGTTGCAGCCGACGGCGGTCGGTGCGTCTTCATAAAGATTGTGGGCCTTTCCCTCTCCGAACGCGAAGCCGAAGCTATCTATGGCGTTGGAGGATTTCAGAACGCGGCAGCCCAGTACGCCCATTTCGGGGAAGCTCAGAATGGCATGTGCACGGTTCAAAAAAGAGTCGTCCATGAAGGAGGCTGAGGTATCGCAGAAAAGAATGATGTCGCTCTTCGCGGTCATTCCGATAGAGGAGGCATCCTCGAGAATAGCCTGAGACACCGTCGTGCTGATTCTTGTACTTTCATGTAGGTTTCGAATTAACTCAAGATCGCGATCAGATATCGCGTTGTGGTGAACGATATTGATGTCGATTGAAGTAGTTTCTGCGGCAATGACAGATAATAGGCAATCCCGTAGATTTCCCTTCTCGGAATGTAGAATGATCGCGGATACGTCGGCCTTGCATTCCGAATAGGGTTTCAAAGAAGCTCTTCCTGGCGCAACCCCAGGTACGGCGAGCATCGGCACCTTCTGTCGTGTCAAATGGGCGTTGACTGCCGCAAGCATGGCGCGCTCGGCATATGGTTTCGCATTGACGGAACTCGCGGTCGATCCTGGGGTATCTCTCCAATGATAGAGCACTTTAGGTATGTGGCGAACGGCGTTCGATCCGGCCGCTTCGACGGCGCGTAAAGTCAAGTCATGATCTTGGGCACCTTCGTAACCCAGCCTAAGGCCTCCCAATGAGATGAAAAGTTCTCGCTCTATCGCAAGAGCATGGCAGATGAAGTTTTTGGATAGTAAAAGAAGAGGGTCGAATTCTCCTTTCATGTGGGGAGAGGTTCGTTGTCCCTGAGGTGAAAGCTTGTCTTCATCTGAATAAACAATTTTGACATGAGGAAATTCTGAAATGACCGACGTAATCTCAGCGGCGCATATGGGGCTGAGTGTGTCGTCCTGATCCAGGAGCACTAGATACTCTCCACGCGCCAGTGCGGCTGCAGTGTTGGTTGCGGCCGATATGTGTCCTCGACGTTTGCGCCGCGTCAACCGCACCCGCGGGTCGGCCTTTTCATAGCGGCAAAGGAGTTCATCGGCCTCGGATGAAATATCCACATCCACCGCTATGCAGAGTTCAATGTGTTCGTGCGTCTGTGAAAGAACGGAATCGACGCAAGAGCGCAAAAATTCGAGAGAAGGTTTGTAAACAGGAACAATAAAAGATATAGTTAGTGGGTTTTTTGTGTTTGGAGAGCTAGTGGAGGGCTGAACTGAACCTTCTTCCCATAGTCTAATCCACTGCCCATACTCTCGCGTGAGGGAATCTGTGCCTTTCGTGAAAGGCTGGGCCAGAAGTTGGGTGCGGATAGCATGTCGGGCCATGTCCGGAGCTTGGGCCGAGTGAGCGGCTTCCGACATCGAGAGCGATTTGACGAATGCGACTTCGTCGCCTGCCGGCAAGGCCGGTGTCTCCTCAGGTTCCAGGTGCAAGGACAGGCGGTCGATAACCAATGAATCCGACGGAAAGACCAAGCGAACTTTCTTCAGGCCTGTGGTGTATATCGATATTCGCGCAACGTTGTTTTCATCCCAATGCAAGGTGCCGTCGGTGATGGGCGTCAGGCCTTGCCCATAGTCAGCAAGGATGGCGCCTGGCGCGGTGAGATCGGGATGGTGATGCACCAGCCGCAGGCTGACCCAGCGCCCCATATCGGCATCGCCGGCGAAATCCACCCATCCATGGTCGGGCCGTGAGGGAGGTTCGTACGGAGAGGGGGGGGGGACCAGTTGGCTGATCGTGACCCCCGTCGATCGACGGGCTAACCTTTCCGCAAGGACGGAGGCCAGCAGCAAACGCTGGTCGGGAGTGATCGTGGCGCCTCGCATGGTGGTGAATTCGGATAAGGCGTCAGCATTGTCATCAAGTCGCGCGCTGCGGAGGAAGTGGTCCGTAGCCTCGGCTTCTCTTCCGCAGAGCTTCATCAGATGGCCCATGTGGAGCCAGGTTTCCGCATCCCTCGGACTGATCTCCAGCGCAGTCCTGTATGCGGCTTCGGAGGCGCCATATTCGCCCATTTCCTTGCGGGCGTGACCTAGTTGTATCCAGATAGCCCGATCTTTCGGATCGGTTTCAAGGTGCTGCCCATAGGCATGGGCGGCGGCTGACCAGTCGTGGGCGGATCGCGCCCGATCCCCCTGTCGGCGAAGCGACAAGGCTGATGTGTTCCGTTCCCTTGTTCCTGCGGGGGACAGACGTCGCATACATTGCCTCCATGTCATTGAGGGTTCCGTGGCGAAATGAGGGAGGGATCGGTTGGATGGTCGTTCAATTTCTGCTCCCTAGCCGTTGATCTAGGGATGGCTATGGACGCCCTAGGTGGCGGACTGTAGGATTGCCCAAGACTTAATAGGCGGACAAAATTTAATGAAGGCTGTCATCTTGGCCGGCGGTTTAGGCACGCGCTTGTCGGAAGAAACCAGCGAAAAGCCCAAGCCCATGGTGGAGGTCGGCGGGCGACCTCTATTATGGCATATAATGAGCATTTATTCTGCTCACGGAATAAACGATTTCATCGTCTGCGCTGGATACAAAGGCTACGTAATCGCCGAATACTTTGCGAATTACTTTCTGCATGTGACCGACGTTACGGTGGATTTGGGTGAGAATTCTGTCGAGGTTCACCGGACCCGCGCCGAAAAATGGCGCGTGACTATTGTGGACACCGGCGCTGAAACCATGACGGGCGGGAGATTGCTTCGGGTCGCGGATCATATCGGAGTCGATGATTTCTGCATGACCTACGGCGACGGCGTATCCGACGTGGATATCCGCGGCCTGATCGCGGCGCACAAGGCTTCTGGACTTGAGGCGACAGTCACGGCTGTGCGTCCGCCCGGGCGTTTCGGTGCGCTGGATATATCGGGTGGGCAGGTGCGCGGTTTTGTTGAAAAGCCTTTGGGCGACGGCAGCTGGATTAACGGGGGCTTTTTCGTCCTGAAGTCGGATGTTCTGCGCCGCATCGAAGGCGATTCAACGGTATGGGAAGGCGCCCCGTTGGCTGGTCTGGCTGCAGATGGGCAGTTGAACGCCCATCTGCACGAAGGTTTCTGGCAGCCAATGGATACGCTTCGAGACAAGCGGCTGCTTGAGGATCTCTGGGGGCGTGCCGTAGCGCCCTGGAAGGTGTGGTGATGTCCTTTTGGCAAGGCAAGCGCGTTCTGTTGACGGGCCATACGGGGTTCAAGGGAAGCTGGACCTGGCTTTGGCTCGAAAAGATGGGCGCTCACGTCTCGGGACTTTCGCTTGAGCCTGAGGGCGATCCGAGCCTTTGGTCCAGAATGGGGCGGCCCGGCGGCGCGACTTCGATCGGCGATATTCGATACGCGGCAAGAGTTTTCGAGGCGTTTGAGAAGGCGCGGCCTGAAATCGTAATCCACATGGCGGCCCAAGCCTTGGTCCGGCAATCCTATGTGGATCCCGATGCTACATTCGACACAAATGTCATGGGGCTTGTGCGGGTGTTGGACGCCGCCCGCCAGACTTCGTCGGTCAGGGTGATCGTGAATGTGACGAGCGACAAATGTTACGAGAATGTCGAGCAGATTTGGCCCTATCGTGAGACTGATCGTTTTGGAGGCTCTGATCCTTACAGCGCGAGCAAGGGGTGTGCGGAACTGGTGACCGCCTCCTATCAACGCTCTTTCTTCTCGGACGAAAAGGGTGCGCGACTTGCATCTGCGCGGGCGGGCAATGTAATCGGGGGCGGTGATTGGTCGTTGGATCGTCTGGTTCCGGATTGCGTTAGGGCGTTCGAGGCGGGCCAAGAGGTGGTGATCCGCAACCCTGCATCGACGCGGCCTTGGCAGCATGTGCTGGAACCCATCAGCGGGTATCTGCTTTTGGCTCAGCGCCTTTACGAACAGGAGCCTGTAGCCGAAGGATGGAACTTCGGGCCTGCTGACAATCAGGCTTGGCCTGTGGTCGATGTTGTCGAAGTCTTGGCTGAAGCCTGGCCGTCCGCACGCTGGCGGGTCGAGGGCGATCAATCTGGATATCACGAGGCGGGACTGCTTAGGGTGGATGCGAGCAAGGCTGCGCACAGGTTGGGCTGGTTCGCGCGTCTCGATACCCGCAAGGCTCTCGAATGGTCCGCGAGTTGGTATCGGGAGGTGGCGAATGGCCGCTCCCCGGTTGAAGCTTGCCTGGAACAAATCGAACAATACGAATCGCTTTCTAAATCTTCGAACTGAGAAAACATGGCCCACTGCCGTTTTTGTAATGCTCCCCTTACGGAGACTTTTGCCGATCTTGGCATGTCTCCAGTTTCTAATGATTATGTTTCTGAGCGAAATCACAATGCGGCTGAGGTGTTCTACCCTCTTCATGCTTACGTATGCGCATCCTGCCTGCTTGTTCAGCTTGTAGACTATGAAAAGGCCGACGCGCTTTTTACTGACGACTATGCGTATTTTTCATCTTACTCATCGTCGTGGTTGGAGCATGCGAGAAGGTATTCGCTGACCGTACTTGAAAAGGAACGCTTGGGGCCCGATTCCATGGTCGTCGAAGTGGCGTCGAACGACGGATATCTGCTCAAGAACTTCAAGGAGGCGGGGATTCCTGTGCTGGGCGTAGAGCCGACGGCGAACACTGCCGCAGCCGCCCTTCAGAACCACGGCATAGAGAGCGAGGTGGCGTTCTTCGGTCGAGAAACGGCCGAACGGCTTCGAGAGCGCGGCGTACGCCCAGACGTCATAGCCGCCAACAATGTTCTAGCGCACGTCCCTGACATCAATGATTTCGTCGCGGGCTATGCGATCTTGCTGAAACCCAAAGGTGTCGCGCACTTCGAATTCCCGCACCTTCTCCGCATGATGGAGAAGGTCCAGTTCGACACGATCTACCACGAACATTTCAGCTATCTGTCCTTCACCGTAGCGCGGAAGATTTTCGCCGCGCACGGACTTCGCGTGTACGACGTTGAAGAATTGCCGACCCACGGTGGCTCCATACGCATATATGTCGCCCATGCCGATTGCGTGGATAGACCGGACACCGATCGGGTCGCTATGATGCTTGCTGCGGAAGATGACTTCGGGCTGAACGATCTGAGCGCGTACAGGGATTTTGCAAGACGAGTCGTCGAAACAAAAGTGTCTTTGCTGAAGTTCTTTGTTGAGGCCTTCGAGGCCGGAAAGAGCGTCGTCGGCTATGGTGCGCCCGCTAAGGGGAACACGCTTCTCAACTACTGTGGCGTGAAGACGGACATGATGTCTTTCACGGTCGATAAAAGTCCTCACAAGATCGGCAAGAGGTTGCCGGGTACTCATATACCCATATACGCGCCCGAAGAAATCCGATCGCGAAAGCCTGATTACGTACTGATCCTGCCGTGGAATCTCCGTGAGGAGATCATTGAGCAGATGGCTGATGTCAGGGAGTGGGGCGGTAAGTTCGTGACGCCCATACCGACCATTCAGATATTCGACTGACGTGAAATTCGTTAACGCATCTCTGGAAGGCGTTCGCGTCATCGAATTGGAGCCCCATTACGACGAGCGGGGTTCGTTTTCGCGCATCTTTTGCGAGAGGGAGTTCTCGGAAGCGGGAATCGAGTCGCGTTTCGAACAGTCCAGTCTTTCCCGGAACCTTCTGGCAGGCACACTTCGTGGCATGCACTATCAGGCGTCGCCCGATGCCGAGGTGAAGGTGGTTCGTTGCGTTCGCGGCGCAATCTTCGATGTCGCCTTGGATATTCGTCCTGACTCGCAGACGTTCTGCTGCTGGTTCGGGGCGGTGCTTTCGGCCGACAACGGACGCGCGCTGCTTATTCCGGCTGGCTTTGCGCATGGCTTTCAGACGCTCGAGGACAATACGGACGTGCTTTACCAGATCACTCCACCCTATTGTCCTGGTGCGGGTCTGGGGGTCCGATGGAATGATCCTCGGTTTGGAATCGACTGGCCGTTGCCCAATCCGACCCTCTCGGAACGAGATGCCAGTTATCCGGACTTCGTATGCGGGTGATCGTGACCGGCGCGACCGGGTTTATCGGCTCAAATGTCGTGCGGCAGCTTGTGGCTCGAGGCGTTGACGTCGTCGCTCTGGGCCGCACTCCCTCTCACCATCACGGTGTGCGGTCCGTGAGTTGTGATCTACTATCCACGCCAAGCTTTGCCGGTCTCATGAATGAGATCGCGCCAACTCATTTTCTGCATCTCGGGTGGAATGCGACCCCGGGCGCATTTTGGGATGATCCGGACAATCTTGACTGGATGTCCGCTTCCCTCGGGCTATTCAAGAGTTTTGCCGAGGTCGGCGGTTCGCGATGGGTCGGCGTCGGAACTTGCGCCGAGTATGACTGGACAGGCGAGGGGAGGCTGGACGAGACCAGAACCTTATTGCGTCCATCAACACTCTATGGGTCAGCCAAAAAGGCCCTTTCAGATCTAACTTTTGCGGCGGCGCCGCGACTTGGTCTTTCTGTCGCATGGGGACGCGTGTTCTGGCTCTACGGCCCGAACGAGAAGCCGGGCCGGCTGGTTTCGGACCTCGTGCGAACCCTTTCGGATGGCCGGCCTTTCGAAACGAGCTCAGGTCTGCAGCGGCGTGACTTCATGCATGTGGAAGACGTCGCAGCGGCTTTGGTCGCGATTTTATTCAGCGACTATTCGGGGCCGGTCAATATAGCTTCCGGCAAGGCCGTAGAGGTGCGCCATATAGTTTCCACGCTGGCTGATGCGCTCGGACGGACCGACCTCGTGCGCTTCGGCGCGATACCGGCAAGGCCTTCCGAACCGCCAGTGCTTGTCGGCTCGGCGGATATACTGTCGTCCAAGATCGGCTTCAGTCCTAGCGTGGATCTGCTCGACGGTTTGCGATCGGTGGCGAGGTCTGATCCTGCGTCTACAAATTAGGCGGGCTATTTAGAGGTGATTATGGCTTCGCTTCTCGGCTTGGTGAAGCGCGCATTGGGCTTAAAGGCGGGGCGGGTTGCGGAACACCGCGCCGCAGGTGACGCCGCCCGTGCGCGAGGGGCTTGGAAGGAGGCCCTGGACCATTATGACAAGGCCGCTCGTCTGAAGACTGCTGGACATTCGCTTCAAGTGCGCAGGGGACATGTCCTGAAGGAGTTGGGGCTCTTGAATGAGGCGGAGACGGCATACCGATCGGCCTTGTCAGAGCGCCCCCGGTCGGGCGACTATCATCTTCATCTGGGCCATGTTCTGAAACTGAATCATGCAAAGGAAGCGGCTCTAGCGGCGTACCAACAAGCTTTTCAATTCGGCGATGAAAGAGCAAATATTGAGATACTGGCCTTGGCGGGCCGGGCCGGGCTGAAGGGGGCGGGCGATAGAAGTGCGATTGGGGACGTCGTCGAAGGCGTAGCCAGTAATATAGAAAGTTTGAGAGACCGGCTGGAGGTCGCACTGCAGCAAGCCGCCTTTTCTCCTGCCGCATACGGGCAGATGAGAAATCGCCTGATCGCGGATGCTCCTACTGTCCGCGATCACGTCATGATCGACGTAATCGTCGATGGTCGGGCTCGGTCGCCTGCAGAGGTCTTGCTCACTCTCTACAGTCTCCAGGATCAGTCGTTGGCGACATGGTCTGCGACGGTGGTTTCGGATGCCGCTCTGGCAAGTCATCCTGTCGCTTCACTAGCCCATCAGGACCCGCGTATTCGATTCTGCGCGAGCGCCGCAGAGATCGTGTTGCACGATGACGCCGTTGTCAGCGTATCGGCTGGCATTCGCCTGGAGGCCGAATGTCTGGCTTGGCTGTCCGTCGCACGGTCCCAAGCCGGTGCTGTCGCAGCCTATGGCGACCACGATCATGCGGTGCATGATTGGCGGGGCGTCACTTCATACTCGGATCCCGTCCTCTACGGTGCATATGACGAAATCGGCTTAGAAGGCGGCGGTGAGCCTCCTCTGGTCGTTCTGGTCTCAGCGCCGCACGGTCGCCTGTTGGTCGAGCGGGTGGACGATGCGGTTTCCACGCAGGATCTTCATCGGGGTGTCCTTCTGGAGATAAAGGGGGGAGGAATCTGCCATGTACCGGCTCTGCTAGCCACGCTCTGCGGCTTTAACGAAGCTCCCTCAGTATGGCCGCCAAGTCCGATCGCCCGGCGAAGAGATGACCCCCGCTCAAGCGGACAAGAGCGTCTACTTGTGATTATTCCGACTCGCGACCAGCCAGATTTGCTTCAAGCGGCTGTTAGTAGTCTGATCGAGAAGGCTGAACGCCCCGATCTCTTGCGGATCATTATTATAGATAACCGCAGTTCGCAGGAAAAGACCCTTCGGTGCTTCGAAGTGCTTGCGAAACTGTCAGTCGATATCGTCCCCGTGGATGAGCCCTTCAATTGGGCCAGGCTGAACAACCTCGCCGTCGGTTCAACTACGGAGGATATTCTCCTCTTCGCGAACAACGACGTAGAGGCCGTCACACAAGGTTGGGATTCTCTTGTGCGGCGAGGCGTGGCATTGGCGTGCGGCGGGTGTGTCGGGGCGAAGCTTTTGTACGGCGACGGCCGAATCCAGCATGCTGGAGTCGTGCTGGGAGGACGAGAGGGCGGAGCGGTACATGAGGGATTGGATCGACCCGCTACCGATCCGGGGCCCGGCGGTCGCTGGGCGCAGGTACGCCGTTGCGCCGCCGTGACTGGCGCCTTCATGGCGGTTTCGCGGCGTGCCTTTCATGAGGTCGGCGGATTCAACGAGCGGCTCCCCGTGGCTTACAGCGATCTCGATTTCTGTCTGAGGTGCAGAAAGGCCAACTTCCCCGTCATATACGATCCTTCGATCGTCATCATTCATCACGAGTCCAAGACACGAGGAGAAAACGTGACTTCCGAGCAGGTGGCGTGGGACGAGGTCGAAATGAGACTGTTCTACGATATCTGGCGGGAGGATGCGGTCCTTGATCCTGGAAGAAACCCGCATTGGGTCACGGAAAATCGAAATGCCTTCGACGGCTTGAGAGCTTTGTCTATCAGGGAAATATTAGCCTACATTACGCGTCAATCGAAGACCGATCCGTGGAGTGTCTCGTGATCAGAATACGCCAGCGCTTTTATAGGCCTGGGTCAGTTTTTCTTGATACTTGGCTTGAGTGAAGAGCTTTGCCTGGGCACGGCCTTTCATAGCCATGTTCTCCAGTAAGCCGTCGTCACTATCCATAAGTTGGATCGCCATGCGGATAGAGGTGACATCATAGGGGTTGACGGTGATCGCTGCATCGCCCGCTACTTCGGGAAGCGCACCTCGATCCGAGGTAAGGACAGGCGTGCCGGCTTCCATGGATTCGAGCACCGGGAGCCCGAAACCTTCGTAAAGAGACGGGAACAAAGTCGCTTTTGCGCCACGGACCAGGTCACGCAGCGTCGATGAAGGCAGATAGTCCAAACGGATGATCTTCTTTGATTTGTCGTTCTCCAGCACAGCTTCCAGAAGCCCGGTTTCGCTTTCCGAAAGCCAGGACCGGCCTCCGACGACCACAAGACGCGCCTTCGTGTTTGCAGACAGGAATGCTTCTACAATCCTTCCGAGGTTCTTTTTCGGTTCGATTGCACCAAAGAAAAGGAAATAGTCTTTCCACTCCAAGCCCAGCTGTTTCTGCAGGCTTACCGCGCAGTCCTCGTCGGTACCGGTCTGGGGTGTCGAGGGCGTGGCCTGAAAGGTGGTCGTGATCTTGTCGGGGGCGGCCCCCAGGATCTCGATCAGGTCCTGTTTCGTCGAATTCGATACCGCGATCACGTGATCGGCTCTGTCGATCGCTGTCTTGCAGAGATTGTAAAATATCTTCTTGTTGTCGGCCGTTGTTCCGGGGAGGCGCAGGGGAATAATGTCGTGAAACGTAAGGATGTTGATGGACTTCGGCGCTGTCAGTGGAAGGGGACAGGTCCAGTGCATGACATCAGGTGCGGGACGGTCGGCGCTGTCCTCAAAACGGACAGGCGTGAATATTCCGTATCGCTGGTATGCGCGTTGGGACAGGTTAAACACATCCGTCGATGCCCAGTAACTCTCCGCATCGGGGCGTCTCGGCCCGGTTGTTGGCCAGATCACATCCCCTGAAGGCGTGATCGGATATGCGGAGCGGCCGAATCGCGCCGCCAAGGTCGAGGCGGCTCTTCCCAGACTTGCCCGTCGTCGGGTCGGGGCACCAGCATCAACCAGCGCTATTTCGTTAAGCAGGTTCACCGAGGATCTTGGGGTCGAAGGACCGTAAAGAACTTGCCCGTTGAGGCCCAATCCCCTGATCGCCGAGAGAAGAGAATGGCCGTAGGTGGCGATCCCGGAGCCCTTGCGAAGCGCAAGGTTCCAACCATCAATGCAAACCGTAACCATACCTTACCTCACGTGACAGGCGACTTGTCGCGAAACCGGGGCTGTAATGCAACGCCGAGACTGCTTGGCGATGCCCACGACTTAAGTCCGTGACACCGTCCCCATCCCCCGCTATCTCGCGCGCGTGATGAACGAAACAGAACGCCAGTCGGAAGAACGCAGCTGGGAGACGGCGAAGACGCTCGCCGAGGCCTTGCCGTATATTCAGGTCTATGATCGCGAGACCGTGGTCATCAAATACGGCGGCCACGCCATGGGCGAGAGCGCCGTGGCGCGTCAGTTCGCGGCCGATGTCGTGCTGCTGAAGCTGATGGGGGTGAATCCGGTCGTGGTGCACGGCGGCGGGCCGCAGATCAGCGCCATGCTGGAAAAGGCGGGGGTCAAGTCCAGCTTCGTCGATGGCTTGCGGGTTACAGATCCGGCGACGATGGAGGTCGCCGAGATGGTGCTGTCGGGCGCGGTGAACAAGGAAATCGCCCACTGGATCACCATGGCCGGCAAGGAGGCGGACGTGCGCGGCGTCGGTCTGTCGGGCAAGGACGCCGGCCTGCTGACGGTCGAGAAGACCCGCCGGACCAAGCGCGATCCCGACAGCATGATCGAGCACGAGGTGGACCTGGGCTATGTCGGTGAACCGACCAAGGTCGATCCCAAGCTGATCAAGGGCCTGATCGCGTCGGAGACCGAGGACTGGGTGCCGGTCATCGCCCCGATCGGGGTCGCCGAGGACGGACAGACCTACAACGTCAACGCCGACACGGTGGCGGGCGCCATCGCCGGATCGCTGAACGCCAAGCGGATGCTGCTGCTGACCGACGTGCCGGGGGTCAAGGGCGCGGACGGCGACATCATTCGCCAGATGACGCTGGAGGAGGCGCAAGCCCTGATCGACAGCGGCGTCGCCCACGGGGGCATGATCCCCAAGCTGGAGACGGCCATGGCGGCCGTGCGCGCAGGCGTCGAGGCGGTGGTCATCCTGGACGGTCGCCGGCCGCACGCCATGCTGGTCGAGCTGTTCACCGAATTCGGCGCCGGTACCCTGGTGAAGGCATCTTGAGCGATCACCATTCTGCATCCCTTGGGCACGTGCGGGCCTGGGTGTTCGACATGGACGACACCCTGTATCCACGCGAGCAGGGGCTGATGCGGCTGGTGCAGGCGCGGATCAACGCCTTCGTGGTCGAGGCCGTGGGGCTGGATCCCGAGGCGGCGGCGGCGATGCAGCGCCAGTTTCTGGACGAGCATGGCACCACCCTGGCCGGTCTGATGGCCAACTATGCGGTCGATACCGAGCGGTTCCTGCATGAGGTGCACGATGTGCCGCTGGACGGGGTCGAGCCCAATCCACGGCTGGCCGAGCGACTGAAAAGCCTGCCCGGCCGCTGCTACGTCTTCACCAACGGCGCGCGGGAGTATGCGCATCGGGTGCTGGAGCGGATCGGCGTCGCCGATTGTTTCGCTGATGTCTTCGCCATCGAGGACGGTGACCTGACGCCCAAGCCCAACCCCGCCACCTTCCGCCGGATGCTGGAACGGTTCGACATCGACCCGCATCAGGCCGCCTTCTTCGAGGACACGCCCAAGAATCTGGAGCCGGCCAAGGCTCTGGGCATGGCCACGATCCTGATCGGCGACGGCCACGGCAAGCCGATCGGGCCGCACATCGACCATGTGGCCCCCGACCTTCTCGACTTCCTCTCCGACCTGACCTTCAAGGACGCCGCATGACCGATCTGTCGCATCTCGAATCCGTCGTCGAGGCCGCCTGGGAACAGCGCGCCGAGGTGTCCGCCGCCACCCACGGCGAGGTCCGTGACGCCGTCGAGACGGCGCTGGCCCTGCTGGATTCCGGCCAGGCGCGCGTCGCCTCGCGCGGCGAGGACGGCGTCTGGACCACGCATCAGTGGCTGAAGAAGGCGGTGTTGCTGTCTTTCCGCCTGAACGACAACCAGATCATGCGCGCCGGTCCTGCGTCCGTCATGCCGTTGTCGGCGGACCATCCTGCGGCCGTCGGACCCTTCTGGGACAAGGTGCCCAACAAGTTCGGCGACTGGACGGCGGCGGATTATCAATCGGCGGGCTTCCGCTCGGTCCCCGGCGCCATCGTTCGTCACGGCGCCCACATCGCCAGGAACGTCGTGCTGATGCCGTCGTTCGTGAACATCGGGGCCTATGTGGACGAGGGCTCAATGGTTGACGCCTGGGCCACGGTCGGTTCCTGCGCCCAGATCGGCAAGAACGTCCACCTGTCGGGCGGCGCGGGCATCGGCGGCGTACTGGAGCCGCTGCAGGCCAATCCGACCATCATCGAAGACGGCTGTTTCATCGGCGCTCGGGCCGAGGTCGCCGAAGGCGTGATCGTGCGCGAGGGCGCGGTCCTGGCCATGGGCGTCTATCTGTCGGGTTCGACCAAGATCGTGGACCGGGCGACCGGCGAGGTGTTCCGGGGCGAGGTGCCGGCCTATTCGGTCGTGGTGCCGGGTGCGCTGCCTGATCCCAACGGCGGGCCATCGCTTTACTGCGCCGTCATCGTCAAGCGGGTGGACGCCCAAACGCGGGCCAAGACCGGCGTCAACGAACTACTGCGCGACTGATCAGGCGGCCGCGCGGGCGGCTTCGATCTGAGGCGCGTCGAACGTCGCGTGAAGGGTGAAGGTCGATCCCTGGCCGGGGATCGACGTCACCGTGATCTCGCCATCCATCAGGAGGGCCAGACGCTGGCAGATGCTGAGGCCCAGGCCGGTGCCGCCGAACTTGCGCGTGGACGAGCCGTCCACCTGGGAGAAGGGCTGGAACAGGCGCGACAGATCGTCGGCGGCGATGCCGATGCCGGAATCGACGATGCCGAGGCGCAGGGCGACGCGGCCTTCGGCGCGCGGTTCGCTTTCGACGACCAGACGAACCTCGCCTTGCGGCGTGAACTTGATCGCATTGGCCAGAAGGTTGTGCGTGACCTGGGCCAGTCGCAGCGGGTCCATCTTAAGCACGGGCGGAAGGTCGCCTCGAATCTCTGTCGCGAAGGTCAGGCCCCGCGCCTCAGCCTGGGCCCTGAACGGTCCCGTCAGCCGGGCCATCAGCGTGTCGGTCTCGATATCGGCGATGTCGAGTTCCATCTTGCCGGACTCGATCTTGGTGATGTCGAGGATGTCGTTCAGCAGCACCATCAGACCTTCGCCCGAGTTGCGGATCACGCCGACGAACTCCTTCTGGCGGTCGCTGAGTTCGGACATCTGAAGCAGTTGCGCCGCACCCAGCACCCCGTTCATCGGCGTGCGCAGTTCGTGCGAGATGACGCCCAGGAAGTTGGATTTGGCGGCGCTGGCGGCGTCGGCGCGGTCGCGCGCCGTCTCCAGCTCTGCGATCAGTTCGGCTTGGCGCCGGTTCACAGCTTCCAGGTCGCCGTCCTTCATCTGGGTGATGGCGACCTTGATCACCAGGGCCAGGGCCAGGACGGGGACCATGCTGAGCACGACCCAGAAACCCGGCGTGCCCCAAAGGCTGGCGAACAGGATCGCCACGACGATGGAATAGGGGGCGGAGGCGATCAGGGCCTCTCGCGGCGCGGCCCGCATCTGGGTGAAGACCAGGACATAGCCGGCCATCAGCAAAGCGACGCCCAGGGGCACCCCATAGGTTCCGCCATGGAGGAAGGCCAACAGCGGGGCCCCGGCCCAGGCGAAGCAGGAGACGGTGGCTGCAACCAGTTTGATGCGCCCGTGCATCACCGAGTCTGGCATGACCAGACCGCGCTCGACGAAGGTGCGCAACAACCCACCCGATGTAGCCGCCCCGAACCAGATGGCGGCGGTCGCGAGGTCGGTGACGGTGAACAGGGCCAGGGCCCAGCTGGCGATGATCCAGTAACGCATATGACCGGCTGCAATCAGATGTTGCAGGAGGGGGCGACGTTCAGCGGTCTGGGGTTGAGTCATCGTCAGGGTCTCTGGAGCCGATGACGTAACTTGGACTAGCGTCAACTAAGATACGGTGAACGCTCACTTTTGTTGCTAAGCAATGTCCGGTTTCGGACGTTGGGCGCCTGAGTTATGGCGCCCAAAGGAGATGGAGGCGGCCGCGCAGCCGCCTCCGGTCGTATCAGGCGGCGGTCTTCATGGCGGCTGAGTTGATGGCGGCGTCGGCGATGCCGGTCAGGTCTTCGTCGGTCTGGGCTTCCTCCTGCAGGGTCTCGTCCAGCAAGGCGGCCGCGTCCTTCATGCCCAGCACCAGGGCCCAGCGCTTCAGCGTGCCGTAGCGGGTGATCTCATAGTGTTCGACCGCCTGGGCGGCGGCCAGCAGGCCGGCGTCGAGGGCGGGGGTGTCCTTGTATTCCTCCATGATCTCCTCGCCCTCTGCCAGGATGCCCTCGATGGCGTCGCAGGTCTTGCCACGCGCGGGTTTGCCGATCAGTTCGAAGACCTGTTGCAGGCGTTCGATCTGGCCTTCGGTCTGGCCCTTGTGCTTTTCGAAGGCGGCCTTCAGCTCTGGCGATTGCGCCGCACGGGCCATCTTGGGCAGGGATTTCAGGATCTTGCGCTCAGCGTAATAGATGTCCTTGAGCGTGTCGTGGAACAGGGTGTCGAGCGTCTTCTCGGCCATGGTCGTGTCTCTCTTGTGATGGAGCGCGAGGCGCGCCCCACCACAAGCGATCCGTTCGTTTTACGTTCCTGTGCGCGGTTTCGCGCGCCCGGTGTCGAGGCTTAGGCCTCGTGCGCCTCCCGCTCGGCGGCATGCCAGCGCCAGGCCGTGCGAACGATGTCGTCCAGGGTCCGCGTGGGTCGCCAACCCAGAACCTCGCGCGCCCGGCGGTTGTCGGCCACCAGACAGGGGGCGTCGCCGGGGCGGCGGGGCGCGGTCTCGACGGGGAAGGGCCGGTTGGTCGTGCGACGGATGGTGTCGATCAGTTCCCTGACCGTCGTGCCCGTGCCGGTGCCCAGGTTGAAGACCGTCGTCTCGCCGCCGTCCAGCAGGTATTTCACTGCCCGCACATGGGCGTCGGCCAGATCCATGACGTGGACATAGTCGCGCACCGCCGTGCCGTCGCGGGTGTCGTAGTCGTCGCCGAACAGCTTGAATCCCTGGCGCTGGCCCAGCGCCGTCTGGAGCGCCAGCGGAATGGCGTGGGTCTCGGGGTGGTGGCGCTCGCCGATCCTGCAGTCCTCGTCTGCGCCGGCGGCGTTGAAATAGCGCAGGCAGACCGAGCGGAAGCCGGCATAGGCCGAATAGTCGGCCAAGGCCTGTTCGACCATCAGCTTGGACCGGCCATAGGGGTTTAGCGGCGCCTGGGGATGGGCCTCGTCCATCGGCAGATAGACGGGATCGCCATAGGTGGCGCAGGTCGAGGAGAAGACCATCGCCTCGATCCCGCCCCGCCTCGCCGCCTCGATCAGGGTCAGGGCGCCGACGACATTGTTGTCATAGAAGCGACCCGGTTCCTTGACCGATTCCCCGACCTCGATCAGGGCCGCGAAATGCAGGACCGCGACGGGCCTGTGTCTGGCGATCACCGCATCCAGGCGGGCTGCGTCGCGGATGTCGCCGATCTCAAGATCGCCCCACTGGACGAAGGCCGCATGGCCGTTCGACAGATTGTCGTAGACCACCGGCGTAAAGCCGGCCTGGGAAAGGGCCAGGCAGACGTGCGAGCCCACATAGCCGGCGCCGCCCGTGACCAGGATAGTGTTGGACATGCCCGCTCTCCCCTTCGACCCTTGCCGGGACAGACACGGGAGCGTGCTGAAGCCTGACGCCCTACCTTAAGCGACAATCACCGCGAAGGCGCGGCCTCAATCGGCCGCCGTGTCCCGCTTCAGATCGGGCGGAGTCGCCTCGTCGGTCAGGATGCGAACGGCCTCCTCGACCGTGACCAGGGTCTGGGCCTGGGAGCCGAGGCGGCGGATGGCGACCATGCCCTCCTCCGCCTCCTTCCTGCCGACCACGGCGATGACGGGCACCTTGCCGACCGAATGTTCGCGGACCTTGTAGCCGACCTTCTCGTTGCGCAGGTCGATCTCGGTGCGCAGGCCGGCCGCCTTGAACCGGGCCATGACGTCGCGGGCATAGTCGTCGGCGTCGGAGGTGATGGTGGCCACCACCGCCTGCACCGGCGCGAGCCACAGCGGGAAGGCGCCGGCGTAGTTCTCGATCATGATGCCGATGAACCGCTCGAACGACCCCAGGATCGCCCGGTGCAGCATGACCGGCCGGTGTTTCTGGCCGTCCTCGGCGATGTAGGTCGCATCCAGACGTTCCGGCAGGACATAGTCCAGCTGGATCGTGCCACAGGTCCATTCGCGGCCGATGGCGTCCTTGACGATGAAGTCCAGCTTGGGCGCGTAGAAGGCGCCGTCGCCCGGCGTGACGACCGGTTCGGTCCCGGCGGCGCGAGCGGCCTCGGCCATCAGGGCCTCGGCCTTGTCCCAGAATTCATCCGAACCGGCGCGGTTTTCGGGCCGGGTGCCCAGGCTGATGTAGGCGGTCTCCATGCCCAGGTCGGCGTGGACGCTGCGGGCCAGTTTGATGAACTCGGCCGTCTCCTCGACGATCTGGTCCTCGCGGCAGAAGATGTGGGCGTCGTCCTGGGTGAAGCCGCGCACCCGCATCAGGCCGTGCAGCGACCCCGACGGCTCATAGCGGTGGCAGGCGCCGAACTCGGCCATGCGGAGTGGCAGTTCGCGATAGGACCGCTGGCCCTGGTCGAAGATCTGGACGTGACCCGGGCAGTTCATCGGCTTGAGGCTCAGCTCCTCGCCCTCGACCGTCTCGCAGACAAACATGTTGGGACGGTACTTGTCCCAGTGGCCGCTCTGCTCCCAGAACTTGCGGTCCAGCACCTGAGGCGTCTTGACCTCGACGTAGCCGGCGGCGTCCAGACGGCGGCGCATATAGGCCTCCAGCACGCGCCACAGGACCCAGCCCTTGGGATGCCAGAAGACCATGCCCCGGCCCTCTTCCTGCATGTGGAAGAGCTCCATGGCCTTGCCGACCTTGCGGTGGTCGCGCTTCTCGGCCTCTTCCAAGCGCAGCAGGTGGGCGTCCAAATCCTCCTTGGTCGCCCAGGCGGTGCCGTAGATGCGTTGCAGCTGTTCGCGCTTCGAATCGCCTCGCCAATAGGCGCCGGCCAGCTTGGTCAGTTTAAACGCCTTGCCGACGTGGCGGGTCGAAGGGAAGTGGGGGCCTCGGCACAGATCGATCCAGTCGCCCTGCTTATAGAGGGTGATGGTCTCGGCGCCCGGCAGGTCGCGGATCAGTTCGGCCTTGAACTTCTCGCCGCGCGCCTCGAAGAATTTGATGGCTTCGTCGCGTTCCCAGACCTCGCGCTCGAACTTGGCGTCGCGGTCGACAATCTTCGCCATTTGCTTCTCGATGGCGGCGAAGTCGTCGGTCGAGAAGGGTTCCTCGCGGAAGAAGTCATAGTAGAAGCCGTCCTCGATGGCCGGGCCGATCGTGACCTGAGTGCCGGGGAACAGGGTCTGGACCGCCTCGGCCAGGACGTGGGCCGTGTCGTGGCGGATCGTATAGAGGGCGGCGGGATCGTCGCGCATGATCAGGCGGAAGTCGCCGCCGCTCTCCAGCACCCGGCCCATGTCGCGCTGTTCGCCGTTCAGCTCGGCCAGCACGGCCTTCTTGGCCAGCGAGGGCGAGATCGAGGTCGCGACATCGCGCGCCGTGGAGCCTTCGGGATACTGGCGAACCGCGCCGTCGGGGAATTTCAGGTCGATCATGACTGCTGTTCTTTTTGGTCGGTCTTCAGGGGCGGAACCGGATCGTAACCCGACCCGCCGAAGGGATGGCATTTACAGAGCCTGCGCACGGTGAGCCATCCCCCCTTGACCGGTCCATGCTGGATCAGGGCGTCGCGCCCGTAATCCGAACAGGTCGGCAGGAACCGGCACTGCTGGCCGATCAGGGGAGACAGCGTCAGCTTGTAGCCCCGATGGGCCGCGCGCACGCCGCGTTCATAGAGAGACATCACGTCCCTTCGCCGGGGGTTGATGGGGCCGGGGGCTGGATGGGTTCGCCGCGCTTATCCCCTGTCATCGCAGGGGGATCAACCGGTCGTGCCCGTCAGGCCGCCCCGGCGAGACGCGTTCGGGCGGTAAGCGCCGCGTTGACCGCCTCCAGCGTCGCCTCCAGCGAGACCATGGTCGAGGCGTGACGGGCCGGATAATCGGCGACCTGTCTCAGCAGGCGCAGATCCTCGAACCGGCCGGTTGGGCCTTCGCCGCCGGATTTCAGCATGGCGGACATGGCCTCGCGGGCCTCCTGGAGTTCATCGACCGACGCACCGACTACAAACTGACCCAAAACCCCGGCCGCCGCCTGGCCCAGGGCGCAGGCCTTCACGTTCTGGGCGAAGCCGGCGACGCGGCCCTGCTCGTCCAGCGTCACATCGACGGTCGCCCGCGACCCGCACAGTTTCGCCACCCGCTCGCCGGTGCCTTGCGGCGCAGGCAACCGCCCCGCATGCGGCAGGTTCGCCGCCAGCGACAGGATGCGCGCGCTGTAGAGGTCGTCGATCATGGGACGAAGATAGGATGCGCAAGGGCTTGGGGGAAGTCGCAGGAAACCTCTCCCTCCCCGGAACGGGGAGGGTGGCCGAGCGGAGCGAGGTCGGGTGGGGAGGGCAGGGCGACGCCCCACTGACCTGTCCTGCATCCGGCAGTGCGGCCTTGCCAGGCCGCCCCCACCCCGTCGCTGCGCGACGACCCTCCCCGAGGCGGGGAGGGAAATGATGTGTCAGACCTTAAACGTCAGCGTCCCGTCCGCCCCGACCTCAAGCTCCACGTCCGCATAATCCGCCAGCGTGGGATGATCCGTCTCCAACGGGTGCGTCCAGGCGGCGGTGACGACCATCACGTCGGCGCCGGCCGCTTCGCCCGCCTTGATGCCGGCCTCGGCGTCCTCGAACACCAGACAGTCGGCGATGTCGAAGCCCAGGGTCGCGGCAGCCTTCAGGTAGCCGGCAGGGTCGGGCTTGCCGCGTTCGACGTCCTCAGCGGTGATCATGACGGCGGGCGGCGTCACGCCTGCGGCCTTCAGCCGGGCGCGGGCCAAGGGGACTGAGGCGGAGGTGACCACGGCCCAGCGGTCGGGCGGCAGGCGTTTGACGAAGTCGATCGCGCCGGGAATGGGGGCGACGCCCTCCACATCCTCGATCTCGCCTCGCTCTACCCAGGCGACCTCGGCGTCCAGGTCGATGTCGGGCAGGTTCTGGTTGCGGATGGTGTCGATGGCGCGCACCCCGTGCATGACCGACAGCAGGGCCGCGACGTCCAGGCCGTGACGCTCGGCCCATCGGGTCCAGACGCGTTCGGCGGCGAGGGTCGAGGTGATCAAGGTGCCGTCCATGTCGAACAGGAAGGCCTGGTAGGTGCGGGGCGCGGGGAGGGCGGTCATGGCCTCATCCACCACGCGCGCGGGCCGATCGCAACGGGCGGATCAGCCGCCTTGCAGAGAATTCCAGGTGCGGGCGGTGTCGGTCGTCGATGTGTCGGCCGGTGCGCCGCCGCTGGACGGCGCGGCGCCGGCCGTGCCGCGCGCGCGCAGCCAGCGCAGGTTCTGCTCGGCCTGTTCGGGCGGAAGCTCGCGGCGCAGGATCTGTTCGGCCTCGCCCATCTTGCCTTGCAGACCCAGCACCATGGCCAGGTTCTGGCGCACCTTGGCCGAGGCGGTCGGCTGGGCCACGGCGCGGCGCAGCAGGGTCTCGGCGCCCGGCGCATCGCCGTGGGTCAGGGCGGCGGTGGCGGCGTTGGTCAGGACATCGGGATTGTCGGGCGACAGGACCAGGGCCTGGTTCCAGGCGGCATGGGCGTCGTCCACGCGCCGCACCTGCTCATAGGCCACGCCCAGCAGGGAATAGGCGCGCCAGTCGCGCGGCGCCAGGTCGCGGGCCTTTTCCAGCGGCGCCACGCCATAGAAGGCCTGACCCCGCGCGATATGGGCGCGACCCAGCTCCAGCAGGGCGTCGAGATTGTTCGGCTGGACGGTCAGGGTCGCCTGGGCGGCCTCGGCGGCCTGGTCGTAGCGACCCAGTTCGCGCAGGGCTTGGGCCAGCTTCACGCCCGCGACCGCATCGGTCGGGTTGGCCTCCTGCTCCGACGCCCAGAAGACCGAGCGCGACAGGGCGTCCATCCGGTCATAGGTGGCGCGGACTTGCGCCGAGGAAGGCGCACGAGTCTGGCCCGCCGTGGCCGGCGTCGGATCGGCCGCCAGGGCCGATCCGCCGGACAGGGCGATCAGGGCGACGGTTGCGAGAAGGGCGGGCATGCGCGACATGGGTCGGGTCCAGGCGGTCCTTGGGTCTTGCCCCTAGAATCGCCTGTTCAAGTCAACTGATGGTTAACTTCGTTTCGAGGGCCGCATGTCCATCTCGCATCCCCTGCTGGTTTCCGCCCAAGACGGCGACGGCGCGATCCCGATTCGCTTCGTTCAGCCGGGCGGTGCGCTGGACGCCGGGGCGCGCCGTTGGGGCGATCTGCATGGGTTCGAGGCCAAGGGGGGTCAGCTGCTGGTCGTGCCAGGCGCGGACGGCGAGGTCGCCCAGGTCGTGGTCGGGGCGGTGGCGATTTTCGATCCGATGAGCGTACGGGGCCTTTCGGCCCGGCTGCCGGGCGGCCTGTATCGGCTTGAGGTGGCGGCCGAGGACGCGGAACTGGCGACCCTGGCCTTCCTGCTGGGGGCCTATGTGTTCGACCGCTACAAGGCCCGGCCGGATCGGGCGCCGGTCAGGCTGGTCGCGCCGGACGGGGTGGATATCGCCGAGGTCTCGCGCATCGCCGCCGCCTGCGCCCTGGCGCGCGAGATGGTCGATACGCCCGCCGCCGACATGGGGCCGTTGCAGATCGAGACCATTGCCCGCGAGATCGCCGAGAGCGCCGGGGCGACCATCACGGTGGTCGAGGGCGACGCCCTACTGGAAGAGAACTATCCGGCCGTCCACGCTGTCGGCCGCGCGGCCGCCCCGCACCGGGCGCCGCGCATGATCGAGATCGGCTGGAAGCTGGACCAGCCCGCCCTGCCTCTGGTGGCCCTAGTCGGCAAGGGGGTGGTGTTCGACACCGGCGGCCTGGACCTGAAGCCCGCCGCAGGGATGCGCAACATGAAGAAGGACATGGGCGGATCGGCCCACGCCCTGGCTTTGGGGCGGCTGGTGATGCAGGCGGACCTGCCCGTGCGGCTGGTGGTCATTGTGGCGGCGGTTGAGAATGCCGTGTCCGCGGACGCCTTCCGCCCCGGCGACGTGCTGAACAGCCGCAAGGGCCTGACCATCGAGATCGGCAATACCGACGCCGAAGGCCGGTTGATCCTGGCCGACGCCCTGACGCGGGCGGGCGAGCACGAACCCGACCTGACGCTGGACTTCGCCACCCTGACCGGGGCGGCGCGGGTCGCGCTGGGGCCGGAACTGCCACCGCTCTATACCGACGACGAGGCTCTGGCCGCCGGCCTGCTGGCCGCGGCGGGGCAGGTGCGCGATCCCCTGTGGCGGATGCCGCTGTGGGCCGGTTATCGCGCCGCGTTGGACACCGAGATCGCGGACCTGAAGAACGATTCCTCCGCCTGGGCTCAGGCCGGGTCTGTCACCGCCGCCCTGTTCCTGCAAAAGTTCGCCCCAACGACCGGCGCCTGGGCGCACATGGACATCTTCGCCTGGAATCCCCGCGCCCGCCCCGGCTTCCCCGAAGGTGGCGAGGCCCAGGCGCTGAGGGCCTGCTTCCACCATCTGAGAACGCGGTTTTGTTGATTTTCTTTCGCAAAAGCGTCGGCCGTTAACGGCCCCTAAGCCATCGGGGGATAAGGCTGTGGGCTCAATCACGCGAGTTCACGTTGACCGACGTCCTCGATCTTCTTCCGCCCGGCGACCGTCTTGCTCGCCCCGACCTCGCCGAACAGGCGCTGGAAGGGCTGGTGCGTGCGGACGCCTATCGCGCGACCGAGGCCATGCATTGCCGCGTGGCCGTGGCGGACATCTTTTCTGACGAAGCCGGCCGGATCGACCAGCTTCTGCATGGCGAAATCTTCGACGTTCTTGATCGGGACAACGGCCGGGCCTGGGGCCGGGCGCGCCGGGACGGCGTGGTCGGCTGGGTCGTGCTGGACAGTCTGTCGAGCGGCGCGCCGCTGGCGACGCATCGTGTCGCGGCCGTTGACGCCGCCCTGCCTTTGAATGCCTTGGTGGTTGAAGCTGCGGGTCTGACCGAGGATGCTTTGCGGCCGGTGGGTGAGTTCGAGACCGATCTGGTCGCCGTGGCCGAACAGCTGCTGGGTCGCCCGCATGAGTTGGGCGCCCGGTCTTCGATCTCGACCGACTGTTCCGGTCTGGTGCAGCAGGCGCTGCTGGCGTGTGGTCTGCCGGGTCCACGCCGGTCGGACGCCCAGGCCCAGCTGGGGCGGGCGGTCTCGGCCCCGGACATCAGTCGCGGCGACATCGCCGTCTGGCTGGCGCCGAACGGCGACCAAGGCTGGACCGGCCATTCGGCCCTAGTGTTGGACTGTGAGCGGATCATCCACGCGACAGGCGGCAAGGGGGTGGTCATCGAACCTCTGGCCGAGGTCGAGGCGCGTTTTGTCGCCGACGGTTTCGCCGCCGCCGTCTTCCGCCGCCTTTAATCTCTCAAGGTCCGCATCGCCCCCAGCCGTGCGAAGGCCAGGGTCAGGGCCTTGCGGCGCGCCGGCGCCAGCATCATCGGCGGCGCCTCGCGCACCACCGCCCCGCCGAACCCGTCGGCGACGATCAGGCCCGGCTCGTCCGGCAGGATGTCTTGCGGAAACTCGGGCGCGACGGCGAAATAGAAGGCGTCGCAGAACGGCCCGTACTCATGCCATTTACGGTCGACCCGGTAGTCGTCGACGCCCGACTTGACCTCGCAGATGACGATGTCGCCCTTGCGTCCGATGGCCATGACATCGGCGCGGCGACCGTTGGGCAGGCAGACTTCCAGCAGGGGCGCATACCCCATGTCCATCATCAGCCGCGCAGCCCCGCGCGTGACCGACTGGGTGGTCTCGGGACGGCTGAAAACGAGTTCGAGATGGGCGACGGCGGACATGCCGACAGCTTATGTTCCGCCTACGTTCCCATCGCAAGCGGCGCCTTTACAGGCCGGTGTGCACCAGGCGGCCGGTGGTGAAGCCCAAGGCGCGGACACGGGTCAGGATGCGGTCGCGCTCGGCCTGGGACGCATTCTGATTGCGGTGCCAGATCCACCAGTTCGACTTGTCCGGCAGGCCCATGATAGCCCAGCTGTAGTCCGGCGCATGGTCGTAGACCCAGTAGTTCTGACCCGCCAGGCCGCCGAAGCTGAGCAGCCCGGTCAGGCTGAACCGGAACTTGGCGTTGGTCGTGGTGTCGGTCACGCGGGCGTTGGCGCGCAGCACCTCGACCTTGCCGTCGGCGCGCCGGGTGCAGGTCACGGCGATGGCATAGCGGTCGGCCGCATCGCGCGGGGTGAAGTCGATCTGGGCGCGGCTGCAGTCCTTCTGGACATTGTTGTGATTGCGCTCGATCTCGAACCAGCGGCCGTCGAAGCGCGCCAGATCGACGTTCGACGCCTGGGCGAAGGCCGTGGCGGGCAGGAAGGCCAGGGCGGCGGAAGCGGCGATCAGGCTGGCGCGAAACATGGGCATATCCTCGTTCGATCTGGAGGGGATACGCCGCATCGGCGCGATCGGTTGCCTTTACCGCTTCAGACGCGAGCGATTGACCGCCCATTCATCGCGCGTCTGGCCCCACAGATCGACGGCGTGGTCCTGAAGCGGTTCGGGCAGGACGCCCGGCCCGCGATTGCGCGATCCCAGCCGCGTCGCCACCCCGGCGGAGGCCAGATTTTCGGGGTCGATGCAGTGGATCACGTCGTCCCAACCCAGCACGTCGAAGGCGTAATCCATCGTCGCGGCGGCGGCCTCGACCGCATAACCCTTGCCGGTCGCGTCGCGATGCAGGCTCCAGCCCACCTCGCGGCCGGGCCAACCATAGGGATGCAGCGGCCCGATCCGGCCCAGCCACAGGCCGGTGGATTTTTCCAAGATGGAGAACATGCCCTCGCCGGTCAGGGCCCACATGCCGGCGATGGTGCAGATCATGCGCCAGACAGTGGGCGCGGGCTGGACGCCGCCGATGAAGCGAGCGGTCTCGGGATCGGCCATGAACGCGGCCCAGCGTGGAAAGTCCTCGACCGCCGGCGGCCGCAGGATCAGCCGCTCGGTCTCCAGCGTCGGACCCAGGGTCACATGGGGTGCAACGACGTAGGCAGCAGCGGTCACAGCAGATACTCCCGCTCAAGCTCGTAATGGCTGCCGCTGTCGGTCAGGACGCTGGAATACAGGCCGAAGCGATCGATGCGGATCGGCGGCGAGTGCAATAGATTGTGTCCCGCCATCCAGGCGCCGATGCGGTCGGGATTGGTCTGGGTCTTCAGATAGGCCAGGGTCACGTGCGGCTTGTAGGTGCGCGCCTCCATCTTGATCCCCGCCCGTTCGCCGGCCGATTTGCAGCGCCCCGCCAGCACCGACAGCCGCTCGTTGGGCGTCTCGACGCCTGCCCATAGGGTATGGTTGCGGTGGTCGTCGCCGAAACAGCCGACGCCCTTCAGCGCGATCTCGAACGGCCCGCCCGCCACGCGCGCCAGTTCCGACGCCAGGTCGTCGGCGCGGCGTTCGTCGGTTTCGCCATAGAAGGACAGGGTGACGTGCAGGGCGTCCAGCGGGCGCCAGCGGGCGCCGGGCAGGCCGGATTGACGCCGCTTCAGCGTCTCTCCGACATCGGGCGGCAAGGTCAGGGCGGTGAACAGGCGAAGCATGCGACCGAAGGTAGCGGCCGGAACAACGGCCTCCAAGTCCGGTTTTCCTTGCAGCGGGGGCCTCGGCTCACGATATTCAAACCCTGTGACCGGAGAAGCCTCTCCGGCCAATCGGAGAAAGTTCGTCGCCATGAGCGATTTCAACAACGGCTACGCCCGTCCTCTGCCGCAGACGGCCGACATGTCGGTCGACGCCGGCCTGCGCAGCTTCATGCTGGGCGTCTACAACAAGCTGGCCCTGGGCCTGGTGGTCGCCGCCGCCCTGGCCTACGTCACCGGCAACGTCCCGGCGGTGCAGCAGCTGCTGTTCGCCCAGACAGCAGACGGCCGGATCGGCCTGACGATGCTGGGCATGATCGTTCAGTTCTCGCCTCTGGTGATGCTGTTCGGCTCGATGTTCTTCATGAAGAACCCGTCGGCCAAGGGCGTGAACCTGCTTTACTGGGCCGTGGTCGCCACCATCGGCGCGGGCCTGGGCATCGTCTTCCTGCGCTACACCGGCGCCTCGCTGGCCTCGACCTTCCTGGTCACGGCGGCGGCGTTCGGCGGTCTCAGCCTGGTGGGTTACACCACCAAGAAGGACCTGACCGGCATGGGCACCTTCCTGATCTTCGGCGTGATCGGCCTGGTCATCGCCTCGGTGGTGAACATGTTCCTGCAGTCGGGGACCTTCTATCTGATCATCTCGGGCCTGGGCGTGCTGATCTTCGCGGGCCTGATCGCCTACGACACGCAGCGTCTGAAGATGACCTACTACCAGCTGGGCGGCGACCAGAATGCGATGGGCGTGGCCACCGGCTTCGGCGCGCTGAGCCTGTTCATCAACTTTGTGAACCTGTTCCAATTCCTGCTGGCCTTCATGGGCGGCAACCGGAACTAAGCTCTATCGCAAGACGGATACGGAAAGGGCCCCTCGCGGGGCCCTTTCTTTTTGACCTCAGTCCACCACCTGGAACCGACGTCCGTCGAAGACGCGCAGCACCTGGGCCAGGTCGCGGCCGCGTTTCAGGATTTGCCCGCCTTCGCCGATGACGGCCCACTGGCCCTGGCGGGTCTGGAGGGCGGGGCGTTTTTCGATCCGGTAAAGCGGGGCGTCGCCGGTGCGGCGGAAGACGGCGAACTCGGCGAAGTCCTTGTGGCCCACGATTCCGTAGTCGCGCCATTCGCCTTGTGCGACCATGCGGCCATAGACCCGCAGGATCGGGTCCAGCTCGCGGCGGTCGAAGAAGACGGGGCCGGCGGTGGGCGCCGCCTCGTGAGGGTTCATGCTCATACCCTCAACTTAAGGGCACGACGGCCCGGCGCCAGTGGGCGCAAGGAAAACGACGCAGACACGAAATGGCCCCGTTTCGGTCCTTCGCCCGCCCGGTTGGGCGACGAAATATCGATCATCGGCTCGTCGGAGTTCGGAAGCGTCCCGGATCCTGAACAGCCCCCCCAGCCCCCCTGGATGTTTCCATGAAGGGCTCCGGCGGCCGATGCTTCCTCCAAGCGAGCGCCCGCCCTGCCTTTCCCCTCCCCCTCCCTGGCAAGGCGGGCGTTTCGCTGTCTGGACCCCGGCTAAAGCGACAGGGTCAGGTTTAGGGTCTCTCCATTCCGCAGCACGATCGCCTCGACCGAGCCCGTCGCGCCTTGCAGGGCGGTGGCGGCCGCCTGGGCGTCGGCCACGGCTGCGCCGCCGATGGCGGTAATCAGGTCGCCGGCCGTCAGCTCGGCCTGGGCGGCGGGCGAGCCGGCGGAGACGGCCGTGACCTGGGCGCCGCCGTCCTGATCTTTCAGAGTTGCACCATAGGCCAGCACCCACTGGGCGCCGACGACGACAGGCTGGTCCACGGGCGTCTCGACCGACAGGGTCGTCGTGGCGTCGCGACCGCCCCGCAGATAGGAAACGCTGAGGTCCGAGCCGGGCGCGGCGATGCCGATGGTGGCGTTGACCGAGCCGGCGTTGGCGACGGGGCGGCCCTGGATGCGGGTGATGACGTCGTTGTGGCGCAGGCCCGCGCGCTCGGCCGGCGATCCCGGCGCGACGTCGGCGACGACCGCGCCACGCACGATGCCCAGGTGCAGCTCGCGCGCCCGTTCGGCGTTCAGCGAGCCGAAGATGGCCCCGGTCTCGCCGCGCTTGACCTCGCCGTTCTTCTTCAGCTGGTCGGCGACATACAGCATGATCCGCGTCGGCACGGCGAAGGCGATGCCGTCGTTGCCGCCGCCCAGGCCGCCCGACAGGATCGAGGTGTTGATGCCGATCAGCCGGCCCCGGCTGTCCAGCAGCGGCCCGCCGGAGTTGCCCGAGTTCACGGCCGCGTCCGTCTGGATATAGTCCTCGACCGCGTCGCCCAGGCCCGAGCGGTTCAGGCCCGAGATGACGCCCATCGTGAGGGTCTGGTCCAGGCCCAGCGGATAGCCGACGGCGAAGGCCAGGTCGCCGGTGCGCAGGGTGTCGGAATCCACCGTCTGGACCTGTTTCAGGTTCAGCGGTCGGCCGTCGGGCACGATGCGCAGCACGGCGATGTCGGTGGCCTTGTCCGCCCCCACCAGGACGGCGTCGAACAGGCGGCCGTCGGTCAGGTCGACGGTGAACTTGCGCCCGCCCTCGACCACGTGATTGTTGGTGATCAGCAGGCCCTCGGCCGCATCGAGGATGACGCCGGAGCCGGAGGCATAGGGTTTGGGATCGGTCGAATCCGAGCTTGGGCCGCGCGACTGGCCCAGGGTCGTGACCTGCACCACCGCCGGAAGCGAACCCTCAAGCCCCGAAGAGAAGCTGAACACGCCACGCCGGGCGTCATAGGGCAGGCTGGCGGCGCCCGACTGGGCCAGCACCGGCGACGCCGAGGCCAGCAGGGCGAGCGCGAGGGCCATGGAGGAGACGGCCTTGAGGCGGATCGGCATGAGCATTCCCTTGATCGAGCGGTGACCCTAGCCCGAGTTTTTGTTTCTGACGATGGCCCTGATACTCGATGGGCGGGCGGAATGAACAGATCGCGACAGGGGTTGCGTCCGGCGCCGTACGGCGTGACCATAGGGACGACGAAACAGGGAAGGCCGCCGCCATGAGCCAGACGACGATCAATCGCAGCCGTTCGGGTTCGACGCCGTTCGACCGCCTGTTCCGCGACCACCCGCGCGAGGTCGACGAGACCTATGTCCAGCATATGGTCGCCTCGGCCGGGTTCGGCTTCAAGCTGCTGCGTCTGGCGGGCGCCGCCTTCGCCCACGCCGTCGTGCCGGGCGTGCACAAGGCCACCGTCTCGACCGCGATCCGCAGCATGGCCAGCGACATGGGCGGTCGGGCGGAAGAGGCGCGCGAGACCCGGATGCGCGACGCCGGCGTCTGGGACGTGGGGCTCTAAAGCCGCCGAATCCGCCCCGGCCATGCAATCGCCGGGATACGTGCTATATAGGCCGGCTAAACCTCACGCAGGATCGCCGCCTTGAGCATCACGCTCGACCTTTCGCGCGTCTCGAACGCCCCCGCCGTCAAGGCTCCCGTCAACCTCAGCGGTCTGACGCGCGCGGGCCTGCGCCAGGCCTTGATCGACGCCAACGTCTGTCCGCCTGAAAAGGCCAAGATGCGCGCCAGCCAAGTGTGGGGCTGGATCCACCACTATGGCGTCACTGACTTTGCGGCCATGAGCAACGTCGCCAAGGACATGCAGGCCAAACTGGCCGAGCATTTCACCCTGGCCCGCCCCGAGATCGTCGAGCGCCAGGTGTCCAAGGACGGCACGCGCAAATGGCTGATCCGCACCGCGCCGGGCATCGAGATCGAGACCGTCTACATCCCCGACGTGGGTCGGGCCGGCGCCCTGTGCGTCTCGTCCCAGGTCGGCTGCACCCTGAACTGCACCTTCTGCCACACCGGCACGCAAAAGCTGGTCCGCAACCTGACCGCCGCCGAGATCGTGGCCCAGGTCCAGGTCGCCCGCGACGATCTGGAGGAATGGCCCTCGCCCAAGGAAGACCGCCGCCTGTCGAACATCGTCTTCATGGGCATGGGCGAGCCGCTCTACAATCTGGACCATGTCGCCGACGCCATCGACATCATCTCGGACAATGAGGGCATCGCCCTGTCGCGTCGCCGGATCACGGTCTCGACCAGCGGCGTGGTGCCGCAACTGGACGCCCTGGGCACGCGCACGGCGGCCATGCTGGCCATCAGCCTGCACGCCACCAACGACGCGCTGCGTGACGTGCTGGTGCCGCTGAACAAGAAATACAATCTCGAACAGCTGATGGCGGGCATCCGGGCCTATCCCGGCCTGTCCAACGCGCGCCGGGTGACGTTCGAATATGTCATGCTGAAGGGCGTCAACGACAGCCCCGAGGAGGCGCGCGCCCTGCTGAAGCTGATCGAGGGCATCCCGGCCAAGATCAACCTGATCCCGTTCAACCCCTGGCCGGGCGTCGAATACGAATGCTCGGACTGGAAGACGATCGAGCGCTTCGCCGCCATCCTGAACAAGGCGGGATACGCATCGCCCATCCGCACGCCGCGGGGCCGTGACATCCTGGCCGCCTGCGGCCAGCTGAAGTCCGAGAGCGAGAAGGTCCGCGCCAGCACGCTCAGGAAGGCGGAGCAGGCGGCGGCTTCGGAAGCGGCATAGGCATCTGTTCGGCGACGATCCGAAAGATCATCGCCCCGACAGCGCCAGCCGCTGGTGCGGGTAGAACCGCCAGTGGTCCCAATGCTCCAAAGACCACCACGGCCGTTAGCCCCGAGAGCAGAGCCCCTGCGACAGCCAACGCCAATGGTCCCGCCCTGCCCACACGCCTGAGGATCAGATAGGTCGGTACGCCGACACAGAAACTTCCCAAGAGGAAGAATCCAAGGACGACAGGGGAGAGGTGCAGAAGGATGGCGACGGCTACGAGACCGTCGCTGAACGCCATCAACATCCCTTGGTGAAGACCAGCGACAGTCGCAGCCGCACCAGTGAACAAGACGTAGGCAAAGCTTGCTGCAAAAGCCGCCAATATGGCTGCTGCGACGATGATGGCGATGCGCGTCATCGTTTGCTGAATCGCCAGCGCCATCATGTAGCTCCTCCATCTGGTGCATGAATGGATGAGTTATCGACCGACGTCCTGCAATGGCTTCCACAACCCTCGACACATAATGTCACGCACTGTGTCCCGGCCGCGCTTGCGGATTGGGGCGACAATCGGGCAAGGCGTCTGGGTATGGATCCGTCCCTGTCGAACGTCCTTTCCAGCGCCGAGGTGCAGGCTTTCGCCTCGGGCTTCCCGGTCATGGTCATGCACCTGATCGTCACCCTGCTGCTGCTGGCGGCGGGGGCCACGGTCTATGCCCTGCTGACGCCGTGGAAGGAGGTCGCCCTGATCCGTCAGGGCAATACGGCCGCCGCCATCGCATTCGCGGGCATCCTGGTGGGTCTGGCCGTGCCGCTGGCGGTGTCGCTGTCGGTCTCGACCTCGGTGCGCGACATCGCCATCTGGGGTGTGGCGACGGTGGTGCTGCAGTTGCTGGCGTTCCGGGTGGTGGACCTGTTGCTGACCGGCCTGCCGCAGCGAATCAAGGACGGCGAGATCGCGGCGGCGGTGGTGCTGCTGGGCGCCAAGCTGGCGACGGCCGTGATCCTGTCCGCCGCGCTGACCGGCTGATCGGCCGGGGTCATGCAGTTTCCCCGCCTGCCGGACTGGGCCATCTACGGAGCGGTGGCGGCCGTGTTTCTGGCGGTGTCGCTGGGTCGACGCGAGAATGCGGATGCGCCGCCCGCGTCGGCGCCGGCCTCCGAGGTCGAAGGGCCGCTCTTGGGACCGATCACGCCGTTCGACGCCGCCGTGACGGTGGATGCAGGCGAGGCGCCGTTCAAGCCGTCGTCGGGCACCGCCTTTTCCATCGCCGGGCGGGGGCGCTGGATCACCGCGCGCCATGTGGTCGAGGGTTGTCGCAGGCCGGCCCTGGTGGTGGGACAGGGCCGGGCGGTGGCGGCCGACGTGCGCCTGGCGCCGCGCGCGGACATCGCCCTGCTGATCACCGACGGGGGGCCGGCGGCGCTGCCGGTCGCGGCCGAGGCGCCGTTAAGGAAGGGGCAGAGGGCCTTTCACCCCGGTTTCCCGCAAGGCCGGCCGGGCGAGGTGACCTCGCGCCTGCTGGGCCGCGAGACGCTGAAGGTGTTCGGACGCGGCGCACGCGACGAGCCGGTCCTGGCCTGGGCCGAGGTCGGGCGCACCAATGGGCTGGAGGGGACGCTGTCGGGCCTGTCGGGTGCGCCGGCGATGGACGGTCAGGGCCGGGTCGTGGGCGTCACCATCGCCGAGGCGCCGCGCCGGGGCCGGATCTATACGACGGCGCCCGAGACCTTCGGCCCGGCGATCCGGGGCGAACAGACGGCGGGCGAGGATGCGCGGGGCCAGGCGGTGACGACCGAGGATTATGGCCGGGTGTCGAACCGGCTGAGGCGCGATCTGCGCGTGGCCCAGGTGGTGTGCCTGTCGGTCTAGGCGGCGAAATTGCACTCGGCGAAAAACAGTGCAACGAAGTGAAATTCTCTGTCAATCAGCTGTAATCGTTGAAAGAAAAAGTTGCACTCGAATTGCACTGTGCAATTTGAAGGCGAGTTGAAACTCGAAGTTGGACTCTGAAAAAAACAGTCCAAGTCGTCCAACGAGTCCAACTCGGCGGGATCGCGATGTCAAAGACCGGGGGATGGATCATAACCCCGGTCGGGACCGCGTATGGGTGAAAGACGCTGCCGGTCTTCAAGCGGTTGAAAAGATTGAGCGACGCCGGCCGGATTAGGATGGTTGGCGGGTATGAGACGGCGTCTCTCCCTCCCCTAGCGGGGGAGGGTGGCCGAGCGAAGCGAGGTCGGGTGGGGGCGGCAGGGCGACCGTTCCCAGACTTGTAGGGAACTGCGACCCTGCCGGGCCGCCCCCACCCGGTCGCTACGCGACCACCCTCCCCCGCTGGGGGAGGGAGAGTTTTGCGTTGTACCTACCCCTACTTCAGCGAACCGTTGTTCAGGTTCAGGGCGCCGGCCTCGATGACTTCGAGGTTCGGGTGTTTGGCGCGCAGGGCGTCGAGGAACAGCGAGCCGTCGCCGACGATGACCATGCTGGCGCGATTGACCGGCAGGTGTTCGGCGAAGGCGGCCTGGACCTGTTCGGGCGTCACGGCGCGGACCCGGCCGGCGTAGTCGGCGAGATCGCTCATCGGCAGATCATAGAGGGCCAGGTTGGCGACCAGCGTCCCCAGGCCGTCCACCGTCTCCAGCGAGCGGCCGAAGCCGCCGATCAGGGTGGCGCGGCGCGGGGCCAGGTCGGCCTGGCTCGGGGTCTCGGCGCCCAGTTTGGCGATCTCGGCCAGGATCAGGTCGGCGACCTCGTCGGCGGTCTCGTTCTTGGTCTGGGTCGCGGCGGTGAAGAGGCCCGCATCCGCCCGCACGCCCAGCGACGACGAGGCGCCGTAGGACAGGCCGCGCCTGATGCGGATTTCCTGGTTCAGACGCGACGAGAAACCGCCGCCCAGCAAGGAATTGCCGACCGTCAGCGGGAAATAATCGGCGTCGGTGCGCGAGACGCCGCGAACGGCGGCGACCACGGCGGCCTGGCCTGCGCCGGGCTGGTTCACCACGACGATGCGGGGCGCCAGGGGCTGGCCGGCGGGATTGGCGGTTGCGGCAGGCGCAGCGCCGGCGGGGCGCCAGTCGCCGAACGCCTGCTGCGCCAGGGCGCGGGCGTCGTCGGGGGTGATGTCGCCCGAGAAGACCAGGGTCGCACCCGACGGGTGATAGCGGGCGGCGTGGAAGGCGGCGACGTCGGCCGGGGTGATGGCCGGCGCCGTCTGTTGCGTGATCGTCGCGCCATAGGGGGCGTCGCCATAGACGACGCGGCCCACGGTCATGCCGGCGATGGCGGCCGGCTGGCTGAGGGCGACGCGCAGACCGTCAAGGGTCTGGGCCTGCTGACGCTCAAGCTCTTCGGCGGCGAAGGTGGGGTTCTTCACCAGGTCGGCCATCAGGGCGAGCGTCGCCGGGAAGGCGTTGGACGGGGCGTTGGCGGAGACGTTGGAGAAGTCCACGCCGGCGGCGGCGCCGACAGAGGCGCCCAGCTGTTCGATCTGGGTGGCGATTTCGGGGGCGGTTTTCGTTTTCGTGCCTTGCGTCAGCAGGGCGGCGGTCATGGCGGCGATACCGGCCTTGCCCGCCGGATCGTTTGACGAGCCGGCGTCGAAGCTGAGGCGGGCCGAGACCAGCGGCACGCCGTCGGTCGGGGCGACCAGGACGCGCAGGCCGTTATCCAGACGGAAGTCGGCGACGGTCGGGGTCGTGGGCGCGACCTCGGCGCCCGGCTGGGGCAGGGGCGTGCGCTCGGCCTCGGGCAACAGGACGGCGGGCGGGCCGGCCGGCGCCAGGTCGGCGACGGTGACGGGCGCGCCCACGTTCATCTTCTGGACCGAGGCGGGGGTGGCGTCATCGGCGGCCAGGAAGGTGATCGTCGATTGGCGCTGAGGCGTCAGATATTTGCGGGCCACGCGCTGGATATCGGCGACGGTGACGGCCTGGATCTGGGCGACTTCTTCGTCGGCGGCGGCGGCTGAGCCGGTGTTGATCAGGGCGAAACCGAGGGCGGTGGCGCGGTCGTCCATCGTCTCGCGGCCGCGCAGGGCGCTCGCGACCAGTTCGTTCTTGGCCTCGGACAGTTCGTCGGCGGTGACGGGGGCGTCGCGCAGCCTGGCGATTTCCGCGTTCAGGGCGGCGACGCCTTCCTCGGCCGTATGGCCCTGGGCCATGATGGCGAGCGCCGACAGGTTGCCGGCCTGTTGCGAGAAGTCGGGGGTCGAGCCGATCTGGGCCGCGATCTGCTTGTCATAGACCAGCGAGCGATACAGGCGGCTCGATTCGCCGGAGGACAGGACGCCGTCCAGCACCGTCAGAGCGGCGCGGTCGGCGTCGGCGTATTTGACGGTCGGCCAGGCCAGAACGGCGGCCGGCAGGGGCACGTTCGGCGCGTAGTAGGTGACGTTCTGGGGCGCCGTCGGCTCGGGCTCGACGACATTGTTGGTCGGAACCGGCGTGGTCGGGTTCTTCAGCGGGCCGAAATACTGGTCGATCCAGCGATCCAGCTGGGCCTGGTCGAAGTTGCCGGCCACGATCAGATAGGCGGCGTCGGGCCGGTAATAGGTGGCGTGGAAGCGGCGCACGTCGTCCAGCGACGAGGAATCAAGCTCCTCGATCGAGCCGATGCCGGGGCGGCGATAGGGGCTTTCCTTGTAGATGGTCTCGGGCACGAACAGGCCGAACAGGCGGCCATAGGGATTGGCCAGGATGCGCTGGCGATATTCTTCCTTCACCACGTCGCGCTCGGCGACGAAGGTCGGCTCGTCCAGGACCAGCGAGCCCATGCGGTCGGCCTCGGCGAACAGCATCCGCTCCAGATGGTTGGCGGGCACGGTCTCGAAATAGGCGGTGGTGTCGTCGGCGGTGAAGGCGTTGTTGGAACCGCCCACGTCCTCGGTCAGCCGGTCGAAGGTCTCGGGCGGCAGGTTCTTCGTCGATTTGAACATCAGGTGTTCGAACAGGTGGGCGAAGCCCGAACGGCCCGCCGGATCGTCCTTGGAGCCGACCTTGTACCAGACCTGCACCGTGACGTTGGAGGTGTCGGCGTCGCGCGCCGTATAGACCTCAAGTCCGTTCGGCAGGACGCGCCTGGCGAAGCCCAGCGGGGGCACGGTCACGCCCTGGGGCGCCTGAACGACGGCGGCAGGGGCGGCGCCCTCTGCAAAGGCGGGGGCGGCGAGGCCCAGCATCAGGGCCGAGGCGGCTGCCCCGACTTTGAGAGTTGCGGTCAGGCGGAATTTCATGAGGGGCTCCGAAGCCCGGAACGCCGGGCGCGCAGACCGTATCAGTGATTTGCCGACTTGCACCTTACCGAGATGTAATGAACCGGATCCTCGGTCAGGTCGTTGATGGACAAGTTCCCGACGGCGATCTATTGCCGAAAAGTCGCATCCCAGCGACCACCCAAGCCGAGGTTGTGTGCCGAGACGAGCGAAAGCGACTTCTGTCTCAGACGAAAAGATCGCGGTCTGGACCTTCGTCCTCGAAAATATGGTTACCTCGCCTGTCGTTCTGTACGGCAGTTGGGCGGCGGCCGGGGTGATCCTGGCGGCCTTGGGCCAGCCGTGGCTGGGGCTGGGGTTCGCCGTCGTCGGCATGGCGTTCGACGCCTGGGCGCAGCGGCGGGTCAGGCGCTATCAGAACGAGGCGGCGCCGGCGTCCGGCTGGCCGTTCGTGCTGATGAGCATCGTGGCGGTGCGCTTCGGCCTGGGTGTGTCGGGGCCGTTGGTCGCCTGGCTGATGAACCCCTGCCCCGACGTGATGCTGGTGGTGGTGCTGATCCAGGTCTGGTCGATCGGGGTGGCCTTCGTCCAGTTCAGCGCGGCGCCCAGGCTGCTGGCGCTGGCGGCGGCGCCGATCTGCGCGACCGTGCTGGTGGTGATCTATCCGTCGCTGACTGGGCCGCACGGGTTGGCGGTCGGGGCGGCCTTCGTGATGCTGGCGGCCATTCTGGTGATCATCTCACGGGCGACCCATGCCCTGTGGTGCGACCTGTTCGCCGCCGACCAACGCAACAAGGCCCTGTTGATCGAAGTCCAGGCGGCGCACGCGGCGGCCGTGGGGGACCGGGACGCCGCCCAGGGCGCGCGGGCTGAGGCGGACGAGGCCAACGCCGCCAAGTCGCGTTTTCTGGCCAATATGAGCCACGAGATCCGCACCCCCCTGAACGGCGTCATCGGCATGGCGCAGATCATGGCCGGCGATGTGCTGGAGGATCGGCAGAAGGGGCGTTTGGAGATCCTGGACCGGTCGGCCCATACTCTGCTGGACCTGATCAACCAGATCCTTGACCTGTCGCGGATCGAGGAGGGCCGGCTGGAGATCGTGCCTCAGGCCATCGACGCCGACGCCCTGATCCATGAGGTGAGCGAGACGCTGAGGCCGCTGGCGGACAGCAAGGGACTGGCGTTTCACGTGCGGTCGACGGGCCTGGGCTGGGTCAGCGCCGATCCGGTGCGGCTGCGCCAGATCCTGTTCAACCTGCTGTCCAACGCCATCAAGTTCACGGCCGAGGGCCAGGTGGCGCTGGACGTGGCGCGCACGGACGACGGGGTGGTGTTGCGGGTTTCGGACACCGGGCGGGGCATACCGGCCGATCAGATCGGGCAGCTGTTCACGCGCTTCGCCCAGATCGAGGCGGCGGCCGTCGACCGGCGCGACGGGGCGGGGCTGGGGCTGTCGATCGTGGCGACGCTGGTGGACCTGATGGCCGGTCGGATCGAGGTCGAAAGCGAGGCGGGCGAAGGGGCGACCTTCGTCGTCACCCTGCCGCTGAAGCCGGCGCAGCCTGTGAAGGCTGGCGAGGATGCGCCGGACGCCAAGCCGGAGACGGCGCTGCGGGTGCTGGTCGCCGAGGACCATCCGGTCAATCAGCAGGTGATCCGCGGCCTGCTGGGCCAGGTCGGGATCGAGGTCGAGATCGTCGAGGACGGCACTCAGGCGGTCGAGGCGACGCAAGGACGCGCCTGGGACCTGATCCTGATGGATGTGCAGATGCCGAACATGGACGGGCCGACCGCGACGCGAACCATCCGCCAGCGCGAAGCCGACGAGAGGCTGCCCCGCACGCCGATCATCGCCCTGACCGCCAATGCGATGGTGGAGCAGGTCGAGACCTATCTGGCGGCGGGCATGGATGCGGTGGTCAGCAAGCCCATCGACCTGAAGGTGCTGCTGACCACGATCTCCGACGTGATGGCCGCCCGGACCTAGAGCAATCGTCGCCTTGGTCGATGCGAGCCTGAAAGATGTTCATCACAACGGGCACAACGAAGTCACGGAGAACACGACGGGACCGAACGCGCGTCGGTTCTGAGTTCCATGTTCGGGCGGCGGATTGATCTTCCGCTTCGCCGCCGCAGGCCATCGAGACGTTCCGAACCGGTACGGCTTCGTCGTGTCGTCGTGACCTCGTCGTGACCGCTGTGATGAACCACTGTCTAAACGGAGCTGAGGGGTCGCCTCGTCCAACTCAGCCGCCCCCACTTAGTCGCGGAAGACCTCGACGCCGATGTCGCCGGCGGGGGTCAGCCAGGCGTGTTTCATGCCCTGGCTATTGAAGGGGGCGGCGATGTTTCCGGCGGCGTCCAGGGCGATCATTCCGCCGTCTCCGCCCATGGAGCCGATCTCGTCGATCACGGCCTGGGTCGCCTCGGCCAGGGTCTGGCCGGCGGCGACGCGCCAGGCGACCTGGGCGGCGGCGGCGACGCGGATGAAGTATTCGCCCTGGCCGGTGCAGGAGGTCGCGGCGTGTCCGTCGGCCCAGGTTCCGGCGGCGGGGATGGGGGTGTCGCCCACGCGGCCCGGCATCTTGCCGAAGACGCCTGCGGTCGAGGTGGCGGCGGCGAGGCGGCCCTGGCTGTCCAGAACGCAGACGCCGACGGTGCCGTGGCTGAGGGTTCCGGGCGGATGGTTGTCCTCGCCCTGGCCGGCGCCGGTGAACCAGGCGGCCTCGTCGGCGATGGGCTCCAGCCCCTGGTCGTGGGCGAACAGGGCCGCGCCCTCGCCCACCAGCATGACGTGGGGCGTGCGGTCCATCACGGCGCGAGCGGCGACGACCGGGTTGCGGAAGCCCTGCAGGGCGGCGACGGCGCCGGCGCGTTTCGTCGAGCCGTCCATGATGCTGGCGTCCAGTTCATAGGCGCCGGCCAGATTGGGCGAGGCGCCCTTGCCGGCGACATAGAGGCCGGAATCTTCCAGCATGACGACGGCGGCCGTGGCGACCTCCAGGGCGCTGTCGCCCGCGTCCAGCCGGACCTTCATGGCCTCGACCACCTGGCGCATATGCACGATCTCGGCGTCATAGTTGCGTTCGCGCCGGGCGCCGGCGCCGCCGTGGAGGATGAGGGCGGTCATGTCGTCTTCCTGAGCCTTGTTTCGGTCGCCTCTTTCAAACGGGCGTGGCGCTCTTTAGCGTCGCGATGAAGGCCGCGCCATGTCGGTCCAGGGAAAACGGCCTCAAGCAGCGCGAAGCGCGGTAGGCCAAGAAAGGAAATCTTGATGCGTGCTGTTCTTTCGAAAGCGCCTGGCGGTCCCGAAACCCTGGTGGTGGAAGACGTGCTCGATCCCACGCCCAAGGCGGGCGAGGTGGTGATCGAGGTCAAGGCGGTGGGGATCAACTATCCCGACACGCTGATCATCGAGGACAAATATCAGTTCAGGCCCGAACGGCCCTTCTCGCCCGGCGCCGAGGTCGCGGGCGTGGTCGAGGCGGTGGGCGAGGGCGTCAAGGGCGTGCGCAAGGGCGACCGCGTCATCGCCGTGCCGGGCTGGGGTGGGCTGGTCGAACGGCTGGCGGTGCGGGCCGAGACGGTCATCCCGATTCCCGAGGCCATGAGCTTCGAGGAGGCGGCGGCCCTGATCATGACCTATGGCACCAGCTATTATGCGCTGAAGGACCGGGCGCAGCTGAAGGCCGGCGAGACCCTGTTGGTGCTGGGCGCGGCCGGGGGCGTGGGCGCCGCCGCCGTCGAACTGGGCAAGGCCATGGGCGCGCGCGTGGTCGCCGCCGCCTCGACCAACGACAAGGTTCAGTTCGCCCTCGATCTGGGGGCCGACAACGGCCTGATCTATCCATCCGGGCCGATGGACAGGGCGGCGCAAAAGGAACTTTCGGGCGAGTTCAAGCTGGCCACCGGCCGCGACGGCGCCGACGTGGTCTATGACGCGGTGGGCGGCGATTATGCCGATCCGGCGCTGCGGGCCATGGACTGGAACGGGCGTTATCTGGTGGTGGGCTTCCCGGCGGGGATTCCGGCCCTGCCGCTGAACCTGACGCTGTTGAAGTCGGTGTCGGTGATCGGCGTCTTCTGGGGTGCGGCCGTTGCGCGCGATCCCAAGGGCCACGCCGCCAACATGGCCGAGTTGATGCAGATGTACGCCGACGGCAAGATCAAGCCGCGCGTGTCCAAGACCTTCCCGCTGGAAAAGGCCGGCGAGGCGATCAAGGCGCTGGGCGACCGGCAGGCCCTGGGCAAGATCGTGGTGACGGTGGAGAGCTGAGGGCGGGGCGCCCTTTCTCGTTTCGTCATCCCAGGGCTTGTCCCTGGGATCCAGACTCCCGGTGTTCGACGGCGGCGCACCCTGCGGACGCACCGGGAGTCTGGATCCTCGCCACAAGGGCGAGGATGACGGAAAATGTTACTTCGACTTCAGCCGCTGCACCGCGTCCTCGGCCTTGTCGCGGTGGCGGCGTTTGATGTTGGCGCCGACCATGGCCAGCACCGCCGTGATCACGGCGGCGTCGTCGGTGTAGCCAATGCCCGCGAAGATGTCGGGAATGGCATCCACGGGCAGGACGAAATAGGCCAGGCCGGCGAAGATCATGCCCTTGGCCGCCATCGGCGTCTGCGGATCGCGCGCGGCGTACCAGGCGGCCAGGGCCTGGTCAGCGAAGGGGATGCGGGCGGCCGTGCGGGTGATCTTGGGCCAGAAGCCACGTGTCACGCGCGCCTCATTGACCTTCACGACGGAAGGGACGAGCGCCTTTTTGGGGTCCAGGGCGTCGGATGGATCGGCGGGTTTGGCTTTGGCGGTCATGGCCGCTAAATCCTCAAACGAAACTCAGGTTCAAACAATACATAGGAACGACCAGGATGAAACTCGACAACACCATCGCAGCCGTGGTCACCGGGGGCGCCTCGGGCCTGGGCGAGGGCACCGCGCGCGCCATCGCCGCGACGGGCGCACGGGTCGCCCTGTTCGACCTGAACGCCGAGCGCGGCGAGGAGATCGCCAGGGAAATCGGCGGCGTCTTCTGCCAGGTGGACGTGACCGACGACGCCTCGGTCGCGGCCGCCTTCGAAAAGGCCCGCGCCGCGCACGGCCAGGAGCGTCTGACCGTCAACTGCGCCGGCATCGCCACGGGCCAGAAGACCGTGTCGCGCAAGAAGGACACCGGCGAGATCCGCGCCCACGACATGGCGGCGTTCGAACGCACCGTCCGCGTCAATCTGTTCGGCACCTTCCGCGTCCTGTCACAATCGGCGGCCGGCATGATCATGCTGGAGCCGATGGCGGACGGCGAGCGCGGCCTGATCGTCAATACGGCGTCTGTGGCGGCCCAGGACGGCCAGATCGGCCAGGCGGCCTATTCGGCGTCCAAGGGCGGCGTCTACGCCATGACCTTGCCGGTGGCGCGCGATCTGGCGCAGGAAGGGGTGCGCTGCAACACCATCCTGCCCGGCATCATGTGGACGCCGATGATGGCCGGCATGGACCAGAAAATCCAAGACGCCCTGGCCGCCGCCATCCCCTTCCCCAGCCGCCTGGGCACGCCGGCCGACTATGCGTCCCTGGTGCTGGAACTGGCGCGCAACGTCTATATCAACGGCGAATGCATCCGCCTGGACGGGGCTATTCGCTTGGCGCCGCGCTGACGCGCGGAAGGGCGCTACGCTCGCGACGCGGTCGCTCGCTGCTTGAGCGCGAAGGCGCTCTGGCGGCGGCCGTTCGGGAGTTTTCGGGGCTCAAGCAGCACGAAGTGCGGTAGCCCCTAAAAAAGGGGTTGCGGCCTGCCGCAACCCTCCGCTATACGCCCCCTCCTCGACGGGGAGCGCACCTAGCTCCTACGGAGTGCGGGCGTAGCTCAGTGGTAGAGCACAACCTTGCCAAGGTTGGGGTCGAGAGTTCGAATCTCTTCGCCCGCTCCAAGTCGAGATGCAATAAAAACGGGTCTGACCAGTCGGTCAGGCCCGTTTTTGCGTTTCAGGGCCACGATCTGCGACGATGGCGATGTGCGGAGACGACGGTTGGCGGTTCTGAGACTGGTGCTGGGCGATCAGCTGTCCGACGACCTGTCGGCGCTGGAGGGGTTGGACCATGGAGCCGACACGGTCCTGATGGCCGAGGTGCGGGACGAGGCGACCTACGTCCGGCATCACAAGCAGAAGCTGGCCCTGGTGTTCGCCGCCATGCGGAACCATGCCGCGCGGCTGACGGCGCGGGGCGTGCGGGTGCGCTATGTGCGGATCGACGATCCCGACAACAGCGGCTCGATCACCGGCGAACTGGCGCGCGCCCTGGACGACGGCGCCTATGAGGCGGCGGTTCTGACCGAATGCGGCGAATGGCGGCTGGCCGAGCATCTGGCGGCCTTCGCCGAAGGGGCAGGGTTGCCGGTCGAGGTCCGCGAGGACCGCCGCTTCATCGGCTCGCACGACCGCTTTCGGCGCTGGGCCTCGGGCAAGTCTCAGTTGAGGATGGAGTTCTTCTATCGCGAGATGCGGCGCGAGACGGGCATCCTGATGGACGGCGCCCAGCCGGAGGGCGGGCGCTGGAACTATGACGCGGAGAACCGCAAGAAGCTGGCGAAGGGCGTGACGCCGCCGGGTCGGCTGCGCATCCCGCCCAACGCCATGGCGCGGGAGGCCATGGCGGATGTGGAGCGGCTGTTTCCCGAGCATTTCGGATCGCTGGACGGGTTCGGCTGGGCGACGACGGCGGACGAGGCGGAAACGACGCTGGCGCACTTCCTGAGCGATGTCCTGCCGTCGTTCGGGGACTGGCAGGACGCGATGGCGGAGAATCAGCCGTGGATGTGGCACGGGCTGATCTCGACCTCGATCAACCTGGGCCTGCTGGATCCGCTGGGCGTCTGTCGTCGGGCCGAGGCGGTTTATCGCGCGGGCAAGGCGCCGCTGAACGCCGTCGAGGGGTTTGTGCGCCAGATCCTGGGGTGGCGCGAGTTCGTGCGGGGCATCTATTGGCTGAAGGCGCCGGAATATCGGGCGCGCAACTTCCTGGATGCGGACCGCAAACTGCCCTAGTTTTACTGGTCCGGCGAGACCGACATGGCCTGCGTCGCCGATGTGGTGAAGACGACGCGCGACAACGCCTACGCCCATCACATCCAGCGGCTGATGGTGACGGGCAATCTGGCCCTGCTGCTGGGGGTGCATCCCGACGCGGTCGACGACTGGTATATGTGCGTCTACGCCGACGCCTATGAATGGGTCGAGATGCCCAATACGCGCGGCATGGCCCTGTTCGCGGACGGAGGCATCGTGGGGTCCAAACCCTATGCGGCGTCGGGGGCCTATATCGACCGCATGAGCGACTACTGCGGGGCCTGTCGCTATGACGTGAAGAGCAAGAGCGGCGACGCGGCCTGCCCGTTCAACCGGCTGTACTGGGGCTTTCTGGAGCGCAACCGCCACCGGCTGAGGGACAATGTGCGCCTCGCCATGCCCTACAAGACCCTGGACGGGTTCGGCGAGGCGAAGCGGGCGGCGCTGGCGGCGGAAGCCGAGGCTTGTCGGACGCTGTTGGGCGCGACGCCGCTGGACTGAGCGTCAGACCCGGATGTCGAGGTAGGAGCCGGGGCGCATGATGCGGGGCTCCTCGCGCTGAGGCGGGGCCGCCGGCGCCTCGACCGGCCGCGCGGGATTGGCCGTGCGGATCGTGGACATGACGGCGGCGGCGGGCGCGGGGGCCTTTGGCGCCGCAGCCTGATCCATCGCGGCGCGGAAGAAGGCCGCCTGGGCGTTGCGGGCGCTCGGCAGGTCGAGACCCGGGGCGGGCAGGTTCAGCGGCAGGCCGGTGCGAATCGCGCTCATGCCGGTATGGTTAATGGAAACCCTCGAAAAAGGGTTAACGGCCTGTAGCGGCGGTTACTTGGGGCGGGGCGCCGGGCGCGGCGGGGCCTGCATGGAGGCGACCAGTCGGTCGATATCGGCGTCGTCCAGCAGGGGGCCGGACTGTTTGGCGGTGATGCGGCCCATGGCGTCGACGGCGAAGGTCTCGGGCACGCCGGAGATGCCGAGGTCGAGGCCCGCCCGACCCTCGCGGTCCACCAGCACCATGGAATAGGGGTCGCCCAGCTCGTCCAGGAAGGCGCGCGTGGCGACCGGCTCGTCCTTGTAGGCGATGCCGACGACGGCGATGCCGCGCGCCTTCAGCGCCAGCAGTTTGGGATGTTCGATCCGGCACGGCGCGCACCAGGAGGCGAAGACGTTGACCAGCATGGGTCGACCGACGCCGGCGGTTTTCAGGTCCAGATTGCCCGGCCCCGCCTGATCGCCCGACAACAGGGGCAGGACGGTCTCGGGGATTGTCTGGCCGACCAGGGCATCGGGCTTGAAGGCCGGATCGCGCTTCAGCGACCAGCCGACGAACAGGGCCGCCAGCGCCGCAAGGACGACCAGCGGGAGGATGGCCAGCCAGCGGTTCATTTTTGTTGCCCTATCGCGCTTCGCGCTACTTGAGGGCGAGCCGCCTCATCGGCGGCTATGTCTAGGCGGTCGAGTTCGCGCTTCCATTTGCGTGAAGCGATCACCGCGCGGGCGGTCAGGGCGGTCAGGACCAGGGCGCTGACGCCCCAGGCGGGCCAGACGAAGGCGGCGTAGGGGGTCATGTCGAGGTCGAGCATCGCTTAAGCCTCCTGAGCCGATCGGGCGCGCAGGGTCATGACGCGGCGGCGGCGGATCTCGGTGCGGATGGCCGTCAGCCACAGGGCCAGGAACAGCACGCCATAGGCCGCCAGCATGGTCAGGAAGGGCGGCAGATAGACGGGGTCCAGGCCCGACGATCCGGGAGTCAGGAAGCTGGCGGGCTGATGCAGGGTGTTCCACCAGTCGACAGAGAACTTGACGATCGGCAGGTTGATCAGGCCGACAAGGCCCAGGACGGCGGCGGCGCGCCCGGCCTTCTGCTCGTCGTCGATCGAGGCCCTCAACGCCATATAGCCGAGGTAGAAGAGGAACAGCACCAGCACGCTGGTCAGGCGCGCGTCCCACACCCACCAGGTTCCCCACATCGGCCGGCCCCAAAGCGAGCCGGTGAACAGGGCCAGCGCCGTGAAGGCCGCGCCCGGCAGGGCGGCGGCGCGGGCGGCGGCGTCGGCCAGGGCGTGTCGGAAGACGAGCGCGAAGAAGCTGGAGACGCCGAGCGCCGCATAGGCGCCCAGGCCCCAGACGGCGGCGGGGACATGGACGAACATGATCCGCACCGTGTCGCCCTGCTGATAATCGGCCGGGACGGAGAAGCCGAGCCAGGCGCCGACGCCGAGCAGCACGGCGGCGAGGCCCCACAGAACGGGCGTCAACGGGCCGGTGAAGGCCATGAAGCGCTGCGGGTTGGACAGGCCGAACATCGGTTCAGCGCTTACGCGGCGAAGGGGCGACGGGCAAGCTCACCCTTGCGCGTTCCGAACGGCGGCCGCTCCGGCGAAGGGGGCGATGACGGCGGCGAACAGGACGTAGGCGCAAAGCAGGGCCAGAGCCGGGCCGACCGGCTGGCCCGACCCGGCGCGCTCCAGCGTCCCGGCGCCGAAGACGACGGGCGGGATGAACAGCGGCAGGACGACCACGGCGATCAGCAGGCCGCCGCGCTTTGCGCCCAGTGCGAGCGCTGCGCCCAGCGCGCCGGTGAAGGCGAAGCCTGCGCCGCCAATCAGGGCCGTCAATGCGACGAGAGGCGTCAGCGACACAGGCAGGCCCAGGGCCAGGGCGGCGACAGGGCCGGTCAGGGCAAGCGGCAGACCAACGGCGATCCACTGCGCCAGGGCCTTGATCAGAACGACTTGCTCCAGCGACAGATGGCCGAGCGCCAGCAGGTCCAGGCCGCCGTCCTCCAGGTCGCGCTCGAACAGCCGCTCCAGCGACAACAGGGACGCCAGCGCCAGGGCCAACCACGCGACGCCGCCCGCGACGGGGCCGAGCGTGCGCGGATCGCCCCCGGCCGCCAAAGGCAGGATGGCGGTCAGACAGGCGAAAAAGCCGCAGGCCAGCAGCGGCCCCCCGCCCCCGCCCCAGGCCAGGTCCAGTTCGCGCTCCAGCAGGACGCGGGTGGCGCCGCGCAGGCCGGGCGGGCGCGGTTCCTGATCGGCGTCGCGGCGGCTCATGTCAGCGCCCCCAGGTCGAGAGCGCGGGTCGGCAGGGGCAGGGGATCGTGAACCGCGGCGACGATCAGGCCGTCATTGACCAAATGGCGCTGCATCTGTTCGGCGAAGGCCTCGCGCCAGCGGGCGTCGAGTGGGGCCATGGGCTCGTCCAGCAGCCACAGGGCGCGCGGCGATCCGACCAGCCGGCCCATGGCCAGACGGCGGCGCTGGCCGGCCGAAAGACGCCGCACCTCCAGGTCCAGCAGGGGTTTGAGGCCGAAGGCCTCGACGGCGTGATCGAGGCCATATTGGGTGTGTCCCAGCCAGTCGCACTGAAAGCCCAGCTCCTCGCGCGCCGTTCGGCCGCCTTTCAGCCCGTCCAGATGGCCCAGGAAGTGGGTCTCGCGGCCGCGCGCCTGCCGCTCGTCCAGCGGATTGCCGTCGCCGTCCTGAAAGGCGACGGTTCCCGCGTCGGGGCGCAGCAGGCCGGCGATGGTGCGCAGCAGGCTGGTCTTGCCCGCGCCGTTCGCGCCCGTCAGGGCCAGGACCTCGCCGGCGCGCAGGGTCAGGTCGAGGCCGTGGAACAGCCGCCGCTCGCCGCGTGACACGGTCAGGTCGGAGAGGGTGAGGGTGTGGATCATGCGTAATTCTCCCTCCCCGCGCCGGGGAGGGTGGCCGAGCGTAGCGAGGTCGGGTGGGGGCGGCGTTGCGCCGCATTACCGATCCACCTTGTATTAGACCGTGCGTCCCTGCCGGGCCGCCCCCACCCGGTCGCTGCGCGACCACCCTCCCCGGAGCGGGGAGGGAGAAGTGGGGTGCAGAATCTGCGAACCCTTCTCAATGTCCCTGTCGAGGGTGTGGACACATGGACGGTCGGGTCCCGTGGAGCTATAGGCACGGTCGCCGCAGCAGGCTTTCGCCGCGCGCGCAGGGGCCCTGTGAGCCGCTGCGTCTGTCGCGCGAAGGCGCAACCGGATTGTCGGGCGGCGCTGACCAGAGGAAGACTCCATGCCGTCGAACGACAGCTTCAAGACCCGCCAGGACCTTTCCGTCGGGCGTAAGAAATATGCCTATTACAGCCTTCCCGCCGCCGAGGAAGCCGGTCTGACCGGGATTTCCCGCCTGCCGCGCTCGATGAAGGTGCTGCTGGAGAACCTGCTGCGCAACGAGGACGGTGTGTCCGTCACCGAAGCCGACCTGAAGGCCGTCGCCGCCTGGGTCGAGAACAAGGGCTCGGTCGAGCACGAGATCGCCTTCCGTCCGGCCCGAGTGCTGATGCAGGACTTCACCGGCGTTCCCGCCGTGGTCGATCTGGCCGCCATGCGCGACGCCATGAGCGCCCTGGGCGCCGACGCCGCCAAGATCAACCCGCTGGTGCCGGTCGATCTGGTCATCGACCACTCGGTCATGGTCGACAACTTCGGCACGGCCAAGGCCTTTGGCCAGAACGTCGAGCGCGAATACGAGCGCAACATCGAGCGCTACAACTTCCTGCGCTGGGGGTCGTCGGCCTTCAACAACTTCCGCGTCGTGCCCCCCGGCACCGGCATCTGCCACCAGGTGAACCTGGAGAACCTGGCCCAGACCGTCTGGACCATCGACGAAGGCAAGAAGACCGTCGCCTATCCCGACACCGTCGTCGGCACCGACAGCCACACCACCATGATCAACGGCCTGGCCGTCCTGGGCTGGGGCGTCGGCGGCATCGAGGCCGAGGCGGCCATGCTGGGCCAGCCGATCCCGATGCTGATCCCCGAAGTCATCGGCTTCAAGCTGACCGGCGCCATGCCGGAAGGCACGACGGCGACCGACCTGGTGCTGACCGTTACCCAGATGCTGCGCAAGAAGGGCGTGGTCGGCAAGTTCGTCGAATTCTTCGGCGACGCCCTGCCGAACATGACGATCGAAGACCAGGCGACCATCGCCAACATGGCCCCGGAATACGGCGCCACCTGCGGCTTCTTCCCCGTCTCGGCCGCCACCATCGGCTATCTGACCGCCACGGGCCGAGACAAGGCGCGCGTCGCCCTGGTCGAAGCCTACGCCAAGGCCCAAGGCCTGTGGATTGACGAGACGAGCGAAGACCCCGTCTTCACCGACGTGCTGGAACTGGACATCTCGACCGTCGTGCCGTCGCTGGCCGGTCCGAAGCGTCCTCAGGACCGCGTCGAACTGACCACCGCCGCCCCGGCCTTCGAAACCGCCCTGGCCGAAGTCTTCAGCCGCCCGACCGACGCCGAGCGCGTGTCCGTCGACGGCCAGAAGTTCACCGTCGGCGACGGCGACGTGGTCATCGCGGCCATCACCTCATGCACCAACACCTCCAACCCGTCGGTCCTGATCGCCGCCGGTCTGGTGGCGCGCAAGGCCAATGCGCTCGGCCTGAAGGCCAAGCCATGGGTCAAGACCTCGTTGGCTCCGGGCTCTCAGGTCGTCACCGACTATCTGACCGACGCCGGCCTGCAAAAGGATCTGGACGCCCTGGGCTTCAACCTGGTCGGCTATGGCTGCACCACCTGCATCGGCAACTCGGGTCCGTTGGACCCGGCGATCTCCAAGGCGATCAATGACAACGCCCTGGTCGCGACCTCGGTCCTGTCGGGCAACCGCAACTTCGAAGGCCGCGTGAACCCCGACGTCCAGGCCAACTATCTGGCCTCGCCGCCGCTGGTCGTGGCCTACGCCATCGCCGGCTCGATGCGGATCGACATCACCAAGGATCCGATCGGCCAGGACAAGAAGGGCAATGACGTCTTCCTGAAGGACGTCTGGCCGACCAGCCAGGAAATCGCCGACATCCAGAAGAAGTCGGTCACCCCCGCCATGTTCGCCAAACGCTACAAGGACGTGTTCAAGGGCGACAAGCACTGGCAGGCCATCAAGGTCACCGGCGGTCAGACCTATGAGTGGGACGACAGCTCGACATATGTCGCCAACCCGCCCTATTTCGAAGGCCTGTCGATGGACCTGACCCCGGTCACGGACATCGTGGAAGCGCGCGTCCTGGCGATCTTCGGCGACTCGATCACCACCGACCACATCAGCCCCGCCGGTTCGATCAAGAAGACTTCGCCCGCCGGCGTCTATCTGACCAACCACGGCGTCGAGGCGGCCGAGTTCAACAGCTACGGCGCCCGTCGCGGCAACCATGAAGTCATGATGCGCGGCACTTTCGCCAACATCCGCATCAAGAACCGCATCACGCCCGAGATCGAAGGCGGCGTGACCAAACACTTCCCGTCGAACGACACCATGTCGATCTATGACGCCGCCATGCGGTATCAGTCGGAAGGCCGGCCGCTGGTCGTCTTCGCCGGCAAGGAATACGGCACCGGCTCGTCGCGCGACTGGGCGGCCAAGGGCACGCGTCTGCTGGGCGTTCGCGCCGTCATCGCCGAAAGCTTCGAGCGCATCCACCGTTCGAACCTGGTCGGCATGGGCGTCGTGCCGCTGCAGTTCAAGCAGGACGGCTGGCTGAAGCTGGGCCTGACGGGCGAAGAGATCGTCACGATCCGGGGCCTGACCGACGCCAATATCGGCAAGCTGAAGCCTCGCCAGGACCTGTGGGTCGAGCTGTTCCGCCCCTCGGACGGCAAGATGGCCCGCTTCCCCGTGCGCTGCCGCATCGATAACCAGACCGAGCTGGACTATCTGCTGGCCGGCGGCGTCATGCCCTATGTGCTGCGCAACCTGGCGCGCGGCCCGGAAACCGAAGCGCCGATCGCCGCCGAATAGGCAGCGGTTCGCCGAGATGAAGGAAGGGCCGGCGGAGCGATCCGCCGGCCCTTTTGCTTGTCCGAAGACGGTGGGTCAGCCGGCGCTGACGACCACCAGCTTGCGGTTGACGAACTCCTTGATGCCGACATCGCCCAGCTCACGGCCGAAGCCCGAGCGCTTGACGCCGCCGAACGGCAGTTCAGGCATGGAGGTCGTGGTGGTGTTGATGAAGACCATGCCGGTCTCGATCCGTGACGCCAGCTTGCGGGCGCGCGCTGTGTCGCCCGAGAAGATCGAACCGCCCAGGCCGAAGCGGGAATCGTTGGCCAGGGCCACGACCGCGTCGTCGTCCTCGACCACGAAGACCTGGGCCACGGGGCCGAAGAATTCTTCGTAGAAGGCCGGGTTGTCGCGGGCGACGTCGGTCAGGACGGTGGGTTCGTAGAAGAAGCCGGTGCGGTCTGCGGGCTTGCCGCCGATCACGGCCTTTGCGCCGTGCTGAACCGCCTCGTCCACCTGTTTGTTCAGGGTCTTCAGCGCGTCCTCGGACGACAGCGGACCCAGCACGGTGGCCTCGTCCAGCGGGTCGCCCATGACGGCGCTCTTCATGCCCTCGACGAAGCCGGTGGTGAAGGCGTCGGCGACGGACTTCTGCACGATGAAACGTTTGGAGCCGGTGCAGACCTGTCCTGCGTTGGACAGCCGCCCCTCGACGCCCGCCGCGATGGCCTTTTCGATGTCGGCGTCGTCCAGCACCACGAAGACGTCGCTGCCGCCCAGTTCCAGCGTGGACTTCTTCAGCATTTCCGATGCGCGGGCCGAGACCTTGGCGCCGGCGCCCTCCGACCCGGTCAGGGCCACGCCCTGGATGCGGTCGTCGCCGATCAGTTCGGCGACCTTGTCCGAGGAGATGTAGAGGTTGGCGACGCAGCCTTCCGGCGCGCCGGCTTCACGCACCAGTTCGGCGAAACGGGCGGCGCAGCGCGGCACGATGCCAGCGTGTTTGTAGAGCACCGGATTGCCGACCGCGATGGCGGGGGCGACGACTCGGATCAGCTGATAGATGGGAAAGTTCCACGGCTCGACCGCCAGAAGCACGCCGACGGGATGGAACTCGACCCAGGCCTCGCCCAACTCGCTGTCGATCTTCTGGGGCTTCAGGAAGTCGGCGGCCTTCTCGGCATAGTAGGCGGCGATGCCGGCGCACAGGTCGATCTCGCCCTGCCCCTGGGCCAGGGGCTTGCCCATCTCCTCGGCGATGGTGCGGGCCAGGCTGTCGCGGTTCTCGGTCAGCAGTTTCGACAGGGCTTCGAGCACGGCCAAGCGTGGCTGGATTTCGCCCTGCGACCAGTCGGCGCGGAAGACGGCGTCGGCCTTGGCCAGGGCGGCCTCGACGGCGTCGTCCGAGTGTTCGGGGTATTCCTGAAGCGTCTGTTCGGTGAAGGGATTGAGGGTGCGATAGGCCATGCGGCGTCCTGAAGCTTCGGTCGGACGCCCGGGGCGGCGCCGATCCGTTGTCTAAGGAAACGAACGCCTGCTGGGCGGGGCGGTTGCCCTCGCCCCGACGCAAGATCTCTCAGTCCGCGTCGCTGAACGGCGGCGGCAGCTGACCGGACTTGAAGATGATGGTCGGCTCCTCGTCGTAGTCGCCCATTTCGGTGTCGGCGGAGACGGCGAAGGCGACGACGCCCAGGCGCAAGGGGGCCAGACGTTCGGCCTTGCGACGCGCCTCCTCGGCATCCTTGCAGCCCACCTGCTGTTCGGCGCGGAGGGCCTTGCCCCGGCCCTGGACATAGGCCTGGACGATATAGACGGTTTCGGTTGCCATTCGCCTCCAAGCGGCCTGTTCGGCGTTCACGTCAACAGGGTCGGTCGCGTTTCAGTCTAGTTTTAGCGCTTCGGCCAGCAGCCGGGCCTCGGCGGCGCGGCTGGAGCCTGCGCGCCAGGCGACAACGATCTCGCGGTGGGGCGGGGCGCCGTCGGCCTGGTTCTCGAAGGCGCGGATGGCGACGGAGGGGTTGTCGGCGAGGCCCGCCTGCACCGCCATCTTCGGCAGGAAGGAGACCCCCAGGCCCGACCCGACCATCTGGACCAGGGTGTGCAGGCTGGTGGCGGCGAAGACGTCGTCGCCGCGCGGCGCCTCGATGTCCAGGGCCGCCAGGGCATGGTCGCGCAGGCAATGGCCGTCTTCCAGCAGGATCAGGTCCTCGGCCCGCAGCGAGCCGGGGCGGATGGGCCCTGGCGCGGCCAGGGCATGGTCGTGGGGGGCGGCGGCCATGATCTCGTCGTCGCCGATGCGGGCGTGGGCGATGCCGGGCGCGTCATAGGGCAGGGCGATAACGGCGGCGTCGATCTGGCCCGCCTTCAGGGCGGCGATCAGGCGGGGCGTCAGGTCCTCGCGGATGAACAGTTTCAGGCTGGGATAGGCGGCCTTCAGCGACGGCAGCTTGGCCGGCAGCAGGAAGGGGGCGACGGTCGGGATGACGCCCAGCCGGAACCGGCCCGACAACAGGCGGCCGGCGTTCTTGGCCGCCTCGACCAGATCCTCGGTGCGGGCCAAAACGTCCTCGGCCCGGCGCACGGCCTCGACCCCGACGGCGGTCATGATGACGGCGCCGCGCGTCCGTTCGACCACGGGCGCGCCCAGGATGCGCTCCAGCTCCTGCACCCCGGCGCTGAGGGCGGGCTGGCTGACGTGGGCGGCCTCGGCGGCGCGCGAGAAGCTGCCGTGTTCGGCCAAGAGCTTGAGATACTGGAGCTGTCGCAGGGTGGGGAGCATGGGTGTGAGATAGGCTTGTCCTATGCCGACGCCAAGGATAATCGATTGGCTTTATCCGTTTGATCCGTGTCGAATGACCTCGTCATCTACAGGGCTATCGAGACCGACCCTCAAGTCGCGCGAAATCAGCAGGAAACATCACCATGACCGACGAAGCCAAATGCCCATTCTCCGGACGGACGACGGAGTCGGTCGCGGGCGGCGGGGTGCAGAACCGCGACTGGTGGCCGGGCCAATTGCGCACCGATCTGCTGAACCAGCATTCGAACCGGTCCGACCCGCTGGGCGAGAGCTTCAGCTATCGCGAGGCCTTCGCCAAGCTGGATTACGAAGCGCTGAAGGCTGACCTGCGGGCGCTGATGACGGACTCGCAGGACTGGTGGCCGGCGGACTTCGGGCATTATGGGCCGCAGTTCGTGCGGATGTCCTGGCACAGCGCCGGCACCTATCGCGTCGGCGATGGACGTGGCGGCGGCGGGCGGGGCCAGCAGCGGTTCGCGCCGCTGAACTCCTGGCCCGACAACGTCAATATCGACAAGTCGCGCCGCCTGTTGTGGCCGATCAAGCAAAAGTACGGCCAGGCCATTTCCTGGGCGGACTTGCTGATCCTGACCGGCAATGTGGCGCTGGAGACGATGGGCTTCCGCACCTTTGGGTTCGCCGGTGGTCGCGAGGATGTCTGGGAGCCGGATCAGGACGTCTATTGGGGTCGCGAGACGACCTGGCTGGGCGGCGACAAACGCTACGCCCACGGCTCGCACGGGGTGGCGAAGCCGGGCGACGAGGCCGTGCTGGTCTCGGACGACAATGCGGACGGCGACGAGCATTCGCGCGATCTGGAGAACCCGCTGGCGGCCGTGCAGATGGGTCTGATCTACGTCAACCCGGAAGGGCCGGACGGCAATCCCGATCCGATCGCGGCGGCGCGCGACATCCGCGACACCTTCGCGCGGATGGCGATGGACGACGAGGAGACGGTCGCCCTGATCGCGGGCGGCCACACCTTCGGCAAGACCCACGGCGCCGGCCCGGCCGACCATGTCGGGGCCGAGCCGGAAGGCGACGGCCTGGAGGCGCAAGGCCTGGGCTGGGCCTCCAGCTTTGGCTCCGGCAAGGCCGGCGACGCCATCACCAGCGGGCTGGAAGTCACCTGGACCCAGACGCCGGCCCAGTGGAGCAACTTCTTCTTCGAGAACCTGTTCGGCTTCGAATGGGAGCTGGAGAAGTCCCCGGCCGGGGCGCACCAGTGGGTGGCCAAGGACGCCGGCGAGGTCATCCCCGACGCCCACGATCCGTCCAAGAAGAAGCGGCCGACCATGCTGACGACCGATCTGTCGCTGCGGTTCGACCCGGCCTACGAGGCGATCTCACGCCGCTTCCTGCACAATCCGCAGGCCTTCGCCGAGGCCTTCGCGCGGGCCTGGTTCAAGCTGACCCACCGCGACCTGGGTCCGCGCTCGCGCTACGTCGGGCCGGAAGTCCCGCGCGAAGTGCTGATCTGGCAGGATCCCGTGCCGGAGGTGGATCACCCGCTGATCGATGCGACGGATGCGGCGGTTCTGAAAGCCAAGGTGCTGGACGCAGGGCTGAGCGTGTCGGAACTGGTCGGCACGGCCTGGGCCTCGGCCTCGACCTTCCGGGGCGGGGACAAGCGGGGCGGGGCGAACGGCGCCCGCATCCGCCTGGCGCCGCAGAAGGATTGGGCCGTCAACCAGCCCGAGCAGCTGGACCGGGTGCTGAAGACGCTGGAGCGGATCCAGTTCGAGTTCAACCAGGGCCAGACAGGCGGCAAGAAGGTGTCTCTGGCCGACCTGATCGTGCTGGCCGGCAATGCGGGTGTCGAGCAGGCGGCCAAGGCGGCCGGGCATGAGGCCAGCGTGCGGTTCACTCCGGGCCGGACGGACGCCAGCCAGGCGCAGACGGATGTGGAATCCTTCTCCTATCTGGAGCCGGTCGCCGATGGGTTCCGCAACTTCCAGAAGGCCCGCTATGCGGTTCCGGCCGAGGCCCTGCTGATCGATCAGGCGCAGCGGCTGACGCTGACGGCGCCGGAGATGACGGTGCTGATCGGGGGCTTGCGGGCCATCAACATCAATGTCGGCGGGGCGACGCACGGCGTGCTGACCGAGCGGCCGGGCGTGCTGTCCAACGATGTCTTCGTCAACCTGCTGGACATGGACGTGAAGTGGACGGCGACCTCTGACGCCAAGGATGTGTTCGAAGGGCGCGACCGCAAGACGGGCGATGCCAAGTGGACGGGCACGCGCGTCGATCTGGTGTTCGGCTCCAACGCCGTGCTGCGCGCCCTGGCCGAGGTCTATGCCGGGTCGGACGCGCAAGGAAAGTTCGTGTCGGACTTCGTGGCGGCCTGGACCAAGGTGACCGAGCTGGACCGGTTCGACCTGCACGGTTGAGCCTGAGCCGGAACTGAAAGCAAGGGGCCGGACGCCGCCACGGCGTCCGGCCCCTTCGCTATTCTAGCGCAGCTTGATCTCGAACAGTTGGGGCCAGCGTTTGCCGGTGACGAACAGGCGCTTGCCGGTCGCGTCCCAGGCGATGCCGTTCAGGACGTCGTCGTTGGGGTCCAGGCCGATGTCCTTGGGGACCAGGGCGGTGAGGTCGATGAAGGCCTTCACCACCCCGGTTTCGGGGTCGATGCGGGCGATGCGGTTGTCCTGCCAGATGTTGGCGAAGACCTCGCCGTCGATCCATTCCAGCTCGTTGATCTGCGTCAGGGGCCGGCCGTTAGCGGTGACGGAGACGCGGCCGGTTTCGGCGAGCGTCTCGGGATCGAGAAAGCGCAACTGGTCGGTGCCGTCGCTCATGATCAGGCGACGGCCGTCGGTGGTCAGGGCCCAGCCCTCGCCCGGATAGGAGAAGCCGCCCAGGGGCGAGAAGTCGTCCAGCTTCCAGATGAAACCGATGTGGTTGCGCCAGGTCAGGCTGTAGAGCTTGCCGTTCAGCGTGGTCATGCCCTCGCCGAAATAGACGGTCGGCAGGTCGCGTTGACGCAGCACCTCCCCGGTCTCCAGGTCCACCTTGCGGATGAAGGACGGATACAGGCCGGTGCTCTCGTAAAGGGAACCGTCGTGGAAGAAGAGGCCCTCGGTGAAGGCCCCCGTGTCGTGCGGATAGGCCCGCACGACGTCCCAGGACTGGACCGGAACCTCCGCCTGGACAGGCAGGGACGCGCCTGTCGCCACAAGCAGGCCGGCGATCAGACCGGCGAGACGTGACGACAGGCGGGTCATAGGTATCAGCCCCGCTCTGCGGCGGCTTCGGCCTCGGCCTTCTGGGCGCGGACTTCGGCGGCGTTCGCCTCGCTGCGGGCCTGTTCGGCCTGTTCCTTCTTGGTGGCGCCGCGACGACCCATCATGTTCAGGGCCTCCACGCCGGCCGAGAAGGCCATGGCCGCATAGATGTAGCCCTTGGGCACGTGGTAGCCGAAACCGTCGGCGATCAGCACCATGCCGATCATCAAGAGGAAGCCGAGCGCCAGCATGACCACGCTGGGGTTCTTGTTGATGAAGTTGGCCAGTGGGTCGGCGGCCAGCAGCATCACGGTCACGGCGACCAGGACGGCGACGACCATGATCGGCAGATGTTCGGTCATGCCGACGGCGGTCAGGATCGAGTCGATCGAGAAGACGATGTCCAGCAGGATGATCTGGAAGATCGCGGCGCCCGCGTTCATGATCATGACGTCCTTCTTGTCGAGGACGGCGTCGCTGGGCGTGGGATCGACGGTGTGGTGGATTTCCTTGGTGGCCTTCCAGACCAGGAACAGACCGCCCGCGATCAGGATCAGATCCTTCCACGAGAACTCATTGCCCATGACGGTGAAGACGGGCTGAACCAGGCCGACCAGCCAGGCGATGATCGACAGCAGGGCCAGGCGCATGATCAGGGCCAGGCCGATGCCGAGGCGACGGACCTTCTGGCGCTGATGCTCGGGCAGTTTGTTCGAGAGGATCGAGATGAAGATCAGGTTGTCGATACCAAGCACGACCTCCATCACGATGAGGGTCACCAATGCGGCCCAGGCGGCCGGATCGGAGAGCAGGGGGGTTATGCTGTCGAGCATTGGGGTTCCTGGTGGAGAATAAAGCTTGAGCGGAAAGCGCTAGGGCCGACGCAGGTTCCGATCAAGCGACAGGGTGCGGCGTCATGGTCGCACCCCTCTGTCATTCTGCGACGGAAAAACGGCATGCGGAAGCGTCTTCGCGGCGTTTGGCCTGCGAAGTTGGTGGAGGGCTGGGCGGAGCGCCGGGCCTTCGCCCGGAGTGTGAGTTTGTAAGTACCGTTTCGACGAAGGGTGTGACGCTCCGCGCGGGTGGTTGGCCTGCAAGCTCGGGGCGTCGAGCGGTGGCGGTCTTATCGCCTAACCCCATAAGCCTGCGACGGGTCGGCGGGGTCTGCGAAACCCCGTCCCGAGTGCGATCGAGTATCCCCCTCGACCCTCCGGCGGCGCACCGTGTGTCGCCGCCAGCGCGAGCCGTTTCAGACCCGCTCCCGTTCCATCCGCTCCCGCCGCCGCAAGGTCGCAGGCCAAGCGAGCCCTCCGGGCGACGGGACGGGCTTAGAATACGCTTGTTTCGGAGGGGGGATGGGAGAAGGGGGACATAAATCCGCAAGCGGTTGGATTCGCTGGGAATGAACCAGCGGCATTGTGATGGATGAGCATCGTCTCCTCCCCATTTCATGGGGAGGTGGCGCGGCGCGTCTTCAGCGCCGTGACGGAGGGGTCTTCACCGCATCGCAGGCGTCTGTGGGACTTCAAGAGCCCCTCCACCACGCTACGCGCGGTCCCCCCTCCCCACGATGTGGGGAGGGGGACACCTCCTTGCAGCCTGTCCCTGGCCCCCTGCGGCATCGACGCGCCTTCACGCAATGTTGCGAGCGGCGAAACCCCGTGCTATCAGGCGCCCGGCTTGAAGGGGGCGTATTCACGGATACGGCCTCTGTCGTGCTTTCCGTAAGCATTTCAAGCTTTTGACCGTTGCGAGCCTCGCAGTCGGTCGCGACCCTGACACAACGACCTCGGACCCTAATCAGTGGCTGATGATTTCAGAACGACGGAAGTCGGCGATCGCTACGCACAGGCGCTGTTTGACCTGGCGCTGGAAACCGGCCGCCTGGACGCCGTGCGCGCCGATCTGAAGTCGCTGAAGGCGGCCTGGATCGAGAGCGCCGACCTGCGTCGTCTGGCCGCCTCGCCCGTCATCAGCGCCGACGATCAGGCCAAGGGTCTGGTCGCCATCGCCGCCAAGGCCAGGTTCGAACAGACCACGTCCAACTTCCTGGGTCTGCTGGCCCAGAACCATCGCGCCAAGGACCTGCCGGCTGTCATCGCCGGCTTCGAAGCCCGTTACGCCAAACACGCCGGCGTCGTCGCCGCCGAGGTCGTCTCGGCCCAGGCGCTCGACGCCAAACAGGTCGCCGCCATCACCGCCGCCCTGTCCAAGAGCCTGGGCAAGGCGCCGGAACTGACCGCGCGCGTCGATCCGTCGATCCTGGGCGGCCTGAAGATCAAGGTCGGCTCGAAACTGTTCGACGCCTCGCTGAAGACCAAGCTCGACCAGATGAAGTTCGCACTGAAACGAGCGTAGTCTCGTTTCAGAAACAAGAAAGCAGCGCGCGTAAGCCCGCTCCCGCCACCAAGAATGCGCGCCTGAACGGCGCACCCGCAGAAGACTGAAGAACAGAGAGCCCGTCATGGACATCCGCGCCGCTGAAATCTCGGCCATCCTCAAGTCGCAGATCGCCAACTTCGGCGTCGAAGCCGACGTTTCCGACGTCGGCAGCGTGCTGTCGGTCGGCGACGGCATCGCCCGCATCCACGGTCTGGACAATGTCCAGGCCGGCGAAATGGTCGAGTTCACCAAGGCTGGCGTCAAGGGTATGGCCTTGAACCTGGAACGCGACAACGTGGGCGCCGTGATCTTCGGCGCCGACGCCCAGATCGCCGAGGGCGACGACGTGCGCCGCCTGGGCGAGATCGTGGACGTGCCGGTCGGCCGTGGCCTGCTGGGCCGCGTCGTCAACCCGCTGGGCGAGCCGATCGACGGCAAGGGTCCGATCGAGTTCACCGAGCGTCGCCGCGTCGACGTCAAGGCGCCGGGCATCATTCCGCGCAAGTCGGTTCACGAGCCGATGCAGACCGGCCTGAAGGCCATCGACACCCTGATCCCCGTCGGCCGCGGCCAGCGCGAGCTGATCATCGGCGACCGTCAGGTCGGCAAGACCGCCGTCGCCGTCGACGCCATCCTGAACCAGAAGAACGTCAACAAGACCGACGACGAGAGCGCCAAGCTCTACTGCATCTACGTCGCCATCGGCCAGAAGCGCTCGACCGTCGCCCAGATCGTCAAGACCCTCGAAGAGGCCGGCGCGCTGGAATACACCATCGTCGTCGCCGCCACGGCTTCGGAACCGGCCCCGCTGCAGTTCCTGGCGCCGTTCGCCGGCACCGCCATGGGCGAGTTCTTCCGCGACAACGGCATGCACGCCCTGATCGTCTATGACGATCTGTCGAAACAGGCTGTGGCCTATCGCCAGATGTCCCTGCTGCTGCGCCGCCCGCCGGGCCGCGAAGCCTATCCGGGCGACGTCTTCTACCTGCACAGCCGCCTGCTGGAGCGTTCGGCCAAGCTGAACGAGGATTACGGTTCGGGCTCGCTGACGGCCCTGCCGATCATCGAAACCCAGGCCAACGACGTGTCGGCCTACATCCCCACCAACGTGATCTCGATCACCGATGGCCAGATCTTCCTGGAATCGGACCTGTTCTATCAGGGCATCCGCCCGGCCGTGAACGTCGGCATCTCGGTGTCGCGCGTCGGCTCCTCGGCCCAGACCAAGGCGATGAAGAAGGTCGCCGGCACCATCAAGGGCGAGCTGGCCCAGTATCGCGAGATGGCCGCCTTCGCCAAGTTCGGCTCGGACCTGGACGCCTCGACCCAGAAGCTGCTGGCGCGCGGCGCCCGCCTGACCGAGCTGCTGAAGCAGCCGCAATATTCGCCGCTGGCGATGGAAGAGCAGGTCGTCTCGGTCTACGCCGGCACGCGCGGCTATATCGACGGCATCGCCGTGGGCGATGTGGGCCGTTTCGAGAAGGAACTGCTGGCGCGCATCCACGCGAACCACGCCTCGCTGCTGGACGGAATCCGCACCAAGAAGGACCTGACCTCGGACCTCGAAGCCGAGCTGAAGGACATCCTGGCCGCCTTCGTCAAGACCTTCGCCTGAACCCCGCCGGATAGCTGAGAGAGTAAGCGCCGGATGGCCAGCCTCAAGGAAATGCGCAATCGGATCGGAAGCGTCAAGGCGACGCAGAAGATCACGAAAGCCATGCAGATGGTCGCCGCGGCCAAGCTGAAACGCGCTCAGGATCAGGCCGAAAGCGCCCGGCCCTATGCGCAGAAGATGGCCTCGGTCATCGCCAACCTGGCCGCCGGCGTCTCGGGCGCCGACGCGCCCAGGCTGTTGGCCGGCACGGGTCAGGACCAGCGTCACCTGATCGTGGTGGCGACGGCGGACAAGGGTCTGGCCGGTGGTTTCTCGACCAACGTCATCCGCGCCGCCCGCGAGCGGATCAACAGCCTGATCGCCAACGGCAAGGATGTGAAGATCATCGCCGTCGGCAAGAAGTCGCGCGACCAGCTGACGCGTCTGTACGGCGCCAAGGTGATCCATACCTTCGAACTGAGCGAGCACAAGACCATCGGCCTGCCTTCGGCCCAGCCGGTCGCCGAAATGATCGCTACGGCGTTCGAGGACGGTCAGGCCGACGTGGTCACCCTGTTCTACAGCCAGTTCAAGTCGGTGATCCAACAGGTCCCGACCGGCAAGCAGCTGATCCCGGCCGTGGTCGAAGGCGACGCGGCCCCGATCGACCTGAACGGCGCGGTCTATGAATACGAGCCCTCGGAAGAGGAAATCCTTGAGACCCTGCTGCCCCGCAACCTGACGACCCAGATCCTGGCCGCTCTGTACGAGAACCAGGCGGGCTTCTTCGGGTCGCAGATGGCGGCGATGGACAACGCCACGCGCAACGCCGGCGACCTCATCAACGCCCTGACGCTGCAATACAACCGCAAGCGCCAAGCCCAGATCACCACCGAACTGATCGAGATCATCGCCGGCGCCGAAGCCCTCTGATCCCGACCGAACAGACATTCCGATACGGACCCCAGCCATGACCGACACCGTCGCCAAAAAACCCGCCGCCCCGAAGGCAGTCGCCAAGAAGCCCGCCGTCAAGAAGGCGCCCGCCGCCGCGACCGCGCCCGGCTCCATCGTCGCCACCGGCAAGATCGCCCAGGTCATCGGCGCCGTCGTGGACGTCGAGTTCACCGGCCACCTGCCGGCGATCCTGAACGCCCTGAACACCCAGAACGTCGACCAGAAGACGGGCGAGCCCTTCACCCTGGTGCTGGAAGTCGCCCAGCACCTCGGCGAGAACATGGTCCGCACCATCGCCATGGACACGACGGAAGGCCTGACGCGCGGTCAGCCCGTGATCGACACCGGCTCCTCGATCCAGACACCGGTCGGACCGGGCGTGCTGGGCCGCATCATGAACGTCGTCGGCCAGCCGATCGACGAAGCCGGCCCGATCCAGACCACGCAGTACCGTCCGATCCACCGCGAGGCGCCGACCTTCGAAGAGCAGACCAACTCGTCGGAAATCCTGGTCACGGGCATCAAGGTGATCGACCTGATCTGCCCCTACACCAAGGGCGGCAAGACCGGCCTGTTCGGCGGCGCCGGCGTCGGCAAGACCGTCACCATGCAGGAACTGATCAACAACATCGCCAAGGCGTACGGCGGTTATTCGGTCCTGGCCGGCGTGGGCGAGCGCACCCGCGAGGGCAACGACCTGTATCACGAGATGATCGAGTCCAACGTGAACGTGGACCCGGCCAAGAACGGCGGCTCGACCGAGGGCTCGAAGTGCGCCCTGGTCTATGGCCAGATGAACGAGCCTCCCGGCGCCCGCGCCCGCGTCGCCCTGACCGGCCTGGCCCAGGCGGAATACTTCCGCGACGAAGAAGGCAAGGACGTCCTGCTGTTCGTCGACAACATCTTCCGCTTCACCCAGGCCGGTTCGGAAGTGTCGGCTCTGCTGGGCCGCATCCCGTCGGCCGTGGGCTATCAGCCGACGCTGGCCACCGAGATGGGCAACCTGCAGGAACGCATCACCTCGACCAAGAAGGGCTCGATCACCTCGGTCCAGGCCATCTACGTCCCTGCCGATGACCCCACCGACCCGGCCCCGGCCGCATCGTTCGCCCACCTGGACGCGACGACCATGCTGTCGCGCGACATCGCCGCCCAGGCCATCTTCCCCGCCGTCGATCCGCTGGACTCGACCTCGCGGATCATGGACCCGCTGGTCATCGGCGAAGAGCACTACCAGGTCGCCCGTTCGGTCCAGGAAGTGCTGCAGCAGTACAAGGGCCTGAAGGACATCATCGCCATCCTGGGCATGGACGAGCTGTCGGAAGAGGACAAGCTGGTCGTCTCGCGCGCCCGCAAGATCCAGCGCTTCCTGTCGCAGCCCTTCTTCGTGGCCGAGCAGTTCACCAACGCACCTGGCAAGTTCGTCGAACTGGCCGACACGATCCGCTCGTTCAAGGGCATCGTCGCCGGCGACTACGACCACCTGCCTGAAGCCGCCTTCTACATGGTCGGCGCCATCGAAGAGGCCGTCGCCAAGGCCGAGAAGATGGCGTCGGAAGCCTGATTATGGCTGGCAAGCTGAACTTCTCCCTCGTCTCGCCGGAACGCGAGGTCTTCTCGGGCCTCGTGGACCAGGTGGACGCGCCGGGCGTCGAGGGCGACTTCGGCGTTCTGCCGGACCACGCCCCCTTCATGACCGCCCTGCGCGAGGGTCTGGTCACCGTCTATAACGGCGGGACCAAGGTCCAGTACGACGTCCACGGCGGCTTCGCCGACGTCAACGGCGAAGGCCTGACCATCCTGGCCGAACAGGCTGTCGAGGTCTTCGCGGGCTGAACCCTTTCAAGGATCGAACGATTTGAGGCCTCCCGTTTCGGCGGGAGGCCTTTTTCGTGGGCGGCGGTCGCGCTAAGACCAGCCCATGACCGATCCCATCGACATCCAAGGCGTCTGCGCCCCCGGCTATGAGGCCGTGCGCGAGGCGTTCGCCGCCAACTTCACCGAGGCGCCCGAGGGGCTGAACGAGCAGGCGGCGCGGTTCAGCGTACTGGTCGAGGGCGAGGCGGTCGTCGATCTGTGGGCGGGCCATGCGGATACGGCGAAGACGACGCCGTTCACCGACACGACCCTGACCTCGGTCTTCTCGACCGGCAAGGCGGTGATGGCCCTGCTGATGGCGACGGCGGTCGAGGCGGGGCAGGTCGATTATGACCAGACGGTCGCGTCGCTGTGGCCCGAGTTCGGCGCGGCGGGCAAGGCGGACGTGACCGTGGCCCAGTTGATGAGCCATCAGGCTGGGCTTCCTGGTTTCTCCGAGGCGGTCGATCCGACGATCTGGTTCGACGTGCCGGCCGTGCTGGCGCGGCTGGCGGCCCAGGCGCCGATGTGGGCGCCGGGGACGGCCTCGGGCTATCATCCCGTCACGGTCGGCTATCTGGCCAATGAGGTGTTCCGCCGCACGACGGGACGGACCATGGGCCAGACGCTGCGTCAGGACTTCCCCGATCTCGATCTGTGGATCGGTCTGCCGGAAAGCGAACACGGGCGGGTGGCGCAGATGAGGAAGCCGACGGCGGCGCCCAGCCTGGGCGTCGTCGATCCGATCAAACAGGCGGCCTTCCTGGATCGCGGCTCCGCGCCCGGCGGGCGGGGCTCGGCGGCATGGCGCGAGATGGAGATTCCGTCGGCCAATCTGCACGGCACGGCCCTGGGGCTGGCGCGGATGCTGGGCGTGGTCGCCAATGGCGGAGCCTTGGACGGCCGGTCGGTGCTGTCGGCAGGGACGCTGGAGCAGTTGACGCGAGAACGCATCCACGGGCCGGACAAGGTGCTGCCGTTCGAGATCAGCTGGGCGGCGGGACTGATGCGCAACGACGGGCTGAAGGTGTTCGGGCCGGACGAAGCCTTCGGCCATTATGGCTGGGGCGGGTCTATGGCCATGGCCGATCCGTCGCGCCGGCTGTCGGCGGCCTATGTGATGACGCGGCAGTCGCCGCACCTGATCGGCGACCCCAGGCCCAAACGCTTGCTGGAGGCGCTGTACGGGGCGCTCTAGACCGTTTCCGACAGAGAGACGGCGCGCTTGGCGGCGCGCGAGCGATTGAGCGCGCCCAGGGCGAAGACGCCGGCGCCGGCCCAGATGAAGACGAACGAGACGATGCGCAGCGGCGTCAGGGCCTCGCCCGTCAGGACGCCGCAGGCGAACTGGAGCGTGGGCGCCAGGAACTGGATGAAGCCGACGGTGGACAGGGGCAGACGCCGCGCCGACCAGGCGAACAGCACCAGAGGGATCACCGTCGCCGGCCCGTTGACCAGGGCCCAGGCCAGGCCCGAGGGCGAGGAAAAGCCTGTCGCCTGGCCCTGGATCGTCAGCCAGGCCAGGAAGACCGCGCCGATGGGCAGAAGGACCAGACATTCGACGAACAGGCCGGTCTGGGCCGAGGCGGGCACGCGCTTTCGGATCACCGCATAGGCGCAGAAGGTGACGGCCAGGGTCAGGCCGATGATCGGCACATGGCCCAGGGCGATGGTCTGGATCACGACCCCGATGGCGGCCAGACCGATGGCGACGGCGCTCCAGCGGTCGATCTTCTCGCGGAACAGCACGGCGCCCGCCGCCATGTTGAGCAGGGGATTGATATAGTAGCCGAGGCTGGCCTCCAGCGTCGCATGGTGCGTCGTGGCGTAGACGTAGAGGCTCCAGTTCGTCGCGATCAGCAGGGCCGACAGGGCCAGCCAGGCCAGGGTGCGCGGGGTGGCCAGCACCTTTTTCGCCTCGCCCCACTGGCCGGCGAGCAGCAGCACCAAGGCCGCGACGAAGACCGACCAGACGGCCCGGTGGGCCAGAATCTCGGGCGCACCGAACCCATGCGCCGCCATCGCCATGAACAGCAGCGGCAACAGGCCCCACAGGGTGTAACAGGCGATGGCCGTGCCCACCGCGCGGGGGTCGCTTTGGGCAGTGGTGGTGGCGCTCATGGCGCGTATTCCTTTTCGTAGCCCGCGCGACTTAATTCTTTCGTCATCCTCCGGCGAGCGGAGCGAGACCGGGGGACCCAGCGGCGCCGGAGGCGAAATGGTTCAGCGGCATGATGCCGGAAGATCAGGTCCGCGACAGGTTCGCGCTCACGCGCGCCGCTGGGTCCCCCGGTCAGCGCCGCGAAGGCGCGGCTTGCCGGAGGATGACGACGGGTGAATCAGACCGTGATCGAGCGGTATCCCGACGACGACGTGATCACGCCCGTCTCGTCCAGCAGCTGGGCGATCTGGATGGCGTTCAGGGCGGCGCCCTTGCGCAGGTTGTCGGACACGACCCACAGGTTCAGGCCGTGCTCGACGGTCGGATCCTTGCGGATGCGGCTGACGTAAACGCCGTGCTCGCCGGCGGCGTCGACGGGCGTGATGTAGCCGTCGTGCTCCTGCTTATCGATCACCAGCACGCCGGGCGCCTCGCGCAGGATGGCGCGAGCTTCGTCCGGGGCGAGGGCGCGCTCGAACTCGACGTTGACGGCTTCCGAGTGGCCGACGAAGACCGGCACGCGCACGCAGGTGACGGTGACCTTGATGTCCGGGTCCAGCATCTTGTGCGTCTCGTCCGACATCTTCTGTTCCTCGTCGGTCGAGCCGTCCTCAAGGAAGGAACCGATGTAGGGGATGACGTTGAAGGCGATCTGTTTGGGGAACTTCTTGGGACGCGCGTCGCCCAGGCCGTAGATGGCCTTGGTCTGGTTCCACAGCTCGTCCATGCCTTCCTTGCCGGCGCCGGACACCGACTGATAGGTCGAGACCACCACCCGCTTGATCCTGGCCGCATCGTGCAGCGGCTTCAGCGCCGTGACCAGCTGGATTGTCGAGCAGTTGGGGTTGGCGATGATGTTCTTCTTGGTCGCATCCTTGATGGCGTCCGGGTTCACCTCCGGCACGATCAGCGGCACGTCCGGGTCCTTGCGGAAGGCCGAGGAGTTGTCGATCACGATGGGGCCGGCCTTGCCGATCTTCTCGGACCAGGCGCGCGAGACCTCGCCGCCGGCGGACATCAGGACGATATCGACGGTCGAGAAGTCGAACTGCTCGATGTCCTGGCATTTGATGGTCTTGTCGCCGAAAGAGACCTCGACCCCCTTGGACTTGCGCGAGGCGATAGCGTGGATGGCGTCGACGGGGAATTCGACCTCTTCCAGAATGTTCAGCATTTCGCGGCCCACATTGCCCGTGGCTCCGACGATGGCGACGCGATAACCCATTTTTTCTTGTCCTTCGGACGCGCTACGCTCGGCTCGCGGAGCCTCGCTGCTTGAGCGCATTGTAGTGAGAGCCCTGCAAATAGGCGTTCGGGGCCGCGAAGCAATCGCTTTTCGGCGGAGGGGGCGTTAAGCAGCCGTCCCATGACCTCCCGCATCCGCAACGCCTACGACATCCGCGTGGAAGAGGGCGTGCTGACGCCCGATCCGGCGCAGGAGAGCGTGATCACGGCGCTGGAGCGGCTGGAGGTCGATCTGGCCAGGCGCGGCCTGTTCGGCAAGGCGCCGGAGGTGCGGGGCGTCTACCTCTACGGGCCGCCGGGACGCGGCAAATCAATGTTGATGGACCTGTTCTATTCGGCGACGCCCGAGCCGCGAAAGACGCGCGCCCATTTCCACGCCTTCATGGCCCGCATCCACGACCTGGTGAAACAGTGGCGCGAGGGGGATGCGAAGACGCGCAAGGCCGTGTTCGGCGCCCACAAGGGCGACGACCCCATTCCGCCCATTGCCAGGCTGATCGCGTCTGAGGCACGGCTGCTGTGTTTCGACGAACTGCAGGTCACCGACATCGCCGACGCCATGATCCTGGGCCGGCTGTTCGAGGCCCTGTTCGAGGATCGGGTGGTGCTGGCCATTACCTCCAACCGCGCGCCCGAGAACCTGTACAAGAACGGCATCAATCGCCAGCTGTTCGTCCCCTTCATCGACATCATCAGCGAGCGTTGCGCGGTGGTGGAAATGGCCGGAGCGCGCGACTGGCGGCTGGACCGGATGACCTCGGCCCAGGTGTGGCACACGCCCGACGACCGCGCGGGGTTCGAGGATTTGTGGCGCGAGCTGAAGGGCGGCGAGCCCGAGGAGCCGGCGCACCTGACCGTGCTGGGTCGCGACGTGGTGGTGGAGCGCACCGTCGGATCTATGGCGCGGGCGACGTTCGCGGACCTGTGCAGCAAACCGCTGGGGCCGCAGGACTATCTGGCCATCGCCCAGCGGTTCCACACCCTGTTCCTGGAAGACGTGCCGATCCTGAGCTCGGCCAACCATCACGAGGCGCGGCGTCTGGTGACCCTGGTGGACGCGCTGTACGAGGCCAAGACCAAGCTGATCGTGCTGGCGGCGGCCAAGCCGGAGGCCCTCTATACCGAGGGGGTTGGGGCGTTCGAGTTCGAGCGGACCGTGTCGCGGTTCAACGAGATGCAGAGCAAGGACTGGCTGGCGCACGTCCGCGACTGACGGCTAGGGTGGGGGCTGACCTTCGGAGAGTTCCCATGCGCCGCCTCGTCCTCGTTGCCGCCCTTGCTTTGAGTTTGTCGCCGTTGACGACGAGTGCTGCGTTGGCCCAGATGGCGCCGGCTGTGGCCAGTCGCGGTCTGACGCCGGCCGAGGTCGGGACCTGGATCACCGGGCTGGGCGGCCGCGTCGGGCCGGTGCAGACCGAGAATGGCCTGACCTTCTTCACCGTGACCAATGCGGGCCTGACCTGGGCGGTCTTCTTCTACGGCTGCGAGGCGGGCGTCTGCGGCGAGGTTCAGTTCAGCGCCGTGGTGCCGGGCGCCGGCGCGACGCTGGACAAGGTCAACGCCTGGAACCGCGACAACCGCTATCTGAAGGCCTTCCACACCGCTGCGGAGACCCCGACGGCGACGGTGCAGTACGATGTCGTCGTGCTGTCCGGCGAAGGCGTGGCGCAGCTGGCGGACCCGCTGGCGGTCTGGCTGCAACTGCTGCCCAAGTTCGCAGGCGAGATGGGGTATGTCGCGCCGCAATGACCTCGCTGGGAGAGGGCTTGAGCACACGGCGGCGATAGCCGTCGTCTTGTGCGAAAGGGTGAGGGGCGGGTCGTGCGATTTGGCCCACCGGCCGACCCTCATCCGGCCCTGCGGGCCACCTTCTCCCAATGGGAGAAAGACAGACATCTTTCGTCCGTATAGTCCATTGTAAAATAACACGATTTCTGCACGCGTAAATGCCGTGCAGAAATCGTGTAGATTATTCGGCGCTTTAGCCACGAAAGATGGCGTGAATTGACGGCCGCGTCCAATAGGGTGGAGCCACTTCATCCATATTGACGGTGGGGCGTGACCAGCTTGGCAAGGCGACAGGCATTGTCCTAAGCAGGATCTGTTTTGGATATGAAGGTCTACCCATGGCTGATGACACATACACCCCCGCATCCGACGCGCGGGACGGCACAATCGAACTGGTCAGCGCCTATGTCTCGAATACCAACACGCGCCTCACGGCTGAAGAGTTTCAGACCCTGATCCGCGATACCTTCGCCACGCTTTCGAGCCTCGATGTTTCGCCGACTGGGGTCGAGCTGGAAGCGACGGCGCCGGATCGTAAGTCCAAAGCCGAGATCAAGAAGTCGATTGGCGACGCCGCCCTGATCAGCTTCGAAGACGGCAAGCCGTACAAGAGCCTAAAGCGCCACCTTGGGACGCGCGGTCTTACCCCTGAGGACTATCGCGCCAAATGGGGTTTGCCGTCGGACTATCCGATGGTCCATCCGGCCTATAGCGCCCAGAGGTCGGAACTGGCTCGCGCCATCGGTTTGGGTTCAAAAGGGCGTCAGGCGAAAGCCGCCGCTGCTCCTGCGCCCAAGACCCGCAAACCCCGCCAGCCAAAGACCTGATGGCAATGGCGGACGTTCGCGCAACCGCTTGAACGTCCGCCCGCCTAGAACAGCGACAACTGCCTGCTCGCCTGATCGAAAGCCTTCCATTCCTGCGAACGCGACGCTTGGTCAAGCCACGCCTCTACGAAGGCTTCCGCGCTGTCGTAACCGTCCATCGCTGCCCTGGGAGTGAAGTGTGACCTGTATCCCGTCTCGGTGATCGGTAATGGCGCTCGCTCGGGTGACACGCTCACGACTTCCAGATGGGCCATATGGGTTCGGTCGTCATAGATCAGATAGTCGGCGTTCCATCGGATTTCGATCTCGATGCCGTTCCAGCGTGTCCGAGTTATTGAGTAGTCGTTCTTCATATCCGCCTCTGGGGTTTGGGTTCGTACTGAACCCTTGCCCGTCGGCGAGACTGGGGGAGCAAACGGAGCGGGAGGCTTCGCGGGGACCCGGCTGCAACGAACTCTGTGAGAGAAGCTGGGCGGATGCCTCTTCGGAGTGCGCAGGGGGCAACGCCTCAAGCTTCTTGCGATAGGGATTGTCACCCGAATGGGACGAGATCGCCGGCGCAGCCGGAAGCTCGGGGCACAGCCTAAAGCCCGCCGCGCACGGCGCGGATCGCCCGTTGAGATAACCACCCCATTACGGCGCCTGGTCGGTTTCACGACCTTCGTTCCGTAGGCCGCTAGGGATAGGGATAGGGCTAGCACCCGAATGGAATATGATCGCCAGCGAGGCCGGAAGCTCGGCCGCCCGCGTTGCGTGCTTTGACAAGCAAAGGTCGGGCGAGTGCTGATGTCCCAAGTCATAGATGACGCGGGAGATGAAAATGCAGGTTTCGCCAATTAGAGCGGCGCAGTACGTGCGTATGTCGACAGAGCGACAGGAATACTCGCCGACATTCCAGAAGGCGACCAATGAAGCCTTTGCGGTCGAGCATGGGATGCAGATCGTTCGGACTTACGAAGACGCCGCCGTTAGCGGGGTCTCTCTCCGGAAGCGAGACGGTCTAAAAGCCCTTTTGGCCGACGTGCTTTCAGGAGACAGCGGTTTCACCTGCGTCCTTGTTTACGACGTCAGCCGATGGGGCCGGTTCCAAAATTCCGACCAGGCCGCCTACTACGAGTTCATGTGCGTTCAGGCGGGCGTACCTGTCCTCTATTGCGCTGACGGCTTTAAAAACGACGGCAGTCCGATGTCGCAACTGATGAAGCATATCAAACGGACCATGGCGGGCCAGTACAGCCATGACCTTTCCGAGAAGGTGACACGCGCTCAGCGTGGACTATTGGCCCAAGGATTCTGGACCGGAGGGCGGGCTCCGCTCGGCTTGCGGCGGATATTCACGCGCAGTGATGGCACGATGCTCGCCGCACCATCGGGTTCGTTCGTCCGTAAACAGCAAGGTGTGCGAACCAAGCTCATCCTGGGCCCGGGCGCCGAGGTGGAGTTCGTGCGTCGAATATTCGCGCTCTATCTTCGTCCGAAGGCGACCACTGTGAGCGTCGCGCGAAAACTGACGGCAGATCCGGGCGCGAATGCTGAGTGGGGTGATTGGTCAGCCAGACGAGTGCGGTACATCCTCGATAACCAGGCCTATATCGGCAAACTCATCGGCGGGCGTTACTCCAGACCAGTCGGCGTCAAGTCTGGGGGCGCCCTGCCTCGCGCCGACTGGATCGTCGTAGATGACGGCGTCCCCCCGATCGTGACAAAGGATGTCTTCGAGGCCGCACAACGAAAGCGGCAGCGCAACCGAACTCCTGTTGCTTGTAAAGCCGCGCTCGCAGATCTGCGGCGCGTTGGCGCCGACCATGGCTACATCAGTCAGGGCCTCATTCGACGCTTCGGCCGATGGAGCCCCGGCGTTTACTACCGGCAAGTCGGCCCTATGCCGGTCATTCGCGATCTACTGAACCTGCCTATGCCGTCCAAGTTCGCGAACCATCACCTTTTTAAGGGCGACATGAACCGCCACGGTCGAGGCAAGCCGAGATATTCGATGGAGGATTTGCACCAGCACCTGAAACGGGCCTTTGCCGAGCATGGCAGCCTGTCGCGTGAGATACTGGACGCTTACGGTACGCCCAGCACCTACACGATCTACCGTCGCTACGGCTCAATGGCCGCCGCGTATCTGGCCGCTGGTTATCAGCCGAGTGGGCTTCAACTCCAGAAAATGGCGGAGCATCACTCCTCGGAAATCCTGACCGCCCGCGCGAGGCGAGCAAGTGCGGCAGCAAATGCCGCCTCCGCAGCCTCCGGGGCTATCCCAAGATGCGATCCGATCTCGCCGTAGGTGAGCCCCCCGAAACGATGGAGAACGAACACGTCGCGAAGGTTGGTAGGCAGTCGCAGGATCGCCGCCTTAAGGACATCCGCAGAGCTTCTTGCACGTCGGCGTTTTGGCCGGGACTTCGGCGTTGTCATCCCGCTCGTCCTCCAGTCGATTCCTATGATGGCTCCATCATTAGCAGCACGTAGTCGATCGCCTTCCGGCTAGGCGTTCAACAAGTTCCTTGGGAAATCGCGATGAGGTCCATCCGCGATCTCGTGATCATTGCGTGGGCCTCCGGATGGTCCTCGGGCCAGACCAGACGCTCAACGACTGCCAGCCGCGCAACGATCGCCTCCAAGGTCGCCGCGCTGGAATCAGGGATCGCCTCTAGAAGACGCTCACGCTTGTCGAATAGCGTGGCCAAGATGCCGTCTATGTCGCGAAGCTCTTTGGACCATGGCAAAGCCTGCTGTTCAGTCGGCGTGAGGTTGCACCACGAATGCTCCCGGATCAGCCAGCCTTCCAGCTTCGCCCAACGGGTCTGGAGACGCTCTATCTGGTCATCGACGGCCAGCCAGTTTCTGCACCGCCGCGTCGCTACGTCCGAAGCGGCATCGGCGGCGGGAATCAGGGCAGCGGAAGCGGCAGCCGGATTGGCGGCCCCAAACGCAACGGCCGATGTGCCGGCGATGAGCGCGCGCCTGGAAAGTGCAGGCAGGCGCGCGTCCTCGATGCCCGTCTTTCGACGCGAGCCCATGACTAAAGCCTTCTAATCACCTATGATTATTTCATGATCGCCGAAGGCAAGTATCGCGTCAATAGAAAATAGTCTTTCATGATAATAAAATCATCATCGCTGTGCTGACATCCCCACAAATCAAGGCCGCGCGCGCCCTCCTTAGTTGGAGCCAGCCTTCGTTGGCGAAGGCGTCGGGCCTCTCGCTGCCCACCATCGTGCGTATGGAGAGCCAGCTCGGTCCGGGGCGTAGCTCTGCCGCTAATGTCGAAGCTGTTCAGCTGGCTCTTGAAACCGCTGGGGTCACCTTCCTGGAAGGGACAAGCGAGTCGGGGCCGGGAGTGCGCCTAAAACGTGGACTTGAAGGATCATGACTTAGTTAGACGCCGCTGGAAGGAGACCTCCCTTCTGTCGTCTACGGGTGGTTTGCGGACATGGGCTCGAACCATGATCAAAGTCGCCTATGCGCCAGAAGCGGTCATTGGCAGAGCGCCTACATTCGGACATTGGGCTCGCCGCTCTCATGCCTGATACCGACCCGCTGCCGCGGGCGCCGACCGGCTCGCCCTTTCCTATTCGGGTTTGAGCAACTAGTCAGAGCGCGTCCTTCACTGTCGAGCTGCGAATGTCCCTTCCGAACTCCGCCGCCTCGCCCCTGCGCTCGAGAATTGAAGTCTGGGCCGCAGTGGGATTGGCGACCGTCTTGGCGTTCTTCGTCATCAGCGGCCTGATCGCCTACAGCAACATTGAGCAACTGCGGTCGAACAACGCGCGAGTGATTCACACGCACTCGGTCTTGGTCGGCGCTGATGAGCTGCTGTCGACTGTGCAGGATGCCGAAACCGGCCAGAGAGGATTTCTGCTGACTGGCGACCCTCGCTATCTCCAGCCCTACGACCGCGCCGTGGCCGCTCTCGACTCGCGCATTGAAGGTTTGGTTGCACTCACGCACGACAACCCTCGGCAGACCGCCAACATTGGGCTGCTCCGCCGCCACATCGACGCGAAAACAGCGGAACTTCGCCAGACCATTGTCCTTCGCCGTGCCGGCGACCGGGAGGCCGCGCTCGCCATCGTCACCACCGATCGGGGCAAGCTGGAAATGGAGGCCATCCGCGAACAGGTCGCGGCGATCCGGACGGAGGGTCTGCGCCAGCGCCAAGACTGGCTGACCCAAATGGAGACCGCCTATCGGACCGCCGTCGTCAGCGGCCTGCTGTCGGCGGCCCTGGGCGCCGCCCTCACGATCGCCGTCTTTCTTCTGATCCGGCACAGCGCCCGGGCGCGCTCCCGGCAGGAATGGCTCCAGTCCGGTCAGGTCGGTTTGGCAGAGGCGTTGAGCGGCGACCACACGGTCGAGGAGCTGTCGGAAAGGGTATTGGCTTTCCTGGCGCGCTATACGGGGGCCCACGCCGGTGCTCTATTCAAGGGCGAGGCCGGGCGCTTCCGCCGCACCGCCACCCGCGGCGTCCCGGCCGACGCCCCGATTCCCGTCGCCTTCGGGCTCAAGGAGGGCTTGCTCGGCCAAGTGGCCGACGAGGGGCGCGCCCTCCTGCTCAATGATGTACCCGAGGGCTATATGACGCTCGGGTCTGCCCTGGGCCGCGACATCCCCCGCCATCTCGTCATCACGCCGGCGCGGGTGGACGAGGCGGTCAACGCCGTCATCGAACTGGGCTTCCTTCAGGCGCCCGGCGAGCTCGTCCTCGAACTGTTGGACGCCGCCTCTTCTTCGATCGGCGTGGCCCTCCGCTCGGCACGATACCGGGCCGAACTTCAGGATGCGCTGGAAGAGACCCAGCGTCAGTCGGAGGAGTTGCAGGTCCAGAGCGAGGAACTTCGCGTCTCCAATGAGGAGCTGGAGGAACAGGGTCGCGCGCTGAAGGAGTCACAGGTCCGTCTTGAGCAGCAGCAGGTCGAGTTGGAGCAGACCAACAGCCAACTGGAGGAGCAGGCCCAGACCCTGGAGGCGCATCGTGACGACCTGGAGCGCGCCGGCGCCGACCTAACCCAGAAGGCGCAGGATCTGGAGCGGGCCAGCCAGTACAAGTCTGACTTCCTGGCCAACATGTCTCACGAGCTGCGCACGCCGCTGAACTCGCTTCTGATCCTGTCCAAGCTGCTCGGCGACAACTCCGATGAAAATCTGACCGAGGAACAGGTGCGTTACGCCCGCACGATCCAGTCCTCGGGTGACGACCTGCTGACCCTGATCAACGACATCCTCGACCTGTCCAAGATCGAGGCCGGCCATGTGCAGATGCGAGCCGAGGGCGTATCCCTGCAACGCATGACAAGCGATCTGCGCCATCTCTTCCAGCCGATCGCCGACGAGCGCGGCCTCGACTTCACGATCACCCTCGACGACGACCTTCCCGAGATCGTCGAGACCGATCGGCAGCGGCTGGAGCAGATCCTCAAGAACCTGCTGTCGAATGCGTTCAAGTTCACGGAACAAGGTTCGGTGCGGCTGTCCGTCGCCCCGGCGGGCGACGACATCGCCTTCGCCGTGACAGACACGGGCATCGGCATTTCGTCCGACCAACAGGTCGGAATCTTCGAAGCGTTCCAGCAGGCGGACGGCACCATAAGCCGCAAATACGGCGGCACAGGTCTCGGCCTGTCGATTTCACGGGAACTGTCGCGCCTGCTGGGCGGCTCGATAATGCTGGACAGCCGGCCCGGCGAGGGCAGCACCTTCACCCTCGTCATGCCTCGGATCTATGACGCCAGCCAGGTCGCGCCCCGCATTCCCGGGGCGCCAAAGCCGATCAACGGCCCGCGACCGGCGACGCCGACGAGAAAGGGCGCCGCTGCCTCGCCCTCTCTCCTTCGCGCCATCACGGATGATCGCGAGCAAATCGCCGAGGCGCGACGATTGCTTCTGGTGATCGAGGACGATGACCGGTTCGCGACCATCGTCCGCGACCTCTCGCGCGAGCTCGGCTTCCAGTGTCTGGTCGCGACCACCGCAGAGGAAGCCCTGAAGCTCGCTCGTCAGCACCGGCCAAGTGCGATTGTTCTCGACATCGGCCTCCCCGACCAGTCGGGTCTGACGGTGCTCGACAGCCTCAAGCGCGATGACCAGACGCGTCATATCCCGGTGCACATCATCTCCGCCGAGGATCACAGCCGCACGGCCATGGCGCTGGGCGCGCTGGGCTATACGATGAAGCCGGTCAAGCATGAGGATCTCGCCGAGGTGCTCGGCGGACTGGAGAATACCCTGGCACGAACGGTGCGCAGGGTTCTCGTGGTGGAGGACGACGACGTACAGCGCGAAGCAGTCCAGGCCCTCCTCTCCTCCGGCCACGTTGAGACGGTGGGCGTCGGCACGGCGGGGGAGTGTCTCAATGCCCTTCGCGAGCAAACCTTCGACTGCATGGTGCTGGACCTGACGCTGCCCGACGCGTCCGGCTTCTCCTTGCTGGAGACGCTCAGCCAGGATCAGGAGCACGCCTTCCCTCCGGTGATCGTCTACACCGGCCAGGACCTCACGCCGGACCACGAACAGCAGCTTCGGCGCTATTCGAACTCGATCATCATCAAGGGCGCCAAGTCTCCCGAGCGACTGCTCGACGAGGTCTCGCTCTTCCTGCACCAAGTGGTGTCCGAACTGCCCGCCGAGCAGCAGAAGATGATCCGCCAGGCGCGCAATCGCGACGCCCTGCTCGAGGGCCGTCGGATTCTCATCGTCGAGGATGACGTCCGCAACGTCTACTCGCTGACGAACGTCCTGGAACCGCGTGGCGCCGTGGTCGAGATCGCCCGCAACGGCCAAGAGGCGATCGACCTGCTGCAGGCCTCGGCGGATCACCCGGATCGCGCCATCGATCTGGTGCTGATGGACGTGATGATGCCGGTGATGGATGGTTTGACGGCGACGCAGACGCTGCGCGCCGATCCCCGTTGGTCGGATCTGCCGATCCTGATGCTGACGGCCAAGGCCATGCCCGACGATCAGGAACGCTGCCTCGCGGCGGGCGCTAACGACTACATGGCCAAGCCGATCGACGTGGACAAGCTGCTCTCGCTGGTTCGGGTCTGGATGCCGCGTTGAGGATGATCCGTGCCCGAACGCCTTGAAGACCTTGAGCTCCAGCTGCTGCTGGAGGCGCTGTACCAACGCTATCACTATGATTTCCGGCACTACGCCCGAGCGTCGATCAAGCGCCGCGTGGTGCAGGCGCGCGACCAGATGGGCTTCGCCACCCTCTCAGCGTTACAGGATGCAGTCCTGCATGACCCGTCTATGCTCCCACGGCTACTCGGATATCTCACGGTGCAGGTCAGCGAGATGTTCCGGGATCCGACCTATTTCAAAGCGCTGCGGGAGAAGGTGCTGCCGCACCTCCGCACCTATCCGTCGCTGAAGGTCTGGATCGCGGGCTGCAGCCACGGCGAAGAGGTCTATTCCCTCGCCATCCTGTTTAAGGAGGAAGGCCTCTACGACCGGACTCTGTTCTACGCGACCGACATCAACCCCGACGCGCTGGAAGCGGCCGAGGCGGGCGTCTATCCGATGGATCGCTTGCGCAAATTCACTGAGAACCATCAGAAGGCCGGCGGGCGGTCGTCACTCTCCGATTATTATACCGCTGACTACGGTCGCGCCGTCTTCGACAAGAGCCTCAGGAGCCGCGTGGTCTTCTCGGACCACAGTCTGGTGACGGACGCGGTCTTTGCCGAGATGCAGCTGATCTCCTGCCGCAATGTGATGATCTATTTCGATCGCGCCCTCCAGGATCGCGCCATCGGCCTGTTCTGCGGCTCGCTCCCGAGGAACGGATTCCTCGGACTGGGCTCCAAGGAAAGCCTTCGCTTCTCCAAGCACGCGTCCGCCTACTCCGAGTTCGTCCGCGACGAAAAAATCTATCGGAAGCTCGCAGCGTGAGCGGGAGCAAAGCGAAAGCCGTGGCGATCGGCGCCTCGGCCGGCGCGGTGCAGGCGCTGCTCGAAATCCTGCCCGCCCTACCCGAGGATTATCCGTTCGCTCTGCTGGTCGCGGTGCATGTTCCCCCCGACCGCGATAACGCCCTTGTGCCGCTCCTGCAGTCGCGGTGCAGCATTCGGATCAAGGAAGCGGAGGACAAGGAGACGATCAGGACAGGCACGGCCTATCTCGCCCCTTCCGACTATCATTTGCTTGTGGAAGCGGACCGGACACTCGCCCTGTCGTCGGATGAAGCCGTGAACTATTCCCGGCCGTCCATCGATGTACTGTTCGAAAGCGCCGCCGACGCCTTCGGCGCGGACCTGATCGGCGTCATCCTCACCGGCGCCAACGAGGATGGCGCCGCGGGCCTTCAGGCGATAAGCTTCGCTGGAGGGCGCGTCATTGTAGAAGATCCCGAGCATGCCTATGCCTCGGCCATGCCCGAGGCGGCGCTGAAGGCCTGCCCTGGCGCGCCGACGATGCGTCTGGAAGAGATTGCTCACTACCTCGCGGAGCTTGCCCGATGACATATTTCGAGGCTCCGGCGACGCTGCTCCTGGTCGATGACCTGGAGGAAAACCTGCTCGCGCTCGAGGCGCTGCTGCGTCGCGACGGCCTGACGTTCCTGAAAGCCCGCTCCGGCGACGAAGCGCTCGAGTTGCTGCTTTCCCACGACGTGGCCCTGGCGCTGCTCGACGTCCAGATGCCGGGCATGGATGGTTTCCAGCTGGCCGAATACATGCGGGGCAACACCCGAACACATCATGTGCCGATCATCTTCGTCACGGCCGGCAGTTCCGACCAACAGCGGCGATTCAGAGGTTACGAAGCCGGTGCTGTGGATTTCATCCAGAAGCCGATCGAAGCCGACGTCCTGCGGAGCAAGGCGGAGGTCTTCGTCGATCTCTACCGCCAGCGGCGGCAGATCCTCGCGCAGCGCGATGAACTCGAAGCCCATGCCGCCGCCCTCAGGACCACTAACCAACGAAAGAACCAGTTCCTCGCTGTGCTGGGTCACGAGCTTCGCAATCCGGTGATGGCCCTGAGCGCAGGCCTGCAGCTGGTCGAGCGCGAGGTCGACCCGGTCAAGGTCAGGCTGATCCGGGAACGCATGGCCACTCAGGTCTTCCACCTGTCTCGGTTGGTCGAGGACCTGCTCGACATCTCGCGCATCGACCAGGGCAAGATCACCCTCCGGCTCGAACGGGTCTCGCTCCAGACCGTGCTCGATTCAGCCATCGAGACCAGCCGGCCCAAGATCGACGCCGGACGCCACACGCTCAGCGTCGATCTGCCTGATGAGCCGATCTGGGTCATGGCCGACTTCACCCGGCTTTCACAGGTTGTGAGCAATCTTCTGACGAATGCCGCCAAATATACGCCGCCCGGAGGCCGCATCGAACTTGTGGCCACTGTAGGGGCGGACTTCGTCGAGATCGCGGTCACCGACGACGGCGTCGGGATATCCCCTGAAATGCAGAGCAAGGTGTTCGACCTTTACACCCAGGTTGCAGGTCCAGACGCCCGATCGTCTGATGGGCTCGGGATCGGTCTCTCGCTGGTGAAACAGTTGGTCGAGTTGCACAAAGGCAGCATCTCCGTTCACAGCGCCGGGACGAACCAGGGCAGTTGTTTCACACTGAGGCTGCTGCGGTCATTCTGAAGCTGGGTATTGCAGCCGATCGAAGCCGGGTTGGACTGACAGTAGTCCTTATTTCGACAATACCGTGATTGGTAGTCGGCCAACGGCATCAGAGCGACAAAAGCCGACGTTGGGAGAATTTCAGCATTCGTCCGTTAAGCTGGCCTCGCGATTGCCGGCTCGGGGGCCGCGCCAACCGCTGCGGATCGAACGAACGGACCCGGCGTTGCAGTTGTCATGCTAGGAGCGTCGATACTCTTCTCTGGGGGATGCGCCTGCGGCGCGGTCCGCTTCGGAGCTCGGTCTGAACCGTTGCGGATAGGGCTCTGTCACTGCATGACGTGCCGAAAGGCTCACGCCGCCGCTTTCAATCCTCTCGTCGTTTTCAAAGCCGAGGCCATCGAGGTTTCTGGTAAACTGCGGAGCTGGTTTAGTTCGCCCGGGTACGATCGACAGTTCTGCGGTGACTGCGGGTCCCGGGTTATCGCCTTCAATGGCGATGAGGTGGAAGTTTCCTTGGGAGTTTAGATGAGCCTGGGTTGCTCGATCCTCAGTACGAATCGTGGGTAGTCCGTCGAGAACCGTGGCTGTGCGTTCTCGATAAACCGCAACACCCTCGCGAGCGGCATACGTAACGTCGCCAACGCGCCAGGAGCGGTCACTAGTCCTCCGCTCCAAACCTGACATTCGGCCGAAACAGGGTCCCAAGGACAGCGTGGACCCTAGATGCGGGCTGCGACGAGATAGGCATGGCAAGCGCGCGGCAGACACGCAACCGCTCCAGATTGCCATCGGAGGGATCGGCCTCCATCACCATGCGCACCGATCCGCCCAGCAAGGCCGCCAGCATGAAGGCCACGGACGCCCGATCCGAAAATCGGGCGTCCGGCGCACTGGCCAGCAAGGCGTCGAACATCTCCGTCAGCACTTTTGCCGCCCGCCCCATCGGGACGGAAAGATCGAACTCGGCGGCAATCCCCTAGATCGCTCACGACCACACCATGTCCGCCATCTTGGCGTCGAGCCACGCCGCCGCCAATCCTTCCGCCAAGGTCTTCAGGCCCGCCCCCATCAGGCGGTCGGACTCGGCGCACATCGTTTCTTCGATCAGAAGCAACTGCCTCTCCACGATCCCGAACAGCAGGGCCTGCTTGTGCGGGTAGTACTAATACGTCGTGCCAACCGAAACGCCTGCCCGCTCGGCGACGCGCGTGGTCGTCAGCCGCCCCGCGCCGTCGGCCAGCAAAAAAACCTGAATGGTCGCCTGCCGGATCGCCTCGATCGTGGCGGCGGAGCGGGCCTGTTGCGGCGATTTGCGGGGCTGCAGCAGCGTGGGGTTGGGCCGGTTCAAATGCGAATTCCAAAGCTGAAGGATGCTTCATTTTTAAGCCTCATTTCGTCCCCGCAAGGAGTTTCCCATGCAAACTGTCCTCATCACCGGCTGTTCGACCGGCTTCGGCGGCGAGACCGCGCTGGAGTTTCTCGACAAGGGCTGGAACGTCGTCGCCACCATGCGCGACCCGACCGCGAGCACCCCGCCCGCCGCAGGGCATTTGCAGGTGCTCCCTCTGGACGTCACCGATCCTGACAGCATCGCTGCGGCGGTCGCGGCCACGGGTCTACGCCCAGCGCTCCAACGTTCAGTGTGATCTTCACGCTCTAACCCTGAGCACACTGAGCAGCCCCTTCGCGCCGAGAGCTGATTTTCGATCGACCGCGTTTCGGCGAACTTTCGAAGCATCGCCGGCAGGACAGCTGATTGGGCTAGGTCGCCATGTCGAAGCTTTCCGCCGTCGCGAGACGCCATGCTGCGCCATAGAAGTCCCGGTCACAGTCGCCCCCCAACAACTCGCCCTTCTCGAGGAAAATATGCAGCTGCGAGAACAGTCTGATCTCCGTCAGGCTGACACGACGTACGAGATGGTGGGGACCAAGCCTGCTCGGATGGTCCAGGCCCGCTGCAGCGATCATCTCAGACAAGGTCAGCAGCGTGTTCCGATGGAAGTTGTGCACGCGCTCGGCCTTGTCGCTTACCACGAGCGCTCTCTGACGCATGGGGTCCTGCGTGGCGACGCCGGTGGGGCACTGGTTCGTATGGCATGAGAGAGACTGGATGCAGCCGATGGCGAACATAAAACCGCGTCCCGCATTGGTCCAATCCGCGCCAAGCGCCATCACCGTCGCGATGTCGAAAGCGCTGACGATTTTGCCGGCGGCGCCTACCTTAATCTGGTCCCGCAAGCCCGCACCCACGAGGGTGTTGTGAACAAAGAGCAGGCTCTCACGAAGGGGCATGCCCAGGTGGTCTGCAAATTCGAGAGGCGCGGCGCCCGTGCCGCCCTCAGCGCCATCGACGACGATGTAATCAGGCAAGATGTTTGTTTCGAGCATCGCCTTCACAATGCCCATAAACTCCCAAGGCTGACCCACACACAGCTTGAACCCAACCGGCTTTCCGTCGGACAGCGCACGCAGCTGAGCGATAAAATGGATCAGTTCGAGAGGGGTGCTGAAGGCCGAGTGCCCAGGCGGGGATATGCAATCGCGGCCGACCGGAATGCCGCGTGTAAGAGCGATTTCGGGGGTGACCTTTTGCCCAGGCAAGATTCCGCCTTTCCCGGGCTTCGCACCTTGGCTGATTTTCAATTCGATCATTCGAACCTGTGGATTCACCGCTTGCTCGGCAAAGCGACGGGGATTGAACCTGCCCTGATCGTCGCGGCATCCGAAGTAGCCGCTTCCAATCTCCCAAATGAGGTCGCCGCCATGCTCGCGGTGATAAGGGCTGATTGAGCCTTCCCCCGTGTCGTGGGCGAAACCACCAAGCTTGGCGCCCTTGTTCAGCGCTCGAATCGCGTTGGCGCTCAGCGCGCCAAAGCTCATCGCAGAGATGTTGAAGATTGAAGCAGAGTAAGGCTGCCGACAGTCCTTGCCACCTATCAAAATCCTGAAAGCGCCGGGATCGGCTGCGGGAACCGGCCTTGTCGAGTGCGCGATGAACTCGTAGCCGTTCTCGTACACATCCAGAAGCGTGCCGAAAGGACGGTCGCTGACCTCATTTTTGGCGCGCGCGTACACCAGCGAGCGCTGGCTACGGGAGAACGGCGTCTCCTCGTGCTCGTCTTCGAATAGATATTGCCTGATGCCAGGGCGGATATCCTCGAAGAGCCAGCGAAGACGACCGACAACCGGGTAGTTCCGTCGAACCGAGTGCGCCGGCTGGCCCAGATCATACACTCCCAGCGCAGACAGGGTCCCCGACAGGGCGAACACCAGCCACGCCCAATAGGCAGGAAGCGATGGGATGACCAAAAGCAATGCAACGAGACTCGCCGCAAGAGGGGCAAATCGAATGAGTGACACGAGAAACTCCCAACCCGGTCCAGAGACGTATCGTTGACCGGGCAAAAATGACGTCCACACGGATGGACTTTTGGAGGCGTTCAGAAAGCCCATTCTAACAGCCGCAAGGAATCCTAAACCTGCGGCCGTCCGGCGGTGCTGAAAGTCAGCCAACCGCCACGAAGATCAGCCCAAGACAGCCAGCGCCGGCCAATGAAAGGATGATCCAGCGCCTCCTCTTGTGAGGCTTCATGACCTGAAGTCTCAGATTGCTGCGTGTGTAGAAAGGCGGCCTAGGACGCCCGACCTCAGAACCTACGATGTTGTGTCGTTGCCTCATCACGCGCCTCTACCAGTAATGCGATTGAGCCAGGGGGTGACAAGCCGCCAGGGCAAGCCGCCGGATAGTGTCTCGACGCGTTCGAAAAGCTTTGGGATCGAGCAGAGCATTGCCAGCCGGACGTCGTCGCGGGCAGGAATGGCGGGGTGATCCCACAGTAACTCCTGGAGCGCTGCGTCCTGCCGGATACGCTGCGGCAGGAGGTCGAAACGGGCGTCATGGTCCAGATCCCGCGTGTTGCGCTCCTCGATCTCGGCCACCAATGCGTCAGTCTCCGAGGCCTTGTGGGGCCCCTGTCTGAGAACGCGCTCTGCAATCACCGCCCGCTCTGCAGAAGGCACGGACGTTTCGACCAACACCTTAGTGCCGCCAGTGTCTCGCACGCCCGTCACCAGCGCGAGGGACATCAGCTGGTCGCGGGCAATGGGCGAGAAGGCGAGCTCGGCCGCCTTGCCGAGGATCAGGTCCGTATTGGCCTCGCCGGGACGGCGGGCCTCTAGATCGAGACGATCCCACCACGCGGCGCTTATCGCTTCCGATGCGGCGGCTTGCAGCAACGTCGCGTCGCTAGAAGACATGCGCGTCATGAGAACTCACCACGTCCAGAACCTTTAACCGGTGCGGCCGGCCTCTGTCGTCGACCCAGCCGAATTCAGCCTCGACAGCCAAGCCGAGGAGCGCGGCGCCGACGAGGCTGAAGACTGAAACCCATCGCTTGTCGATATCGGCGTCCGCCGGCAGAACCAGCCGGATTTCCCAAATTTGGCCGCTGCTGTGATCCTCGTAGGTGATCCAGCTGCCGATCCGGCAGAAGGGTCGCGTGTCCGAGGTCTCGTCCACCATCACGGCCCGGTCGAGCTCCTCCTCGAGCAACAGGGCCGCTGCCGAGGACGGCGCGCTGCCGATCATTGAGGCGAGGATTGCGTGGTCTTGGGTGGTGATCAGAAGCCGAGGCTTTCTGATCGCCTTTGAAAGGGTTTTTGTCATGACGAACGTCCTTGTCGCCTGCGACCGGAACAGGGCGCGACTGAGCCGCACCAAACGGCGCATGGGTTGATTAAATGAAAGCAAGGTTTCGCACGCACGACAGCACGTCATCGGCGTTATCGAGGCGGCTTATACTGTAAATCGCGTGCAAGGAAACAATCCCCAAACCCTGAGCGTTCGCTCAATACGAGTTTGGGGCTAGACGCCTCCGACGAAGCGTCCTGCGTGAAGCGTATCCCGCTTATGTACGGCGCGTTTCCACATTACGGGGACTGTGCGCTCCCGAGACCCTGACTGTCAACTTTGGGCCGGCCTCGTAAGTCTTTCTTCCGGGATCCGAACCGGCATTCGGCCAAAAAGCGATCTAGCCGCTTCCGGCACCCGCGATCGGCAGTCTCCACCCCCGCCGAATCGCCACCACCCGCAGACCGAAACACGCAAGGCCGCCGGCCAGCGCCGTGACGAGCACGGGCAGATGTAGCAGACTGCCCCCGGCCACGATCGCCGCGCCGGCCAGCGCGGCCACCGCATACAGGTCCGACCGAAGCACCGCCGGAATTTCCGCTAAGAGGACATCGCGTGCGACCCCTCCCCCGATGCCCGTCAGCATTCCTAGCAGGGCAGCCATCGCCGGACTCAAGCCAAAGAAGAGGGCCTTCTCCGTGCCGGCGACGGCGAACAGCGCGAGGCCCATGGCATCGAGCATGCGGACGGGATTCCGCAGCTTCTCGATCACGGACGACCAGAAAAATACGATAGTTCCGGCACTCAGGGACACCGCCAGATACCGCCAGTCCTGCAGGGCCGCGGGCGGCGACGCGCCAATCAGCACGTCCCGGGCTATGCCGCCGAAGGTGGCGGCCGCGAAGGACAGCACTAGCACGCCAAACAGGTCGAGCCGCCGACGCACGCCCGCCATAGCGCCGCTGAGGGCGAAGGCGAATGTGCCGCAGAGATCCAGGACCAGCACGAGAGCGCGCAGAAATTCGTCGGTCCCGTGGGTCTGGATCACGATGGTAAATCCTTGGAGCACTAATGGACTAGCACCATCGACCTTATAGATCGCCTGACTTACCGATCTCATAGCGGACAGAACCTTGTCCGCTCTTCGGCTGATGGGCGAAACGCGCTGTGGCCGGAAGGTCGATCTCGCCAGTCGCCGCCAACCGAAACCACGGTCCTTGGGCAGTGCTCCAAAGCAGACGTCCAATCGCCGCGTTGAGTCAGTCACGGACCTCCAGACCGACTCCCCGGAATGGCCGCATCGGGTCGATGTCAGTCATGTTTATCAATGCCCGAAGCAGACTTCTGCCAAGCCCCTAAGAGATTACGGGTGGCAGCACTAGGCTGCTACTCTGATAGCGGTCTGCTACCGAATCCTTCGGCGGCGCCACCGTCACCGTGCACCGCTGCACCTTCCCGCTATCGATCGCCGCCGCCCGGCACGCCTCAAGGGCGTCCCGGTTCTCGTCGGCAAGCCGGGCGTCCGCGACGATCCGAGCCCAGCCCATCGGGTTCGCCGCCCGCATTAACGCTCCGCCGGCCGTCCAGCGATCCTCCCGCATCACCAGAGTCGCCACTCGTGTGTTCAGCTCGAACGGCAAGACGCCGGCGAGGATCGGCGAAAGCAACAGCCCGACCGCGAACGCCAAGCCCCCGATCCAGCCCAGCAACCGGGCTTGCATATCCTTCGCCCAGGCCTGACCGATGAGGCCGGAGAGCCGTGACCGCTCGCGCTCCGCCTCCTGCGCGGCGCGGTCCAGCCTCTGCGCCGCCTCCCGCACCAGCGCCGAACCCGCCCTCGCGATACCTTGGCCCTGCTGCTCAGGCGTGAGGTTAAGCGCAGGCGAGGTCAGCACCGTCTCCAACGACTGACCGATCTCGTCGAGACCCTTGCCGAGTATCGCGAGATCCTGACTGTAGTCAGGCGGCCGGTTCTCCCGGATCGCCGCTGGAAGGCCCTCGATCGCGCGGCGCAGCACCGAGACCTCGGCCCGCAGGTCCTCGAACGCCTGGGCCGGGTCGCCCGCCTGATCCTCCGCCATCCTCGCCTCCTGACTTCGTTACAACGACAGGCCCCGATACAAGTCCCGCCTGATCTGCTGGGTCGCCTGCTGCACGCTACGCGCCGAGATCACCCGACCGAGGGTCGAACTCTGGCCCATTCCCAAGTCCTGCGCCCGCGACCGCACCAGTGATGCCAGCTGCGGATCGCGCTTCAGCGTGCCCGCCATCGCCTTCATGCGCGCTTCCACGCGTTGGCGTTCGCCTCTGTGCCGCCACCCGTCCAGCCGGTCATGCTGCGTTTCCAGCCGCTTCCAATCCTTCACCAACCGGTCGGCCTTCAACATCGGATCATGCCGGACCCGCGCTTCGCGGCGGATGGCGCCCGCCAGCTCGGCACCGCGTTCAGACCCGCGAAGATCCCGCATGGCGAGCCAGGTTGAGGGCTCATGACGCAAGGCGTTATGCAGGTCGCGCGTCGCCCCCGGCCTCGTCTGATCCAGCACCGCCCCGGCCTCGCGCAGTTCGCGCTTCTGATATTCAAGCACGGGCAGCTTCTGGGCGCGCATCCGCTCGGTATCGTCCATGGCCCGCGCAAAGCGCTCCACCGAAACCTCCAACGTCTGCGCGAGAACGGGAGCCGTTCGCCCCGGCCCGGACGACGACAAGCCTTCCACGCGGCTGAACTGCGGCGGTGCCGCGCGCTTGTTCAGGGTCAACCCGTCGAACAGGCCCCGTTTGCGAGATTCGGCGTCGTGACCCGTGGCGCGGGTCGGCGCTTCGAGGCCGCGCCGTGCGGCATAGTCCAGCGTGGTTTCCTTGAGCCCCGTCCGCGAAAGCCGCGCCGACAAAGCGTCCAGATCCTTGAACTCATTCCGGTTGGCATAGAGCGTCACTGCCTCCCGGTGGCGGGTCATGGCCACATAGGTCAGGTGCCGGTCCATCGTGGCGGACGCCAGCACATAGGTTCGATCCACCGTCGCGCCCTGAGCCTTGTGGATGGTGGTGGCGTAGCCGTGATCCACGGCGGCGTAGTCCGCCATAGACACCGAGACCGCGCGGCCCTGGCCGGGCTTTTTGGCGCTGTCCAACCGCACCTCCAGCCGACCGGCCTCGGCCCGTTCCACTGTGCCCAACATGCCGTTCTTCACCCCGAGGTCGCGATTGTTCTCCCTGAACAGGATCCGGTCCCCGGTGGCGAAGGCCCGTTCGCCCTCGGTCGTTTGGTAGAGGTGCTCGCCGCGAAGCTCGCCCCGGTCCTGCCGCGCGGCCCGGATCGCGTCGTTCAGTTCCGCCACGTCCAGACGGCGGTGCGCCAGCACCAGCCGCGAGCCGTCCGGCCGGGCGACCATGTCGGCGATCACGTCGGCGACGATCGCCTGATGCGCCGCGCCCGTGTCGGCCTCGAAACGGACCGCACCGCGCTCGGCATAGGCGGTCAGACCCTCATGGGTGCGGTGCCGCGCGAGGTTCACGGAGGCGTCGCGCTGCCAGTTCTCGCGCTGGCGACGGATCTCCCCCAGCTCCACAAAGCCAACGCGTTCAGCCACCGCACGGAACGCCGCGCCGGGACCGATCGGCTGGAGCTGCTCGGGATCGCCCACCAGCACCACCTTGGCACCGGACCGGTCGGCCTCTTTCAACACGCGCGAGAGCTGGCGGCTCCCCACCATCCCCGCCTCGTCGATCACCAGCACGCTGCGAGGCCCGAGGGTGTCGCGACCGCGCTCCCAACTCCGTTCCCAGCTCGCGAGCGTCCGCGAGGCGATCCCCGAGGACTCCTCCAGCCCTTCAGCCGCCTTGCCCGCCAGCGCCGCGCCCATCACCCGGTAGCCGTCGGCCTCCCACGCCTGACGCGCGGCGCTGAGCATGGTGCTCTTGCCGGCGCCCGCCATGCCGACCACGGCCCCGATCCGTTCGGGACCGGTGAGGTGTCTGACCGCCTGGCTCTGCTCCCCGGACAGGAAGGGCCGCTCGACGAGGGCGCGCTCGGTGTGCTGTCGGCCGACGCCGAATGTCCGGCTGTCCGCCATCCGGTCGGCGCTGTCGGCCATCGACTGTTCGACGGCGATCATCTCCGTGGTGGAGTAGCTCGCCGGCTTCAAAGTCCGGCCGAACTCATCCCTTTGCTCGGGGCGCAGTTCGACCAGGGCGGGCGACGCCATGGCTCTGGCGAAGGCCCGCTGGAAAGCGTCGGGATCATCGACGTAGCGGTGAATTACCCTGGCCACATCGGTGCGGTCGAACACGCTCTTCTCGTTCGTGACCAGGGTCAGCGCCTGCTCGGGTTTCTCGCGGATCAGTCGGGCGTTGCGCTGCTCCTGTTCAGCGTCCTGACGGGCGCGCGCCACGGACTTGCCGCGCCGGTCCATCTGGGTGGCGTGGACGCCCATATGCTGGGTCGGTTCGATCTCCAGACCACAGGCCTGATGAGAGCGATGATCGATGCGCAGGTCGTGACCCGCCAACGCCAGATGGCGGTTGGCCCGATCCTCCCAATCCAGACGCAAATCGCGCAGCTGATCGTGCGAGGTCGGCAGGCCGAGCGCGATCAGCCGCTTGTTCTCCAGCTCCATCTCGGACTTCTCACCGAGGCCCTCGCGTTCGACCTTGCGGGTGGTCAGCAGAATGTGGGCGTGGTGGTTGCGCACGTCGGTGTCGCCGTGCGGACTGTGGATCGCAAAATCCACTGCCACCCCGTAGCGATCGGCCAGCCCTTGAGCGAACTCCCTTGTCAGCGCGAGCCGCTGCTCGGGCGTCAGTTCATGCGGCAGGGCGACCTCGACTTCGCGGGCCACCCGGGCGTCCTTGCGGTTTTCCGCGAACTCCGCCGCATTCCACAGGGTCGAACGGTCCTGCGCCCACGCGACGTCCACGCCGTCCGGCAATACGATCTCGGTGTGCTCCACGCCGCGACGGGCCGTAAAGTCGTGGGTCTGGCCGTCGCGTTCGTTGGTCAGCTTCTGCGAGGCGCGATAGGCCGCTGCGGCGACGGCGCTGCGCCCGCTCGAACGGCTGATCGGCTTCATCGCCAGATGATAGATCGCCATGGCGACCTCCAGGGAACCGCCGTGAGGGCGGCCAGACTGGCGGGCCGAGGAAACGCAAAGCCACGCCGTCGCCCGGGTCCGTCGATGGGAAAATATCAAGCCCTGAGTTGCACAGCAACTCGTAAGTGCGCCCTTCGCCAATCTTCACTTCGCTCGATAGGCTCGGTGAGGCGCGCTTGTGAACAAGCGATGTAGGAAATCTAAGCCGCCATTCAGCAACGGGTGGACAGCCGCCAAGCGAATCGGTTCGCCAGCTTTGGGTGAGCATGGCGAGGCTTGCAATCCGCCGCAATGACGCGGGGAAGACCGGGGTGTTGCTGGAACGTTGCTGGACGGTACGCCGGGGTGCCTCGCTGGAAACGATGACGGCTCGGTGCTCTTGTGCTACCTTGGGTTTCTGCAACGGAGTGGCGACACGGAGGAAACGATGGCGAGGCGGTCAATCGCCGAGCGGCTGGCTCAACTGGAGGCCCAGCGAAAATCGCTACAGACCAAGCTCGGCAAACAGGAGCGGGCCAGAGATACGCGCCGCAAGATCCTGCTCGGCGCCTTGGTCCTGCACCGGCTGGAGAAGGGGCAGGACGCCTTCTCCAAAGAGCATCTTCCCCACTGGCTGCGGCGCGAGCTCCCCGGCTTTATCACCCGCGACGACGACGCCGCCCTGTTCTCCGATCTGATCGGCGAGAGTGGCGCGGTGCCGCTGCCCGACAAGACCTGATCGGGCGCTGAGGTGCTGCGCCGGCTCTTCGGACTCGTCGGGCTGATCATCACCCTGATCAGTGGCTACCTGATGGGCACCATCATCGGTCTGGTCTTCATCATCCCGTTCATCCTGATCCGGCACACCAATGAGACTGAGCAGAACTGGCTTTTGCTCGCGGCCGGATCGGCGGGAGCCCTCATCGCCTGGCTAAAACGACGGGCGCCGGGCGCGGGACTCGAAGACACTGGCGACGTGCATGGCTCGGCCCGATGGGCGAGCGAGCGGGAGGTCCGGGCGTCGCTGGGCGGGGCGGACGGGTTGATCGTCGGGCGGGAGAACCGGCGGGGCGGCCAGCTTCTGCGCTACGATGGCGAGCAGCATCTGATCACTATCGCGCCTACCCGGTCTGGCAAGGGCGTCGGCGCCATCATTCCCAATCTGCTGACCGTCAACCGATCGATCCTCTGCATCGACCCCAAGGGTGAGAATGCGCGGCTCACCGTGCGGGCGCGGCTCGGCTTCGGGCCGGTTGAGGTGCTGGACCCGTTCGGTGTGTCGGGTATGCATTCCGCCGCCTTCAATCCGTTGGACTCTCTCGATCCGGACAGTCTGGAGCTGGCCGAGGACGCCGCCCTGCTTGCGGACGCACTGGTTTACGATCCGCCGGGCCAGACCGGCGAGGCGCACTGGAACGAAGAGGCCAAGGCGCTGATCGCCGGCGTCATCCTCCATGTCGTCTGTTCCGAACACGCTGGCGCCCGCAACCTTGTCACCGTGCGCGACATGCTCACCAGCGCCCCCGAGGCCTTCGACAAGATGCTGGCGGTAATGCAGAAATCTAAGGGCGCCGGTGGCCTCGTCGCGCGGGCAGCCAATCGTCATCTGAGTAAAAGCGGTCGGGAGGCGGCGGGGGTGCTGTCGTCGGCCCAGCGCCACACACACTTCCTGGACAGCCAACGGATGTCGGCGGTCTTGAGGCATTCGGATTTCCGGTTCGAGGATTTGAAGGCTGAGGTCTGCACGGTGTTTTTGGTCCTGCCGCCCGAGCGGCTGAGCACGCATGCGCGCTGGCTGCGCCTGCTCGTGGCCCAAGCCATCGGCGCACTGGCCAAATCCACAGAGCGACCGGACGGGCCGGTCCTTCTTCTGCTGGATGAGTTCGCAGCCTTGGGACGGTTGGAGCCGCTGGAACAGGCCTTCGGTCTGATGGCGGGTTATGGCCTGCAACTCTGGCCGATCCTCCAAGATCTGCACCAGCTGAGGAGCGTCTACGGAGAACGCGCGGGGACGTTTCTGTCGAACGCCGGGCTGATCCAAATCTTCAACGTCGGTGATGTCGAGACCGCGAGCTGGGTTTCCCGGTCGATGGGCTCGGGGACCGTCGCATACCGAACGGCGAGCAGCGGAGAATCGCAGTCGCCGGGGCCGATGATGTTCTCGCAGACATCCACCAACACCTCCACGACAGACCATCTCGTGAAGCGCGAACTGCTCACGGCCGACGAAGTGATGCGGCTGGATTCCAGTTTGGAGATCCTGCTGCGTCAGGGCCAGGCGCCGGTCGCCGCACTAAAGGTGCGATATTTTTCTGATCCGGAGTTCGTTGCTATTATCGACTAGACGGAAAGGCGTCAGCGTTCCGTAGGCAATGAGTTAGTAGCCGCCTAGCATCTCCTTGGAGCAGAACCCTTCGACGCTATCCAGCTCTAGGGGCCTATTTAGCGATGTCTCCTGTTCGCCAAGCGCGGACATCAGAACGCCGCCCGATAGCAGACACGAGGTCGCCACGTGTCTGGCGGCCGTCTCGGCTTTGCCGGGGCTCGCGTTCCTCTCCATCGTCGGCTAGGCAGGGGCCTCTTTTAGCTCAGGAACGTCAGCCCTCTCAATGTCGATGAACACGTCGGAACGGCATCTCGAAGAGACGTTTCTCGCCAAACTGCGCGACCTGAAATATGAGTTGCGGGCAGATATCCGTGATCGAGCCGCACTTGAGGCGAACTTCCGGGAGAAGTTCGAAGCGTTGAATCAAGTCGCGCTGACAGACAGCGAGTTTCAGCGGCTTCTCGACGAGATCGTGACGTCGGATGTCTTCACGGCTGCGCGGACCCTACGTGAGCGCAATCACTTCACACGCGATGATGGAACACCGCTCAACTACACGCTCGTCAACATTCGGGACTGGTGCAAAAACTCGTTTGAGGTCGTCAGTCAGCTCAGAATGAACACCCAGAACAGCCATCATCGCTACGATGTGATATTGCTGATCAATGGCGTTCCGGTCGTTCAAATCGAGCTGAAAACGCTGGGTATAAGCCCTCGCCGCGCGATGGAGCAGATCGTTGAATACAAGAACGATGCGGGCAACGGCTACTCAAACACTATCATGTGCTTTCTGCAGATTTTTGTGGTCAGCAACCGGCACCACACCTTCTATTTCGCGAATAACAATGCACGGCATTTCGCGTTCAATGCCGACGAGCGGTTTCTGCCGGTCTACGAGTTCGCCGACGTGGACAACAAGAAGGTCCTTCATCTCGATAGCTTCGCGGAGAGCTTTCTCGCAAAGTGCACTCTAGGCCAAGCCATCTCCCGCTACATGGTTCTCGTCGCCAGCGAGCAGAAGCTTCTGATGATGCGACCGTACCAGGTATATGCGGTCAAGGCGATCGTTGACTCCATCGCCCAAGACTGCGGAAACGGCTACGTTTGGCACACAACGGGCAGCGGGAAGACGCTGACCTCCTTCAAGGCCTCGACACTTTTAAAGGACAACCCTGACATCCAAAAGTGTCTCTTCGTTGTGGACCGCAAGGACCTCGATCGGCAGACGCGCGAGGAGTTCAACCGGTTTCAGGAAGGCTGCGTCGAGGAAAACACCAACACCGCATCCCTGGTTCGACGCCTCTTGTCAGATGATTACGCCGACAAGGTCATCGTCTGCACTATCCAAAAGTTGGGCCTCGCGCTGGACGAGAACAGCAAGCGCAACAAGCAGCAGAAGGCAGCTGGCAGGACGAGTTTCAAAGAGCAGCTGGCACCGCTCCGTGACAAGCGCATCGCTTTTATTTTTGACGAGTGCCATCGGTCGCAGTTTGGCGAAAACCATAAGGCAATCAAGGATTTCTTCCCGCGCGCCCAACTCTTCGGGTTCACCGGCACGCCAATCTTCGACCAGAATGCCGCCCAACAGAAAATCGAAGACGCCCAAGGCAGCATGAAAACGACGGAAGATCTCTTCCAGAAGCGCCTTCACACCTACACCATCACCCACGCGATCGAGGACGGAAACGTCCTTCGTTTCCACGTCGACTATTTTAAGGCGCAAGGCAAAACGGTTCCAAAACCGGGCGAGCCGTTAGCGAAACGAGCGGTCATCGAAGCCATCTTGTCCAAGCACGACGCCGCCACGGGTCATCGGCGGTTCAATGCTTTGCTCGCGACGTCGTCGATCAATGACGCCATTGAATATCATGCGCTGTTCGAGACCATGCAGGCCGAGAGGCAGATCACGGATCCCGACTTTGAGCCTCTGAACATCGCGTGCGTATTCTCTCCGCCTGCGGAGGGTAATCCTGACGTGAAGCAGATTCAGGAGGATCTTCCAACTGAGAAGGAAGACAACGCTGTCGAGCCGGAGAAAAAGAAGGAGGCGCTAAAAGCCATCCTCTCGGATTACAACGTACGCTACGGCACCAATCACAAGATCAGCGAATTCGACGCCTATTATCAGGATGTGCAGAAACGCATCAAGGACCAACAGTGGCCCGAAGCCGACCTCAAGAAGGCCTATCCTAACTTCCCGCACCACAAAATAGACATCACCATTGTCGTGGACATGCTGCTAACGGGTTTCGATTCTAAATTCTTGAACACGCTCTACGTCGACAAGAACCTAAAGCATCACGGCCTGATCCAGGCTTTTTCGCGCACCAACCGCGTGTTGAATGCGACAAAGCCCTACGGAAACATCCTGGACTTTCGTCAGCAGCAATCGGCTGTTGACGCCGCCATTGCGCTCTTCTCCGGCGAGGCCGCCGGTGAGAAGGCGCGCGAAATCTGGCTGGTCGACAAGGCCCCGGTGGTCATACAGAAGCTGGAAGCCGCAGTGGGCAAGCTAGACGCCTTCATGGCGTCGCAGAAGCTCAACAGCGCTCCCGACGCCGTACCCAACCTCAAGGGAGACGCGGCGCGCGCGGCCTTCGTCGAGCATTTCAAGGAGGTTCAGCGCCTCAAAACCCAGCTCGACCAATACACCGATCTGACGCCTGAGAACGCCGAGACCATCGAAAAAATCTTGCCGCGCGAAAACCTGCTGGGCTTTCGTGGCGCCTATCTGGAAACCGCCCAGCGGCTTCGAGCCCAACAGGGCGGAGGGGACGGCAAACCAACCCAAGAGGTGGACCAGCTGGACTTCGAGTTTGTCCTCTTTGCCTCCGCCGTTATCGACTACGATTATATAATGGGACTCATCACCCGCTATTCCGAAGCCACCCCCGGCAAGCAGAAGATGACCCGCGAGGAACTGATCGGCCTTATCCAGTCCGACGCCAAGTTCATGGATGAGCGGGAGGATATCGCGGCCTATATCGCCACCCTGAAAGCGGGCGAAGGTCTAAGTGAGACGACCATCCGCGAAGGCTATTCCCGGTTCAAGGCCGAAAAGAATGCGGCGGAACTGGTCGCAATCGCAGCCCGCCATGGAATCGTCCCGCATGACCTTCAGGTCTTTGTCGACGCTATCCTGCAGCGCATGATCTTTGACGGCGATGCGCTTACCGACCTGATGGAACCGCTCGGCCTTAACTGGAAAGCGCGGCGGGTGACGGAACTGGACCTGATGGCCGATCTGATGCCGCTTTTGCACAAACGCGCCGACGGCCGCGAGATTTCGGGGCTAAGCGCCTATGACCAGTGAGGGGGGACCGGCACACCGGCCCAGGAACCGTGGGGCCACACTGGCCCCCAAGTTGCGCTTTCCGGAGTTCGAGAACGCAGACGGCTGGAAGGAGTCCCCGCTTCATAAGTTGGCCCGTCCCGTAACCGAGAGGGCGACTGACAATGACGCGGATATGGTTCTCACGCTCTCCGGGGAGCACGGGCTTGTGCTGCAGCGCGAATATTTCGGCAAGAAGATCGCTGGCGACTCCACCGATCGCTATCTGAGAATTCTAAGAGACGACTTCGTCTACAACGACCGGACGACAAAAGCGTCAAGCTTCGGAACGATCAAACGCCTTTCCAGATACCCGGCCGGAATCGTCTCACCCATCTACAAATGCTTTCGCTTCCAGCCGAGCGAGAACGCAGCTTTTTGGGAATGGTATTTCGAGTCTGGGAGCCATGACCCGGCATTGGGAAGGCTGATCAACGAGGGTGCCCGAGCAGGCCGCTTCAACATCTCCGTCAGCCAGTTCCTGACTACCGAGGCATGGCGACCGACGGAGCAAGAACAGCAAAGGGTCGCCGACTGCCTGGCCGCTACAGACGCGGTTGTTCGTGCGCAGGCGCAGAAGGTGAAAGCGCTTAGCGCACATAGAAGAGGTTTAAAGCAGAAGCTCTTCCCCCTCAAAGGCGAAGCTGTGCCGCGACTGCGGTTCGGGGAGTTCGGGGGCTCGGGAGATTGGGAGGAAACGCCGCTGTCGGCTCTCGTGAGCGCGTTGAACGCGGGCGTCAGCGTAAATTCAGGTGACCGGCTCGCCAATGGAGATGAAATCGGCGTGCTCAAGACGAGCGCGGTCACCAGTGGCGTTTTCGATCCGCTGGAGAACAAGGTTGTATACGACGATGAAGAAATCAGCCGCGTGAAAGAGCCAGTACGCGCCGACACCATAATCATAAGCCGCATGAACACGCCCAAGCTAGTCGGCGCCAGCGCTTACGTTGAGCGCGAGTTTCCCAACCTTTTTCTCCCTGACCGGCTTTGGGCGGCCAAACCACGACCGTCGACCTGCATGCGCTTCGTAGCTTTCGTTTTGGGGTCCGATGTGGGGCGATCGGCCCTGTCGAACTTGGCGGGAGGAAGTTCGGGCTCGATGAAAAACATCTCCAAGCCGGACGTTCTGGCTATGACGATTAGGGTTCCTTCCCCGTCGGAACAGCAACGCATAACCGACTGCCTGATGTCTCTGGACAACCTCATCGCCGCCGAGACCCGCAAGCTCGAAGCTCTGAACGTCCATATGAAAGGACTGATGCGGGAGATTTTTCCTCGGATGGGGGACGTCGCCGCATGAGCACTTACAAGACCCTAAACACGCTCGTGGGAAGACTTCGCGACGATCTCAACAACCCCACCAAGCCGACCTCGCTGATCCTGATCTACGCCTTCAATAGAACCGGCAAGACACGACTGTCGATGGCGTTCAAAGATGCCGGCAAGCGCAAGAGCAAGAAGAACCCGAACGGCGCGTCCGACACTCTTTATTTCAATGCCTTCACCGAAGATCTATTCATCTGGGAGAACGATCTCGAAGGCGACAGCGTGCGGCACCTGCAGTTGAACGATAAGTCTTCGTTCTTCAACGCGATGACGGAGCTCACCCTGGATCAGACCATCGCCAGCTATCTGTCCCGGTACGCCGATTTTGAGTTCGACTTCGTTTACAAGGACGTCCCGCAGGGCACAGAGACAATCTCCAAGCCGGATTACGTCAGCTTCCGGAAAGGCGACCAGATCAACATCAAGGTGTCGCGGGGTGAACAGAACCTCTTCATCTGGTGCACTTTCATGGCGATCTGCGAACGGATGCTGGATGGCCATGTCTCCTACCAAGGTAAGAAGTACCTTTATATCGACGATCCCATTTCATCGCTGGATGACAACAACGCCGTCTCTGTTGCCTGCGATCTTGCCAAGCTTCTGCGCAGAACAGCCTCGCGCAAGGACGCCAACGGCGAGGCTGCCCCGATCAAGGTGATCTTTTCGTCGCACCACGCACTCTTCTTCAACGTCATGTGCAATGAAATCGGGCGGAAAATTGATAACTCGCCGTCAGTGAACCATAAGCGCTACTTCCTGCACCGCCCGGTTGACGAGGGAACCTACAAACTCCAGCCGACCGGAGACACGCCTTTCTTCCACCATGTCGCAACCCTCGCGGAGCTACAGCGTGCGGCGGATCCCACGAAGGGGACGCTGTACACGTTCCACTTCAACGCCCTGCGCAGCATCATGGAAAAGACGGCTTCCTTCTTCGGGCATTCCAGCATTGCATTTTGCCTCAAGGCGCTCGACAACGATGTAGATCGTGCGCTGTTCAATAGGGCTCTCAACCTGCTGAGCCACGGCGCCTACGCCATCCATGAGCCGACTGAAATGGGCGAGGACAACAAGCAGTTGTTCCGCCGCATCCTGAGTGCATTCATTACCCGATTTGATTTCGCACTTCCTGGCGTGGTGCCCGCGTCGCCCTCCGCTACCCTCGTGCCTGGGCCGCCGCCGACGCCCGCATCCGCGCCCGTGCCCGTCCCCGTGCCCGTGCCCGTGCCATAGAAGTAGCCGCTCAATGAACGACCAAACTCAAAAGCGACTTGGCAAGACCCTTTGGAACATTGCCGACCAACTGCGCGGAGCAATGAATGCGGACGATTTCCGCGACTACATGCTGTCCTTCCTGTTCCTCCGCTACCTCTCAGGCAACTACGAGGCTGCGGCCAAAAGGGAGCTAGGGGCAGACTACCCAAGGCTCCCGACCGATCTGCCAGACACAACTGGAGCAAGCACGCCGTTGCAGGCGTGGTACAAAAGCAATCCGGACGATGTCGCCGAATTCGAAAAGCAGATGCGTCGAAAGGTGCACTACGTAATTCAGCCGCCCTTCCTGTGGAATAACATCGCGCATTTAGCGCGCACACAGAGCAGTGAGCTTCTGCTAACTCTGCACGAGGGCTTCAAATATATTGAGAACGAGTCCTTTCAGAGCACCTTCAGTGGTTTGTTCTCAGAGATTAATCTTTACTCGGAAAAGCTGGGCAAGACCCAGACCGACAAGAATAAGAAGCTCTGCTCGATCATTGCCGAGATAGCTAAAGGTCTGAATGAATTCTCGTCGGAGCTAGACGTCTTGGGTGACGCCTACGAATACCTCATCGGCCAGTTCGCCGCCGGGTCTGGCAAGAAGGCCGGTGAGTTTTATACTCCGCAGCAGGTCTCGGACATCCTGTCGGCAATCGTGACCTTGGATAGTCAGGACCCGGCCACGGGCAAGAAAGAACGTCTCGCCAGCGTCTTCGACTTCGCATGCGGGTCGGGTTCGCTCTTGCTCAATGTCCGAAAGCGCATGGGTCAACACGGGATCGGCAAGATCTTCGGGCAAGAGAGCAATATCACCACCTACAACCTAGCTCGCATGAACATGCTGCTGCATGGGGTAAAGGACAGCGAGTTCGAGATTTTCCACGGCGACACCCTCGCCAATGACTGGGATCTCTTGCGCGAACTCAACCCCGCCAAGAAGCCTGCGTTCGACGCCATTGTGGCGAACCCGCCCTTCAGCCTGCGCTGGGAGCCCACCGATGCGATGGGTGACGATGTACGGTTCAAGAACTATGGCCTGGCTCCCAAGTCAGCGGCCGACTTCGCCTTCTTGCTGCACGGCTTTCACTACCTGAAAGACGAGGGGGTGATGGCCATCATCCTGCCTCACGGTGTGCTTTTCAGAGGTGGAGCGGAAGAGCGCATCCGGACGAAGCTGCTGAAGGACGGCCACATCGACACCGTCATCGGCCTGCCCGCGAACCTGTTCTATTCGACCGGCATCCCCGTGTGCATCCTTGTCCTAAAGAAGTGCAAAAAACCGGATGACGTCCTGTTCATCAACGCAGCCGAGCACTTCAAGAAGGACAAGCGTCAGAACCAGCTTACTGACGCGCACATCGACAAGATCATAGAGACGTACCAGTTCCGGAAGGAGGAAGAACGCTACTCCAAACGCGTGAGCCTGGACCGCATCGCTAACGAAGGGTTCAACCTCAACGTTTCTCGCTACATCAGTACGTCGATCGGTGAGGAAGAGATCGATTTGTCTGCGACGCAGGCCGATTTGGTTTCGATCGAAGGGAGAATTACGGACGCGACGGTCAAGCACAACGAATTTTTGATGGCCCTCGGCTTACCGCTTTTGCCGGTACGCTGACAGCGTCGCATTAGAGGAATCCAATCCTCCGATTTAATAGCGTAATCGGTGTTCGAATACCTCCGCGAGCCAGACGGACTCGTGCGCTTCGAGCACGGGCCGCTTAAGCGCCCGACCGGCGCCCCTTCCCCCGGCGGCGCGCGGTGAGCTCCATCTTCATGATCTTGTTGAACTGAAACTGCCAGTCGGCCGCGTGGACTACCCGGTCAAACTTGGCATCGTGATCGCGCAGGAGGTCGAGACGTGAGCGCTTCGAGATGTCGTCCCAGTCATCGTATAGGATGTACAGAGCGTTGCCATATCGGAGGTTCTCAAACACGACGAGGTCGTCAGCAAACTTGGCACCGAAGTACGAACCGAACTGCCCTGAGCCGCGGATGTAGGACACCGGTTGGAGCTTGTTGAAGGCCGCCGTCCGATCCCGGAGGTGCTTATCGAAGTCCGTAGCTCGCAATCCGGAGCTCGGTTTCGAGGTGTACCATTCCACGACGTCGTCAATTGTTCCGGGCGGGAAGATGTCCCAGTCGAGCTGGATGGTGCCGAGGAAGTCTTCCTTCGTGGCCGTGCTGGCGAAAACATCCGCCACGCCGGTGTTCTCCTGCAGGACATTCACCGCCCAGAGGAGCATGAGCTCAAACTCCGGCTGACTGCGGCTTAGAAGCGGCATCAGCGCGAACTTGACGACGACGTAGTCAGCGGTTGTTTGCGACATGATCACGGGCTCAATCTCCATCCCCTGCGGTTCGAAGACTTGGTGTTGGTAGACCTGTCTCGTCTGATAGTGGGTATGGGTCCCGTTTCTGGCCGCGTCGCCAAAGTTCGGTGACTCGAAGACAAAGCTCTTCGGGGCCATGGGAAGGTCGGGGCGCTTTCGGTCCCAGCCCCGCGCGTTGCGGTACGACCATTTCCCCGCATCCTCCGGCGGCTGCCTTGGGCCATCAGCCTTGGCGGAGCCATCCAGCAAGTCAATATTTAGGCCGAGGTGTGAGTACAGACCGGCCTCAACATCAGCAACGCGAACTGACTTCACGGCCGCAACCGCGACGAGGTCGCCGTCAATCCTGTCCAGTTCGGCCCGGACCTTCGGCGGGATTTTAAGGAAGTTGCCCTTCCACGGAAAACGCTTCTCACCCATGACGATGCCCCCTGCAGCCAAGCTTCAACTATAGATGGGTTCGGTTTAGTTAACGCGCAAGCCACAGGTTGTCCGGTCGGGATGTAGGACCATTGACGCGCACCACGATCTCGCTGACGTTTAGTTCGGGCGAGGGACGAGACATGGCGAGAAGTGCAGCACCGAAAGCGGAAGCCGCTCCCGCGACAGCGGCAGAGAAGACGGCGCGGCGGAAAATTCCGGGCGGGCTTCCGTACACGTCCAGCGCCGGAGTGCTCCGGCGAGTCCTTGGCAAGATTCCCACTTCGGAGAAGCCGAGCATCTTCACAAGCGACTTTCTTGGGACCGTCCTGAATGCCACGGGCGGTGCCGCCCGCCCCATCATCCCGATCCTCAAGTCGACCGGGATGCTTAATCAGAATGGCTCCCCAACCGAGCTTTACTCGCAATTCCAGACCGAAAGCGGCCGACCGACTGCGGCTCTCCAAGCCCTTCGCAACGGTTACGGCGAGATATTCAAGCGCAACACCTACGCGCACAAAGCGGACGAGGCGGCCCTTACCGACGTCATCGTCCAGGTTACCGGCCTGCCCGGAACGGATCAAATCGTCCGATACATCTACTCAACCTTTCAAGCGTTTCAGGAGCTCGCCAAAGGCGCCAAGGAAGCGCAAGGCGATGAAGCCGCCGGGGACGGCCGGACTGGCGGGGACGATAATGATGGGGTCAGCGAGCGCAGTCCGGAAGTTCGGAACGGGAAGCTCAATCTGGCCTACAACATCAACGTTGTTTTGCCCGAGACCACCAATGTCGAGGTCTACAACGCGATCTTTCGGAGCATCAAAGGGAATCTCTTAGGGTGACAGACACCCACACGGTCGAGCTTTTCATATTGAAGTGCGCTGTCATTGAGACGGAGCTGCGGACGAACGTAGCCGCCTCGCCAGACCTCCATGTCCAGTCCCAGTTGCTAGACGACGACCGGATAGACCCGTTCATTAAACAGTTCTCGCTGGAGAACCGGGTGAATGCGTCGAAGATGGCCCGGTACTACGAGATATTCTATATGCTGGAGAACGACATCCGCCGGCTCATTGTTGAGACGATGGAGGAACAGCACGGTGCCGACTGGTGGGACACACACGTCTCACAGCCCGTGAAAGAGGAAGTCCGCAAAAACAAGAGCCGTGAAGCGCAAGCGGGTGTCACGGCGCGCTCCGAAGCGGAGATCGACTACACCACCTTCGGCCAGCTCTCGGACATCCTGAAAGACAACTGGGATACTTTCGCCGGCATGCTCAGTACACAGCCTGCAGTAATGAGGGTGCTTTGGGGGCTCAACATGCTCCGGGGCACGATAGCGCACTGCGGGCTCCTCGCGGACGACGAGGTGGATCGGCTGAAGCTCGCGATCCGAGACTGGTTCCGGGTTCTGGAAGGACCGAAGTAGGTACGGCTGACCCTACCAGGACTAGATCAAGCCTTAACCGCCCGGTTTTTGCATTCAGAGTCAGCTATCAGAGTCAGCTATTCGCGATATCGCCGATCCCTGATCCCCGACGACGTATAAAGCCTTGCTACGCCCCCTCCAAGAGCGCCACGGCGCGCGGGAGCATCGCAGCGGAAGACGCAGGCCGCCGGGCCGCATCGAACTCGACGCGGCTTATTCCACCCGCCTGCTTTGCCAGACGGCCGATCAAGAGCGCAGGCTGCGCATCGGACCTATGGCAGAGACGCAGACCAGCCTTTCGCCACCAGCGGCGCACCGAACTCGGCGCGTGATCCTCGGCGGCGAAGGGCTGGACATCAATGAGGGTTGCGCGGTTCCGTGCTGATCTTTGCACGCGCGTTTCGTTTGACCTGGATAATTTGATTTTGGTCGGTCGGTGCCAACTCCTGTGGCTCCCAGTCACTCATGCCCTGCAACACGAGGTCGGCATGTTTGATGGTGTCCACGTGGCCGTAGTGCTCCTGAATCATCTGCACTGAGGTTCCCATTTGCTCTGCCAACAGCAGTTCGCTGACGCCTTCCGTCAGGCGGATGGTGGCGTAGGTATGACGGAACGAATAGGTCGAGCGCAGAATGCCGGACGGCCCGACGCGCAGATTGGCGTCTTTCAGAAGGTCGGCGATGAAGGCCTTGTAGAGGGTGCGTTCTATCGTGCCGGTCGCACTGCTGAACACCGGAGCCTCAGGCGCGGTGCTCACCGCGATGGCGCGGATACGGTCGAGGTATTTTCCGACGTTTCCGCTCGGCGCCACAAGCTGGCGGGACTTGCCCTTGCCCCGCACGGACAACACCGTCACCGGCTGACCGTTCTTGTCAGTCGCCTCCATCACGTCGCGCCAACGCAGGTTACGCGCCTCTGACGGCCGCATGCCGGTGTTGCACATGATCAGGACGAACTGATAAACCATGGCCCGGTACCAGTGGGCAGTTACTGTCTTCGCGGCATCCACCCACTTGGTGCGGGCGTGGGTATGGAGGCGACGGTATTCTTCCAGCGAGAAGGCATCCCGGCGCTGCTTCTCCAGCGAGGGCATTCCCTCGATCCGGTGATGAGGCGGGGCCTCCTGTTTTGAAACCGCGTCATTAATGATGGCGCGGTAGATCTTCATCTCGAACCGGATGGTGGCGTCGCTGACGATGATCCAGTCCGTCTGCTCCGCTTTGGTGTTCGCGTTGGGCTCCTTGTCGCTCCGGCGCCGCTTCTCCGCAGCCTTACCCTCGGCGACCTCTTTGGCGGCAGCGCGCTCCACCTCCGTCATGGGTCGCACATTGCCGTGGCGGGTCATGCGGCCCTGACGGAGCGACCGCCGCCAGGACGGATAGTTCTGCCAACGGTCCAGCGCGATCAGGTCGATCTGCGTCTTGCCGACATAGGGGTTGAGTTGGTTCTTCACGACCGACTCGATGAGCTTCACACGGCCCAGCGTGATTTCGCCGCGCTGGGCGCGCAATCTCTGTTCGGCGATATAGTCCTTCGCCACAGCGGAGAACGGGCGATTGAACACCGGCAGATTGCGCTTCAACGCAAAGCGAACTTCGCTTTCGTGGTCGTAGGCAAGGGTGCGCGCCGTTGTGATGTCGGGCGTCTTCAAGGCGATGGTCTTGTAGCGCGTCGCCTTCGGCAGCCGAACGCGGCAGTACCAATCCCGAGTCTGCAAATCGCCTCGCCGGAAGATTACCAATCCAGGCTTCAGCTCTTCCTTGTCCGTGACAAACGCCATGACAGCCTCCATCGTCGTGCAGGTTTCGTGCACATCGCGGCGCTAAGTCATTGATCTGCCGTGACGTGCATACATCGTGTATAAACTTCATAGCATAGAATGTTGTTGTATTCTAGTAAGTTAACACTTTTGCCTTATCCCAATGGGAGAAGGGAAAAGAAAAAGGGCCGCGGATCGCTCCGCGGCCCTTCGTCATTCGACAGAGGCGTGGCTTAAGCCAGCGAGGCGTCGATATCCTTACAAGCCTGCAGCAGGCCCTGGACTGAGGCGACGGACTTTTCGAACATCGCCTTTTCTTCGTCATTGGTGGTGAACTCGATCACCTTTTCCACGCCGTTCGCGCCGATCAGGGCGGGGACGCCGACGTAGAGGTCCGACAGGCCGTATTCGCCCGACAGCCAGACGGCGCAGGGCAGGACGCGCTTCTGGTCCAGCAGGTAGGACTTGGCCATGGCGATGGCCGATTCGGCCGGGGCGTAGAAGGCCGACCCGGTCTTCAGCAGGGCCACGATCTCGCCGCCGCCCTTGCGGGTACGGTCGACGATGGCGTCCAGATCGGCTTGCGACAGCAGGCCGGCGGCGACGGCGTCGGGCAGGGGCAGGCCGCCGACGGTCGAGTGGCGCACCATCGGCACCATGTCGTCGCCATGACCGCCCAGGGTCCAGGCGTGGATGTCCTGAACCGAGACGCCGGTCTTCTCGGCCAGGAAGTAGGCGAAGCGCGCCGAGTCGAGCACGCCGGCCATGCCGACGACCTTCTCCTTGGGCAGGCCCGAGAACTTCTGCAGGGCCCAGACCATGGCGTCGAGCGGGTTGGTGATGCAGATGACGAAGGCGTTGGGGGCGTGGGCCTTGATGCCTTCGCCGACGGCCTTCATGACCTTCAGGTTGATGCCGATCAGGTCGTCGCGGCTCATGCCCGGCTTGCGCGGCACGCCGGCGGTGACGATGCAGACGTCGGCGCCCGCGATATCGGCATAGTCGTTGGCGCCCTTCAGGGCCACGTCCTGGCCGAAGACGGCCGAGGCCTCGGCGATGTCGAGGGCTTTGCCTTGTGGCGTGCCTTCGGCGATGTCGAACAGGATCACGTCGCCCAGGGCTTCGCGCGCGGCCACGTGGGCCAGGGTTCCGCCGATCATGCCGGCGCCGATAAGGGCGATCTTCGCGCGAGCCATGGATGTCTCCGTTTATTGCGTGTGCGAAATGGGGATTAATCGTGCGGGCGGTCTAGACCCCTCAAGCGGCTGTCGCAAGAACCTCGCTTTACGGCCTTGGTCGGGGCTGCGAAGGTCTGGTCCCAACCGGAGGATTTCGATGCGCCCTTCATTGACCCTGGCCCTGCTGCTGGCCGCCGTTGCGACGCCTGCTCTCGCCCAGACCCCGCCCGCGACCATCGGCGACCGCTATATTCCCGCGCCCTGGTGGATGCGCGATCCGGTGATCGCCTCGGTCGGCCAGGTGCGGGTCGAGATCCAGGCCAACCGCGCCTTCGTCTCCGCCAGCTTCCAGTCGGTGGACCGCAGTGTCACCGAGGCCTCGCGCGCCGCCGCCGACCAAGTGCGGGCGCTGAGCCAGTCGCTGTCGGCCTATGGGGCGGACAAGGTGCGGGTCGAGACCAGCGTCACCACCCGGCCTCTGTATGACCAGTATCGCGACGAGAACGGGGTGATGCGCGACAACACCCGCGCCGACCGTGTGGCCCGCTATCAGGCCGACGCCTCGGTCAGCGTGACGGTGCGCAACGTGGCCCTGATCGAGCGGGTCTATGCGACGATCGTGGCCTCGCGCCCGACGTCCATCGGACAGGTCAACTTCAACCTGGAGCCGGAGAACAGCTGGAAGGCCAATCTTCAGGCCGAGGCGATGAAGGATGCGCGGCGGCGGGCCGAGGCGGCGGCGACCAATGCGGGCGCGACCCTGGGCCGGGTCAAGATCATCGATCCGTCAGGGCGGGTGTGTCAGACGGACGTGCTGGCGGGCTGGCCCTCCTATGCGGCCGGAGGCCAGGCGACGACGGTGGACGACATCGTGGTGACGGGATCGCGTGTGAGCGCAGAGGCGGCCTTTGCACCGCCCCCGCCGCCGCCCGCACCGATCTCTGGCGGCGGCGGACCCAGCGAAACGGACATAGAGGCGGCGCGGCTGGCGCTGCAACCGCCGTTGCAGATCCTGACCGACAGCGCCTGCGTCATCTACGGGCTGAACTGATGGGGTTTGAGGTGGCGCCGGCCTTCGAAACCGGATCGCTCGCCGCCGCCGAATGGCCGCTGTGCCATGTGCGGCTCCAGGACGATGCGCGGTTTCCCTGGCTGATCCTGATCCCGCGCGTCGAGGGGGCGGTGGAGCTGGAGGATCTGAGCGTCGAGCAGCGGGCCATGCTGATGGAGGAGGCGGTGCGGGCCGGGGCGCTGGTGCGACAGCTGGGCGCTGTAGAGAAGCTGAACGTCGGCGCCATCGGCAATGTGACGGCGCAACTTCATGTTCACGTGGTCGGACGCTGCCGTGATGACGGCCTCTGGCCGGATCCGGTGTGGGGGCGAGGGCCTGTTGTTCCGTATGCGGACGGTGAGCGGGTGCGGCTGCTGGGAGTGATCGCGGACGACGAGGGCGCGGGTCTGTAAGAATCCTGCCTGATCCCAACCCCGTCACCCTCGGGCTTGTCCCGAGGGCCCACGGTAAGGCAAGCGCGGCCGCAAGACGCTGCAAGTCGTGACCTGAACATCAGGCTGCCGAGCCTGAACCTGCGGTGGGCCCTCGGGACAAGCCCGAGGGTGACGATTTAAAACTTTGGAACTCAGATAATATCCAGCGGCACCGCGTGGTTCGGCGCACGGAACGCCTCGTCCAACCGTTCCAGGTCTTCCAGGTCGAACTGGATTTCCAGGGCGTCGGCGTTGGCCTCGACGTGTTCGACCGAACTGGCCTTGGGGATGGCGATGACGCCGTCGTGGCGCAGGACGGCGGCGAGCGCGACCTGGGCCGGGCTGGCCGAATGACGATTGGCGATGTCGCGGATCAGAGGCTGTTCCAGCAGTTCGCCGCGTCCCAGGGGCGAATAGGCCATCATCGGCATGTCGCGGGCCTGCATCCAGGGCAGGAGGTCGAACTCCACCCCGCGCGAGGCCAGATTGTAGAGCAGTTGGTTGGCGGCGCAGTCCTCGCCCCCCTCGATCTCCATCAGCTGTTCCATGGCGCGCAGGTCCAGGTTGGACACGCCCCAGCGGGCGATCATCCCCTCGTCGACCAGGTCGCGGAAGGCCTCGACGGTCTCTTCCAGCGGGACGTTGCCTTCCCAGTGCAGCAGGTAGAGGTCCAGCCGTTCGACGCCCAGCCGCTCCAGCGACTTCTCGCAGGCCAGCATCATCTTCATCTCCGAGGCGTTCTCGGGCCGGACCTTGGAGACCAGGAAGACCTCGTCGCGGCGGTCGGCGATGACCTCCCCCACCAGTCGCTCGGACCGGCCGTCGCCATAGAGTTCGGCCGTGTCGATCAGGGTCATGCCCAGGTCGATGCCGCGGGCCAGGGCCTGCTGCTCCTCGTCGCGCCAGGCGGGGTCGTCGCCCAGCTCCCAGGTGCCTTGGCCGAGGGCGGGAACGGTCGTACCGTCCGCAAAGGTGACGAGGCGGGTCATGTCCGTCCTGACGAAACTAGAAGCGGCGAAGACCGCGAAAGAGGGTGGAATGCGAACGCGGCTTATCAAGACCGACGGCCTGGTCCAACAGGTTCTGGACGCCGGGTTCGAAGACCCCAACGCGCCGCTGGTCCTGCTGATCCACGGCTTTCCCGAACTGGGGGTCAGCTGGAGGGCCCAGGTCGAGGCCTTGTCCCGGGCAGGATACCACGTCGCAGCCCCCGACATGAGGGGTTATGGCGGGACCGAGAAGCCGGGGGGCGTGGAGGCCTATTCCATCCTGCATCTGGTCGGGGACATGGTCGATCTGGTCCGGGCGCTGGGCAAGCGGTCCTGCGTCGTCGTGGGTCACGACTGGGGGGCGCCGGTGGCCTGGCATTGCGCCCTGTTGAGGCCCGATGTCTTCACCGCAGTGGCGGGCCTGTCGGTGCCGTTCCAGCCGCGCCGACCGAAGGGACCGCCAACCGTCGCCATGGCTGCGATCTCGAAGCGGGCCGGGTTGGGCGACCTCTACATCAGCCGGTTCCAGGCCCCGGACGCCCATGTGGCGCTGGACGTCGATCCGGCGACGGCCTTGAGGAAACTCTTCTACGCCTATGACGGTGCGACCCCGGCGGCGAGGAAATCGACCGGCTTCATGCCCGAGGGCGTGGACTTGCTCGACACCATCGACGACGCGGCGACCTTGCCGCCGTGGATGAGCGCGGATCATTTCGACGACTATGTGCAGGCCTTCTCGGCCGGTGGGTTCGAGGCGCCGCTGAATTGGTATCGGGCGATGGACCTGAACTGGTCGCTGACGGCCTTCGTGCAGGATCAGAAGATCACGCCGCCGGCCCTGTTCATCGTCGGCGAGGACGACCCCGTGCGCCACTACGCCGGAGCGCATGAGGCGGGGCTGAAGGAGTGGGCGCCGGGGCTGACCCGGTCGGTGGTCGTGCAGGGCGCGGGGCACTGGATCCAGCAGGAGCGGGCGGATGAGGTGAACGCTCTGCTGCTGGAGTTCCTGAAAGCGCTTTAGGCCGCTTCCGCCAGCGCCATCTGCTCGCGCGCGTCGGCGACGATTTCCAGGCTGTGGATGCGGGCGGCATTGTCGAACATCATGCCGGTGACCATCAGCTCGTCCACCCCGGTCAGGACGATGAAGTCAGAGAGCTGGCGCTTGACCGTCTCGGGCCCGCCGACGGCGGAATAGATCAGCCGCCCCTTGGCCCCCTCGATCTGTTGCGGCGTCAGGACGGTGGTGATGTCGTCGACCGGCGGGGGCAGTTTTCCGGGCTTGCCGGTCGAGAGGCGGGCGAAGCTCTGCTGCATCGAGGTGGACAGGCGCACGCCTTCCTCGTCGGTGTCGGCGGCGAAGACGTTGATCGCGGCCATGGCGTGGGGCTTGGCCAGGCGGTCCGAGGGGGTGAAGCTGCGGCGATAAAGGGCCAGGGCCTCAAGCAGCAGTTCGGGGGCGAAATGGCTGGCGAAGGCGTAGGGCAGGCCCAGCTGGCCGGCCAGCTGCGCGCTGAACAGGCTGGAGCCCAGCAGCCAGACGGGTACGCGCAGCCCGGCGCCGGGCACGGCGCGGACCGGTTGATTGTCCGAGGCCGGCTCGAACCACTGGATCAGTTCGACCACGTCGCGCGGGAATTGGTCGGCGCCTTCGAAATAGCGACGCAGCGCACGGGCGGTGGCGCCGTCCGTGCCGGGCGCGCGGCCCAGGCCGACGTCGATCCGGCCGGGGAACAGGGTCTCCAGCGTGCCGAACTGTTCGGCGACGACCAGAGGGGCGTGATTGGGCAGCATGACGCCGCCGGAGCCGACGCGGATACGCTCGGTTCCCGCCGCCACATGGCCGATGACGATCGAGGTCGCGGCGCTGGCGATGCCGGGCATGTTGTGGTGCTCGGCCAGCCAGAACCGCTCGTAGCCGAGACGGTCGGCGGCCTGGGACAGGGCCAGGGTTTCGTCCAGGCCGCGGCGGGCGTCGCCGCCTTCGACGATGGGAGAGAGGTCGAGAACTGAGAACGGGATCATGACGCCTAGATCGGGGCTGTGCGCCGGGGTTCAAGGGCGCGGGGTGCGGAACCGCAACCGGGTCGGGCGCTTTAAGACTCAAATCCTCACTACGGAGACCTGCGCCATGACGGACATTGATGCTGCCAAGCCCGACCCCGAGTGCGACGATGCGCGCGAGGCCGCCGACATGGGCGAGAAGCCCGATCTGGGCCGCAAGGCGGACACGCTGATCGACGCCCTGGACGGCAGCGATTCGGGGTCTGACACGCGCGCGGGATCGCTACGTGGCGGATCGGCCTCGGGATCCGACGACGATCCCGATTCGCGCGAGATCAACGAGACCTTGGCGGAAGAGGGACGCGAGTCGGCCGACCCGGATTCGCCGTCAGACGCAGACCCAGACGCCGTCGAGGGATCGGGGCGTCGTTTCGATGGTTCCGGCGGTGATCCGGCGGAAGGCGCGCGCGTCGACTGACGACGGCGCCTTGCTGCCGCCGCACGCATGCGCCACGGTGGCGCTTCGACCAAATAGGTCCAGGGACGATCTTTCGATGACGCTTCGTTGGGCGGCAGCCGCCGCCGTGGTTCTGTTCTGTATCGCCGGATGCGACCGCACGGCCAAGCCGGCCGACGCGAAACAGGCGCCAGATGCGGGCGCGCCTGCGGCGGTCGCGGAGACGCCGACGCCGGATCGTGTTGCACCCTCAGACGACGCGCCTGTTGCGGCCGCGCCTGCGATGGACGGCGCGCCGGCTTTCGCTGCGATTTATCCAAACTCTCAGATCGATGGACAGCCGCTGCTGGCCGGCGGCGCAGGCGGTCTGGTGACCTTCACCACCGACGCCTCGCCCGATCAGGTCGTGGCCTTCTATCGCGAGCGGGCGGAAGCTGCGGGCCTGCGCTCCGTCACCGGCATGAACCAGGGCGAGGCGCGGGCCTATGGCGCGGCGGGCGACCAGGCCAACGGGCCGTCGTTGCAGGTCGTGGCGGCGCCGACGGAGGCGGGCGAGACTTCGGTCCAGCTGGGCTGGAGCGCAGGCCAGTGAGGTCGGTCGCCGCCCTGGGTGCGGCGACGGCGATCCTGTTGGTCGTGGGTTGCGCCGGCGCGCCGAAACCAGTCGTGACGACGCCGACAGAAGGTTTTTTGGCGCCGGGCTTAATGTCGCGGCTGGCCGAGGCAGTCCCGCCGCCGCCCACGGTCGGGTCGGCCCAGGACTTGGCGGACAAGACGGCCTCCGCGCGCTATGTCGCGCTGGAAGACAGTGATCGCTGGCTGCTGGCGACCTCCCATGCGGAACTGCGTCCGCCCCTGGCCCTGCAACATTTCGACTGCGCCCTGGGCGTGCGGCTCGGGTCCGCAGAAACACCGGCGCTGGATCGGCTGATGGCGCGCGTGTTTCATGATGCGAACAGCGTGGCGGAACGGGTCAAGCGACAAGCGCGGCCCCGGCCGGTCGGCGACGATCCCAACCGGCGCGCCTGTCAGGTTGTGGGCGCGGCCGCGCGAAACAGCGCTTCCTATCCCTCCGGCAGCGCCGCCGTGGGCGCGGCCTATGGCGAGGCCTTCGCGGCGCTGGAGCCGGATCGGGCCGAGGCGGTGCGGCGGATCGGCTATCAGATCGGCGTCAGCCGGCTGGTCTGCGCCATGCATTATCCGACCGATGTGGCTGTGGGCGAAGAGATCGGCAGCGCGGTCGCCCTCGAGGCCGCGCGGACGCCCGCCTTCCAGGCCGATGCCGCGACGGCGCGAGCGGAACTGGGGGCCGCGCGTCGCAGCGGCCTGACCAACCCCGGCTGCGCGGCCGAACGCGCGGCCCTGGCGACCGTCCTGCCCTGACATGGCGCTGTGGCTCGCCCTGGCCGCCCTGGCGTTTCAGGCGGCGCCCGCCGAACGGCCCTGCACGGCGCAGGAATTGCGCGACCTGACGACGCCGTCGGACCAGCCCTATCGCCTGTTGTGTCGGGCCGAACTGTCGGGCATCGACGTTCGCCGTCGCGTCCTGATCGAGGGCGCCGAGGCGTCGGGCGCGTCGCTGGACTGCGGCGGGGGCGCTGTCCGCGCGCCGGGCCAGGCGACGACCGTCGCCCCGACCGTCGCCGTCTGGTCCAGGCGAGACGGAGAGGGATGGTCGCGGCCGGTCGATGTCACGGTGCGCAACTGCACCGTCGTCGGCAATGTTCGCATCTGGGGCATGGGGGCGGGCGGGTCGATGCGCGACCTGCTGGCCTCGTCGCGCACCGCGGGCCATACGCAGGCGGCCCAGTCTGCGGCGCCAGTCCGGGTCACCCTGGACCGGGTGCGGTTCGAGGGCGTGGGGACCATTCCCCTCTATGTCGGGCCGGGCGTGACGCGGACGACCGTGATGCGTTCGACCTTTGTGGGCCGCTCGACCTCGACCGCCGTCTATCTGGACGCCGAGAGTGCGGGCGCGCTGATCCAGGACAATGATTTCGACATCCGAACCGGGCGCGAGCAGATCGCCGTGGACGGATCGGGCGCCAACCGGATCGTCGGCAACCGGCTGGCATTGGGCGGCAAGGGCGGGGTGTTTCTGTACCGCAACTGCGGCGAGGACGGGGTGATTCGGCACCAGACGCCGTCCTATAATCAGATTACGGACAATGTCTTCACCGGCGCCGGCTGGCTGCGTCCGCGCGCGGTGGTGATCGGCTCTCGCGAGGGCGGCCGGCGCTATTGCGGCGACGACCGGGGCTGGCCCTTCGGCTCCAGTGCGGACGACGGGGACGGCGCCACGGGCAATGTGGCGGCGCGCAACATCGTTCAGCGGTGAGGCCTTTGGGCCGCACTTGCGAAACGACGCGGTTCGAGGCTGACTGCGTTCTCACAGGAGGTGATCGTGCGGCTGGCCTTGCTTTTCCTTTCTCTCGCCGCTGCGCTGGGTCTGGCCGTTCTGACCAGCCAGACGCCGTCGCCCCTATCCGCACAGTCGCCGACAACCCAGTTTTCGGCCGTTCGCGCCATGATCGATGTCCGCCGGATCGCGCGTGCGCCCCACCCGGTCGGATCGGCCGAACATGCCCTGGTCCAGACCTATCTGATGGGCCGGATGACGGCGCTTGGCCTGAATCCGACGCGTCAGGTCGGTGCTCTGTCGCCGGCCGCCGTCGCACGCATCGAAGCGGAGGGAAAAAGCGCGGCGGGCCTGTCAGCCGTCAATCTGGTCGGCGTGCTGCCGGGCCGCGATCCCGTCCTGCCCGCCGTTATGGTGATGGCCCATTACGACAGCGTGCCCGGCTCGCCTGGCGCCGCCGATGACGCTTCGGGCGTGGCGGCGATCCTGGAGGCGGTCCAGGCCGTCAAGGCGCGGGGACCGGCGGACCGGACCCTGATCGTCCTGCTGACCGATGCGGAGGAGCTGAATCTGGACGGCGCCCGCGCCTTCTTCAGCGAGCATCCGCTGCGCGACCGGGTCGGGTTCGTGATCAATCTGGAGGCGCGGGGCGGCGGCGGCCAGGCCACGATGTTCGAGACCGGCCCCGGCAACGCCCAGACCATCGCCCGGTTCGCCCGCCATGCCGGCGATGCGACCGGCGGGGTGTCCAGCAATGCGCTGGCCATCTTCGTCTATCGGCTGATGCCCAACGGGACCGACTTCACCATCGCCGCCGATCGCGGTCTGCCCGGATTGAACTTCGCCTTCATCGGCCGCCCGGCCCAATATCATTCGCCCAGCTCGACGCCGGACGCCCTGGATCAGGGCGCCTTGCAGCATATCGGCTCGCAGGCGCTGGAGGCGGCGGACGGGTTCGTGCGTGCGTCGGTCCTGCCCGAGGCGACCCAAAACACCGTATACGCCGACATCTTTGGCCTGTTTGTTCTGCGTCATCCACCTCAGGCTGGCTGGGCGCTGCTGGGGCTCGCCGCCCTGCTGACGGGGTTCGCGGCCTGGGGCGCGCGTCACGCCACGGGTCTGACCGGCCTGTCGGTGGTCAAGGGGGCGGGTGGGGGGCTCTGGCTGGTCGCGACCGGACTGGTCGTGGCCCAGACCGCGCGGGTTCTGGCCGGCCCGGTCGGGAGCCGAATAGAGTCGGCCGAGACCTACTACACTCTGCTGCGCCGCCTGCCGTGGATGGAGGTCGGGGTCGGGCTGACCATCCTGGCGGCGAGTCTGATCCTGACGGCGGGGCGGGCGGCGGTCGGGCGGCGCGTCGTGGCGATCGTCATCGCCATGTGCGCCGTTCTGGCCCTGGCGGTCGGTGGTCTGAACCCTGTGGTGATCGGCGCGGCGGTCGTGGCCGTCCTGATGACGCTGTGGCCTGCGGGCGCCGACGAGACGCCTTGGGGAGGCTGGCTGGGCCTTATCGTCCTGGTGCTGATCGTGGGGGCTGTGGTTCAGGCCTTTGCGCCCGAGGCGGCCTTCCTGTTCATCTGGACCGGCCTCGCCGCCGCTCTGGCCGCAGCCTCGGCCGCGCTGATCGGCGCACGGCTGGTGCGCTGGACCGCCCTGGCGCCCGCCGTCGTCGCGACCGTCGTCGTCGGCGGCTGGCTGCTGGTTCAGGCGCACGGCGTCTTCCTGGGCGTGGGCATGGACCTGCCTGGCGCCCTGGGCCTGATCGCCTTGCTTATGGTCATGACGGCCCGGCCGCTGGCGCCGACGTCGGCAGGTGGGATGAGGGTGCTAAGCGTGCTCGTGGCCGTCTGTCTGATCGCCGGATGCGGCGTGGAATTGGCTGCTGGAGCCATCGCCTGACCGGACCGGCCTACGTCAGAAACGGTCGTTCTTTTTCGATGTTCTCGTTTTGATCAATGAGAACATCTTGTGAACCAGAACAAACCATGCACATAGTCGTCCTCACGAAACGGGGGCGGGTCCAGGCGGGTCTCTCCCAAGCTTAATGACGGGAATCATGGCAAGGGAGACGAAGGCAATGGCTTCACAGGCAGCACTCAAGTTGGTGGGCAAGGACGACGGCGACAAGCAACGCGCCCTGGAGGCGGCGATCGCGCAGATCGATCGCGCCTTCGGCAAGGGTTCGGTGATGAAACTGGGCAAGGGCGGGGTCGCGGATGTGATCCCCTCGGTCTCCACCGGATCGCTGGGTCTGGACATGGCGCTCGGCATCGGCGGTTTGCCGCGCGGTCGGGTGATCGAGGTGTTCGGGCCTGAGTCCTCGGGCAAGACGACCCTGGCCCTGCATACGGTCGCCGAGGTCCAAAAGGCCGGCGGCGTCGCCGCCTTTGTCGATGCCGAACACGCGCTGGATCCCGGCTATGCTCAGAAGCTGGGCGTCAATCTGGACGACCTGCTGGTGTCGCAGCCCGACACCGGCGAACAGGCGCTGGAGATCGTCGACACCCTGGTGCGTTCGGGCGCGGTGGACATCGTGGTCATCGACTCGGTTGCTGCGCTGACGCCACGCGCCGAGATCGAGGGCGAGATGGGCGACAGCCTGCCGGGCCTTCAGGCGCGTCTGATGAGCCAGGCGCTGCGCAAGCTGACGGCGTCGATTTCCAAGTCGAACTGCATCGTCCTGTTCATCAACCAGATCCGTCACAAGATCGGCGTCATGTATGGCTCGCCCGAGACGACGACGGGCGGCAATGCGCTGAAGTTCTACGCCTCGGTGCGTCTGGACATTCGCCGCACCGGCGCGATCAAGAACCGCGACGAGGTGGTCGGCAACACCACCCGGGTCAAGGTGGTCAAGAACAAGGTCGCCCCGCCGTTCCGCGAGGTCATCTTCGACATCATGTACGGCGAGGGCATCTCCAAACTGGGCGAGGTCATCGACCTGGGCGTCAAGGCCGGGGTGATCGAGAAGTCGGGCAGCTGGTTCAGCTATGACTCGACCCGGATCGGCCAGGGCCGCGAGAATGTGCGCGAGTTCCTGAAGCAAAACCCGGACATCGCCGTCTCGATCGAGAAGGCGGTGCGGGCCTCGACCAACAAGATCGCCGACGAACTGCTGGGCACGCCCGAGCCGGACGAAGGCCAGGATCTCGAAGGCTGACGCCAAGACAAGAGGCTGGGCGGCCGGGGCGGACCTTTCCGGTTCGCTTCGGCTGCGGCCCGGCCTTTTCACCCCCACTCCGTCGCCCCTAGCGACCCGCCACCGACCCCGCGAAGGGCGGCGGAGCGACCCGCTCGACCTCGTGTCGGGCGGGTCTTTCTTTGTGGCCTATCGCGCGTTCGCGCTGCTTGAGGCCCGATACTCACCTCTCCGCTCATCCCGGCGAAAGCCGGGACCCAGTTCTGTCGCTCGGCAGTGCGTTGGATCGATTGTGCGGGTCAGAGGACAAGCCAGATCGCCCAAAACACTGGGTCCCGGCTTTCGCCGGGATGAGCGGAAGAGATGTGGCGCTAACGAAAACGGGCGACCCGAAGGCCGCCCGTTCCGTAGTCCGATAATGTCCGCAGCCGATCAGGCGGCGGCCTTCTCCGGGGCGAACTTGCCGTAGAAGGTCTCGTTCTTCGCGGCCATGTCGCGCAGCAACTGCGGGACCTTGAAGCGGTCGCCGTAGGTCGCAGCAAGGCGGTCCGCGGTCTCGACGAAACTGGCCAGGCCGATGCCGTCGATCATGCTGATCGGGCCGCCGGTCCAGGGCGCGAAGCCCCAGCCCAGGATGGCCCCCAGGTCGGCCTCGCGGGGGTCGTCGATGACGCCTTCTTCCCAGCAGCGGGCCACTTCGACCGCCTGGCGATACAGCAGGCGCGTCTTCAGCTCGTCGATCTGGGCGAAGGCGGTCGGCTCTTCCGGCTGGTCGATCCCCTTGGTGACGGGGGCGAGGTCCGACAGGCCCTTCCAGATCGTCTTGGGCTTCTGGTCGTAGTCGTAGAAGCCCTTGCCGTTCTTGCGGCCGAACCGTCCGCCCTCGACCATCCGGGCGACGATGTCGGCGCCTTCCGATGGGACGTATTTGTCGCCCAGATCCAGCGCCGTCTGTTTGGCGATCTTGTAGGACAGGTCCAGGGCGACGTCGTCGTGCATCTCCAGCGGGCCGCGAGGCATGCCGGTCATGCGACCGACATTGTCGATCAGGGCCGGGCCGTAGCCCTCCTCCAGCATCGCCATGCCCTCCATCAGGAAGGTGGAGAAGCAGCGCGAGGTGTAGAAACCGCGGCTGTCGTTGACGACGATCGGGGTCTTCTTGATCTTCAGGACGTAATCCAGCGCCTTGGCGATGGCGGCCTGACCCGTCTTTTCGCCCAGGATGATCTCGACCAGCATCATCTTGTCGACGGGCGAGAAGAAGTGGATGCCGATGAAGTCCTCGGGGCGGACCGAGGCCTCAGCCAGGCCGGTGATGGGCAGGGTCGAGGTGTTGGAGCCGAACACGGCGCCCTCGGCCAGTTGGGCCTCGGCGCGCTTGGTGACGTCGGCCTTGATCTCGCGGCTTTCGAACACGGCCTCGACGACCAGGTCCGAACCCTTGATCAGCTCATAGTCGGTCGTCGCGGTGACCGAACCCAGCAGGGCGTCATACTTCTCCTGCGTCAGCTGGCCGCGCGACAGGCGCTTCTTCAGCAGTTCCTCGACATGGGCCTTGCCCTTGTCGGCGGCTTCCTGGGTCTGGTCGATCAGAATGGTCTCGATGCCGGCGAGCGCCTGAACATAGGCGATGCCCGCGCCCATCATGCCGGCGCCGATGACGGTGACCTTCTTGGGGTCCGACTTCGGAATGCCGGCGGGACGCACGGCGCCCTTGTCCAGTTCCTGCTTGGACAGGAACAGCGAACGGATCATGGCCTGGGCCTGCGGCGTCATCAGGGTCTTGATGAAGTAGCGGGTCTCGATGCGCAGGGCCGCGTCCATCGGCACCTGGGCGCCTTCGTAGACGGCCTTCATCAGGTTCACCACGGCCGGATAGTTGCCGTAGGACTGTTTGCGCAGCATGGCGTTGCCGACCATGAAGTTCTGGATGCCGGCCGGGTGATAGGGGCCGCCGCCGGGCAGTTTGAAGGACTTTTCGTCCCACGGCTGGACGGCCTTGCCGCCATTCTTGATCCAGGTCTTGGCGGCCTCGACCGATTGGCCCTTCTCGACCACTTCATGAACGATGCCGGCGCCCTTGGCGTCGTTGGGGCGGAAGGACTTGCCTTCGCTCATGGCCATCATGGCGTTCTGAACGCCGACCAGGCGCGTCAGGCGCTGGGTGCCGCCGCCGCCGGGGAAGAGGCCGACCTTGATCTCGGGCAGACCCAGCTGGATCTTGTTGTCGTTCTCGACCACGCGGTAGTGGGTCGCCAGGGTGAACTCCAGCCCGCCGCCCAGGGCCAGGCCGTTGATCGCGGCCGCGATCGGCTTGCCCGAGGTTTCCAATGCACGGAAGGCGCCGTTCAGCTTCCAGCCGGCGTCGAACGCCTTTTGCAAGTCACCGCCGCCCGACAGCACGCCACCGGCCATATCGCCCAGGTCCGCGCCGGCGCAGAAGCCCGACGCCTTGCCCGAGGTGATGACCGCGCCCTTGATGGCGTCGTCGGTCTTGATGCGTTCGACCAGCTCGGGGATTTCCCTCATCACCGAAGAGGTCAGGGTGTTCATCGAACGGCCCGGCACGTCGAAGGTGATCAGGGCGATGCCGTCGGCGTCGACGTCGATCTTGAAGTTTTCCATGGGTGTGATCCTCAGACGCGTTCGATGACGGTGGCGGTGCCCATGCCGCCGCCGATGCACAGGGTGATCAGGGCGGTCGACTTGTTCGAGCGTTCCAGTTCGTCCAGGGCGATGCCGGTGATCATGGCGCCGGTGGCGCCCAGGGGGTGGCCCATCGAGATGCCGCCGCCGTTCACATTCATCTTGGCGTGGTCGATGCTCAGGGCCTGCATGTAGCGCAGGACGACGGCGGCGAAGGCCTCGTTCAGCTCCCACACGTCGATGTCGTCGGGCGTCATGCCCAGCTTGCCCAGCAGTTTGCGGGTCACATATTCCGGGCCGGTCAGCATGATCGACGGCTCCGAGCCGATCGAGGCGCCGCCCAGGATCTTGGCGCGCGGCTTCAGGCCCAGAGCCTGGCCGGCTTCCAGCGAGCCGATCAGCACGCCGGCCGAACCGTCGACGATGCCGGACGAGTTGCCGGGAGTGTGGACGTGATTGACGCGCTCGACCTCGGGATAGCGTTGGTTGATCACGCTGTCGAAGGCCAGTTCGCCCATCATGGCGAAGGAGGGGTTCAGGCCGCCCAGGGCCTGCATGTCCGTATTCGGACGAATGGTCTCGTCATGGTCCAGGATGGTCAGACCCAGCTGGTCCTTGACGCCGATGACCGAGGTCTTGAACCGGCCCTCGGCCCAGGCCTTGGCGGCGCGCTTGTGGCTTTCGACCGAATAGGCGTCCACGTCGTCGCGGCTGAAGCCGTATTTGGTGGCGATCATGTCCGCCGACACGCCCTGGGGCACGAAATAGGTCGGGAAGGCCGACGACGGGTCGGTGGGCCAGGCGCCCATGTCCGAACCCATGGGCACCCGGCTCATGACCTCGACGCCGCCGCCGACGGCGAAATCGGCCTCGCCGGACTTCACCTTGGCTGTGGCCATGTTCACGGCTTCCAGGCCCGAGGCGCAGAAGCGGTTGACCTGAACGCCCGCCGTATATTGCGACCAGCCGGCCGAAAGCACCGCCGTACGGGCGATGTCGGCGCCGAGTTCGCCCACAGGGGTGACGCAGCCCAAGATGACGTCGTCGACCTTGGACGTGTCCAGATCATTGCGGTCGCGCAGAGCCTCCAGAACCTGGGTCGCCAGGCTGAGGCCGGTGATCTCGTGCAGCGAGCCGTCCTTCTTGCCCTTGCCGCGCGGCGTGCGGACGGCGTCGTAGATGTAGGCGTCAGCCATGGGAGTGCGTCTCCAGTTTGGTCCCCTACGCTCGCCGCACGGCGGCTCGCGATTTTAGGGGAAGGACGGATCTAAGCGTGCCCGCCAAGAACCCTACGTTTACGTCAACGTCAAGTAATAAGCCGCGTGATGCCGCGCCATGGGGCCGGTGTTTTTCCGGTTAAGATGAGTGTCGACGCCGCTAGCGAGCGGACCGGCGCGACGCTCGGCCCGCTCATGTTCATTCAGCGCGGCGGAATACGGGTCGCGCCGCCGGTTATCTTGCAGGCGTATTCCGTCTGGGGCCGGCCAGTCTGCAGGCCGGTCGGCGTCAGGATGCCCTGGCTGCGGGTGCATTCAGCCTCCAGCGCGTCCATGTCCTTCTGATAGCTGCTGACGCCGCCCATCGTGCTGCAGGCCGCCAGCAAAGGCAGGCTGATCACGGCGGAGAGAATGAGGATACGCATGGCTCGGTGCTCCCTGGAGCGTCGATGCGCTCCCTCATTAGCCCCCCGGCGTCCGCAGGTTACTGCGTCGTCGCCAGCCTGACCAGCTTGCCGTTCTCCTCGTCGGTGATGGCCCAGACCGCGCCGTCGGCGCCGACCGCCACGTCGCGGATGCGTTCGCCCAGGTCGGTCAGCAGTCGTTCCTCGCCGATCACGCGGTCGTTCTGGATCACCAGACGGGCGATGTGCTTCTCCTTCAGGCCCGCGACCAGCAGGTTTCCGTCCCAGCCGGGGAACATGGCGCCCTGATAGAAGGTCGCGCCGCCCGGCGCGATCACCGGATCCCAGTAATAGACGGGCTGTTCAGTGCCCGGCGCCTGGGTCGCGCCGGTGTTGATCTGACCGCCGGCGTATTCGACGCCGTAAGCCGCGTCGGGCCAGCCGTAGTTCAGGCCCGGCTTGTCGATATTGACCTCGTCGCCGCCGCGCGTGCCGTGTTCGATGGTCCAGACCGCGCCCGTGCCGGGCTGGACGGCGACGCCCTGGACGTTGCGGTGGCCCAGGCTCCAGATCTCGGGCAGGGCGCCGGCGCGGCCGACGAAGGGATTGTCCTGCGGGACCGTGCCGTCGGCGTTGATGCGGATGGTCTTGCCCATGTGCGAGCCCAGATCCTGGGCCTGGGGCCGCATCGGTTTGTCGGAGCGTTCGCCCAGGGTGATGAACAGCTTGCCGTCGGATGCGAAGGCCAGGGACGAGCCGAAATGCTTGTCGCCGTCATAGATGGGCAGGGCGCGGAAAATGACCTGGACGTTTTCCACCCGCGATCCGTCGTCCGACAGGCGCGCGCGGGCGACGGAGGTGGCGTTGCCGCCGTCACGCGGTTCGGAATAGCTCCAGTAGATCATGCGATCCTGGGCGAAGCCGGGGCTGACGATCACATCCAGCAGGCCGCCCTGACCGCGGGCGTCAACGGTGGGCAAACCCGCGACCGGCTCGCTGATCTGGCCCTGGGCGGTGATGAGGCGCAGGCGACCGGGCTTTTCCGTAACCAGCCAGCGGCCGTCGGGCATGGCCGCCAGTCCCCAGGGATGAACCAGGCCGGAGGCGACGACCGTATGGCGCATCGCCTGTTCGGTCTTCACGCTCGGCGCGCGCGTCTGGCCGGCGAAGGCCGGTTGCTGATTGGGGTTGTTGGCCGGCTGGGTCTCCAGCGGCGCGCCGGCCTGAGGCGAAGCGTTCGCGCTTTCGCCGTTCGCACCGCAGGCGGCGGCGAGGACAAGCAGGGACGTCGAGGCGGCGGCGACGATCAGGCGCATGGCGAGGGTTCCGAGGAGAATGGACGTTGGTTCGGGAACGGCGACGCCAGAGTTACCGTTCCGGCCCTGCGTCGTCTTGCGCCCTATCGCCGCACGATCTGCACCGAGACGACTTGAACCGCGCGCCCGACGGCGATATAGGCACGCCTCTTTCGCGCTGGCCTTCGGCCTCGCCTAGGCCCGGGACTGGGTAGCTCAGATGGTTAGAGCGGTGGATTCATAACCCACAGGTCGGCGGTTCGATCCCGCCTCCAGTCACCATTTTTCGCATATAAAACAATTATTTGTTCCGGTTAAACGATGAAAGGCCGTCAACCCCAAGGATGACGGCCTCGCTTTCGCATGCGCGGCTCGGATAACCGCGACAGCCGTGCTCAGGGACACATGAAATAGTAGGCGTAGTGCGTGTTGTCGTAGTTTGAGGTGTCGCCAAAATCGACGGCGGGACTTTCGCAGAACACCTGAGTGTTTCCGACGGGCTGGCCGTTCCTCAGATATGTAATGATGAGCCACGGCTTCTCGGCCGCTTGAGCGGTACTTGGAGCGAGTGTCGCGGCGCCGACAGCCGACGAAGTCATCAGGGCCGCAGCAAGCGCCAAATGTACGAGTTTCCTCACGGGCGTGTACTCCTATGAGCCTTCTTCCTGAAGGCGAGTTCATGATCTGACATTGCAGATCGCACAACCAGTAACCTCTACGTGAACACTTTCGGGGCGCGCATTCGGCGGGTTGAGGCTCGATGCCGACTATTTGGAGCGGCTTCTGGCGGGACTGCAAGCACACCCCGCTGGTTACGGCTCAGCGGCAGATGCGTCTGCAACCTGCACCGTTGTGTTGCGTTGTCTGTCGAGACCTTAACCTTGACTGGAGATCCGCCATGACGATCCGAACCAAAGTCCTGATGGCGGCCGTCGCCGCCTTGACCCTGGGCACCGCCGCCTGCACCCAGGCCGAGCAGAACAAGACCGAGGCCAATGCCGAGGCCGCCGCAGACAAGACCGCCAATGTCGCGTCTCAGGCCGGCGAAGTGATCGAGGGCGGGGCGATGAAGGCGGCCCAGGCCGTCGAGAGCGGCGCCGGCAAGGTCGCTGACAAGCTGGAAGGCGAACAGGCCCATGCCGCCGCCGAGGGCAAGCCAGGCGCGATCAATCCCGCCACCGACGAACGCGTGCCGGCAAAGAACTAAATCCGATCAGGCGGGAGGGGTCACTCCGACTTGGGTTCTTCCGCCAGCACCGCATCGATCAGGGCGCGGGCCTGCTGGCTGGACCAGTCCGCCTCGCCCGCCATCGTGGCGCGGATGCGGCCTTGGCGATCCAGGATGATCGTTTGCGGCATGGCGCCCTTGCCGGGAAACTCGAACGGCAGCTGGAAGCGGATGTCGCTGTAGAAGGGCAGGGGGGCGTGGTCGTCGAGGAAGCGTCTGGCCTCGGCTGCCGCTTCCGGCGTTGCGTCGACGTTGATCGGCAGGACCACCAGATCCTCGTTCGCCTCATAGGCCTTGGCCAGAGCCTGAAGCGTCGGCATCTCCGCCTTGCACGGCGCGCACCACATGGCCCACAGGTTCACGACCACCACCTTGCCTTCGAAGGCCGAGAAGCGGACGGCCGTGCCGGTTCGGTCGCGGAAGGCGTATTCGGGCGCCGTCTTGGTCTCAATTGGGGTCGAAAGCGCCGCCAGAGGACCGACGGCGAAGCGCGCAAGGTCGCTTTTTGGCGTTGCGGCGGCGGTTGCGGCCTGTTCGACTTGCGCCTTCTGGCGATGATTGGCGTATAGCGACATCGCCATACCGCCGGCGCCGGCGATGGTGCTGACGACCACGACCGCGCCCACGACCGCCCAGACCGCCTTCCTAGAGCCGCTCATGACTGAATCCACCTCTTCCGACGCCAAGCCATCCGGCGGTTCGACTGCGCCGGTGAAGCCCGCGGGTCAAGACATGTGGGGCGGACGCTTTTCGTCGCGCCCCGCTGAAATCATGCAGGCGATCAACGTCTCCATCGGCGTGGACCAGCGTCTGTGGCGTCAGGATCTGGCCGGATCGCGCGCCCATTGCCGCATGCTGGCCAAGCAGGGGATCATCCAGCAGGCGGATGCGGACGCCATCCTGGGCGGGCTGGACGCCATCGAGACCGAGATCGAGGGTGGGACCTTCCCCTTCCGCGACCAGTTCGAGGACATCCACATGAATGTGGAGGCGCGCCTCAACGAACTGATTGGCGAGCCGTCCGGCCGCCTGCACACGGCGCGCAGCCGCAACGACCAGGTCGCCGTCGATTTCCGTCTGTGGGTGCGCGACGCCTGCGACCGCTCGGTCGCGCAGTTGAAGGCGTTGCAGGCCGCCCTGCTGGCGCGCGCCGAACAGCATGCGGGCGACCTGATGCCCGGTTTCACCCATCTGCAGACCGCCCAGCCGGTGACCTTGGGCCACCACCTGATGGCCTATGTCGAGATGTTCGGCCGTGATGCGGGGCGGTTCGCCGACGCGCGCGCCCGCATGAACGAAAGCCCGCTGGGCGCCGCGGCTCTGGCCGGTTCGCCCTTCCCCATCGACCGGCAGATGACGGCGGCGGAACTGGGCTTCGATCGGCCGATGGCGAACTCGCTGGATGCGGTGTCGGACCGGGACTTCGCGTTGGAAAGCCTGGCCGCCGCCTCGATCACGGCGGGGCATCTGTCGCGTCTGGCCGAGGAGATCGTGATCTGGATGACGCCGATGTTCGGCTTCGCCTCCCTGCCCGACGACCTGACGACCGGGTCGTCGATCATGCCGCAGAAGCGCAATCCGGACGCCGCCGAACTGGTGCGGGCCAAGACCGGCCGGATCATGGGATCCCTGGTCGCGCTGTCCACGGTGATGAAGGGTCTGCCGCTGGCCTATTCCAAGGACATGCAGGAGGACAAGCCGCCTGTGTTCGAGGCCTTCGACGCCCTGGACCTGGCCCTTGTCGCCATGACGGCGATGGTCTCGGCGCTGCAGCCCAATACCGCGCGTATGGCCCAGGCGGCGGGCGCGGGCTTTTCGACTGCGACAGATCTGGCCGACTGGCTGGTGCGCGAGCTGAACCTGCCGTTCCGCAAGGCGCACCATGTGACGGGCGCGGCGGTGAAACAGGCGGAAGGCCTGGGCGTGGATCTGTCGCAACTGCCGCTGGAAGAAATGCAGAAACTGGAGCCGGGCATCACCGAAGCGGTTTACAAGGTGCTGACCGCCCAGGCTTCCTGCGAAAGTCGTCAAAGCTATGGGGGAACCGCGCCGGAACAGGTCCGTGCGCGTATCGCCGACTGGAGAAGCCGCCTGTGAAAAAGACCCTGATCCTCGCGGGCGTACTCGCCCTTATTACTTCCGCCTGCGGCCGCATGGCCGATCTGGAATCGCCGGTGCGCCAGACCGAACGTGCGCCGCGCGACAGCCGCGCCCCTCACCTGCCCGAGCCGGCGACCATCAACCGTCCGTCCAGCAGCGTGCCGATCGACGGCGGCCCCTCCAACCCCATCGGCGCCGGCGCCGCCCAGAACGACCCGCGGTAACCGTTGCACCATTTCGACCTGAAGGACGGCGCCCTGTATGCCGAGGGCGTGCCGCTGGAGCTGATCGCGGACGAGGTCGGCACACCGGCCTATGTCTATTCGACCGCGACGCTGAAGCGGCACTATGGCCTGCTGCGCGCCGCCGCAGATGCGCATCGCGACGCCCTGGGCGAGGCCCTGATCGCCTTCGCGGTCAAGGCCAACTCCAACCTGTCGGTGCTGGCGACCCTGGCGAAACTGGGGTCCGGCGCAGACACCGTGTCCGAGGGTGAAATCCGCCGGGCTCTTGCGGCGGGCGTGCCGGCCGACCGGATCATCTTTTCCGGCGTCGGCAAGACCGACGTGGAAATGGCCTTCGCCATCAGCGTCGGCGTGCGCCAGATCAATGTCGAATCCGGCGCCGAGCTGGACCGGTTGATCGCCATCGCCGCCATGATGGATACGTCGCCCGCCATCGCCATCCGGGTCAATCCGAACGTGGGCGCCGGCGGCCATGCCAAGATCACCACGGGCGGCAAGGGCGACAAGTTCGGCGTGCCGGTCGAGGAGGCGATGGACCTCTACGCCCGCGCCTCGGCCTCGCCCCACGTCACGCCGGTGGGGCTGGCCTGCCATATCGGCAGCCAGATCACCGACCTGGCTCCGCTGGAATCCGCCTTCAAGGTGCTGGCCCAGATGACGCGCGACTTGCGGGCCCAGGGTCATGCCGTGACCCGGCTGGACCTGGGCGGCGGGCTGGGCGTGCCCTATTCCGGCGGTGTCGAACCCCCGTCGCCGGCCGAATATGTCGCCATGGCGGCGCGGGTTCTGGATGGGCTGGACGTCGAGGCGGCGTTCGAGCCGGGGCGGCTTCTGGCCGCCAACGCCGGGGTGCTGCTCAGCCAGGTGATCCAAGTCAACGAACGCTCGGACGGGCGGCGCTTCCTGGTGCTGGACGCGGCGATGAACGACCTGATGCGGCCGGCGCTCTACGACGCCTTCCACGACATCCAGCCGGTCAATCCGCGCAGCGGCAAGCGCCTGCCGCACGATGTGGTCGGGCCGGTGTGCGAGACGGGCGACACCTTCGCGCGGGATCGCGAACTGCCTCCGCTGGAGGCCGAGGACCTGATCGTCTTCACCGGGGCGGGCGCTTACGGCGCGGTGATGTCGAGCGAATACAACAGCCGGCCCCTGGTCCCCGAGGTTCTGGTGGACGGCGATCAGTGGGCCGTGATCCGGCCGCGCCCGACCTATGAGGAAATGCTGGACCGTGAGCCGTTCGCCGACTGGCTGTGACCACGAATTCTTCTCGACCGTTATAAAGTAACACGCTATAGGGCTGGTCATGTCCCCCGGTCCCGAACAGTCCGTCATGCTTTCCCTGCTGGGGGGCGGCTTCGTTGCGGCCTTCCTGCATGCGGCCCTGCCGACCCACTGGCTGCCCTTTACGCTGGTGGGGCGGGCGCAAGGCTGGCGGCCGTCACGGATCCTGATGGCGGTGACGGCGGCCGGTCTGGCCCATATCGCGACGACGGCGGTGGTCGGCGGCCTGATCGTGGCGGCGGGCTTGGCCTTGGATCAGTGGATTGGAGGCGTGCTGCCTCATCTGGCGGCGGTGCTGCTGTTCCTGTTCGGCGCCTTCTATCTGGCTCGGTCGACCTTGCGTCGGCCAGCCATGGCGGGCGGTCCCGCGCTGGAAACCTCCGAGTCGGCGGTGTCGGACAAGGCGGCCTTCCTGGGCCTGATCGCCATGATGGCGGTGTCGCCGGGCGAGGTATTGTTGCCCATCTATCTGTCCTCGGCCTCGGCGGGCATCGGCGCCTTGGCGATGCTGACGGTGGTGTTTGCGGTCGGCACCATCGCCGGCATGGCGACGTTCACGGCCCTGGCCAGCGCCGGCGCCTCGATCCTGCGGCTGGAACGGTGGGCGCGGTATGAGGGGGCGGTGCTGGGCGTGGCCCTGATCGTGCTGGGCCTCGTCGTCGCCATGCATCAGCACTAAGGCTGACATTACATCATAACATTCAACACGTTATCATATATCGGCTTGGCTGTTTCGCCAAAAGGCATATAGGCGAACCATGAACGCCGCGCACGATCACGCAGATCACGACCATGACCACGATCACGCCGATCACGGGCATTTTCCCGGCCATCACGGACACAGCCACGGGCATGGCGGCCACAACCACGGCCCCGTGGATACCGGCGACTGGCGCTACGCCGTCGGTCTGGTCGTCAATCTGCTCTTTGTAGCGTGCGAGTTCGGCGCGGGCCTGATCGCGGATTCCACGGCGTTGCTGGCCGACGCCGGTCATAATCTGTCGGACGTGCTGGGCCTGGCCATGGCGGGTGGCGCGGCCTGGCTGGCGCGACGCGGGGCGCATGGGGCGGCGGGCGGGCGGCGGACCTATGGGTTCGGCAAGGCGACGGTTTTGGCGGCCCTGGGCAATGCGCTGCTGCTGATCTTCGCCTGCGGGGCCATCGCCTTCGAGGCCGTACGGCGCTTCAACGAGCCGGCGCCCGTTGGATCAGGCGTCATCATGGCGGTGGCGGGCATCGGCTTCGTCATCAACCTGGGCACGGCGCTGCTGTTCATGAAGTCACAGCACGACCTGAATGCGCGCGGCGCCTATCTGCACATGATGGCCGACGCCGGGGTGTCGCTGGGCGTGGTGCTGGCTGGCGGGTTGATCATGATGACCGGCTGGTCGGTGGTCGATCCGCTGGTCAGCCTGGCGATCGTGGTCGTGATCCTGTGGTCGACCTGGGGCCTGCTGAAGGATTCGGTCAACCTGGCCATGGACGGCGCGCCGACGGGTGTGGACGTGCCGGCGCTGGAAAAGGCGCTGGTCGCCTTGCCGGGCGTGCGGGCGGTGCATGATCTGCACGTCTGGGGCCTGTCCACGACCGAGACGGCCCTGACCGCGCACCTGGTTCACGACCGCGAGGATGCGGCGGCCCTGATCGGCGAGGCCCAGGCCGTGGCGAAACGCTACGCCATCGGCCACACGACCTTGCAGATGGAGAACGAGCCGTTGCCGGATTGTCCGGGCTGCTGACCCTCTACGCCTGGGCGAAGGCCAGGGGCGCGCCCCAGAACTGGGACACCATCTCCGACTGCGGACCGGCCTGGCCGGTGGTCAGGAAGTCGCGGCGGCCGCTGTCGCCCAGATCGTATTCGGGATGCGCCTTGAAATAGCGCTCCAGCGCGTCGGCGACGGCCTTGGGCTGTTCGATCAGCGCCGTTCCCGCCGGCAGGGCCTGGGCGAACAGTTCGGCGACGATCTCATAGTGGGTGCAGCCCAGGATGGCCTTGTCCGGGTGACGGCCGATGCGGCGGCGCAGGGCGTCGACGTGGTCGTCGATGACGACCTTCAACTCCTCCGGCGGCGCGCCCAGCTCGATCAGGCCTGCCAGGCCGGGGCAGGGCTCGGAAAAGACGGCGATGTCCTCGCGCCGCTTGTCGATCTCGATCTCATAGACGCGGCTGATGGCCGTGGCGGCGGTGCAGAAAACGCCTGTGATGTCGATGGAGGCGACCTTCTCGCCCTCCTGCGGCCGCTCGGCCTCGAAGCTCCAGAGCTTTCCGGTCGCGGCCTCGATTGTCGGCACGATGATGCCAAGGATGTTGACCGGGCGGCCCAGCCGTTCGCGCAGACCCGGCAGCCAGGTCTGTTGCAGGCGACGAAGCGCGATGGCGCTGGCAGTGTTGCAGGCCAGGACGACGACGGAAGCGCCGGCGTCGAACAGGCGCTCGCAGCCCGCCCTGGTCAGTTCGACGATGTCCTCGCCGCCGCGTCCGCCATAGGGGGCGTGGGCCTGGTCGGCCAGATAGACGAAGTCCCGTTGTGGAAACCGCCGGGTCAGTTCGCGGTGGACGGTCAGGCCGCCCACGCCGGAGTCGAAAACGCCAATAGCCATGGGCGCGCTTTAGAGCAGTGCGACGACGTATCCAACCGGCTTGGCGACAAGATTATGCCTGCATCAGGTGACGGGGCCGGTCAGTGCGCCTAAGTGTGTGGGCAATCATGATCTTCTTTCGGAGCATTCCATGCATAGACGCCAGCTTCTCATCGCGGGCGGCAGCCTGATGGCCCTGTCCGCCTGCGCCTCGACCGGCGCCGCCTCGGGCGGTTCCGCCGCCGCCCCGTCGGCCGCCAGCCTGGCCGAAGAGGCGCGCATCGCCCGCGCCGTCCTGCCGACCCAGACGCCGCGCGCCGAGCTGCTGCAGGTCTGGACCGGCCCCTATGACGGCGTGCCGCCGTTCGATAAGGTGACCCCGGCCAAGCTGCGCGCCGCCATGCTTGAAGCGATGGAACTGGCCCGTGCCGACGTCGCCGCCGTGGCGAACAATCCCGAGCCCCCGACGTTCGCCAACACCATGGCCGCCCAGGAGTTGTGGGGCCAGCCTCTGGACCGCGCCTACAACATCTACAGCGTCATGACCGGCAACATCGGCGGAGAGGCCTATGACGCTCTGGACACCGAATTATCGCCCCAGCTGTCGGCCTTCTTCGACGAGATCAACTTCAACGACAAGCTGTTCCAGCGGGTCAAGACTGTGGCGGACAATGCGGACGCTATGGGCCTGAGCGCCCAGCAGAAGCGACTGGCTGAGCGTCGCCGCGACGAGTTCATCCGTTCCGGCGCCAATCTGGATGCGAACGGCAAGGCCGAGCTGGGCCGGATCAACACCGCCCTGTCCAACGCCTTCACCCGCTTCGGCCAGAAGGTCGTCGCCGACGAGAACGCCTGGACCCTGATCCCCAACGAAGCCGGTCTGGCGGGCTTGCCGGCCTCCAACAAGGCCGCCGCGGCGGGCGCAGCGCGCAGCCGCAACCTGCAGGGCTGGGCCATCCTGAACACCCGTTCGGCGGTCGATCCCTTCCTGACCTTCGCCGACAATCGGGCGCTGCGCGAGCAGGTGTGGAAGAAGTTCGTCAATCGCGGCGACAACGGCGACGCCAACGACACCAACGCGACCATCGCCGAGATCGTCAAGCTGCGCGACCAGCGCGCCAAGCTGCTGGGCTATCGCAACCATGCCGAACTGCGCATGCAGGACACGATGGCCAAGACGCCTGCGGCTGCTCAGGCCCTGATGGACCGCGTCTGGGCGCCGGCCAAGGCCCGCGTCGCCGAAGAGGTCGCCGACATGAAGGCGATCGCCGGCTCTGCCCTTGAAGGGGGGGACATCGAGCCGTGGGACTACCTCTACTTCGCCGAGAAGGTCCGCAAGGCCAAGTACGACCTGGATCAGAACGAGCTGAAGCCCTACTTCGAACTCAGCGCCGTTCGCGCCGGCTCCTTCGCCATGGCCGAGCGCCTGTACGGCTTCACCTTCAAGAAGCTGCCCAAGGGAACGGTCCCGACCTTCGAGCCGGACGTCGAGGTCTATGAGGTTCACGACAAGACCAAGGGCCGTCAGATCGGCCTCTACTACACCGACGACTACGCCCGTCCGGGCAAGCGTTCGGGCGCCTGGATGACCACCTATCGGTCGTTCTCGACGCTGGACGGGTCCAAGATCATCCTGGGTTCGAACAACAACAACTTCACCAAGCCGGAGCCGGGCGAGCCCGTCCTGATCTCGCTGGACGACGCCGAAACGCTGTTCCACGAGTTCGGCCACACCCTGCACTACTTCTCGTCGAGCGTGACCTATCCGTCGTACGGCAACACGCCGCGCGACTTCGTGGAATATCCGTCGCAGGTTCACGAGCATTGGGTTCTGAGCCGCCCGATCCTGGACGGCTATCTGAAACACTATCAGACAGGTGCGGCCATGCCGCAGGCGCTGGTCAACAAGATCGAGGCCGCCGCCACCTTCAATCAGGGCTATGCGACGGTCAGCTATCTGTCCTCGGCCATCGTCGACATGGACCTGCACACGCAAGCCACGCCGCCGATCGACATCGATGCGTTCGAAAAGGCCAGCCTGGCGCGGATCGGCATGCCCAAGGAGATCGTGATGCGGCACCGCCTGCCGCAGTTCAATCACCTGTTCACGTCGGACGGCTATTCGGCCGGCTACTACAGCTACCTCTGGTCCGAGACGATGGACGCCGACACCTGGGCATACTTCGAAGAGTCGGGCGACGTGTTCAATCCGGACATCGCCGGCCGCTTCAAGTCGATCATGCTGGCGCCGGGCAACACCACCGACCGCGCGGAAGCCTACCGCGCCTTCCGCGGTCGCGACCCGGACGTGGCGGCACTGCTGAAGGTCCGGGGCTTCCCTGTATCTTAAGGGCCTACCGCCCTTCGGGCTACTTGAGGCCCGGAAAGCGGCTTTGGCTTTATGAAATGGGACGCCGCCGGACGATCGGTCCGGCGGCGTCCTGCGTTTCAGGCCTCAAAGGCGACGCGACCGCGCGCGTAGTCGGTGCGGGCGCGTTCGGGCAGGAGGGACAGGGCTTCCTCCCGCACGCCGTTACGGCAGGCGGGTCGTTCCACGTTGCGGACGCTGCGGCAGAAGCGGTCGGAGGCTTGGCGGACGCGGGCGTCGAACGCTGTCGCGCCGGCGCGGCTCGACAGGTCGAGGTCGCCGTAGGAGATGCGGGCTTCGATCGGGGCGGCGTAGGCGGCGCCTGCGGCAAGGAAGGCGGCGGTCGTCAGAGAGGCAATCCTGAGCATGATCCTGGTTCCATTTTTCCTGCCCCTTGTCGTCCGGGGCAGGGAACGGTGACGCTGGATCGGATCGAAACGGCGAAGCTTCCGAGGCGGAAAGGCGGCGCTTCTATAATTCGACGTCATGACATTTCGGTCAGGTTCGACGCCAGGATGAACGCACGCGCACGTCAGGTGCTTCAACTGCGGCCATTGAGTCTCTAAGTCAGGGGCGGGCATCGTCCTGCTGGAGATTTCATGAGCGTCGTCGCCTCCTACGTCTATCGCGACGGTCAGCGCGTGCGCGAGGCGCCTCTGACGCCTGAAGGGCTGGCGCTCGAACCGGGCGAGTTCGTCTGGATCGGCCTTTATGATCCGACGGACGCCGAGATCGATATCCTGGTGAAGCGGTTCAAACTGCATCCCCTGGCGGTCGAGGACGCGCTGGTCGCCCACCAGATGCCCAAGGTCGAGGTCTATGGCCATGAGCTGTTCGTCGTGGCGCGAACGGCCACGAAGGTCGATGACCGGATCGCCTATGGCGAAACCCACGTCTTCGTCGGCGACGACCATGTCGTCAGCATCCGCCACGGCTCGGCGCGGGCGCACAATCTCCTGCGGGCGCAGTTGGAGGCGTCGCCGGTACAGCTCAACAAGGGACCGGATTTCGTCCTGCACGGTATTCTGGACTTCATCGTCGACGCCTATTCCCCCATCGTGGACGATGCAGAGGACAGCGTGCTGGAGATGGAGCAGCGGACGCTCGACGCCTTCCTGTCGCGGGTCGAGATCCGGCGCCTGTTCACCCTGCGCCGTGAGTTGCTGAAGTTCCGGCGCATTCTCGGGCCGATGGAGGAAGTGCTGGGGCGTCTTCAGTCGCTGGATCTGCCCTGTATCGACCCTGATGTAAGGCACTATTTCAGGGACGTGAGCGACCATGTGCGGCGGGTGAACAGCCGGCTGGGCGGGCTGAACGACATCCTGTCGTCGGTGTTCGAAGTGGCCAATCTGCTGGAGCAGCAACGCCAGGGGCTGATCACCAGGAAACTGGCCGCCTGGGCCGCCATCCTGGCCGTGCCCACAGCCATCGCCGGCATCTACGGCATGAACTTCGAGAACATGCCTGAGCTGCGCTGGGACTACGGATACTATGCGGTTTTGGGCGTCATTACAGCCATCTGCGCGGCCTTGTACGTGACGTTCAAACGCACGAAGTGGCTGTAGGCGGCGAGGGACGCCGGCGCCCCTCGCCGTCATGCTTCAGCTGAGCACGAACAGATCGACGACCTGGGCGATCTGACGGCCGGTGCGCGGCGAACGCGCATAGTCGGTCTGACGCGCGCGCGGCAGTTCGCGCAGGGCTTCCTCGCGGACTATGGTGAGGCAGCGGCGTTGATCGACGGCCAGACGGTCAGTGCGACGCATGTCGCGGCACAAGCGAACGCCGGCCTCGTCGACGCGCGTGTCGAAGGCGGCGGCGCCGGCGGCCGTGGACAGGTCCAGGTCGCCATAACGGATGTGGGCGTCCTGAGCCGTGGCCGGGGCGACGACGGCGGCGGACAGAACGGCGGCGGCGAAGAGGACGGGGGAGAGAACCTTCATCACTTAGCTCCTGAGGCGAAAAATTATCGCTCGAAGTGGCGACGAGGGCGCAATAGTCTTGTCGTGCGACAGGATGATGAGGGTTCAGCCGCCGATCCGCGACAATGGGATTAAATCGTCGTCACGGTCGCGGCGCCGTCACCCGCTGTTCCTCAGCCCCGCCGCCACGCCGTTGATGGCCAGAAGGATGCCCTCGCGGACGCGGGGATCGTCGTCGCCGGCGCGGCGGCGGCGGATCAGCTCGATCTGGACGTGGTTCAGCGGCTCGACATAGGGCATGCGCAGGCGGATCAGGCGGTCCAGCTCGGGCTGGCCGCCCAGCAGCCTGTCGTGGCCGGTGATGGCCAGGATGGCGTCGTGGGTGCGCTGCCACTCCTCGCGGATCTCGCCATAGATGCGGGCCGCCAAAGAGGCATCGGGAACCAGAGTGGCGTAGCGGCGGGCGATGGTCATGTCGGACTTGGCCATGACCATCTCCATGTTCTGGACCAGGGTCTTGAAGAAGGGCCAGGCCTCGGCCATCGCCTTCAGTCCGCCCATGTCCTGGCCCTGGACTGCCGAGCCGAAGCCGAACCAGCCGGGCAGCATGACCCGGCTCTGCGACCAGCTGAACACCCAGGGAATGGCGCGCAGGTCCTCGATCCGGGTCGAGGCGGTGCGCGACGACGGGCGCGAGCCGATCTTCAGGTCGGCGATCTCGGCGATGGGGGTGGCGGCGCGGTAGTAGTCGACGAAGCCGTCGGTCTCATAGACCAGCTGGCGATAGGCGGCCATGGAGCGAGCCGACAGGTCCGACAGGGTGGCGCCGTGTTCGGCGGTGAAGGCGTGATCCGTCCCCTTGCCCAGCGAGGCCAGCATGGCGCCGCAGGTCAGGGCGTCGAGATTGCGAAGCGCGATCTCGGGCTCGCCGTATTTGTTGGCGATGACCTCGCCCTGTTCGGTGGTGCGGATGCGGCCCTGAACCGTGCCTTCGGGCTGGGCCAGGACGCCGGCGAAGGACGAGCCGCCGCCGCGCCCGACCGTGCCGCCGCGCCCGTGGAACAGTTGCAGCTTCAGGCCATGCTTCTGCGTCACCTCGACCAGGGCGCGCGAGGCCTCGTGCAACTCCCAGCCCGAGGTCAGGTAGGAGCCGTCCTTGTTCGAATCTGAATAGCCGATCATCACCTCCTGCACCCCGCGCGCCTTGGCGACGGCGAGGGCGGACGGTTCCTGAAGCAGTCGTTCCAGCGTCGGACGCGCAGCGCGCAGATCCTCGATGGTCTCGAACAGGGGGGCGGCCTGGATGGGGCAGGCGGCGGGGTCTTCGGGGCTATAGAGACCGACCTCCTTGAGCAGCAGATAGACTTCCAGCAGGTCCGAGGCTGCGTCAGTCTTGGACACGATATGGGTGCGTATGGCCTGGGGTCCGAAGGCGGAGAGGGAGGTCGCAGCCGCCTGAAGGATGGCGCGCTCTTTAAGGGTCTCGGGTTCGTATTCGGCGTAGGGGCTGAACAGCAGGCGCGACGAGGCCAATTCCTCGGCCAGGACTTTCAACCGCCCTTCCTCGTCCAGCGCCAGATAGTCGGACTGGACGCCGGCGACCTTCAGCAGGTCCGCGACGACGCGTTCGTGGACGTCGGCGTTCTGGCGCATGTCCAGGGTCGCCATGTGGAAGCCGAACACCTCGACCGCCGTGATCAGGTCGCTGAGCCGGTCGTCGGCGAAGACGCCGCCGTGGTGCGAGACCAGGCTGTCGTGCAGGGTCTTCAGATCGGCCTCGAAGGCGTCGGGACCGGGATAGGGCTGGGCCTCGACGGCGGGACGGCGCGGCGCGGGGGCGTCGCCCAGCTTCTGATGCGTGGCGGCGAGGCGGGCATAGACGCCGGTCAGGGCGCGGCGATACGGCTCGTCCGCGCGGTGAGGCGAGGGGTCGTGGGCGGCGTCGGCCAGGGCCTGAAGTTCAGGTGAGACCTGGGCAAGTTCGGCGGCGAGGCTGAGCTCGGCGCCCAGGGCGTGGACCTCTTCAAGATAGAAGCTGAGCACCGCCCGCGCCTGGGTGCGGAAGGCGGCGGTCATGACCGTGGCGTCCACGTTTGGATTGCCGTCGCGATCGCCGCCGACCCAGGTGCCGACCCGCATGAAGGGCTTGAGGTCCGGCGCGTCCAGCAGACGCCGCCAGGCCGACAGCTGCTTGGGGGCGACGTGCAGGAAGATGCGGTCGAGAAAGGAGACGACGGTGTCGATCTCGTCCTGCACCACCAGCCCCTGGGTGCGGACCAGCCGCGTGGCCCACAGGATGACGATCTGGCGGCGCAGCGGCTCGTTCAGGGCGTCGAGCGTGCAGGCGTCGCCGGCCTTGTCGCAGGCGTCCAGCAGGTCGGAGATGGCGGCGATCCGGTCGATCACGCTCTTTCGGCGCACCTCGGACGGGTGGGCGGTCAGGACGGGCGAAATCAGGGACTGGTCCAGCAGGGCGCGCACGGCCTCAAAGTCCACGCCCTGATCGGCTAACCGCTTCAGCGCGCCTTCGGGGGTGTCGGGCCGGGCGCCGGCCTCGGCCTGGCTTTGAGCACGCCTGCGGGTCGAGCGATCCTCGGCGATATTGGCCAGAAGCGAGAACAATGCAAAGCCGTGCGCCAGCCCGGCCGCCTGATCCACCGACATGGCGGTCAGCAGCTTCTCCAGACGTTTTGCGGGATGGGAGGCCGGGTCGCGGTGATAGGCGATGGAGGCCTGGCGCACCGCCTCGACGTGGTCGAACAGGGCCTGTCCGCCCTCGTCGCGGATGATGTCGCCCAGAAGGCCGCCCAGCAGTCGGACTTCGTCGCGCAGGGCGTCGTCGGCGGCGGGGCTCATCATGTGGCATATCCTTGGTCGGCACGGGGAGATCGGCATCTGGAAGTGCGAATGCGCCCGCGTCAACGCACGATCCGTGACAGCAGTGCGCAGAGATTTCTTGCAGAGATCATGGTGAACCCGCCGTTAGGGTTTCTTAACCGACAGCGGGCGATGATGGCGGCGTAGGATTCCAGATCGGTTCCGCCTGTGCCCATGTTCGCCAAACGCCAGTCCGCCCTCGCCGCCGCCGCCGGAGCCGCTCCGCGCGCAAAGGATGGCCCGAGCCTGACGCCCGTCATCAACGCGCTGAAGAAGCCGCCGGTCGTGGCGGGCCTGGCCGGGCTGTTCCTGCTGAGCACAAGCGCCCTGTTCCTGACGGTGCTAGGCGATCCCAAGGCCGGCACGCCCTCGGCCCATGTCGCGCTGGAGCGTGAGGCCCCCGCGGCGCAAGCTCCGGCGGCCGCGCCCACCGGGTTCGAGGCCTTCTCCATGGGGGCGATGGGGCTTTATCAGAATCTCGCGGGCGGCGGCGATCCGGCGACGGGCGGTGATGCGGTCATCACACTGCCGGACGGCGGCAGCGTGTCGGGCCAGGGCGCGCCCATCAGCGCCCCGGTCCATGCGGCTTCACCTTTGGCGCGCGCGCCCATCACGGGCCTGTCGCAGCCCGGATCGAACGGCCCCTTGCCGATGATCGCGCCGGACGGCCGCGTTCCGGCCCAGGCCTATGCCCGGCCCTTCCGTCCGAACGGCAAGCCGCGCGTGTCGCTGATCGTTGGCGGCCTTGGCCTGAATGCGGTGACGACCCGCGCGGCCATCGAACGCCTGCCGCCGGAAGTGACGCTCAGCTTCGTGCCCTATGCCGACAACCTGCAATCCTGGATCGACCAGGCGCGAGCGCAGGGCCACGAGGTCATGCTGGAAATGCCGATGGAGCCGACCGGCTATCCCGACAACGATCCCGGCCCCTATACGCTGCTGGTCGATGGCGGCCCCGACGACGTGGCGGCCAAGATGGACTGGCTGCTGGGCCGGGCCACCGGCTATTTCGGCGTGACCAACTATCTGGGCGACCGTTTCGCCGGCTCTGACACGGGCATGAACGCCTTCCTGGGCATATTGCGTCAGCGCGGCGTCGCCTTCCTGGACGACGGGTCGTTCCAGCGTCGACCGGGCGCCTGGGCGCGGGCCAGTGCGGACCGCGTCATCGACCGGACCCAGTCGCCCGCCGCCATCATCGCCGCCCTGAACGGACTGGAGGCCCAGGCCAAGCAGCGTGGATCGGCCCTGGGGACCGGCTTCAGCTATCCGGTGACGGTCGAGGCCGCCGCCCGCTGGACGGCCGGTCTGGAACAGCGCGGCCTGCAACTGGCGCCCGCCTCGTCCATGTCGATGCGGCCGGGGCGCTAGTGTCCGATCTCGACGCCTATCGGCCCAATGTCGGGGTCGTGCTGTTCAATCGCGACGGCCTGGTCTGGTACGGCCAGCGCCACGCCACGCCCGGTCCGCACAATTGGCAGTTTCCGCAAGGCGGCGTCGATGCGGGCGAGGATCTGGAAGCGGCGGCCCGGCGCGAACTGCGCGAAGAGACGGGCGTCACCTCCGTCGAACTGCTGGCGCGGACGGACGACTGGATCCTGTACGACTTTCCCCCCGAGGCCATGAACAACGCCAAGGCCTGGCGAGGCTTCAAGGGCCAGAAGCAGCAGTGGTTCGCCTTCCGCTTCACCGGCGACGAGGCCGAGATCGATCTGGCGGCCGACGACGATGTCGAGTTCGACGCCTGGCGCTGGGGCCCGTTGTCGGATGCCTGCGACCTGATCGTGCCGTTCAAGCGCCCGGCCTATGAGCAGGTCGTCGCCGCCTTCGCCCATCTGGCGGCATAGAAAAAGGGCGGCGCGAACACCGCCCTTTCATAATCTGGCCTGAGGGCGATTTAGGCCGCTTCAGCCTTGGCTTCGATCAGGGGCTGGCCGGCGCCGATTTCGATGCGGCGGGGCTTCAGCGCCTCGGGCAGTTCGCGCTTCAGCGAGATCGAAAGCAGGCCGTTGACCAGATCGGCGTCGGTCACGACAACATAGTCGGCCAGCTGGAAGCGACGCTCGAAATCGCGCTCGGCCAGGCCGCGATGCAGATAGGTCTTCTGCGTCGCCGTATCGTCATTGGCGGTCTTGCGGCCGGTCACGGTGAGCAGGTTTTCCTTCACCTCGATATTCAACTCGTCGGTGGTGAAACCGGCGACGGCGATCTCGATACGATAGGCATTCTCGCCCGTGGTCTCGATATTGTACGGCGGATAGCCCGTGTCCTGGCCGGTCGTGCGCGAGGCGCTTTCCAGCAGATTGGCCAGACGGTCGAAGCCGACGGCCGAACGGTACAGCGGGGTGAAATCATAGGTACGCATCAGCATCCTCCTGAGGATCAGCAAGGTTGAGCCGCCCGGCGGTTTGGCCCGGACGGTAGGGATGCAGTCCGACGACCCGAGATCGGCGTCGTCAGTCTGGAGAACCCGAAATCGGCGCTCTCGCGAAAGAAGATGGTGGCCTCCAAAACGGCGTCAAGGGCGCGGGGTCGATGATTTTGCTTGCGTCAAATTGGCCTGCGTCTCGCGAACGTCATTTGCTCGGGCGGCGGGCCTGCCTATGGAGAAGGACTTGAACCCGGAGCTCCTGATCATGCGCCATGCCGTCTTCGGCCTCGCCGCCGTTCTGCTGTCCGCCGCCCCCGCCGTCGCGCATCAGTCGTTCCAGACCGAAGGGGCCTGGACGCCGCCGCGCTCGGCCCTGTCCAGCGCCCTGCCGACCTTCGCCGAGGACACGGCGTTGCAGACCGCCGTCGCCGCGGAGACCCGGCCCGCCGCCGATCGGGCACGCGACGTCTATCGCCACCCTTACGAATCCCTGACCTTCTGGGGCCTGACGCCAGGCATGACGGTGGTGGAGATCGAGCCGGGCGGCGCCAGCTGGTGGCGGCATATTCTGGAGCCCTATGCGGCGGCGACCGGCGGTCGCTACGTGCCGGTCAACCGCCCGCTGGAAGACATGGGCGTGCCTGAGGGCAGCGCAGACTTCATCCTGGTGGCGCGCGCCTTCCATAACTGGTCGCGTAACGACCGGACACAGCCCTATCTCTACACCTTCTTCAAGGCGTTGAAGCCGGGCGGCGTCCTGGCCGTCGAACAGCACCGCAGCGCAGAGGGACTGAACGTCGCCGACGTCGCCTCCACCGGCTACGTGCCCGAAAGCTATGTGATCCACGAAGCCCGCAACGCCGGCTTCGTCTTGGAGGCGCGCAGCGAGCTGAACGCCAATCCCAAGGACGATCACGACCATCCGTTCGGGGTCTGGACCCTGCCGCCGATCCGCCAGTCGGCGGCGCGCAACGATCCGTCGGGCCGCACCCTGACGCCCGAGGAACGCGCCGCCTTCGACGCCATCGGCGAGAGCGACCGCATGACCCTGCGGTTCCGCAAGCCGGAATAGGTGGTCTTGCGTTTTGACCGGGCCGGCGAACCTGATTAAGCCCAATGGGTCAGGGTGCGTCGGACGCGGGTCCCGGCGTGCTGCGGGAGTTTTGAATGGCTGATTGTCTGGCGAGCGCGGGCGGGTTTTCGCGTCGGTTCCTGCTGAGCGGCGCGACCGCGCTGGCCCTGACCGGCGTGGCGGCTTGCGGTCGCAAGGACGAAGCCGCCAAGACCCCCGAGGCGCCGCCCAAGCCCGCCGGTCCAGCGGAAGGTTCTCTGGAATGGGCGGTCGAGGGTTCCTGGCGCAACGCCCAGGACAAGGCGCGCGACGCCTTCCGCCATCCAATGGAGACCCTGCGGTTCTTCGGGCTTCAGCCGCGCATGACGGTGGTGGAGTTCTGGCCCGGCAGCGGCTGGTACACTGAAATCCTGGCCCCCTATCTGGCCAAGGGCGCCGGAACCTATGTCGCCGCCCTGTTCCCCGAGGGGCCGACCGCCGATCCGGCCCAGGCCGTTCTGAACGCCGCCTTCCGCACGCGGTTTTCCAGCGACAAGAAACTGTATGGCGAGCCGCAGTTCACGGTTTTCGGATCCGGCTCTGGCCCGGTGACGACGGCGGGGACGGCGGAACTGTGCCTGTTCATGCGCACCCTGCACGGCTGGATGGCGGCGGGCATCGCCGAAAAGGCCTTCGCCGACGCCTTCGCCGCGCTTAGGCCCGGCGGCATCCTGGGCATCGAGCAGCATCGATTGTCGCCGGCCGAGGATCAGGATCCAGTCGCCGCCAACGGCTATGTCCAGGAGGCCTTCGTGCGCCAGTTGGCGGCCGAGGCGGGCTTCGTCTTCGTCGAGGCGTCCGAGATCAACGCCAACCCCGACGACACCAAGGACCATCCCTTCGGCGTCGATACGCTGGCGCCCACGCGCCTGACGGCCCCGCGCGGCCAGCCGGTCGATCCCGAGTTCGACCGTTCGAAATACGAGGCGATCGGCGAGAGCGATCGCATGACCTTGAAGTTCAGGAAGCCCGAGTGAACCGCGCCCAAGCCTTCGCCGCCAACGCCCCCCTGATGGGGGTCCCCGGCGCCGCCTCGCCCCCCGGCGGCAAGGGCGACTGGTTCCGCGGCGCGGGCGGGATGCGCCTGCGCGCCGGTCTGTGGAAGCCGTCGCACCTGAGCGCGGACAAGGTGCGCGGGACGGTGGTGCTGAGCCCCGGCCGCACCGAGCCGATCGAGAAATACTACGAGGTCATCGGCAACTTCCTGGCGCGCGGCTGGTGTGTCCTGACCCACGACTGGCGGGGCCAGGGACTGTCGGCGCGGCTGTTGCCAGACCGGCTGAAGGGTCACGCCCGCGCGGTCGAGGAGTTTCTGGACGACTACAACCGCCTGCTGAACGCCTATGAGGATCAATGCCCCAAGCCGTGGATCATGGTGGGGCATTCGATGGGCGCCTGTCTGAACCTGTTGGCGCTGGAAAGCGGCGAGGAGCGCTTCGCGGGCGCGGTCCTGTCCAGCCCCATGCTGCGGATCAAGACCGGCAAACGGTCGATGTGGTCGGTCAAGCTGGTGGTGCGCTGGAACATCCGCCACGGCCAGGCGGGCGATTATATCCTGGGCGATCCCGACGATCCGTTCGACCACAACTTCGCCGAGGACGCCCTGACCTCGGACGAGAGCCGATACGAGATGTGGCGCCAGCAGCTGTATGCCTGCCCGCACCTGGCCATCGGCGGCCCGACCTACGGCTGGCTGGCCTTTGCGCTGGACGCGGGCGAGCGGGCGCTGAAGCCCAAGGCGCTGAAGGCGGTCAAGGCGCCGGTCGTCATCGTCCAGGCCGACGCCGACGACGTGGTGTGGAAACAGACCAACCGCTGGGCCGCCAAACGCATCCCGCGCGGGCGCTATGTCGAAGTTTCCGGCGCCAAGCACGAGGTCATCATGGAGGCCGACGACCTGCGCGCCGTCTTCCTGAACGAGTTCGACGCCATGGCCGACATGGTCGCCCCGACGGCGGATGCGGTCGTTGACCCGTCGGCGAGGACGGTGGACGTGACGGCGGAGACGCCGTCTGTCGCCTGAAGCCAGACCCCGGAAAAACAGTCCAACGAGTCCATCTCGCCTGAGGATGGCGCCTAAGACACAAAGCGTCGGTTGAGATCCTTAAGCTTGGCGAGTTGCTGCACGGTCTCGGGAACGCGGTCCAGCGCGAGAACGAACCGCCAGACATAGGCGAACACGGCATAGACATCGCCCGCCGCCACAGCGCCGCCTTGAGAGAGTCTCCATAAGGCGGCTGCGACCAGGACGATCACGCTGAGCTCCATCAGCCCGAACGCGCGGGCTTCCGAGTCGGACAATCTGACCCGCCATCTTGAAAGCGCGTCGAAATGGCGTCTCACGGTCGAAACGCGTCCTCGCGTCAGAATCGTCACCTCTTTTTCCAGTCGATCATTCAGTCCTCGGTTCAGAACGAGCGAGCGCCGCGCCAAGGCGAAGTTGACCAGGCCGAGCGGAATGAGAAGCAGAACACAGATTCCGCCTACGATCGGATCGAGCGAAAGCAGGATGACCATGGCCGTGACCAGTCCGACGAGGCCCATCAGCACGCCCGGAATGTCTTTCTCCAGGAAATCGACATACTCGCGCGACAGGATGGCGCGTGATGTGATGATCGTCGGCGTCATCCCCTTGCCATGCGCACGTATAACGAAACCGCCGGCCAGATCCGCATAAACCCGAGTGAAGACGCGCGTGTCGAACATCCTCGCGCCCACCTCCAGACCCGTCATGAGCAGATGCCAGACGGCGAGGACGATTATGGGTTTCCAGTCGCCCTTGAGAACGCCGTTGATCGCAAAGGCGGTCATCAACGGATAAAGCTGTCCCGACAGGAACATCAGGGTCGTAAGACTGTAGGCCGACGTCAGGCTCAGCGCATGTCGGCGAGCGAGAGCATATATCACTGAACCTGCTCCTTATCCCTGCGCCCTCTCAGACGCGTGGGACGTTTTGTTCGCCTTATATCGCCGCGCGTTTCAGCGTCACCAGGGCCTGGTCGATCAGGCGGGCGTCGCCGACGGCGAGGATCTGGCCGTTGTCGTCGGGGGCGGCGCCGCGCCAGTTGACGACCTGGCCGCCGGCGGCCTCGATCACGGGGACCAGGGCGGACCAGTCCCAGGGCTTGAGGCTGGTCTCGGCGACCAGGTCCATCTTGCCGGCCGCCACCATCGCATAGGCATAGGCGTCGCAGCCCAGGCGAGCCAGGCGGGCGGTCGCGCGGACCTGAGTCCAGGCGCCCAGTTCGGCGCCGTTGAAGATGTCGGGGTCGGTGGTCGAGATGACGGCGTCGGTCAGTTTCTCGCACGCCCGCACGACCAGCGGCGTCTCGGCCTCGCCGCGCAGCAGCCGCGCGCCGGACGGGCCGCCGATGAAGATCTCGTCCAGATAGGGCTGGGCGATGACGCCGACCGTGGGCTTTCCGGACTGGCGCAGGGCGATCAGGGTGGTCCACAGCGGCAGGCCCGAGATGAAGGCGCGGGTGCCGTCGATGGGGTCCAGCACCCAGACGTGCTCGGCCTCGGGCCCGTCCTGACCGTATTCCTCGCCGATGACGCCGTGGTCGGGGTAGCGGGCGGCGATCAGGCGGCGGATGGCGGCCTCGGCTTGTTTGTCGGCCTCGGTCACGGGGTCGAAACCGGCGGCGCCGCCCTTGTCCTCGTGCCCGATGTCAGAGCGGAAGAAGGGCAGGGTGACGCGCGCGGCTTCGCGCGCCAGTTCGATGGCGAAGGCTTCGTATTCGGTCATGAGGCTCCCTTACCGCGCTTTCGCCGGCTTGGGCGCCCCTCAGCGTCTCAGGCGGGGGGCACATCCGTGTGCAGCGACTTGGCCAGGTCCAGCAGGCGGCGGCGGGGCCGTTCGTCCAGCTGATAATAGGCCTGGATCAGGTCCAGGGTCTCCTTGCGCGAGAAGACCTCGCCGCCCTTGGTCGGGGCCGCGTCGTTCTCCATCGCCTCGGCGAGACCGTCGTAGAAATAGGCGACGGGCGTTTCCAGCGCCTCGGAGAGTTGCCACAGGCGGGCGGCGGAGATGCGGTTGGCGCCGCACTCGTATTTCTGGATCTGCTGAAAGCGGATGCCGACCTGGACGGCCAGCTGTTGCTGGGTCAGGCCCAGCAGACGCCGGCGCCGACGCAGGCGGCGGCCCAGGTGCAGGTCGATGTCGGCGGCCATGGCCGTGATCCTCGTCTCAACGTCTGTCCCGATGCGGGACGACATACGTCGATGGGGGCAATCACCGTGCCGGATCGCGTCTGAGGCGAGTTCGGCAAAAATGCGGCGAGCAAAGGGTGATGACGCAACCGTATGGCTCGAGCTGCATTTACTGCAACAGCTTGGCTTTTACAGGAAGGAACCACAGCATGGGTTTGGGAATCATTGGTTGGCTCGTCATCGGCATCGTCGCCGGCTGGCTGGCTGAAAAGGTCATGGGTCGTAATCACGGCCTTCTGACGAATCTGATCGTCGGCGTCATCGGCGCTCTGCTCGGCGGTTTTATCTCCAACAATGTCTTCGGCACGCCGGTCGGCGGCTTCAACTTTGTGACGCTGATCGTGGCGTTCCTGGGCGCCTGCCTGCTGCTGTTCCTTCTGGGACTGGTCAAGCGTCGCGCTTGATCCGGCAATAGGCTGAAGACGAAGAGGGCGGTTCGAAAGAGCCGCCCTTTTTCTTGCGCGTTGTGTCAGGCGCCGGAGCGGACAAGCGAAAGGGCGGCCGGTGAACCGGCCGCCCTTCGTCATTCAGCCTGTGACGTCAGACTTAGTTCGGCTCGGTCGGAGCCGGGGTGGCCGCATCGGGGGCCGGGGTCGCCGGTTCGGTCGTGGCCGGATCGGCCGGTTCCGTGGTCGGAGCCGGTTCAGCGGCGGGAGCGGCGGCCGGTGCAGGCGGGGCGCCCGGAATGGCGGCGGCGGCGTCGAACTCGGCCTTGGTGTAGGCTACGACCACGCCGGCGCCTTCCTGGCGGATGCCGCTCAGCGGCACGGCGCGAAGCTGGCCGTCGGCGCCGCGAACGGTGAGTTCCTGCTTGCCTTCGGCATTGGACTGAACGCCTTCCAGCTTGCCCAGTTCGCCGTCAGGACCCGCGACGCTCGATCCAGGGTTGAGCGAAAGCGATTGCTGCGAGGACGCAGCGGCGGCAGGCGCAGCAGCCGGAGCGGGCGTGGCTTCTTGCGCCATAGCGGGCGCGGCGGTCATGAAGGCGGCGGCAGCGCCGGCCAGAAGAACAGTCTTGATGGTCATGGGAGAACGTCCCCGGTTACGCGAGCCCGACGCCCGCACCAGACCAAACTCGCCATGTTACGATATGTTTCACGCGCCTAGAAATGACCTCAGGAGCGCCCCGGTTGGACGATTCTTGGTCTATGTTCGGGCAATCCACGATTCGAGAGGCCAAGCTTGTCCAGCCGACCCAGGCGCACTTCCGGTCTGTACCGTCGTCTTCTGGGCCTGGCCTATGAGCTGACGCCGCAGATATTCGCCATCGTGGCGTTCGTGGCCGGGGCCCTGATGCTGGTCTCGGCGGTGACGCCCGAGTTCGACGACCGGCTGCGTCGGTTGACGGGGGTGGTGTCGCCGCTTCTGATCGACCTGTCCCATTTCGTCGGCAGCATCGCCGGCTTCCTGCTGCTGTTGCTGTCGGCGGGGCTGTGGCGGCGGCGGCGCGGCGCCTATTGGGCGGCGCTGCTGGTGCTGGCGACAGGGGCGGTGTTTTCGATCCTCAAGGGACTGGACTGGCAACAGGCGACCAATCTGGTGATCGTCGCGGCCCTGCTGGCGCCCTGCCGGTCGGCCTTCAATCGCCGGTCGCGGCTGAGCGAGCCGCTGCGGCCCAGCTGGCTGCTGCTGCTGACGGCGGTGGTGGCGTCCATGCTGTGGCTGGGCTTCTTCGCCTATCGCGACGTGGCCTATAATGACGAGCTGTGGTGGCGTTTTCTGAGCGATCGCCAGGAGTCAGGCTTCCTGCGCGCCGGTCTGGTGCTGGCGATCCTGACCCTGGTGGTGGCGGGACGGTCGCTATTGAGCTCGCCCGGCGCCGACAGTCATGGCCCGGCCGGCCCTGTGGACATCGAACGGGCGACGACGGCGCTTAAGACGGCGGATACGGCGACGCCCGAAGCCTGGCTGGCCATGCTGGGCGACAAGGCGCTGATGTTCAGCCCGTCGGGGTCCAGCTTCCTGGCGTATCGTGTGCGAGGCCGGCGCTGGATCGCGATGGGCGAACCGGCGGGCCTGAAAAGCGAGCGGCTTGAGCTGCTGTGGAACTTCGCCGAGATGGCCGACAGCCACGGCGGGGCGGCCGTCTTCTATTCGGTCGGCGAGGGCGTGCTGGGCGATCTGGCGACCATGGGGCTGGCCGTGCGCAAGGTCGGCGAGACGGCGGTGATCGAGGCCGACAAATTTTCCATCGAGGGCAAGGGCAAGCAGAACCTGCGGACGGCGGTGAACCGCGCCGAGCGGGAGGGCTCGTCGTTCGAGGTGTTGCCGGCCGGTTCGGCCGGGCCGATCGCGGACGAGCTGCGCGAGATCTCGGACGCCTGGCTGGCCATGCATGACGGGTCTGAGAAGTCCTTTTCGCTGGGGCGGTTCGACGCCGCCTATCTGGACCTGACGCCGTTGGCCGTCGTACGCGAGGGCGGGCGGATCGTGGCCTTCGCCAATCTGCTGACCGCGCCGGATGAGGCGGCGGTCGATCTGATGCGCCACCGTCCCGACGCCCCGCATGGGGTGATGGACTATCTGTTCATCCGCTGCGCCCAATGGGCAAAGGCCGAAGGTTTGGCCAGTTTCGACCTGGGCATGGCGCCGCTGGCGGGGCTGGAGGATCGCCGGATCGCCCCGGTCTTCGCGAGGGTCGGCGCCCTGGTGTTCGAGGAGGGCGGGGCGCTTTACGGTTTTCAGGGCTTGCGCAGCTATAAGGCCAAGTTCGGGCCGGACTGGCGTTCGCGCTTCATCGCCGCGCCGGTGTCGACGCCCTTGCCGATGGCGCTGCTGGACGTGGCCCTGCTGACCAGCGGCGGCTGGCTGGGGATGATCGGCCTGAAGAAGGGCTGAGGCTCAGGTCAGAAGCGCCTTCAGCACGCCATCCAGCACCGGGCGGCCGCGAGCGGTTGCGATCAACCGATCATTCTGAAGGATCAGAAATCCGTCGGCGATCAGGCCGGCGACCGGCGCGCGATCCGGCGACAGGCCCAGGGGCGAAAGCAGGGCGGTCGGCGCGCCCTCGGTGGTGCGAAGGGCCAGCAGGAACCGCTCCTCGGCCGCATCGGCCGAGGTCTGGGCGTCGCGGTCGGACCAGGGCGCAGCGGCCGAAACTCCCGCTACATAGTCGGCGATGCGGCGATGGGCGACGGTCGCGGTCCTGACGCCGTCCAGCGTCAGCCGGCCGTGGGCGCCGGGGCCGAGGCCCAGATAGTCGCCGCCGCGCCAGACATGCAGATTATGCGACGACCGGGCGACCGTGCCTCGCGCGTGGTTGGACACCTCATAGGCGTCGAAGCCGGCGACCGAGAGCACGGCCTGGGTGGTTTCATAAAGAGACGCGGCGCGGTCTTCGTCCGGCGGCGTCAGTGCGCCGCGCGCAAAGGCCCGACCGAAGGCGGTCGTGGGCTCGATGGTTAGCTGATAGGGCGAGACGTGTTCGAACCCCAGGGCGAGCGCGGTCGTCAGTTCGGCGGCCCAGTCGTCGGGCGTTTGGTCCGGTCGGGCGTAGATCAGGTCGATGGACAGGCGGTCGAAGGCGCGGCGGGCCAGATCGACTGCGCGCAGGGCTTCGGCCGCCGAATGGTCGCGACCGAGAAAACGCAGGGCGTCGTCGTCCAGCGCCTGCACCCCCATCGACAGGCGGTTGATCCCGGCGTCGGCAAGGGCGGCGAACCGGCCGGCCTCGGCGTCGGTGGGGTTGGCCTCCAGCGTGATCTCGATCTCGCCAATGGGCGGGAACAGGTCGCGCGCCGCCGCCACGATGCGGGCGACGGCCTCGGGCGCCATCAGCGACGGCGTGCCCCCGCCGAAGAAGATCGAGGCCAGCCGTCGCGGGCCGGTCAGAACCCTCTGCGCGCGCAGATCGGCGAGGATCGCCTCGACCAGCCCGGCCTGCTCCTCGCTGCGCCCCCGGTCGCGCACGACGTTGAAGTCGCAATAGGGGCAGATACGCGCGCAATAGGGCCAGTGGACGTAGAGGCCGATGTCGGTCCCGGGGTCGCGGGGATCAGTCAATCAGGGCGGCTTTCAGCTTGGCGAAGGCGCGGGTGCGGTGGCTGATGGCGTCCTTGGCCGCCGGCTCCATCTCGCCGAAGGTCTGGTCGCCGCCGTCGGGAATGAACAAGGGGTCGTAGCCGAAGCCCCAGTCGCCGCGCGGCGGGAAGGTCAGTTGGCCGTGGACCTCGCCCTCGACCACCACGCAGGGGCCGTTGGGCCAGGCGACGGCCAGGGCCGAAGTGAACCAGGCGGCGCGGTCGGTCGCGCCGATCTCTTTCAGTCGCTCCTCGACCTTCTGCATGGCGACGGCGAAATCCTTGCCCGGTCCGGCCCAGCGCGCTGAGAAGATGCCCGGCGCCCCGTCAAGCGCCGCGACCGACAGGCCGGAATCGTCGGCCAGCGACACCTCGCCCGACAGTTGGGCCGCATGGCGGGCCTTCAGCATGGCGTTGCCGACGAAAGTGGTCTCGGTCTCGTCCGGCTCGGGCAGATTCAACTCACCTGCGGTGACGATCTCGTAATTTCCGCCCAGCAGCGCGGAGATTTCCGGGACCTTGCCGGGGTTATGTGTCGCGACGACGAGCCGCATCCCCTTGATAAGCTTTAGATTCATCGACGATCACGCCCCTGAAACAGTCTATTGCCAAAGTTTAATATCGTTAAACGATATGTAACGTGCCTTTTCCGTTCGCACGGCCTATCTATTGATCGTCAGGAACGAGGTCGCAGCGTTCATGACTTCCGCGAAAACGGAAACGATCATGCGATTAACAAATGCAAAGGGCGATAATCGCCCAAACAGGAAAGACGGAGAAATACCATGCACACGATGAACGCCTCGATGTGGCTCGACAAGGTCGGCGCTGCTTTTGTCGCCACCGTTCTGATCGCGGCCCTGCCGACCGCCCTGGTCGTCATTCTGTTCCAAGGCTTCTGATCTAGCCTTTTTCGATCAAGAGAGCTTTGACGACCAGCATGAAGACCGCGATGTATAGAGCCGCGCGCGGGTTCGCCGGACCCCGCGTGGCCATCGCCCCGCCTTCCCCGGCCTGAGATCAGAAAGACCATGCGCCTGCCGACGCCGCCAAATCCGCTGAAGCGAGGCGAGGCAAGCGCCATCAGGGGGCTGAGCGCCCTGCGCATTCCTTTCAAGGCCCCGTTCAGAGCAATGGGGCCGGGTTCGGTCTCCAGCATGCTGAAGGTGGTGCTGGACGTCGCCTATATCCTGCTCTGGCTGATCACCGGCTTTCTACTGCTGCTGGTCATCGCCGCGATCTTCATTCCTCTGGATAATGTGAACATCACCGTCAGCGGGGACTCCGGCGGCAAGCAACTGCCGCTGACGCGCACCCTGCTGCTGTTCGGCCTAGGCGCCGCGACGGCCTATTTCGGCGGCTTCATGCTGATTTTGCGCAGCCTGCGCCGCATCATTCGCACCCTGACCATGGGCGACCCGTTCCAGCCCGACAATGTGCGCCGTCTGCGCCAGATCGGTCTGACGCTCGCGGTCGTGACCGGCGGTGTCTGGGTGGCTCAGGGTTTCGTCGCCAAACGGCTGGCGCCCGGCGTCATGGACCCGCAGGGGTTGGGCGAGCTGCTGACACCGATCTTTTCCGTGCTGATCGTCTTCGTGCTGGCGGAGGTGTTCCGCGAGGGTGCGCGCCTGCGCCGCGAATCCGAACTGACGATCTGAGCCGTTTCGAAGTAGGATTCCCGCATGGCCATCCGCGTCCAGCTCGACCGCGTCCTCGTGGAACGCCGCATGTCGTTGACCGAACTCGCCGACCGGGTCGGGGTGACGGTGGCGAACCTGTCGATCCTGAAGACCGGCAAGGCGCGCGCGGTGCGGTTCTCGACCCTGGACGCCCTGTGCCGCGAACTGGACTGCCAGCCCGGCGATCTGCTGGCCCATGAACCCGGTCCGGGCGACACGATCGAGGACGACGGCGAGGCATGAGGCGAAAGGGGCCGAGCCGCGACGAAAACGGACTGACGCCCGAGGACCGCCGGATCTGGACCCGTGTCGCCGGATCTGTTGCCGCGCCCAAAACCCGCAAGGCCGCCCGCGTCACTCCCGGCGCCGAGACCCCGCCCGAGATCGTCGTCACACCGGTGGAGCGTCCCCGTCCGCTGGCCAAGTCGTCGCCGAAACGCGTCGCCGCCGCGCCGCCTGTCGAGAAGCGGCCTTCGCCCCTACGCCCCAAGCCGGCGCCCGAGGATCTGGAGCCGCGTCGCAAGCAGCGGCTGTCGCGAGAGCGCGATCCCATCGAGGCGCGTATCGACCTGCATGGCTTCGGCCGGTTCGAGGCCGAGGATCAACTGCGCGGCTTTTTGACATCCTGCCAGGCGCGAGGGATGCGGGCGGTGCTGGTCATCACGGGCCAGGGCCGGATGGGCGGCGGCGTCATCCGCTCGGCCTTCGGCGAATGGATGTCGTCGCCTGCGCTGCGCGGTGTGGTGTCGGGCTTCACCGTCGCCCACCAGCGGCACGGCGGAAACGGCGCCTTCTACGTCACCCTGAAACGTCGGACCTGATAGCCAAAGAAAAAGGCCGGACCCGCGCTGGCGGACCCGGCCTTTTCAAAAGCGGCTTGTCGTCGGCCTATTTGGCGGCGATGGCGCCGGCCAGGATCACGTCGATCTGCTTGCCCATATGGTCCGACAGGGCCTGCGCGTCCCATTCGTCATAGGCGGCGCGGCGATAGTTGGACAGATAGGCGTCCCAGATCAGCTCGACCAGCAGGCGGCTGTCGGCGTCCTTGGATAGTTCGCCCTTGGCCACGGCGTCCTGAAGGATGCCGCCGATGGCGAGCAGCAGGTTCTTGGTCGCGGCGCGGGCGCGCATCTCGGCGGCCAGAGGCTGGAACCACGACCGGGCGACGATGGCCTGGAACAGCGGCAACTGGTCCAGCGACGAGTGGTATCCGGCGCTGAGGGCGGTGACGAGCCGTTGGCGGACGGGCTCGCCCTTGGGGGCGGCGGCCTCGACCACTTCGGCCAGACGCGTCATGTCCTCGGTCAGGACGGCCTCGAACAGTTCGGCCTTGTCCTGGAAGTTGGCGAAGACGGCGCCGGTGGACATGCCTGCGCCCTTGGCGATGTCTCGGATCGTGGCGGGCTCATAGCCGCGCTCGGCGAAGAGCGAACGGGCGGCGTCGAGAACCTTTTGTCGCGTGCGGATCTTGGCGGCCTGGCGCCGGTTCAGGCGGGGTTCGACGGCGAGGGTTGCGACAATATCAGTCATAAATCAGGCTTTTACTCTACTTTAAGTCGCGGATGAGGGGGAGCATCCGCCATCGACTTCAGGTGAATATCTCGGCCCGAGAGCGGGTCGGACGGGCGCTGCTGCTCCGAAGATGCAGGAATACGGAAGCTGTGCTTGCATCACGGAACCATGACGAAAATGGGTCCGTGATGCGACCGTAGGTATCAGCCCCTAGTCTTGGCTGGGGGCGGTTTTGGCCGGGCGGACCGTTCGACGCAGGGCGCGGCTGGGGCGATTGCGACGCTCGATCGGGGTTGCGGCCTGGAAGGCCTTGCGGAACTGGTCCCGCCGCTCATGGATGGAGGCCAGCACTAGGCCCATGGGCACGCCCAGATCGACAAGGGTGTTTTCGGCCAACTGAAGACTGGCTTCGGTCGTCTCCGGCACGGCGTCGGTGACGCCCAGGCCATAGAGTCGCATGGCGTGCTGGTCGTCACGGGCGCGGGCGATCAGAATCAGGTCCTCGCGCATGGAACGGGCGGCGGTCACCACCTCGTCCACCTTGGTCGGGGCGTCCATCGTTACGATCAGGGCGCGGGTGGATTGCACGCCGCAGTGCTGGAGCATTTCGCGGCGGCCGGCGTCGCCATAGAAGACGTCGAAGCCGTCGCGCCTGCCGGCCGCGACGATGCCGGGATCGGTGTCCAGGGCGATGAAGGCCTGGTCGTGCTCTTTCAGCATCTCGCCGATCAGCCGCCCGACGCGGCCGAAGCCGACGATGATGACGGCGCCGTCCGCGGCTTCTAGCGCTGGAAGATCGAGCTGTTGGCCGGCGGGCGCCGACTTGCGCGCCAATCTCTGACCCAGCAGGGCGAGAAGCGGAATGGAGAAGATGCTGACCGTCGCCGACAGGGCCACGGTATTGGTCAGTTGCGGCGGCGCCAGACCCTCGACCAGGCCTGTTGCAAAGACGACGAAGGCGAACTCGCCCGCCGGGGCCAGGACCAGGGCCGTCTCCAGCGCCGGCCGCGCGCCCAGGCCCCAAAACCGAGCCAGGCCGAAGATGACGCCCGTCTTCACGACCGTCAGCGCCAGGGCCAGTCCGAAGACGCCGACGGGATCGGCGGCGATGGCGTCCAGGTCCAGGCCCAGGCCGACGCCGACGAAGAAGACGCCCAGCAACAAGCCCTTGAAGGGTTCGATGGAGACCTCGACCTCGCGCCGGAACTCGGTCTCGGCCAGCAGCACGCCCGCCAGCAGGGCGCCGATGCTCATCGACAGGCCGCTGGCCTGGGCGGCGAGGCCGGCGCCGACCACCACTAGCAGGGAGGCTGCGACGAACAGTTCGCCGCCCTGATCGACCTTGCGGGCCTTGGCCACCGACCGGAACATCGGCCGCAGCACGACACGGCCCAACAGCACCATCAGCCCCAAGCCTAGCGCCGCCGGCACCAGGGTGAACAGGGCGCGCCCCAGGACGGCGGTGTCCAGCGCGCCGCCCTGCTGGGCCAGGGCCGCCAGGACGGTGACGGTGATCAGGATCGGGGCGACGGACAGATCCTGGGCCAGCAAGATGGCGAAGGTGGAGCGGCCGACCGTCCCCTTCAGCCGGCCGCGCTCGGCCAGGACCGGCATGACCACGGCGGTCGATGACAGGGCCAAGCCCATGCCCAGCACCACGGCGCTGGCGAGGGTCTGACCCATCAGCAGGAAGCCGCAGGCCAGAACCGCCGTGCAGACGACGACCTGCATCATGCCCAGGCCGAACACCAGTCGGCGCATGGCGCGCAGCCGTTCCCACGACAGCTCCAGTCCGATCATGAACAGGAGAAAGGCGACGCCCAGTTCCGACAGCTGGGCCAGTTGACCCGGATCGCCGATGGTCAGCCACGACAGCCAGGGCAGCGACTGCGCGAACCGGCCCAGTCCATCTGGTCCCAGCAGCACGCCCGCCGCCAGGAAACCCAGGACGGGGCTGATCTTGAGCCGGTTGACCAGCGGCACGATGACGCCGGCGGCAGCCAGGAACACCACCAGATCCTTATAGTCCCCGCCCTGACCGTGCATCCGCCCTCCTTAAGTCTACGTATCTGACCCTGATCCCCCGGCCGTGGCGAGAGGTCGCACGGGTTTCATGAACTTTTTTTAAGGCGACACCCCATCGCGCGGGTCTAGGGTCCGGCCCGACCCGTCCGTTTCAGGGGCGGCTTCCAGGAATCCGTGATGAAAAGACTGCTTATCGGGGCTGCTGTCGGCGCCCTTCTTCTGCCCGCCAGCGCCGTCCTGGCGCAGGACGTCGGCCACGACCACGCCTGCATCGACGAGACCTGCTCGATCGTTTCGCTGTTCTCGGGCGAAGAGACGGCGGCAGGCTGGCAAGGCACCGAGGCGCCTCGCTACGGCACCTGGGGCTTCGACATGGCCGGGCGCGACACGGCGGTGAAGCCGGGCGACGACTTCTTCCAATACGCCAACGGCAAGGCGCTGGAGAAGCTGGTCATCCCGTCGGACCGCACCAGCTATGGCTCGTTCGCCCTGCTGCGCGAACTGTCGGACAACCGCATGAAGGAACTGGTGCTGGGCCTGGCGAACCGCACCGACCTGGCGCCCGGTTCGGACGAGGCCAAGGTCGCCGACGCCTATCGCTCCTACATCGACGAGGCGCGCATCGAGCAGCTGGACGCCCAACCGCTGCAACCCTATCTGGCCGCGATCCGCGCCGCCGACAGCCATGACAAGATGGCCGTCTATATGGGCCAGACGGTCGGTCGCTTCGGTTCGTCCTTCTTCGGTACAGGCATCACGATCGATTCCAAACAGCCGACCCGCTACGTCGTCTCGACGGGTCAGTCGGGTCTGGGCCTGCCGAACCGCGACTATTATCTGGACGCCCGTTTCGCCGACAAGAAAGTCCTGTACGAGGCCTATGTCGCGCGCATGCTGGGCATGATCGGCTGGGCCAACCCGACCGAGACCGCCGCCCAGATCGTGGCCCTGGAAGGCAAGATCGCCGAGGCCCACTGGTCGCCGGCCGAGAACCGCAACCGCGACAAGACCTACAACGAGTTCACCATCGCCAAGCTGGCCGAGGATGCGCCCGGCTTCGCCTGGCAGGCCTATTACGACGCCGCCGAACTGGGCAGCGTACCGCGCGTGATCGTGCGTCAGGACACGGCCATGCCCAAGATCGCGGCCATCTACGCCGAGACGCCGGTCGAACTGCTGCAAGCGTGGGAAGCCTTCCACACCGCCGACGACATGGCGCCCATGATGTCCAAGCGGTTCTCGGACGCCCAGTGGGAGTTCCGGTCGCGCGACCTGTCGGGTCAGCCCGAGCAGCGCACTCGCGAAAAGCGCGCCATCTCCTTCGCCGAAGGCTCGCTGGGCGAGGCCACGGGCCGGCTCTATGTCGCCCAGTATTTCCCGGCCGAATCCAAGGCCAAGATGGAAGAACTGGTCGCCAATCTGCGTACAGCCCTGTCGCACCGGATTGAGAACCTGACGTGGATGGGGACCGAGACCAAGGCGGCGGCGCAGGAGAAGCTGCGCAAGTTCACGGTCAAGATCGGCTATCCCGACAAGTGGCGCGACTACTCCGGCCTGGAGGTCCGTTCCGACGACCTGGTCGGCAACGCCGAACGCAAGGGTCTGTTCGAGTGGAACTATGACCTGGCCCGCCTGAACGCGCCGGTCGACAAGTCGGAGTGGGGCATGACCCCGCAGACGGTCAACGCCTATTACAACTCGGCCAACAACGAGATCGTATTCCCGGCGGCGATCCTGCAGCCGCCCTTCTTCGATCCGAACGGCGATGCAGCGGTCAACTATGGCGGCATCGGCGGGGTGATCGGCCACGAGATCGGCCACGGCTTCGACGACCAGGGCTCCAAGTCCGACGGCGACGGCGTGCTGCGCAACTGGTGGACGCCTGAGGACAAGGCCAACTTCGAGGCCCTGACCGCGCGTCTGGGCGCGCAATATGCGACCTATGAGCCGATCGCCGGCTATCACATCAATCCCGGCCTGACGATGGGCGAGAACATCGGCGACGCCTCCGGCGTGGCGGTGGGTCTTGAAGCTTATCATCTGTCGCTGAACGGTCAGCCGGCGCCAGTTCTGGACGGGGCGACGGGCGACCAGCGCTTCTTCTACGGCTGGGCCCAGGTCTGGCAGTCAAAATACCGCGACGAAGCGCTGAAGCAGCAGGTCGCCACCGACCCGCACTCGGCCGCCCAGTTCCGGGTCATCGGCCCTCTGCGCAACGTCGACGCCTGGTACGACGCCTTCGACGTCCAGCCGGGCACGAAATACTATCTGACCCCGGAGGAACGCGTTCGCCTCTGGTAAGGCGACGCTTGTTCGAGAATGGAAAGGCCGGGGTTCGCCCCGGCCTTTTTTCATGTCGACAATCGCCTGTCGAACCTCGACATCACACCGACAATTTATCGAGGTTTTTCAGAGGTCACAACTAAGCTCCAGGCGCGAAAAAGCCCGCTGCGGGGGATACATCGCAGCGGGCTTTCGCGCTCTTTGCAGAGCGGACGTTTCCTCCCCGAAACGCCTTCGAGTGCTGCGCGCTTGAGCAACGCTTGCCCTCGAGTGAGTTCATTTGACGCATCGGCCCCGGCGCCGTCAACGGCCGTATCCGCCCGAGTCGAACTTTCTTCGACTTATCGCTGATAACTCATCTTTGGGGCCTCTTATTATCGAAGCTTATTCGATAATGGATTTGATGGCGGCGACCAGGCCTTCGCGGGGGATCTTCATCTGGCCCGGACGTTCGGCCTTCCAGGCGTCGTTGTCGGTGATGGCGGCGGCGGCGGCGCGGCCGGCGTCCAGATCCTTAATCGTGACCTCGCCAGCGGCGATCTCGTCGCCGCCCAGGATGACGACGGCGGGGGCGCCGCGGCGGTCGGCGTATTTCATCTGGGCCTTCATGCCCGCGCGACCGAGGTAGAGCTCGGCGGAGACGCCCGCAGCACGCAGTTCGGCGACGGCGGTCAGATAATGGGCCATGTCGTCTTCGGAGAAGACGATGACCACGACCGGGCCGCGCACGGCGTCCTCGGCGCCCCGTCCCGCCGCGCGCAGAGCCGAGGCCAGGCGCGAGACCCCGAAGGAGAAGCCGGTGGCCGGCGTGCTCTGGCCGGTGAAGCGGGCGACCAGGTCGTCATAGCGGCCGCCGCCGCCGATGGAGCCGAAGCGGACCGGGCGCCCCTTGTCGTCGACGGTGTCCAGCAGCAGTTCAGCCTCGAACACGGCGCCGGTGTAGTATTCCAGACCGCGCACGATGGTGGGGTCGAACTTGACGGCCTCCTGGCCGACCGACATGGCGGCCAGCGCCCGGTCGATGGCGGCCAGTTCGTTCAGCGCCGCCTCGCCCGCTGCGCCCAGGTCGCCGGAACGCGCGACGGCGTCCAGGGTCTGCGCCCGCGTCAGGCCGGGGGTGTTGGCCGAGTCCAGGAAGGCCTCGATGGCGGCCGTGACCTTGGTCGGCAGGCTTGCACCCTTGGTATAGTCGCCGGACTCGTCCAGTCGGCCTTCGCCCAGCAACTGGACGACGCCTTCCCAGCCCAGGCGGTCGAACTTGTCGATGGCGCGCAGGGCCGTCAGGCGCTGACCGGCCTCGGTCACGCCACCGGCGTCGAACAGGCCGTCGAACAGCTTGCGGTTCGAGACGCGGATCTGGGCTTGGCCGGCATCCAGACCCGCGCTGGCCAGGCCTTCGCAGGCCATGGCGATGATCTCGGCGTCGGCCTCGGGTCGGTCGGAGCCGACCGTGTCGGCGTCGCACTGCCAGAACTCCCGGAATCGGCCGGGGCCGGGCTTCTCATTGCGCCAGACCGGACCATAGGCATAGCGCCGGAAGGGCTTGGGCAGGGTCTCCCACGTCTGGGCCGCGAACCGGGCCAGCGGCGCAGTGTGATCGTAGCGGAGGGCCATCCACTCGCCCGGCTCGTCCGACCCGGCGTCGTCCTGAAGCGCGAAGACGCCTTCGTTGGGACGGTCGGCGTCGGGCAGAAACTTTCCCAGGGCGTCGGCATATTCGAAGGCCGGTGTCTCTAGCGGCTCGAAGCCCCAGCGCTCATAGACTTCGGACACGCGGGCGACGATGCGCCGCTCTGCGGTCAGGTCGCGGCCGCGCTTGTCGGCGAAACCGCGCGGATTGCGGGCGAGGGGACGGATCGGCGTGTCGGTGCTCATGGCGCGCGCTTAAGCCAAGGGGCGGATCACCGCAAATTCCATGAGGCGACGGCCGGTGACTTCCAGACCGTCGAATGTCGGTTGCCTGACACAGGCGCTTGTTTACACGAAGAGAAATCGCATTGGGGCGGAACCTGGGCACAGGCTTTCCGTTGTTGAGCGCCATGACGCCACACGCCCTTCTCGTATCCCGCACCTGCAACACGTCGGACCGGCGCACCATCCGCTGGTGGGAGTGCGAACTGGTCGATACCGACGGGTCTCGACGCATCCGCGATCAGGCCTTCTTCTCCATCGGCGAGGCGAAATCCTGGGCCTCGGCGCAGGGCTATCCGGTCAGCGACGACGCCGCGTCGTCCTCGGAGGCGTGATGTCCGACAACCCGCCGAGTGGCATATTGACTGCCGAAGCGTTCGACACGCCGCGTATTCTGCTGGCCGGCGCCATCGACTATGAAATGTACGATCGGTTCCGAGAGCAGTTGGCTGCTGCACCCAAGAGCGGACTGACGGTCATCGAGCTGTCTACGCTGGGCGGCGATCCCGAAGTGGCGCGGATGATGGGCGAGGATGTCCGGTTTCAGAGCGACATCAACCCATCGCGACGACTGGTCTTCCTGGGCAAGGCGGCGATCTACTCCGCCGGCGCGACGTTCATGAGCTTTTTCGCCACGCCCAACCGTTATCTGACGCGCGGCGCGCGGGTCATGATCCATGAGCGCAAGATGGATAAGGCGCTGCACATCACCGGCCCGCTGACCACCTGCATCGCCTCGGTCCGGGCGATGTTGAACGAGTTGGAACACTCAATCGCCATCCAGAACGAAGGGTTCGAGAACCTGGTGCGTGGGTCGTCGGTGACGATGGAGGAAGTGCTGCAACGCGCCCCCGCCAATTGGTATATCGAGGCACAGGAAGCCAAGGCGCTGGGCCTCATCGCCGACGTGATCTGACCCGGCTGCCGGGTCAGGCCTGAAGCGTTTCCACCGTCAGATTGCCGTTGGTGTAAACACAGATCTCTGCGGCGATCTTCATCGCCTTGCGGGCGACCTGTTCGGCGTCCAGCTCGGTCTCCTCGATCAGGGCGCGGGCCGCTGACAGGGCGTAGTTGCCGCCCGAACCGACGGCGGCGACGCCGTATTCCGGCTCCAGCACGTCGCCGACCCCGGTCACGGTGAAGATGGACGACTTGTCCGCCACCAGCAGCATGGCCTCCAACCGACGCAGATAGCGGTCGGTGCGCCAGTCCTTGGCCAGGTCCACGCAGGCCCGGGCCAGCTGGTCGGGATACTGTTCCAGCTTGGCCTCCAGCCGCTCGATCAGGGTGAAGGCGTCGGCCGTGGCCCCGGCAAAGCCCGCCAGCACCTTGCCGCCGGCCAGAACCCGCACCTTGCGCGCCGCGCCCTTGACGATGGTCGGCCCCATCGAGACCTGGCCGTCGCCGGCGATGACGGTGCGGCCGTTCTTGCGCACCGCCAGGATGGTGGTGCCGTGCCAGTCGGGAAAGTTCGAAGCGCTCTGTGTCATCCCCGTCAGATGGCGCGCCGGGCGGCATGCATCAAGTCTGCCGTCGCTTCAGATAACGACGTCTTATTTTGACCCCATTAATGGCTAGAACGCACAACTAATCTCAGAATTTAGCGCTATCAGGGGTCGTGCCGTGCTTTATCGTGTCGTTTTCGTGAGCGAAATGATCGGCGCGGCCGGCAACGAGGTGCAGGCGGTCGCCGAAATCCTCGGCGCTTCGGAACGCAACAATCGCCGCGACGAAATCAGCAGCGCCATGATGTTTCACGAGGGCGAGGCGGCCCAGATGGCGGAAGGCGCGCGCGGAGACCTGGACCGACTGCTGGCGCGGCTCTCGAACGATCCGCGTCATCGCAACATCCGCATTCTCGAAGACCGTCCGGTGATGCAGCGTCGGATGCGGGATACGGCTCGGCTCTGCGCGCTCACCGACATCCAGGCGCGGGACATCCTGTACGGGCGGCGGTTGAGCGATCTGTCCTGTGCGGGACTGGAAAAACTGCTGTCGTGCGAACACGTCAAGATGGCCGCCTGACCCGCCCCTAATCCGCCCCTGAGGCGGCGCCTTCTGTTAACCCCGATCGCCTAGCTGTCACACGTCGGGCCTTGGCCCTGAGTTGCGTATAGAGTGGTTATGGCGTTGTTCCGTATTGTCTATCTCAGCGAGGCGACCGGGTCGGTCGGCTCAGGCCTTATGCCCCTGATCGACATCATCGGTGTGTCCGAACAGAACAATCGCCGCGACCATCTGACCGGCGTGCTAATGCGCCACGACGGGCGATTCCTTCAGATTCTCGAAGGGGCGCGCGCCGATCTGAACCGCGTCATGGCGCGGGTGAGCAAAGACCGCCGCCACGACAATCTGTGCATTCTTTCGGACCAACCGATCTCGGAACGACTGTTTCCCGCCTGGGCCATGGGGCGGCTGGAAGCGACACCTGAGGTCGAGGCCTTTCTGGCGACCGATATGACGCAGGCGGACGTCCCAGCCGAGGTGGATCGCCTGTTGTTGGGTTTGGTTCAGACGACGGCCGACGCCGTTTAGCGCGGCGCCCCTCGCGCACCGCCGTTTGGATGGCTAGATGGGACGGTGATCTTTTCCGAAGACGAAGTCGAACGCTATGCGCGCCACCTCGTCCTGTCCGAAGTGGGCGGGCCGGGGCAGCAGGCGCTGAAACGCGCGCGGGTGCTGATCGTCGGCGCGGGCGGCGTGGGATCTCCGGCGGCCCTCTATCTGGCTGCGGCGGGTGTCGGGACGCTGGGCCTGATCGACGACGATGTCGTCGGCCTGTCCAATCTTCAGCGTCAGATCGCCTTTTCCACGGCGGAGGTCGGCCGGCCCAAGGTCGAGGCGGCGCAGCAGAGGCTGGAGGGGCTGAATCCCCATGTCTCCATCGAGACCTTTGCCGAGCGGCTGACGGCCGAGAATGCGCAGGTGCGGGTCGGGGCCTTCGACATCGTCCTGGACGGGACAGACGATTTCCAGACCCGGCTGTGGGTCAATGCGGCCTGCGTGGCGGTGGGCAAGCCGTTGGTGTCGGGGGCGCTGGGACGCTGGAACGGTCAGGTCGGGGTGTTTGCGGGCCGGCCCTGCTATCAATGCCTGGTGTCGGAGGTTCCGCCGGATGCGGAGACCTGTTCACGGGTCGGCGTCGTGGGGGCCCTGGCGGGTGTGATCGGGTCGATGGCCGCGCTGGAGGTCATCAAGCTGATCACAGGCGCGGGCGAGGTCCTGACCGGACGGCTGCTGCTCTATGACGGTCTGGCGGGAACGGCGAGGACCGTGCGGGTCGCGGCGGATCCCCATTGCCCGACCTGCGGCGGCTGAGCCTCAGGCGGCCGTGGCGAAGCGGACGTCGGCCAGATCAAAGTCGGGCAGGGGTGCGGCGAAGCCCAGGGCGGGGTTGCTTAGCACCGTCACCAGCCGCTCGCCGCAGTAGAGATACAGGGTCTCGAACCCGACCCAGTTGCGGGCCACGCCTTCCAGCGCGTGATTGGCCGCCGTGTCGTGAACCGCGTCGAGGACGCAGATGTCCCGCACCGGAACGCCGGGCAGGTTGACGATGCAATAGTAGGAGTCCAACGCAACACTTCCTCGAATACGCCGCCGGAAACGAAGCCCGCTCGCGGCGGTTCCTCCCCTGCCCGTGGTTTTCGACAGCCGTGTGAGTCCGGTCCGACAGACTTGTGAAAAAGGAGGCCCGATGGCCCGACGTCCCGCCTCGCCCAAACGCCTGAACGCCGCCAATCTGAGCGGGTTGGGGGCGGATCGCCTGGGCGAACTGCTGATGCAGGCGGCCGACGCGGACGCCATCCTGAAGCGCCGTCTCAGGCTTGTGCTGGCGGCCGAGGCCGGGCCGGACCTGCTGGCGCTGGAACTGGACAAGCGTCTGTCGACCATCGCCGCCAGCCGGGCGCGGGTGTCGTGGCGGAAACGGCCCGACCTGCTGCGCGATCTGGAGATTCTGCGTGAAGCCGTCATCGACGATCTGGCCGTGGCGGCGCCGGGAGCGGGGCTGGAGCGGTTGATCGCCTGGTTCGACCTGTTTCGCGGGCTGGCGACGCGGGTCAAGGATCAGAAGGGTGAGGTGGCGGCAACGTTCGAAACGGCGGCGCCCAATCTGTGGCGCATCGCCGAGGTGGCGGTTCAGGCGGATGAGAAGGCCATCGCGCCTCTGGCCCAGGCGGTGGAGCGTCAGCCGCTGGAATACGCCCGCTGGATCGGGGCGGGCGGCGATGACCTGACGGCGGATTTGGCCAGGCGGCTGCTGGACCATCTGGACAAGGCGTCGAGCGCGCGCGGAATGCGGACGGTGATGCGGCGGCTGGCGGACCGGGCCGGCGATCTTGATCTGTGGCTGTCGCTGACGACGCCGGAGGAGCGGGGCTCGCCGGACTTCGCGGCGGTGATGGCCAAGCGGCTGCTGGTCGCCGACCGTGTTCCGGAGGCGCGTCAGGCGCTGGAGGCGGCGCTCAAGCCCTCGGCGGGCAATCGGCGATGGACCTTCGGCCGGTCGCCCCAGGCTGGGCCGCCCGTGCTGACGCCGGCCTGGGAGGCGACCTCGATCGACCTGATGGAAGCCGAGGGTCGCAAGGACGAGGCTCAGGATCTGCGCTGGTCGATGTTCGAACGCGACCTGTCGGCGCCGGTGCTGAGGGCCTATCTGGCGCGCCTGCCGGACTTCGACGACGTGGAGGCGCTGGACCGCGCCCTGGCGCACGCCGCAGCCTATGCCGATTTCGAGACGGCGCTGGGCTTCCTGATGGACTGGCCCGCCCACCGCGAGGCGGCGGCCCTGGTCGAACGCCGCATCCGCGAGGTTCGCACGCCGTTGCCGCTAAAGTCGGATTGGGCGGCGCGGCTGGCACAGAAATATCCGGACGCGGCCGAGCGGTTGCTGGCGTCGGCCTAAAGCATCGCAGGGATGACGCGGTCCGGCGGGCGGTGGCCGTTCTGGTAGGTCATGACGTTGGCGATGACGCGGTCGCCCATGTCCTGGCGCGCTTCCAGGGTGGCGGAGCCCAGGTGGGGCAGCAGGACGACGTTGGGTTGGCCCAGCAGGCCGGGATGGATGTCCGGCTCGTTCTCGAACACGTCCAGGCCGACGCCGGACAGTGCGCGCATCGCGACGGCCTGGGCCAGGGCCGCCTCGTCAATCAGTTCGCCGCGCGCGGTGTTGATCAGGATGGCGTGAGGTTGAAGCCGGGCCAGACGCTCGGCCGACAGCAGATGGTGGGTGTCCCTGGTCGCCGGGCAGTTCAGCGAGACGATGTCCATCCGCGCCAGCATCTGGTCCAGATCGTCCCAATAGGTGGCGCCCAGCTCTTCTTCGATCAGGGCGGGGACGGGTTTCCTGTTGTGGTAGTGGACTTGGAGCCCGAAGGCCTTGGCGCGGCGGGCCAGGGCCTGGCCGATCCGGCCCATGCCGACGATGCCCAGCCGCTTGCCCCACAGCTTGCGCCCGCACATCCAGGTCGGGGTCCAGCCCTCGAACCGGCCCTCGGCCACCACCTGGGCGCCTTCGACGATGCGGCGGCTGACGGCCAGGATCAGGCTCATGGCCAGGTCGGCGGTGTCCTCGGTCAGGACGCCGGGTGTGTTGGTGACGATGATGCCGCGCGCCACGGCCGCGTCGATGTCGATATGGTCCACGCCGGCGCCGAAGTTGGCGATCATCTTCAACTGCTCGCCCGCGCCATTGATCAACTCGGCGTCGATGACGTCGGTGATGGTCGGGACCAGAACCTCGGCGCGTTGTACGGCGGCCTGAAGCGCGGCGCGGTCCATCGGCTGGTCCTTCAGGTTCAGTTCGGCGTCGAACAGCTCGCGCATCCGCGTTTCCACCGCGTCGGGCAGGCGTCTGGTTAATACGACCTTAAGCTTGCGGGCGGACATTGCGGGCCTTGGTTTGCGGGCGGCGATTCAGACGGATCGAAAGCCCGCGCGACGGGTCGTTCCATTCAGTGTCTAGCAAAGCCGCCGCCATCTTCCAAAGCCTGCGACGCCGCATCGCCATCGTTCTCGCCGTCACTTCGGCTTTTGGGGGCCTGGGCGTGATGGCCAGCGCGGGCGCCACCATGCCTGACGGCCGCCCTACGCCCACGGGGCTTGAAGTGCCGCGCTGGATTTCGCTGAAGTCCTCGCACGTCCGCGCGCGCCAGGGGCCGGGGCTGGATTATCCGATTCTGTGGGAATATCGCGCCGCGGGACTGCCCGTTCAGGTGATCTCCGAGACGACGGAATGGCGCAAGATCTGCGACCCGGACGGCGCCGTCGCCTGGATCCATCGCACCGTGTCGTCCGGCCGCCGCTATGTCTTCAACACCACCGCTCAGGAAGTGCCGATCCGGTCGGGCCGGTCGGAAACGGCCTCGGTGCGGGCGCGTCTGTCGCCGCGCGCCTTGGTGTCGCTGGACGAATGCGAAGAGGGCTGGTGTAAGGTCCGGGCGCGGCGACTGGGAGGCTGGGTGGCGCAGCGGGCGGTGTTCGGAACCCAGGAACGGGCGCTGTGCAACGCCAATCGGCCGGCCGGCACGGGCCGCAACTGAAGCCCTGCTGTTGAGCGAAGCGGCGCGGTCGTGTAACCCGCGCGCAACGCCTTAAGAAACGGAAGCGCCTTGACCCAGTCCCAATATCCTTCGTCCTTCGATCATGAGGCCCTGCTGGCCTCGGGCCGCGGCGAGCTGTTCGGTCCCGGCAACGCTCAGCTGCCTGCCCCGCCGATGCTGATGTTCGACCGGATCACGACGATCAACGCGGACGGCGGCGAGCACGGCAAGGGCTATGTCGAGGCGGAACTGGACATAAATCCCGAGCTCTGGTTCTTCCAGTGCCACTTCATCGGCGACCCCGTCATGCCGGGCTGCCTGGGCCTGGACGCCATGTGGCAGCTGGTCGGCTTCTACCTGGGCTGGATCGGCGGCCCCGGAAAGGGCCGCGCCCTGGGCGTCGGCGAGGTCAAGTTCACCGGCCAGGTCACGCCGGACATCAAGAAGGTGGTCTATAAGATCAACCTGAAGCGCGTTATCAACCGCAAACTGGTCATGGGCATCGCCGACGGCGTGCTGGAGGCCGACGGCCAGGTCATCTACACCTGCAACGACATGCGGGTCGGCCTGTTCGGCGCCAAGGATGAGGCGGCGGGCGCTTAAGCCCCTATATAACCGCGAACAAGGCGGACGGTCTTCGGACCAGGAAGCATTTGAGAAGGAAACACCATGCGTCGTGTCGTCGTCACCGGCCTGGGCATCGTCTCCTCCATCGGCCACGGCGCCGAAGAGGTCACCCAGTCCCTGCGCGAAGCCCGTTCGGGCGTCGTCCATGCCCCCGATCACGCCAAATACGGCTTCCGCAGCCAGGTCTGGGCGCCGCCCAAGATCGGCCCGTGGGAGGAGCTGGTGGACCGTCGCGCGGCCCGTTTCCTGGCCAACGGCACGGCCTGGGGGCACATCGCCTTTGAAGAGGCGCTGAAGTCGTCGGGCATGACGGCGGACGAGATCAAGGACGACCGCATCGGCCTGATCGTCGGCGAAGGCGGTCCCTCGACCCAGGTCATCCTGCAGGCTGCGGCCACCACGGTCGAGCGCGGCTCGCCCAAGCGCATCGGCCCGTTCGCGGTGCCCAAGGCCATGGCGTCCGGCCCCTCGGCGGTGCTGTCGACCTGGTTCCAGATGCGCGGCGTCAACTATTCGATCAGCTCGGCCTGCGCGACGTCGGCTCACTGCATCGGCGCCGGGGTCGAACAGATCCAGTGGGGCAAGCAGGACGTGGTCTTCGCCGGTGGTTGCGAGGACATCGACTGGTCCATGTCGAACATGTTCGACGCCATGGGCGCCATGTCGTCCGACTTCAACGACAATCCGTCGGTCGCCTCGCGCGCCTATGACGTCAACCGCGACGGCTTCGTCATCGCCGGCGGCGCCGGCATCGTGGTGCTGGAAGAATACGAGCGGGCCAAGGCGCGCGGCGCGACCATCTATGCCGAAGTCACCGGATACGGCGCCAACGCCGACGGTCACGACATGGTCGCCCCGTCGGGCGAGGGCGCCCAGCGCTGCATGAAGATCGCGCTGGAACAGGCCGGCAATCCCCGGATCGATTACCTGAACCCGCACGGCACCTCGACCCCGGTCGGCGATTCAAAGGAGATGGAGGCCGTGCGCGCCGTCTTCGGTGACCAGATGCCGATGATCTCCTCGACCAAGTCGCTGACGGGCCACTCGCTCGGCGCCGCGGGCGCGCAGGAAGCCATCTACTGCCTGCTGATGATGCAGAACGGCTTCGCCGCCGAGAGCGCCCATATCGAAAATCTCGATCCGGCGTTCGAAGGCATGCCGATCCTGCGTCAGCGCCACGAAGGCGAACTGACCCACGTCATGTCCAACAGCTTCGGCTTCGGCGGAACGAACGGCACGCTGATCCTGTCGAAGGTCTGAGGCCCGCTTACCCTCGCCCCCGTCATCCTCGGGCTTGACCCGAGGACCGTGTGGTGATCGGGCTGTGCGCTGGGATCAGGCGCAGCGCGGCGGAACCTCCGATCCTCGGGTCAAGCCCGAGGATGACGACGGGGTTGGATTGGCGACTTATTGCGCGATTGAGGCGTTGAAGCTTCCAGTCATAACGATTCTTTCGCCAACGCCAGTTTACACGACCGATTCTCGTCCTTAGAGAGCGTCGCCGTGTCCATGCTCATGACCAAAACGATTACCACGAAAACCACCGGCTTCGGCGGGGCGGTTTCGGGTGTTCGCAAGGTCTGAAGCGCCGAACCCCGATCCCAAGCCCCGCCGATGCGCGGGGCGGTCGATCCGGCTGAACCCCGCGCCTCCATCCTTCCAGGAGACGCCTTCCATGTCCTTTTCCCCGTCCAATCCGCCCCACGTCGGCATCGTCGGCGCCACCGGCCTCGTCGGCGAGATGATGCGCGGCTTGCTGGCCGAGCGGAACTTCCCGCTGGCCTCGCTGCGCCTGTTCGCATCGGCCCGGTCAGCGGGCAAGACTGTCCGCTTCGGCGAGACCGATGTCGTGGTCGAGGATGCGGCGACGGCCGATTACGCCGGTCTGGACATCGTCTTCTTCTCGGCCGGCGGCGACACGTCCAAGGCCCTGGCGCCCAGGGTGGCGGCGGCCGGCGCGGTGGTGATCGACAATTCCTCGGCCTGGCGCAACGACCCCGAGGTGCCGCTGGTGGTCGCCGAGGTGAACCCCCACGCCCTGGCCAACCTGCCCAAGGGGATCATCGCCAACCCCAACTGCACCACCATGGCGGCCATGCCGGTGCTGAAGCCTCTGCACGACGCGGCGGGCCTGAAGCGTCTGACCGTCTCGACCTATCAGGCTGTGTCGGGCGGCGGGATCGAGGGCATTCGCGTGCTGGAGGATCAGTCGCGCGCCGCCGTCGGCAAGGGGGCGGATCTGGCCCGTGACGGATCAGCCGCCGACTTCGGCACGCCCGAGAAGTGGGTGGTGCCGATCGCCGCCAATGTGGTGGCCTTGAACTACACCCTGAGTGAGGACGGCTATACCGACGAGGAGCTGAAGCTGCGCGACGAGAGCCGCAAGATTCTGGAGATCCCCGGCCTGCCTGTGTCCGGCACCTGCGTGCGTGTGCCAGTCTTCACCGGCCATTCGCTATCCATCAATGTCGAGTTCGAGCGTCCGCTGTCGGCGGCCCAGGCGCTGGAGCTGTTGGGCCAGGCGCCGGGCGTGGTGGTGACGGCTGTGCCCAATCCGCTGGACGCCACGGGCAAGGATCCGGTCTTCGTCGGTCGCGTCCGCCCCGATCCGACGGTCGAGCACGGCCTGGCCTTGTTTGTCTCCAACGACAATCTGCGGAAGGGCGCGGCCCTGAACGCGGTTCAGATCGCCGAGGTTCTGGTGCAGCAGCGCGGCTGATAACCCGACAGGCGGGGGTCAGTCGTAGCGCACGCCGCTGAGATAGAGCCCCGCCGAGGGGGCGACGGGGCCGCACCGGGCGCGGTCCTTCGCCTCCAGCGCCTGTTTCATGTCATGGGCGGTCCAGCGGCCCAGGCCGACCTCAACCAGGGTGCCAGCCATCGACCGGACCTGGCGGTGCAGGAAGCTGCGCGCCTGAAACACCAGATGCACTTCCTCGCCGAAGCGGGAGACGCGAGCCACGTCCAGGGTGCGAACCGGCGATTTGGACTGGCAGCCCATGTCGCGGAAGGTGGTGAAGTCGTGATGGCCGACCAGGACCTGGGCCGCGTGGTGCATGGCCTCGGCGTCCAGGGTCTTCTTGACGTGCCAGACGCGGTCGCGCTCCAGTACCGGCTGGGGGCGGCGGTTGAGTATCCGATATAGATAGCCCCGACCAGTCGCCGAGAACCGGGCGTGCCAATCGGGATCGGGTGCATAATCCGCCGACAGGATGCAGACATCCTGTTTTATCAGATGGGCGTTCATGGCGTTCAACACCGTATCGACGGGCCAGTCGCGTTCCAGATCGGCGTGGATGACCTGGGCGGTCGCATGGACGCCGGTGTCGGTGCGGCCGGCGGCGGCGATGCGGATCCGCTCGCCCGAGAAGGCGTGGATGGCGGCCTCCAGCGCGCCCTGAACCGTCGGCTGGCCGTCCTGGGCCTGGAAGCCGTTGTAGGCCGTGCCGTCGTATTCGATGGTCAGCTTGTAGCGCGGCATCAGCCGAGCGCGGTCCCGGCCGGCAACGCAAAGCCGCGCAGCATCTCGTCAGCCGATTGCGCCGCCTTGCCCTCGCGCTGGACGCGGATCAGGCGCACGGCGCCGGTCCCGCAGGCCACGGTCAGGGCGTAGTCCAAGGTTTCGCCCGCCGCGCCCGATCCGTCCGCCAGGGCCGACAGTAGGGCTTTCACGCGCACAGGCCCCGTCTCTGACGGCGCTTCGAACCAGGCGCCGGGGAAGGGCGACAGGCCGCGGATATGGGCGTCCACCTCGGCGGCCGGGCGTGTCCAGTCAATGCGGGCTTCGGCGGGAGTGATTTTCCTGGCGTAGGTCGGCTCGCCGACCTGCTCCGACGGCGTGACGCTGCCGCGCTCGATGGCGGCCAGCGCCCGGGGCCACAGGCCGGCGCCGACATGGGACATGCGCTCGGACAGGGTCGCGGCCGTGTCGTCGGCGCGGATATCCATCAGTTCGGTCAACAGGATGGGGCCTTCGTCCAGGCCGACGCCCATCTGCATGATCTGGACGCCGGTCTGGGCGTCGCCGGCCATGATGGCGCGCTGGATCGGCGCCGCGCCGCGCCAGCGAGGCAGCAGCGATCCATGCAGGTTGAAACAGCCCAGGCGGGGCGCATCCAGCACCTCGGCCTTGAGGATCTGGCCATAGGCGACAACGCAGGCGGCGTCGAGGTCCAGGCTCTGGAAGGCGGCGATGGTGTCGGGCGCCTTCATGCTGTCGGGCGTGAAGACGGGCAGGCCCATGGTCTCAGCGAAGGCGTGAACCGGCGACGGCGTCAGCTTCTGGCCCCGGCCCTTGGGGCGTGGCGGCTGCGAATAGACGGCGACGATCTCGTGGCCCGAAGCGATAAGCTCGGCCAGAGACGCAACGGCGAAATCGGGAGTTCCCATGAAGGCAAGGCGCATGGGCAGGCCTTTAGAGCATGATCGTTTCGGACGGAACCGCAATGCGGTTCAGGCCGGAGCGTGAATCATACGCTCGAAGAAAGAGGTTTAGGCCGCCTACTGCCAGCGGGTGAAGACGCCGCCGCCCTCGTCCCATTCGCCGCCAGCGTCCAGGGCGTCGTCGAAATCGAGCAGCTTGTCCAGCAGAAGGCCCGCCACCACGCCCAGCAGGGCCACGCCGGCCAGGGTCGCGACACCGGCGACGCCGATCTTCTGGCTGCGGGTCAGACGACGGCGGCCCGAGGAATCGATGATCAGCGATCGGCCGCGCGGAATGGACGGCGCGATGCGGCGCGCGGCGCGTTCGATACGTTCGGGGCGGACGATCTTGGTCATCAGGCGGCGATCCTGTCGCGGGCGGCCTTCTTGACCTTGGTCACGGCGCGATCCCGCTTGAGACGCGACAGATGGTCGATGAAGAGCACGCCGTTAAGGTGGTCCATTTCGTGCTGGATGCAGACGGCATAGAGGCCTTCGGCTTCTTCCTCCACCGACTGACCGTCACGGTTCAGATAGCGAATGCGGACGCGGGCCGGGCGTTCCACCTTGTCGAAATACTCGGGGATCGACAGGCAGCCCTCCTCGTAGGTGTAGAGTTCGTCTGAGGTCCACAGGATTTCGGGGTTGGCGAAAAAGCGCGGGTTCTTGCGGGCTTCGAACGCCTCGGGGGTGTCCTCTTCCTCGGTTTCGGGGATCGTGCCGTCGCGATCGCCAAGGTCCATGACGATGACCCGGTCCAGGGCGCCAATCTGCACGGCGGCCAGACCGATGCCGGGTGCGTCGTACATGGTCTCCAGCATATCATCCATCAGGGCGCGGACGGCGTCGTCCACCGCCGCGACGGGGGTGGAAACCTGTTTCAGGATCGCCAGGTCGGCGGGGATGTCGATGGTGAGGATACGTCGGATGGCCATGGCCGGGACGTAGGCCCGACCCGGCCCAAGGTCAAGATTTGCGCCTATTCCTCGCCGGCCCTATTCCTTGCCAGGAAGCGCGCGAGGTTTGCGGTGTTCGTCGATGGCGACATAGGTGAAGACGCCCTGGGTCACCCGCACCGAAGCGGCCTGGGGTTGGCCCCGTGCGCGCTTCCAGGCCTCCACGTGGACGCGGATCGAGGTGCGGCCCGAGCCGATGACGTGGGCGTAGATGCTGACCTCGTCGCCGACGGAGACCGGTTTATGGAAGACCATGCCGTCCAGCGCCACGGTCGCGCAGCGTCCGCAGGCCAGTTCGAACGCCGGCGTCGCGCCCGCGACGTCCATCTGGGCCAGCAACCAGCCGCCGAAGATGTCGCCCTCGGGGTTGGTGTCGGCAGGCATGGCGATGATGCGGCCGACGGGCTGATATTCGGGCGGGTGTTCGGGGGTGTCGGACATGGAAGAGGGCCTGCTGTTCGGGGAGGCGGGGTCTCTAGCGCGGCTTTGGCGGCTTGTCGCCTTTGAGCGATCTTGTCCGGGCCGGCACAGAAAGCGTCAGACGGCAGTTTCGCACGGCCTGGGCGTCGCGCAACGCGCGCCAGGCGGCGCCCAGCTCCATCGCCGTCATCAGATGATCCTGGGTCAGGATTTCACGTCGAGAGTTTCGCAATGCGGCCACATCGCCCAACAGACGGGCGGCGGCCCGGAGATCTTCGCGCTCTGACCGTGCGCCCAGATCCTGAAGTCGGGCGAACCGCCAACCCTGTTCCGGCGGATATTCCAAAGTCAGGGCGAACCGCTGTTCCGGCCCAAGGTCGGCGGACAGAAACGTCCAGTCCTCGCTGTCGGGTTCGCGCCGATAATGACCGGGCTGCGTCGGCAGGCCGGCGCTGGCGTAGATGTCGAGCGCGCCGGCCTCGACCTCGTCGAGCGCCAGGCTGAGGGCGTCGGGCGCGGCGGGTTCGAGGTCGGCGGGGCGTTCGAACGGATCGTTGTGATCGTCGGCAGGCGCAGTCTTGGACCTGCGTGAAAACAGACCCGAAAGCAGCGCCCGCCGTTTGTCCATGACGTCAGTTGGTGTTGAGCGCGCTGGTCACCGACACGTCATAGACGACGCGGGTCAGGCTCTGAACGACCTCGAAGAATTTCCGCATTTCGGCGGCGCCGGCCAGGGGCACATAGATCACGTCTTCCGGCATGACCTGCATGTTGGTGGCGGCGAAGACATTGGCGGCGTCGCTGAAGTCCAGTTGATAGACGACAGGCACGCCCCGTGGAGTGGCGGGCTGGCTGATGCCCAGGGCCTGGGCCACCTCGGGCCGTTCGAAGCGGAAGATCAGCACCCGGCGGGCGTTGGCGGTGTTGGTGTTCAGACCGCCGACCTTGGACATGGCGCCGGTCAGGGTCATGGGGCCGGCCGGCATGTCGACCTGGGCCACGGCGTTCAGGCCGCCGAAGGTCGAGAAGCGGCGGGGCTTGTACTGGACATTGACCACGTCGCCGCGTTGCAGGCGGACGTTTTCGCCGAACTCGGTCGTCACGGCCGACAGGGGGGCGGTGTAGGTCCGGCCCTCGCGCTGGATCGAGATGGTCAGGTCGTCGGTGGTGCGGGCCGAGCCGCCGGCCGCAGCGATGACGTCCAGGATGCGGTTGCTGTTGACGCCCAGGGGCGCGCGACCCGGTTGGCGCACGTCGCCCAGGACATTGACGGTGTTGGAGGCGTTGCCGGCGATCGACACCAGCACCTGCGGATTGGCGACCTTGCCGACCAACGAGCGCCGGATCGCCGACGCCGCCTGGGTCGAGGTCAGGCCCTGGACGCGAACCTGTCCGCCGAACGGAATCATCACCGAGCCGCTGCGATCGACGGTGGCGCCAGGCAGGGCCTGGTTGCCGCCGGACAGGGTCGTATTCGTGCGGCTGGACGACGACCCAGACACCAGGGATCCGCCGAACAGTGAACCCGACGGATCGAAGATCGAGATGGCCAGCGTATCGCCTTCACCGATCACATCGGCCGGTTGATCGCTGGACCCCGCGGCCAGGGTGCCGAAGAACTGAGGCGGAACCTGTTTCATCCGCTCTGTGACCTCATAGGTCAGGGGCACCAGGGCATAGCTGCCCAGGGCCGAGGCGGTCGTGGCCCCGGCGTTGACCGAGGCGCCCGACGGCCCGTCGCGCGGCAGAGTGGAGCAGCCGCCCAGAATGGCGACGATGGCAAGCGGCAGGATGGTGCGCGTCATGAAGCTGGTTAGCCCTTGTTCGCGGATTGATTACAAGCCTTTGAGCGCGCTCGCCAGAGGCTAGGCGTGTTCAAGGCCGATGGCGTCGGCGACGATGCGGAAATGCCCCGGCCAGTCGGGCGCGACATAGGTTGGCGGCGGGGGCGGCGCTGCCTGCGTCGCGCGCTCGATGGCGGCCAGCCAGCCCAGGCCGTCCAATGGGTCAATCAACTCGGCGCTCGGTGTCAGCTCGCGATGCGGCGCGATGTCGGAGGCGATCAGGGACAGGCCCATGGCGCAGGCCTCGACCGCCGGAAGGTCGAACCCCTCGACGGATGACGGCGCCAGCACCGCACGCGCGCCTCGCATCAGTCGAGCCAGAACGGCGTCGGACAGGTTGGAGGCCTGATGCACCACGCCCTGAAGATTGGGCGAGCGTTGCAGGTGGTCCAGCACCGCTTCGTTCTCCCAGCCATAGCGACCGACCAGCACCAGCGAGGGGGTCTTGTCGCCGAGCCGCTCTTCCAGTCGGCGCCACAAGGTCAGCAGCAGGGCCAGGTTCTTGCGCGCCTCGATCGTGCCGACGTGGACGAAATAGGGGCGGGGCGCCGTGACGGCGTCGCCCGCGACGAAGGCCGGCTCCAGCCCCAGGTGGGCGACGTGGACGGGCGGCAGGGGCAGTTGCTCACGCTGAGCGAAGGCGCGCAGTTCCTCGCCCGTATAGGCCGAGTTGACGATGATTCGGCTGGCGTGACGCAGGGTGTTGGCGACGCGGGCGTGGTGTTTCTCCCCGTCGCCAGGGCGGCAGAACTCGGGATGGGTCACGGGGATCAGGTCATGGATCAGGACGACCCGCTCGATTCCGGCCGCTTCAAGGTCCTGAAGCGTCGCCGGATCGTGCAGGGTGGTGTGGCCTACGGTCAGATAGAGGTCGGCGTCCGGCAGGGGCGCGACATGGCGCGAGCGGAAGAACTGCTTCAGCACGCGAGCCTTGTCGGCGGGCTTCTCTTGAACAAGAGCCGGGGGTGCGCCCAGCACCGATTCGGCGGGTTGGGTCTCTGCGGTCAAAGCCGCCAACAAGCGCTGCTCGTGCGCCAGGTCGGCGGGCGCGCTGGCGGCGCCGTTCCACTTGGCGCGCAGATCGATGACAAACCGCCGGAACCAGCCGATCTCGACGGCGACGAGCCGGTTCTTGCGACCGCGCACCGGAATGGTCGTCACGTTCGGCGAGGCCAGCAGCCATTCGGCATAGGCCAGACAGACCCGGTCCACGCCGGTCGGGGCGGAGCGGTCGGCCCGGCTCATCAGCCGGCTGGCGTCGTACAGAATGCGCATCTCAGGCGACGTAACCGGCCTGCATAAGTTCGGCGATATGGACGATGGCGGTGGGGCGTCCGTCCTCGACCACGAACAGGTTGGCGATCTTGTTGGCGGTCAGCAGGTCGACGACATCGCTCATGCGGGCGTCAGGATCGACCGTAATCGGGTTGGCGCCCATGATGTCTGCCGCCGTCAAATTGGTGGTGTCGCGCTGGAAGGCGCGGCGCAGGTCGCCGTCGGTGACGATGCCTGCCAGGGCGCCGTCGTCGGTCAGCACGGCCACGGCGCCCTTTCGACCCTCGGTGATGGCCGAGACGACCTCGCGGAAGTCGGCGTTCAGCGCGACGCTGGCCGGGACGGCGGCGTTGTCGCCCATCCATTCGCGCACGCTTTGCAGGCTCATGCCCAGGGCGCCGCCGGGGTGGTGCAGGCCGAAATCCATCGCCGTGAACTCGCGACGGTCCATAAGCACCATCGCCAGCGCATCGCCCAGGGCCAGGGCCATCAGGGTCGAGGTCGTCGGCGCCAGGCCATTGGGACAGGCCTCGGCGACGCTGGGCATGGTCAGGCAGACGGCGGCGTTGCGGCCCAGGAAGCTGGCGGGGCGCTGGGTGATGGCGATGACGGGAATGTTGTTGCGCTGGCAATAGATCAGCGGATCGCGCAGTTCGCGGCTCTCGCCTGAGTTGGACAGCGCCAGCAGGGTAACGTCGGGGCGCAGCATCCCCAGGTCGCCATGGCTCATTTCGGCGGGGTGGACGAAGAAGGCGTTGGTGCCGGTCGAGGCCAGGGTCGCGGCGATCTTGTTGCCGATATGGCCCGACTTGCCCATTCCGGTGACGACGACATAGCCGGGTCGGCTCATGATCACATCGACCGCGCGGGCCATCAAGACGTCGATCGAACGCTCCAGCGCCTCCAGCGCCTCGATGTTCAACCGGACGACCTCGCGTGCGCGATCAGTCATGGCGGCGATGTCTTCGGGCGTGGAGTGGATGATCTCGGTCATGCTGTGACGGCCCGCAACCGGGCTCTCCTTCTTCGAGACGCGCGATCTGCCGTAATCGAAGATCGTACGCAACGCGTCCTTTCAGACGACTTTGTCGGTTTCGGGTCAACCTTTGCCGCATTGGCGCGTTACGGTGACGGGGAAGCCAACATAGAGAACCGATCGTCAATGCCGTCTCACGCCGGAGCCGCCGCGCTATTGCTCCCATCACCGCCCGTCGTCGCCGACGGGATCGCCCTGTTCCTGGACATGGACGGCGTCTTGGCGCCGATGGCGCCGACGCCGGGCGCCGTCGTGCCGACCCCTCGCCGCACGGCGGCGCTGAAGGCGGTCGAGGCGCGGCTGTCGGGCCGGGTCGCCATCGTCAGCGGCCGAACCATCGCCGAGATCGACCGTATCTCCGACCACGCCCTGGTGTCCGGCTCGGGCGTGCATGGGCTGGAGCGGCGGCTGAAGGACGGCTCGATCGAGCGCAAGACGGCCGACGCGGGGGTCGCCCAGGCGCTGGACGCCTTCGAGGAATTCGCCGCCGGCCGGCCGGGCGTGATCGTCGAGGACAAGGGCGTATCCGTCGGCCTGCATTATCGTCAGGCTCCGGACGAAGCAGGCGCCGCCAAGGGCCTGGCCACCGAGCTTCAGGTTGAGACGGGGTTGACGCTGCAGCCGGGCCATATGGTGCTGGAACTGAAGACGCCCGGCGCCGACAAGGGCACGGCCGTCACCGCCTTCATGCAGGAGGCGCCGTTCAAGGGCGCGGTCCCGGTCATGCTAGGCGACGACCTGACCGACGAATATGGATTCGAGGCGGCCGCGGCGCTAGGCGGCTATGGCGTGCTGGTCGGCCCGGAACGCGAGACGGCGGCGCGTTACCGCCTGGACGATGTCGACGCCGTACTGACCTGGCTTGAAGCCGTAGCGAAGGCCTGAACCGATGAAGCCCAATCTTGATCTCTTCCCCATCGGCAACTGCGGCGTCAGCGCCCTGATCGACCGTCAGGGCCGCTTCGTCTGGGCCTGCGCGCCGCGCGTGGACGGCGACCCTGTCTTTTCCGCCCTGATGGACGGCGAGGAACCCGAGCACGGTTTCTGGGCCATCGAGATGGAGGACGTGAAGTCCATCGATCAGGCCTATGTCCGCAACACCCCGGTCTTGCGCACGGTGATGACGGCCGAGGACGGTTCGAGCGCAGAGATCATCGACTTCGCCCCGCGCCATCCCAAACATGCCCGCACCTATCGTCCACTAGCCTTTGCCCGGATGGTGCGGCCGCTGTCGGGAACGCCGCGCATTCGCGTGCGGTTGCGACCCTCGACGGACTGGGGCGCGCGACCGGCGCCCTATACCTCCGGCTCCAACCACATCCGCTATATGTGCGCCGACGTCACCTTCCGCCTGACGACCGATTGTCCGGTGTCGCATGTGCTGGAGGAACGGGTGTTCCGGCTTGAGCGGCCCCACGCCTTCTTCCTGGGGCCGGACGAGGGCTATGACCAGGATGTCGGTCACGGGGTGCAGGGCGCGCTGGACCGGACGGTGGCCTATTGGCAGGACTGGGTGCGCAAACTCTATCTGCCGCTGGACTATCAGGAGGCGGTGATCCGCGCGGCGATCACGCTGAAGCTGTGCGCCTATGAAGAGACCGGCGCCATCGTCGCCGCCATGACGACCTCGGTGCCCGAGTTCAAGGAGAGCGGGCGCAACTGGGACTATCGCTACTGCTGGATCCGCGACGCCTATTACACGGTGCGGGCGCTGAATCGCCTGGGCGCGGTGGACATCCTTGAGAACTACCTGGTCTATCTGAGGAACCTGGTCGACGATTCCGCCGGAGGTCACGTCCAGCCGGTCTATGGCGTGGGTCTTGAGCCCGGCATCGGCGAGAGCATCGTCGATACGGTCGCGGGCTATCGCGGCATGAAGCCGGTGCGGATCGGCAATCAGGCGCACGAGCATCTGCAACATGACGTGTACGGACAGATTGTACTTCCGCTGGTTCAGGCCTTCTACGACGCGCGGTTGCTGCGTCCTGGCACTCTCGAAGATTTCCACGCGTTGGAGACCATCGGCGAGCGGGCCTTCGCCATGCACGATCAGACCGACGCCGGCCTGTGGGAGTTCCGCACCATCGCGCGGGTCCACACCTATTCCTCCGTCATGTGTTGGGCCGCCTGCGACCGGCTTGCCAAGGCGGCGGACCATCTGGGCCTGCCGGATCGAGGCGAGTTCTGGCGTGCGCGGGCGCAGATCATCCGTGAGCGGATCGAGGCCGAGGCCTATCTGCCGGACGAGGGGCGGTTCGCCGCCAGCTTCGGCGGGCGTGAACTGGACGCCTCCCTGCTGCAGATGACCGATCTGGGCTTCCTGGAGGCGCACGATCCGCGTCAGGTCGCCACCTTCGACGCCATCGAACGCGATCTGAAGAAGGGTCCGTTCCTATTCCGCTACGTCGAGCCGGACGATTTCGGTGAACCGGAGACCGCCTTCAACTTCTGCACCTTCTGGTTCATCGAGGCCTTGCACCAGAACGGCCGGATCGAGGAGGCGAGAACCATTTTCGAGGAAATGCTGAGCCGCCGCACGGCTGCGGGCCTGTTGAGCGAGGACATCTCGATCGACGACGGCGAGCTGTGGGGCAACTATCCGCAGACCTATTCCCTGGTCGGCATTATCAATTGCGCCGTGCTGTTGAGCCGTTCGTGGACCGATGTGCGTTAATGTTCGGGCCCCGGGGCTGGGGTCGCCGTCTGAAGTGAAGTCATGAGCCGCCTTATCGTCGTTTCCAACCGGGTCTCCGCCCCGACGGACCCTGCCGCCGGGTCCGCCGGCGGCCTGGCCATGGCCCTGTCCGCCGCCTTGCGAAAATACGATGGTCTGTGGTTCGGCTGGTCCGGCGAAACGATCGAACACTATACCGGCGAGGTGAAGATCGAGGACCGGGCCGGCGTGACCGTGGGCCTGGTCGATCTGGAAGCCCAGGACGTCGACGAATACTACAATGGCTATGCCAACAAGACGCTGTGGCCGCTGTTCCACCACCGCATCGATCTGGCGCAGTACGAGCGGTCATACGGCGAGGGCTATGAGCGGGTGAACCGCCGCTTCGCCGAGGTGCTGGCACCGTTGATCCAGCCCGACGACATGATCTGGATCCACGACTATCACATGATCCCGATGGCGCGGGACCTGCGTCGCCTGGGGATCAGGAACCGGATCGGCTTTTTCCTGCATACGCCGTGGCCGGCGCGGCAGTTGCTGGTGACCCTGCCGCATCACCGGCGGCTGGTGGAATCCATGTTCGACTTCGACCTGATCGGTTTCCACACCCAGGAATGGAGCGACCTGTTCACCGACTATGTGGTCTCGGAGGCCCAGGGCGAACTGGACGGGACCGGCGGGCTGGAGTGTTTCGGACGCAAGGTCCAGACGGGCGTCTTCCCCATCGGCATCGATGTGGACGGCTTCCTGGCGGCGCGGAACTCGACGCTGGGAGCGCGGACCTATGACCGGATGGCGGCGTCGTCGGCCTTCCGGTCGATGATGGTAGGCGTGGACCGGCTGGACTATTCCAAGGGGCTGGAGGAGCGGCTGCTCGGCTATGAGCAGTTCCTGCAGGACAACGCCTCGATGCGGGGCGAGGTCTTCCTGTTGCAGGTCACGCCGATCTCGCGCGACGATGTCGACAGCTACCAGGATATTCGCGCGCGGCTTGACGCCCTGGCGGGGCGGATCAACGGCGCGTTCGGCGACATGGACTGGCAGCCGATCCGCTACCTGAATCGCACCTATCGCCGGGATCAGCTGGCCGGCATCTATCGCGCGGCGCGGGTGGGCTTGGTCACGCCGCTGCGCGACGGCATGAACCTGGTGGCCAAGGAATATGTCTGCGCCCAGAACCCCGAAGATCCGGGCGTGCTGATCCTGTCGCGCTTCGCCGGGGCGGCCGAGCAGATGGGCGAGGCCCTGCTGGTCAATCCCTACAGCCGCGAAGAGCTTTCGGACGCCATACAGAAGGCGCTGACCATGCCCTTGGCCGAGCGTATTCGGAAATGGGAAGCCTTGATGGAGGTGGTGCGCGCCACCGATGTGGGCATCTGGCGCGACGACTTCGTGCGCGCCCTGCGCGCCGACGACACGACGGCCCAATCGACCCAGTGGGCAGGAGCCGCCTGAAGCTCAGTCCACGTCGAAGGCCAGCATCAGGGTGCGCTGGGCCGGATTGAAGTTGTCGTCGGACAGGATGTAGAGGCGCGTCCTGCCATGACGGGTCTCGGCGGCGATGCCTTCGAAATTGTCGGTGGTGCCGGGCAGTTTCAACTCGATCAGGATCGGCCCCAGGGTCCCGTCTGGGGCCATGCGGCGCACGCGGGCGCGCATGTCGATGGGCGCCCGGTACAGGCGCTGAACCACGAACCATCCGTCGCCGGACGGATCACGATCCAGACCGGTTATGCGATATTCGCTGTCGGGAATGGGCGTCTCGGGCGGAGCGGTCACGACGGTGCATCGGGCCGCTGAACAGTTCCACACGCCGCCGGCCTCGCCAGAGACACGCCAGCCGTTGGGCGCCACGGCCAGCCCCTCCATCCCGTCGTTTTCGGTGAAAGCGAAGTCGGGCGCCCGCATCGGCGTCGGCCGGGTCTTGAGAGCCGATAGCGGGCCGTAGTTCCAGATTCGGTGGCGCCGTTCGAAACTGACCAGCAGATCGCCGGGGGGTGTGACGACCAGGCCTTCGGCATCGCCGTCCTGCTTGTCGGAGATCGCGCGCCCGTCTTCCAGCGTCAGGCGGCGCGAACGGAAATGATCCAGGCCGATCAGCCGCCCGCCGGCGTCCAGGCGAATGTCGCCGCGCACCAGATCGCCGGCATCCGACACGGTGACGAAGCCGCCGTCACCGGTCAGTTTCAGGTCCGACAGACTGTGCAAGGGCGAGGTCGGGGCGGCGCTGATCTGCAGGCCCCCGGCGAAACCCACGCCGTCCGCCAACTGCGCCCCGCCCGGCAGGCCCAGGCTGACGCTTCTCAGCTCCGCGACCGCGGGCGTCCAGCCATCGGACGACAGCGGATAGGGACGCGGCGCGCCGAGCGAGGCGGCGCAGGCCGTCAGCGACAGGGCGATCCAGATGGAGGCGAGACGGCCAACCCGGCTCATGCCGCCAGCTTCCGTCGGGTGCGACGCGTGGTGCCGGCGGCCCCTTCGTTCTCGAACAGTTCGGCCAGCTTCTCGGTCATGGCGCCCGCCAACTGTTCGACGTCCACGATGGTCAGGGCCTTACGATACCAGCGGGTCACGTCGTGGCCGATGCCGATGGCCAGCAGTTCGACCGGCGAGCGATCCTCGATCTCGGCGATGACCTGGCGCAGGTGCTTGTCCAGATACAGCGCCGCATTGGCCGACTGGGTCGAATCGTCCACCGGCGAGCCGTCGGAAATGACCATCAGGATGCGGCGCTGCTCGGTGCGGGCCAGCAGGCGACTGTGCGCCCATTGCAGGGCCTCGCCGTCGATGTTTTCCTTCAGCAGACCCTCGCGCATCATCAGGCCGAGGTTCTTCTTGGCCCGGCGCCAGGGCGCGTCAGCGGCCTTGTAGATGATGTGGCGCAGGTCGTTCAGGCGGCCGGGATTGGCGGGCTTGCCGGCGCTGATCCAGGCCTCGCGGCTCTGCCCGCCCTTCCAGGCGCGGGTGGTGAAGCCCAGGATCTCGACCTTGACGCCGCAGCGTTCCAGCGTGCGCGCCAGGATGTCGGCGCAGACCGCCGCCACCATGATCGGCCGCCCGCGCATGGAGCCGGAGTTGTCCAGCAACAGGGTCACGACCGTATCGCGGAACGGGCTCTCGCTCTCGGCCTTGAACGACAGGGGCGCCGTCGGATCGGTGACGATCCGGGTCAGGCGGGCGGTGTCCAGCATGCCCTCTTCCAGATCGAAGACCCAGGAGCGGTTTTGCTGGGCCAGCAGGCGGCGTTGCAGCTTGTTGGCCAGGCGCGAGACGACGCTGGACAGGATGGCCAGCTGGCCGTCCAGCAGGGCGCGCAGCCGGTCCAGCTCGACCGGGTCGCACAGGTCGGCGGCGTCCACCACCTCGTCGAAGGCGGTGGTGAAGACGCGGTAGAAGTCCACCGCGCGCCCGTCGTCGGCCGTCTGCTGACGATTGGGCTGCTGGCCTTCCTGCAGTTCGGGACCTTCGTCGGAGCCTTCGCTGTCGGGATCGGCGGGCGCGCCCTCGGGACGGCTCTCGCGTTCTTCGTCCGAGGACTGATCGTCGGCGTCGCCCTCCATCGACTGGGAGCCCTCGCCGCCGTCCTCGTCTTCTTCCTCGTCCTGATCGTCGTCGGCGGCCGGGTCCTGGGGATCGGGTTCCTCGTCGCCGGGATCTTCGGACGTATCTTCGCCGCGACCGTCGCCGGGATCCAGATCCAGAGCGCGCAGCACCTCGCGCATCTTCAGCGCAAAGCCTTCCTGATCGCCCGCCGTGCCCGCCAGGGCGTCCAGCTTGGCGCCCGCCTTGGCCTCGATATTGGCGCGGACCAGATCCAGCATGGCCCTGGCGCCGTCGGGGGCGGGCCGTCCAGTCAGCCGCTCGCGCACCAGAAGCGCCACGGCCTCGGACACCGGCACGCGGTCGGCGTCATTGATCCGCAGGGCGCCGGTCTTTTCCAGCCGGGTGATCAGGGCGGCGCTCAGATTGTCGCGCACCCCGGCCAGATGTTCCGACCCGAATGCCTCGACCCGCGCCTGCTCGACCGCGTCGAACACCTCGGCCGCCTTGGTGTCGACGGGCCGCATCCTGGCGTTCACCGCCCCATCGTGATTGGCCAGTCGCAGCGCCAGCCGGTCGGCCTGGCCGCGCAGAGAGGCGCTCTCGGGACCGGACGGATCGCGCGGCGGATGGGGCAGGGTCAGGACGCCGTTCGACAGCTTGGGCCCGTCGGATCCGAACATCACCTCCAGCTCGGGCTGTTCGGCCAACGCCCGCGCGGCATGACCCAGCGCGCGTTTGAAGGTTTCGGCGGGAGTATCCGGGGCGGCCATGGCCCTCAGTTAATCCCTTCGCGCCTGCGATAAAAGCGCCGTCAGCCGGGTTTCTGGATCGGCACCCGACGACCATAGGTCAGACAGCGCCAAACCCACTCCAGCGGCCCCATGCTGAACCGCGACAGCCACAGCGGCGACCAGACCAGTTGCAGCGCCCAGACGCCCAGCACCAGGCCCCACATCTGCACATAGTCCACCTGTCCGAACAGGCGCGGCCTCCACGGCATATAGAAGATCGAGGTCATGATCAGGGTCTGGGTCAGATAGTTGGTGAAGGCCATCTGCCCCACCGGCCGCAGCGCCGCCGTGATCCAGCCTAGGCCGCGCGTCGTCGCCAGGACGATCAGGCTGACATAGGCCAGGGTGACGAAGATCGGGAAGGAGGCGACGGCCTCCGCCAGGCCGCGCGTCGGGTGGGTTCCGGCCGGCGCCATGGCCTCGGCCCATTCTAGCACGCCCAGCAGGGCCAGCATCGCCCCGCCCACGCCGATCAGCGTCGCATAGACCCAGGTCGGCGCCCGGCCGCTGAACACGCCCGCCTTGAACAGGCCCATGCCCAGCATCATCAGAGCCACCGTCGAGAAGACGAACATCGTCAGGCTGGCCCCCTGCAGGAACAGCCAGCTCTGCAGGTTCTGGCCCATGGCCCCGGCCCAGCCGCTGCGATAGGCGGCGATGGCCTCGGCGACCATGGCGGCGGTGTATTGCGGCTCGCCCTGGCCCATGGCCTCAGTGACGGCGGGCGGGCCGGCGACCATCATCCATGTGGCAAGGGCCTGCATCGCGCCCAGCGCCAGGGTCACGCCCAGGCCGACGCCGATCAGCGTCTTTGCCCGCATCGACCGCATCAGCATCACGAACAAAGCCGACCAGGCGTAGAGCAGGAGCACATCGCCGTACCAAAAGGCCAGGCCGTGGATCAGCGCGATGACCGCCAGCCAGAACAGGCGTCGCCGCAACAGCCCCCCGCGCGCCGGGTCGCCGCGCTCGCCCCCGACCAGGAAGATCGAGGCGCCGAACAGCATGGAGAACAGGGTGATGAACTTCTGGTGGAAGAAGACGTCCACGGTCCAGCGCGCCACGGCGTTGGCGCCCGTCACCGCGAACGGGCTCAGGCTCGCGTCGTCATAGACCATGAAGGGCAGGGCGAAGGAGACGACATTGACCGCCAGGATGCCCAGCACCGCCAGGCCCCGCATCACGTCCAGGCTGGCGATACGCGATGTCGGCTCGACGGGCGACAGGACGGGCGGGTCGATGGTCATGTGCGGATCCCCCAATCCCTTGAACTGGCCTGAGACGCCGATGTCAGCCTTTCGGCATAAGGCCCAGTCTGTCCTTGACTGCGGGCCGGGCCTCGAAAGCGATGAAGGCGGCGCACAGCCCGGCCCACAGGGCGTAGCTGACGCCCACGATCATGGCGATAGGCAAGCCGCCGACGCCGAAGATCAGCAGGGTCGTCTCGGTGGCGCCCAGGGCCTGCATGAAGTCGCCGGCCTCGATCCAGCCCATGACGCTCATGCCCAGAGCGACCACGATCTGGACCAGGGCCGCCGCCAGGCCGCCGTACATCATGAAGCGCCAGACCACGCCCAGCCGCGTGCCGGGGCGACCGTCGCGCTTGCGCTCGGTCAGGATGCGATACAGGGCCAGCGGCACGGTGATCAGGCCGATCAGCATCACAACCAGCCGCCAGTCCATGTCGCGTCCCGGCATGAAGGCATGGGGCCGCCAGAACGGCAGGGTCAGCCACAGTGGAGGCCAAGCCGCGCCCGCCAGACAGGCCAGGACCGGATACAGAGGCGCGGGCCGTGCGGCGATGGTCGCCTGACCCGGCAGGTCGGAATAGCTCTCGAACCGGCTCATCGTGTCGGCGCCGGCGTGTCGCCGGAATAGTCGTAGAAGCCGCGTCCGCTCTTGCGGCCCAGCCAGCCGGCCTCGACATATTTCACCAGCAGCGGGCAGGGGCGGTATTTGCTATCGGCCAGGCCGTCATACAGCACGTTCATGATGGCCAGGACGACATCCAGCCCCATGAAGTCCGCCAGTTCCAGCGGCCCCATCGGATGGTTGGCCCCCAGGCGCAGCGCCTTGTCGATCGAGGCGACGTCGCCCACCCCCTCGTACAGGGTGAAGATCGCCTCGTTCATCATCGGCACCAGGATGCGGTTGACGATGAAGGCGGGGAAGTCCTCGGCGTCCGTGGTCGTCTTGCCCAAGCTCTCGGCGAAGGCGACGGCGGCGGAATGGGTCTCGGCCGAGGTGGCGATGCCGCGCACGATCTCGACCAGTTTCATGATCGGCGCCGGCTTCATGAAGTGCAGGCCGACGAACCGATCCGGCCGGTCTGTCGAGGACGCCAGACGGGTGATCGAGATCGAGGAGGTGTTGGAGGCCAGCAGGGTCTGCGGCCCAAGGTGCGGCAGGACCTGCGCATAGATGGCCTTCTTGACCGCCTCGTCCTCCAGCGCAGCCTCGATGACCAGATCGGCGCCGGCGACGGCGTCGGCGATCACATCGCTGACGGCGATATGGGCAAGGGCCGCGTCGGCGGCGGCCTGATCGATCAGGCCGCGCGCCACGTGACGTGACAAACTGGCCGCGATCTCGCCCTGCGCCAGCGGCAGCCGGTCGGCGACGACGTCATAGAGCCGGACCGAATAGCCCCCGAGCGCCACCGCCTGGGCGATGCCTGCGCCCATTTGTCCGGCGCCCAGAATGGCGACTGTGGTGATCGTGGTCATGAACCGTGGTCGAAAGTGGTCGGGCGGGCACCTTTAGGAAGGACGGCGCGCGGCGCAAGAGCGGATCGGCCCCCCAACGTCAGATTTCCGCCCGCCGTGTCGCCTCAGCCCAGCAACTGGATCAGGGCCGGCGCCGCCGTGCGGTTGAACAACACGCTGATGAACTGCAGCAGCAGGATCACCACGATGGGCGAGATGTCGATGCCGCCCAGGTTCGGAATGATGCGGCGGAACGGCTCCAGCAGGGGCGACGTGACCCGGTCCAAGAAGGTGCCCACCGAATAGACGAAGCGGTTGCGATAGTTGACGACGTCGAAGGCCACCAGCCAACTCAATATGGCCTGGGCGATGATGAACCAGATCATCAGACTGATGATGGTGTTGATCAACCAGACGAGCGCATAGCCCATGAACCGTAACTCCTGCTTGGATCGGCGCTTCTAGCGTGTTCGCACCCCTTCCGACAACGGCCGTATCCGACCTGCGCCGATTGCGCGCACAAGCCCGTTGACACCACGCCCGCCCGCCTTCTATGTCCGCCTCGACTGTGAACCCGATCCCACGCTGGAAACGGGGCCGTAGCTCAGTTGGTAGAGCGCGTCGTTCGCAATGACGAGGTCAGGGGTTCGACTCCCCTCGGCTCCACCAGGCCCTCCAGATACATCATATAAAATCAATGTTTGCGGAAGGTGCGGGTCGTGTCATCCGCTCTGTCCCGAGTTTCGGGTCGTCCTGGGCGTTTCCAAGGCTGGCGTTTGCTTCAACGTGCATTTATGTAGGCGCCTACATAAATGTTGGGGCGGTTTCGGTGGGTATTCGGATGACACGGCGAGGGGTGATGGGCGCGACAGCAGGGCTGGGCGTCTTGAGCTGGAGCGGCCTTGGTCGAGCAGGGGACGAAGGAGGCTCCATCGCCGCCCGTCTGGACGCCGCCGTGGAACAGGCGATCATAGATGCGGATTTCTCGGGCGTCCTGATGTTGAGGCGCGGCGACCAGGTCGTCTATCAGCGTGCGGTGGGCCAGGCGGAGCGCGTGTTCGGCGCGGCGAACCGTATTGACACCCGGTTCAACGTCGCCTCCATCGGCAAGATGTTCACCGCCACGGCGGTGCTGCGTCTTGTGGAGAAGGGTCGGATCGACCTGGACGCCCCGGTCATTCGCTATCTGCCCGACTATCCGAACCGCGCCGTCGCCGAACAGATCACCGCCCGCCAGCTGCTGTCGCACAGCTCAGGCGTGGGCAACTACTGGGAGTCGATCGCGAACAAGCCGTCCAAGGCCTTCGTAGAGACCCGCGACTTTCTGCCCCTGATCGCCGACCTGCCGCTGGAGTTCACGCCCGGCGAGCGGCTCGGCTATTCCAATGGCGGCTATGTGATCCTGGGCCTGATCGTCGAGGCCATGACCGGCGAGACCTACGCCGACCACATCGGGCGAACCATATTCGAGCCCCTTGGCATGAGCGGCAGCGGCGACTGGCCGCTCGATCTCGTCGTGCCGAACCGGGCCGACGGCTATGCCCGCGACGAAGCTGTTCCCGGCGCCTGGCGCAGCAATCTGTTCGTCAACCAGTTTCGGGGCAATTCGGCGGGTGGCGGCTATTCGACCGTAGAGGACCTGTCGATCTTCATCACCGCCCTGGGCGACGGCCGGCTCCTGTCGCCGCAGATGTACACAACGGCGACCAAAGGTCTGTTCGATCTGGGCCGCGCGCGTTACGGTCTGGGCTTCATGGAAGAGACCATCAACGGTCATCGCATGGTGGGCAACACCGGCGGCCATGTCGGCATCGCCGGCGAGGTCTGGCGTTACGAGGATCTGGGCTATACCTTCGCCATGCTCACCAATGGCGAGGTCGATGGCTACTGGGGCCTGAATGTTGCGGTGAAGGACATCCTGTGTGGACCCGGTCCTGCGACCGACGGTTATCATCTGGGCATGGCGATGACGGCGGCGGCGAGGGACGATAGCGTGGGAGCAGCCCGCGCCCTGTTCGACGCGAGGCCGCAGGGCCTGAAACCGCGCTCGGTCTTCGAGGTCGAGGCGGCGAAGGCTCGCCACCGCGGAAATGCGGCTGGCGCCGAGCGGATCATGCAGATCGCCGTCATCGTGGAGCCGTCCGAGTGACCGATCTGAAGGGCGGCCATGGCGCGACCATCGGCGCCCAACTGCGCCGCCTGTCGGAGCGGATCGACCGCGACGTCGGCCGCATCTATGCGCACCTGGGCATCACCTTCGAGCAGCGATGGTTCGGCGTCCTGAACCAGGTTGTCCAGAACGGTCCGATGACGGTCGGCGAACTCGCCGCCGCGCTACGCATCACCCACGTTTCGGTCAGCCAGTCACTGCGATCGCTGGAAGCGGCCGGTTATGTGCGGGCTCTGCCGGATCCACAGGACGCGCGGCGGCGTCGTCAGTCCCTGACCTCGGCAGGCGAGGCTCTGGTCGTCCGCCTGACCCCGCTGTGGCTCGCCATGAATCGCGAAGCCGAGGCCCTGAATCGCGAGGCTGACGACGTCGCCGAACATCTCGACCGCTTGGAACGAACCCTGGATGGCCGTTCACTGTTCGACCGGCTGACCGCTTCGGTCGAGGCCGATGACGCGCCTCAGGCATAGTCGAAACTGATCCACGTCACCGCAGCGCGATATACCCCCGCTCGATGATGCGGCGCAGGGCCTCGTAGGCTTCGGCGAGTTCGTCGTAGGCGGTGCGGGCGGCGGTCAGGCGGGCGACCTGATCAGGCGTCACGGCCGAGCCGGAGTGGGCCAGGCGCAGCGATTCCGCCACCCATTTGGCGCGGGCCGTGGCGGTCATGACCGCCAGCTTTTGCAGGGACGAGGCGTCGACGCCGGTCAGGGCGTGGCCGATCACCTCCTTGTTGGCGATGTAGGCGGCGTAGTCGATCTGTTCCAGCTGGCCGCGCAGGCGGCGCTGTTCCTGGGGATCGGTGTCCTGCGGCTCGAAATGATCGCTGTGGCGGCGGATGCTCGAAGTCATCTTGGTCGACATGGGCGAGCCCTCCCCGGCCTGTCCTGGCGGCTGATGGCGGCCGCTCAGGCATGAAGGTGCGCCGCATCGGTTAACGCCGCGTTGCGCCGGGCGGGCAGGCGTCCGATATGCGGGGCTGGAAATCGAAGCCGGAGATCGACCATGGACCTGAAACTGGACCGCAAGCGCGCCCTGATCTGTGGCGGCTCATCCGGCCTGGGCCGGGCCGTGGCGACGGCCCTGGTCGCGGAGGGCGCGCACGTCGCCCTGCTGTCGCGCGATGCGGACAAGCTTCAGGCGGTGGCGGATGCGCTTAACGCGGCCGGGCCGGGCAAGGCGGTCGTGGTCACGGCGGACCTGGCCGATCACGCGGCGCTGCTGAAGGCGGCGGACCTGGCCGAAGAGCTGCTGGGCGGCCACATCGAAATCCTGCTGAACAACACGGGCGGGCCGCCGCCGTCGGGGGTGTCGGGTCTGGAGCCGGCGGTGTGGCGCGATCATTTCGAATCGATGGTGCTGTCGATCTTCCGCCTGACGGACCGGGTGTTGCCGCGCATGCGAGCAGCTGGCTGGGGGCGGATACTGAACGTCGCCTCGATCACGGTGGTGGAGCCGTCGGCGGCGCTGGGCGTGTCCAACACCCTGCGGGCCTCGGTCGCGGCCTGGGCCAAGACGCTGGCGAACGAGGTCGGACCGGACGGGGTGACGGTCAACACCCTGTTGCCGGGGCGGATCGACACGCCGCGCATCGAACGGCTGGACCAGGCGGCGGCCGAACGCACCGGCGTCACGCCGCAGGAGGCGCGGGCCGACTCCGTCAAGTCCATCCCCGTCGGCCGCATCGGCACGACCGAGGAGTTCGGCGCCACCGCCGCCTTCCTGGCCAGCCCGCTGGCGGCCTATGTCACCGGGTCGCTGATCCGGCTGGACGGTGGGGCGATCAAGGCGATCTGACCGCGCCGGCGGCTGAGGGACGCCTGCGCAGCACGCCGCCGAAGGCCACGCGGCTGCGACCGTAATCCAGGGTGATCCGGCTGAACCGGCTCAGGATGTCGGCGCCCAGCAACAGGGCCGGCTGGTCGATCAGGCCCATGACCTGAAACACATGCAGGTCGGCGAACAGCAGCGGGGTCGGTCCCAGCGACCGCCCCGCCACCTGCATGGCCGGAGCCGTCCCCGACTGCGCCGTCACCGCGCCGCCGACGATGCCGACCATGCGAACGGGCTGCGACGGGTCGGTGGTCTGGCCGATCCCGGCCGCCCGCATCAGCGCCAGATTGCCGATCGAGTATTGCGCGCCGCTGTCGATGAAGGCGGCGACCTCGACGTCCGCTACTTCGATCCGGGTCAGGATCAGTTGGCCGAACCGACCGCGATGGCCGGCGACGAGGACGTCCTGCTGACGAAGCCGCGTGCCGTCGACGCTGGTCGTCAGGGCGATGCTGGTCGAGCCCGAGGGCGACAGGGCGACCTGGCGGGCGTTGACGTCCAGCGTCAGGCGAAAGCGCGACAGCAGGTCCAGCCCCAACAGGCCGTCGGCGCCCAGGGCGGCGCGGGGGAAGACCGGCAGGGTCAGGTCGGCGAAACGCCGTCGCCCGATCTCGATCTGTGCGATCTCGACGGTGGGCGTGACCTCGGCTGCGGTGATGCCGTGCACGACGACCGGGCGGCCGGGCGGCAGGGCCAGAGCCTGCGCCAACTCGGCCGAGAGCGCGCTGCGTTCGGCGCCGGTGTCGATGACGAACACCTGCTGGGCGCCGTCGTTCAGACGCACCCCAACGCCCATCCGCGTCAGCAGGTTCTGCAAAAGCCGGACCTGATCGGGCGGCGGCTCCGACGGGGGAGCGGTCTGGGCGGAAAGAAACGGGACAGCCGCCAGCAGGCTCAGCGCCTCGCGCCGCGACGAAGTGCAGGAAGTCTGGTCGCCGAATGCAAGGCGCAACCGCCTGTCCTCCTTGACGCCATGGCCGAGGCGATCAGGTTAGGCGCTTTCCGCCAATGCCATGCGACATATTCTTGTCGGTCCTGTGGTTCGGCGCCGATCTGGTCAATCCGAGGTTGCTGGCGTAGGATCAGCATCGAACCCGGAGCATCCAGATGCTGACCCTACTCATGCTGGCCCTGTCCAACAGCGCGGCGATCGTCCATCCGGCGCCCGTCGTCGATCAGCCGATGGTGCGGATTGCGTCTGTGCTGGACCAAGTGATGGTGCCTTGCGCCGATCCCTTGATGCAGGCCCAGCAAGGCGGCGGCGACCGCGCCATGACGCTAGACCGTTCGCTCGATGACGGCCAGGCGCGGCGTTATATGCTGCTGGATCGGCGCGATCGGAACAACTGTCCCCTGCCGATCAGCTATGCGATCCCCGATCAGCCGCGCGCCCTGGGCCGCGAGTTCGGCCCGACCGTGTCGGTGACGCCGACACGTCCCTCACGGCCGGTTCAATAGGCTAGTCCGGGACCGGCGTGACCGGCGGCTTGTCCGCCAATACAGCCTCAAGGTTGGCCATCATCAGTTCGGCCATGGCGTTGCGGGTCTCGACGGTGGCCGAGGCGACGTGGGGCGTCAGGACGCAGCGGTCGCTGTCGATCAGGGCCTGGGGCACGTTCGGTTCGTCGGCGAAGACATCCAGGCCGGCGCCGCCCAGCGCTCCCGAGGTCAGGGCGGCGACCAGGGCGTCCTGATCCACCACCTCGCCGCGCGCGACATTGATCAGCACGCCGGTCGAACCCAGGGCCTCCAGCACCTCGGCCGAGACCAGGCCACGCGTCGAAGCGCCGCCCGGCACGATCACGATCAGCACATCGACCTGGGTCGCCAGATCGACCAGGCTCGGCACGTGCCGCCAGGGGGAATCCTTGACCGGGTTGCGGGTGTGATAGGCGATCTCGCCGGCGAAGGGCTCCAGTCGCCGCGCGATGGCCTGACCGATCCGGCCCAGGCCCAGCAGGCCGTATCGCAGGCCTGTGGCGCTGCGCGACAGCGGCGGCGGCCCATCCGAGACCCAGCGCCCGGCGCGGACCCAGGCGTCCATGGCCGGCAGGCGACGCAAGGTCCCCAGGGCCAGCAGCAGGGCCAGGTCGGCGACATCCTCGTTCAGGACATCGGGCGTATGAGTGACGATCACGCCGCGCGACCGGGCGTGGGCGACATCGGTCAGGTCATAGCCGACGGCGTGGACGGAGACGATCTTCAGCGCGGGCAGGGCGTCGATCAGTCGGGCGTCCACGGACGCGGCGCCCGAGGCGGCGACGCCGACGATACGGTCGGCGACCTCGGGCGAAGGCAGGCCGTCGGGGCCGGGACGATGCAGGGTCCAGCCCAGACCGGGCGCGCGCTGGGTCAGCATTTGGTCGGCGAGGGCGGGCAGGCCGATGGCCAGGATGTCGATACTCATCCGGCCTTTTTAGGCGCGGGGATGGGCGGCCGCATAGGCATTCAAAAGTCTATCGGCGTCGACGCCGGTGTATTTCTGGGTCGTCGACAGGCTGGCGTGGCCCAGCAGTTCCTGGATCGAACGCAGGTCGGCGCCGGCGCCCAGCAGATGGGTCGCAAAACTGTGGCGCAGGGCGTGGGGCGTCGTGCGTTCGGGCAGACCCAGCCGGCCGCGCAACCGCTGGACCGAGGCCTGGACGTGACGGGGGCTGAGCGGTCCGCCGCGCCGGGCGCGGAACAGGGCGTCGCTCGGCTGGAGCGGGAAGGGCAGCAGTGCCAGATAGGCGTCCACCGCCGCGCGCACGGCGGGCAGGATGGGGGCGATCCGGGTCTTGGACCCCTTGCCGACGATGCGCAGCGTCTCGCCCAGGGGCGCGTCGGCGCGCGTCAGGGACATGGCTTCCGAGATCCGCAGGCCGCAGCCGTAGAGCAGGGTCAGGACGGCGCGGTCACGCGCAGCCTCCCACGGATCGGCGTCGGGATCGGCGTCCGGTTCGGCCAGCAGGCCGCGCGCCTGATCCTCGGTTACCGGGCGTGGCAGGGACGGCTTGACCTTGGGGCCGCGCACCAGGGCCAGTTGCGGCGCGGGCGTGTCCAGCCGCCGGTCGAGAAAGGCGTGAAACCCGCGAATGGCCGACAGGCTCTGGCTCAACGACCGCGCCGCCAGCGGGTGATCGCCTGAGCGGCGCTCGGCCATATGGGCGCGGACCTCGGCGGCGGTGATCGTGCCCATGTCCTTCAGCGACAGGGTCTCGCCGCGATGGCGTTCGAGGAAGGCGACATAGAGCCGGCCGATATGGCCATAGGCCTCCAGCGTGCGCGGCGACAGCCGACGCTCGTGCGCCAGATGGTCGAGCCAGGCGCGCAGGGCGTCGGGGGCGGTCAGTTGAGAGCTTGTCAGTTCAGGACGGGCCATCGCTCGGCCATCCGCTCCGTCACCCGCGCCAGGAAGGCGGCCAGTTCGCAGCCCATGTTCGGGGTGAAGCCTTCCGGCTCGGGCGAACCGAAGGCGCAGATGCAGGGGCGCGGCGGGGCGCCGGGCGTCAGGTGCGGAGCCATGCGGACCAGGGCGATGGATTTCACCTGATCCTCGGTCGCGCCGAAGAAGTTCAGCCCCGGGATCATCGGGCCCAGCCAGGTCAGGCCGTGTTCGCCCAGCAGATTGTTGACGTCGCCCTCTTCCAGCGCGCGCCAGCCGAAGGGTACGCCGCCGGGCTTTTCCAGGGCGATGGCGGCGCCGGCAAGGCCGAATCGCCCTTGCGCCGCCGCGTCCAGACGCCGAGCCAGGTCGGAATGGTTCCTGGCCTCCATCAGGTCCAGGGTCGCGACGTGCGTCTGGGTCTGGGCCGCGAAGTTGGCCCGCGCGATCAGTTCGATCTCGCGCCGGGCGCCGGTCTCGCGCTCGACCACGGCCTCAAGCCGCGTCAGGGCGGCGGCGCCGAACTCGACCACGTTGCGGCCGTGCGGACGCAGGCCGATCTCTTCCAGCAGGGACCGGTCGTCCAGCAGGGTCTGGGGGTGGGTTTGCAGCCAGCCGCGCACGTCAGGCCAGTGCAGGCCGTCGCCGATGTGCGGCGTTACGTCCGATTCCGACGTTTCGAAAAGGTCCAATGCGCCGCTCAAACAGACCTCTCCGGGACGTGAATGCTACAGAATCGACTGACCCGTCTTGGCCCAGTCCGTCATGAAGGCATCAAGACCCTTGTCGGTTAACGGGTGGTTCACCAGCGCCTTGAAGGTGTCGGCGCCGAAGGTGGCGGCGTCCGATCCGGCGACGGCGGCGGCGGCCACATGTCCCACATTGCGCAGGGACGCGGCCAGGATCTGGGTGTCGAAGCCGTGGACGTCATACAGGACGCGGATTTCTTCCAGCAGGCCGATGCCGTCGGCGCCGTTGTCTTCCAGGCGACCGACGAAGGGAGAGACGAAGGTGGCGCCGGCCTTGGCGGCCAGAAGGGCCTGGGCGGCCGAGAAGCACAGGGTGACGTTGGTCTTGATGCCCTTGTCGGTGAAGACGCGGCAGGCGCGCAGCCCGTCCCAGGTCAGGGGCAGTTTCACGACCACGTTCGGGGCGATGGCGGCCAGCTTGTCGCCCTCCTTGACCATGGTCTCGAAATCGAGCGAGACGGCCTCGGCGGAAATCGGCCCCTCGACCAGGGCGCAGATTTCGGCGATGACCTCGGCCATGTTCCGGCCCGACTTGGCGATCAGCGACGGATTGGTGGTGACGCCGTCCACCATTCCGGTGGGGACCATGTCCTTGATGACGGCGACGTCGGCGGTATCGAGAAAGAGTTTCATGGGCGGCTTCATAGCCGAGGGCGAAGTTCGGTGAAAGTCGCCTCGGTCCTCATTCCCCTGCCGGTGCCGGAAGCCTTCGATTACGAGGTTCCCGAAGGCATGACCCTGGCGCGTGGCGATCAGGTCGCGGCGCCGCTGGGGCCGCGCCTGATACGGGGCGTGGTGTCGGAGGTGTTCGAGACGACGGGATCGAACCGGCGGCTAAAGGCGGTGGACAGTCGGCTGGACGATCCGGCCCTGCCGGCGGGCGTCATGGATTTCGTGGAATGGGCCGGGCGCTGGACCCTGTCGCCGCCGGGCGAGATGGCGGCGACGGCGTTGAAGGGCCTTCGCGCGCCGCGTCCCCGGCCAGAACGGCGGGTGCGGCGGGTAGGCGAGCGGGCGCCGTCGCGGGCCACCCCGGCGCGAACGGGCGTGCTGGAGGCCCTGGGCGAGCGATCCATGAAGGGCGCCGATCTGGCGCGAGCGGCGGGGGTGTCGTCCGCCGTGGTCAAGGGACTGATCGACGAAGGCGTGCTGGAGATCATCGAGATCGCGGCCGAGGCGGCGTTCGACCGACCCGATCCTGATCATGCGCCCGCATCACTGAACGGGGATCAGGCGGCAGCCGCGGCGGCCCTGTCGGCGGGTGTGACCGGCGGCGGTTTCCGACCCTTCCTGCTGGACGGGGTGACGGGGTCGGGCAAGACCGAGGCCTATCTGGAAGCCGTCGCGCGGGTTCTGCGGGCCGACCCGACCGCGCAGATCCTGATCCTGTTGCCCGAGATCGCCCTGACGCAGGCCCTGATCGAGCGGATCACGGCGCGGTTCGGCGCGGCCCCGGCCGAATGGCATTCCGGCGTCGCCCCGCCGCGCCGTCGCCAGGTGTGGGAGGCGGTGGTCGCCGGGCGTTGCAATATCGTGGTCGGGGCGCGGTCGGCCCTGTTCCTGCCCTTCGTGAACCTGCGCCTTATCGTGGTGGACGAGGAGCACGACGGCTCGTTCAAGCAGGAGGAGGGACTGGTCTATCACGGTCGCGACCTGGCGGTGGCGCGGGCGCGGATCGAGGGGGCGTCGGTGGTCCTGGCCTCGGCGACGCCGTCGCTGGAGACGCTGTGGAACGCCCAGAGCGGTCGCTACGACTGGCTGAAGCTGGGCGCGCGGCACGGGACGGCGGTCCTGCCGGACATCGCCCTGCTGGACCTGCGCCAGAATACGCCCGATCCCCAGACCTGGCTGTCGCAGCCGCTGCGGCTGGCCATTGGCGAGACCTTGCTGCGCGGCGAGCAGACCCTGCTGTTCCTGAACCGGCGCGGATACGCCCCCGTCGTCCTGTGCCGCGCCTGCGGGCATCGGCTGACGGCGCCGGACACCGACAGTTGGCTGGTCGAGCATCGCTATACCGGCCGGCTGGTCTGTCACCTGACCGGCTTTTCCATGGCGCGTCCGAAGCTGTGTCCGTCGTGCGGGGCAGAGGATTCGCTGGTCTCGGTCGGACCGGGCGTGGAGCGGGTCGAGGAGGAGGTGCGCCAACTGTTCCCCGAGGCGCGGACGGCGGTGTTCAGTTCGGACACCGCGCCGGACGCCAAGTCGGCGCGCGCGCTGATCCAGCGGATGACCGACGGCGAGATCGACATTCTGGTCGCCACCCAGGCGGCGGCCAAGGGGCACAACTTCCCGCGCCTGACCCTGGTCGGGGTGGTGGATGCAGACCTGGGCCTGCGTGGCGGCGACCTGCGGGCGGCCGAGCGGACCTATCAACTGCTGGCTCAGGCGACCGGGCGGGCGGGGCGGGCGGATCGGCCGGGGCGGGCCATTTTGCAGACCTGGACGCCCGAGCATCCGGTGCTGATGGCGTTGGCGGCGGGCGACCGCGACGCCTTCGTCGAGGCGGAGATGGCCGAGCGCGAGGCGGCGTCGCTTCCGCCCTATGGCCGGCTGGCGGCGATCATCCTGTCCAGCGAGAATGCGGCTGCGGTGGAGAAGACAGCCAACGACCTGGCCCAGGCCATTCCCAACGCCGAACGGCTGGAGGTCTATGGTCCCGCCGACGCGCCGCTGGCCCTGGTGCGTGGACGCCGGCGCAAGCGGCTGCTGGTGCGGGCCGACCGCGACGTGAACATCCAGGCCTTTCTGCGGGCCTGGCTGGCGCGGGTGAAGGTGCCGGGCTCGGTCCGCCTGACGGTGGACGTGGACCCCTATTCGTTCCTTTAGGCGCTCAGGCCGCCATGACGGTGCCGAGCAGCACGCGGGCGCCGGCCCTGCCCAGGGTGGCGTTGGTCGCCGCTTGAAGCTCGGCCGACAACTGGTCGATATTGGGCACGGCGCCGGGACGCAGGCCGTTGGCGAACCGCTGGGCGGCCGTGTTGTAGGCGGCGCGCAAACGCGGCGCGGACTGCTGGGCGCGGGTGCGAAGGGCGGCGTCGGGCACATCGACCCCCGTCTCGATGGTCAGAACCCCGCGACGGCCGCTGGCGTGGATGATCGAGGCGGTGATGACGGGCAGGCGGAAATAGGTGTCGGCGGACGCAGCCCCGCCGCCGCTCGACGCGCGAGCGGAGGTCGAGGCGGCGGCGGCCGTCGCAACGACGGCGAGACCGAGAAGGGCGCGGCGTTCCATGCCGCCAGACCTAACCCCAATCTCTTAATTCGCCGTTGCTCCCACCGGCATGGGCTTCAGATCCAGCAGGGCGAACAGGCGGGCGTCCTCGTCCTGTTCGGGATTGGGGGTGGTCAGTAGTTTGCCGCCGACGAAGATGGAGTTGGCGCCGGCCAGGAAGCAAAGCGCCTGCATCTCGGGGCTCATGGTCTCGCGGCCGGCGGACAGGCGCACCATCGCCCTGGGGCAGACCAGGCGGGCGACGGCGACGGTGCGGACGAACTCGATGGGGTCGATCTCGCCGGTCTTCAGGACGCGCTCGCCCAGCGGTGTTCCCGTGACGGGGACCAGGGCGTTGACCGGCAGGCTGTCGGGATGGACGGGCAGGGTGGCCAGGGCGTGCAGCAGGCCCGCTCGATCGCGCCGCGCCTCGCCCATGCCGACGATGCCCCCGCAGCAGGTGCTCATGCCCGCGTCGCGGACATGCTCCAGCGTGTCGAGCCTGTCCTGATAGCTGCGGGTGGTGACGACCTCGGCATAGTAGTCGGGGCCGGTGTCGAGGTTGTGGTTGTAGTAGTCGAGCCCGGCGTCCTTGAGCTGGCGCGCCTGATCGGCGGTCAGCATGCCCAGGGTGGCGCAGGTTTCCAGCCCCAGGGCCTTCACGCCCGAGATCATCGCCGCCAGCTTGGGCGTGTCGCGATCCTTCAACTCGCGCCAGGCCGCGCCCATGCAGAAGCGGCTGGCGCCCCCGGCCTTTGCGGCCATGGCCTCGGCGATGACGGTGGTCGGCTCCATCAGCTTTTCGGCCTTCAGCCCGGTCTTGAAACTGGCCGATTGCGAGCAGTAACCGCAGTTCTCGGCGCAGCCGCCGGTCTTGATCGACAGCAGCTGCGACTTCTGGACCTGGCTGGGGTCGAACCAGCGCCGGTGGACCGTGGCGGCGTCGAACACCAGTTCCATGAAGGGTCGGGCGAACAGGGCCTCGACCTCCTCCAGCGTCCAGTCGTGGCGGGGTTGCGCCGCGTCGATGCAAGCGTCGAGACGGGCGGGGAGGGTGCGGGAGAGGTCGTCGGCCATGAGGCACGACTAGCATCCGTTTCCCCTGATGCAAGCAGGGTCATATGCAAAAACGTAATTTTGCAAATATTCGCCTTCACAAATCGGGCGCGATGGTGTCGCATCACATAAGGATATCTTTATGGGTTTCTTGCTCATAAAGGCCGGGCGGGCTATGAGGCCCCAAACCTTCATGAGGCTCGGAGCCCCGACATGACCGACTACATCGTCCGCGACATTTCCCTGGCCGACTGGGGCAACAAGGAAATCGAGATAGCCGAGACCGAAATGCCGGGCCTGATGTCCCTGCGCGAGGAGTTCGGCGCCAGCCAGCCGCTGAAGGGCGCCCGCATCGCCGGCAGCCTGCACATGACCATCCAGACGGCGGTCCTGATCCAGACGCTGGAAGCCCTGGGCGCCGAAGTGCGCTGGGCCTCGTGCAACATCTTCTCGACCCAGGACCACGCCGCCGCCGCCATCGCGGCCGCCGGCACGCCGGTCTTCGCCACCAAGGGCGAGACGCTGGAAGAATATTGGGACTATGCCCACAAGATCTTCGAATGGGCCGACGGCGGCTATCCGAACCTGATCCTGGACGACGGCGGCGACGCCACCCTGCTGACCGTGCTGGGCCCCAAGGCCGAGAAGGACATCTCGGTCCTGGCCAACCCGCAGAACGAGGAAGAAGAAGCCCTGTTCGCGGTGATGAAACGCTACATCGCCGAGAAGCCCGGCTTCTATTCGGCCATTCGCGACGCCATCGGCGGCGTGTCGGAAGAGACGACCACGGGCGTTCACCGTCTGTATCAGATGGCCGAAAAGGGCGAGCTGCCCTTCCCCGCCATCAACGTCAACGACAGCGTCACCAAGTCCAAGTTCGACAACCTGTACGGCTGCCGTGAATCGCTGGTCGACGCCATCCGTCGCGGCACCGACGTCATGCTGTCGGGCAAGGTCGCCGTGGTCTGCGGCTATGGCGACGTGGGCAAGGGCTCGGCCGCCTCGCTGCGCCAGGGCGGCGCCCGCGTGATCGTGACCGAGATCGACCCGATCTGCGCCCTGCAGGCCGCGATGGAAGGCTATGAGGTCCAGACGCTGGACGACAGCGCCGGCCGCGCCGACATCTATGTGACGACGACCGGCAACAAGGACGTCATCACCGTCGATCACATGCGGCAGATGAAGAACAACGCCATCGTCTGCAACATCGGTCACTTCGACAGCGAGATCCAGGTCGCCGGCCTGAAGAACTTCAAGTGGGACGAGATCAAGCCGCAGGTCCACCACATCGAGTTCCCGGACGGCAAGAAGATCATCCTGCTGTCGGAAGGCCGTCTGGTGAACCTGGGCAATGCGACGGGCCACCCGTCCTTCGTGATGTCGGCGTCCTTCACCAACCAGACGCTGGCCCAGATCGAGTTGTGGACCAACGCCAAGGCCTACGACAACCAGGTCTATACCCTGCCCAAGCACCTGGACGAGAAGGTCGCCCTGCTGCACCTGGCCAAGCTGGGCGCCAAGCTGACCGTCCTGACCAAGGACCAGGCCGACTATATCAACGTGCCGGTCGAAGGCCCGTTCAAGGCGGATCACTACCGTTACTAAGACCCTCATACCGAGGGGCCGGTCATGACGAGGGCGTCGTTCGACGTCCTCGTCGTGGGGGCAGGGGCGGCCGGGATGATGGCCGCCATCGAGGCCGGGCAACGCGGGCGCCGAGTGTTGGTGGTGGATCATGCCGACCGGCCGGGCGAGAAGATCCGCATCTCGGGCGGCGGGCGCTGCAACTTCACCAATCTGGGCTGCGGGCCGGCGAACTTCTTGGGCGAGAACCCGCGGTTCGCGACCTCGGCCCTGCGCCGCTACACCCAGCACGACTTCATCAAGCGGATCGACAAGGCCGGAATCGCCTGGCACGAGAAGACGCTGGGTCAGTTGTTCTGCGACGACAGCGCCAAGAAAATCGTCCGTATGCTGACAGACGACATGGCGGCGGCGGGCGTAACCCTGAACATGAAAACCGGCGTGGAGCGGATCGCGCGATCCGGCGACGGCTGGTCTGCGATCCTGTCGGACGGGACGCAGGTCGCGGCGGCGTCGCTGGTCGTGGCGACGGGCGGCAAGTCGATCCCCAAGATGGGCGCCACCGGCTGGGCCTATGAGGTCGCGCGCCAGTTCGACATTCGCGTCACCGAGACGCGGCCGGCGCTGGTTCCACTGACGTTCGAGGCGGGGCTGCTGGAGACCCTGACGCCGCTGGCGGGCGTGGCGGTCGAGGCGCGCGTGGCCTCTGCGCCGACGGACAAGGCGCGCAAGGCCAGCTTCAACGAGGCGATGCTGTTCACCCATCGGGGGCTAAGCGGGCCGGCTATCCTTCAGATCAGCTCCTACTGGCGTGAGGGCGAGGCGGTGGTGGCCTCGATGGCGCCGGGTCGCGACGTGTTCGAGGAACTGAAGGCGGCCAAGGCGTCGAACGGCAAACAGGCCGTGCATACGGCGCTGGGCCATATCGTGCCGCGCCGTCTGGCCGAGAGCCTGTGCGTGCGCGAGGGCGCGGCGGGCAATCTGGCGGACCTGTCGGACAAGGTGCTGAGGCGGCTGGACCAGGCGGTCAACGCCTGGGCGGTCAAGCCTGTGGGGTCGGAAGGCTATCGCACCGCCGAGGTCACCCTGGGCGGGGTGGATACCGCCGCGCTGGACCAGCAGACGATGCAGGCCAAGGCCGTTCCAGGGCTGTATTTCATCGGCGAGGCGGTGGACGTGACCGGCTGGCTTGGCGGTTATAATTTCCAGTGGGCCTGGTCGTCGGGCTGGACTGCCGGGCAGGTCTGCTGAGGCGACCGGGGCTCGGCGACCGTGATTGCACGCGGGAAAAACAGTGCAATGAGTGCAATCTCAAAACTACATCTTTGATTTTCTGTGATAAAATCCTGAACTGAAATTGCACTGTGCAATCAGGTGCAATTTGGCGCGAAGTTGGACTCCGAAAAAAACAGTCCAACGAGTCCAAGTGTCCAAGTGGGTTCTGCGATGTCAAAGACCGGGAGGGCATCATATCTGATCCCGGCATCGTGGATGGTCGATTGCCGCTGCTGATCCTCAAGTCTCTGAAAAGACGTCGTTTCGTTGCCCGGGATACGCGGGCTGGCGGCGATGACCTATCACTATGCAGGCCTGCGGCCCCGCGACGCATGGCGGCGGGGCGGGACGGCGCCTAGCTTGAAGGAGCGGAACGGGCCCTTTGGCGTTGTTGCGGTCTGGCGTTCCCCCTTCCTTGCGCCGGGCTGGGCGACGCGATGTCGGACCGCACGGGTGCGTCGATGCGATGGGCTTTGTCCCCCTCCTGGCCTGTCGTATCGACCACCCGATCCTGATTTTTCGACCGGAGCCAGATAATGCCTCTTCTGATGTGCCCGAACGACAACGCCGCCATGCAGACGCTGGAGCGTAACGGCGTCCAGTTCGACATGTGTCCCGACTGCCGTGGCGTCTGGCTGGATCGCGGCGAGCTGGAAAAACTGATGGCCGCCGCCGTCGAGGAAGGCCGCGCCGCCGCGCCGGTCGCGCCCGCGGCCCAGGCCTATGCCCCGCCGCCGCAACCGCAGCAATACGCCCAGCCTCAACCCCAGCCGTGGGGCGGGGCGGCGCCTCAGCCCTATCGCGACGACCGGGGCTACAGGAGCGACAAACATCGCGACGGCCGCCATGGCGACGACGACTATCGCTACAAGAAAAAGAAGCGCGACAGCATCTTCGACATCTTCGACTGAGTAGCCCAAAATCCGTCACCCTCGGGCTTGTCCCGAGGGCCCACCTGCGGTCGCGCTCAGGACGGGAGGGTTCAAACGGGCGGTGCGTAACCCCGACTTTCCGTGTCCAACTTGCCGTAGGCCCTCGGGACGAGCCCGAGGGTGACAGGTTGGGGGAGAGGCTAGGCGGCGAGACCCGCCGCCTGCATCAGGCTCTTCAGGGCGGCGACGCTTTCGGGCGCGGCAGACAGGGCGGTGCGGACGTCCGGCGCGCGCAGCAGCTTGATCGCCTCGGACCGGGCGCGGTCGGCCGCCGGCCCCAATGGGCCAGCCTCCCCCACCGCCAGTTTCAGCAGGGCCGCCAGCTTCTGGGGCGCGGCGACCTGGGCGCGGACGATCTGGGCGACCAGGTTGGCGTCGGCCTCCAGATTGGCGCCGACCGCACCGATGGCCTCGGCGATCTGGGTCTGGTCGTGTTCGCCCAGATGGGCGGCGCGGACCGCGCGTTGCAGCCGCGCCAGGGTCGCCAGTTTCTGTGACGCGCTGGGGCCGCCGGGCACGGCCTGACGCATCTCGGTCTCGAACCGCAGCGAGCCGATACAGGCGCTGAGCCAGCGGGCGGCGGCGCGCTTGTTGGCCCCGCCGGTGACGTTCTCGCACAGCCGTGTCAGCTGCTCGGCCTCGGCCAGGACGGTGGGGCAGGGGTTGACGTAGGCGCCGACGAAGTCCGCCGTGACCAGGCTCTTGGAGCGTTCGACGAAGGCGGTCTGAACCTCTTCCAGCGTCAACAGCCGGCCGGCCGAGGAGGTCAGGGCCATGGCCAGAAGCCGCAGGATGTCGATCTCGCCCACCGGGTCGGCGGGGCGAAGCCGGCGCGGGCTGGTCAGTTCGCGCGTCACCAGACGGGCCAGGGACGCGGCCAGCAGCGGGAAGTCGCCGGCCGCCAGATGCACGCCCAGGCGCGCGGCCGGGCCGTCCACATCGGGCATCATCAGGGCCAGACGCGGGTCCATGCGCAGCAGACCGTCCATCTCGGCCGGGGCCACCATCCGCACGATGGCCGCCAGATTGGCGCCCTGATCCAGCGACGGACCGAGGATTTCGGTCAGGTTGGTGCGCACCGCCAGCATCTCGGCGACGATCTGTTCGACCACCACCACGACCAGGGCGCGCGGCGGGCCGTCGGCCGGAGCCGCGTCCATCAAATCCATCAGCGCGCCCAGCCGCTCGCGCGCTCCGCGTCGGTCCTTCAGGGCGCCGGCGACGACGCCGCCCATGCTGAAGGCGCGATCCGAAGAACCGGCCAGACGGTGCGCCAGATCCGAGATGGAGCGGCCTTCCAGGGCGGGGAACATGCCGTCGCGGCCGGCCTTGCGCAGGCGCGCCATGCCCTGTTCGACCAGCTTCTGATAATGGCGCACGACGCCGTGCACATCCTGGCCCGTGGCCTGGCTTTCGGGGACCGCGACCTTCTGGATGGCGTGTTGAAGCTCGACGCCCGAGGCCTCCAGTCGTTCGGCCACGTGCGGGCGGTGCAGCAGTTCGAAGGCGGTGACGCCCTCGCGCTTCAGCCAATCCTCCAGCACCCGGCCGATCAGGGCGCGGGCGTGGGGGGAATAGAGCTCGGCCGGTCCGCTGCAGGCCGGGCGCAGCGTCGGGTCGGCGACCTTCTTCTTTTTCTCTTCCGGCGCGCCCAGGGTCAGGATGGTCAGGGAGCTGAACTCCATCGTGTCGGGGTCCAGCGTCTCCTTGGTGACGCGTGAGGCGACGGCGAGGCGGTCGTTCAGCTGGTCTTCGGCGGTCTCGATGGCGTGTTTGCGGTCTTCGGTGGCGATCAGCAGGGTCCAGGCGGACGGCGCGCTCTTGCGGACATAGACTTCGTAGTGGATCGGACCGGCCATGGCCCACCCTGGCGCGCAAGGCTTTAAGGCGAGGTTTGCAGAGGCGAATTTGGCGCCGCGTTGAAATGGGCGGGGCGACGAACCATCTTGGGCGTTCGCGGGCTGTTGGAGATTGTGGAGCGAATTCCCTTCTGCCCGCCGGGCTCCAGCCCTAATGTCACCGTGATCGAACGGTTACGCTTGTTGCGCGTTGTCGTTCGCGAGAACGCAAGTTCAGGAGAAGACAGACTTGGCCAATATCACCCTGATCGATGACGACGAGAACATCGTGGCGTCCGTGTCGCTGGCGCTGGAAAGCCATGGCCACAAGATCACCGCCTATCACGACGGCGCATCGGGCCTGGCCGCGCTGGAATCCTCGCCGCCCGATCTGGCGATCCTGGACGTGAAGATGCCGCGCATGGATGGGATGGAGGTGCTGCGTCGCCTGCGCCAGACCTCGCAGATCCCGGTCATCATGCTGACGTCCAAGGACGAGGAGATCGACGAGATTCTCGGCTTTAACCTGGGCGCCGACGACTATATGCACAAACCGTTCAGCCAGCGGCTGCTGATCGAACGGGTCAAGGCGCTGCTGCGCCGCACCGGCGCCGACGGCGGCGAGCCGGAGACGGCGGCCGAGGTCTCGGGGCGCGCCATCAAGCGCGGCAAGCTGTCGATGGACCCCGCGCGTCACGAATCCACTTGGGAAGGCAAGCCGGTCAAGCTGACGGTGACCGAGTTCCTGCTGCTGCAGGCCCTGGCCCAGCGTCCCGGCTTCGTGAAGAGCCGCGACAACCTCATGGACGCCGCCTACGACGATCAGGTCTATGTCGACGACCGCACCATCGACAGCCACGTGAAACGGATGCGCAAGAAGTTCCGCGCCGTGGACAATGAGTTCGACGCGATCGAGACCCTGTATGGCGTCGGCTACCGCTACCGCGAGAGCTGATCTTCCGGGCGGGCGAGAGCCCGACGAGGAGCCTGTGCGCCGGCCGTTGTTCCGCTTCGGCGGATCGCGGCTGGGCGGCTTTATTCTGGTGCTCAACCTGCTCAGCCTGCTGATCCTGTTCGGCGGCGCCTTGCTGCTGAACGAGTGGAGCAAGGGGCTGGTCGGCGCGCGTCAGGAATCGCTGAGCGTCCAGGCCGAACTGCTGGCTAACGTCCTGCGCGAGGAGGGCGTGACGCGGGGCGAGCCGACGCCGGAGCTGGACCCCATCCGCGCCTCGCTGTGGCTGACCGACCGGTTTATTCCGGCGGGGCAGCGGGTAAGGCTTTACGACATCAACGGCCTGTTGCTGGTGGACAGCTATCAGGTGACCGAGGCCATCGGCGGACAGCCCCTGCCCGACGCCAATCCGGCCGGCGCCCCGACGCCCGACAGCGCGGCCGAAAGCATCGTGTCCGAGCGCCGCGTCGCCCGCGCCGACAGCGAGCTGGCCGCCGAGGTCTCGGCCGCGCTGGAAGGCGCACCCCAGGCGACCCTGCGCCGCAACGAATCCGGCGACCGGGTCGTGTCCGTCTCTATTCCCGTGCGCCATGTGCGCCAGGTGCTGGGCGTGCTGACGGTCGAATCCGGCGACGTGGACGAAATTCTGAGCGCTCAGCGGCGCGCCCTGGTGCCGTTCGCCCTGGTGGCGCTGGGGGTCAATCTGCTGGCCTCGCTGCTGCTGCATCTGTTCGTGGCGCGGCCGATCATGCGGCTGTCGGCGGCGGCGGATCAGGTCAAGCTGCAACGGGCGCGGGCCATCTCCCTGCCCGATCTGGAGGATCGCAAGGACGAGATCGGCGATCTGGCGCGCTCGCTGGAATCCATGACCGACACCCTGTCGACGCGGATGGACGCCATCGAGCGGTTTGCGGCCGATGTGTCGCACGAGATCAAGAACCCCCTGACCTCGATCCGTTCGGCGCTGGAAACCCTGCCGCTGGTCAAGACCGACGCGCACCGCGAGAAGTTGACGGCCCTGTTGCAGCAGGACGTGCGTAGGCTGGACCGGCTGATCACCGACATTTCGAATGCGTCGCGGCTGGATGCAGAGCTGTCGCGGGATCGGCCGCGCCCGGTGGACGTGAACCGGCTGCTGGGCGACATCGTCGGCATCTATGAGACGACGGCCAAGCCCGGAGACATCCCGGTCGCGTTCACAGCGCCGGAGCAGGCCTTGCGCGTCATGGGACGCGACGGGCCGCTGGGTCAGGTGTTCCGCAATCTGATCGACAACGCCCGCTCGTTCAGCCCGGCCGGCGGCGTGGTCAAAGTGACACTGGAAGAGACGACCGACGACCTGCCGATCCGGGTCCGGGTCGAGGACCAGGGGCCGGGCATTCCGGCCGAGAACCTGGAGACGGTGTTCGAGCGGTTCTACACCTCGCGGCCCAAGGGGGCGGTGTTCGGATCGAACTCGGGCCTGGGCCTGTCCATCGTGCGTCAGATCGCCGAGGCGCACGGCGGACGCGTCCATGCGGAAAACCGTCCCGAGGGCGGCGCCCGGTTCGAGATCGTCTTCCCGGCGGTCGGCCGCAGGGCATGAGGATGGAACCGCCCGTCCACGCCACCACGGTCGCCGTTCGCAGGCGCGGCGAGTGGCAGGGGGTGATGATCCTGGGGCCGTCGGGCGTGGGCAAGAGCGATCTGGCGCTGAGGCTGATCGCGCGGGGCTGGCGGCTGGTCAGCGACGACTACACCCAGGTCTGGACGTCGGGCGGGGCGGTTCATGCCTCGGCGCCGGCCTCGATCGCGGGTCGGATCGAGGTGCGCGGGGTCGGAATCGTGTCCGCCAGAACACGCCCGTTGGCCCGAGTGGTGCTGGCCGTCGCCTGCGTGCCGGAGGCCGTCGAACGGCTTCCAGAGCCGCAGTTCCGGCGTTTCGCGGGGGTGGACCTGCCCCTCTTGGCGCTGGACCCCCGACCGGCTTCGGCCGTCGATGTGGTCGCAGCGGCGTTGGAGACGCTTTGAAACCCCGAAAGACGGGTCTATGACACGCCCCTTGCGGTCCACAGAGGGCGGCGTCCGGCCTCCCTTGCCGGGCGGGGGAATGCCTGGGACGGTTCGGGGCGGGATGCGAGTGAAGTCCTCATGATCGGTCTGGTGATCGTCACCCACGGCGGGCTGGCGTCCGAATTTCTTTCCGCGATGGAGCATGTGGTCGGCCCGCAGCGCGGCGTCGCGGCCATCTGCATCGGGCCGGAAGACGACATGGAGCGTCGGCGTCGCGACATCGTGGACGCCGCGGCGGCCGTGGACGACGGCGACGGCGTCATCCTGCTGACCGACATGTTCGGCGGCACGCCGTCGAACCTGGCGATTTCGGTGATGGAACAGACCCACGCCGAGGTGATCGCGGGGCTGAACCTGCCCATGCTGATCAAACTGGCCAGCGTGCGCGGGCGCGAGACGCTGGAGTCCTGTGTGGCCCATGCGCAGGACGCCGGCCGCAAATACATCTCCGTCGCGTCCTGGGTGCTCGCAGGCGAAAAATGACTGTCGCGGCGACCCTGAACATCTGCAACACGCGCGGCCTGCACGCCCGCGCCTCGGCCAAGTTCGTCAAACTGGCCTCCAGCTTCGAAAGCGAAATCCACGTCACCCGCGACGGCGTGACGGTGGACGCCCGCTCGATCATGGGCCTGCTGATGCTGGGCGCCGGCATCGGCTGCAGCATCGACGTCTCCGCCGAAGGGCCGGACGCCGAAGAGGCGATGGAAGCCCTGACGGACCTTGTTGCGCGGAAGTTCGACGAGGATCAGTGACGGCCGCCGTCACGCTCGGCCCTGACAGCAACATTCCGATCACCTTTTTAGGATGGGTGGCGGACCACCAACTCACCGATAGGTTTTCAACTTGGGGTTCACGCTTTTGGAGGATGCTTCCTCCATGGCGATTTACAGTTCCCAAGCCAGAACGCTGGCCAAGGCCAATCCATTTCAGAAATTCGCCAGCGTGGAAGCCGCGCGTTTTGGTGTCGAAGAAGGCGCGGCAGGGTTTTTCGCCATCGCGATCACACACGTCTTTTCGGCCATCTACGCATGGCAGTTTCCGTTCAGCACGTTTGTCACCCGAGACCCGAATGCAACCTCGCCCCTTCTCCTTGTTATGGCAGCAGTCGCGATGGCTGGGGGCTTCTATCTTCGTTCTGTCCCTAATCGCTTTGTCGCTCTCGGGATGACGGCATGGGCGATTGTCGGCCTCGTGTTTCCTTTCACCAGATGGGTTTATGGCTGGGCTGCTCTTTCCGCATTCAGCCTGGTCGCTGTTCTGGCGGGTGTTCTGGCGACGCGTGCCGCCTTTGCGCTGGTTGACCTTCGCAAGGCGCAAGCAAAGTGAGCTTTCGCAACCGGCCTGAGCGGATGGTCGCAGCGGCTTGGAATTGGACGCGGCGTTGATGAGTCGCCGCACATTGATGTGGGCGTTTTCGCCCCTTTGCCTTCTGGCTCTTGCGTCTTACGCCCCAGCTGGAGACCCCAAACCTGGAGATATCGTAAAGCCGGGGCGACCCCGCTTGTCGATTACCAAGCCTCAAGGTTTGGTGGAGCAGAGCCTCTACGAATATGTCACCGGCGGTCATCGGACTACGGGGAAGAGAATACGCTTCCGACTGCCTCCTGTCATGGTTTTGCCCGACGCGACGCCCGGCCCGAGGATGCGGTTGAGCATCAAAATATCAATGACGGACGGCACCTCGCCCGACCAACAGGATATCAGTGTGCGGATATACAGTGCGGATGTCGGCGGAAACATCGGAGCCCGGAACATTAGCGAGTTCAACCACGCGTTTGGCGTGTTCGGATTCCCTGTCGCGAACGGCCTCGTGCTGGATCCCCAATCCTGTGACGTGGATCGCTACTCGGCGACTGAGTTTTCGTCCTCACAGCGATCCCTTCTTGTCGCTGCGGACATGCCCGCCGACGGACCTCCCGCGCCCGATACCTTCGTCGTCGGTTATCCCAAAGGCGCTGAGTCATATGAGGCCGTAGGAGGCTGTTTCGAATGGAGCGGAAACTGCGCCCTTCAGTCCAGTTACAGGGGTTGGCCGATCTATATTTCCTTCAAGAAGACGGATGCGTGCGGGGTGATCGAGATCATCAGACGCGTCCGTGTCTCTTTGAGTCGGTATCTAGTCGATGAGACCCCACGCGGGCCTGCGTATGCCGATACCCGTTGGACCCCGGTTACTGATCGCTGGAGAGACTGATTATGAGGTTTCTAGGATTATCTATCCTTGGTCTATTGGCGGCGTGTTCCTCGCCAGCCAGCCCTCAACCGACCAACCAAGGACCAGCAACCAATGCTGAAATCGAAAGCCATCTCAAGGATCGTCTGAGAGAATTGGCGATCGCCTATCCTGCGGCCGAGCTTTCAGCATTTGCGTTCTCGACCGACAGGCGCACGATTTGCGGGCTTGTCACATCGCCAGGAGAAACGCCGATGGTGTTCATATCCAGCGACACGACCCCGGACACGGCCGAGGATAGGCCGCTGGGAATCCCCAATCTGGCGCGGACCGGCAATTGGTCTCACGAGCGCAACCAAGCGGCCCAAGTCAGGGTAAGGCGACAGTGCGCAGCCCAAGGCGTGGTGGTGAGACAGTAAGATGAAGTTTGGCGCTTAGACTGGGATTTGCTGATCCGCAAAACACATCAAGGTGCTGACGCATCGGTTTTCCCGAGGATGACGGGGGCGGGCGCTACAGCCCCAGCGCCCTGCGGATGTCGCGCCAATCGACGTATTTGAAGTTCTGCGTGCCGACGTCGTTGACGTCGTCCTGGATCACGACGACGCCTTCGGGGAATGGGCCGACCGGGCCGCTGGCGGCGGCGAGGCCGTCGGTGCCGGTGACGCCGTCGACCGCGCCGTCAACGACCTTGAACCGACCTATATATTCCGGCGCCGCGCCGTCGATGCGCCAGACGGGGAAGGTGGAATCGCCCTGGCTGGAGGCGATCAGGTAACGGCCCGAGGCGTCGGTGATGGTCGTCAGGCCTTCGGCGTCGGCGACCAGAATGTCCCTGGCGATGGGCTGGATCAGGGTGCGGGCCGCGCCGGACGTCGGGTTCAGGCCATAGCGCCACAGGCCCACGTTCTCCTCGGTGATATAGAGGGCGTCGGTGGCCTCGTCGGCGGCGCAGCCTTCGGAGATGGTGCCGATCTCGGCGCGGCGTACCTCGCGGGCGGCGGGCTTGCCGTCAGCCCCGACGCTCAGGATGAACTGGCGCAGTTCGCCCTCATGGCCGACCAGGATGGCATGAACCTCGGCCCCGCGACGCGCGAAGCAGAAGCCGTAGGGTTCGATCACGTCGGTGGCGACGGCGCCCCAATAGCGCACGCCGTTCTGGCCAGTCCCGGCCGGATCGAAGGTGTAGAGCGAGATGCCGGTCTTGCCCGGCGTGCGGTCGCTGGCGCCCAGCACCACCTGAGGGCGGCCGCCGACCGACAGACCCTCGACCACATCGACATTGTTCAGCAGGCCCTCGGGCAGGAACTGCAGGATCTGGCCGTCGAAGCCATAGATATAGAGGCCGGACTTCTTGTCCGTGCCGGCGACGAAGCCGGGGGTCTGTTGTCCCATCACCGTGACCGGCGTTGCGCCGGCCCAGACGGCGGGGTCGTCGGCGGCGTCCTGACCGGCCGTACCGACCGACGGGGTTTCGATAACGGCCTGGACCGGGGCGCCGGGGCCGACGAAGCCTTCGCCCTCGCCCTGGAAATCGACTTCCGTCGTGGCGCAGGCGGCCAGAAGCGACATTATGGCGCAGGCGGACAGCAGGCGGGTGGTCGAGCGGCGCATTCTGGTCCCCGAAATGGTCTGATGGCGTCCTGTCGTGAAGCCGCCGCCCCGGTCAACGGCGCAAGCGTGACGGTTGAGCGTCATTTCGACGACCAATGATCCGTCAAAGGATCAATCGTCGCCGTCTTGTCCGAAATTCGCGAACTCCACGTCGTGGAACCGTCGCTTACGCGTCGTCGCCAAACGTTAATCGGGCCTCCCATCGGCTGAAGCGAAACGTCGCTCGCCGAAGGGGACCTATGAGATGAAACTGAATCTGCTGATGGGCGCAGCCTTTGCGCCGATGATCCTGGCGACGCTGGCCCTGCCTGCGCATGCCGATGTCGCCATCGCGGCTTCGGCGTCCGCCGCCGTCTCGGGCGACGTGATCTATGGCCGCGTGACCAACGCGGCCGGCGCGCCCCTGCCGGGCGCCGAGATCCTGGTGCGCGGCGCCGGCCAGCGGGCCGTCACCAATAACCAGGGCGAGTTCACCCTGCCGGCCGCCGGCGGCCAAGTGGTTCTGGACGTGAACTATCTGGGTCTGCCCTCGACCAGCCAGACGGTCATGACCACGCCGGGCGAAAGCGCCAATGTCGCCATCGTCCTGGGCGCCCGTTCCTCGACCGATATGGCGGCCACCGACGTGGCCGACGTGGTCGTGACGGGCGTCATCACCGACGGCGTCGCCCGCTCGCTGAACCAGCAGAAGAATGCGCAAGGCACAGTCAACGTCCTGTCGGCCGACGCCATCGGTCGTTATCCCGACCCCAACGTCGCCGAGTCCCTGCAACGCGTCCAGGGCATCGCCATCCAGCGCGACCAGGGCGAAGGCCGCTACATCAACGTGCGCGGCGCGCCGTCGTCCTTCACCGCCGTGTCGGTGGACGGGGTCGCCATCCCGGCCGTGTCGCCGACGACCCGCGCGGTCGACCTGGACACCCTGCCTTCGGATATCGTCTCCAGCGTCGAGGTGTCCAAGACCCTGACGCCGGCCCAGGACGCCGATTCCATCGCCGGCGCCGTGGACATCAAGACCCGCTCGCCGTTCGACAAGCGCCGCCTGACGCTCAACGGCTACGCCGGCGGCAGCTACAACGACTACGGCGGTTCGGACACCCGCGCGGGCGCGACGGCGGCCAACGTCTTCGGCCCGAACGAAACCTTCGGCGCCCTGGTGTCGGTCAGCTATTCCGAGACCAACCGCCGGCCGGACAACGTCGAGAACGGCTGGTTGCTGATCAACCGCACGCCGGCGCAGGGCGGCGGCCAGATCTGGGGCCTGGAGAACACCCTCTTCAAGGATTACGAGACCGAGCGGACCCGCAAGGCCGTGACCGGCGCCCTGGAGTGGCGCCCTACGGACGCCACGCGATTCTGGCTGCGCGGCTCCTATGCCCAGTTCCGCGACGAAGAGTTCCGCAACACGCTGAACCTGACCTATAGCGACGGCGTTCTGCAGCCCGGCTCGACCGACACCAGCGCCACCTTCACCGGCGCCCGAATCTTCAAGCAACTGCGTCACCGGACCCAGGAGAACACCATCTCCACGGTGTCGCTGGGCGGCGAACACACGTTCGGCAACGGCGCCGTTCTGGATGCGACCCTGTCATTCGCCAATAGCGAACAGACCTATCCGAACCGCGACGAGCTGGTCTATCGCTCCACCGCAGTGCCGACGATGTCCTACAACACGGCCGACCACTACCAGCCGACCTATTCGGTCTTCACCGAGCCGACGGGCTTCTATCTGAACGCCAACAACTACGCCTTCCGCGAGAACACCTTCCGTTCCAACACGACCGAGCAGGACGACGTCGCGTTCAAGACAAACTTCGAACTGCCGACGGTCATCGGCGGCCGTGAAGTCACGCTGAAGTTCGGCGCCAAATACAGCACCCGCGACGTGACGGCGGACGAGGAACGGTTCCGCGACCGGACCGCGGCGGCCAACTCGGGCGCCCTGGCGCCGCTTCTGAGCGACCGTCGCTCTGAAAACTACGACTACAATCTCGGCTTCAAGTTCGACGCGGGTCTGGCCACCGACTACTTCGACCGCGTCCGGGCCGGCTCGACCAACCCTGACCCGGCCGCCGGCGTGCGCCGCATCCCGCAGTCGATCACGGCCGACTACACCGCCAACGAGGACATCCTGTCGGGTTATGGTCAGGCCAGGTTCGACATCGGGGCGACCAACGTCCTGATCGGGCTGCGGGTCGAGAAGACGAACTTTGAAGGTTCGGCCGTCAGCGTGGCCCTGTCGGGCGTGCAGACGCCGGTGACTGTGGACCGCGACCAGACCGATTTCTTCCCGAACCTGACCCTGCGCCACAACTTCAGCGACCAACTGGTCGGGCGTTTCGCCCTGACCCGCGCCATTTCGCGTCCTGATTACACCGACATCGTGCCGCGCGTTCTGGACACGACGGACAGCGGCCGCACGACGGTGACGCGCGGCAATCCCGATCTGAAGCCGACCTTGTCGAACAACTTCGACGCCGGTCTGGAATATTATCTGCGGCCGCTGGGCGTGATCTCGGCCAACGCCTTCTACAAGGACCTGTCGAACTATCGCTTCGTGCTGGTGACGCAGGGTGCGCCCTATACGCCGTCGCCGAACGGGTTGGCCGATTTCACCGAGGCGCGCAACGCCTATGAAGGCCATCTGGCGGGCATCGAATTCAACTGGCAGCAGACGTTCGACTTCCTGCCGGGCTGGGCTTCGGGCTTCGGCGTCTTCGCCAACTACACCCTGACGGACGCGGAGATGAAAACGCGCCGCGCCTTCGGCAGCACGGCCGTTCCAGGGAGCTTCCGCGACACGTTCGCCCTGCCGGGTCAATCGGACAAGACCTATAACGCCGCCCTGTTCTACGAGCGCTACGGCTTCAGCGCCCGCATCTCCTACACGCGACGTGGCGACTTCCTGGAGGCGATCGACGCGAACAACCCTGGCAAGGATCTGTACGTCGAGGGCCGGGGTCAGCTGGACTTCACCGCCAGCTACGACTTCGGCAACGGCGTGGAAGTGTTCGGCGAGGCCAAGAACCTGACGGACTCGGCCGGCGTGCGCTATTACGGCGTCAAGGAGCGGACCTACGAGTACGAGAAGTTCGGTTACAACGTCTTCATGGGCGTGCGCTTCAAGCTGTAAGCGCGCCGACCGAACGTGATTGAAGGGGCCGGGCGGCGACGCCCGGCCCTTTTTCGTCGTCTGACCCCCTGCAATTGGTCGAAACGCGGCCCCATATGGCGGGCAGCGGTTGACCCGTGCGGGGCCAACGCCGATCAGGCTCTATTTTTAATCGAGAGCATGATTCACGCCTCTGTCGGAACCGCGAAGCGGTTCCACCAGAAACGATCATGCTCTAGTGTCCGCGCGCCTTTCCCCGCGCGCCAGAAGACCAGAGGATACCATGGCCGAAGCCACCGCCGCCTACGACGTCGTCATCATCGGCGGAGGCCCTGGCGGCTATAACGCCGCAATCCGTGCGGGCCAGCTGGGCCTGAAGGTCGCCTGCGTGGAGATGCGCGAGACCTTGGGCGGCACCTGCCTGAACGTCGGCTGCATGCCGTCCAAGGCCTTGCTGCACGCGTCGGAACTGTGGAACGCCGCCAATACCGAGTTCGCCAAGATCGGCATCGAGGTCCAGCCCAAGCTGAACCTGGACCAGATGCACACGGCCAAGGACGAGAGCGTCACCGCCCTGACCAAGGGGATCGAGTTCCTGTTCAAGAAGAACAAGGCCGACTGGATCAAGGGCAGGGGCAAGATCGTCGGAACCGGCAAGGTGGAAGTCACCGCCGCCGACGGATCGGTCCAGACGCTGGACGCCAGGAACATCGTCATCGCCACCGGCTCCGAGCCGACCCCGCTGCCGGGCGTCGCCTTCGAGGACGGCAAGGTGATCGATTCCACCGGCGCCCTGTCGCTGCCGGCCGTGCCCAAGAAGCTGATCGTGGTCGGCGCCGGCATCATCGGCCTGGAGCTGGGTTCGGTCTGGCGCCGGCTGGGCGCCGAGGTCACGGTGGTCGAGTTCCTGGACCGGATCACGCCGGGCATGGACGCCGAGGTCGCCACCGCCTTTCAGCGCACCCTGACCAAACAGGGCATGACGTTCAAACTGGGCGCCAAGGTCACGGCCGCAAAGTCGGTCAAGGACGGGGTGGAACTGACGGTCGAACCGTCGGCCGGCGGTGCGGCGGAAACGATCAAGGGCGACGTGGTCCTGGTCGCCATCGGCCGCCGTCCTTACACGGACGGCCTGGGCCTGGAGAGCGTCGGCGTGACGCCGGGCAAGCGCGGCTTCATCGACCATGACAACTTCAAGGTGGCGGGCCAGGTCAACGAGGGCGGCGTCTGGGTGATCGGCGACGTGACCCACGGCCCGATGCTGGCGCACAAGGCGGAAGAGGACGCTGTCGCCGTGATCGAAACCATCGCCGGCAAATACGGCCACGTGAATTACGCCCTGGTGCCCAGCGTGGTCTACACCTTCCCCGAAGTGGCCTGGGTCGGTCAGACCGAGGATCAGCTGAAGGCCGCGGGCGTCGCCTACAAGAAGGGCAAGTTCCCGTTCGCCGCCAACAGCCGCGCCAAGATCAACCACGAGACCGACGGCTTCGTGAAGGTGCTGGCCGACGCCGCGACCGACAAGGTGCTGGGCGTCCACATCATGGGCCCGCAGGCCGGGGAGATGATCCATGAAGCCGCCATCACCATGAGCTTCGGCGGCGCGTCGGAAGACATCGCCCGCACCTGCCACGCCCACCCGACCCGTTCGGAAGCCGTGCGCCAGGCTGCCATGGATGTCGAAGGCTGGATGATGCAGGCCTGATCCGGCGCCGCGCCGAAAGGCGCGGGGCTTCAGGTCAAGAAAAAGGCCCGGTCGCTTCGCAGCGGCCGGGCCTTTTGTCTTTCAGTGGTGCGTCAGGCGGCCCAGGCGTTCTCGCGGTCGTGGGTTTGGCGGCCGGCCTCGATGCGGAAGCGCGACACCAGTTGTGCCAGGGTCTCGGCCTCGTGGCTGAGGGCCTGGTTGGCGGCGGTGGTCTGTTCGACCATCGCAGCATTTTGTTGAGTGGTCTGGTCCATCTGGTTCACGGCGACATTGACCTCGGCCAGGCCCACCGCCTGTTCGCGGGCGGAGGCGGCGATCTCGGCGGCCAGCAGATTGATCTCCGCCACCTGGCCGATCAGGGCGGTCAGGGCGCCGCCGGTCTGGGCCACCAGGCGGGCGCCGTCGCCGACGCTGGCGCTGGAGGCGGCGATCAGGCCCTTGATCTCGCGCGCGGCGTCGGCCGAGCGCTGGGCCAGGGCGCGAACCTCGGAGGCGACGACGGCGAAGCCGCGACCGGCCTCGCCTGCACGGGCGGCCTCGACCCCCGCGTTCAGCGCCAGAAGGTTGGTCTGGAAGGCGATCTCGTCGATGACGCCGATGATCTCGCCGATACGGCCCGAGGTGCTTTCGATCTGGCCCATGGCCGCGGTGGTGTCGGCGATGATCCGCTCGCGCTCCTCGGCGCCGCTGCGGGCCTTGGCGGTGATGCCGGCGGCGGACTGGGCGCCCTCGGCGGTCTTCTTCACCGTGACGGTGATCTGATCCAGGGCGGCGGCGGTCTCTTCCAGGGCGGCGGCCTGCTGCTCGGTGCGGCGCGACAGGTCGTTGGTGGCGGTGGTGACCTCGGCCGTGCCGGCGCGCATGGCCCCGACCAGTTCGATGATCTCGCCCATGGTCGCCGTCAGGGTGTCGGCGGCGGCGTTGTAGTCGTCCTTCAGCTTACGGCTGCGCTCGGCGAAGGTGGTGGTGATGCGGTAGGTCAGGTCGCCGCGCGCGAGGGCGGCCAGGCCGTCGCCCAGGGCCTCCACCACGACGGCGTCCTCGGCGGCCAGGCGTTCGCGATCCGCCTCGCTGGCGACACGGGTGGCGCGGGCGGTCTCGCGCATGGTTTCGGCCTCGGTCTCTGTTTCCTTCTGGCGCACGGCGGCGTCGCGGAAGGCGATGACGGCGCGCGAGATCTGGCCGATGTCGTCGCCGCGCGCGACCCAGGGGGCGTCGAAGTCGGTGCGGCCCTGGCGCAGGGCCTCCATCCGGTCGCACAGGCCCTTCAGCGGCGAGAACATCCGGCGCGACACATAGAGGCAGGCGCCCACGGTCAGCAGGGCCACGACCAGGCCGCAGGCGAACAGGGCGATCATCACATGGTTCACCGAGGCCATGAAGTCGGCCTTGGGAATGCCGACATACAGGACGCCGATCGTCTGGCCGGCCGCCGTCTTGATCGGGTCGTAGGCGACGAAATAGGGTTTGCCGAGGATGTCGGCCTGGCCGCGATACGCTTTGCCGTCCTTGAGCACGGCGTCGAAGACCGGGCCGGGTTTCAGCCGGGTGCCGACCGCGCGCGCGCCGTCGTCCTTGACCACATTGGTCGTGACGCGAAGGTCGCCCATGAAGACCGTCGCGGTGCCGCCGACCAGGGTCTTCACCCGATCAACAGGGGCGGTGAAATCGTTCATCGGGGTCGAGCCGACGTAGAGCTTGCCATCGCGCGCGGTGAAGCCGTCGCCATAGTCGGCCAGCACGTCCCAGGCGACCCGCATATTGGTTTCCTGACGCTCGGCCGCTCTGGCCTCGGCGTCGCGGGTCAACAGGACGGCGGCGACCGCCATCACGGCCAGGGTCAGGGCGCCGAGGGCGGCGATAACCATCAAGGCCGTCTTGGCCGACAGGGAAAGGGCGCTGAGCTTCATCGTCTGGTCCGAGTAGAAAGGCCGGTGGAGGGGCCGAGCTTCTGACTTGCCGGAACGAGGTTAAAATTCTCAACCTATAAGGGTTGATGCGTAGTCGGCTCAGGCCAGACCCTTCAGGCGATACAAGGCTTCCAGCGCCTCGCGGGGGCTGAGGGCGTCGGGATCGACGTCCTGCATGGCCTTCTCCAGAGGCGAAGGGCCGCGCATCGGCTCCGGCTCGGCGACGGCGAAAAGCGGCAGGTCGTCCAGGCGAGCGGCGGCGGCCTTTTCACCTTCCAGCCGGTTCAACACCGAGCGGGCGCGCGCGACGACGGAGGCGGGGACGCCGGCCAGTTTGGCGACCTGGACGCCATACGAACGGTCGGCCGCGCCGGGCGCAGCCTCGTGCAGGAAGACCAGTGCGCCGTTCCACTCGCGCGCGACCATGGACAGGTTGCAGACGTGATCCAGCCGCGTCTCCAGCTGGGCCAGTTCATGATAATGGGTGGCGAACAGGGTGCGGGCGCGGTTGGTCTCGTGCAGGGCCTCGGCCGTGGCCCAGGCGATGGCCAGGCCGTCATAGGTGGCGGTGCCGCGCCCGATCTCGTCCAGAACGACGAAGCTCTTGTGCGTCGCCTGGGTCAGGATGGCGGCGGTCTCGACCATCTCCATCATGAAGGTGGAGCGGCCGCGCGCCAGGTCGTCGCCGGCGCCGACGCGACTGAACAGCCGATCCACGACGCCCAGCCGCATCGACCGGGCGGGCACGAAGGCGCCGGCCTGGGCGAGGATGACCAGCAGGGCGTTCTGGCGCAGGAAGGTGGACTTACCGGCCATGTTCGGGCCGGTGACGATGGCGAGGCGCGATCCGTCCTGTCCCGATCCGTCCAGCCGGGCGTTGTTGGGTGTGTAGGGCGATCCTTGCGCCTTGACCGCCGCCTCGACGACGGGGTGGCGGCCGGCCTCGACGCAGAATGTCAGTGTGTCGTCCACCACGGGCCGGGTCGCGCCGACCTCCTGCGCCCATTCGGACAAGGCGGCATGGGCGTCCAGTTCGGCTAAAGCCTCTGCCACCGCCTGCAGCGGCTGGGCCAGGCGGGCGGCCTCGCGGCGCCAGCCCTCGAAGGTCTCGCCTTCTATGGCCAGGGCGCGGTGACCGGCCTGGCTGATCCTGGCGTCCAGTTCGGACAGTTCGACCGTGGTGAACCGGACCTGGTTCGCCAGGGTCTGACGGTGGATGAAAGGGCTGTCGGGACCGGCGCGGAACAGGGGCTCCGCCGCCTTGGCCGAGGTTTCCAGGAAATAGCCGAGGACGGCGTTGTGCTTGACCTTGAAGGGCACGCCGGATTCGGCGACGGCGCGCGCTTCCAGATCGGCGACGACGCGGCGGCTGTCGTCGCGCAGGGTGCGGGCGGCGTCCAGTTCGGGGCGATAGTCGGGGCGCACATAGCCGCCGTCGCGCGCCAGGTGCGAGGGCTCGTCCACGAGGCCGTCGATCAGATCGGCCTTCAGCCGCGACACGTCGGCAGACAGGGTCAGCCGGTCGAGCGCCGAGGCGATGCGACGCGGCTGGCCGGTCAGGGGATCGAGCTGGCCCCCCGACTGGCCGACAAACAGGCCGGCGACGCCCTCCGCGATCGACAGGCCGATGCGCACGGCCGCCAGGTCGCGCGGGCCGCCCCGACCCAGGGCCAGCCGCCCGACGGCGCGGGCGATGTCCGACGACGCCTTCAGCGCCTCGCGCAGGTCGCGCCTGAGCTCGCGCCGCTCCAGCAGCCATTCGACGGCGTCGAGCTGTTCGTTGATCGCGAGCGGATCGCGCAGGGGGCGAGCGATCCGTTCGGCCAAAGCCCGCGCCCCGCCCGAGGTGACGGTGCGGTCGATGCAGGCGAGCAGCGAGCCCTCGCGCTCGCCGCGCTGGGTGCGGTCGATCTCCAGACTGGTTCGCGTCGCCGGGTCGATGGCGAGAAAGCCGCTCTCGCCCAGACGGCGCGGCGGGGCCAGGGCGGGAACCTTGCCGGCCTGGGTCGTCTCCAGATAGGCGGCGATCAGGCCCAGCGCCGAGACCTCGGCCTCCTCGAAGGCGCCGAAGCCGTCCAGCGCGGAGACGCCGTAAAGCCGTTCGACCCGCACGCGTGCGGCCTGCGGCTCGGCGATGGCGCTGGCCAGCGCCTGGACCACGCCGCCCGAACCATCCAGCGCATCTCGCGTGGCCTCGTCCGAATACATCAGGTCGGTCACCAGAACCTCGGACGGTCGGAAGGCGGCGAGGGCCGCGCCCAGGTCTTCGATAGAACAGGCGACGGAATCGACGGCGCCGGACGACAGTTCGACCACGGCGACCGCCGCCCGGCCCTTGCGCACCGCGACCGCCGCCAGGCGATTGGCGCCGCGCGCGTCCAGCAGCGAATCCTCGGTCAGGGTGCCGGCCGTCACCACCCGGACCACGCCGCGATGGACCACGGCCTTGCCGCCGCGCTTCTTGGCCTCGGCGGGGTCTTCCAGCTGTTCGCAGATGGCGACCTTGTGGCCCATGCGGATCAGGCGGGCGAGGTAGCCCTCCATCGAATTGACCGGCACCCCGGCCATGGGGATGTCCTCGCCCTGGTGCTTGCCTCGCTTGGTTAGGGCGATGCCCAGGGCGGCGGCCGCGACCTCGGCGTCCTTGAAGAACAGCTCGTAGAAGTCGCCCATGCGGAAGAAGAGGATGGCGTCCGGCTGACCCGCCTTGGCCGTCAGATATTGCGCCATGAACGGCGTGGCACCCTCCAGCGAAGCGGCGATTTCGGGCGGGTGGGTGACGGGCGCGTTCATGTGGCGACAGGGTGACGGATCGCGCCCGGCGGCTCAAGGCCGTTGAACGGCCCTTGCACAGGCTTGTCGCCCCTGCGATAGGCCGCGCCAGGCGGTTTAGGGAACACGGTGAGACACCGTGGCTGTGCCCGCAACTGTAGGCGGCGAGAGCGTCGTCCGTCCGGGGTCTGATCACCTCGGCGCCACTGGGAAACTGGGAAGGCGAGGACGGCGTTTTTTGACCCGCAAGCCAGGAAACCTGGCCGCCAACGTCGCTCGTCGCTGTCCGGGACCAGGCAGAGGCGCGGGACTATCTCGTCGCAGCGACCCGACCTTGCGCCGTCCAGACCCTCGGTCTGGCGGGTCGGCTCGCTTTGAACGGTCTCTCGCGCGCATTCGCGGGACCGGAAACGGGGATCTCGCTCAATGAAGCGTTCCATTCTTCTCTCGACGGCCGCGATCGCGGCCGCCTTCGCCGCACCCGCATTTGCTGACGACACGACCCAGCTTGACGAAGTCGTCGTCACCGCCACCCGCATCCCGGCCATTGTCGCCGACACGCCCGGCGCCCGCGTCATCGACGGCGCGACCATCGAAAAGCGCGGCGCGATCTTCGCCGCCGACATCCTGGCCGACGTGCCGGGTCTGTCGGTGACGCGCTCGGGCGCTTTTGGAGGAGTCGCCCAGGTCCGCATGCGCGGCGCGACGCCCGGCAAGACCCTGGTCCTGGTCGATGGCGCGCCGGTCAACGATGCGGCCGAGCCCAACGGCGCCTATGACTTCTCCAGTTTCGAGCTGGCCGACATCGAGCGCATCGAGGTGCTCAGCGGCCCGCAGTCGTCGCTGTGGGGCTCCGACGCCATCGGCGGCGTGATTGCCTTCACGACGAAGGAGATCGACGGCGTGCGCGCCGAGGCCGAGGCCGGCAGTTTCGACACCGTGCGCGGCCGTCTGTCGGCCGGCGTCGCCAATGAGACCTACGCCTTCAGCGCCTATGTTTCGCGCTTCGACACCGACGGCATCTCCGCCGCCGATAAGGCCGACGGCAATCCCGAGACGGACGGTTTCCGCAGCACGACCCTGGGCGCCAAGGGGCGTTACGTCCTGTCCGATGCGGTCAAGATCGACGGCTCGGTGCGCTGGAACAAGTCGAAGGCCGACATCGACGGCTTCCCGGCGCCGACCTTCTCGCTGGCCGACACCGACGACACCCAGGAAAGCGAGCAATGGTCGGGCTTTGGCCGGGTGACCGCCAACGCGTTCGGCCTGAACCATCAGTTCAGCGTCTCGGCGTCGGACATCGACCGCAGCTCGGTAAGCGGCGGCTTCGGCTCGACCTTCACCGGCGACCGCCAGGCCTATCGCTGGCAGGCGGACGGCAAGGCGCAGGACGTGGACTATGCATTCGGCGTTGAGCGCAACGAGGCCTCGGCCGACCTGTCGTCGGGCCGGTCGCGCGAACTGGCGATCACCTCGGTTTTCGGCGTGGCCAAATACGATGTCGGGGCGCTGAACCTGACCGGCGGCCTACGTTACGACGACACCGACGACTTCGGCTCCAAGACGACGGGCCGGGTTTCGGCCGCCTATGATCTGGCCGGTGGTTTCATCCTGTCGGGCGCATACGGCACCGGCTTCAAGTCGCCGACCGTCAGCCAGGCGGTGTGCGACTTCTGCTTCGCACCGCTGCCCTATCCCGAACTGAAGCCGGAAACGGCCGACAGCGTCGAGATCGCCCTGGGCTGGGCCTCGGCCGACGGCCGGTTCGATGGCCGCGCGACCCTGTATCGCCTGAACGTCGAGGACCAGATCACCTATACGGCCGGCCGTTACATCAACGTCGCCAAGACCCGTTCGGACGGGTTCGAGCTGGAAGGCCGCGCCCTGCTTGGCGCCGGTTTCGACCTGACGCTGGCCTATGCCTGGACCGACGCCGAGGACCGCACGACGGGCGCCCGCCTGTTGCGCGTGCCGGAACACGCCGGTTCGGCGACCCTGGGCTGGACCGGCGACCGGGTCTCGGGCGCGCTGACGGTGCGGGCCGAGGGCGACCAGGACGACAGCGGCGGCTTCTCGACCGTGGCTCGCGAGGGCTTCGTCACGGCCAACCTGAACGCGGCCTATGAACTGACCGACCAGGTCACCCTGACGGCTCGGATCGAGAACCTGGCCGACGAACACTATCAGCAGGTGTTTGGTTACGGAGAGCCGGGACGGTCCGGCTATGTCGGGATCAGGCTGCGCTACTGATCCGGGCGCGGGCGCCGGCGGTGAAGGCCGCCGGCGCTTCGAGCGCCAGAGACGCCCAGTCCAGGTTCGGACAGGGGGCGTGGGCGGCGGCCAGGATGGCGCGCAGTTCGGCGGCCGAGGCGACGCTGGCCACCACCTTGTCCACGCCTTTCAGCGCCAGGGCGTAGCCCAGGGCCGCCTGCATCGGGTCACAACGTTGTTCGGCCAGACGCCGACGCGTGCGCGACAGGGCCTGGGCGTGGCTGGCCAGTTCGACAGGCAGATCGTCGCCGCCCGCGAACAGCAGGCCGCCGGCGAAGACCGAAGACAGATGAACGGATGCACCCGTATCGGCGATGGCTTCCAGTACGCCGTCCTGGGCGGCGCGTTGGTCCAGCAGGCTGCACGGCACCTGAACCACATCGGCTTCGAGACGGCGCGCCAGCAGGGCGGGACCGTCCTCCAACGTGGCGCAGAAACCGATGCGGCGATAAAGACCGCGATCCTTAAGGCTGCGGGCGCGATCCCACAGGGCGCGACCCTCAGCGCCGGCCAAGTCAGCGGCGTTGGAAATCAGCAGCACGTCGCCGCGCGGCAGACCCATACGTTCCAATGAGCGGCGGGCGCGGGCCTCGACCCGGTCCACACCTTCGCTGATCGGCACGGTCCGCACCGTCACCTGGAAGGGCGACGGGAATGGCCAGGCCTGACCCAGCAGGCGCTCGCCGTCGCCCTCGGGGCGGGTGGCGATCAGTTTGACGCCGGCGTCGGCCCCCGTTTGCAGCAGAAAACGCATGGCCTCTTCGCGGGCGCCGGACGGCGCGCTCATGAAGGCGCCGGGCGCGCGTTCGGGCTCTGTCACCACGGCGAGGGCCAGGCGATGGATGGGCGACGACGCCGAAGGTGTGGCGGGGGAATACGACACGCCCGCAATATGAGCCGCAATGCTTAAGGGACGCTGAGCGAGACCTTAAGCGAACCCTACTTATCCACCGCTGATATGCGCAATCAGGCGAAAATCAGGCATCCGCGTCGGGCTGACGATCCGGGTGGGCCGAGGCGAAGGCGGGGTGCGCCTCGGCGGTCGCCTCGATGGCCAGAAGGCGGGGCCAAGGCGACAGGTCCATGTTGAACCGCCGTGCCGAATAAAGCTGTGGAATCAAATAGCAATCGGCCAGCGTCGGCGCATCGCCTAAGCACCAGGCGCCGCCGTGGCGTGCGATCAAAGCCTCCAGCGCGTCGAACCCCGGCGCGATCCACCCGGCGGCCCAGGCGTCCACGGTCGCCTGATCGGCGTCGAAATTTGACCGCAAGGCCTTCAGCACCCGCAGGTTGTTCAGCGGGTGAATGTCGCAGCCGATCAGGGCGGTCATGGCGCGCACGGCCGCGCGATCGTTCGCCGCCCTCGGCAACAGGGCCGGCTCGGGGTGGGTTTCCTCCAGCCATTCCAGGATGGCCGGGCTCTGGGTGACGATCAGGTCGCCGTCTTGCAGAGCGGGGACCATGCCCTGCGGGTTCAGCGCCAGATAGTCGGCCGTCTTCTGCTCGCCCTTGCGCAGGTCGTGGGCGGAGAGGTCGTACCCCAGCCCTTTCAGATTCAGGGCGATGCGGACGCGGTAGCTGGCGCCCGAACGCCAATAGCCGTGCAGGATCATGGCTGGATTTCGAAGCTGAGCGTCTCCAGACCCTCGACGGTCACGACCACACGGTCGCCGGGGCTTACCGGACCGACGCCGGAAGGCGTGCCGGTGAAGATCAGGTCGCCGGGCTGAAGCGACCACAGAGCCTGCGCCGCCTCGACGATGCGGTCGGGGTTCAGGATCATGTCGTCCAGCGCGCCCGCCTGCTTGACCTCGCCGTTGACGCTGAGGCCGATGGCGCCGGCGGGATGGGGCAGGGCGCCCAAGGTTATGGGGCCGCACGGCGCCGACTGGTCGAAGCCCTTGGCGGCGTCCCACGGGCGGCCGGTCTTCTTGGCCTCGGCCTGGAGATCGCGTCGCGTTAGGTCGCAGCCGACGGCCCAGCCGACGATCGCGACGCCGCCGTCAGCATTGGGCCCTATGGCCGCGACCAGTTCGGCCTCGTAATGCAGGTTCGCCGTCGCCGAAGGATAGGCGGGGTTCGCGCCGTCCGACACGAGCGCGTCGCCTGGCTTGGTGAAGAAGAAGGGCGTCTGCTTGTCGGGGTCCGACCCCATCTCGCGCGCATGGGCGGCGTAGTTCTGGCCCACGCACAGAATCCGGCGAACGGGGAAGCGCTGGTCCGAGCCGACGATAGGCAGGGACGGGACGGGGCGGGGTGGGAACAGCCATTGGGTCATCCAGCCGTTCTAGTGCGGCGAAAAGCCCATGGCGAGGGTAGAGGCGGGCGCCCATCTGTTGGAACCTCGTTCGGAGTGTGGCGTTGCCAGACGGGGTTCTCTATTCTACCGCCAAGCTTTCAACGGAGCGCGCATCATGGCCACCACCAAGGCCCGAGAAGACATCAAGGCCGACCTGAAGACCCTCAAGGAGGATCTGAAGACCGGCGCCCGCGAAGAAACCCAACGCCTGCGCGAAAAGGCCGCCGAGGCTGAAGCCAAGCTGCGCGCCAAGAGCGACGAAGTGCGCGACCAGGCTCGCGGCTACTACGACGAAGCCCGCGTGAAGGGCCGCGAATATTACGACGACGCCGCCGAACGCTTCGACGAGGCGCAACGCTATGTCGTCGAGCGCGTGCAGGAGCGTCCGCTTCAGTCCACCGCGGTGGCTCTGGGCGTTGGTGTCATCCTGGGCATGCTACTGGCCGGCCGTCGCCGCTGATGTTCAAGGGCATCGTCAAAAAGCTGGTGGCGACGGCCGTCGTCGCCGCCAGCGTGTTTCTGGCCGTCGTCTTTCTTGGCGTATCCATCTTCTATGCGCTCAGCCTCAAGCTGACGCCGCTGGGCGCGGCAGCCGTGACCTTCGGCCTGTTCGCTCTGGTCGCACTGATTGTCGCCGTCGTCTTCCTGAAGGGCGACAAGCACGACGAGGACGACGAAGAGGAAGAGCCGGAAGGCTTGCTGGGCAAGGTGATCCATATCGTGCGCGAGCGGCCCATCGTTGGCGCCGTGGGCGGTCTGGGTGCGGCCTTCCTCCTGCTGCGCAATCCGGCTCTGGCGGCCATCGTCGCCAGCATGGTCGCGGACCGCAAGATGGACCAGGGCGGCTACAAGAGCCGTCGCCGTCGATAAGGCGCCCGAACGAGGGAACGGCCAAGCCGCCACGACGTTGATGCAACGGACCGACGAACGGCTCTAGGGTCGCCGACGGCAACATCAACTCAGGAGAGCTAAACCCATGATGCGTTGGGCAATTATCTTCCTGGTCGTGGCCTTGGTCGCGGCCGTTCTCGGCTTCGGCGGCATTGCGAACTTCTCGTTCGAAATCGCCAAATTCGTCGCCGTTGTCGCCATCATCCTGTTCGTCATCGCCCTCGTGGCCGGCGGACTTCGCGGACGCGGCGGCGCCCCCCGACTATAACGGGCGAGACAATCAGATTGAGGGGCGGGACTTCGGTTCCGCCCCTTTTTCTATGCACCAAGGCGATGTCGAGAAAGAACTTTACAACACAAAGTTTGTGGACGATGTTTCCTTCATCGGATTTGAGGAGGAGAGACCCATGACCCGCGAGACCCAGGCCATTCAGGACGACATCGCCTATATGCGCAGCCTCGCGCACGAGGGCCGCCATGCGCCGCTGCTGGCGGGACCGATCCTGGTTACGGCCGCCATCGTTTTCGGCGCCGCCAACATTGGCCAGTGGGCCATTCAGGCGGGAATAATCCAGGTCAATCCATGGGTGCAGCTGTGGCTCTGGATCGCCTCTGGCGTCGTCTTCGCCATCGGGTTGACGGTGTTGATCGGACGCATGACGGGCAAGCCGGGTATCAACTCGGCTGGCAACAAGGCGGTCGGCGCCGCCTGGTCCGGGGTCGGGTATGGCATCTTCGTCACCTGGCTGGCGCTGATGGCTCTATCTTTCAAGACCGGAAATTGGTCGTGGATGGCGGTGATGCCCACGACCGTGCTGGTCGCCTATGGCTCGGCTTGGATGATCGGTGCGGCGATGACGAAGACGCGCTGGATGTCGTTCACGGCCCTGGCGGCCTATGCCGGCGCGGTCGCGGTGGCCTGGTTCATCGAAAGCCCGGCGATCTATCTGGTGTTCACGGTCGTGCTGATGGCCGTCGCCCTGGTTCCGGGGATCATCCTGATGCGTCAGGAACCGTCGGAGATCGTCTGAGCATGGCCGATGATTTCGACATCAGCCGCATCGACGACGTCATCCATGGGCGCATTCGGCTGGGGATCATGGCCTATCTGTCGGGAGCGGGGACGGCGGATTTCACCAGCCTGAAATCCCGATTGCAGACCACGGACGGCAATCTGTCGGTCCATCTGCGCAAGCTGGAAGAGGCCGGTTTCGTCGCCGTGACCAAGAGTTTCAAGGGCCGAAAGCCCCTGACCGAGGCCAGCTTGACCGACCAGGGACGCGACGCCTTCGTCGCCTATCTCGACGCGATGGCGGGCCTGCTGCCAGATCGGTGAAATCAAGCTAGAAGCGCGGGCATGACCACCCGTCTTCACGCCTTCGAGGCCATCGACAACTTCCGTGACTATGGCGACTACGCCACGACGGCCGGGCGGCGCGTGCAGCCCGGCCGTCTGTTGCGCTCCGCCCACCATGCGCGGGCCAGCGATGCGGATCTGGAGCGGTTGAGGCTGCTGGATATCGGGGCGGTTGTCGATCTGCGTCGCCCCGGCGAGCGGCGCGATCAGCCGTCGCGTCGGCCGGAGGGTTTCACCGGCCTGGTGATCGAAGGCGGCGTCGACGACGGGGCCGAGGCGCCGCATATCGCCTTCCTGAAGACTGCGGATTTGACGCCGGATTCGGGGCGTCGGTTCATGGAAGCCACCTATCGGACCCTGCCGTTCGATTCGTCGCATCAGGATGTCTTCGCCCGCTATTTCCAAGCTCTGGCCGATCAGGACCGGGCGGTGGTGATCCATTGCGCGGCGGGCAAGGATCGGACGGGTTTCCTCGCCGCCCTGACCCATAACCTGTTGGGCGTGTCCCGCGACGACATGATCGAGGACTATCTGCTGACCAATACGGCGGTCGATCTGGCCGGACGCGCGCCCGGCATCGCCAGGCAGTTGCACAAGATGACGGGGCGTATCGCGTCCGACGACGCCGTCGTCGCCTTCCTGGGCGTCGAGGCCGCCTATCTGGAGGCCGCCTTCGCCGAGGTCGAGGCGCGGCATGGGTCGGTGGACGCCTATCTAAGCGACGCCCTGGGTGTCGATACGGCTCGGCGCGACCGGATCGTGGAGCGGCTGTCGGCGTGAGCGAGGTTCTGAGCCAGGTCGTCACGCGCGATGCGCCATGGGCGGAACCCGTCGCAGTGGCGGCGGGGCTGGGCGGCGGCGACGGCGTGCTGGCCTTGGTGTCCGACGGCGGGCCGGGCGGGCGATGGTCGCACGTGGCCACGGCGCCGGACCGCGTTCAAGTCGGTCCGGTCGATGACGCCGCGCCGTTCCAGGCGCTGAGAGATCCGGCGTTCGGCGCGGGCGTGGTGGGCCTGGCCGCCTATGATGCGGGCGCGCGGCCGGCGACCGGGCGGCGAGAGACGACATGGCCCGACCTGATGCTGGCCCGCTATCCGGCCATGCTGACCTTCGATCATCACCAGCGTACGGTGACCGCCTTGGGGCGAGGGGCGACGCCGGAACAGGCGGACGCGGCGGCGCAGGTCGCGCTCGGCTGGTTGGCGAACACCGCCGTTGTCGCCCCGCCGTCTGCGCCGGCCGAGACCTTCGACGCCGAAGCGCCGGCGGGCGCCTATCGCGCCGCCGTCTCGGACGTGGTGGAACGGATCGCTGCGGGCGAGCTGTTCCAGGCCAATATCGCGCAGGCCTGGTCCGGAGCCTTGAAGCCTGCCGCCGATCCGTTCGACGTCTTTTTGCGCCTTCAGCAGAATCGCGCCTCGCCGTTCGGGGCCTATTGGCGGATCGGGGAGCGGGCTTTGGTGTCCAACTCGCCCGAACTGTTCCTCGCCTTCGACGCCGCCAGCCGCCGCATCGAGGCCCGCCCGATCAAGGGCACCCGCCCGCGCGCCGTCGATCCGGCTCAAGACAAAGCCTTGGCGGATGAGTTGCAGGCCAGCGCCAAGGATCGTGCCGAGAACCTGATGATCGTCGATCTGATGCGCAACGATCTGGCGCGGGTGTCACAGCCGGGATCCGTGCGCGTCGGGACCCTGTTCGAGATCGAGCGCCATCCAACCGTGCATCACCTCGTCTCGACGGTGACCGCACGGGCAGCGGCCGGCGTCGGCCCCGCCGACCTGCTGGAGGCGACCTTCCCGCCGGGTTCGATCACCGGCGCGCCCAAGCATCAGGCCATGAAGGTGATCGCGACGCATGAGCCGCCGCGCGGCCCGTGGTGCGGCTCGCTGTTCCTGATCGGGGAGAGCGGCGCCCTGACGGCCTCGGTCCTGATCCGAACGGCCGGTTTCGAACGATCGGACGGCGTCTGGCGCTTCCGAACCCTGGCCGGCGCCGGCATCGTCGCCGACAGCGATCCGGCTGCCGAGGAAGCTGAGACCGACGTCAAGATTTCAGCGATGCGCGACGCCTTGATCGGGCCTTAGGTCAGCAGGTCTTGCAGGCGATGACGTCGGCCGTGCGGGGACGCAGATAAGCCATCCGCTTGAACTGGGTGACATAGGGGGCGACACGATCGAACGGCGACCTGTAGTCGTAGTTCGCCTCGGCCACGATGACGGATTCGCCGTCGGCGAGCATGTCGGAGGGGAGCTTGGCCTCCGCCACCGTCAGTTTCGCGGTTATGCCCTTTCCGACGCTCCAGTCGACCCGGTAGGTCGTCGCATTGACGCGCGTGACGCTTGAGACCCGCTGGGTCAGGCCGCTCGCTGCAAAAGGTTTCATGATCAGATCGCCGAAAGCGAGCAGATCCTGGACCTCGGTCTTGGTGACGGAATCGGATTGGGACACCAGGTCCGCCGTCATCGCGGCGACATGACCCGTGCGTTTCAGCGCCATATAGCCCTGGCAGAATTCGACCATGCCGAAATAGAACACGATCAGGATCGGAGCGAGAAAGGCGAACTCCACCGCCGCCAGCCCGCGCGTGTCGCGCGCCAGGGCCCTGAAGAAGGAGATCAGGCCGGACCTACGCATTCCAGGGCTCGTTGCGGAAGGCGGTCGTGGAGCGCAGTATGATCTTACCGATCCCGAGCGGCGAGGTGGCCTGGCTCAACATCGGGGTGGCGAGCGGGTGCACATACCAGACGCTGACCAGAATGAGGTCGCCGGGCTTGCCGCCGTCGTAGATGGTCTTTTTCTCGTCCATCGCGCCGTTGGTGATCGGATCGGGAGGATTGGGCTCGGTGAATTTGGGGATCACGCGGACATCCACGGTCGCGCGATTGGCGCAGTCGCTCTCGAACAGCATCATGCGGCTGCAGAATTCGGTCTTGAAGCGGGCGGCGGTGAACTTCTGCTGATCGGCCTGGCCGGTCCGGACCAGGCGGCCGGCTTCCGTGGTCGCCGTCTCCATCACGGAATCCAGAACGAAGACGATGCCCAGTTCCAGGATCGAGAAGATCATCAGGAAGAAAGGAAGGGCGACCATGGCGAACTCGACGGCCGCCGCGCCTTCACGCGTTCTTCTGCGCCGCGAACGACGCTGACGGGCGGCCGATGGGTCCGGGGCGCTCATGTCCGGGATCAGGGGGCGGTCGGCGCGCTGGTCGGCGCGACGCGGACGCTGGGCGCGCAGGAGGAACCGCAGGCCATTTCCGTCGCCTGGGCGCCGCGCCAGACGCGGACCGAGCCGGTCGAGCCGCCCGACACGACGATCTCGCGCTGGAACAGGGTGCGGCCGACGCCGTCGACCACGGCGACCTCGGTGACGCCATAGCCCTTGCCGACGATGAACAGGGTGTTGGCGTCGACCATCGATACGTCCGCGATCTGCGGATTGCCGACGATGACCGAGGCGGCCGCGCCGCGCAGCTGGACCCGGGTCGAGCGATCGATCTCGACGTTGAGCGGGCCGTTCTGGGCGTGGGCGACAATGGGAGACGCGACGAGGGCGACGGCGAGGACGGCGGCGGAGATGCGGGACATCGGCGGCTCTGAATAACGGCGCGTGCAGACGCGGACGCACGCATGATGCAGCCGTGATCCTCAATAAAGCCTGAAGCGACGCCATCAGAATTTTCTTTGGTAAATCCGCGCGTAACCAAACCTCGTGACTCAGATTTAACGGGGGTCTGGCATTTTGATCCTGCGTTTGGGGGTCAAGCGGGCTACCGGCTCCCCCCGCCAAGTTGCTCGCTAGACCATTTGAAAAAAGGAACTACCCCATGACCAAGTTCATCTCGCGCTTCGCCAAAGACGAATTGGGCGCCACCGCCATCGAGTACGGCCTGATCGCGGCTCTGATCGCCGTCGCCCTGATTACGGTTCTCGGCACGATGAGCACCCAACTGAAGGGCACCTTCACTCGCGTCGCCACCGACCTGCAGACTGCCAACAGCAAGTAACTCTCCAAAGAGATACGACGGAAGGGCCGGGGCCAAAGCCCCGGCCCTTTTCGTATGTCGGAAACCCAACCTTAAGGCATGGCTGCGACTATTCTCATTATGGATATTCTGCTGCTCATCGTGCTCGGCGTGTTTCCGGCCCTCGTGATCGTCGGCGGTCTGCATGACCTGATCACGATGAAGATCCCCAACTGGATCTCGCTGGCCCTGGTCGGCGCCTTCTTTCCCGTCGCCCTGCTGATCGGCGCCGCGCCGATGGATATCGCCATTCACGTCGGGATCGGCGTGGCTGCGCTTCTGGTCGGAATGGGAATGTTCGCGGCCGGATGGGTCGGCGGCGGCGACGCCAAGCTGCTGGCGTCCAGCTGTCTGTGGATGGGATTGAGCGGCGTCGCGCCCTTCCTGCTGTGGACCGGCATCGCTGGCGGCGTCTTCTGCCTGTTCCTGATGACCGCCCGCCAGTATTTCCCGATGGTAGCACCGTCGGTGTCGCAAGGGTGGGTCGTCAATCTGATGCAGCCCAAGGGCGACATCCCCTATGGCGTCGCCATCGCCGCCGGCGCCCTGTTGGCTCTGCCGGAAAGCGGCTTGATGCTGACCTTCGCCTCGGGTCGCTGAGGCTACACGGACCAGCGTTCGCGCCGCTTAGGAAGCGTTAACCCGTAAGGGTCATGATCGTTAACGGTAGGCCTCGGGGACTGAATCCGAACACAGCGCCTGCTGGAGACATCCTGGATGAAGCCCGCCCGTATCGTCGTCATCTGCATCGCCGCCGTCTCGGCCATCGGTCTGGCCCTGGTGGTTCGGGCCATGGGATCATCCTCGAACCAACCCGCCGCGCCTGCAGCCGCCGCTGCGGTCGAAACGCGGGCGATGGCCAAGGTGCTGGTCGCCGCCAAGGATCTGGAGCCGGGCAAGCGTCTGGTCGAAGGCGATCTGGCCTGGAAAGACTGGCCGGCGGACGAGGTCAATCCGGTCTTCATCACCGACGGCTCCACGCCTGTTCCCGCAAAGCCCGTCGCCGAGAACGCGGCCGAGAAGGCCTCCGGCGCGGTCGAGCGTGTCGCCCATGCAGCAAACGAACTGGCCGGACCCGGCGCCAAATCCGACTATATCGGTTCGGTCGTGCGCGAACCCATTCTCGCCGGTGAGCCGATCGTGGCGCGCAAGATCGTGCGCGCCGGCGACAGCGGATATCTGGCCGCCTATCTCGAACCGGGGATGCGCGCGATGGCGATCGCCGTGACCGTGGAATCCGCCGCCGGCGGTTTCATCCTGCCGGGCGACAGAGTGGACGTGGTCCTGACCGCAGAAACCAACCGCAACGGCGCGGTCGAAGGCGCCTCCAAGTCCAAGTTCATTTCCGGCACCGTGTTGCAGAACATCAAGGTTCTTGCCATCGACCAATCGACGCGCGCCGGCGACGACGAACAGGCCGTGGTCGGCGCGACCGCCACCCTGGAAGTCCGTCCGCAGGACGCCGAAATGCTGGCCCAGGCCAAGGCCGAGGGCGAGCTGTCGCTGTCGCTGCGCTCCTATGCCGATACGGCCGGCCCGTCCGGCGCCACGCACCGTCGCGCTGCGGCGACGGCTCAACCCCAGGCCGTTCGCATCTATCGCGGCGGCGCGCCCGAAGTGGTCGCCGTCCCATGAAAGCCGTTCCGATGCGCCGATCCGCGATGCAAAAGACCGCCGCCGTCGCCTGCGCCCTTCTGGCCAGCCTGACCGCCGCGCCCGCCGGCGTCGCCCAGACCCGCGCCGCCGTGGCGATGGGCGCCGCGCCGCAGATGATCAACCTTCCGCGCGGCACATCCTTCGCCGTCGATCTGCCGGCCGACGCGCGCGACGTGATCGTGTCCAATCCGCAGGTGGCCGAGGCCATGCTGCACTCGCCGCGCCGCATCACCGTGATCGGCATCGCGCCGGGCGAGACCGACGCCGTCTTCCTGGACGGGGCCGGACGCACGATCCTGAGCCTTAAGGTGCGGGTGGATGCGGGCACCAGCGCGCTGCAGGACACGCTGAACCGGATGATCCCCGGCGGACAGGTCCGCGCCGAGGCGGTCAACGACAGCATCATCCTGACCGGCGTGGCGGAAAACCCCGCCTCCTCGACCCAGGCCGCGCGCATCGCCGCCGCCTTCGTCTCGGCGCCCGAAAAGGTGCTGAACCTGATCACCGTGCCGGGTTCGGACCAGGTGACGCTGAAGGTTCGCGTGGTCGAGGTTCAGCGCAACGTCATCAAGCAGCTTGGTTTCAATACGTCTGCGGTCATCGGCCGCCTGGGCGATACGCAATGGCTGTTGGGCAATGCAGCGACCTGGGGCGTCAACGGCGCCTTGCTGGGCGGCATCAGCGCCGGCTCGTCGATCGATACGACGAAGAACTATCAGCTTCAACGGCCGTGCGGCGGCGCCTTCGCGCCCGGCGTCCTCTGCAACTACACTGTGAACGGCCCCCAAGACGCCGCGAACTGGGATACGGCGCCGCAGGGCGCCGGACCCGGCTCTGACGGTCTCAACAAGGGCGAGGCCATGTTGAAGGCCTTCGAACGCGTCGGTCTGTTGCGCACCCTGGCCGAGCCGAATCTGACCTCCGTCAACGGCGAGGCGGCCAGCTTCCTGGCGGGCGGCGAATTCCCCGTGCCGGCCAGCCGTGACGCCCAGGGCCAGATCACCGTCCAGTACAAACCCTACGGCGTGGGCCTGGCCTTCCGGCCGGTGGTGCTGTCGGGCGGGCGCATCAGCCTTCAGGTCAAGGTCGAGGTGTCGGAACTGTCGTCGCAAGGCGGCCTGACCATCGGGGCGGGGACGCCGTCGTCGATCACCCTGCCGGGCCTGACGGTGCGTCGCAGCGAGAACACCATAGAAATCCCCTCGGGCGGTTCGATGATGATCGCGGGCCTGCTGCGGGAAAGCAGCCGCCAGGCGGTGGACTCGCTGCCCGGCGTGACCAATCTGCCGGTGCTGGGTCAGCTGTTCCGTTCGCGCGACTATCTTATGGGCGAGACCGAGCTGGTGGTCATCGTCGAGCCCTATATCGTCAGCCCGACCTCGCCCGGCAGGATGCAGACGCCGGCCGACGGCCTGCGGATCGCCGAAGACAGCCAGACTATCCTCTTCGGACAGCTGAACCAGGTCTATGGCCTGCCCAATGCGCCCCCGGCCGGTTCGGTCGGCTATGTGATCGAGTGAGCGCCCCATGACTTGCAGTGTGATCCGCACCCCGATCATCGCCCTTCTGACCACGACCGCCCTCGCTCTGGGCGCCTGCGTTGGCGGCCCTGCCAGCCTGGGCGGCGAGCCGCCGCTGACGCCGACCTCGCGCTATCAGCTTCAGGTCGAGCCCGACCTGGACCGCATCGCCCTGGCGGTTCACGACACCGGCCTGTCGCCGGCCCAGGGCGACGCCCTGCAGGCTTTGGTCGGACGTTATCGCTACGTCGACGCCGTGCCGATGGTGATCGAGGCGCCCGCCGGAAACGATCCGGTCGCGCTGAAGACCGCCTATGACATCAAGTCGATACTGGCGGCGTCGGGCGTGGCGCCGGATCGCATCACCCTGGTCAGCTATGCGGCGCCGGATCCGAGGGCGCCGGTTGTGGTCGGCTATCAGACCGTCCGCGCCGCCGTGCCGCGATGCGGAACGACCTGGGGCAATCTGGGCCGTTCGGGCGACAATCAATCCGCCTCCAACTTCGGCTGCGCGGTCACGGCCAACCTCGCCGCCCAGATCGAGGATCCGCGCGACATCCAGCGGCCGCGCGCCATGACGCCTGCCGACGCCGGGCGCCGCACCGTGGTCTTCGATCTGTATCGCGGCGGCAAGCCGACATCCGCCGAGCCGGAAACCCTGATCCGGGAGACCGCCGTCTCCCGTGCGGTGAACTAGACCCATGAGCACTGCCCCCGTCCCCCGCGAGTTCGATACTTTCGACGACGCCTTCGACGTCGATATGGAGTTCGCCGAACCCCTGGCCGAGGTTTCGCCCGACCAAACGCGGGCGCCGCTTCAGTTCACGGCCGCCCCGTCCGTTCCGCCAGCGCCACAACAGCCCGCGCCCCAACCGCCAGCGCCCTTCGCGGTGGCGCCCGCCTATGTGCCCGAGGCCGCCGGATTCAACCCGGTCGGCGAAGTGGTGGCCCAGGCCGAGGCCAGCCTGATGGAGACGGGTCTGGATGTGACGGGCCTGGGGTCCACGGGTCTGGCCCCGTCCAGCAATATCGGCGAAGTGTCGGTGCCGCGCATCGCCATCCATGTCTTCGCCGAGCGCCAGGATACTTTGGCCGCCGCCGAGCGCGCGGCTCAGGATCGCCGCCTGTCGCGCGCCACGACCCAGATCCGCGTCGGCGGCGTGGCGGCTGCGGTCGAGACCTATCATCACGAACCCACGCCGCCGCTGATCATCGTCGAATGCCTGAAAGACCCCCAGACGCTGCTTTGGGAGGTCGATCAACTGGCCGAGGTCTGCGACGCGGGCACCAAGGTCGTGGTCATCGGCGCCACCAACGACATCATCCTGTTCCGCGAACTGATGCGTCGGGGGGTCAGCGAATATCTGGTCGCGCCGTTGCAGCCGCTGCAACTGATCGCGGCCATCGGCGGCCTGTTCAACGATCCAGCCCAGCCCTTTGTCGGCCGCACCATCGCCTTCGTCGGCGCACGGGGCGGAGCAGGGGCGTCCGCCGTGGCTCACAACACGGCCTATGCGATCTCCGAGCGGATCGGCGCCAATACCGTCATCGTCGACTATGACCTGCCGTTCGGCACCGCCGGCCTGGACTTCAACCAGGACCCGTTGAGCGGCGTCGCCGACGCCCTGGGCCAGCCCGACCGGCTGGACGCGACCCTGCTGGACCGAATGATGGTCCGCTGCACCGACAAGCTGAGCCTGTTCGCTGCGCCCGCCAGCCTGGAGACGGACTGGGACATCTCGACCGAGGCGTTCGAGGAGGTGACGAACCAGATCCGCGCCACGGCGCCGTTCGTCGTGCTGGACTTGCCGCACCTGTGGTCGCCGTGGATGCGCCGCACCCTGATCAGCGCCGACGAGGTGGTGGTGGTGGCCACGCCCGACCTGGCCTCGCTGCGCAACGCCAAGAACATGATCGACCTGATCCGTCAGGGCCGGCCCAATGATGCGCCGCCGCGCCTGGTGCTGAACCAGGTCGGGGTGCCTGGTCGTCCCGAGATTCCGGCCAAGGACTTTGGCGCTGCTCTGGGCGTGCATCCCAGTCTGCTGATCCCTTTCGACGCCAAGACCTTCGGCGCCGCCGCCAACAACGGCCAGATGATCCTGGACGCCGGGGCCAAGACCAAGGCGGCCGAGGCCTTCCAGACCCTGGCCCAGATCGTCTCGCGTCGCGAACTGCCGATGATCGCCGGGCCGAAGGGCAAGGCGGGCAAACCCGCCAAGTCGGAAAAGTCGTCCAAGCCCGCAGACGGCGCGTCCAAGTCCCTGTTCGCCAACATGTTCAAGAAGCGCTGACGCATGTTCGGCAAGCGCACAGGCCAGCCCGGCGTCACGACGGCGCCGATGCGTCCGGCGCCTGCGCCGGCCGGCGAGCCTGTGTCCGTCTTCAAGGTCGACGCCGCCGCGCCCCCGCCGGGGATGGCCGCCCAGGCCCAAGCTCAGGCCAGGGCCGAGGCCTACGCCTTCGCCGACGAGGACCTGGAGCCGGCGGCGGAAGCCTTCGAACGCGCATCGGCGCCGACGCAGCCCGCGCCTGCCGACCGTCTCGACGCCCTGGCCTCGCGCCCCAAACCCAAGCCGGAAGCGCCGCGGCCGACCGGCAATGTCGCCGGGACCGGCCCCAAGGCTACGGCCGGTCTGGAACAGCTGAAGAAGGCCCAGGCGGTCGCCGAGATCGTCCGTGAACAGAGCGACTACTATCACGCCACGAAGACGACGATCTTCAACGCGTTGATGAACACCATCGACCTGGCCCAGCTGGCGCACCTGGACCAGAAGGCGGCGTCCGAGGAAATCCGCGACATCGTCGCCGAGCTGGTGGCGATCAAGAACGTCTCCATGTCGGTCGCCGAGCAGGAGCATCTGGTTCAGGACATCGTCAACGACGTCCTGGGCTATGGGCCGCTGGAGCCGCTGCTGGCGCGCGACGACATCGCCGACATCATGGTCAACGGCGCCGGGCGGGTCTTCATCGAGGTCGCCGGCAAGGTCCAGCTGACCAACGTCCGGTTCCGCGACAACACCCAGCTGATGAACATCTGTCAGCGGATCGTGTCGCAGGTCGGCCGCCGCGTGGACGAGAGCAGCCCCATCTGCGACGCCCGTCTGCCGGACGGCTCGCGCGTCAACGTCATCGCCCCGCCGCTGGCGATCGACGGTCCGACGCTGACGATCCGGAAGTTCAAGAAGGACAAGCTGACGATGAAGAACCTGGTGGAGTACGCCTCCATCAGTCCCGAAGGCGCGCGCGTCCTGGGCGTCATCGGCGCCTCGCGATGCAATCTGGTCATCTCGGGCGGCACCGGGTCGGGCAAGACGACCCTGCTCAACACCCTGACGGCCTTCATCGACCCGACCGAGCGCGTCATCACCTGCGAGGACGCCGCCGAACTGCAACTGCAGCAGCCGCATGTGGTGCGTCTGGAAACCCGCCCGCCAAACCTGGAAGGCCAGGGCACGATCACCATGCGTGATCTGGTGAAGAACTGCCTGCGGATGCGCCCCGAGCGGATCATCGTCGGCGAGGTGCGCGGACCCGAGGCCTTCGACTTGTTGCAGGCCATGAACACGGGCCACGACGGCTCGATGGGCACGCTGCACGCCAACAGCCCGCGCGAAGCCATCAGTCGGATGGAATCGATGATCACCATGGGCGGCTATGGCCTGCCCTCGCGCACCATCCGCGAGATGATCGTGGGCTCGGTCGACGTCATCATCCAGGCCGCCCGCCTGCGCGACGGGTCGCGTCGCATCACCCACATCACCGAGGTCGTCGGCCTGGAAGGCGACGTGATCGTGACCCAGGACCTGTTCGTCTACGACATCACCGGCGAGGACGAGAACGGCAAGATCATCGGCCGTCACCGTTCGACCGGCATCGCCCGTCCCCGCTTCTGGGACCGCGCCCGCTACTACGGGCTGGAGCGCGAGCTGGCCGACGCCCTGGACGCGGCGGAGTAGGACGATGCTGCCGATTCTCGCCGCCGTTCTGGCCTTCATCACCATCGGCGGCCTGGGCTGGGTCTTCGTCGGGGGCGACGATTCGTCCGCCCAGGCGGTCAAGCGCGCCCAGAGCCTGGGCGAGGCTAAGAAGAACCCCGCGATCGCCCGCAAGGCCGCCGCCGCCAATACGCCCGAGGCGCGCCGCAAGCAGATCCTGGTCCAGCTTCAGGAAGCGGATCGTCGCGAGCGCAAGGCGCGCACCACCCTGGCGTCACGTTTGAAACAGGCGGGCCTCAGCCTGAAAGTGACGACCTTCTACATCATCTCCGCCGTGGTCGGGGTGGTTGCGGCGCTGGTCGCCCTGGTGCTGGGCCTGCCGATCCTGGCGGTCCTGGGCGTCGCCGTGGTCTTCGGCCTGGGCTTGCCGCGCTGGGTCGTCGGCTTCCTGGCCAAGGGGCGAATGAAGAAATTCTCGCTGGAGTTTCCCAACGCCGTGGACGTGATCGTGCGGGGCATCAAGTCGGGCCTGCCGGTCCACGAATGTTTCAAGATCATCGCTCGCGAAAGTCCTGCGCCCTTGGGGCCGGAGTTCCAGAAGCTGGTCGAGGGACTGGGCGTCGGCCTGACGCTGGAGCAGGCGCTGGAGAAGATGTTCGAGCGGATGCCGACGCCGGAACTGCGCTTCTTCACCATCGTCATCGCCATTCAGCAGAAGACCGGCGGCAACCTGGCCGAGGCGCTGGGCAACCTGTCGGGCGTGCTGCGCGCGCGGCGGATGATGGGCGAGAAGATCAAGGCCCTGTCGTCCGAGGCCCTGGCCTCGGCCGGCATCATTGCGTCCCTGCCGCCGGCGGTCATGACGATGGTCATGATGACGACGCCGTCCTACATGATGCCCCTGTTCACCGACTTCCGCGGCAACTTCATGCTGTTGATGGCGGTCTGCCTGATGGCGACCGGCATCTTCGTGATGAAGCGCATGATCTCGTTCAAGTTCTGAGGCGGGGATCATGGAAAGCTTCATCCGCTTCATCACCGATCCACAGAACCTGCTCAGCATCGGCGTTGGCGTGCTGGTCTTCGCCACCGTCCTGACCCTGATGTCGTCGATGACCGGGGGCGTTGCGCTGGACAAGCGGATGAAGGCCGTCGCCGAACGGCGCGACGACCTGAAACGCCGCTCGCGGGCCAATATGGCCGCTGGCCAAGGCGCGCTGCGTCACACCGACGACGGGTTCAAGAAGCGGATCGTGGATCGGCTGAACCTGACCAAGCTGCTGGAGGACCCCAAGGTCGCCGGACAGATGGCCCAGGCCGGCTATCGCGGCCCGCGTCCGCTGACGACCTTCTACTTCTTCCGCTTCGCCTCGCCCTTCGTTTTCATGATCGTGGCGGCCTTCTACATGTTCGTCATCAAGGTCGTGGACTGGCCCACGATGAACAAGCTGACGCTGGTGATGGGTGCGGCGGTGGCGGGCTTCTATGCGCCCAACCTCTATCTGAAGAACCGCATCACCAAGCGCCGCACCTCGATCATGCAGGCGTTTCCCGACGCGCTGGACCTGCTGCTGATCTGCGTCGAGGCGGGCATGTCCATTGAGGCGGCGATCACCAAGGTCAGCCAGGAAATGGGGCCGTCGTCGATCGACCTGGCCGAGGAGCTGTCGCTGCTGTCGGCCGAGCTTTCCTATCTGCCTGAACGTCGCATGGCCTATGAGAACCTGGGCAAGCGCACCAACCATCCGGGCGTGAAGTCGGTGGCCACCGCCATGACCCAGGCCGAGACCTATGGCACGCCGTTGGCGACAGCCCTGCGCGTCATGGCCAAGGAAAACCGCGATCTGCGTCTGTCCGCCGCCGAGAAGAAGGCTTCGGCCTTGCCGGCGCAGTTGACCGTGCCGATGATCCTGTTCTTCCTGCCGGTGCTGTTCATCGTCATCCTGGGACCGGCGATCCTGAACGTCATCGACATGATGAAAGAGGGCGGCTAGCCCGCTTCCGCTGCCGCCTTCAGGCCTTCGACGATGGCTTCCTGGGCCTGGCGGATCGCCGGGCGATGCTTGTCGTGGAACAGTTCGCCACGCAGGCCCGAGAAGCGGATGCCCGCCGTCAGGATGCAGTTGCCGGGGCCCAACTCCTCGATCTGGATGTAGCGCAGGCTCTGGGACAGGAAGCCGCGCCGTTCCGCCCAGACCAGACGCACGCGCGGCTGCCATTCGACGACCTGGGCCAGGGCCTGACGCTCGGCCATGTCGGGCCAGGCCTCGTTCATCGTCAGCCGGCCGCCATAGGCGATGGCGCCTTCCACATCGGTGTCGACCGGGTTCCAGGCGCTCCAGCCCGACAGATCGGCGACCAGGTCCCAGATCCGGTCCGAGGTCGCCTGAACGCCGACGCGTTTTTCGATACGAGTGTCATCCATGGTTTCGCTCTGGCACGGCTTGTCGCCGGAAGGAAGGCGCAACCGGCCGCTGTCTTCAGTCCGGTTCGATCAACTTCAACCGACGCCCGTCGTCCAGCCCCAGCCGCGTCTTGACCTCGAACAAATCCGCGCCGGCGGGAATGATCAGCAGCTTCTTGGGCTGGGCCGAGTTGACCGCGACCACCCCGCCCTTGGGACAGATGTCGAAACAGTCGGCGCCGGTGACGGTCAGCCCGCCCTTTCGCCCCTGCTTGCCCTTCTTCAGGTGCAGGTATTTGCGCAGCGCCTTCTTCAGCGTCAGGTCGCCGCCGGGGCCGAAGCCGCCGTCCAGCTTCTTGGAGCATTTGCGGCACACCAGGACCACGTCCCGCCATTCCGTCTTCGCGGTCTTGAAGTCCTTCTCGGCCATGCCGACAGAAATCGCCGTTCGCGACGGCTTGCACAAGCGCTCGCGGCGCCGTCACCTGCGACAGGTAAGAAAATTTCACGGGACCTTCACATGCGCCGACTGTTCGCCGCCTCCACCCTGGCGCTGCTGCTCGCGGCCGGGAGCGTTCATGCTCAGCAGGTCGATACGGCGAGCGTGGACGCCGCCGTCCAGCGCGTGATGCCCGAGGTGACGGCTTGGCGTCGCGACTTCCACCAGCATCCCGAACTGGGCTTCGCCGAGACCCGCTCGGCCGGGGTGATCGCCGAACATCTGCGGTCTCTGGGGCTTGAGGTCCGCACCGGGGTCGGCAAGACGGGCGTGATCGGCATTCTGCGCGGCGCCCGTCCGGGCCGGGTCGTGGCCCTGCGCGCCGACATGGACGCCCTGCCGGTGCAGGAGGCGACGGGTCTGGCCTTCGCCTCGACCGCGACCGGGACCTATATGGGCAATACGGTGCCGGTCGCCCACGCCTGCGGCCACGACATGCATATGGCCATGCTGATGGGGGCGGCAGAGGTGCTGGCGGGGATGAAGGACCGGATCGCCGGCACGGTGGTCTTCGTCTTCCAGCCCGCCGAGGAGGGCGCCCCTCCCGGTGAACCCAAAGGCGGCGCGGCCCTGATGATCGCCGAAGGGGCGCTGAACGATCCCAAACCCGAGGCCATCTTCGGCCTGCACGTCGTGCCGGGCCGTTCGGGCAGTGTCTTCTATCGGCCCGAAGGCTTCATGGCCGCCTCGGACCGGGTCGATATCGTGCTGAAGGGCAAGCAGACGCACGGCGCCTGGCCCTGGCGCGGCATCGACGTGATCGCGGTGGCGGGCCAGGTGGTCGAGACGGTCAACACCCTGACCGCCCGCACGGTCGATCCGACCACGACCCCGACCGTCTTCACCATCGCCACGATCAACGCCGGCGTCCGCTACAACATCATCCCCGACAGCGCGACCCTGTCTGGCACCCTGCGCACCTTCGACACGGCCCAGCGCGACGCCCTGGTCGCCCGCGCCGAGACCGCCATCGACCATGTCGCCGCCGCCTACGGCGCCACCGCCGAGTTCGGCGTCAAACAGAACGCCGCCCTGGTCTTCAACGACCCCGGCCTGTCCACCTGGCTGGCCCCCGTCCTGACCGAGGCGGCGGGTGAAGGAAACGTCAACCCCGCCACGCCCCCGACCACGGTGGCCGAGGACTTCAGCTATTTCCAGCAAGTCATCCCCGGCGTCTTCTACCATCTTGGGGCCAGCCCCGACGGTGTCGATCCGGCTGCGTCGGCGCCCAACCATTCGCCGGAGTTCTCACCGAACGAGAAGGTGCTGCCGCTGGGGGTGAAGACGCATGTCCTGACGGCGTTGCGATTTTTGGAGCGCAGCTAGGCGAGGCGAACGATGGCAGTCGGAAGCCAATGTCGCAAACCGACCCGAAGCGGACAAAGCCGCACCTTTGAAGAGGTGCAGTGATCGGGCCTATTCGAGTTCCCCCACCACGAGAGGCAAGAGAGATTCGACCACCAGCCGCGAAAGCATGCGGCCTTCTAGAGGAATGATGGCGTCGACGAACTGATCGTCGGCGTCTGACCCTACGGAGGGCGGCGCCTGAAGCAGGGATGCGGCCAGTTGGAAGGTTTCCTGCACTCCGTCGACCAGGATCCCGGCCAGACGGCTGCCGTGCTGGATGACGACGATGACGTGCCTGCTGGAGGGTTCGGTCTTGCCCAGACCCAGGCGGCAGCGCAGATCGAGGACCGGCATCACCGCCCCGCGCAGGTTATCACTCCGAGGATATAGTCCGGCGTCTGAGGCATCGGGGTCGTCGGCGTCCAGCCCCGGATTTCTCGCACCGAACGAACGTCGATGCAGTACGCCTGACCCCCGATCTCGAACGAAATCATCTCAAGCGTGCCGCCGGCGTCGGCGGCAGGGATCTCGACGGAGGCCATGCTCAGAATTCCTCCCACTGAGCGGCTTTCAGAGCCGTGTTGCCGAGCGCGCGGGGTCGTGGGGTCGGGCGCGCGAAGGCCTCGACGCGCGCTTGAGCAGCATGCACCGGGTTCGCCTGCGTGGCGGCGGACGTGCTGAACTTGAACCTGGACACCAGCCCATCCAGTTCTCCTGCCTCCTTTTTCAGCGAATGGCTGGCTGCGGTGGATTCCTCGACCATGGCGGCATTCTGCTGGGTCACTTGGTCCATCTGATTGATGGCGGTGTTGACCTGCTGGAGGCCGGTGGCCTGTTCCTGGGCCGAGGCGGCGATCTCGGAGACGAGGCCGTCGATCTCGGCGACGCGGCCGACGATGCGTTGCAGGGCCTCGCCGGTCTGACCGACCAGGGCGACACCGGCGTTGACCTGGCTGGTCGAGGCCGAGATCAGCGTCTTGATCTCCTTGGCGGCCTCGGCCGAACGCTGGGCCAGGGCGCGGACTTCGGAGGCGACGACGGCGAAGCCGCGGCCTGCGTCACCGGCACGAGCGGCCTCGACGCCGGCGTTCAACGCCAGCAGATTGGTCTGGAAGGCGATCTCGTCGATCACGCCGATGATCTGGCTGATCTCCTGGGCGGAGGTCTCGATCGCGCCCATGGCGCCGACAGCGTCACGAACCACGACGCCCGAGGTCTCGGCGTCGCCCTTGGCGGCCTGAACCGTCTCCGACGCCTGTTTGGCGCCCGAGGCGGTGCGGTTCACCGTGGCGGTGATTTCGTCGAGGGCGGCGGCGGTCTCTTCCAGAGAAGCGGCCTGTTGTTCGGTTCGGCGCGACAGTTCCTCCGAAGCTGAAGCGATATCCTGCGATCCATGCAGGACGGCGCTGGCGGATCCTGAGATTGATCGGACTGTCGCCGCCAGGGTTTCGACGGTCTTGTTGAAATCGTCCTTCACCCCCTGGAAGCGTGGTTCGACCTCGATATCCAGCCGTGTCGTGAAGTCTCCGGCCGCCAGGCTTTTCAGGCCTTCGGCGAGCGCAGCCACGACACGATTCTGCTGGTCCTCGGCCTCCTGCCGCTCTGTCTCGGCGATCTTCCGCCTGGTCTCCAGAGCGTCGAGGTAGACGGAGACCGCGAGGTCCATGTCCAGCAGGGTCGCCTTGACCAGGGCACCAAGTTCACCCGCTGTGGACCCGGCTGTCACGCCACGGGCATGCAAGGCGTGCTTGGGCCAGCGCGCCTCGATGACCTTGGTCACCATGGCGTCCAGAACCAAAGCATAGCCGCCGATGTACCAACGAGGCTCCAGGCCGATGCGAGCATGGACTTCGCCCACCTTGTTCACGCCGTCCGCATAGCGATCGTCGTAAAGCCCGCTCGAGATGATGTCCCAGTGCGCCATCTGCTTCTTGTGCGCAGCGTCGATATGGCCGTCGTTCTTGAAAAAGGCCTTGGTCTCGGGTGTCGCGCGGACTTGTTCGTAAAACCCGTCCAGAGCCGCCGGCATCTCCGCCATGATAAGGGGCTTGATGGATTTGATCCGCGAGCGCGCGGCCTCATCCAATTTCATGAACTTGATCCGGCTCTCGACGGCTTGATTGGACACGGCTTGATACCCTTCTCCATTAAGGGCGGCCCTTGCTCGTCCTTCGTGTAAGACCCTATTCAGAATGTGGATAACGCCAGTTTACCGACCCGCTACGTAGTCTCCCGTAGACGTCCGGATTTCTCGCCAGACCTTGATGCTGCAGGTCTGATGTCCGCTACCCACCCCTTTCGGACTATCCGAAGGCTCGGTTTGGAGCGGGCCAAATGAAAGCAGATTCACTAAAATCTGGCCGCCAGCAGGTGTCATTGAAGCCGCTCGAACACGGTCTTGATCACCCGGCGATAGACCGCCGTCAGTGTCTCCAACTCCGCCGTCGGCACCCGTTCGTCGATCTGGTGCATGGTCTGGCCGACTAGGCCCAGTTCCAGCACAGGGCACAGTGTGCGGATGAAGCGGGCGTCGGAGGTGCCGCCGCTGGTGGAGGCCTCGGGGCGGCGGCCGACGACGGCCTCGACAGCGTCCTGCACCGCCGCGACGAAGGCGCCCGGCTCGGTGAGGAAGGCCTCGCCCGAGCACAGGTGCTCCAGGGTGATCTGAAGCCCGGTCTCGGCCTGGACGGCGCCGGCCTCGCGGTTCAGCCAGTCGATCAGGGCGTCGCCGGTATGGCTGGGGTTGAAGCGGATGTTCAGCCGCGCCCTGGCCTCGGCCGGGATGATGTTGGTCGCCGGATTGCCGATGTCGATGGTGGTGATTTCGAGGTTGGACGGGGGGAAGTTCTCGTAGCCGTCGTCCAGGACGTGGTCGTTCAGACGGGCCATCAGGCGCGCGATCACCGGGGCCGGGTTGGCGGCGCGCTCGGGATAGGCGACGTGGCCCTGTTTGCCGTGGACGGTGATCCAGGTGTTCAGCGAGCCGCGCCGCCCGACCTTGATCATGTCGCCCAGCTGTTGCGACGAGGATGGTTCGCCGACCACGCAGGCGTCGATGACTTCGCCCTCGGCCGCCAGGGCCTCGACCACCCGTTTGGTGCCGTGAAGCGCCGGGCCTTCCTCGTCGCCCGTGATCAGGAAGGACAATGAGCCTTCGGGTTCGCCGTCCGCCAACACCTGCGATACGGCGGCGACCCAGGCGGCGATTCCGCCCTTCATATCCACCGCGCCCCGGCCATACAGGACGCCGTCCCGGACCTCGGCGTTGAAGGGTTGCGACGACCACTGGTCCGAGGGGCCGGTCGGGACCACGTCCGTATGGCCGGCAAAACACAGGTTGGGCGAGGCGGTCCCGCGCCGGGCGTACAGGTTCTCGATCCGCGCATGGACCCCTTCTCCCCCAGGCCCCTCGAAGGCCAGCCGGCGGCAGGTGAAACCCAGGGCCGTCAGATGCCGTTCCAGCACATCCATCGCCCCTTCGTCGGCGGGGGTGACGGAGGGGATGCGGATCAGGTCGCGGGTCAGTTCGACAGGATCGATTACGGGAGTTGATGCGCGGCTCATGGCTCTATGCTTTAGGGAAATCGTGCGGAGGCGAGAAGAGCCATGCCCAAGATCGACATCGCCAACGCGCCGACAAGTTTCGGCACGACCTATCCCGAGGAACACGCCGGCCCGTGCAAGCCGCGTCGCCGCTGGAAGCTGGGCGATGCGGCGGGGCTGACCCATTTCGGCGTCAACCTGCTGCGCCTGCCCGACGGCGCCTGGTCCAGCCAGCGCCATTGGCACGCCGAGGAAGATGAGTTCGTCATGGTCGTCGAGGGCGAGGTGATCCTGATCGAGGAGGACGGCGAGACCATCTTGCGCGCCGGCGACTGCGCCGGGTTCAAGGCGGGCGTCGCCAACGGCCACAAGATCGAGAACCGCTCCGGCCGCGACGCGGTCCTGATTGAGGTCGGAACGCGCAATCCCTCGGTGACGGCGTGCGACTATCCCGACATCGACATGGTGCTCCACGCGGGCGTCGACGGCTATTTCCACCGCGACGGCTCGCCCTATCCGAAACAGTCCCGAAGAACGTGACCACAGAAACCATAGACACCGGCCCCGCCGCCCCGCCCGTTCCGCCTGCTCCATCATCTGGGGGGCCAGAGGGGCCGTCCAGTCCGTGGGGGATCCGTGATTTTCGCCTGCTGTGGTTCGGGCGGGTGGTCGCCGTGCTGGCGATCCAGATCCAGTCCTCGGCCCTGTTGTGGCAGGTCTATGAGATCGCCAGGCGCGATCATCCGATCGAGGAGGCCAGCCTGTATCTGGGGCTGGTCGGCCTGTGTCAGTTCCTGCCGCTGCTGGCCTTTACACTGCCGGCCGGGGCCATGGCCGACCGGCGCGATCGCAAGCGCACGGTGTGGATCTCGATCCTGGTCGAGGCGGCCTGCGCAGGGTCGTTCGTGGCTATGGCCTTGCACGGAAATCCGCCCCTGTGGGGCCTGCTGGCCGTCGCCGCCCTGTTCGGCGCGGCGCGAGCCTTCCTGGCGCCGGCCAGCCAGGCGTTTCTGCCGATGGTTGTGGGTCGCAAGGCCCTGCCGCCGGCGATCGCCGCTCAGTCCATCGCCTTCCAGACCGGGGCCATCGCCGGCCCGGCCCTGGGCGGGGTGATCGTGGGGGTGAACGTGCCCCTGGCCTATGCGGTGTCGCTGGGCATGTTCCTGTTGGCGGTCGCGGCCTTCATCCTGATCCGCACCAGCGGCAAGCCCGCGCCCCAGGCCAATCCCCTGTCGCCCATCGAATCCGTCAAGGAGGGGCTGGCCTATGTCTACAAGACCAAGATCGTGCTGGGCGCCATCTCGCTGGACCTGGTCGTGGTGCTTCTGGCGGGCGTTGCCCTGCTGACGCCGATCTTCGCGCGCGACATCCTGCATGTGGGGCCGCAAGGGTTCGGCCTGCTGCGGGCGTCGTTCGGGGTGGGGGCGATGGCGGTGGCCATCTATCTGAGCCGGTATCCGATCGTGCGGCACGGCGGGCGATGGATGTTCGCGGCGGTGGCGGTGTTCGGGATCTGCACGGTGACGTTCGGCCTGTCCAAAATCGTCTGGATCAGCGCCCTGGCCCTGCTGATCGGCGGAGGCGCGGACATGATCAGCGTCAATATCCGTCAGACCCTGATCCAGCTGGCCACGCCCGATCATATGCGCGGACGGGTGTCTTCGGTGTCCATGCTGTTCATCGGCGCCTCGAACGAACTGGGCGAGGCCTATTCGGGCGTCATGGTGCGGCTGCTGGGCGCGGTCGGGGCGGCGGTGTTCGGCGGGTTCGGCGCGCTGGCGGCGACGGGGGCCTGGGCCACGATGTTCCCGGGGCTGAGGAAGGCCGACAAGCTGACGTGAGGTGGGTGAGGGGTGATTGGTGAATCGTGAGGCGAACACTCACCAATCACGAGTCACCCCTCACGTTTCACCACACCTTGAAATGCTTCGACAGCTTCAGGCCCTGGCTCTGGTAGTGGCTGCCACTTTCGCCATAGAGGCGGCTGGGGCGCTCCGTCAGGGGTTCGTAGACCAAGCGGGCGACGATCTGGCCGTGTTCCAGCAGGAAGGGGGTGTCGTGGGTGCGGACTTCCAGCACGCCTTTCGATCCCGCGCCGTGCGCCTCGTCCGTGCCGAAGCCGGGGTCGAAGAAGCCGGCGTAGTGGACGCGGAACTCGCCGACCGACGGATCGATGGGGGTCATCTCTGCGGCCTGATCGACGGGGATCTCCACGTCGTCGGACGAGGCCAGGATGTAGAACTCGCCCGGATCCAGCAGCAGTTCGCCACGACGCAAGCTCAGCGGTTCCCAGAAGTCGCGCGGGTCATGGCCGTCGATATGGTCCAGATCGACCACGCCCGCATGGCGCCGCCCACGGAAGCCGACGATGTCGCCGCCCTGAAGATCGACGCCGACGCTGCGGGTCTCCAGCTTGGGCGGGTCGCCGGCCTTTAGGCGCAGCTGGTTCAGGCGGGTGCCGGGCCGGACCAGGATGGAAAAGGTCTGGGGCGCGACCTCCATATAGAGCGGGCCGTCATAGCCTTCGGCCACATCGTCGAAACGGGCGCCCTGGTCGGTCAGCAGGCGCACGAAGACATCGACGCGGCCGGTCGAGCTTTTCGGGTTGGCGCGGGCGATCAGGCCCTGGGGCAGGCTGAGCCGCTCCTGCAGGCGCACGATATAGACGCAACCCTTTTCCAGCACGACGCCGGCGTCGGTGATCTCGATGGCGTGCATCTCGACGTCGGCGATCCGGTCCTCGACCTTGCGTTTGCCGGGCAGGAAGGAAGCGCGGACGCGCCAGGCCTGATCCGACAGGCGCAGGTCCAGGCTGGCGGGCTGGACCTGGTCGTGATCGAATGCGGTGTCGGACGTGATGGCGCCCGTGGCGATCAGCGTCTCGATGGACTGGGCCGGAAGAATGCCGGGGCGCGGCGCCTGGAATATGCTCATGCCATCTGTCTCACACGGTTTTCGCGACTTGTCTCCAAGTCGGGCTTGCAGCCCGCGCGCGGCGGGGCGAGCATATAGCCCATGCACGATGGTCCTGCCTATACCGCCGAAACGAACGGCATCCTGATCCGGGTGAGGCCCAGCTATCTGGCGGGCCAGTCCGATCCCGACGAAGGCCGCTGGGTCTGGGCCTATCAGATCGAGATCGTGAACCTGACGGGATCGACGGTGCAGCTGATGGCGCGCCGCTGGACCATCACCGACGGCCACGGCCATGTCGAGGAGGTGCGCGGCCCCGGCGTGGTGGGCGAACAGCCCGTGATCGAGCCGGGCGGCAGCTACGCCTACGCCTCGGGCTGTCCGCTGGGCACCGACAGCGGGTCGATGGTCGGGGCCTATTATATGACGGATGCGGACGGGCGCAGTTTCGAGGCGGAAATCCCGGCCTTTTCGCTGGACACGCCCGATGCGCGGCGGGTGTTGAACTGACGAAACCCTCCCCCGAGAAGCGTAGCGAAACGGGGGAGGGGGACCGCGAAGCGGTGGAGGGGGCAGACGCTGACTCCACGCCAAACGCTTACAGTCGGTCTGGTTTAGCGTGATGCTGAACTTTGAAGATCAAGTCCGGTTTCGCCCCCTCCACCCCGCTTCGCGCGGTCCCCCTCCCCCGCTGCGCGGGGGAGGATCGAGAAAGGCGGATGGGGCTGCGTCAACCCGGATGAACCGCAGCCCCGCCCCTGAAGTCTCGCCGGCTTGCTTGGGCGAGCCGGCGAGGGGGATCTGCGCGAAGCGCCGCGCTCAAGTCGCGCGAAGCGCGATAGCGCTCTTTAGATGTAGCGACGCAGGCTGCGGGCCAGGTCGGAACCGCTTTCCTTGGAGCCGCGGCGAACTTGCGGCTGGTAGGCGACGCGGGCGTGTTCGACGCAATAGACGCCTTCCGAGGAGCGGCGGCCGCAGAAGCTGAACTCGCGCGACGACGGGTCGCCGATCGGCCATTTGCACATGTGGGCGCCGAGGGTCATCACGGTCGCCGTACCCGGCAGGTCCGGGATCGGGGCGGGGACGGGGGCGGCGGCCTGGACCGGCTTGGGCTGGACGGCCTCAAGACGGCGCGGGGCCGAGGGTTGGGCCGGGGCGGCCGGCGCGGGGCGCGGACGGGCGGTGCGGAAGGTCGCGGCGACGGTGCGCGCCGGTTGCGACGGCGCGGCCCGGCCCGACAGGCCCAGGCGGTGCACCTTGCCGATCACGGCGTTGCGGGTGACCCCGCCGCCCAGTTGTTTGGCGATCTGGCTCGCGGATTGGCCCTCAAGCCAGAGCTTCTTCAGCGCGCCTACGCGGTCGTCAGTCCAGCCTGCGGTCATGCCACCCTCCAGCGAGTTTGGATTCAATATCTAGGTCCAGGCTCCCCCTCCGGGGTCTTGACCTACAACTAATCGTAAACCAGCCGTTAAGAGACGCAAGATGTGCGAATCAATCGTCCACAGAAACCAGATATTGAATCATCGTTAAGGTTAAGGCGGATTGGTGAGGGGTGACGCGTGAATCGTGAGTCAGGCGACTGCGTAAAGACCGTCACGATTCACCAATCACCAGTCACCCCGGCCTTGCGAAGCGAGGCCGTCGAGCGCATCTGGCGGGCCATGACCGAGACCCCCGACCTGATCTCCACCCGTCCCGCCGGTTTGCCGCAGCCGCGTCGCTATCCGGGGATCAACTGGATCGGGGTGCAGACCCTGTATCTTCGCGAGGTGCGGCGCTTCTGGAAGGTGGGCGCCCAGACGGTGGCGGCGCCGGTGGTGACGACGCTTCTCTATATGCTGGTCTTCGTGGTGGCGCTTCAGAACGCGCGGCCGCCGCTGCACGGCACGCCGTTCGCCCTGTTCGTCGCGCCGGGGCTGATCATGATGGCCATGCTGAACAACGCCTTCGCCAACGCCTCGTCCAGCCTGATCCAGGCCAAGATCATGGGCACGGCCACCGACTTCCTGACGCCGCCGCTCAGCCCGCTGGAGCTGACGCTGGGCTTTACCCTGGGCGCGGCGACGCGGGGCCTGGCGGTCGGTCTGGTGACGGCGATCTGCGTCCTGCCGTTCGCGCCGCTGGGGATCGCCAATGTCTTCGCCATCGTCTGGTTCGCCCTGGCCGCCTGTTTCATCATGGGCATGACCGGCGTGCTGGCGGGCCTGTGGAGTGAGAAGTTCGACCATCTGTCGGCGGTCCAGAACTTCATCGTCATGCCCATGACGTTCCTGTCGGGCACCTTCTATCTGGTCGAGAACCTGCCCGAGCCGTTCCGGTCGATCAGCCACTACAACCCCTTCTTCTATCTGATCGACGGGTTCCGTTACGGCTTCATCGGCCATGCCGAGAGCAATGTGACGGTCGGGGTTGTCGGTTCGGCCGTGCTGATGGTCGTCATGGGCGTCGTCTGCTGGCTGGTGTTCCGCTCGGGCTGGCGTCTGAAGAGCTAGATCGCTACCTTTTGCGGATCGCTCCCCCGAGAGGTCCGCCATGCTGTTCCGTTCGCTCGTCGCTGCCACGGCGCTGTTCGCCGCCACGCCCGCCTTTTCCCAAGAGGCGACGCCCCAGGCCGGCGACCGCCCCGACATCGCCGCCGGCGCCGCCCAATTCGTCAAGCCCACCAACGCCGAACGGACCCAGGTCCTGGTCGGCATGCTGACCACACTGGGCTTCACGCCCGAGATCCAGGTCTTCGCCGGCGGCAATCAGGCCACCGGCCCGATGGAAGGCGCGAACGTCGTCGTCACGGTCGGCGAGGGCGCCAAGGACATCGTTCTGACCGCCCACTATGATGCGGTGAAGCTGCGCGACGGCACCCTGTCGCAAGGCATCGTCGACAATGTCGGCTCGGTCATGGCGATGATGGAGGCGGCCAAGACCCTGGAGATGGGGCTGGAGGGCCAACCGGTCGCCCACCGCTTCGTCTTCGTCTTCACCGATCAGGAAGAACTGGGCCTGCTGGGCGCCAAGGCCTTCCTCGAAAAGCACGGCAAGGACCGGATTGCCGCCGTCATCAACGCTGATGTCGCCGCCTATGGCCAGACGGTCATGTATGGCGAGAACAACGGCGACCAATCGGGCTTCGTGCTTGAGACGCTGCGCAGCCTGTGCGCCGAGCGCGGCTTCGACTGCATGCCCTATCCGGTCTATCCGCCCAGCGACGACCGCGCCTTCTCCGCGGCCGGCGTGCCGGTGGTGTCGATGGGCACCCAGGACGCCGTCGGCGCCCACCAGATGTGGCTGGCCTTCAACGGCGGCGAGAACAACGGCCTGAAGGAAGGCTTCGTCCCGCCAGTGTTCCAGCGTATCCATTCGGCCGAGGACAGGCTGTCCTACATCAAGGGCGTCGATGTGGCCCGTTTCGGCCTGTTCGTCGCCGACCTGGGTCTGGCGTTGGACAAGCGTCTGGTCGAGATCCAGGCCAAGGACGACGCCGTCGCCGCCGAGACCGCGCCTGCCGCGCCCGCGCCGGGCGAGGAGTAAAAGGCTTGCTCGGCGCCGGTGTTGACTAACACCGTCACTAATCCGACAACGCCTGTCCGTATCAATCCGGCTCCGTCGCGTGCTCGCGTCGGGGCCGTCTCGCTTTTGGAGGTCATAGTCCCGTGTCCACGAACCATCTGATGGGTGTCTACAATCGCGCGCCGCTGGAAGTGGATCGCGGCCGAGGCGCGCGACTGTGGGCGACAGACGGGACCGAGTATCTCGACTGCGTCGCCGGCATCTCGACCAACGGCCTGGGCCACGCCCACCCCGAACTGGTCCAGGCGGTCAAGGATCAGGCCGAGAAGCTGTGGCACGTCTCCAACATCTTCCGCATTCCGGGCCAGGAGGCGCTGGCCGAAGCCCTGTGCGACAGCAGCTTCGCCGACGTGGTCTTCTTCACCAACTCGGGCACGGAAGCCGTCGAGTGTGCGCTGAAGACGGCGCGCAAATATCATTCGGCCAACGGCGCGCCGGAACGGATCGACATCTACGGCTTCGACGGCTCGTTCCACGGCCGGACCTATGGGGCGATCAACGCCGCCGCCAATCCCAGCTACACCGAGGGCTTCGGCCCGCCGATGCAGGGCTTCCACCAGCTGACCTGGGGCGACAAGCCCGCGCTGGAAGCCGCCTTCAAGAATCCGACAACGGCCGCCGTGATCCTTGAGCCCGTCCAGGGCGAGGGCGGCTGCCGCGAGACGCCGGTCGAGGAACTGCGCTGGATGCGCCAGATGGCCGACGACAACGGCGTGCTGCTGATCTTCGACGAGGTCCAGTGCGGCATGGGGCGCTCGGGCAAGCTGTGGGCGCACGAATGGGCCGGCATGGCGCCCGACATCATGGCGGTGGCCAAGGCCCTGGGCGGCGGCTTCCCCATCGGCGCCTGCCTGGCCTCGGCCAAGGCGGCGTCGGGCATGACGGTCGGCGCCCACGGCTCGACCTTCGGCGGCAACCCCCTGGCGATGGCCGTGGGTCAGAAGGCGTTGAGCCTGATCAATACGCCCGAGACGCTGAACAACGTCGCCGAGATCGCCGGTTATCTGAAGCAGCAGCTGGCGGGTCTTCAAGCACGCTTCCCCGACGTGATCGTGGACGTGCGCGGTAAGGGCTTGCTGATCGGGGTCAAGCTGGTCCCGAACAATCGCGAGTTCATGGCCTTGGCGCGCGACACGCAACAGCTGCTGATCGCTGGCGGCGGCGACAACTGCGTGCGCCTGCTGCCGCCGCTGAACCTGACGCTGGACGAGGCCCGCGAGGCCATCGCCCGGTTCGAGGGCGCCTGCGAGGTTGCACGCGAGAAGCTGGCGGCCTGATCGGGTTCATCACAACGGGCACGGCGAATGCACGACGGACACGACGGCAGGGAGGCTGTTTCACCGGAAGTGAACCAGATCGGCCGCGCCGTCATGGACGCGGCCTTTGCCGTGCATCGGGAACTTGGACCGGGTTTGCTGGAGTCGGTTTACGAGCATTGCCTCGCCAGCGATCTGATCCGCGCCGGCCTCGCCGTGGAACGGCAGGTCGCCATTCCCGTCCGTTATCGTGATGACCGATTGGACGTCGGCTTCCGCCTCGATCTGCTCGTAGAGCGTCAGGTGATCGTCGAGGTCAAAGCCATCGACGCCCTGACGTCGATCCATACCGCCCAGATCCTCACCTATCTGAGGTTCTCGCAAGTTCGATTGGGCTATCTGATCAACTTTAACACCCCCAGACTGAAGGACGGCTTTCGCCGTCTGGTTTTATGATCCCGTCGGCCGCCTTGCGTCGTGTTCGTCGTGACATCGTTGTGCTCTTTGTGATGAACCTCTTTTCGTCTCGACCGGATCGCCTATGACCCGCCACTTCCTCGACATCCACCGGCTCGAAGCCGCCGACCTACGCGCTATTCTGGACGACGCCCACGCCCGCAAGGCCGCCCGCAAGGGATGGCCCCAAGGGCGCGCCGACGCCGATGCGCCGGGCGAGGACCGCGTCCTGGCCATGATCTTCGAAAAGAACTCGACCCGCACCCGCTTCAGCTTCGACGCGGCCATCCGCCAGCTGGGCGGGTCGTCGATCATCGCCACCGCCGCCGATATGCAGCTGGGTCGCGGCGAGCCGGTGGAGGATACGGCCCGCGTCCTGTCGCGCATGGTGGATGCGGTGATGATCCGCGCCAACGACCACGAGGATGTCGAGCGGTTCGCCCGCGTCTCGACCGTACCGGTGATCAACGGCCTGACCGACCGCAGCCACCCGTGCCAGATCCTGGCCGACCTGCAGACGATCGAGGAGCATTCCGGCCCCGTCGCCGGCAAGACGATCGCCTGGATTGGCGACGGCAACAACGTCTGCCACAGCTTCATGCATGCGGCGCCCAAGTTCGGCTTCCATCTGAACGTCGCCTGCCCGGCGGAATATCATCCCGACCTTCGCGACCTGGCCAAGGGCGCAAACGCCGTCACCCTGACCAGCGACCCGCGCGAAGCGGTCAAGGGCGCCGACGTCGTCGTCACCGACACCTGGGTCTCGATGGGGGATCAGGATTACGAGGCGCGTCTGGCCGCCTTCGAATCCTATTCGGTGGACGAGGCCCTGATGGCCCTGGCCGACCCCGACGCGGTCTTCTTGCACTGCCTGCCCGCGCACCGCGGCGAAGAAGTCACCGACGCCGTCATCGACGGCCCCCGCTCTCTGGTCTGGGACGAGGCCGAGAACCGCATCCACGCCCAGAAGGCTGTGCTGGCCTGGTGCTTCGCGGGGTGACCTTCCCTCAGTCCTCGCCGCCGATGGGTTGTGAGGCTGTCCAAGGTCCTAGGGCGAGTACGCCGTCGTATCCGCCATCATCCAACGGGGTCAGGATCACGCCGCGCGCCTCCTTATCGTAACTTTCGATGGAGGGATTGACGCCGCACTCGTCCGGCGAACAGTTCCAGGCGAACCCGCCCTGCTGCGCAATCTTCAGGCTCAAGGTCTCGCGGGTCGGCAGGTGTCCGGCGGCCGGAACACCCAGATCCGGGTAGTCTGCAAAGGCCGTCTTTCGGGCGTGGATGTTGCCGGCCAGTCCAATGATCCGGGCGTTCGGGCGCTTTTGCCGTGCCTGACCCAGCAGATAGCCCATGTTGAGTTCGTACCAAGCCTGATCCAGGCCTTCGCCTCGCGTCAAGCTGCTCGGTTGAAAGAGGTGCAGGCCGATGTCGCGCCCTGCCGCCTTGAGCTCACGCACCCTGTTCAGCAAAGCCAGCAAGGCCTGACTTGTTCGCCCGTCTTGCACCGCACGGTTCAGCAGGGACGACCCCTCCAGGGTCGCCAGCGCGCCGGCCTCGTCAGGTGCGGCGATGAAGGCATCCAGCGTCGGCTGCAAAGTGTCTTCCAGTTCCAGCGCCACGATGACGGGGCCCTGTTCGGTCGCTGCGCAGGCGATCTCGCCCACCGCATGCGGTGCTTCCGCTGTGCCGTGTAGCTCCCCGACCACGATGACACGCTCCGGTCGATCAAGCAGGGCTGAGGTTCCTGACGGCGGCGAACAGGCCGCGATGGCGGAGGCGGCGAAAAGTCCCAGCATTGATTCCCCTCTGGTGTTCGAAGTTGCAGTCGAGGCAACCTGGAGGGCTAAATTATGGTCGCGCCTCCCAGTATCGTAGGAATGCAGTCGGTCTCGATATTTTGTAAAAGATAAAGACGCGCGCCAAACCCTGTCTGGCGCGCGTCATAGTTCAGGTCAGCCGGCTCTTCGCTTGGAGAGCCCACGATACGGCCTCGTTACAGCTTCACGTCCGAAACGCCGCCCACATCCGGCATCGACTTGGTGAGGTTGGCCTTGAGGACTTCGTAGCCAAAGCCCAGCGCGCCCTTGTCGGAGACCCAGACGCGGCCGTCGTTGGCGTCGAACCGGACCAGGGTCAGGTGCGGGTCGTCCTTGCCGTCGGGATACCAGGCGGCGACGATGGGGTTCCAGTATTTCTCGATGCGGGCGCGGTCCTGGTCCACGGCCAGGCGACCATGGATGCAGGCCTGGACCTTGCCGTCCTTGGCCTGGTAGCAGAACATGCCGTCCTGGCCGCCGCCGGCCACGTCACGGGCGAAGTCGGTGTCGTCGCGGGTGAAGAACCAGATGGTTCCGGTCTCTTCCTCGCCATAGCCGGTCATGGGCTGATGGTGATAGCCGGGCTTGTCCAGGCCCAGCATGCCGGTGTTGGACTCTTTCAGGCTCTTCCAGAATTCCTTTTCCGCCTCGGCGGGCGTCAGCTTGTCGGTCATGCGGCATCTCCTTGCATTGGTTGCAGGATCAACCGACCGGCCCGGTTCGGGTTCCTAAGGCTAAGCTCCGGGAATCCATGGTGCGCGCTCGGCGCCGAACAGGGTCGCCAGATGGATCAGCAGCAGCATGGCGATGGCGGCCGACCCGATCATCAGAAACCGCCACGGCATCATGCGCGGCCCCTTCAAGGGATCGGGCGGACGGGCGCCGCGCCAGCCGGTGAAGACCATGATCGCCAGTGCGACGGCCAGCAGAGTGAGGGTTGTCGTCAAGCTCATGCGCCGCACGTGGCGAAGCTTGCGCCGCTTGGCAAGCCAACCCTTGCCGGGAGGTTAATCTTCACACCGCGTTAACCGAGATGATTCACTAATCGCGGCGTCTGGGGGGCTGTCCACAGGATTGGGAGACCGCCGCTAGATATTGCGGTTAACCATCAGTTTACACCCTCGATATTGACGGTATAGCCTCACTCGTATGGGCCGGGAGACGAATCAGTGAGCGCTGCAGCGCCGTGGAGCGTTAAGGGAATCGATCCCAAGGCTCGTGAGGTCGCAAAGGACCTTGCGCGTCGATCCGGCATGACGCTGGGTGAATGGCTCAACTCCATGATCATGGAGGACGAGGAGGAGGGGTATGCCACCCTGCCGCGTCGGTCCCAAACGTCCGAATACGAACGTCGCAACCGCAGCCGCCGTCTCGACGACGCCTATGATGTCGCCGAGGACAACGGGCATCGGATCAGCGCCTCCATCGACGTGATCGCCGCGCGGCTGGAAGCCGCAGAGCGCCGCTCGACCGTCGCCATTCAGGGCGTGGACCAGGCGGTTTCCGGCCTGATGCGTCGCCTCGACGGCCAGGATGTCGAGGCCCAGGGCAATGCCCGCCGTATCGACGACATCGCCGAGGAACTGCGCGAGGGCCATCGCCGCCTGCGCGCCTTCGAACGCGACACCGGCCCGCTGACCCAAGAAGCGTTCGGCAAGGTCGAGACCTCGCTGGGCGCGCTGAGCGGTCGCCTCTACGACATCGAGGAACGCCAGCGTCTGGGCGTAAACGACCTGCGCGAGCGGATGGAGGCGGTCGAAAAGGCCGCCGGCCCCGGCGTCGGCACCGAGATGCTGACCCAGGTCGGCGCGCGTCTGGACGAGGCGCAGAACCGCACGACCGAAGCGCTGAAGACGCTGGAGCGCTCGTTCGCCGAGCTGGATCAACGGATGCGGTCGGCCGAAAGTCGGGTCGAGCCTGAAAGCGCGCGGGATCTCGCGCGCTTTGAAAAGCTGGCCGAAAGCCTGTCGCGCCAGATCGAGAACAACCGCGCCGAAATGATGCAGCGTCTCGACGCCGCCGAGACCGGCGCGCGCATCGACCGCATCGAACGCGCCGTCCAGGCCGTCAGCGACCAGATCAAGACGTCCGAGCAGAAGGGCGCCGTGGGCCTGGAAGCCATGGGGCGCGAAGTCCTGCGCATCGCCCGCAACCTGAACGCCCGTGTCCAGAAGGTCGAAACCGACAGCGACGGTCGCACCGACGCCGTCGCTCGCGCTGTGACCGAGGCCGTCGGCCAGACCATCGAGACCGAGGTCGCGCGTCGCGCCGGTCGCCTGGATCAGGAGTTTGCGCGTCACGTCGACCGCGTCGATCAGCGCCTGACCGCCAGCGACGATCGCCATGCCATTGCGCTGGAGAAGCTGGGCGGCGAGATCACCCGCATCTCGGACCAGCTGAGCGACCGCATCGCCCAGTCGGAGCGCCGCTCTCAGCAGGCGCTGGAAGACATCGGCCGGCGCCTGTCGGAAAGCTCGGACAAGATCGAGCAACGCTACGACCGCGCCTCGGGCGAACTGGCCGAGCGGATGCGGATGAGCGAGGAGCGCACCGCCCGCCTGCTGGCCGAGGCCCGCGACAGCATCGACGCGCGCGGCCCGACGCCGATCCGCGACAAGCCGCTGGACAGCGAACCGTCCTGGAGCCCGACGCGTCCGGTTCTGGAACGCGCTGCACCCGCGCCGATCCAGTCCACATCCGTCGATGGCGACTGGCGCGCCGCCGCCTTCCCCGACGAGACCTTCACCGACCAGGACGCCTGGTCCAGCGATCCGGTCACGCCCGAAGTCGCCGCAGCCTCGCCTTTCCCCTCGACCAACTTCGCCGAGCCTGAAGCCGACACGGTCACGGCCGATGCGGACGAAACGCCGACGCGTCAGGTCGATCCGGACGGCGTCGAACCCATCATCCAGCCCTTCAGCGGCTTCGGCGGCGCCGATGTCGAGGATGCGCTGGAAGCGACCTCGCCCGGCTTCTCGACCGAGAAGCGCGACGCCCCCGTTCTGGACGCCGCCGACGACGACGATTTCGGCGGCGAGACCGAGTTCGTCGATCCGCGCCAGCTTCGCGCCACCATGGGCGCCGCGGCCGCCGCCGGTCGCGCCTCGGCGACCCGCAGCACCATCGACGCCGCCCGCGCCGCCATCACCACGCCGCCCGAGCCGGAACCGGCCCCGCGTTCGGGCTTCGGCCTCAAGCGCGGCGGCAAGTCCAAGCTGCAGGAGCGGCTGGACAGACAGGCGGCCAAGGACGGCTCGACCGTCAAGAAGACCTTCCTGGCCTCGGTCACGGCGGTCGCCCTGACCGGCGGCGTCTATGGCTATCTGTCCCTGACCGATGGCGGCGCGCCCGACTTCGACCTGCCGAGCTTCGGCGGCGCCCCCGCCGCTGACCCCGCCATGCCTATCGCCGCCTCGGCCGTGACGCCGACGGGCGTGCGACCGACCTTCGACCTCGCCGGTCCCGGCGCGGCCGACTACGAAACGGCCATCGGCAAGCTGGAGGCCGGCGACAGCACGGGTCTGGACGGCATGAAGCGCGCCGCCAACCTGGGTTACGCCCCGGCCCAGACCTATCTGGGTCAGCTCTATCTGGACGGCGCCAACGGCGTGCCCGCCGATCCGGCGCAAAGCCGCCAGTGGGGCCGTCGTGCGGCCGAGGGTGGCGATCCGCGCGGAATGCATCTCTACGGGATGCAACTCTATGAAGGCGACGGCGGCGCGACCAATCAGGCCGAAGCCCTGACCTGGCTGCTCAACGCCGCCGAGCGCGGCCTGCCGGACAGCCAGTACAATGTCGCGCGCATCTACGAGACCGGCGCCGACGGCGTGGCCAAGAATCCGACCGAAGCCCTGAAGTGGTACATGATCGCCGCGCGCGGTGGGGACTCCGAGGCCCAGGCCGCCGTGACGCGCCTGCGTCCGACGGCCACCGCTACGGCCCAGCGCGCCGCCCGCACCGCCGCAGACGCCTTTGTGGCCCAGACGCAACCCGCTTCGCAGGCGACGGGCTAGATTCACACGCATCGGGCGGCTATCGGTCGCCCGTGTCGTCACGACCTCGTCCCCGCCTGACGGCGACCCTTTAACCGCTCCAGCCGAAGGCGCGTCCTTTGGACATCTATCTGCCGATCGCCGAGGTTTCGGTGAACTGGCCGACCCTGGTGATCCTGGGGGCGGTGGTCGGGTTCGTGTCCGGCCTGTTCGGCATCGGCGGCGGCTTCCTGATGGCCCCGATCCTGGTCTTCCTCGGCATCCCCCCGACTGTCGCCGTCGCCAGCCAGGCCAGCCACGTCGTCGCCTCCTCGACCTCGGGCGTCATCCGCTATGCGGGCGCCGGCGCAGTCGATTTCAAGATGGGATCGGTGATGGCGGCCGGGGGCGCGGTCGGCGCCCTGGCGGGGGTCGAACTGTTCCGATACCTGCGCCTGCTGGGCCAGGCCGACCTGGTCGTCGCCGTCTCCTACCTCGTCTTCCTGGGCGCCATCGGCGTGCTGATGCTGAACGAGAGCCTGACCGAGATCCTGCGCCGACGCCGGGGCCTGCCCGCGCCGCACAAGCAGCGCCGGCGGCCGATGTGGCTGTATGGCCTGCCGCTGAAGATGAAGTTCCCCAAGTCGGGTCTGTACATCAGCGCCCTGCCGCCGTTCGGCCTGGGCGTGTTCGCCGGGGTCCTGTCGGCCATCATGGGGGTCGGCGGCGGCTTCATTCTGGTGCCGGCCATGCTGTATATTTTGCGGATGCGGGCCGGCGCGGTGGTGGGGACCAGCCTGTTCCAGATCATCATCACGACTGCGATCACCACCATTCTCCAGGCCGGGCGCAACCAGACGGTCGATATCGTCCTGTCCACCATCCTGCTGCTGGGCGGGGTGGTCGGCGCGCAAGTCGGCGCGCGGTTCGCCGGGCGGTTCCGCGCCGAGGAGCTGCGGGCGGCGCTGGGGCTGATCGTTCTACTGGTCGGAATCCAGATGGGGCTGGACCTGTTCGTTCGACCCAACGACATCTTCATGATCGCGCCGGGGATCGCGGACTGATGCAGGCGCTCCCGCCCCCTCCGCTCGTCGTCACGGCTCCCGCCCCGGATCGTTCCGAGGCGACAACCGGCGACCTGCGTGTCGCCGCCGCCCTGACCGACGCCCAGGTCCGGGTCGACAGCAGCTTCCGGGGCGCGTCGATCGTCCTGTACGGCGCGGTGTTCAATCCGACGCCCGAGCCGGCCGATGTCGTGGTGGTGGTGCGGGGACCGGATGCGCCGATCCGCCTGGTCAAGAAGACCCGCACCTCGGGCGTCTGGCTGAACAGCCGGCCTGTGCTGTTCGAGGGCGCGCCCGGCTTCTATATGACCGCCTCGACCCGTCCGCTCAGCGACATCGCCGACTTCGGCCAGCTGCGGCGTCTCGGCGTCGGGGTCGATCACCTGCGCATCGACGCGCCGGAGGAGAGCCGCACCGTCACCCGCTATGGCGTGCGTGACGTGGTCGTCAGCCGACTGGGCGACGACTATCTTGACTGGCGCCGCGCCGTGATCCGGCTGAAGGAGGCCGCCGCCCTCTACGACACCGATTCCCAAGGCGTCGAGTTCGTGGACCGTGGCCTGTTCCGCGCCGAGGTCGAACTGCCCACTGTCGCCCCGACGGGCAAATACTACGCCGAGGTCTGGCTGTTCCAGAATGGCGAGCCGCAGTCGGTGTCCAACCTGACGCTCACGGTCGAGAAGGTCGGATTGGAGCGCGACATCTACGAGTTCGCGCACCGTCGTCCGTGGCTTTACGGCGTGCTGTGCGTCGTTCTGGCCGCCCTGACCGGCTACGGCGCCTCGCGCATCTTCAGTCGTCGAAGCTGAAGCCCAGTTCGGCGCGCAGGGCCTCGGGCGTCAGCCCGCCTTCTCTCAGTTCGGCCAGGGTGACCGAGCGATCCCGCTTGGCGTAGCGCCGTCCGTCCGGCCCCGCCAGCAGCCGATGATGGCGATAGGTGGGCGTCGGCCAGCCCATCAGCGTCTGGATCAACCGCTGCACATGGGTCGCCTCGAACAGATCCTGCCCCCGGATCACATGGGTCACACCTTGCAGCGCGTCGTCGTGGGTCACTGCCAGATGATAGGCAACGCCGGTGTCCTTGCGCGCCAGCACCACATCGCCCGCCGCCTCGGCATCGACGGCGACGACGCCGGTCTCGCCGTTCGGACCCTCGCCTTCCTCGACGAAGCTCAGGTCGTTCCAGACCGCGTCGCCCAAAGCCTCTCGCGCCCGATCCAGCGACAGCCGCCAGGCGAAGGGCGCGCCCGAGGCCAGCAGACGCGCCTCTTCATCCGCCGGATGTGGGCCAGGGCGTACCGCTTCCATCGCCCCATGCGGCGCATCGCCGATGGCGTTCAGGATCTCCTTTCGCGTGCGGAAACACCGATAGAGCAGGCCGCGCGCCCTCAAACTTTCGATCACGGCACCGTAGTCGTCCAGATGATCGGACTGCCGCCGGACCGGGGTCTCCCAGTCCAGACCAAGCCAGGCCAGGTCTTCCAGAATGCCCGCCTCGTATTCTGCTCGGCACCGCGTCGGGTCGATGTCCTCGATTCTCAGCACGAACCGCCCACCCGCCACCTTCACCGCCGACCAGGCGGTCAGGGCTGAGAAGGCATGACCCTTGTGCAGACGGCCGGTGGGGGAGGGGGCGAAGCGGGTCGTGAACACGGCTCAGTCTTCGTCCGTCGCCAGCAGATGTGTCCAGTCACGCGTCGCGTGAAGGATGCGGACGACCTCGACATCGGCCGTCACCCTATAGAAAATCAGATAGCTGCCCTCGGGGCGCTTTCGCAGATCGGCGACGCCGGCTTCTGGATAGCGTTGAGGATTTTGAGAGAGGGTTTCGCACCGTTCGAAAAGCGTCCTGACCAGCCGGCGGGCCGCGTTTGGGCTGTCCAGCGCCACATGGTCTTCGATCACAGCCAGATCCTGCAAGGCGGCGTCGGCGAGCCGAACCTTCATTCGCCCTCGGTGGCCCAGCGGGCCTCGAACGCAGCGCGGGCGTCTTCGAGGGACGTCAACCGACCGGCGTCGGCGTCGGCGATCCCTTCTTCCAGCTTACCCAGCAGGGCCGCCAGTCGGGCCTCATGCTCCTGCAGCAGCCGAACGCCGGTGCGCAGCACCTCGCTCTTGGAGCCGTATCGGCCGTCGCGGACCAAACGGTCCACCACCTGTTCCAGCGCGCCCAGTTCGACGGTCATGGTCATGACGACATCCTCAATCCACAGGCCAATAATAGTTATTAGGCTATGCTGTCGCCAGCCGAAATCCGCCAATGCCTCCATTTCCTTGAGCGCCCGCGCAGGTCATAGGTAGGCCATGCCGCTTCAACCCACGCCCCAGGACATCGCCGCCGCGCGCGAGGCGCTGGTCGCCGCCGATGCGGCGTTGGCGCGGGTTCACGCGCAGACGCCGGCCTTCGAATGGCGGCTGCGGGTCGGTGGGTTCGAGGGGCTGTTTCGCATGATCGTGGAGCAGCAGGTTTCGGTGGCCTCAGCCGCCTCGGTCTGGGCGCGGCTGCGCGAGGGGATGGGCGGGATCACGCCCGAGCTGTTGCTGGCGCATGATCTGGACCAATTGCGCGGCATGGGCCTGTCGCGGCAGAAGGCGACCTATGGCCAGGGCATCGCGCGGGCCCAGATGGCGGGCGAAATCGATCTGGAGCATCTGGCCAATCTCGACGACGAGGCGGCGATCGCCTCCCTGACGGCGCTGAAGGGCGTGGGGCTGTGGACGGCCGAGGCCTATCTGCTGATGTGCGAGGGGCGGCTGGATGTGTTTCCCGGCGGCGACGTGGCGCTGCAAGAGGCGATCCGCTGGGCCGACGGCGCCGAGGTGCGGCCCGATCAGAAGGGCGCCTATGCCCGCGCCGAGGTCTGGCGGCCCTATCGCGCGGTGGCGACCCATCTGCTGTGGGCCTGGTACACCGGCGTAAAACGCGGCGAGATCGTATTGGACGCACCGGCATGACCCCGCTCGATCCCGTCCTGACCGAACCTCTGCGCAACCCCCAGACCGTGCTGACGGCGCTGGACTTCGCCGGCGTCGCCGTCTTCGCCGCCACCGGCGCCCTGGCCGCCGCACGCGAGAAGCACGATGTGGTCACCTTCGCCTTCTTCGGCGCCATCACCGGCGTGGGCGGCGGCACCTTGCGCGACCTGTTGCTGGGTCTACCCGTCTTCTGGGTGCAGGACTGGCGCTATCTCGCGGTCTGTCTGTTCGCCTCGACGGCCCTGTGGCTGGTGGGTCAGCGCGACTGGCGGTTCCGCGCCCTGCTGTGGCTGGATGCAGTAGGCCTGGCGGCCTATGGCGTCATGGGCGCGGCCAAGGCCGAGGCGGCGGGCGCTCCGGCCCTGATCTGCATCGTCATGGGCACGCTGACGGCCTGTTTCGGCGGGGTGGTGCGCGACACATTGGCGGGTCAGCCGTCGATCCTGCTGCGGCGAGAGATCAACGTCACGGCGGCCATATTGGCGGCGACGGTCTATATGGTGCTGAGGGCGCCCGGCACGCCGATCTGGCCCGCCGCAATCATCGCCGCCCTGTCGGGCTTCCTGCTGCGGGCCGCCGCCCTGCGCTGGGGTTGGACCCTGCCGGGCTTCCCCACCCACGCCAGTCGAGCCTGAGCAGATCATGACCGATATCCCCGCCGTCTATCGCGACGCCCCGCACTGGCCGTTCGGCGATAGCCCCGAAATGGCCGACGAACTGCTGGCCCTGGTGCTGGCGGGCGGCAAACGCGCCACCTGTTCGTCGCTTGCGGCGTGCGAAGTCGATATCATGCCGACCGTGGGCGAGGTCAGCGTGATCCTGGACGGCGCGGGAACGCCCCGCTGCGCCATCCGCACGACCCAGGTCGAGATCATGGCTTTCGAGGATGTCAGCGAGGACTTCGCCCGCGCCGAGGGAGAGGGCGACCTGAGCTATGAATGGTGGCGGGATGCGCACGAAGCCTATTACCGGCGCGAGGGCGCCTGGGCGCCGGGCATGAAGGTCGTCTGCGAGCGTTTCGAACTGGTCGAGGTGTTCTGACGTCGCGTCACGAAAACGCTGCACTCTGGTCATGGCGATGAGCGGGAATCACGCGTAGGCTGATCTCACAAGACTAGGGAAGGAGACGTGTCCTCACCTCTGTCGCCTCGATATCCCCCCGTCCGCGCGGGAGGGCCTGATGCAGGTTCTCCATCGACCACCCTCCGGCTTTCCCGCCCTGGTGCTGAACGCGGACTTTCGACCGCTGTCCTACTATCCGCTGTCGCTCTGGCCGTGGGAGGAGGCGGTCAAGGCGGTCTATCAGGACCGCGTGGACGTGGTGTCCCTGTATGACAAGGTCGTCCGCTCGCCCTCGATGGAGATGCAGCTTCCCAGCGTGATCGCGCTGCGCAGCTATGTGGATCAGGACCGCAATCCCGCCTTCACCCGGTTCAACGTCTTCCTGCGCGACGGTTTCGCCTGTCAGTACTGCGGGGAATCCAAGGAACTGACCTTCGACCACGTCATCCCCCGCTCGCACGGCGGCCGCACGACCTGGGAGAACATCGTCGCCGCCTGCAGCCCCTGCAACCTGGCCAAGGGCGGGCGCACCCCGCGCCAGGCCATGATGCCGATCCGCCGCGAACCCTATCGCCCCAACGCCTGGCAGCTTCAGGACGCGGGTCGGCGCTTCCCGCCCCACTATCTGCACCAGAGCTGGCTCGACTATCTCTATTGGGACATCGAGCTGGAGCCCTAGGGGCGCTGGACGGCGCTCACGGGCGACGGGCCGGTCGAGGCGCGGCGGCGACGCAGGCGTCGGTCCAGGCGGTCGATCTCGGTCAGGGTCAGGTCGGGATGGCGGCGGAAGGATTGACGCAGTTGCTCGATACGGCCGGGCGCCCAGGCGGCCGTGACGCCGGCGGCGCCGGCCATGAAGTCGATGATGGAGACGCTGCGGCCGGTCAGGGCTTGCAGCAGTTCGACGCCGAAGGCGGCGGCGATGACATACAGGGCCAGGTCGTCGCGGCGCTGGCTGGGCGCGATCAGGAAGAGACCGCTGGCCACGCCGTAGAAGGCGATGACGTGTGCAGCCTTGTCATTCAGGCCGAACACCTGCTCCAGCCCCTGGAACGGCCCCAGCATCAGGACGGCCATGCCCAGCGCCGCCAGGGCGAAGCCGAGGCGGGCGGCCATGACGATGCGGCGGGGCGTGAGCATGAGGCGGGCGTCCGTAAAATCGATCCGCCGTCATCCTGCATCGCCGTCCGCCAAGATGCGGTGAAGCGACGTGCTGAACGGTTTACGAACGACCTATCGCAGCACGTCCCAGGCCAAGGCGTGGACCCGGTCCCGTCCCAGGGCGGCGGCCAGGGGCGGGGCGGCGAACAGATCGGCGATCGCGGGATCGCGCACGTTCAATCCGCCGGTGAAGGCGCCGAAGGCCGGCAGCACGATGCGCGATCCGTCCGTGACGAAACAGGGCCGCCGCACGCCGCGTCCATAGGCGGCGACCTTGGCTGCGGGGTGCAGGTGTCCCGCGACCTCGCCGCGCCGGTCGTCGTCGGCGGTCAACGGTTCCGGCTCATGCGTCAGGCGAAGCGCGCCCAGCGCCATGTCGCCGACGATCCGGCCGGGCAGGCGGGCCGCAACGTCCGCATCCCGAGCGAGCGCCTCTCGGTCGTGGTTGCCCTCCAGCCACAGCCAGTCGCGCCCCGCCGCCAGCCGGTCCAGCCGCGCGCGGTCGTCGGCGGCCATGCGGGGGATCGCCTTCGTGTCGTGAAAACTGTCGCCCAGCAGCACGACCATGGCCGGGGCCAGATCATCGATCTCGGCCTCAAGCTTGTCCAGCGTGGCGCGGCTGTCATAGGGCGGCAGCAGCTGACCCCGCACGGCGAAGGCCGAACCCTTTTCCAGGTGCAGGTCCGCGACGATCAGGGCGCCGTGGGCCGGAAGCCACAACGCCCCGGAGCAACGAAGCACGCACGCCTCGCCCGCGATCCGCACGCTCAGCGACCCGCAGGTCTTGCGGGCGGGCGACAGGGTCTGGCGCAGGGCGGCGTTCATGCGGCCTCGCCGGGTTCGGCGTCGTCCATGACCTCTGCGATCAGCAGGTCGGCGCTTTCGTCCAGGATCATTTCGGCGGCGTCCCCGCCGACCCGCTCGCGCCCGATCTGGACCAGAACCGGCACGCAGAAGGGCGAGGGGCGCGTCAGGGGCTGGTGACGGATGCGCCCCTCGATCCGCGCCAGCATCTGGCCCAGGCGCGCCACGTCCAGCAGGCCGGACGCCGCGTCGGCGCGGGCGGTCTTGAGCAGCAGATGGTCGGGTTGGTGGCGGCGCAGCACGTCGTAGATCAGGTCGGTGGAAAAGGTCACTTGCCGCCCAGTCTTCTCGGCGCCGGGCAGGCGACGCTCGATCAAGCCCGAGATCAGGGCGCAATTGCGGAAGGACCGCTTCATCATGAAGCTTTCCTCCAGCCAGTCTTCCAGATCGTCGCCCAGCATGTCGGACTGGAACAGGGCGTCCAGGTCGATCCCGTCCATCGGCTTGATCGACCAGATGGCCAGCGAATAGTCCGTCACCACGAAGCCCAGCGGCCCGACGCCCATCCGGTCCAGCCGCCGCGTCAGCAGCATGCACAGGGTGGTGTGGGCCAGATTGCCTTCGAACGGATAGGCGACTAGGAAATGCCGACTGCCGCGCGGAAAGGTCTCGACCAGCATGGATTCCGCATTGGGAATGACCGAGCGGGTTTCCTGAAGCTCCAGCCACTCCTGCACGTCGGGCGGCAGGACGCGCCAGTGGTCGCGGTCGTGGATCATGGTCCGCACCCGGTCGGCCAGCGAGGTCGACAGCGGGAACTTCGACCCGCCCCAGGACGGGATCTTGGGATCCTTGTCGTTGGCGTGGGTGACCAGGGCGTCGGTGCCGGTGATGCCCTGGAAAGCCCAGACCTGGCCTGCGAACTGGAAGGTGTCGCCGGGCGTCAGCTGTTCGAAATACCACTCCTCGGCCTCGCCCACCTTGCGCCCGCCGATCAACTGGCGAGACGCCCCGCCTCGACGGCTGGCGACGCGGACGTTCAGGGTTCCTGCCGAGACGATGGCGCCGACGTTCATGCGGTGGCGTTGGGCGATATGCTGGTTTCTGACCTTCCAGCGGCCATCCGGCGTCCGCACGATGCGGGCGAACCGGTCATAGGTCCGCAGCGCATATCCGCCGGTGGCGACGAAATCGACCACCTCCTCGAACTGCTCCCACGTCAGGTCGCGATAGGGGCCGCAGCCGACGATCTCGTCGTACAGGGCCTGCATGTCGAAGGCTTCCGAACAGGCCACGCCCATGATGTGCTGCGCCAGGGTGTCGAGCGTGCCGATGTGGACCGGCTCCCAGTCGAAGGCGTTGTCGGCCACCGCCTCGCGCGCCGCCTGGCACTCCAGCATCTCGAACCGGCTGGCGGGCACCAGCAGGGCGCGCGACGGCTCGTCCAGCCGGTGGTTGGCGCGGCCGATCCGCTGGACCAGGCGGCTCGATCCCTTCGGCGCCGCCATCTGAATGACCAGGTCCACATCGCCCCAGTCGATGCCCAGATCCAGTGTCGAGGTGCAGACCACCGCCCGCAGGTCACCCCGCGCCATCGCCGCCTCGATCTTGCGCCGTTGCTCCGCCGCCAGCGAGCCGTGGTGCAGGCCGATGGGCAGGTTCTCGTCGTTGATGGCCCAGAGCTGCTGAAAGACGAACTCCGACTGCCAGCGGGTGTTGACGAAGATCAGCGCCAGGGTCGAACGCTGGATGGCGGCGTAGACTTCCGTGATGGCGTGCTGGCCGGTGTGGCCCGCCCAGGGGACCTTGCCCTCGGAGATCAGGACGTCGATGACGGCGGGGGCGCCGGGGTCGCCACGGACCAGCGTGACTGCGTTGAGAGCCCCTCCACCACCTTCGGCGGTCCCCCTCCCCATTTCATGGGGAGGAGACGGCTCGGCCTGCGTCGCCTCCCCGCTTTGCGGGGAGGGGGACCGCGAAGCGGTGGAGGGGTTCTTTGTGTCCGCATCACCCGGCGCCAGCCACCCCCGGATCAGATCGGGATCTTCGATGGTCGCGCTCAGCCCCACCCGCCGCATCCCCGGCGAAAAGCTCTGCAACCGCCCCAGGCCCAGCGACAGCAGATCCCCGCGCTTGCCGCTCCAGATCGCATGCACTTCGTCCAGCACGACGCATTTCAGATCGGCGAAATAGGACCGCGCCCCCTCCCAGGCGCAAAACAGAGCCAACTGCTCAGGCGTTGTCAGCAGGATGTCGGGCGGAAAATCGCGTTGCCGCTGACGCTTGGACTGTTTCGTGTCGCCGGTCCGGGTCTCGACGTGGATGTTCAGCCCGATCTCGCGGATCGGCGTCATCAGATTGCGCTCGACATCGGTGGTCAGCGCCTTCAGCGGCGACAGATACAGCGTGTGCACCCCCGACCCCGGCCCGGTCGCCGGCCTCGGCCCGCGCTCCGCCAGTTCGATCAGGCTGGGCAGAAAACCCGCCAGCGTCTTGCCCCCGCCGGTCGGCGCGACCAGCAGCGCGTGTCGGCCCGCTTCACCCGCCGCGATCATCTCCAACTGATGCCGCCGAGGCGACCAGCCGCGCTGCGCAAACCAGTCGGCGAAGAGAGGGGGAAGGGGCGTCACCCCGACCGAGCGCCCGTGCAGGCGTGACCGTTCCATGCACCGCCCGCGTCGAGGCATGAATCCTGTGCGATGAAGCTGCTGAGTTTAGGTCCAGCGATTAGCCCCATCAGGACGATGAGCCCCGTCATCAGTAGGATCACGGCTGACAGACCCATCGGAGTAAAAAGCTTCATCTTTCGAGCCATGACTTACAATTAGCGTGTCAGAGCGTCAGTCGCCAGATGTTCCCGTTCCGTTTCAGTCCCGACGTCGCTATCTATCGCTCGTGTCCGACGAATCCGTCATCGCTGAAACCCGCCTGACCGGCGCCGAGCCGTGGGCGGGGCTGCCGCCTGCGCTCGCCACGCCGCCCGGCTCGGGTGCGGTGTGCGACGACGCGGGCGCAAGGAAGATCGGGCGGGGCGCGGCCGAGGGCGTGTTCACGACCGGGCCGGTGATGGTGGCGCATGCGTCGCTGACGGCGCGGCGGCTGGGGCTGACGCCGCCGCCGAGGTCACCCGAACTGATGGATGTGCTGGAGCTTTACGCCTTCGTGCGGCCGGCGCGGTTTTGTGCGCCGTCGCCGACGGGGCTTGCCCTGTCGCTGGGCCTGGCCGAGCCGAAATCGGCGGAGGAACAGGCGGCGGCCCTGCGCGAGGCGGCGGGCCTGTTGCTGCGCGAACTGGCTCAAGCGGCTTATCCCGAGCGCGAGGCGGCCTATGTCCTGGCGCTGACGATGCAGCGCGCGGGCTGGGCCTGGGGCGAGCGGGTGGTGCAGGCGCTGGAGGCCGGCGGGGTGCGGGCGCGCCAGCATCGCGGGTCTGGTCTGGATGTCTGGTCGCGCCTGACCGAATGGGAGGACGAGGCCCCGCGCGGCGAGGCGGGATCGGCACCGGTCGACAGCGAGAGTGCGCGTATCCGGCTGGAGAAACTGCTTCAGGCGTCTGGTCTGGACGAGACGCGACCGACCCAATCGGATTACGCCGCCGAGGTCGCCTTCGCCTTTTCGCCTCGCAACGAGGAGGGCCGGCCCCGCGTGCTGCTGGCCGAGGCGGGGACCGGCACGGGCAAGACCCTGGGCTATCTGGCGCCCGCTTCCCTGTGGGCCGAGCGGAACCAGGGGGCGGCCTGGATCTCGACCTATACCCGCGCCCTGCAGCGCCAGATCGACCGCGAGAGCCATTCGCTGTGGCCCGATCCGGCCGAACGCAAGAAGAAGGCGGTGATCCGCAAGGGGCGCGAGAACTATCTGTGCGTCCTGAACCTGCAGGACATGGTGCAGGCGGCCCAGCTGGGGAACGGCGACCTGATCGGTCTGGCGCTGGCCGGGCGATGGGCGCTGCATACGCGCGACGGCGACATGACGGGCGGGGACTTTCCCGGCTGGCTGCCCGGCCTGTTCGCCATGCCGGCGGCCCATGCGGCGGGCGCGGCGAACCTGGTGGATCGGCGCGGCGAATGCGTCCATGCGGCCTGTCCGCACTACCGCACCTGTTTCGTGGAGAAGACCATTCGCGCCAGCCGCCGCGCGGATCTGGTCATCGCCAACCACGCGCTGGTCCTGACCCAGGCGGCGTTCGACGGCGCGCGGTCGGCCCGGGGGCAGAAGCAGGACGGCGAGACGGCGGCGCTGAAGCGGATCGTCTTCGACGAGGGCCACCATCTGTTCGACGCCGCCGACAGCGCCTTTTCCGCCTGTCTGTCGGGCCAGGAGGCGGCCGAGCTGCGCCGCTGGATCCGAGGGCCGGAGGGGCGTGGGCGTCGCGGGCGCGGGCTGGAACAGCGGCTGGGCGATATGGTCGGGGACAATGAGGCGGCGCTGAAGGCGCTTCAGGACGCCATCCGCGCCTCGGCCGCGCTTCCGGGCGAGGGCGTGTCGGGCCGCGTCGCGCCTGCGTCTGGCGAGGTGAACCCCATCGGCCCCATCGAGGCCTTTCTCGCTGCCGCTCTGGACCAGCTGCGCGCGCGCACGGCCGAGACCAATACTTACGGCGGACCCGAGTTCGGCATGGAATGCGCGCTGAAGCCCGTCACCGATCCGGTCGCGGAGACCGCTCGCGCGGCGGCCCAGGCCCTGGCCGCGTTGGAGGCTCCGCTGCTGGCCCTGTCGCGGCATCTGGAAGACATCCTCGATGACGAGGCAGCCGAGCTGGACGGGTCGCAACGGTCGCGGATCGAGGGGGCGCTGCGCGGTCTGGACCGACGCGCACGCATGACCCTGCCGGGGTGGCGGTCGATGCTGGCGGCGCTGGAGGATGGGAGCGATCAGCCCGATCCTGATTTCGTCGACTGGCTGTCGGCCGAGACGGCGTTCGGCCGCATTCACGACGTGGCCCTGCGTCGCCACTGGATCGACCCGACCGTGCCGCTGGAGGCCGCCGTGATCGTGCCGTCGCACGGGGTGCTGGTGACCTCGGCGACGCTGTCCGATCCGATGCAGGATGATCCGTTCGATCTGGCGCGGATGCGGACCGGATCGGCCCGTCTGATCGATCCGCCCCGCACCCTCAAGGTCGAAAGCCCGTTCGACTATGCGGCCAACAGCCGGGTCATCGTCGTCAACGATCTGGTCAAGGACGATCCGCGACAGACGGCGGCGGCGATGCGCGAACTGTTCCTGGCGGCGGGCGGCGGGGGCTTGGGCCTGTTCACCGCCATCCGCCGGCTGAAGGCGGTCTATGAACGGTTGGGGCCGGACCTGGCGAAATCCGGCGTGCCGCTTTACGCCCAGCACGTCGATCCGCTGGAGGTCGGGGCTCTGGTGGACATGTTCCGGGTCGAGGAGAACTCGTGCCTGCTGGGCACCGACGCCGTGCGTGACGGGGTGGACGTGCCGGGCCGGTCCCTGCGCGTCCTGGCCTTCGACCGCGTGCCGTGGCCGCGCCCGGACCTGCTGCACAAGGCGCGGCGCGAACGGCTGGGCGGCAAGGGCTATGATGATGCGCTCGCTCGCGCCCGCATCGCCCAGGCCTTCGGGCGGTTGATCCGGCGCGGCGACGACAAGGGGGTCTTCCTGATGCTGGACGCCGCCACGCCGACACGCCTGTTCGCCAGCCTGCCGCCGGGAACGGATGTCCAGCGGATGGGCCTTGCCGATGCGGTGGAACTGACCCGCAGCTTCCTGAACCCCGAGACGACTTAGGATGTCCAAGACCACGCCCGCGACCGTCGCCCTGACCAAGGCCGGGGTCGCCTTCGATCTGTATCCCTACGATTACGATCCCGATGCGCCGCGCGTGGGATTGCAGGCGGCCGAAGCTTTGGGGATTGCGCCGGAACAGGTGTTCAAGACGCTGATGGTTCTGGTCGATGGCGCGCCCGCGTGCGTCATCGTGCCCTCCGACTGCGAGGTCAGCATGAAGAAGCTGGCGGCGGTGCTGGGGGGCAAGTCGGCCCAGATGATGAAGCCCGCCGACGCCGAACGGCTGACCGGCTACAAGGTCGGCGGGGTCAGCCCCTTCGGCCAGAAGAAGGCCGTGCCGACCGCGATGGACGAGACGGCCATTCTGTTCGATCAGGTGCTGATCAATGCAGGCCAGCGCGGGCTGTTGCTTGGCATCGCGCCGGAGGATGCGCGCAGCGTCGCGGATGCGGTGCTGGCTGACTTGACCGCCTAGAACGCCATGGAGCGGCGCGCTATAGGCTCCGGCATGACCGAAGCCACGACCAAGCGACCCAGCCGCAAGGGCCTCTATGCGCCCTTTATCCTCGTGCTGATCGCCTTGGCGGCCTGGACCGGCTGGTGGGTCTTTCTGACGCGCCAGATCGACACGCGGCTGGAGGCTCAGGTCCAGACTCTGCGTCAGGACGGATGGGATGTGCGGTTCGCGGGCAAGACGATCTCCGGCTGGCCCTTCCGCGCCCGTGTCGGCCTGACCCAGCTGGTGGTCGAGACGCCGTCGGGGCATGCGATCAATGCGGCCGAACTGAACGCCGAGGCCAACGCCTATCAGCCGACCAAATGGGTGGTGGTGGCGCCGCAGGGGCTGATGCTGACCCGCGCCGGCAAGGGCGAGGTCGCGGTCAAGGGCGACGCCATCCGCATGAGCGCCAGCGGCATCGACCAGCGCTGGCCCAATCTGGCGCTGGAGATGGTCAATCCGGTCTTCACGACCCAGACCGGCGCTGAACCCTTTCCCATCGCCCGCGCCGCGCGGATCGAATTCTACGCCCGGCCGCATCTGGAAGGTTCGACCACGCCGACCGACGACATCGATGTCATGTTCCGCCTGGTGGACGGCCAGGGGCGGGCGGACGGCCCCGTCGAAGGCTTCGCCCAGGACGGTCGGCTGACGACCCAGATCGAGGCCGTCATCGGCCAGGCCAGCCTGCTGAAGCGCGGCGGCGACGCGGCCGGCGTCTTCTCGGCCTGGACGAAGGCGGGCGGCGCCTTCCGTGACGTGCGCGGCGATCTGCAGGCCGGCGACAGCCGCGCCACCCTGACCAGCGCCGTGCTGAGGGCCGACGCCAATGGCCGCCTGACAGGACAGGTCGAGCTGCAGGCGCAGAAACCTCTGCCCGCGCTGGCCGGCCTGATGGCGACGCGACAGGGGCCGGTCAACCGGATCGGCGCGGCCGGGGCCGCCGCTGCGGCTGGCGCCGCCGAGGCGACGGGTCAGGAGCAACTGCCTCTGACGCTGGTGTTCCGCGACGGCCGCACCTGGCTCGGGCCCTTCCCCCTGGCCCCGGCGCCCAAGCTGTTCTGATGGCCCTGCTGGACGAACCCGAAACGAACGAGGCCCTGCTGGCGCTGGACCGCGCCTTGATCGAGGCCGTGAAGGCGCGCGTGGCGGCGGGGCCGCGCGATCGGGCCGACGCTTCAGCCATCGCCCTGCGTGGACTGCTGGACGGGGCCTCGCCTTCCGAGGCGGCGGCGGTGAAGGCGGTGTGGGGCCGACTGGAGGTCGCGACCGGCGCGGCCGTCGTCGTCTGCGGCGGCGTGGCTCAGGCTCTGGCGACCGACCGCTATGGTCTGGGATCGCGCCCCATGTCGGCCGACGACGCGTTGAAGGCGGTCGAGGCCGGGTCGCGCGCCGTGATCGACCTGACGCCCGACCGGCCGTGGTGGGGGCGGCTGCTGGCCCGGCCCGAGCTGAAGATCGTCGCGGCCCTGCCGGACGACCGGCGCGGCCGACCCCAGGCCTTCGTGGTGTCCACGGACATGTCCGGACCGACCGGCGACGACCGCAGCTTCTGGGTCACCGACAGCGGCTGGTCCGAGGGCAAGATCGTCGAGGCCCTGGGCGAGGCCGGCTTGGTCGCCGATCCGCTGGCGGCGGCGGGCGGCTTGAAGCTGTTCATGCTGACGGGCTATGTGCAGGCCGAGGACGGGCGGCTGAAGACCGCGCCCGGCCGCCTGAACGGCGTCATCGGCGCCGCCCCCATCTATTAGTTCAAGGTTTCCCATGACCGACGCGCCCGCCCCCAAGCCCGGCATCCTCGACATCGCCCCCTATGTCGGCGGCAAGTCGTCCATCGCCGGCGTCGCCGAGCCGCTGAAACTGTCCTCGAACGAGAACATGTTGGGCGCGGGCGAGAAGGCGCGGGCCGCCTATGAGGCCGCGATCAAGAACATCCACGTCTATCCCGACGGCCGCGCGACCAAGCTGCGCGACGCGGCGGCCGAGATCCACGGCCTGGAGCCCGAACGCCTGATCTTCGGCAACGGTTCTGACGAGGTCTTCGCCCTGCTGAACCAGACCTATCTGACGGCCGGCGACAACATCGTCTGCGGCCAGTACGGTTTCCTGGCCTATCGGATCAGCGCCTTGGGCTGCGAGGCCCAGGTCAAGCTGGCGCCCGAGCCGAACTTCAAGGCCGAGGTCGATGCGCTGCTGGCCCAGGTCGATGACCGGACCAAGATCGTCTATGTCTCCAACCCGTCGAATCCGACCGGCAGCTACAACACGGGCGAGGAAATCCGCCGCCTGCACGCCGCGCTGGCGCCCCACATCATTCTGGTCGTGGACGAGGCCTATGCGGAATATGTGACCGAGGCCGACTGGGAGACCGCCTTCCCGCTGGCCCGCGACGCACAGAACATCGTCGTCACCCGCACCTTCTCCAAGATCCACGGCCTGGGTGGTTTGCGCATCGGCTTCGGCTATGCGCCGGTGAAGGTCGCCGAGGCCATCGACCGCATCCGCCTGCCGTTCAACGTCTCGGTGCCGGGCGTCGACGCCGCGACCGCCGCCCTGTTCGACGAGGCGCACCAGACGGCGTCGCGCGACCTGGTGTCGAACTGGAAGCCGCGCCTGACCCAGGCCCTGCGTGGCTTCGGCCTGGAGGTGCTGCCCAGCGCCGGCAACTTCGTGCTGGTGATGTTCGAAGGCGCCGAACGCGCCGCCGCCGCCAACGAGTATCTAAACACCAAGGGCATCATCGTGCGCCCGGTCGGCGGTTACGGCCTGCCCCAGGCCCTGCGCATCACCATCGGCACCGAAGACCAGAACCGCGCCGTGATCGACGCGCTGAGCGAGTTCGCGGCGACCTGATCGAAGCAAGGGACGGCGGCCGCATCCACGGCCGCCGTTCTGTCGTCAGCCGCCGAAGCGGCGGGCGACGAAGACGCCCGTGCGGATCGTGTCGTCTTCCTGGGACAGGGGGCTGTCGGCGACGTCGCCCAAACGGCGTTCGTAGTTGACCAGAGCGCCGGCGCCCCATTTGTCGCCGATCGGAACCAGCAGGAACAGGCTGGCGCCCGCGCCTTGCAGGCCGCCGCCGGGGGAATAGGCGCTGATGCCGTTCGCCGTCGCCTCGGCGGTGCTGACGCCATAATAGGCATCGGCCAGTTTGGAATCGCCGCCGCGCACATAGACCGAGGCGTTCAGCAGGCCGACCGGCGTCACGCGCTGATGGCCGACAGAGGCGTAGTATTCGGTGCCCTCGCTGACGCCCGTCACGTCGCGGCTGACCCGGCCGCCGACCACGATGTTGCCGGGCAGGCGTTTGTAGGCATAGGCGGCGACATCGGCGCCGAAGTCGGGGCGGTCCAGCGTCAGGCCTTCGATGTCGTCGGCCGAGAAGCGCGGGCGCAGTTGCAGGCCGGCGCGGAAGTCGTCGGTCTTGATCGCGTTCCAGCCCAGACCGTCCATAGGGCTGAGATAGACCAGATCGCGATAGTTGGCCGAGACCCACGGAGCGACGGTCGTCTTCGAGCCCGTGTCGCCGTTGCTGTCGTTGCGATAGAGGACGCCCGCGCCCAGATCGACGGTCCAGCCCTGGGGCGCGGGACGGATCTGCTCATAGGGTTGCGACTGGGCGAGGGCGGAGCCGGCAAAGGCGCAGGCAGCGGCGGTCGTCAGGGCGAAGGAACGCAGGAACATACGGGGAGGTTTCCTAAAAGGACGAAATCGGAAGTGCCAATACGCCTAAGCTATGCCTTTGGCTCCAGCAGCGCCAACGAAGCCGTCTCGATGCGACTTTCCAGCAACGCCATCATGGCGCCCCGCTTCAACTGGGCCGGGATCGGCTCCAGGAATTCGAACACGACCACGCCCGGATAGCGCCGCCAGCCGTGGGCGGGCCAGTGGACGCCGGAGTTGGTGGCGACCGGCCAGCAAGAGCCCTCCAGATCGCGATAGATGGCGGCGACGCCGGGCTTGTAGTCGCCGGGAACGCCCGGATCGTTGCGCGTGCCCTCGGGGAAGATGACGATCTGGCGGCCTTCGGACAGGCGCTCGCGCGCCTGGCGGGTCATGTCCTTCAGGGCCTTGGCGTGACCGGCGCGGTCCACGGCGATCATCTTGGCCTTCCAGGCGAACCAGCCGAAGAAGGGCAGGGGCATCAGCTCCTTCTTCATCACGAAACAGGCGTCGGGCAGCACGGCCAGCAGGGCCACGATGTCCAGCATCCCCTGGTGTTTCGACGCGATCAGGGCGGCGCCCGACGGCGCGTGTTCCAGCCCGCGCACCTCGACCTTGATCCCGGCGATCCAGCGCAGGCCGAACAGGACGATCTTGGCCCACAGCCGGCACACCCCCTGGGCATAGCGGTGAGACAGCAGCAAGGCAGGCGACAGGCCGACGGCGACGACCGGCATCGACAGATAGAGCCAGGCGGTGAAGAGCAGGGAACGTAGGGTGTTCACTTAGGCAGGGGCCTTTTCGTCAGGAGACGTGTCGGTGGGGGTCGTCACGGCGGCGGGTCGGTCGCGGGTGATGCGACGCACGCCCTCGCGGCCCAGAACGGCAAGATATTTCATATATTCCAGCGTCATGCGCCGCGCCGTCACCGCCGCCCGCCACCAGCGCGCATTGTCCAGCGACGGGGTGGAGATGGCGTAGGGCGTCAGTTTCACGCCCGGCAACTGGCCCCGGATTTCGACCAGCGAACGCGGCATATGATAGTCGGAGGTGACCACGATCAGGCTGCGATAGCCCTTGGCGCGGGTCCAGGCGGCGATCTCCTGGGCGTTGCCGACGGTGTCCTCGGCCTCGAAGCCCAGATCGACGCAGCAGTTGAACAGACGGCTGGAGCCGGGGGTCAGCTCACGCAGCTCCTGGCGGCGGACCTCGCGGTTGACGCCCGAGATCAGCACCCGCTCGCCCTTGCCCTGTTCCAGCAGCCGGATGGCGGTGTTGACCCGTTCGGACGACGGACCGGTCAGGGCGACGATGGCGTCGGCGCGGGCGGGATCGTCGGCGGGCGTCAGCTCGCGCACCCGATGCGCAAAGGCGAACAGGCCGACCAGCCAGATCAGGGCCGCAATGGCGATGACGCTCAACAGTCTCATGCGCCTCCCCGTTCTGTCGGCCTGCCTGACGCCAGCACCCGCATGGCGGCGAATCTCGCCGCGAGAACCGCAACCGTAGCCGCGAGCAGCGGGCATGGCGAGAGCAGCGCAAGGTCGCTCCAGGTGATCGGCAACGCCGCCGACAGCCCGTCCGATCCGCCCAGGAACCTGAGAAAGGCCAGCAGGATCGCCGCCAGCCCGGCCCCGATCGCGCCCGCGCCCGCCGCCATCAGGCCGAATCGCCGCTGAAACAGCCAGGCGATGGCCCCGTCGGTTGCGCCGTTCAGGCTCAGGGTCTCGATCACGCCTTGCCCGGCCGCCAGACCCGCGCGGGTGGCGTAGGCGATGGCGGCGGCGGCGGCGAAGGCGATGGCCAGGAAGGCGGCGCCGGCCAGGGCCGTGATCAGGGCGGCGGACCGCTCGACCTCGCCGCGCCACAGACTGTGGTCGTCCACCGTCGCATCCAGCCCGGCCTCGGCCAAGGCGCGGCTCAGCGTCACGGCGCTGGCGGGCGCCTGGGCGTTCAGCCGCACCGTCACCAGATGCGGCACGGGCAGGTCGGGCAGGACGGCGTCGCCCAGCCAGGGGCGCAACAGGTCCTCGGCCGCCTTGCGGCTCAGGGCGGCGGCTTCTTCCACCCCATCGACGCCCGACAGGGTCTCGGCCGCGCGGGCGGCGGCGGTGTCGCCGGTCTCGCCGACGCTGGGGCGCACCTGCACCGTGGCCTCGGCGCCCAGTTGCCGGGCCCAGCCGTGGGCGGCGCGGTCGGCGGCCGATGCGGCGACGGCGGCTAAACACGCCAGGAAACACAGGACCGCGATGACGGTCATCAGCCACGGCTCACCGGCCGCGGCGGGCGGCAGCAGGCCGGGCCGGCGGCTGGACAGGCTGAAATCGGCCAATCTTATTCGGGGTTGGCGGATCATGCGGCGACCCGCGACGGTTCGCTCAGACGCCCGGCATCCAGCCGCAGGACGCGTGCGCCCGACCTCTGGGCCAGGGCCTCGTCGTGGCTGGCGATCAGGACGGTAGCCCCCAGCTTGTTCAGCGACTGGAACAGCCGCAGCAGCTTGTCGGCCATGACGGCGTCCACGCTGCCCGTCGGTTCGTCCGCCACGATCAGGCCGGGCCGGGTGATGACGGCGCGGGCGATGGCCAGCCGCTGTTTCTCGCCGCCGGACAGGGCGGGAGGCCGCGCATCCATCCTGCGACCCAGGCCGACCCATTTCAACATCTCCTGCACATCGGCGGCGTAGTCGGCCTCCGACCCGCCGGCCAAGCGCAAAGGCAGGGCGACATTGTCGAAGGCGGACAGGTGGTCCAGCAGGCGGAAATCCTGGAACACCACCCCCATGCGCCGTCGAAAGGCGGGGATGTCGCGCCGGTCGATATGGGTGACATCCGATCCGAACAGGCGGAGGGTTCCCGTCCTGGGCCGGTCCGCCAGCGTCAGCAGACGCAGCAGCGAAGACTTTCCGGCTCCTGACGGCCCGGTAAGGAAGTGGAAAGAGCCACGCGGCAGAATGAGGTTAATGTCCCGAAGCACGTCGGGCGCACCCGCATAGCCGAAACCGACGCCCGACAGGCGAACGGTCTCAGTCACGGGAGCGGGTTCGGCGGGCGAGGGCGGCATGGTATGTGTTTCAGGAACAGGGCGCGGCGTCGCGCCTTACGGGAGGGGGCGACAGCCTCGCAGTCAGCCACATGATACTGACCTGCCCGGCCTGCGCCACCAGCTATTTCATTCGTGACGACGCGGTCGGTCCAGAGGGCCGCAAGGTCCGGTGCCAGTCGTGCGGCGAAGTGTGGCGCGCGACGCCCGACGAGCCGCTGGAACTGACCCTGACGCCCGAGCCTGTGGTCGCCCCCGCCGCTCCAGAACCGGAGCCTGCGCCGACCGCCAGTCTGGCCGAGACGCCGGCGCCCGAGCTGCCCCGCGCCTTCCGCGCTCGCGCCGACCGCCAGAAGAAGCTGCGTCGCGCCGCCGCCCACGGCGTCGTCTGGGCGGGCCTGGCCAGCGTCTTCATCGGCCTGATCGTGGCGGCCTTCCTGTTCCGGGTCGAGATCGTCCAGGCCTTCCCCAAGGCGGCCTCGGCCTACAAATTCTTTGGCGCCACGGTGAACCCGGTCGGGCTGGACTTCGAGGCCCTGACCGCCAAGGCGGCGCCCGGCCATCCCGGCATGGTCGTGGTGTCCGGCGCCATTCGCAATGTGCGCGACGTCGAGATCGTGTCGCCGCCCGTCCGCGTCGCCCTGGTGGACGCCAACGGCGCCGAGGTGGGCTTCAAGATCGTTCAGATCGACGCCGCGCCGGTCTTGCCGGGCAAGGTTCAGGGTTTCGCCGCCCTGATCCCCGATCCGGGCGGACACGGCGCGGGCATAGGCGTCGATTTCGCCCCGGCGAAACCTGCCCCGGCCAAGCCGGCCGCCGGGCATGACGATGACAAGAAGGCTGAGGCGCTTGCAGCGCATGGCTCTCAGCCGGCTGCCGACCATGCGCCTGCTGCAGCGGATGCTGCGGCCGCCCACGGCCTGCGCTCGGCGACCGCGCCTGGCGCCGATGCGCCGAACACTGCGGCGCCGATCGACGCGCGACCCGTGGGGGCGGTGGACAAGGGGCATGGTGAGGCGGTATCGCCCTCGCATCATGGCTGATCCCTCCCCGACGCCGACCGTTCTCCTCTCCGAGACCGAGGTGGCGCGCATAGTCGCCGACCTGGCCCAGCGTATCGCCCCGGTGATCGACGACGAGACCGTCGCCGCCGTGCTGCTGACCGGCGGCCTGTGGTTCGCCGCCGACCTGACCCGCGCCCTGTCGCGTGTCGGCCGTAACGTCCGCTTCGACGCTCTGTGGCTGGCCTCTTACGGCGACGAACAGACCAGCCGGGGCCGCATCGACGTCTATGCCCCGTTCCAGCGCCCGATAGCCGGGCGTCGCGTCCTTATACTGGACGACGTGTTCGACACCGGCCTGTCGCTGGCCGAGGCGGTCCGCATCGCCAAAGAGGCCGGCGCGTCCGAGGTCCTGACCTGCGTCTTCGCCAGGAAGCCCTGGCCCGCGCCCCGTGCGCCGGAACCGGACTTCGTCGGCTGGGAGGCGCCGAACCGCTTCCTGGTCGGCTATGGCCTGGACCACGCTGGAACCCTGCGCGGCCTGCCCGACATCTGCGCCCTGGATTGAGTCCGGGGACTGAGGCGTCAGAGGCCGCGACGACGGGGGATAATCCGTCCGGGGCTGAATTTCCGCCGGGTTCGGCGTTGACTCTCAGACACCCTTCCGTATATGTCGCCGCTCTTCGCCGCCCGGGGTGCCCTCGGACGGCGTATCTTTTTTTGCGTTTGCGCTGAGGCTTCAACATGTACGCGGTGATCAAGACCGGCGGCAAGCAGTACCGGGTCCAACCGGGCGACACCATCGTCGTCGAAAAGCTCGACGGCGATGCCGGCTCGGAGCTGAAGTTCGACAGCGTCCTGATGCTGGGCGGCGACAAGGGCGTGACCCTGGGCGCTCCCCTGATCGACGGCGCCTTCGTCGGTGCGACCCTGGTCGAGACCCGCAAGGGTGAGAAGATCAAGATCTTCAAGAAGACCCGTCGCCAGGGCTATCGCCGCACCAACGGCCACCGCCAGATGGAATCGGTCCTGCGCATCACCGGCATCGACGGCGCCGGCGAGACCGCCACGTGGGACGGCACGGTCGATCTGACCACCAAGGCCGAGATCAACCTGCGGGCTCGCAACCTGGCCACGCGCGACGCTTCGTCTTCGCTGGGTTCGACCTCGACGGTCGTGACCGACGTTGACGGCGCCGAGGTCAAGGGCGTCGTGGTCGAGAGCTCGGCTCCCGCCCAAGACTCTGGCAAGAAGGCCCCGGCCAAGAAAAAGGCCGCGCCCAAGGCTGAAGCCGCCGGCGACGAAGCCTAAGACATTCACCGGCGCCTCACGGCGCCAGACAGTTCAGAGTGACGTCCTCAGTAGGCCGAAAGGCCGGTAGGACACTCAAGAAAGACGGAGCGGCAAGATGGCTCACAAGAAATCCGGTGGTTCGTCGCGTAACGGTCGCGACTCCGAGTCGAAGCGCCTTGGCGTGAAGAAGTATGGCGGCGAGCGCGTGCTGGCCGGCAACATCATCGTGCGCCAACGCGGCACCACCTTCCACCCGGGTGAGAACATCGGCATGGGCCGCGACCACACCCTGTTCGCCCTGACGCACGGCGCGGTGAAATTCACCAAGAAAGCGGGCGGCCGTTGTTACGTGTCGATCCTCGCGGCCAATGACGACGCCCAAGTGGCAATGGCCGCCGAGTAACGCGATCTGGACCTTCCTGGATCGGCGTTGCTTCTGAAAGCAGCCGATCCGGACCAGGGATTATATTCCGCGGGGGAGTCTGGATCACCAGGCTCCCCGTTTGCGTTTCCCCGCCTCGAAGACCGTCCGAGCCCTTCAAGGAGACGGTTGAAGATCCGAGGCAACGCCCATGTGCGTCATCGAAACCTCTCCCGTCGTCGAGACCCGGCGCCTGGTGTTGCGTGCGCCCGCGCCCCAGGACGCGCCGCGCATCGCGGCCCTGGCCAACGACCTGGACATCGCGCGCATGACCAAGCGCATGCCCCACCCGTTCCACATCGGCCATGCCGACGATTTCGTGCTGCAGGTGGCGTCTCAGGATCCGCGACGGGCCAACACCTTCGTCATCGATCACGAGGACGTGGGGCCGATCGGCGTGATCGGCCTGTTCGAGGGCGAGGATCGCGTGCCCGAGACAGGCTACTGGATCGGGCGCGAATACTGGGGTCGGGGCTTCGCCACCGAGGCGCTGGACGCCGCCTTGGTCTGGGCCAGCCGCAAGTGGAAGCGTCGGGCGCTGGTCGCCGGCCATTTCGCCGACAACCCGGCGTCCGGTCGCGTGCTGGAGAAGGCGGGCTTCCTCTACACCGGCGAGACGCGCCGGGCGTGGAGCAAGGCGCGTCGGGCCGAGGCGGACACCCGCATGATGGTCTGGCTGGCCTGAACGGCCGGCCAGGCGTCAGCCGCCGGCCATGGTCGGTCCATAGACGGCGGCGGCGGTGATTAGGCCGACCACCAGCATGGCGCCCGCGCCGGCGATGAAGGTCGCGATGGTCTTGGACCGGCGTCGCCGCATCCCGCCCGCCTTGTATTTGCGGATGATGACCGACGGCCCTCGCGTAAAGGCCTCGGACCCTATGATGTTGTGTTGGGACATGAAAAGCGCTCCCCGAACTCTCGCACAGAAGCGGCGATCAGTCCGGGGCGCTCGTGGTCAGAAGATGGCGATCCGCGTTACCGGGGTCGCATCTTCGTGACATGGCTCTATCGGGTCACAGGGTGACGGTGACGACCCGGCCGCCGCGCGTCTGCACCGACTGCATCAGCACCAAGGGCGCATCGCCCGAGGTCACCGGCACGATCAGGAACCAACCGCCGTCGGGCAGGCCGTCGAAGCGGAAGCGGCCGTTCTCGCAGCGCTCGGAGCGGACATAGCCCCTGTAGTCGGCGTTGGCGTCCGGCACGGTGCGGGCGCGGACCACGGCGGCGGGCACGGCCGCCCGCTGTGTCGAGCCGTACAGGGTGCGGAACCGGGCGCGGGTATAGGGGGTGTCCGGCGTCAGGCCGGCCGAGCCGACGCAGGAGAAGGTCTTGCCATCCTGGGCGAAGGCGACCTGACCCTGGATACTGTTGCGGCCGGGCATCTGGGACCAGCCGAAGTCGCCTTCGTTGAAGGCCGCAGGCCCAGCATAGGGCAGGCCGCCTCCGGTCGTGGGGGCGCAGGCCGAAAGGGCTGCGGCGGCGAGGGCCAGGGCGAGGCCGGGCGCGGCGAAGGGGCGGATCGACATGGGGGCTTCCTCCGGTGATCGTCACGGTCGCGGGGGACGACCAAGCCCACTATCGCACGACCCGGCGCTCGACTTCCACGGTCAAGATGCCTGCCTCTGGACCCAGGCTCAGCAACGCGCGACACAGGCCCGACAACGCGTCCATTCGTCGAGGCGCGACAGCTCGGAAACGCCCGCATGACCGTCACCTTCGCCGACATCCAAGCCGCCCGCGCCCGTATCGCAGGCCAGGTCGACCACACCCCGACCCGCTATTCCCGCAAGCTGTCGCAGCTGACCGGGGCCGAGGTCTGGGTCAAGTTCGACAACCTGCAATTCACCGGCAGCTTCAAGGAGCGGGGCGCCCTGAACCGGCTGCTGATGCTGACGCCGGACGAGCGCAGGCGCGGGGTGGTGGCGGCCAGCGCCGGTAACCACGCCCAGGCCCTGGCCTATCACGGCGGACGGCTGGGGGTGCCGGTGACCATCGTGATGCCCGAGGGGACGCCCTTCGCCAAGATCAACGGCACCCGGTCGCACGGGGCCAGGGTGGTGATCGAAGGCCTGGACTTCACCGGCTCGACCGAGGCGGCCCAGCGGCTGGAGGTCGAGAAGGGCTATGTCTTCGTCTCGGCCTTCGACGACGCGGGCATCGTGGCGGGCCAGGGGGTCTGCGCCATCGAATTCCTGGAAGATGCGCCGGACGTCGAGGCCCTGATCATCCCCATCGGCGGCGGCGGGCTGATCGCCGGCTGCGCCATTGCGGCCAAGGCGATGAAGCCGGACATCAAGGTGTTCGGGGTCGAGGCCGCGCGCTATCCGTCCTTCACTGCGCGCCGGGCCGGTCTGCCGCCGGTCTGTACCGGCCAGACCATCGCTGAGGGCATCGCCATCAAGGCGGTGGGCGACATCCCCTTCGCCCTGGCCGACCCGCTGGTGGACGAGGTCTTCGTCTGCGAGGAGGCGGACTTCGAACGGGCCGTGGCCCATTACGTCACCTATGAGAAGACGGTGTCCGAGGGCGCGGGCGCCGGCGGCCTGGCGGCCCTGCTGGCCTATCCCGAGCGGTTCAAGGGGATGAAGGTCGGGCTGGAGCTGTGCGGCGGAAACATCGACGCGCGGATGCTGGCCGTGGTGCTGAACCGCGAGATGGTCCGTGAACGGAGGTTGCTGGTTTACCGCATCCTGGGCGACGACCGGCCGGGCATGCTTTCGGCCATGGCGGCGGTGATCGGCGGCCTGGGCGGCAACATCATCGACGTGGTCCACAACCGCCTGGCGCTGGACGTGCCGGCCAAGGGCGCCGAGTTCGACATCATGGTCGAAACGCGCGATAGCGCCCACGCCGACGAGATCGGCGAGGCCTTGAAGGAACGCGGCTATGAACTTCGGATGGGGTAAGGCGGCAATCGTCGCGGCCTTCTTGCTGGCGGGCTGCGGCCAGGCCGAGCCGGTCGATCCGAACGCGGGCAAGGTCGAGGCGGTCGCCTTCATGGCCGAGAACGCCAAGGCCGAGGGCGTCGTGACCCTGCCCAGCGGCCTGCAATACAAGGTGGTGCAGGCGGGGCCGGCGAGCGGCGTCAGCCCGGACCGCAACGACCTGGTCAAGGTCGATTACGAGGGTAAGCTGGTCGACAACAGCGTGTTCGACAGCTCGTTCGCGCGCGGGGCGCCGGCGGTGTTCACGCCCGAGGAAGTGGTCAAGGGCTGGACCGAGGCGCTGCAGAAGATGCGCGTCGGCGACGAATGGCTGCTCTATGTGCCGCCCGAGCTGGGCTATGGCGAGCGGAGCAGCCCCAAGATCCCGGCGAATTCGGTGCTGATCTTCCGGCTGAAACTGCTGGACGTGGCCAAGGTGCCGGGCGGCGGATCGGGTGCGGCGACGGCGATGGGGTGATGGCTGCCGTCTCCTCCCTGCGAAGCGGGGAGGTGGCGCGGCGCGTCTTCGCGTCGTGACGGAGGGGTTCTGAACCGCATCACCAGCGTCTGTGGGACTTCAAGAGCCCCTCCACCGCTACGCGCCCCCCTCCCAGTGAAGCGGGGAGGAGATGAAAAGTGCACTGCGAATTTTTTGAGTGCACTTTGGTGCAGATTTTTGCGAGCGGCTTGCAGTCCTGTCGTTGGGCGGATGTCAAAGACCAAGGCGGCATCATAACCCAGCGCGTATGGGCGATAAGGTAGCGGTCGCTGGTCCGCTTCAAAGCATTGAAATTGCTTATGTTTGGCGCGGCAAATACGCTGGCTAGGTCGTTTCGAGCTGCCGCCATTCCACCAATACCTGCGGATCGATCTCGTCCGTCGCGCCGGCCAGGGTCGCGAATTCGCCGGGGGATGTCAGTCGCGACAGGGCCCAGACGGCGGCGCCGCGCACCAGGGGCGAGGGATCGGCCAGCAGGGCTTTCGTCGGGGGAATCAGGCTTGCGTCGCCCGAGTTGCCGACGGCGTAGAGGACGTTCCGCAGGAAGCGGTCGCGACCGATCCGCTTGACCGGGCTCTTGGTGAACAGGGCGCGGAAGGCGGCGTCGTCAAGCGTCAGCAGGTCGTGCAGCCGGGGGCTTTCGAAGGCCTCGCGCGGCAGCAGGCGGATCTCGCGCGCTTCCTGGGCGAACTTGTTCCACGGACAGACCGCCAGACAGTCGTCGCAGCCATAGATGCGCGATCCGGTCAGGGTGCGGAACTCGACCGGCCAGGGGGCGGCGAATTCGATGGTCAGGTAGGACAGGCAGCGCCGGGCGTCGAGCTGGAACGGGGCGGGAAAGGCCTTGGTCGGACAGGCGTCGAGACAGGCGGTGCAGCGGCCGCAGTGTTCGGTCTCGGCCGCGTCAGGTTCGATCTCGGCGGCGGTCAGGATCGTTCCTAAAAACAGCCAGTTGCCGTGGGTGCGGCTGAGCAGATTGGTGTGTTTGCCCTGCCAGCCCAGGCCGGCGCGCTGGGCCAGGGGTTTCTCCATCAGGGGGGCGGTGTCGACGAAGACCTTGATGTCGGCGCCGTTGCGGGCCGCGATCTGGCCCGCCAGCTGTTTCAGCCGACCCTTGATGACCTCATGATAGTCGTCGCCGCGCGCATAGACCGAGATGTATCCGGCCGAGCGGTCGGCCAGTTGCTCCAGCGGATTCTCCTCGGGGCCGTAGTTCATGCCCAGGACGATGGCCGTCCGCGCCTCGTCCCACATGGCGGTGGGGTGCTGGCGGCGATCCAGCGTCGTTTTCATCCACTCCATGTCGCCATGCCGACCCTCGTCCACGAAATGCCGCAGCCGCTCGCCCGCCGGCCAGGCGTCCGCCGCCGAGGCGAACCGGCAGACATCGAAGCCCAGCTCGGCCGCGCGCTGGCGGATGAAGGTTTTCAGGCGGTCGGACACGGGGCGGGGGATAGCACGAAATCGGATGACGTCGGGGCGAGACGCTCTTCACTTTCGTCATTCCGGGGAGGCGGACCAAGAGGCCTTTCGCCCGGAATGACGAAAGATGTTTCACGCGTAAACCGAGCCAATGTCGCCCTTTGCGGCGAGAGAACAAATGGCCGGAGGTCATCTCCTCTTAATAATCAGTAGGCAATCTTGAGTTTTAATCCGCCCAACTCAGAATCGGGCGTAATTCTGTGGCGAGGGTGCCGATGACCTTGATCTCTAGCATGACGACTGTGTCCACGGCTGCAGCCAGCAAGGGTGCTGTGGACCCGAGTATCAAGGCAGTCGTAGACGAGCTACACGACGACTCTGGCGCTGTTAGTGCTAGACGAAAGGCTGAGATTATGAATGAATTCTATTCGAAACGAATAGATATGAGCTCAAGCAGCAAAGCCACTCAAGAATACAAAAACTCCTTGGGGTCATCTAGCTTCTACAAACGCGGCAGCGAGTTGAGTATGAATATTAACTCGCAGATAGCTGCGCTCGTAGATGTGCCGCATAAAAGCTCTGATACATTCACCCTTCAACTTGATTTCTTCAAATCGCTTTCCGAAGACGATAAGGTCGCTTTCGCAGCCCGAAAAGGCGAAACACCAGAAGACTGGCAAGCGACAATGGAGGCGCGTCTCAAGCTGGCCAATCGCATTGAGGCCGCACAGGCAGGCGGGGAACTGGGGCTGGACGGGAGTCCGACAGGCAAGGCGAGCGCTGCGCTCAGCCTGCTGATCGAGATGAGCGATGCTTTCGATAAGATGGAAAAGACCGACAAGGCCGCAGTCAACGCCTGGACGCGCTCGGTCAATGAAACCTTTGATCGACCATCCGCTGTCCGCGTCGATCTATCTGATGAAGCCAAAGCCTATCTGAATCGCCAATAGGTCATCTTAAAGCGCCTTTTGCAGGAACTGGAGGCATTCCCTCCGCTGGGTTCCGGGTCTCCGCTACGCTGCGCCCGGAATGACGAAAGGTGTTTTTCCTTCGCCTCAGAAATCCAGATCCGCATACCAGGCCGACGGAGGCACGCCGACGAAGCGGTCCGCCAGCAGGGGGCGGAAGCAGGGGCGGGATTTGAGCTTGGAGTACCAGGTCTTCAGCCCGGGCCAGGTCTTCCACTGAATCTCGCCGAAATAGTCGAGGACCGACAGGTGGGCGGCGGCGATGAGGTCGGCCTGGCTGAGGCGGCGGCCGGCCAGCCAGTCGCGGGCGGCGACCAGATCCTCCATCATGGCGAGGTGGGCTTTCAGGGCGTCGCGACCCTCGCGCAGGGCGCGCGCCTCGGGTGGGCCGAGCTTGAGCAGGGGTTTCTCCATCCGCTCGTGCAGCAGGACGGAGTCCACGTCGTCGGTGAAGCGGCGCTCGAACCAGCCGGTCAGGCGGCGCGCCTCGGCCCGTTCGCCGAGGTCGGCGGGCAGCAGCAGCGGCCCCTTCTGCTGATCCTCGATCCAGCCCAGGACGGCGGGCAGTTCGCACAGGACCAGAGGACGGCCGCGATCCATCGTCTGGATCACCGGCGGCAGGCCCGACGGATTGAAGTCGTTGACCGGGCAATCGTCCTCCCACGGACGAACCGGCGTGTCGGTCCATTCGATCCGCGCCTCGCCCAGGGCCAGGCGCGCGGCGCGCGAGGCGGGCTGGAAGGCGAAGTGGAAGAGAACGCAGGGGTCGGCCATCAGGGGTTGATGCGCCCCGACCCGTTAATGCGCGTTTACTGCATTGAAATTGGACGCAAGGTCAGGACCACGGGCCCTTTGGCGCGGGGCCGGTAGGGGTCTCGACGGCTTTGGTTTCGGCCGGCGCCGCCGCAGGGATGACGGGCGTTTCCACCTGCGGACGGGCACGGCCGCGCGGGTCGGCGTGGATCAGGATGTCGGCGGCGGGATACTGGCTCAGCACCCGGTTTTCGGCCGCGACGACGATGGCGTGGGCGGCGTCAAGGGTCTGGTGGGCGTCCAGATCGACATGCATCTGGATCATCATCACCTGGCCGGCCATGCGGGTGCGCAGCTGATGCACGCCGAAGACTTGAGGATCGGCCAGGACGGCCTGGGTGATGGCGACGCGGTCGGCCTCGGGCACGGCGCGGTCCAGCAGGTGATCGGCGGCGACCTTCAACATGCCGGTCGCGCCCCAGAACAGCCAGACGGCGACGACGATGCCGGCCGCGGCGTCCAGCCCCGGCGCGCCCAGGAAGGCGCCCGAGATCACCCCGATCAGGACCACGACGTTTGCGGCCAGGTCGGCGGCGTAGTGGGCGCGGTCGCCGGCGACGGCGAGAGAGCCGGTCTTCTTCAGCGTCTGGGTCTGCATCCACACCAGCCAGGCGGTGATGGCGATGGCGACAACCATGATCCCGGTCGCCCAGAAGCCGGCGGTGACGGGGCGGGGGTCGAAGATGCGCTGCACCCCCTCCCAGCCGATGAAGATTGCGGAGGCGAACACCAGCCCGGCCTGGACAAGGGCGGACAGGGCCTCGCCCTTGCCGTGGCCATAGCGGTGGTCTTCGTCCGGCGGGGCGGCGGCCCAGCGCACGGCGAAGAAGGTGGTCAGGGACGCCGCCAGATCCAGCACCGAATCCGCCAGGGTCGCCAGGATGGAGACCGAGCCGGAGGCGCCGAGCGCAAAGGCCTTCATGGCGATCAGCACCACCGCGACCCCGACCGACAGGCGGGTGATGCGGCGGGTGGCCAGGTGGGCGTCTTCCAGAGGCGCAGGTGCGGGGGCGGGCGTCGTCATATGCGGCCTCTTCTCGCGCAATCATGGCGGAAAGCCAACCGCTCGCCATCCCCTCGCCTAATCGGGGATGGTTGGTCTAAGGGTGAGGCGAACCGGGCGCGTCGTGATCCCGGACCTGTTTCGGGGTTTTCATGTCGGACTGGCTGGCGGCCATCATCCTGGGTCTGGTCGAGGGGCTGACCGAGTTCATTCCGGTCTCGTCCACGGGCCATATGCTGCTGCTGGGTCATTTCATGGGCTTCGAGAGCGCGGGCAAGACGTTCGAGATCGTGATCCAGCTGGGAGCGCTGCTGGCCATCGTCAGCATCTATTTCAAAAAGCTGTGGAGCCTGGCGACGCGCTGGCCTTTCGACCCGGAGGCGCGGCGGTTCCTGATCGGCCTGCTGGTCGCCTTCGCGCCCGCAGCCGTGGTCGGCTATTTCGCCTATGAATACATCAAGACGGTGCTGTTCGAGACGCCGCAGGTGGTGTGCGTGGCTCTGATCGTCGGGGGGGTGATCCTGCTGGCGCTGGACCGGATGGACAAGCGGCCCAAATGGCTGGACGCCGAGGCCTATCCGATGCGGATCTATTTCCTGATCGGCCTGTTCCAGTGCCTGGCGATGATCCCCGGCGTGTCGCGATCCGGCGCCACCATCGCCGGGGGGCTGCTGCTGAAGACCGACAAGCGGTCGGCGGCCGAGTTCAGCTTCTTCCTGGCCCTGCCCACCATGGGGGCGGCAGTGGCCTATGACCTGTTGAAGAACCACAAGACGCTGGATTTCAGCGACGTGGGCCTGATCGCCGTAGGCTTCGTCGTGGCCTTCATCTCGGCCCTGGCGGTGGTGCGGTTCCTGCTGGATTTCGTGTCCAAGCGCGGCTTCGGCGTCTTCGCCTGGTGGCGGATCGGGGTCGGGGTCGTGGGACTGGTGCTGCTGCAGGCGGGGTTCTGAGGCTGGTCCCCGACGCCTTCACCCTCTAAGGGCGGGGCATGACCACGCTTCTCTATGGCCGTCCGCCTGTCGTTTTCGATCCGCCGGGTGATGCGACCCAGACCTCGCCCCTGATCCCGGAGTCCGCCGCGCTGGAGGCGCAGCACGCCGGCTCGGCCGATACGATCATGATCTACGCCCCGCCCGGCGTGCTGGAGCGGCGCTATGTCCTGGCCTTGGCGCTGAGGGCGCTGAAAGTCGGCGGACGGCTGGACGTGATGGCGCCCAAGGACAAGGGTGGGTCGCGCCTGGGCAAGGAGCTGAAGGCGTTCGGCGTCGAGGTCGCCGAGACGGCCAAGGCCCACCACCGGCGCTGCATCGTCTTCAAGCCCGAGACGGCGCAGGGGCTGGATACGGCCATCGACGCCGCCATCGCCGCGGGCGGGCCGCAGTTCGTGCCAGGGCTGGAGGCCTGGTCTCAACCGGGGATTTTCGCCTGGGACCGGATCGATGCGGGCTCGGCTCTGCTGGCCGAACACCTGCCGCCGATGAAGGGCGAGGGGGTCGATCTGGGCTGTGGTTACGGAGCGCTGGCGACGGTCGTTTTGCGGTCGCCTGCGGTGACCAGGCTGAAGCTGGTCGATCTGGATCGCCGCGCCATCCGCGCCGCGCGCGAGAACGTGACGGACGAGCGCGCCAAGGTCTGGTGGTCGGACGCCCGCACCCTGGAGGCCAAGGGCGACAAGGATTTCGTGGTCAGCAATCCGCCCTTCCACGACGGTGGCGCCGAGGACCGGCGGCTGGGCCAGGCCTTCATTCGCAAGGCGGCGGAGCTGATGAAGAAGGGCGGCGTCGCCTGGGTCGTCGCCAACCGACACCTGCCCTATGAGGCGGAACTGAACGCGGCGTTCAAGCGGGTGCGGCTGGTGGCGGAAGCGGGTGGATACAAGCTGTTCGAGGCGGTGAAGTGAAAACTCCGACGTCGAGGGTCGATCGTCTGCTGGGCTCGATGGGCTATGGCTCGCGGGCCGAGATGGCGCGGATGGCCAAGGCGGGCGGGATCGTGCTGGACGGGGCGGACCTGACGGATGTGTCCAAACGCATTCCGGTGACGCGCGACCTGCCGACCCGGATGGAGATCGACGGCGAACCGCTGGACCCCGTGCAGGGGCTGGTGATCATGCTGAACAAGCCGCTGGGCATGACCTGTTCGCACAAGGAAGAGGGGGCGCTGGTCTATGACATCCTGCCGGGGCGGTGGCGGGCGCGCGATCCGGCCATTTCGACCATCGGGCGGCTGGACAAACAGACGACGGGCCTGCTGCTGCTGACCGACGACGGCGACCTGCTGCACCGGGTGATCTCGCCCAAGCGCCATGTGGCCAAGGTCTATCGCGCCGGGCTGGCGCGGCCGCTGGTCGGGACGGAAGGCGCGTTGTTCGCCTCAGGCGAGCTGGTGCTGGAGGGCGAGGACAAGCCGCTGGCGCCGGCGGTGCTGGAGGTCGTGACGCCGACCGAGGCCCTGCTGACGGTGACGGAGGGGCGCTATCACCAGGTGCGGCGCATGTTCGCCGCCGCCGGAAACCACGTCGAGACCCTGCACCGCGAGCGTATGGGCGGGCTGGCCCTGCCGGCCGATCTGGCGCCGGGGCAGTGGCGACTGCTGAGCCAGGACGAGATCGGGTCGATCTTCGAGGAACCGACCGGGGCCTGATTGGACATTTGGCGGCAGATGGCTATCTTGATGGCCATGTCCAGCTATTCCGTCGCCGAAGCCAAGAACAACCTGCCCAAGCTGCTGGATCGCATGCTGGCGGGAGAGGCCGTGACCATCACGCGGCGTGGCGTGCCGATCGCGCGGCTTGAACCGACGCAGGAGACAAAGCCGACGTCGGGGCCGATCGATATGGCGTGGGTTGAGAGGGTGCGGATCAAGTCCAAGTCGCCCATCGACTCCGTCACGCTGATCCGGCGCATGCGGGACGAAGAGATTTGACTGTTTATCTCGACACCAGCGTTCTGGTGTCTCTGTTCCATACCGACAAGCACACGCAGCGGACATCGACCTGGATTGCCGACATTGACGATTTCGTCCTGAGCAGTTGGGCGCTGGCCGAGTTTTCCTCGGCCTTGGCGGTCAAGGCGCGAATGCGCCATTTGCTCGACAAGGAGCGGAGGTCGTTCGAACGCGTGCTTGACCAATGGTTGACGGGCCGGATCGTGCTGTCGGTGGTCGATGGCGACATCGTAGAGTCGCGCGCCATGCTCAGGGCGGACACAAGATTGCGGGCGCCCGACGCCGTGCATTTGGCCGTCGCCGCCAGACACGGCTGCGTCGTGGCGACACTGGATGAGGATATGGCCGCGGTAGGTCGCGACATCGGCATGACTGTGATCGTGCCATGACGGCCATCAAGATCTGCGGCCTTACGACGGCGGACACTCTGGACGCCGCGCTCGACGGCGGGGCGGACTTCGTGGGGGCGGTGGTGTTTCCCAAGAGCCCCCGACACATCGCGCCCGAGGCGGCGGCCGGCCTGTTCGAGCGGGCGCGGGGGCGGGCGAAGATCGTGGCGGTGACGGTCGATCCCGACGACGCGCTGTTGGACGAGATCGCGCGGGTGTTGAGGCCCGACTTCATTCAACTGCATGGGGCCGAGACCCCGGCGCGGGCGGAACGGGTGCGGGCGCTGACGGGGGCGGGGGTGATCAAGGCCCTGCCGATCCGGCATGGGGACGACTTCGCCGCCGCCGCCGAATGGGACTATCACGCCGATCATCTGATGTTCGACGCCAAGCCGCCGGAGGGGTCTGTGCTGCCCGGCGGGGTGGGGCACAGTTTCGACTGGACCCTGCTGGCGGACCGGGCGTTTCGCCATCCGTGGTTCCTGGCGGGCGGGCTGAACCCGGACAATGTGGCCGAGGCGCTGAGGATCACAGGCGCGCCGATGGTGGACGTGTCCTCTGGCGTGGAAAGCGCGCCGGGTGTTAAGGACGCCGACCGGATCGCGGCCTTCATCCAAAACGCGCGCCGGTCGTAATTACGACGCCTCTCCGCGTGAAAGTCGAACCCGTGAACGCCCAGACCCCCATCCAAGCCCCCGATCCCGCCCAGCCGTTGTCGAACGCCTACGCCTGGCCGGACGCGCAGGGGCGGTTCGGTCCCTATGGCGGGCAGTTCGTGGCCGAGACCCTGATGCCGCTGATCCACGAGCTGGACGCGGCCTATAAGGCGGCCAAGGCGGACCCCAGCTTCCAGGCCGAGCTGGACAGCTTCCTCACCCATTATGTCGGTCGCGAGAGCCCGCTTTATTTCGCCGAGCGGCTGACCGAGCATTTCGGCGGGGCCAACATCTGGCTGAAGCGCGAGGATCTGAACCACACGGGCGCGCACAAGATCAACAACTGCATGGGCCAGATCCTGCTGGCGCGGCGCATGGGCAAGACGCGCATCATCGCCGAGACCGGCGCGGGTCAGCACGGCGTGGCGTCGGCGACCGTGGCTGCGCGGTTCGGTCTGCCCTGCACCGTCTATATGGGCGCGGTGGACGTGGAGCGGCAGCAGCCGAACGTGTTCCGCATGCGTCTGTTGGGATCGGAAGTCTTCTCCGTCACGGCCGGGGCCGCGACCCTGAAGGACGCGATGAACGAGGCGATGCGCGACTGGGTCACCAATGTCTCGGACACCTATTACATCATCGGCACGGCGGCGGGTCCGCACCCCTATCCGGCCATGGTGCGCGACTTCCAGTCGGTGATCGGCAAGGAGATCAAGACCCAGTCAATGGCCCGGATGGGCAGGCTCCCGGACGCCGTGGTCGCCTGCATCGGCGGCGGATCGAACGCCATCGGCGCCTTCCATCCCTTCATCGAGGACGAGGCCGTGCGGCTGATCGGGGTCGAGGCGGCGGGGCACGGGCTGGATACGCCGGACCATGCGGCGTCGCTGAAGGGCGGCCGCTCAGGCGTGCTGCACGGCAACCGGACCTATCTTTTGCAGGACGAGGACGGCAACATCGTCGAGGGGCATTCGATCTCGGCCGGGCTGGACTATCCCGGCATCGGGCCGGAGCATGCCTGGCTCCACGACATCGGCCGGGCCGAATATCGCTCGGCGACCGACAATGAGGCTCTGGAGGCCTTCCAACTGTGCTCGAAGCTGGAAGGTATCATTCCGGCGCTGGAACCGGCCCATGCTCTGGCGCGGACGGGCGAAGTGGCGCGCGAAGTCGGCAAGGGCGGGGACGTCGTCCTGCTGATGTCGGGCCGCGGCGACAAGGACATCTTCCAGGTCGCCAAACATCTGGGAGTGGAACTGTGATCCGTAGCCTTCTGGCGGCGACCGCCGCGCTCGCCCTGTCCACCGCCGCCGTTCAGGCCCAGACGCCGGCTCCGGCTGCGCCGCAAGGCGGCCCAGCCGATGTCGGTCTGCTGCCCGGTGCGGAGCTGTCGGCCGATTGCGGCGGGCTGAACAATCTGACAGGCCGGGCGTATTGCGTGACGGCGCAATTGGGACAGATCGGCGCCTTGGCCGACGCCTATATCGCCGACCTGGCGTCCAAGAATTGGCTGGCGGCGGGCGGCGACGAGAACCGCGTGGTCTTCATCAAGCGCCGCGAGGCCGGCGGCTGCGACGGCATGCAGATGGTCGCCTTCTACGACACCACCAAGACCGCCGTCGCCGAACTGCCCGCCTATCTGGGCTTCGCCACCATTCCGGGCGACGTGTGCGCGGCCGCTGCTGCGACCCCGCCCGCCGCTCCCGCCGGATCGCCGCAACAATGACTACCGCCCGTATCGACGCCCGTTTCGCCGCGCTGAAGGCCGAGGGCCGTGCGGCCTTCATTCCCTATGTGATGGGAGGCGATCCGTCGCGCGAGGAGGCGCTGGCGATCCTGAACGGCCTGCCCGCCGCCGGGGCGGACATCATCGAACTGGGCTTTCCGTTCAGCGACCCGATGGCCGAGGGGCCGCCGATCCAGCGGGCGGCGATCCGGGGTCTGGCGGCCGGGTTCGGGCTGCGTTCGACCATGGATCTGGCCAAGGAATTCCGCAAAGGCGACGACGCCACGCCGATCGTGCTGATGGGCTATCTGAATCCGATCGAGAGCCTGGGCTATGACGCCTTCGCCGCCTATGCGGCCGACTGCGGCATCGACGGGCTGATCGTCGTGGACTGCCCGCCGGAAGAGGCCGGTCCGCTGATCACGGCGCTGGACAAGGTGTCGATCTCGCTGATCCGCCTGGCGACGCCGACATCTGACGATGCACGGTTGAAGGTCGTGGTCCAGGGCACATCGGGCTTCGTCTATTACGTGGCGGTGGCGGGCGTGACGGGCGTGAAGGAAGCGAACGCCGATGTCGTGGCCCCGGCGGTGGAGCGGGTGCGCAAAGCCTCCGGCTTGCCGGTCGCGGTCGGGTTCGGGGTCAAGACGCCGGAACGGGCCGCCGAGATCGCGCGCGTGGCCGACGCCGTCGTGGTCGGTTCGGCCCTGGTGGACGAGGTTGCGGCGGCGCTGGCGGCGAACGAACCGGCCGCGCCGCGCGTTCTGGCCAGGGTCAAGGCGCTGGGCGATGCGGTTCGGTCCGTGCGCACTGGTGCATCCCTGGTGGAAACCGTCTAAGAGCCCGCCCATGGTCGACAAGAACAAACCTCAGGAAAAGCGCGGCGGCTGGCTGAGCCGTTTCGCGCCCGGTGTCCGCAAGATCGTGTCGCGCCGCGACACGCCGGACAATCTGTGGGTCAAGGATCCAGACAGCGGCGAGATGCTGTATCGCTCGGATCTGGAGGCGTCGCTGTGGGTGACGCCGTCGGGCCGTCACATGCGGATCGATGCGCCGACGCGCCTGAAGGCCACCTTCGACGGCGGCGTGTTCCAGGCCATCGATACGCCGGACGTGCCGGAAGATCCGCTGAAATTCTCGGACGGCAAGTCCTACAAGGATCGCCTGAGCGCGGCGCGCAAGGCGTCGGGCCGCAAGGACACCATGGCCATCGGCTATGGCGTGGTTGGCGGTCAGGACGCGGTCGTGATCGTTCAGGACTTCACCTTCATGGGCGGGTCGCTGGGCATGGCGGCGGGCGAGGCCTTCATCAAGGCCGCGCGCGAGGCCGTGTCCCGCAAGGTTCCGATGATCTGTTTCACCGCCGCCGGCGGCGCGCGGATGCAGGAAGGCGCCCTGTCGCTGATGCAGATGGCGCGCACCACACTGGCCATCGAAGAGCTGAAGGATGCCAAACTGCCCTATGCCGTGGTCCTGACGGACCCGACGACGGGCGGGGTGACGGCCTCCTACGCCATGCTGGGCGACGTACATCTGGCGGAACCGGGCGCCCTGATCGGCTTCGCCGGTCCGCGCGTGATCGAGGCCACCATCCGCGAGAAACTGCCGCCGGGGTTCCAGCGCGCCGAATATCTGCAGGAAAAGGGCATGGTGGACCGGGTCGTGACCCGCGCCGACCTGCCGCGTACCTTGGGTCAGATCCTCTCCATGCTGATGGGCGGCACGCGCGTCGCCGCCTGAGACCGCTTGAAGGGCCAGTCGATCGCGGTCGAGGCCCACAGGCACCACCAGACGATGACCGGCTGAAACAGCAGGCGCGGGCCGTGATAGGCCCATCCAAGCCCCGTGCCTGAGGTCAGGCCATCGACGGCGTGCTGGACGTTGGCGGGGTAAACGCAGACCGCATAGAGGGCCAGCGCCCATCCCGCGACGACGCGCAGGCGCGGGATCATCAGCCCCGCCGCGCCCAGCAGTTCGGCGATCCCCGTCAGCGCCACGACTAGCGCTGGGTCGGCGACCCAGTGCGGCGTGATCCGCACGAAGGGGCCGGGAACCATCAGATGCAGCACACCGGCGCCGAGGAAGACGGCCGCCAGGACGATGCGGGCCGCCGTTCTGATGTCCGGCCTGGAAGTCATGTCGCGGTTCTCGAAATCAGGGGCTAAAGGAGGCGGATGGATCCCGTCTCCGAACGTCTACGTGCGCGCCACCCCCAGCGGATCGACCTGTCGCTGGAAAGAATGCGCGTGCTGTGCGCCGCCCTGGGCGATCCGCAACACAAGCTGCCGCCGGTGATCCATGTGGCGGGCACCAACGGCAAGGGCTCTACGGTCGCCCTGATCCGCGCCATCGCCGAGGCGGCGGGCCTGAAGGTTCACGCCTATACTTCGCCCCATCTGGTGCGGTTCAACGAGCGGATTCGTCTGGCGGGAAAGCTGATCGAGGACGAGGCGCTGAACGCCATCCTGGACCGGATCGAGGCGGTCATGGCCGAGACGAACAGCGAGGCCACGGTGTTCGAAAGCACGACCGCCGCCGCCTTCCTGGCCATGTCCGAGACGCCCGCCGACCTTGCCATCATCGAGGTGGGTCTGGGCGGAGTGCTGGACGCGACAAACGTCATTGAGCGGCCGCTGCTCAGCGTCATCGCCCCGGTGGATTATGACCATGCGGAGTTCCTCGGCACGGATCTGGCGGCCATCGCCTCGGAAAAAGCGGGTGTGCTGAAGGCCGGGGCGCCGGCCGTGATCGCGCGCCAGCGCGAAGAGGCGATGGCGGCCATCGAGCGCCGCGCCGCCGACGTCCATGCGCGGCTGACCGTGCTGGGAGTCGATTTCGACGCCTGGGCCGAGCGGGGCGGGTTGGCGTTCCAGACGGCCGAACTGTTCATGGACCTGCCGGCGCCGGCGCTGGCGGGCGCGCACCAGATCGACAATGCGGCCCTGGCCGTGGCGGCGGCGGTCGAGCTGGACCTGCCTGAAACCGCGATCGCCGAAGGGCTGAAGGCCGTGCGCTGGCCCGCACGGCTGCAACGGATTTCGGCCGGACCTTACGGCGAGGCGGCGCGGGCGGCCGAGGCCGAGCTTTGGCTGGACGGGGGGCACAATCCCCACGCCGCAAAGGCGCTGGCGGCGTTTCTGGCCGAGCGTCAGGCGCGCGCGCCGCGTCCGCTGGCCCTGATTTGCGGCATGCTGTCGAACAAGGACGCGGGCGGCTTCTTCGCCGCCCTGAAGGACAGCCACGCGACGGTCTTCACCGTCGGCTTCGACGGGGCGGCGGCCGATCCCGTCGCTCTTGCGGCTGTGGCGCGCGGGCATGGACTGGCGGCGACGCCGGCGGGATCGGTGAGCGATGCGCTGGACCTGGCGCTGCGTCTCGGCGCCGGCCGCGTGGCGATCTGTGGGTCGCTGTATCTGGCGGGCGAGGTGCTGGGGGCCAGTCGAGAGACCTGGCCGGTTTAAGCACTGGCTTCTCCCTCCCCCTGCGGGGGAGGGTGGTCGAGCCGAAGGCGAGACCGGGTGGGGGCGGCAGGGCGACGCCCCACGGACTTCTCTTTAGCCAAGCAAGTGCGGCCTTGCCGGGCCGCCCCCACCCCGTCGCTGCGCGACGACCCTCCCCCGCAGGGGGAGGGAAAATGTGCTTACTTGCTCATCCAGGGGCGCGACTTGCCGGCGGCGATCCGGGCGTTCTGTTCGCGCTGGAACCGGCCGCCGCGAGGGGCCTTGGGTCTGCCGTCTAGCGCCGCGTTCTTCAGGCGCAGGGCGCGCTGGACGGAGGTTTCCCCGGGAATCTCTTCGTCAGAAATCGGGGCGGGGATCGGGGGGTCTTCGTCGCTCATGATGGCATCCTAGCATGAAAACGCCCGCCGGTCGGGACCGGCGGGCGTTTGATCTTCACAGGTAGATAAGGATCAGGCGTCGGCCTTGACGCCGGCTTCTGCCAACCATTCGACGATCTTGCCCTTGGGCATGGCGCCGACCTTCATCGAGGTCATCTGGCCGTCCTTGAACAACATCAGCGTCGGGATGCCCTTCACGCCCAGCTTGGACGGGGTCATGGGGCTGTCGTCAATGTTGATCTTGGCCACGGTGACCTTGTCGCCCAGTTCGTCGGCGATCTGTTCCAGCGCCGGGCCGATCTGTTTGCAGGGGCCGCACCATTCGGCCCAGAAATCCACCAGCACGGGGGTGGAGGATTTCAGGACGTCGGCGTCGAAGCTTTCGTCGGTGACTTTTACCGTCGCCATAAATGGCTCCTTGGGGGGCTAGCGCTCGGCCCGCGGGGCCTCGCTGCTTGAGCGCGAATGGGGGTTGGCCGGATGCGTCCGGGTTCGGTTGAAGATGTGGGAGCGAATCGCGGGCAATTCAACTCCCGCCGTCACACCCTCTCTCCGTCCGTCATCCTCGGGCTCGACCCGAGGATCGGATGTTCCGTCGCTCGTGCGAAGACGGCTACGCACAGCCCGATCGACGCCCGGTCCTCGGGTCGAGCCCAAGGATGACGGCAGTTAAGGCGTGAGCGCGGCGTCCAGCATGGCCTGCGGGATGGGCATGAGTTTCGGGCCGTCGGTCCAGACCAGGGCGGCCTCGATCGGGCGGTCGGGGTAGAGGCGTTTCAGCACGGCGACATAGACGGCGGCTTGCAGGACATAGGCGGGATCAACGGCCGCGATGGCGTCCGGGGCGGGGCGGTTGGTCTTGTAGTCGACGACCAGCACCCGTTCGGGCGTGACCACCAGCCGGTCGATGCGGCCATTGATCGCCACGCTCGACGGGCCAGGCAGTGCGCCGGTCAGGGCGACCTCGGCGCGGGAGCCGGGACCGAAAACGGGGGCGAAGCGGGCGTCGTCCAGCACCGAGAAGGCGGCGGCGATCATCTCGGCGCGCTGGGCCTCGTCCAGATCAGTCTCGCGCGCCAGCAGGCGACGGGCCGCGTCGGGACGGTCGGTGGACGCGATCTCGGGCAGACGCTCCAGCAGCCGGTGGATCAGGTCGCCGCGCCGGAACCGGCCCAGGGCCGCGCCGCCAGCCGCGCTGCGGGCCAGGGGCGAGGGGGCGGGGATGCGGATCGATCCCTCCATCCGCGACGGCGAGGCGAAGCGGGCGGCGGCGTCGGCCGGAGGCAAGGCGGCGGCCCAGGCGGGAAGGGTAGCGGCGGAACGGATTTCGGCGTCGGCGACCGGGCGGCGTTCGGGATCGACGCCGTAGCGGCGCACGCCATTATCGACCTCGCGCGCCTGATCGCCCAACCGGTCGAAGGTCTCTTCGATGATCGACCACCAGCTGCCGGCCTCGGCGCCCCGGCTGGAGGCGCGGCCCATGACGATGACGCGGTCGCGGGCGCGGGTCAGGGCGACATAGAGCAGGCGCAGGGTCTCGTCGTCGGTGCGGGTCTGGCGCGCGGCGCGGGCGTCGGCCGAGGCGGGGCAGTCGTCCTTCGCCGAACCGGGCGCCATCAGCCAGGCCTCGCCGTCGCCCTCTAGCGTGACGGCCGGCATCATGGAGGGGCCCTGCGCCTTCGCCTTCATGGTGGTGTCGGGCAGGATGACGATGGGCGCCTCCAGCCCCTTGGCGCCGTGGACGGTCATGACGCGGACCTCGCCGCGCGCCCCCTCCAGTTCGCGCTTCACCTCGACGTCGGCGGCCTCCAGCTGGGCCAGGCAGGTCTCCAGATCAACCGCGCCCCGGTTCTCGGCGGCCAGCACCTGGTTCAAGGTCTCGTCGATAGCCTCTTCCGCCTCGCGGCCCAGCCGGGCCAGGATGCGGGCGCGGCCGGAGCGGCCTGTGTCGTCCACGCGGTTCAGGGCATGGGAGAAGAAGGCGAACGGGTCGCCGCCGCGTGCGGCTATGGCGGACTGAAGCGCATCGCGGGCGCGGATCCATTCGGGGCGTTCGTGCGCCCGGTCGCGCAGGTCGCGCCAAAGCTGGCCGGACTTGCGGTTTTCGCGCCCGGCCAGCGCATAGAGGCCGTCCTCGTCCACGTCGCACAGGGGGCTGCGCAGGACCTCGGCCAGGGACAGGTCGTCGTCGGGGAAGAGCGCGAAACGGGCCAGCGAGATCAGGTCGTCGAACACGATATGGCTGGACAGTTTCAGCCGGTCGGCACCGGCGACCGGCACGCCCTCGGTCTTCAGCGCGCGAATGATCTCCTCGAACGTGGCGTCGCGGCGGCGGACCAGGACGATGTAGTCGCCATAGCCGGCAGGGCGCAGGTCGAGGGTGCTGCGATCGAAGACGGCGACGCCGCTTTCGACCTGGCGGCGGATTTCGCGGGCCAGGTCGCGGGCAAGGCGTTTCCTGGCGCTGCCGGCGCTTTCCTGATCGACAGGATCGTCCCAGGCGTCGGTCTCGGGCGCGGGTTCGTCGAGGAACAGGGGCCACAGGTCGATGGCGCCGTGCTGGCCGATGCGGGCCGGGATGTGGCGGGCGATGTCGCCTTGCGGACCGGTCAGGGCGCGGGTGCGATCGGGATCGGCGAAGACGGCGTCGACGAAGGCCAGCACCTCTTCGGTCGAGCGGTAGGAGGTGTTCAGCTCCGGCCCGGCGAAGGGTTCGCCGGCGCCCTCGGCCAGGGCGAGAAACGCGCCGCGTTCCTGACGCAGCCGTTCGGGCCGGGCGCCCTGGAAGGAATAGATCGACTGTTTTTCGTCCCCGACGGCGAAGACCGTGCGGCCGGATGTCTGGCCAGAATAGAACTCTCCGGTCAGGGCGCGGACGATGGCCCATTGTTCGGGGGCGGTGTCTTGGGCTTCGTCGATCAGGACGTGATCGACCCCGCCGTCCAGCTTGTACAGCACCCAGGCGGCGGCTCCGCTCTCGGTCAGCAGGGCGGCGGCGCGGGCGACCAGATCGGGGAAGTCGAGCGCGCCCTTCGACCGTTTGGCGTTTTCGTAGAAGGCGGCGTGGGCGCGGGCCAGGGTCAGGACCTTGACCGTGTCGTCGGCGATCCGCGCCTTGCGCAGGGCCTCGCGCGTCGCGAGGAATTTCGTCTGGAGATCGACCAGCCAGCCGACCGCCCCCTGCGGCGCCGACTTGGTGCCCATGCTCTTTCGCGGTTCGCCCGCCTGGGTGCAGAAGACCCCGGCCAGGGCCGTGAAACCGGCATAGGGCGGGGCGGCGACGCTCATGGCGTCGGCGATCTTCTTGTCGTTGGTCGAGCCGGTCTCCATGGCCTCGGCCATGCGGTTCCATTCGCCGGGATCGATGAAGGCGACGAAGTCCCGTTCCAGATCCTCAGGCGCGCGGTCGCGCTCGGCGCCGGTGAGGGACCAGGGATCGGGCGCGGTTCCGGCCTCGGCGCGGTCCACATAGTCCAAGAGGTCGGCGCGCTTGGCCTCGATCATCGACAGCAGGGCCTGGAAGCGCTGCCAGTCCAGCTCGACGGCGAAATGGCTGTAGGCCGAGCCGGTGGGGCCGTCCGGATCGGCGACGGCGGCGCGGGCCAGATCCTCGCGCGCGGAATGGCTGAGGGCGGTCGCGGCCTGGTCTTCCAGTACGGTGAAGCGGGGCGAGACCCCGGCCTCCAGCGGGAACCGGCGCAGCAGCTTTTCGCAGAAGGCGTGGATGGTCTGGATCTTCAGGCCGCCGGGCGTTTCCAGCGCGCGGGCGAACAACTTGCGGGCGCGCGACAGGGCGGCATGATCCATCGCCTGCGGGTCGCCGTCGTCCAGCCGGGCCAGTTCGCTCGACAGGGCGGCGTCGTCCAGCACGGCCCAGCCACCCAACTGGTCGAACAGGCGCGCCTGCATCTCGGCGGCGGCGGCCTTGGTATAGGTGACGCACAGGATGGCGCCGGGATCGACCTGGTCCAGCAGCAGCCGCGCCACCCGGTTGACCAGGGTAGTGGTCTTGCCCGAACCGGCGTTGGCGGTGACGAAGACGGTCAGGCGCGGATCGGCGGCGACGATCTGGGGGGAGACGATCTGGGGCGACAGGCTCATTCTTCGTCCCCGTCGCCGATGACCGACCATTCCCAGACGCGGGCCAGATGGTCGTAGTTGCCGCCCTGGTTGCCCATGAACTGAGGCGCGGCCCAGGAGACGTAGGGCGTGTTTTCGTCGTCGAAGCGGGCGATACGGCGCTTCAGCCCGTCCAGCGCGGCCTGGGCCAGGTCGGCGGCCTCAAGCCCCGAGGCGCGGGTGATGACCTCGCCCGCCGTCTTGCGCCCCACCACGCGGACATAGGTCAGTTCGTCGGGCGTAACCGGGCCGTTGGTGCGCGCGAACCCGCCGTCGGCCAGGATGGCGGCGGTCAGGGTCAGTTGCGGGGCGAAGCCGGACTTGACCTGTTTGGCGGATGGAGCCGCGCCGGTCTTGAAGTCCATCACCGCCGCCCCGTCGGAAGCCAGCTCGATCCGGTCGGCGAAGGCCTTGACCGTGAAGGGCCCGGCGGGGGCGTCGAAGGTCATCGTCCCCTGCTGTTCGACCAGAATGTCGATGCCGCGCGCGCGCCGGCGCCGCTCGAAATCGGTCAGCCAGCGGGCGGCGTTGCGGGCCAGGGGGCCTTCGCGGGCCATGGCCGCATCCTCGAAGCCGCGCGCCCCTAGCTCGCGCAGCAGATGGCCGTGCAACAGGGCCTCGGCGTCGTCGGGCAGGACGTCGGGCCAGTCCAGCGTCAGCCGCTCGACGGCGGCGTGGACGGCGTTGCCGCGTGCGAGCGCTTCGGCAGAAGCGCCGGGCCGCTCAAGCGCCTCAACCCCCAGCACCCACAGGGCGTAGATAGCGTAGGGATCGCGCACCCAGCGTTCGATGCGGGTGACATACAGGCTGCGCGGGCGGCGATGCACCGGCGGGCGGGGTTCCGGCCGTTTGGCGAACTGCGGCGGGCCAGGCGGAGGCGCGTCCAGGGCGCGGGCCCAGTCGATGACGGCCGCCGGGCGGGCGATGGCGACCGGCGTGTCCTTGGCGTCGGCGCCGCGCGTCAGCATCTCCAGCCGCCACAGCCAGCGTGAGCGCACGGCGGGCTGGCCGCCGCGTCGCTCGCTGTGGATCAGGATCACCTCGTCGGCGCAGGCGGCCTGGACGAAGTCCTGCGCCGTCTGGCCCAGGCGGCGTTCGGGCGGGGGCAGGCCAAGGGCCTTGCGCATCGGGCGCGACAGGAAGGGGTCGGTCGGGGCGGCCTGGGGCCAGACGCCTTCCTCCAGTCCGGCCAGGATCATCCGGTCGGCGCGCACCAGACGGGCCTCGATGGCCCCGAGAATCCGCAGCGACGGATGGGTCGCGCCGCCGGTCCGCACGACGTTTTCCTTGACCAGGGACGTGACCAGTTCGGCCAGTTCCACGCGGCGGATACGACCCAATGACGCCCCGCCCTCGATCAAACCGGACAGAAGGGCGGCGGCGGCCTCGCCGTCGGGACCGGCCCAGGCGTTCTGGCCGGCCAAGGTTTCGATCAGCCGGGTCAGGGCCGAGGCGGCGAGGTTGAGGTCGGCGTCGGGTGTGAAGGCGGCTGTGGCGGCCTCGACGGCGGCCTGCAGATGCTCGACCAGCCGGGTCGCGGCCGACAGCCGGTCCTGTTTCCATTCGGGCGACGCCTTGCCGCGCCGGTCGGGCTGGACCGCCTCCAGCAGGCGGCGATGGATGGCGGCGAAGTCGCGCGGGCGAGGACCGCGCAGGGCGTGCTCCTCCAGCGCGGCGACCCCTGCGGCTTGAGAGGCGTCGCCCAGGTCGAACCGGGCCAGCGGATGTTTTACGACGGCCAGCAGCAGATGGGGCTGGACCGGATCGGCGATCCAGCGGGCGCACAGATCGACCAGGGCGCCGGCGGGCAGGCGCGACAGGGGGCTGCCAGCCGAGGAATCCGGGATCACGCCCCAGCGCTCCAGCCGGGCGGCGACACGGCGGCCCAGGGCCTGATCCGGCGTGATCAGGGCGCAGGTTTTTCCGGGGGTTTCCAGCGTCTCGCGCATCATCAGGGCGATGGCGGCGGCGGCCTCCTCCTCGGCGCGGACGGTCAACAGGGACAGGCCTTGCAACCCCTCGGCGATGGGGTCGCGGGCCTCGCCGCGCGCGACGGCGGCCGAACGGATGTCACGAATGGCGCCGCGCCAGTCGTCGGTGGCCTCGGCCGGACGCAGAGCCTCGTTGACCAGTCTCTGGCGGGCCAGGCCACGCGCCGCGACGGCCGGGGAGACGGCGGGGCGGAACCAGGGACGGACGGTCTCGCGGGCGATATCACAGCGGTCCAGCAGCCGTTTCATCGCGCTTTGCGGATGCTGTTCGTCCAGCCGGTCCCAGACGCCGGCGTCCAGATCCAAATCGAGACCAGGCAGGACGACGCAGCCCAGAGGCGCCCTGGCCACGGCCTTCAGCACGTCGCCGGCGGCGGGGACGGTGCCGGTCGAACCGGCGGCGATGACGGCCTGGGTCGGAGGATTAGCGTCCCACAGTTCGGCGAGGCGGCGCAGCAGGGTGGCGCGGCGCCAGGCCGGATCGACCAGGCCCAGTTCGGCGAGACGTTTGGGCCAGGCGGTGACGGCGAGGCCCAGGAATTCGGCCGACCGCTCCCAGTGTTCGGCCATCTCGCCGTCGACCAGGGTCGCGATCCGTTCGGGATTGGGGATTTCTTCCAGCTGGCAGGAATCCAGGAAGCCGCCCAAGGCGTCTGCCAGGTCTAGCGCGCGCATCGGCGTCAAGGTGCTGTCGAACTGTTCGACGATCATCCGCGCCATCTCGAATCGGCGTGTCAGGGCGGGGATGGCGGGCGGCATGTCCAGGCCCAGGGCGCCGGGCGTGAAGGGCGGTTCGTCCTCCTCCAGATCGCCCAGCGGACGGACCTGGGGCAGCAGTATGGGTCGGTCGCCCGACAGTTTCGACAGGGCGCCGGTGAAGGCGCGCGCGGCCCGGCGATTGGGCAGCAGGATGGTGGCGTCCGACAGGGTCTCGGGCGGCAGCTCGCCCAGCCAGGCCAGGACGCCGGCGGCCAGGTCTTCAAGGAAGGGCCGGTGCGCGGGGATGGCGTACCAGCGGGGGCACATTCCTGTTTCCCTAGCGCCGCCCGCGCGGCGGTCGGCTGCTTGAGGGAGGTCCGCGAATGGATCGAAGGCGCTCACGCGTCTCCCGCCAGTTTCGCCTCGGCCTGATCCCGCGCCTGGGGGTCGCCGACGTGCATCCAGTCGCCGTCGAGGATGCAGCCGAACAGACGGCCCTGGGCGGCGGACTTGCGCCACAGTGGGCTGAGGGAGAAGGGGCCTTCGCAGCCGTTGTCGGCATAGCCGGGCCGGGTGATGTGGACGCCCATATAGGCGTAAGGCGCCGATGCGGCCGCGCCCCGGAAGGCCAGGCGGCCCCCCTCTCCAGAAATGGAGTCGCGCACGAAGAAGTCGCCGTCGCCTTCGAAGCCGATGGAGCCTTCGCGGCGGGCCAGCAGCAGCGCGGCGTCCATCGTCTCGGGGTTCCACAGGCGGACCAGATCGCCTAGCGCATCGCCCCGGTCGATCCAGACGCTGTCGATATTGGCGACGAAGACGGGATCCTCGCCCAACAGGGGATGGGCCTTCTTCAGCCCGCCGCCGGTCTCCAGCAGTTCGGCGCGTTCGTCGGAGATGACGATCTGCGGGCCGCGTTCGCGCGCGGCCAGATGGCTTTCCAGACGGTCCGCGAACCAGTGGACATTGACCACGGCCTTTTCGACGCCTGCGTCCGACAACCGGTCCAGCACATGGTCGATCAGGGCGCGGCCCTGGACATCGACCAAGGCCTTTGGCCGGTCATCGGTCAGAGGGCGCATGCGGGTGCCCAGGCCGGCGGCCAGCACCATCGCCGTCTTGGGAGCATGGGTCATACGCGAACCTCGGCTGGAACGTGCCGGTCGAACCAGCGGGCGACGGGCGCCAGGGCCGGTTGTTCCAGATTGGCGTTGAGATGCCGCCACATGCGCGGCAGGAAGCGGGCGTAGCGCGGCTTGCCGTCGCGGGCGATCAGACGGGCGAAGATGCCGATGATGCGCGCCTCGTTCAGGGCGGCGAGCCCGGCGTAGTCGGCCATGAAGGCGGCGCGGTCCACGCCGGGACGCAGGGAGAAATAGCGGTCCAGGGCCTGGGCCTCCAGCGCGGGGGAGACGTCGCGGCGGGCGTCCTGCAACAGGGAATGCAGGTCCCAGCTTGGGTGGGCGCAAACGGCGTCCTGGAAGTCGATCATGCCGACGCGGGCGGGGCCTTCACGCTCGGGCAGCCAGATCAGGTTCTCGGCGTGATAGTCGCGGTGGGCCATGACCGAGGCCCCGGCCGCGCCCGAGGCGACGATGGGCGCCCAGGCCGCGCGCCAGTCGGCGATGGCGTCGTCGTCGAAGGCGACGCGCTCGTCCAGCTTCGGCAGCCAGTCGACGAACAGATCCGCTCCCCCCTGAAGCGCCGCCTCGTCATAGGTCAGCAGCGGCCATTCGCCGCCGGGGCCGTGCAGGGTCTGCGGCGGGGTTTCGGCCTCGTGCAGGACAGCCAGGGCCTCAATGGCGGCCAGATACAGCGGCGTCTCGTCGGCGCCTTCCTCGATCACGCGGGCGAACAGGGCGTCGCCGAAATCCTCCAGCACCGCCAGACCGTTGGGGGCGTCCAGGGCCGGGATGTCGGGGGCGGACAGGCCCAGCGACTTCAGGTGGGCGGCGACGGCGGCGAAGGCCTCGATCCGGCCGGCGGACAGGCGGGCGACGGCGTTCCAGCCGGCGGCGTGGCGCTGCTCGGGCGTCCAGGCCGGATCGGCGGGCGGGCTTTCGGCGGCGGGGGCCTGGTCCATCAGCATCAGGGTTGGGCCGGTCGCGGGCGTCAGCCGCTCGTAACGTCGCGTCGAGGCGTCGCCGGGCAGGGGGGTGCGCACGGCGTCGGCCAGACCGGCGGACGCCAGGAAGTCGAGACGGAGGGCTTCGCGATCAGACATGCAATTCCTTCAGTCCCGTTTCCCATCGGCCTACGCCGGAAACGGTCGCAAGGCGGCCGTCGCCCTGTTCGGAGATTTCAATGATCAGCTGGTCCGGCCCCAGGAACCGCTCAGGCTTCTCGCCCAGACGCTCGGGCCATTCGATGACGGCGCAACCCTCGTCCAGCGCCTCGTCCAGCCCGATCTCGAAGGCCTCTTCCGGCCGGGTCAGGCGGTAGAGGTCGAAATGGGCGACGGGCGGATCGGACTCGTAGAACTGGACCAGGGTGAAGGTCGGACTGGGCACGTCTTCGTCCGGCGTGGTCAGGGCGCGGATCAGGCCGCGCGCCAGGGTCGACTTGCCCATGCCCAGCGGTCCGTAGAGCAGCAGGCTGTCGCCCGCCGCCAGCAGGGGGGCGATGGCCTGGCCCAGGGCGGTGGTGGCCTCGGCGTCGGGCAGTTCGATCTTCATGCGAACACCGCGTCTGGATCGGCGGCCAGGGTGCGTTCCGTGAAGTGTTTCAACGCCTCGGTCGCCTTTGCGGCGTCCACGTCCAGCCGGTCGGCGGGAATGGGCAGGCCGACATCGACGCCGAACGGCTTGTTCGCCTTGTTCAGCAGTTCGTGGAACAGGGTCACGTCGCGCAGTTCCTGCGAGACCTTGTCGAACAGGTGGAACAGGCGGCTGTAGGGGCCGGTGACGTGCATGGGGATCACCGGCGCATCGTATTTGCGCGCCATCGAGGCGGCGGTCGGCGCCCATTCGGGGTCGGTCAGGACGCCGTTCCTCTCGCGCGCCAGACGACCGGCGGGGAACATGACGACGCAGCGTTCGGCCTCGAACGCCTCCTTGGCGGCGGTCAGGGTGGCGCGGGTCTTTTCGCGGGTGCGTTTGTCGTGGACCCATTCGACGGGGATGATGGTCTCGTCCAGCCGGGGCGAGACGCGGATAGCGTCGGCGTTGGCGAAGAAGATCATGTCGCTGCGTCGCCGTTTGATCGCGTCGAACACGGCGACCCCGTCGGCGATGCCGGTGGGGTGGTTGCACACGACGATGCATCGGCCGGTCGCGGGCAGGCGGTCCAGGTTGGTCGCCGCCACCTTCAGCTTCAGCAGGTCGGACACGTAGTCGAAGGTCTGCGTCCCCGACAGGGGCTGGATGGCGTCGGCCATCCGCACCGCCGCCCCATAGCCCAGCACGCCATACAGGGCCGGGCGCACCACGGGCCATAGGTGCGAGGCGGTCAGGCGCGGCGCGCGTTCGGCGATCAGCACATCGACGATGTGAGGCCTGCGCCGTGCGGGTGTGGAGGATGCGGTCATGGATGAACGCTTGTCGCCGGTTCGGTCGGAAGGGGCAAGATGCGCGGCGTCCTGTGAGCTTGGCGATCCGTCAGGCGACCCCTATCACTGGCGAAAACCTGTGGGGAGTTGAGACATGACGCGTTCGCGCTGGATGGCGGCCGCCGCCTTTGGAAGTCTGATGCTGGCCGCCGCGCCGGCGTTCGCTCAGCAGGCGGCGCCTGCGCCGGTCGAGGCCGCGGCGCCTCCATCCCAGGCCCAACCGCGCGGTTTGTCGCTGAAGGACTTGGCGATGATGGAGCGGGTCAGCGAGCCGCGCGTCTCGCCTGACGGTCGCCAGATCGTCTACGCCGTGCGCACCACCGACTGGAACGGCAACAAGGGCGTCAACGGCCTGTGGCTGGCGGATGTCGCGGGGGGAGAGCCGCGCAGGCTGGCGATTTCCGAAGGTGGCGCCTCGGGCGCGCGCTGGGCGCCGGACGGCGGGGCCCTCTATTTCCTGTCGTCGCGGGGTGGATCGAACCAGGTCTGGCGCACGGATGCGGCCGGCATGGCGGCGGCACAGGTGACGACCCTGCCGTTCGATGTGTCGGGTTTCCGCATCGCGCCGGACGGCAAGTCGCTGGTGCTGGCGGTCTCGGTCTTCGTCGATTGCGACGCCCTGGCCTGCACCAAGACGCGGCTGGATGAGCGGGGCAAGTCGACGATCCAGTCCTATGACCGGCTGCCGCTGCGCGACTTCGATCACTGGGTCGATACGCGCCGCACCCATCTGTTCGTCCAGCCCCTGAACGGATCGGGCCTGGGTGGAGGCGAGCCGCGCGACCTGCTTTCGGACCTCGACGCCGATGTCTCGGCGGGCGATTCCAGCTTCGACATTTCACCGGACGGGCGGACGCTGGTTTACGGAACCCAGACGCAAGGGGCGGGCGAACCCTTCACCAGCAACAGCGATGTCTTCCGTGTGACGCTGGAGAGTGGAGCGCCGGTCAATCTGACCGAGGCGAACAAGGGGTCGGACGGCAATCCCGTCTTTTCGCCGAACGGTCGCCAACTGGCCTGGTTGTCGGCGCCGCGCGAGAATGTTGGCGGCGATCAGGCGGCGGTGTGGGTCGCAAACGCTGACGGCTCGGGTGCGAGGAAGCTGACGGACTGGGATCGCGGTGCGGGCGGGCTGCAATGGCGCACCGACGGTCGGTCGCTGCTGGTCTCGGCGGCGGACGAGGGCCAGAACCGGCTGTTCTCGGTCGATTCACGCAACGGCAGGGTCACGCCCCTGACCGGGACCGGCACGGTCGGATCCTATGAAGAGGTGGAGGGCGTCCTGGCCTACGCCCACGAGAGCTTCGTCGCTCCGGCGCAGATCTTCGTCCACACCAATAGCGAACCGCGCCAGATCAGCCGCCAGAACGCCGAGGTGCTGGCGCAACTGGACCTGCCCAAGGGCGAGGCCTTCACCTTCGCCGGCTGGAACAACGAGCCGGTGCAGGGCTGGGTGTTCAAACCCGCCGGTGCGGTCGAAGGGCGGCGCTATCCGGCCGTCTATCTGATCCATGGCGGGCCGAAATCGCCCTGGACCGAGAGCTTCTCCTACCGCTGGAACCCCCAGACCTATACGGCCGCAGGCTATGCGGTGGTGATGATCAACTTCCACGGCTCGCCCGGTTACGGCCAGGCCTTCACCGACGCCATCAACGACCACTGGGGCGACCGGCCGCTGGAGGATCTGGAGAAGGGCTGGGCGGCGGCCCTGTCCAGCAATCCGTGGATCGACGGCGACCGAGCCTGCGCCCTGGGCGCCTCCTACGGCGGCTATATGGTCAATATGATCGCAGGCAAGTGGAACGGGCCGTGGCGTTGCCTGGTCAACCACGCCGGGGTGTTCGACGTGCCCCAGCTGATGAACGCCATGGATATCGGCAACTTCATCCACGAGTTCGGCGGGCCGACCTGGGAGCGTAAAGAGGTGTACGACGCCTTCAACCCGGAGGCCTTCGTCGGCGACTGGAAGAAGCCGATGCTGGTGCTGCACGGGTCCAAGGACTTCCGCGTGCCGATGGAGCAGGGGCTGGCGACCTTCTCGGCCTTGCAGCGTCAGGGCGTGCCCAGCCGCTTCGTCCATGTGCCGGACGAGAACCACTGGGTGCTGAAGCCGCGCACCTGGGTCGACTGGCAGCAGGAAATCCTGGACTGGGTCGGCCGCTATACGGCGGCGCAGTAGTTCACCAGATCCGGGCGACCCCGAAACTGTCGAACAGGCGCTCGTTGGACACGAGCGTCAGGTCGTTGAGCAGGCCCTGGGCGATCAGCAGCCGGTCGAACGGATCGCGGTGGGCATTGTCCATGCGGCCGGCTTGCGACGCCTCGCGGGCGGTGATGGGAAGGATGGCGAACCCTTCGAGCTCGACCTCGGCCTCGAACCGTTCCGCCAGAGGCGCGGCCTGCGGAAGGCGACCCATGCCATGTTTGAGCGCAATCTCATAGGCCGAGACCGCGCTGACGAAGACCCTGTTGCCGCCGTCCCGTATCGCCGCTTCGGCGGAGCGGCTGAGGCCCGCCTCGCCGGACATCCACCAGATCAGGGCGTGGGTGTCGAGCAGCAGTCTCATTCGCCGCGACCCTCCCACAGGCGCAGTTCATCCTCAGGCAAGGGCTCGAAGAAGCGGTCGTCCATCGCTATGAGACCCTTAAGTCGGCCGGGCTTGCGTTCCACCTTGGCGGCCTGTTCGAACGGCACGATCCGCACGGCGGGCTTGTCACCGCGGGCGATGACGACCTCTTCGCCGCGTTCGGCGGCGGCGATCAGTTTGGAAAGATGGGTCTTGGCGTGGTGGACGGTGACGGTGGTCATGTCGCGCTCCTTGGACCCACTATCTTAGCTAAGCCAGTCGTTCGCGACAACTTCCGCCTGGCGAACGGCGGTGCTACGCCTTGGCGCAGCAAGATTTCCGAGGAAGAGCTTGATGCGTCACCGTTCCCTTCTGTCCGCCGCCTGCGCGGCTGTCGCCCTGATGAGCGCCGTTCCTGCCCTGGCCCAGGTTCCGCCCGCCCCGGTTCCCGCAGCGCCCGCGACGCCCGACGCCTTCACCTATAAGGACATGATCACCGCCAACCGGCTGGGCGATCCGCAGGTGTCGCCGGACGGCCGTTATGTCGTCTATTCGGTCACCACCACGGACGTGGACGCCAACCGCCGCGCGGGCAGCCTGTGGATCCTGGACCTGAACGCGCCGGACACTGCGCCGCGTCGCCTGGCGATCTCGGATCAGGGCGCCAACACCGCGCGCTGGGGCGGGGACGGCAATCTGTATTTCCTGTCGGGCAAGTCGGGCGCGAGCCAGGTCTGGCGTGTGGCCTCGCCCACGTCGGCGCCGGTGCAGGTGACCAACCTGCCGACCGACGTGAACGCCTATCGGATCAGCCCGACGGGCGACAAGGTGGCGGTGTCTCTGGCGGTCTATCCGAACGCGGCCGACCTGAACGCCTCGGTCGAACAGGGCAAGGCCATCGCCGAGCAAAAGACGACGGGTCAGGTCTATGACCGCATGTTCGTGCGTCACTGGGACACCTGGAACGACCACACCCAGAACCACCTGTTCGTCCAGTCCATCGGCCGCGACGGCAAGGCGACGGGAACGCCTTCTTGGATTACCAAGGGCTTCGATGGCGACACGCCGTCCAAGCCGTTCGGCGACGAGAGCGAGTTCGTCTTCACGCCGGCGGGTGACGCCGTGGTCTTCTCGGCGCGTCTGGCGGGTCAGACCGAGCCGTGGAGCACCAACTTCGACCTATGGAAGACCAACGGCCTGACCGGCGACGGCACCTTCACCAACCTGACCGACGACAACGACGCCTGGGACACCGGCCCGGTCTTCTCGCCGGACGGACGGACCCTGGCCTATCGCGCCATGGCGCGGCCGGGCTTCGAGGCGGATCGCTATCAGATCGTGCTGATGGATGTCGAAACCGGCCAGAAGCGTGAGATCGCCTCGAACTGGGACCGGTCGGCGGACACCCTGCAATGGTCGCGCGACGGCCAGACGCTGTACACGACGGCGGGCGACGTCGGTTCGACCAAACTGTTCTCGGTGGATACGCGCAACGGCGTGGTGACGCCGATCACGGGCGCGGGCCACGTCTCGGCCTTCCAGCAGACGCCGTCGGGTTTTGTCCTGGCTCAAGACAGTCTGAAGGCCCCCAGCGACCTCTATTTCAAGACCTTCCTGGGTCGCGAAATGCCGTTGCGCCTGACCAACGCCAACCCGGCCTTCGACGCCAAACAGTTCGGCGAGTATGAGCAGTTCAGCTTCCCCGGCTGGAACAACGAGACGGTCCACGGCTATGTCATCAAGCCGGCCGGCTATGTCGAGGGCCGCAAATATCCGGTCGCCTTCCTGATCCACGGCGGGCCGCAGGGCTCGTTCGGCGACGGCTGGTCCTATCGCTGGAATCCCGAGACCTACGCCGGCGCCGGCTATGCGGTGGTGATGATCGACTTCCACGGCTCGACCGGCTACGGCCAGGCCTTCACCGACGCGATCAGCCAACACTGGGGCGATCGCCCGCTGGAAGACCTGCAGAAGGGCTGGGCGGCGGCTCAAGCGAAATACAGCTTCCTGGACGGCGACAACGCCTGCGCGCTCGGCGCGTCGTACGGTGGCTATATGATCAACTGGATCGCCGGTAACTGGTCCAACGAGTTCAAGTGCCTGGTCAACCACGACGGCGTCTTCGACACCTTTGGCATGGGCTATTCCAGCGAAGAGCTGTGGTTCACGGAGTGGGAATACGGCGGCACCCCGTGGGACAAGCCGGAGGGCTATCAGAAGTTCAACCCGGCCAACCATGTCGAGAACTGGAAGACGCCGATGCTGGTGGTTCAGGGCGACCGCGACTTCCGCATTCCGACGGCCCAGGGCCTGTCGACCTATACGGCGCTGCAACGTCGCGGCATCGACAGCCGCCTGATCGTCTTCCCCAACGAGAACCACTGGGTGCTGAAACCGGCCAACAGCCTGCAATGGCACAATGAAGTGTTCGGCTGGCTGAACAAATATCTGACGCCGGCGCAGTAAGCCGCGTCAGCTTGAAATGACAAAAGGGGCGCGGTCGTCAGACCGCGCCCCTTTTTCATGCGTCGGGCCGCAGGATCAGAGCGAGGCGCGCATCTGGGGTGCGCCGGCGAGGCGGTCATACTGGTGCGCGGTCATGCAGCGCGGGGCGGCCCAGCGCTGGCCCGATTGGCGGGCGGCGACCGCCTGTTGTGCGGTGACGAAGGTGGGGGTCACGCCGTTGTCGCGCTGATAGGCGGGGCGCGAGGCCGCATCGGTTCCACAAACCATGACGGACTGGAGAACGGCTGCGCGTTCGGCGCGCGGCGTCGAGCTTTGGGCCAGGCTGGGCGACGCGGCGGCCGCCAAGGCGGCGACGATCAGGGCAGGGGTGAGAAAACGGGTCATCGGGTCATCCTCCATGGCCTGAATTAAGATCAGGACTCTGACGAAATATGCGCCGATATTTCTGTTTGTAAAGAATATGCGACAAGTTCACGTCAAATAGACGACGACTGACGAGAGGTTGACGTTGCGGCGCCAAACGGGGGCTGATGCGTTCTCTGTGGCTGACGGAGACGAGCGATTGTCGAACCCACGGAATTGGCGGACTTTTCGGGCTGGCGTGCATCAAAGGGCGCTGGTTCCGGCGGGCGTGCGCCTGCGGTCCTGGCGCGACTGGGTTCGCGACAACGACCCCGTCTATGCGGCGGCGCGGCGGCCCGGATCGGCGGAAAAATGGGCGGCGGGGGTCGTGCTGGTCCTCGTCGCGGTCGTGGTGCTGGTCTTGGCCCTGTTCGACTGGAACATGCTGCGTGGGCCGATCGGCCGCTGGGCCTCGGTCAAATACGATCGTCAGATCGCCCTGACGGGGGATCTGGACGTCAACCTGTTCAGCTGGACGCCGTCCGCCGTGGTGCGGGGGCTGAAGATCGGCGGGCCGGACTGGGCGCGAGATCGCGACACGGCCGACGTCGATGAGGTCCGCGCCTCGGTCAGGCTCAGGAAACTGCTGGCCGGCCAGATCGAGATGCCGCTGCTCAGCTTCACCCGGCCCAAGGTCGTGCTGATCTCGACCAAGGACGGCCGAAAGAGCTGGGAGCTGAACCCCAACAAGCCCGACACCGGCGAGGGGCTGAAGCTGCCCGTCATCCAGCAACTCATCATCACCGACGGTCAGCTGTCCTTCGACGAACAGCGGCGGGGCCTGACGCTGCAGGCCGCCGTCAACGCGCGCGAGGCCGCCAGCGGCGCCGCCGGCTTCCTGCTGGACGGGCGAGGCACGGTGAACGGCTCGCCCCTGACGCTGAAGATCGAGGGCGGACCCTTCATGAACATTCGGCGCAACCGGCCCTATCGGTTCGAGGCCGAGGTCAGCGGGGCGGGGTCGTCCCTGACCGCCAAGGGCGCGATCACCCGCCCGTTCGACCTGGGCCGGTTCGATGCGACCCTGACGATGAAGGGGCGCAATATGTCGGACCTCTATTTGTTGACCGGCGTCACCCTGCCCAATACGCCGCCCTATCGGCTGTCGGGCGCGCTGAACCGCAACGAGCGGATCTGGACCTTCAAGGATTTCGACGGGCGCGTCGGCGCGTCAGACCTGTCGGGCGAGGTACGGGTCGATTCCGCCCGGCGCCTGAGGGTGGATGCGCAACTGACCTCGCGCCGCCTGGACATCGACGATTTGGCCGCCGTGCTGGGTGCGCGGACCCGGACCAATGCGGCCGGCACCGACACCGAGGCGCCGGTCGCCGTCGGCGGTAAGCTGCTGCCCGACGCCAAGCTGCAGACCGAACGCCTGCGCACCATGGACGGTACCCTGACCTACCGGGCGGCGGCGGTGAAGGCGAACGAGTTCGACGTGCGCGCCGTGAACCTGGGCGCGGACCTGAAGGACGGCGTCCTCAAGCTCGACCCGATCAGCTTCAACTTCAACCGCGGCGAGATGAACGGCACGGCGCGGATCAATGCGACCCGGGACACGCCCTACAGCACGGTGGATCTGCGGCTGGCCGGCTATCCGCTGGAATCGATCATTCCCGCCCGTAACGGCTCCGTCCCGTTAAGCGGTCGCGCCTTGGGCCGCGCCAGGCTGGAAGGGCCGGGCGCCTCGATCCATGATTTCGCGGGGGCGTCGAAAGGCTCGCTCAGCCTGGTGGTGCCGAACGGTCGGATGCGGGCGGCCTTTGCCGAACTGCTGGGCATCAACGCCAGCGCGGGCCTGCTGAAACTGCTCAGCGGCGATCAGTCCGAAAGCCAGATCCGCTGCGCCGTCGCCGATTTCAGCGTCAGCGGGGGCACGGCGACCGCCCGCACCTTCGTCATCGATACGGATGTGGTCCTGGCCCAGGGCAAGGGCACGATAAATCTGGGCGCCGAGACGATGAACCTGCGCATCGAGGGCGAATCCAAGAAGCCGCGCCTGCTGCGTCTGTGGGCGCCGATCACCGTCTCCGGCCCGCTGACGGCGCCCAAGGTCGGGGTCGATCTGGGCGATGTGGTGTCGCAGGGCGGGCTGGCGGGCCTTCTGGGCGCGGTGGTGGCGCCGGTGACGGCCCTGTTCGCCTTCGTCGATCCGGGCCTGGCCGAGGACGCCGACTGCGGTGGACTGATTGCCAACGCCAGGTGACATGCCGCGCGGTAATCATCGGGGCGACGAAGACCGAATCGGCGGCGCGAACGTATTGAGCGCGATGGAACCTTACGCATGACCCGCCGTGGCCTGTTCGCGCCCGCCCTGGGGCTTCTCGCCGCCGCCTGCTCGCCGTTGGGCCTGCTCAACACCCTGGGGCCGAGGGACGGCGGGGTCCGCCGCGTCGCGCGCGACATCGCCTATGGCGACGACCCGCGCCAGCGGATGGACCTCTACGCCCCGACCGCGCCGGGACCGTATCCGATCCTGGTCTTCTTCTATGGTGGAGGCTGGGACTCTGGTTCGCGCAGCCAGTACGGCTGGGCGGCGCAAGCGCTGGCGGCGCAGGGGTTCGTCGTGGCCCTGCCGGACTACCGCGTCGTGCCCCAGGTCATCTTCCCGGCCTTCATCGAGGACGCCGCCGCCGCCACGGCCAAGGCGGCGGATGTGGCGGCTCAATATGGCGGCGATCCCGCGCGCCTGGGCGTGCTGGGCCATTCGGCGGGCGCGCATCTGGCGATGATGATCGCGTTGGACCGTCGCTATATGGCCGCCGTCGGTCGGCCCGACCTGATCAAGGCGGCGGCGGGTCTGGCGGGGCCGTATGACTTCCTGCCGTTCGACGTGGCGGCGTCGCGCAACGCCTTCGGCCGCGCGCCGGATCCGACCCTGACCCAGCCCGTCACCTTCGTGCGCGCCGACGCCCCGCCGCTGTGGCTGGGCCACGGCACGGCCGACAAGGTGGTCCACGACGAGGACACGATCATTCTGGACGATCGGATGCGGGCGGCGGGCGGCCGCTCGGAGGCCAAACTCTATCCGGGCCTGGACCACGCCGACCTGATCGCGACCTTCTCGCCTCTGTTCCGCAAGAAGGCGACGGTGCTCGCCGACGTGGCGGGGTTCTTCCACCGCCAACTGGGCTGATCGGCTCTTGCGCTTTCAAGCGTGGCGGTTTGAACTGAGGTGAAGCGGATGCGGCTGATCGCTTCCCCAGCCGAGAGTTTGCGATGAACGCCGCCACGAACGCCGCCGCCAATATTGCCGCAAATGCCGCGATCAACGCCGCGCGCGTCCGCAACCGGGTCGTGGAGCATTTCCAGAAGGCCGGGGCGCTGACCGCCGACACCGCCATCGCCTTGCCGCCCAGGTCCCCACGCCACACCGTCGACGCCCTGATCAAGCACAAGGTGATCGTGCCGGTCGGGGAAGGGTTGTTCTATCTGGACCTCGAAGCCAACGCGCGTTCAAACCGGGATCAGGCCAAGGCCGGGATCGCCGTCGTCATCGGCCTGGTCATCGTGCTTGCGATCGTGATCGGGGCCTTGGCGATCGCTCGGCAGTTCGCCATATCCTGACGTCCGCCGCGCCGGGACGGCGGGTGAAAACGCTCATCATGTGAAGAAGGTGGTGCGGGCGGCCGGAATCGAACCGGCACTCCTTTCGGAACAGGATTTTGAATCCAGCGCGTCTACCAATTCCACCACGCCCGCAGAGGCCGCCTCATGCCACAAGGGCGGAGGCGGCGTCTAGCCTGAACCTTTAGGCCGCGACCTCCACATGCCCGTCCGTGCCGCCCGCCTGGATGCGGCGGGCGCGGATGTACATTTCGACGCGCTGCATGACGATCAGGCCCATGGCGAAGACCAGGAAGGCGTCGGTCACGGCCATGGCGTTCAGATGCCATTCGGCGGCGTGGCTCTCGATCAGGTCGCGCAGCAGCGACCGGCCCGCGAACAGAACGACCAGCAGGATCAGGCCCAGAGGCGAGGCCTGGGCCATCAGGGAGCCGTGGGGCTCCTTTTCGATGGTGACGGTCTTGCCGCGATACCAGCCGGCGACGCCGCCCAGGACGCCGCCGATGGCCAGCACCGCCCAGGCGGCAGGGCCGAACGGGGCGTGGGCCATGTTGGGGTTCTGCGTCGTGCCCCACAGGCCCAGGCCGATCAGCGGCAGGACGATGGCTGGCATGATCCACAGCAGATGCGGCTTCAGCACCCGCTTCCTGCGGTTCTTCAGCAGCACGACCACCAGCATGATCGGGATCATGAGCAGCGGGATCAGTTTTTCAGGCGGCACGTCGTCTCTCCCCAGGACTTTGCGGCCTCCCCCGAGGCTGACGCCATCAATCTAGCGCTGTCATTCTGCGCTGGAAAGCGGGCCGACCGTCTGTTCGATGGCGCCGAAGATCGAGTGGTGACGGTCGTCCAGCATCTCGATCCGCACCGTGTCGCCGTGCTTGAGGAAGGGGGTCTCGGCGGCGCCGCGCAGGATCGTCTCGACCGTGCGGACCTCGGCGATGCAGCTGTAGCCCAGGCCGCCTTCCGACACCGGCTTGCCGGGGCCGCCGTCGGCGTCCTTGTTGGACACAGTGCCCGATCCGATGATGGTCCCGGCGCCCAGCGACCGGGTCTTGGCCAGGTGAGCGATCAGGGTTCCGAAGTCGAAGGTCATGTCCACGCCGGCGTCGGCCTTGCCGAAGTCCTGATCGTTCAGCTGGACGTTCAGCGCGCCGTGCAGCTTGCCGTCCTGCCACCGGTCGCCCAGGGCCTGCGGCGTGACCAGGACCGGCGACAGGGCGCTGGCGGGCTTGGACTGGACGAAGCCGAACCCCTTGGCCAGTTCGGCGGGGATCAGGTTGCGCAGGCTCACGTCGTTGACCAGGCCGACCAGGCGGATGGCGGCCAGGGCCTGTTCGCGCGTCGCGCCTTGCGCCACGTCGCCGACGACCACGACGATCTCGGCTTCGAGGTCGCAGCCCCAGGCTTCGTCGGCCAGCGGGATGGGATCACGCGGCGCCAGGAAGCTGTCGGAGCCGCCCTGATACATCAGCGGATCGGTCCAGAAGGTCTCGGGCATTTCGGCCCCGCGCGCGCGGCGCACAAGCTCGACGTGGTTCACATAGGCCGAGCCGTCCGCCCACTGATAGGCGCGGGGCAGGGGCGATGCGGCGTCCCGCTCGTGGAAGCGACCGCGCGGCACGCCCTCGTGTTCCAGACTTTCGGCCAGGGCCTCAAGCCGGGGCCCGCACTGGTCCCAGTCGTCCAGCGCCGCCTGCAGCGTCGGGGCGATCAGGAAGGCGTCGGTGAACCAGTTCAGGTCCTGCGAGACGACGACGAGGCGGCCATCGCGGCCGTGCTTGAGCGAGGCGAGTTTCATGAGCAAGGCCTAGACCGGATTTGCGATGTTGGGAACGGCGGAATCAGTCGGCGGCCGTCAGCAGGGCGCGCGCCTCGGCGCCGGTGCGGGCGGCGCGGTCGCGGACCTCGACCTCGACGACGACGCCGCCTTCCGGCTCGACGGCCCAGAGGTAGCGGCGCTCGACCTCGACCGTGCGGCCGGACGGGGCGAAGCCTTCGTAGCTGTCGCCCCAGGGGGTGATCTTCTTCAGCTCGACGAAGGTTATGGCGCAGGCGGCGTCCAGCTCCTCCTGGGCCATCACGGTCAGTTCGTCGTCGGTTGCAGGCATGGGCGTGTCAGTCTGAACGAAGGGAGTGAGGAGAGATGCGGCGCGACCGCGTCACCCCCGGTGGTGCAGCCGCTTCCACACCTGATAGCCGACGATGGGGGCGAAGCCGCAGAGGAGGGCGGCGATCAGGACCATCCAGAAGCCGCCGCCCAGCCAGTATTCGCCGGCCAGGGCCCCGGCGCCGGCCGCGAGGACCGGGCCGAGCCAGGGCAGCCAGGCGGGCGGCCGCATCTGCATTCAGGCGTCGACCTTGATGACGCCGCGACGAATCTGGTCCAGCTCGATGGAGTCGAACAGGGCCTGGAAGTTGCCGTTGCCAAAGCCCTCGTTGCCCTTCCTCTGAATGATCTCGAAGAAGATCGGGCCGAAGGTGTCCTGGGTGAAGATCTGCAGCAGCAGGCCGTCCTCGTCCGAGCCGTCGATCAGGATGCGGTTCTTGCGCATCCGCGCCACGTCGTGCCCGTGGTTGGGCAGGCGTTTGTCGATCAGTTCGAAATAGGTCTCGACGGTGTCCTGGAAGTCGACGCCGCGTTCGCGCATGGCCTCGACCGTCTCGAAGATGTTCTCGGTGGTCAGGGCGATGTGCTGAATGCCCTCGCCGTTGTAGCGACGCAGGAACTCCTCGATCTGGGAGTTGTCGTCCTGGCTCTCGTTCAGGGGGATGCGGATGGCGCGGTCGGGCGCGATCATGGCCTGTGAGAACAGGCCGGTGGCCTTGCCCTTGATATCGAAATACTTCTGCTCTTCGAAGTTGAAGACCGAGCCGTAGAAGCCGGACCAGGTGCGCATCTCGCCGCGACGCACGTTGTGGGTCAGGTGATCCAGGATTTCGAGGCCCATCGAATTCTTGCGCTCGGATTCCTCCCAGCCCTCGATCTCGTCCCAGGTGTCATACAGCGAACCGGCGTCGCCATACTGGTCGATGACGTAGAGCAGGCTGCCGCCGATGCCTTCGAGGATATAGGGGTAGTCTGCGCCCAGGGCGCCGCCGTTGACGCCCTGGGCCGGCTTGGCGCCGCGCTCGACTGCGCCCTCATAGGCGGCCTTGGCGTCGGCGGTGCGGAAGGCCATGCCGTTGGCGGACGGGCCGTGATCCTTGGCGAAGGTCGCGGCCTGGCTCTCCGGACGATCCTGGGGCTTGCGATGAACCAGGAAGCTGATGTCGCCCTGCTTCAGGCGGACCACGTCGGTCCTGGGGTTCACATGCGTCTGGGTGAAGCCCATCAGCTCCAGGCGCGAGATCATCGCCTTGGGCTCAGGGCCGGTGAATTCGACGAACTCGAAACCGTCGACGCCGAGGGGGTTTTCAAGGTCGATCTGTTCGACTTGGGCTTGGGTCATGTCGTTCATGGCGCGTCTCCCGCGTAATCTTGCTGGCGGTCTCGCCGCCGATTGGCGCGGAACCTAGTCACAGAAGACGACGGAGCCAAGACGAAGCCACGGGGACGTGATGAACAGCGCCCCGCAGCGCCGCATGCGATCAGCGCAGGACGGGTTCGGGATCGACCAGCCGGACGTCGTGCATCTGGTCCAGATAGGCTTCGTAGTAGCCCTTGTGCGCCGCGCCCACGATGGTCAGCATCCGCGTGCCGGGATAGCGACCCAGCACATCGCGTATGTTCGCCACCATCCGCAGATTCCGCGTTTCCCAGAAGCCGAGATAAATGCGGCCAAAGGCTTGTGGCGAGGGTTCCACCAACGTGGCCCCGAAATCGGATCGATAGGCCATCGCCGGAGCGTCCGGCGCATTATAGGCGCGGTACATCTGAAGGACGCCGTCGGGCTGGTCCAGGCCGGCGCTGAGACGGACGTCCTGCGCCCGACGGGCTGTGCTGGCGGGATTGTCCCAGGCGCCCATGATGGCGTCCTCGTTGGCCTTCTTCTCCACCGGGTCCGTCGGGTCCGGCGTGTCGGCGGAGTGATCGTCGACGCTCCACAGCCGCTCCAGTCCCAGCCGCGCCGCCAGAGGGGCGGAGATGAGATAGGTTTCGTTCGACCGATCCTTGATCCGGTTCAGCATTGCGACAAGGGCCTCGTTTAGCCCATCGCTCGCGATCCGGTCCTCGGGGGAAAGTCGAAGCCACTGGACCAGGGCCGATCCGCGCTCGCCGGCCGCCAGGAAAACACCCGCCAGATGACGCCGCTGGGCCGCTGTGGGTTGGACGGGCCATGCCGCCAGAAGCCGTTCGGCCTCGGCGTTGGCGGCGGGCACGTCCAAGCCGGTCGCCAAGGCGGCGGGGGCGGGATCCCAGCAATAGGTCTCGACTGTCTCGGCATAGCGCGCCGGATAGCGACGCAGGCTGTCGCACTGCAGACCCGACAGGTCTTCCGTCGCAATAGCGGTGGGTTTCCAGGCCGCCAGCCGGTCCAACAGGGGCGACAAGCTCTCGGCCTTGAAGCCGTCGCCGAGGTTCGACAGGTGGGGCGTGCCCAGCACCAACACCTCGTTCAGCGCGCCGGCGGGCGGCCCCTTCAACTGATCGGGATGGAAGGACTGGCGATAATCCTGAGCGGCGGCTGGCAGCGCGGCCGTCAGCAGGACGCCGACGCCAAGTGCGGCGAGTAGGGTGCGCGAGGAACGAAGATGCAAAGCCATGACACGCCGTGAAAGAAACCTGAGAAAGATCGACCGCCGGTCGACCATTTCACCTTTCAACGGATGTCGGCCTGGCACCCGTTAAATCTTGGACATTTATGGCGGCGCTTGCACCGTCAGACGGGTCGCGCCTTCATATCCGGCATCGCATCCACGGCCCAGACGTCCGGGGCTTGAAGCGGGGCCTTGCAGACGGCCTCGACGGTCTTGCCGTCCGACAGTCGGTAACGGACCGGCAGGTTTTCGGCGCATCGGGCCTGGACGGCCTGGAAGACGCCCTGACTGTTCGACATGGGGTCCAGATCTTCGATCGCGACGACGACGGGATCGCCAGACAGGGCGCCGCATCGATCGCCGGAGTCCAGCTTGATCCGGCCGTTATCGATTGAAAAGCCGCCCTGGCCGCCACAGTTCTGATCGACCATGTGGAAAAGGGCGGCCTGGCGAAGGTCACGCGGGCTGGGCCTATCGACCAGGGTGACGCCGAGGGCGGCCAGGCGCGTCTGGATGCCAGCCCAGCGTTCCGGACCCGGACCGTCCAGCAGGACGGCTACGGCGGTGTCTGGCGTCAGGCGGTTGCGGAAGTCCGCCACCCCATAGCCGTCTCCCGCGCGACCGGACTGAAGGATGGCTTTCCAGGTGTCGAAGATGTCTGTGCGGTCATCGGAGGCGCGGCGGGTCTCCAGGTCCGCGATCCACTGCACGACAACGCCGCAGTTGTAGATGGCGTTTGCAGTGCGCAAGCGCTGCTCGGCGTCAGCGCGGTCGCTCAGGGCGGCGCGGCAGCCGTTCAGCCGTCGCGCCAGCGAGGTCTTCAACTGGGCCTCGTCGATCGTTCCCGTGGACAGGGCGGCGATCAATGCGCCGTATTCGGCTCCGCCCTCATGCAGCCACGGCGCGCTGGCGCCGTCCTTGGTCGTCACCGCATGGCTGTTCCACAGGTGCAGCGTCTCGTGCCACACGAAGGTCGAGAGCTGTTCGGTCACATCGAGCGGGGGCGCGGACCAGTCCGAGCCGTGAAAGCGCAGGGAGATGACGCCATTGTCGGTCACATCGCCCCGAAACGTCGTCGGGCCGGGGCTGTCGGTAGTGACGATCAGGGTCGGCGCATAGGGCAGATCGCGGCCGAGACGAGCGCCATAGAATCCCTGGGCCGCTAGAAATCCATCTCTCATCGCAGTCCGTAGGGACGCAGGAACGGTATCCCCGACGACGACCACGCCGCCGTCATCCTGTGTCACGGCCGACGTCGGTCCGACATAGACGTAGCTTTGGATCGCGTTGGTTTGAGGCGTGACGGTTTCACCGTCGGCGGCCCTCACGGTCAGTTCGGCGTCCATGTCCTTCAGCGCCAGCGCGGGTCCGTAAAGGCTCTGGCCCGATCCGACCCGCACCAGCCCAATATAGACGCGGTCCACCTCGGCCGCGTCGGGGGCGATAAGGATGTCGAAAGCATCGAACGGCCTGTCGGACCTCACGACGCCGTCCGAGAGCGACAGGCCCGGTGTTCTGACCGTCCAGAGGGTGCGGACGATTTCCTGATCCAGGAAGGCGACCTCGTTCGTCAGCTGGGCAAGCTTCCAGGTCACCAGAACGCCGCCCGGCGCGGTGCGGGCCTCGATCGTCGCGGCCTGCTGGGCAAAGGCCGGGGCGGCGGCTCCGAAAGCGAGGCCGAGGGCGGCGACAAGGCCGATCAGATTCGAGGTCAAATGTTCAGGCTCCCACGATCAAGCGTGAGCATACTGGCCAGAACAACTAGGGCGATTTGACGGCGAATCTTTCAAGGTTGCGTCAGCCCGGCAGCCAGCGCGTCGCCCATTCGGCGCCCATCAGCAGGCCGGTCGCCAGCACGCCCAGGATCGTCAGCCAGACGGTGGTGACGGTGGCGCCGGCGAGGACGAACAGGCCGTCGCGCTGGATCAGGCCGACCGACAGCAGGGCCAGGGCGACCGACGGGATGGTGTTGGTCAGGGGCATGACGATGGTCAGGGTGGCCAGGATCATGAAGACGGCCGCCAGCTTCTCACCCGGCCCGTCGGCGAAGCGGCGCAGGCGGGGGCGCGACAGGCGGTCGATCCAGCCCAGTTTCGTCTCGGCGAAATCGGCCATGGCCTTCAGCCAGACGCCCTTGCAGCGCAGGTTCAGGAACCAGCGCGGCAGCCACGGCTCCTCGCGCCCGACCAGCATCTGGCCCGCCAGCAGGATGACGATCAGTCCGACGACTTGCGGCACGCCGTAGAGGCCGGGCACCAGGCACGGGATGGAGAGGAGCAGGATCAGCAGCCCATAGGCGCGCTCGTCCAGCCGGTCGCGGATCTCGTGCAGGGTCAGGCCCGCGTCGCCGCCGTCGTCCGCCAGCCGCCGCAAGAGGCGGGTGACGTTATGGCTGACATCGTCCTGTTTTCCGGGGGAGAGGGTGGGCGTCATGCGATCCGATTAGGGGGTTGAAGCACAGACTGCGAGCGGTGCGATGTCGCACAATCCCCGCATGGCGGCGGATGTTCCCGTCGACCTTGCCGCCCAGGCTTGTTTTGGGGACTTGTCGTGCTCGCGGCGCGCCGCGAGACCGTGACGGCGCCGCCCGGCGTTGCTAGGGACGACGTTCGTCTCGGGGATTTTCATGCTTCGCCAGCTTTACGACCGCGTCTTCGATCTGGCGCGCAGCCGCCATGCGACGAAGGCCCTGGCCGTCGTGTCGTTCGCCGAGAGCTCGTTCTTTCCCATTCCGCCCGACGTGATGCTGGCGCCGATGATCCTGGCGCGGCCGGAGAAGGCCTATTTCTACGCCGCCGTCTGCACCGTCGCTTCGGTGCTGGGCGGTATACTGGGCTATGCGATCGGCTATTTCCTGACCGACGTGGGTCTGGCGATGATGCGGCTGCTGGGCCATTCGGACGGGCTGGCGCAGTTCCGCGCCTGGTTCGAGCAGTGGGGGTTGTGGGTCATACTGATCAAGGGGCTGACGCCGATCCCCTACAAGCTGGTGACCATCGCCTCGGGCCTGGCGGCGTTCAGCTTTCCGGTCTTCATCGCGGCGTCGGTAGCGACGCGCGGGGGGCGGTTCTTCCTGGAGGCGTGGATCCTGAAACGCTGGGGTCCGGCCATGCTGGCGCAGGTGGAAAAGCGGTTGGCGCTGTGGAGCGTGATCGGTCTGATTGTCCTGGTCGGATTGATCGTCGCGGTGAAGCTTCTGTAAGTCGACGGGGCGGTCGGGGCGGAGTAAGACCTTTCGGGATGATCGACGCCTATCGCCTTCTGACCCGTTGGTGGACCGCCTTCGCCCTGGCCGCGTCGTTGGCCATGCTGGGCGCGGCCCATGCGTTTCAACGGTTCGGCGGGCTTGAGCCCTGCAACCTGTGCCTCAAGCAGCGCGAGGCCTATTGGGGCGCGGCGGCGGTGGCGGTGGTCGCCACGGCCTGGACCCTGATCAGCGGCAGCCGGCGGGGAACCCCGCGCATCGCCGCCTTCCTGCTGGCCGCCGTCTTCGCCACCGGGGCCGTGACGGCCATCTTCCACATGGGGGGCGAATACAGGTGGTGGGCCTTGCCCGCGACCTGTTCGTCGGTCGGCGGGTCTGTTGATATGGACAGTCTGACGGCGCTGGCCATGGGCACGGGGCCGGTAGTCAAGGTGATCGGTTGCGGCGATGTGGCCTGGAGCTGGCTGGGCCTGTCGATGGCCGGATGGAACGCCATCGTCGCCTCGGCGCTTGCGGTGTTCAGCCTGCTTGCCGCCAAACGCCCCAAGGACGCCCGTGCCCCCCGTATCGAGAAGGCCTGACCTGACATGAGCGGCTCCATTCCTCTTCCTCGTCCTGGACGCGGCGCCGACAAGGCGCGGATGGACGAGATCCTGCGGGTCGATCACGCCGGGGAATACGCCGCCGTCCTGATCTATCGCGCGCAGAAGGCGGTGTTCGAGGGGCGCAAGGGCAGGGGCGAGATCGCCCGTGACCTCGGCGAGATGCAGGACCAGGAGGCGGTGCATCTGGCGCGTTTCGACCGGCTGCTGAACGAGCGGCGGGTACGGCCGACGGTGATGACGCCCCTGTGGCGGATCGCCGCCTCGGCCCTGGGCGCCGGCACGGCCCTGATGGGCGAGAAGGCGGCGCACGCCTGCACCGAGGCGGTCGAGAGCGTCATCGAGAAACACTATGCCGACCAGATCGCCGAAATTGGCGACCGCGACCCGGCCCTGGCGGCTGAACTGAAACAGTTCCGCGACGAGGAACTCGCGCACCACGACCACGCCATCGAGCACGGCAGCCGCGAGGCGCCGGCCTATCGGCTGCTGAGCGGGGTGATCAGGGCGGGATGCAAGGCGGCGATCAAGGTCAGCGAACGGGTTTAGCTTTCTTTCGTCATCCTCCGGCAAGCCGCTTGCGGCGCAGACCGGGGGACCTAGCGGCGCGCGAGAGCGCGAACCTGTCGCGAGAACGAATCTTGCCGCATCGTGCGGCGGACGCATCGCCTTCGGCGCCGCTGGGTCCCCCGGTTCCGCTTCGCGGCCCGGAGGATGACGAAAATCAGTAAATCTCGAACAGCCCGGCCGCGCCCATGCCGCCGCCGATGCACATGGTGACGACGCCGTATTTGGCGCCGCGTCGCTTGCCTTCGATCAGGACGTGGCCGGTCATGCGGGCGCCGGACATGCCATAGGGGTGGCCGATGGAGATGGCGCCGCCCGACACGTTCAGCAGTTCGTCGGGGATGCCCAGCGTGTCGCGGCAATGGAGCACCTGGACCGCGAAGGCCTCGTTAAGCTCCCAGATGCCGATGTCGTCGACCGTCAGGCCGTGGCGTTTCAGCAGTTTGGGCACCGCATAGACCGGGCCGATGCCCATCTCGTCCGGCTCGCAGCCGGCGACGGCCATGCCGCGATAGACGCCCAGCGGCTGAAGATTGCGCTTCACCGCCTCGCCGGCCTCCATGATGACGCAGGCCGAGGCGCCGTCCGACAGTTGCGAGGCGTTGCCGGCGGTGATGAACTCGCCCTGCTGGATTTCCTCGCCGGCGCCGAACACTGGCTTCAGCGACTTGAGGCCTTCCAGCGTCGTATCGGGCCGGTTGCCCTCATCCTTCGAAAGGGTGACTTCCTTGGAAGAGGTCTCGCCGGTCGCCTTGTCCGTGACCAGCATGGAGGTGGTCATAGGCACGATCTCGGCGTCGAGCCGGCCTTCGGCTTGGGCGGCGGCCGTGCGCTGCTGGGACTGGAGGGCGTATTCGTCCTGGCGGTCGCGGTCGATGCCATAGCGCCGGGCCACGACCTCGGCCGTCTCCAACATCGACATATACATGTGGGGCGCCAGCTTCAGCAGGGCCTCGTCCTTGCCGCGGTACAGGTTCATGTGCTGGTTCTGGACCAGGGAGATGCTTTCCAGCCCGCCGCCGACCGCCATCTTCTGCTGGTCGAAGACCACCTGTTTGGCCGCCGTGGCGATGCCCATCAGGCCCGAGGCGCACTGGCGGTCCAGGCTCATGCCGGGGACGGTCGAGGGCAGGCCGGCGGCCAGGGCGATCTGGCGCGCCACGTTCGTGCCGGTCGAGCCCTGTTGCAGGGCCGCGCCCATGACGACATCCTCGATCTCGGCCGGATCGACGCCGGCACGGGCCACGGCGTGTTTCACCGCATGGGCGCCCAGCTGCTGGGCCTGGGTGTCGTTGAAGGCCCCGCGATAGGCCCGGCCGATCGGGGTGCGGGCGGTGGAGACGATGACGGCTTCGCGCATGAGCTTTCCTCCTGGGGCTATCGCCCTTCGGGCTACTTGAGCCCATTTGTGTTTGGCCTATCGCGCTTTGCGCTGCTTGAGGCCGGTTTCCTCTGGAAGGAAGTTAGGCGCCTGACCCCACGTCAACGCAACCCTCTCCCGGCGGGAGAGGGCTTGAGCACACGGCAGCGTCAGCCGTCGTCCTTGTGCGAAAGGGTGAGGGGTTAGGCTGTGCGACGCGATTGACACGTACCCCCCCCCCTCATCCGGCCCTACGGGCCACCTTCTCCCCATGGGAGAAGGGGCAGGATCAGATCGTCAGCCTCCGTGCGCTTTTTGGGCCTTGGTCAGTTCGATCATGCCTTGGGCCGCACCTATCTCGGGGACGATCTCTCCGGCGCGGTCCGATATGGCGTCGAAGCGGGCGGCGACCTGTTCGGGCGCATCCTCGCCGGTGACGAACGCTCCTTGCGTCAAGGTGACATAGGCGCGTTCGAACCCGCCTGCGCCGGCGGCCAGGATGGCGCGGCTGGGGGCGTCCTGACTGACCAGATACAGAAGGCCCGGCGTCACCAGGGCAGGGGACAGGGCCTCCAGCGGCAGGGCGGCGCCCAGGTCCTCGGTCATGCGGGTGTGGGCGGTGGGCGCCAGGCAGTTGACGCGGATGTCGTTCTTGGCCCCCTCGATGGACAGCGTCTGCATCAGACCGACCAGGGCCATCTTGGCTGCGCCATAGTTCGACTGGCCGAAGTTGCCGTACAGGCCCGACGACGAGGTGGTCATCACGATGCGGCCGTAGTTCTGCCCCCGCATGATCTCCCACACCGCCTTGGTGCAGTTGACCGCCCCCATCAGGTGGACATCGACGACGAAGCGGAAATCCTCGATCTCCATCTTGGCGAAGGTCTTGTCGCGCAGGACGCCGGCGTTGTTGACCAGAATGTCGATCCGGCCCCATTTCGCCATCGCCTGACCGACCATGGCCTGGACCGCCGCGAAGTCGGTGACGGACGCCGCATTGGCGATGGCCTCGCCGCCCGCCGCCTCGATTTCGGCCACGACCGCCTCGGCGGCGCCGGCTGATCCGCCTGAGCCGTCGCGCGCGCCGCCCAGGTCGTTGACCACCACCTTGGCCCCCCGCGCCGCCAGCGCCAAAGCGTGCTCGCGCCCCAGCCCGCCGCCGGCCCCCGTCACGATCGCCACCTGTCCGTCGAACCGCATCGCCATAATCTATTCCTTTCGCAGGCGCCCAATGTGTTGAAACGGCGCCACAGTCGACACAATCCTAATCCGAGAGCGGAACCGGACGCCAGCCATGCCGTTCGGCTCGGGAACGCTGTGCCAATGCGCAGCTTCGCGCAATTCACACAGTGAGGAAGCTATGAAGCTCAAACTTCTCGCCTCTGTCGCCGCAGCCGGGCTGTTCGCAGCCGGAGCCGCATCGGCAGAACCCAATGGTTGGTACGGGGCGGTCGACGCCGGTTATCAATGGATCGACGAAATCAACGCCGAGTCGTCCACGACCGGCGCGTCGTGGAACTATGAAGTCAACGACGGCTGGGCGGCGTTTGCCCGTCTCGGCTACCGCTTCAATCCCAACTGGCGTGCGGAACTCGAAGGCGGCTATCGCTCGGGCGATGTCGGCACCGTTCGCGCCGTTTCGGGCACGCAGGGCCTTTGCAACTTCACCCCGGCGACGGGCGGTTGCTTCTCTCCTGAAGGCGACATCGAATCCGTCACCCTGATGGCGAACGTCATCTATGATTTCGGTTACGAAGCCTGGGGCATCCGTCCCTTCGTCGGCCTCGGCGCTGGTGTGAACCGCGTCAAGACGGACTTGACGGGCAACCTGCGCGCCAACCGTGGCGCGACCTTCACGGCCGATGACGACTCGACCAAGTTCGCCGCTCAGGCGATCGCTGGTCTGGCCTGGGCTGTGGGCGACCGCACCAATATCGACCTGACCTACCGCTATCTGACGGGCGACGCTGGTTTCGCCTCGACGACGGTCGGCACGGGCGTCGGCGCCACGCAGTTCGGCGAATGGGACGGCGACTACGATCAGTCGCACACCGTGACCCTGGGTCTGCGCTACAGCTTCGGTGCGGAAGATGCACCGCCGCCGCCGCCGCCCCCGCCCCCGCCGCCCCCGCCGCCTCCTCCGCCGCCGCCGCCTCCGCCGCCGGTCGCTCAGACCCCGGTCGCTCGCCAGTTCGTGGTTTACTTCGACTGGGATCGCTCGGACCTGACCGCAGAAGCCCGTTCGGTGGTGACGCAGGCTGCCAACTACGCCAAGTCGGGTCGTCCGACGCGCGTCGTGATCGTCGGCTACACCGACACCTCGGGTTCGGCCGCCTATAACCTGGGTCTGTCCAACCGCCGTTCGCGCACCGTCGCGGACTCGCTGGTTGCTGCAGGCGTCAACGGCGGCGTCATCGCCCTCGACGGCAAGGGCGAAACCAACCTGGCCAAGCCGACCGCCGACGGTGTGCGTGAACCGCTCAACCGCCGCGCGACCATCGACATCAACTTCTAAGATCTACGTGGAAGCCGGTCTGGATTTCCAGACCGGCGACCTGTGGTTCATGGAAATCATTGATTTCGAAGTATCGAGCCGTCGTCGCCATCAAGGTGGCGGCGGCTTTGATGTTAAAAAGCCTCGCTTCACGATCGGTGTCGGTAAACCGCTACATCGCCGCCGATTTCGGTTGATCGTCTCCGATTGCCGCGACAAAAGAGCGATAATGATGCTCGTCCGTAAACGCCCTGATTGTGCCGAGTTTCTGGTGTTGCGGTTTCCAGCTATTGGGTCGCGCCCGATCGGGGCGGCGTAATGGTTGAGTTGCGCTCTTCTTCCCGATTGCTTTCGGCCCGCCGTCGCCGCCGCTATCGGCTTCGCGCCGAGCTGACCCGCCCGGATGCGCATGTGCGTTCGCGCGGTCCGCAAACCGCGACATCTGCGGTTGTTTCTTCATTTCCGACATCCGTCCGGCGCAGCGACGTCGGCTTGGCAGGCCGAAGCTTTCTGATCGTTTCCGCTCCGTTCGGATCCTTCGGTACGGCGCTGGCTTCTGTTCTTGAGGGGCGAGGGGCGACCGTCAGCCGCATGATCTTCAACGCCGGCGACGCCATGAATTGGCGACGGCCCGGACGCCTGGTGTTCAAGGCCGATCCCCAGGCGTGGGCCGATGGGTTTTCCGAGCTTGCTTCGCGTTTCACCGACATCATCGTGTTCGGCGAAGCCGGACCGTACAACAAGGCCGTCCTGACAGCTGCAGAGACCCTGTCCTCACGCGTGTGGGTCCTGGAAAACGGCTATTTCCGACCCGACTGGGTGACGGTGGAGCGTAACGGCGTCAATGGCTCCAGCGCCTTGCCGCGGTTCCGCGACGGCTATCCCGAGCCTGCGCCCCGCCTGCCAGAGCCTGTGGCGGTCGGCAAGATACTGCCTCACCACGTGGCCAACATCAGCGCTTATCACGCCGCCCAGATCATCGGCGGCGCGCTGTTCCCCCATTATGCCGCGCCCTATGTCTTCTCGCCGCTGAAACAGTGCGTCGGCCATATCCGTCGCTATGTCAGTCTGGCCTTCCGCAGGGCCGAGAACTGCGACGCCGATGTCATAAAGGCGCGGGGAGACTTCTTCATCGCCTGCCTGCAGCGCGAGGGCGACGCCCAGCTTCTGCAGTATTCGCGCTACGCCGACAACCGCGCCTTCCTGACGGCGGTCATCGCCAGCTTCGCCGCCAGGGCGCCCGCTGGCGCGCGGCTTGTGGTCAAGAACCATCCGCTGGATCCGGGTCTTGTGAACCTGCGGGCCGTGACGCTTCGTCTGGCCGAGGCGCACGGGTTGGCCGGCCGTGTCGATTTCATCGATGGCGGCAATCTGGCCGCCCTGTGTCGCGCATCGCAGGGCATGGTGGTCAACAACTCCAGCGCCGCCCTGTCCGCGCTGGGCTTCCACACGCCCGTCAAGGTCATGGGCGACGCCTTCTTCGATTTCGACGGCCTGACCGACCAGCAGCCGATCGACGCCTTCTGGTCTGCGCCCCAGGCGCCCGACACCGCGCTGTTCACCCGCTTCCGCGCCCATGTGATCGCCCAGAGCCAGGTGAACGGCAACTTCCACGAGCCCCACGCCATCCTGCCCACGGCGCGTGGAATTGCGGACGTGTTCGAGCGCGTATCGGGCTGACGGCACGCTGAAATGGGTGGCTCGTCATCAAGTGTGGCGCCGAGACCACTCCTCTGGCCTTGTCATTTCTCTGTCACATAACTGTCGTCCCAGGGTTCAACATGAGTCCTAGAGGGGGCTGGATTGCGACAGGCGATGGCCGTCTGCCGCCCAGGCCATTGGCGCCGTCCATCTGGGGATAGATGTAATGAACAACCGCAAAAGCCTGATCTGGGCGACCACCGCCCTTGTAGGCTCGCTCGCCTTCGTCGGCGCCGCCTCCGCCCAATCGACCGGTACGGAAGCCGTTGAAGTCCAGGAAGTCGTCGTCACCGGCGCTCGCGGCCCGCGCACAATCGACGGCGCCATCGTCGCCGAAACCGTCGGCAAGAGCCGCTCGACGATCACCCAGGAGTTCATCTCGACCCAGGCAGCCGGTCAGTCGATCAACGAGATCCTGAACCTGGTTCCGGGCATGAGCTTCACCAACAACGACGCCTACGGCTCGTCCGGCGGCAATATCCGTCTGCACGGCTTTGACGGCCCGCGCATTTCGCAGACCTTCGACGGTATGCCGTTGAATGACTCGGGCAACTATTCGCTCTACTCGAACCAGCAACTGGACAGCGAGCTGATCGGTTCGGCTTCGGTCAACACCGGCACGACCGACGTTGACTCGCCGACGGCCTCGGCGTCAGGCGGCACCATCAATATGTCGTCGATCGCCGTCCCCTCAGAGTTCGGCGGCCGCGTTATCGGTTCGTTGGGTGACAACGCTTTCCGTCGCGTTTTCGCTCAACTGAACACCGGCGAGGTCGGTCCCTTCGGCACCCGCGCATGGTTCGCCTACTCTGACCAATCGTATGACAAATACAAGGGTCAGGGCGACCTCAACAAGACCCAGTACAACTTCAAGGTCTTCCAGCCGATCCGCGACAACGGCGACTTCGTCTCGCTGGCCGGTCACTGGAACCGCAACCGCAACAACAACTACGCCGACCTGCAACTGCAGCGTAATGCGGACGGCTCGGCCAGTCTGGCCAACGGTGTGACCTGGAACAGCGACTTCGACAACAACTACACCGCCCCGACCTACCGTAACGGCTTGGCCGATGTCGATGGCAACAGCAACCGCTACTGGGCTCTGCGTCAGAACCCGTCGGACACCGGCAACATTCGCGCTCAATCGCGTTTCACCCTGGCCGACAACCTGATCTTCACCTTCGACCCGTCGTTCCAGTACACTCTGGCGACCGGTGGTTCGGGTCAGTTCGTCCTGTCGGAAACTGATCGCACGATCCGCGGGTCCAAAACCACGGGCGGCGTCGACCTGAATGGCGACGGCGACATCTTGGACAGCGTGCGCGTTCACTCGACGAACAATACGCACACCCAGCGTTACGGCATCAGCTCCTCTCTGATCTGGAAGCTGTCGGACACGCAGACCCTGCGCGCCGCCTACACGCTCGACGACGCCCGTCACCGCCAGACGGGTCTGAACAGCAAGATCGATTTCTCGAACCCGACGTCGCCGCGCTTCTTCGACGCCTTCGCCGGTCTGCGCGACGAAGGTCACCGCATCGTCAATCTGGACGGTTATGAGATTCGCTCGCGCGACCGCCTGTCGTCGGCCATCCTGAACCAGTTCGCCGTCGAATATGTCGGTCGCTTCCTGGATGACTCGGTCCGCGTGAACCTTGGCCTCCGCGCGCCCTTCTTCAAACGTGAGCTGAACCAGAACTGCTATTCGCAATCCAAGAGCAGTTCGGTTGTCTGCGGCACTGAAACCGCTGTCAGGCAGGCAGACGGCACCTTCAAGCTGGGCACGCGTACCGCGAGCTACCTCGCGCCGTACTCGCGCGAAGTCGAGTTCGACGACATCCTGCCGAACGTCAACGTCAGCTGGAACTTCTCGGGCCCTCACTCGGTCTATGGTTCGTTCGCCCAGTCGCTGACCCTGCCGCGCACCGACAACCTGTACACCGTCTTCTTCGACACCGCCGGCAACATCACCTCGCCGATCACGGAGCCGGAAAAGACCACGACCTACGACTTCGGCTATCGCTACCAGACGGGCACCCTGATCGCCTCGGCCAACGCTTGGTACACCAAGTTCGACAACCGGATTGTGTCGCGTTTCGACCAGGACCTGGGCGTTTCATTCGACTCGAACGTGGGCAACGTCGACCTGTACGGCTTCGACTCGCAAATCGGCTGGTCGCCGGTTGAAGGTCTGTCGCTGTACGCCACAGCTTCGTACACGGACTCGGAAATCGCTAACGACTATCTGGACGGCACCACCATCGTCCGTACCGGCGGCAAGTCTCTGACGGAAACCCCGGACTGGACCTTCGGTGGTCGCGTCCAGTACGAAACCGGCCCGCTGCAAGTCGGCGCTCAGGTCAAGTACACGGGCGAGCGTTTTGTCACCGACGAAAACGACCTGTACACCGAGGCCTATACGGTCGTGAACGCTGACGCCAAGTTCGACTTGGGCTACTTCGGCTACAAGAACTCAAGCGCGGCCCTGCGCGTGGTCAACCTGCTGGACGAAGAATATTTCGGCTCGATCTCGGGCGCCAGGAACGCGTCGAGCAGCACCTTTGCCTTCCGCGGCGCGCCGCGGACGATCCAAGCGACCGTGACCTACGCCTTCTAAGGCTTAGCTAAACTGAAACGAAGAAGGGCGGTCCGTTCGCGGGCCGCCCTTTTTCTTTGGTGTATTGGCCCGGCGTTGAAGTCGGGGGCGGGAGGGGCCATATGGCGCGGCTCGCGTTTCGTCCCCGGATATTCCGCCGGAACTCCAGACAGGATCAGTTCGCCGATGACCGCCGCCATCTCCGCTCCCATCCCTGCCGAATGGGCTCCGCACCGCGCCATGTGGGTGGGCTGGCCCAGCCATGCGGAATACTGGTTCGAGACGCTGGAGCAGGCGCAGGATGAGGTCGAGGGGCTGGTACGGGCGCTGGCGGGGCCCGGGCGTGAGCAGGTCAGGCTGATGGTCGGCAAGGCCGATGTGCTGGCGGACGCCCAGTCGCGCTTTGAGGACGTGGAGAATGTCGAGGTTGTGGCCGGCGAGTTCGGCGACATCTGGCTGCGTGACACAGGCCCGATCTTCGGAGTGGGGTCCATGACGGCGGCTGCGTTCAAGTTCAACGGCTGGGGCGGGAAATACGACATGCCGGGCGACGACCTGGTCGCCGGCCAGATCGGTGAGCATTCGGGCGTGGCCCTGACGTGGAACGACTTCGTCATGGAGGGCGGATCGCTGGATCACGACGGGGAGGGGACGGTCCTGACGACGCGCCAATGCCTGTTGAACCCGAACCGCAACCCGGCCTGGAACCAGGACGAAGCGGTCGCGACCGCTGAACTGGAAAAGGCCATAGCGGCCAAAGCCGTGCTGTGGCTGGGCGACGGTTTGCTGAACGACCACACCGACGGCCATGTCGACAACCTGGCGCGGTTCGTCGCGCCGGGCGTGGTGGCCTGCCCGGTCGCCTGGGGCCGCAACGACCCGAACGCCGAGGTCTATGATGCCACCGCGCGCGATCTGTCGGCCATGACCGACGCTGCTGGGCGAACGCTCCGTGTGCTGAGGATCCCGTCGCCGGGCCTGGTCCTGGACGAGGACGAACGGCCGATCCCGGCCAGCCACATGAACTTCCTGATCGCCAACGGCGCCGTCGTGGTGCCGACCTATGGCGACGACGAGGCCGCGCGTTTCGCCTGCGAAGCCCTGGCGACCGCCTTTCCCGATCGCGAGATCATCCCGCTGCCGTCGATGGCCATTCTGACCGGCGGCGGCTCGTTTCACTGCATCTCCCAGCAGGAGCCCGCATGACCCGCACCATCACCGTCGCCGGCATCCAGACCTCGTACGGCGAGGACATGCAGGCGAATATCGCCAAGACCATCGACTTCGTGCGCGAGGCGGCGGGCAAGGGCGCGCAGGTGATCCTGCCGTCGGAGCTGTTCCAGGGGCCGTATTTCTGCGTCTCGCAGGAGGAGCACTGGTTCACCCAGGCCTATGCGTGGCGCGAGCATCCGTGCGTCACCGCCCTGTCGCCGGTGGCCAAGGAACTGGGCGTGGCCATTCCGGTCTCGATCTTCGAGAAGGACGGGCCGCAGTATTACAACTCGCTGGTCATGCTGGATGCGGACGGCGAGGCGCTGGGGATCTATCGCAAGAGCCATATCCCCGACGGCCCCGGCTATCAGGAGAAGTATTATTTCCGGCCGGGCGACACGGGCTTCAAGGTCTGGAACACCCGGTTCGGCAAGGTCGGGGTCGGAATCTGCTGGGATCAGTGGTTCCCGGAAGCGGCGCGGGCGATGATGCTGATGGGCGCAGACGTCCTGATGTATCCGACCGCCATCGGCACCGAGCCGCATGATGCGGATCTGCACACGGCCGAGCCCTGGCGCCGGGCGATGCAGGGGCACGCCGTGTCCAACGCCGTGCCCGTGGTCGGCGCCAACCGCATCGGGCACGAGACGGTGACGGACGTGGGCCAAACTTTCTACGGCCATTCCTTCATCGCCGATCAGCGTGGCGATCTGGTCGAGAGCCTGGGCGCCGAGGAGGAGGGGGTGCTGGTCCACCGCTTCGACCTGGATGCGCTGGACAAGTATCGCGCCGCCTGGGGCTTCTTCCGGGATCGCCGGACGGATCTGTATGGGGCGCTGACGGGTAAGGGTTGACCCGATCCTCCCCCGTAAACGGGGGAGGATCTAGCTCCGCATCGCCTCCACGGCCGCGACCAGCCGGTCGAGGTCGGTCGGCGTTGAAAGCCGGTGGTCCCCGCCTTCGATCAGGTCGAGCCGCACGTCGCCGCCGGTCAGCCGCTCGACCAGTTCGACCTGATGGCGCCAGGGCACCACGTCGTCGGCGCGGCCCTGGAGGATGTGGATCGGCGTCGCGATGTCGATGAGGCCGTCCAGCAGCAGCCAGTCGCGCGCCTCCTCGAACATGCGGCGGGTCAGGACATATTCGCCCAGCCCCTCCTCGACGATCAGGGTCTCGCCCTCGCGCAGGATGGCCTGGCGCTCGTGGTCGGCGAGGCCGGGCCACATTAAGCGTTCGGTGAAGTCTTGGGCCGGGTTGATCAGGGCCAGCCCCTTGATCCGTTCCGGCCGCGCCAGGGTCGCCAGCAGCGACACCCAGCCGCCCATCGACGATCCTACCGGGATGACCGGCCCCGACAGGCTGTCGATCAGGGCGATGGCGTCCTCGCGCCAGCGGCCGATGGTGGCTTGGCGCCAGTCGCCGGAAGATTGGCCATGGGCGAAATGGTCGTAGCGGATGAAGTTCCAGCCGCGGTCGCGCGCCGCAGCGTCCAGCGCCAGAGCCTTGGTCCCCTCCATGTCCGAGCGGAAGCCGCCGACCCAGATCACGGTCGGGCCGTCGCCCTCGATGTGGCGGAAGGCGAGGGTTTCGCCATCGGGGCGGGACAGGTGCTGGATGTCGGTCATGGAGCCGTTTTGCCCGGACTTTCCGCCGCCGTCACCCTTGACCGCGACGCGGGATGGCGGAACACAGGCCCATGTCCTCGCCCCAAGTTCTGTTCGTCACCTCCAACCGCATCGGCGACTGCGTCATCTCGTCGGGGGTGATCCGAGAGATCGCGCGCCAGGTACCGGGGGCGCAAATCACCGCCGCCTGCGGCCGGCCGCCCGCACCCTTTTTCCGCAATGCGCCGGGCGTGGTGCGGACCATCGTGCTCGACAAGAAGAAGATGTCCGGCCACTGGCTCGACCTGTGGAAACAGGTCGTCGGCACGCGCTGGGATCTGGTCATCGACATCCGGGGTTCGGCGCTGAGCTATCTGGTCCCGGCCAAACGTCGCATCGTCTATAATCGGTCTTGGGAGACCGGTCTGCGCAAGGTCGAGATGGTGTCGCGCCTGATGGGGTCGACGACGCCGCTGGATCCTGAAATCTTCCTGGACGATCAGGCGCGCGCCGAGGCCGCCGCCGTCATCGATCCGCAGCTGGCGGGCGGGGCCGGTCCCGGCCGGATCATTGCGCTCGCCCCCATCGCGCATCAGCCGGGCAAGAGCTGGCCCGCCGACCGCTGGGGCGCCCTGGTCGAGAAGCTGAAGGCCGAACCGCGTTTCGACGGCTGGCGCTTCATGCCCGTGGGCGGGCCGGGCGACCGGCCGCCGGCGACCCCGGCGCTGGAGGCCGCCGGGCATGCCGAGCAAGGGGGGCGCGGCATCGACTTCGTCGGTAAGGGCGACATTCTCGCGTCGGCCGCCGCCATCGACCGGGCGGATCTGTTCGTCGGCAATGACTCAGGCCTGATGCACGTCTCGGCGGCGCTGGGTCGGCCGACGCTGGGCCTGTTCGGGCCGACCGAGTGGTGGCTGTACGGTCCGTGGGGGCCGAAGACGCGCACGGCGGCGTCGAACGAGACGCGCGGCCAGTTCGCGCCCATCGAGGACCTGAGCGTGGATCATGTGTTCGAGGCGGTGCTGGCGCTGCATGACGCCTATATCGGCGCCGCGCCCGTGAAGCCTTGAAAAACCGGCCTTCCGGGCGCATATTGCGGCCTTGAGGGGAACGTGGCGCAAGCTGCGCCATTCTGCTTATCAAGACACACGCCTTCTCTGACCACATAAGGAAACGACGCCCATTCGCCGTCCCATGCAAGCGCCACCCGTGAAAGACGGGCCGCGTATGAACCAGGATATCCGCGCCCCTCGCGTTCTGCTCATCGACCAGAACGGCGAGAAACAGGGCGTCATGCCCACCTCTTCCGCGCTCGAAGCCGCCGAAGAAGCCGGGATGGACCTGGTCGAGATCGTCTCCACCTCCGAGCCGCCGGTGGTCAAGATCCTCGATTACGGCAAGCACCGTTTCCAGGAGCAGAAGAAGAAGGCCGAGCAGCGCAAGCGCCAGAAGGTCGTCGAGCTCAAGGAAATCAAGCTGCGCCCCAACATCGACACCCACGACTACGAGGTGAAGACCAAGGCCATGCACCGCTTCTTCGACGAGGGCGACAAGGTCAAGGTCACGCTTCGCTTCCGCGGTCGCGAGATGGCGCACCCCGAACTGGGCATGAAGCTGCTGAACAAGGTCCAGGCCGATTTCGACGAAATCGCCAAGGTCGAGTTCTCGCCCAAGATGGAAGGCCGCCAGATGATCATGATCCTGGCCCCGCGCTGATCGCGATCCATCGCTGAATACGAAACGCCCCGGTCGCAGGACCGGGGCGTTTTTCGTTGGCGCATCCGCCGCTTGCGTCGCTCCCTGTCTTCTGGTTGAGCTTCACCGTGGATGGGGGAGTTCATGCTGAAGTCTGTTCTGTCGGGATTGGTCCTGACCGTGTTGAGCGTCGTCGCCCTGGGCGGCGTCGTGGTTTCCGGCGCTCAGGCGCAAGGCGCTCCGCCGTCGCTCGATGTCTATGCCGCGTCGCCCACGGTCGAGCTAATGGCGCTATCCCCCAGCGGCGACTTGATCGCGCGCATCGTCGTGACGGGCGAGCAGCGTGCAATCGCCGTCACCCATATGAATACGGCGCAGCATGTCTTCGCCTCGTCCATCGGCGAGGCCAAGGTGCGCGATCTGCGCTGGATCGGCGAAGGCAAGGTGCTGATCATCAGCTCCCAGACGCGGGCCATCCATCTTTTGGGCGTGCCCAGGTCCGAGCTCTATTTCGGCATGATTCTCGATCTGGAAACGCAGAAGCTGACCCGCGTGCTGGATCGCACGCAGGATGTTCTGCCGGTTCTTTATGGCGGCGCATCGGTTCGCGAGACCGACCAGGGGCCGACGCTGTTCGTGCGCGGCTTCAACGTCGAAACGGGACAGTCCGATCTGCACAGGGTCGATCTGAGTTCCGGTCGCGGGCGCTCGGTCGTGCCGATGGATCGGGAAACGGACGACTATGTGCTGGACGGCGACGGCGTCGTGATCGCCACCGCGCGCTATGTCGAGCGCAGCGGGCGCTGGACCATGATGCTGCCGAACGGCCGCCGGTTCCGCGAGGCCTGGACGACCAATGCCCCCGTCGACACGCCGACGTTCCTGGGCATGGGTCGCACGCCGCGCACGGTGGTGATCAGCGCGGATCGACCCGATCTGGCCGCCGCCGATCCCGAATCCGAGACGCCCGCCAATCTGTTCGAGGTCAATGTCGATACCGGCGAGTGGACAAAACTGCCGTTCGCGCATCACCCGGACGCGCTGTGGCACCATCCCAAGACCCGTCTTCTGATCGGCGGCTCTCGGGTCGAGGAGGACGGCGTGCGCTATGAGTTCATCGACCCGACCTCGGCCAGCCGGTGGCGTTCTATCGAGCGCGCGTTCGAGGGCAAGGCGCCGCAGCTGGTGTCATGGAGCGCGGACCAGAAACGCATCCTGGTCTTCAGCGACATCGGCGAATCCGGCCTCTATCAGCTGGTGGATTTCGACCGTCGCACCGCCGACGCCCTGGCCTTCACCTATCCCGACATACCGCCGGAACAGGTCGGCGCCGTTCGACATGTCACCTATGACGCCGCCGACGGCCTGAAGATTCCTGGCTATCTGACCTTGCCGCCCGGTGTTCAGACGCCCGAGCAACTGCCCCTGATCGTGCTGGCGCACGGCGGGCCGGCGTCGCGCGATGTGATGGGGTTCGACTGGTGGGCCCAGGCTCTGGCCTCGCGCGGCTATGCGGTGCTTCAGCCCAACTTCCGCGGGTCGGAAGGGGTACACGCGCGCCTTTCTGGAGGCGGGATACGGCGAATGGGGTCGCAAGATGCAGACGGACCTGTCCGACGGCGTGCGCTGGCTGACCGAACAGGGCATCGTCGATCCCGACCGGGTCTGCATCGTCGGCGCCAGCTACGGCGGTTACGCCGCCATGGCGGGACTGACGCTGGATCGGGGCGTCTATCGCTGCGCCGTCGCCGTCGCCGGCGTCTCCGACCTGCGCCGCATGGTGAACTGGGAAGCCCGCCAAGAAAGGAGTCAGAATAACCAGACGGTCCGATACTGGAACCGGTTCATGGGCGCCGCGCGCCTGAACGACCGGGCGCTGGATGCGCTGTCGCCCGCCTATCTGGCCGACATGATCGACAAGCCGCTGCTGCTGATCCACGGGCGCGACGATACGGTGGTGGCGATCGAACAGAGCCGCGTCATGGCCGAGGCGATGCGTCGGGCTGGCAAGCCGGTCGAACTGATCGAGCTTGAGGGCGAGGATCACTGGCTGTCGCGCGCCGACACCCGCCAGCAGATGCTGCGTGAGACGGTGCGGTTTCTGGAGGCGAACAATCCGGCTCGCTAGCGACGGAATGCCGCGCTAAGCCTTGGCCATGACCGCGACCTCCACGACCCCGCCCAAGCTGAAGACCCCGGCGCTGGCCGTGTTGTTCGCCACGGTGTTCATCAACCTGGTCGGGTTCGGGCTGGTGGTGCCGCTGCTGCCCTTCTTCGCCCAGAGCCTGAAGGCCGAGGCGTGGCAGATCACCCTGATGTTCTCGGCCTATTCGCTGGGTCAGTTCTTCGCAGAGCCGTTCTGGGGGCGGCTGTCGGATCGGATCGGGCGCAAGCCGGTGCTGCTGATCACCCTGATCGCCAATGCGCTGGGCTATCTGATGCTGGCCTTCGTGCCCAACATCTGGCTGGCCATCGCGGTTCGCCTGTTCACCGGTCTGGGGGCGGGCAATATCTCGACGGTCCAGGGCTATGTCGCCGATGTGACGCCGCCGGAACAGAGGGCGGGGCGGATGGGGCTGATCGGGGCGGCGTTCGGCCTGGGCTTCATCGTCGGGCCGGGCCTGGGCGGACTGCTGACCCAGCCGCAGCTGGGGCGTCTTGGATACCAGCTGCCGATTTTCCTGGCGGCGGCCTTGGCGGCCTTGGCGGCGGTGGGCGTGGTCGTCTTCCTGCGCGAGAGCCGGGCCAAGGCCGATCCCGCCGCACCGCGCCCGCCCTTCCTGGCGGGGCTGAAAGACGCACGCGACAACGATGTGGTGTCGCGGGTGCTGATCGTGACCCTGATCTATATGGCCGGGTTTTCGGCGATGGAGAGCGTGTTCGGCCTGTGGGCCGAGAGCCGCTATCAATGGGGGGCGCGCGAAGTGGGCCTCAGCTTCATGATCGTGGGCATCGTCTCGACCCTGAACCAGGGATTCTTCGCCGGAAAGTTGGCGCGACGGTTCGGCGAATCGCGCGTGCTGGCGGTCGGCATGCTGCTGTTCGGAAGCTCGCTGGTGCTTCAGGTGCTGGCGCCCGTCGCCTGGTTCCCGGCGACCCGGCTGGAACTGGGCGCCCTGTCCATTCCCATCGTCCAGGGCTGGGTCATTCCGATGGTCATGGCGGTGGGGGCGTGCGGCATGTCCCTGGCCATGCCCAATATCTCGGCCATGATCAGCCGCGCCTCGCCGCCCGACCGGCAGGGGGCCATGCTGGGCCTGAACATGGCGTCCAGCTCGGTGGCGCGCATCTTCGGGCCGATGATCGCGGGCGCGCTGTTCTCGGGCCTGGGGCACGACTGGCCCTTCCTGGTCGGGGCGCTGCTGACCATCCCGGCGGCGGTCATGGCGATCAACGCCGGGCGGGCGATCCGGCGGGGTCAGGTCGCGGCGGATGCGCCGGCCAAGTCCTTGACCTGACTCACATCTTGCGTCGCCGGACGTCTTCGCCTACAAGCCGCGCCTTCGCGTACCGAACCGCCGGGCGAACAGGCATGCCTGGGCGGTTCTTAAACTCTGAGGAAGCACCACCCCACGGCTCAAGCAGCCCGAAGGCGGCAGCCCCTCAAATAGGAGATTGAAATGCCGAAACTGAAGACGAAGTCGGGCGCCAAAAAGCGCTTCAAATTCACGGCCACGGGCAAGGTGAAGTCGGGCGTTGCGGGCAAGCGTCACCGCTTGATCAGCCACAACTCGAAATACATCCGTCAAAACCGTGGCACCAAGGTCATGGCCGACGCCGACGCCAAGAAGATCAAATCCTACATGCCGTACGCCTGATCGGCGCGCGCTGTACGACTGATCTCCATCCCAAAGAATTTGAAGGAATAGCGACATGGCTCGCGTTAAACGTGGCGTAACCTCGCACGCCAAGCACAAGAAGGTTCTGGAACAGGCCAAGGGCTTTTCCGGCCGCCGCAAGAACACCATCCGTACGGCCAAGGCCGCCGTCGACCGCGCCGGGCAATACGCCTATCGCGACCGTCGCACCAAGAAGCGCAACTTCCGCGCCCTGTGGATCCAGCGCATCAACGCCGCCGCCCGTCTGGAAGGCTTCACCTACAGCCAGTTCATCAACGGACTGAACAAGGCCGGCATCGAACTGGACCGCAAGGTCCTGGCCTCGATCGCCGCCGACGCGACCGGCTTCAAGGCCGTCGCCGACAAGGTCCGCGCCGCTCTGGCTTAAGCCACAGTCGCACCGGCCAAGATCAACGCCCGCTCCGGTTTCCGGGGCGGGCGTTTTTCGTTTCAGGCGGCCTCGGCCATACGGCTTTGCGCCAGCACCATGCGGATGGCGTTCAGCAGGGCGTCGGGCTGGATCGGCTTTTGCGCCACCCCATTCATGCCCGCGGCGATGTAGTCCAACTCGTCACGCTCGTCGGCGTTGGCCGTCAGCGCCAGGATCGGCAGGGCGCCGGCCGGGCCGGGCAGGGCGCGGATGGCCCTCGTCGCGGCGACGCCGTCCATCACGGGCATCTTGATGTCCATCAGGGCCAGGTCGAACGCGCGCACACTGACGGCGTCCACCGCCTCGCGTCCGTTCTCGGCCATCTCGCAGGTGCAGCCGAACAGCTCCAGCAGCTTGCCGGCGACGAAGCGGTTGGTCGCATTGTCGTCCACCACCAGCACATGCAGGGTGTCGTGCGGCGTCGGCTCGGCCATGACGGGGACAGCCGCCGCCCGTTCGACCGCGACGCGCAGCGGCAGCCGCACCTGGAACCGGGCGCCGCCCTGGGGCGAGGTCGCCAGGGAGATGACGCCCCCCATCCGCTCGGCGATCTGACGACAAATGGCCAGACCCAGGCCCGCGCCCGCGCCCTCGCGCCCGGCCTTGCCGGTGTTGAAGGGGTCGAAGATGGTCGCCGCCGCCGCCTCGGGCACGCCGGGGCCGCTGTCGTCCACGGTGAAGATCACCTCGCCGTCGGGCCGGCTTTCGATCAGGGCGACGACCTCGCCCGTCAGGGTGAATTTCAGGGCGTTGCCGATCAGGTTGTTCAGCAGTTGCTTCAACCGCATGCCGTCGGCCTGAACCCAAGGGACAGCCAGGTCGGTGCGGATCGTCAGGGCCAGGGCCTTCTCCTCAGCCCGCGCGCGCCACAGGGCGTCGATGTCGAAGGCGACAGCCGACAGGTCCAGCGGCTCTTCTTCCAGCATCAGCATGCCCGCCGAGGCGCGCGACATATCCAGCGCATCGGTCAGCAACCGCAGCAGGCTCTGGCCCGAATCGATGACGGTGCGGACATAGGGGCGCAACTCCTCCTGCTCCAGCTTCTTGTCCATCAGGGCGGCGACGCCCAGCACCCCGTTCAGGGGCGTGCGGATCTCGTGGCTCATCACCGCCAGGAACTCGGACTTGGCGCGGCTGGAGGCGACGGCTTCGGCCTCTGCGATGGCCAGGTCGCGGGCCAGGGCGCCCATCTCCTCGGCGCGCTGACGGTGCAGGGCGGCGCCCGCCTGAACGATCTGCAACGCCGTGCCGACCCCGACGTAGCGACCGTCCGCCACCACGACGAAGCCGCCCAGCAGGGCGCCCAGCTCCGCCGCGCCATAGGCCTGGAAAAAGGCCTCCGCGCTGGTCGCCGCGTCCGCCACGGGGGCGTTGCGGTCCATCAGGCTTTCGGCGGGTTTCTTGGCGTAGAGGGCGCGCCCGAACTCCGCCGCCATCCTCAGGGTGAAGGCGTTGCGCTCGATGATGCCGACCGGGCGGCCGTCGTCGTCCACCACCGCCAGGGCCAGGGTGTTGGGCTCGGTCTGGAACCGCTCGAACACCTCGGCGCCCGGCGTGGACGGAGCCACCGGCGCGATCAAATCAACGAAGTCACCGATACGCGGCATCAAGGTCCTCACCCGTTCGGCCCTCGCCTTAGCGGATGAGATTTAACGCCAGCTTTGCCGTTCATGAACCTTTCGCGGCGGGTTTCCGACAGTCGATCCGTTGACGGACGGAAATGGCTGGTCCCGCGCAAGCCGTCGGACGTTCGCTGCATCGCCTTGAAGGGTGACGAAAGCCGTTCCACCCGTTAAGGCACGGGTCAAATGACCGATCTCGCCACACTCGAACTCGAACTGATCAACGCCATCGGCGGCGCGGAAACCGTCGCCGCCCTGGAAGAGGTGCGCGTCGCCGCCCTGGGCAAGTCCGGCTCCGTCTCCGGCCTGCTGAAGGGCATGGGCGCGATGAGCCCGGACGAACGCCGCGAACAGGGGCCGATGATCAACGGCCTGCGCGACCGCGTCGCCTCCGCCATCGCCGCGAAGAAGACCGCACTGGAAGCCGCCGAACTGGACGCGCGACTGCTGTCCGAGCGCATCGACCTGACCCTGCCGGCCCGGCCGCGCAGGAAGGGCGGAGTCCACCCGACCATGCAGGTGATGGACGAGATGATCGCCCTGTTCGCCGAAATGGGCTTCGCCGTGGCCGAAGGCCCGGACATCGAGGACGACTTCCACAACTTCACCGCCCTGAACTTCCCGCCCAAACACCCGGCGCGGGAAATGCACGACACCTTCTTCCTGAAGCCGGACCCGCAGACGGGCGAGCGCAAGATGCTGCGCACCCACACCTCGCCGGTGCAGGTGCGCACCATGATGTCGCAGAAACCGCCGATCCGCATCATCGCGCCGGGCCGCACCTTCCGCAAGGATTCGGACGCCACCCACACGCCGATGTTCCACCAGATCGAAGGTCTGGTGATCGATCGCGACATCCATATGGGCCACCTGAAGACGACGCTGCAGACCTTCATCGCCCGCTTCTTCGAGCTGGATGCGGTTCAGGCGCGGTTCCGTCCGCACCACTTCCCCTTCACCGAACCCTCGGCCGAGATGGACATCCGTTGCGACCGTTCGGGCGGGAAACTGGTGTTCAACACCGGCGACGACTGGCTGGAGATCCTGGGCTGCGGGATGGTGCATCCCAATGTGCTGCGGAACTGCGGCATCGACCCGGACGAGTATCAGGGCTTCGCCTTCGGCATGGGCGTGGACCGCCTGGCCATGCTGAAATACGGCGTGCCCGACCTGCGCCCCATGTTCGACGCCGACACCCGCTGGCTGTCCCACTACGGCTTCTCGGCCTTCGCCGCCCCCAACCCGGCCTCGGGCCTGAGCTGATCCATGACCATGACCTTCACCGACGACACGCTGGGTCTGCCGATCATCGGGCCGGGACCGCAGTATGTGTCTCGTCACATCTGGTTGCCGCAACTGGTCATCGAGGCCGCACAGCGCGGTGAGGCTCTGATCGAGGGCCGCACCTTCACCGACTGCTTCTTTGAAGGCCCGGCGGTGTTCCTGCCGATCTCGGGCTGCAGTTTCGACGGGTGCAACATGGGCGACACCATGGGCGACGCGCGCAATCTGATGCTGACGCCGATGGGGCCGCAAAAGGTCACGGGGGCGGTTCCTTTCAAGGACTGCACCTTCGCCAACTGCCGCTTCCTGCGGGTCGGCTTCACGGGTGGGCCGGCGTTCCTTCAGGAAATCGTCGCCATGCTGGAAGGGAGCGCGGGTCGATGACGTCTCTCCTGCCGATCAACCGCGCGGTGATCGATCCGGCCGACCTGAATGCGGCGACCTTCGAACATGTCGATATCGTTCTGTATGAACTGTTCGTCGCGGCGTCGAAGAACGGCGCAGGCCTGATTCAGGGCCGCACCTTCACCGGCTGCCGCTTCCAGGGGCCGGCGATCATCCTGGTGTCGGAGGGCGTCACCTTCGACGACACCAACTTCGGCGACAGCCGCGGCGGCATCCAGAACCTGCTGCTGCGTCCCGTCGGAGATAAAGCCATCGGCACGATTCCCATGCGCGACTGCCGGTTCTTCGGCTGCGAATTCTACAACGTCGGCTTCACGGGCTCGGGAGACATTCTCGATCAACTGGCCGCCATACCCACTCTCACGGCGCCGCAACAATGAAGTTCACCCTGTCCTGGCTGAAGGACCACCTCGAGACCGAGGCGGATGTTCATCGGATCGCCGAGGCCATGACGATGGCCGGGCTGGAGGTCGAGGAGGTCATCGACCCCGCCGCCAAGCTGGCGCCCTTCACCGTCGCGAAGATCCTGTCGGCGGAGCGTCACCCCAACGCCGACCGGCTGCAGGTCTGCCAGGTCGAGACCGTCGATGGCTTGAAGGAGATCGTCTGCGGCGCGCCGAATGCGCGGGCGGGCCTGACCACCATCTATGCGCCCATCGGCGCCTATGTGCCCGGCCTGGGCGTGACCCTGGTCGAGAAGCCGGTGCGCGGCGTGGTGTCGAACGGCATGTTGTGCTCGGCGTCGGAGCTTGAGCTGTCGGACGAGAGCGACGGCATCCAGGAACTGCCGCCCGAGATCCCGGTGGGAACCCCGGTCGCCGGTCTGTTCGGCGCCGAACCCGTCATCGATTTCGAGGTCACGCCGAACCGCCCCGACTGGCTGGGCGTCGCCGGTATCGCGCGCGATCTGGCCGCCGCCAGCGTCGGCAAGCTGAAGCATTTCGACATCGCGGTGGTGCGCGGGGCCTTCCCCTCGCCGATCACGGTGCGGCTGGACGCGCCCGAAATGTGCCCGGTCTTCGCCGGTCGCGTCATTCGCGGCGTCAAGAACGGCCCGTCGCCGGCCTGGTTGCAAAAACGGCTGACGGCCATCGGCCTGCGCTCGATAAACCGGCTGGTCGATGTGACCAATCTGATCGCCTACGACCGCGCCCGCCCGCTGCATGTCTATGACGTGGCCAAGCTGGTCGGGACCGAGATCGTGGTGCGCGCGGGATTGGTTAAGCAGGCGGACGAAGTCCAACTAGGAGCTTCAGGCGGCCGTCTGACTTATGAGGGAATGTTCGTCGAAGGGGTCGATCACAGCCGCGAGCATCTGATCGCCTTGGACGGCAAGACCTATGCCGCCGCCGCGACCGATTGCGTAATCGCCGACGCCGGGGGCGAGCGTCCCATCGGCCTGGGCGGCGTCATGGGTGGCGAAAGCACCGGCTGCGACGAGACCACCACCGACGTCTTCGTCGAAAGCGCCTGGTTCGACCCGCTGGTGATCGCCCAGACCGGACGTGCCCTCGGCATCCATTCCGACGCCCAGTACCGGTTCGCGCGCGGCGTCGATCCGGTCTCGGTCACGCCGGGGCTGGAGCTGGCCACCCGCCTGATCCTGGACCTGTGCGGCGGCGAGCCGTCCGAGATCGTCTTCGTCGGCGAACCCCCGGCCAGCCCGGCGCCCTTCGCCTTCGACCCCGCCTATGTGAAGCGGCTCAGCGGCATGGACCTGGCCGACGACCGGATCGGGACCATCCTGGGCCAGCTCGGCTTCAAGGTCACCGCCGGCCCCGCCGATCAGGCCGAGCCGTGGACCGTGACCCCGCCGTCATGGCGTCGCGACGTCGAGGGCCGGGCCGATCTGGTCGAGGAAGTGGCGCGGATCGAAGGCTTCGACAGCCTGCCCGACACGCCCCTGCCCGAAGTCGCCCGTCCCGCCGGCGGCGTGCTGAACCCGCGCCAGGCCCGCGTCCGCACCGCGCGCCGCGCCCTGGCGGCCCTGGGCTACGCCGAGGCCGTCACCTGGTCCTTCACCAAGCAATCGACGGCCGTCCTGTTCGGCGGCGGCGACGACAAGCTGGTGCTGGAGAACCCCATCGCGGCCGATCTGGATTGCATGCGACCCTCGGCCCTGCCGAACCTGATCCAGGCGGCGGCGAGGAACGCCGCGCGCGGCTTCGCCGACGCCGCCCTGTTCGAGATCGGCCCCATCTATCTGGGCGACAGTCCGGCGGATCAGCGCACGGTGATCACGGCCCTGGTCGCGCCCCACGCCGCCCGTCACTGGGCCGGCGCCGGCGAGGACGCCCTGTTCGCGCTGAAAGCCGACCTGACCACCCTGCTGGAAGAGATCGGCGCCCCGGTCGCCTCGCTGCAACTGGTCCAAGGCCAGAACCGCGACTGGTGGCGCCCCGGCCGTTCGGCCCGGCTGCAACTCGGGCCCAAGAACGTCATGATCGAGTTCGGCGAACTGCACCCGCGCGTGCTGAAGGCGCTGGACGCCGACGGTCCGATCCTGGCCTTCGAGATCGTGCTGGACAACGTCCCCGAGCCGCGCGGAAAGGGTTCCAAGGCGCGCGGTTCCGCCGACCTGTCGGCCCTGATGCCCCTGACCCGCGACTTCGCCTTCGTGGTCGAGGACGCCAAGCCCGTCGGCGACCTGGTCCGGGCCGCGACCGGCGCCGACAAGGCCCTGATCGCCGACGTGCGCGTGTTCGACGTCTATCGCGGCAAGGGCGTCGACGACGGCTTCAAGTCCGTCGCCCTGGAAGTCGTCATCCAGCCCCGCGACGCCACCCTGACCGAAGCCGAAATCGAAGCCCTGACCGCCAAGGTCGTGGCGGCGGTCGAGAAGCAGGGCGGCAAGCTGCGGGCATGAGTTCGCCTAGGTGATCAAGCGGTGCGGCAAGCTTGCGTGAAGGTGCGAATGAAGTTGCCGCCAAGGATCTTGTCTTGAGCGGCGGCTCTGTAGCCCCTGCGCGCCAGCGCCGCCGCCAGGATCTCCATGCGGTTCGGACCGTCCATGTCCGCGCAGGTGACATGACCGTGTAGAGGTTCGGCGCCGGCTCGACCGGGGTTTCGGGCTTGGTAGGCGTTCAGTCGCGCGACCTTTTCGGATTGCGGACTGTTATCCCCCATGGTGGGCTGGTCGCTGCCGAAACCGACGAGATCGATCCCTCCGATCTTCACCGCGTGATCGATATGATCGACGACATTCTCCACCGACGCGGTGTCTCGATCTGTCAACCACCGGCTCATCATGAAGACGCCGAAGAAGCCGCCTTGGTCAGCGAGCGCCTTGATGGCTTCGTCGGTCTTGTTGCGGCGGCTTGGGTTTAATTCTCGACAGCCCGAATGCGTTACGGCAACCGGAGTCGGTGACCTGGAAATGGCTTGAAGCGTCGTCCGGTCGCCGCAGTGCGATAAATCGATCAGCCCGCCGAGCCGACTCATTTCCTCCACGACGGCGCCTCCGAGAAGAGACAGGCCTCCGTCCTCCGGTTCCATGAATCCGTCCCCCGCTCCATTTCGCTCATTGTGCGTCAACTGCAGGACGCGAAGACCAGAGGCGTGGAAGGTTCTGAGATTTTCAAGATTTTGATCGGAGTATGAGATGACGGACGGACCCAGGATCGACGCATCCTGGCAGGCGATGACGATGCCGAGCTTGCCCAACCGGCGAGCACGCTCGAAATCGGGTCCGGCGCGTATGATGATGATTCCTGAGCCCAGCGCCGTCTCCGCCGTTCCCCATTTGGCCAAGCCTTCCGCCGCCTGCACCGGGGCGCGAGGAAAGATGGTCATGTCCAGGACAAGCGCGTCCATCCCGGCGGCGAGAACTTCGGGTCCGTCTATCGATCCTGCGCCGCCGATAGCGAGAGCATCTACGGAAAATCGGGTGCTCGCGCGGCTGGCGTGAGCAGAGCCGCCCATCGCCGATGCCGCCGCTGCGCCGATTGTGCAAGCCAGTATTTCGCGTCGGTTCATTGGGGGAGCCTCGTTAGCTGTGAGGCCAAGCTCGGGTAGTCACTGAAGGACACCAAGTGAATTCGCGGCAATGTAGCCTGACACCTGCCCCGTAAGCCCCCGTTAACCTTGAAGCCGCAAGGCTGCCGCAAAGGTTGGGGACGGTGTGGTGAAGACCGGCGCGCCAGCCGGCCGTCCTCTCGCCGCCCTCGGAGCGTCCTCCATGCATCGTCGTCAACTGATCCTGTCCGGCCTGGCCACCGCCGCCGGCGCCTCTTCGCTGGGCGCCTGCGCCTCGGCGCCGGCGCGCGATCCCAACTATCCGATCCGCTCGGATCAGACCGCCCAGGCCTACAGCTTCGATGAACTGGTCTCGGCGGGCTCGCGCGAGCTGGGCATCGCGGCCGAGGTGGTCGGCGGCGCCATCGAGCGCGTCTTCGCCGATCAGGGCGACCGCCCGACCGCCTATATCGCGGGCGAGGAAGGCTCCGGCGCCGTCGTCGTGGGCGCTCGCTACGGCCGCGGCGCCTTGCACATGAAGGACCTGTCGGCCTCTCAGGAGGTGTTCTGGCAGGGCGCATCGGTGGGCTGGGACTGGGGCGGCAACGCCAGCCGGGTCTTCACCCTGGTCTACGGCCTGTACCACCCCGACATGATCTATCGCCGCTATCCGGGCATCGAGGGATCGGCCTATCTGGTCGCCGGCCTGGGCGTGAACTATCAGCGCGCCGACGGCATCGTCCTGGCCCCCATCCGCACCGGCGTCGGCCTGCGCCTGGGCGCCAATGTCGGGACCATGAGCTACAGCCGCCAGCGGAACTTGCTGCCGTTCTAAGCTACTCACCATCCGTCATCCTCGGGCTTGACCCGAGGACCGAGCGTCGGTCGGACTGTGCGTCACCCCTTCGCATGAGCGGCGGATCATCCGGTCCTCGGGTCAAGCCCGAGGATGACGGGGTGTGATCAACTCACCAATCGCAACGGCGGCGGCGCATCCAGCAGCGTCGCCAGCCCTTCGCGCCAGGTCGGATAGGCGGGTCGCCAGCTCAACTCGGCCTTGGCCAGCGCGTTCGAGACGCGTTTGGAATCCAGGTAGAAGCGCCGCATCGCTTCGCTGACGCTGTCGTCGGTCCAGTCGACCTGGGGCGGGCGGGGCAGGCGCATCCGGTCGGCGGCCCATTCCATCACCACATCGGCCGGCGAGGGTTCGTCGTCGGTCAGATTATAGGCCGCCCCCGGACGTGGCCGTGCCATCGAGGCGAACAGGCCCGAGACGATGTCGTCCACATGGATGCGGTTGAAAACCTGGCCCGGCTTGCGCACCAGTTTCGCCGTGCCGTCCCGCAGCCGCTCCACCACGCTGCGCCCCGGCCCATAGAAGCCGGGCAGGCGGAAGATCTGCACCGTCAGCCCCATCCCCTGCGCCCCGTCCAGCCAGTCGCGCTCGGCCCGCACCCGGCGCGCGCCCTCAAGGGTGGCGGCGTTCAGGGGGCCGGTCTCTAACACCCAGCCGCCGGCCCGGTCGCCATAGACGGAGGTGGAGGAGACGTAGCCGATCCAGTCGGGCCAGGCGTCGCCCGCCAGCGGCCCCAGGGCGCGCAGACCGGGGCAGCCGTGGGCGTCCGGCGCGGCGGTGATCAGCACGGCGGTGGCCGCCTCAAGCGCCGTTTTCAGTGCGGCCGTGTCTGTCGGGTCGATGGCCGTAATCCCCTCGGCCGCCAGGGCGCGACGCCGTTCGGGATTGCGCGAGGTGGCGCTGGCCCGTCCGCCGCGCCGGATCGCCTCCAGCGCCGCCGCCCGTCCCAGATAGCCGCCGCCGAAGACCAGCAGGTTGAGGGAAGAGGGGACGTCGGTAGGCATCACGTTACTCAGGCCGTCAGAACTTTGGAAAGCGGCGCGGCGATTGGCGGGCGCGCCTCATTTTCCAGCGCCTCCGCCCGGCGTTGGTTCCAGGCGGACACGCATGGGACCCGCGTCAGATCGGCCCGGTCGGCATAGCGGCGGGCGATCTCGGTCACCTCGTCCATTAGCCCCTGCGCCAGTGTGATCGGCTTCAGCCCCAGATCGCGGAACTGGTCGTTGGCGACGACCAGATCGTTCTCGTCGGCCTCCTGGCGGGGGTTGGCGACGTTGTGGATTTCGGCGCCGGTCTTGTCGGCGATCATGGCGGCCAGGTCGCGCACGCGCCGGCTCTCGGTCATCTGGTTCAGTATCTTGACCCGCTCGCCGCGCCTGGGCGGGTTCTTCAGCGCCAGCTCGACGCAGCGCACCGTGTCCTGGATATGGATGAAGGCCCGGGTCTGACCGCCCGATCCGTGCACCGTCAGCGGATAGCCGACCGCCGCCTGCATCAGGAACCGGTTCAGCACCGTGCCGTAATCGCCGTCATAGTCGAAGCGGTTGATCAGCCGTTCGTCTTGCTTGGTCTCGGTCGTCTGAGTGCCCCAGACGATGCCCTGGTGCAGGTCGGTGATCCGCAAGGCGTCGTTGCGGGCGTAGAACTGGAACAGCAGGGCGTCCTGCGTCTTGGTCATGTGATAGATGCTGCCCGGATTGGGCGGGAACAGGATTTCCTGCTCGGCGGGGCCATGGTCGGTGTCCATCGTCACCTTCAGATAGCCCTCGGGGATGCGCAGGCCGGCGGTGCCGTAGCCATAGACCCCCATGGTCCCCAGATGCGCCAGATGCACGTCCAGTCCGCTCTCGACGATGGCGGCCAGCAGGTGGTTGGTGGCGTTGATGTTGTTGTCGACGGTGTAGAGTTTGTGCCGCGCCGACTTCATCGAATAGGGGGCGGCCCGCTGTTCGGCGAAATGCACCACGCTGTCGGGAGCATAGTCGCGGATCAGGGCGACCAGCCGGTCGAACTCCTTGCCGACCGTCATGTTGACGAAGCCGATGTCGCGGCCGGAGACGTCCTTCCACGCCTTGATCCGCTCGCCCATGGTGCGGATCGGCGTCAGCGACTGGACCTCCAGCTCGTTGTCGATGTTTCGGCGGCTCAGATTGTCGACGATGGTCACGTCCCACCCTGCGGCCGACAGATGCAGGGCCGTGGGCCAGCCGCAGAAACCGTCGCCGCCCAGAACCAGAACACGCATGGGATAGCCTCGTCGTCGTCTCAAAGGTCATGCCTAGCCCAGCAGGCTGGCATCGGCAAAGCGGGGCTGTTAACGAGCCCGTGCGACGCTTTGACGAAAACTCTTGGAAAGGGACGGCGCACGGGGTAAGTCTCGCTCGTCTCCCACTCAAACGCAGCTTTACGGGCCTCAACCCGGTTGTTCGCGACTTGAGCCGATCATGACGGTCGGTCCCGAAAGGACCGGCGCACCATGCGGGCGACAAGGCATTCCGACAGTTCGACAATCGGGGATCGGCCCCGAGCGAAACGGAACCACGAAACGGACGGAACCGGCCGACGGCCTGGGCTCCATCCCTGCACACGGTAGCGCGAATGAGAGATTTCAAGGGCATGAAGCGTCAGCGCGGACGCAATCGGAACAAGGCGGGCGCGTCGAACGCCAACAGCGCCAATCCGAATCGTTCGTGGGACTCGCAAGGCCCCGAGAACATCAAGGTCCGGGGCAACGCCCAGACCGTGTATGAGCGCTATCAGCAGCTCGCCCGCGACGCCTCGTCCGGCGGCGACCGGGTGCTGGCCGAAAACTATCAGCAGCACGCCGAACACTATTACCGCGTCCTGCGCGCGCTCCAGCCGCAGCGGTCCTTCTCCGACATCGCCGCGCGCGAACAGTCTAACCAGGGCTTCGACATCGATTTCGAGGATGAATCCGGCGCCCAGGCCGCCGCCTTCGTCGCCGCTCAGCAGGCAGCCGACCGCCAGGCGCAGGAAGCGTCCGACCGCACCGAGCAGAACCAGAACCGCGACCAAAATCGCGACCGCGACCGCGACCGCGACTACAATCGCGATCGGGATCAGACCCAAAACCGTGATCGTGATCGTGATCGTGATCGTGATCGTGACCGCGACCAGAATCGCGACCAAAATCGTGACCGCGATCAAAACCGCGACCAGGCCCAGAACCGCGACGCCCAACCGCCTCGCGAACCGCGTGAACTCCGCGAGCCGCGCGAGGGGGACGAGGTCCGCGCCGAGGGCGAGGGCGGTCGTCGCGAAAGCCGTCGCGAACGCTGGGAGCGTCGCCGCGAGGAACGCAACCGCCGCTTCGACGGCCAGGAAGGCGAAGGCGCCGACACCGCCGCTCACGCCGAGGCCGAGACCGTCGCAGAGACGCCCGTCGTCGAGACGCCTGTTGTCCAGAGCCAAGCCGAAACGCCCGCCGTCGAGGACCGTCCCGCCCGCCGTCCGCGTCGCACCGCCGCCGCCATCGCTGCGGACGACGGCGACGCCCCGACCGCCCTGCCGGGCTTCCTGACCCGCGCGCCGGCTTCGGCGGCCGCTGCTCCAGAAGCCGAAGGCGAGGCGGCCCCGCGTCGTCGCGCACCGCGCCGCAAGCCGGAAGCCGCCGCAGCTTCCGAAGACTGAAACAACTTACGCGAGCGTGTTTACCTGAGTGCAACTCCTGCGTGCCATTCTGGCGCGTAGGAGGGCGTCATGGATATCGTCTTGCTTGTCTTGTCCCTGGCCCTGGCCGGGACCTGTGCGGGAATATGGCTCTGGCTTCAGGCGCACGCGGTCGCGGTGCGTCTGCGCCGTGAGAACGACCGGCTCGAAACCCGCATCGTGCAACAGACCCAGGCCCTGCGTCGTGCCTTGACGACCGCCGAGGCGCAGGTCGAACGCCTGACCGCCGAGGACCGCACCAAGGGCGAGGTGATGCAGGCCCTGGGGCGCGAACTGCGCACCCCCCTGACCACCGTCATGGGCTTTTCCCAACTGTTGCGCGTCAACGCCGAGGCCGACCCCCTGACCGCACGCCAGTCCCAGGCCGTGCGCCAGATCGAGGCGGCGAGCGCGGTGCTGCTGGCCTTGATCGAAGAGGCGGACGCCTTCGTGGCCTGCGGCGACGCCGGCGCCTCGCCCTCCATCCACCGCGTCGATATGCGTCTGGCCCTGCGTCAGGTCTGCGACGGGATCGAGCCGCAGGCGCGCGAGGCGGGCGTGACCCTGGACTGTCCGCCGCCGGCGTCGGGCCTGTGCGTCATGGCCGACCCCGGCCAGGTCCGCCGCATCCTGCGCCGCCTGGTCGAGAACGCCCTGCGCCATTCGCCCGGCGGCGGGACCGTACGTATGGAGATGAGGCGCGACGACGCACAGGTCATCGTCGCCATCCATGACGCGGGCGCGACGCCGACGGGCGAGGGATCGGATCGCCTGTTCCACCCCCTGGACGGCCAGGACGCGCGCGGCGGCACCGCCCTGGGCGTCGCCTCGATCCAGCGGCTGGCCGAGCGGATGGGCGGCGCCATCACCCAGCAACGCGAGCCCTGGGGCGGGACGATCTTTTCGCTCAGCCTGCCGGCCGTCGGCGCGCGGTCCGCCTCGACCCTGAAACAGGCGGTGGTGCTCTATGTCGAGGACAACCCCGCCAACATCGCCCTGATGCGCCAGGCGGCAGCGGGTCTGGGCCTCACCCTGCACGCCGCGACCACGGGGCCGGAGGGGCTGGAGCTGGCCCGCGCGCTTCAGCCCGACGTGATCCTGCTCGACATCGGCCTGCCGGCCATGGACGGCTATGAGGTCAAGGCGCGGCTGGACGCAGATCCGATCACGCGCCATGTGCCGGTCCTGGCTTTGACCGCCGCCGTCTCGCCCCAGGACCGCACGCGCGGCGCCGCCGCCGGCTTCGACGCCTGGCTGGCCAAGCCGCTGGACCTGACCGCCCTGGCGGCTGCGCTGAACGACGTGCTGGGCAGCGCGCCCGCGTCCGACGGCCTTGACGCCGACCGGCGCCAGAGGGCCTAAGGGGGCCACTTCGCCCGCAAGGTCGCCCCCAAGGGAAGCGTTGATGCGTCAGTTCGCCCTATTCGTTTCGTCCCGTTTGCTCGTCCACCGCCTGGCGCCCCTGGTCGCCCTCTGCGCCGTCGCCGCCTGCGCCACGACCCCGCCGCCCCCTCCTCCGCCGCCCAGTACTGCGTCGGGCGCCGCCCTGATGGACTGGCGCGGCGTCATCACTTCGGGCGACCGCGACCGTTATCGCCGCGTCGACGCCGCCTGGACCCTGGCCCTGCAGCAGGCGAAGCGTCAGCCCGGCTCGGGCGACCTGAACGGGCTGGGCGATCTGATCTCGCCCAAGGCGGCCCGTCCCGGCGCCACGCCGCCGCCCGGCGACTATCGCTGCCGCACCGTCAAACTGGGCTCCCAGGGCGGCGAGGACGGCCTGGGCTATGTCGTCTATGGCTGGTTCGCCTGCCGCATCGAACAGACGCCGCGCGGGCTGAAGTTCTCCAAACTGACCGGCTCCCAGCGCCCCTCGGGCCTGCTGTTCTCCGAGGACGACCGCCACATGGTCCTGCTCGGCTCCATGGCCCTGGCCCAGGAACCCGCCGCAAACTCCTATGGCCGCAACGCCGACCGCGACCTGGTCGCCGTTCTGGAACGCATCGGCGAGGCCCGGTGGCGCCTGGTCCTGCCCTGGCCCCAGTACGAGTCCAACCTCGACCTGATCGAACTGGTCCCGGCGCCGCGAAGCTGAAGTCAGGCTGAGCCGTTTGCGTCTCGGTAACTGAAGGAGACGCCCATGCGCCGCACCCCTCTGGCCTCTCTGGCCCTGATGACCACGACGGCCCTCGCGGCCTGCGACGCCAGGGACAGGCCCGGGATCAGGCGGACGGTTTAGTCCACTCGCGTCAGTTTGAGATCCTGATAGTCGTAGCTGAAGTCGATGTCGGGGCTGACCCCCTTCATCGTCGCCGTCGCAGGCTTGGCCGTCAGGATGGCGAAGGTGACGAAAGCGTCCTCCTCGCGCTTGTCCGGGAACCGGGTGCGGAAGGTCTCGCCGTCATACGGCTCCAGCCAGCCTTGCAGGGCGGGCGTGTGGGTGAAGGTCAGCCACAGTCCGCTCTTCCTGTTGCGCCCGCGCCCCTCGGTCTTGGGCGCGATGACGATGTCGCCGTACCAGGGGTCGCGCCAGGTTCCGGCATAGGCTTCCAGCGGCATGGACGGGGCGGAGCCGGCCGCCTGTTTGGCGTCGATCTCGGCGGCGGCGGCGATGGATTTCGCATTGCCCTCGGTCTCCATCCGCTTGGAGTCCGCGATCCAGTCGACATCCACCCTGCCCATGCAGATGTCCGAAATCCCCGAACGAAGCGCGCGCAGCAGGAAGCTCTCCTCGGCGTTGGAGAAGATGCAGAAGCCGGTCTTGCGGCCGGGGATCAGCACCGTCGCCGAAATCCCGCCGGGCGAGCCGCCGCCGTGGCTGGCGATCCGCTCGCCGCGATAGTCCTGAACCTGCAGCCCCATCGCATAGGTCGAGGCGATGGCCCGGTTGGGCAGTTCCGCCGTCGGTCCCGACGACGACCCGACGATGATGTTGGGCCGAACCATCTCGCGCGCCGCATCCTCGGAATAGAGCCGCGTCCCGTCCGCCAGCTTGCCGTCGTTCAGCCGCACGGCGATCCATTTGGCCCAGTCGGTCGGGGTGGTGCAGATGCCGCCCGCCGCGGCCGCCGAATCCCAGTTCCACACCTCGACGATGGACTTGGCGATGGGCGTCATCGCCCCCTGATAACGCAGCGGCGGCCCGACCCGGCCATGGGGCAGGGCGGATTTGGCAGGGTCCGCCAGCCGCGCCAGCGGCACGGTCTCGGTCATGCCGACCTTGTCCAGGATGCGGGTCTGGATGAAGGCCTCCCAGGTCAGGCCGGACGCCGCCTCCAGCACCGCGCCTGCGACTACGAACATCAGGTTGCAGTAGTGATAGCGCGCCCTGAACCCGTCCTCGATCGGCACGAAGGCGGCCTGGGCCAGCACCTCGGCCCGGGTGCGGTCCGAATTGGGCGAGAACAGCAGGTCGCCGGCGCCCAGGCCGAACCCGGCCCGGTGGCTCAGCGTATCGCGCACCGTGATGTGCTCGCCGATATAGGGGTCCGACAGGGTGAAGCCGGGCAGGTAGGTCCGAACCGGCGCGTCCCACTTCACCTTGCCCTCGTCGACCAGGATGGCCAGGGCGGCGGCGGTGACGTTCTTGGTGTTGGAGGCGATGGCGAACAGGGTGTGCTCATCGGCGCGGGCCGGCTTGCCCTGCAGCTTGACGCCGTATCCGCGCGCCAGAACGGTCGCACCGTCCTTGACCACGGCGACGCCCAGCGCCGGCTGATCCGGCCACGCGGCCATGCATTTCGCCACATAGGCGTCCACCGCCGCCGCCAGCGAGGCATCGTCGTTCGCAGGCGCGCTCTGGGCGAATACCGGCTGGGCCGCCAGGGCCGCTGCGCCCCCGGACGCGAACAGGGAACGGCGCGACAGACGAAGGGACATGGGCAGGCTCCGGGAAACGACCGTCGCGACGCTAGCGCCCCGAAAGCCTCGGGCCAAGAGCCCATCCAAAAAGGCCATTGACGATACATATAAGCACTTATATATAAGTCCTCATGTCTTCTGCATCTCCTACCCTAGGTACGCTCTTGCGCCATCTCATCGATCTTTTGGACGGTGAGGTCGAGGCCGCTTATGAGGCCGCCGATCTGGCCTGGCGGCCGCGCTACACGCCGGTTCTCCGCGTCCTGATGAACCGGGGCGCACAGTCGATCAAGGCCATTGCCGGCGAGATCGGCATCAGCCACTCGGCCGTCAGCCAGACCGTGACCCAGATGGTCAAGGACGAGCTGGTCATGCTGAAACCCGGCGCCGACGCCCGCGAGCGGATCGTGATCCTGACCGACAAGACCGAGCGGATGATCCCGCGCCTCCAACGTCAGTGGGCGGCCGTGAACCTGGCGGCCGATACATTGGATCAGGAGCTGTCGGCCCCCCTGTCCGGCGTGGTGCAGGAAGCCATCGCCGCCCTGACCGACGAACCGTTCGGTCAGCGAATACAGGCGGCTGCAAAGGCGCAGTCCACCCCCTAATCCCAACCTCTTCCACGGAGACTATCATGCGTTCCAAGCTGCTTTCCGCCGCTGCGATGGCGCTCGCCCTGATGGGCGGCCAAGGCGTCGCTTATGCCCAGGCCCGTCCGCCCGTTGCGGCCGCGTCTCAACCCGAACTGTCCGCGACCCAGCGGGCGGCTGTCATGACCGCGATCCGCCAGGCGGTTCAGTTCTCCTATGTCTTCCCCGATCGGGCGCCGGCGATCCTGGCCCGCCTCGACGCGGCCCAGGCGTCCGGCCGCTACGACGTCTCATCGCCGAACGAACTGGCCGGCCTGATCAGCGGCGACCTGCGCGAGGCCAGCCAGGACGGTCACGTCTATCTCGAATATGCGCCCGACCGCTTCGCCGCTGCCTCGACCGGAGCGTCCGCCGCCCAGGCCCTGTCCCAGATCGACACCGCCGCCGCCCGCCGCGACAACCACGGCCTGAGCGCCACGGAAATCCTGCCCGGCAATGTCCGTTATCTGAAGATCGGCGCCTTCCACTGGGTCTCCGACGAGACGGGTCAGGCCTATGACGACGCCATGCGCTTCCTGAAGGGCGGCGACGCCGCCATCATCGACCTGCGCGGCAACGGCGGCGGATCGCCCGAGGCGGTCCAGTATCTGGTCAGCCATTTCCTGAAGGCCGGCACGCTGGAGATCACCTTCCTGAAGGCGGGGCAGGAGCCTGTGCAGACCCGAGCGCTCGACTATCTGCCCGCCGGTCGCCTGACGAACACGCCCCTCTATGTCCTGATCGACCAGACCTCGGCCTCGGCGGCGGAATCCTTCGCCTATGATGTCCAGCAGTTCAAACTGGGTCGGCTGGTCGGGGCCGGCACGGCCGGCGCGGCCAACAACAACGACTTCTTCCCCATCGCGCCGGGCTTCATGCTCAGCCTGTCGGTCGGCCGCCCCGTCCACCCCGTCAGCAGGGGCAACTGGGAAGGCGTCGGCGTCGCGCCGGACACCGTCACCTCGTCGGCCCAGGCGCTGGACACGGCCCATGCCGAGGCGCTGCGACGGCTGTCGTCCACGACGACCTCTGATGCGGCCAAGGCCGACTATGCCTGGGCGCTGACCGCCGTCGAGGCGCGGTTGACCTCGCCTGTAATCGACGCCGGCCTGCTAAAATCCGCGCCCGGCGCCTACCGCAACTATGTGGTGACGATGGAGGACGGCGCCCTGGTCGTCGCCCGTCCCGGCCATCCGCTGTGGCCCGCGCCGCGCAAGCTTCAGCCCCTGACCGGCGATGGCCTGTTCGCCGTGGAGGGCCTGGACATCCTGCGTATCGGTTTCAAGGACGGCGCGATGCAGCTGTGGTGGAAGGACGAGCCCGCGCCGCGCGTCATTCCGAAGACCTGATCGACACTACGCCAGTCGCCACGCCTGCAGCTTGTCCAGCACATCCGCGACGATCTGGTCGCGGGTGAAGCCGGTGATGTCGTACGGGCGGGCGCCCTCGCCGGTCTGGGCCGTCAGTCGCCATTCCAGCAGGCGGCGGCCCTCGGGCGTCTCGCGCTGGGTCACTGCGGGGCGCGGGCGCGACCGGGCGCCCAGGCGATAGACGAAGGTCTGCTCGCCCTGCCGCACCGTCAGCCAGGCGACCCCGTCGTCATGCCCGATCTCCGCGTCGGTCTCCAGGGCGGCGTGGACCGTCTCCAGCGCGGGCAGGCCTTGCCGCTCGATCTCGTGGACGATGTCGGTACGGGTCGCGGGCGTCAGGATGCGCTTCAGCTGTTGCGACAGGGGCGCCGTTTCGGTGGCGATGACCTCGCCCTTCAGGTCGGCGTTCATCTGTCGGAACAGGCCCGCGACCAGCAGGATCATGATGACGCAGAAGGGCAGGGCCGCCACCAGGGTCGCCGCCTGCAAGGCGCCCAGACCGCCGGCCAGCAGCAGCAAGGCGGCCGCCAGCCCCTGCATCACGCACCAGTAGATCCTCTGCCAGCGCGGCGTGTCGTCCGCGCCTCCAGACGCGATGGTGTCGATCACCAGCGAGCCGGAATCCGCCGAGGTCACGAAGAAGACCCCCACCAAAAGGATCGCCAGGGTCGAGGTGAACAGCGTGCCGGGCAACTGTTCGAAGAAGTGGAACATGGCCGTGGACAGGTCGGTCTGGACCGCCTGCGAGATCGCGCCCGCCGCCTGGCCCATGTCATAGGCCATGGCCGTATTGCCGAAGACCGTCATCCACAGGAACGTGAAGCCGGTCGGCACCAGCAGCACTCCGACCACGAACTCGCGCACCGTTCGCCCGCGCGAAATCCGGGCGATGAACATGCCCACGAACGGCGACCAGGCGATCCACCACGCCCAGTAGAACAGGGTCCAATCCGCCATCCACGCCCGCGGCTCATAGGCGTAGAGGGTGAAGGTCCGCTGGAAGAAATGATCCAGATACAGGCCGAAATTCTGCACCAGCGCCCGCAGCAGGAACAGGGTCGGCCCGGCGAACAGGACGAACAGCATCAGGCACACCGCCAGCACCAGGTTCAACTCGGACAGCCTGCGCACGCCCTTTTCGACGCCCGACAGCACCGACAGGGTCGCCACCCCCATCACCGCCACGATCAGCCCGACCTGGATCAGCACCGTGTTGGGAATGCCGAACACATAGTCCAGCCCCGCCGCCATCTGGGCCACGCCCAGCCCCAGCGACGTGGCGATGCCGAACAGGGTGCCGCAGATGGCGAAGATATCGACCGCATCGCCGATCGGCCCGTTGATCCGCTTGCCCAGCAGAGGATACAGCCCCGACCGCATGGTCAGCGGCAGGCCTTTCCGGTGCGCGAAATAAGCCAGGCTCAGCCCCACCACCGCATAGATGGCCCAGGCGTGGACGCCCCAGTGGGTGAAGGTGATGACCATGGCCTCGCGCGCCGCATCCACCGTGCCCGGCGCCTCGTCCGGCGGCGAGATGAAGTGCTGCACAGGCTCGGCGACGGCGAAATACATCAGGCCGATGCCCATCCCCGCCGCGAACAGCATGGCCAGCCACGACAGATAGGGGAAGTCCGGCTCGGCCTCGTCCGGCCCCAGCTTCAGCCGCCCGGTCGGCCCGACCGCCAGCCAGACCACGGCGCCCAGGAAGCCCGCCACCGAGGCGACGTAGAACCAGCCGAAGGTGTCGATCACCCACGCCTGCGCCCGTCCGAAGATCAGGTCCGAGGTATTGGGCGCCACCAGCGTCATCAGCAGCAGGGCGCCGGCGATGGCGCTCGCACCCCAGAAGACGCGGGGGTTCATCTTGGTGGTCAGCATCGGGTCAAAGCGTATGGCGAAGCTGGCGGTTCCATGCGCGGCGGGCGACCCGTCATGCGGATGAAGAAGATGTAACTTTGCTTTTCAAAGTAGCGCCGTTAGGCAGGCTTCATCGAAGGGCGTCGCGGACGCCTGGGCGCACTTTCAGGATCACCAGGGCATGACCTCCTCCAAACTCGTTCTCATGCTGGGCGTGGCTGCGGCCGTGCTGCCCGGCGCCGCGCTCGCGCAACAGGCCCCGGCCCAGCCGACCACACAGACGCCCGCGCCCCGCACCGCGCCCCCGGCCCAGCCGGCGCAGCCGGCGCAGCAGCAGCCCGCCGCCGTCGGCGATGTGGTGGTCAATGCCCGCGCCGCCGATGTGCGCACCTCGATCGATTCCACCAGCTACAGCCTGGCCAACGATCTTCAGGCCACGACCGGAACCCTGGCCGACGCCCTGCGCAATGTGCCCTCGGTCGAGGTCGATCCTGACGGCAACGTCAGCCTGCGCGGCGATTCCAACGTCACCATCCTGGTCGATGGCCGTCCCTCGACCCAGTTCAACGGCCCCAGCCGCGGCCAGATGGTCCAGCAGATTCCGGCGGCCCAGTATGCCCGCATCGAGGTCATGACCAACCCCTCGGCGGCCTACAGCCCCGAGGGTTCGGGCGGCGTCATCAACCTGATCACCAAGCCGACGACGGTCCGCCCCACCCAGACCACGACCGGCTCGATCCGCGCCAATGTCGGCGACGGCGGTCGCTACAACATCGGCGGCAGCGTCGCCCATGTGAACGGCAAGACGACCCTGTCTGCCGATGTCGGCATCCGCCACGACGGCTATCTGTCCGAAGCCAGTCGCGTCCGCGATCGGCTGGATGTCGGCTCGGGCCGCTTCCTCCAGTCGCGCCAGAGCCAGGACATCGACGGGTCGTCCGACAGCGCCTACGTCCGCCTGTCCGCCGAATACAATCTGGACGCCAGGACACAGCTGGTCGGCGAACTGCGCCACACAGAGGTCGATGCGGGCGGCGATGGCGTCACCCTGTACGAGGCCGACAATGCGGCCGGCGGCATCGGCTCGGCCTATCGCCGCAGCGGAGACGGTCGCTTCAAGGGCCAGTTCTCGGGCGCCACGGCGCGCATGCTGCGTCGCTTCGACGACCAGGGCCACGAATGGACCAACGAGGTCCGCTTCGACCGCAACACCTTCAATTTCAGCTCTGACAGCTTCGTCGATCAGCAGATCCCGGCGGCGTCGAACTTCATCGAGACGACCGCCAACGAGAACCGTCAGGACCAGTGGGGCGTCACCAGCGCCTATGTCCGCCCCCTGTCGGACGGCGGCAAGCTGCGCCTCGGCTATGAGCTGCAGGCCACTCTGCTGGAGCTGGATAACGGCGTCGCGCGCGGCCCGACACAGGCCGCCCTGACGCCCGACCCGCTGGTGTCCAACCGCTTCGACGTCGATCAGGTCGTCCACGCTCTCTACGTCACCTACGAGAAGCCGTTCAGCGAGAAACTGTCGGCCCAGTTCGGCCTGCGTCTGGAACAGGCGAACCTGGACCTGGATCAGGTCACCAGCGGCGTGAAGACGTCCCAGGACTATTTCCGCGCCTACCCGACCGGCCACCTGTCCTACAAGCTGAACGACAAGGACACGGTGCGCGCCAGCTACAGCCGCCGCATCCAGCGGCCCGGCCCGGCCGACCTGAACCCCTTCCTGACCTTCGGGGACCCGCAGAATTTCCGCTCGGGCAACCCGGACCTTCAGCCGCAGGAAACGGACTCGTTCGAGCTGAACTGGCAGCGCCGGGTGCAGCAGACCTTCTACCAGGCCACCCTCTATTACCGCGACACGAACAAGGCCTTCACCCAGACGACCGTCGACCTGGGCAATGGTGTCTTCCTGACCCGGCCCGAGAACCTGGGCGCCAGCACCTCGACCGGGCTGGAGCTGGTCGCCAACGGCCCGCTGCTGCCGACCCTGCGCTACAGCGCCAGCCTGAACGTCTATCGCCAAGAGATCGACGCCGCCGGCATCGTCGGGGCTCAGAATCGGTCGGGTGACGCCGTCTCGGGTCGTTTGTCCCTGAACTGGCAGCCGACGCCCAAGGACTTCGTCCAGGTCTCCGGCATCTGGGCCGGCGATCAGTTGCTGGCCCAAGGCGTGCGCGAGCAGTCGACCCTGGTCAACCTCGGCTATCGCCGCAAGCTGAACGACACATGGTCGTTGCAGGCGACGATCCGCGACGTGTTCGACGACTTCGGCTCGACCACCACCCTGACCACCCCGACCTTCCGCGACCGCACGGACCAGACCTTCGGCGGCCGGGCGGCCTATATCGGCCTGACCTGGAACTTTGGCGGGGGCCAGCGCCGTCCCGAACAGTTCGACTTCCAGGGTCCGACGACCGGAGGCTGATCCGCCCTTGCAGAGGCTTTCGGTCGCGCCCACCTGAAACGGCAAGAGGCGGGGACATCGCTCAGCAGAGGATGTCTCCGCCCCATCCGCTTCTCGAAGGGATACCGATGAATCTCGAACTCTATTCCGACCGCGCCAAACAGGCCGTCCAGTCGGCCCAGTCGCTGGCGCTCGCCCGCCGTCACCAGCAGTTCGCACCCGAGCATCTGCTCAAGGTGCTGTTGGAGGAACGCGACGGCCTGGCCCGCAACCTGATCACGGCCGCCGGCGGCGACGCCCGCCGCGCCGAGGCCGATATCGAGACGGCGCTGAAGAAGCGCGCCCAGGTCTCCGGCGGTTCGGGCCAGCTCTATCTGGACGGCGACACCGCCCGCGTCCTCGCCGCCGCCGAGGACGCCTCGAAAAAGGCCGGCGACGCCTTCGTCACCACCGAACGCCTGCTGGCCGCCCTGGCCAAGGAGGGCGGGGTCGCCGCCGAGGTGCTGAAATCCTCCGGCGCCACGGCCGAGAAACTGGACGCCGCCATCGCCGAGGTGCGCAAGGGCAAGACCGCCGACAGCGCCGGGGCCGAGGACGGCTATGACGCCCTGAAACGCTACGCCCGCGACCTGACCCTGGCCGCCCGCGACGGCAAGATCGACCCGGTCATCGGCCGCGACGAAGAGATCCGCCGCACCATCCAGGTCCTGGCCCGCCGCACCAAGAACAACCCGGTCCTGATCGGCGAACCCGGCGTCGGCAAGACCGCCATCGTCGAGGGCCTGGCCCTGCGCATCGTCAACGGCGACGTGCCCGAGAGCCTGCGCGACAAGACCGTTATGGCCCTGGACATGGGCAGTCTGATCGCCGGCGCCAAATACCGCGGCGAGTTCGAGGAGCGGCTGAAAGCCGTCCTGTCCGAGGTCTCGGCGGCCGAGGGCGGCATCGTCCTGTTCATCGACGAGATGCACACCCTGGTCGGCGCAGGAAAGGGCGACGGCGCGATGGACGCCTCCAACCTGCTGAAGCCCGCTTTGGCGCGCGGCGAACTGCACTGCGTCGGCGCCACCACGCTGGATGAGTATCGCAAGCACGTCGAGAAGGACGCCGCCCTGGCCCGTCGCTTCCAGCCGGTCTTCGTCGCCGAACCGACAGTGGAGGACACGGTCTCCATCCTGCGCGGCCTGAAGGAGAAGTACGAGGTCCACCACGGGGTGCGCATCAGCGACAGCGCCATCGTGGCCGCCGCCACCCTGTCGAACCGCTACATCACCGACCGCTTCCTGCCGGACAAGGCCATCGACCTGATCGACGAGGCCGCCAGCCGCGTGCGCATGGCCGTCGATTCCAAGCCCGAGGCCCTGGACGAGATCGACCGCCGCCTCGTCCAGCTCAAGATCGAACGCGAGGCCTTGAAGAAGGAAACCGACACCGCCTCCAAGGCCCGGCTTGAAAAGCTGGAGGACGAGATCGCCGATCTGGAAGGCCAGTCCGACGACCTGACCACCCAGTGGAAGGCCGAAAAGGATAAGGTCGGCCAAGGCGCGACCCTGCGTGAAACCTTGGACCGTCTGCGCCTCGAACTGGCCAACGCCCAGCGCGCCGGCGACCTCGGCCGCGCGTCCGAGATCGCCTATGGCCAGATCCCCCAGATCGAGAAACAGCTTGAAGAGGCCGAAGCCAACGAAACCTCCGGCAAGGGCCCCCTGACCCCCGAGGTCGTCGACGCCGAACAGATCGCCGCCGTCGTCAGCCGCTGGACCGGCGTGCCCGTCGACAAGATGCTGGAGGGCGAGCGCGAGAAACTGCTGTCGATGGAGACCGCCCTGGGCGGCCGCGTCGTGGGGCAAGACGAGGCCCTGGCCGCCGTCTCCGACGCCGTGCGCCGCGCCCGCGCCGGCCTGAACGACCCCAACCGTCCCCTGGGCAGCTTCCTGTTCTTGGGCCCGACCGGCGTGGGCAAGACCGAACTGACCAAGGCGCTGGCAGAGTTCCTGTTCACCGACGAGGCGGCCATCACCCGCCTGGATATGTCGGAATATATGGAGAAGCACAGCGTCTCCCGCCTGATCGGCGCCCCTCCCGGCTATGTCGGCTATGACGAGGGCGGCGCCCTGACCGAGGCCGTGCGCCGCCGCCCCTATCAGGTCGTCCTGTTCGACGAGGTCGAAAAGGCCCACCCCGACGTCTTCAACGTCCTGTTGCAGGTGCTGGACGACGGCCGCCTGACCGACGGCCAGGGCCGCACCATCGACTTCCGCAACACCCTGATCATCATGACCTCCAACCTGGGCAGCCAGTATCTGGCCGATCAGGGCGAGGGTGATGACGTCGAGGCCGTGCGCCCCTTCGTCATGGACGCCGTCCGCGCCCACTTCCGGCCCGAGTTTCTGAACCGGATCGACGAGATCATCCTGTTCCACCGCCTGGGCCGCGACCAGATGGGCGGCATCGTCCGCATCCAGCTGTCACGCTTCGAGAAGCTCCTCGCCGACCGCCGCCTGACTCTGGACCTCGACGACAGCGCCTTGGCCTGGCTCGCCGACCGCGGCTACGACCCGGCCTATGGGGCGCGGCCGCTGAAACGGGTCATTCAGAAGGACCTGGTCGATCCGATCGCGCGCAAACTCCTGGCCGGCGAGATCGAGGACGGCGGCGTGATCGCCGTCACCGCCGGCGAGGGCGGGTTGGAGATCGGGAAGATGCGGGTGCATTAGCGCTAAGCGAGTTGTGGGCTTTCTCTATGGAGGGGGTCTTCGCGCCTAGACGTGAAGTGCATGCTGAGGTCTTAGCACTGGTCATTTGGCACCAGCCCTGAATCATGCGTCGATCCACGTATGGCGATCTATCCTCCACAGCCGCTTCTGACCTCCATAGACAAGGAGCTTCTGGTTCTCCTGGCCAAGGTTGTCCTCGAACAAAATCGCCATTCGTACGATGGAAATGTCGGTGAAGATCATCTCTTGATCAGCGATGAGGATGTAGCTGAACTTTGCGACCTTCTAACTGAGTACGCTAACAGTCATGCGTTCATGCGTGCCGCAACGTTCACGGAAATGGTGTCTGACGGACGGCTTTCTGACGACTCCAAGACTCGGGAAATTTACCTCAAGACCAGGAGTGAACGAGGTCGAAAAAGAGTGCTTTCCTCAAGGCAATGGGCCGACTTCAGGGCTCGATTGGGCCTGTCTGTCCCTGCATATTCAACTGGTGTTGTTCCGATGGATTCGATCCAGTTCGTTGAAATGGAAGTCCGTCTCCTTCGAGCTTTGCGTGTCCATCCCGCGCTGGAAAAATTGATCGAAGATTTGGTAATCCGACGGAGCGATCTTTTCGAACGACTTGAGAAACGTGAGCAAATCCTGTCATCAGCACAAATCAGGCGAAGCGTGATGTTTTTAGCAGAGCATCTACGAGGCTCTCTAGGTGGAATACACATTCCCAAGACACAGATTGTCGGCATGGCCACACTCGTTTCTGATATCACAGTGATGTTTTCTACACGTGATTGGGGAGTGGCAGGTACATTGTCGACCATAGCTGGTGCTCTTGCGATGAGCGTGCCGGAAACCGACGTGTAGAACACAAGGGCAGGTGAGAGGATCAGCCTCTCGCAGAAAATGGTGCCTCGTGCGAAAGCGGGCGGCACGGTTCAAAAGCTAGTCCTGCCTTTATCGCCGCTTTCCTTTCGTCATCCTCCGGCAAGCCGCGTCTTCGCGGCGCAGACCGGGGGACCCAGCGGCGCCGTCAGGCGAAATCTTTCCGCCGCACGATGCAGCAAGGCCTCGTCCGCGACAGGGTCGCGCTTTCGCGCGCCGCTGGGTCCCCCGGTCTCGCTCCGCTCGCCGGAGGATGACGAAAGTGGGGGAGGGGATGACGAGCGTGCGGGTATGGCTTAGGTTGTGCGGATGGGGACGCATCGCACCTTCATCGCGACCTACATCATGGCCAGCGGGCGGAACGGCACGCTCTACACCGGCATGACGGCGAACCTGGAGGCGCGAGTTTGGAAGCATCGCAGCGGCGTGTTCAACGGCTTCTCAGCCGCGCATGGGTGCACGCGGCTGGTCTGGTTCGAGCGGCACGCCTGGGTGGTCGAGGCCATCGCGCGCGAGAAGCGGGTCAAGAAGTGGCTGCGGGACTGGAAGCTGAAGCTGATCGAGGCGGAGAACCCGGAATGGCGGGATCTGGCCGAGGACTGGTATCCGGTGAACGATCCGAACTGGCGGCCGCCGATGGAAGAGGATTGATCCAGTCTTTCGTCATCCTCCGGCGACCCTCGCGAAAGCGAGGGGAGACCGGGGGACCCAGCGGCGCGCGTGAGCGCGAACCTGTCGCGGACGCGGTGTTCAAACATCACGAGACGGGCGGATCGCCTTCGGCGCCGCTGGGTCCCCCGGTCTGCGCCGCGAAGGCGCGGCTTGCCGGAGGATGACGAAAGAATGGGTTAGCCGTCCTATTCCCAAAAGGTAAGGTCAACGATTTCAACACCCTGCCAGCCGCCAGCGTCATCCTCCTGCCCACACCCCTAAACCGTGCGATCCTGTCTCGGTTCGTCCGCAGGGGACGCATCGCACGGTCGGGGAGGGTGGGGATCAGACGAATTAGACGAAATAGACGGTGTTTTTGTCCACCGACCGTCTGAAATCGCTCAGTCCTTGGGGATCGGATTGGTCCTCGGGTCCGGGCCGTTGGTGACGACGCGGTCGCGTTCGCCCAGGTCCTTGATGATCTTGACGTCGGTGAAGCCGGCGGCCTCGAACAGGGCCTTGACCTGCGGGCCCTGGTCCCAGCCGATCTCGACGGCGAAGACGCCCAGGGGCTTCAGGATGCGTTTCACCTCGGGCGCCAGGTCGCGATAGGCCTGCAAGCCGTCGGGGCCGCCGTCCAGGGCCAGGTGCGGGTCGTGGTCGCGGACCTCGGGGTCCAGGGTCGCGATATGGTCGGTGGGGATGTAGGGCGGGTTGGACAGGACAAGGTCGAAGCTGGCGTCGCCGAAGCCCGCCGCCCATTCGGTGCGCAGGAAGACGGCGCGGTCATTCAGGTCCAGGTTGGCCGCATTCTCCTTGGCCACGGCCAGCGCTTCTGACGAGATGTCGGTGCCGACGCCCTTGGCGGCCGGCCGCTCGGCCAGCAGCGCCAGCAGGATCGCGCCCGAGCCGGTGCCCAGGTCGATGGCCTCGAACGCCTCGTTCCGGGAAAAGGCCAGCATGGACACGTCCATCAGGGTCTCGGTGTCGGGGCGGGGGCTGAGGACGTCGGGGGTGACGTTCAGCATGATCTTCCAGAAGCCCTTCTTGCCGACGATGCGCGAGACGGGCTCGCGCTTCAGCCGGCGCTCGACCATCGCCTCATAGGCGCTCAGCTGGTCGTCGGTGATGACGCGGTAGGGGTCGGTCAGGATGTCCATGCGGCTGGCGCCCGATGCGGCCTCCAGCAGCAGGCGGGCGTCGATGGCGGGGCTGTCGATGCGGCCGGTCTTCAGCTTGGCCTGGGCGGCCTTCCACGCGGTCAGCAGGGTGTTGGATGCGGTCATGGGCGTTGATTGGCCCGCGCGGGCGCCGATTTCAAGCATTTGCGGAACGGGCAAGCAGCTATACCGTTCGCCAGACCATGTCCGACCGCAAGTCTCCCCGCCGCCCGTCCGTCCTGTCACGCCTGTCGTCGTCCCCCCGTCCTGCGCGACGGGGCGGCAAGGGCGGCGGCGGGATCTGGCGCTATGTCGCGGCCGTGGCCGGAGGACTGACGGCCGGGGCGGGCGCCGCCCACCTGCTGTACAGCCAGGGCCACAAGGTCGGGGTCGAGCTGCGTCCCGAACGCCCCGAGCCCCTGCCGCCCAAGCCGCCCACGCCTGAGGACTATGAGGCCAAGGAACCGGGCCGCGGCCGCATGGCGAAACGGCCCGAGCACATCCCGCACAGGGGCTGGTCCGACATCGTCTGGCGCACCGGGGGCTCCTATTTCGGGGACCGGGTCGGGTTCCTGGCGGGGGGCGTGACCTTCTTCACCCTGCTGTCGCTGTTCCCACTGCTGGGTACGTTCGTGACGCTATATGGCCTGTTCGCCGATCCGTCCGACGCCTGGGGGCGGCTGAACTTCCTCTACGCCGTCCTGCCCGACAGCATCGCCGTCTTCCTGGGCGGCGAGATGCAGCGCCTGGCCCAGAACTCGAACGGCCAGCTGACCTTCACCCTGATGTGGACCCTGGCCCTGTCGCTGTGGACCGCCAATGGGGCGGTCAAGGTGTTGTTCTATGGGCTGAACGTCGCCTACCACGAGGTCGAGCGGCGCAGCCTCGTGCGCTACAACCTGTTGTGCATGGCCTTCACCGTCGGGGCGATCTTCGCGGTGCTGCTGACCTCGGTGCTGGTCGTCGGCGTGCCGGTGGTGGTGCGCCTGTTCGGGCTGGAGGAGGAGTGGGGCCTGTTCGCGCCGTTGCGCTGGCCGCTGCTGCTGGCGGGCTATATCGCCGCCCTGACCATCATTTACCGCTTCGGTCCCTGCCGTCAGAGGGCGCGCTGGCGCTGGGTCACGCCGGGGGCCATCTTCGCGGCGGTGCTCAGCCTGACGGTGTCCTTCCTGTTCAGCTGGTATCTGAACAACTTCGTGCGGACAGATAGCTATGGCCCGCTGGCGGCCATGATGGGCTTCCTCTTGTGGACCTGGCTGTCGGTGCAGGTGATCCTGATGGGGGCCGAGCTGAACGCCGAGATCGAGCACCAGACCGCCGTCGACACCACCACCGGCAAGCCGCTGCCGATCGGCGAGCGGGGCGCCAAGGTCGCCGACAGCATCGGCGCCCGACGCGGCAACCCCGCCGCCCTGGCCTTCACCCAGCGCCAGGCCGAGCGGATGGCGGACCGGTTCCGAGGCCGCCAGAACCGCAAGGCCGTCGAGGCCGCCTCTAAAGAATGAAGCGGCTCAGATCGACGTCCTTGGTCAGGGCGTCCATCTTCTCGCGCACCGCGTCGCCGTCGAAGGCCACGGTCTGGCCCGACAGGTCCGAGGCCTTGAAGCTGGTCTCCTCCAGCACCCGCTCCATCACGGTCTGAAGCCGGCGCGCGCCGATGTTCTCGATGGCGGTGTTGGCCGCCACCGCCGCATCGGCCATGGCCTCGACCGCATCGTCGGTGAAGGTCAGCGTCACGTCCTCGGTCGCCAGCAGGGCCTGGTTCTGGCGGATCAGATTGGCCTCGGGCTCGGTCAGGATGCGCTTGAAGTCGTCGCGGGTCAGGGCCTTCAGCTCGACCCGGATCGGCAGCCGTCCCTGAAGCTCTGGCAGCAGGTCCGACGGTTTGGCGACGTGGAAGGCGCCCGAGGCGATGAACAGCACATGGTCGGTCTTCACCGGGCCGTATTTGGTCGAGACCGTGGTCCCCTCGATCAGCGGCAGCAGGTCGCGCTGCACCCCCTCGCGCGACACGTCGGCGCCGGACGCGCCCTGGCGCGCGGCGACCTTGTCGATCTCGTCCAGGAAGACGATGCCTTCGTTCTCGGCCAGGGACAGGGCCTCCTGCGTCAGGCTGTCCTGATCCAGCAGCTTGTCGCCCTCTTCGGCGATCAGGGGCGTGACAGCGTCGCGGAGCGTCAGCTTGACCGTCTTGGTGCGCCCGCCGCCCATCTTGCCCAGCATCTCCGACAGGTTCAGCAGACCGACGTTGCCGCCGCCCGGAATGTCCAGGCCCTGGATCGGCGAGGCGGCATCCGCCAGCGTGATCTCGATCTCCTTGTCGTCCAGCTCTCCGGCCCGCAGCTTCTTCCTGAAACTGTCACGCGTCGCCGGCCCCGCGCCCGGTCCGACCAGGGCGTCCAAGATCCGGTCCTCAGCGGCGGCTTCCGCCTTGGCCCGCACGTCGCCGCGCCTGCGTTCGCGCACCATGATCAGGGCGCTCTCGACCAGGTCGCGCACGATCTGGTCCACGTCGCGGCCGACATAGCCGACCTCGGTGAACTTGGTCGCCTCGACCTTGAGGAAGGGCGACCCCGCCAGCTTGGCCAGACGCCGCGCGATCTCGGTCTTGCCGACGCCGGTGGGGCCGATCATCAGGATGTTCTTGGGCGTCACCTCGTCGCGCAGGTCCGCCGGCACGCGCTTCCTGCGCCAGCGGTTCCTCAACGCCACGGCCACGGCGCGCTTGGCGTCGTCCTGGCCGACGATATAGCGATCCAGTTCGGAGACGATCTCGCGGGGGGTCAGTTCGGTCATGCGGTGCAGATAGGAGGTCGTGAAGCGGAGCGGGAGAGGGGCGGGGCGTCGCGGTGAGGGATTTGGAGCCGGAGAGACTGTTTTAAGCGCACCGCACGGATTTTCATCTAGGGCTGGCAAGCGGACATCGTCACGATGGCTTTGTCGTACACGCAGGAGTTGGTATGGCGTTCAAGAAGTTAGGAGTATGGACTTGTTCGTCCTTGCTGGAATCGCGAGCCGGCCCCCTCGTACTGTATATCGTCTGCGTGGCGCTTCTCTTCGGCGGCGCGGAACTGATCTCAGTTCTGGCCAAGTTGCCCGATGAAGGGCTGGGCAACCTCGCGGGCACCAATCCGGTCCTGCTAGGGACTGTTATGTTTGTGGTCCTGTCGGGAGAAGCGCTGCTTCTAACGGTCGCCCCGATCGAGATAACGCAGCGGCTATGGCGCCAGCCGCTGATCGGCGCTCTGATCGGTATCCTCGTCTATGCAGTCGGCATGCACTGGTCGAAGGGCTGGGAGGGTATCCTGCTGACAGGCTGGATCGCGTCAGTGATCGCCATCGCCTATCTGGTTCAACGTCGGACCTCCCGCTGGCTTGCGATCCTGCAGGCTCTAGGACTGAAGTGGGCGTTTGCGACTTTCGCCTTTTTCACGATCTTGAGCCTCTGAATTGGAGGCTGACCCTCCGGACGCGACTCCCAGATCTCCGCACCGGGGCAAACCCGGACGTGCCGTTAGCGAAGGAGTCCTGACTTTCGGAAGCGAGCCGACATTGAATGCTGCTTTCGAAAAGAAAGGCGCTCTCCGGTCGGAGAGCGCCTCGATGCATTCAGCGATGTCGCCAGTATCAGGCGGCGTTGGCGGCCTTGCCCTTGGCCAGCTTGTCTTGGTGGGCCTTCATGCCTGCCGCGATCAGGTCGGCGGCTTCGCCGGCGTCGCCCCAGCCCTGGACCGTGACCGACTTGCCCTTTTCCAGGTCCTTGTAGCGGGTGAAGAAGTGCTCGATCTGCTCGATCAGGATGGCGGGCAGCTGACGATAGCTGGCGATCTCGGTGTAATAGGGGTTCAGCTTGTCGACCGGCACGGCCAGGATCTTCTCGTCGCCGCCGGCCTCGTCCGTCATCTTCAGCACGCCGATGGGGCGCGAACGGATGACGCAGCCAGGCACGACCGGCGTCGGGTTCAGCACGATCACGTCGCAGGGGTCGCCGTCGTCCGACAGGGTGTGCGGGATGAAACCGTAGTTGCCCGGATAGTACATGGCGGTGTGCAGGAAGCGGTCGACGAACAGGGCGCCCGAGGCCTTGTCCATCTCGTATTTCACCGGCAGGCCGCCCTGCGGGATCTCGATGATGACGTTGATGTCCCAGGGGGCGTTGGGACCGACCGGAATGGCGTCAAGGTTCATGGCGGATCTTTGCTGCGACTGCGAAATTCGAAAAGGCGAGGCGTGATAAGCCTACCAGCCCGCAACGGCAAGCGCGACATGCGGCGGACAGGCTTGCGTCCGGGCGCGTCATCGCGGACATCTGGCGCATGACCTTGACCGACTGGGCCGCCCTGGCGCTTTTTTTCATCTGCTGGCTGGGATACAGCCCCATCCTGGCTTTCATCAGCCGTAAGGGCGGCTCGCTGAACAAGGACATGGAGCATGTCCGCGCGGTGTGGATGCAGTCCATGACTCACCGCGAGATGAAGCTGATCGACAGCCAGTTGATGGGCCATTCGATCAACTCGGCCTCCTTCTTCGCCTCGACCAACTTGCTGCTGATCGCGGCGGTGGGGGGCATATTGTTCGGCGGCGAGAGCGCGCTGCAGGGGTTCGCGGCCGTCGGAGCCGAAAACGTGCCGCTCAAGATCCTGGAGGCCAAGCTGGCCCTGGTGCTGGTCTGCCTGGCGCGGGGCTTCCTGGATTTCATCTGGGCGTTGCGCCAGATGAACTACACCCTGGCCCTGATCGGCTCGGCGCCCGAACTGCATTCCAACACCGACCGCAAGGCGTTCAGCGAGGCGGCGGGGCAGCTTCTGAATCCCGCGCTGAGCGCTTTCAGCCAGGGGGTGAGGGGCTACTATTTCGCCCTGGCGGCGGCGGCCTGGCTGTTCGGGCCGCTGTGGCTGGCGCTGGGGGTGGCATGGTCGTTCGGCCTGCTGATCTATCGCCAGGAAGCATCTCCGGCTGCGCGCGCCATTCGCAATGCGCGTCGTCTGCTGGAGCATTGAGGTCGGCTATTTCGCAAGTGCGAGATGGGGCTGAAGGTCAGACTTTGGTCGAATACGGGCCATGATACCAGTTACATCGCCGCATTTGCGTAACACGGCGTGACCGCAAAGGCGCATATCGGCCTTGACCCATTGTGCATCGCAACCTAAGTTGACCTCTGACGCCTCCGGGCGTCTTGCCCTTCCTGGGCGTTTCCTCCCTATAGACTTTAATGCCGCACCCTCGGGTGCGGCTTTTTTTTGATCTGATCAGCGATCAGTCAGGCGGGCCCAAAGCTTTGCGCTCAAGGCTCCGCGCACAGGGCGGCGATCACGCGGGTAAGGGCCTTCTGTGTCGTGGCGTAGGTCGCCCCAGGCTGAAGTGTCACCTCGTCCAGATATAGCCGCCGGCTCAGCTCGATCTGGATCGCCTCATAACCGTCGTCCGGCCGACCCCAGTGCTGGGTGGACCAGCCCCCGGCATAGGGATGGTTCTGCGCCACTCGCCAGCCCAGCCCCTCGAAAAGCGCGCGCAGCCGCCGGCTAAGCCGCGCATTGCACGCCGAGCCGTAACGGTCGCCCAGCACCACCTCGGCCCCCACCGCCCGCGCCGGCATCGAATGCCAGTCGATCAGCACCGCCCGCCCCTGGCGCGCCCGCGTCGTCTCCATCAGGTCGCCCAGCGCCTGGTGATAGGGGCGGTGAACCCTGTCGATGCGGCCCTGCGCCTCGGCCAGGCTCAGCCGGCGCGCATAGAGGGGCGTCCCGTCGCCGGCCAGGCGCGGCACGACGCCGTAACCGGCCGCGGTCTTGGCCCCCACCGGCCCGTCCAGCCCCTCGATCAGGGCGGGATCCAGTTCGCCGGGGTCGCGGTTCAGATCGACATAGGCCCGGCCCACGTGGGCCTCGATCAGGGTTGCGCCCTGACGTGGCCCCTCCACGATCAACTGTCCGACCAGGGCGTCCTCGGCGCTTTTCAGGCTGGCGTGCAGTAGCCCGGGCGCGGCGTCCATGTCCTTGGGATAGCGGTCACCGGAATGGGGCGAGGCGAACACCAGCGCCGTCGCGGGCGCATCCGACGCCGGTGCGGTGATCGAAAAGCTGTCGCCGCCGTCGGTCATGCCTCCGCATAGCGGGTTTCGCTGTGGAAGGAAGTCGGTTGATCGGTGAATTTCATCGGCGGTTTACCGTTGCGCCTCTAGTCTGGTCGCCTGTTTCAAAGGTGTTTTCCGAATGGCGCGTATCCTCTTGGCCGAAGACGACGGTTCGTTGCGCGGATTTCTGACGCGCGCGCTTGAGCGGGCGGGCCATCAGGTCATCGACTGCGAGAACGGCGACGACGCCATCGACGCCCTGGAGCACGGCCCCTACGACCTGCTGTTGACCGACATCGTCATGCCGGGCGCGGACGGGATCGAGGTGGCGCGCGTCGCCGCCGCTCGTCAGCCCGGCCTGCGCATCATGTTCATCACCGGTTTCGCCGCCGTGGCCCTGACCGCCGCCCAGGCCACGCCCGACGCCAAGGTCCTGTCAAAGCCTGTCCACCTGCGTGACCTGGTCAACGAGGTCGAGCGCATGGTCGCCGCGTAAGAAGACGCCGAGCGGCGTTTGGCGAGAAATCTTGATCTTGCCGTGAAATCGGCTTGATGAAGCCCGGCCTCGCCGCTATACGACCGCTCTTCCCGCTCCGAACAGCTTTTTCGGAGCCCTACGGCGGATGCGTAGCTCAGCGGGAGAGCACCTCGTTGACATCGAGGGGGTCACAGGTTCAATCCCTGTCGCGTCCACCATTTCCTTCCTTTTTCAGATTTGCCGCAGCCAGCGCCCAGCGTTGGATCGCGTGTTCCAGTCGCCTGAATGGATTTCAGGTTAGCATGGAAAACTACGGCAATGCCGTAGTTTCTGCTTGTGCTACATACGGCACTGCCGTATGTGATTCACATGGAGGCCCCGCCGCATACCGTCGCTGAAACGCCAGCATTCGGCGTTAGCGCCGGCAATGTCGGGATGACGGACGCCGAGCGTGAGGCGGCTATTCTGCAAATCGCCGATGATCCCAAAGCAGGCGGCATGATCGTCGGCTCGGGCGGCGTCTGAAAGGTTCGGGTCGCCGGGCGCGGCAAGGGCAAGTCGGGCGGCTACCGGGTGGCCACCGCCTACCTGAACGACGACCGCCCCGTATATCTGCTGTTCGTTTTATCGAAGGGTCGGGCTGCGAACTTCACCGATAGGCAGGTGACGGCCCTCAAGACCATGATGGATAGGCTCCACCATCAGCCTCCCTCTTCTACCGGTCCGACCGGGGAAGAGGGAGACTGGCCATTCCTTCAGATACATTCTGATCTCCGCACGCCTCGCATCGCTGCGACGAACTTCTACGCGTCCCGGAACAGAATCCAGATCTGCGGGCTCCCCTCTCGATGTCATTTTCACGAGGAGAGACGGCGATGAGCGAGATCAAGGAAGGCATGGAGGTCATCGGGGCCGACGGCGTTCACGTCGGCGTCGTGGACCGGGTCGAGAGCGACCGGATCAAGCTGACGCGCCGCGAGAACTCTGGCGCCCACGCAGACCACCACCACTATATCGAGAACGGTTTCGTCGCCGGCGTCGAGGGCGACAAGGTGCGCCTGTCGGCCAATGCCGACGTCGCGGTCACGCTTGAAGAAGAAGAGTCCGGCCGACCCGTCGATCTCTGATCGAAACGGCGGCGACGCTCAGAACAGCGTCGCCGCCAGATTGACCGTCAGCGCCAGGATGACGGCGTTGAAGAACCAGGCCACCAGGCTGTGCAGGGTCGCCAAGCCGCGCAGCTTGCGGCTGGAAATCTGGATATCGGCCGTCTGGTTCGCCACGCCGATGATCAGGCTGAAATGCAGGAAATCCCAGTAGTCGGGCTCGTCCTCACCGGGGAAGATCAGGCCGCCCTGATCGCCCTTGCCGTGTTCGCGCGGGGCGTAGAAGCCGTGGGCATAGTGCAGGGCGAAGATGATGTGCACATACAGCCACGACAGGCCCACGGTGCAGACCGAGAACACCGCCTGCCCCACCGTTGGCTTGCCGCCGCTCGCCACCATGGCCAGGACCAGCACCACGACGCTGGCGACGGCCGCCGCCATGCTGAGCGGCAAGACCAGGGCGCCCGCCTGATCCAGTTCGGCCGCGCGGCGTCGGATCGCGTCCTGAGAGCGCGCCCGAAAGACATGATACAAGGTGACGACCAGAAAGACCGCGACGCCCGCGTCCCACCCCGCCGCCAGCCTGAGCGGCCAGCCGAAGCCCGCCGGCGTCACCGCCGCCACCATCGCCAGCACCATCAGCCCCAGCCACAGGGAGAAATGCAGACGAAACAGGCGCGCGACAGATCCCATGGCTTCGAGATCGCCCATTCCACGGCCCAGGTCCAGCGAACGCGCATCCGACGCCCCACAAACCCTTCCGGGTAAGGCGCGCACCGACCGGCGGCGTCATACAAGTGTCGCTTATCGTTTTGCGGGAAACGTCAACAACGGAACATCGCGCCTAGGCCCCGCATTTCCGGGCTTTTGCGTTCAGTAGTTTCCGTTTTCACGGTGAAAGCGGGCCATATTGGAAACAATCGGGCACCCAGATCATAGGCAGTCGTCAGGCCTCGGCCAGCGCCCGGCGCACGGCATCCGGCTCACGCTGGATGACCTTCAGAAACAGGCGGCTACCTGTGCCTGGCTCACGGCGGTGCTGCTCCCAGTCTCGAATCGTAGCGATCGAAAGCCCGTAGGCGATAGCGAAGCCTTCTTGGGAAAGCTTTTGGGCTTTGCGGATCGCCGCCACGTCTACCGCCACGGGCGCATGGACACGGACAGCCGCGCCTTCGGGCTTGCCTTCAGCGTGTGCGACAGCTTGCTCCAGACCTTCCATAATCCCCGCGAAGTCGGCGTCGCGGCGTTGTTGGGCAGTGGTGCTCTTGCTCATTACATGATCCTCCGTGATCGGTGAGCGATTACAGGATGGTGATGGTCAGGCTCCTCGGAGCCTAGCGGAGTCGAACCGCTGACCTCTTGCATGCCATTAGGATAATGTTCCTATTTCAGGCTTTTTCAGGTCGTCTCATTTTGTTTCAACGTACGGAAAAGATTGCCGAAATCCTATTTTCCGGTACGATGTGAAAATCGCGGAAACAGGTAGCAAATCGCACTTTCTGCTACCCATACGCTACCTTTTTTGGGGCGTTTCGATGCCGAAACTGACGAAGAAACTGATTGAAAACCTAGAGCCTGCAGCCGCAGAGTTCTGCGTGTGGGACACGCAGGTCACAGGCTTTGGTGTTCGCGTCAGGCCTGGCGGTGGACGCAGCTACGTCCTTTTCTATCGACTGGGAGGCCGGTTCCGGAAGCTCACCCTCGGCAAGGCCGACGGAGGGTATGGTCTTGATGAGGCGCGTGACCGGGCGATCGAGAAACTCCAGGACGTGCGGGACGGCGTGGATCCCCAGGCGCAGAAGGTGGCCGACCGGAACGCGCTAACCGTGGAGGCCTTGACGGATCTGTACCTCGAGCAGGGTCCCGCGCTGAAGCCGAACAAGAAGGACTCAAGCTGGGAGACGAACCGCATCATGTTCGACTGCCACATCAAACCGCTGCTCGGACGGCACCTTGCTCGCGACGTCACCGCTATGGACGTGTCGCGGATGCAGTTCGACATCTCTCAAGGCAAGACGGCCAGAAACATCATGCTTGGTCACCGTCGCCGGTCGAAGGTGAGGGGCGGCAAGCGCGTGGCGGCGATGGCGGTGATCACGCTCGGGGCGGTCTATGAGTTCGCGATCAAGGCCGAGTACCTCCAGAAGAACCCGACCAAAGGCGTCGAAAGGTTCAAGACGATCCGGAAGGAGCGATACCTATCCGAGCGGGAAATCGCGGCGCTAGCCGAGGCCTTGGCGGAGTTTGAGCGCGAGGACGAGCGCTACGCTGTCATGGCCGACTCGGTGCGCCTGCTGATGCTGACGGGTTGCCGCAAGTCTGAGATCCTGACCTTGCAGTGGGACTTCATCGACTGGTCGAAGGGGTGCTTGCGGCTTCCGGAATCCAAGACCGGAGCCAAGGTAGTGCCCTTGGCCGACGATGCGATCGCAGTGCTCCGGCGTCGTTGGGACGAGACGAGAGCGCCCGAGGCGTCGAGGGGCCACAACTCGGGTGATACGATGCCTGTGCCGGGCGCTGGGTCGCCGTGGGTGCTGCCGGCTTTGAAGGGAGACGGTCACTTCGTCGGCCTCCCCAACCTCTGGACCAAGGTCAAACTCAGGGCCGATACGATCCTGCACCGACGGATCCACGACCTTGGCGGCGATCTTCGGGAGGTTCGGTCGCTGACGACCGTTCGCCTCCATGACCTTCGGCACAGTTTCGCGAGTTTTGCCATTGCTGACGGCGCCTCGCTGTTCCTGGTGGGAAAGGTTCTCGGTCACAAGCAGGCGCGGACCACCGAAATCTACGCCCATCTCAGCGACGACCCCTTGAAGCTTGTGGCCAACAAGACGGCGGCCCGACTCAGCCAGGCCATGAGGTTCTAGGACCCCACGCGCAACCCGTGCAAAGCGCTCACGGTGAAGGGTTCAGAACCTCGGACATTAGGCCCCAAGATCCGAGGTCCTGTATCCAGGCTTGGTGCCACTCACGGTGTCGAGCAGATCAACAGGCCAGAGCGGATGCGCGCCTCCGTCACGAGATGGCCTAGCAAACCGCTGCTTTGCGCCGTGAGCGGTCATCGGTTCGTCGCCCTCTAGCGGACATGCCCCGGAAGGGCGACCGACAACCGTATTGACCATAAGCCGACTTCGTTTGTGCACACGCCTGCGCTAGTCTGACATCGTCGAAAAAGGCAGATCGGTGTGGTTAGCCCGATCCTCGCGCAAGCGGGTCTGTCCGTCGCTTCCTGTGGTCCTCGACCTTTAAAGCGGCTTGCATGGTGCACGCCGCGAGCAAGGGACGTGGACTATGCAACAGCAGATTTCGGTCATCACTCTGAGCGTCGCCGACATGGCGAGATCCAAACGCTTTTATGTAGACGGATTTGGGTGGTCGCCCGTCTTCGAGAACGAGATCGTTTCCTATCAAATGAACGGCTTCATGCTGGGAACTTGGGTTGACGGAGGTCTTGAGGGCGACATGCAGAGAGAGGGGCTGAAGCGTCCGGGTGCTTTCAGCCTCGCCCATAATGTCAGTGAACAAGAAATCGTCGTCCCCTTGATGGATCGGCTCGCCGGCGCAGGCGGTCGAATCCTTCGCCAAGCTGATGCGCCTCCACAAGGAGGGTTTCGGGGCTACGTTGTCGATCCTGACGACCACTCTTGGGAGATCGCTTTCAACCCCGCATGGCGGATCGACGAGCAAGGCATGGTGACCTTCGGCTTGTAAGGGGCATGAGGCGGATTTCGTGAGAGGTCCGCCTTCGGCTCTTCGTGGCCATTGGCGCTATCCGGCTGGGCAAGTCGGCGAAGCGCCAGGATCGGTCATTCACTGAGCGCCGGAAACACGACATTCAGCCATGCCGTCTGAGCCTAGGAACGTCCGCTTTTCGATCCGGCACCTTTGGCAGTTCCCGACCCATTGCGGACCTTTGTCCGATCACAAAAAGACCAGAAGTTCATTCGTAATAATGTGCCGAGTTTGGGGTCCGAGTGAGATAGCGATCACGGTTCCTGTCCGCCCGCCGGAAGCTTATCCGCACCGTACGCCGGTAGGCGCGTTGGTCTATCCCGCCCGGCCTCCGGGCTCCGAAGTAAGTGTTGAAGCTCGAAACGCTCGACCGCTCACAAGAGGGGCGCCAGTCCGGGTGTTCCTTCAACACCCAACTTAAACGACGGGTGCACCATCCCGTGATCCATTCTGCCCGATTAACCGCCCCGTCCTCGTCGGTGTCCATCCGCCGCCACGACTCCCATTGCATCGAGAAGTATTCATCAAATGAAAGCCGGTGGTCGCAGTTCAAGTCATAACGAAGGTGACTTGTATCGATAGAGCGCCGCATATAGGCCAGCCTATCATTGAGATTTTCGGGAGGCGTCGGCGGATAATTTGCGGCCCAGTCTTGGCGTGCAAGCTCGCACTCGGACATGGGCGCGTCGCCAGCCGCTTGCGCCGATGCGTCCGAGAAAAAGCCCTGCCCGGCGAGGAATACAAGCACTAGCCTGACTGCTGTAAATCGCATGGGTCATCCTCCGGAGCACGCGCGCAGGATCGATTGGCGAGCCGGCTGTGGCGATGGTCGCCCCGTAGACGCATTACCGTCAAGCAAAGATGCAACCTGAGACTACAACTATACACGTCTGAGCCTCTCCATGACGCCGATCAGCTTCAGGTGCTGGCGCCTAAAATGGCTCACGAGAGACGTTAACGAGCTTGAACTCGTTACCCCAATGTCCGCTTTCCACCCCTGGCGGACGACGGCGACGACTGCTTTCCGGCCTGGAGGCCAACGTCCGCTTTCGGCGGCGAAGCCAAAGACCGCACACGACCCGCTGCAGACCTGCGCGCTAGGCACAGTCTGTCAGCCGAAAGCCAATCGCCCTGCGAGAGCGCCCGTCACAATAAGCAGCGGCGGCGCCCACTTCCCTTTCGCCAGCCACACCGCTGCCAGTGCGACCGAGAAAATGAGGGCGGCGCCCCAGAGGGTCGGTGCACGCTCGGCCGTGGACCACATCAGTTGAAGACAGGTCGCGCCGATCACGCCAACGACGGCCGCTGCGACCCCGGCGAGCACGCGGTGCAGCGCCGGATTGTCTACCATGGCTTCCAACCGTTCGAACAGGATCAGGGAGAAAGCGAAAGCCGGCAGGAAGATGCCGGCTGTCACCGCCAGGGCGCCGGCCCAGCCGCCTGCGACATAGCCGGCGAAGGTTCCGAAAATCACCAGGGGCGCAGGCAAGACTCCCGCCAGGGCGACCCCGTCGAGAAAGGCTCCGTCGGACAGCCAGCCCCGCCCCACCGTGTCGGCCCGGACATAGGGAATGGCGGTGTAGGCCCCGCCGAAGGTCAGCAGCCCGCCCTTGAGCCCTGCGACAAACAGATCAAACGTTCCCGCGTGGGTGATGGGGCCGTTGACGGTGATAGCTGCATTGATCCCGCCCGAGTGCAGGGCGACAGATAGCGCCAGGGCGACCAGGCCGAGGCTCAATGCGATCCAGGGGCGCGCGCCTAAGCCGTAGATCAGCCCGCCGGCGACAAGCGGTATCCAAAACGGAGCGCCGATCAGGCTGGCGGCAAACGCCAGGCCAGCCAGCAGCCACAGCATTCGGTCTTCAAGGACGTGTTGTCCGATCCGCTGCACCGCCCTGATGATAAGCGCCACCACGACGATCTGAACCCCGAGCAGGGCGCCGGTCCAGACCGCGCGACCGGCGACCAGGACGTCATAGGTCCAGGCCGCCAGCATCATCAGGATGAAGCCCGGCAACATGAACCCGAGGCCCGCCAGAACGCCGCCTATGCGACCACGCGCCAACATCCCCATGTGTACGCAAAGCTCATGCGCCTCCGGCCCTGGAAGTGCCTGCATCACCGCCAGCAGGCGGTTGAACCGTGCGCTGGAGATCCAGCGTTCATGCTCCACGAGTTCGCGCCGGATCATGGCGATCTGCGCCACAGGCCCGCCGAACGCCAGGACGCCGAAGTGCAGAAATTTCAGGAATAGGTCGATGAGCGTGAGGCGAGGCACTCTCGCGTCTTCCTGGGTAACAGCCATCACCTTGCTCATATAGCCAAGCCCGCGCGGTACGAGAACGGACCGCTTGTATGGGTCAGGCAGGCTTTGGAAAAAAGACCCCGGTCGTCGGGGGCCGATGTCCGCTCACCACCCCTCTGAGACATAGGGGCAGTCCGCTTTCCGGCGGGCCGCCCCAAGCCTGCTCAGAGGTCGATCTGCTCTGAAATCTCCAGCGCGTCGTCCACTTCGATGCCGAGATACCTGACGGTGCTCTCGAGCTTTCCGTGCCCGAGAAGGAGCTGGCAGGCGCGTAGGTTTCCGGTCTTCTTATAGATCAAGGCCACCTTGGTCCGTCTAAGGCTGTGGGTGCCATAGGCGCTGGGGTTCAGGTCGATCATTCTCACCCAGGTATCGACCAGCCGAGCGTACTGCCTGGTGCCTATGTGCTCTCCATCTCGGCTGCGGCTGGGGAACAGCCAGTCGTCACGCCGTCGTCCTCGGCGCTCCAACCAGTGAGCCAGAGCTTCTCTAGCGGCCTCCGTGATCTCGAACGGCACGGGCCGACCGGTCTTCTGCTGGATGATCGTCGACCGCTGCCGAATGACGCCGCCTTGAGCAATATCGCCGAGGCGGAGTTTCACCAGATCACAGCCCCGCAGCTTGGCGTCCAATGCGATGTTGAACATCGCAAGATCCCGTATCGATCCAACGGACTTCAGGTGCTGACGGATCGCCCAGATGTGCTTTGGCTTGAGCGGGGCCTTCGCTCCGGTCATTCGACCAGCGTTCCAGGGTTTGCGGGGTAAACGAAATAGATCGGGCTGGCTCATGGCCACCTCCCAAGATCAACGCCCCCTCCGCACGATACGCTCCAAACAGCGCAGATGCGCCAGGAGCGGTCATGCGGACCATGCCGGAAAGACGACATTCCGTGCGTGGATCAGAGGTCCTCTTTCGGGGGCGATGGCTGCTTCGCAAACCAACCCGTTGCGGACGTTGAGCTCGAGCCAAGATCGCATAGGCTAGCCTCATGGGACTTCTGACCTTCAGCATCAACCTCACTCTAGATGGCTGCGTCGACCATCAGGAAGGCATCGCCGACGACGAGACGCACGCCTTTTTTACCCGCTTGATGGACGAGAACGGCGCGATGCTCTGGGGTCGTGTGACCTACGAGATGATGGAGAGATACTGGCCTACCGTCGCTAGTGGCGAGGTGGATGCACCTGCGGCGATCCGCGAGTGGGCGGTCAAGCTGGAAGACAAACCAAAGTATGTGGCGTCAACGACTCGTACGACGTTCCCGTGGACAAACAGCCACCATCTTGGCAGCGACTTACATGCGGCGGTGCAAGCGCTGAAGGACGCTACGCCGGCTGGCGTGCTCCTCGGCAGCGACAAGCTGGCGACGGAACTAGATCGGTTGAATCTGATCGACGAATACAAGCTCGTCGTTCATCCAAGGATCGCAGGGCACGGTCCGACCCTTTATCACGCCGGCTTGTCCGCAACACGCAGACTAGAACTGCTCTCGACCAAGCCTTTCAGTAACGGCGCGGTCGCTATGCATTACCGAGCTCATTGATTGAAAGTTGGGACGATGTCCGCTTCCCACCCGAGGCGGACATCGGCCCAGCCGATTAGGCTAGTGCGATCTGGGGTATTCGCATGTCAAAGTCGCCTGCTGGATCGTTCAACTGACCATGGGCAGTGATGTCCAGCGTGACGGCATGTTCCTCGAACTGTCGGATGGGGTGATCGAACACGCGCCCTTGGCAGAGGTTTTCTACGCTGACGCAAACGGTCAGATGACCTTGGCGACGTTTGATAAAGGAAGCATCCCCCTTGAAGTCGTGAAGTGGCTCATCTCGGAAGCTAAGCGAAGGCTACCGCCAGTCGATGACCGCTAACCACCCGTAGCGGACATTTGAGGTGCCTGATCCAATCGGCCTTGGTCACAAAGTCAGGCTGACGTTCCTCGCCCCGACGTTTCGGCCTGCACCCCATCCGCCTCTGCATCCGGATCGCGGCCTTCGCTGCGGTCAAACCATCGCATCACCGGCGTGACCGTGATCCCGTGCAGCAGGATCGACATCAGGCAGATCAGCCCCACGATGGCCCACAGCCGGCCGTCGCTCTCGAACGGCGCGGCGTTCAGCCCATAGGCCAGATAGTAGAAGGACCCCACGCCCCGGATCCCGAAGAAGGCCAGAATCAGCTTCTCGCGCATCGGCCGCCTCCAGCCGATGAAGCCGATCATCCCGGTCAGAGGCCGCACCACCAGCACGATCGCCAACGCCACCATCGCATCCAGCGGCCGCAGCGGCGCCAGCAGGCCCGACGCCAGCGCCCCGCCGAACAGCACCAGCACCACCATCATCGCCATACGCTCGATCTGCTCGATGAAGTCGTGCATCTCGACTTGGAAATCGTGGTCCCGGTCGGCGTGCCGGAACGCCAGCGCCGTGATGAACACCGCCAGAAAGCCGTAGCAGTGCAGCATCTCCGTCACCGAGTATGAGATGAAGGTCGCCGCCAGGGCGATGAACCCGTCGCGCGTCGCGGCCAGTCGCGTGCTGACCGGAATGGTGAAGGTCAGCCAGCCGAACAGCCAGCCGATCGCCCAGCCGATGCCCAGCCCGGCGCCGATTTCCCACAGCACGCTGACGGTCAGCCACTCTACGAACCAGTCGTCCTTCTGGCCCGCCGCCACCAGGGCCAGGGCGATGGCCAGGTTCACGAACGGGAACGCCAACCCGTCGTTCAGCCCCGCCTCGGACGTCAGGCCGAACCGCACCTCGTCTTCACGCCCTTCGCCCGGCGCCGCCACCTGGATGTCCGACGCCAGCACAGGATCGGTCGGCGACAGCGTGCCGGCCAGCAGGATCGCCCCCGCCAGGCCCAGCCCCAGGACCGTCCATCCCAGCAGCACGATCGCCACGATCGACAGCATCATGGTGACGCCCAGCAACCGCCAGGTCACGCCCCATCGCCTCGGATTGAAGATCCGGTCGATCTTCAGCCCTGCCCCCATCAGGGCGATGATCACCACGAACTCGGTCAGCCGCTCGGTGATCTCGGGATAGGTCTGCGGCAGCGGATCGAACCCCACCTGCGGCAGGCTGAACAGCGCGGCCCCAAGCCCGACGCAGACGATCGGCAGCGAAAGCGGCGCGCGCCGGAACACCAGCGGCAGCCACGCCACCAGCGCGACCAGCGCCCCCACCACAAACAGCATGAGGATATAGGGATCGGGCATGGCTCTCCGGAGGATCGACAAGGCGTCGTTCCCTTAATGCGGCAACGCCCGTCCGGTTACCGGTCGTTTCTAGAGGCTATGGTTCCACGCCCCGTTGTTTCGATGAGGAACGTCCACTAATCACCCCGATTTGGCGTCAAGGGCGACTGCTTTCCGGCCTAACGGCCAACATCCGCGTTCGGCGCCAAAGCCCAGGACCGAAATCGACCCGTTGCGGAACTATCCGCTTGTCTCGATCTATCGGCCAGCTAACGTATTGCGATGGAAATCAGCCGCAGAATCGTCGTTGCTGGCGTCGGCTTGGCCGTCACTTCACCGCTTCGCGCGTCTGCTGCGGACATGGAAAGTTCATCGATGTACGGCTTGATCGGCAAAATGACAGCGCAGCCAGGTCATCGCGACGAGCTGGTCAGAGTCCTCATCGAGGGTGTAAGCGGACTGCCGGGCTGTTTGAGCTACATCGTTGCTTTGGACCCGCTAGAGCCGGAGGTGATTTGGATCACAGAGGCATGGCAAAGTAAGGAAGCGCACGGCGCGTCACTCACGCTTCCGGCGGTCCGCGATGCGATCTCGAGAGGGCGACCGATGATCGCGGGAATGTCGAGGGTGGCCGAGACGGCGCCCGCAGGAGGGTACGGCCTCTCGGCGCCCGCCCACTAACATCCGCTTCCCACCCAAAGCTGACATCGCCGGGCCTGCTTCAGGGCCCGGCTTAGGGTCACAAGTCGATTTGCTCTGACATCTCCCAGGCGTCATCCACCTCGATACCGAGATATCTGACTATGCTCTCCAATCTCCTGTGGCCGATCAGGAGCTGGCATGCGCGAAGATAGCCTGTCATTCTTGTGAATGAGCGAGACCTTAGTGCGTCTAAGGCTGTGAGCGCCGTACCCTTAGGGCTCTAGGTCAATCAACGGCGCCATCGGTCTATCAGCCCAGCATACGGCCTGGCGCCGATGTGCTGGCCGCACCGGCTCCGGCTTGGGAACGGCCAGTCGTCTTCAGGCTGGCGCCGCACACTCAGGCGAGCAGCGATCGCATCACGCGCAGGCTCGGTGATCTCAACGGGCACAGGTCTCCCGGTCTTCTGTTGGATGACGACCGACCGCTGACGGAGAACACCGCCTCTCGCCTCATCGCTCACGCGAAGTCGGACCAGGTCGCAGGCGCGTAGTTTCGAATCCAACGCGCAGTTGAACATGGCGAGGTCGCGAAATCTCCTAGCCACACTCAACTGTTGTCGGATGGACCAGATGAGCGTGGGCTTAAGCGGCGCCTTGGGGCCGATTAGACGGCCGGCGTTCCCTGAGGGCTTCGGTTGTAGGAACAGGTCAGACTGTCGCATGCCCCCTCCTCTGAGGTCGCCTCCCTGTCGCGACGCCTGCTTCCGGATAATGAACTTCTGTGCGCCAGTCCCAGACATCCACTGCCGCATTGTTTGGCAATAGCCGCGCCTACTCCGACGGTCGATGCTATGCTGAACGCGGCAACCGTATGGTGAAACAGCTGCCGGCGCCCGGACCGTCGCTTTCCACGCGGATGTCGCCCTTATGCAGATCGACCAGTTGGCGGACCAGGGCCAGACCGATGCCAAGGCCTTCGCTGGATCGATCGTCGGGCCCCTTCAACTGCGTGTACAGCTCAAAGACCCGAGCTTGCATATCCTTGGAAATGCCGACGCCAGTGTCGGAGACGGCGACTTCGACGTAGTCGGGCCCGGCGTTCGCCCGGAGCTGGATCGTCCCGCCCGACGGGGTGTATTTGGCTGCGTTGGTCAGCAGATTGCTGACGATCTGCGATAGGCGGGTGAAGTCGGCTGTGACCCATACGGTTTCCGTCGGTAGGTCAAACGTGAAGGCATGCCCACCCGCGTCGATCCTGGGACGGCTTGTATCGATCGCGGAGTCCAGCACGGTCTTTAACTGCACCCGTTCGAGGCGCAGGGCGATCTTGCCCTGATCGATCCTCGAAACGTCAAGCAGATCCTCGACAAGCCGCGAGAGGTGGAACAGTTGGGTCGCCATCCGCTCCCGGATGACGGCGGCTTGATCTGGCTCGCCGGCGCGATCGAGCAACTTCAGCCCTGCGTTCAGGGCCATGATGGGATTGCGTAGCTCATGACCTAAGACCGCCAGGAACTCGTTCTTGCGTTGATCTGCGGCGCTCAAGGCCGTCGCATGCACGTCCAATTCGTCTCGTTGCAGGCGTATCCGCTCACGCTGCTGATAGAGTTCAATGAAGATCTCCGTCTTCATTCGCAGGATATCAGGCTCGATCGGCTTCTGTATAAAATCGACAGCGCCGGCCTCATAGCCGCGAAACCGGCGCTGCTGTTCTGCGCTGCCCGCCGTGACGAAGATGATGGGGACATGACGGACCCGGGCGTTGCCGCGCATGAATTCGGCCAGTTGGAAGCCGTCCATGCCAGGCATCTGCACGTCTAGGAGGGCGAGAGCGACGTCTTCGGCAAGGAGCAGCTCAAGCGCCTGATCTCCGGACTTCGCCTTGAGCAGGTGGAGACCTTCGCGCTGGAGCAAAGCCTCAAGCGCGAGGAGGTTTTCCTCGAGATCATCGACAAGAAGAACCTTTATCGGGGCGTCGAGGGTCGTCATGCGGATTCGAGTTCCACCAGATAGTTTGCGATGTCCGCCAGACTCATGGCCGTTGCGCCCGCGCAGGCCGCGAGAGCGGCTTCTGGCATCGCTGACGCATAGGCCTCTGACGGACATTCGACGAAGGCCTCGCCACCCCTTTCCATAACGGCTCTCAGTCCGGCGGCCCCGTCGTTGTTGGCGCCCGTCAGCACGACGCCGATCAGGCCGGCTCCATAGGCGTCGGCGGCGCTTTCGAAGAGAACGTCAATCGATGGGCGAGAATAGTTGACCGGCTCATCCGAGGACAAGGCCAGCCCGCCATCTCGCTCGACCAGAAGGTGATAGTCGGGGGGCGCAAAATAGACGGTTCCCGGAAGGACCCTTTCCTTGTCCTCGGCTTCAAGCACCGCAAGGGCGCAGCTCGCTTGAAGCAGCGGCACGAGACCATTGCCTCGATCCGGGGGGACATGGACCGCGATCAGAATGGGCAAGGGATAGTCCGCTGGGAGGATGGGAAGGATGGCTAAAAGCGCCTGCACGGCGCCGGCGGAAGCGCCGATCACCACCGCGCGTTGTGATGGGACACTCATGCGCCTAGCCTTCGGTAGAGCTTTTCCTGGGGGACGAACTCAGAAAATTCGCCGGCGTGGGCCGAAAACCTCAAACTTTCCTTGGAGCCGAGGCCGAGGAAGCCTCCGCGTGGTAGGGAGTCCTTGAACAGGCCAATGGCGCGATCCTGCAGGGCGCGATCAAAATAGATCATGACATTGCGGCAGGAGATCAGTTGCATCTCGGCGAACGCCGCGTCCGTGACGAGGCTGTGATCGGAGAAGACGACCCGGGCGCTGAGGCTACGGTCGAAGACGGCCCGCCCGTAGTCGGCCGTATAGTAGTCGGACAGGGACGAACGTCCGCCCGACTTCTGGTGGTTCTCGGTGAATTTGCGCAGCCGATCGAGGGCGTAGACCCCGGCTTCTGCTGCGCGGAGCGCATCGGGATTGATGTCGGTGGCATAGAAGAGGGTGCGATCATACAGCCCTTCCTCCCGGAACAGGATGGCTAGGGAGTAGACTTCCTCGCCAGTGCTGCACCCCGCAATCCAAACCTTGAGCGACGGATAGGTGCGCAAATGGGGAAGCACCGTCTCGCGCAAGGCTTTGAAATAGGTCGGGTCGCGGAACATTTCGCTGACCTGCACCGTCAGATAGCCCAGCAGCCGAGGCAGCATCGTCGGGTCGTGCAGGACAGCGTCCTGCAGCGCGGTCAGCGTCGGATAGCCCATCTGGTCGCGGGCCTGCACTAGCCTCCGCTTGATCGACGCACGGGCATAGTGACGGAAGTCGAAATGATAGCGCTGGAACAGCGCCTCCAGCAGCAGTTGGATTTCGAGGTCTTCGAGAGCGTCGGCCATGGATCAGCGCGGCATCCACACGCGGACCAGAGAGAGCAACTTATCGACATCCAGGGGCTTGGCCATGTAGTCGTTGGCCCCTGCTGCGAGACAGCGTTCCTGGTCGTCCGGCATGGCTTTGGCGGTCAGCATCAGGATCGGCAGGCCGCCCCAGCGTCCATCGCTCCGGATGCGCTGTGTCGCGGTGAGCCCGTCCATGACCGGCATCATCACATCCATCAGAACGAGGTCTATGGCGGGTGCAGAGGCGGCGGACGCATCGAGCGCGTCGAGCGCTTCCTGCCCGTTGCGCGCGATCTGCACGACGGCGCCGCGAGGTTCGAGCACGCTGGTGAGGGAATAGATGTTTCGGACATCATCCTCGACGACGAGGATGCGCCGGCCTTCCAGCACGGCATCTCGATTTCGCGCCTTCTGGATCATGCGCTGCTGTTCGGGCGGCATGTCGGCGACCACCTGGTGGAGGAACAGCGAGACCTCATCCAGCAGGCGTTCCGGCGACTTGGCGCCCTTGATGATGATTGAGCTGGAGTAGCGGCGCAGTTGTTGCTCGTGGTCCGCCGTCAGATCCTGGCCGGTATAGACGATCACCGGCGGATAGGCCTGCTGACCGTCCAGACTGAGCGTCTCCAGCAGCGAGAAGCCGGAGGCGTCGGGCAGGGACAGGTCCACAACCATGCAGTCGAAGGTCTGCTGTTCGAGGGTTTGAAGGCATTCCGCCGCCGTGCCCACCCCGACCGTCTCGACCCCGCCGCTCGACAGAAGGGCTCTCATGGCCTCGCGCTGGACGGCGTCATCCTCCACGATCAGGACTCGTCGAACGGTCCGGGTGAGGTCCTCCTCCAGGGCCCGAAGGACATCCGCCAGCGCCTCACGTTTGACCGGCTTGGTGAGATACCCCATCGCGCCAAGCGCGCGCGCGGTCGTGGCATGGTCTCCAGCGGACACCACATGGATCGGTATATGGCGGGTCTGGTCGTCGCGCTTCAGCGTGTCCAGGACCGTCAGACCGGACTGGTCAGGAAGGCCGACGTCAAGGACGATGGCGCTCGGCCGGTACTGTTTGGCCAGCTTGATCGCGTCCTCGCCATTACTGGCCACAAGACACTGGAACGCCATTTCGCGCGACAGGTCCCGGACGATGGCGGCGAAACGATCGTCGTCTTCAACGACCAGCAACGTGCGCCGGTTCACGGCCAGCGCGTCCCGATCATCCTCAATCGCGCGGGGCAGGACAGCGGGCGACGATTTCGGGGCGGCCTGCGTGACTGAGGACGCCGCGGGTTGCGGAGCAAAGGGCGCGCGCGACGCAACCTGAGCGGCGTCGTAGGCGAGGGGCGCGCTGAGGGTGAAGGTGCTGCCTTTGCCGGGCTTGCTTTCCAGAGTGATCGCGCCTCCGAGCAACCGAGCCAGTTCCCTGGAGATCGAAAGTCCGAGCCCCGTCCCGCCGTACTTGCGGCTGATCGTGCCGTCGGCCTGCTGGAAGGCTTCGAAGATGCTGTTCTGCTGTTCGCGCGAAATACCGATTCCGGTGTCTTTCACCGAAAAAACCAAGCCCCGGTCGCCGGGCGCGATCCTCAGCTTTACGCTCCCCTTCTCTGTGAACTTGAAGGCGTTCGAAAGCAGGTTCTTAAGGATCTGTTCCAGACGTTGACGGTCCGTCTCAACCAGATCGGGCGTCCCCTTGGCGACGTCGATCGTGAAGTTCAGCCCCCGCTGGTCTGCAATCGGATCGAACAGCTGGCGCAAGTCGCCGGCCAGTCTCTGGACCGAAACAGCTTCGGGACGGATCTGGACGTGCCCGGCCTCGATCTTGGAGAGGTCGAGAATGTCGTTGATCAACGTCAACAGATCGTCGCCCGAGGACTGAATGGTCCGGGCGTAGCGAACCTGCTCTTCGGACAGGTTTCCGTCGCTGTTGTCGCCGAGAAGCTTCGACAGGATCAGCAGGGAGTTAAGAGGCGTCCGGAGTTCGTGGGACATGTTGGCGAGGAAGTCGGACTTGTACTGGCTGGCCGCTTCGAGCTCCCGGGCCTTGAGGGCCAGATCGGCGCCGGTCCGTTCCAGGTCGTCGCGCTGTCCCTCCAGAACCTGTGCTTGCTCTTCCAGCTGGCTGTTGGTCTGTTCAAGCTCCACCTGCTGCTGCTCCAGCCGCACCTGGGATTCCTTGAGCGCGCGCCCCTGCTCCTCCAACTCCTCGTTGGAAACCCGAAGCTCTTCGCTCTGCACCTGTAGTTCCTCGGACTGGCGCTGGGTCTCTTCGAGGGCGTTCTGAAGATCCAGACGATAGCGCGCCGACCTGAGGGCGACGCCTATCGCAGCCGCACTTTCGTCCAGCAGCCGAAGGACCTGCGGTCCCGGGGCATGGATAAAGCCCAACTCGATCACGGCGTTGATGACGCCATCAGCGTTCGCAGGGGCGATGACGAGATGACGCGGGTCATCCCGTCCCAGCGCGGATCCAATAGTCAGATAGCCTTGAGGGACATCCGTCAGCAGCACTGACGCCCCATCAGCGGCGACCTGGCCCAGAAGGCCCTCCTTAAGTCGGAACTCCATAGGCACGGGCGCGTCTGATGGAACGCCCAGGGTGGCGGCGCGGCGGAAAACGCCGCCTTCGCCCTTGAAGATCGCTGCGGCTTGAAAGTCGACATATCGAGCCAGGAAGCCCAAGATGCTGTCGGCCAGCGCCTCGATGGTCTTGTCGCCGCTCATTGCTTCGGCGAGCCCGACCTGTCCGGCCTGAAGCCACTCCCGCCGGGCGCGTTCCCGCGTGCTGTTGCGGATGAGCAGGAACACCCCGACGGTGAGGGCGGCGCCGAGCAGGGCGGACAGGATTCCGGTCAGCAGGGCGGTCCGGTAAGCGACCTCCATCTCAGACAGCCACTGTCGCCGCTGCTGCGCGACGTCGGCGCGCATGATGGCCAAGCGTTCCCGGATCGCATTCATCGCCGTCCTGCCGCGGTCGGTTTCGATCATCGCGACGGCCGCCGCGAGGCCGCCCGTACGCCGCGCTTCGATTCCCCGGGTCAACTGCTCCATCTTGACGCCGACATGGCGCTTGACCTCTTTGAGGTTGGCCTGCTGCGCTGGGTCGCGCGAGGTCACTTCGGTGAGGATCGCAAGGTCACGGTCCATTGCGGCCACGGCGTCTTCGTAGGGCTCAAGATAACGGTCTTGGCCCGTGAGAAGGTAACCGCGCTGTCCCGTTTCAGCGTCCTGCACGGTCGACAGGACCTGGTCTATGGCCACCAGTGTCGTATGGGTTCCAACCACCTTCTGACTATTGGCGCGCAGGCCCTGGACGTTGAGGTAGGCGACGACGCCGCTAATCAGGAAGAAGGCGAGAACGAGCACGACGCCCACTCCGACCCAAATTTCGACCTTCGATCGAATGCGTCCAACGCCATGCTGCGTCTGAGCCAAGCTCGCTCTCCAACCCGAAAAGTTCATTCCGCCCGTCCATAGCTGCAAGCCACACCTTGGCAAACAGTGCTGAGGACGCCACCGCTGTTTTCATAATTTCCCTGACCGAAAGCCGACGTCCCCAACCGCCGCTTTGAGTCAAGAAGAGACTTTGGCTGACTGGGAGGGAGATGGCCCTGCCGACTACCCGTGCCTTCTGATCACCAGGTTGCGGATTTCGCACATGTCTTCCATGGCGAACTTGACCCCTTCGCGGCCCAGCCCGGAATCCTTGACCCCACCATACGGCATGTTGTCGACGCGATAGCTGGGAACGTCGCCGATGAGCACGCCGCCGACCTCCAGCACCTCCCAGGCCCGCATCGCCTTGTGGATGTCGCGAGTGAAGATCCCGGCCTGCAGGCCGAACCGGCTGTCGTTGATCTCTTCGAGCGCAACCTCGAAATCGGAGAAGCGGGACAGGATCGCGACTGGCCCGAACGCCTCCTCGTCGCGGATCTTCAGGCCCCTCCCGACGCCCTCCAGCAACGTCGCTTCCAACATCGCGCCCTGACGGCCGCCGCCGCACAGCAGGGTCGCGCCCGCAGCGGTCGCCTCGGCGATCCAGCTCTCAAGCCGGCGCGCCTCCCCCTCGTCGATCATGGGACCGATGAAGACGTTCTCGTCCAGAGGATCGCCAGAGACGAGCGAGCGGGCCTTGGTGACCAGCATGTCCCGCAAGGCCTCGTAGATGTCCTCGTGGATCAGGATGCGCTGGACGCCGATGCAGGACTGCCCCGACTGGTAAAAGGCCCCGAAGATGATCCGGTCCGTGGCGTCCGCCAGATCGGTATCGCGATCGACGATCACCGCGGCGTTGCCGCCGAGCTCCAGCACCACCTTCTTCTTGCCGGACCTGGACTTGAGGGCCCAGCCCACCTCCGGCGAGCCGGTGAACGAAAGCAGCTTCAACCGGTCGTCGGTGGTGAAGAGATCCGCGCCGTCGCGGGTCGCCGGCAGGATGGAGAAGGCGCCTTTGGGAAGGTCGGTCTCGGCCAGCACCTCGCCGATGATCAAGGCGCCCAGCGGCGTTCGGGACGCAGGCTTCATCACGAAGGGGCAGCCGACGGCCAGCGCCGGGGCGATCTTGTGCGCCGCCAGGTTCAGAGGGAAGTTGAACGGCGAGATGAAGGAGCAGGGGCCGATCGGAACTCGCTTCCACATGCCCTGGTAGCCTTTGGCGCGGGCGGAGATGTCCAGCGGCTGGACCTCGCCGGTCATACGCACGGATTCCTCGGCTGCGATGCGGAAGGTGTCGATCAGCCGGCTGACCTCGCCACGCGAGTCCCGGATCGGCTTGCCGGCCTCGATGCACAGGGCATAGGCCAGTTCGTCCGCCCGCTCCTGGAACCGCGTCACGCAGTGGGCGAGGACCGCCTGGCGTTCGTATGCCGCCATTTCGGCCATCGGACGCGTGGCCTTAACCGCCGCATCGATGGCCTTGTCGATCGTCGCCGCGTCGGCCAGGGCGACCCGTGTCGCCACCTCACCGGAGTATTTGTTGGTGACCTCGAGGTCCTGGTTCGGGCTCAGCGCCTCATTGGCCAGGTAGAGCGGATAGGATGTCTTCAGGGAGGGCAAAGGACTGCTCCGGCATGGGGCTGACGGCCGACCTAGAGCGCGGCGCTCAGGTCACGAATGTCGGTGTTCAGGATACGGTCGTTGTCGGCATAGTCGACCGGAACCTCCACCAGATGGACGCCCGGGGTATCGAGGCAGGCTCGCAACAGGTCTGGCAGGCCTTCCGCGCTGGTCGCGCGGTGCCCGTGCGCTCCGTAGGACTCGGCGTACTTGACGAAGTCCGGATTGCCGTAGGTCAGACCCCAGTCGGCGAAACCCATATGCGCCTGTTTCCAGCGGATCATGCCGTAGCTGTTGTCGTTGAGAACCAGAACGACCAGGTTGAGCCCCAGCCGGACGGCGGTTTCCATCTCCTGGCTGTTCATCATGAAGCCGCCGTCGCCGCAGACGGCCATGACCTTTCGCCCCGGGCAGATCATGGCCGACGCCATAGCCGAGGGCAGGCCGGCGCCCATGGTGGCCAGCGCATTATCCACCAGCATGGTGTTGGGCATGTAGGCCGGGTAGTTTCGGGTGAACCAGATTTTGTAGACGCCGTTGTCGAGGCAGACGATGCCGTCGTCCGGCATCACCTGCCGGATCTGGTCGACAAGGTATTGCGGATAGAGCGGATAGCGCGTGTCGCCCACCGCGGCGGCGGAATGCGCGACCTCGGCGCGCCGGAACCGCTCCATATCCGCGAATGTCCAGTGGGCCTGCGGCTCAAGGGCTTCCTTCAGCTGCCAGATGGCGTTGGCTATGTCGCCGACCACTTCGATCTGAGGGAAATAGACGGGATCCACCTCGGCGGTGCGGAAGCCGATATGGATCACCTCGCTGCCCCCGGTGGTCATGAAGAAGGGCGGCTTCTCGATGACATCATGGCCGACATTGATGATGACGTCCGCCGCATCGACGATGCGATGGACGAAATCGCCCGACGAGAGGGCGGCGCAGCCCAGATATTTCGGATTGCGCTCGTCGATGACGCCTTTGCCCAGTTGGGTGGTGATGAAGGGGATGCCGGTTTTTTCGACCAACTCGGTAAGCATCCGGCTGGTCATCTTGCGGTTGGCGCCCGCCCCGACGATCAGAAGCGGGGATTTGGCCCGCGCAATCCGGTCGGCCGCGATCTGGATCGACTTGGGGTCTGGAATGGGACGGCGCACCTGGCTCGCGGGGATCGGGCCGTTGTCGGTCTGTTCGCGGGCGACGTCTTCGGGAAGCTCCAGATGCGTCGCGCCGGGCTTTTCCTCCTGGGCCAGGCGCACGGCCTCGCGCACCCGGGCGGGGATGTTGTCGGCCGAGGCCAGTTGGTGCGTGTATTTGGTGATCGGCCGCATCATGTCGACCACATCCAGAATCTGGAATCGTCCCTGTTTGGAGGACTTGATCGGCTTCTGGCCGGTGATCATCATCATTGGCATGCCGCCCAGCTGCGCATAGGCGGCCGTGGTGACGAGATTGGTCGCGCCTGGACCCAGCGTCGCCAGGCAGACGCCGGCCTTGCCCGTGTGCCGGCCATAGGTGGCCGCCATGAACCCTGCGCCCTGTTCGTGGCGCGTGAGGATCAGCCGGATCTGTTTTGATCGGGACAGGCTGTCCAGAAGGTCGAGATTCTCCTCACCCGGCACGCCGAATACGTATTCGACACCCTCCTGTTCGAGGCATGCGACGAACAGATCAGACGCCTTGGTCATGGAAACTCCGGGGTCAGGTGACGATCAACTCCCGGACTGGGGGGCCGGGCGTAGGGGGCGACGATGGGGCGGTCAACCGACGCGCGATTGATCCTGTAGCTGGCGAACGGTGGCGCGGTCGCCCTGAAGCTCGACCGACTGCTGGCCGATCAGGTGGTTATACCGTCTCGAAAGTAGCGAGATAGCGCTGAAGTGTGGACCGGCGTAGAAAAGGGATCCCGTTAGCTGTGTGGTCGGCGTCGAATACGGACCCCTGATCCCTGAAGCCTAACGGTGGCGGCTTGGTGGATAGCGCGCGCCGTTTGCTGAATGATCGGATCACGCTTCGCGGCCTGCTCGGTTGGCCGCAGAAAGCCACAGCCTTGCTTGCTGCTCCAAAGCAGACGTCGTGAAGCGCCGTTCTCAGTCCTTGAGGCATGGAGCGACCGGTAGGGATTCGATCCCAGAACCCGCGAGCCTTCCAACGCCAGATCGACGTTATAAACCGCTGCTCTGCGCCGCTACCGACGGCGTCGCCCGTGTCAACGCCCGCATCGGCAATGCGCCGATGCGGGCGTCTTTGACAGGCTAGGCGTTCGCGCCGCCGTCGACCGTTATAACCGTGCCGTTGATCATGCTGGCCGCCGGGCTGGCCAGGAAGGCGACGGCGTCGGCGATTTCGCGCGGGTCCGCATAGCGTCCCACGGACGACAGACCGCGCTGAAAATCGGCGCCTTCGCCGTCAGCCGGATTGGCCTCGGTATCGGTCGATCCTGGCGAGACGAGGTTCACGGTGACGCCGAGCGGACCAAGCTCCCGCGAAAGGCCGCGCGTGAAGGACAGTAGAGCCGATTTCGTCATGGCGTAGGCCGTCACCCCAGGGAAGGGGACCCGATCACCCAAGGCGGAGCCGATCGAGATGATCCGCCCGCCCTGACCGAGGTGCGGGATCGCGGCCTTGGAAAAGGCGACGGGTCCGCGAACATTCACGTCCATCAGGGTCTGGAATTGAGCGAGGTCCAGATCCGCGACGGGACCGGCTAGTCCGATGGCCGCGCTATTGACCAGGATGTCCAAGCCGCCGAGCGCATTGACCGTCTCAGCTACGGCGCTCTCGATGGCGTCGGTGTCGGCGCTGTCGGCCTTCACGGCGAGGCCGCGGCGCCCGACCTTCTGGATCGCAGCGACGACGCTGTCCGCGCGCTGCGGGGAGTTTTGGTAGGTGATGGCGACGTCCGCGCCGCGCTCGGCCAAGGCCTGAGCAATCGCAGCGCCAATACCCCGGGATCCTCCGGTGACGAGAGCGCGCTTTCCACTGAGATCGGTCATATCTGTTCCTGGGTGAAAGGGCCCGGCGGGCCCCTTGAGAGCCGCGTTTCGTCGGCCTCTTCTGTGCAGGGAGATAGGCGAAGCTCTGCGGACCAGAATATCTGATCCTGCCGGAGGCTTGCCTAATCCTGCCAGCGACCTATCTCATTGGCCATGACGGATCTCGCGCACATCACACGCCGCCTTCTTGACGACCTAGAGCCTTTCGTCGCTGCGCGTCCGGACACCCGGGGCGTGCAGACGCCAGTGCCCCGCCTGACGGTGTGGTCGACCACCACGCCGACCGATCCGACGCCTGCGGCATTCAAACCCATGCTTTACGCCGTCCTGCAGGGAACGAGGATTCTGTTCATGGGCGAGAACCGCTTCGAGTTGACCCCAGGCGCCTGCACCGCCTCGTCCTTCGGTCTGCCCTACGTGGACCAACTCACGCCCTATGGGTCAGCGCCTTACATCGCTGTCAGTCTAGACTTTGATATCGCCAAGCTTACTCACGTCATGCTCAATATGCCCAAACGGGAAGATCTCTGGACCTGCGCGGCGGCGGCCGGAGACCTCAGCGGCCCAGTGGGTGAAGCCTTCGCACGGCTTGTGGCGCTCGTGAAAACGCCTGGCGACATCGACATGCTGGCGGACCCCATCGAGACTGAGCTCTATTACAGGCTTCTGCAGAGCCCGATGGGCGACACGCTTCGTCAGATCGGCCAGCGCAATGCGCGTGTCCGCCACATCAAGGCGGCAGCCGACTGGCTCGCCTCCCATAATCGCGAACCTGTCGTCATTCCCGACCTAGCGGCGTCGGCGGGGATGAGCGTGACGTCCTTCCACCGGCACTTCAAGGCGATCACCGGCCACACCCCACTCGCATTCCAGAAACACATGCGCCTTCTGGAGGCCCGCAAGCTACTCGCCGCCGGGAGCGCCACGGTCTCGCGGGTGGCGTTCGATGTCGGCTACGTCAGCGCGTCCCAGTTCAGTCGAGAGTACAAGTCGATGTTCGGCGCCTCGCCGGTCGACGACCTCCCAAGGGCGCCCGGCTGACATGGCGATGCGATCCGCCAGACCGGCACACAGCCCCGCTCAGCGGCCGTCGTACGTCGTCTGGGCCGACTGAATCGTATCCATGTGCAGCACGGTCCAGTCGTAGAGGGCGCCGAACGGCTGCTGCAGCGACCGGCCGAGCGGCGTGAGCGAGTACTCCACTCCCGGAGGAGACCCCGCAAGGACGCGGCGCTCGACCATCCCATTGCGCTCGAGCTTGCGCAGGGTCTGGGTCAGCACCCTCTGGGTTATGCCGTCCAGGCGGTGGCGGATGGCGTTGAAGCGTCGCGGCTCGCGCAGGACCTGCAACACCAGCATCGACCATTTGTCGGCGATCTGATCGAGGATCGCCCGGCTTGGGCAGTCAGCCCGGTAGACCGGGTCGCGGGGATCGTTGGGGTCGATCGGACGAGACATCGTATTCTCCAGCATACCTGGGATACTCAAGGTGCGTTCTTGACCCTAGGTATTCAAGAGATACTTGAGCGGCCTTTCTACAGAAAGGTCCCTCAATGTCTCTTCCCGCCTTCAGTCGGCTCCGTGTCTCCACCGAAGCCGGCGTCACCCGCGTTGTCATCGGCAACCCGCCCGTCAACATCCTGGACGCCGGCCTGGCCGCTGAGCTTGTCGGATTGCTGGACGCGCTTCGCGATGACGCGGACGTGCGGGTGATCGTTTTCGAAAGCGCCGACGATGAGTTCTTCATCGCCCACGTCGATATGAGCCTCATCGACGAGCCGACCGCGTTCGATGAGCTGACCCAGTCGCTCCCATCGGCGGCCAATCCGTTCCAGGCGATGGCCCTGCGGCTTCGGGCTCAGCCGCAGGCCACGATCGTGAAGCTCGCTGGAAAGGCGCGCGGCGGCGGCGCGGAGTTCGTCGCGGCCGCCGACATGAGCTTCGCCGCTCTGGAGACCGCCGGGTTGGGCCAGATCGAGGCCTTGATGGGGATCATACCGGGAGGCGCAGGGACGCAGCTGCTCGCCGAAAGAACGACGAGGGGCAGGGCGCTTGAGATTGTCCTCGGGGCCGATCTGATCGACGCCGCGACCGCCGAGCGGTACGGCTGGATCAACCGGGCCCTGCCCGCCGCCGATCTAGACGCTTTCGTGGATCGTCTGGCCCGCAATATCGCGGCTCTCCCCGATGGCGTGATCGCGGCCGCGAAGTCCGCCTTGCCGCCTGCCGACCTGACCGACGGCCTCAAGCTGGAACATGATGCGTGGGCCGGACTGTTCGCTCGCCCTGCCGGTGAGACGCTCATCCGAGGCGGGCTGGAGGAGGGCGCTCAGACCCGGCTAGGCGAGCGCGATCTTGAAGGCCTGCTTCGCCGCCTTTGGCGGCGCATCGGTAGCGTCTGAGGCCGTCTGCAGAGGATCGCCCGAAATCCGGCGCGGCGTGAACAGCGGACCATCCCATGTTCCCGCAATCTTGGCCTGCTCTTCTAGAGCCCCGCCGACGGTCGGTTGCGATGCGAGGGTCCGCGTCGCAACCGTCCCGCCGCTCCCGGAAACCTGGAGTCCGACACCATGCCTAACCCCCTGTTCCGCAATCGCTCGCGATCCGCCTTGTGCGCCGTCGCCTTGTCCGCGGCCGCTCTGGCGGCATGCGGCACGACAGCCGCGCCTCACCATGTGAACCTGCAGGACGACTATAGAACCTGCTCGGAGTTCGGGTCCGCTCCAGGGTCTCGCGCCTACAGCGACTGCATGGTCGCCCAGCAGCGTCGGCGTGATGACGCCGGACTGAATGAAGCGCGCAAGAACCAGCTCATCAACGAGGGCGCCCGAGACGCCTACGCCACCGCCGAACAGGCGCGGCGGGACCGTTGCAGACGGGATCCGAACCGTCGCGAGTGCGGCCGGTAGTCCGCATCCCTGAGACGCCGAAGCCAAACGAAGATTGAAAAGCGATCCGGAAGAGCGCGTCAACGGCGCGTCCCTCCGGATGACGCCATGCCCTTTGAACATCGGAGCAGGACAATGAGCGCCAAGGTGCAACAGCCGGGCTGGCCCGAAATCCTCGTGGGACTGGCGACCTTTGTGGTGCTCCTGGTCCCGGCAGCCCTGGCCGTCGGGTTCCTGCACGATCAGCCTGTTCTCCAGGGCGTCGTCGGCTCGACGGCCGGTGGTCTGGCGGGGGTTGGCGGCTTCGCCGCGGCCTGGGGCCTGCGGATCCGTGCCCTGGGTCCCTTCGGGTTCATACCGGTAGCGGTCCGCTGGCTGTTGATCGCTGCCGCGCTCGGGATTGTCGGCTACGGTCTGAACCTCATCATCCAGTTCACCTATGTGTCGCTCCTGGGCGACGACAACCCGCAGGCCGTGCTCCATGCGGCGGCTCAGGGCGGTGCGATCGCCTTCACCCTCTCGCTCATGGGCGGCGCTCTGTTCACCCCCTTCGGGGAGGAGATACTGTTCCGGGGCGTCATAGCGAACGCTCTGAACCGGTACGGCGCCTGGGCGGGCGTCGGGCTCAGCGCGGGGATCTTCGGCATCGTGCACGGCGTCAGCGTGATCCTGCCCGTCGCCATCATGGTTGGCGTACTCTCAGCCATCCTCTTTCGCCGCACCGGGTCGGTCTGGCCCTGCGTTGTCCTGCATTGCGTCTACAATGGCGCAAACAGTTTTGCGTCGGCTCTGGGCTTCGCGCCGGTTCAGTGAAGCGCATCCGCGACCTGTCAAAGTGGCGCGAGATCCACTCTCACCACGGTTCCCCCGACGACGGCGCTGGCGATGGACACACGCCCGCCGTGCCGCTGGACCACCTGCTGAACCAGGTTCAGACCCAGGCCGCTCCCGGCTGAGCGCGGCCGCAGGCGATGGAAGGCCTCGAACACGCGTTCCCGCTCCTCAGGGGGAATCCCGGGCCCATCATCCTCGACCTCGAACGCCGACCCGTCGATCCTGACGATGATATGTCGCCCGCCATGTTCCATCGCGTTCTGGATCAGATTGGTGACCACCCGTTCCATCGACGAACGATCCACCGTCAACGATTGTCGGCGCACGACTTGAACCTCGATTGAGCGGTCTGCCTCGATCAGTAGGGGAGCCAGGTCAGCGACGACTCCTCGCACGAGCCCGACCAGATCAAGGTCTTCGTCTTGCCTGTCCTGATCGAGCCGCTGGAGATCGAGCAGCTGGTCCGCCAGTGTCGCCAGGCGATGAACATCGGCGGCGAGCGCCCGCATTCCGGGCGTCTGCGACACCTCCACCCGGGCGCGCAGGATCGCGATAGGCGTGCGCAGCTCGTGCGCAGCAGACGCGATGAACCGGCGCTGGCGCTCGTAGCCCTCATCGAGACGGTCCAGCGCCAGGTTGATGGCACGGACGAGCGGCGCAATCTCAATCGGCACATAGTCCTCGCTCAGGCGACGACCGCGTCTCGCTATATCGATCTCCGCCGCCTCTTGGGCGATGCGCGACACCCCGGCGAGCGATCGCCTGACGATCCACGGCGTGACAAGGACCGACGTCAGCACGAGCAGCAGAAAGATCGGGAGGACGATCACATTGGACGCGATCAGGATAATCATGCTCAGTCTGTTCAGCTTGCCGTGACCGAGGATCGTCAGCGTTCCGGCCGGGGCCGTTTCCCGCCGGAGTACCGCTGTCAGGTCGTGCGGCGCCTCGCGATCGCGGAGTTGCGCATACGAGAAATCCGCCAGAGCGCCGAGCGACGCATAGCGGGCCGGCACGTCGCCCAGCGATACGCTGCGGCCCTCGTCATCCTCGGCCACGAACCAGAGATCGGGCGCCTCCTTCCGCAGTTCGGCTAGTTCGGGTGTCATCCGGACGAAGAGACGACCGTCGTCGTTTCGATCGATCGCCCGGGCGATGACCGGGGTGATGCTCTCGTCGGTATAGGGGCCCCCGCTGTCGATGCGGACGGTCACCGCCAGGATGGTCGCGAAGGAGATGAGAAGGATCGCGAGCTGGACGGCGAGGGGGTAGATGATCAATGGGCGCTTGAGCGAGAGAGGCCGGTTCACAAGGGTTCCCGCAGCAGATAGCCCACGCCCCGAATGGCATGGATTTCGACGCCGGCCTCCGCATCGGTGAGCTTACGGCGGAGCCGCGAGATGTGAGAATCCAGAGTGTTGGACTGGACCTCGTCGTCGAACCCGAAGACTGCCTGCTCCAAGGACTCTCGCAGCACGGTTCTCCCGCGCCGCCTCATCAGCGCGGCGAGCACCCGCAATTCGCGTCGTGGAAGGTCGAGCCGATCCTCGCCGATCCTCGCTTCCTCATGAGACAGGTCGTAGACAAGCCGGCCTGCGCGGATGTCGTCTTTCGCCAGTTCGGGTGGGCGTCGACGCACAGCTCGGATGCGCGCCAGCATCTCGTCGATCGCAAAAGGCTTTATGAGATAGTCGTCGGCGCCCTCGTCCAGGCCGGTGATGCGGTCCGACACGTCCCCGCGCGCGCTTATGACGATGATCGGCAGCCCCGGGCTGCTTTCGCGTAGCTCTGCGACGAGCGTCAGGCCGTCACCGTCCGGCAAGGTGCGATCCAGCAGCACCAGATCGAAGACGGCCAGCGCTGCTGCGTCCCGCGCTGTGTGCAGACGGCTGACATGATCGACGACATAACGTTCCCGCTCGAGTGCGCTCCGCAGCGCCTCGGCCATCTGACGTTCGTCCTCGACCAGAAGGATCCTCATGGGAACGGCCAATCCGCGGGGTCCTGCCTGGAGGCGGCCATGCGCTCGCGCTCCAAGGCCCACCGCAAGGCCTCGGCCATCTGAGGTTCGTCTTCAACGATCAGGACTCTCAATACAGATGCCTCGCAGGTCGAGAGGCGGTCTACGCGAAGACCGCCCGTGCCCCACAGCTCACGCGTGGCGCATTCAGATCGAGATCTGGCGACGCCTGGCCAGTCTAGCCAGTCGTGCGCCTGGAACGCTGTGTTGCTTGTTTTGAAACCGCACGGACGTCGGCGACGCATCGGTCCGTCGGCTTTGAATTCGCCGTCTATCCCTGGAACCGTTCCGGTCATGCAATGCGCGTCGGGGCTGGCGAGGAAAAGGCGGCCGCAGCGATATCTGCGTGTGACCGTCGCGACCGAGCGCGTCGTCGGCCGGGTCACATCGGGTATCTCACCGACCTCGCGTTCTGGTCCGCGTTTGTGGTGCGAGAGCCGAGACACGGGTTTGGATCAGAGAGGCAGCACATCCTCTCGCATCACCAGAGCGGGAAAGGTGGTTGCGGGCCGGGCAACGCAGCGTTCCCCTCGGGCGGCTTGTAAGCGGATCGCTCGTTCTCGAAGTTTGGTCTGGCTGCGGGACGGCGTCGGATGGACCGACGGGCGTCCCATGCGACCCTTGATAAGGATCTGACCATGTCGTCACGAACAATCGACCGCATCACCGCCATTCCGCCCCTCGGGCCGGGGTTCGACGGCGATCACCACAAGGCGGCCCTCGTGGTCTCGCCGGGCGACCTGCAGCGCACAGACCCCTTCTTCCTGATGGCGGACGACCACGTCACTGTTGAGGGCGGTTTCGGCGAGGCTCACCCCCACGCCGGGCTCGAAACCGTCACCTTCATGCTCAATGGGACCATGGAAGATACCGGCGGTCGTCTCGACGAAGGCGATGTGGAATGGATGACGGCCGGCAGCGGCATCGTCCATTCCGAACAGGCCAAGGTCACCGAGGGCATGCGGCTGTTCCAGCTATGGCTCACCTTGCCTGAAGCCGAACGCAACATGGACCCCCGCGTCCAGATCATACGCGCCGCCACGGCTCCGGCTCATCGGCGCGACGGCGTGCTGGCCACGGTCTACAGCGGCCATCTGGGCGATGCGATTTCGCCGACGCTGAACGCCGTTCCGGTCACTCTCGCGGACGTCCGCTTGGAGCCGGGCGCGATCTGGGAGCCCCGCCTTCCGTCCGACTTCAACGCCTTCGTGGTGGTGATCGAGGGCGAGGCCTTCGTCGGCGACACCGCAGCGGAACTGACTGTCGGCGTCGTCGGCTGGAGCAGTCCGACCCAGGAACAGAACAGCACCCTTCCCCTGCGGGCGGGGGAGGGCGGGTCCCGTCTCCTGCTTTACGCCGGCCAGCCGCAAAAGACGCCGGTCGTCGCCCAGGGCCCGTTCATCGCCGGCTCCCGCGAAGAGCTGGCGGGTTACTACGCCCGCTACCGCGACGGGGCCTTCCCCCACGCGGGCGACATGCGCCCCCTCGTTTCCTGACCCAGACGCCGAACGGCCGTAGCGGACCTCGGGCCGTTGCGGCGACGGCCTTGCCGAGAGCTATTCCATGTCCAGAGCCATACAGATCCAATCCACCGGCGGCCCCGAGGTCCTGGAGTTCATCACCCGCGATGTCGGCGCGCCGGGCCCCGGTCAGGTGCGGGTGAACCAGAGCGCGGCAGGCCTCAACTACGTCGATGTGATGGTGCGCAAAGGCCTCTATCCCGTTGCTTTTCCGACGGTGCCGGGCTTCGAGGCGGCCGGGACGGTCGACGCCGTCGGGCCGGGCGTGTCCGACTTCGCTCGAGGCGATCGCGTCGGCTATTTCTTCGCCGAAGGGGCCTATGCCGAGGTTTCAATCGTTCCCGCCTCGGCTCTGGTCCATTTGCCGGACGATATTTCTGAAGAGACCTCAGCCACCTGGCTCGCCAAGGGACTCACCGCGTGGATGGGTCTCAACGCCTTGGCGAAACCCGGACGGGGCGACACAATCCTCGTGCTCGGGGCGTCCGGAAGCGTGGGCTCGATCCTTTCGCGCTGGGCGAAGGCGGACGGGGTCACCGTGATCGGGGTGGCCGGGTCTTCGACCAAACTCGACAAGGTAGCGGCCGGAGCGGACCACGCTCTTCTCGCCGGCGGCAATGATGTGGCCGGCGCGATCCGCCGGATCGCTCCCGAGGGCGTCGATGTGGTCTATGACCTGGTCGGCCAATCGACCTTCCATCTGGCCGTCGATGCGGTTCGCGACGGCGGCGTGATCACGACGATCGGCGCCGCTTCCGGCCCGCCCGCGCCGCCGGTCGAGGCCTTACGCCAGCGTGGCGTCCAGGTGCGCGGAGGCGGCACGCCTCAACATGTTCACGGGGCCACGACCAGGAACGCCAGTTCAGCGCTCTGGGACAGGATCCGCAGCGGCGTGTTCGAGGACCTCGCCATCGCGCGGTATTCGTTCCAGGATGTGGCCATTGCGCATGCCGCCATGGACGGCCGGAGCCTCGATGGCCTCCCGGTTCTGATCATCTGAACGTTCGCTCGGTCAGATCTCGCGGTCGATGCGTTCAGTGAGGAAATTCACCAGGGCGCGGACCCTTGCGATCCCGGAGCGCGCGGCGGGTAGGAACAGTTGAAGGTCGGCGCCTTCATGGGTCCAGTCCGGAAGCACGGCCTCCAGATCGCCGTCGGCCAAGGCGTTCTCGACCATGAAGCGCGGCACCAGGACGACGCCCAGTCCGGCCTTGGCCGCGGCGAGAAGCATCTGGCCGTTGTCCGCCCGGATGCGTGTCTCCAGCCGCACCGCCTCCCAGTCCCCTGTCCGGCGAAACCGCCAACGACCCGTGTCATGGAGATAGAGGACGGCTGCATGGTCGGCCAGGTCGGAAGGCGTCTCCGGCCGCCCCTGGGCGTCGAGGTAGGCGGGACTGGCGAGCACCGTCCAACGCACCCGAGCGAGCTTGCGGGTGATGAGGACCGAGTCCGGCACATTGCTGGTCCAGACGGCGAGGTCATAAGCCTCTCGCACCATGTCGACCTGACGATCCTCGAAGCGGATATCCAGGCTGACCCTGGGATGAAGCCCAGCAAACTCCGCCAGAAGCGGCGCCAGACAATATTCGCCGAAGGCTACGGGCACCTGAATGCGAAGCTGTCCTGAAATCTCGGCGGTCGATACCGTCACCGCATCCTGCGCGGCCTCGAGCTCCGTCAGCCCGGCTGAAGCGCGGGCGTGATAGTCCCGCCCGATATCCGTCAGGGTGGTGCCGCGCGGCGTGCGGGTGAGCAGCCGCGCCCCAAGGACGCCCTCGAGCCGGCTCACCCGCCGGCTCACGATCGACTTGGCGACGTCAAGCCGGGCGGCGGCATTGGCGATGCTTCCCGTCTCGACCACACGGACGAACGCAACAACGTCGAGGAGATCAACGGCAGGGGGTTTCGACATCAGCAACGCTCCGTTGCAGCGGGAAGGACTTTTGCAACAGTAGGGCGGAACTATCTTCTGGAGAAGCGGCAAGGTGTCGCTCGCGGATTGTCCCACCATCCGGCCGATCTGGAGATGCTTTTGATCGTCAAATCTTTCGCCACACCCGGTTGATGCAACGCGCCGCCATTCTTTGAAGGCCGCGCCAGACAGGCCTTCTCGTCCTTCCCACCATGCCTTGAGCGCCGTCCGGCGTCCCGGGGCCTCGCCTCACCGACCGGGTGAGACCCGCCCGGCCATCGCCGCGCGGACCGCGCGGTCATGTCTCCGGAGTTCCCTATGCTCGACGTGCCGACTGACGATTCCCTTTCCGGAACGGACCGCGCCGACTGGCCCGCTGTCTGGTCCCTGACCTTGGGAGCCTTCGGCGTCGTAGCGGCGGAGCTGCTGCCCGTCAGCCTCCTCACGCCGATGGCCGTCGATCTGGGCGTTTCGCTCGGCGCGGTCGGCCAGTCCGTCACCGTGACCGCAGTCATAGCCGCGGTAGCGGGGCCGCTTCTGGTGCTCGGCGCGGGGCGGGTTGATCGTCGCACCCTGATCCGGCTGCTGATGGCGCTATTGATCGTCTCCAGCCTGATCAGCGCCCTTGCGCCCAACATCCAGGTGCTCTTGTTCGGTCGCGCCCTGCTTGGCTTGGCCCTCGGCGGCTACTGGGCGCTCATCACCGCCCTGGCGTTGCGGCTTGTCCCGGCCGCCCACGTCGCCCGCGCCATCGCGATCATCATCATGGGCGTGTCCGCCGCGACGGTCTTCGCCGTCCCGCTCGCAGCAGTCCTCGGAGCCCTGGCGGGCTGGCGCGCGACCTTTTGGGCGGTCGCCGGCTTTGGCGTTGTCGCCATGACGATCCAGCTGGGCGTCCTGCCTCGCCTGCCGTCAAAGGGAGCCGTCGGGCTGGCGGCGTTCCGGTTCGCCTTGTCCCGTCCCGCGGTCCTTGTCGGTCTCGGCGTTTCGATCCTCGTGACGTCCGGTCACTTCGCGGGCTTCACCTTCATCCGGCCGTTCCTCGAGGAGGTCTCCGGGCTGTCAATCACTGCGGTTTCAATCGCGCTTGTCGCCTTCGGCGTCGGCGGGCTCGCCGGCAACGCGGCGGCCGCGGCGCTGGCGGCGCGCAGTCCGGCCTGGGCCATCGGCGCCTCGGCGCTGTTGATCGCCGCCGCCGCCCTGAGCCTCGTGCTTCAGGGACAGTCTGCGGCCGCAGCCCTCTTCGCCAGCGGTCTCTGGGGCTTCGCCTTTGGCGGGGTGCCGGTGTCGGCGTCGGTCTGGAACGCCCGGGTTGCGCCCGACTTGGCGGAAAGCGCGGGCGCCCTGATGGCCGCCGCCTTCCAGGTGGCTATCGCCAGCGGCGCCGTCGTGGGGGGACTGCTCATCGACAACGTCGGTCCGACCGGGGTGATGACCTATGCCGCCGTCGTCGTCCTGGCCGGCGCCCTGACCATCCTGACCTTTGGTCGCGCGCATGAGCGGAGGAGAGCCCGTGACGGCTATCCCGCTTGACGCCGATCGTTCGCCACGCCCGGACGCGGCCTGACCGCTACGGACGCAACCCGGCGACGGCTCCCACCGACGCCGCCTCCAATCCAGCCGGTCGACCTATCCTTCGATCTGTCGCGCGCGTCTGGACCCAACCCTTGAGAAGGAGATTACCCATGCCTGCAGTTCTCGTTCACGGCGTTCCCGATACCCATCGCCTGTGGGATCCTGTTCGCGCTCGCCTGCAACGGAAGGATGTCGTCGCCCTGTCCCTGCCGGGCTTCGATTCCCCAATCCCGGAAGGCTTCCAGTCCACCAAGGAAGAATATCTGGAGTGGCTGATCCGTCAGATCGAGGCGCTCGGCGAACCGGTTGACCTGGTCGGCCATGATTGGGGAAGTCTGCTGACGGCCCGCATCGCATCGGTCCGGCCCGATCTGGTCCGGACCTGGACCGGGATCAGCGGCCCGCTCGACCCCGAGTACGAGTGGCATTATCTCGCCGAGATCTGGCAGAAGCCGGGCGAAGGCGAGGCGTGGATGGCGGCTCTGGATAGAGACGAGTTCGCCCAGAACCTGATCGACGCCCAGATGCCGCCGCAAGACGCGCGCGAGTCGGTCAGCCACATCGATGACCAGATGAAGGCCAGCATCCTGGCCCTGTACCGCTCCTCCATCAATGTGGGAGCGGAGTGGAAGCCGGGCCTCGCCCAAGTCGTCGCACCCGCCCTCGTGATCTGGGGTATCGACGACCCGTTCCTGCCGAACCGGTTTGCGGATCTGCTCGGCGAGGCCACTCGCGCCCGCGCCGTTGTCAAGCTGCGCGCCACCCACTGGCCCCTGCTTAACGTGCCCGGCGACGTGGCGCGCGAGCTGGAAGCGCACTGGGCCACCGCCGCCTGATGATGCGCCGCCCTGTCGTCTGCGGACGACAGGGCGGCGATCGCAGCTGATGCCGCGATCTCCGCTCCGACCCTGCGCCGCTCTCAAAAATCACTCCTAACGCAGAAAGACCCTTCCGATGACCCAGCCCTCTCTCAGCCGACGCAAGATTGTGCTCGGCGCCTCCGCCGGCGTGGCGGCCATGACCGCCCTTCCGGCCTTTCTGGTCCGGCCGGCCCCGGCCGCCGCTGTTGTTCCTGCCGCGCCCGCCCTCAAGACCGCTCCGGGCGCGAATGCGCTTGCGTCCGGCTGGTGGTGAGGGCGACGCTTTGCTTCCCAGGGGCTGCCTGAACGCGCCGCTGCCGAAGGGCGAGGCTTTTCGGCCCTGCCCGGAGGGGGCTCGCAGACCCGCTCCGGGCGTCTGGCGAATTCCTTTTGCGCGATCGGCTGATGATCGCCGCAGGCCAGGCGCCGACTGTCGTCGCGTCTTCCTGAACCTGTCCTGGCGCCGCGGGCGGTCCTGAAGGCCTATTCGTGTGGGCCCATAGCCTGGTTGAGACCCACAAGACCCTGCTGAGCCGCGATGTGCTGGAGTTCATTTGCGGCTGAAGCGGGAGAGGGCAGATCACCGTGCGCCCGATCCGTCACCTTCGTCGCACGTCGCAGCGTCGAGGAGTCAGGGGAGGAACGATCCCACCACCAGAGCCGCGCCTACCGCCGCGACGCCGCCGAGGAGGATTTTGCCGGCGAGGGACGCAGCGGGCGGTCGCCAAGTCGATGCTGTGGAGACCGGCGCAGCCGGCGCAGCGGCGGTCGCGCCCGAGCGCAGCTGCGCCAGCTGCGCCCGGATCCGGATCGACAGCAGAACACCGAGGTAGGCGGCGGTGCCCGCGGCCAGCATCGCCGCCAAGCGCAAGGCGTCCTGATAGGCAAGGATCGCGGGCTCGGAAGCGAGCGCTGTCTTGTGGCGGACCAGCGACCAGTCGATAACAGCCGCCAGCAGCGCGTGGCCCGCCAAAGCGCCCAGTCCGTTGAGCAGGCCAAACAGCACGATGAAGCTGATGAGCTCCCGGCTTCCCCGCTGCAGCGCCTGGGTCACGCCCAGCAGCAGCGCCGGGCCAAGGAAATAGGCGCCGGCGAAACCGATCACGAATTGAGAGACGTAGAAGCGGGGCAGGGCCGAGAGGTCGGCGGGCGCGCTCTCGACGTAGGCGGCCACCGCTACGACAGCGATGGCCAGCATCATCGGGCGAGCCAGCTTCTCGACCTTGACCGAAATGGCGCTGACGGCCGCTCCGGAGACGACGCCGCTCAGGACCAACAGGGAAAGTGTTTCGAGCTGGTTCGCCCCCGCGCCAAGCATGCGGAGGAGATCGGTGGCGATCTGTTGTTCAGCCAGAACCAGACGCGCCATCAGCGTGGCCAGGGCGAACCGGGCCACCTCGCCACGCGCTAACCAGCGCAGGTCGAGGAGGGGCTCGGGACGTCTGAGCTCGATCACCGTCCCCAGGCTGATCAGAACCACGGTTGCTGCGAGGGCCGGAACAATCCAGCCGGAGCCCCAGCCGGACACGGGGCCGAGGCCGGCTAAGGCAGCCAGACAGGCGAGCCCGCCGCCAATCAGGACAAAGGTCGCAGCGTCGGCAGACTGAAAGACGCGCACGCGCTCGGTCGGCGGCAGGCGGACAAGGGCCACCGCCGCCAGAGACAGAAGGGCGAGCCCGGCCTCGAACTCGAACAGGGAGCGCCGTTCCGAAGCCGCCAGCAGCGCGGGAGAGAGGACAAGAGCCAGGGGGAGGGCGCACTGCACCACGCCGACGCCGAGCACCATGCCGCGGAGACGCCACTGCGCCGGCAACGCCTGCATCATATAGAACAGACACAGCGGAATGAGGGCCGCCGCCGCGATCCCGCTGGCGGCCCGCAGCGCGATGGCGTGTCCAAGATCTGTCGCGAACAGATGGCCGACAGAGAGCAGGGCGTAGAGTCCCAGGAACAGGATCGCGAAGGGACGCAGTCCATACTGCTGGCGAAACTTGATCAGAAGCAGGTTCGCCGAGACGCTCGTCATCACATAGGCGGTCGGCAGCCACGCGACTTCGACCGCCGTCCAGCCCATCGCTGCCTGGATGGTCCCCGCATTCACCAGCACGAAGGCGCTGCCAAGCCCGGCGGTCAGGCCGAGCAGGACCGAGATGACCGCATAGGCGGCGCGCAACGCCGGCCCGTGCTGCGGGGTGGCCGGCGAACCCGCGACGGCCGGCCGCTCGCCGGGGCCGAACAGGCGGCTTTCTTCAGAGAGAAAGCGCCCGATGTGGCTCACCAGGGTCGCGGCGCGTGTGGGGTTCGGATGGCTGGACATGCTCGGGAGCTTAAGGGCGCGAGGTCGCCGCTGCTCCTCCCAAGTGGTTCCGCCAGGCCCAACTCAGCGTAGCGTTTCAAGCAACCCCCATCGCCGATGTTCAAAGAGACTGTCGCACGGCGGCCTTGGCCTAACCCGCCTGTCGACCTGCGGAGCCGTGGGCCGCACAGGATGCGCGTGAGCGCGAGCCGGAACACTCCGCTGCAACGGACGAATGCCTGTCGTGGGGGTTGCCGCATCAGCAACGCTCCGTTTCCAGCACGCCGTCTTCAGGGCGGCGGAAGGGCGTGGTCCATTGATGGCCGAGGCGTCGCAGCCGGTTTCCGCAACCGCCTGACGATCCATCCCGCCCAGCGGCCGAAGAAGCCGACGACCGCTGAAACCATCACCGGATTGACCAGCGCCGCCCGGCGCGGTCCGCCCCAGACGAAAAGACTGATCACATGAGCATCGCATCCCGAGCCGCAGTGATTGACCGGAAGGACGCCCCCTTCGTCATCCGGTCGGTGATCCTGGAGGAGCCCCGCGCTGACGAGGTGCTCGTCCGTATGGTCGCCACCGGGATCTGCGCCACGGACGCCCATGTCCAGCGCCAGCTGATGCCTGCGCCCCTTCCGGCGATCCTCGGCCATGAAGGGGCCGGGATCGTGGAACGGGTCGGATCGACCGTCACCCATGTCGCGCCGGGCGACCATGTGGTCCTGTCCTACCATTCATGCGGTCACTGCAAGTCCTGCGCGAGTTCGCACGCCGCCTATTGCGATCGGGTATGGGACGCCAATTTCGCCGGCGCCCGACTGGACGGCACCTGCGGCGTGCGTGATGAAAACGGCGAGAGCCTTCACGCCCACTTCTTCGGCCAGTCCTCCTTCGCCACCTATGCGCTGGCCCACGCCCGCAACACCATAAAGGTGTCGAGGGACGTCCCGCTTGAGATCCTCGGACCGCTCGGCTGCGGCTTCCAGACGGGCGCGGGCGCCGTGCTCAAGGCGCTGGACGTCCGGGTCGGCGCATCGATTGTCGTCTTCGGTGTCGGCGCCGTCGGTCTGGCGGCGATCATGGCCGCCAAGGTCGCCGACGCCCTGACCATTATCGCAGTGGATGTGAACGCCGATCGCCTCGCCCTGGCCCTCGAACTGGGCGCCACCGAGGTCGTCAACGCCCGCGAGGTCGACGATGTCACTGTGGCCCTCAGGGCGATCAGCCCGCGCGGGGTTGAATATGTGCTCGATACGAGCGGTCGCAAGGAGAACCTCGACGCCGGCGTGGGGGCCCTGGCCCCCATGGGTCATTTCGGTTTCGTCGCCTTCAACGACCATTCCGGCGCTGTTCTGGACGCCTCGCGCCTGACGTTGGGCCAGAGCCTGACCGGCATCATCCAGGGCGACGCCGTCTCCACCCTGATGATCCCGGAGATGATCGATCTGTATCGCGGCGGCCGGTTCCCGTTCGACCGTCTCATCAGCTTCTACGACTTCGACGACATCAACCAGGCCTTCGAGGACGCCGGCTCGGGTCGGGTCATCAAGGCCGTTCTCCGCTTTCCCGCTTCGTAACCCCAAGCCCCGCCCCCAGCCTTTTCAGAAAAGGACTACCGCCATGTGCGACAAGCACCAGAAGCCCATCGTGGCCTCCGATACCCCGGCCTTCTTCGGCATCGACAACTACGGCTTCCCGGAAGCCGGCGAACATCCCGCTGATCCGCCGAACTACTACCCGCCTTACTTCACAAGCGAACGCTTTCAGCGGCTCGGCTATCATGTCGAGGAACTGCGCGACGGCTTCTACTGGGTCACCAGCGGCGGCTATGACGCGGCCTTCGTGGTCACCGATGAAGGCGTGGTGGCGATCGACGCCCCGCCGACCTTGGGCGAGAACATGCTGGAGGCGATCCGGGACGTGACCGACAAACCGGTCACTCATGTGATCTACAGCCACTGGCATTCCGATCATATCGGCGCCGCATCTATCTACGGCCCGGACGTCGAGATCATCGGCCACGAGATCACCAAGGAACTGCTGGAGCGCTTCCCCGATCCGAAACGGCCCGTCCCGACCCTGACCTTCGACACGGCCTATACGCTCGTCGTCGGCGGTGTGGTCCTGGAACTGTCCTACAAGGGAGAGAACCATTGCCCGGGCAACATCTTCATCTGGGCCCCGGCCCAGAAGGTGCTGACGGTGATCGACATCATCAGCCCCGGCAGCGCGACCTTCATGCACTGCGACGCCTCGCAGAACATCTCGGGCTGGTATGAGGCCCAGGCCCAGTTGATGGAGTACGACTTCGACTTCCTCGTCGCCGGCCACCACATGAGCTACGGCACGCCCGACACGGTGAAGGCCTCCATCGAATATTTCGCCGACGTGCTGGAAGGCGCCCAGGCGGCCGTCGATCGCTTTTCCCGCTCGGATGTCCTGATCGACATCCTGATCGAGCCGGGCCTCGACAAGTTCTGGGTCGGCACCGAGAACTGGATCAACTCCATGACAAACTTCGCGACCAAGCATGTGCTTGAGAAGCGGAGCAGCAATGGACAGCTGTGGTCCGAGCGTCTGGCCGGGGTCACCACCCAGACCAAGTACCACGCCTACACTGTGCTGGAATCGATCCGCCTCGAGCGGAACCGACCCAACTACCGCCTCAAGGGCGAGAACCCCCCGCCGTTCTACGCCTGACCGGTCGGCCGACCCCGTCGCGGAACATCACCCCACCCGCGCGGCGGAGGCCGAGCAGGGCGGGGCGCCTATCCCTCCCCGAGCGCCCCGCCCATTCGCGCCCAAGACACCAGCCAGGAAGATCACTCATGTCATCGTTCAAAGGCCACAACTGGATCGACGGCCAGCACGTCTCGGCGTCGCGCCGGACAACCTCGATCGACCCGGCCACCTACCAGCCCATCGGCGACTATCCGGATGACGGGGCGGCGGCCGCGGCGGCCTGCATCGTCGCTGCGCGCAGGGCTTTCGCAAGCTCGCCCTGGCGCCATGACCCTGAGCTGCGCGCCCGGGTGCTGTCCCAGATGGCCGACGCCGTCGAGCGCAATCTGGACCGGTTGGTCTCGGTCCTCTCCCTTGAGAATGGCAAGATCCGCGGCGAGGCGCGTTTCGAGGTCGCCGCCGTGCCCGGAAAGCTCCGCTACTGGGCCGCCATGACCCTGACCGAGAGCGGCCGGGCGACCACGCCCCGGCCGGGCAGCCTGTCGGTGATCCTGCGCCAACCGATGGGCGTAGCAGGCGTGATCGTCCCCTGGAACTCGCCGGTCATCCTGGCGGTCCGCTCCTTCGCCCCGGCGCTCGCGGCAGGCTGCACCGTGGTGATGAAAATGCCCGGTCAGACGGCCCAGACGGCCAGCGTCCTGGCCGAGGTGCTCGCCGAGGCCGCCGATCTTCCGGCGGGGGTGATGAACATGTTCGTCGAGAGCGGAGCCGAGGGCTCCGCCCTGCTTGTGGAAAGCCCGGATGTCCCCGCCATCAGCTTCACCGGAAGCACCCGGACCGGCGCGGCGATCGGCGCGGTGGGCGCACGGATGATGAAGCGCATGGGGCTGGAGCTGGGCGGCAAGGCGCCGATGATCGTGTTTGAGGACGCGGACGTGGAACCCATGATCCCGGTCCTCGAGAAAGCCCTGACAATTTTCGCCGGCCAGTTCTGCATGACCGGCTCGCGTCTTCTCGTCCAGGACCATCTCTATGAGGTCGTTCGCGATCGGTTGGCCGAGCGCTTGCGCAAGGTGCGCGTGGGGCCAGCCTCCAGTCCGGAGAGCGACATGGGACCGCTGATCGACCGCCAGAACGTCGAACGCGTCGACGGTGTCGTGCGCGCCGCCCTGGCCGCAGGCGCCACGGCTGTGGTGCGCGGCGGGCCGATCACCGAAGGGCCGCTCGCCCCGGGCGCCTTCTTCCGTCCCGCCATGCTCGAGGTCCAGGACAACAGTCTGGACATCGTCCAGCAGGAAACCTTCGGTCCCGTCATCACCGTCCAGAGGTTCGGCGACGAGGCGGAGGCCATCGATCTGGCCAACGACAGCATCTTTGGCCTGTCCGCCAGCGTCTGGACCCGAGATATCGATCGGGCTCTGCGCGTCGCCCAGGCCCTCGAGGCCGGAAGCGTCTTCGTCAACGACTGGGCCAAGGTCTTCGACGGCACGGAGGAGGGCGGCTTCAAACAGTCGGGCCTCGGACGCCTGAACGGTCACGCCGCCATCGAAGACTTCATCGAATACAAACACATCGCTCTCAAACCTGGAGTCGCGTCATGACCGCCATCGATCTTGAAACGGAGGTCGCCGCCAGCGGGCGAGTCCCCGGCGTGGACTGTCTGTTCGACAAGGTGAAGCTCGGGCTGAACCGTCTCTCCAACCGTCTCGTCATGGCGCCGATGACCCGCAACCGTGCGGAGCCAGACGGGACCCCCGGACCACTCAGCCCCGAATACTACGCCCAGCGCGCCGGCATGGGTCTGATCGTCACCGAGAGCACACAGCCGTCTGCGGACGGCCAGGGCTATATGACGACGCCGGGACTTTACACGGACGCCCATGTCGCGGGCTGGCGGCGTGTCACGGACGCCGTGCATGAGCGCGGCGGCCGCATCGTTATCCAGCTCGCCCATGCCGGACGTATGTCTCACCCGGACAACACGCCCCACGGACGACCAGGGCTCGCGCCCAGCGCCGTCGGTCCGGGTACGGACATATTCACCCCCACTGGCATGCAACCGGTCCCGACCCCACGGGAACTGACGGACGAACAGATTCGGACCGTCATCGACGAATTCCGCCATGCGGCGCGACGCGCGCTCGAAGCTGGAGCGGACGGGGTCGAGATCCACGGTGGCACCGGATATCTGATCCATCAGTTCCTCGGCGCCAGCTCAAACCGCCGGAGCGACGACTGGGGCGGCTCGACCCAACGCCGCGCCCGGTTTGCACTCGAGATCGCCCGCGCCGTGGCTGTCGAGATCGGTGCCGACCGGACGGGGATTCGGCTGTCACCCGGCGCGAACATCTTCGGGATCGAGGAGGGCGTTGACGCCGAAGCGCTCTACGCGCATCTCGTCCTGGAGCTGGATCGCCTGAACCTCGGCTACCTCCACATCACCCAGTTCGGCGATGACGCAGAGGTCAGGGCTCTGCGTCGCCTGTGGGGCGGGGCCTTGATCCTCAATCGACCCGGACGCCCCCGGGAGATGATCGGCGCCGACGTCGAGAGTGGACTGGCCGACTTCGAGGCCTATGGCCAGCTCGTCCTGGCCAATCCGGACTTCGAACGCCGGCTGCGGGACGGCGCCGCGTTCAACACGGCGGACAGGGCCACCTTCTACGGGGGTGGTGCGGCCGGTTACACCGACTATCCGCGGCTCCCGGACTGACCGTAATGACGTATCCATCGTTGCTGTCGATCTCCGGCGTGTATATAAATCCATGCCATGGATTTGCATGGCATCGACCTCAACCTGCTAGTGGCTTTCGACGCCCTGATCGCCGAGCGGAGCGTCACCCGTGCGGGGACCCGCATCGGACGCACCCAGCCGGCGATGAGCGCCGCCCTGATGCGTCTGCGCCGTTTGATGGACGACGAACTGTTCGTGCGCGGTCCACAGGGCCTGCAGCCGACCCAGCGGGCGCTCGAGCTTTCCGAACCCATTTCCGTCGCGCTCGGCGACATCCAGCGCACCTTGGAGTTCACCCAGGGTTTCGACCCGGCGCGCTCCGGGATGACCTTCACCTTGGGACTGTCGAGCCATGCCGAGACCGTGGTCGTCCCCCGGCTCATGGCGATCCTCGCCGCGCGGGCTCCGGGCGTCGACCTGCGGGTCCGGACCTTTGCCGCCCGCGACGACGCGATCCGCTTGCTGGACGCCGGCGAGGTCGATCTCTCCGTTGGGATACCGCCGTCCGCCACGGCCCGGATTCTGACGGCTCGATTGTTTCAGGACCGTTTCGTCTGCGTTGTGCGAAAGGATCATCCCGTCGCCCGACGCCCGCTGGATCCAAAAACCTTCCAGGCCTTGTCCCATGTGGTGGTGTCGCCAGAGAACGAGGGGATCGATGTCGCCGACGCGGCGCTCGCCAGCAAGGGATGGGCGCGGCGGGCGGCCGCCACGGTCGGCCAGATGTCGACGGCGCTCCAGCTTGTCGCCGCTTCGGACAGGATCGCCACGGTGATGGAAAGCGCGGTGATCCAGTCCGCTCAGGCCGACCGCCTCGCCATTCTGGAGTTCCCGCTGGCCCTGAATGCCGTGCCGTTTGTCATGGCCTGGCATCGCCGCAACGATGTTCACCCGGCCCAGACCTGGCTGCGCAGTTGTCTTGCGGGGGGCTTCCCCCATGTCTGGCAACCCTCCCTGCCGGTCTGTGCGGATCTGCGCCAGCAGTACTACTGATCCGGACCGCCGCGGCGGCGGCGGGTACAAGTGATATCCATGGGATGGATAATGACACATCCCGCATATCGATTTCTCTGAAGTGGGTCTGCTCCCTAGATCGATCGCCGAAGCGCACCCATCGCGCTCGTCGACCTAGCTGGAGCTAATCAATGTCGAAGAAAGTTTTCCGTGTCGGGATCATCGGGGCGGACACCGCCGCGAGCTGGGCGGGGGCGTCCCACATTCCCGCCCTGGCCGCGCAGCCCAACCTCGAACTGGTCGCGGTGGCGACCCGTCGTGAGGAGAGCGCGCGCGCCGCAGCCGAGGCTTTCGGCGCCGAGCGCTGGTACGCGGACCCCCATGCCCTGATCGCCGACGAGACGATCGACGTTGTGACGGTGGCCGTGAAGGTTCCCGCCCATCGCGAACTGGTTCTCGCGGCCCTGGCGGCCGGCAAGGCCGTCTACAGCGAATCTCCACTCGGGGTCTCGGTCGCCGAAGCGAAAGAAATGGCGTCGGCCGTCGGCGATCTCCACACAGCGATCGGGCTGCAGGGGCGACAAAATCCTGCCGTCCGTCGGGCCGCTGAACTGGTGAAGGCGGGGGCTGTCGGCCGGCTCATGTCGGCCCGCGTGATCGCCACCACCTTCGGCTACGGACCCCAGTCGCCGAGCGTCTACGACTACTTCAACAAGGCCGCGTCTGGCGCCAGCTTCCTCACCATTACGACGGGCCATGTGCTGGATGTCGTCGAGGCGGTGCTGGGCGATATCGTGGAAGTCGACGCCCGCACGGAACTGCTTTGGCCCGATATTGAGATTGTGGACACAGGTGAGACCTCGCGGCGGGAGATTCCCGACCACCTGGACATGATCGCCAAGACGCAGAGTGGTGCGCCGGTGTCGCTGCAGGTGCTCGCCGGGGTGCCGGCGGACCAGGCGAACTTCACCTTCGAGATCCGCGGCTCGGAAGGCTGGATCACGCTTACGGGCCACCATTTCGCGGGCGTCCAGGTCGGCGATTTGACCCTTACGGCCAGCGTGGCCTTCCAAGCCCCCGAAGCGCCGGTCGCCAACGGCGTGGGGCCCACGGCTGCTGAGTTCTGGGCGGGAGCGGCGATTAATGTGGGCGAGGTCTACGCCTCGCTTGCGCGCGACCTGGAAGCGGGGACCTACGCCACCCCGGGCTTCGCCCACGCCCTCCATAACAGCCGGTTGATCGCTGCGGTCGAACGTGCGGCGAAGACCGGAGAAAGGCAGCGGATCATCGATTGATCGTCAACAGCGGTCGTCGCGGCGCAGGCCGCGACGACCTTTCAGGGTCACTCTTCTGAGGAGACGCGCCATGAGAATGCGCAAGCTGGGCCAGAGCGGCCTGTGGGTTTCGGAGTTGAGCTTCGGCGCCATGACGTTCGGCGGAACCGACGGCCTCTGGGGTCAGGTCGGCCGTCTCGGCCAGGACGACGCCAACACCCTCGTGCGCGCCGCGCTCGAGGCGGGCATCAACACTTTCGACACGGCCGACGTCTACGCCAACGGCCGCAGCGAGGAGATGCTGGGCCAGACCTTCAGGGCGCTGGGGGTTCCGAGGGACGATGTGGTCATCGCCACCAAAGGCTTCAGCGCGATGGGAGAAGGCCCCAACCGGCGCGGCGCATCGCGCCGGCATCTGATCAGCGCCTGCCATGCCAGCCTGCAGCGGCTGGGGGTCGATCACATCGATCTCTACCAGGTCCACGGGTTCGACCCGTCCACGCCGATCGATGAGACCCTTGACGCCTTGGACACCCTCGTCCGGGCCGGGGACATCCGCTACGTTGGGCTGTCGAACTGGGCCGGCTGGCAGATCATGAAGGCGATCGGGATTTCCCGAGCGCGCGGCCTGGCTCCCGTCACCGCCTTGCAGGCCTACTACACGCTGGTTGGACGGGATCTCGAGCGCGAGATCGTGCCGCTTCTGAACTCGGAACAGGTTGGCCTCATGGTCTGGAGCCCCTTGGCGGGCGGTTACCTGACCGGAAAGTACGCCCGGGGCGGCGATGGGGCGGGCGGCCGGCAGACCGAGCTCGACTTCCCGCCGATCGACCGGGTGCGGGGCGGGCCGTTGCTCGAGACCTTGGCGACTGTGGCCGCCAGGCACGATCGCACGTCGGCCCAAATCGCCATCGCCTGGCTCCTGCATCAGCCCGTGGTCTCCACGGTGATCATCGGCGCCAAGCGGGTCGAGCAGCTTCAGGACAATGTCCGTGCCGCCGAGGTAAGGCTCGACGCCGAAGATCGGGCCGCGCTGGACAAGGTGAGCCGACTGCCGATCGAATACCCCGGCTGGCTGCTCAATCCGTCCGACTGGCCGTCGGAGCGTTGAGAATGAAAGTCGCCGCCCTGGTTCTGGTCCGCCCACCGCCTGGCCCATCGGTGGGCGGACGTCCAGACTAAGGGTTTGGAGCCGTGCAGGACTTTCTCAGCGCTTTCGAGACACGTCGATGTGAGCACCTCGAGCCCTTTCTGGACGAGGACATCCTCTATCGTGTGGAAGGGTTTGATCCGCTCGTCGGCCGCAGGGCGATCCTCGCCTATTGGCGTCGGATGTTCGACTCACATGACGTGGTGCGGATGAGTCTTGAACGTCAGGTTCCGGACGGAGACCTCGTCCCGACCGCCCAGCGGCAGCTCTACAGAGCGACGCGCCGACCCCTCCTGCTGTTCGAAAGCTGGTTCTCTACGAGTTCCATGGCGATCGGATCCGCAACTGGTGGGACTGCCTGCAGCCTGGGGACAATGAAGCCCCGCACGCTGAAGTCTGGCGGCGGCTGCGGGCGGCCCGCTGGTGACCTCATACCCAAACCATCGCACGAGAAAGGAACACGCGAGGAAAATCAGGATCCTGAAACGGGAGGACGCCGTCACGGAACGCCGGTATGGCGGTCGAGGCGGTGACCTTGCCCCCGATGTTGGACCGGTTCTCGCCGGAACATCTCGGTGTCTAGGCGCCGGGCGGGCCATATGGCCCGGCGCCGTTCATGAGCTCGATCGGGCACTTGTCGCCGATCGCGCTGTGAGGTCGCTCTTCGTTGTAGTCTCTACGCCAAGTCTCGCATTTTCGACGGGCGTCGTCTGGCAGGGCCCGTCACGTCAGACTGCGTCAGCCCGGATCGAAAGGACGGCCGCGCTCTCCCAGGAAATTCCATCCGGCCTGGCTCGGCCAGTAGCCCTTGCCCCGTCGCACGGCGTATCCCAGGACGACGAGTGTCTCGCTACGATCCCGATCGGCGGTCCGGTTCTCGTCCACGAGGTCGAGCAGTGCTTCGATTTTGTCAGCGTCAGTCATTGGTCCTTTTTACCGTGGTCGTTGAGCCGCGCCAGACAGTTCTCTGACGTGCGAGTTGCAGCACGAGCGACAGCGCGTTCCTGCTCAGGGCCGGAACCCACTTTCATGATCCTGGTTTGCTTCGCTTGAAGGAGGCCAGCCCATGAAGACGCGCAAGTTCAGCTACTCGGATGCGTCTATGGAGCGTTCGCCGGGCCAGCCGGCGGACATCTACACCGGCAATTTGGTGGACGAACGAGACGGGGGGCCGATCACCATCGGATACGGCCGCTGGGATCCGAACCAGACCCTGGAGGAGACCATGGCCGTCGATGACGTCATGATCATTCTGGAAGGGGCTCTCTCCGTCACCAGCGGGGCCGAGACGGTTCGGGCGACAGCGGGCGATATCGTTCATATGCCCAAGGGGCAGCCGGTGACGATTAAGACCCAGGCTGAGGGCGCGCGGACGGCCTATGTGACCTATCCGCATTGGCGAACAGCTTAGATCCTGATGAGACGGGACGATTGAAGCCGACGTCCTGGCAACTGGCCGGGGCGGAGGGGCGGCGACGCAGAACCATCGGAACCGCCCCGGCGCTCGTCATGCCTCAGGCGCGAACACCTTGTCCGCGACCGGTTTGCCAGGCCCGGCCAGCCATGCGTCGAACGTGAGCAGGTCTCCAAAACTGCTGCGGAGCTCGGCGATGTCCGCCGCTTCGGATCGTCCTGGAGCAAACGCGGCCACCGTCCGTGCGAGCGAGGGGGCCTGGGCGAAATTCTCGTGGGGAAAGCGCTGATAGCGGATCGGCCGCCCGGCGGCGCGACCAAGCGCCGCTGCCATCTCCCGACCAGTCAGGGCGTCGCCGGCGATGGTGACGGCCTGTCCTGCGAAACGCTCTGGGTCATCGAAGACGCCCGCCACGATACGTCCGATATCCTCCACAGCAATCAGCTGAGCCGTTTGATCCGGTTCAACAAAGAAGGTGAACAGGCCATCGTTGGGCGCCAGGCCCGGTTGCAGCAGCAACTCCATGAAGGTCGCAGGCCGGACGATCGTGCTGCGCAGCGGCAGCGCGCCGAGGCGGGCCTCAATCTCGAGCTTGCAGTCCAGGTTGGCGACGCCGGTAGGGCCTTTGCTCAGAAGGATGGTCGATGAATAGACCAGGTGTTCCACGCCGAGCTCAACCGCGAGATCCGCAATGGTGTTGGCATAGCTAACCTCCGTCTCATCGCTGAGGCCTGACGCGCTTTGCCCCGAGTTTGGCTGCACGCTGAAAACGCCATAGGCGCCCGTCATCGCGCGGCGGATCGAGGCGGCGTCCGAGAGATCGCCGCCGATGAGTTCCACGCCCGCCTCGGCCAAGGCCTGGGCCTTGGGCTGGTCCGGTTTCCTGACCAAGGCCAGCACCGACCAACCGTCGCGTTTCAGCGCTCTGGCGACCGCGCCGCCCTGCTGGCCGGTCGCGCCGAAGACGAGGATCGTCCGTCCGTCTTTCGGCCTGTGGCCGCGGTAGGGTATTCGATCGGGAAGAACCTTCGACGTCGGCATGCCCGCCTCCTGTTACAGAAGACGGTTCAGGTATACATTTTACACTACGGCGCAATTACGCACCTTAAGGCTACCAGGTATCCATGAGTATCCCGCCCGTGACCGCGCCGTCTGTCGAAAGCCTCGAGCGCAACCGGTTCGTTCTGGAGGAAATAACGAGCCGATGGACCTTGCTGGTCCTTCACGCGCTCTGTGACGGGCCCATGCGGTTTAACGCCATGCGGCGGGCGGTGCCGGGGGTCACTCAAAAGGCGCTCACCCAGTGCGTACGGCGTCTGGAAGCGAGTGGTCTGCTCCGACGGACGGTGGTCAGTAACGCCCCTGTGGCGGTCCTTTATGAAATCTCGCCCCTCGGCCGTTCGCTCGAACCGCATATCGGCGCGATCCTGTCATGGGCAGAGCAGCATCGCGATGAGGTGCTCGAAGCCCAGAGCGCATACCGGGACGCGTCGCGCCATTAGGGTCGTCATGGTGTCGCCGAAGCTCAGTCGACCCTGACATCCCATCGCCGCCCAGTCCCAGGTCAGCGTAGAAGGCAAGGGGCTCCCGGTCGCCTGCCAATCGAGACGGCCACGCCCAGCAGGACGAGCGCGACGTTGAGGAGAACTGCCTCGACCTCAGCCTTTCGGCCATGAACGACGATCATGATCATCGACGACGCGATGACGCCGGCGGCGCCGGCGAGCAGAATGGGACGGCCGATCCTCCACGACAGAAGCGGAACAAGCATGGTCAGGCCCAGACAGATCTCGACCAGGCCCAGCGCCCGGGTCAGCGCCTCGAGCTCCGGCCTGAACCAGCTGAGCAGGCCTTGCAGCGTCGTCAGGGATTCGGAGGTCTTGGCGTAGCCTGCGCCTATGAAGGCCATCGCCAGCCAACCCTGAAACGTCCAGAGCGCAAGGTGTCGGATGTCGTTGCGCAGGCGCTCCCGAGCGAGCGTAGAGGGTTGTTGGCTGTCCCCGAGCATTCGCCGTACTCCTTGGGCATAAGGCGAGCCCGACGCGCTTACCGGGGGAGGGTGCGTGCCGGGCTCTCACACCGTCAAATGTCCGCAGAGAGGGGCTGCGCGGCCACGACGGCGATCTGGGATTTGGCATGGGCGATGGCGGCCTCCCGGGCTTCAGGCCCGAAACCGATATTCTCGGCGTGGACGAAGGTGACGTCCGTGATGCCGATGAAACCAAGGAGGAGACGCAGATAGGGCTCCTGGAAGTCCATCGGTGCGCGGGGGCCCTCGGTATAGGTTCCGCCGCGCGACTCGATGACGATCGCGCGTTTGCCTGTGACCAGGCCCTGAACGCCCGATTCGCCGTAGGCGAACGTCACACGAGGGCGCAGGACGTGGTCGATCCAGGCGCGCAAACCCGTCGGGACGCTGAAGTTGTACATCGGGCAGCCGATGACGATGATGTCCGCGGCGAACACTTCACTAATCAGTCTGTCGGACAGCGCACGAGCGCCGAGTTCAGCGTCTGTATTCGCGACAGCCCGGATGCCCGCGACCGTCGAAGGGACGAGGTGCGGGGGCGGTTCGGAGCCGAGATCCCGTTGGGTGACGATCGCGTCAGGGTGAACCTCACGCAACCGCTCGACAGCGTCTTCGACGAGAAGCCTGGAAACAGACGCGTCGCCTGAAACGCTGCTGTTGAGGACGAGGATATGGGCCACGGGCGGCTCCTGCAGTTGAACGCCTCAGGTGTCGCCGTTCCGCTTCGGTTCCGATAGCCATCGGCCATGGTCATCGCTGTCGCTCCAGGCGGAACAGCGATGTTCGATCGCCCCAGGCTATCGGCGTGCTGTGTTTAGGTCTGCCGGAGCCCCCATCGACAGCGCTCGACCGGACAGGGACCGCGCCCGGTCGAGCTCAAAGCCTCTAGCGATAGACCGGAACAGTCCCCGACTCGGTGCGGCGTTCGCCGGCGGCCAGGAGCGTCTGGTAGAGCTCGGCGATGCGCGCTTCGCCCTGCACGAGCGCGTCTGCGCTGGTGTGCACCGAATAATAGCCGAGATGCAGAGGATGGTCGTGAGGGACTGCCGAGCCGAGCACAAAGATCGCGTCCTGGGGCCCATCGCTGGTCAGGGTGATCGCGTCTTCGCCGTTTTCAAAGATGGCCAACTCTCCGGCTTGAACCGGCTCCTGCGCAGCAAGGCTTCCCTGGGCCAAGGCCAGCCACCCGACCGTGTGACCCTCAGGCGGCGTATAGGTCCAGGTCTCGCCGGGCTTCAGGGTGACGAGGAGATAGTTGAGCCCGTCAGGCGCCCGGACCGGGCTTTGAGCGCCCTCATAGGCCCCAAGGATGATGTAAGCCGGGCCCGATTGCACCATGTCCTTGTTTTGAATGTACTGACTGTCCGGCGTGGCGTTCTCGAGTTCAGGGGGCAGAGCCACCCAGAGCTGGAAGCCCTGAGCCCTTGCAGACTCGCCGGCCCCGATCTCCTTGCCGTGCCATACGCCGCCGCTCGCGCGCATCCATTCCACGGCCCCGTAGGCCAGGGGACCTTGTCCATCTTTCGGGTCGTCGTATCGGACGTCGCCCTTGGTGAAGACCGTGACGGTGGCGATCCCTGAATGAGGATGGATCTGCATGCTGTCCGTCAGCTTCCTCCAGTCGGCTTCGAAGATGTCGAGGAAGACGAAGGGTTTGACGACCTCGCCCAAGTCGCCGGGGCTCATCAGCCGGGTGATCGGCCCGTGGCCATGGCCGCGCGTTTTGGTCACGATCTGTCGTGCCGTCACCTGCGTCTGTTGAGTTGGAGCCTGCTCCGCTGCGACAGCGTCCGTCATTCGTAGTCTCCTCACTTCATGCTCAGGGCTGAAGGCGGACGTGGTGGCGCGGGCCAAGCGCGCATAGGGCGCTTTCTGCACTTCTGCGTCGCAGCTAGAGGAACGGCTGCCGTGAAGACATCCGGCGACCGGCTCAGATAGATCTCGGTGTCCGACGTATGGACGTCATGCCGCCCCGCCAGACCCGGCGTTGGCCCAACCCGTGAGACGAAGATGCTCGATCCTGAAATCCACGATAATGAAGAGTTGAAGCGCTACGAGCTTCAGGCCGATGGCGAAGTCGCTGTTGTGACCTACAACCTCTCCCCACCGAACCTGATGATCACGGAAACGCTCGTCCCGGAACGCCTCGAAGGGCGTGGGATCGCCAGCCGACTCGCCAAGCATGTCCTATCGGACGCCAACGCTCGGGGGCTCGTGATCCTGCCGGTTTGTCCGTTTTTCGCGGCCTATCTGCAGAAACACCCCGAGCATGCTGAAGCGGTTCATCCGACCTACCGCGGCATACTGGGGATCTGATCTAAGCGGTAAGAGCGCGACCGGTCGTGTGCATCGGCGAGGCGCGCGAGCCGATGGGCGGCCTACGCTTCAGCAGGCCGCTCCAGCTTCACGCCGAACCGGCCCGAACTATGCGCGGGTTGGTGGAGCATCTCGATCAACAGCTCTGTCAGCACGCGGATCTTACGGGCCGGATGCTGTCCGGGTGGTCGCAGGACATAGGCGCCCGCGGGAGGCACCGGAAAGCGGGGCATGACCGCGACCAACTCACCGCGCTCAAGGTGAACCTTGGTGAAGTCGTCCGGCAACCAGGCCAGCCCGAGGCCAGCGACTGCGGCTGAAACGAGTGCGGTGCCATTGTCGGCCTTGAAGCGACCCTGAGGGCGGACAGAAATCGTGCGCTCGCCATCCATGAACTGCCAGGTCTCGGTCCCCTGCATGACCGACTGGTGGTTGACGATATCGTCTGGCGTCTCGGGCGCGCCATGCGCGGCGATGTAGTCGGGACTGGCGACAAGCTTGCCGTAAACGGGCCCGATCCGCCTTGCGATCAGGTTGGAGTCCTGGAGATAGCCAACCCTGATCGCGCAATCGAACCCTTCCGCGACCAGATCGACGAACCGGTCCGCATAACAGGTCTGCATGTTCAGCTTGGGATGACGACGCGCCATCTCGGCGAACACAGGGGCGAAGTGCGTCGGACCGAAGGTCAGCGGCGCCGCAACGCGAAGACGCCCCTGCAGTTCGCCCTGCGGCAGAATGGTTTCCTTGGCCACATCCAGGTCGGCGCAAATCCGGGCGGCGTAATCCCTGAAGGTGGCGCCGGCCTCCGTGAGCGCGGCCCCTCGCGTGGTCCGCGCCAGAAGCTGGACGCCGAGCTCGGCCTCCAGGCGGAATAACCGGCGACTGACGATGGATTTGGCGACCCCGAGCCGCCTGGCCGCAGGCGAGACGCCGCCCGCGTCAGCCACCTCGACGAAGCTGCGAAGTTCATCAATGTCCATGTCAGTGTTCCCCAAATCGCGACACAGCGTAGCCTGCTGAGGGCATACCGCATCAAAAATGGCAATGCCAATGTCGAGCCTGGGACGTCGCAGCGACGTCCTTCACCCCGACTTTTCGACCTTCGGCATCAGAGACCGCCCATGACCTTCCGCAACGGCCTCAACTCGCTCCTTCGACCCGAAGATTCCGTGCTGGTCCTGATCGATCACCAGCCCTTTCAGCTGACGAATGTGAACAGCCACGATCCGCAGGCCGTCGTGAACAACACGACTGCGCTCGCCAAGACCGCCAAGGCCTTCAACGTACCGACGATCCTGACCAGCGTCGTCGCAGCGCGGGGCGGCGTCCTGTTCAAACACGTCACCGACGTCTTCCCCGGCCAGGAGGTGATCGACCGCACGACGCTCAACACCTGGGAGGACCAGCGGTGCGTTGATCTGGTCAAGGCGACAGGGCGCAAACAACTGATCATCGCGGGGCTCTACACCGAAATCTGTGTGGCGATGCCGGTGATCCAGGCCCTCGGTGAAGGCTGGGACGTGACGGTGGTCACCGACGCTTGCGGCGGGGTTTCTGTTGAGGCCCATCAGGTCGCCATCCAGCGGATGATCGCCGCCGGCGCGAACGTCATGACCTGGTTGGCGCTTGCTTCCGAGTGGCAACGCGACTGGGCTCGCACCGAGCATATCGCTGAACTGACCGACGTGCTCATCGCGCACCTCGGCGGCGGGGGCATCGCCTATATGTGGGAGCAGCAACTCCTCAATACGCCCGTGTCCTCGGCCAGCGAAGGCGGCATGTGACCGGTCTGGCGGCCCGTCGCCCCGCGACCCGCAAACCCGCGCTGACGCCTCCACGGTTCTCGCCATCCCTGCTTCCCGCAAAGCGAGGCCTGTCATGACCAAAGCCGCGCTGATCTTGGGTCTGATCGCGACGGCAGCGGGAACGCCGTTGGCCGTGCAAGCGCAGACGCCCGCGAGTGTCCGCGCAACACCGCCGCTCTCGACCGTGCGGTACACCGAGACCTGGTCCTATCTAGCGGATCCGACAAGGCGGACGGGCCGCTGGACGGACCCGTTGAGGTACATCCCGATCAGCGACGATGGCGACGTCTATCTGACGACCGGCCTGGAGGCGCGGGCCCGCTACGAAACCTATGAAAACGGCCAATGGGGCGCTCAATCGGACAACGACTATACGTGGAGCCGGTTGATGCCTCACGCCGATCTCCATCTTGGCAAGGTCGGTGTCTTCGCCCAGGCGATCGTGACCGAGGTCTCGGGAGGCGAGCGTCCTGAGACGCCCGTCGATACGACCGGGGCTGACATTCTGCAGGCCTTCGTCGATGTGGAGCTGGACGTCGGACGCGAGACCACACTGGAGCTTGTCGCCGGTCGCCGCCTGCGATCGCTTGGGGCGGGTCGGCTGGTCGACACACGTTACGGCCTTAACGTGCCTCTCGCTTTCGACGGCGCGGAGGCCACCCTGACACGTGGGACGCGGCGCATCACGGCGCTGGGCCTGCGTCCCGTCGACAACCGGCTGGACGATTTTGATGATCGGAGCTCGGACCAAAAATCGCTTTGGGGGCTTTACGGCACTCAATGGCTCGAGGCGGATCGACGCACCGGCGTCGACCTCTATTGGCTGGGCTTTCGAGACCGCAACGCCATCTATGACCAGGGCGCAGGCCGCCAGGTCGTCCATTCCTTCGGTGTTCGCTATTTCGGCGTGAACGGCCCCTGGCGCTGGAACGTCGAGGGGGTCATTCAGCGCGGCGAGTTCAACGGCGCCCGGAACCTCGCCTGGGGCGTGGGAGGAGAGGTTGGTCGTCGGTTCGAGACCGTGCGCCTGAAGCCCGAACTGGCCATGACGGTCGACTTCGTATCCGGCGACGACGACCCCGACGATCCCAAGCTGGGGACCTTCAACGCCCTGTTTCCCAGAGGGCGATATTTCCTGGCACAGTCACCGGTCGGACCGCGCAACCTGATCCAGATCCAACCCGCGGTGACGCTCCATCCGCGAGCGGACGTTGATGTCACCCTGATGGGAGCGGCGTACTGGCGAGAGAGCACGCGCGACGGGATCTACTCGATCCCGGGATTCCTCGTTCGCAGCGGGCGCGACAGCGGCGAGCGCTTCATCGGTTCACAGGTGGATTTATCGGTGACCTGGCATGTGACGCCCGAGCTGGATCTGGCGGTTTCGACGGGAGCCTTCGAGGCCGGCGCATTCATCCGCGACACCGGTCCGTCGCAGACGATCCTGCTCGGCAGCGCTTCGGCCACCTTCCGCTACTGATCTTCGGAGTCATCCCATGGAAATCGGAATCGACAGCTTTGCGGCCCTCCTCCCCGATCCCGCTACGGGCGCGCTTAGAAACGGCGCTGAGCGCATGGCTGAGCTGCTCGAGGAGGTAGAGGTCGCCGACCAGGTCGGGCTCGATGTCTTCGGCATTGGTGAACACCATCGTGCGGAGTTCCTCGATTCTGCGCCGGCGATCATCCTGGCGGCGGCAGCGGCTCGCACACGGAAGATCCGGCTGACGAGCGCCGTAACCGTCCTCTCCGCCGCCGATCCCGTCCGGGTCTTTGAAGAATTCAGCACCCTTGATCTAATCTCTCAAGGTCGCGCCGAGATCGTCGTGGGGCGCGGCTCGTTCGGAGAGGCCTTTCCGTTGTTCGGCCTGGACACGGCGGACTACGACGCGCTGTTCGCCGAAAAACTCGACCTTCTCCTGACGTTGCGGGAAAGCGCCTATCCCGTCTGGCAGGGTCAGTTCCGACCTGCCCTGACGGGCCAGGGGGTCTTTCCCCGCCCACATCAGGCCCGGTTGCCGATTTGGCTCGGTGTGGGCGGGACGCCGGAATCCTTCGCGCGCGCCGGCTTGCTTGGACTGCCGCTCATGATCGCGATCATCGGCGGCGCGTTCGAGCGGTTTCGGCCTGCTGTCGATCTTTACCGCGAAGCCGGCAAACGAGCCGGGCATGATCCGGCTTCGTTGAAGGTCGGGGTGCATGTGGTCGGGTTTGTCGCTGAGACCGACCGGGCCGCCGCCGACCTGATGTATCCGGGATGGGCGCATCTGACGGGTCAGGTCGGGCGTGAACGCGGCTGGTCGGCGCCCTCGCGTGAACACTTCGACGCTATGATTGGCCCGCAGGGCGCTCTTCTCGTCGGCGCCCCGGAAACGGTCGCGGCCAAGGTCCTCCAAGCCAATGATACGCTCGGCGGCCTGGCTCGCCTGACCTTCCAGATGACGACGGCGGCGGTCGAGAGCGACGTCATGAAGCGGGCGATCACCCTCATCGGCTCTGAGGTCGCACCGCGTATTCGCTCGGCCCTGGAGCGCCCCGTGATCGGCCCGTCGCAAACGGCTGCCGCTCAACCTATGGAGAGACAACATGATTGAGATGATCATCGAGCAGCGGCGGCGAGACCTCGGCGGCGGCATTGAGGTCGGACGGGTCCTGCCCTTCGTCAAGCGACGTATGGTCGGACCCTTCATCTTCTTCGATCATTTCGGGCCGGTCGATGTCGCGCCGGGTGGAGACGGGGACTACGGTTCGCGGGCGCATCCGCACATCGGCATTTCGACCGTCACCTACCTGTACTCGGGGGAGATGATGCATCGTGACAGCCTGGGCCGTAAGCAGTTGATCCACCCTCAAGAGGTCAACTGGATGACGGCTGGAAGCGGCATCACCCATAGCGAGCGTATGGAAAAGGCCCGGGCCGTCGGCGATCGTCTGCACGGCATTCAGGCCTGGGTCGCTCTGCCGACAGCTGACGAGGAGACGGCGCCCGCCTTTGATCATTACGAGGGTTCAGACCTTCCGTCCTGGCGAGAGGCTGGCGTGAGCGGCCATCTCATCGCTGGGAGCGCCTACGGTCTGACCGCGGCCGCGCGCACCCATTCGCCCCTATTCTACGTCCATCTCGACCTTGAGGCGGGCGCCTCAGCGGAAGTGCCGCCCGGGCATAGCGAGCGGGCGGTCTATGTCGCCACCGGCGCGGTGGAGCTAGGGGGACAGGCGATCGGGGCAGGCCAGATGGCGGTCCTGGATCAGCAGGCGTCCTTATTGCGCGCCACCCAGCCCTCAACGGTGATGGTGCTCGGCGGGGAGCCTCTTGGCGAGCGCTACCTCTATTGGAACTTCGTCTCGTCCTCACGGGAACGGCTCCAGCAGGCCGGCGAAGACTGGAAAGCCGGCCGCATGAAGCTTCCCGACGGAGACGACCTGGAGTTCACGCCCCTGCCGGATAGCGCCCGGATCACGCCCGAGAGCCCGGCATGAGCGAGGCTGCATCGGACGAAAGCCATCGGCATGATCGTCATCGCGGTCCGGCTGAACTCCTCCTCGGCAAGGCTACGGCGCGGATCGGCGAAACGCCCTATGCGGTGACCATCGATGTCGGACGCCACAGGATCATGGCCGACGAACCTGTCGCCTTGGGCGGTCAGGACGTCGGCCCGCCCCCCTTCGGCCTGCTCGTCGCGGCCCTCGGGGCTTGCACATCGGCCACGCTCAAAATGTATGCCGAGCACAAGGGCTGGCCGTTGAAATCGCTGGAGGTGAAGCTGCGATTTCTTCGATCGTCCAAAGCCGGCGACGCTGACCGCATCGAACGTAGACTTACGATCGAGGGGCTGGATGCAGGACAGCAGGCCAAGCTGGCCGATATCGCAGAGCGCACACCGGTGACTCTGGCCATCAAGTCAGGCGTGCCGATCCACACGACGCTCGACGTGAGCCCCGCGTGAGCGGCCTGGCGCGCCCGCGTCGCTTCGGCCAATCAGGATGCTGAGGCGAAGCGAGGGTTCCGGCAGGCGACAACGAGACCGCGTGCGTCTATCCGAAGCTGCAAACCGCCCGTCGGGTGAAGGTGTGCGAGGCGCGCCAGGGCAGATTTTACCAAGGAGATCATGATGGCCGCGCTTCGCGCCCGGGCGACCGCATCGGAGACGGGCGAAAGCCCGTTCGCCGTCCTCATCCAGACGTCAGGGCACGTCTTCACCGGCGATGAACCGATCGAAGCGGGGGGAGGGGGCCTGGGCCCAGCGCCGTTTGAACTGCTGTCGGCCGCTCTGGCCGAATGCACGGCCATGACCGTGCGCTGGTACGCGCGCCAGCAGAACTGGCCGGTCGACACCGTGGAGGTCGCTGTCGAGTACAGCAAAAAGCAGTTCGCCGGCTCGCCGGCGCCGGTCGACGTCTTCGAAAAGACGATCTCCATCCGTGGCCCGCAGCTGAGCAAGGACCAACGGGCCAAACTGCTTGAGGTCGCAGCCAAATGCCCGGTGCATCGGACACTCGAAGGCGGGGCCACGATCCTGTCCTTGGTCGGGGCTTCGATCGAGCAGGTGGCCGGATGAACGGGCCGATCAGTTTGCCCAGCGCCGGGTCTCACCGGCGGAAGAAGAGGACCACCCATGGCTGAAGCGAGCATCACAGAGACCATCGCCCCGGCCGTGGTCCTCATGACGGCTGCCGTCGTGGCCGTGCCGCTGTTCCGTCGGCTAGGCCTCGGTTCGGTTCTTGGCTATTTCGCTGCCGGCGTCCTCGTCGGGCCATCGGTGCTTGGTCTGTTCACCGACGCCCAGTCGATCCTCCACTTCTCCGAACTCGGGGTCGTGATGTTCCTGTTCGTGATCGGACTGGAGCTACGTCCCGCCAAGCTCTGGTCGATGCGCGGGAACATCTTCGGGCTCGGTCTGGTCCAGGTGGCCCTCGCGACTGCCGCCCTGGCCCTGACGGCCTGGCTGGTCTTTGGCCTATCCGGGCCGGCCGCGTTCGTCGCCGGAGCCGGGTTCGTTCTCTCGTCCACCGCGGTGATCATGTCCGTGCTGCAGGACCGGGGCGAGATTTCCAGCGCCGAGGGGCAAAAGTCTGTCGCCATCCTCCTGTTTGAAGACCTGATGATCGTACCGCTCCTGGCGGTCGTCGCCTTCATATCTCCCCTTGCCCATGGCGAGGGCGGGTGGACACAGGCGTTGACGGCACTGGGCGCACTGCTTGTTCTTCTCATCGTGGCGCGATGGGCGCTCAACCCGTTCTTCGGGCTTCTCGCCCGCGCCCGCACCCGAGAGGTCCTGACAGCTGGCGCCTTGCTGGTCGTTCTGGCCGCCGCCCTGCTGATGGATTTCGCGGGCCTCTCCATGGCCATGGGGGCTTTCCTCGCCGGGGTGATGCTGTCGAACTCGAGTTACCGGCACCAGATCGAGAGCGACATTGAGCCCTTTCGCGGACTGCTGATGGGGCTCTTCTTCCTGGCTGTCGGGATGTCGCTCGACCTGTCCGTGGTTGCGCAAGAGTGGCAGCTGCTGCTCTGCCTCCTCGCAGCCTTCACCATCGCCAAGGGCGTGGTCGTCTATGGCGTGGCGCGCGTCTTCGGCAGCTCTGACCATCGCGCCTTGCATCGGACGTCCATGTTCCTCCAGGGCGGCGAGTTCGCCTTTGTCCTCTACGCCGCGGCCGCAACCGGCGGGGTGATCGACGCCCGTGAGAACGCCCTGTTCTCCACCGTCGTGATCCTGTCGATGGCCCTGACGCCTTTGCTCATGATCCTCGCAGATCGGCTGCTGCGAACGGCCGTGTCCATGGACGGCGTCGAGCACGCAGCGGACTTGAAGGGCAGGGTGCTGTTGATCGGTTTCGGCCGCTTCGGCCAGATCGCTTCTCAAGCCCTGTTGTCGCGAGGCGTGACCCTTGCGGTCATCGACAGTGATCCAGACCGCATCCGCGAGGCCGCCCGTTTCGGGTTCAAGGTCTTCTTCGGCGATGGGACGCGGCTCGATGTCCTCCAGACCTCTGGAGCCGGACAGGCCGATGCGATCATGATCTGTATCGACCAGCCGAAGGCCGCCTTGCAGATCGTCGAGTTGACCAAGCACGCGTTTCCCCAGGCGAAGATTCTGGTTCGCGCCTTCGACCGCGGCCATTCGATGGCTCTGATCCGAGCGGGCGTGGACTTCGAGATCCGTGAGACGGTGGAGTCAGCCCATCTGATGGGCGCGGCCGGTTTGCGGGCTCTCGGCCATTCCGAAGCGGACATTGACGAAACCGCTGCTGATATGCGGCGACGGGACGCCCAGCGTCTCGCCGAACAAGTCCAAGGGGACATGATGTCGGGTCAGTCTCATGTTCACCTCCAGCCGGTCCCGGAGCCGCTGGGCCATTGATCAAGGGACCAGCCTGACGTTCCGTCGCCACGGCAGGCTGGGCACCGGCGCCGCGATGTTGCGCCTCACTCAATGCGTCAGAGGCTGGCCATCTCGGCCTTCAAGACCTGGGCAGGCGAGGTCGAGGACCCCGCCTGCCTCAGCGTCTTCAAGACTTGAGCGTCGGGGATGACCGGCTCAGCCGCCACCAACACACTAGGCCGACGGCTAGAATAAGCGTGGTTCGAAGCCCGTCGACATAAAGCGGCGACACGGTCGTCAGCAGGTCATCGACTACGCCCTGCTGGACGGAGTTGACCGCGGCGTGCGCCAGGGCGGCGGCCCAGAAGCTTCCCGAACGCAGCGTCAGCCAGCCGAAGAAGAACGAGGCGCCGATCATCTGGAGAGGGAAAAGGACCAGGGCCCCCAATAGGGGGTAGTCGGGGAAGTTGTAGCCGGCCAGCAGCCCCGGCAGATGCCAGGCCCACCACACCGCTGCGAGAAGGAGAATGCCGGTCTGCACGCCGAGCCGGCGGATGAGGTGGCCCTGCAGGAAGCCGCGCCATGCGAACTCTTCACCGGTTGAGGCCACAAGACCGAAGACCGAGAACGCCATGGCCGTAGCGACAATGTTCAGTCCGTAGAGAGGCCAGGCCTGGAAGCCGCCGCCGAGAACCCATGGACCGCCGCTGATGGAGACGCCCGAGGCTTCGAACGCGAACCAGCCTGACGTGGCCATGCCTCCGCCGACGAGCAGGGCGACAATGACGAAGGCGATGGCGGTTTCGACTGTGACGCCCAGCGGCAGATATCGAATTCGACCCAGCCGCCAGAGCACACCCGCGCGCGCCGGCGGATGCCAGACCAGGAACGCCAGCGCCAACACCGTGGGCGACCACATAGCCGCGACGAAGATGAGCCGGGCCGGGTCGCTGTCGAGACCCCAAAGGGTGATGGCCGCCACCTGAAGCGCCCAGCTGAGCCCCAGAGCCAGGGCGATGTAGGCGCCCATAGCTCTCGGGGTCATGCCAGGCGAGGCGATCGTCTGCGCGGGGTCGGTCATGTCGACCTCAGGCTCTGACGAACGTCAGCAGGTCGGGGTTGATGATGTCTGGGTGGGTCGCGAACAGTCCATGGGACAGGCCGGGGTAGGTTTTCAGGGTCCCGTTCGGCAACAGCTTGATGGCTTCGCGGGCGGAGGCGTCGATCGGAACGACCTGATCGTCTTCTCCGTGGATGAGAAGCACGGGCAGGGCGACGGCCTTCAGATCGTCTGTAAAATCGGTCTCGGAGAAGGCGACGATGCAGTCGTAGTGGGCCTTGGCCCCGCCCATCATGCCTTGCCGCCACCAGTTTCGGATCAAACCGTCGCTGACGTCCGCGCCGTCCCTGTTGAAGCCGTAGAAGGGACCCGAGGGGACATCGAGGAAGAACTGGGCGCGATTACGCTTGAGCGCCTCGCGGAAGCCATCGAACACAGACAGCGGCAGCCCGCCCGGATAGTCGGGGGTGGCCAGCATGATTGGGGGCACTGCCCCGATGAGCACAGCCTTGGCCACGCGACCGGGCGCGCTGCGCGCAACATAGCGGATGACTTCTCCGCCGCCGGTGGAATGACCGATGTGCACGGCGTTCTTCAGGTCGAGCGCGTCCGCCAGTTCCGCGACATCGGCGGCGTAGGTGTCCATGTCATTGCCGGTGTCGGTCTGGTCTGACCGCCCGTGACCCCGGCGATCGTGAGCGACCACGCGGTAGCCCTTGTCCAGGAAGTACAGCAACTGGTTGTCCCAGTCGTCCGAGCTCAGCGGCCAGCCATGGTGGAAGACGATGGGCTGAGCCTCCTTGGGACCCCAGTCCTTGTAGAAGATCTGTACGCCGTCTTTGAGGGTAAGGTAGGCCATGCCGGGTGGTCCTTTCGGGGTTGGCGGTCAGGAGAAACCTGGGGAGCGTAAACCGGGCCGATGCCGCTCCAGGTCCCAAGCTGGGCATGGGCGGCAGGCGTATGGCCGGCGCATCACCAAGCGGGATGTCACGGCCGGACCAGCCGCGATAGCGCTGCCGTAGACGACGCCGTGTCCCGCCAAGGGGAACGAGCCCTGGCGCCGTTCTATGCGATATAGGCCTGAGACGGCCTCGCACTGAGGCGCATTCGATCTCTGCAGGAGCAAGCGTGGAAACCATCGGCCGCGACCTTGAGGAGATGCAGCGCACGCCCCTGTCGCAGGCGCACGTCGACGCCATCCGCGCCGTCGGCGAGATCGTCGTCCATCAGCCCGGCGAGTATCTCGTACAGCCGGGTGATGCCGTTGAGAGCTTCGTCTATGTGCTCGACGGAGAGATCGAGGTCGTCAATCCGTTCACCGGCGACCGACTTACGGGCTCCACCCTCGGATCGTCTCAGTTCATGGGCGAGATCTCGTTCCTCAACGGCGGCGTGTGGTCGATGCCCATGCGCGCCGTTAAGACCACACGGGTGATCGAGGCTCCCCGACAGGCCGTACTGCGCCTGATGTCTGAAATCCCCGAGATGTCCGACATCATCATCACTGTCCTGGCCGCCCGTCGGCGCAAACAGCTTGAATTCCGCTTTAGCCCGCTCGTCTTGATTGGCGAGGATGAGGATCGTGACGTCCGTCGGATTGCGGACTTCGCAAGCCGCAACCGCCTGCCGTATGCCTCCCATGAGCCCGGCAGCCCTGAGGCTCTGGAGGCTGCCGAGAGCTGCGCGATCTCCGGAAACGCACCCGCTGTGATCTTTGGTCGAGGCCATGTGGTCGTCGATCCGACGCCTGACAAGGTCGCACGGCTCATGGGCGTGAACTACGACCTTGCTGACGATGCCCCGTTCGACGTCCTCATCGTCGGCGGCGGACCGGCCGGCGTCGCCTCCGCTGTCTACGCCGGCGCGGAAGGGCTCAGCGCCCTGGTGGTGGAAGACACCGCCATGGGCGGTCAGGCAGGAACCTCCAGCCGGATCGAAAATTACATGGGGTTCCCGACCGGGATCTCCGGGGCCGACTTAGTCTGGCGCGGCGAAATCCAGGCCATGAAGTTCGGTACACGGTTCCTCATGCCGCGCCGGGTTGTGGCTCTTGAGCGCCTGCCGGAGGGACGGTTCTGCGCCACCCTCGACAACGGACGCCGGATCTCGGCCGGCGCCGTCGTGGTCGCGACCGGCGTCCAGTACAAGCGCCTGCCGATCGACCGGCTCACCGAGTTCGAGGGCGCCGGGGTCTATTACGCCGCAACAGAGAACGAGGCCCGCTACTGTCGGTCCAGCACCGCTGTCATCATCGGCGGAGGCAATTCCGCCGGCCAGGCTGCCATGCATCTGAGCCGTTCAGCCAACCACGTGCATCTGATCGTCCGCGGGCGGTCCCTGGCCGCATCGATGTCGAACTATCTCTCCAGTCGTCTCGAGGCGGATCCGCGCATTACGATCGACTACGAATCCGAAATCGTCGCCCTGGAAGGCTCGGACACGCTTGGCGCCGTGACGGTCAGGAACCGAGCGGATGGAAGCGAGCGACAGCTAGCGACCTGCGCCCTGTTCATCATGGTCGGCGCGGAGCCCAACACCGACTGGTTGGCGGACCTCGTGGCGCTTGACGCCAAGGGGTTTGTGCTGACCGGCGATGCGGCCGGCGGCGCGTCGCCCTACGCCACCTCGACGGTCGGCATATTCGCCGTTGGCGACGTCCGGGCCGGATCGGTCAAGCGGGTCGCCTCTTCAGTGGGAGAAGGCTCTGTCGTCATTTCGCGGGTGTGGAGCCATCTGGACGAGCAACGCGCCCCAGCGGTGGCCAACTAAACCCCATCACATTGCGACCGATCGGAGAGATGATGACGAAGCTCACACCCCACCCCTGGCCGAACCTGTCGTCGCCGCAGTTGGAAGCGACGGCGCAGACGCTTCAGCTATGGAGCCAGATCGTCGGCAAGATCCGTCTTCGCGCCACGCCATGGTTGAACCACTCCTGGCACGCCACCCTCTATGTCTCCGCGCGCGGCCTGACCACGTCGCTGATCCACACCGAGCGGCTCTCCTTCGAGATGGAGTTCGACTTCGAGGACAGCATGCTGGTCGTGCGTGACACCTTGGGCCGAGAGGGACGGGTCGCGCTGGCGCCCGCAAGCGTCGCCGACTTCTACGCCAGGGTGGTTGAGGCGCTCGCCTCCCTCGATCTGGAGATCGCGATCCATGAGACCCCCAACGAGATCGCAGATGCGATCCCGTTCTCACAAGACACGACGATGCGCGTCTACGACCCCGAGGCTGCGAAAGCTCTATGGCGGGCGTTCGTGCAGATCGACCGCGTGTTCAAGACGTTCCGCACAGGGTTCTTGGGCAAGTCCAGCCCGGTCCATCTGTTCTGGGGCAGTTTTGACCTGGCGGTGACCCGCTTCTCTGGGCGTCGCGCGCCGTCGCATCCCGGCGGAATCCCTAACCTGCCCGATACCGTGACCCGCGAAGCCTACTCTCATGAGGTCTCGAGCGCCGGCTTCTGGCCCGGAGGCATGGGGATGGAGCCGTCGTTCTACGCCTATGCCTATCCGACCCCTGAGGGCTTTTCCGCGGCCGCGGTCAGCCCGAAAGAGGCGACGTTCAACACGACGCTCGGAGAGTTCCTACTGCCTTACGAGGCCGTCCGCGCGTCGACCGATCCGGATGCAGCCCTCCTTGAGTTCTTGCGCACCACCTATGCGGCCGCTGCTGACCTTGGCGGCTGGGATCGCGACGAACTGGAGTGCGGGCAGGGCCGCCACGGTCAGCCCAGGGAAGCCTGAAGGTGACACCGCGGATTCGGCTCTATCGAACCCCTGAAGGCTCATGGCCTGCGGCCGCAGGCTTGGGTCAGACCCGCAGGGTGAGAAGCAAGACTGCGGCTGCGCGATCTCTGAGCCGCATCTCCGGTGTCGCCGCTCCCTGGAAAGACGGCCACGGCGGCCCGCGATCAACCTTCGACGGCGGTCTCGGGCCTGTCATGGCCGTCGGCGCGCTCGGTCAGCCACTGACCTGAGGGGGTCTCGTATTCGATGAAGGCGTCCTGGTCCGGGACCCTTTGTTCGCGAGCGGCCGTCACGGCGGCGGCGCGCGCCGCGTCGTGGGACGGATAGGTCTCCGAGTAGGTAGCGCCCAGTCTATAGGCCCAGCCTCCATCGTGTTCGACGATGCGATATGTGACGTGAACCATTGACGTTCCTTTGAACTGTGGGCGGGCGCGGCTGGCGTCTAGGGGATGGAAGCCGGTCCGGGGGCAAGCAGATAGATGCGGCGCTGCTGGAAGTCCCAAACCGTTTTGAAGTGCTGGAGCAGATTGTAGCCAATCGTCAGGTGGTCGCTTTCGGTGATTCCGATAGGCCCTGCAGACGGCGACGGATCCGTCTGCACGGAAATTCCGGACAGGACGGGCATAGGGTGGCCGTCCACAGTCAGGCCATGGAGGTCAAAAGTGTCCAGATCCGTCTGGGACGGTGTGAGCCGCCCTTCGCTCAGCAGTCGGGCCTTACCCTCTTCGGTCGTGTAGAGGTCGCCGTACTGGCCCGTATCCCAGGCCGCGACGATGGACATCTCCCCGAGGCGGGCCGGCGTCATCGGATGGTTGGGCAGCCGGCGTGTCGAGAAGGCAAGTTGCGCGACGACGCGCTCTCCCGCAAGAAAGTCGGTTCCACCCGACCGGTAGAACGTCGCCTGTAAGGCTCTGTAGTCGAGCTTGAGGGCGTGGGTGGCGAAGGCATTGTAGCCCAGCCAACCCAGGAAATCCGGCGTGATGGTTTCAAGCAGACGCGCATCCTGGGTCCGGACCTCGGTCACCCGAGGAAAGCTCAGTTGGCCGATGCGGACGTCGCTTACCTCCGGAACGATGCGCACCTGAAACGTCTGTCCGCTGCCGAACGAGCCCGTTCCGATCGAACGACCGCCGCTCGTCGGTACACGATGATCGTTGACCATCAGGGCCGGCTCATAGCCCGTGTCCAGCATTAGCTTGCCCGCAACGCCGGCGATGGAGGCGTCGACGAACGGGTACTCCCGGATCATGGTGATCGGCAGGGCGACAACGTCGTCCATTAGCCGGACCTGCGGCGCGAGCTCGGATGCGGAAGGTCGTCGGTCCGCCTGCGCGATGGCCGGGGACGCCGCAGCGGTCAGCAGGATCAGGGCAAGCCTCGTGGATCGGACCCGCGGCGTCAGGCTCCCCCGGCGCAACAGACGGCCCATTGTGTCGGCGATCATCATGGGCTCTCTCCTGTTGCGTGATGCTGGACGAGGTCAGCTTGGGGCTGGATGGCGCCTCGGCTCCGCGCCGGTCGGCTGCGGATAACCCCTGGTGAGGCGGCGGGGAGCGTCTGGCGGCCCTTTGCCCTCCTCAGAGGTCCGGACGTCGTCCCTACGACTGCGGTAGCGGGTTCGTGGTCGCGAACGAGTAGCGCGCGATCTTCCAGGCCGTGTCGTCACCCTTGTGGAAGACGAACAGTTCGTGATTGGCGTCGGGGACGCGCTGTTGGATCGCATTCACCGTCACATGTCCGTTCGAGCTTGTCCGGACGAACGCCCAGTCCGGCGCGACCTGCACGACTTCTTCGACCGTCAACTCGGTGTCGAACGTGATCGCCTGGAAGAGGCCAGCGTAGGCGCCCCGGATCGCATCGGCGCCGATGATCGAGGGAGTGTTCGGAGCCATGAAGACACCGTCGGCTGCAAACACGGTCAGGACGGTGTCGGTGTCCGAGGCGTTCAGCGCTGTCTCGTAAGTCTGCAACACCTGTTCGATTTCGGCCTGCACCGAGGCGGCGGCCGTTTGGCCTTCAGGTCTCGATAGAGTTTTCATGAGCGTGCAGCCCCTTCGGGTCCGGTTGGCGACGGGGGAACTGTGTTCCGCTTCAGACCTGCGCAATAGCGTGGGGGACTGCGTAGCTGTGTCGCTTTTTCCGGAACGTCATCGACGGGGGTCAACGCAAGCGCGCCGCCAGTAACTGGCGCGCGCCGTTCCCCGGTGCGCGACACGGTGTGCCGTGCATGCGGCCTATCGCTCGCAGACGAGGACGGCCCAAATCACCGCATAGCTGGCTGAGGACATCATGATCAGGAAATTATTTATCGCCGCCGTTGCGAGCGTCTCGTTCACGACGGCCCAGGCGCAAACCGCGCCGGTTGACCCTGGCGCCGATCTGATCGTGATCAATGCGCGGATCTACACCGGCAACCGAGCGCAACCCGAAGCTTCGGCCCTGGCCGTCAAGGATGGACGGATCTATTCCGTCGGGTCAGATGCGGACATCCGCGGCCTGACGAACGCGCAAACCCAGGTGATCGATGCAGGCAGCCGTCGATTGATCCCTGGCATCATCGATGCGCACACGCACATCCTCAACGACTTGGCCTTCAACTCCAATGTGCGATGGGACGGAGTGCCGACGCTGCGGGAGGCCTTGGCCATGCTCAGCGAGCAGGCGGGTCGCACGCCAGAGGGCCAATGGGTCAAGGTGATCGGCGGCTGGTCGCCCTACCAGTTCGAGGAGAACCGGTTTCCAACGCTCGCCGAATTGGCTGAGGCCGTCCCCAACCGTCCGGCGATCGTTCAGTACGCCTATAACCGCGCCTTCCTGAACAAGCAGGCCATGGAAACGCTGGGCGTCGGCACCGATCGGTTCCCGCAAGTGCCGGACATCGAGTTCGAGACCGACAGCAACGGCCGCCCGACGGGCGTCGTCCACGGCAACACCTGGGTGTTCGTCGCCTTCGAGACGATGGTGCCGCAGCTCAGTTTCGACGAACAGGTCAGCTCGATCGTCTACAGCGTCCAGGCTCTGAACCGGGTCGGTGTCACGTCGGTGATCGATAACGGCAGCCGGTGGGGCTACCCTGAGGCCCAGACCCGGGTCGATGTCCTGGCCCGCGACAACCGCCTGAACGTACGTCTGCCCTTCGTGGACCTGCAACTTGGCGGCGGGAACATGGTCGACCTTCAGATCGAGGCGATCACGGAGAAAGCGCCGATCAGCGCGGGACAGAACCTGCATCCCACCCTTGAACACGGCCACGAGTATCGGGGGGCCGGGGAGGTCCTGAACGCCGAACTGCATGACCATGAGAACTTCGATCGTCCGGCGATCATCATAGACCCCGAGAAGATGCAGCGCTTCGTCGAGCAGGATGTGGCGAGACTGATCGCGCGGCGCATCCCCTTCCGGATGCATGCCACCTACAACGAGAACATCACCCCCTTCCTCGAGGCTCTGGAGAAGGTGAACGAGACCGTGCCGCTCGACGGCCTGATGTGGAGCCTCGAGCACGCCGAGACCATCAGCCCGCAAAACATCGAAAGAGTGAGCCGCCTTGGGGGCGGTATCGCTCTCGACGCCAAGATGGCGCTCCATGCCGATGGCTTCATCGCGACCCACGGCCGCGAGCTCGCGCTTCAGACGCCGCGCCTGCGGATGCTGGTCGATAGCGATATCCCTGTGGCCATGACGACCGACGGGTTGCGGGCAGCCACCTTCAATCCCTGGGTCGGGATCAGCTGGATGGTCACCGGCAAGTCCGTGTCGGGGGCCCAGGCTCTCGCCGACGACAACCGCCTGTCCCGAACCGAGGCGCTGGAACTGTTCACCAGGGGCGGAGCCTGGTTCATGGATGCGGAGGCCGAGCTCGGGGCGATCGCGCCCGGGAACCTGGCGGACTTCGCTCTGCTGGACCGGGACTATTTCTCGGTGCCAGACGAAGAGATCGAATCCATCTCTTCGGTCCTGACCGTCATGGACGGCCGGGTCGTGTTTGGGGCCGAGGATTACGGCGATCTGTCGCCTCGACTGCCGGCGGCTCTGCCCGCCTGGTCGCCATCGAACCACTTCGATAGCTACTACGTCGATCAATGAGGACGAAATGAAGATCGCCTCGTAGGAGGCGATCTTCACGCTCGACGCGCTGCCGTGGCTCCCTGCCTTTTTCAGGAGCGGTCCCAAGGGGATAATGTCCGATGACTGTCAGAGCGATCGCGGACCGCTTGATCCGGCCTGGCGCAGCCAGGCTGGATCTCGGCCGTTCGGGTGCTGCGGATCGCTGTCGCGTCGCCCTTCCGTTCGCAGCGGTTGTCTGATCAGAGTCTTCGATCGACCGCGAGGGCGCGCGAATATGGTAGATATCCGTGGCGGCCCCATCGTCTGGCGCAAGGCTTCGGATGCCGGGCGTCGCCTTCCCACCCGGCCTAAGGACCTTGCATGTCGACCAAGCCTGACCTCGTCGCGCCGCAACAGTTCGACGCCATCATCATTGGGGCCGGCCAGGCGGGCCCCGCGCTTGCCGGACGGCTGAATGCGGCCGGGATGACGATCGCGATCATAGAGCGCCACCTCGTCGGCGGCACCTGCGTGAACACGGGATGCAAACCGACCAAGACCCTCGTCGCCAGCGCCCAAGCCGTGCGCACCGCGCGACGGGGCAGCGACTACGGCTTCTCGGCCGGCGAAGTCGTGGTGGACATGGCTGCCGTCGCTGCGCGCGCTTTGAAGGTCACGCTCGACTCCCGCAAGAGCCAGGAGGCGTGGCTTGCCGGAATGGACAAGGTTGAGCTGATCCGGGGCCACGCCAGGTTCGAAAGCGCGGACACGGTCGTCGTTCAGGGTCGGCGGCTGAAGGCGGCGCGTATCTTTATCAATGTCGGCGGCCGGGCGTCCGTGCCTGATATGCCCGGGCTCAGCGACGTTTTCCACCTGACCAACACCGGCATGGTCGCTCTCGACGTCTTGCCGCGGCATCTGGTCGTGGTCGGCGGCAGCTACATCGGCCTGGAGTTCGCCCAGATGTATCGCCGGTTCGGCTCTGAGGTCACGATCGTAGAGCGGTCCGATCGCCTGATTTCTCGCGAGGACCCCGACGTATCCCAAGCCGTCCGCGAGATCCTCGAAGCGGAAGGGATCGTGGTGCGCACCGCAGCGAACTGCATTGGCTTCGCCGCGGCGGCGGCGGATGAGGGGGTGTCGGTATCGGTCGACTGCGCCGAAGGCTCTCCCGCGACCGTGGGCAGCCACGTCTTGCTGGCGATCGGACGCCGGCCCAACACGGATGACCTCGGTCTGGAGGCCGCCGGCGTCACGACAGATGGGCGGGGCTACATCACCGTTGATGACCAGCTCCGCACCTCGGCGCCCGGGATCTGGGCGCTTGGCGACTGCAACGGGCGCGGCGCCTTCACTCACACCGCCTACAATGACTTCGAGATCGTCGCGGCCAACCTCCTGGATGGGGAAGACCGCCGCGTCACCCAGAGGCTGCCCGGCTATGCGCTCTATATTGATCCGCCGCTGGCGCGGGTCGGACTGACGGACGCAGAGGCGAGCAAGACCGGGCTCCGGTTGCTGCACGCCAAACGGCCGATGACCCGTGTCGGACGGGCGGTCGAGAAGGGCGAAACGCAGGGCTTTATGAAGGTGGTCGCCGACGCGGACAGCCGCCGCATACTCGGCGCGGCGATCCTGGGCGTCGGCGGAGATGAGGCGATCCACGGCATTCTGGACATGATGAGCGCAGGCCAGACCATAGAAGCCTTGCGCTGGGCCGTGCCGATCCATCCGACGGTGTCAGAACTGATCCCGTCCTTGCTGCAGGATCTCGCCTAGCGCGCCAAGATCGTGAGCGGGCGGCCGACCGTTCGCCTCATGGGGCCCGAAGAAGCGTCTCGAGACCCTCGTCCCAGTACGGATGGGGCCCGAACCGTTCGGTCAGCCAGTCGATCAGGACCCTCACCTTTGGGGCCAGTTCGCGAGAGCTGGGATACAGCGCCCAGAGCGTCTGCGTCGAAATCAACGGAAACTCCGTGAGGACCGGCAAGAGCTCGCCCGAGCGAAGTTCGTCCGCTGCGCACCACGTCGCCATCAGGGCGATACCCAGCCCCGCGGCGGCGGCGTCCCGGACCGCCTCGCCGTCATTGATGCGCAGGCTGGGCTCCACGCGCCGCTCGATCGTCTCGCCGTCTTTGCCCCGGAAGGTCCAGAGATCGAGCGTACCCACAGCGAGACACGCGTGGCCCGAGAGGTCGTGAGGGGTGCGTGGTCGTCCGTGTCGCTCGATGTAGCCCGGCGAGGCCACCAGGACGCGCCGGTCGGGCGCGAGCCTGCGCGCCACGAAGGAGGAGTCGCCAAGATCGGCGTAGCGGACCGCCACGTCAAAGGCGCCTTCGACCAGGTCGACGACGCTGTCCGAGATCCGCAAGTCGATGGCCAGATCGGGGTACCGACTGCAGAACTCGGTCAGCGCGGGCACGATATGCAGCCGGGCGAACGAGGCCGGGGCGGCGATGCGCAGCGTGCCGCGAGGCGTGGCGTTCTCGCGTCCAAGCGCCGCCTGGGCGGCTTCTGCTGCGAACACGACATTCTCCGCATGCGGGAGGAAGGCCAGACCGTCCTCCGTCAGGGTGACTTGCCGTGTCGTCCGATGAAGAAGTCGGGCGCCGAGCCGCTTCTCCAGCGCCGCCAGCCGGGCGCTCGCGCTCGCCGGCGTAGCGCCGATGTCGCGGGCCGCCGCGCTGATGCTCCGAAGCCGGGCAATGCGGACGAAGAGGTTCAGGTCATCAACGTCCACGGATCGACTTTCAACAGTTCTTTGAAGCTGATCCTAGAACGACCCAGCTACCCGTGGCCAGTCCGGGAAGTCAAATAGCGTCCACAAGGCGCCGGACTGAACCGGGCCGCAAATCAAAGGAACAGACCATGCTGATCCAAAACCTCGCAGCGCCCGGTCGTTCGGACGTGACTCCAGCTCTCATCTCGGCGCAGCGCCACGGGAAATCGAGGCGATCCTTTTCCGCCATCGGGCTGCTGGCGACGGTCTCGCTGCTCAGCGCCTGCGCCACGGGTCCCGGTTCGCCCAGGCCGGCTATGACCGGTGAAACCCGCGTCGAAACGGTCCGTGAACTTCGCCACTTCGGTCCTCAAGGCAAGTCCGCGCCGATCTTCGTCACCCGGGAGCTGCAGACGCGCTCACCGGCCGGCGTCGGCGCCGAGAGCCCCGTTCGGGACCGCTGATCCTCCCCATCCATCCATTCAAAGAAAGAGAACACCATGACCAAGACCATGAAAGCCGCCGTGCTCACCCGCTTCGGGGGGCCTGACTCGTTCGAGCTGCGAGACGTGCCTGTGCCGCCTGTCGGATCGCGGCAGGTACGAGTGCGGGTTCACGCCACAGCCCTGAACCCTCTCGACTACCAGATCCGCCGCGGCGACTACAAAGACTACGTCCCGCTGCCCGCCATCACCGGTCACGACATTTCCGGCGTCGTTGAAGAGGTCGGATCGGAGGTCTGCGAATTCACCCCGGGCGATGAGGTCTATTACACGCCGAAGATCTTCGGCGGCTTCGGCTCCTATGCCGAGCAGCATGTCGCCGACGTGGAACTGGTCGCTCGCAAGCCGCGCAACCTGACCCACCTCGAGGCCGCCAGCCTGACGCTGGCGGGCGGCACCGTCTGGGAGGCCTTTGTCGAGCGCGCGAAACTGAGCGTCGGCGAGAACATCCTCATTCACGGCGGGGCCGGCGGCGTGGGCACGCTCGCCATCCAGATCGCCAAGGCGATCGGCGCGCGGGTGATCACGACGGCGCTGGCCAAGGACCACGATTTCGTACGGTCCCTGGGCGCTGACGATGCGATCGACTTCACCACCAGTGACTACGTCAAGGAGGTCTCCCGGCTGACGGACGGCATCGGCGTTAATGTCGTCTTTGACACGATCGGAGGCGACACCCTCACGAGAAGCCCTCTGACGCTGGCCCCGTTCGGTCGTGTGGTCAGTCTCGTCGACATCGCTCAACCGCAGAACCTGATCGAGGCCTGGGGCAAGAACGCATCCTACCACTTCGTCTTCACCCGCCAGAACCAGGGCAAGCTGGACGCGCTCACCACGCTCGTCGAGCGCGGCCTGGTGAAGCCTGTCGTCGGGGCGATCCTGCCGCTGGCGCGCATGGGAGAGGCGCACGATCTGCTGGAGAACGGCTCCGTCCGGGGCTTGCGAGGCAAGGTCGTGATCGACGTCGTGGGCGAGACTGTCAGCCTGCCCGGCCAGGAGAAAGGCCAGTGACGGCTCAAACAGCCACAGCTTGCCAGGAGAACGCCGGCCCCTTGTCAGGAGAGGCAAAATGGTAACGGAGCTCGCGATCTTACGCGTTGACCAGGGCCGCAGCCTCGAGTTCGAAGCGGCCTTCGCCAGCGTTGTTTCTCTCTTGGCCGGCGCGGATGGCTATGTGCAGCACTGTCTGGCGCCAACGCTCGACGAGGCAGGGCTCTATCTGCTTCAGGTCGAGTGGCGCGACTTGGAGGCCCACATCCAGGGCTTCGAGCCGAGCCCAGCGCACGAGCGGTTCATATCCGCTCTCGCGCCCTTCCTGGCGGAGGAGCCTGTCGTTCTGCACATGCCGACGGACACACTGTCAACGGACGCCCGGTCACGGGGCCCGAGAACCATGAACGGCTAGGGCGAAAGTGCTGACGCGGTGATCGCCATGTCCAGCGCAAGCAGACCAAGCAACTCGTCTCTAACTCTGACCCGGCGCGCCACAGAGCGCCGGGTCTCTCGTCACCTCTCAAACATTGGAGCCCCATCTTGAAAGCCATTGGATACCGGTCGCCCGGCCCGATCACCGACGCCGACGCGCTGGTCGACATCGATCTTGCGAAACCGACCCCGATCGGGCGCGACCTCCTCGTCGAAGTCAGAGCGGTGTCCGTCAACCCGGTGGACTACAAGGTCCGCCGCAGCACGGCTCCATCCGGCGGCGACACGTGGAAGGTGCTCGGCTGGGACGTGGCGGGCGTCGTCACCGCGACCGGATCGGACGTGACCGGCTTCAAACCGGGAGACGAGGTCTTCTACGCCGGGTCGATCACGCGGCCGGGTGCGAACGCCGAGTTTCACCTGGTCGACGAACGCATCGTGGCCCGCAAGCCGTCGTCGCTGGACTGGGCCGAGGCCGCGGCGCTTCCGCTCACGGCCTTGACGGCCTGGGAGACGCTCTTCGACAGGCTGGATGTCACCCGCCCGGTTCCCGGCGCGGCGCCCGCCATCCTCATTATCGGCGGGGCAGGCGGTGTCGGATCAATCGCGATCCAGATCGCCCGCCAGCGCACGGACCTGACCGTCATCGCCACGGCGTCGCGTCAGGAGACACGGGACTGGGCTCACGCTCAGGGCGCCCATCATGTGATCGACCATTCGCGGCCGCTCGCCGCCCAGATCGCCGAACTCACGCTGGGAGCCCCAGCCTTCGTCTTCTCGACCACCCATACCGACCAGCACGTCGCCGAGGTCGTTGAACTCATCGCGCCGCAAGGCCGGTTTGCTCTGATCGACGATCCGGAAAGCTTCGACGCCATGGCGTTCAAGCGCAAGGCCGTCTCCATTCACCACGAACTCATGTTCACCCGTTCGATCTTCCAGACACCCGACATGGCCGACCAGGGGGCGATCCTGAACGCCGTCGCCGATCTCGCCGACGCAGGACATATCCGCACCACCCTGAGCGAGCGCCTTTCGCCGATCAACGCCGTCAATCTGAAGCGCGTCCACGCCCTGCTTGAGAGCGGAAGCGCCAAGGGAAAGATTGTCCTCGAAGGCTTCTACTAAGCCGAAACCAAAGACGAGATCCGCGATGCCTGCGTTCGTCTCTTACCCAGGGAGAATACAATGCCGATCGCCCGCGTCGCGATCTCCGGGTTCGTCGTGTGGGCCGTCGGACGGCGGAGCTGCTTCTTTCGCGTCGCGCGCGCTATCGCGACCTTTACGGTATCGACGTCCGCGCGTTGGCAGGAGGCTTTGACGAGCGACTGCAGGTCTCATCCCCTTTTCAAACGCGCAAGCAATCAAGTGCATTCCCCATCACCCAGCGGCAGTCCTCGCCGCCTGTTCAAGCGGGCCATTTCCTTATCGAGACCAAAATGACTGGCTCACGCTCCTCAAAACACGACCTGCGGCGGTTTGCGGCCGACACTACGGCCCTCCTGTCATTCTTCACCCTCACGGGGATCATCAACGAGCGCTGGATCGCCGGTATGAGCTGGAGCGAAGTTTTGAACGCGCGCGTGCTCGGGGCGGTCCTGATGGTTCCAGTCGCTAGGCCCTATGGCCTTTGGCGGGACTGGCTGCTGCAGCGCGCCCGGCCCGACAGGATTTCGCAGTTCGTCTGGGACGCCCTTGCGTTGATGAGTTTCCAGGCGCCCATCTATGCGGCGATCATCTTCATTAGCGGAGCAGCAGGGAGATCGCTCCTCTTTGGGGTGGCTGGAGCGGTGGTCATGATGCTGGTGCTAGGCCGCCCCTACGGACTCTATTTGACGTGGGTCCGGAACAGGTTTGGCGTTCCGCCTGAGGGCGGCCGCTAGTCGCCGGCCAGTCGACTGGGCGAAGCTTCGCCGTCGCGCCATTTCCGCTCTCGGCGTTGCTTATCTGGGCTGACCGACTGGTGCGTTTGATTGCGCCGGCAGGGCCCTGAAACATCAGACATACGTGTGGTGTTTGCCCAAAACTGTCCTTGCTCGCGCTTTATGACCCGTGTTGCTCAGATGGCGACGCAGCGTCGCTGTGTGGGCGCCTACGCGCTGGCTGAGGTGCGTCCTAGTTAGGGCTGCGCAATCACCGGCATGTTTTCAAGATCCGCTTCACTTGTCGCTGCGCTGGCGGTTCTCTCCGCAAGCGCAGCCTTGGCGCCCGCGACGGCGTCCGCTCAAGACCTCGCGGGTTACCTCACTCAGCATGGCTACGTGCCGATCAAGATGACCAAGCTGTCCACCGGCCATGAAACGGTGATCGTCACAATCAACGGCGTTCAAGGTCAGTTCGTCGTGGATTCCGGCGCGGGAGGAACCGTTGTCCACAACGGCCGGCTTGAGAAGTTCTCTCTACAGGCCCCTCAAGGTGAGGGGGAAGCGTCGAGTGGCGCGGGCGGCGGGTTCACCGCCTTTCGGGCGAATGTACAGTCCTTCGTGATTGAGGGCGTGCCGCTCGACATAGATCAGGTGAGAACGCTTGATCTCGGCGCAGTGGTCGACCAGCTGAAGCTGGCGACGGGAGCCGACATCGACGGTGTCGTCGGTCAGGATGTCCTGACGCGCTTCGCCGGCGTGCTGGATGTGGGGGCCCAGACCCTCTTCCTGCGGCCGACCGAACAGGCTGCGGAGCGTGATCCGATCATTCAGTAATCGGTGCGTGGCGCAATCATCCGACGGCTTGGTCAGGCTCGACCTTACAAAAAGTCGCTCCATTTAGAGCATGCGAGTGAGGCCACTCTCGCAAGCTATTGGAACGGGGCGCCCGACAGGCGGGAATAATCCGGTGGCGGGGCGAAGTGCGTTTCCCACCTCAACAATCGTCGCGTGCCTCTGAGCGACGGGACGTGCGCCGGCTCCGGCCTATTCGGCTCACCGGATCCCAGATACGCAGGAAGGGCATGATGACCAGAGATGTCGACATCGATCGCCCGGGTTGGGTGGAGGCTGTGATCGGGCTCGTCACCATCGCCGTCGTGGCGATCGGCGGCTCGCTTGTGTTGGTCAAGTCCGAGATCGACCCCGTATTGCTCGGCCTGATCCTCGCGGCCATGTCCGGGATCGGCGGGCTCACGGCCTTCGCCGCGGCCTGGGCGCTGCGACGACGGCCTCTGGCTGCCTTCGGCGTGCGCGGGACGTCGGTTAGATGGCTACTCATCGCTGCGGGCGTCGGCGTTGCGACCTTCGTCGCGAAAGGGCTGGCGATTCTGCTTTGGGTCCACCTCACCGGCGATGATCGCAACATCCAGGAGGTCTATGCGACCGGCGCGAGCGGCGGGGTGTGGACCCTGGTGGTCTCGACGCTTTTCCTCAGTGTGCTTACGCCCATCGGCGAAGAGTTTTTGTTCCGGGGGGTGGTGACCAGCGCCCTGTTTCGGTTGGGGCCGCTCGTGGGCGTTATCGGGGGCGCTTTCATCTTCGCTCTGTTTCACGGGGTGAACATGGTCTTTCCCGCAGCCCTCGTCGTAGGCCTCGCGGCCGGAGAAATCTTCCGCCGGAGTGGCTCGATCTGGACGGCCGTCACCGTCCATGTCTTCGTCAACATCCCGACCATCCCTGTCCTTCTGCTCGCAAGGACGCTTACCTGACCCAGGCGGGCAGACCCGTTCGCCAACATCGACTTCCAAATGAACGCACTGAGACGCCGCCAGTCCTATTCACCTGCGGTGGCCATTAGCCGAACATGTCCGCGATCAGAAGAGTGTCCGCATACTCCCTGACCTCGGCGATCTTGCCTCGCCGGATAGTAAAGAGCATGTGGTACTGGTTCTCGTAGACCCTGCCATCGTTCAGATCGGCATGAGATCTGATCTCGACCGCAACCTGGTCACCCTCTGCGACCATACCGACGACGGTCATCTCGAGCCCGTCCTTCATGTGACTGAAGAGACCGCGCCAGATGCGCGCCATATCGTCCCTGGATTTGGTGCCCGCGCCGGCAAAAAGGTGAGGCTTGCCGAGGATCCACCAGGTCGCATCCTCGGTCATGGCCTCCAGGAGACCCGGAATGGACGCCTCTCCGAAATGCTCGAGGTACGCGCGCACCGCCTGCTTGTTGTCTTGAATGTTCATGTCCAACTCCCGTCTGTAGAGACCTCGCGCGGCTTAGCCGCCGAATGGCCGCTGCTCTCCCCGCCACCCGGTCGCGAGGAGGAACTGCTCCCAGGTGAGGGTCGACGGGTTCAGGCGACGGCTCCAGTCCAGATCACGGGCCGCGGTGAAGTAGCCGTACTCGACCGCGTATTCGACCATTCCGACCAGTTCGTCGACCAGGGGCTCGTTGGCCGCGAAGTCCGGGAAATAGTGAAGGAGGCCCTCGCGGCTGTAGGCGTTGCGATATTCAGCCTTGATGCCGGTCACACGCTGGAAGGTCTCGACCATCTCACGCGGCGAAAGGATGTCGCCGACGAGCGGAAGCGTCTGGCCGTTGTAGCGACCGGGGTCTGAGAAGAGTTCGAGCACGGCCGGTCCCGTTGCCGTGAGGGGATCGACGAACGGCGCTCGGAAATCCTCCGGGAGATAGATCGGCATGAGCAGCTTGCCGTCTTCCACGCGCGGAACGTAATACTCGAGGAAGTTCGTGTAGAAGAAAGCCAGCATTACGAACGAATGTGAGACTGGCAAGCTCCGGATGTAGTCGGCGATGAGCGCCTTCTCCGTGAAGTGCGGGACGTGCTTCCGAGAGCCAGTCACCGCCTTCGCATTCTCCAGCGTGCTGAAGACGATATGACCGACGCCGGCCTCGACCGCCGCATCGGCCAGCTGTTTGCCCAGAGCGAACTCCACGCCGTCCTGCGGATCCACCTGTGGCGTCATCAGGTACACGCCATCGGAGCCTTCGAAGGCCGCGACCAGCGCTTCGCGCCGAACCGGTCCTGCTGGCACAATGCCGATCTCGGCTCCGAGACGCTCCAGGGCACGCGCCTCGTTCGAGTCCCGGTTGCGCGTGATGGCGCGAACTCTGAATCGCCCACTGTCCAGAAGCGTGGCGGCGACGCTACGCCCCTGCTTACTTGTCGCGCCGTAGACCGAAACGAGCGGCTTGGTGTTGTTTGTCGTTGTCAAAGTTCAACCCTTCGATTGTTGGGCGGCCGCACCGGGGGTCGGCTCCGCCATCGACTTCGAGAGCCATTTAGGCCATGCCTTGGGCGGCGATAATGGCTTCACGATGCATGGGATCGATGCAAAAAATGCACGAAAGGACGGGCGGCTATTTCGATCAGATCGAGGCCTTCGTAGCGGTCGCTGATCACGGCGGCTTCGCGGCGGCGGCCCGTTTTCTCGGCAAGGACCCTTCGGTCCTGTCCCGCCGGATCGACGCTCTGGAACGGCGCCTGGGCGTGCGGCTATTCGCCCGGACGACCCGCCGAGTCGGCCTGACGGAGGGCGGCGCAGCCTATCTGCGAAAAGTGCGAACGATCCTTGCGGAACTCGCCGCTGCCGACGTCGAGGCATCGGACGGCGCGGCCCGCCCGCGCGGCTTACTTCGCGTGACTATGCCGAGAACCTTTGCGCGGCTTTGGGTCGTGCCATGGCTGCCTGCTTTTCTTCGCGACTACCCCGAGATCGAAATGGACCTCGAACTAGGCGACCGGCATTTCGACCTGGTTGCGGAAGGATTTGATGTCGCGATCAGGATCGGCGGTCTCGCCGACAGCTCGCTTGTGGTTCGGCGCCTTGCATCTTTCCAGACCGTCCTCTGCGCGTCGCCTGCGTATCTCGCCGAGGCGGGCGCTCCCTCTACGCCCGATGATTTGCGAGACCATCGCTGCCTTGGATTGAAGGTGCCGAACTTCTGGCCCGATTGGCGTCTTCGCCGGGGCGACGAACGTGCCACTTTGCCTGCACCGGCTCAGTTCAGGACCGACGATGGCAGCAGCATGGTGCTCGCAGCGCTTGAGGGCGGGGGCATTATGCTGGCCTCAGAATGGTCTTGCGGCAGGGATCTGGCTGCGGGACGCCTCGTCCGTGTTCTTCCGGACTGGCGGATGGACCACGAGGGCGACGTCCAGATCCTACTTCCACCAGGACGGCTCGTGCCGGCCAAAACACGCCTGTTCATCGAGAGGGTGATTGCCGAGTTCAGCCCCTCAGCGCCTTGGACGCGTTGAACCGGGCCGCTCACGGCTACGCCGCATCGCCCATCGCAGAACGCATGCCGCTGCCGGCTTCGGCTAAAGTCGATCCGTGCGTTGGAGTTGATGACCCACAGCCTGACTTTCGAAACGCTCGATCAGGAAGCGGGCAGCTGGTCCCGGCGGGTTGTTGCTCGGGTAGATCGCCTGCAGGCGGTAAGGGCCGCCGCGCACGTCCGGCATGTCCAGCAGGACCAGCCGGCCAGAAGCGAGATCCTCGCGGACCATAGGCTCCGGCATATTGCCCCAGCCGATTCCTTCCTTGAGCAAAAGATGTTTGGCGCCGAGGTCCGCCAGCCTCCAGGTGCGAGTTCCGACGACCGCATACTCCACGCCCTGGGTGAGGGAGGATCGGTCCGTAAGCACCAGCTGGACATGGTCACGTCCCGCGCCGGGCGGGTTTCGGCCGGCCAGCGCGAGCGGATGGGTGGGAGCGGCGACGGGCACCAATTCCACATAGCCGACGCCGACCCGCTCAAGGCCCGCGATCTCGACATCCAGCGGGCCGCTGACGCCCACACCCGCTGCACCGTTCAGGACCATCTGGGTAACGGCGCCGAGCGCCTCGACGCAGAGGCTCAAGGTGACGGTCGGATAGGCCTCGCTGAACGCCCTCAAGGCGTCCGTCACGCGGGCGGCCGGAAGCATCACGTCCAGCGCGAGATTGACCTCCGGCTCCAGCCCCTGAGCCAGTCCCTTGACCTTGGCGCGCAGGCCGTTGACGCCGTTTGTAACGGTTCGCGCTTCAGCCAGGAGGGTTCGCCCGACGTCGGTCAGCTGGGGTGTCTTGGTCTGGGTCCGGTCAAAGAGCCGGACGCCGAGCTGGTTTTCCAGATTGGCCACCGAATAACTGATCACCGACGTCGCACGACCGAGCTTGCGTGCGGCCGCGGTGAAACTCCCCGTCTCAACGATGGTGATGAAGACCTTCAACTGGTCGAGCGTGGGAGCGCCGGGCTCTGTCATTCAACGTCCTGGATCGATCAGGTCAAAACTGCACGTGCGCCTATCATCGCGCGGTCGGTTTGATCAATAAATCCGAACATCATCATCGATTTAATGAGGATTATCCGAATGAGCTTAGCGGGATAGACAGCCGCCCTCTGTCGTCCTCGACAAACGGACCGAGGTCGGCCGCCCTTTGGAGATACCTATGACTATCGTCCCGAAAGACATCGTCGCCGACTTCCTGGCCAATACGGCCCCCGACAAGGTTCAGGCCGCAGCCGACCGGCTGGTCGCTGAGGACGCTGATTACATTTCGCTGAACTTCGAAAACGCCGATCTCAAGAAAATCTTGCCTTGGACCGGCACGCAGAAAGGCCGTCAGGCCTACGTCGAAACCTTCCTTGGCGTTGCAAGGTGGTGGACGATCGACGCCTTCAGCATCTCCGCGATCTTCGGCGAAGGCGAGGACGTCGCCGTCTTCGGCGACTTCACCTACACCTCCAATACCTTGGGCAAGACCGTCCGCTCCCCGCTGGCGATCCATGCCAAGGTCCGCAATGGAGTGATTGTCGCCTTCATGTTCATGGAAGATACCTTCGCCACATCCCGCTCCTTCAGCGCGGACGGGTCATGGTCCATCAAGACGCCAGCAGGACCTGAGTTCACGGTCTGAAGCCCGGTCGTCGATCGAGCTCGTAAGCACACGAGAGAAGGTCGTCCTCTCGAGATGACCTTCTCTCCATTTGCCTATCATGGAGTCGGACGGCCGGACGGGCAGATTGATGCTGGTTCCGCATGTCTTAGTCGAACGGAGCGGTCCGCCGCGTCCTGCAAAGCTGGCTGCCAGGCGGACGGTAACGGGCTCCATCTGCCGGCCCATTTGAAGACTCAGGAAGCTCTCGGTCTTTAAGACCGACCGGCTGCACGGTGAAGCATTAGCGGCGTCCCGGAAGCGGCGACACGGTGTCGCTTCAAGCGACCGGAGCGGGCACAGGTCCGCCTCGCCGTGCGTCGACCACTGAAATGGCCGAAGCAGCCGTCGACCGCAAACTCCCCTATGCAGCGGATCGACCGAGCGGCGACATCTTTTGGCGACTAGCTTTGCTGGTCCATGTGGACTGGCGCCGCCGCGCAGTGCAGGCGTTTTCTACAGGCGGCCAGGTGGGTCAATGCCCCAAGGTCCACGACGTTGAAACCCGGGGGCGGTTAGACTGGCCGCCCATCCGCTTCAGCTGAGAGACGTGACGACGCCGAAAACGCGAACATCTCCAGAGCGACACCAATAAGGATCCCCAACGCGAGGAACTCCAGAAGGAACTGGCTCCAGCTGAACATGCCGATCCAGACCGATCCGCCCGTGAAAAACCCGTACACGAATGTCCCGCCCACAACCCCCTTGATAAGAGCGGCGAGTCCGCCGAGGACCAGCAGGCGGATCGGTCGGGACCCGGGGAGTCCATCCCAAGCCAAAGCCGCCATGAGCGTACCGCCGGCGAGCGCCTCAATGAATGAGACATACGCGCTGACTGTTACGTGAAACGGATACGGGAAGGCGTAGAGGTCGCCTCGCGCCAGTCCGGCGAAATGCTGCATAACCGGCGCAAAAGCGAGGTTGACCAAGGTCTGCGCCACCGTGGCCAGCGCGCCCGCGGCCAGCGCGATCATGAACAGCGACTTTCCACCCCGCACCCAACGCCCCAGGACCACGCAGAGACTAGCGAGCGTCGCGCATCGGATGAGCGGCTTTACAAGCGCCAGCACAGAATACTCCCAGCCTCCCGTGACCACGCTTGTCATGATGGCCACCCGGAAGGTCTCCTGCAGGCCGAGAAGCACAAGAAACACGACCACGATCCGTGTCAGAACGCTGCGGCGCCCGAGGCGCGGCTCGGCCAGGCGGAGGAAGCAAAGCAACCCGAGACAGACCAGTGACTGATGTAGCCATACTGCAACGCGCGGCGGCTCTGGCAGGGGAAAGGGAACACCGCTCGCCAGCATGCCCACATGAATGCTGAGAGCTACAAACCCAGCGAGCAGAAGGCTTCCGGCAAGCAGCCAGGGCCTGCGGGGAAAAGTCAGATCGAACGGCATTGGTGTCTCGCGGAGAAGGCGTGGCAGGCGAGGGCGGCAGCGCGACGTGTTCGCTGTGTTCTGGCGTGACGTGTCACACGCCAACCCTCATCCCATCCCCCACCTCCTACGCGAGGCCCCTCTCTCTGCTAGGCCTCCGTTCGGGGTTTCAGTGTTCTTGTTCGGGCTAAGGCTGAGGATTAAGAAAAGCGTCAGCACAAGCGGCGCCAGCGAAGGTCACGCGACGTTCGCTTTCCCGCGAGCGTAAGAGCCTGGCGCAAATCCCTCATGTCGCGAGAACGCTACGGAGAAGGTGCTGGCCGAGCTGTAACCGACACGGCGTGCGACCTCGCTCACGCTGAGCGCCCCGCCGCGCAACAGGTCCTTGGCGACCGCCATTCGCCATCCGAGCAAATACTCCATGGGGGCGATCCCGACTTCGCGGCGGAACCGGCCGAAGAAGGTCGATCGCGAAAACGCGGCTTCCTTTGCCAAGTCGCCGATCGTCCAAGGCCGGCCAGGCTCAGCATGCATCCGCGTAAGGGCCGCAGCGAGTTGCTCGTCGGCAAGCCCGCGCAGCAGTCCGGGCGCAGCCAATGGCTTTGTCGTCGCGCGAAACGCCTCGATCAAAAGCACCTCCAAAAGATGGGTCAGCACCGTTTCGCGGCCGGGACGACGGCCGCTCGCTTCGTCTCTCAGAAGTTCGACAAGAGCTGTTAATCGTCGCTCGCCCCGCACGATCACGAACTCCGGCAAGAGCGAAACGAGTAACGCCGCGTCATTCGAAGCGAACACGCAATGCCCGACCAGCATCCGAACGTCCGGCGTCCCCGGCGCTCCCAGGTGGAACTCACCGGGGCGGACCTCAACCGGTTCGGACACCAAGCCGTGAGGAGGAAGCGTCAGGCTTGTCATCGTGAAACTATGGGACGCCGGAACCAGGATGAAATCGCCTTTGGCGACCCTCACCGGTTCGCGCCCCTTGATTGTCAATTCGCACTGACCCTCGAGCACAGCGCAGTAGAACGGCAGCCGTCCCGGCGGCTGCACGGCCCACAAGCCCGCGCCCGTCACAAGCTTGGAGAACGAAGCTTTGGGCATGAGCAAGCGGATCACTTGAGCGAGCGGGTCGGTCACTGTCGGACTAATTCTAAAAAACTTCGGACTTTCGAACGTAGTGCGTCCGGCTGCTCCGGGCTACCTCTCGCTTCAAAATCTCAGGAGATCTTCGATGAAAACCGTTCTGATTACCGGATGCTCGACCGGCTTTGGCCGGGAAACCGCCGTCCATTTTCTTGAAAAAGGCTGGAACGTCGTCGCGACAATGCGCGACCTTTCAGCCAACAGCTTGCCGGCGTCCGACCGACTGCGCATTCTGACGCTTGATGTGACCGATCCGGAAAGCATCAAGGCCGCAATCGCCGATGCCGGCGTGATCGACGTTTTGGTGAATAATGCCGGCGTCGGTTGGCTCAACGCGGTGGAGGGGACATCGATGGAGACCGTGCGTCAGGTTTTCGAGACCAATACCTTCTCGATGGTCGCAATGATGCAGGCCGTCTTGCCGGGCATGCGCGACCGGGGGAGGGGCATGATCGTCAACATTAGCTCCAGCACGACATTCAAGCCGTTGCCGCTTCTCTCGATCTATCGCGCGAGCAAGGCTGCTGTGAACGCGCTGACGGAATGTGCAGATCTGGAACTTGCCCCGTTCAATATCCGTGCGCGCGTGGTCGTTCCGGGCGCTGCGCCCATGACCCATTTCGGTACGACCGCCCGCGTGCGGATCGCGGCCAATGGAGGCTTTCCCGACGCCTATGCCGACTTCGTTCAACAGACGATGGCCGGCATGCAGCAACATGCAGCGGGCGGCGCGGTGACAACTTCGCAGGACGTGGCTGGAGCCGTCTTCCGAGCAGCAACCGATCCGAACTGCCCGATGATTTTACCAGCCGGCGCTGACGCCGTCGCCTGGTCTGAAGGCCGCTGAATCCTGTATCCAGCAGAGGCGCTGACGCGATCAGGTGACGATTGACGAGACGATCTGATCTGGTCCGAACGAGCCGGTCCGCTGGTCGCGCTGGAAAGAAATCCGCGGTCGGCAAGTCTGTTCCGTGGCGGCAGCGGCCAGTCGCGCTGGGCGCCGTCCATCGGGAGGGAAAGGGCTGCGTCGGGCAGTATCTGACTTCTCAACCGGGAGTTTTGCGACCTATCGGCGAGGGACCGAGCGGTCGGACTCCAGAGTGAAATCAGAGTAAATACCCGGACGCAGGAGAAGAACGCGTTGTTCTCCTATCCTCGGCCGCGCGCTCCGCAGTAGGTGATAATGCTGCTTCAAGGAGAACCAGCCATGACTGACCGCGACGATCGATGGCCTGCGCTTGACTACGCGTAGTGGCGCGACCCTCTGATGACGCTCAGGCTCTGGACGCAGATGGTCGGTAAGGTCCGGGTGGCGCATGAGCCCTGGCTCAACCACTCGTGGCACGTGCCGCTCTACGTCAGCGCCAGCGGATTGACGACGTCGATGATTCACACCGCCGGATCGGCGTTCGAGATTGAGTTTGACCTTGTTCAGGACCGGCTGTTGCTTCGAAGCTCAGACCATGCCGACACCGGGTTCCGGCTCGAACCCATGTCCATGGCCGACTTCCACGCCAAGCTGATCCGTGCACTTGAAGCGATTGGCGTCGACCCGCGCTTCGACGGCATTCCGAGCGAGATCGCGGACGCCACCCCCTTCGCCGAGGATCGCATCCATTTCGCCTACGACGGAGAAGCGGCGCGGCGGTTCTGGCGCGCACTGCTGTCGATTGACCATGTCTTCAAGCGCTTCCGCACCGGCTTCGTCGGCAAGGCCAGCCCCGTGCATTTCTTCTGGGGGAGCTTTGACCTGGCGGTCACCCGCTTCTCGGGCCGTAGCGCTCCGGTCCATCCAGGCGGGGTGCCCGGCCTGCCAGACGCCATCGCCCGCGAAGCCTACGACTACGAGGTCAGCAGCGCCGGCTTCTGGCCGGGAGATGAGAACCATCCGGAGGCTTCATTTTATTCCTACGCCTATCCGGCTCCTGACGGCTTTGCAGAGGCCGTTGTGGGGCCCGATGGGGCGGGGTTTTCAAAAGAGCTTGGCGAATGGTTGTTGCCTTACGAACTTGTCCGGAAGGCCCCAGACCCAGAGGCGGCGCTCCTCGAATTCTTGCAATCGACGTTTGAGGCTGCGGCATCGACGGCTGATTGGGATCGGTCGCTTGAATGCCGGACCGGAGCACCCCGCAGGCCCCGTCCTGTCGCGAAATCCTGAGTTCTGTAAAAGCCAAGGTCTGAGCGGCTCCGGTGGTCGCTCCGGTTTTCGGAATGCCCAAAGCTCTTTTGGCGGAGGTGGCATTTCGTTGTCACGAAGCGGCGTTGGCCATACCCCACGGATCTTCTGGGTACGAGAGAGGCCTGATTGCTGTCCGACCGTTCCCGCGGCCCGCCGCCGGTCAACGCGGCGTTGCTGGTTACAGGGCGTTCCTTAGCCCGCAACAGACGCAGAACAATCTGCACCCGTTGATGGAAGGTATCTGATGACAAGAGAAGTCAAAGGTATTCCGGCGCCGGATTCCGGTCTGGTTGCGACGCTGTTCCTCGTCGTTGCAGACGTCGAGCGATCAGCGCGCTTTTACCGCGATGTCCTTGGAGCGACGATCACGCGGTCCGCTGACCCGGCTGTCGTCCGTTTTGCCAACATCTGGATCATCATGAACCCCGGCGGCGGGACTACGCCCGATAAGCCAAACATTGCCCTGGCGACGCCCGCGCCGAACGCTGCCGTGTCCGCCTTCATGAACGTGCGCGTCGCCAATATCGACGCCGTCTATCGTGAATGGTCGGCACGGGGTGCTGAATTCCTGACCCCGCCGTTGCCCAATGGCGACGAACGCCGGTGTTACGTCGTCGATCCCGACGGCCATCTCATCGAGGTGGGCGAGCACAGGCCAGCTTAGCACCCACTTGGTTTCGACCGCGGCGCCGAGATCCAGCGTTCTTACCTGGTCGATGTCGAGGGCCACGCCCTCAATCGCGAAGGATCGTAGGTTCGCCCGGAAGGCGGTGAACCCGCGGCCAGCGCCGCTCGATGCTTCGCCCTCGCCTTGGGGGCGGTCCAGAGAGAACTTTTCCAGCCAGCCACTGTGGACCATTGTTCCTCCCGCGCCTGAGTGCTCCACGAACTGACCGTGCGCGCCGTTTAGGGTGACCATCACGGTTTCTCGCGGTCTGTATGTCCGTAAATTAGTCCGGGCCTACGCACATGCGACCGAGCGCTTCCTGGTCCACCAAGAGAGTGGACTGAACGGCGGATTGTTCTCTCTCTACGCACAATGAGTTCCCGAACCCGGTGCCCCGCTTGGCCTCCCAGACGGCTACCTTGCCAGCAGATATTCATCGGGAGCTGCTCAGCGTGAAACTTCAATCCTATCTCGTGCCCGCCGCGCTCGCCGCAGCGCTGACGGCGGCCGGCGCCGCGCAAGCCCAGACCGTTGGGTCCCCTGAGCACGCCAGCGCCGCCTACGCCCGCGCTGCGGCCGCCCGCGCCCCCGAAGATCCAAACCTGGTGTGGACGCCCGCCGCGACAGCGCTCATGTCACGCGAGATTGCCCCGGGCGTCTTCGCCGTCTTCCCGGACGACGCGGAAAGAAGGAGCGCGGAGGGGACCCCCGCAGCGACGTCGGGCGGGTTCATCGTCGGGCGCGACGGCGTCCTGCTCATCGACACCATGATCAACCGTAATCTCGCCAATCAGCTGCTGGCGCTCGTCGCCGAACGCAGTGCGGCGCCCATCCAGTACGCGGTCAACACGAGCTATCATGGCGACCATTCCTACGGAAACCAGTTTCTGCCGGAAGCCACGCAGGTCATCCAGCACACCAACACCCAGACCTATGTGCAGACCAAGTTCGAAGAAGACATAGCCTTCATGGGCCAGAATTTCGGCTCTGAGTCAGGTCTGTCGGAGCTCACGCCGCAAAGCGCCGAAATCCTCTTCCAGGACGGCGAGTCCCGCGACATTGATCTGGGCGGCAAGATCGTTCGCGTCATGCATCTCGGTTTTGCGCAGTCGCAGGGCGATCTGTTCGTCTACGTCCCGTCCGACAAGGTGCTCTTCACGGGCAACCCCATCCTGAGCGGCGGCCCCTCCTTCTCGTGGCTGCTGGACGGTCACGTGGCCGACGCCACCGCGACGCTGCGGCGGATCAGGGCCGAGTTCCCGGCCGACACGATCATCGTGCCCGGCCACGGCGTGCCGACCGACATGGGCGCTGTGGATCGCCATATCGCCTATCTCGAAGAGCTGCAGCGCGAGGTCGCGTCCGCCAAGGCGGAAGGCCTGACGTCCGAGCAGACGCAAGCGCGGGTGACCGAGCGAATGGCGGCCGCATGGGGTCAGTACAAGGTCTTCCCGTTCATCCACACCCAGGTCAACATTCCAAAAACCTACGCCGAGGTGGGCGCTCAATGAGCCGTTTCAATCGCCGGGCCCTGTTCGCGCTCACTGTCGCCGCCGCCCTCGGGTCCCCGGCGGCGCAGGCGCAGGATCTGATTGTCCATAACGCGCGGATCACCACGCTGGACCCCGCGCGGGCCGAAGCCACTGCGCTCGCGGTTGACGACGGCGTGATCACGGCGGTCGGCGACGACGCCGAGATCCTCCGACTGCGCGCGCCGGACACGCGCGTGGTCGATGCAGGCGGCCGGCGAATGATTCCGGGGCTCAACGACTCTCACTCCCACTACATCCGGGGTGGGCTGTCGTGGAACGCCGAGCTCCGTTGGGACGGCGTGACGACGCTGGCGGAGGGTTTGCGCCTGATCCGCGAGCAGGCCGCTCGCACGCCGGAAGGGCAGTGGGTGCGGGTCATCGGGGGCTGGACGCCCTGGCAGTTCGCCGAAAAGCGGCTTCCGACCAAGGCGGAACTGGACGCCGCCTCGCCCGACCGGCCGGTCTATGTCCAGTATTTTTACAGCAAGGCGATCGTGAACACCCTGGCGCTCGCAGCGCTGGGCTTCACCCCGGATACCACGGCTCCCGAGGGGACCCGGCTGGAGACCGATGCGAGCGGGGAGCTCACCGGAGTTCTGATCGCCGATCCCCATCCCCAGTTGATGTACCAGAGCGTCGCCAAACTCCCGGCCCTGTCGCCGGAGGAGCAGCGCAACTCGACCCTGCAGCAGTACCGCACGCTTGCGCGCTATGGATTGACCAGCGCCATCGACGCGGGCGGCGGCGGGCAGGATTATCCGGACGACTATGACGTCGCGATAGGTCTGGCGGGCGAGGGGCTGCTGCCGATCCGTTCGGCGTTCAATCTGTTCGCGCAGCGCCCGGGCCGCGAGCTCGAGGACTTCCAGACCTGGACGGCTGGTAGCCGGGCCGGACGCAGCTTCGGCGTTGTCGAGGACGAACTCGAGCTTCACGGCGGCGGGGAGTACCTGGTCTGGGCGGCGGCCGATTTCGAGAACTTCCAGTCCCCGCGGCCCGACATTCCAGAGGCGGCGCGTGTCAAGTTGAAGGAAGTGGTCCAGTTGATGGTGAAGGAGCGCTGGCCGTTCTCTCTCCACGCCACCTACGACGAGACCGTCTCTGTGATCCTGGACGTGATCGAGGAGGTGAATCGCGACACGCCGCTTCAGGGCCTGCGCTTTTCCATTGATCATGCCGAGACCATCAGCGACCGCAACATCGAACGGGTCAAGGCGCTGGGCGGAGGGATCGCGGTCCAGAGCCGGATGCGCATGCTTGGCGATGATTTCGTCGCCCGCTATGGCCCCGAGCAAGCGGCCCGCACGCCGCCGGTTCGCCGGATCCTGGATGCCGGCGTGCCGCTCGGCCTCGGAACGGACGCACCGCGAGGGTCGACGTTCAACCCGTTCGTGACCCTCCACTGGCTGGTGACCGGGGAGACGGCCAGCGGCCGGGTTCTGTACGGACCCGAGAACCGTCTGACGCGCCTGGAGGCCCTGCGCGCCCACACGGTGGGGAGCGCATGGTTCTCCGGCGAGGAGGATCGCAAGGGGATCCTGAAGTCCGGCCAGCAGGCCGACTTCGCCCTGTTGAGCGCCGATTATTTCAGCGTGGCACCGGGTGACATCGCAGGGCTGGAGTCTGTCCTGACCGTGGTCGGCGGCGACGTGATCCACGCGACCGGGGCGCTCTCCGCCCTGGCTCCGGCGCCGTTGCCTGTCCTGCCCGCCTGGTCGCCCGTCAGCCACAATCCGGCCTATGCGACCGACCCGTCGGCGCCGGGTGAACCGCGGGCGGGCATGGAATGAGGGTCTGGTCCAGCGGCGCCGGGGTCGCATTGGCCCTGGTCGCGAGCCAGGCGCTCGCTCAGCCATCCCCCGAACCGGAGACCTGCGCCGTCAAGCTGAACCGCTGGACCGAGGATTGCCGCAACCTGGCGGACAGTCCCCGGACAGGTCTCGAAGCCCTGCGCTATGTGCCGCTGGCCGCTGACGGAGCTATCTGGCTGACGGTGGGCGGCGAGTTCCGCACGCGGGCGGAAGGTCTGGACAGCGTCGATTTCGGGATCGGCGACGGCCCGGACTACGGTGTTCTCGCCTACCGGTCGCTTCTCCATGCAGACCTGCGCACGCAAGCCGGGCCGCGCCTGTTCGTACAGCTTTCGGCGGCGGGTCAGGACGGGCGCGAGCCGGGCCCGCGAGCGTTCGACGAGAGCGACCCGGATCTGGCCCAGGCCTTTGTGGACGTTCCCGTCCAGTTCGACGGCGGGTCGGTCTCCTTGAGGCTTGGCCGGCAGGAGCTCAGCCTGAACAATCGTCTGGTCGCGCTGCGCGACGGCGTCACCCTGCGCCGCGCCTTTGACGGCGCACGGGTCGATGTCGAGGCCCACGGATGGGCAGTGACCGGCTTCTACGTCAGCCCCGTGCTCAATCAGCCGGACGCGTTCGACGACCGGACGACGCCGGGGGAGACCTTCGGCGGCGTCAGCATCGCCTTGCCGCATGAGCAAGACGGGCCGGTCTGGAGCCTGTTCGCGTTCGAGCGGAGCCGACGTCTCGCGCGCTATGCTTCGGCCGTCGGCGAGGAACGGCGCCAGAGCTACGGCTTCCGCTATGCGGCTGATGGCGACCGGTCCGACCTTGAGGTCCAGATCGTCGCGCAGACTGGCGAAGTCGGGGAGCAGGGCGTCTCGGCCTGGGGCATGGCGGTGGATTACGGCTGGCGGCCCTCGCCCGGATCGCCGACCCGGATCGGGGCGGAGTTCAGCGTCGCGAGCGGGGATGGCGACGCCGGGGATGGCGAGCTCAACACCTTCGATCCGCTCTACCCGAACCTGGGCGCCTTCGGCGATGCCCCGCTTTACTACTATGCGAACCAGATCAATGCGCAGGTCAATGCGCAGCGCAGGTTCGGCGCGGTCACGCTGCAGGCGGACGTGACGCTAACCGGTCGATACGATACGTCCGACGCGATCTATACGAGCCCCGGCAGGCCGCTGGCCACGCCGCCGTCCGGCGATCGCCTTTCGGCGGTCCTCCTGGAAGCGTCGGCGCGGTGGTCCGTGCGGCCAGGCGTCGAGCTCTATACATCGATCCTTCGCGCCGAGGCGCTGGATGGCATCCGCAATGCAGGCGGCGACGACGTGGCGTTCGGGCTCGTTCAGCTCACGGCCGCGTTCTGATCGCTTTTCCTGGCTTCAAGGCCCTGGAGATCCCCTGATGCGCGCGGCGCTCAGCCTGATGATGGCGACCGTCCTCGCCAGCTGCACCGCCAACAAGGAAGGCGCGACCATGGCGCTTCATTACCCGAACACCGTCCGCGGTGAGGTTGTCGATGATTACTTCGGTCAGCGGGTCGCCGATCCGTATCGCTGGCTTGAAAACGACGCCCGCACCGACCCGGCAGTCGCCTCGTGGGTCGAGGCGCAGAACCAGCTCACGGAGAGTTATCTGCGAACCCTTCCGGGGCGCGACGTCTTCCGGCAACGGCTGACCGAGCTGTTCGACTACGAACAGATCCATGCGCCGAAGAAGCGGGGCGGGCGGTATTTCTACATGGGTCAGTCCGCCCGGGAGAATCAGGGCGTGCTGTACGTGCGCGATACCCTGGACGGAGCCGGCCGCAGGCTCATCGATGCCAATGACTGGTCATCGGGCGGGACAATCGCGCTCGCGGACTGGGCTCCGTCCGGCGACGGGTCGCATGTCGCCTATGCGGTCCAGGAAAACGGGACCGACTGGCGCACGCTCAAGGTGATGAACGTCGGCACCGGCGCGGTGCTTGAGGACGAGGTGAAATGGGCCCGCTTCACCCAGATCGAATGGCTGAACGACGGGTCCGGCTTCTTCTACATCCGCTTCCCCGAGCCCGACGAGGGGGCGGCTTTCGAGGCCGGCATCGCCAACCACGCGGTCTATTTCCACGCGCTCGGCACGCCGCAATCGGCCGACCGTCCGGTGTTCGCCACGCCGGAAGAGCCGGGGCAGGTCCACTACATCGACGTGACGCCGGACGGCCGGTACCTCGCCATCTCGACGTTGAAGGGGGCCGGCAGCAACGCCCTGACGGTCGTTGACCTGGAGGACTCCCGATGGACTCCCCGGTCGATCATCGCTGACCACGATCACGAATGGAGCGTGATCGACAATGTCGGAACCTCGCTTCTGGCCGTCACCACCCAAGGCGCGCAACGGCGCAAGATCGTCAGCATCGAGCTCGCCGGCGCAGGCCCCTTATTCCGCGACGTCGTCGCTGAACGGGATTCTGTTCTCAACGACGCCTGGTTGCTTGGAGGTCGATTGATCACGTCCAATCTCGTCGATGCAAAGACGGAACTGCGGCGCTACCGGCTCGACGGGACGCCGGACGGGATGATCGGCCTGCCGGGTGTCGGAAGCGCTGGCGGCTTTCAGGGCGATCCCCGGGAGTCGGAAAGCTTCTTCATCTTCACGAGTTTCAACGCGCCGGTCAACGTGTACCGCTACGACATAGCGTCCAACATCGCCGCTGTGTGGGCCAGACCTGACGTTCCGGCTGACCTGGACAGGATAGAGGTCCTGCAGAGATTCTACGTCTCCAGTGACGGCACGAGGGTGCCGATGTTCATCGTCCGCAGGCGCGACCTCACAGGCCCGGCCCCGACCTTGCTGCAAGCCTATGGCGGCTTCGGCATCGCCAACGTCCCGTTCTTTTCCGCGCTGCAGCTCGCCTGGGTCGAGCAGGGCGGGGTGGTCGCCGTGGCCAATATTCGCGGGGGAGGGGAATACGGTGAGGCCTGGCACGAGGCGGCGCGCGGACCCAATCGCCAGAAGGCGTTCGACGACGTCATCGCCGCGGCGGAAGACCTCCGAGGCGGCGGCATCGCCAGGGCGGACGGGATCGCCGTCCAGGGAGAATCCAATGGCGGGCTGATGGTCGGCGCGGTGATCAACCAGCGCCCCGACCTGTTTGCGGCGGCCCTGCCGGGCGTTGGCGTGCTCGACATGCTTCGGTTCAATCGCTTCACCGGCGGGCAACTCTGGGTGACGGAGTTCGGCGACCCGGCGAACGAGGCCGATTTCCGGGCGCTCTTCGCCTATTCGCCCTACCACGCCATTCGTTCCGGGAACGACTATCCGGCGATCCTGGTCACGACCGCCGACACGGACAACCGGGTCGTGCCGGGGCACAGCTTCAAATACACCGCCGCCCTCCAGGCGGCGGACCTGGGAAACCGGCCGAGGATCATCCGGATCGAGACTGAGGCGGGCCACGGCGGGGGCAGGCCGCTCGACAAGGTCATTGAGGAGACCGCCGACATGTGGGCGTTCGCCGCCCGGTGGACCGGGCTCGAGGTCAGAGGTCCCGACCGCGCCGACTGACCCGGGCGTGCGATCCGAGCCGCGCTTCGACCGCAAGCGCGTGCCCTGGCCGATCAGGCGAAGTGTCATCGAACGCGGATGTTCCGCAATCCGCAACGCAGTGTTGCGCCGCGGCCCATTCCCCCCGGGAATGAGGAATGGCATGACCCCCGCACCGCCATCGTGGGAGGCCTGACAAGGCGCTTGCGGCGCCAAGGTCAGGGGAAAGAGCGACATGATTGAACTGGTGATCGATCAGAGGCGCCGCAGCCTCGGCGGAGGCTTGGAGGTGGGCCGGGTGCTGCCTTCGGAGACGCGCCGGATGGTCGGGCCCTTCATCTTCTTCGACCACATGGGCCCGATGGACGTCGCGGCCGGCGTCAGCCGCGAGGTAGACGTCCGCCCCCACCCGCATATCGGACTGTCGACCGTCACCTACCTCTATTCGGGGGAGATGATGCACCGCGACAGCCTTGGCTACGAACAGGCCGTTCGGCCGAACGAGGTCAACTGGATGACGGCAGGCCGGGGCATCACGCACAGCGAGCGTCTTGAGAAGGGGCGCGCGGTCGGAGATCATCTTCACGGCATCCAGGCCTGGGTGGCGCTCCCGACCGGCGACGAGGAAACGGACCCCGCCTTCGATCACTACGAAGGCCGCGATCTGCCGTCCTGGGATCCGGCAGGCGTGCGCGGCCATCTGATCGCCGGCGCCGCCTACGGCCTGACGGCCAGCGCGCGCACCCATTCGCCGCTTTTCTACGTACATCTCGATCTCGACGCCGGAGCGTCGGCGGAAATTCCCGCCGGCCACAGCGAGCGGGCCATCTATGTCGCCAGCGGCGAGGTCGCCGTGGGCGGGCGATCCATCGGCGCAGGGCAGATGGCGGTCCTTGGGGCGGCCGCCTCATCCCTGCGCGCAGAGCGGCCTTCGACTGTGATGGTCCTGGGCGGAGAGCCGGTCGGCGAACGCTATCTCTACTGGAATTTCGTGTCGTCCTCGCCGGACCGTCTCCGCCAGGCGGCGGAAGACTGGAAAGCCGGACGCATCAAGCTGCCGGACGCCGATGATCTGGAGTTCACCCCCTTGCCGGACAGTGCGCGCATCTCGCCGTCGACGGGCGTCTGACGGACGACCTTGGGCGCGGGTTTACATGCGCCAAGGGGGAGCTTGCCGGGGGCAATGTCGCCTTCATGCCAATCCTCGAATCTGACGAACTTGACGAACGAGGATGCGCGCGCCATCTTGTCGGCATGGCCACCAACAAGTCCACGCCCGCGCAGCCGCAGCGCCATGGCCAGTTCAAGCCGGTGCGAAGCCGGGTCGCCAAGGTCGCCAAGACCAAGGCGTTTCTGGAGTCCGGCGTCTCAAGGCATGCAAAGCCCGGCAAGACTGCGATTCCGTCTTTTGCCGAGGAGGTTTCGGCGAAGTCCGCGAAGAAGCCGCTCTACAGGCATGTGTCTCACGGGCCGGACGACGACGTCGTGCCAGAGCGGCTGAGGGCGTTCTATCGCCGCGCCTTGGCCCGTAGCCTCCAGGCCGGCCGCGGCGTCTCCATGCATGTCGTGGTGCGCCCTGACGGGACCGTGGATCTGCGGCGCATGCCGGTGACGCCGCCCGCCAGCGTCGCCGACGTCGCCCCGGCTCCGGCCGAGGATCTCGACGGCGCCCTGAGCCGGGCCCGCGCGCGGGGTGATGCCCGCGCGGCGCTTGTGCTGAACGGTCAGGACATGTTGAGCGCGGACGCCTTTGGCGACCGGCTCGGCGTGACCCGGGAAACGGTCAATACCTGGCGCAAGGCGAGGGCGGTGCTGGGCCTGGAGCGCGCCAAACGCGGTCTTCGGTATCCGGACTGGCAGATCAACGATGCGGGTCGGCCCTATGCGGTGATACCGCGTCTGTTCGAGGTGATCGGGGATGATCCATGGGCCGTGTTCCTGTTCCTGACCCGGCCGCAGTCGGCGCTCGACGGCCGCGCGGGTCGCGAGGTCATGGCGGAAGGTCGTGACGAGGACCTCATCGAGGCGGCGAGGGGCCGGGGCCTCGGGGATTTCGCCTGACCCATGGCTGCTGTCGCTCCTCCTCACGCGTTCAATGCGCAGACGCTCGACCTGCACGTCGTTCAGCCGGGCGAGACCTTCGGCAGGATTTATGACGCGCGCTATCCGGATCCGCTGGGGTTTGGCAAGACGCGCAGCCGCTTCAGCGACCCGAGAACCGGGCGCAAGGCGGAGAGCCGGTACGGGGTGCTCTACGTCGGCTCCTCGCTGAAGGTCTGCTTCCTCGAAGCCGTGCTACGCGATCGGAGAGACGGGATCGGCGCAGACCTTGACATGGCGGAGTCCGAGCTGCGCTCCCGCAACTACGCGTCGATCCGTGCGGAGCAGCCGCTGACCCTGATCGACCTGACCGGCGACAATCTCATCCGCATGGGAATACCGACCGATGTGGCGCGCGACTCCCGCCAGGGTCTGGCGCGCAAATGGTCGCTCGCCTTCCATGAGCATCCCCGAAGCGTGGATGGGATCTACTACCCGTCGCGTCTCAACGGAGGGCTGAACATCGCAGTCTTCGAGCGCTCCGTGGCCAAGCTGGGCGAGATCTCCGCCCTGCCCTTGATCAGCACGCCCGGTCTGGCGGCGTGCCTGGATGACTTCAAGGTCGCCCTGTTCTAGCGGCGACCTGGCGCGGCGCCGTCAGGCCTTCGCGGCGCCGCCTGAACGGTCCGCCATATCGATGGCGTCGATTCCCCACAGGCGACTGGCTGGCCTGGCGAAGGGGTCAGTCCCTGCCTGTCGGTTCGACCTATGCGGCTGCGGTGACCGAAAAGCGCCGCGGCCCCGGACGGGCCATGGCGATCGCCGCGTCGGGGTTCGACTCCTGCCAGAACTCGATCAGCAACTCGCTGAGCACGCGGATCTTGCGCTCGGGATGCTGGCCCGGCGGCCGCAAAACGTAGGCTCCGGCAGGCGGCGGCGGGAAACGGGTCATGATCGGAACCAGGGCGCCCTTCGCCTCGTGTTCGCCGGTGAAGACGGTGGGGAGATAGGCCAGGCCGAGGCCGGCGACCGCAGCGGCCGTCAGCGCCATTCCGTTGTCGGCCTTGAAGCGGCCCTGGGGACGAACCGTGAGCACGGTCTCCCCATCCAGGAACCGCCACGCTTCCGAGCCCTGCATCAGGGCCTCGTGAGCGACCAGTTCGTCGGGGTTTTCCGGCGCGCCGTGGGCGGCGATATAGGCCGGGCTGGCCATCAGCTTGACGTCGACGGGTGAGATGCGTCGCGCCACCAGACTGGAATCCTGGAGGTAGCCGATCCGTATCGCGCAATCGTAGCCTTCGGCGACGAGGTCCACGAACCGGTCCGTATAGGCGGCCTGAACGCTGAGTTCGGGGTGGCGACGCGCCAGTTCGGCGAGGACCGGCGCGACATGGGTGGGGCCGAAGGCGAGAGGCGCGGCCACCCGAAGGCGGCCGCGAAGATCGCCTTTGGGCAGAATGGTCTCCCTCGCCACGTCCATCTCGGCGCAGACCCTCGCGGCGTAGTCCCGGAAGGTGGCCCCGGCCTCGGTCAGCAACGTCCCTCGGCTGGTCCGGGTCAGCAGTTGAACGCCGACTTCGGCCTCGAGCCCGAGGAGACGGCGGCTGACGATCGACTTCGCCACCCCGAGCCGTCGGGCCGCGGAAGACACGCCCCCGGTATCGGCGACTTCCACGAAGCAGCGCAGCGCCTCGATATCCACCTCAGAGGTCCGGATGTTTCGAAAGCGGACGGATGATGAACCGTAACCGCTGGCCGCAGGGGGGCCGCATCACCGTCTGCCGAACCGCGCGCGATCATGCGGAGCGCGCAGATCGATCGACGGACCGGCGGGGATGATCCCCGAGGGGTTCACCCAGCGCTGGCTGAAGTAATAGTGGCGCTTGATCTGGTCGAGATCGACAGTCTCGGCGACACCCGGCATCTGGAAGACGTCCCGCAGCCAGTTGTCGAGGTTGGGAAAGTCGGCCCAGCGCCGGACATTGCATTTGAAATGGCTGTAGTAGACGAGGTCGAAGCGGACTGCGGTCGTGAACAGCCGGACATCGGCCTCTGTGAAGCGCGAACCCATCAAATACCGTCGCGAGGCAAGCCGGTCCTCGAGCCTCTCCAGAGTCTGGAACAGCGCCCAGACGGCGTCCTGATAAGCGGCCTGCGACCGCGCAAAGCCCGACTTGTAGACGCCGTTGTTGACCGTGTCGTAGACGACGTCGTTGAGCGCATCGATCTCCTGAGCCAGGTCGGCCGGGTAGAGGTCGAGGTCCGCGTCGCCCCAGGCATCGAACGCCGAGTTGAGCATGCGGATGATTTCCGCCGACTCATTGCTCACGATGGATCCGGACTTCCGGTCCCAGAGCACCGGAACGGTGACGCGGCCGGTATAGGTCGGATCCGCCGCCGAATAGACCTCGTGGAGGAAGCGGAACCCGTTGATCGGCTCCGGCTGGTCTCCGAACGTCCATCCGTTCTCGAGCATGTCCGGATCGACCACGGTGACGGAGATGACGTCTTCGAGCCTCTTGAGCTTGCGCACCATCAGGACCCTGCTGGCCCAGGGGCAGGCGAGCGAGACGTAGAGATGATAGCGACCCGGCTCTGCGGGAAATGCGGCATCGGGGGCCGCCGTCACCGCATCGCGAAATGCGCTCGCCTTGCGCTTGTAGGCCCCACCCTCGAACTCGGCAGCGTTGGTCGTCCAGCGACCCTCAACCAGAACGCCCATCGTCTTTGTCCTCATGTGAAGGCGTGGCGGCTTCCCGCTGCACCAGATCCAGGCCGGCGTAGACGCCGCCGGCCAGTTGACGTTCGAACCGTTCACGGTCGCGCTGACGGAAGGTCCTGACCAGGACCTCGAGCGCCGTGGGCGTCATTCCGAGAGCCTCCAAAGCCTTCTCGCCCAGTTTCACCGCCGACTCGAAGGTTTCGCGGATGTGGTAGTCCACGTCGCGTCCAGCGAGCTCCAGTCCGTGATTGCGGTCGGCCGAGCGGACGAACAGCTTGGCCATCGGAAACTGGGCGCGGGCGATATCGACGATCCGCGTCGCCGCCGCGGCGTCGTCGATGCAGACGCAGATCAGCTCCGCCTTGGCGGCGCCCGCGGCCTTCAGAAGGTCGATGCGCGACCCGTCTCCGTAGTGGACCTCCATGCCGTAGCGACCGGCCGCGTCGATCGCCTCGACCTGGCTGTCGATCATGATGACTTCGACACCTCGCATCATGAGGAGCTGCGAGACCACCTGGCCGACTCGCCCGAACCCGATCACCAGCGCCGTACCGCGCGCGTCCCGGAAATCGCTTTCGCGGTCAGCGCCTGGACTGCCCCGGGCGATCCTCTCAGCCAGGGCGACCATCAGGGGAGTGACGGCCATGGACAGAGTGACGACAGCGGTCAGGATGGCGGCGGTCCCGGTCGGCATGACCGAGCCCGCGGCGGCCGCTGCGAACAGCACGAAGGCGAATTCCCCGCCCTGCGAAAGCACCGCGCCGAGCTTGAGGGCGTCGCGCCAGCCGGAACCGGTCGATCGCGCCAGCAGGAGAATGACCCCGGCCTTGGCGAGGATCACGCCGGCGACGCCGAGGAGGATGGCGGGAAGATTGTCGAGGACGGCGCGAAGGTCCAGTCCCATCCCCACGGCGATGAAGAACAGGCCCAGCAGCAGGCCCCGGAAGGGCTCGATATCGGCTTCCAGCTCGTGCCGGAACCGCGATTCCGCCAGCAGCACCCCGGCCAGGAAGGCCCCCATGGCCATGGACAGGCCGGCGAACTGCATCAGCGCCGCAGCGCCGAGAACCACCAGCAGGGCGGCTGCGGTCATGATTTCGCCCGCGCCGGACCGGGCGAGGATCTTGAAGAGAGGGTTGAGGGCGAAGCGGCCGACCACGATCACCGCGCCGACGGCGCCGATCATCATGACAACGCTCAGCCAGGCCGGCGTTGCGTCCGCGCTCGTCGCCCCGCCTTCGCCGAGCAATCCGACCAGCGCCAGCAAGGGGACGATCGAGAGATCCTGCAGGAGGAGAATAGCGAAGGCGCGTTGCCCATAGGGAGCGGCCAGATCGTTTCTCGCTTCGAGCAGGGGGACGGCGAAGGCCGTCGAGGACAGGGCGAGGCCGGCGCCGCCGATGACGGCGGCGGGCAGCGACAGCCCCAAAGCCCACAGCCCCACGCCGAGGACGACCCAGCAAGCAAGCACCTGACCCAGGCCCAGACCGGCGATGTCCCGACGCATGGCCCACAGGCGGCTGGGTTTGAGCTCGAGGCCGATGATGAAGAGCAGCAGAACCACGCCGAGCTCGGCGAAGGTGAGGACTGAGCCGGGGTCGTCGATCAGCCCCAGGATGGAGGGACCGACAACAACGCCGGCGGCGATGTAGCCGATCACCGCCCCAAGCTTGAGGACGCGGAACAGCGGCACGGCGATGACGGCCGCCCCTAGAAAGACCAGGGGCGCGGCGAGTTCGAGACCGTGGTGAACCTCGCCGGTCACGGTTGGTCCGTGAAGCCGACGCGCTTGTGGCTCCCGTCGCAGAAGGGCTTGGACGCCGAGGCGCCGCAGCGGCAGAGGAAGGCCGTTTCCAGCCGGTCGATCGTGCGCCCGGTCCCGGAAAGGATCTCCAGCGATCCCGAGACCATCAAGGGCCCGTTCGGGGTCGGGGTCACCGTCAGCGGTTCGTTCCGGACGTCCAGAGCCTTGGACCTCCGCGTCTCGGGTTCACCCGTCGCCACGAAGCCGCTGTCATGGTGGCTTCCGTCGCAATAGGGCTTGTTGCGCGAAGCCCCGCAGCGGCAGAGCGTCGCCCTGAGGCTCGCGCCGCCCCCGGCGATGGCGAGATCAGCGTTGAGGGCGAGCGGACCGTTTTCCCGAAGCCTGATCGTGTTCACGACCGGGCCGGTTTCGGGAAGGCCGCCGTCATGGCGTTCATAGGCGATAGCGCCGGAGGGGCAGCTGCGCGCGATCGCGATGACCTCTTCGGCGGGCGCCGCGTCCGGATGAATCCACGGCCCCTCCGCATTGGGGACGAACACATCCGGCCGACCCATCACGCAGTTGCGCGAATGAATGCACCGGTGAGGGTGGATCAGCACGGTGACGTCCGTGCCCTCATAGCGTTCGATCATGTCGTCCATTCAAGGCCCCTGCAGGAAGCCGGAGTCTAGCGGCTGCACCCCCAGATCGCCGCGCATCTTCGCAGAACCGAGAGTTCCGTTCGGGAGAACGAGGACTGTTCTTGAACCACGAATGCCGTGTTCACGCATGCTCGCCGACGGATCGGGCGATCGCCGCCATAGTCGCATTTTGGCGGGAAGTTCAGAGATGGCGACGGTTGTGTACGAGATCATCCCCCACGACGGGGGCTGGGCCTATCGGGTCGGCGGGACGTATTCGGAGACCTTTCCGGTCCGCGAGGCGGCCGTGACGGCTGCGCACGCCGCGGCCTCGCGACAACGCCGGCCCGGCGATGACGCATCGATCCGGTTTGAAGACGCGCAGGGACGCTGGAAAACCGAGCAGGCGTCCGGGTCCGACAGGCCCGAGACGCGGGCGGGCGACTGATCGCGTGCTGACGCGTCCGTTCTCTTTCACCGGCGCGGGCGGGCAGCGGCTGGCCGGCAGCCTGGATCTTCCCTCCACCGGTGAGCCCCGCGCTCACGCGCTCTTCGCCCACTGTTTCACCTGCACGCGATCCTCGAGAGCCGCGATCGCGATTTCGGCGGCGCTTGCCGACGCCGGGATCGGCGTGTTGCGGTTCGACTTCACCGGCCTGGGCGCCAGTGAGGGCGAGTTCGCCGGGTCGACCTTCAGTTCGAGCGTCGCGGACCTGACCGCGGCGGCCGAGATGATGCAGTCGGTCGGGCGCGGGCCACAGCTCCTCGTGGGCCACAGCTTGGGCGGCGCGGCCGTGCTGGCGGCCGCCGCGTCGCTCCCCGGCGTTACGGCGGTGGCGGTCATCGGCGCGCCGTTTCGTCCCGACCACGCCGAAGGCCTCCTCGGTGACCGCCTGAAGGTGATTCTGGAGACAGGTCAGGCGGCCGTCGATCTCGGCGCCGGGCCGTTCACTGTCCGACGAGAGTTTGTCGAGGATTTACGGCGGCAGGATTCGGCCATAGTCGTCCGGGGACTCCGGCGCGCCTTGCTCGTCCTGCAATCGCCCGTCGACCAGATCGTCTCCCTCTCCAACGCCTCGGAAATCTTTCAGGCGGCGCATCATCCCAAAAGCTTCGTGTCCCTGGATCAGGCCGACCACCTTCTGCTCCGGCCGGCCGACGGACGTTACGCGGCGAACGTCATCGCGGCCTGGGCCGAGCGATACCTTCCAACGCACGGCGCCAGGGTCGGGCCGCCGCTCGGAACCGTCGAACTGGAGGAGACGGGAACCGGACGGTTCCGCACGCACATTCGCACCGCCACCGCAGATCTGACGGCGGACGAGCCGACGACGTCGGGCGGTTCAGGCGAGGGCTCCACGCCCTTCGAGTTGCTGAGCAGCGCCCTGGGCGCGTGCACGCTGATGACCATGCGACTGCAGGCCGAACAAACGGGCGTGGCGGTGGAACCGCTGGCGGTGACGGTAACGCACCGCAAAGACAAGGCGGCTGTCCCGCCCGACATCTTCGAGCGCACCATCCATCTTCCCGAGGGGGTAGGACCGGTTCTGCGAGAGCGTCTGTTGAAGGCGGCGGAACGCTGCCCCGTGCATAAGGCCCTGACGGTCGGCGCCCAGGTCGTCACCATAGCGCAAGCGACGGGGCGTCACATCGCACAGGGCCGCCAGACCCCGCCCTTCCCCTCTAGGCCCAGAGGTCGACGCGATTGCCGGCCTTGAAACGCGAACGGCAAGAGGCTATCGTTCTCCGGCTAAGCACACTCTTCGCAGAAGAATGGTGAGTTGCGCGGGGAACGATTTGGCCGACCGTTTTGAGGATATGAGAACCTTCGTGGCTGTCGTGGAAGGCGGCGGTTTCAACGCGGCGGTCGACCGGCTGGGCGTAGTGAAATCGGCGGTCAGTCGACGCATTCGCGACCTCGAGGACCGACTGGGGTCGCGGTTGCTGGATCGCACGACGCGGCAGATCAAGCTCACCGAAGCCGGCTCGGGTTTCTACGAACGGGCTCGTCGCCTGCTAGCCGAGCTTGAGGAGGCCGAGGCGATCGCCTCGACCGGATCGCAGGAGGCGGTCGGTCGCCTTCGGATCGCCGCTCCGGTGTCCCTGACGACGCATTGCCTGGCGCCGGTTCTGTGCGAGTTCCTGGACGCCAATCCGCGCGTGGAACTGGAAGTCGAGACCAATGACCGGATCGTCGATCTCTTCAGCGAGGGCTTCGACCTTGCGGTGCGGGTCAGCCGGCTGAAGGATTCATCCCTGATCGCCCGTCGCGTTGCGACCATCCGGCACGTCTGCTGCGCGAGCCCGGCCTATCTGGATCGGCATGGCAGGCCCCAGGTCCCTGCTGATCTGAAGGACCACGCGGGGATCGCCTACAGCAACGTCGATCCCAAGACCTACTGGATGTTCAAGGACGACGAAAGCGTCGAGGCCAGGGGGCGGCTCGTCCTGAACAACGGAGATGCGATCCGGGACGCTGCCATTCAGGGCGCCGGGATCGCCATGCTGCCCACCTTCATCGTCTCTCAGTCCATCCTGAAGGGCGAGCTGGAGATGGTGCTGACCGACTATCGGCGAGAGCCGATCGGAATGCACGTGGTCCATCCGTCCAGCAGGAACGTTTCGGCCAAGGTCAGGCTGTTCATCGACTTCCTGGTCTCCCGGTTCGGCGACGATCCCTTCTGGGACCGCAGCCTGTTCGGCGCGGCCATGCCCTCCACGGCCTCTTCGAAGGACCCGCAGGCCGGAACGCCCGCAGAAGCGCCCCTCGGGGACGCCCCCCGCGACACCGCGGGTTCGCCTGAAGACGCGCCGGCGAAGGTCGCCTGACCGGCACGGCGCCGGCGAGGCGCCTGCGCGGACCTGCGCAGCGTGGAACTCGCCGCCGGCGGTTCGTCGGCTGTCAGGCCTGCGGATCGAGGAACCGGCCCGACCGAAAGTCGGAGACGGCTTCCATAAGGGCGTCTTCGCTTGTCATCACGAACGGGCCATAGCGGAAGATGGGTTCGAGATTGGGCTTTCCCGCGAACAGCAGCAGACGTCCGCCACCTGGCGCAGAGACCTGCGCGCCGGAGCCTTCACCGAGGATCGCGGCGTGCCCGGTCCCGACATCGGCGCCCTCGGCGAAGGTCACCCTGCCATCGATGACATAGGCGAAGGCCCTATGTCCCGGTTCGATCGGCACCCGGACTTCGGACCCGGCGTCGAGCCGGATGTCCAGGAAAAGCGGCCGGGCGGTGCGTCCGGGCGCGGGGCCCCCCCGCCCGCCGTACTGACCCGCAATCACGCGGACAGTCGCGCCGTTCTCGCTGACCTCCGGGATCGAAGCGGACGCCAGCTCTCGATAAGCCGACGGGGTGCTCATTTTTTCGGCCCCCGGAAGGTTCACCCAAAGCTGGAACCCCCAAATCAGGCCATCCTTCTGCTCGGGCATCTCGGAATGGATGATGCCGCGTCCGGCCGTCATCCACTGGACGTCGCCGGCGCCGATGACGCCCTCGTTTCCGTTGCTGTCGTTATGGCGCATGTGACCGGCGAGCATATAGGTCACCGTTTCGATGCCCCGGTGCGGATGCGGCGGGAAACCGGCGATATAGGCGCTGGGGTCATCGGACCGGATCTCGTCCAGCAGGACGAAGGGATCGACGTCGTCGATGGTTTCGGTCGGAAAGACCCTGCGGATGCGAACGCCCGCCCCGTCCATGGCCGGCTTGGCCTCCAGGGTGCGCACAACCGGGCGCGAGATCCAGTCGATCGACATTGGGTGGGCTCCAGAGTTGCAAAAAGGTTGAGCGGGCGAGCCAATGGCGGCGCCCGCGGGTGTAAAGCCCGTTCCGGCATTGGACAGCTTCGAGCGCCGGGGCGCCGGTCCGCTGTTCGCCCGCGAAAGGCCCGGTCTTGCCCTTGGCACCGAAGACACAGCGCGATGGGAAGACCGGGCTGTACCGTCAGTGACGGCTCAGACCTTCGTCGGCCATGGCGCGCTGGACAGCGGGGTCTGCCAGCATGTGCGCATGGTGGCGCGCGACGTCCGGCAAGTCGGCGAGGCCGCCCGGCAGAGCACTGGTCGCCCACCGCACCATGGGCACTGTATAGGCGTCCACGAAGGTCCGTTTGGCGCCCAGCATGTATTCCCGGCCCTCAAGGTGCTTGTCGAGGATCGCCAACTTCTTGCGCACGAGGGCGACCCCGGCTTCACGGACGTGGCCCAGTTGCTCCGAGTCGGTCGAGGTGGTGTAGCGCTGGGGCATGAAGATGGGGAAGAAGGCCGGATGCAGGTCGCCCGTCAGGAAGGACGACCAGCGCTCAAGTTCGGCGATCTGCTCGAGGTTGGAACCGATGTCGAGGCTCGCTTCCGGATACCGGCGGGCCAGGTAGTGCAGGATGGCCGCGCACTGGGTCAGGGCCTGGTCTTGCCCGATGTCCAGCGCCGGAACGGCAGCGGACGGATTGATGCGCGCATAATCGGGATCGGTCGTGTTGACGCGTTCAGCCGTGTAGGGTCGTCCGATCCATTCCAGGCAGATGTGGACCGAGAGCGAGCAGGCTCCGGGCGTATAATAGAGTTTGTGCATAGCAGATCTCGCTGCGGTCGGGCCGCGTGGATGATGGCCCCAGGATAGAGGGGGCGCGCGCCCATAGCCGCGCGGGACCGCAGAACTCATCGTGCTCCAGAAATGAACGCCAGGACGTTCTGTCCGAGCTTATCGTCGCGCTTCCCGGAGGGCGAAGTGGAACAGGTCGAGACCATGAATGCGACGGGCGTAGACGCCGCCAGGATGGAAGCGTTCAGCGACGGAGTGATCGCCATCATCGTGACGATTATGGTTCTCGAACTCCGGCCTCCGGATTCCGCCAGCCTGACCGCCCTGGCCCCGCTGTGGCCGATCTTTGCCGCCTATGGGCTGAGCTTCACCCTGGTCGCCATCTATTGGGTCAATCATCATAATCTGCTGCACTCCGCCCGGCGGGTCGGGACGAGCACGCTGTGGCTCAACATTCATTTCCTGTTCTGGCTGTCGCTCTTCCCCTTCGCCGCCGCCTTCATCGGCCAGGGCCGCGCCGCGCCGCTGACGATCGCGGTCTATGCGGGTGTTTCGGCCATGACCTCGGCCGCTTTCATGTGGCTCAACCGGGATCTGACGGGGCACAATCAGGAGGTCGAACACGTCCGGCGCCTGGCGCGGCCGCGACGACTGAAGAACCTTCTGGCCCTGGCGGCCAACGGTCTGGCGATCCCCATGGCCTTCGTCTTCGAGCCGCTCGCTGTCGCCTTGCTGGCCGCGCCGGCCGCCGCCTACCTCCTGCCCCTGGGCGCTCCCGGGGAGCCGCACCCCGCTGCAGGGCCCCGGGTGACGTGACCGAGACGGCCGGCCGGGAACGCTGAAGCAACTGCGGACGCCTTTCCTGCAGAGATCCGCCCGCCGCGTGAGAGGGAGCGTCCCGTCGCGAGGATCGCCGCCGGAGGCGCCATGCCGCCGTCGCGTCTCAGGTCTTGCGGGCCTCCAACAGGGCGGCCGTGGACAGGCCCAGGCCGACGAACCAGAAAAGCGGCCCCTGCAGACCGGGCCATAGCGGCATATAGCCCGGGGCCAGGACGAAGGCGATGAAGCCGATATCGGTGGCGCTCACGGCCACGAGGTTGATCCACCAGCCCCGTGAACTGTTCCGCCAGTTCAGGACCACCGCGGCTACGATCGCTATCAGGGCGAAGCAGAGCAGGTTCCAGGCGTTCTGCAGAACGCGCGCGCGTTCCATGCCGTCCGCCATCTGCTGTCCGAGACTGTAGACCTTCCACGCCGCCTGAACGTGGAGCAGGCCCCAGATCACGTAGGCGACCGCGCCCGCCTTCGCCAGCCAGGCGGCGGCCGGGGCTGAGGAGGGGGTCGGGGCGGAGCGGGGGCGCTGAAGCGTCATGACGGTCTCTGGTCTCGTGTTGTCGCGCCGAAGCCTTCTTGGCGACCGGTGCTCGGGCGATGTCCGCACGGCGCCGCCGTGTCAGGTTTCCGCTCGTGACGGGGTTGCCAGGGGCGGGCCCCCGGGAAGGTCTAGCCCGTCGGCTGACCAGCGGCGGCGCCGGACTGGAGAACACTGAGTTCTCCCGGCCCAGGCGGACGGCGACAGGCGAGGGGGCTACCTTGACCCCATCGTCGCCTTGGCCGGGCTTCCCCCCAATCCCCCGACCCGGCCGGGCGTCGTCAGCCTGCGTGCTTGCGCGCAGGCGCATCCCGATCTCAACGCCAGGAGTATCTGTAATGGCTAGCGAACCCATCCGTGATCCGAAAACCGATCACCTCCTCACGCCGCAAAACTGCGCTTTTCTTCTGATCGACTATCAGCCGATCCAGGTCAGCTCGATCCGGTCCATCGGCCAGGAGGAACTGCTCTTCAACATCGTCCACACCGTCAAGGCGGTCGTGAATTACAACGTCCCGGTCATCCACTCGTCGGTGAACGTGGCGACGGGCCTCAACAAAGCGCCGATTCAACCCCTTATGGACCTGCTGCCTGACACGCCGGTCATCGACCGCACGACGGTCAATGCGTGGGAAGATGTGGAATTCAAGCAAGCCGTCCTCGCCACGGGCCGCAAGAAGCTGATCATGACCGCGCTGTGGACCGAGGTCTGCCTTGCCTTCCCCGCACTCGACGCACTGCGCGAAGGGTTCGACGTCTACGTCGTGGCCGACGCGATCGGCGGCACCTCCGTGGCGGCGCATGAGCTCGGGCTGCGCCGCGTCGAGCAGGCCGGCGGCAAGCTCATCAGCAAAACTCAGCTGTGGTGCGAGTTCCAGCGCGACTGGTCCCGCAAGGATACGGTCCCGGGCTTCATGGACGTGTTCGAGAGTTGGGACGGGTTCAACCCCGAAAAGAACGCCCACGCCTAAGAGTTCTACCGCTCCCGCGCCTTTCCGAGGGCGCGGGCGCGACGCCTTGGTCTCTCTTCCCGCCGGTCGGCGAGAAGAGAGGTGGGCGCGCATGCAGGCCGTCATCAGGACCTTCACCTGCAGGATGTCGCCATGGACGACGATCGGATTGCGGCAATATTCTTCACACGGGTGTTCCATCTCCACGTGGTTGGGGGCCGAACCCAACGGCGCGACCGTGAAATGCGCCGAACATGTTTTCACATAATCCGGGACGGTCGGTTCTACGAGCAGAACTTCCTGCTCGACGGAGCGGCGATACACAGGCAGCTCGTGGTGAACTTGGCGCTGTACAGTCGGTCGCCCGGGCCGACCGGCCAGCGTCGAACCTGAGTTATGGCTGAGCGCCTTGAGCGCCAGTCGGCAAGGTAGAATCGACGCTTCAGACGATGTTGAGGAGTGGCTCGGGCGCCGCGATCTAGCCCTGCGATGATAGTCGCTTGGCTGGAGTTGCAATGGTTTTCGTGACGTCGGAAAGGCCGGTCACCCGCCCGGTTGTCAGCTATAGGGGGCCGGTCGGACTCGATCCTGGAGGATCGCGCCTAGGCCGAGCGAACGCGCCGTCGGTCCTAGTTGCCGCCTTCGCGGCCGCCGGCTTCCCGCAGCAGGTCGCCAATCCCTCGCCCGTTCAGGCGACAGGCGGCGACGACGCGATCGTAGACGACGACCCGGCCGCTTCTGCCCCTGACCGCGACGCAGGTTAGCCTGCGCCCCCGCACCAGACTGGCCAGACGATCCCGGGCGCCGCGACCGGCCGGGCTGTTGAGTTCTGGAGCGTCGAAGTCCGACAGCCGCACCTCGATCCAGGTCGAGGGGTCCGCCGTGGGGCCAAGGCACAGGCCGTCGCCGTCCCCGACATAGCGGACCAGCCCGGAGAAGGTCTCGCCGGCCCGGTCAGGCAGGCGTCCCTCGCACGGGTCGGCGCGGGCAGCGGCGGGGGTGAGGAGGAGGCCGGCGACAACGAGGAGCCATTTCATGGGCACAGGGTGAAGCGCGTCCGCCGCTTCGCCAAGACGCCATCGATCGAAAGGGAAAGCGAGGGCGGCGGCGGGCGCTCCGATCAGGGAGCGCAGACCAGGAGGTCGCCATGAGATCGCTTCCCGACCGCGCACCAGCATACCCGGCCCTTGCGGCTACACCCCCCTTCACCGCCGAGCCGTCAACGCTCTCAAATCTGGACGACCTGGCCCTGCTCGGCCTGCTGCTTGGGCGATGCCTGCCGGCGCCTATGGTCGGCGCCACCGCTGAGGCCCTCGTCGATCGGTTCGGGTCGCTCGGCGATATCGCCGCCGCCGAGGTCGCCGAACTCGGCCGGCTGCCCGGGATTGGTCCGGCGGCCATTCTGGATCTCAAGCTGTTGCGCGAACTGAGCGTGCGGCTGTCGCGGACCACGGCGTGCGCCCGCCCGGTCCTGTCATCCTGGAACGCGCTCACAGCCTATGCCCGGACGACCCTGGCCCATCTGCCCCGGGAACAGTTCCGAACCCTCTTTCTCGACCGCCGCAATCACCTCTTGCGCGACGAACTGGTCGCCGACGGCACGGTGGACCACGCGCCCGTCTATCCGCGGGAAATCATCCGGCGGGCGCTCGAACTGTCCGCCTCGTCCCTGATCCTGGTTCACAACCACCCTTCCGGCGATCCGACCCCGTCCCAGGCGGACATCGTCGTCACCCGCCAGATCGTGGACGCTGCGAAACTGTTCGGCATCCAGGTCCACGACCATCTGGTCCTGGGGCGTCAGGGGACGGCGAGCTTCAAGCAACTCGGCCTGTTCTGAGGCCGTCATGACCCTTCACGCCATCGTCGCCGCCCTGGGCGGCGACCTCTACCAGAGCGGGCTGCGCGCCAATGTGCCCGCGCCGGGCCACAGCCAGGCCGATCGATCGGTCTCGCTCCTCCTTTCCCAGGGTCGGGTCATCATCCACGGGTTCGGCGCGGCGGACTGGAGGGCCATCCGCGACCACCTGCGTAGTTCGGGTTTCATCGACGATACCGGGCGTCTCACGGGGGCGGGGCGCGCCCCGGTGTCGGCCCCGGCGCCGGACCGCCGGCGGCGCATCGAGACCGCCTCTCGTCTGTGGCATGACGCTCGACCGTTAAGCCCCTCCGATCCCGCGTGCCTCTACCTGCGGCGCCGCGCCGTCCAGAGCGGCGACGGGGCGCTCGACCTGCGCTTCCATCCCGCCGTCCCCGTCTCCATCTACCGGCCCGGCGGGCGCACGCGTCCGGCCCTCGTCGCGCGAATCGTCGGGGCGGACGGGGGCCTGACGGCCGTCGAGGTGACCTATCTCGAGCCGAACGGCCTGGGCGCCGTCGGCCTCGCCGTGCCCCGCAAGACGGTGGGCGTCGTGCCGCCTGGCGCGGCGGTTCGCCTGTCGCCGGCGGCCGAGGAGATGCTGGTCGGCGAAGGGGTGGTCACCACCCTGTCCGCCATCGACCGCTTCCGCCTTCCCGGCTGGGCCCTGATGTCGGCGAACAATCTCGCGGCCTGGACCCCGCCGCCGGACGTCCGGCGCCTGCTGGTCGCCGCGGACCGGGGCGCGGTCGGCGAGGACGCCGCCGCCCGCCTGGGCCATCGCCTCAGGACGCTGGGAATCCAGGTTCGGGTCTGCTGCCCCAACCCGCCGTTCGAGGACTGGAACGCGATCGCCCGCGGCGTCGCGAAAGGAGGAGCGAGGGCGCTCGGGGGCGCCGGAGCGGCGGGGATGGGCCCCGTCGCCCTGCGGAGATGATCCCATGACCGACCTCGCTCCCGTTATCACCCCTGTCGTTGTCGTCGAGCGCGACCGACGCACAGTCCGTCTCGGCGATCTGGGCATCGCCCGGGAAAACCTCCGTCACGGCGAACCGCCCGACGACGACATTCCCACGCTCGCGGCGACGATCCGGGCGGCCGGCCAGCTTCAGCCCCTGACGGTCCGCCCCGGTCGCGGCAGGAAGGAAGAGCCGTGGATGGCGCTCGACGGACGCCGTCGCCGGCTCGCGCTCGGCCTTCTTCTCCAGGCCGGCGAGATCGGCGAGGACCATCCCGTCGATGTCTTCGTCGAGACCGACCCGGCCCGTCAGGCCGCTGCGGTGCTCCTCACCAATACCGCCGTGCCCGTCCATGTCGCCGACATCATCGCGGCGATCGGCAGGATGCTGAAGTCGAAACTGACGGTCGCGGTGATCGCCAGGGCGCTGGGCTATGCCGAGATCGAGATCAAGCGTCTGGCGGCGCTCGCCGGCCTGCCGTCCGCAGCGCTCGTCGCCCTGAAGAGCGGCCGCATGAGCCTGAAGCAGGCGCGGCTGCTGGCGCGGCTGCCGGACAAGGCCGAGCAGGAGGAACTCGCCGAGGCGGCCTTGGACGGTCACGGCTTCCAGGACTGGCGCGTTCTCGAACGGCTCGACGACGCCCGCGTCACCGCGCGCGACCGCCGTTGCGCCCTCGTCGACCCCACCACCTACAGCGAGGCCGGGGGCCGCACCGAGACCGATCTCTTCGGCGAACTCGTCCCCGTCCTGCTCGACCCTGACATCCTGACCGATCTGTGGCTGAGGCGCGCCCGTGGCATCGCGGCCGTGTTCGAGGCGGAAGGCGTCGCCGTCCACGTCACGGCTGGCCCGGAGCCGGATCTGCCCGAGGACCTGGAAGCGCTCGGCTATGTCTATGGCGGCTCCCTCCCGGCCGAGGAGATGGCGCGATATCGCGCCCAGCGCGAGGTCTTCAACGATCGTGTCGAGGCTGCGCGCCTGGCCTTGGCCGAACCGGCCCGGCCGGACATCGCCGATCTCGCCATCATGGACATGATCCGCGCGCGGATCGCCTCCGACCAGACCGGCTGCGGCGGCCGCGTCGTGACGACGATGGTGATGTGGCCGGCCGCGGAGACGGGCGTGGAGGTGCGCTGCTACACGCCGGAGGAGCCCGAGACCGACGACGATGAGAGCGGCGGGGGCGATCCAGTCCCGCGCCCGGCCGCCCCGCCCGCCTACATCTCGCCCGAGGTAGAGGCGCCCGAACCTGAGACTGAAGGGGTCAACCACGCGCTCCATGGGGCGCGCACCGACGTCGCCACGCGAGGCCTGATCCGGGCCCTGGCCGATGATCCGTCCGCCGCCCTGACGGCGCTGATCTCGCGCCTGTTCACGGTGATCGTCCTGCGCAGCCGCGTGGCCCGGTCGGAGTCGGCCCTGGCGATCGTGGCCACGGGGTTCAACCCTTCGGCCGGGAGGGTCATCGAGGCCCTCGACGGCGACGTCCGCCAGCGCCTCGACGATCGTCGCGCCGCCTGGCAGGCCTCGGGCGAGACCGTGATCGCCTGGATCCATGGACTGCCGCACGGCGAGAAGATGGGACTGCTGGCCGAACTCACCGCCGTCAGCCTCGACGTCCGGGAGGAGAAGACCTTCCAGGTCCGCCGGGCTGCCCGAGCCGAGGCGGCGGAACTCGCCGCGCTTTGCGATGCGGACATCAGCCTGCACTGGACGCCCGATGCGCCCTTTCTGCAGTCTCATTCCAAGGGCCTCCTGCTGGGCATGCTCGAGACCATGGGCTCCGAGGACGAGCGCGCCCGGACCCTGAAGAAGACGGAACTGGTAGATTGGGTGGTCGAACAGGCGGCCGCGCGAACCTGGGCCCCCGCAAGCCTGTCCTGGCGTTTCTCCGTCGATGATGGAGGCGCGGCCGCGGAGGATGGTCAGGGCGCGGAGGACGGTCCTTTCGATGCGCTAAACGACGAGGCCGATGACGATGGCGTCGGCGCCTTCGCTGTCACCGCCGCTGGCGAAGCCGCGCTCGACCCCGCCGCGGCCTGAACCTTCGCCGACGACGAACGCGCCGCCTCGACCTCGGTCGGGGCGGCGTTGTCGTGCGGACCCGGAAAGGCGGGGGAAGGGCGGGGCGAGGCGAGCCTGGAGGACCGTGAGGGAGGGCCCTCCGCTCCAGGTGATCCGGATGCCCGCCATGCCTGCCGCCTCGATCACCCCGTCCCTGTTCGCCACGCCTTCGCGGTCCGACCGATCGGCCAATGTCCTCGCCGCGGCGCGGGCGTTCGCCATCGCCCTTGCGCGGTCCAGGCCGCTCGACCGCCGCCTCGTCGCCGATGTCATGACCACCGCCTTCGGCGCGTCGGATGCGGAAGGGGCCTGGACCTGGCGCGACGCCTATGACGCCATCGAGGCCGGGACCGTGATGCAGATCCGGCGCCTGGCGCCCCAGGTCGCGAGGCTGGAAGACGCGCCGGCCGAGATCGCCGCCGTCCTCGCCGGCGTGTCCGCCCTGGGTCTGACCCACAGCCGTCGCAGCGAGGAACAGGTCGCGCTCGACCAGTTCTCGACCCCGCCGCCGCTCGCGGCCATGGCGGTTCTGGCCGCCCAGGTGCGGCCCGGCGACCGTGTGCTGGAGCCCTCGGCGGGCACAGGGCTGCTCGCGGTGGTGGCCGAGGTCTGCGGAGGCGCACTGACCTTGAACGAGAGGGCGCCGGGCCGCGCCGGCCTCCTCGACGGCCTGTTTCCTCTGGCCGCGCGGACGCGGCATGATGGTCGCCACCTCGCCGACCTGCTGCCCGAGGCCGGCCGCTTCGACGTTGTCCTCGTCAATCCACCCTTCTCCGACCTGGCGGCTCACCTCGTCGCCGGTCTCAAGGCTCTGGCGGACGGGGGGAGGATGGCGGCCATCGTGCCCCTGACGGCCCTGGCGGACACGGGGATGCGCCGCGCGTTCGAGGCGCATGGCGCCGTCGTCGGGACGATCGCCTTTCCCGGCCGCGCCTTCGCCAGACATGGCACATCCGTCGAAACCGGGTTGTTGGTCGTTGATCGTGCGCCGGCGCGGACCTGGGATGGGCTCCTGCACCAGCCGGACGACTGGGACGCGATGACGGGCCTGATCCGCGGCCTGTCTCCGCGCGCCTCAGCCAGGCCGCGCGTCCGGATCGAGCTCGCCGCGACCTCCCTCCTCGCGCCCAGGGACCGTGGCCTGGCCCTGCCCTCCGGCCGGCTTGGCTTCCTCGCGGGCGCGGCGCCGCTCGCCTATGCGGTCAAGGCATGGAGCGGGGCAGGCCGCGACGTCGGCCTTTACCAGGCCCACGCCCTGGCGCGGATCGACCTGCCGGACCCGAGGCCGCATCCGTCCCCTCTGGTGGAGTCCGGGCCAATGGCCTCGGTCGCGCCCCCGGCGCCGACCTATCGTCCGGTCCTGCCGCCGACGATGCGGGCCGAGGCTCGCCTCTCGGACGCCCAGACAGAGAGCGTCATCTACGCCGGCGAGGCCCACGGCGGACATCTGCCTGGGCGGTTCCGCCCGGCCGAGGCGCCGCACGAGGTCGTGCTCGTCCGGGACGATGCGGAGGACGCGATCCGGTTTCGCCGCGGCTTCTTCCTCGGCGACGGAACGGGCTGCGGCAAGGGCCGCCAGATCGCGGCCGTCATTGCCGACAACATGGGCCAGGGCCGCATGCGGGCCGTCTGGCTGTCGCGGAACGACGCCCTTCTGGAGGACGCTCGCCGCGACTGGGGCGCGATCGGCGGCGGGGCCCATGACATCGTGCCGCTTTCGAGCTGGAAACAGGGCGACGGGATCCGGCTGGATCGCGGGATCCTGTTCACGACCTATGCGACCCTTCGCCAGCCCGCGCGGGCCGCGCGCCCGTCGCGTCTGGACCAGATCGTCGCCTGGCTAGGGGAGGATTTCGACGGCGTCATCGCCTTCGACGAGGCGCACGCCATGGCCAACGCGGCAGGCGGCGGCAAGGGCGCGCGGGGGACCAAAAAGGCCTCGCTGCAGGGCATGGCGGGTCTCGCCCTGCAGAACCGCCTGCCGAACGCCCGGATCCTCTACGTCTCGGCGACCGGGGCCACCACGGCCGAGAACCTCGCCTACGCGGCGCGTCTCGGCCTGTGGGGCGGGCCGGAGGCGCCGTTCATGACCCGCGCCGACTTCCTCGATGCGATGGACCGGGGCGGTGTCGCGGCGATGGAGCTGGTGGCGCGCGAGCTCAAGGCGCTCGGTCTCTATGTGGCGCGGTCGCTGTCGTTCGAGGGCGTCGAATACGAGCCGCTCGTCCATCCGCTGACGCCCGACGATATCGGCATCTGGGACGCCTGGGCCGATGCGTTCCAGGTCATCCACGCCAACCTGGCCGAGGCGCTGAAGGCTACCGGTCTGAATGACGAGGAGGGCAAGCCCAGGAGCGGACAGGCAGCCTCCGCCGTCCACTCCGCCTTCGAGGGCGCCAAGCTGCGCTTCTTCGGCCATCTCCTCGCCGGGCTGAAGGCCCCCAGCCTGATCGCCTCCATCCGTGACGACCTCGCTGCCGACCGGTCGGCCGTGGTCCAGATCGTCTCGACCAACGAGGCGGTGATGGAACGCCGGCTCTCCTCCATTCCGCCCGAGGAGTGGAACAATCTGTCGATCGACCTGACCCCCCGCGAATACGTCCTCGACTATCTGCGCGAGGCCTTCCCGATCCATCTGATGGAAGCGATCGAGGACGACAGGGGCGGGGTCACCATGGTCCCGGTCATGGTCGACGGACGACCAGCCGTCAGCCGGGAAGCCGTCGAACGCCGACAGCTCCTCATCACGCGTATGGCCTGCCTGCCCGCCGTGCCCGGCGTGCTCGACGCGCTGCTGGGGGCCTTCGGCACGGACGCCGTCGCCGAGATCACGGGCCGGTCGCGCCGGGTGGTGGTGCGGGACGGCCGACGCGTGGTGGAACGGCGCGGCGCCTCCGCCGCGCGGGCCGAGACGGACGCCTTCATGTCCGGACGCAAGCGGGTGCTGATCTTCTCGGACGCGGGCGGGACGGGCCGCAGCTACCATGCCGACCTGTCGGCGGAGAACCGCCAGCGTCGCGTCCACTACCTGGTCGAACCCGGCTGGCGCGCGGACGCCGCCATCCAGGGGCTGGGCCGCAGCCACCGGACCCACCAGGCCTCGGCGCCCCTGTTTCGGCCCGTGACCACCGACATCCAGGGAGAAAAGCGCTTCACCTCCACGATCGCCCGGCGCCTCGATTCCCTGGGCGCGTTAACGCGCGGAGAGCGCCGGACCGCCGGAGCTGGTCTTTTCCGGGCTGAGGACAACCTCGAAAGCCCCTGGGCGCGCCGCGCCCTGCTGGTCTTCTATGGAGCTCTGGCCTTCGGCGAGCTGTCGTCCATGATGCTGGAGACCTTCATGGCCAAGACGAGCCTGAAGCTCCTGGACGAGGACGGCCCCCTCAAACCTTCCGACGACCTGCCTCCCATCCACACCTTCCTGAACCGGCTGCTGGCCCTGCGCATCGCCGATCAGAACGCCCTCTTCGACGATTTCGACCGCATCCTCTCCGGCATCCTGGAGCGAGCGGCCGCCTCGGGGGACCTGGATCGCGGCCTGGAGGACATCGAGGCCGAGGAGCTGGAAGTCGTCGATCAGGAGAGGATCCGCACCGATGTCGCCACCGGCGCCGAGACGGCCCTGGTCACCTTCGCACTGAAGGTGCGGCGCGAGATCCTCAACGCCGACGACGCCCTGAACCTGGCGGGTGACATCGCCCACCGGCTGGTGGTCAACGAGAAGTCGGGCCGGGCGGCGATAGCCGAGCTCGGCCTGACGACGGCCACGGACGACGATCGCCTGGTCACGGCAGTGCGGCTCATTCGTCCCGACGACCGCCAGACCCTGGCCGAGAAGGCCTTCGAGGAGTCGTCCTGGAAGCCTGCGATCGTCGAGGACTGGCGGCGGGCGTGGGACGAGGAGGTCGCCGGTACGGACCCGTGGCGTCGGCGCGAGCTGACCCTGGCGACCGGCCTGCTTCTGCCAATCTGGGGCCGGCTGCCAGCCAGGGGCTGTTCCGTTCGTCGCGTCCGCGCGCCCGATGGGCGGCGCTGGCTCGGCCGTGTCCTCGACGCCGTCCAGGCCCGCGCTCTGAAGGCCGCTCTCGGCCTGACGGACGTGAGCGAGGCCTGGGCCGACGGCGCGACGACCGGGGCAGCAGTGCTCGACCGAGGCGTCCAGCTCTCGCTGGAAGGCGGCCTCTGGCTAAAGCGGGCCCGCGTCATGGACCGCTGGCGCCTGGAGATCGTCGGGGGGCGCGCCGATCGCGACGCCCTGGTCTCGTTGGGCTGCTTCGTCGAAATCATCGCCTTCACGCCGCGAGTGTTCGTGCCCGTAGATCGGCCGCGGGTGGTCGAGGCGGTGCTCCGGCGTCACCCCGTGCAGACCGTGCTAGACGGCGCCGCAGCCTGAGCGCCGGCCTGAGCTAGCCTTTCGGCGTCTCGCAGGGCCTGTCGGCGACGCACGGTCTTCATCAGGTCTTCGTTCAACTTGGGCGGATCCCAGGCGCGGCCGCCCGGGATCGTGGCCAGGGCTTCGGGGAAACGCATGTAGGTGAAGACCCTGTCGACGATCTCGATCATCAGGGCCTTCATTTCCGGATCGGAAATCCGGCTGAGCTCGGCCCATGGAATCTCGCCGTCCGGCGTGATGACCACGACGTCGCTGAAGTCGCCCGCGCGCGAGACCGGAAACCGTCCGGCGTGGAGCGTCTCGAGTTCGGTATTCCGGACGCAGATCTCCACGATCGCCTTGGACATCCGCGCCAGGTCGCGCGCGTCCTTGGCCGACAAAGGCTCCCGATCCATGCCGTCCCTCCTGGGTCGATCCCAATGCATCAGTCTAGCACGGGGGGCCTTGGCGCGGGCATCGCCTGACCGAGCAGACCGTCCGGGCGGAGGCCCGAACCGGAAAGTAATGGAGGAAGGGAGGCCATGGGTGAAGCGGGATGAGGGAGATCGGCTCCCCGGCGTTTCGGATCGACAGGAGACTGACATGCAATCCATGATGTTCACCGGGCGTCTCGCGGCGGATCCCCAGATCAGCGACGACTTCGGCAAGGCCGTGTTCCGGCTGCTCGAGAAGCGTGGCGTCGACGCAGCCGGCAAGGACCGGCTGGTCGGGGTCAACTGCGTCAGCTGGTCCAAGGGTCTGAACGAGAAGGTCATCGCTCGCGGACTGGCCCAGGGCTGCGAGGCCGTGGTCATCGGCGCCTTCATCGACACCACCTACACGGCCCGGGACGGCAAGGAGCGGGCGGCCAAGGAGTTGGTGATCAACCGGCTGACCGTCCTCGACTGGGCCGAAGGCCGCGACGCCTCGGTCGGCTCGCCCGACCGCGCCGCCGCCTGATCCTTTCAACCCCCTACATTCAACAGGAGACTGACCATGCAGACCCTCGTCATCGAAGGCTATCTGGCCGCCGACCCCTCCATCCTCTCCGCCCAGGGCTCGGGCAAGAAGCGCGCGAGCTTCCGCGTGCTGGAGACCACCCGCTTCCGGCGCGGCGACGGCACGCCGGGCGAACGCACCACCGGCTTCAACTGCGTCTGCTTCAACGAAGCGACTGCCGAACGCTACATCGAGCAGTACGCCAGGAAGGGCAGCCGGGTCGTGATCCAGGGCCACGTCGAGAACGACACCTGGACCGGCAAGGACGGGGTCGAACACTATGACCTTCGCCTGATCGTCGGCGACATTCGCCTCAAGAACCGGCGCGAGCGCGCCGGCGAGGACGATCCGGCGGAAAGCCGCCAGGTCCAGGAACCGGCCGGCGGCTACGATTTGAACGACGACATCCCGTTCTGATCGGAGCGGCTCCCTCCTTGAACGGCCCGGCGCGCAGGCGTCGGGCCGTTCTTCGTCTGCCGGAGAAAAAGGAAGGGCGGGAGGGGCGAGCCGATCGGGCTCGTCGCATCGGGAGTCCCCCCAATGACCGCCTCCGCCTGGACCCAGGATCGTATCGAACGCTTGAAGACCCTCTGGAGAGAAGGAAAGACCGCAGAGCACATTGCCCACGAGCTTGCGCACGGCATCAGTCGAAGCGCCGTGCTGGGCAAGGTCTATCGCATGGGCCTGTCGGCCGGACGCGCCGCCGCGCCGCCGACGATGAAACCGCGGCCCGCCCGTGCTTTGACCTCCCGCGCTCCGACCCTGCCGGCGCCTTCGCCACAGGAGGGCCTACCCGATGATTGTCCGGAGCCGCCAGAGACAGGGCGGGCGTCCCTCCTGTCCGTCCGCCGCCACGACTGTCGCTGGCCTCTGGGAGATCCGGGCACTCGCAGCTTCAGTCTCTGCGGACGGCCCGCCGTTCGCGGCGCCTATTGCGCGCCGCACGCCCAGATCGCGTATCGGCCTGTGCTTGAGACGACACGCAGCCTTGAGCGGCTGGCGGGTTTGGTCTGACGGCCATAGTGGCCATGGGGCCGCTGCAATCCACGTCTACACACGCCCGAACGGCGGCCTCGACGAGGTCGCCGTTTGTCAATTTGTCCGGCCGGCCCAATCGCGCCGCCCCCTTTTCGGCCCCGGCCGCACGAGGTCCATCATGGCGTCTCCGGCCGCTGAACTGAAGGTCGCCCGCCAGATCCTGGGCTGGGATGCGCTGACGATGGCGCGCGCGCTACGTCTGGTCGGCACGCCGGAGAAGCTGGAGGCACGCATCCAGGATATGGAGGCCGGAAAGCGCGACATCAGCGGGCCGGTCAAGGTCGCGATCGAGGCCTTCAGCGGCTGGCGGCCGACCGGATGGGTAGAGCCCGTTTAGGACAAGCAGACCGGCGGACGGTCTGCTCGCCCGGATCAGCAGGAGAAGCGAACCGCGTCCCAGACGGCTTCCATGAGGTCGGCCGTGGTTCCGGCGGTCTGCGGCGCTACGCTGACGGACATGCCGATGTCGTAGGCATCGAGGAAAGACACGGTCTCGGGGGTCAGCGTCGCGGTGGTCACAAGCCGGTAGGCGGCGCGATCCGGGGCGTGCCATGCCCCCAGCGACCGTCTGCGACCCACCAGTTCGATCTCCCCGATCAGCCAGCAGGGATCGAGATCCACCGCCACGCCCAGAAGGGCGCGGGCGAAGTTCTTGTCGAGGGCCTTGGCGGCGTCGTACTGCTTCAGCTCCAGTCCTAGGACCGGCGCTCCCGGATAGGGCTGCGCCTTGGTTCCGGACCGCGTGCCATGGCAAGTAAGGCGCGAGTTGAGACTGATGTCGATCTCGTGGGACGCACCGCTGAGACCCTTGTGGCGCAGACCGGCATGCAGTTCGAGGTGAGGACCCTCATCACCACCGATCCGAAAGTAACCGGCCTCGACGAGGGGATCTCCGGTCTTGGGCGCCATGTACCCTGGGCCACCGCGAATAATGAGGTCGGCCGTCGACTCTCCGGTCGAGTTGCGAGCTTTCGCTAAGGGTTTCAGGTCAGCCGCGATCTTGAGGTAGAGCCAAGCCTCGAAACGTTTGCCGAGACCGAGCGCCAGGTCCGGCTGGGCGATCGCTAGGTCTGTCGAGGCCAGAGCGATCTCCTGGGTGAACTGCTCTTCCAGAGACGGCGTAGCGGTGAGCGGCGGCGAACTCATGGCAGGTCTCCGGCGTCGCCCGACAGGGCCGCACGGGCACGGGCCACGACGAAACGGAACCTCTTTTCGAACATTTCCAGCGCCACGCTCCGGTCTTCGTCGATGAGATTGACGTCGCTGAACCGGTCAAACGACACGGTTTCGAGTTCGAGCACCCTGGCGAGCTTGGGCATAGCCCTTGCGATCGCCATCTCTCGTGTGAGCCAGCCGCCGACGACCTCTTCCAGAACGAGGAGCTGGCCCATGCCGTCATAATCGGTCGGTTGGCGGCGTGATTTCAGCGCCGGCCCTTCGCGACGTGGCGGCGCGTCATCCGCGCTCCAGCCTTCGGACGGCTCATCCTGGTCAGAGGACAGTCGCGCGACAACGTCTTCAGCCAGGCTGTAGAGTGGGCTTTCAAGAAGACCTCGGAGTATTGCGCGCACCAGGGGATGTAAGTCCTCCATCAGGGTCGGGGCCGTCCTATTCGGTGAGTAAGTCTCCAGACTAGTTCGGTCGCCGGTCGAGCGACAGAGGCAGATTGCGGTCCGGTCGACCGGGCAGCGTCGTCGGCTCGCCGACGCCGACGGACAGGAAGATCGATGTGTCTTCGTCCGCATCGGCGCGACGGCGCCGAGTTGTGTCGTCGTCGCGAAGAGCGACGACGACTTGCCCCCACACAACGCCCTCCGATCTTGTCATATCACCCCGGAAGTCAACGGCTGCGCCGTTCCCCTCCACGGGTCGCAAGAGGCGACCCGCTCCGGTGACTGCCGGGGACCCCGATATGGCCAAGACCGGGGTCGTTGCGCATGGGGCGCTCGACATTCTCAAGGAATGTTCCAATGACCTTCTACAGCCATCCCTTCATCGCCTCCGCCGCCCAGAAGTCCGACTCCGCCTTCGACGACCTGACCGCGTCCCTGGGTGAGGATCGTCCGCACCCGACGGAGGATGCCCTGGTCCAGCTCGGGCGCGCGCTCATGACCGAGCTGGTGGACGTGATTTCCGACACGGCGCTGGAAGACTACCAGACTATCCTGGGGGAGGCGTTGATCGGCGCCTTCCATTCGGCGGCCGGACGGATCGAACGCGATGCGGATCGGGCCCGCGACACGATGAGAACGCTCGACCGACACTTCGACGGATCGGAGGCGGCCGACACCGAGCTTCAGGAAGCGACGGCGAAGGCCAAGGCGGGCGATGCCGCGACGCAGGCCTGCGAACTGATCCGGGACGCGGCCTCCGAAACCTGGACGGTCGCGACCGGGGAGGTCTGGACGGCCTGGCGCGGATCACGGCGCGGCACGCATCTGACGGCGGCGCAGCTGGAAGCGAAACAGGCGATCCGGGCGATCCGCAACCGGAAATCCGGAGAGGCCGATCCAGGCGGTCCGGTGATCGCCTTCCGGGGCGCGCCGACGGCCGACACGGCGGAGGATGCGGGCCGGATCTTCGACGCCCTCAACTGGGCGAAGGAGACCTGGCCGGACATGGCCCTGGCGACGACCGGGGCGAAGGGGTCCGAGAAACTGGCGATCAGATGGGCCCAGCAGAAGGGGGTGAAACTCATCCTCGCCCGGGCGGATTTCGATGCGCACGGCAAAGCCGCTCCCTTCCGGGCGAACGAAGAGCTGATCGCGCTCGAGCCGGAAGTTTGCCTGACCCTGGTCCATTCGGTGGCGGGGATGCGGGAGGATCAGCGGCCGTTCGGACCGGCGCTCAACCTCGGGCAGAAGGCGATGGAGAACGGGCTGCGACACGTCTCCATCAAGGCGCGCGCAGCCTGACACATCAGGACTGAGATCAACGACCCGCTCGGCTTCGGCCGGGCGGGTTTTTGTTTGTCATCCGGTGGCGTCCGACGTCCGGAGCGGCCTCGACGAGAACATCCCGGCGCAGGAGAGGAACGCGGCGGTTTCTGTTGATCGGGCATGTCGAGAGATGATCGGAATGTATGACAATCTGCAAAAGAGGTCGGAGGGCAAGATAAAAGGGTGTTTTTGGCGCTGCGCTTTTCTTCTATTCTGACCGTGACTTAGTCGAGACGCGCGGACCTATGGGCGAGTTGCGTTGAGTTGCCGCCGGGGAACAGCCTCGGGGATATCTGAGGAGCGGTCTGAATGCTGATCCGCGACGCCATTGGAGAGAGGATGGCCGCCGGCTCCCGCGAGAACCCAGAAGGCGTCCGCGTCAGCCTACCGATCCGGCTGAAGAAGGACCGGCCGTGCGTTCGCAAGGGCATGATGCAACGGCTGGCGAGTTCCAGGGCGTTCGCGCTCGGCGACCGATCCGGCGTCCTGAAGGCGGCGCAGAACCGGTCGGGCCGGGCCTTCCGTCTCGACGTTCGCCAGAAGGTCATCGTCAAGGCGCTGGTCTCGCGTCATGTCGGCCGAGGCGCCGATCGGGCTGCCGCCCAGGGCAAGCATATCGCCTACCTCGGCCGGTCCGGCGCCGGTGTCGAAGGCGAGCGTCCGGAGTTCTTCGATCGCGAGGTCGACGGGATCCGGCCGGCCGCGGAGACCGACGGCTGGAGCGATGACCGTCACCATTTCCGGTTTATCATCTCGCCCGAGCACGGCGAGCGGCTCGACATGAAATCCTATGTCCGCGAGGTCATGGGACGGGTATCTGCGGACCTCGGAGAGCCCGATCTGAAATGGGTCGCGACCTGCCACTACGACACCGATCAACCGCATGCCCACGTCTTGGTTCGGGGACGGCGGGAGGACGGCCGGGACCTCGTCATCCCTCGCGACTACATCGGCTACGGCTTCAGGGCGCGGGCGCAGGAGGTCGCGCAGGAGCGCCTCGGAGACCTGTCGCGGGTGGAGGCCGAGCGACGGATCTGGAAGGAGACCGAGGCGAACCGGTTCACCGGCTTCGATCGGCGCCTGATCGCCGAGGCGGACGGCGGCCGGATGGTGGACGACGGCGTAGGGACGACCGACGCCTGGGCGGCCCTGACGCGCGGTCGGCTGAGGCATCTGGAACAACTGGGTCTCGCGACCCGCGTGGGGCGGCGATACCGCCTCGACGAGGACATCGAGCCGAAGCTCAGGACCCTGCAGGCTCGCCGGGACATCATACGCACGCTGAACCAACGCCGGCTGGAGGGGGCGAAGGAGGTGCGGCCTTTGGGTCTTGAGCGCGTGCGGGGCGTGGTCGTGAAGGCGGGATTCCATGACGAGGCGGGCGCTTCTGCTTTCGTCGTGCTGCGTGACCAGAGCGGCGTCGAACACTATGCGCGGCTGCGGGCGGGGAGTCCTTTCCTGACTGCGGGCAGGACGGTCACGCTCCAGCCGATGTCAAACGGGTTGGCTCAGGTCGTGAGCGGGCGGGGCGCGGACCTGTCGCGTTAGGGTCGATGGGCCCCGCCAGCGCCGCGTGGCGGATCGTTCGACATGGATTCTCGGGCTTTCGGGCCATCAACCGTCCGTCCTGTCGAGGGCTTCCCGGGAGCATGTCAGCCCGTCGGACCCGGACCTCGTAGGGAACGTCGCGGTCAGGACGGGGACGGGCCGTTGGGTTGAGCCTGGCAGCGGCGCAAGGACTGCGGATCAGGCGGCCTTGCCGTCATCGTAGGACGAACTCGATTGCTCGACGGCCTCGGCGTGAACCACAGCCCAGGCGCACAGAGCCTCGAAGGGTTGGCGAAGCGAGTGTCCCAGAGGCGTGATTGCATACTCCACCCCGATAGGCGTCGTCGGCAGAACGGTGCGCGTCACCAGACCATTCCGCGCCAACCGCTTCTGAGCGTCCGCCAGCGCCTTGTGAGCAATGCCATCCAGCCGTCGTTTGATCTCGTTGAAACGCGAAGGCTGGGGGCAAAGGACGGTCACGATCATGATGGTCCATTTGTCCGCGATCTCGTCGAGCACGGCCCGCACGGGCGGGCCGGCGATACTGGCTCGATGACGATGTGGAGACGAAGCTCAGGACAGCCCTAACCGTCGAGTTTGTCGACCAGTCCCAGGCTGTCGAACCACGGCTTGCCATTGCGATCGTTGTTGGCAATACGCTTCAAGTCCTTGAGCACGAGCCCACGACCCGCCTCCGTGTCCAAGCTTCCTGTCGACCATGGCGCCGTCCAGAACTCGTAGGTCTGGCGTTCCAAGATCTTCTCGACATGTTGCCGGACCTGATCGAGGTCCTTGAGGCTTTCAATCTGATCGAGCGCTTCGGCACGAGCGATGACTGCGTCGATGATGTACTGGGAAAACGCCACAATCCCAACTTTGGAAAGCAGTCGGGACGTCGCGTCAGTCCAGGCGAGGGGCCATTTGGTCTGCACCGTTCTCCATATCTCGAGAAAGAAGTCTACAACCGCATCGTAGCCCTTGGCGTCTGCGTCGGTCGAAGTCACAGCCATCTGTTGCTGGAGGTAAAGCAGCGCGGCCTCGAAGGCGTTGGGCGGGATCGCGCGGAAGGCAGCGGTGTCGTTATTGCGCGGCCATTTGAGTCGCCCTTTGAATGGACTGTCCGCTTCGGTGTCGATCGTTTCCAGATAGGTCGGAGCGCCGTTCGATTTCATCCGCGCCGAACGGGTGAGGCGGGCGTCGAGATCATCCAGTTGGTAAGCGAGTTTGAGCGCCTTCATATGGTCGGGACTGACCCGGGCGACTTTGTTGTTGATCACCAGAAACTGAAAGGCGATTTCTGCATCGCTGGCGCCGAGCAGCAGCACGACCGACACGTGCATCTGCGGATCGAACTCGTTGATGCCGAAAATCCGATGCTGCCCATCGATAATGAGGCCGGGCAATTCCTCCGCCTCATCGACGTCGATCGTGATCGAGACTGGGGAGACGCCGGTCTTGCCGATGGCCGCACCGTCTATGCCGTTGATCGCGCTGAACGGGAGGGCGACAGTCAAGGCGGTCGGGATAGTGTTGGCTGGATCTGCCGTCAGGAACTGTTTGATCGACCGCGTTCTCGTGTCGTTCTTGCGTCTCTGCACACCCTTGAGGTTGTTGTGCTCAAGGCGATCGACACGAGCCCACTGGAGTATCTGACCAGCCGGGGCGGACAGCATGCAAAAAGCCGTCTTGGCGCTGCCGCGCTGGGAATAGACCAGGGCTGGATAAGTGTATTTGGCCATTGTCATTTCAAAGTTGGGGCAAAACCGAGAGGTCGTGCACGGAGTTATTATAGAACCAGTCGCCGTCGTAATCGGGGCTTATCTTCTCACGGATCCGTACGGGCCCGATCCGCTTGAGGGCGTCCTTGAGAGTCGTCTTGTCCCGCTCGGCTAGACGTGTTGCGGCGCGCCGTTGCAAAGCCATGTCCCCAATTCGCCCGCCCTCAATCGTTTGGCCGAAAAAGGCGTTGTCAACGACAACCCCGAACATGTCCCAGCCTATGCGGTCTTTCTTACGCGTGTTGCACTCCTCGCAAACCGGCAGAAGATTGGCTTCGCCGCTAATGCCACCGAGCGATTGGGGCCAGAGATGATCGAGCGGATATCGGCCATCGAGCTGGAGTCCGCAGACGTAGCATTGGGCATGGCCATCTGCGCCGCGCATTTCGTTGTGAACATCTCGGCGCGTCGTCTGTGAGATCGACTGCCGTGACACCCGGGCGCATTCGAACGCAAGGTTGCCAAGCACAGTGAGTATCGGATCGCTAAAGCTCATGCCCATAGGCGAAACGCAGTATTGTTTGACCTCGCTGACGACTGTGTCGCGGAACTGCTCCGCCTCGAAGGTGCCCTCGAGAGACCGAGTAAGTACCTTATCCGCCCGACGCGCAAGACGGGTGCAGGCATCGGAGATCGCCGCATGAGTCAGCGCCTGACCAGGCCGACCGTCGCCATCAAGCCAGGCAAAGCCAATCAGCCCTTGGGGCCCAGCCTGATCTCCGAGAGCATTGTACCACCAGTCGCGAATGGCGAACCACAGGCGTTCGCCTGGGGAAGTGGCCTCGAAACGCAAACGCGGCGACCGAATGAGAAACGGTTCATACATAGAGGGAGGCACAACTCGCGCGCGTGGGGGCTCTCATTAGCGCTGTTTCCGAAACGCGCCAATGGCCCGGAGCAAGAACCGGAGTCGTGCCGTTTCGCGGACCAGGACTTGGCGGGCACAAGGAGCCCGATCAGACTGCCTGGGAGCGTCTCAACGATCGGGCGAATAGGGCCGATTATCGGGCCGATGGGCCGTCGAGAGAACCCTGTCTTGACCATCCGGGAGTAGGGTTCATCTGCAAACAGTGGAGGAGAACCGCGCGGCAGCGTCGACCCAACTCCTGCCGCAAGCTTCTGCGGCATCACCCGAGCAACGTCATCGGCGGGACTCTATTCTTCCTCGTCGTTTTCGTGCTGATCGCCGGCTTTTCGAGACGGATCAGTTGCCCGCCTGGCGGCGGGCGAGGGGTGTCAGGATCACAAGGCCGGTTTCGACCAAATGACGGTCATCGTGTCAGTTCTCCCCTCGCTCCGACGGTGGAGCCGGCCTCCTCAAGCCGCGTTCGAGCGGCGGCAAGGGCCGCAGACGTAAAGCTGGCCGCGAACCGCAAGAGATGGCTTCAGCCGCCAATGCGGGCAGTCCATAGGCCATGATCTCGTCAAGCCTTCGGTGCGCTTCAGCGCGCTGTACTTCAGGGCGCGACCTCGCCGTCTCTGGCGATCTTCGGACGCATGCGGCGCATGCGGCGCATGCGCCAAACCCTGCGGCCGTTCAACCGCCGCAGGACCTCGACGGCATCAACCGTCTGCGAGCAGGCATGTTCGACCGTCCCCAGCGTCCGGCCGGCCGAGACCTCTGCGAGACGACGGAGGGCGGCCTGTTCGACCACGGGGATCGACCTAAAGCGCTCTTCGCCATTCCGCGCAGCGCTCCGGGATCGGTCTCTGAGGCAATGAACGCAACCGCCTTGACCTCGACAGGCGTCAGGCTCGGGGGACTGGTGCGGGAGGGGGCTCCGGCGGCTTGGACTCAGCATCGGCCCTCATCTTGTCCTGTCCTTGTGGCGAAGACCAGGCGCGACTTCTACGACTGGGCTAAGATGTCCGCTGTCTTGCGAGCCGGGCAGCCTTCCTCCCTTGACGAGTGATAGGCCAGTGAGGCGGCGACACGCTCGAACCGCCGCATGTCGGAGCACTCAGCCGCGAAAGCTTGGCCAATAAACACGCCGTCTGCGATCGCAGCTATGGATTTACGGTAAAACAGGTGGGAAACTACACGCAGATGGCGTGATTTGCGTCAAAAAACTGCGTAAAAGATACGATCGTTTGGTGCAAAAACCGTGACACTTGTGATTACCAACTGCAGCAAGAGGAAGCGTTTGCCCGTCGACGAGACCCTGTTGGCGGGAACCTTAGCGCCAGGATCTTCCCCGGAGGTCGCCAGGGCCTGGACGGCTCGGTTGCGCACGAGGGCTCCGGTCGGCCCCGCCGAATCTCTCTACGGTGGGCGGGGTTTTTCTGAAGCCCGCCGGGCCGCGCTCTTGCTTGGCGCACCGTTAGCGATCGTGTCCGCCGGGCTTGGCCTGATCGACGGCGAAACGCTGGCTCCTTCCTATAGTTTGACGACAGCAGGGCGCGATCCAGACAATGTTCTCGCCAAGACCACCAGCGGCGCCGCTGCCTGGTGGTCAGCGCTGCAAGAGGCGACGCCATTCCGCAGTCGGGCGGTGGAAACCGAGACAGGTCTTATCCTCGCCGCCCTGTCTGCCTCCTATGTCGGCATGGTCGCTGAAGACTGGTCGGCCTGGCCTCCCGAGAGGCTTGGCCGTTTGCGCTTATTCACCAAAGGCCGGCCGCAGGGTCCGGCGGCGGCCTTGGCCGGAGCCTGGATGCCGTATGACGATCGTCTCGATGCGGTCGGTGCCGAGTTGGCTGGGACGCAGAGCGATTTCGCCCAGCGAGCGCTTCGCCATTTCGCGGAGGCGATCAAGGGAAGGGGATCTGCGGACCTCGACCGTGCGGCGGTGATGGAGGCCTTGGGCGACCATAAAGCCCGTGAGGTGCCAATCCGCGAACGCGCGTCGGATGACAGGATCGAAGCGGCGATCCGCGCCCACTGGGCCGCCGTGGACGGGCGCTCGGCCCTGATGCTGCGCCACCTCCGTGACGAACTCGGCATGGCCTGTGAGCAGGGACGCTTCCGGCGGTTGTTCCACTCGGCTCGCGTCAGCCTTCAGGCGGGGGCGGGCGCATGAGCCGCGGGCCGAAGGTGACGGTCCGCGCGCTCAGGACCCGTCAGGGCGATGACATTGACGTCTACGCCTTCTTCCTGCCGGGCGACCAGGTCACCCAAATTGCCGACATCACCCGATTACGCCGTGGCGACGGAAAGCTCGACGGGTTTCAGCGCAAGGAAATCCGGGCTCATGTCTCCGAGATTACCGACTTCCTGAGTCAAGGCGCGGTTCTGTTTCCGAACGCCATTATTCTGGCCTTGTCGCCTCAGGTCCGGTTCAAACTGGCCCGTGGCCCTGCGGGAGAGGACACCGCCGTGCGCAGCGGCGAACTGATCATTCCCATCCGTCCCGAAGGGCAGCGCGCGGCTTGGATCGTGGATGGTCAGCAGCGTTCGCTGGCGCTGGCCCGAGCCAAAAAAGCCGACCTGCTGGTGCCCGTGGTGGCCTTCGTCTCCGGTGACCTGGAGACCCAGCGCGCCCAGTTCATTCTGGTTAACAAGGCAAAACCCCTGCCGCCTCGCTTGATCGATGAGTTGCTGCCCTTGATGTCCATGGCTCTGCCGCGATCGCTCAAGGCGCGGCAGGTGCCCAGTGCCCTCTGCGCTGAGTTGAGTGACAATCCAGCCTCGCCCCTGAACGGCATGATCAAGCGGGAGTCCCAGAACGACAACGCCGCAGCCGTGGTCACCGATACGGCCCTGACCAAGGCGATCGCCGCCAATCTCAGGCCGGCGGGCGCCTTAGGAGCCTATGACGCGGAGAGCGGTCTCGATGCCATTCTGCAGGCTCTGTGCACCTATTGGGGGGCGGTGAGAGACGCCTTTCCCGACGCCTGGGGCCGCTCGTCGAGCGACAGTCGCCTGATGCATACTGCAGGCATCCAGGCCATGGGCGCTTTGATGGACCCCATCTGGACGCGGGCCGACGCTAGTGAGAATCCGGATGCGGAAGTCGCCGCCGCTCTGGCGCGGATCGCGCCTCACTGTCGCTGGACTGAAGGAACCTGGGAGGGGTTGGGTTGGGCCTGGAATGACGTCCAGGCGACAGGCCGGCACATCAAGGGACTAAGCGAACACCTGCTCAAGCTCGACCGTGAACTGTCGAGGCCCGCGCGATGAAGTTCATTTTCGCCGACAGCCTCGACTATGTCGATCCGGGCTACGACTTTCTGAACGATCGCAACGCTCCGGGCCGCAAACCCTATTGGGACGACGCCTATCCACACGAAATCCTCGGCTATGCGCCGTACCACGGCATGCTGGTCTCGCGCGGGATCGTCGGCGATGGCCCGGTGAAAGGAAAATACACCGACGCCCAAGCCATGCGGTTCCGTCGGGTCGGCGCGAGGGAGTTTCTTCGCCTCAATACCCCGGAGTTCGCTGAGCTCGCCCTGTTCGGGGATTGCGGCGCTTTCACCTATGTGAAGGAGGACAATCCTCCCTACACCCCGACCGATACGATGGAGTTCTACGAGGATTGTGGCTTCACTCACGGCTGCTCGGTCGATCACATCATCTTCGACTTCGACGAAACCGCCGTCGGCATGGAGGGCGGAAATGCCGAAGCCCATCGCCGGTTCGAGATCACCCTTGAGAACGCGGCGGCCTTCCTGACGGAGGCCCGCCACGTCGGTCGGTTCACGCCGATGGGGGTGGTCCAGGGCTGGTCGCCTCAAAGCATGGCTGAAGCCGCGCGCCGCCTTGTCGCCATGGGTTATGATTACCTGGCCATCGGCGGGATGGTTCCGCTGAAATCGGACCAGATCAAACGCTGCCTCGTCGCCATTCGTGACGTGGTGCCACCGTCAACCCGGTTGCATATCCTCGGCTTCGCCAAGGCCAACGACATTCACGAATTCGCCTCCTTCAATGTCACCAGTATCGACACGACGTCACCGCTGCTGCGGGCGTTCAAGGACGACAAGCAGAACTACTGGCTCGGGGATGGGCCCAAGCTCACCTATTACACCGCGATCCGCGTTCCCCAAGCCATCGAGAACCCGCGTTTGCAGGCGCACGTGCGGCAAGGGGATTTCAAAGCGGAGGCATTGACGCGACTGGAGACCCACGCCCTAGCGGCCCTGCGAGCCTACGACCATGATGATCAGGATCTCGAAGACGTGCTTGAGACGGTGCTCGCGTACAATGCCGTCCTCGCCACAGGCCAGGCGTACGAACACGTCCGCAACAGCGCGACGATGGAAAAGCTGCGCGGCCGCTACCGCACCACACTGGCCGACAAGCCGTGGCGCAAATGCGATTGCCGCATCTGTCGCGATGTCGGCATCGAGGTGATGATCTTCCGCGCCAGCAATCGCAACAAGCGTCGCGGCATTCACAACTTGGCGGCCTTCAAAACCGTGGTTGACGCCCTGCCATCCAATAAGAACGAGAGACTATGACGAGCCTGACCTTCATGGCCGCCCGCGCGCGCCAAAGCGCCGAACACGACGTCCTGACCTTCGCGGCGACGGCCGGACAGGTGTTGGAGTTCGCCGAGATCGACCGGGTGGGTCGCGATGAGTCGGGAACGCTGAGCGGCTTCCAACGCCCCCAGATCGCCGGCCATATTCGCGAAATCCGCGATTACATCGAGACGCCGACGGCCATCCTGCCGAACGCGATCGTCGTAGCCTTCACACAGGGCGTCGTCGTAGAGGATAGGGGAGACGGGATATGCCGGGTGACGATCGATCTTGAAAAGGGTCCAAAGGGCCTGATCGTCGACGGCCAGCAGCGTCTGACGGCGCTCAGCCTGTCGTCCCGGCAGGACTTCCAGCTCTTCGTGTCCTTGATGCTGTGCAAGGACGAAGCCGAACTCCGTCGCCAGTTTGTCCTGGTAAACAACACCCGGCCCCTGCCCAAATCGCTGATCTACGAGCTGCTGCCGACGGTCGACGGCCTGCCGGACCGCATGCAAAGCCGTCAACTGGCGGCGAAACTGACGGATCGGCTGAACTTCAACCAGGCCTCTTCGCTGAAGGGCCAGATCCATCTGCACACCAATCCCTCGGGCGTCATCAAGGATACCGCGATCCAGAAGGTGCTGATGAACTCCCTGAGTGACGGCATCATGCGGGCGATGGTCACCGAGCCGAACGGGGAGCGCCAATGCTTTGAGCTCATCAGCGAGTTCTACAAGGCGGTCGCCATGGCGTTTCCAACCGACTGGTGGGGTCACAAGGCCAACACCTCCCGTCTGGTCGGCGGCGCCGGCATCCAGTCCCTGGGCCATGTCATGGAGACGCTGGCCCAGCTGGACGACGCGCGCACCTGGAGCCAGTTTCTGAAGGGGCTGGCCTGCCTCGAAGGCCGGACGGCCTGGACGGAAGGCAGCTGGGATTTCGGCAATGGCGACGTGCGTCACTGGAAGGCGGTCAATGTCACCGCCACCGACGTCTCGGTCCTGTCGCGATATCTGGACGGCATCGTGCGCCGCGATGTGCGCGCCCGTCGGGCCAGGCTCGCGGACGCGGTCGAAGCCCAACCAAGCCTGCTCTAATCCTCCGACTCATGATCTTCTGCGATCCACGCCATGTATGAACTGACCAAACAATTCCGGTTTGACGCCGCCCACACGCTCGAGCGCGAGATCGAGACTGAGGGAAGCCGTCGCATTCACGGCCACTCCTATCGCGCGGAGGTGACCCTGCGCGGCCGGCCTGATCCCCAAACCGGGATGATCATCGATACCGGCCTGCTGGCCCGAAAGCTGGAACAGGCCCGAGACGCCCTCGACCACCGGTTTCTAGATGAGATCAACGATCTTGGTCCGGGCACGATGGAGAACCTGTGCGCCTACATCTGGCGCCGCCTCGAGGACGAGATTTCCAATCTCCATTCGGTGGCGGTCCTTCGGGACTCCACCGAGGACCGGGTCACCTATTTCGGGGAGTCCGTCGCGTGAGCGGGGCCCTTGTCCTTTTCTCCGGCGGTCAGGATTCCGCCACCTGCCTGGCCTGGGCGCTCGAGCGTTTCGACCGGGTTGAAACAATAGGCTTCGACTATCGCCAGCGTCATCGGGCCGAACTCGACGCCCGCACCGTCGTCCTGGACGGTCTGCGCGCGATGAAGGACTGGACCAGCAAGCTGGGCGAGGACCACATTCTGGACCTCGGCGTTCTGGGCGAGATCAGCGAGACCGCCCTGACTCAGGACATGGAGATCGTCACCAGCGCGTCCGACCTGCCCAACACCTTCGTCCCCGGGCGGAACCTGCTGTTCCTGACCTTTGCCGCCGCCGTGGCCTATCGCCGAGGCCTCAAACATATCGTCACAGGCGTCTGCGAGACCGACTATTCCGGATATCCGGACTGCCGCGACGATACCATCAAGGCGCTTCAGGTCGCGATCAACCTGGGGATGGAGACCCGGATGGTGCTCGAGACCCCCTTGATGTGGATCGACAAAGCCCAGACCTGGGCCATAGCCAACGCCATCGGCGGTGCGGATCTGGTCGAACTAATCCGCGCCGAAACCCTGACCTGCTACAAGGGCGACACCGAAACCCACAACGCCTGGGGCCGGGGGTGCGGCGACTGCCCCGCCTGCGACCTGCGCCGGTCCGGTTTCGAACGGTGGAGCCCGTAAGCGGGGAAACGCTCGTAACGCTCACTTTACGGTTGCCATCCCATATCATCCGAGCGAGCGTGCTCGGGTGGAGTGGGGAAGCGAATGAGTCCGGTAAAACCGGGCCGGCCGGCAATGGTTCGGAAGGCTGAAGTGTTCAGGTTCGCCGCAGGGTCGCCGATCCCGTTTACGAGCCTCGCCGCGTGTTCGTAACGGCCGTTTCAGGCGAAGCGCGATCCTGGGGTGTCGGCAAACTGCTCTCGCAAAACGGCGCGGACTGCGTCGTCGAATATTTCGACACGCCGATGTCGGATCCCGTCCTGTGGGAATGTCTCTCCTCTGACCTTCGGACGCTGAGCGTTCCGTCCCAGACCCGTGTCTATGCCTATAACGCCCGGGTGAGAGCCTGGAAGATCGGGCGCTTGCTCGACGACCATGGCGACGCCCAGTTGGTCAAATTCCCCAACGACGAGACGCTGCACCTCCCGGTGTCCGAAGTCTTTGTGCGGTGGGACCGGCCTATCGCCGATCCCACGCCGTTTCTCGCCGCCGGCATCACCGAGACCCCGCGGTTCACAGACGGTCGCGCGCCCTTCGTGCGATCCTTGCTCGAGCAACGCGCCGTGTCCCTCGGCATGTCGGCCCTGCCGTCGTCGGCCATCGAACTCGAGGCGCATCAGGTCGAGGTTGTGCGAAAGGTTCTGCAGGATCCGATCCAGCGCTACCTTCTGGCCGATGAGGTCGGTCTGGGAAAAACGATCGAGGCCGGCGTCCTGATCCGCCAGTGTGTACTCGACGATCGCGCCGAGGCCAGGGTTCTGGTCCTGACGCCTGAGGCCCTGGTCTCGCAGTGGCGTCTGGAACTGACGAGCAAATTCTTCCTGGGCGACCTGCTCGGCGAGACAGTTTTCGTCGAACCGTTTTCGGCCATCGACCGGATCAAGGCGCGACTGGGATCGGCGACCATGCTGGTCATCGACGAAGCCCATCATCTCACGACAGACACCGGCGCGGGGGCCACGGAGCTTTACGACGCCCTGATCGCGGCCGCGCCCGCGATCGACCGGGTCCTGCTGCTCTCCGCCACACCCGCCCTGCATAACGAGCGCGGCTTCCTGCGGATGCTGCATATGCTCGATCCCGCCGGCTATCCGCTCGATGCAGAGGACGGCTTCCGCAAGCGGGTCGGTGATCGTCAGGCCCTGGCCGAAATCGTGGCGTCGCTGACGCCCGATAACGCCCTCTATCTGGACGATGCGCTGGACCAGTTGGCAGTGATGTTTCCAACGGATCTCCGCCTTCAGCAGGAAGCAGACAAGTTGCGCCGGATCATTGCCCGGATGCCGACGGAAGAGGATCCGGAGCTTGTGGCCGCAGTCGCGGTCGTGCGGGACCACCTGAGCGAGGTCTACCGGTTGCACCGCCGGGTGCTGCGTCACCGGCGCCAGAACGTCATGGGCCTGACCCCGGACAGGCGCGGGGCCGAAAGGGTCGACTACCCGTCGGAGGCGGGCAGGAGAGCGGCCGAAGCCGTCGAGGACTGGCGCTTCGCCGAGATGGTCGGCCAGGCGCCGGACACCCTCGACCCGGCCAGCCTGACAGCCGTCTCCGCCCTCGCGGACACCCGCGCCGCCTATCGCACCGGCGGAACGAAGGCGGTGACCCCCGACAGCGCGCGTCCGATCGCGTTAAGCCCCTACGAGACCGCAGTGTCTGCGTTGGAGGCTCCGGGAAGGGCGGCTGACCGGATGGAGGTTCTCGCCCGAACCATTGCGGCCCATACGGTGCCCAGGGCGCAGTTTATCGTCTTCTGCTCGGACCCTGAGACGGGCGACGAGATCGTGAAGAGCCTGACAGCGCGACTCGGTCGGCCCGTCGATCGTCACGACCCGGCGCACGACGACTGGCGAGCCTTCAGTGAGGATCCGACCCGGACCGTGCTGGTTTGCGATCACCGCGCCGAGGAGGGTCTCAATCTGCAGGGCGGAGAGAAGATCGTCGTCCACTTTGACCTGCCCTGGAACCCCAACCGCATCGAACAGCGCCTAGGACGGGCAGACCGCTATGGTTCAGGCCAATCGGTCAAGTCGCTCCTCCTGTGTTGCCAGGACGATCCGATCGAGCGCGCCTGGGCGCGCTATCTGGACGAAGGCCTGCAGGTCTTCGACCGATCGATCGCCAGCCTTCAGTACCTGATCGATCAGACGGTTCAGGCCCTGCCTGCGCTGCTTCTCGCCGAGGGCGTCGAGGGGATACTCGACCTTCTAGCGCGAGACGCCGGCGTTGACGGACGGGTCGCGCGCGAAATCCGGAGCCTCAATCAGCAGGATGCGCTGGATGCGCTCGGCGCCCCGCCGTCCGAGACCCTGGAAGCCTTGTCCGACCTGGACGACGAATGGCGACAACTGGAAACGGACATCGGCGGTTGGATCCAAACGACCTTGATGTTCGGGCGATCCAACGAACCGCCTGGCCCGCCGGCGTCGAGCGCCCCCGGTGGCGCTTTTCGTTACCGCTATATGACGGGTGGGCAGCATACCCTGTTGCCGCTCGAGACCTTTTACGAGAAGTGCCGGCCCGCGATTGACCTGACGGTTAAGGTCGTTCGCTCGCGTGACCTCTGGACCGTGCCCTATACCTATCGTCGTCTGTCCGCCCTGTCCCGGCAGGGGCGCGCCGTGCAGGCGCGACTGTTGCGATATGGCGACCCTCTCGTGACCGGCCTTCGCGATCTGGCCCAGCGCGACGAACGGGGCCGCTCCACAGCGTTCTGGCGCCACGTGCCGCCGACGGAGTGGGGCGAAACCAAACTGTTCTTCCGCTTCGACTTCGTCGTCGAGGCCGAGGTCGCCGGAGCGCACGACATCCTGGATCTGGCTGGGCAGTTGACGCCGTCGGCCCTGTCGTCTCTGGGGCGACGCGGCGACATGGCCCTGGTGCCGTCCTTCCAGACGCTCTGGCTCGACGCAGACCGCCAGATCGTCACAGACGCCCGCGCCCTGTCCCTGCTGGCGCGACCGTATCGCGTCGACGCCAGCAATCAGGGCGGGCGCGATTTCAACCTCAACCCCAGGCGCTGGGCCGCGCTCAAGGCGCTCGGCGCGATTCACCTCGATCAATGGGCCGACCTGTGCGTCGATGCCCGACGCGCGGCCGAACGGCATCTGCGGGATTTGCCGGCCCTGAACGCGGATCTGGAGATCGCCGCCCGCCGGGCGGAGACGATGGATGCGGGCCGCCTCGGGCTGCTGCAGGCTCGGACGGCGCGCGCCGGCGCGGCCAGCGACGCCGATGAGAGGGATCTTCATCTGGAGCGCGCCCTGTCCGAGCAGTTGATCGCCGGCATCCGGATGCCCCGCCTGTCGCTGGACGCGGTCTGCGCCTGCTTCCTCGGATCCGACATGAAGACCGCTGCGACCCTGGCCCGCGGATGACGGCGACGCACCTCGATTTCGGCAGCCTTTACGCCGCGCTTGACGGCTGGCCGGACGTCGCCTCGCCTGAGGCCGGTTCCGATGGACTGTACGATCGCGTCGCCCAGATCCTGAGCGCCGCCCGGACGAAGGGCGTCGCCGCCGCGCTCCCCGACCTGGCGCCGTTGCTCAAGCATATTCTGCGCCGCCAGTCCCTTCGCACGGGCGCGCCGGCCCAGTTCCGCGTCCGGACCGATGCGTCCTGGCCGACGGCGCGGGTCTGGGGAAATTACGGCCTCAGCGCCCACAGCGAAACCGGCGCCCACGCCCTGATCGAGTCGCTCGCCTGGCGACCCGACTGGTTCAAAGGAGCCGACGTTCCGGTGTTCGAGGACGTCTTCGCCGAAGACCTCGTGCGCAAGAGCTGGTTCTGCGCCATCGACCCCTTTCTGGGCGAAAGCAGCGGCTTCTTCGACTACGTCACGCCGGGGCAGAGGGAAGCGGTCCGCAGCGCGTTTCTGATTCCTCCGGGGGAAACCCTGATCGTCTGCCTGCCGACGGGTTCGGGAAAAAGTCTCGTCGCCCAGGCGCCGGTTCTGGCGCGCGGCTTCGAAGGCGGCCTGAGCCTGTGCATCGTGCCGACCACCGCGCTCGCGCTCGACCAAGCGCGCCAGACCCTGAGGATGATGGCGCCGCGCTCCCTGGCCGGCGAGCGCCGGACGCTGGCCTGGCATTCGGGTCTGTCCTCGGAGCAAAAGGCCGAGATCAAGGCGGCGATCCGCGAAGGGCGCCAGGGCATCCTCTACTGTTCGCCCGAAGCCATGACCGGCGCCCTTCTCCCCTCGCTCTACGCCGCAGCGCAGTCGGGTCTTCTCGACTATTTGATCATCGACGAGGCCCATCTCCTGAGTCAGTGGGGCGACGGTTTCCGGCCAGCCTTCCAACTGGTGGCCGGGGTGCGCCGGGGGTTGCTCCGCGAATGCTCGGGCGATCGCTTTCGCACCATCCTGATGTCGGCCACCCTGACGACGGAGGCGATCGAGACGATCGACGCCCTGTTCGGGCCGCCGGAAAGCATCCAGATGGTGGCGTCCATCCATATTCGTCCCGAGCCCCAGTACTGGATACAGCGCGAAGACGACGAGGCTCTGAAGGAACAGAAAATACTCGAGGCCGTCAGGACGGCACCGCGGCCGGTCATCCTCTATGTGACCAAACGCGACGATGCGCGCGCCTGGCGCAAACGGCTCACGGCCCACGGGTTCGGGCGGATCGAGGAGTTTCACGGCGAGACGCCCGATGGGCGGCGGGAACGCATCATCGAGGACTGGGCGCACAACCGGATCGACATCATCGTCGCCACCTCCGCCTTCGGTGTCGGCATCGACAAGAGCGACGTGCGCACCGTGATCCATGCGGCCGTCCCGGAGACCGTAGACCGGTTCTATCAGGAGGTCGGGCGCGGGGGTCGGGACGGCAGCCCGGCCGGGTCTATGCTGATCTATTCGGGGCGGGACCTCGCCGTCGCCGAACGCATCGGCCAGCCGTCCCTGATCAGCGAGGACCTGGCCTTCGAGCGCTGGGATGCGATGGTTCGCGAGGCCAAACCCCTGAATGCGATCGGGTCGAGGCTGGAGGTGAGCATCGCCATCGTGCCCCCCAGGCTCAGGCAGCAGACGGACTACAACGAAGCCTGGAACATGCGCACCCTCATCATGATGGCGCGCGCGGGCATGCTGGAAATGGACGCGGCAGCGCCCGACCTCGAGGCGCGGAGCGCAGCCGAGGACGACGAGGCCTTCGAGCGACGGACCGAGGCCTACTGGTCGGCCTACTATATGCGTTGCATCGTCGATCTGCGTGAGGCGGGCCATCGCGACAAGACCGTGTTCTCGAACCGCATCCAGGCCGAGCGGGCGCGATCCTTCCGGGCGGCGCAGGAAAACGCCACCCTGCTGCACGCACTCGTCAGCGGCGACAGCGAGGTCGGGACCCTGCTGGCGCGCCTCTACCAGAGCTACGAACAGGGCCGCTCGATCGTGGTCTCCGCCGCGTGCGGCGGCTGCCCTGTCCATCGCCGCGAGGGCGAGGTCAACACCGACTACGCCGAACCCGCTGTGTTCGGCGTCAGCCGGATTCCGCCCCAGGACCTCGGCGACTGGCGCCGGATTTTCCCGCATCTGTCTGACGCCAGAACGGTCTTCCTGCTCGTGCCGGACGGCGTGGAGACCCGCGACATCGCTTCCGTCCTCGGGGAGGCCGTCGCCCTATTCAACATCAAGGAGATCGCGACATCGCGGGCGTTCAGATTTGGGACGCCGGCCGTGCGGACGCTGCACAAGAAAGCCCCGGGCGGCTTCCTCATGCTGCAGGACCTGGAGGAGGAGGCCAAGGCGCCGCCGCCCTATCCGGTCGCCCGGATCAGCGTGCTGACGGAAGGCTCGGTTCCGGCTTATCTTCTCGACCTCGAGCGACCGTTGCACATCATCATCGCCCCGACCTCGACACCCGACCCGTGGCACCCCGCCCGCCGCCTCGGCGAGGTCGGCTCCAACGTCCTGACCCTCGAACAATTCCGATCGGGCACCCGTCTATGACCGTCCTCAACCAAGCCAACGACGGCCAGTTCAACGTCCTGATCGCCCTGGTGCGCGCCGCCGTCCGGTTCGGCCCGCGTGAACGCACCGAGTTGCTCGCCCTGTGCGGCGCGGGCGTCCCTGGCGTCGACCCGTCCCGCCTCAACGGCACCTATCTGAGATGGACCGAACTGGGTCTGTTCGAGGTGCAGGACGATCGGGTGGTCCTGAGCGAGCCCTATCGGAGCCGACTGGGCAAGGACGCCGCCAGGGCCGAGACCCGCCTGCCCGCCGTCGCCCGCGAGATCGTGCTCGCCGCTGAGAACAATCAGCGCTTCTGGGAGAGCGACGGCAACAAGAGCGCCGACCTGACCCGAGGCCTGTCCTGGATGCTGGCGCAAGACATCTACCCGCTCGACACCTCGAGCCACGGCAGGATCGAGGAACTGGAAACCCGTCAGATTCCCGATCTCAGCCGGCGCATGATGCAGAACGACACCCGCTGGACCGGCCTCAAGGCCTGGATGATCTATCTCGGGTTCGGACGCGGCGAGGCCGCGTTTGTCGTCGATCCCACGGTCGCCGTTCGCGACAGCCTGCCGGCGATCTTTCCGGACGCCAAACCCCTCCCGGCGCGCGAGTTCCTCTCAAGGGCGGCGACAATCCTCCCCGTCCTCGATCAGGGCGCCTATCGCCTGATGGTGGAGGAGACCCTGAAGACCTCGGCCTGGTCGCCTCTCGACGACAACCGGCTGTCGACCTCGCTCTCGCGCGCCATAGAGAGGTTGGTCTATGCCGATGAACTCGCCATGGAACAGCGGGCGGACGCCGAAGACGGTTTGCAGTTGACGGGTGTGAACGGCCGGGTGTGGCGATCCTTCACCCATATCTGGCGCCCCGCGCGTCCGGCGGGAGCCCGGTGATGCTTGAGCGCTACTGGCCCGAGGCGGCCCAGGTCAACGCCTGTATCAAGAACGAGGCCGAGACCGCCGATGTGGCTGTCCTGCTGGCGGTCCACCAGCCGTCGCCCCTGACGACACGCGACGTGGGATCGGGCCTTCCCAGCGCGGTCACGGAAGACGATCTGCTGGCGGCCTTCCTGACGGACAATGTGCCAGGCGGCGCCCTGCTGTTCCCGATCACGGGCGCATCCGGGGCCGGCAAGTCGCACATGATCCGTTGGCTGGACGCGCAACTGCAGCGATCCTCCAAACGCGACAAGCTTCACATCATTCGCATCCCGAAAAGCGCCAGTCTGCGCACCGTGGTCGAGAAGATTCTGGAGCCGCTGAAAGACAATCCGCTCTACGCCAAGGCCCGCGGCGAACTGACCCGCGCCGTCGCCGACGTCAACGTCGACGAAGCCGTCCTGACCTTCCGGGCGCATCTGGAGTTCGCCCTGGGCGAGATCGCCGCCCGCCTCTTGACCGAATGCCTGGAACACCCCGAGCGGGCGGATCTCCGGGTCAAGCTGGCCCACGCCCAGGACCTGCCCAAATTCTTCTCCGATGCCGCCCTGGCCAGGCATTTCCTGGACAATGTGCTGTCGCGCATCGTCCAGCGCGCGCTCAAAGGGCGTTCGGAAGCCAGCAGCGAAGAGGACGATCGCAAGAGCCAGTTCGTCCCCGAGGACCTGAAACTTCCGCCCGAGATCGACCTGGGGCAGGCGGCCCTGGCGGTCCGGCGCTATTTCCAGCGCAATCTGGACACGGCGGATCCGGCGAAACTGCGCGTCCCGATCGACCTGCTGAATGAGGCGACCGATCCCGCGATCGGCAATGTCTTTCATCTCCAGCACTCGACCGGAGGAATGACGCTGCAGGACATCATCCTGGCCGTACGCGAGACGCTGCTCGAGGAAGACAAGGACCTGGTTCTTCTGGTCGAGGATTTTGCGGCCCTGTCCGGAATCCAGGATGTCCTCCTCAAGGTCTGCATCCAGGAGGGCGAGTACGAGGGCAAGAAGGTCAGGGCCACCATGCGCACCGCCATCGCCTTGACCGACGGCGTGCTGTCCTTCCGCGACACCATCTTCACCCGCGCCCAGAAGGAGTGGATCGTCGGCGGCCGCGAGATGAGCGAGGCCCAGATCAAGGACGCGACGGTCGATCTGGTCGGGGCCTATCTGAACGCGGCCCGATGGGGCGAGGCCGAACTTCAACGGCTGTTCAAGACGAGCGACGCGGAGGTCGACAGGGCCTGGCTGCCGATCTGGCGCGACGACGACGACACGGATCGCGCCCAGGCCTTGCTGGACGCCTTCGGCTATTCCCGGTCCGGCGCGCCCCTGTTTCCGTTTAATCGGCAGGCCATCTCGGTGATGGCCGACGCCCATCTGATCAAGAATACCGCGCTTGTCTTCAATCCGCGCAAGATCATCAACGACATCCTGCGCAACACCCTACTGCTGCGCCGTCTGTACGAGGCGAACGCCTTCCCGTCGGTCGATCAGAAGGGTTACACGCCCAACGCCAATCTGGCCGACTGGATACGGCGAACCAACCAGAGCGAAGCGATCCGCAAGAGGCTGGCCGCCTTCCTTGCCGTCTGGGGCGGCAATCCTCCCGGCGAGGCGGACCTGGCCCGCCTGGCGCCCGGCACATTCGAGGCCTTCAACCTTCCGACGCCCGAACAGTTGGACAATATCCGGCCCGTTGAACCGTCGGGGGGCGCCCAGACCGGGGGCGATGGCGAGGACGACAGCCGACCGCCGAAACCTGCCGCTCCACCATCGACCGGAGCGGACCCTTGGGCTGTGAAATGGTCGGGCGTGCTCGACGCCTGGGCGGGCGGCGAGCCGCTGGTCCAGACGGATGCGCGGGCGATCCGCAACGCCCTCTATCCGCTTCTCGAAAAGGCCATGGAGTGGCCGCGGATGCGCGTGCGCAAACGTGCGATTTCCGCAGCTTCGATCTCGATCCCCGAGGCTCGCGGCAATCCGCCGCCCCGCAGGGCCATCCACGTCTGCAAGGCTCCCAGCGATGAAGACGGTCGCATTCGCGCCGGACTGCTGGGCGCGCTGCGTTACGAGCAACGCAACCAGGGCTGGACCTACCCCGGGGCGGACACGGACTATGTGGCCAGCGCCGCGATCATCGACGTCCTGGTCGCCCAGGTCGAACGGATGGTGTCAGAGGATGTCGAGCTTCAGGTCCGGACACTGGCGCAGGGACTGCTGGCGCAAGGTCGGATCGCGGGGCTCGCGCCGCCGCTCAAACCCACCAACGTCGCTGCGACGCTCGGCGGACTGTTCGAGGTCCTGCCAACCCGCACCCGCCAGGACTTTGATGAGAACTGGGAACGTTTGTGTGAAGCGGCCTGGGGGCAACTCGCAGGGCGGCCGGCGCGCGAGCTTCTCCAGTCGGAACTCCAGGGACTGTTGTCGTCGTTCCAGGGAAGCTCGGGCTCAACGCCTTACGCCCTGGACAGCGTCAGGCTGCTAGACAGTCTGGCGGCGATCGAGGTTCAGGAGACGAGAGCGGACAGTCTGAGTCCTGACACCCTCGTCTATCTCAAGCAGTTCAGCGACAACCGCATCTGGCTCCAACTGCAGCCCGTCATCGGACGGCTGAGGGAGTTCCGCGCCGAACTGGCCGACTACGTGGAGGGCGACTTCGACAAGGCCGCCTTCGTCAACGACCTGCAGGATGTGGCCAGTCTTTTGATGACGACAGCCACCTGGCCGGATCGCGCGGAGCTGAACCTCAAGGAGTTCGCCAGGCGGCTGACGGAGTTCAAGGCCGCGCCGATCGTCGAGTTGGTCTATAAGGCGACGATCGTGGACGAGGCGACCCTGGACCAGTTGCCCAAGGTCCTCAACGCCCTTGGGACGCTGGATCTGTCGAACATTCACCGGACCAAATCCTTCCTGGCCATGGTCGAAACCCTCATCGAGGTCGCCCAGGCCAATGTCGACCGGGCCTATGCCTTGAGCGACCAGGCCAATCCGGACCGGATCGCCGACGAGATCGAGGGTTTGCTGACCACGATCATCGGCGAGCCGGGGCCGGATGGCGCCGGCCCGTCCGGAGCATCGTCATGACCGCGTCCCTGCCGGGTCGATTGACCGAACTGAAGGAAAAACTGGGTCGTCTGAACAGTCTGGCGTCCAGGAAGCAGGAAGCCAGCAACCTGTCGGGATTGCGGACCGATCTCGGCGAACCGGTCCAGACCCTGAGCGCTCTGACCCTTCGCCAGAAGGTGTTCGAAGACCTCGGCGTCCCGGTTTCAGCGCCGGAAAGTCTGGGCGTCCTGAAAAAGCGGGCCGAGGGTGTCCGCGAGAAGTTCCGGGCGGAGCGCTCATCGGCGACCCTGAAGAAGGGACAGGCCTGGAAACTGATGCTGGCGGACCTGACCTCGGCGACCGCCGATGTCGACAAGTCGCTCGGCGCCGCCTGGCGGGAGTATCGCTCGACCCTGTTCGCCGGGGACGCGCCCGCAAAGATCAAAGGGGTTCTGGCCTCGACCAAGGGCAATCTCGACGCGCTCGTCGCCTATCAACAGACGCATGAGGCCTTCACCAAACTGTTCCAGTCTCAGCCGACGGACCCGTCCGTTGTTGAGAGAGCCAGGAGCCTCGCCGCCGAACTCGTGCGGATCGCGGCCCGTTTTGATTACGACGTCAAACCCGAGGTCAAGGTGTTCCTGGCCGCGGTGCAGGCCGGCGGGGCGCCTCTGGCGCTTCTGACGGATGAGGTTCTGGACTGGCTTAAATCCGGCGATGCGATCGACAGCTACCGCATTCGTGCTGCGGAGACACAATGACCCCCGACGACACGCTGGTCTTCGCCGCCCTCGACAAGATCGAACAGCAGGAGGCCCGTCTCCTGTCTTGGGGGCTGGTCGACGCCTTTCTGCCCGCCGCCGACCTTCACGACATCGTCGGCGACCTGATCGATAACCTCGCCTCCGTCGAAGGGCTGACCCTGACGACGGTCGAGGCGATCATCGACGCGCTTGTGGACCAGGCGCTGGTGTTCGACGTCGGCGAGGATCCCGGAGAACGCTTCCGCTCGCGCATGGCCGAGGAGGTGAGGCTGATGTTCCGCCTCCGCCAGTTGTTTCCCAAGCACGAGGGCGCGGTCGGCTGGCAGGGGGCGCCGACCCTGGTCGCGGACTTCCGCTTCCTCTGGCGGCGCCGACGCTACCCCATGCGCGACGTCGCGCCCCAGGCCGCCATCGCCGAGATCGGTGAGGCGACGGCGGAGCCGGAAGGGCGCGCGGCGATCGCCGCCCTGATCGGCCGCTACGGCGCGGCTTTCACGCTCGCCCGGTTCCAGGTCAACGCCGCCAAACGCATTCTCGCCGGCTTCGCCAGCCCGTATTCCCAGGCGACCCTGGTCAGCGCGGGAACCGGCAGCGGCAAGACCCTAGCCTTCTATCTGCCGGCCCTGGCGCGGGTGGCATCCCACATTCAGCGCGACAAGCCCGACACCCGCTGGGTCAAGGTCCTGGCGCTCTACCCTCGCAATGAACTGCTGAAGGACCAGTTCGCCGAGGTCTATGCCCAGGCGCGGGCGCTGGACGACACCCTGGCGGCGAAGGGCCGTCGCAAGATCCTCATCGGAACCCTGTTCGGACCGACGCCCCAGTCCGACAAGACCGTCGAGACCGGCCACAACAAATGGCCGGTCCATCCCGATGGCCTGATCTGCGAGTACATCCGGTGCCCGACCGAAAACTGCGGCGGGGATCTGGTCTGGCGCAATGAGGATCGCGATCAGCACATCGAGAGCCTGCGCTGCGATGTCTGCCGTCACCATATCAGCGAGGACGAGATCGTCCTGACCCGCAAACGGCTCGAGACGGTCAGTCCCGACATCCTGTTCACCACCACCGAGATGCTGAACCAGAGGCTGGCGGATTCCCAACTCCACCATCTGTTCGGCCTGGGCGGGCGCGCCGAGCGCGCCGTGGAGATGATGCTCCTCGACGAGGTGCACACCTATTCGGGACGCTCCGGCGCCCAAGTCGCCTTCCTGCTTCGGCGGTGGCGCAAGATGCTGCGCAAGCCCGTGAGTTTCGTGGGTCTGTCGGCCACCCTGAGGGACGGCGCGCGCTTCTTCGCGCGTTTGACTGGCGTGAGCGAACAATCGGCGGCGGAAGTCACCCCTGTCGCCTCCGAGATGGTCGAGGAGGGGGCCGAATACATGCTCGCACTGCGCGGCGATCCGGTCTCCCGCACCGCCCTGCTGTCGACGACCATCCAGGCGGCGATGCTGGCCTCACGGATGCTCGATGCGCCCTTGAGCCGCAAAAGCGACGGCGTCCTGGGGGAGCGGCTGTTCCTGTTCACCGACGATCTGGACGTCACCAACCGGATGTTCTTTGCCATGCTCGACGCCGAGGGCCGCAACTCGGCCGGCAAGCCCGACATGAAGAACCATCCTCGTGGAGGCCTGTCGGTCCTGCGCCGGCCCATGCCCAACCGCCAGCGCAAACTCCATGGGCAGGACTGGGAAGCGCCTCAGATCATCGGCCATGACCTGAACGCCTCCGATCGCAAGGCGGTGGGCCGTGTCATGTCGCTGGACCCGGGCGTGGGCAAAAACCTCGACATCGTCGTGGCGACCGCCACCCTGGAAGTCGGCTTCAACGATCCGCTCGTCGGGGCCGTCATCCAGCACAAGGCGCCGCGCGATGTCGCCCAGTTCCTGCAGCGCAAGGGCCGGGCCGGGCGATCGCGGCGCATGCGGCCCTGGACGATCGTCGTCCTGTCCGATTACGGTCGCGACCGGATCGCCTATCAGGGCTACGACCTGTTGTTCGATCCGGAACTCTCCGTGCGCAGCCTGCCCACCGGCAACCGCTATGTGCGCCGCATACAGTCGGTCTACGCCACCCTCGATTACCTCAGCGAACAGATGGGTGGCGCGCCCGCCGGCAGCGTGTGGCGCGACCTCGCCGAACCGGCGAACTGGGCTCCCAACAAAACCCGTCAGGCCCGTCTGGCCCAGGCCATTACGCGGGTCCTTTCCGAACCTGCTGAGCGCGACCGCTACGGGACCTATCTCGCCAAGGCGCTCAAGCTCGACGAGGAAGAGGTTCGCCTGCTGCTCTGGGATCAGCCGCGCCCGCTCCTGACAGAGGTCTTGCCGACGGCCCTTCGGCGGCTCGAGACGCATTGGCGCAGCCAGCCGCCCCTGCACGAGGCGGTGATCCGCAACTCGCCCCTGCCGGAGTTTGCGCCGGCCAATCTGTTCAGCGATCTGAACCTCCCGGAAGTGACGATCACACTGCCGCCCCTGAACGGACAGGAGGTCGAACCGCGCGTGATGCCCATCCTTCAGGCGATGCGCGACTTCGCGCCGGGGCGGGTGTCCCGCCGCTATGCCCTCCAGCACGGGGGCGAGCGACACTGGGTCTGTCCGGCCCTGGACGACAGGCCGAACCAGGTCCTGAGCATCGCCTCGATCCTGGACAGCGATCCTCTGGGCGAGTGGGCCATGGCCGCCGGCGCGGGGGTGTTCCGGCTTCCGGTGTTCCGCCCCCTGCTGATCAGGACGGAACAGACCCCGGGTCAGGTCCTCGACACCTCCCATGCGCGGCTCGACTGGCGAACCCAGATCGTCGCCCGCACCCCCGGCCTCGTCCTGGCTCTTCCCCGCAAGGATCCGTGGACCGACCTGGTGTCCGAGGTGCGGTTCTTCACCCATCAGAATCTGTCGCCCGTGGAGGTCCGGCGGTTCGCCGTCGCCAGCGACGCGGAGATCAAATATCGCGATGGCCGCAGCGTGCGTAAGACGTTCACATTCTCAGCCGACGAGGGGGGGCAGGCGGCTGTGGGCTTCAGCGTCGCCGTGGACGCCCTGTGCCTGAGGCTGACCTGTCCGACGGCGATCTGGGCGTCGCTCGGGGGAGCAGAGAGCGCCTTGTACCGGGCCATGCGGACCGCCCGGTTCCACCATAAGGCGCGTCAGGGCCCGGTTCTGGCGAGCGTCGACAATGTCTTCGCCCGGGAATGGCTGGCCCACCTGCTGCTGTCGGCCCTGTCCAACGAAGCGATCGCCAAGGGGATTTCGCTCAGTGCGGCGGCGGACAATCTCGCCAACGACCTCGCCGACCTCTCGCTCAAGGCCACCCTGGTGATCCTGTTCCAGTCGGCGACGGTCGATGACGTCGACGCCCAGGGCAATGTGCAGGACAAGCTGCGGGTCGATCTCGAGGCCTATCTCGAGGACCCGACCGTCCTGGCCGACCTGCGGAGTCTGGCCACGATCCTCTGGAAGCCGATCGATGAGACCTGGGAGCCCTGGCTCAGGCAGCGCTTCGTCGCCACCGTTGCGGCGGCGGCCTCGAGCGCCATCGCCAGCCTGTGTCCGGAGATCGATTCCGACAGCCTCGTCGTCGACATCGATGCCGGACCGCGCGAAGAGGACGATGTCCTGGCCGGCGCCGACGCCAGCGAGATCTGGATCAGCGAGTTCGCCCCCGGCGGCAACGGGTTGATCGAGGACGTCCTCAAACAGTACGCCGAGGATCCGAGGCGCTTTTTCAGCCTGATGACGGCGGCACTCCGCGACAACGACTTCCTGCTCAGTGATTTCCAGATGACGCGCTACCTCGGCGAACTGGCGGCCGATCCGGGCGGCGAAATCGCCGTGGCGACGATCAACTACCGCTCGGCCTATGGCGCTCGGGAAAGCTACGCCCGGTTCACAGAATTGCGCGAGACTCTCGCCGGGGAAGGCTACGTCACGTTCCACGCCTTCATCGTCGCGCTCGCCAACCGCATCCTGCGGCCCGGGTCCGGACCCGGCAGCGATGCCTTCCTGCTTGAGGCCCTGACGCGCTGGTCTTCCGAGGAGGCCCGACTGGGGGTCGAACTCGACGCCCGGGTGCTGGCCTACAGACTGGCGAACTGGCCCGATATCGACGCCGCCTTGATGGAGGCCGGCATCGAGGCGCCGTCGGTCAGCGCCGCCCAATGGCGGTTCGGGGTCATCTATGGCCTGTTGTGGCCACGTGGAGCCCAGATCCGGCGATCCGGCCTGGACCTTTATTCGCCGTTTGGCGAGTTGCCGCCTCCCGAACCCCTGCTGGTCAAATCTTTCCTGACTGAGGGCCTAGATGTGATCGACATCCGCGACGAGGACTGGCGCCCCCGTTGCCTGGAACGTCTGGCGAGCCTGGGCGCGGCCACTCTGGTCTGCCCCATGGGCGAGGCCGACCTTCTGGCCGACGCCTTCAGCTTCCTGGCCACCAACCCGGTTCAATCCGACTATCTGTCGGTCTATGCGCGGGTCCAGGCGGTTCGTCGGGTCGAGAGCACCCTGGCCGTCGACGTCGATATCGCGGAGGCGGTCCAATGACGTTCGAGAGCCGACGGATCTTCAAGAGCGTGGCGACCAGCCAGAACCTCGTACGCGAACTCCTGCAGATGATGCTTCTGGGCGAGATCGTTTCGCCGGGCGGACAGCGCGCCTGGCTGGTCAGCCCCTGGATCAGCAATGTCGTGCTGTTCGACAACCGCGCGGGCGGGTTCGCTTCGGTCAATCCGGAGTGGGGGGGGCGGGAGATCCGGCTCACCGAGGTGGCGCTTCACCTGATGGCGCGAGGAACGGAACTGGGCATCGCCACCAATCACGACACCCACAACGCCCCCTTTCTCGAGGCGCTGCGGGTGGGCGCCGAGGAAGCCGGCCTGTCCGCCAAGCTCGTGATCGTCAAGCGCGAAAACCTCCACGTCAAAGGCATATTGCTGAAGCGCGGACTGCTCACGGGATCCATGAACCTGACCTATCGCGGCCTGGAGCTGAACGACGAGACTGTGGTCTATGACACGGCGACGCGAACGATCGCCCAGGCGCGGCTCAACTTTGATTCCTATGCAAGGGTCGAGCCATGATCGCCGATCTGCCCGAAGGTGAACGCGCCTGGGTGCAAGCGTTCTTCAGTGCGCCGAACGGCCTGACGGGGGAGACGCTCGCCGCCGGATCCGCGCGACAGGACCAGGTCGACGCCGTATCGCCCTGGCTGGCGAGACTGTCTGGATCGGTGTCGGATACGCCCCTAATCCTGCCGATGTGCGCCGGGGGGCGGCTCAGGGGTTGGTATGCGACCGCCATGACCCGCGAAGGCGAGCAGGGGCTGCGATCGACGCTGCGGGCCTGGCTCGGAACCTCTTATCTTTCAACCTTGGACGCCGCGGCGCCGGCCGACCCCCAGGCCGACGCCCTGCGGGGACGGTTTGGCCGCGAAGTGCTCTATTTCACCGGCCAGGACCCCGATGCGATCTCGGCGAAGCTGACCCTTCTGGCGCGCCTCGACGCCCAGCGGCCCCGACTGGCCCGCTCCGCGCCCCGGCCTGTCGGCCGCATACGTTCCGATCTCGAACGCGCCCTTCTGGCGCGCGATGAGACGGGGGCGCTCGCTCTCATCGCCGAATTGCGGGCGACGGGGCGGTTGAACGAAGAGAACCTCCAGTTCCTCGATGTGCGGCTCAAGGCGGGTCTTGGACAGTGGCGCCAGATCGCGCTCGATCACTGGGCGATCCGAAACCTCTCCGACCTTCCGCTTCCCCCCCAGACCTTGTCGGATCTGGTCGAGGCGCTCTACCGGGTGCACCTGGACGAACTCGACGCCGACGCAGATACGACGGCGTTCGTCGCAGCCTTCAGGAACGACATTCTCGACCCTTTCCCGAGGCTGTTCGCCTCTCGTCACGGCGTGCGCACGCCCCGCGTGGTCAAGGCCTTCATCCTCCACGAGCACGTTCAGCCTCGACCGAACGCCGCCATTCTGGCGACGCTTACCGCCCTTCTGCCCGCAGAGGACGCCGATTGGGTTGAACGTTTCGTCACCGAGGTCGAGGCCCCTCAAGGGTCTGCTGCGGCACGCGACGCCGAGGCGTCCGGGCCAGGCCCCACGCCTCCCGTCTCACCGCCCCCTCCGCCTCGGGCGACGCCCCCGGTGGAGGCGTCCCTTGACCCGACTACTGAAGGCCCGGAGCCTGCGTCCGTTCTTGCAGCCCCCGACGTTCCGGAGACCGTGGGTGACCCGGACGGGGTCGTTGACGAGGCCGAGGCTGCCTTCGACGACGGGCAGGTCGATCGCGCCTTCGAAATCGATCTTGCCAAACCCCTCAATCGCAAATCCGTGATGCGCCTTCTGGCCTGCGCCCAGTTCATCGGTACGGCGGAGGCCCGGTCGAGAGTGCTGGAGGCTTTCGACGCCCAACCCCAGGCCCGAACGGATCTGCCCAAGACCCAGGTCGAGCGCCTGGACGCGCTGAGGCCACGGACCGCCCCCGAGGTCCCGCGAGATCTGTCCTACGCGCCGGCGTCCGGCTGGCTGAACTGGGCGCAGCGCCTTGACGCCGGGCAGGGGGTCGACGAGGCGGTGACGGATGTCCTCGATAACCGCGCCGCCTGGGAGACGCGGGAGTTGCGCGCAAACGCCGCCCAGTGCCGGACGTTCGCCGATTTGATCGGCAATCTGGAGGGCGCAGCGGCGCAAGCGGCGCGTCAAGCCTTGCCCATGGTGGTCTCGGCCTTCTTCCCCGAAGGGGAACAGGCCACGGGCCCGTCCCGGGCCGTGGCAAATGTCGTCCTGCTGCTGATCGCCATCGACGACGCCGTTGGGCGCGCTGATCTCGAGACCCTGACGACGGTGATGTCCGCCCTGCTGGATCTCGGCCTGACCGCGCCCGACTATCTGACGATGATCGCCGATCTGGAGGCGGTGCAGGCGCGCAGCGCCTCCTACGTCAATCTCGCCTGGTCTCTGGACATTTGCGAAACCCTGGCGATCTCGCCGACACCCTCGGCCGAGGCGAACGAGGCGCGCTTGCGTGTCTTCCTCGCCGTCATCGGCCAATGCCAAGGCTTCGCGCACAGGCTGACGGGGTCCGATGTCCTGGTGATCGAGTCGTTGACGCGGGACTTCGGCGTCGATCCCTCGTCGATCGCCCGACTGCGACCCTCATCCGGCCCCGGCGCCGAAGAGACGGCGGGCGCGGACCTGAACGGCAAACTCATCGGCGTCTATACCCTGACGACCGCCGCCGGCGCCCGGGCCAAGGCGGCGCTTGAAGTGCTCTACCCCGGGTGCGCCGTGGAGGTGAACTCCGACACGGTCAGCACGCTCAGCCTGACCAACCTGGCGCGGACCGCCGACATCTTCATCTTCGCCTGGCGCAGCAGCAGCCATCAGGCCTTCTTCTGCATCAAGGACGCTCTGGGCGGGCGCGAGCCCGTCTATGCGGCCGGCAAGGGCACGGCGAGCATCCTCAACGCCGTGCGCGAGGCCGCAGCCTGAAGTCTGACGCTCGACCACAGCGCCCGTCCATCCGTCTCTAGCGGACGCCGATGTATTTATGGGTCTGGATGCTGAGGCGCCATTTCGGATGGGTCAGGCAGTATTCGAGGGCGGCGGCGGTATTGGCGGTTTGATCCGGGCCGTCCATGGGCTGAAGCCAGAACCTCTCGAAAGCGAGAGCCTCGAAGCGGTCGGGCATGGCGAGCGGTTGCGGGAAGACAAGCTTGAGTTCCTGACCGGACGTCTGGACGATGGCCGCACTGGCTTTAGGACTGACGCAGATCCAGTCGAGTCCGTCTGGTGCGGCCTTGGTGCCGTTAGTTTCGACCGCAATCTCGAAGCCGACGTCGTGCAAGGCTTCGATCAACGGCCTGTCGAGTTGGAGCAGGGGTTCGCCGCCTGTGCAGACAACCAGCTTTGGATCGCTCGGGCGCCCGCGCCAGAGCCCCGCAACATGACGCGCCAAGACGTGGGGTTCTGCGAACTTGCCGCCGCCGTCGCCATCGACGCCCAAGAACTCCGTATCACAGAAGCTGCAGATGGCGCTCGCACGGTCGCGTTCGAGACCGTTCCAAAGATTGCACCCTGCGAAGCGCAGGAAGACGGCCGGCCTGCCGGCCTGTCCGCCTTCACCCTGCACGGTCAGGAAGGCTTCCTTGACGGCGTAGGTCACGCGCTGACGGTCATGTGGGGAGCGTTCCGGGGTGCAACAGTAGAGGCGCGTCAGGTTACAGGCGTTCGCGCGCGGCGTCAGCCAAACATCGCGCGCCGATCCAACAGGGTTGATGGCGGATCACTGGATCGAGTGTCGCATTTTCGGTCGCGCAGCAATGGCCGTTCTTGGCGCAAATCGTCACCAGGCCCCCGTCAGCGAGCCTCGCGGTGGTCTATTTTCGGACAATCACTGCCGTTTCTGGTCAACTCTGTTCTAGCGCGACGTAAGCTCATGATCGGTCTCGTGTCATCACTGCAGACCCGCCGATCTCACCATACAGCGGGTCTGGTCAGGTTCTTCGGTTGCTGAGTAGATCAAGCGAAGGAATATCCAACGCCGCCGATATGCGCTCGATCACTGCCAGCGTGGGATTGCGTTGGCCACGCTCGATGCCGCCAACGTAGCTGTACGACAGCCCGACATCATGGGCCAGACCCTCGAGGGTGATGCCCTTTGCTTCCCGTTCTCTACGAACGTTTCGGCCGAATGTCTGAACCAGCGTCATCGACGCAAGCGCGCCGACAAGGTCAAATTCGGCCAGTCACTATAGTGACTATTTCTCCTTTCGGTTATGATTTGATTTGGTTTGGAGACGGTCCGTGTCGAAGGTCGAGCCAGTAGAACAGAACGGCGCGGTTACCCGCCGCGGACGGAGAGGGCTGGACCAGCTCTATCGTCTTCATTCCCACTGGCTGACAGCACGCATCCGGCGGCGCTTCGGCTGGGATGCCGAAGACATTGTGCAGGAAGCTTGGCTCTGGATCGTGCCCATGAGCGACAGGGTCGAAATCCGCCATCCGAAGGCGTTGCTGCTGAAGGTCGCCTCAAATATCGCAATCACCCGGGCGCGGCTGACCCGGCGCCGGGCGGAACTGCTTATCGAGGCGACCCCAGGGTTTGCGCACTCGCATGCGGCCGATCAGGCGCACGCTCTCATGATGCAGGACGTGGTGCTAAGCTTGCCACAACCGCTGCGAGACCGGATCGTAGTTGGCGAGATGCGAGATGGCGCTGCGGCGCTCGAGACCCTGAAGAGCTGGAACACCGGACATCCCGGCGGCCTGTCGACCATCCATGCGAACTCGGCCGACGATGTGCTTCGCCGTGTCGAGGACCTGATCGCGGAGGTATCAACCCGGACGCCTCGCCGCGCGATCGCACAGGCAGTCGATCGCATCGTCCATATCCGCCGGACGGCGACTGGGCGAAAGGTCGAGGCCGTTCTCGGCGTCGAGCCGTCGGGCGACGACGCCTATGCGATCAGCCTTCTGGCCTGAACACTTCAGCGACGCACATTGGCTGACAATCCTTCCGTCACCTACAATCTTGTCCGCAGTCCTAGGACAGCGGACAGATTGGCGCCTACAGGCGGTGACGAGTTCTGTGGTGAGCGCGATGACGCGCTGTTAGAGTTTCGGCAGGTCGATGCCGCCGGTCAGAAGTTTGGAAATCATGCTGATATTTAGTCAGCGACGATCCGGGTAATGCCCGGCTACATCGTCGTCACAAGACGCTCACGACCCTCTGCGATAGACCCCGCCCATGGTTTCATTCGACGATCTCGCCGCCGGTAGCGATATCCACATCGTGGTTCCCCTGTCAGGCGCAATCCTGATCCAGCCCCGCCCCGAGTGTGAGGAAGAGTTCGATACGCTGGTCGCCCACCTTTACGAGGTTGAGGATCGCGGGTTCGCCATCTTCCCCAAGATGGGGCCAGCCGGGTTCTACGCGTCGGCCGAGGTCATGCGGCTGAACTGATCTGCGCCGTCCGGTAAGGTCGGTCTGAACGGTTCCCGGTCGGCTAATTGCCCGACTCGTCGAGTTGGCCGCGCTAGATGCGCCACATTTGAGGCCGGCCACGCGATGATCTAGGTCATCGCAATGCCCTTCAATAGCCGTGAGCGTCTGGGCGTCGGTTGACCGCCGAAACAAAGCACGGCAACGAACGGACTGTTCTTTTAAGCTTTTTGCATCTGGAGGCATGCTCGCCAGATCCCGCATTGAACTAGGAATTCTGTCGCAGCTTGATCTTAATACGGCTCAAGCGCTGCCATATTTGCATCGCGCTCGCGCTACGCTTAAAATTGTCGAATGATTACATTCGTCGACTTGCAAAAAGATGGGGAAGTTTACCTTTCCCGCGAGCATGACGGCTCGTGGACGATCCACCCAAGGCTTGGGTTCGAACAGGAGTTTGATCGGTTTGTCGCGTCGCTTCAGGACATGACCGTTCGCGACTTCGCGCTGTTCCCCCGGCTCGATGAAAACAAGCTCTACGACTGTGCCGAGATCATTCCGCTCTAAACCTTCCCCTTCGTGTTCTCGTATATCTCGTGAAGGTGTGCGGTCGTGACGAACAGGTCCGTTGTCATGGGCCAGACAAAGGCTTTGCCCGCATGATGGCTCGTGAGGAACCGGCCATCGCCGCACTTCGGGCACGGCGGGTGCCGGTTCCACAGCGAGAACAGCGGGCCTCGCCCTTTGAACGCCGAGAAAAGACTCTCCTGTCACGCGATATTCACGCGGCCCACCTTGAACATGAATTTATGTTCATGTTCTCTGGAGCCATGGGGAAGTTCCTCGACCGACTTCGTAAAGGGTCGTCCGCGCACACAGTGATCGCGGAAGCGGACGGCCTTTTGCTTGTTCGTCTGGACGGCGCCGAGGACCGTTTCAACGATCTCGCCCGAGAGGTCTTGAAGCGTAACGGCGAAGAGTTCGTGGCTTTTCCCACTACCGATGGCTCTACGGGCTACGCCAGAGTGTTCCTACTTCCGCTCGAATGACGCTGCGCTCACCGGGATCGTTTTTGCGGTGAGCGTGTTCTGGCTCCGGGGAACTCCACTCGGCTCGGGCTAAATCATGGATTCTGTATGCATCTTCGTCGTCGATGACGATGTGCTAGTCGCGACAACCATCGAACATGCGCTCGAAGACGACGGCTTCCGTCCACACACCGCGCACACAGCCGAGGACGGATTGGCTCTATTCAACGAGAAGGGTCACATATGCCGCGCCTTGGTGACGGACGTGAATCTCGGAGGAGAAATCAAAGGCTGGGACATCGCGCGGGCAGCGCGCGAAAAGTTTCCGACCTTGCCGGTGATCTATGTGACCGGCGATAGCGCCGACGAGTGGGCCGCGCATGGGGTTCCAGACAGCATCCTGATCGACAAACCTTTCGTCCCTGCACAGGTCGTGGCCGCCATTGCGGAACTGCTGAACAAGCGCGCACCATAGCCCAAATGGTTTTGGGTCACATTTCTGAAGTGTCGAATATACGCGGACCCACTGGCTTTACCCCCCGCCCCCCGCTGGGGGTCACCGTCTGGAGAGGGTCTGGCCTGCCCCTGCACCATGGGGGACTATAGGCGATGCACCGAGGCGATTCTGCGACTGTCGCTCGCATAGGGCATTGATGTTGCATGGGAACATTCCCCCCATAACCGGCAATCGATCCTTACGACGCATCGTCACGGCCGACGCTCCAGCGCATGAGCGGACGATCTAGGCCATGGACGCGCGTTCGCGTTCGGTCGTTCGTCTTTGGCCCTACGGGTTTTGTCCTGCTGGTCGTCGACGGTCGCCCGGCCATTGTCGTCGAGGTGCGGGCCGCGGAAACGGAGGTCCGCGTCTTCATCGCCCAACAGATGGCAGCGCTCATGCAGGGCAGGGATTTCAACCACCTCCTGGAAGACAATATCCGTGGCCCGGAGGGACGGACGGACATTGTCTACCGCCGCCTCGCCGACTTGGCTGCAAGCGGCGGCGACCGTGGGGGGTTGATGTCGCCTGGCGGACCCGGGCCGGACGACGCACCGTGGACAACCGCGACTGCGCCGGCCTGGGCGTGCGCGGCGACGAAGCGCTCTGCATCGTCCTGGACGGATCGACCCAGGGGCCCGACAGCGGTGCGCTGGCCCGCGACATCGCCCGGGGCCTGATCGACTGGTTTGTTGAACTCGAGAGCGCCGTCACCGCTGGAGCGCTGAAGGCGAAGCTCCGCGACCTGCACCAGGTGCTTGCTTCGCGCCGGCCGCGCGCCTCGGCGAGCTACGCGCTCGTTCACCTGAATGGCGGCGACGGGTTGGTGCTGCATGCGGGCGACTGTCTGCTGGGACGGGTCCGTGCGGGGCGCGCCGAGTGGCTCTTGCGGCCCGACACCCTCGCCAACGCCTTCGTCGACCTCGATATCACGGCGATCGCGGCCGATCCGGCCCGGCATCGTCTGACGCGCAGCTTCAGACCCCGGGAGTTCATGCCGCCCTCCGCCCTCCCACTCGAGGACGAGCGGGACCTGATCCTGGCGACCGATGGCTTCTCGGCCGATCTTCCCGATCCCGAACAGGCCCGTTTCCTGGCGGGAGAGGACATTCCGCCTGGAGACCAGGCCGACGACCGGAGCGTCCTGCGCCTCCGCATACGCCCGGGCGATGGCGGTCTGACCCGGCTTGTGGAGGGGGCCGGCGAGGGCTTCCACGTCCGCGTAGCGACGTCTTCGCGCTCCGCCTGACTGATAACGGCGCCGCCCGGCCCGACCGGCCAATCTGCGTCTCCGCCAATGAATATGGCGCCCGCGTTTTTTTCCAGAGAGACGGGTGAGTGCTGCGCAAAACCGCACGTGGACCGCACGGGGCCAAAGCCCCGCCACGACTGAACATGATTGGAAGTCGTCGAAAGTCGATTGGCGAGTTACCGAGACTTCGCGAAAAAGTCTCCGCAAGTCGGCAGATGAGTTGTCGGGACTCGAATGTAAGTCAAAATACAGTCACTCAAAATAATCGATCCACAGAGTTGACAGCCTGTGGATATATTTGCTTGCAATGTGTTGAGGCGCGGTGAGACGCGCTGAAAACAAAGGAAGCAGACATGCGACGGATACTGGGGCGCCGGCTTCTCGGCGCGATGACGACGTGCGGCCTGTTGTTGGCCGGACCCGCCCTGGCCGGGGGATCCGGGATGCCGTGGGAGGGACCGCTGCAGCAGGTGGTCGAGTCGATCACGGGACCGGTGGTTCAGGCCGCGGCCGTCGTGGCGGTGGTCGTCTTCGGCGCCGGCATCGCCATGAGCGAGAACGGATCCTCGATGCGCAGGGGCCTCGGCATCATGTTCGGCCTGTCGATCGCCTTCGCCGCCTCGACCTTCTTCCTCGACTTCTTCGGCTTCGCCGGCGGGGCGGAGATCGGGTGATGGCTGAGTTCCGTTCCGACGGCCGTCCGGACGGCTGGGATCTCCCGGTCGCCCAGGCCCTGGCTGAACCCGTGCTGATGGCCGGGATGCCGAGGGACTATGCAATCGCCATGGGCACGATCGCCATGGTTCTCGGCCTGGCCCTGCGTATCTGGTGGCTAGGCCTGCTGTGGTGGGCGGCGGCTCACGCCATTGGCCTGTGGGCCGCCAAGGCGGATCGCCGCTTCTTCGATGTCCTGCGCCGGCACCTGGCCATGCCTGGCCATCTGGACGCGTGAGACCGGAATGCGTTTTCTCGACGAGCATCGCAGACGACCGGCGGCCCTTGCCGATCACCTGCCCTGGGCGGCCCTGGTCGCCCCCGGCGTCATCCTGAACAAGGACGGCTCCTTCACCACCGGCTTCCGCTTTCGGGGTCCTGACCTCGAGTCCTCTACGGAGGACGAACTGATGGCGGTCCGGGCCCGGCTGAACAACGCGCTGAAGCGGCTCGGCACCGGCTGGTGCCTGCACATGGAAGCCCGTCGGCGCGAAGCGGCGCCCTATCCGGAAAGCGCCTTCGACCTCGACGTCGCCTGGCTCCTGGACGAGGAGCGCCGCAGCCGCTTTGAGGCGGGCGACCTGGCCTTCGAGACCGACTTCCGACTGGCCCTGACCTGGTTGCCGCCGGCCGACGAGACGCGTCGGATCGAACGCTGGCTGTTCGACGGTCTGGCCCGCAGCGGCGCCGACTGGAGCCAGGCCCTCGCCCTGTTCGCCCGCGAAGCGGAGACCACGCTCGACCTTCTGTCCGATGCCTTGCCCGAGATCGCAGTCCTGGACGACGCGTCCCTGCTGACCTGGCTACACGACTGCGTCTCCACGCGCGCCTTCCAGATCACCGTCCCCGAGCAGCCGATGTTCCTGGACGCCTGGCTGGCGGACACCGATCTCTCCGGCGGCATCGCGCCGAAGCTTGGGACGCGCTGGCTCAAGGTCGTTTCCGTGCGCGGCCTGCCCTCCGTCACCCGGCCGGGGCTGCTCGATGCCTTGGGCGCCTTGCCGTTCCCCTATCGCTGGACCGCGCGCTGGATCGGCCTCGACAAGCCGGAAGCCGAGCGTGAGATCGTCAAGCTGAGGAAGCGCTGGTTCGCCAAGCGCAAGGGCGTCGGCGTCCTGCTTCGCGAAGCCATCACCAAGGAGGAGGTCCCGCTCCTCGACACCGACGCCGCCTCCAAGACCGAGGAGTGCGACGGAGCCCTGGCGGCCCTGGGGGCCGAGGCCTGCGCCTTCGGCTATCTGACCATGACCGTGACGGTCCTTGACGACACCGAGGCCGGCGCGGCCGCCAAGGCGCGCGCTATCGAGGCGGCGCTGAACGCCCAGGGCCTCGTGGCGCGGATCGAGGACCTCAATGCGGTCGAGGCCTGGCTCGGCTCCCTGCCCGGCGAGCCCTACGCCGACGTTCGCCGCCCTCTTGTCTCGACCCTCAATCTGGCGGACCTGCTGCCGGTCTCGGCGATCTGGGCCGGCCCGGCCATGGACCTCAATCTCGATGGGCCGCCCCTGGCCACGGCCCGGACCACGGGCTCGACGCCCTTCCGGCTGGTGCTCCATGTCGGGGACGTCGGCCACGCCATGGTCGTCGGACCGACGGGCTCGGGCAAAAGCGCCCTCCTGTCCTTTCTGGCCCTGCAGTGGTTCCGCTACCCGGACGCCCGCGTCGTCTTCTTCGACAAGGGCCGCTCGGCGCGCGCCGCCACCCTGGCGGCCGGCGGGCGGTGGCGCGCCCTCGAACCGGGGGCGAAGTTTTCTCTCCAGCCCCTGGCCCGGATCGACGAGGAGACCGAGCGGGCCTGGGCCTCGGAATGGATCGCCGAGACCGTCCGCCTGGCCGGTCTGGAGCCCGTGCCCCGGATCCGGGAGGAGATCTGGGCGGCGCTGGGCGCGCTCGCCGATGCGCCCGTCAGCCACCGCACCCTCACCCTGTTCTGCGCCCTGGTCCAGGACCGCGCCGTCGCCGCGGCCCTGGAGCCCCTGACCCTCAAGGGGCCTCACGGCGCCCTGCTGGACGGGGAGGGCGAAGCCCCCGCGCCCGGACGGTTCGACACCTTCGAACTGGAGAGCCTGATGGCGACGCCGTCCGCGGTGGCTCCGGTCCTCTCGGCCCTCTTTCACCATCTGGAACGGAGCTTCGACGGGCGGCCGACCTTGCTGATCCTCGACGAGGCCTGGCTCTTCCTCGGCGAGACCGCCTTCGCCGCCAAGATTCGCGAGTGGCTCAAGACTTTGCGCAAGAAGCGGGTGGCGGTGATCTTTGCGACCCAGAGCCTGGACGATGTCGCGGCCTCGCCGATCGCCGCCACCCTCATCGAGAGCTGTCCCACCCAGGTCTTCCTGCCCAACCCGCGGGCGCTCGAGCCGTCTTCCGCGCGGCTCTACGAAGGCTTCGGCCTGAACCGGCGTCAGCTGGAGTTGATCGCCTTCGCCACGCCCAAGCGCGCCTACTACTGGCGCCAGCCTCGAGGTCGGCGCCTGTTTGACCTGCGCCTGACCGGCGTCGCCCTGGCCCTTTGCGGCTCCGGCGCGCCGGAAGACCAGACCCTCATCGACGATATCCTCGCGCGCTCCGGAGAGGCCGGATTCGCACGCCAGTTCCTCACAGCCAAGGGAGTCCATCATGTCGACGCCGTCCTCGACGCCTTCGCCCCGCCGCTCGCGGCGGAATAGTCCGCTCAGCATCCTCGCCGCCGGGCTTGTCGGCGCCAGTCTCGTCGGAGCCGCGCCGGCTCCGGCCCTGGCCCAGCAGGTGGTGTTCGATCCCCGCAACCACATCGAGAACGCGCTGCAGACGGCGCGACAGCTGGAAAGCCTGGCCAACGAGGCCCGGACCCTGGCGGCATCCCCCTACAGCCACCTGACCCGGAACAGCCAGAGCCTGCACGACATGGCGGAGTTGGCCCGGACCGCCCGAGGGCTCGCAACCTCAGTCGAAGGCCTGGAACGGCAGTTCGCGGACCTCTACCCGGACAACCTGTCCGGCGCCGATCTGGCCCGCCTAGTGGCGCAGGGCGAAGCGCGCACCGCCGCCGCCCGGCGAACGGCCGAGGATGTGGCTCGCACCGCGGCCGAGCTCGAACGGCTCGGTCAGGGGCGCACCGGCCGGCTCACCGGCGCCCTGTCGGCGAGCGAGGCCGCCGTTGGGCAGACGGCGGCGATCCAGTCGTCGAACCAGATGCTGGCCGTCCTGGCCGAGGACCTCGCCGCGCTCCGGACCGTCATGCTGGCCCAATCCCGGTTGCTTGCCGAGGCGACCGCCCGGGAGGCCGCCGACCGGGCCGCCGGAGACGAGGCCCGTCGCCGCCGCTGGTCCGCGCCGGTGACCACGCCGACCGCCCCGGTCTTCGATCCGCTGTCGCACGCACGGGACTGAGGAGCCCTCGAATGTCGGTCGGAATGGAAACCCCAAACGAGCTGATGGTGGTGTTCTCCAACACCATCTCGGCCGGGTTCGACGCCCTGCAGGGTTCGGTCAACGGCGTCTTCGGCCTGCTAATCGCACTGGTCGTGGCCCTGACGGGCATCCAGTGGGCGATGTCGCCCAACCGGGAGGTGCTGGCCTCGGGGTTCGGCAAGGTCCTTTTGATTGGCGCTTTCGCCTGGCTGATCAACGACTGGCAACGACTGTCGGAGACGATCTACGCCGGCTTCATCGAGCTCGGCCTCACGGCGGGCGGTGGGTCCCTGAGCCGTGCCGACTTCCTCAACCCCGGAGCCATCCTCTCACAGGGCTGGGAGATCGTGAAAGCGCTCGGCGAGACGCCCGCGCCCGTCGACAATCCGCTCGACGTCGTCGGCAACATGACCGACGCCCTGATCCTGGGCTTGGCCATGATCGGCATCATGCTGGCCTTCGCCGTGCTGGCCCTGCAGATCGTCGTCACCCTGCTGGAGTTCAAGATCGTCACCCTGGGCGGCTTCGTGCTCCTGCCCTTCGGCATCTGGAACAAGTCCGCCTTCCTGGCCGAACGGCCCCTCGGCTACGTCGTCTCCTCGGGTCTGAAGGTCCTGGCCCTGGCCATCGTGGTCTCGGGCGCGCGGACGATCTTCGATCAGCTACAGCCTTCGGCCAACCCCGACATCTACGAGGCGCTCAGCATCCTCGTGGCCGCGATCCTCCTGGCCATGCTGGCGCTGTTCATCCCCAACCTCGCCTCGGCCCTTGTGACCGGCGGCCCCGCGCTTGGCGCCGGCGCTGCCCTGGCCGGGACCCTGGCGGTCGGCGGCGCAGGCGCCCTGGCGGCCGGGGCCGTGGCCGGCGCCGGAGCCGCAGTTTCTGGCACGGCCGCCCGGATGGCTGGGCCTGCCCGGGCGGCGGCGGGGGCGGGTTCCGGTCGGCCGCCGACGTCGCCGTCGGGACCCTGGTCGCCAGGTTCGGGCCCATCCGGTTCCGGGCCTTCCGGATCGGGGTCGCCGCGTCCGTCAAACGACAATCCCGCCCCCTCGGGCCCGCGCCCCGGCGGGCGAGGCCCTGGCGTCGCCGAGCCGGCGCGAGCCTGGGAGGGCGAGGTCGCATCGGCTGAGCCAGACCATGCTGTCACCCAGGCTTCCATGTCGGGGGCGGGCGGGTCGGCCGCTGGACCCGATGGCGCGTCGTCCGGCCGGCCCTCGGCGACGATCGGACGCGAGGCCGAGGCCGCGCGCCGCGCCTTCCATCGCGCCGCGTCCGGATCCGCCCAGGCCGCACCGCGTCCGTCGGGGCGGGCTGCCGCTCTGCAGGCTTTCTTCGTCGCCAATGCCGGACGGGGCTTGCTCCCCGCCGGCGAGACCAGCGGCGTCCTGTCTCCCAACCTCCGGACAGAGGACCAGTGACCATGCATCCTTTCTTCCGCCCTCGACGCGTCCAGCCGTCCGCCCCCGAAGCGACCCCCTACCAGCGCGCGGGCCAGGTCTGGGACGACCGCATGGGTCTGTCGCTCGCCCATGCCCGCAACTGGCGGCGGATCGCGCTGGCCAATCTCGTCCTCGCTGGCTTTCTCGGCGCGGGCTGGTGGGTCCAGGCCGACCGGGCCGTGGTCAAGCCGTTCGTGGTGGAGGTCTCCGACTGGGGCGAGACCCAGAGGATCACGGCCATCGGCGGCCGTTACGATCCGACCGAGGCCCAGGTCGGCCACGCCCTCGCGAGTTGGATTCGTGACGTCCGATCGAAGTCGATCGATCCGATCGTGATCCGGCAGAACTGGCTGGCCGCCTACGACCTGCTGACGCCCCGGGCGGCGAGTTTCCTCAACGCCTGGGCCCAGACCCACGACCCCTTCGCCGATGTCGGGCGCGAGGCGGTCAACGTCGAGATCCTGAACGTCGTGCGTCGCACCGAGCGCACCTACGACCTGCAGTGGCGCGAGACCCGGTTCGTCAACGGCCAGCAGGCCGGGGTCGAGCGATGGCGCGCCCTGATCACGACCGGGCGCCAGGCGCCGCGGACCGAGGCCGAACTGATGAAAAATCCCCTTGGCATCAAAATCGAGGACATCTCATGGACCCCCGACGCCTCCTGATCCTGACCATCGCCGGGCTCGGTCTGACCGGCTGCGCCGTGCTTCGCGACCCGGCCCTGTCCCTCGGTCACGCCACCGTCCCGTCGCCGCATCCCGTACCTTCGGCGGAGGCGTCCCACCCTCCGGAGACTGCGGCTTCCGCTGTGAGCGAGGAGGCTTTCGAGGAGACGCGGGCCGCGGATGGGGCGGAAGCCGAGCCGACGAACAGCGGTCCTGTTCCTTATGAGACGGTCGCTGCGATCCCCTCCTCAGCCCCTGCTGCGCGTGCGGAAACCGCAACGTCGGCCGCCTCCGGACGACGCGCCATCGCGGCCGCCAACGTGGAGGCTCGGACGGCATCGCAATCCGACGCCTTTGTCGGCGGGGTGCAGGTGTTCGGCTGGTCCTCGGGTCGGGTCTATGAGGTCTGGACCGCGCCCCTGCGCGTCACCACCCTGACGCTCGGCGCCGGGGAGACCCTGGTCTCCAAAGCGGCGGGAGACACCGTCCGCTGGCAGATCGGCGAGACCACTTCGGGCGAGGGCGCCGGACAACGCACCCATGTCCTGCTCAAGCCGCTGCAACGCGGGCTGGAGACCAACCTGGTCCTCACCACCAACCGGCGTGTCTACCTGCTGGACCTGCGAAGCGGCGCGGCTGACGGCTTCAATGCGGCGATCGCCTGGGACGTCGGGGCGATGGACGAACCGGCGTCGCCCTTGGTCGAGGATGGTGTGGACCTACGCGTTCCCGACCCGGTCGCGACCCCGGAGGGCCCGCTCGACGCCCGCTACCGGATCGAGCCCCAGGGACGGCGGGCGCGGTGGACGCCGGTCTCGGTGTTCAACGACGGTCTGCGCACCTTCATCGCCTTTGATCCCGATCTGCACATCGATGAGGCACCGGCCCTGTTCGTGATCGCGCCGGACGGCGAGGCGCAGATGGTCAACTACCGCCAGGCCGGGGGCCTCTTCATTGTCGACCGGGTGTTCGACCGCGCCGAGCTGAGGCTCGGCGACCGGCGGCCCCAGGTCGTGCGCATCCGCCGTCTTCAGGGAGCCGCCCGATGACCCTTCCTCCTGACCCTCGCCCTGAGTCCGACACGGCCGAGGCCGTTCAACCGGCCGCCAAGACGCCGCCGCCGGGCCTGTCGATGCGGGCGCCGCGTCCGCCCGCGACCCGCCTGCGAAAGTCCGTCGTCCAGGCGATCGTGATCGGCGGGGCTGTGCTGGTCTCCGGCTCGCTGGCCTGGGCTTTCGTGATCCAGCCTGAACTGCGAGACAGCGCCCGCGCGCGGGCGGCGGAGGCCCGGGAGGACGAGGCGCGCGGCGTGGTGCGGCCGGCCGAGGCCGTGACCGAACAGCCGGCGACCTATGATCGTCTGCCCGAGCCGCGCACCGCCGCCCAGCCGGAGTCGGAACCGGGAGCGGTTGCGTCGCCCCGGACCGAGCCTGTGCGATCCTATGGCGGTGGGTCTGCGCCACGATCCGCGCCGCGGGACCGGGGACCGGGACCGCAGGAACTGGCGGCGCGGTCGGGGCTGTTCTTTGAAACGGCGCAAGGCTCGGCGACGCCGGGGGAGCGAGCGCCGGCTGGCGGGTCCCCCCGGGCCGGTGGCGCCGACGCCGCCGACATCGGCGCCACGTACAACGGCCATGTGCTGACCGCGCCCCTCTCGCCCTACGAGTTGAAGGCGGGCGCCATCATCCCCGCCGTGCTTCTGACCGGCGTGGACACCTCGCGGGCGGGACCCGTCGTGGCGACGGTGTCCCAAAACGTCTTCGACTCGGTCAGCGGCCGCCACCTGGTTCTGCCCCAGGGAACGCGGCTGATCGGCCGGCATGAGGGTGAGAGCGCCTATGGCGACCGCCGCGCCTTCCTGGCCTGGGACCGATTGATCCTGCCCAACGGCAAGAGCCTGGTCCTGACGGAGGAGCCCGGGGTGGACGCCCAGGGCGCCGTCGGCGTGCGGGGATCGGTCGATCGTCGGCTGTTGCCGCTTTTTGTCGGGACCCTGTTCGCCGGCGCCATCACGACCCTTGGCCAGATTGCGCGGGACGGCGATGACCGCAGCTCCGGCGGCCTGCTCGGCGACGCCGGCGACGCGGCCGCCATCGAGGGGTCGCAGGTCGGCGGGCGATTGGTCGATCGCGAGCTCCAGGTCCGACCTTCGATCCGGCTCCGGCCCGGCGCCTCCGTTCGGGTGATGATCACCCAGGACCTGATCCTGGAGCCCTACCAGCCATGACTTCGCCCCTGGACAATGGAAATCGCTGGGCGGCCCTTGGAGTCACCGTCTTCGTTCTTGGCTGCGTCGCCGCGGTCGCAGACCGGACCCCGGCCCTGGCGCTCGTCAACGAAAGCCCAAGCCTGCCCAAGGGGCTCTATCTCCGTGAGATCGGCGCCGCACCCGGTCGCGGCGCCACCGTCGCCCTGCCGCAGCCGCCGGAGGCCCAGCGCTATCTCGGCGCCCTCGGGATGCCGGTCGACGTCCTGCTGATCAAGCGGGTGGCGGCGGTCGGGGGGGACCTCGTCTGCCGGGGCGAGGCCGGGGTGACGGCCGCCGGTCGGACCGCGCCAGTCCTGGAGCGCGACGGCCGTGGCGAGCCGCTGCCGCAGTGGCGAGGGTGCCGGCGGCTCGGCCCGGGCGAACTGTTCGTCCTGGGAGACACGCCGGGCAGTTTCGACAGCCGGTATTTTGGACCCGTTGCCGTCGGCGATGTCGACGGCGTGTTCCGGGAGACCCTGACATGGTGAGATCCCTTTTGGTGGCGGCGACGGCTTTGCTCTGGCCTGCGGCGTCCCAGGCCCAGTCGGTCGACTGGCGTGAGGCGGGCGGCGACCTGTTCGGACGGCCGTCGGCGGTCGAAACGGTCGAGGTCGCCGACGCCGCGGGCTTCGCGGCTCGGCTCAGACCCCTGTCTCAGCCGTTCATGGAGGCGATCGACCGGGCGGCGGATCGTCACGGCCTCGACCCCAAGCTCCTCCACGCGCTGGTGATCACGGAGTCTGCCTACCGTGCCGACGCATGCTCGTCCGCGGGCGCCTGTGGCCTGACCCAGTTGATGCCAGGGACCGCGGCCGAATTGGGCGTAAGCGATCGATTCGACGTGGAGCAGAACCTCTCCGGCGGAGCCGACTATCTGGCCCGGCAGCTGATGCGCTTCGGGGACGTCCGCCTGGCGCTCGCGGCGTACAATTCCGGGCCCGGTCGCGTCGCCCGCCTCGGCCGCATCCCCGAGATCGCCGAGACCCGCGCCTATGTCGTCAGCGTTGTCGAATGCTACCTGGCGCTCTCCGCCGGGCGCGGGGCTCGAAACTCCCCGGAGTGCCGGCCGCCGGAGGGCGGGCTGTGATCGGGGGGGTGGAGGTCGGGCGTCCGGAGGCCGGCGATGACGACCTGCTGACACGCAAGGAAGCCTCAGCCTTCCTCGTCCAGTTCGGCATTCGCATGAAGCCGGAGACGCTCGCCCGACTATGGTCGACGGGGGGCAATGGTCCGCCCTGCCGGCACGTCCGTCACAAGCCCTACTATCCGAGGGGGGTGCTGAGGACCTGGGCCCTGGCCCAGGTCAGCGACCTGCGCGCATCAGCCCCGCCCGCAGCACGGGGGCGTCGCCATGGCTGATCCGCAATCACGGCCGGTGTCCGATCGCAGCTTGCCGACGGTGGCCGACTTGCTGGTGGATCCGGCGGTCAGCTTCGCCCTGAAGGACGTGCTGAAGGCTTGGGAAATGCGCGATCCGGTCGACGCGGCGCACGACGCCCGGATCCTCGCCGATCTTCTCGATCGCCGGGCGGACGAGGCTGTGTCATGGGCGCCGTGACCGACGGGCGCCCGGGCGGCGCTGACGATCGCCTGCTCGCATGGCCGGCTGTTCACGCCGTGACTGGCCTCAGCCGCACCACCGCCTGGCGGATGCAGAAGGCGGGGGATTTTCCCCTGCCGGTCCTGGTGTCGCGGGGCCGGGTAGGATGGTGGGAGAGCGAATTGGCCGCATGGAAGCTGGCGCGGGCTCCGCGCCGTCCGGCCGAGCCCCGGCTGTTCGAGGCCCCAGCCGACCCGGAACGGCAAGGCGGCAGCCGCCCCGTCGCGCCCGCCGGTAAGGCCCCCGCGACGACCACCCCTGCCGGTGAGCCGGTGCAGGAGAGCCCGGCATCCGTCGGACGCCGGGGCTCCAAGACCTCGCCTGGCCAGATCGCCTTCGACTTCGGGAGCTAGGAAACCGGCTCTTTGGACGGAAGGCGTCGGAAGCGCACGCGATCTGCGCCGTCGATCAGAAAGGCGTCGAAGCCGGCGTCGCCCCAGGCCCTGCGCTGCACATGGGTCGTATCGGAATCGGCGGTGTTGGCCCACCACTGGGGGCGCCCCGCGCTCTTGGGCAGCATTAGGATAATGTTCCTAGGCGGCGATGGCGGTGATCACGCTCGGGGCGGTCTATGAGTTCGCGATCAAGGCCGAGTACCTCCAGAAGAACCCGACCAAAGGCGTCGAAAGGTTCAAGACGATCCGGAAGGAGCGATACCTCTCCGAGCGGGAAATCGCGGCGCTAGCCGAGGCCTTGGCGGAGTTTGAGCGCGAGGACGAGCGCTACGCTGTCATGGCCGACTCGGTGCGCCTGCTGATGCTGACGGGTTGCCGCAAGTCTGAGATCCTGACCTTGCAGTGGGACTTCATCGACTGGTCGAAGGGGTGCTTGCGGCTTCCGGAATCCAAGACCGGAGCCAAGGTAGTGCCCTTGGCCGACGATGCGATCGCAGTGCTCCGGCGTCGTTGGGACGAGACGAGAGCGCCCGAGGCGTCGAGGGGCCACAACTCGGGTGATACGATGCCTGTGCCGGGCGCTGGGTCGCCGTGGGTGCTGCCGGCTTTGAAGGGAGACGGTCACTTCGTCGGCCTCCCCAACCTCTGGACCAAGGTCAAACTCAGGGCCGATACGATCCTGCACCGACGGATCCACGACCTTGGCGGCGATCTTCGGGAGGTTCGGTCGCTGACGACCGTTCGCCTCCATGACCTTCGGCACAGTTTCGCGAGTTTTGCCATTGCTGACGGCGCCTCGCTGTTCCTGGTGGGAAAGGTTCTCGGTCACAAGCAGGCGCGGACCACCGAAATCTACGCCCATCTCAGCGACGACCCCTTGAAGCTTGTGGCCAACAAGACGGCGGCCCGACTCAGCCAGGCCATGAGGTTCTAGGACCCCACGCGCAACCCGTGCAAAGCGCTCACGGTGAAGGGTTCAGAACCTCGGACATTAGGCCCCAAGATCCGAGGTCCTGTATCCAGGCTTGGTGCCACTCACGGTGTCGAGCAGATCAACAGGCCAGAGCGGATGCGCGCCTCCGTCACGAGATGGCCTAGCAAACCGCTGCTTTGCGCCGTGAGCGGTCATCGGTTCGTCGCCCTCTAGCGGACATGCCCCGGCCGGGCGACCGACAACCGTATTGACCATAAGCCGACTTCGTTTGTGCACACGCCTGCGCTAGTCTGACATCGTCGAAAAAGGCAGATCGGTGTGGTTAGCCCGTGACGTGACCCCCTGAAACTCCTCCAGGAATAGCTAGAGTCCGCTCCTCGAAAGGACGGACAGAATGAAGCGATCAAGGTTCACGGAAGAGCAGATCATCGGGATCCTGCGCGAGCAGGAGGCCGGTGTCCCGGTGGCGGACCTGTGCAGGAAGCACGGGCTGAGCTCGCCGACCTTCTACAAGTGGAAAGCCAAATATGGCGGCATGGACGTGTCGGAGGCCCGGCGCCTGAAGGTGCTGGAAGACGAGAACGCCAAGCTGAAGCGGATGCTGGCGGACTCGATGCTGGACAACGTCGCGCTGAAGGATCTGCTGGGAAAAAAGTGGTGACGCCCGCTGCGCATCGAGCGGCGGCGGCGCACCTGCAGTCGGCCTACGCGATGAGCGAGCGGCGGGCTTGTCGGGTGCTGGGCGTGGATCGGACGAGCGTGCGCTATCAGGCGACACGACCGGACGATGGCGCCCTGCGCGATCGGCTGAAGGCCTTGGCCCAGGAGCGTCGGCGGTTCGGCTATCGACGTCTGCACGTGATGCTCCGGCGCGAGGGGCATGCGGTCAACAAGAAGCGGGTCCAGCGGATCTACCGCGAAGAGAAGCTGACGGTGCGTCGGCGCGGCGGGCGCAAACGCGCCATGGGCACAAGGCGGCCGCTGGAGATTCCTCTGGTCGCAAACCAGCGCTGGTCGCTGGACTTCGTGTCCGATCAGATGACCGATGGGCGGCGCTTCCGCATCCTCACAGTGATCGACAACTGCACACGTGAGTGCCTCGGACTCGTCGCCGACACCTCGCTGTCGGGCCGGCGGGTGGCGCGCGAGCTGGACGCCATCATCCTGCGACGGGGGCGCCCGGACACGATCATCAGCGACAACGGCACGGAATATACGTCCAACGCCATTCTGGCCTGGGCGGACGAGGCCGGGGTCGGCTGGCACTACATCGCGCCAGGCAAGCCCCAGCAGAACGGCTTCAACGAAAGCTTCAACGGCCGCCTGCGTGACGAGCTGCTGAACGAGACGCTGTTCCGATCATTGCCGCACGCCCGTGTCGTGCTCGAAGCCTGGCGGCGCGACTACAATGAAACCCGGCCGCACTCAAAGCTGGGATGGCTGACGCCGCAGGCTTACGCAGATGCGCTCAGCGGAAAGATCGGCCGGTCCGCTGCGCTGGTTGAAGGCTGCGCTGACCGGCCTCTTGCCAACCCCACCAACCCCAGTTCAGATCACCAAAGGACTCTCGTTATGGCTGGATGAGAAACGGGGGTCACGTCACTTCGCCTGTCTTGGAAGGTCAACGTCCTGGCATATGTCGTCTCAAGCCTCGCGGCAGCGGCGATCGTTGGCATCGATATGGTTCACAGAGGCGTCATCTGACGCCAACTACTTGACGGCGCCGCCATTGGCCTCTTCCAGCCAACGATGGGGGACTTAAGAACAGGGCATGCCCCTAGCCAGCTGGATATGAACTCTTGCGTTGATGGGGTCGCGGTGTCAGCCGAGCTCGGCCAGGCATGCGGCGAGTTCGTCTTTCCGGAACGGTTTGGTGAGCCGAGGCAGGTTTGGATCCAGTCCTTCTCGTTCTCCATAGCCTTCCATGATCAGATGCGCATTGGTCGGCCTGTCTCCCTCGGCGATGATGTCCGAACGGCTCGGCATCCGTCGGCCGCCGGAGGAGACGTCGACCAGCACGGCCTTGTCCGCCTGGGTCAACTCGGCACCGTACGCGAGCTTTCTGGCGAACGCATTATTCTCCACCGCATCGGTCATTTCGCTTCTCCTGAGCTTTCTCTCGCGACGAGCGCATCAGCGGAATAGGCAGGATCCTGATGGATGGAGGCATGGCCGTCGCGGCGCAGGTGGGTGCCGTCGATCTCCTTAATCAGGGCCTCGCCGCGCTCCTTACCGACCAGTTCCAGGAGGGCGTCGATCTTGGCCTCCATCCGGTCGTCGTTCTCCTTGGAGGAGGGCGAACCGACGTAGAGGAAATAGGCCAGACCCACGACCTGCCAGAGCAGTTGCAGAAACTCCGACTGCCAGTTCTCGAATGTGTCGCGCCCCATCACCATCAGATATGGTGTCAGTTCCGGCGCGACTCCGTGGTCCCGAGCTTCATCGACGAAGGTGAACCAGCCGAACAGCCAGTGCAGCCCAAGGGACACCGCGAAGAAACCGAGCGTGATCCAGGCGTAGGCGTATCTCTTCATGGGGTTTCCTGACGATGTCGGAAGTACGAGGCTCTCGCCTCTCAGGGGTATTGTACTGTGTTTCGGGGAGCCGAGCCGAACCGGATATTCAACGCGCCTGGTCGCCAAGCCGACACAGGAACGCGCACCTCGCCGGGCCGTTCGCCCGCCACCAGCAGGCTGGAGTGCTGCATGGGCAGGAGTTCCGACATGACTGCCAAGGCCATCTGGTTGGCCTGGTCCAGTCCCGGGAGTACATCGCCCTGCGGATCGCGAACACAGCTCCCGTCCGCGATGTTGAAAAAGTAGCGTTGCACATCGGCCTCTTGGGGGCTTGCTGGGCGAGCCTGCGCTTGCCTGCGACGGGCGCTCGCAAGAGGGTTGAATGGTCATTCGGAGCTGGCGGTTCCTGCGTCCATTGAGGGACCTTGTCAGGTGGGAGGTCGCTCGGTGCCTCGCTCAGCGGAGGCATATCCATCGCGTGGCTGCCCGGCGCTTTGTCCGGCGTCGGCTTGGTGCTGTGGGGCGGTGGGGAGACGCGCCTGCTTTTACCGTCCCCGCCTCACCCGCGAACAGGAACCATTGGAGCCACATGTCCTTTTTGCTGCGCGCGCTAGGCGCATCATCAGGAGTTTGCACCATGGCCGAGAAAACCCTCGACACCCTGTTCCACGACACGCTCAAGGACATCTACTACGCCGAGCGGAAGATCCTGAAGTCCCTGCCGAAGATGGCCCGGGCCGCGCAGTCGCCCGAGCTGAAGGCGGCCTTCGAAAAGCACAAGGATCAGACCGAAGGCCAGATCGAACGCCTGCAGCAGGTGTTCGAGATCATCGGCAAGTCCGCGCGCGGCAAGACCTGCGATGCCATCGAAGGCATCCTGGCCGAGGGCGACGAGATCATGGAAGAGTACAAGAACACGGCCGCGCTCGACGCCGGCCTGCTGGCTGCGGCCCAGGCCGTCGAACACTATGAGATCACCCGTTACGGCACGCTGAAGCGCTGGGCCAATGTGCTCGGGCTGACAGACGCCGTCGCCCTGCTGGACGAGACCCTGCAGGAGGAAAGCCAGACCGACGAGGATCTGACGACGATCGCTGATGCGGCCGTCAACGCCGAGGCTACACAGCCGAAAGCCGGGTAGGATCTTCGACCCAGACAGCCCCGCTGCCCTTGCGGCGGGGCTTAGGCGGCCCACCGAACTGACACATCGAACACTGCAGAGCAGAGGCGGCTGAACCTGACCTGCGGCTTAAGCGTCGGGCGCCGCTTCCAATGACGTCCTATCGGTCAAGCCTCACGAAGGTTCGCGATCGCCCGATCGGGTCTATGTCCTGGACGCGACGGAACTTGCGGCGAACTCCCAGGGTTTCAACGGCTGGAACACTCCGCGGTGGCGTGGGGTTTGAGAGGGCTTAATGCAAACGACAGACTACGAATTCATCGGCTGGGACGCGCTCGTCTATGAGTGGGCGCCAAAGGCGATCGGCGCCATCCTGATCCTCGTCGCGGCCTGGTTTATCGGCAAGGCCGTCAAATGGGCCCTAGCCAAAGGCATCAACCGCATTCCCGGCGCCGCGAAGGCCACGACGAGCGACAATCCCAAACACTCCATCGGCGCCAGCCTCGGTGATGTGGCTTTCTGGCTGATCCTGCTTTTCGGCGTCGTCGCCGCCCTCGGCGTCCTGAACTTGGGCCAGGTCGTCACCCCTCTCAACTCGCTCCTGAACCAAGTCGCTTCCTTCATTCCGAGCGTGCTGGGCGCGGTGCTGATCTTCTTCATCGGTTTCGTCGTCGCGACCCTGGCCAAGCGCGTCGTCGAGGCGGCCCTGCAGGCCGCCAATGCCGACCGCTGGCTTGGGAAGGCGGGACTGACCAGGGCGACCGGGTCGACAGGCGTCAGCTCGGCGATCGGGACCCTAGTCTTCGTCCTGATCCTGATCCCGATAACCATCGCCGCCCTTGAGCAGCTGGGCATCGAATCCCTGACGGTGCCTGCGGTCGCAGTTCTCTCGACGGTGCTGGCCGCTATCCCCAACGTGCTGGCCGCCGCGATCGTACTCGCCGTCGGCTGGTGCATCGGCCGGTGGGTCGCTCAACTGATCGAGCGGATCCTCCCCGCGACCGGGTTCGACCGCAGCATCTCCAGCCTAACCTCGCTGACGGCATCTACTTCTGCGGCCGCCGCGCCAAAAGCGGCCACCGTCCCCTACGCCGGCGACGTAACCCCGGCCACCGCGCGGGCCTTAGGCGGTGACGCGCCCAAGCCGATGACCCCGTCCATAGTCGTCGGCAAGATCGCCATGGCGGCCATCGTCGCCTTCACGGCCATCGAGGCGGCCAAGCTGCTGCAGTTCGGCACTATCGCTGTCACCCTTCAGGAAATCCTGTCGCTTACGGGCCACGTCATCGTCGGCGGGATCATCATCACCGCCGGCGTGCTGATCGGGGGCGTCCTGGCCAACCTCATCAACAAGGGCACTGGCGGGGCAGACGGGTTCGCGTCGACCTTGGTACGCTGGGCGACCATCGCTCTAGCGACCGCCATGGGCCTTCGGTTCATGGGCATTGCCGACGATATCGTGCTGTTGGCCTTCGGCCTGATCCTCGGCTCCGCCGCCGTCGCCGCCGCCCTGGCGTTTGGGCTTGGCGGACGCGACGCCGCCGGCAAAGTGGCCCAGATGTGGGCGGACAAGGTCACAAAGGGCCCGCCGGAATAAGAGGCTCGTCGGATCGATGATGGGCGGGGCGGGGTCAGGCATCCGCCCCGCCCGCTGCGCTAGAACGGCCGATTTTGGCCTGCCTGATGCCTAACCCAACGCGGCCTGCGAGGGCCAACTTCCTCAGAAAATGGGCGCGCCGCGATCGCCCCCTGACAGCGAACCTCTACTCCCAGAAGCGGACTCTCCGAAGGTCGCCGAGGCCTACATCGCCTGTTGCCTCGCAGGCCTCGGCATGATCCAGATCCCAGCCTATGACGTGAAACAGCATCTTGAGGCGGGAGAATTGGTCGAGGTGATGCCCGGCCATCGAGCCGAGCTGATGCCTATGACGTTACTCTATCCCCACCGCCAGCACCTTTCACACCGGCTGCAGGTATTTGCCGATTGGCTTGAGACGCTGCTGAAGGACAAGCTCTTATGAAGAGCAAAAGCCACCCGGGATCCGAAAGGCCTGCGCTCAAGCGGTCCGGATGACCGAAGCGTCCTCGCCGATCATGCGTTAGAGGCAGTTTTTGCAGACGTCAGGATTACCGATCGGGCCAGACGCGACTGGCAAAGATCATGGTGAGGCCGAGCGCAGCGATCCTGATGAATTGCACGTTCATCTTCACAAAGGCCAACGACTGACCGGCGGGTTCCTAACCCCAGCTCCCGGCCGCCAGCCATTTGAGCGCGGACAGGCTTGGCATGAACAGATATTCGCCGCCCTTCATGACATTGAAAGTCTGCACACCGTCGATGCGCTTGCGCGCCGACGCCTGCGGGATCGTGAACCGGCCGTCATCCTCATGCAGGCCAACGATCGGATCGCGCTCTTCGCCAAGGTCGACGAAATTGCCTCGGTTGATCCACTCCTGCTGCATGAACTCGATCGTGTCATAGGCACGCGCGCTGATGAAGATGAAGAACAGGCCGCGATCGCCTTCGGCATCGTCTTCCGGCGCGACATCCTCGGAATAGACCGGTCCGAAGGTCGAGGAGCGGCGGATGATCCGGTGGATGTTGACGTCGGTAAGCAGCGTCAGCTCGGAATCGCGGGGATTGAGTCGACGCATATGGCAGCCGAGCGGCACAACGCGGCCTTTGGGGTCTTCCTTGAACGTGAAGTCATTGTTGCGCTGCGGATCGGCGCCGAGGTCGGGATCGTCATGGTCGGGCGACAGCGTCAAGGGCGCGCCGGAGCGCCAGCGCCCGAACATCTTGGCGGCTAATAGCTCGCGTTCCTCCGGCGTCTCGCCATGCGCCTTGAGGAAGGCGTTGAAGCAGCCGACCCGGCTGTTGTACTTGCGCATAACGACGAAGGTGCCGTTCTTGCCGAGCGCGGCGGGCTCCGGCATGCCGAGAGGCTGGCCGTTCTCGCTCTCATAGCCGAGGATGAATTCGCCGGCCTTGATCGGCCGCTCCTCGCCTGGCAGCGGATCAACGCCGCTGCCCTCCACTGCGGGCTGGGAGATCGAATCCCGGAAGCCGAACGGGTTTTTCGCGCCATCCGGCGCACCGAAGCGATGCTCGCCGAGCAGGGTCACGCCGCTGCTCCGGTCGAGTTCGGCGCGCGCTGTCGCCAGCGCTTTGTCGAGCGCCGCATCATTCACGGCATAGATGGTCAGCGCGAGATGGCAGTTGCCCGGCTTGAAGACCTCTTCCCACTTTTCAGGCGCGTTGGGCCCGAAGTCGCGAAGCTGCTCCGCGCGTGCGGGCATGCCCTGCTGGAAGGGGAGCGGGAAGGTCTTGAGTTGTGCTTCCGGCAGGCCGAGCGCCTTCAGCCCCTCGAAGCTGAGTGCGGCCCCGATCCAGAAATCGAGATCGTCGCTCCAGTTGTCGGCCGAGGCGATATGCGGCGCGAGCCGGCCGAGGAGGTCGCGCGCGCCCTCGGCCTCGTCGAAATGGAGCATGGCGTGGATGCCGACATAGGGCTCCGGCCGGCTTCGCAGAATCAGCGCCTGGATGTCGTGCAGGTCGAGCGTGACGCTGTCGCGCCGGAAGCGCTCTTTCAGTTTCTGAAGGATCGCCATTGCTCAGCCCACCTTGTCGAGAAATTCGTTGACGGCATGCTCCATGCGCTGGAGCCGGCGCACATCGACGACGGTCACCTGCGGGTTGGCGACGAACCAGCCGGCGGCGGTGATCTGATGCTCGGCGATGAAGTCCTTGACCTTGGGGCTCGCAATGCCCGGCCAGCCCTCGACCGAGGCGAAGAGCAGGTCCATCAGGTCGGGGATCTTGGTGGCGAAGTCGTTGATATAGGTGTCCCAGTCGCCATCATAGGCGGTGGCGAACAGGATGCGCGTGTCGTTGTCGAAGAAGACGAAGCGCATATTGTGCAGTGTGCCGACCTTCTGTGCTCCGTCGAAATTGCCGTTCACCAGCCCGAAGATGCGTTTCAGCCGGTCCGCGCCGCCTGGCTTGAGGTTGGCGATGGCGGTAAGCTCCGAGACATTGCCGGACTGAGCGCCGACACGGCCGGCGGAGCCGGCGGTGCCCTTGAGGTCTGGATTATGCTTCGTCACCATCTGCTCGAGGGCGAGCTTGGCGAGCTGCGGCGCGTCGCCGGCCACTTCCTCGATCCGGCGGCGGATGGCCTGAAGGCGGGTTTCGTCGATCTGAGGGGTTTCTTCGGTCTCGGCCATGGCTGGCCTCCTTTCGTAAGTTTGGTTGACGATCGGATCGTCAGTCCGGAATGGCGTCGATGTTCGTCGGCTCGACGCGCGGCTGCGCGTTCATTTCGTGGCGGTAGCGGGCGGAACGTTCATAAGCGGCGATGCGCACCCGCATGATCGAGCCGAGCGGCTGATGATCGCGGATGCCGTGCCAGGGGTTGAAGGACAGCACGTCATCGCCATAGACCCGCCGCGCTGGCGAATAGGCGTCCTGAGGGGGAATGCGCAGCGTGGCGATCGGCTGGTGCGGCGAGAGATCTTCCGGCCAGAGCACCGCCGCATCCTCGACCGGCATCCTTTCGAGATCGGTACAGAGCTGGGCGCGCAGTTGATACTCCGCGCTCTGATCGCGGAAATGCTCGACCACCAGATCGCGCATGGTGGCGTCCTCCACCGCGCCGACATCCTTGCCGGCGAGTGCCCGGACATTGTCGGAGAGCGGTGCGGCGCTGATCTTGGCGATGTAGTCGCCGAAGCGGATCGCCGCCATCGAGTGATAGGTCTCGCCAAGCAGATGGTCATTGTCGCGCGCGAGACCGCGCAGCGTGGCGCCGGGCTCGACGCCGACCGCTTCGACCGCGGCTTCCACTCCCCGCGCCACCCCGGCCATGGCGCGCTGGAGAACGGCCGGGTTCTGGGCATTCTTTTCCAGAAGGCCGATGAGCTGGCGATATTTACCGATCGTGCCGAAGCTCAGGGTCGGGATATTGACCAGCAGGAAATCCTGGTTGCGGCCCTGGTCTTCGGGGAGAAGCCGCTCCCCCGCCACGCCAATGACCTTGATCGCCATGCCGCGCGGAGCCGGTATCGTATCGGAGTGAATATCTCCGGGCGCTGATGAGAGGCGGATCACCACGGAATAGGTGGCGGGACGAGCGAAAAGCCCCTGGCGCAGATGCTCCGGCAGTTCCGGGATGACCAACTCACCCTTCAGGAACCCGTGGCTCTTGGCATGGGCGTCGCGCACCGCATGGCGGTGGCGTTCGAAGGCCTTACGGTTAGTGCTCGCCATGATCTCGAGGATTTCGGCGGTCAGCCGCTCCTCGTCTTCGCCGAGAACCTCCACGTCCGGGGAATAGCCAATGTAGGTTTCAGCCAAGGGCACTCCTTCGCGTTTTAATTTCGATACTGCGGACGATTTCGGGTCGAAATCGCCGTTGATTTCGGATATCACTTGATATCTGGTTTTACTGAGAACGCGGAACCGCCGAAAAGGTTTCGCACGTCTCGCCCGTTGGTTGGAGAACGAACCCATGCCGCTTACGCGCAAGGACACGCAGCGCCAGACGCGGGACCGGCTGATCGCCGCCGCACATACCTCGATCATCGAGGAGGGGGTCGCCGCCATGTCGATCCGCAACATCTGCAGCGCGGCCGGCCATTCGCAGGGTGCCTTCTACTCGAACTTCGCCAGCAAGGACGATCTGCTGGTCGAGATCCTGCAGAGCCATATCCAGGATGAGGTCACACTGCTTCGCGACCTGGTCGCGCACTGCTCCGGCGATGATATCGAGGCAACGCTCCAGGTGCTGGCCGCCCGGCTCGCGAAGCTGGCCGGTGAAGCGCAATGGTCGCTCCTCTCGATCGAATTGCAGCTTCACGCGCGGCGCGATCCGGCTTTCGCCGAGCGGCACCGGGAGGGCAAGGCGGCCTGCTATCGGATGTTCGGTGAACTCGTTGCCGATCTAACGCAACGCTTCGCACTGCGTCCGGCCTTGCCGCCGATGCAGACGGGCATCGGTCTATACGCGCTCTGGATGGGACTGGCGGTCCAGGGCGATGTCGAAGGCGCCATGCCGCGCGACGAGATGCTCGTCGGCTTCTTCCGCGCCATGGCTGGACTGGGTTCGTCGCATGAGGAGCAGGCGTATTCGTGAGCGGGATCGTGTCAGATCGTCGACGCATCGGCTGCGATGAGCACGGACACCCGCTCGTCGGCGAGGTGGATGAGCATCGGCGCTTCCATATCCGCTTCCGCGCCCAGGACGCCGACATCGACGAACTCGGCCATGTCAACAATGCTGTCTGGGTGACCTGGATCCAGGATGCGTCGGTGGCGCACTGGCTGACGGCCGCGCGTCCGCAAGATCGCGACCGGCTCGTCGCGGTCGTGCTGCGCCATGAGGTCGACTATCGCGGCAATGTCCGGGCGGGAGACGCGGTCAGCGCGATCACCTGGGTCGTCGGAGTGCCGCGCGGTGCGCGCTATGCACGATGCGTCGAATTCCATGATGAAGACGGGCGGACGCTCGTCGCCTCGCTGACCCAGTGGGCCCTTGTCGATCGGGAAACCGGCAAGCTGGCCCGCGTCCCGGTGGAGGTGGCGGCTCCGTTTCTTGGTGACGATACCGCGCAGAAGGAGATTGAATGAGCGATATCAGGAAAGTGGCGGTTCTCGGCACGGGCGTCCTCGGGAGCCAGATAGCCTTCCAGACCGCCTATAGCGGCTTCGACGTTACCGCCTACGACACCAGCGAGGAGGCGCTTGAACAGGCAAGGCAGCGTTTTGCCATGCTCGTCGAGACCTATGGCAAGGAGGTGGCCGGTGCGGCCGACGGCAAGGCCGCCGAGTCCCTGCAGCGCATCACCCTGTCCGCCGATCTCGGTTCGGCCGTCGCGGACGCGGACCTCGTGATCGAAGCGGTTCCGGAGCTTCTCTCGATCAAGCAGGCGCTCTACGAGAAGCTCGCGGGGCTTGCGCCGGAAAGGGCGATCTTCGCTACCAATAGCTCGACCCTGTTGCCGAGCGACCTCAAGGCCTTCACCGGCCGCCCGGACCGGTTTCTGGCGTTGCACTTCGCCAACAGCATCTGGAAGTTCAACACCGCCGAGGTGATGGGCACCGACGACACCGATCCGGCCGTGTTCGATGCCCTGATCGCCTTCGCCTCGGCCATCGGCATGGTGCCGATCCCGGTGCGCAAGGAAAAGGCAGGCTATGTCCTCAATTCCCTGCTGGTGCCGTTCCTGAACGCGGCGGCCGATCTCGCCGCCGGCGGCTATGCCGAGCCGGAAGATGTCGACAAGGTCTGGCGGATCGCCACCGGCGCGCCGATGGGGCCGTTCCAGATCTACGACATCATCGGCTTGAACACCCCCTACAACATTCTGTCGCATGGCGATGAGCACGCCCAGTCGCTCGCGGCATGGCTGAAGGAAAACTACATCGACAAGGGCAGGCTCGGCATCGCCTCGGGCGAAGGCTTCTACAGCTACAAACCCTCCGCAGACTGATCCCAACAAGAAGAACAGGAGTTCGCCATGCACTATAGCAGTGGAAACTATGAAGCCTTCGTGCGTCCCCGCAAGCCCGAGGGGGCCGACAAGAAGACGGCCTGGTTCGTCGGCTCGGGGCTGGCGGGGCTCGCCGGCGCCGCCTTCCTGATCCGCGACGGCGGCGTTTCGGGCGATCGCATCACCATATTGGAAGAGCTGGGAATCCCCGGCGGCGCGCTCGATGGTCTTGATGTGCCGGAGAAGGGCTTCGTCATTCGCGGCGGCCGCGAGATGGAGGAGCATTTCGAGTGCCTGTGGGACCTCTATCGCTCGATCCCCTCGCTGGAGATCGAGGATGCCAGCGTCCTCGACGAATTCTACCGGCTCAACAAGGACGACCCCAACTTTTCGCTCCAGCGTACGACGCAGAACCAGGGCCAGGACGTGCCCGACAAGGCGCTGCTGACGTTGAACGACAAGGCCCAGAAGGACCTGCTCTCCGTTTTCCTGGCGACACGCGAGGAGATGGAGAACAAGCGCATCAACGAGGTCTTCGGCGAAGATTTCCTGAAGAGCAATTTCTGGCTCTATTGGCGCACCATGTTCGCCTTCGAGGAATGGCATTCGGCGCTGGAAATGAAGCTCTACCTGCACCGCTTCATCCATCATATCGGCAGTCTCGCCGACTTCTCCTCGCTCAAGTTCAATCGCTACAATCAGTATGAATCCATGGTCCTGCCGCTGGTGAAGTGGCTGACCGATCACGGCGTCACGTTCCGCTACGGCGTCGAGGTCACCGACGTCGATTTCGACATCCAGCCCGGCCGCAAGCAAGCGACCCGCATTCACTGGAAAGAGCGCGGCGTCGAAGGCGGCGTCGATCTCGCGCCAGACGATCTCGTCTTCATAACCATCGGCTCATTGACCGAGAATTCCGACAATGGCGATCACAAGACGCCGGCGAAGCTCAACGAAGGACCGGCGCCGGCCTGGGACCTGTGGCGGCGGATCGCGGCGAAGGATCCGGCCTTCGGCCGCCCGGACGTATTCGGGGCCCATATCCCGGAAACGAAATGGGCCTCGGCATCGATTACCGCCCTCGATGCCCGTATTCCGGCCGATGTCGAGAAGATCACCAAGCGCAACCCCTTCACCGGCAAGATCGTCTCGGCGGGTATCGTCACGGTGAAGGACTCGGCGTGGCTGCTGAGCTGGACGGTTCATCGCCAGCCGCATTTCAAGAAGCAGCCCTAGGACCAGATGATCGCCTGGTTCTACGCGCTCTTTGTCGACAAGCCCGGCGACTATGTGAAGAAGCCAATGCAGGAATGCACCGGCGAGGAAATCACCCAGGAGTGGCTCTACCATCTCGGTGTACCGGTCGAGGACATTCCGGAGCTCGCAGCCTCCGGCGCCAGCACCGTGCCCACGATGATGCCCTATATCACCGCCTTCTTCATGCCGCGCCAGGCGGGTGACCGGCCGGACGTGGTGCCGGAGGGCGCGGTCAATTTCGCCTTCATCGGACAGTTCGCGGAATCGAAACAGCGGGACTGCATCTTCACCACGGAATATTCGGTGAGGACCCCGATGGAGGCCGTCTACACCCTGATGAATGTCGAGCGCGGCGTGCCGGAAGTCTTCAACTCGACCTACGATATCCGTACGCTGCTGGCAGCGATCGGTCCGCTGCGGGACGGCAAGGGCATCGACCTTCCCGGACCGGCCTTCCTGCGCAAGCTGCTGATGAAGAAGCTCGAAGGCACCGAGATCGCCAAGCTGCTCGAAGAGTTCCATCTGATCGAGGAGTGAACAGAGACCGGAAGGCACGCGCGGCGTGTGAAAGGTGATGAATGGCCGACGACGATCAGAAGAGCGAACGCGCCGCCGAGGTGACTGGGGCGCACGGCCATCATCACCATCATGAGCCGGACGGCGAAGCGACCATAATAACATTAGATTGAATGGTAACGTTGTCGGTGTTATCGTCCAATCCAATGTTATCAAACACCGCATCCTTTGGAGAGTTGGGCCGTCTGTTCGACGACACGGCGGCCTATGTCGGGCAGCTGTTCGACGCCCGGTTGGCGTTCGAGCCCGCCGACGTGGGTCTCCTGCCGTTTTTTCTGACCGACCGCTATCGCCTCGCCGAGACCACCCTGTTTGGGCGAAGGCTGCTTATCCTCGCCACCCTTGGCCAGGACGCGGAGACGCCGGCGGCCATCGCCAAGCATGTCGCCACCGCACGCTCGACGTCGGACGGGTTCGTCGTCGTCGTACTGACGGATGCGCTGAGTTCGGCCAATCGCCAACGGCTCATCCAGCAGGGCGTCAACTTCATCGTTCCTGGCAACCAGCTCTTCCTTCCCGAGCTCGGAGCCGACCTGCGCGAATACTTCCGGTCCGAAGTCCGGCCGGCCTTGGAGCAACTGACCCCAGCCGCCCAGGTCCTAGTCGTGGCCACCCTGCTCCAGGAAGACCTGGACGGCCAGACGCCCAAGTCACTGGCCGAGCGGTTCCAGTATTCGGCGATGACCACCGGCCGCGTGGTCGATGAACTCCAGCGGCATGGGATCCTCGATGTCGAGGCGCGGGGGCGGGAGCGTCGCATCGCCTTCAGCGAGGAGGGCGACGCCCTGTGGCGGGACGTCCGCCCCCTGCTGCAATCGCCTGTCCGCGCGCGTCGGTTGGTTCGACCCTTCCCCGAGGTGCGGACCTTGCCATTGGCGGGGGAGTCGGCCCTGGCGGACTATACCAACCTCGGGCCGCCTCCACTTGATATCCGCGCGGTGTCCGCGCGTCAGTGGAAGGCGCTGGTCTACCAGTACGACCTGGAGCCGGCCGATGATGACGACCCGGCGGCCGTCCGGATCGAGACCTGGTCCTATGACCCGCGCCTGCTCTGCCACCATGGCCCGGTCGTCGATCGTATCTCGCTGTTTCTGAGCCTCGAGGACCGCCATGACGAGCGCCTCGAACAGGCCGTCGAAACCCTGATGGAGTCCCTCGGATGGTCGTAGGCATCGATGTGTTCAAGGCGGCCTTCGCCGGCTTCGAGGACCAGTACACCCTGATCGGCGGCGCGGCGGCCGAGATCCACATGACGGGCGCGGGACTACCGTTCCGGGCCACCAAGGATCTCGACCTGGTCCTCTGTCTCGAGGCCCTGAAGCCCGCCTTCGTCCAGACCTTCTGGGCCTTCATCGACGCGGGCGGCTATCAGACCCGGGAGCGCAGCGACGGGACCCGGGACTTCTTCCGCTTCACCCATCCCGCGGACAAGTCCTATCCCGCGATGCTCGAGCTGTTTTCGCGCGTGCCGGATGTCATCACCGTCCCGAAAGGCGCGCGCCTGACGCCCATACCGCTGGACGGGACGGTCGAAAGCCTGTCCGCCATGCTGCTCGACGACACCTATTATGAACTGCTCCAGGAAGGGACGACGGAGATGGACGGCGTCCCGGTCGTCGATGTCCAGGTGCTCATCCCCTTCAAAGCCTTCGCCTACAACAATCTCGCGCGCGATCGCGCGGAAGGGGGGCAGGTCGACAAGCACAATGTCACCAAGCACCGGAACGACGTGTTTAAGCTCCTGCAGCTGCTCGGGCCGGCGGTTACGGTCAAGCTTCCCGGGGGTATCGCCGCGGACCTGGGAGCTTTCGTCGAGGCTGTGTCCGCTGACGAGACCTTCGATCCCAAGGCCCTGAAGCTGTCGCCTCCCGACAAAGGTAAGCTGATCGCGCGCCTGAAGGCGGTCTACAACCTGTAGCGTCATCGCCACCTGATGAGCCGGCCCCGGGCATGGAGGAACAAAGCGGGAAAGTTCAGGGAAACGCGCTATGGTTCCGGGGTGATTCCTTCAGCCGCGACATCCTCGACGCCCCCGAAGCCCGCTGGACCTGCGCGACGGCTCGTCTTCATCAGTCACGCCAACCCGGAAGAGAATGATTTCGTGCGCTGGCTTGGCGTTCAGCTCGCCAGCGCGGGCTACGAAGTCTGGTCGGACGTCACCAAGCTGATCGGTGGGGAATTGTTCTGGGAGGATATCGAGGACGCCATTCGCCACCACACGGCGAAATTCATCCTCGTCGTCTCCAGCGCCGCGTTGAAGAAGGAGGGCGTGAAGGACGAAATCCACCTCGCTGTCACCGTGGAACGCAGCGACAAGATCGAGAACTTCCTGCTGCCGGTCAGGGTCGATGATGTCCCCTATTCCGACTTCAAGGGGAACATCGCCCGTAAGAACGTCATCGACTTCAAGGCGGGGTGGGCTCCGGCGCTGGCGCGGGTGTTCCAGGTTCTGGAACGCGACGGTATTCCCAAGGGTGCGATCGCCCCGGCCGACGTCGCGTCCTGGTGCCTTCGTCGCTTCGACACGGATCAGGCGCCCAGGGCCGAGACCGAGCAGCTGTACTCGAACTGGCTTCCGATCACGTCCCTGCCGACCGAAGTGTCGCTGTTCTCCGTCGGGGTCGAAGAGAAGCACGTCGCGGGTCTGATGGCAGGGACGCGGCTGCCGTGGTTCAAATACTTCAAGCTCGTCGGGACGTTCGGCGCGGAGGTCGACCTGAAGCTGGCCCTGCCGGAGCAGATCATCGAGCGCCGCTACCTCGTGACGCTCGACGAGATGCTGGCGGGCACGCCGTCAGCGATGCCCTCGGTCAAACGCGTGGACGCCAGGCGAATGGTCGTCAATCTCCTGCGGCAGTCCTGGAACAATGCGATGGCGGCCAAGGGCTTGTCCGCCTTCGAGATGGCCGACAACTCCATCGCCTGGTTCTTCCCCAAGGACCTCATCGAGACGGATACGGCACACTTCATCGACCACACGGGCAGGCGTCGCCGGAAGGCGATGGTCGGCCGAAGCGAGAAACGGGGCGTCTACTGGCACCTGGGCTTCATCGCCAAGCCCGTCATGACGGACACGCCCCACTTCGTGATGAAGGCGGCGATCATTTTTTCCCACGACGGCAAGACCCCGCTCGACAGCGTGGAGAAGATGCACAAGCTGCGGCGGGGGTTCTGCCGGAACTGGTGGAACGGCCAGTGGCGCGACCTGATGCTGGCCTATGTCGCCTGGATCGGCGACGACGAAGGTCGGCTGAAGCTGGCCATGGGCGATTTCGCGGAGGTGGTCGTCGATGTGCGGCCTGTTCTGTTCGACTCGCCGGTTTCCTGTCCCGACCCGGCCGTGAAATCGAAAGCCCTCGTGGTCGAGGACGAGGACGAGACGCCGCCCGAGGCGCCTGTCGAACCGGACGAGGGTTTCGAGATCGCGGGAATGGACGAAGCCGCTGATGACTGACGTGATCCAGACCCTTCAGATGCTGCCCGAACCTCTTCTTCAGTTCGGGCATGGCCAGATGATGCCGGATCCGAAAGACGGCCTTTTTCTCTTTGGCCCCATGATCGACGAGGGCAAACCCGCCGAGATGCGGGTTGGGGTCATCGGCACCGACGAGGGGATCGCCCGGTACAAGAAGTGGGTCGCCCAGATCACCGGCTACATTCCCGCTGCCAAGGCCGAGCAGCACCACCTGGCCTTTCCCGGGTTCGAAGCCGCCTTCAAGACCAGATGGCCGGCCAATCCCGTCGCGGCTATCTCGATTTCGGCCGCAGCCCTGTCGAGCACCGTCCGGATCCCGGATGGGCACGAACGCGTCTACAAGACCGTCGACCTTTTTGACCAGGCCATCCGCAAATTCCTGCGGGAGGAAGACAGCAGTCCGGCGGTCTGGTTCGTGGTCATACCCGATGACGTCCATCGCTTCTGCAGACCGAAATCGACAGTGCCGCTGCCGGAGCGGACGAGGACGAGCCAACGATTCTCGGCGCGCACCGCTCGGAATTTCGTCCAGGCTCCGTCCATGTTCGCCGAGGACAACGCGGCCGCGGAGCCTTATCGGTACGAGGTCGATTTCCACAACCAGCTGAAGGCGCGGCTTCTGGACCAGAAGGTCGTCCTCCAGATCGTGCGGGAATCCACCATCGATCCGGAGGGCGTTAATGCGCTAGGCGGCAAACCACGGATGCTGCAGGATCCGGCGAACATCGCCTGGAACCTCTCCACGACCGCCTTCTTCAAGGCGGGCGGCCGTCCGTGGGCCCTGGCGGGGGTGAGAGAAGACGTCTGCTACATCGGCCTCGTCTTCAAAAAGACGGATACGGCTGGCTCGCCGGGAAACGCCTGCTGCGGCGCCCAGATGTTCCTCGGCTCCGGGGACGGCGTCGTCTTCAAGGGTGCGGTCGGGCCCTGGTATTCGCTGACAACCTCGGAATTCCACCTCGACGAGGCGAAAGCGAAGGAGATCGCGGGCCTGGTGGTCGAGGCCTATGTCGCCAAGCATGGTCGTCCGCCAAAAGAACTCTTCATCCACGCCAAACAGCATTTCAACGAGGCGGAGTGGCGTGGCTTCTCCAGCGCCGTCGGACCCGACACCCGGCTCGTCGGTGTTCGCATCCAGACCACGCGGGAGATCAAGCTCTTCCGCCAGGGACGTAGCCCCGTCCTGCGCGGGACCGCGCTCACCGTCAGCCCGCGGAAGGGTTACCTCTGGACGGTAGGGTTCGTTCCCGATCTCCAGACCTATCCCGGCCGGGAGGCGCCCAACCCCCTGTCGATCGAGATTACCAGAGGAGACGCCGACCTCACGCAGGTCATGCAGGACGTCCTCGGTCTCACCAAGCTGAACTTCAACGCCTGCATCTATGGAGACGGCACCCCGGTGACCCTGAGATTCGCTGACGACGTCGGCGAAATCCTTACCGCCGCGCCCATCGCCGACCTGCCGCCCCTGCCGTTCAAACACTACATCTGATCGACGCCGAGCCCCGGCCGCCATCGGTCAGTCGGGCCTTGTGCCTTGGCACAAGGGATAGCTGGCGCAGCCCCAGAACTGCCGTCCCTTCCGGCATCCCCGGCGGGCGGTCCTGAGACCATCGCGGACCTGCAGCTTGGACACTGGATGCCTCCCTTGACGAGTGGCCCGAACGGCCTGTCGAGAGGCTCGGGAGGGCGCGAGGGGAGCCACCACCGCTTCCACGGCGTCGTAGCGTTGGCTTGATTCCCGGTATGTTCGTCACCCCGCCGCCGACGCGACAACCGCGGCCGACCAATTGTTTGCGCGAGTTTAGCCTGCGGCTCACAACTCGCCAGGCTCCTCCAGCCAGGTGCGCACCTCATGGAGCGCGTGGCCCATGACCTGCCAGCGCGCCTTAGGCCCGCGGAGATGAATGCCATCCTTGCCGAGGTCGAGCATGATCCCGATCGAGAGCGAAATTCCTCTGGGCCCGGCAGGCGTGTCGAAGGTGAGCGTGGCTTCGGCCCTGGACTGGCTTGGGTTCAGATCCTCGAACCGATGAACCTGGAAGCCCGTCAGCTTGAGCTTCCGTGCGTCGCGACCGGTTTCATAGGCCATCTTTCCGGGTGTCTTGCCGGTGAAATTTATCGAACGGGTTCCCATCAGCATGAAGTTGCCGCTTCTCCATCCCGACAGATAATCGTGGAGCGCCTCCTCAGGTGAGCCGACCGCGAGGGCATCGGGCAGGCAGGGCAGGTCGCGCGCCGTCCAGGCCTCCAAGGCCTGCCTTTCCTCGTCCCGTCGGGCCGCGCTGGCCACGGCCTGGTTGATGATGTCTCCGACCGATTGAGCGGCCTTCTCCTTCTGGCTCGCGATTCGACCGGGTTCCTCGGCTTTCTCCTGGGCCCAGTCGACGAGAGCCTGGAACAGGTGCCAGGCCTTGGCGCAGGCGATCCTGTTTCCGTATCCGGAATCGCGGCCATGCAGGATCCCATGGCGATAGGGAACCGAGACGGCGTCGCCGGACGTCCGGGGGCGTGGCGCCCGGATGAGCCGGATCAGGGCAGGGAGCCCGGTCGGGTGACCGACGATGGAATCAAACGCTGTCAGGTCGGCGTGTTCGGAAAAGACGCTGAAGCCGCCGACGTCATAGGCGAGTCCATCCGAGGCCATCAGCACGAGGGGCGTGGCGGCCAGGTAGCGGCCCTCCAGGAAAAGCGCCTTGGCCTCCTCGAGTTGGAGTTTCCGTTCGTAGGCCCTGTGGAAGCGGTGGGACCTCATGATCAGGAAGCGCAAAGCCGGCTCGTCGAAGATGTCGGCCAGAGTCTCTTCCGCATCGTCCGGGCGTCCGGCCTTCTTCAGGTCGATCGCGGTTTCCATCGCCGTGGTCGGCATGCTTCCGCAAGTGATCCAGCCAAGGCCCGCGAAGGCCGAGTTGAACCGGTCCGGAAGGGTCAGGACGCCGGCCTTCTCGACGACGTCCGCCAACGCCTTGGCGGCCTCTGCCAGTGGACCGTCCTGCGGTACGATCCCGAGGCTCGCGATGAGACGCGCCGCCTCCGCCGCCTGGATCATCTCGGCCGCGGTCGGATTCTCGGAAATCTTCTTGCCCATGCCGGATCATAACATCCGAACTAGATGGATGACCGCCGTCGCCGGAAGCGCGTGGGATGCGGCGAGTCGCGGCGGTTGCCGCGGTGCGACCAGACGCCTCACGGCTCTCAGGCCGAGCGCTCTCTGACCGGTTGAGGGATGAAAATGGAGGCGGAATGGATGCGCTGGCCCGGGGCGCAGGCGAAGGCGCTTGAAACGGCCTGACGCTTAAAGAAACAGCCCCGCCTTAAACTATTTCGCAGAACGCAGTTTGCTACCCATGTGCAACCCAGAACGAACAAGGGGCTAGCAGTTTCCTGCTAACCCCTTGAAAAATTGGTGGAGCTTAGCGGAGTCGAACCGCTGACCTCTTGCATGCCATGCAAGCGCTCTACCAACTGAGCTAAAGCCCCGGACCTGTCGGTCTGGTTCGCCCGGTTCATCTTGCGATGGCCCCCGGCGAGGCGGCGGAAACTATGTCAGGGCTTTTCTGCGATCAAGCCCGTTTCGAGATTTATTTTCACCGCGTTCCCAGAGGTGAAAATACGCAGATTTTTCAAACCGAAGCGGCTGGAAAAGGCTGCTGTCCCGCCGCGCTTCCCTAGCGGGAAATGCGGCGGGTGCAACAAGAATCTGAGCCCAGTCGTGAGAAGCGCAGCAGAGGCGGGAAACCCGGCCTCAAGTAGCGCGACGCGCGATAGGCCCAAAATTAGTCGTCGTCGCGCGACGGCTTGGCGATTTCGTCGTCGATCGAGTCATCGTCGTCGTCTTCGATGAACGGCACGGAGTCGTCATCGTCGTCGGTCAGATCGTCGTCGCCGTCGGTCGAACCCATGCCCGCTTCTTCCGAAGCATCGGCGGGCGCGTCCTCGTCTTCGTCGTCCGGCGTCAGGATCGGCTCATGGCCTTCCTCGTCGATCTCGGGCGTCTTGACGTCTTCTTCCTCGTCCTCGTCGCCATCGACCTTCTTGTCCTTGACCTGGTCTTCGGCTTCGTCGTCGGCCGGATAGCCGGGGCGAGCGCGACGGCTGCGCAGCTTCAGCGCTTCTTCCGGATCGAAGTCCGTGCCGCATTTGGGGCAGTGGGCGGGGCGACGGTTCAGGTCGTAAAACTTCGCCTGGCAGTTGGGGCAGACCTGCTTGGCGCCCAGTTCGGGATTGGCCACGTGAGGACACTTTCAACGGGTTGAATTCGGGGCGGTCCCTTGCCACCCCTTTGACCCGCTGTCAAAAGCCATCTTTCGCGCCGCCCGCGCGGCCGTTTCGACAATAGCGCCTGAAGCGGGTGAATATGCCTTCCCAACTGACCGCCCAACTGACCGCGAGCCGTTCGTCCGCCCTGACCGGAAAGGTCCGCGCGCCCGGCGATAAATCCATGTCGCACCGGTCGATGATCCTGGGCGGAATGGCGTCGGGCGTGACCGAGGTCGAGGGTCTGCTGGAAGGCGATGACGTTCTGGCCACCGGCCGCGCCGTCGAGGCGTTCGGCGCCAAGGTCGAGCGGACGGGCGACGGCAAGTGGCGGATCGAGGGTGCGGGCGGCTTCAAGACGCCGGTGTCGGTGATCGAGTGCGGCAATGCGGGAACCGGGGTGCGCCTGCTGATGGGTGCGGCGGCGGGCTATCCGCTGACGGCGACCTTTGACGGCGACGGCTCTCTGAGAAAGCGGCCGATGAAACGGGTGACCGGGCCGCTGGCCGACATGGGCGCGGCGTTCGATTGGCAGGCGACCGAGGATCGGCTGCCGGTGACGCTGACGGGCGGAACGCTGAAGGCCATCGACTATGTGCAGACCGTGGCCTCCGCTCAGGTGAAGTCGGCCATTCTGTTGGCCGGGCTGAACGCCGAGGGCGTCACCTCGGTGGTCGAGCCCGAAAAGAGCCGCGATCACACCGAGCGGATGCTGCGGGCCTTCGGCGTCGAGGTCGGCGTGGAAGAGATGGGCGAGGGTTGGAAGGTAACGCTGAAGGGCGGTCAGTCGCTGACCGGAACCTTCGTCGCAGTGCCGGGCGATCCATCCTCGGCGGCCTTCCCCCTGGCGGCGGGGCTGATCGTGCCGGGGTCGGAAGTCACGGTCGAGGGGGTGATGCTGAACCCCCTGCGCACCGGCCTGTTCGACACTTGGATCGAGATGGGCGCCGACCTGACCATCACCAACCGGCGCGAGGCCGGCGGCGAAGACGTCGGCGACATCACCGCCCGGCATTCGGCGCTGAAGGGCGTGGTGGTGCCCGAGGGGCGCGCTGCCTCGATGATCGACGAATATCCGATCCTGGCGGCGACGGCGGCATTCGCCGACGGCGTCACGGTCATGCGTGGCGTGGGCGAGATGCGGGTCAAGGAAAGCGACCGGATCTCGCTGATGGTCGAGGGCCTGCGCGCCTGCGGCGTCCAGGTCGAGGAGGAGCCGGAGGGCTTCATTGTCACGGGTGGAGGGGTTCACGGCGGCGCGACCGTCCACACCGCCCACGATCACCGCATCGCCATGAGCCATCTGGTCCTGGGCCTGGCCGCCGAACATCCGGTCTCGGTCGACGAACCCGGCATGATCGCCACCAGCTTCCCCGGCTTCGTCGAGATGATGAACGGGCTGGGCGGACGGATCGCTTGAAGCCGACGCGCGACGTCCTTTATCGCGGCGTTGCGGTCCTGGGGCTTTTGACCTGTCTGGGTGGGGCCAGCTGGACGGCCTGGACCGTCTGGCAGGGGATGATGACCGGCAGCGTCAGGGGCAAGCACGGCGCCGTCCATCTGAGGGCGGAGGGCGACTTCTTCTTCTATTCGACAGTGACGCTGAACGGCGTCGCCTGTCTGTTGTGGCTGGGTCTGGCGGCATTCGCGGTCTTCGTCCTGGCGCGCTGGAACGACTGGGCGTGAGCCAACAGGGCGGGCCGACGTTGGACAAGGCCGTGCGCCGACCGCTAAAGCCTGACCAGACTTGAATACATTCGCCCGGAACCTCCGCTTGACCCTGATCATCGCCGTCGATGGACCGGCCGCCTCCGGTAAGGGGACCATCGCCGCGCGCCTGGCCCATACCTATGGACTGCCGCATCTGGACACGGGGCTGCTGTACCGGGCGGTAGGGTTGAAGCTGCTGGAGGACGGCGGCTCGCTGGACGACGAGGCGGCGGCTGCCGAGGCCGCGCGCGGGCTAGACGCGGCCGGACTGTCGGACGATTCGCGCCTGACGACGGGCGAGGCTGGCGAGGCGGCCAGCCGGGTCGCCAGCTTCGCCGTCGTGCGCGCGGCCTTGCTGGAACTGCAGCAGGCGTTCGCGGCCCAGGCGGGCGGGGCGGTGCTGGACGGGCGTGACATCGGCACCGTGATCGCGCCGGACGCCCAGGCCAAGCTTTTCGTCACCGCCACGCCCGAGGTGCGTGCGACCCGCCGCTGGAAGCAGCTGTCGGCGCGCGGATCGGACATCGCCTTCGAGGCCATGCTGGCCGATATCCAGCGCCGGGACGAGCGGGACGCCGGCCGGGGTTCTGCCCCCATGGTCCAGGCCGACGACGCGGTCTTGCTGGATACGACCGACATGGGTATAGAGGCGGCCTTCGATGCGGCCCGCCGTATCGTCGAGGCGGCGCGCGCGAAACACGGTCTCTAGATTCCCTCATGCAGCGTAAGCGGTAGGGAAACAAAAAGACCGCTCTCGCAAATCCAACGCTCCCATCCTCGGCTTCCGCGGGCGTTTTGATCGTTCTGAACGGCCTCGCATCCTGACGACCTGCCTATCTTTTCCTCTCGCCTCGGCGCAGCGCCTTGCTGTGTGAGGGGCGTCCACCTCGCGCGGAACCGTTCGGTCGCGCGCCACAGCCCTATCGGAAACACCAGAGCTTCATGTCTGATACTCTCAATCCCACGCGCGACGACTTCTCGGCGCTGCTCGACGAACAACTTCAGGGTCGCGACTTCGGCGAAGGCCAGGTCGTTCACGGCCGCGTCGTCGGCATCGAAAAAGACATCGTCATCATCGACGTCGGTCTGAAGACCGAAGGCCGCATCGCCATGCGCGAGTTCGGCCAAGGCGACGACGGCGCCCTGCCCAAGGTCGGCGACAACGTCGAGGTTTACCTGGAGCGCGTCGAGAACGCCCTGGGCGAAGCCGTCATCAGCCGCGACAAGGCTCGCCGCGAAGAAGCCTGGACCCGTCTGGAAGTCGTGTTCGCCGAAGGCCAGCCGGTCAACGGCGCCATCGTCGGCCGCGTCAAGGGCGGCTTCACCGTCGACCTGGGCGGCGCCTCGGCCTTCCTGCCCGGCTCGCAAGTCGACATCCGTCCGGTCCGCGACGTCGGTCCGCTGATGGGCAAGGAACAGCCCTTCGCCATCCTGAAGATGGACCGTCCGCGCGGCAACATCGTCGTCTCGCGTCGCGCCATCCTGGAAGAAGCCCGCGCCGAACAGCGCACGGAACTGGTCGGTCAGCTGGCCGAGGGTGAAGTCCGCGAAGGCGTCGTCAAGAACATCACCGACTACGGTGCGTTCGTCGACCTGGGCGGCATCGACGGCCTGCTGCACGTCACCGACATGTCGTGGAAGCGCGTCTCGCACCCGTCGCAGGTTCTCGCCGTCGGCGACACCGTCAAGGTCCAGATCGTCAAGATCAACCCGGACACACAACGTATCTCGCTGGGCATGAAGCAACTGCAGTCGGACCCCTGGGACGGCGTGGAAGCCAAATATCCGGTCGGCGCCAAATACACGGGCCGCATCACCAACATCACCGATTACGGCGCCTTCGTGGAGCTGGAAGCCGGTGTCGAGGGCCTGGTGCACGTCTCGGAAATGTCCTGGACCAAGAAGAACGTCCACCCCGGCAAGATCGTCTCGACCTCGCAGGAAGTCGACGTCGTGGTTCTGGATGTCGACGCCTCCAAGCGCCGCATCTCGCTGGGCCTGAAGCAGGCTCAGGACAATCCGTGGGATGCGTTCGTCGCCAACAACCCGATCGGCTCGACCGTCGAGGGCGAAGTCAAGAACGCCACCGAGTTCGGCCTGTTCATCGGCCTGGACAACGACATCGACGGCATGGTGCACCTGTCCGACCTCGACTGGTCGGTCTCGGGTGAAGAAGCCATCCAGCGCTACCGCAAGGGCGAGATGGTCAAGGCCAAGGTCCTGGACGTCGACGTCGAGAAGGAACGCGTCTCGCTGGGCATCAAGCAACTGGGCGGCGATCCGATCGGCGAGGGCGACACCTATCGCCGTGGCCAGCAGATCACCGTCACCGTCTCGTCGATCGAGTCGGGCGGCATCGAGGTCAAGTTCGGTGAAGACGACGCGCCGGTGACGGCCTTCGTCCGCAAGTCGGACCTGTCGCGTGACCGCAACGAACAACGTCCGGAACGCTTCGCCGTCGGCGATCGCATCGACGCCATGATCACCGCCGTCGACAAGGCCTCGCGCCGCGTCTCGGTGTCGATCAAGGCGCTGGAAATGAAGGACGAGGCCGAGGCTATCGAACAGTTCGGATCGTCCGATTCGGGCGCTTCGCTGGGCGACATCCTGGGCGCTGCGCTGAAGAACGCCGGCACCAAGGACTAAGCGCTCAAGCAGCGGAGCGCCGCGCGCTCCGCGATAGCGCACTAAAGATGAGGGCGACGGGAGTGATCCCGTCGCCCTTTTCTCTGTCTGGCACACCCTTGTGTTCGCTAGGACGAATCGACATTCACCGCATCCAGAGCATGGAGGCGGCGATGTGGACGAAGGAGAGGTAGTGACGCGCCAGCCTGTCGAACCGTGTGGCGAAGCGTCGGAAGTGCTTGAGCTTGTTAAAGCAGCGCTCGACGCGGTTCCGTAGTTTGTAGATCAGGGGATCGTGCGGGATCGGGGTCTTGCGCGAGCGGGTGGAGGGGATGACCGCCTCGGCTCCGATGCTGGCCAGATAGGCGCGCAGGCTGTTGGCGTCGTAGGCCCGGTCGGCGAGGACGGCGGCGGGTCGATACCCCTCCAGAAGCGCCGGGACGGCGAGAATGTCGTGGCTCTGCCCCGGCGCGATCAGGAAGCGGACCGGCCGTCCCAGCGTGTCGCAGGCCATATGGATCTTGGTCGTCAGTCCACCTCGGGAACGCCCCACAGCCGGATCGAGGCCCCCTTTTTTGAGCCGCTGCCCCGGCCGGTCGTCGCCTGCTGGTGAGCCCGCACCAGGGTCGAGTCGAGCATCAGATACTGGTTGTCCCGATCTTCGACGAGATCGGCGAAGACCTTCTCCCACACCCCGGCCGCTGCCCATCGGCTGAAGCGCTTGTGCGCCGTCTTCCACTTGCCATAGCGCTCGGGCAGGTTCTGCCAGTGCGCGCCAGACCTCAAGACCCACAGCACACCGTTCACGAACAGTCGGTTGTCCGCCCCGGTCCGGCCGGGATCCGAAGTCTTGCCCGGCAACAACGGCGCTATCCGATCCCACTGCGCATCGTCGAGTTCGTAACGCTTCACACCCATCAAAGACCTCCGCCAACACGGAGACCTATGAATCACGCATCAGGACGCTCGGGAATCACTGAATGTCGATTGGGCCTAGCGGACACATTTCTTGCGAATGGCGCGCATCATTGGCGGATAAGGGCTTTTTCGAGAGCCGGTCGAAGGTTAGGGTGCAGCTTCTGGATCGACGGCGGGCGAGACGGCCTGTCAAAACGAGCTGGCAGGGGCATCAATGATCAAGTCCGAACTGATCGAAAAGCTGGCGATGGAAAACACCCACCTGACCCACGCGGAGGTGGAGCGGTTGGTCAATGTCATCCTGGGCACCATGACCACGGCCCTGTCCGAGGGCGGACGTGTCGAGCTGCGCGGTTTCGGCGCCTTGTCGGTTCGTTCGCGCCCGGCGCGGGCGGGACGCAATCCCCGCACTGGCGAAGCCGTCGAGGTGCCCGCCAAGGCCGTGCCTTTCTTCAAGAGCGGCAAGGAATTGCGCGAGCGGCTTAACGCATCCGGCGACGCGTGATCCTGCGCCTCGCCCTCTGACGACCATCCAAGGAAAAATCCATGAGCCTGCTGTCTGAGTTTCGTGAGTTCGCGGTCAAGGGCAATGTCGTCGACCTGGCGGTCGGCGTCATCATCGGCGGCGCATTCGGCAAGATTGTCACCAGCCTGGTCGATCAGGTCATCATGCCGCCGATCGGCTGGCTGATCGGCGGGATCGACTTTGCGGACCTGAAGGTCACCCTGCCGGTCAATCCGGCCAATCCGACCGGCGAGCCGGCCGTGATCGAATACGGCGCCTTCATCAATGTGATGATCCAGTTCCTGATCGTCGCCTTCGTCATCTTCATGATGGTGAAGCTGATCAACAAGCTGCGCCGCCAGCAGGCTGCCGAGCCGGACGCGACACCTTCGGCGCCCACCGCGACCGAAGCCCTGTTGATCGAAATCCGCGACGAGCTGAAGGCCCGCCCAACCGCCTGATCAGGCCTTGGAAACGCGGCCACGCGATGTCGCGCGCGCCGCGGACGGCCGGCTGAGACGCGTCGGCGCCGGCGGGTTGCGCGAACAGATGCCGTAGTCACCGTCGAACGGGGTCGGCGCCCAGGCGGCCGCCAGCGCCGGATCGTCGATGATGGCGTGGCAATGGCCCCAACCGCCTTCGCGCCGCGCCGTGGTCGCCAGGTCGCCCAAGGCAGCCATCATCCGCGCCGTCACCATCTGCAACCGCACCTTGGCGGCGCCCATGTCTCGCGCATTGTCGATCAGGGCCTGCGTCAAAAGTTCGATCGCATCCTGCGCCGTTTCCAAAGCGACCAGATCAATGATGTCCAGGCAGGGCGGCTCGATCAGGCTGGTCTTGGTCATCTGCGCCATGGCGGTCGCGACGATCCGGTCATCGCGCACACAGGCCAGCAACAGCGGCGTCAGCGTCAGGTCGGGGTCCGCCATACGCCAGCGCAGGGTTTCGGGACTGCGATCCGCCAGCAGGCGATCCTCCGACGACACCCGCCGCCAGAAATCGGCATAGGGCGAGCCGTCCGACAGGTCGCGCAGCACGGTCACCTGCGGCGGCAGGGCCGGGGTCGTCTGTCGAAACACCCGTCCGTTCATTAGCTGCTCGCCCAACCGGGCGGCCGTCTGCGCCGAGGTGCGGCCTAGAAGGCTTCGCAGCATCCGCCCCTTGGCGCAGGCCACCCGGTCCGTCACCCACGACAGCTTCAGCCCGTGTGTCTGGGCGGGCCAGGGCGACATGCCGAACAGGCTATAGAGCGGCGCCGAGCGCGCATTGGCGTTGAAGGTGTAGCGAGCGAACAGGCCGGACTGTTTCAGGAAGGTGCGGATCAGCGGACGGCTGGCGCCTTTCTGGCTAGGCGGCACGATGATCGAAAAGCCGGTCGCCCCATAGAGACTGCGTGACCCGTGCCGAAACCGCTGGATGAAGTTGCCCAGCATGGCGACGGCCTCGTCCTGATCGTCGGCGACCACCCAGCCGGCCGGGGCTGCGATATCCTGGCGCGCCGGATTGGCCTCCAGCCAGCGCCAGCCGGCCGGCGACCGTTCGGGCCAGCCCACGTCTCGGTGCAGCCGGTTCAGGGCCTCGTGGTCGGATCCGACGATCGGTCGAACGGACATCGGGCGCTCCTTCCCATTATGAAACCGGGGGTTTCTCCTGGGCGCGAGGATTGCAGAATGGGCGCCAACATATATCACCACAGGTTGTGTCTGGCGACAGGTCTTCGCGGCACGCTGTCCCACAACGGCCTTAACACTTGTTCGGATTCGCCCGCTGTGCTGGGTATGCGCCTTTCGCGCGCCCGATAGCGGCGCAGCAGTTGGGAGTGAGCCGTTGACAGCGACGGATGGGGGGGCGCTCGCGCCTCGCAAGACTTTCCTGGGGCACCCGCGGGGGCTGGTGATCCTGTTCTTCACCGAGATGTGGGAACGGTTCTCCTACTACGGTATGCGCGCCCTGCTGGTGCTGTATCTGACGCAGCACTTCCTGTTCGGCCCGGCCGAAGCTCAAGGCATCTACGCCGCCTACGCCGCGCTGGTTTATCTGATGCCGGTCATCGGCGGCATGATCGCGGACAAATATCTGGGATCGCGCAAGGCGGTCATCATCGGCGCCGTCCTGTTGGTCTTGGGTCACTTCACCATGGCCTTCGAGGGCACGGGCGGACGTGAAAGCCTGACCATCGGCGAGACGACCTATCAGATTCAGGTCGAAGGCCGAGACCAGAACCGCAAGATGTTCGCCGTCAACGGCGACGAGCGGGTCCATATCGCCATCACGCCCGAAGGTGTTTCGACCGTCGGCGCCGAACCCTCGGCCGCCAACGCCGCAGACGCAGCGGCCGCCGCTGTCGGCACGGGTCTGGGCACGCCGCCGACCGGCGCGCTTGATCCCGCGACCCAGGCTGCGCCTCAGGCCGCCGCCGCCGCCGGCTTCCCCGCCTTCACCGCGACCGGCGCCTATACGCTGGAGACCGAGCGCGACCAGAAGCTGGGCGAGCCCGTCCTGTTCCTGGCCCTGGCTCTGATCATTGTCGGGGTCGGCTTCCTGAAGGCCAATATCTCGACCGTCGTCGGCTCGCTCTATGAGCAGAACGATCCCCGTCGCGACGGGGGCTTCACCATCTTCTACGTCGGCATCAACCTGGGGTCCTTCCTGGCCACGGCCGCCTGTTCCTATCTGGGCTTCAACTACGGCTGGGCCTACGGCTTCGGCCTGGCGGGCATCGGCATGCTGGCGGGTCTGCTGACCTTCGTGCTGGGTCAGTCGTGGCTGGAAGGTCGCGGCGGACCGCCGGTCCCGATCCAGGGGCGTTCGATCCTGGGCGTGCCGCTGGTGCCCTTCTTCTGGATCGCCGGCATCATCGCCGTCGTCCCGACCTGGCTCCTGATGCAACGCCACGAGATCATCGAGACGGGCCTGCCCTGGATCGCCGGCGTGATCTTCGCCTCGGTCGTCGGCTTCACCGTCTTCCGTCTGAAGGGCGCCGAGCGCAGCCGTATGCTGGTCGCCCAGGTGCTGATCTTCTTCTCGGTGCTGTTCTGGGCCCTGTTCGAACAAGCGGGCTCTTCGCTGACCCTGTTCGCGGACCAATCGACCCAGATGCCCAGCTGGTTCAACGCCGGCTATACGCAGATGTTCAACCCCGGCATCATCGTCATCGGCGGCCCGATCATGGCGGCGCTGTGGGTCTGGCTGGCCAAGCGCAAGCTTGAGCCGTCCACGCCGGTCAAGTTCTCGTTCGGTCTGGTCTTCGTGGGCATCGGCTTTCTGGTCCTGACCTGGGCGGCGGGCAGCCAGGCCAACGAGGCGTTCCGCGTCCCGTTGCTGTTCCTGTTCCTGACCTACTTCTTCCACACGATCGGCGAGTTGTGCCTGTCGCCTGTCGGCCTGTCGATGATCACCAAATTGTCGGTGGCTCGCGTGGTCGGCCTGATGATGGGCGTCTGGTTCCTGTCCAGCTCGGTGGCGCACATCGTCGCCGGACTGATCGCCAAGGCGACGGCGACGGACACGGTCGCGGGCGTCGTGACCAGCCCGGCTCTGGCGCTGGAAACCTATGGGTCGATCTTCGGCACCATCGGCTGGACGGGCGTCGGTGTCGGCGTCTTCCTGCTGCTGATCTCGCCGCTGCTCAAGAAGGGCATGGCCGGGGTTCACTGATCCCGACCGCCTGACGAAGAAAAGCCCCGGCGGAGCGATCCGCCGGGGCTTTTTGTTGGGCTGGGCGCGCCTCAGAACGTCTTGCGGACGCGCAGCGACAGGAAGGTGCGGGGATCGATGTCGCGGTCCTCGACGAAGGCGACCGTGCGGGGATCGCGCGAGGCATAGACCGTGCGACGGATGGTGAAGTCGTCCCACAGGTTCAACTGGGCGCGGATCGCCAGGGTCACGGTCGGCTTGTATTCGACGAAGGCCTCGATGTAGTCCGAGCCGCGCCAGACGCTGACCTGATCCGGGCCATAGGTGCCCTGGCCAAGGCGCGGCAACCAGTTGATCCCCCACTGGGTCTTCCACCGGGTGATGTCCTGCTGGAAGCCGATATTGGCTTGGCTGGCGCGCACGCCCGAGATGCGGCGGTCCTCGCCCGTGGTCGGGTCCGTGACGCTGGTCTTGTTCCAGTTGTTCCTGAAGGTGAAGCGCGCGCCCGAGATGCCGACCTTGTCCAACGGCGCCGTCACGTTCAGCGACAGCTGGTCCAGCGTGCCGTCGCCGATATTGCCTACCGCCGACAGACCGCCGGGCAGCGGCAGGCGGTCGATGACGTCGATGATCCGGTCGTGGCGATAGCCGATGGCGACGATGCCCTCGCCCCAGAAGCGGCGTTCATAAGTCAGTTCGGAGATCCAGCGCTGCTCCGGCTCCAGATCGACGTTGCCGCCGAAGACATTGTTTTCACCCAGGTCGGCCGATGCGGCGAAGTCGCCGAAATTGAGTTGACCCAGTTCGCGTTCGAAACGGAACCGCAGCTGGTTGTTGGCCATCGGCGTCCAGGTCGCCAGGAGGCGGGGCTTGGCGAAGAAGAAGCTCTTTTCCTGGTTCGCGTCGCCGGACTGTTTGATGGTCGAGGCCTCCAGACGGACTCCGCCCTCCAGCGTGAACTTTGGGTTCGCGCGCCAGGTCGCCTTGCCGAAACCCTCGCCGCGCGTCTCCTCGACCTTGACCGAGGCGCTGGGCAGATCGACTGCCGTCCCGCCGATGGTGAAGCCCTGCTGCACGTCCAGCATATTGTAGGCGACCTCGCCGCCGGCCTCGAACGTCAGGGCCGGCGAACGCTCGTTGCGGACCAGGGCGCGCAGGATGGTTTCCGAAGAGTCGCCGTTGGATTTGAACTGCTGTTCCGGGTCGATGGCGCCGTTCAGGGTCTCGTTGCTGTTGGAGACGTTGTCGAAGCTGCTGAACTCATGGATGAAGCGGGTTTCGGACTGCCAGCGCGGGTTGATCGGGCGGGTCCAGGTCAGGCCAAGCTCGCCGGCGTCGCCGGTCTCGGCATAGTCGCTACGACGCAGCGAGGTGGGTGAAGTCAGCTCCGACCAGTTCTGGAAGTCGTTGACGCCGAACCGGGCCGTGCTCTCGACCTTGCCGCCGAACAGCGGGCCGGAATAGTTGCCGCGGATGGAGGCGCCGCCACCCCAGCCGTCGTTCTCGTAGCGCTCATCCCGGATGACCTGGCCCACCGCATTGGTGCGGATCGAACGGCCGACGCCGTTGGAATCGCTGGAGCTGATGCCGTCCGACAGGACGACGCCCCAGCTGCGGTCGCCGTCGCGCGCGGTGAACTGGTAGCTGCCGCCGTAGATGTCGTGGCCGCCTTCGAACAGCATGGCGTTCCAGGTCAGGATCGATTGACGGCTGCTGGTGGATTTCAGGACCACGTTCACGACGACCGCATAGCCCTGCATGTCGATGCCGGAGGCGCCGCCGCGGATCAGCTCTATGCGCTCGACCTGATTGGCCAGGGTGCGGCCCAGGACGTTCGAACCCGAGTCGTTCTTGGACGCCGGGCGGTTGTTGTTGATCAGGACGTTGCCGACCGCCCCTTCGAAGCCGCGCGCGCCGGAACCGTCGTCGACCGAGAAGCCGGGCACACGGTTGACCATGTCCAGCGCCGTGTTGGGGCGCTGGGCGGCGAAGAAGTCGGGGGTGAAGACCAGCACGCCGCGCTGGTTGGCGTCGGTCAACGGCGCCTGGCTGGTCGGCCCGGTCGGGACCGGGGCCTCGGCGACCTGCGGCGCATCACCGGCGAAGGCGGCGCTGGCGGTGAAGAGCAGGGCGGTGCTGGCCAGCAACAGGGTCTTGGTCATGGGGTTCCCCTCGTTTCGTTGGCGAGAGGTGTGCCGATCCGACGCGTTCATCTCCAGTTACAAGGCTGAAAGGTGGATTAAATCGACGACATCATTACAGGGATTTCATTACACATAAGACAGTAGAACGCCTTACAGCGATGTAATGATCAGACGCTCATCTTGCCTGTTGTTGTCCCTGCTGGCCGCCGCCGCGTTTGCCGGCCCGGTCTCGGCCCAGGAGGTTCCGTCCGATGCGGTCGAAGACATCGTCGTCACGGCGCGCCGGATCGAGGGGCCGATGTGGGAGGTGCGGCGCGGCGACAGCGTGCTGATCCTGGTCGGGTCGATCGACGGCCTGCCGCGCGATATGGAATGGCGCACCGACGCCCTGATCTCGGCGGTCGAACGGGCGGATCGGGTGCTGTTTCCGGTCGAGGGACGCGCGTCCCTGGCGGATGTCGGGCGTCTGCTATGGCGGATGCGAACCCTGACGCGCCTGCCGGACGACCGCACCAGCGCGGACTATCTGTCGCCCGAGCTTGAGGCGCGGGTGGAACAGGTGACGGGCGAGGGGCCGAGCCGCAAGAGCATGCTGATGCTGTCAGCCGACCTGATGGAACATGGCGGCTATGCGCGTCGCGCCCGGCCGGTGTCGGAGGTGGTGCGTCGCGCGGCCCGGACAAATCGCACCCCGGCCGAGCCGGTGGGCGTTTTTCGCGGCGATGAGATGATCGATAAGATCCTGACCACGCCGCCCGAGGCCTATGTGGACTGTATTACGGCGGCGGTGACAGCGGCGGAGGCGCATCCTGAAGAGGCCGCGCAGCGGGCCGAGGCCTGGCGTCTGCGGCGTGTGCCGGCCGTATTGGCCTCGTCGTTGGATCAGGCGACCAACGCCTGTTCCTATTGGGCGGTGATGGGGCAGGGCGAGACGCTGCGGGGCATCTGGAACACGGCGGTGGACGAGGCGCTGGCCGAGACCGGCGTCACGGTCGCCATCGCGCCCTTGCGACTGCTGGCCGAGCCGGGCGGCGTGCTGGATCGGCTGGAGGCGGACGGGCTGGAACCGCTCGGTCCCGAATGGCGCCCATCCGCCCCCTGACGACTTAGTTGGCAGGAGCCGGCGCCGGGGCGCGTTCAGGGACCGCGTCGCGGGCGGCGTCGCCGATATTGTCGGCGGCGTTGCCGACGCTCTCGGCCGCACCGGCGATGGCGTTATCCTTGGCCGCGTCGCTGCGGCTCATGTTCATCAGGAAGTAGCCGATCACCAGCACGGCCAGCAGGCCGATGATCAGGGCGACGATGGCGCCCATGCCGCTGCCGCTGCGGCGCTCGACGATGGTCGTGGGAGCGGCGTTGGTTTCGGTGATGCGTTCAACCCGGCCATCGGGATGTCGGACTTCGCGTTCGGTCGGCATGGTGTTCCCTCTCCAGTGTGGCGAGGAAACACGTTGTCGCGCGATACGGTTCCGCTCGCTCAGACCGCCGTGCCGCCGACGGTCAGGCCGCCGATCTTGAGCGACGGTTGGCCGATGCCGACGGGCACGCCCTGTCCGGCCTTGCCGCAGACGCCGACGCCGGGATCGAAGGCGAAGTCGTCGCCGACCATCTGGATCTTCGTCAGGGCGGTGGCCCCGTCGCCGATCAGGGTGGCGCCGCGCACCGGAGCGGTGATCACGCCGTCCTCGATCAGATAGGCCTCGTTGCACTGGAACACGAACTTGCCGTTGGTGATGTCCACCTGGCCGCCCGAGAAGTTGGCGGCGTAGAGGCCGCGCTTGGTATTGGCGATCATGTCGGCCCTGGAGTCCTTGCCGCCTTCCATGAAGGTGTTGGTCATGCGTGGCATCGGCATATGCGCGAAGGATTGGCGACGGCCGTTGCCGGTCGCAGCCACACCCAGCTGACGCGCCGACAGCCGGTCGTGCATCAGCCCGACCATGATCCCGTCATCGATCAGGACGGTGCGCGAGGTCGGGGTGCCTTCGTCGTCGATGGACAGCGACCCGCGCCGCCCGGCGATGGAGCCGTCGTCCACGACGGTCACGCCGGGGGCGGCGACCCGCTGGCCCATCATGCCGTTGAAGACGGATGAGCCCTTCCTGTGGAAGTCGCCCTCGAAGCCGTGGCCGATGGCTTCGTGCAACAGGACGCCGGGCCAGCCGGCGCCCAGGACCACGTCCATCTCGCCCGCCGGGCAGTCGATGGCGTCCAGATTGACCAGGGCCTGACGCAGGGCCTCGTCTACCTGCGCCTGCCAGCGTTCGGGCGCGACCCAGGTCTCGAAGCCGGCGCGGCCGCCGGCGCCGGACGAGGCGCTCTCGCGCTTGCCGTTCTGCTCGACGGTGACGGAGACATTCAGCCGGACCAGGGGGCGGACGTCGCGCACCGCCCGCTCGTCGGCGCGCAGGATTTCGATGGCGCGGCGCTCGCCCACCAGCGAGGCCGAGACTTGAACCACGCGAGGATCGCGCGCGCGCGCCCAGGCGTCGATCTCGGCTAGCAGGGCGATCTTGTCGGAGAAGGCGGGCGAGGCGAGGGGATCGACCTCGCCATACAGTTTCTGATTGGTGGCGCGCGGCCCATCGGCGACCAGGGCGGCATGGCCCTGTTTGGCCAAGGCGGCGCTGTCGGCGGCGCGGCGCAGGGCGGCGGCAGATATCTCGTTGGCGTGGGCGTAGCCGGCGGTCTCGCCCGCCACGACCCGCAGGCCGAAGCCCTCGGTCGCGTCATAGGCGGCGGACTTCAGCCGGCCGTCGTCGAACACCAGGCTTTCGCTCTCGGACCGTTCCAGAAACAGTTCGCCGTCGTCGGCGCCGGCCAGGGCCGTCTTCAGGATCGACAGGGCTTCATCGGTATCGACGCCGGCGGCGTCGAGGATGGGCGGCGGGGAGGCGTGAACGGTCATGGCCTGTAGGTAGGGGCTGCAGGCCGCTTCGTCACCTGTTCAGGACGCGAAAGCTCTATCAGTCCAGCGGTTGCGGTCGCGTCACCACCGGGGCGTTGGGATCACTGGCCGCCGGACGAGCGGCGGTCGGGGCCGGCGTCGGCGGCACGACGACCAGCGGTTCGGTCTGAACCGTCGGCGCAGGCGTCGGGGCCGGGTTGGAGGCGGCGGGCTGAGACGTCGTCGCGGCCGGCGTCTGAGGACGCGGCGCTACGGTCGTCGGACGAGGCTGGGTCGTCGGCGTGGCGGGCGTCGTCGCGCGGGCGGTTGGGGCCGGCGTCGTCTGAGCGGGCGCCGTAGCGGTCGAGGGTGTCGTCGCTGCAGGCGTTTCGGTCGCAACGACCGGCGCGGCGCCGGTGGGGACGGTCTCGGCCGGAGGCGTGGTCAGGGGCGCTGCGGACAGGGCGGTTATCGCAGGATCTGGCGTGGCGGCTGGGCGCAGGGCGAACCACAGACCGCCGCCGGCGACCAGCAGGGCGACGACGCCGGCGCCGACATACAGGGGCAGGCGAGACGACTTGGCCGGCTTGCCGGCGAAGCTGGGCGTGAGGGGCGGCGCGGCCGGTGCGACGACCGGGGCTTCGGCGGCAGGCCTGGTTGCGACGGGGGCGACCGACGGGGCGGCGACAGGCGCGGCCTCCGCGGGCTGGGGCGCAGCCTGCGGCGTCGGCAGGGGGCGCACGGTCAGATCGGCGTCGGAAGACGCGCGGGGTGCAGGCGTCACTTGAGGTGCTGCGGGAGCGGCGACCGGGCGCGCGGTCGGGATCAGCGATCCGCCCAGGATGCTGCCGGTCTGGGGACGCGGCGCGGGCCGGGGCGTGGGGGCCTGGCCCTGAGCCGGCGACAGGCCCCTGGCCGGGGCCATGCCCGAGGCCAGGCTCTGGCCCTGGATTGCACCCTGCGGCTGTTGCGGCGCGGGTTTACGCGGCGGCGGATTGGGGATGCGATCCAGCGGATTGGGCGCGACCGGAACCGGCCCGACGTGGAAGGTCGTCGCGGGCATGCGTCCCCAGGTCACCGGCTTTCGAGCGAAAGGTTCGGGGCGGGCGAAGGGTTCGGGCGGGGTCTTTTGGTCGTCGGACATTCTATTCCAATCGCTGGCGATCTGGCCCGTTTCGTGACGGATCAGTTCTTGAGCCGGTAGCCGGTCTTGAACATCCACATGACGATGGCCAGGCAGACGGCGAAGAAGCCCAGGGTGGCCGCCACGCTGATGCCGATCGCGACATCGCCCTGACCATAGAAGGCCCAGCGGAAGCCCGAGATCAGATAGACTACCGGATTGAACAGGGTCACCGTGCGCCAGCCGTCGGGCAGCATGTCGATGGAATAGAAGGCGCCGCCCAGGAAGGTCAGGGGGGTGACGATCAACATGGGGATCATCTGAAGCTGCTCGAACCCGTTGGCCCAGACCCCGATGATGAAGCCGAACAGGCTGAAGGTTACCGAGATCAGGATCAAAAAGGCCATCATCCAGAACGGATGCAGGATCTGCAGCGGCACGAAGAAGGCCGCCGTCGCCAGGATGATCAGGCCCAGCACCGCTGACTTGGTCGCCGCCGCCCCCACATAGGCCAGCACGATCTCAAGCGACGACACCGGCGCCGACAGGATCTCGTAGATCGTGCCCGTGAACTTGGGAAAGTAGATGCCGAACGAAGCGTTGAAGATCGACTGGGTGAACAGGCTGAGCATGATCAGGCCCGGCACGATGAAGGCGCCATAGGGAACGCCGTCCACCTCCTGCATCCGACTGCCGATGGCGCCGCCGAAGACGACGAAATACAGGGCCGTGGTGATGACCGGCGTGACCACGCTCTGCCACAGGGTGCGCAGGGCGCGCGCCATCTCGAAACGATAGATGGCCCAGACGCCGAATGCGTTGAAGGTCATGCCGCGGCTCCGTTCTGGTGGACCAGGCTGACGAAGATGTCTTCCAGCGAGCTCTGGCGGGTGTTCAGGTCCTTGAAGCCGATGTTCAGCGCCTCAAGCCGACGGATCAGCGACGGCACGCCCGTGTCGTCGGCGTTGGCGTCGAAACTGTATTCCAACTCGCCGCCCTCGTTCTTCAGCGTCAGATCCCAGTCGGACAGGTCGGCGGGCAGGGCGATCAGCGGATCGATCAGGTTCAGCGTCAGGGTCTTCTTGCCCAGCTTCTTCATCAGCGCCGACTTCTCCTCGACCAGGATCAGTTCGCCTTTCAGGATCACGCCCACCCGGTCGGCCATCTCCTCGGCCTCCTCGATATAGTGGGTGGTCAGGATGATGGTGACTCCGCGTTCGCGCAGCTTCCTGACCATCGCCCACATGTCGCGGCGCAACTCGACATCGACCCCGGCAGTCGGCTCGTCCAGGAACAGGATGTCCGGCTCGTGGCTCAGCGCCTTGGCGATCATCACGCGGCGCTTCATCCCGCCCGACAAGGTCATGATCTTGGCGTCGCGCTTGTCCCACAGCGACAGGTCCTTCAGCACGCTCTCGATGAAGGCGGGGTTCGGCGCCTTGCCGAACAGGCCCCGGCTGAAGGTGACGGTGGCCAGCACGGTCTCGAAGGCGTCGGTGGTCAGCTCCTGCGGCACCAGGCCGATCTTGGTGCGGGCGGCGCGGAAATCCTTCTGGATGTCGTGGCCGTCGGCGACCACCGTCCCGGTCGTGGGCGTGACGATGCCGCAGACGATGGAGATCAGGGTGGTCTTGCCCGCGCCGTTCGGACCCAGGAGGGCGAAGATCTCGCCCTTTTCGATGGTCAGGTCGATGCGCTTCAGCGCCTGAAGCCCCGACTTGTAGGTCTTGGTCAGGCCGTCGATCTCGATTACGGGCATGGGCGTTCCTTTCCGGCGGCGCGGCGGCGCCGGCCGGGGTGTGGCGGCAATATGGCGTGCTCTACGCCTTACTCAAGGGGCGCCTGACCCAAGAGGGCGCCAAGTCGTTGTTAACCGGATTGCCTCACGGTGCAGGCTTTCCCTTCGTTGGCGGGAGCTTTCGTGTCGTCCCTGTCCGCCGCCCACCGCGCCGCCCTGACGGCGGTCGTCGAGGCCTGTCCCGACGCGTCGCTGGCGACGCTGGGGGCGGCCGTTGAGGCTCTGCGTGGGGACAAGGCGGCCGAACTGGCGATCATCGTCGCGCAAGAGGCGCGCGACCGTGCGCGGCGCGGTACGGCCTTCGGACCCCTGTTGCCGCTGTTTCAGCCAAGGGCGGACGGCGTGCCGGCCCTGGCCTTTCCCCGACAGGTTCTGTGCCGTGTCTGGCGTCAGGCGGTGGTGGGCGAGGAGGCCTTCCTGCCGCTGCTGGACGGCGCCGTCACCATCGACGGCGAATGGACCCTGGCCGCCGACCGGCTTTGCGCCAAGGCGGCGGCTGTGCTGCGCGACCGCGCGAGCGATGTCTGGCCCGACTATCAGCGACCGGCGGAGGGCGAGCCGCTTGCGACGCCGTTCGAACTGGCCGGCTGTTTCGACCTGACGCCGCTGGCGCGGTCCGCCTTGCCGCGCCTGCCAGTGTGGCTGGAACGGCCCGACGACAATCAGCTGGCGGGCCTGCGCCTGCTGATCCAGGACTGTCTGGTCATGTCGCCCGAGGGCGGCCGGCGGATGATCGACATCCTGTTCGCCCATGTTGCGGACGCCGAGCGGATGCTGCGGGTCGTAACGCGCACCAGCCGTCTGGCCGACCGCGAGGCGACCCTCAGCCATTCGGAAATGGGCGTCTTCGTCGAACGGCTGCTGACCTCGGTCCAGACGCGGGTTCAGCGCATCGCCGCCGTACGGTCGTCACTGGGCGAGGCGACCATGCTGGGCGTCGTGGACGACGTGACCTGGTGCGCCGGGGTTCTGGCCGAGATGGACATGAGCCTGCAAATCCGGCCCGATTCCAGCTGGGGCAAGACGGCGCGGATGGCGCGCGTCCAGGTCTCGGGTCAGCTGTCTGGGTTGATGAAGTCCACCTCGGCCGCCGTCCATGCGGCACTGCCGATGAAGCGGCGAACGATCACCGGACGCATGACGCGGATGTCGCCCTGGCTGGAGGCGCCCGGCGACGGCGAGCCGATCGAGGCGGCAGCGGCCCTGCTGGCGGCGGTCGCGGCACTGCGCGGGGCGGCCAACACCTTCGGCTGCGAGGCCGACCGCTCGGCGTTGAAGACCGAACTGACCGACTATCTTTCCACCTGGGCCAATGAGGCGCTGGATAGCGCGGCGGACGGCGAGGTCGAGGATCCCGACCATGTCCTGCGCCTGGTCGGCGTCGCGGCGCGTTTTCTGACCCTGATCGAGGCGCTGGAGGCGGCGCGGGCCGTGCGACGACGCGCGGCCTCGGCGGAAATGGCGCGCCTGGGCTGAAACGACGCCTCGCCCGTCGTTCGCGGATGGGTTAGACGGCGAGAATGATCGCCTTCTGGATGATGACGGGACTGGCGGCGGCCTTGGCCGCCCTGCTGGTGCTGACCGGTGCGCGGCGCGGCGCTGACCCGGCCGCCGGGGCCGAGACCCAGGCCGGCTCACGCGAGATCGAGGAACTGGATCGTCTGAAGGCGCGCGGCCTGCTGGACGATGCGGCCTATGCTGGCGCTCGGGCCGAGGCGGGGCGGCGGCTTCTGGCCGTGGCGACGACCGCGGCCCCGGTGGCCGGCGTCCGGGATCGGTTCTGGGTGCTGGGCGGGATCGCCGTGACAGTCGCGGGTGCGCTGGGCCTTTATGTCTTCACCGGGGCGCCCGGCCTGCCGGATCAGGCCTATGAGCGGCGCGTCGACGACTGGGCGGCGAACCTGGACGGGCTGGAGCCGGCGCAGCTGGCCGCCGTGACGGCGCGGGTCGTGCGGGAACGCCCCGAGGACCGTCAGGCCCTGGCCATGCTGGGCGCGGCGCGTTACGCGGCCGGCGATCCCCTGGGCGCGGCGTCGGCCTTCCGTCGTCTGATCGCCCTGAACCCCAAGGACGCCCAGGCCTGGGCGCGGCTGGGCGAAAGCCTGGTGGTGGCCAATGACGACCAGATCGGCGGCGACGCCGAGGCTGCCTTTCGCGAGGCGTTGAAGCTGGACCCTGATCAGCTGGGCGCGCGCTTCTTCCTGGGCGAGGCGGCGTTGCGACGCGGCGACGGCGCATCGGCGCGTGCGCTGTGGACGCCCCTGATCGCCGCGCTCGATCCGGCCGACCTGCGTCGTCTGGATCTTGAACGGCGACTGCAGAAGGAGGGCGCGCAATGACGCGTTGGTCGTGCGCCGCGACGGCGGTATATGCCGCCGATCTGCCCTCCGAACCCGGAACGTCCGTCGCATGAGCTGGCTGCCCAAATCGCCGAAGGCGCGTCGTCGCCTGTGGGTCGTCGCCGCCGTGGCGCCCATCCTGGCGCTGGCGGTCGGCCTGTCGCTGTGGGCGATGCAGGACAGCGTGACTTTCTTCTATTCCCCATCCGAGGCCACCGCCGACAAGGCGCCCGAGGGCCGCAACATCCGCCTGGGCGGTCTTGTCGAGATCGGCAGTGTTCAAAAATCCGGCGACGGCGTGGTGGCCTTTTCCGTCACCGACAACGTCGGCGTGACCCGCGTCGTCTATCACGGCGACCTGCCCGATCTGTTCCGCGAAGGGCAGGGGATCGTGGCGCAGGGAGCCTTCGGCGCCGATCGCACCTTCCACGCCAGCCAGGTCCTGGCCAAGCACGACGAGAACTATATGCCGCGCGAGGTCGCCGACCGTCTGAAGGAAAAGGGCGAGTGGCGGCCTGAAGCTGCGCCGACGACGGCCGCTGCGACCAAGACCGTTCCCCTATGATCGCCGAACTTGGGGCCTTCGCCCTGGCGCTGGCTCTGGCGCTTTCGATCCTGCAGACGGGCCTGTCGGCGGCCGGGCGCGCGCGACGCAGCCCGGTCCTGGCGGGTGCAGCGCAAGGCGCGGCTCTGGCGGCGGCGGGCGCGATCGCGCTCAGTTTCGCGGCGCTGATCTACGCCTTCGTGGTGTCCGACTTCTCGGTCTCGAACGTCGCGGCCAACAGCCACACCGACAAGCCGATGCTGTACAAGGTCGCCGGCGCCTGGGGCAGCCACGAGGGGTCGCTTTTGCTGTGGTGTCTGGTGCTGACCGTCTTCGGCGGGGCGCTGGCGCGGGCGCGCGGTCTGCCGTTCGGGCTGAAGGCCTCGGCCGTGGCGGTGCAGGGCGCTCTGGGCTCGCTGTTTCTGGCCTTCGCCGTCTTCACCTCCAGCCCCTTCACCCGCCTGGACCCCGCGCCGTTCCAAGGTGCGTCGCTGAACCCCCTGCTTCAGGATCCGGCCCTGGCCGTGCATCCGCCGCTGCTCTACGCGGGCTATGTCGGTTTTTCGGTCTGCTTCTCGCTAGCCGTCGCGGCCCTGATCGAGGGGCGGGCGCAGACGGCCTTTTGGCCCGCGTGGGGGCGCTGGGTTCGGCCGTGGGCGCTGGCGAGCTGGGCCTTCCTGACCGTCGGCATCACCCTGGGGTCGTTCTGGGCCTACTATGAGCTGGGCTGGGGCGGCTGGTGGTTCTGGGATCCGGTCGAGAATGCGTCATTCATGCCATGGCTGGCGGGCGCGGCCCTGTTGCACAGCGCGGTCGTGACCGAACGGCGCGGCGCGCTGGCGGGCTGGACCGTCTTCCTGGCCTTGCTGGCCTTCACCTTCTCCATGCTGGGCGCCTTCCTGGTGCGGTCGGGCGTGCTGACATCGGTCCACGCCTTCGCTGTCGATTCCCAGCGCGGCATGATGCTGCTGGCCATTCTCGGGATTACGGCCGGCGCCGCCTTCGCCCTGTTCGCCTGGCGTGCGCCCCAGCTGAAGGGCGGCGGTCTGTTCGCGCCCGTCAGCCGTGAGGGGGCTTTGGTGCTGAACAACCTGTTCCTGACGGCGGCCGCCGCGACCGTGCTGCTGGGCACCCTGTATCCCCTGATCCTGGAGGCCGCGTCCGGCGCGACCATCTCGGTAGGCCCGCCCTATTTCGCCGCGACCTTCACGCCCCTGATGGTCGTCGCCTTCATCATCCTGCCCGCCGGACCGCTGCTGGCGTGGAAGCGCGGAGACCTGCCCGGCGCGGTCCAACGCCTGGCCGTCGCGGCGGGTCTGGCCGTGGTTTCGGCTTTGGCCGCCTACGCTCTGTGGGAACCGAAGGAGGCCTTCGCCGCCGCCGGCATCGGGCTGGGGGCCTGGCTGATCCTGGGATCGCTGGCCGAGGTGGCCGAACGCGCGCGGCTGTTCCGGGCGTCGGCGGTTGAGACGCTGCGTCGGCTCAAGGGCCTGCCGCTGGGCGCCTGGGGGATGACCTTCGCCCACCTGGGCCTGGGCGTCTTCATCCTGGGCGCGGTGGTCGAGACCGGCTTCAAGGCCGAGACGGCGCGCGCGCTGTCGCTGGGCCAGAGCGTGTCCGCCGGACCCTGGACCGTCACCCTCGACGAGGTCCGCGTGATCGAAGGGCCGAACTATCTGGCCGAACAGGGCCGGCTGACGGTGCGCGCCACAGATGACCGGGGTCGGGCCAGCACGGTGACGGCCGAACGCCGTTTCTTCCCCGCCGGCGGTCAGACCACGACCGAGGTCGGACTGGATTTCCGAGGACTCGACGACGTCTATGTAACGCTGGGCGAAAGAGCGGGTAGTCCCGAACAACCGGCCTGGGTCGTGCGCCTGTACTGGAACCCTTGGGCGCGACTGATCTTCCTGGGGCCGATGATCATGGCGTTGGGCGGCGTCTTGTCCCTGCTGGATCGTCGGTTGAGGGTCGGGGTCGGCGCGCGTCGGCGCAGGACGGCGTGAGGCGCCTGGCGATCCTGCTGGCCGCGCCGGTTCTGGTGCTGATGCTGACGGCGGCCGAACCGCCCGCCGCGCCCGACAGGCCCTTGCCCGATGCAAGACAGGAGGCGCGCGCCCAAGCCCTGTTTAAGGACGTGCGCTGCGTCGTCTGTCAGCACGAGGCCATCGCCGACAGTCCGGCGGGCGTGGCGGGCGACATGCGCCGCCTGATCCGCGAGGAGATCGCGGCCGGCGCCTCCGACCAGGCGGTGCGCGACGACCTGGTGCGGCGGTTCGGCGACTATGTGCTGTTCACCCCGCCGGTGCGGGCCGGGACCTGGCTCTTGTGGTTCGGGCCCTTCGCTCTGGTGCTGCTGGCGGTTGTGGTGCTGATGCTGCGCGCGCGCCGTCGTCCGGTCGAGGCCGCGCCCCTGACGGCCGAAGAGGAAGACCGGCTGGACGAAGTTTTGCGAAATGAGAAGCTTCGCCGCGATCCTGACGCAACCTCGCCTCACGACGGGCGCTAGTCGAGATCAACGATCGGCGGTCGGGATTGGCGTAACCGCCGTCCGGCCTATATCAATCGCGAAACCTACGCCCGCATGGCGCAGGACAGAGGATCGCAAGGACCACGATGCTGAAGCGCAAGGAGTTCATTCTCGGGGCCGCGGCCGGCCTGACCCTGGCGGCGGCGGCGACCGCCGGCGGCGTCATCAACTGGCCCGGCGCGCATGCGGAACCGCAGGCGGTGAACCGGATCACCCCGGTCCCGGCCAACGGCGACGCCTTCACGCCCCCGCCGGGCGCGCCCAGCAGCTTCGCGACCATCTTCGATCAGGTCTCGCCCGCCGTCGTCCAGATCGACGTGACGGTCAAGGTGGACCAGCCCCAGGGCGGCGCCTTCCAGATCCCTGGCCTGCCGTTCCAGTTCGTGCCGCCGCAAGGCCGTGGCGGTCAGGGCAATGACGAACCTCAGACGACCCAGGGCGCCGGCTCGGGCTTCTTCATCTCCCAGGACGGCTTCATCGTCACCAACAACCACGTCGTCGCCGACGCGACCGAGATCAAGGTCAAGATGTCGGACGGCCGCGAACTGCCGGCCCGCCTGATCGGCCGCGATCCCGGCACCGACCTGGCGGTGATCAAGGTCGAGGGTAACGACTTCAAATACGTTAGCTTCGAAGAGACGGCCGAGCCCCGCGTCGGCGACTGGGTCATCGCCATCGGCAACCCCTTCGGCCTGGGCGGCACCGCCACGGCCGGCATCGTCTCGGCCAAGGCGCGCGACATCGATCCGTCGGGCTACAACGACTACATCCAGATCGACGCCGCAATCAACCGGGGCAACTCGGGCGGCCCGACCTTCGACATCCACGGCCGCGTCATCGGCGTGAACTCGGCCATCTATTCGCCCACCGGCGGATCGGTCGGCATCGGCTTCGCCATCCCTGCGGAGACGGCCAAGTCGATCACCGAACGCCTGATGCGCGGTCAGTCGATCGAGCGCGGCTATGTCGGCCTGGGTCTTCGCACTCTCAGCCCCGATGGCTGGGAAGCATTGGGTCAGCCCAAGGACTTCAAGGGCGCCCTGATCGAGAGCGTGACCGACGGCGGTCCTGCCTCGCGCGGCGGCGTTCAGATCGGCGACCTGCTGGTCGGCGTAAACGGCGAGGCGGTGGCTAACAGCCAGGAAGCCACCCGTCGCGTCGGCGCCGCCAAGCCAGGTGACACCATTCGCTTGGAAGTGCTCCGCGACGGTCGTCGTCAGACGCTCAACGTCCGTTCGGGCACGCGTCCGTCGGAAGAGGAGCTGAACGCCGGTGAAGAGGGAGGTGGCGCGGCCAAGCCGGATCAGGCCCAGCCGGGCCAGGGCGAAACCATCGAAGGCCTCGGCGTCACCGCCATCACGCCTGCGGCCCGGTCGCGCTTCAGCATCCCCGACAGCGTCAACGGCGTGGTCATCACCAATGTGGAGCAGGAGTCGGCTGCGGCGCGTCTCGGCTTCCAGCCGGGCTTCGTCATCACCCGTGCGAATGACCGCAACATCACCTCCGCGGCCGATCTGCGCGCGGCGGTGGCGGCGGCCAAACAGGCGGGTCGACCCAGCATCCTGCTATTCGTCCGCACGCCCCAGGGCACCAGCCCGGTGCCGCTGCGCTTCGCCACCGACGAATGATCGGCATTCTGACCAAGCCTTAACTCACCCTATCGCCGCCGATACGCTACCATCGGCGGCGATTTTGATTCCGGGAGGGGTTTCGATGCGGATTCTGGTGGTCGAGGACGATGCCGAGGCGGCGACCGCCATGGTGCGGGGCTTGTCCGAAGCCGGACATGAGGTGACCCACGCCGTGGATGGGGCCTTTGGGCTGCTGGAGTCGCAAAAGGGCGGCTACGACGTCTATGTGGTGGACCGGATGATGCCGCGCCTGGACGGCGTCGGCATGGTCGAGACGGTGCGCAAGGGCGGCGATCAGACGCCGGTTCTGTTCCTGTCGGCCCTGGGCGAGGTCGAGGACCGGGTTACAGGCCTGAAGGCCGGCGCCGACGACTATCTGGTCAAGCCCTACGCCTTCGCCGAGCTGATTGCGCGGGTCGAGGCCCTGGCCCGCCGCCGCGAGACAGGCGGCGTCCAGACCGTGCTCAAGGTGGGCGACCTGGAGATGAACCTGATCGCCCGCACCGTCCATCGCGGTGCGACAGAGATCGATCTTCAGCCGCGCGAGTTCCAGCTGCTGGAGTTCCTGATGCGTCACGCCGGCCAGTCGGTGACGCGCACCATGCTGCTGGAGAAGGTGTGGGAATATCATTTCGACCCCCAGACCAACGTCATCGACGTCCACATCAGCCGCCTGCGCTCCAAGATCGACAAAGGCTTCGACCGCGTGATGCTGCAGACCGTGCGCGGGGCGGGGTATCGGTTGGAGGCGTGAGGTCTCGCAAATAGTTCTCCCTCCCCCTCGGGGGAGGGTGGCCGCGCAGCGGCCGGGTGGGGAGGGCAAGGCGACATGGCGATCATCGCTAGAGCCCGCGCGATGCGAAAGGCGCTCACTCCGTCGGAAGCTCGTCTTTGGGTAGCCTTACGAGATCTCAGACCCGAGGGTTTGCATTTCCGCCGACAAGCGCCTTTGCGCGGCTACTACCTCGACTTCTTCTGTTGGGCGCGCGGCGTGATCGTGGAAGTCGATGGCAGTTTTCATCTCGACGAAGACCGCATGAGACAGGATCGCGTGCGCGACGCCGTCTTCGCGAGAGATGGGCTGCTGACCTTGCGCTACGACAATCTCATGGTCAGAGATGAGTTGATTCAGGTTGTCGATGACGTGCGCGCGCATTGCCTTGCCCGCCCCACCCGGTCACCGCTGCGCGGTGACCACCCTCCCCCGCAGGGGGAGGGAGAAGATTTCTCCTGATCTATGCGCCTTCCCTCCCTCCTTCGCCGCACGCCCTTCCGGCTGACGCTGCTGTTCCTGGCGCTGTTCGTGGCGGCGGCGGGGGCGATTCTGGCCTATGTCTATTTCGCCTCGGCGTCCGAGGCCCAAGGCCGGGCCAAGGCGGACGTGGAGATCGAGCTGGGCGCCCTGACGGCGATCCATCGCACGCGCGGCATCGACGCCCTGAACCAGGCGCTGGTCGAGCGGTCGATCCGGGGCGGACCGTATCTGTATCTGCTGACCGATACGGCCGGAAAGACGATCACCGGCAACATCACCGAATCGCCGATCGACATCGACCTCAGCCTGCCGGCCGGCGCCAGCGACTGGGAGACCTTCCGCCTGACCGACACGGATGCGCAGGGCAAGGTCCAGCGTCGGCGCTCCATCGGGGTGATCACCACACTGTCGGGGGGCGAGCATCTGTTCGTCGGTCAGGACATCGGCGACATCGAGGAATATCTGGCGCGCCTGACCCAGGCCCTGTGGGGCGCCATGGCGCTGGTGATGCTGCTGGGCCTGGCGGGTGGTCTCTACATCAGCCGACGGGTGGAACAGTCGATGGCCGGTCTGAACCGGGTCGTGCAGGCGGTGCAGGAGGGCGATCTCAAGGTCCGCGCGCCTATCCGCCACACCGGGGACGAACTGGACGAGCTGGGCCAGGGGCTGAACACCATGCTGGACCGTCTGGAGGCGTCCATGTCCTCCATTCGCCACGCCGGCGACGCCATCGCGCATGATCTGCGCTCGCCGCTGACCCGGATGCGGGCCAAGCTGGAGGTGGCTCTGATCGACGCCGAGGCGGGCAAGATCGACGGGGTGGAGGCCCTGGGCATCGCCCTGGACGAGGCCGATCATCTGCTAAAGACCTTCAACACGGTCCTGGCCATCGCGCGTCTGCAGGCGGGCGGCGCGCCGGACCCCAGGCTGATGGACGCCGCCGACCTGGCCGCCGACATGGCCGAACTGTACGAGCCGGCGGCCGAGGACAAGGAGATCGATTTTTCGTCCGAGGTCGAGCGCGGCCTGATGATCGAGGGCAATCAGCCCTTCCTGGCCCAGGCCCTGGCCAATCTGATCGACAACGCCATCAAATACACCCCGGCCGGCGGGGCCGTGAAGCTGCGCGCGCGTCGGCGCTCGTCGGGCGAGATCGAATATTCCGTCACCGATACCGGACCGGGCGTGCCGGTGGAGGACCGCGAACGGGTGGTCCAGCGTTTCGTGCGCCTGGACAACAGCCGCACCGAACCCGGCTCGGGTCTGGGTCTGTCGCTGGTGACGGCGGTGGCCGAGGCGCACGGCGGCCGGGTCGTGCTGGACGAAGGGCCCGGCGCCTATGGCGATTTCGGGCCGGGGCTGCGGGTGGCGCTGGTGCTGCCCGCTGCGGTCCAGAACTAAAGATTTCCGCTCATCCCCGCGAAAGCGGGGACCCAGTTCTTTGGGCAGTCAGGCTTGTGGCGTGTGTCAGGATCGTGGTCCAACGCTTTGCCGAGCGAAAGCACTGGGTCCCCGCTTTCGAGGGGATGAGCGGATGATTTAATGGCCGATACTGCAACCTCCGCACCGATCCCGTTGGGCCAGAGGATCAAGCCCGCAGGACCTGTCGCCAACACGGCAGCCGCCGACCGCCTGCTGGAAAGCTTGACCGAGGCCGACGACGCCTACGGTTGGCGCGACACACTCGACGCCGCCTGGCCCGCTCTGGCCCCGGTTGCGGGAGCGTCCCCCTATCTCGCCGGCTTGATGCGCCGCCGCCCCACCCATCTGCGCCGCCTGTTGGAGGAGGATCCCGCCGCCAGCCTCGTCCAGATCATCCGCGACACCGATGCGCTGGACGCCGAGCCGGACGAGGTCCGCGCCCCGCTGCGGGTGCTCAAGGCAGACCTGCATCTTCTGACCGCGCTCGCCGACCTCGGCGGTGTCTGGGATCTGGACCAGGTCACCGACGCCCTGTCGAAGTTCGCGGACGCTTCATGCCGCGCCGCCCTGCGCGCCGTCGCGGCCGAGCAGCGTGCGCGCGGCCGTCTGGTGTCGCCACCGGGCGATCCGCGCGGCCCGATCCCCGGCCTGTTCGGCCTGGCCATGGGCAAACACGGCGCCAACGAGCTGAACTACTCCTCCGACATCGACATTTCGCTCTTCTTCGAGCCGCGCCTGATGGTCCTGGCCCTGCGCGAGGGCGAGGAGATGCAGGACTTCGCCAATCGCGTCGGCAAGGGAGTCGCCACCCTGCTGACCGAGCGGACGGCCGACGGCTATGTCTTCCGCGTCGATCTGCGGCTGCGGCCCGATCCATCCTCGACCCCGCCGGTGGTCGCGGGACCGATGGCCCTGGCCTATTATGAGAGCGTCGGCCAGAACTGGGAGCGCGCGGCCTTCATCAAGGCGCGGCCGGTGCTGGGCGACATGCGCGCGGCGGGCCGGTTCCTGAAGGCCATGATCCCCTTCATCTGGCGGCGCAGCCTGGACTACGCCGCCGTGCTCGACATCCAGTCGATCAAGAAACAGATCCACGTCCACAAGACCGGCGAGGGCTTGCACGCTGCCGGGGCCAATCTGAAGCTGGGGCGCGGCGGCATCCGCGAGATCGAATTCTACGCCCAGACCCAGCAGCTGATCCTGGGCGGGCGCGATCCGGCCTTGCGCAAGCAACGCACGCTGGAGGCGCTGAAGGCGCTGGCCGACGCCGATCACATCCCCCAGGCGGTCGCCGAAGAGCTGTCGGCCGCCTATGTCGAACTGCGCGGGCTGGAGCACCGGGTGCAGATGCTCGACGACGAGCAGACCCACCGCCTGCCTGAGGACCGCGAACGTCGCGCCGCCGTCGCCGCGCTTGCCGGTTTCGGCGAACTGGCGGCCTTCGACGCCCATGTCGAGGCCCTGCTGGTCCGGGTCAACACCCGCTATGGCGAACTGTTCGAGGGCGGCGAGGATCTGGATTCGAGCTATGGCAGCCTGGTCTTCACCGGGGTCGAGAACGATCCCGAGACCCTGGAGACCCTGCGCCGCATGGGCTTTTCCGAGGCCCCGTCCGTCGCTGCTGCCATCCGCAGCTGGCACCACGGCCGCATCCCCGCGACGCGGACGGCGCGAGGGCGCGAACTGTTCACCCGCCTGGCGCCGCGCCTGCTGGAGGCCCTGGCTCGGTCGGGCGCTCCAGACGACGCGTTTCGCCGTTTCGCCACCTTCTTCTCGGGCCTGGCGGCGGGGGTCCAGGTCCAGGCCCTGTTCCTGAACCAGCCCAAACTGTTCGAGATGGTGCTGGGCGTCATGGCCTTCGCGCCGCGCCTGGCCCGGACCCTGGGGCGGCAACCGGCGGCGCTGGACGGGGTGCTGGACGCGCGCTTTCTGGCCGATCTGTCCGCCGAGACCGGTCTGACCGAACAGATCCTGCGCGAGGCCGGCGAGACCGAGGATTTCGAAGGCGCCATGAACGCCGTGCGCCGCCTGCACCGCGAGCAGATGTTCCGCATCGGCATCCACGCCCTGACAGGACGTGCGGGGCCCGAGGCGGCGGGTCGCGCCTATGCCGCCCTGGCCGACGCGGCGATGCGGACTCTGTCGCCGGCGGCCCTGGCCGAGACCGAACGGTTGGGCGGCGCCTTGCCCGGCGCAGTCGCGGTGGTGGCCCTGGGCAAGGCCGGCTCGCGCGAGATGACGGCCGGGTCCGACCTGGATCTGATGACCCTGTACGAGGCGCCGCCGGAAGCCGCATCCGAGATCAAGGGCTGGACCTCTGACGTCTTCTACGCCCGTTTCACCCAGCGGCTGATCGCGGCCCTGTCGGCGCACACGGCCGAGGGCGGGTTGTATGAGGTCGACATGCGGCTGCGGCCCACCGGCTCCAAGGGGCCGGTGTCGGTGCGGCTGAAGGCCTTCGACGACTATTACGCCCGCGAGGCCGAGACCTGGGAGTTCATGGTCCTGACCCGCGCCCGCGTCGTCTGGGCCAGCGATCCGAAGTTCGGCGCCCAGGTGTCCGCCGCCATCGAGGCCGCCCTGCGCCGTCCGCGCCCCGGCGTCGATGTCGCCGCCGATGTCAGGAAGATGCGGGCGTTGATGGATCGCGAGCGGCGCCCGCACGGCTTCTGGGATTTGAAACTGTCGCCCGGCGGTCAGGTGGATGCCGAGTTCGCAGCCCAGTTCCGCCAGCTCCAGGCCGCCGCCATCGGCGAGCCCCTGACCCTGTCCACGCTGGAGGCCCTGCACGACGACCCTGTCCTGGCCGAGGCCTGGCGGGTGCAGCAGCGGCTGGCGCACCTGCTGGCCGCCGCCTTCGAGGGGCGTGTCGATCCCGAGGCCGAGCCGTCTGTCTTCCAGCTTCGTCTGGCCGAGGCGGCGGGCGCGCCCGATTTCGAGACCCTGAAGACCGAACTGACCGACCTGCGGGCGCGGGCGCGCAAGGCCTTCGAGCGGGCTGTTCCTGCAGGTCGCGACGGAGATTCGGAGACGCCGCGTTCAATCTCCTGACAGGGCAATGTCAAAGGGTCGCGTCACGCGGTCCATGGAGATGATCGAGATGAGAAAGACCTTTCTGACCGGCCTGAGCGTCATCGCGCTGGCCGCCGTCGCCGGCGTTGCGACCGCACAGGTTCCCCCCGCTGGCGCAGCCGCTCCGCATCAAACGCGCGGCGAACCGAACCGTCAGATCACGCGCGCAGAGTTCGTCGATACGCGCGTCGCCCGCCTGACCGCGCTGGATGCGAACCGCGACGGCACGGTCAGCGTCGAGGAACGTCAGGCCGGCATGCAGGCCCGCCAGGCCGAGCGCGCCGATGCCCGCTTCACCAAGCTGGACGCCAACGGCGACGGCTCCATCAGCCGCGCCGAGTTCGACGCCGGCCATGCCGCTCGCCCCGATCGCGGTCCGCGCGCCGAACGCGCCGGCAATCGTGAGGGTCATCGCGGCGGCCCGCATCACGCCATGCGCGCTCCCGGCCGTCCCGGCGCCGAAGGGCGTGGCCCCGGCCGCGAACGCGGTCCGGTGGTGATCTCAGACGTCGCCGCCACGCTGGGCGAGCGTTTCGACAAGATGGACGCCAACCGCGACGGCGTGATCTCGGCCGACGAGCGTCGCGCCGCCATGACCGCCCATCGTGCAGAGCGTCAGGCCCAGCGTGCGGAACGCCGCGCAGTCCGTCCGGCGCAACAACCGGCTTCCCCCGCCCCGGCTTCGGAGTAAGAACGGTGTCGGGGTCGGCCGTCATGAACGAACCGGTCCCTTTCGTCAGCAGCGGAAGAGGCAGGTTTGGTCGCGATCGTCGACCCCGACGAGGATCTGGTGCGCCGGGTGGGTCAGGGCGACCCGGCGGCCGCGCAGACGCTCGTCGCGCGCAAGCTGCCGCGCATCCTGGCCTTGGCGCAGCGGATGCTGGGCGACGCGGCCGAGGCCGAGGACGTGGCCCAGGAGGCCATGCTCAAGGCCTGGCGACAGGCGCCGAAATGGGCGCCCGGCAAGGCGCGGTTCGACACCTGGCTGCACCGCGTCGCGCTGAATCTCTGCTACGACCGGCTGAGGCGACGGCGCGAAATCCCCACCGATACGCCGCCGGATCGCCCCGACGAGGGGCCGGCGCCGGATCGGGGGCTGCTGGCCGCAGAAACGGGCGCGCGGGTCGATGCGGCCCTGAAACGTCTGCCGGACCGACAGCGCGAGGCCATCGTCCTGTGCCATTATCAGGAGCTGTCCAATATCGAGGCGGCGGCCCTGATGGAGATCAGCGTCGAGGCGCTGGAGAGTTTGTTGTCGCGCGGTCGTCGCGCATTGCGTCAGGCCCTTTCGGACATGGCCCCAGCCGGGTCGCCGAGGGCGGGTAGAGGAGACGGACGATGAAGGCGGAACGGTTGCACGAACTGGCGGACGCCTACGGCGCCGACCTGCGTCGGTGGCCCGCGTCCGAGCGCGCCTTCGCCGAAAGCCTGATCGCGGCCGATCCGTCGCTGAAGTCGGTGCTGGACGAGGCGGCGACGCTGGACGCCCTGCTGAACGGCGCGCCTGCGCCGGTTCCGTCCGCCGCCCTGACCGCGCGAATTCTGGCCGCAGCGCCCAAACGCAAGGCACGCAGCCGGCTGGGGCGTGCAGTCTGGTATCTGGGGGCCGGATGGGCCGCCGCCGCCTGTGCGGGCGTGGTCGCCGGCGTCGGCCTGACCACCCATCTGACCGCCGACGCGCGGGCCGATGCGGTGCTCTATCAATCCTCGCTGACCGGCGTGGACGACACCGAGGTTCTGGGATGACGCCGAAGACCCTGAAGATCGCCCTGGCCGTTTCGGTGGCGTTGAACGTGTTCGCGGTCGCGGGGGCCGTGACCTATGGCGTCAACCGCGACAGGATCGAACGCAAGATCGAGGATCAGAGGCGTCCCGGTCGCGAAGGCCCGCTGGCCGAGGTGCTGGGCGATCTGGACCCCGCCGTTCGAGACCGCGTGCGCACGGCCCTGCGGGAATCCGCCCTGGCGGCGCGTCCCGATTTCGAGGCGGCGCGGGCGGCGCGGCGTGAGGCCATCGACGCGGCCGGTCAACCGACGTTGGACGCGGCCCGTGTTCAGACGCTGCTCGAACAATCCAGGGCCGCCGAGATGCGTGGCCGCACGCGGTTGGAAAACGGCGCCGTCGCCGTCCTGGCGACGCTGACGCCGGAAGAGCGCAAGGCCCTGACCCCGATCCTGCAACGCAAGGGCGACGCCCGCCGCGCCATCGTCCATCACGGCGAGCGGAACGGTCGTCAGCGGGACGACCGTCCGTCCCGCTGAGCCGTTCGGCCGATCAGCCCTTCTTGGACGCCCGGAAGGCGGCGACGGCGTCCACCGTCGCGCGGACCTTGGCCTCGATGGCGGCCCAGTCGCCCGACTTGACGGCCTCGTCCGTCACCAGTTTGGAGCCCATGCCCGCCGCCACGATCCCAGCGCCGAACCATTTGGCGATGGAGGCCTCGTCCGGGTCCACGCCGCCCGTCGGCATGATCTTGACCCAAGGCATCGGCCCCTTCACCGCCTTGACGAAGTCCGGGCCGCCGACCGACGAACCGGGGAACAGTTTGACGATGTCGCAGCCCAGTTCGTGCGCCTCGCCGATGTCGGTCACCGAGCCGCAGCCGGGGAAATAGGCGACCATGCGCCGGTTGCAGACCCTGGCCACGTCGGGGATCAGGCAGGGGCTGACCACGAAGCGCGCGCCCCGGTTCAGATAAAGCGACGCCGTGCCCGCATCGACCACCGAGCCGATGCCCAGCACCACCTCCGGGTCGGTCTTGATCAGTTCGCGATTGATCTCGCCGAACAGGTCGCAGGCGAAGTCGCCGCGATTGGTGAACTCGACCACCGGCGCGCCGCCGCGCGCACAGGCGCGAATGACGTTCAGGCTGACCTCGGCGTCGGGATGATAGAAGACCGGGCAGACGCCCTGGGTCTCCAGCGCCTGAAGCACGCTGACGCGATCGTGGGCCATGGATGGTTTCCTCTGCGATAGGTTCGCGTCCGACCTCCGATGTCGCGGCCGCAACGTCAAGTCAAACCGCGTTGCGGCGGTGCGCCAATGCCGCCAGACGCCCGACCAAGACGCTTTCCGCATCGAACAACGGATCCAGCACCGTGAAATGTTTCATGCCTGACAGGGCCTCGAACTGTGTCTCGGCGCCTTGGGCGCTCCATCGCTCAGCCATGGCCCGGCTCTGGCTTTGGAAGGCGTCGCTCTCGGTGCCGCCGACGATGCAGTCCAGAATCGCGCCGGCGGGTGCGGGCCAGTGGATCGGCGACAGGGCGCGCGCCTCGGTGGGGTTCAGGTCCAGAGCCACGTTCAGCGAGGTCGGGATCAGCGGCTCAAGGTCGAACACGCCGGATATGGAGATGGCGGCCCAGGCGCGGCCCTCGGACCGCAGGCAGGCCGCCATATGGCCGCCCGCCGAATGGCCGCTGACGACGGGGCGGGCGCCGGTTCGGGCGTGGATCAGATCGACGGCCGTGCGCATCTGGTCGACGATCCGGCCCAGCCGCACGGTCGGCGCCAGGTCGTAGGTCGGGATGGCGACGCTGACGCCGTGGGCCAGCAGGGGCGGGGCGACGAAGCTGAACCAGCCGGCGTCCAGCGCCTGCCAGTATCCGCCATGGATGAAGACCACGACCGGCGCGCCTTTCCCTGCGTCGAACCAGTCGATCCGCTCGCGGGCGCCGGGGCCGTATTGCAGGACTTGCGGCGGATGGGCCGCCCGCGCCGCCTCCGATCCCGCCTTCCAGCGCGCCATGACGGCGGGGTGGTCGGGGACCAGGGCGCGGTTGTTATATTGCGCCTCCAGCACGGCGTCTGTGTCTTGCGGCTTACCCCGGCACGTGTTCATCCGCTAGGAACGCCCTCGAACCAGAGGACTGATCCGCCATGATGACCGCCATCTTCGTCTTCATCAAATGCGAGCTGGGCTACGCCAACGAGGTGGCGGCCGACATCGTGGACAATGTCGAGAACGTCTCGGAGGTCTATTCGACCTCGGGCCAGCACGATCTGCTGGCCAAGTTCAACCTGCCGCGCGACGCCGACATCGGCACCTTCGTGACGAAACAGGTGCAGACGCGACCGCATGTGCGCGACACCTTCACCGTGATCACCTTCTCGCCTTTCTTGCCCTCGAAGGGTTAGGCCTGCCGTACAAAGGCTAGGTCGCGGCCTTTCGCTTGACCTTGTCCTTGCGGTCCTCGGCCTCGTCGTCGTCGCCGACCTTTTCCTCGACCGTGGCCGACAGGCGCTGGAAGACGCCCAGCCCCACGAGAACCATCACCGAGGCGACCAGCAGGGCGGTGGGATAGAGCAGCAGGGCCACGTCCTCGCGCGCCGTCTTGAACACGACCACCAACGCCTCCAGAAACAGGGCGATGACGATGGTGGACAGGAACTTGGTCAGGCTGCGCCGGGCCTCGGCGGCGCTGCGCTTCTCGTTGCCGCGCCGCACCTCGTCCTCGAAGATGTATTTGGCCACGTCGAACACGGCGATGGCGACGATGACATAGCCCAGCACGTCCAGCACGGCGTCGGCGCCCGACTTGTCCGGCGACCCGATCCCCTCCAGCGCGTCCTTCACGCCGAAGCCGATCAGGGCCATTGCGGCCAGCAACAGCAGCAGGCTGGCGAAGGCGAAGACCGCCCGGGTCAGATAGGTCATGGAAATCCCTCCGTGAGGCCAGAGCAACGCGCCAACCGCCAAGCTGTTGCCTCGCCGCAAAAGGGTGACGCTGACCCAAGGGACGGCTAAACCGGCGTCATAGGGAGACACGACATGACGCGATCCAACGCGCCCGCCTATCTGACCGGCTTTGGCAATCATTTCGCGACCGAGGCCGCGCCCGGCGCCCTGCCGGTCGGCCAGAACTCGCCGCAGAAGACGCCGATGGGCCTGTATGCCGAACAGCTTTCGGGCACGGCCTTCACCGCCCCGCGCGCCGAGAACCGCCGCAGCTGGCTGTATCGCCTGCGCCCCTCGGCCCAGCATGGACCGTACACGCCCTTCGGCCAGGGTCTGGTGCGCTCCGGCCCGTTCGACGAGACGCCGCCCAATCCCAATCGGATGCGCTGGGACCCGCTGCCGATGCCCGAGGCGCCGACCGACTGGGTCGAGGGGCTGACGACCTATGGCGGAAACGGCGAGCCGGACGCGGGCGCAGGCGCGGGCATCCATCTTTATGCCGCCAACCGTTCTATGACCGACCGGGTCTTCTACGACGCCGACGGCGAGCTGCTGATCGTGCCGCAAGAGGGGGCGCACCGCTTTGTCACCGAGATGGGCGTGATCGAGGCCGAGCCGGGCCATGTCGTGCTGATCCCACGCGGCGTGCGCTTCCGCGTCGAGGTCGAGGGGCCGGTGCGGGGCTATGTCTGCGAGAACTACGGCAGTCCGTTCCGCCTGCCGGATCTGGGCCCTATCGGCTCGAACGGCCTGGCCAATCCGCGCGACTTCGAGACCCCGGTCGCGGCGTTCGAGGATGTGGATCGCCCGACCGAGTGCGTCCAGAAATACGGCGGCCGCCTGTGGGTCACCACCTTCGATCACAGCCCGTTGGACGTTGTCGCCTGGCACGGCAACCTGGCGCCCTGCCGCTATGACACGGCGCGGTTCAACACGATCAACACCGTCAGCTTCGACCACCCGGACCCGTCGATCTTCACCGTCCTGACCAGCCCGTCAGAGACGCCGGGCACCGCCAACATCGACTTCGTCATCTTTCCGCCGCGCTGGATGGTGGCCGAACAGACCTTCCGGCCGCCGTGGTTCCATCGCAACGTCATGAGCGAGTTCATGGGTCTTGTGACCGGCGCCTATGACGCCAAGGCCGGCGGTTTCGCGCCGGGTGGCGCGTCCCTGCACAACCGCATGAGCGGCCATGGTCCCGATCAGGCCAGCTATGAGGGGGCGATCAAGGCGGACCTTCAGCCGCACAAGATTGAAAACACCCTGGCCTTCATGTTCGAAACCCGCGCGCCGATCCGAGTCACGAAATGGGCGTCCGAATCACCGCAGATGCAGCTCGACTACGACGACTGCTGGTCAGGCTTCACCAAAGGACAGATCTCATGATCCGTATTTCCCTCATCGCCGCCGTCGCCTTGCTGGCTGCCGCCTGCTCGTCCCAGCCGACGGGCTCCGCCGCCGAGGCCCCGATGCAGAGCGCGGACGCCGCGTCGTGCGCCACCCGAGGCGGCACGATGCAACAGGTGGGGCGGATGCAGTCCTGGCAGTGCGTCGTTCGCTATACCGACGCCGGCAAACGCTGCACCGACGGCGACCAATGCCAGGCTGACTGCCTGATCGAGGGCAACAGCGGCGTCGCGCCTGGGGCGGCCGTGGCGGGCGTCTGTCAGGCGACCAGCAACCGCTTCGGCTGCAACACGGCGGTCGAGGACGGCAAGGCCGGCGCGACCCTCTGCATCGACTGATCGTCAGCGCAAATAGGCAGGCACGAAAAAGCCCCCGTCGCGAACGACGGGGGCTGATCCATCCGTAAACGGACTTAGTGAGTCGAAGGCGTGTTGGCCGTGGTGGCGCCGCCGTCGGCGTTGCCGGCTTGCTGCTCGACCATGTCGGCCTTGCGGTCGGCGTTCTCCTCGACCTGATCGGCCTGGGCGTTCAGAGCGCCGGCCTGAGCGGCGGTCGGAGCGGTCGCGGCTTGCGATTCCAGTTGATCGGCGCGGGCCTCGCCCGTCGCTTCGACGGCCCCAGCTTGCTTTTCAGCGGCCTTGTCGGCGGCGCTTTCACCGCAGGCGGCGACGCCGGCCAGCATGAACAGCGAGGCGGCGGCGATGGCGATCTTCTTCATTTTCGTTTCCTCTCCTTGGTGGAAATCAGGAAACGTCACGGCGGCGAAACGGTTCACGCCGCCGTGATATTTTCGTGATCTTCAGTCTTCGGATTGGGCGAAGGCGACGCGTGCCGCGCCCAACAGGGCGGCGTGTTTGTGCATGATCACCTTGGTCGGAATCTCGGACATATAGTCCTTGAACCGGCCCTTGCGCTCGAACCGCTGGCGGAAGGGGCTGGCCTTGATGAAGGGCAGGATACGCGGGACGATGCCGCCGGCGATATAGACGCCGCCGCGCGCGCCGGTAGTCAGGGCGATGTCGCCGGCGACCGCGCCCAGGATGGCGCAGAAGCGGGCCAGGGTCGCGCCGCACGGGCTGTTGGGGTCCGCCATCGCCGTCTCGGTGATCTGGGCCGGATCGTCGATATGGGTCTCGCGCCCGTCGATCTCGGCCAGAGCCCGGTGCATGTTCAGCAGGCCGGGACCGCAGATCAGCCGCTCGATCGAGACGCGGTCATAGCGACGACGCAGGATGCGCAGGATTTCGTCCTCGATCGGATCGCCGGGCGGGAAACAGGCGTGACCGCCTTCCGACGGCATGGCCATTTCCTTGCCGGCCGCGTCGCGCACCAGGGCCGAGACGCCGAAGCCCGTGCCCGGTCCCATGACCGCGACGGTCGAATGCGGATCACCGTCCACCGGGCCGCCCAGGCTTTCCAGCTGATCTTCCGGCACGACGGGCGCGCCCCAGGCCAGGGCCTCGAAGTCGTTGATCAGCTTGACCGGCTTCAGGCCCAGGGTCTGAAGCTCGGTCTCGGACACCGCCCAGGGCGAGTTGGTCAGGTCGATGGCCCCGTCGGTGACCGGGCCGGCTACGGCAATGACGCCGCCGGTCGGCTTGACGTCGCAGCCGTCGACGTAGGCGGCGACGCCTTCCAGGAAGGTCGGATAGGTCTCGGCCGGGAAGCTCTCGTGGTGGTCCAGCACGGGCTTTCCATCAACCATGCGGGCCACGGCGAAGCGGGCGTTGGTGCCGCCGACATCACCGACGAGGAGGGTCTTGTCATTCATGGGGTCGTTTCCTGCGCTCGGTTCGGTGGATCATGCGTCCACGGTCCGGTCGACGAAGTTGGGGTTGGGCGGCGTGTCGTCATGACCGCGTGAACCGGTTGGAACGGCGAAACAGACTGTCGCCCCCTGTTCGGCCGTGGTGACCACATGGCGAAAGGCGCCGAACATCTCGCGGCCATAGCCCCAGGACGAACCCTCGGCGTTGTCGGCGGACCGGGCGGCTAGGGGGCGGGCGGTCAGGTCGGCGATCCCGACCGTGGTCAAGACCCCGGCCTCGGCGTCCAGGCGGATGATGTCGCCGTCCCGGACATGGGCCAGCGGGCCGCCTGCCAGGGCCTCAGGTGACACGTGAATGGCGGCGGGCGTCTTGCCGCTGGCGCCCGACATGCGGCCGTCGGTGACGAAGGCGACCTTGAACCCCTTGTCCTGAATGACCGACAGGGCCGGCGACAGGCTGTGCAACTCGGGCATGCCGTTGGCCTTCGGTCCCTGGAAGCGCAGGACCACGACCACGTCGCGGAACAGCTTGCCGTCCCGGAAGGCTTGCAGCGCGTCTTCCTGGGTTTCGAACACGGCGGCGGGCGCCTCGACGACGCGGTTCTCGGGCTTGACCGCCGAGATCTTGATGACCGCGCGCCCCAGATCGCCCTGGACCAGGCGCAGCCCGCCCTCCTTGTCGAACGGGTTCGAGGCGGGACGCAGGATGTCCAGGTCCAGGCTTTCCGCCACCCCGTCGCGCCAGACCAGTTCGCCGTCCACCATCGACGGTTCCTGGAAATAGGCCTCGATGCCCTGACCCATGATGGTGGTCACGTCCGAGTGGATGTTGCCGGCCATCGCCAGTTCGCGGGCGATGAAGGCGACGCCGCCGGCGGCCTGGAAGGCGTTCACATCGGCCGAGCCGTTGGGATAGACCCGCGCCAGCAGCGGCGTGACCGATGACAGTTCGTCCATGTCGGTCCAGTCGACCAGCACGCCCGCCGCCCGCGCCATGGCGACCAGGTGGATGGCGTGGTTGGTCGAGCCGCCGGTGGCCAGCAGGGCCACGATCATGTTGACGATGGACTTCTCGTCGATGACGTCGGCCATGCGGCATTCGCCGCTGCGGGCCAGTTCGACCGCGCGCTTGGCCGCCGCCGCCGTCAGGGCGTCGCGCAGGCCGGTGTCGGGGTGGACGAAGGCGGTGGACGGCATGTGCAACCCGCCCAGCTCCATCATCATCTGGTTGGAGTTGGCTGTGCCGTAGAAGGTGCAGGTGCCCGGCGAGTGATAGCTGCCGATCTCGCTTTCCAGCAGGGTGTGGCGATCCACCTTGTTCTGCGCATATTCGGCGCGGACTCGGGCCTTTTCCGCGTTCGGAATGCCCGACGGCATGGGGCCGGCGGGGGCGAAGACGACGGGCAGGTGGCCGAACGCCAGGGCGCCCATGAACAGGCCAGGCACGATCTTGTCGCAGACGCCCAGCATCAGGGCGGCGTCGAGGGCGTCGTGCGTCAAGGCGACGCCGGTGGACATGGCGATCACGTCGCGGCTGAACAGCGACAGCTCCATGCCCGGACGCCCCTGGGTCACGCCATCGCACATGGCCGGGGTGCCGCCGGCGACCTGGGCTGTGGCGCCGACTTCGCGCACGGCTTTGCGCACCACGTCTGGGAAGCGTTCGAACGGCTGGTGGGCGGACAGCATGTCGTTATAGGCGGTGACGATGCCCAGGTTGGGCTTGGACCCGTCCATCGCCGTCAGCTTGTCGGCGATGGTCTGACCGGCGAAGGCGTGGGCCCAGTTGGCGCAGCTCAGCTTGGCCCGGCCGGTCCCGCTGTCGCGGGCGGCGTCCATGCGACGGATATAGTCGGCGCGGGTCTCGCGGCTTTTCTCGACAATGCGGGCGGTGACGGCCGCCACGGTTGGGTGAAGGGCCATATCAGCCTTCCTCCGTCCACAGAACTTCAAGGGGAACGCCGGCGGCGATCAGGGCGGCGATGGGCTGGATCTTCGGATCGCCCTGCGCCTGTTCTTCGAACACCCGCCGCTTGGCCCCGCCCTTCAGGCCCAGGATCACCCGGCCCGCCGACATCAGATAGGGCAGGTTGATCGACAGTCGTTCGAGGCTGGGCGCCATGCCGTCGCGCCCATGCGGCACGCCCAGGACCGTCGGCTTCAGCGTCGGCGTCAGCAGGGTCTTCAGCGTCGGGCTTTCCGGGAACATGGAGCAGATATGGCCATCCTCGCCCATGCCGAGAAGGACCGCGTCGAAACGCCCGCCCGCATCGGCCAGGGCCTTGGCCGCCACGATGCCTGCACGGTCCACCGTGACCTCGGGCGTGTAAAGGGGGATGAAGCGCGCCGCAGCCGCCTTGTCCTGCAACAGCACGTCGCGGATCAGGCGAGCGTTCGATTCCGGCGAGGTCTCGGGGACATAGCGCTCGTCCACCAGGGTCACGGCGATCTTCGACCAGTCCAGATCGGTCGCCGCGAGACGGCGATAGACCGGGGCGGGCGTCGAACCGCCAGGACCGGCGAACAGGGCGCGGCCATTGTCGCGCACGGCGGCGCCCAGGGTCTCGGCCAAGCGTGCGGCGATGGTCGCGGCCCAGGCGTCGACGGTGGGGAAGGTTTCGATGGGGTGGGTCATTGAACGGCTCCGCCGAAAACTGATCCCTTCTCCCGTTGGGAGAAGGTGGCCGCGAAGCGGTCGGATGAGGGTCGGGTGCGTCCGTCGGCGTAAGCCGCCGCACGCTCGGGGGCGCGGCTCACGCCGAATGAAAGGGCGATCCCCTCACCCTTTCGCCTTGCCGATCGCGGCGCTCTCGGAGGCTCAAGCCCTCTCCCAGCGGGAGAGGGAGGCGTTTTGTCTTCACGCATCGGTCGTGTTCCAGTCGCGGCCAGTGCGCATCATAAGCATGTCGGCGCTGTCGGGCCCCCAGGTGCCGGCGACGTATTCGTCGGGCTTCAAGCCGGATTCGGCCCAGGCCTCGGAGACCTCGTCCACCCATTTCCAGGCCTGTTCCGCTTCGTCGCGGCGCACGAACAGGGTCGAGTCTCCCGCCATCGCATCCAGTAGCAGCCGCTCATAGGCGATGCGGCGGCGGGGCGGGGCGGCGGACTTGCCATCGACGCCCCACGACAGGCTCATCTTGATCGGCTGAAGCTGCATCCGCCGATCCAGGCCGGGCCGCTTGTTCATCACCGTCAGCGAGATGTCTTCCTCGGGCTGCAGTTCGATGATCATGCGGTTGGCCTGAACCTCGCCGCGGTCGTCGCGGTCGAAGATCGAGTGGGGAACCGGCTTGAACTGGATGACGATCTCGGTGCGCTTCTCGGGCAGGCGTTTGCCGGTCCGCATGAAGAAGGGCACGCCGGCCCAGCGCCAGTTGTCGATATCGGCGCGCACCGCGACGAAGGTTTCGGTGTCGGACGGCTGGCCGCGTTCCTCGTCATAGCCCTTGACCGGCTTGCCCTCTGAGACGCCCGCCACATACTGGCCGCGCACGGTGACGCGCTCGACCTCGTCCACCGTGACGGGACGCAGGGACCGCAGCACCTTGACCTTCTCGTTGCGCACCGAGTCCGGGTCCAGGTCGCTGGGCGGCTCCATGGCCACCAGGCACAGCAGCTGGAGCATATGGTTCTGCAGCATGTCGCGCAGGGCGCCGTATTCGTCATAGTAGGGCCAACGGTCGCCGACCCCCACCGTCTCGCCGACCGTGATCTGGACGTGGTCGATGGTCAGATTGTTCCACAGCGGCTCGAAGATCGTATTGCCGAACCGCAGGGCGATCAGGTTCTGGACCGTCTCCTTGCCCAGATAGTGGTCGATGCGGAACACCTGGCTCTCGCTGAAGGCGTGGGCCACGGCGTCGTCGATTTCCAGGAAGGACTTCAGGTCGCGTCCGACCGGCTTCTCCAGCACGATGCGGCAGTTCTTGTCCGCGAGGCCCGCCGCCTTCATCGCCGTGACGATGCGGGCGTAAAGCGAGGGCGAGACGGCCAGGAAGGAGGTGACCTCGCCGTCGCCGACCTTGTCCTTCAGGGGCTTGAGGCTGTCAGGCGAGGTGGCGTCCACGGCCAGATAGTCCAGACGGGCCTTCATCTTGGTCCAGCTGGTTTCGTCCCAGGCCTGGTCGGCCTCGGCGCGGGCCTTCACGGCCTCATGCACCTTGGCGATATAGTCGTCGGCGCTCTCTTCCGAACGGGCGGCGCCGATGATCTTCAGTCCTTCAGGCAGAAGACCGTCGTGTTCGAGGAAATAGAGCGACGGCAGCAGCATGCGCATCGCCAGATCGCCGCCGCCGCCAAACAGAATGAGAGCCGCCATAGAATTTCCCTCGACTGTCCCATTTGTCGGGACGAACGCCTTTACGGCCTAGCCGCTGGCTTTGCCCGCTTCCGCACGCGAGGCCAACACGTCCAGCACGTCCTGAAACACCATGTTACGGGCATGGAGAAGAACGAGCAGGTGATAGATCAAATCCGCAGCCTCGCTGGCGAGTTCCTCGTCAGGGCCTGCGACGCCGGCCAGAGCGGTCTCGACACCCTCCTCGCCGACCTTCTGGGCGATGCGTTTGGGCCCCTGGGCGATAAGTTTGGCGGTCCAGCTTTCGGACGGATCGGCGGCGGCGCGCACGGCGATGGTCTGTTCCAGCCGGGCGATGCGGCCCACGCCCGGCGCGTCGGCCTCGCCGAAGCAGCTGGTCCGGTTCAGGTGGCACGCATTGCCGACCGGGTTCACCGACAGGACGAGGGCGTCGTTGTCGCAGTCCGGCGTGACGCCGACGACATGCAGCCGGTCGCCCGAGGTCTCGCCCTTCCTCCACCGCCCGCCGCGCGAACGCGAGAAGAAGGTGGCCTCGCCGGACGCGAGGGTTTCGTCCAGGGCGGCGCGGTCCATATAGGCCAGGGTCAGAACCTGAAGCGTCGCGGCGTCCTGCACCACCACGGGAACCAGGCCGTCGCCCTTGGCGAAGTCGATGGTGTTTGGATCGAGGGTCATATCCGCATCTCCAGGCCTTGCTCGGCCAGGTATCGTTTGAGGTCGGGAATGGCGATGGCGCCGGTGTGGAAGACGCTGGCGGCCAAGGCGCCGGATACGTCGGCCTGTTCGAAGACATCCTTGAAATGTTCGGGCGCGCCGGCGCCCCCCGAGGCGATCAGGGGAATGGCCAGGCGTGCGCGGGCGGCGGAAAGCTGTTCGATGTCATAGCCGCGTCGGACCCCGTCCTGGTCGATGCAGTTCAGCACGATCTCGCCGGCGCCGAGGCCTTGCGCCTCGTCCAGCCATTCCAATGTGCGCTTTCCCGCGTGGCGGCGCGCGTCGGGATCGCCGGTGTATTTGTGAACCACCCAGTCGCCGTCCTCGAACCGGCTGTCGACGCCGACCACCACGCACTGGCTGCCCAGGCGCGCGGCCATTTCGGCGATCAGTTCGGGACGTTCCAAGGCCGGGGAGTTGATCGACACCTTGTCCGCGCCATGATCCAGGCAGCGGGCCGCCTGGTCCACGCTGCGAATGCCCCCGGCGACGCAGAAGGGGATGTCCAGCAGTCGGGCGATATCCTTGATCCAGCCATAGTCCAGCGTCCGCCCCTCGGGACTGGCGGTGATGTCATAGAAGACCAGTTCGTCGGCGCCCGCGTCGCGGTAACGGGCGGCCAATTCGGCTGCGTCGCCCATGTCGGTATGGCCGACGAACTTCACGCCCTTGACCACCCGGCCGTCCTTGACGTCCAGGCAGGGAATGATGCGGCGAGCTGTCATGCGCGCCTGGCCGTCGCGATGGCTTCGGGCAGGGTGAAGCGGCCTTCGTAGAGGGCGCGGCCGACGATGACTCCGTGACAGCCCAGAGCCTTGACCGCCGCGATGTCGTCCAGCGACGAGACCCCGCCCGATGCCTGGAGCACCAGATCGGGACGGCGCTGACGGATTTCCGCCAGCAGATCCAGGTTCGGTCCGGTCATTGCGCCGTCGCGGCCGACGTCCGTGACCAGCAGATGCTTTGCCGTCCCCTTGGGATAGCGATCCAGCGCCTCCCACAGGGTGACGCCCGACGACTGGGTCCAGCCCTTCAGGGCCGGGACGGGCACGCCGTCCTCGATCTTGACGTCCAGGGCCAGGGTGATGTGTTCGACGCCGAAGCCCTTGAGCCAGGCGGCGACGTCGTTGGGCTGGGTCACGGCGAGAGAGCCGACGACGACGCGGGATACGCCCGCGTCCAGCAGCTTGGCCACGTCGTTGGCGCCGCGCACCCCGCCGCCTGATTGGATCTTGACGTCGATGGCCTGGGTCAGTTCGCCGATCAGGCCATGCTGGCGCGCTTCGCCCGCCTCGGCGCCGTCCAGATCGACGATGTGGATCCACTGGGCGCCCTCGGTCGCGAAGGCGGTCAGGCGTGCAGCCGGCTGTTCGTCATACTGGGTCACCTGGTCGAACTTGCCGTGCATCAGGCGCACGCAGACGCCGTCCTTCAGGTCGATGGCGGGATAGATCAGCATGGCAGGCCCAGGAAGTTCTTGAGGATGGTCGCACCGGCCTCTGCCGAGCGTTCGGGGTGAAACTGGCAGCCCCAGCGGTTGGCGGATCTCACCATGGCCGGAACGACCCCACCATAGTCGGCGCGGGCCAAGGTCGCCGGGCCGTCGGGACAGACGAAGCCGTGAACGAAATAGGCGTAGGCGCCGTCGGCGACGCCGTCCAGCAGCGGGTCGTCATGGTCGCGCGTCAGGCGGCTCCAGCCCATGTGCGGCACCGGCAGATCGCCTGCGGGTTCCAGCCGGATCACCATGCCGGGGATCAGGTCCAGCAGATCGACGCCGTCGCCTTCGTCGCTGCGCCCGAACAGCAGTTGCTGGCCCAGGCAGACGCCCAGCAGGGGGCGGGAAAAGGCGCGGATCGGTTCGACCATGCCCAGTTCGGCCAGGCGGCTCATGGCGTAACCGGCCGCGCCGACGCCGGGCAGGATGACACGTTCGGCGTCCGCGATCACGGCGGGATCGTCGGTCAGGCGCACGGTCGCGCCCAGCCGTTCCAGCGCGAACTGGACCGAGGCGACGTTGCCGGCGCCATAGGCGATGACGGCGACTTCCATCAGCCTTCTCCCCTCGGGGGAGAAGGTGGCTCGCGGAGCGAGACGGATGAGGGAGCTGCTGGACACAGGACCTCTCTTGCCGTCACTGAGGCGGACAGAGCCCCCTCATCCGAGCCCTTCGGGCCCACCTTCTCCCCCGAGGGGAGAAGGAACGCGGGTCCGCTCATCATAGCACCCCCTTGGTCGACGGCACCGCGTCGCCCTCGACGCGGATGGCCTGACGGAGCGCCCGGCCGAAGGCTTTGTAGACGGCCTCGGTCTTGTGGTGGTCGTCCTGGCCTGTGACCGAGATGTGGACGGCGGCGCCCATGGCCTCAGCCAATGAACGGAAGACGTGCGCCGTCAGGTCGGTGCGATAGTCGCCGATGAAGGGGGTGTCGAACGTGCCCTCGAACAGCGGATAGGGACGACCGGACAGGTCGATGGAGACGGTGGCGTTGGCCTCGTCCATCGGCAGGACGAAGCCGTAGCGGGCGATGCCCTTCCTTTCGCCCAGCGCCTGTTTCAGCGCCTGGCCCAGGGCGATGGCGCTGTCCTCGATGGTGTGGTGCGGGTCGGTGTGCAGGTCGCCCTCGCACTGAAGCCGCAGGGAGAAGCCGCCGTGGGCCGCGATCTGCTCCAGCATGTGATCGAAGAAGCCGACGCCGGTTTCGATCTTCACCGGACCGGGCGCGTCCAGGTCGACGGCGCAGACGATGCGGGTCTCTTTCGTATCGCGCACGGCCTGGCCGACGCGAGCCGGCCGACGCTTGGCGGGCGTCAGGCCGAAGGCGGCCAGCAGTCGGTCGTTGACCTCGGGCTTGATGGAGACGGGCAGACGCAGGCGGTCGCCGGACAGGTCGGCCTCGACGCCGTAGGCCTTCAGACCCGCCAGGGCGGCGGCGGGGTCTTCTGGGCGGGCCATGATGATGGGGCCGACGCCGGCCTCGACATTAATCTGGCGACCCAGTTCGCGGGCCAGCCGCTCGCGCTCACGTCGGACGGAGGCGATCCGCTCGGCGGTTTCGATCATGCGGGAAGGGTCGAGCGCCTGCATCGCCAGCCGCACCAGGGGTTCGGGCAGGGCGTAGGGCTCCAGCACCGACGCCAGGCGGGCCAGGGTCGGGGCTTGTGCGATGGCGGCGCCGACGCGGGCGCCGGCCAGACCATAGGCCAGGGACAGGCTGCGCAGGACGATCAGGTTCGGCTGCTCAGCGACGACCGTGACGGCCGAGACGCTGTCGGAGAACTCGATCAGGCCTTCATCCACCACCAGCAGGGCGGGGGCGACGCGGGCGGCCATTTCGGCGACGGCCTCGGGCGAGCCCAGCGCGCGGATGACGACGACGGCGGGTTCGCCCCTGGCCGGATAGATGGCGGCGAGACTGTCATAGGGCTCGGCCTTGGGGGCATCGACCGAACCGCCTTCGCGGGCGGCGAGACGCCAGGCCAGCTCCAACCCGTGGGTCAGGCCGCGCACCGGCAGGACCTGCTCGGCGGGCACGGCGTAGACGGCGGCCATGCGGGCGCCCAAGGCCGACGCGTCGCCAGGATAGCGGTCCAGGCCCTCGCCGCCGGAGACCAGCGGGGGATAGGGGGCGGGCAGGGTCATTGGATGGCTCCCCGGACAAAACGAGGTGCAATCAGTGCAATTGGTCTCAAATCGGCGCCCGAAAAACAGGGTGCAATGTGTGCAGTTCGCCTGGATGCGCTCACGATAAAAGAGGGTGCAATCAGTGCACTTCGTCCATTCAAGGCTGGGCGACGCACAGGAGGTGGGGCGAGGGCGGGGTCTTGTCCAGAGGCTGCGGCGTTCATCCCTCACTCCTCAGATCGGCGGCGCGGGCGTGGGCTTCGAGGCCCTCCATCCGGGCCAGGCGGGCCGCGATGGGCGCCAGCGCGCGGGCGCCGGCCTCGGTCACCAACTGAACCGACATAGTGGTCATGAAGCTGGACGTGGTGACGCCGCCCAGGGTGCGGGCGCCGCCGTCGGTCGGCAGGACGTGGCTAGGACCCGCCGCATAGTCGCCCAGGGTCTCGGCCGCGAACCGACCGACGAAGACGGCGCCGGCGGCGTTGATTGAATCGACCAGCGGTTCGGGATCGTCGATCTGGATCGCCAAGTGTTCGGGACCATAGAGGTTGGCGACCTCCGCAGCGGCGTCGAGGTCGCGCACCAGAATAGCGCGGGCCTCGTTCAGCGAGGCGCGGGCGATGGCTTCGCGCGGCAGGGTCGCGATCTGAACCTCCACCTCCGACAGGATGTAGTCGATAGTGGCGCGGCTGGTGGAAACCAGGATGACCTGGGCGTCCGCGTCATGTTCCGCCTGGCTCAGCAGGTCGGCGGCGGCGATCTCGGGCGCGGCGTCGCGGTCGACGATGACCATCAGTTCGGACGGGCCGGCGGGCATGTCCACGGCGGGGCCGCCCCCCCCGAAACGACTTAGGGCGGAGGCCTGTTTCTTGGCCTCGGCGACATAGGCGTTGCCGGGGCCGAACAGCTTGTCGCAGGCGGGGATGACCCCGTCCTCCAGTTCGACGCCGAAGGTCAGGGCGGCGATGGCCTGGGCGCCGCCCATCAGCCAGAGGGCGTCCAGGCCCGCCTCGGCCGCCGCCAGGATCATGGCGGGGTGGACGCCGCCGTTCTTGTCGGGCGGCGTGACGGCGACGCGCTGGCCGACACCCGCGACCCCGGCCGGAATGGCCAGCATCAGCAGGGACGAGAACAGGGGGGCGGTGCCGCCGGGGATGTAGAGACCGGCCGAGGCGATCGGACGCCAGGCCAGTTTGGAGCGCACGCCGGGCGTGGTCTCGATGAAGGGGGTGTCTTCCGGCCTGGTCGCCTGGTGGAAGACGCGCACGTTCTCGGCCGCCATGCGCAGGGCGCGGGCGTCGGCGGGCGGCAGGGCGCCCCGCGCCTCGGCGACGACGCCGGGCGTGATGGCGATGCGACGCGGCGGCGCCTTGTCCAGCTTCAGGCACCAGTCCGTGACGGCCGCGCCGCCGCGCATCCGCACATCGTCCAGGATGGTGCGGACGACCTCGGTCACGTCGCCGGCCGTGCGCTGGGCCGGGCGGGCGAGGGCCGCCTTTTTGCCGGCGGCGTCGAGGGCCGACCAGTCGATGCGTTTGAAGGCCGTGGTCATCACATCATCTTCTCGATGGGCAGGACCAGGATGGCCGAGGCGCCGGCGGCCTTCAGCTTCTCCAGCGTCTCCCAGAAGACGGCCTCCTGACAGACGGCGTGGACGGCGACAGCATCGTCACGACCCATCAGGGGCATGACAGTGGGCGAACCGGCGCCGGGCAGGATGGCGGTGATCTCATCGAGCGCCGAACGCGGCGCGTTCAACATGACGTATTTGGCGCCCTGCGAGGACACCACGCCGGACATCCGTTCGATCACGCTGTCCAGCAGGTGCTGCAGGCCGGGCTCGGGCGCGACGGGGGACTGGATCAGGACCGCCTGGCTTTCCAGCACCGTGTCCTTGGCGCCCAGGCCGTTGGCCTCCAGTGTCGCGCCGGTCGAGACCAGGTCGCAGATGGCGGCGGCCAGTTTCAGCCTAGGCGCGACCTCGACGGCGCCGCGCATGACGACGATGTCGGCCTTGACCCCTCGCTCGTCCAGGAAGCGGCGCAGGATCTTGGGATAGGAGGTGGCGATGCGCAGACCGTCCAGCGAGGCCGGGCCGTCATAGGCCAAGGTCGGGGGCGTGGCGATCTTCAGGGTGCAGCGGCCGAAGCCCAGCGGCATGACGATGGAGGCGTTGGCCCCGCCGTTCTTTCCCTCTTCCAGCACGTTCTCGCCGACGATCCCCAGGTCGCAGACGCCGTCGGCCACGAAGGTGGGGATGTCGTCGTCGCGGACGCGCAGCAGGTCGATCGGATAGTTCTCGACCCGATAGAGCAGGTCGTTGTGGCCCTTGACCCATTTCAGACCCGCGTCGCGGATCAGGTCGAGGCTGCGGTCGGCCAGACGGCCGGATTTCTGGACGGCGATGCGAAGCCGGCCCTGGACGGTGCTCATGTTCGGATACTCAGTTCTTGTTCTTCAGGCGATCCAGGGCGAGGCGATAGCCCTGGTGCGGCATGTCTTTCAGATAACGGGCGACGCGGACGACGGTGGTGGGGCTGGCGTGGGCCTCGGCCGCGATCTCGCGATAGGATTTGCCGCCGGCGTCGAGCAGGCGCGCCACCTGCCAGCGCTCGGTGAAGGCGCGCAGTTCCGCCGGGGTGCATAGATCGGCCAGAAAGGCGTCGATCTCCGTGCGCGTCTGCATCGACAGCAGGGCGTCATGAAGGGCGTCACGGGCGGGCGGGGTCGTCATGCGCGTTCCACTATGCTGTAACGGTGGAACGGTCAAGAGGGAGTACGTGAGTCGTGATTGGTGTGGGCTTCAGTCACGGCTCACGATTCACCAATCACGACTTACGCACACTCGTTCACCGCTCTACATCACCCCCATGACCAAGATCCTCATCATCGGCGCCGGGCATGCCGGCGGCTCCGTTGCGGCCTTTCTGCGGCAATACGGCCATGAGGGGCCGATTGTGCTGATCGGCGAGGAGGATGCGCCGCCATATCAGCGGCCGCCTCTGTCCAAGGCCTGGCTGAAGGGCGAGGCGGATCTGGAGGCGCTGCTGCTGCGGCCGCTGAGCTTCTATGAGGAACAGCGGATCGACTTCCGGCCCTCGACCGTCGCCGTTTCGGTGGACCCGGCAGCGAAGACGGTCGCCTTCCATGACGGGTCGAGCGAGACCTATGACGTCCTGGTGCTGGCGACGGGATCGACGGCGCGGAAACTGCCGGTGCCAGGCGGGGATCATCCCGACCTGCTGGAGCTGCGCACGCTGAAGGACGCCGAGCGGCTGAAGGCCGTGCTGGGGCCGGGCAAGCGGCTGGCGGTGGCCGGCGGCGGCTATGTCGGGCTGGAGGCGGCGGCCTCGGCCCGGGCTTTGGGGGCCGAGGCGGTGGTGATCGAACGGGCGCCGCGCGTGCTGGCGCGGGTGGCGTCGGAGACCCTGTCGGCCTTTTTCACCGCCCAGCACCGGGCGCATGGGGTCGAGATCCTGACCGAGGCCGAGGTGGTCGCCGTGGCCAATGACGGCGTGACCCTGGCGGACGGATCGGTTGTGCGAGCGGATGCGGTGTTGGTCGGGGTCGGGGCGCTGGCGTGCGACAGCCTGGCGCGGTCGGCGGGCCTGACCTGCGACGACGGGGTGGTGGTGGATGGCGAGGCGCGGACCAGCGATCCGGCCATCTTCGCCGTCGGCGACATGACGCGGCGGCCGATTCCGGTTCACGGCGGAGTTTCGCACCGGCTGGAGAGCGTGCCCAATGCGCTGGAACAGGCGAAACAGGCGGCGGCCGCCATCGTCGGCCGGGCGGGGCCGACGCCCGAGGTGCCGTGGTTCTGGTCGGATCAGTATGACTTCAAGCTGCAGATCGCCGGCTTGCCGTTCGACGCTGACCGTCAGGTGGTGCGCGGCGATCCGTCGGTAGGGGGATTTGCGGTGTTTCATCTGAACGGCGACCGTGTGGTCTGCGTCGAGGCGGTCAATGCGCCGCCGGAGTTCATGGCGGGCAAGCAGTTGATCGGGAAGGCGACGCCGGTGGACGTGGACAAGCTGGCCGATCCGGCGATTTCGATGAAGGCCGTGGCGGCCGGGTGACCCGAAACCTTTCCCTCCCCGCTTCGGGGAGGGTGGTCGCGTAGCGACCGGGTGGGGCGGCCCGGTAGGGTCGCACTTACTTGATTCAAAGAAAGGTCTGTGAGGCGTCGCCTTGCCGCCCCCACCCGACCTCGCTCCGCTCGGCCACCCTCCCCCGCAGGGGGAGGGAGAGGTGCAGTGCCGCTCCTCGTCGCCGCAGTGCAACAAAACTGTTGCGCTTTTCGTTTGGGGACGATCAAGCTGCGACTTCAACGCGGCGGGGGCGAATGACGAGAGCTTTCGACGAAATGAACGGCGGCGGATCGGGTGCGATCCGCGACAGCTACAAGACTTTGGCGGCGTGGCTGGAAAACGCGCCCGCCGATCTGCTGCAGGCGCGCTCGCGCCAGGCGGAGCTGTTCTTCCGCCGTATGGGCGTGACCTTCGCCGTCTATGGCGACGAGGAATCCAACGAACGTCTGATCCCCTTCGACGTCGTGCCGCGCATCATCGGCGCGGACGAATGGAGCGGACTGGAAAAAGGGTTGAAGCAGCGGGTCACCGCCATCAACGCCTTCCTGAAAGACATCTACGGCGCGCAGGAATGCATCAAGGCCGGCATCGTCCCGGCCGACCTGATCCTGACCAATCCGCATTATCGACCCGAGATGCAGGGCCGCCGTCCGCCGGGAGATGTCTGGTGCCATATCTCGGGCGTCGATCTGGTGCGCACCGGCGAGGACGGCTTCTACGTGCTGGAAGACAACTGCCGCACGCCGTCGGGGGTCTCCTACATGCTGGAGAACCGTGAGATGATGATGCGCCTGTTCCCCGATCTGTTCGCGGAACATGCGGTTCGGCCGGTCGAAATCTACACCGACATGCTGCTGCGGTCTTTGCAGGCGTCCGCGCCGGCGGGCGCGGGGGCGGACCCGACCATCGTCGTGCTGACGCCCGGACCGTTCAACTCGGCCTATTACGAACACAGCTTCCTGGCCGACAAGCTGGGGGTGGAACTGGTCCAGGGCACCGACCTGTTCGTCAATGACGACACCGTCTTCATGCGCACGACCGAGGGGCCCAAACGGGTCGATGTCATCTATCGCCGCATCGACGACGACTTTATCGATCCGCTGACCTTCATGCCGAATTCGACGGTCGGGGTGCCTGGACTGATGTCGGCCTATTTCGCCGGGCGCGTCACCCTGGCCAATGCCATCGGGACGGGGGTGGCCGACGACAAGGCCGTCTATACCTATATGCCCGAGATCATCCGCTTCTTCACAGGCGAGGATGCGATCCTTCAGAACGTGCCGACCTGGCGATGTCGCGAAGCCGATGCCTTGAAAGAGGTGCTGGAAAAACTGCCGGAACTGGTCGTCAAGGAAGTGGGCGGATCGGGCGGTTACGGCATGCTGGTCGGGCCGACCTCGACCAAGGCCGAGATCGAAGCGTTTCGCGCCAAGCTGATCGCCGACCCGGACGACTTCATCGCCCAGCCGACGCTGAGCCTGTCGACGGCGCCGACCCTGAATGGAGGCGACCTGTCGCCCCGCCACGTCGATCTGCGGCCGTTCGTCCTGTCCAGCCCGGCCGGGGTGCGCGTCGCGCCCGGCGGTCTGACGCGGGTCGCGCTGAAAGAGGGGTCGCTGGTGGTGAACTCCAGCCAGGGCGGCGGAACCAAGGACACCTGGGTGCTGGACAACTGATGCTTTCACGCACCGCAGACAGCCTCTACTGGACCGGCCGCTACATGGAGCGGGCGGACTTCCTCGCGCGCATTCTTGAGGCCGCCATTCGCCTGGCCGCCTTGCCGGCCAAGGACCAGGCCACGGTCACGGCCTGGGCGGGCGCCATCGCCTCGTCCGGGGTCAAGAGCGGGTTCGACGCCTCGGGCCGGACGATTTCGGAGAAGTCGGTCCGCGAGTATCTGGCCTTCGGCTACGACAACTCGACCTCGATCAAGGCCTGCATCACCAAGGCGCGGACCAATGCGCGCTCGGTGCGGACCGCCCTGACCATCGAGTTGTGGGAGGCGATCAACGGCGCCTGGAACGGCCTGAACGAACTGGGCGAACCGACCAAGCGCGACGATTTCACCAACTTTCTCGACTTCGTGAAGTCCACGTCGCTGGCGGTCGAGGGCGCCTCGTCGCGGACCATGTTGCGCAACGACGCCTACTGGTTCCTGCGGCTGGGCATGGCGATCGAGCGGGCCGACAACACCGCGCGCCTGCTGGACGTCAAATACCATCTGCTGCTGCCGCCCGGCGAACGGGTGGGGGGACAGCTGGACTATTTCCAGTGGACGACCCTGCTGCGTGAGGTCTCGGCCCTGACCGCCTATCGCTGGGTTTATCGCGAATCTGTGCGGCCCTGGCTGGTGGCGGACCTGCTGGTGCTGAACCGCCAGATGCCGCGTTCGCTGGCGTCGTGCCAAGGGATGATCGTCAGCTATCTGGAACGGCTGGCGACCGATTACGGGCGGCGCGGCCCGGCGCAGCGGTTGGCCTCCAACCGCCTGACCCAGTTCAACGAGGCCAAGATCGAGGACATCTTCCAGTCCGGCCTGCACGAATACATCCAGGGCTTCCTGAACCAGAACAACGCCCTGGCTGCGGCCGTCCAAGAACAGTATCTGGTCTGACATGCGGATACGGATCGACCACTCCACCCGCTATGCCTACGCCCGCCCGGCGCGGTTCATCGTGCAGATGCTGCGACTGACGCCGCGCTCGTGCGAGGGCCAGCAGGTGCGCGACTGGCGCATCGAGACCGACGTTGACGCCCGCCTGCGTCGCAGCGAGGACGCCTTCGGCAATGTGGTCCACAGCCTCTATACCGAGCGGCCGACCGATGCCCTGACCATTCGGGTCACCGGTGAGGTGGCGACGGTGAACACGGGCGGCGTGGTGCGGGGCCAGGCCGAGCGGCTGTCGCCCATCGTCTTCCTGCGCGAGACGCCGATGACCAAGCCGGATGCGGCCATCGACGACTTCGCCCGCTCGATCCCCGAAAGTGCGACCCTGGGCCGGATGCATGCCCTGATGGGGGCGCTGAAGCAGGATGTGGCGTTCGAGGTCGGCTCGACCTCGGCCAGCCACACCGCCGCCGAGGCCTTCGCCCAGAAGCGCGGCGTCTGTCAGGATCACGCCCAGATCTTCATCGCGTCGGCGCGACGGATGGGCGTTCCCGCCCGCTATGTCTCGGGCCACCTCAGCCGTCAGGACGGCAAGCACGACCAGGACGCCGCCCATGCCTGGGCCGAGGCCTGGGTCGAGAACCTGGGCTGGGTCGGGTTCGATCCGGCCAACGGCATCAGCCCGACCGAACACTATGTTCGCGTCGCCGTCGGCCTCGACGCGCGCGGGGCCACGCCGATCCGGGGCACCAGCTATGGCGGTGGGCATGAGACCCTGACGGTCGCCCTGAATGTGCGGCCCGTGCAACAGACCCAACAACAACTGCAGTCGCGCGGATGGCCCTGATAGGCATGTCGCGCGAATCTGTTAGCGTCATCGGATTCGCAACGCGGGGAGCGGATAGAGCGAAGTGACCTATTGCGTAGGCATGCTGGTGGACGAAGGGTTGGCGATGATCGCCGACACGCGCACCAATGCGGGCGTGGACAACATCTCGTCCTACCGAAAGCTGCACATCTACAAGTCGCCGGGCGAGCGGATGCTGGCGGTGGCGACGGCGGGCAATCTGTCGGTGACCCAGACGGCCTTGGCCATGGCGTCGGCCGGGGTAAAACTGCCCGACTCCATCGATGTGGAGACCCTGGAGACCGCGCCGACGCTGTTTCGTGCGGCTCAGATCCTGGGCCATGCGATGGCCAGCGTCCGCGCCAGCATCAACACGCCGCCGACCCCGACAGCCGACGGGCTGAACGTCACGGCGTCGATGTTGCTGGGGGGTCAGATCTCGGGCGGCAAGATGGGGCTGTATCTGATCTATGGTCAGGGCAATTTCATCGAGTGCGGGCCGGACACCCCCTATCTTCAGATCGGCGAGCTGAAATACGGCAAGCCGATCCTGGATCGGGCGCTGCACAGTTCGACGACCTTGTCCGAGGCTGTGAAGCTGGGGCTGATCTCGTTCGATTCGACCATCCGTTCGAACATCGCGGTCGGGCCGCCGCTGGACCTGATCGTCATGCCGCGTGACCAGTTGAGCGGCACCGCACGGCGTATCGAAGCCGACGACCCCTATTTCCGCGACCTGGGACGCCGCTGGTCCGAGGCTCTGGCCGCCGCTCACCGCGCCATGCCCGATCCGACCTGGCTGGATGTGGACAAGACGCCGGCTCAACGGACGATGACCGTCGTTAGTTGATTAATATTGCGATTTGTTCGCAATTGAACTTGTGCGACATATTGAAGCTGGTTATTGCGACCGCATCGCAAAATCAGACCAAAAGGTCGCAAGACTATGTCCGACTCCCGAGCCGCCTCCCTCCGAGCGCTCCTGTTCGCCTCCAGCGCCGCCGGCATGTTGATCGCCGCACCCGCTTTCGCCTCTGACGTCACCGCCGAGGACGGCGTGGTCGTCACGGCCGACCAGCAGCAACCGGCTAACCTAGGCACGATCGACGTGAATGGTCAGGTCAAGAAGCCGGCCCCTGTCAGCCCAGAGTTCGTGGCGCCCCTGGTCGATACGCCGCGTTCGATCACCATCATCCCCCAGGCCATCATTGAACAGACTTCGGCCTCGTCGCTGCAGGATCTGTTGTCCAACTCGCCGGGCATCACCTTCGGCGCGGGTGAGGGCGGCCAGCCGCTGGCCGACCGTCCGTTCATCCGGGGCCAGTCCTCGGGCAACAACATCTTCGTGGACGGCATCCGCGACACCGGCGGCCAGCAGCGCGAAGTCTTCAACCTGGAGCAGGTCGAGGTCATCAAGGGACCGGACGCCGTCTATTCCGGGCGCGGCTCGGGCGGGGGCAGCATCAACCTGGGCTCCAAATCGCCCAAGCTGAATGCCTTCAACAACATCTCGGCCGGCGTGGGCACGGACGGCTATCTGCGCGGTACGATCGACACCAATCTGCCGCTGGGCGAGACCGCAGCCCTGCGGATCAACCTGATGGGCGCCCAGGGCGACGTGCCGGGCCGCGACGCCGTCGACTATGACAAATGGGGCTTGGGCCTTAGCCTGGGCGCCGGCCTCGGCACGCCGTCGTCGATGGTCTTCAGCTATTACCACCTGACCAGCGACCAGATGCCCGACTACGGCATTCCGCTGTTTACGAAGCTGGTTCCGTCCGCGACCTCGACGGCGCCGGTTCGGCCGCGCACGGACAGCGGCGTTCTGGATGTGCCCTACGACAGCTTCTACGGCCTCAAGTCCCGCGACTATCTGACCAATGAGGTGGATGCGTTCACCTTCCGCGCCGAGCATCGCCTCAACGACTTCGCCACCATCCGCAACGTCAGCCGCTTCTCGCGGACGCTGAACGACTATATCGTCACCAATCCCGGCGACGGCGGCTATGTCGGTCGGGCGGCGGATGGCGCCTACTGGATGAAGCGGGGCACCAAGACCCGCTGGAATCCGGTCACCACCCTGGCCAATGTGACGGATGTCTTCGGCCAGTTCGCCACCGGCTCGATCAAACACAGCTATGACGTCGGCGTCGAACTGTCGCGCGAGCGGAACCTCAATGCGGCCTATTCGACCTATACGACCTCGGGCTCGACCTGCCCGACGGGTCTGACGACAGTGAATGGTGCGCCTCCCACGGCGACGGGCGCGCTGGGCGCCGACGACTGCACCCCGGTGTTCAATCCGAACCCCGACGACGCCTGGACCGGCGTGATCAATCGCGGCCCGACCAGCTCGAACACGACCGAGGCCATCGGCGTATACGCCAACGACAGCATCACCCTGACCGAGCGTCTGATCCTGAACCTGGGCGTTCGCTGGGACCAGTATTCGGTCAAGGGCGTGAATGCGACGGCGACCCAGGCGGCTGGCGTCTGGACAACGACGGGATTCACCGCCGTGCCGAACCGGACCTGGGAGTTCACCAACTATCAGGTCGGACTGGTCTTCAAGCCGACGCAGAGCAGCAGCGTCTATGCGTCGTGGTCCACCTCCTCGACGCCGCCGACCATATCGGCAGGCGATCAGAACGCCTCGGGCGGCACGGGCACGGTCGATGGCGTCGCCAACGTCGTGCTGGACCCGGAAGACACCGAAAGCTTCGAGATCGGAGCCAAGGCCAACGTGTTCCACGACCGTCTGGCGCTGTCGGCGGCCGCTTTCCAACTGACGCGCAAGAACGCGCTGATCCTGGTTCAGCCCAACATCTTCCGTCAGGAGGGCGAGGTCGAGGTCAAGGGCTTCGAACTGGGTGTTTCGGGCAATATCACCCCGAAGTGGACCGTGTTCGGCGGCTACACCTACATGGACTCCGAACTGACCAAGGCGGCCAGGATGTTCACGGCGACGCTGCCGCCGGTGGAGATCGTCAATCCGCTGCAGGGCCTGCCGCTGGCCAATACGCCCAAGAACAACGCCAGCCTGTTCACCACCTACCGCGTCCTGCCAAAGCTGACGGTTGGCGGCGGCGTCTACTATACGTCCAAGTCTCTGGGCGGGAACCAGGGCGGCGCCGGCGGCGGGACCAACCGCGTCTATGCGCCGGAATGGACCCGCGTGGACGCGTTCGCCACCTATGACCTGACGGATCGCGCGACGCTTCAACTCAACGTCAAGAACCTCACGGACGAGGGATACATCATCCGCACCAACGGCATCCACTACGCCGGCGTGGCGGCAGGTCGGCAAGCCATCCTGGCCCTGAACCTGCGCTTCTAAAGGCCCTCCACCCGGCCTATCCTGACGGCCCCGCGATCCCCCGCGGGGCCGTTTTCTTTCCGCGAGGCATGATGCTGCTGCAGATCCCGGAAGTCTTCTCCAAGGCCGAGGTCGCGGCCCTGCGCGCGCGGCTGGACGCCGGCCCCTGGAGCGACGGCAACGTCACATCGGGCCATCAGTCGGCGACGGCGAAGAAGAACCTGCAACTGCCCGAGGATTCTGAGGTCGCGAAAGAGGTCTCGGCCCTGGTCGTCCAGGCCCTGAACGCCAATCCGATGTTTGTGGCCGCCGCCCTGCCGCACACGATCTTTCCGCCCCTGTTCAACCGCTACGAGGGCGGGGGCGAGTTCGGCCTGCACATCGACAACGCCATCCGTCAGGCGCGGGGAGGAGGCGCTTTACGCATCCGCAGCGACCTGTCGGCGACCCTGTTCATGTCCGAGCCCGAGGATTACGACGGCGGCGAACTGATCATCGAGGAGATGTACGGGTCGCAATCGATCAAACTGCCCGCCGGCGATCTGGTTCTGTATCCGTCCAAGAGCCTGCACAGCGTCACGCCGGTGACGCGCGGCGCGCGGGTGTCGTCCTTCATGTGGATGCAGAGCCTGGTGCGCGACGATGCGGATCGCGAGACGCTGTTCCGCCTGGACATCGCCACCCAGCGGGTCGCGGTGGACAAGGGTCCGAAGGATCAGGCGGTGATCGAACTGACCGGCGTCTATCACAATCTGCTGCGCCGCTGGGCCGAGGTCTAGGGCACAGGGTGTCGCGGGGCCGCTAAACGCTATTGCAACCCGTTCGCAACAATGGCACAGCGACCGCGTGACCGAACTCGCCACACAGCGTCAGGCCGAAACCGCAACCAAGGGGCCCAAACCCAAGGCGGCGCTGAACGGCGCGCGGTCGTTCTGGCTGAAACAGCTCCATAGCTGGCACTGGATTTCGGCGGCGGTCAGCTTGGTCGGCATGATCCTGTTCGCCGTCACCGGCATCACACTGAACCACGCGGCCTCGATCCCCGGAAACCCGGTCACGGTCGAACAGACCGCGACCCTGCCGACGCCGCTGTTGCAGCGGCTGGCGGCCTTCCCGCAAGAGACGACAGATCCCGTTCCCGACGCCGTCGCGCGCTGGGCGTCGCAGGCGCTGAAGGTCGAGATCGCCGGCAAGCCGACCGAGACCACGCCGGAAGAGGTCTATGTCGCCCTAGCCATGCCGGGCGGCGACGGATGGGTGACGATCGACCGTTCAAACGGCGAGACGCTGCACGAGAAGACCACCCGTGGCTGGATCGCCTACCTCAACGACCTGCACAAGGGCCGCAACGCCGGCTCGGTCTGGTTCTGGTTCATCGACGTCTTCGCCGTCGCCTGCACCCTCTTCGCCCTGACGGGGCTGGGCCTGATGGTCCTGCACGCCAAGGGTCGGCCGTCGACCTGGCCGCTGGCGGCGCTGGGCCTGCTGATCCCCGTCGTCATCGCCCTGATCTTCATTCACTGACGAGTTTCCCGATGCGCCTGCTCCCCATCGTCATCACCACCGTCGGCCTCGCCGCCGCCGCCGCGCCCGCCATGGCCGCCGACCTGACGGTGTCGGTCGAGATTCCGCGCCTGAACACCGCCTCCTATCACCGCCCCTATGTCGCTGTTTGGATCGAGAAGCCGGATCAGTCGGCCGAACGGACCCTGGCCGTCTGGTATCAGCAGACCCGCAACAACGAGGGCGACGGCAAGGACTGGCTGAAGGACCTGCGCACCTGGTGGCGCAAGGGCGGCCGGGCCATGAGCCTGCCGGCCGACGGCGTGTCGGGCGCCACTCGTGCGCCGGGTCGCCAGACCGTGACCGTACCGGCCGCGCGTCTGGCCGGCCTGCAACCGGGCCAGTACAACATCGTCGTCGAGGCGGCCCGTGAACTGGGCGGTCGCGAGGTCGTGCGCGTGCCGTTCCGCTGGGGCGCCGCCAACACCGGCGCCGGAACCGGCTCCACCGAACTGGGCGCCGTGCGCGTCGCCGTCTCTCGCTAAGGAACAGACCCATGAAGAAGACGATCGCTCTCCTCACGCTGGCCGCCGCCTTGGCCGCCCCCATGGCCGCGCAGGCGCACCGCGCCTGGCTGGCGCCGACCGCCACGACCCTGTCGGGCTCGGACGCCTGGGTCGGTTTCGACGCCGGCATGTCGAACCAGGTGTTCAACCCCGATCACGCCGCCATGCGCCTGACGGGCCTGGCCATCACCGCGCCGGACGGTTCGGCGGTCCAGCCCGAACACGCCATGCAGGGCCAGTATCGCTCGACCTTCGACGCGCACCTGACGCAGAACGGCACCTACAAGATCGCCAACGTCATGGGCGGCGTCATGGCCAGCTACAAGCTGAACGGCGAGCAGAAGCGCTGGCGCGGCGCGGCGGCCGAATACCCGGCGGGCCTGCCCGAGGGCGCGACCGACGTGCAGGCGACCCGCACCGCCAGCCGCATCGAAACCTTCGTCACCCTGAACAACCCGACCGACACCGTCTTCAAGACGACCGGCGAAGGGCTTGAACTGGTTCCCGTGACCCACCCCAACGACCTGGTCGTCGGCGAGCCCGCAACCTTCAAGCTGCTGAACAACGGCCAGCCGGCGTCGGACATCGAAGTCACCGTGGCGCGCGGCGCGATCCGCTATCGCGACAACCCCGAGGAATCGACGGTCAAGACGAACGCCGACGGCGCCTTCACCGTGACCTGGCCGGAAGCCGGCATGTACTGGCTGAACGCCTCTGTCCGCACAGAAGGTCAGGGCGAAACGCTCGGTTCCAACGCCAGCTATGTGGCGGCGATGGAAGTCCTGCCCTAAGCGAAGGGCATGTCAGACACGCCTCCCTCGCGCGGTTCCCGCGCCGCCCCGCCCACGGTCAATATCGGCGACGCCAGCCCGCTGGCCGACCGCGTCGACAACCGCGTGCTGGTGCCCGTCATCGAGGGCGCGCCGCCCCGTCCGCCCAGCGACCTGATCCGTGCGCTGGGCGGCGAGACGATGGGCACGACCTGGAGCGCGCGCGTGATCGCGCCGCCGGGCGTGGGCGAGGCCGCGATTCAGGACGCGATCGAACAGGAGCTGGCGGCCGTCGTCGGTCTGTTCAGTCCGTGGGAGCCGTCCAGCGAGATCAGCCGGTTCAATAATGCGCCGGCCGGGTTCTGGGCGGTGTCGCCGCCGTTCTGGGATCTGCTGGATGCGGCGATGACCCTGGGCGACGAAACGAACGGGGCGGTCGATCCGACCTTGGGCGCCCTGGTCGATCTGTGGGGGTTCGGCCCGCCGGGACCACGCTCGGCCCTGCTGCCCGTGCCGTCCGACGAAGAGATAACGGCGGCCATGGCCGTGTCCGGCTGGCAGAAGCTGCGGCTGAATCCCGATGCGCGCGGCGTCATGCAGACGGGCGGGATGAAGCTCGATTTCTCCGGCATCGCCAAGGGGCATGCGGTGGACCGGGTGTCCGACCGGCTGATGGGGATGGGCGCGACCTCGCACCTGATCGAAATCGGCGGCGAGTTGAAGGGACGCGGCGTCAAGCCGGACGCCCAGCCCTGGTGGGTCGAGATCGAACGGGTCGAGGGCAGCCCCGCGCCCCACACCGTGGCGGCACTGTTCGACCTGGCCGTCGCCACCAGCGGCGATTATCGCCGGGCGTTCAGGCACGACGGCCGGCTCTATCCCCACACCATCGACGGCTCGACCGGGCGTCCCGTCAGCAACAATCTGAGTTCGGTCACCGTGCTGCACGCCTCGGCCATGATGGCCGACGCCTACGCCACGGCGCTGACGGTCATAGGGCCGTTCGAGGGGCCGGAGTATGCCGAGGCGCTGGGGCTGATCGCCCACTTCGTCGAACGCACCGAGCGCGGGCCGGTCGAGCGGATGACGTCGGCCTTCGCCGCCCTGATGGACGATCCCGACGGAGATCGGCCGGGGTGACAGCCGATCCGCAGCGCTGGCTGTGGGCGGTCGGGGCGTTCCTGCTTTGGCTGGCCCTGATCGCCGTCATCGTCTGGCGCGAACGCCGGGCCAAGGCTGATGCGCGTGCGCGCTCGGACGCCTTTGCCGGCGCTGGCGAAGAGCGAACGGTGCTGATCGCCTTCGCCAGCCAGACGGGCTTCGCCGAGGAATTGGCCTGGATGACGGCGCGCGCCTTGAGCGACGGCGGCGTGGGGGCGCGGATGCTGTCCTTCGCCGATCTGGACGTCCAGACCCTGAAGGCGACGGACCGTGCGCTGCTGATCGTCTCCACGACGGGCGAGGGCGATCCGCCCGACAGCGCGGCCCGGTTCGTGCGCAAGGCCATGGGCGAGACGGCGGATCTGTCCGGTCTCCGCTTCGGCCTGCTGGCGCTGGGCGACCGTAGCTACGATCAGTTCTGCGGCTTCGGCCATGCGGTGGACGGCTGGCTGAGGCGGTCGGGCGCCGAACCCCTGTTCGACATGGTCGAGGTCGACAACGGCGAGGCCGGCGCCATCCGCCACTGGCAGCACCAGTTGAACCAGATCACCGGCAGCGTGACCGCCCCCGACTGGACCCCGCCCGCCTATGATCCCTGGCGGCTGGTCGAGCGCACCCTGGTCAACCCCGGCAGTCCCGGCGGCGTGGCCTGGCATCTGGCGTTCGAAGCCGTGGGCGCGGCGCCCGACTGGTCGGCCGGCGACATCGCCGAGGTCGGCCTGCCCGAGCGGGACGGCGTCACGCCGGGCTCTCGTGAATATTCCATCGCCTCTTTGCCGTCGGACGGCCGGGTCGAGTTCCTGATCCGCCTGATGCGCCATCCCGACGGCGCGCCGGGCCTGGCCTCGGGCTGGCTGACGCAGGACCTGGCGCCCGGCGATCAGATCGGAATGCGCCTGCGCACCAACCGCAGCTTCCACGGCCCTGCGGACGAGACGCCGATGATCCTGATCGGCAACGGCACGGGCATCGCCGGGCTGAGGGCGCACCTGAAGGCGCGGACGGCGGCAGGCGGAGCGTGGCTGCTGTTCGGGGAGCGGACGCAGGTGCACGACGCCTTCTTCGATGCGGAGCTGCAGGCGTGGCTGGCGTCAGGCGTTCTGCGACGGCTAGACCGATGCTTCTCGCGCGATGCGGGCGACGGGCGCTATGTGCAGGCTCTGGTCGCGTCGGCGTCTGACGAACTGCGCGATTGGGTCGATCGCGGAGCGGCGATCTATATCTGCGGCAGCCTGGAAGGGATGTCGCAGGGCGTGCATGCGGCGCTGGAAAATGCGCTGGGTGCGGACACTGTGCTGACGATGCTGGAAGACGGCCGCTATCGGCGCGACGTGTACTAACTTTTCCGCTCATCCCGGCGAAAGCCGGGACCCAGTCCTTTCGCGAGGCAGGATGTCTGGGATCGACAGCCGCCAGACAGGTCACGTCTGGTCGCCCAAAGCACTGGGTCCCGGCTTTCGCCGGGATGAGCGGCTATTTCCTTAGTCGTTCCAGCAGCTCCGCCGCGAATGTGGACAGGGTGTCGTCCCGCGCCCCCATGACGATGATCCGGTCGCCGGGTTTTGCGATCTCCACGATCCGGTCGCCGCATGCCGCGCGCGCCGGAAGCGCCTCCGCCTGGCGCCCAGCGGCGCGGACGCCGGAGGCGATGTCCTCGGACCCAACGCTGCGGTCCGTCGTGCCGCCGTAATAGACCGGCTCGGGCATCAGCAGGACGTCGTCCGGCCGCATCAGACCGGCGAAGCCGTCGATGAACTCCGACTTCATCAGCTTCAGCGGGCCGAACCCATGCGGCTGGAACAGGATCAGCAGGCGCCCGTCGAAGGCGTGCAGGGTCTTCAGCGTGGCGGCGATCTTGTCCGGGTTGTGGGCGAAGTCGTCGATGACGGTGATGTCGTTCACGGTCCCGACCACCTCCATGCGGCGACGGATGCCGGCGAAGGTCTCCAGCGCCTTGACCGCCTCGCTCGTCGGCACGCCCAGGGCCCTGGTCGCACCCAGCGCCGCCAGCGCATTGGCGACGTTATGGGCGCCGGGAACGTTCAGCACCACGTCGTGCTCGCTCCAGCCCTCGATCAGGCGGAACTTCATGCCCGTGGGCAGGGGCTGCAGATCATGGCCGGACAGGTCGGCCTTTTCCTCGCCCAGGCCGAAGGTGATCGCCTTGCCGGCCGGCAGCGTCTGGGCCAAAGCCGCCGTCTCGGGATTGTCGAGGTTCAGCACAGCCGTCGTGGCGCGGGCGGTGAAGCCGCCGAACAGGTCGCGCAGCTCCTCCATCGACTTGTGGTCCAGCGAGATGTTGGACACCACGGCGACGGTCGGATCGTAGCCGGCGATGGAGCCGTCGCTCTCGTCGACCTCTGACACGAACAGGTCGGGTCCGCCGATCAGGGCGCTGGCGAACGGATGGTCCGCGTCGGCGAAGTTCTTCATCACCGCCCCATTCATGACGGTGGGGGCGCGGCCCGTCTGGTGCAGGATCCAGGCGATCATGCCGGTGATGGTGGACTTGCCGCTGGTGCCCGCCACGCCGACCGAGGTCGGAGCGGCGTTGAAGATCTCGCTGAGCAACTGGGGCCGGGTCTTGAGGGTCGCGCCGACGCGTCGGGCCGCGCGGATGTCGGGCACCGTCTCCTCGATGGCGCCGGTGGCGATCACGGTCTGGTCGGCGCGGGTCACGCCCGATCCGTCCTGGGGGTGCAGGGTCACGCCGTGGGCGCGCAGCCAGTCGAACTTCTCGGGCGTGCGGCCCTGATCCAGCGCGCGGTCGGAGCCTTCGATGGTCGCGCCGCGCGCCTGAACGATCATGGCCAGCGGCAGCATGCCCGACCCGCCGATGCCGCAGAAGAAATAGGAGGCGTCTTGGTTCATGCCCCCTTAGAACAGGGGATCGGGCCGGTCCGCCAGTAGGGGATCGCAAAAACGACGAAGAAGGCGCGCGTGGCGACCAATAGCTTCAAGATCGGCGTCGTCTGCGCCAGTTCGCGGTTTTCGAAGGAACGCGCCGAGGCGGTCGAGGCCTGGATGGCGCAGAACCATCCCGACCGTGACGTGGCGGTGGTGTTTCACCCCGCCTGCTTTTTGAAGCACGGCCATTTCGCCGGCGACGACCGGGCGCGCGCCGACGCCTTCGTCGAGTTCGCCAACGACCCGCGCATCGACGCCATCTGGTTCGCGCGCGGCGGCTATGGCTCATGCCGCATCGCCGATGCCGTGATCCCGCGCCTGGACGCCGTGGCGCGCAAGAAGCGCTACATGGGCTATTCCGACGCGGGCAGCCTGCTGGCCGGGATGTACAAGGCCGGGTTCCAGCATCTGGCGCACGGGCCGATGGCCTCGGATTCGGTGCGCGACGATGCGACGGCGCGTGGGGCGCTGTCCTGGCTGACTACGGGGCGGACCGACTGGATCGAGCCGTCTCTGGCGAGCGATCCGCGACCGGCCGTGGCCTTCAATCTCACCATCCTGAACGAGCTGACCGGCACGTCGCTGGAGCCGGATCTATCCGGTCACGTCCTGATGCTGGAGGAGGTTTCGGAGGCTGCCTACCGGATCGACCGGATGATGTTTCATTTGACGAGCCAGGCCAGCATTCGGCGTGTGGCCGGGATTCGCCTGGGGCGTGTTTCGGATGTCACGCCAAACGATCCCGATTTTGGACAGACTCCCGAGGAGATCGTTCGATACTGGTGTCTGAGGTCGGGCATACCCTTCCTCGGAAACGCCGATATCGGGCACGACGGCGCCAACAAGGTCGTACCCTTCGGTCGCCCCTGAGGCGAACGATACGCGGCGCAAAAGACACAGTCTCGCCTTGATCCGTCGAAAGACACCGGTAGCCCCCTCGACAGAACGCCGGTCCTGACTTCAGATGCCGGTCCGCGAGGCGTTAGGACTTCGTTAGCCAAGGCGTTGGGGGACGCGGCGGTTTACGCCTTCTGCGATGCGGCGGTTCGTTCGGATATCGGGGGATGCCCGGACGAGCCGCCTGATCGCTCCCGATATCGACGTAGAGGCCCGCAGGCCCTAAGGATCGCCGGGTGCGTTTCGACGAAAGATTCATCGATGAACTGAAGGCCCGCCTTCGGCCGTCCGACGTGATCGGGCGGACGGTGAAGCTGAAGCGTCAGGGGCGCGAATATGTCGGCCTGTCGCCCTTCTCCAAGGAAAAGTCGCCGTCCTTCTTCGTCAACGACGACAAGGGATTCTTCCACGACTTCTCGTCCGGCAAACACGGCGACATCATATCCTTTTTGCAGGAGACCGAGCGGCTCAGCTTCGTCGAGGCGGTGCAGCGGCTGGCCGGCGAGGCGGGCATGCAGCTTCCGGCCGAAGACCCCAAGGAGGCCGAGCGCGAGCAGAAGCGGGCGGGCCTGTCGGACTGGATGGACCTGGCCCAGAAATGGTTCGCCGCCAATCTGCGGCGCACGCCAGGCAAGGCGGCGCGCGAATATCTTGAAAAACGCGGCCTGCCCGAGGATCAGTGGGAGCGCTTCGGCCTGGGTTATGCACCCAACGACCGCGAGGGGCTGAAACAGGCCCTGGTTCAGCGGGGCGCCAAGCCGGCAGAACTGGTCGAGGCCGGGATGCTGATCTCGCCGGAAAGCGGCGGCCAGCCCTATGACCGGTTCCGCGACCGGCTGATGTTCCCGATTCTGGACGCGCGTGGGCGGATCGTCAGCTTCGGCGGCCGGGCCATGAACCCCGACGACCGCGCCAAATATCTGAACGGCCCGGAAAGCCCACTCTTCCATAAGGGTGCGACCCTCTACGGCCTGCCTGAGGCGCGGCGGATCCTGGGGGCGGAAAGCAAGAATGACCAGGCCATCATCGTGGTCGAAGGCTATATGGACGTCATCGCCTGCCAGCGCGCGGGCCTGCCGGCCGTGGCGCCGATGGGCACGGCCCTGACGGAAGAACAGATGGAGCGGCTGTGGCGGGTGTCGTCCGAGCCGGTGCTGTGTTTCGACGGGGATGCGGCGGGGCTGCGCGCCGCCTATCGCGCCATCGAACGGTCGCTGCCGTTGCTGAAGGCGGGGCGCTCGTTCCGGTTCTCGCTGCTGGGCGCCGGGCAGGACCCCGACGATATCCTGCGTGAAAAGGGGGCGCCGGCGCTGCGCCAGGCCCTGGCCGACACCCACGGTTTCGCCGAGGTGCTGTTCCGTCGCGAACAGGATCTGGAGCCGCTGGATACGCCGGAACGCAAGGCCGGCTTCAAGGCGCGGCTGAGGAACACCGCCTCGGCGATCCAGGACAAGGATCTGGCCGAGCAATACCGCCGCGACCTGTTCGACCGTTTCGACGCCCTGTTCCCGCGCAGTTCCCAACGCGCGCCCTGGACGCCAGGGCAGGGGAGACGTGGTTTCGGTCCGCCGCCCAAGCTGGGTCAGACGGCGGAAGGGGCCCAGGCGATGCAGTCGCTGTTTCGCGCCATTGAGCCCGTGCCGGCCGCCCTGGCCCACGGCGCCATCGAAGACCCCGAACGAATGGACGACCATCTGGAGGAAATTGCCGCGCATGGTTTCGGCGACAAGGGGCTGGATGGGCTGGCCCAGGAGTTGGTTCGCCTGCGTCTGTCGGGACATAGCCTTGACTCTGCCGCCCTGCGACGCCATCTGGCGCAATCGGGTCATGATGCCTTAGTGCGCGAGGTCGAGAAGGCGGCGGCAAAGTCCGGCGCGCCTTTCCTGGCCGCAAATGCGCCCCTCGCCGAGGCAAGGGTCCGATGGTCGCAGGCGTTCGACGCTTCGACGCGGGTCGCCGCGTTGGAGGACGCCTTGGCCCATGCACGTGATGTGCCTGGGCAGGATGAGGCGTTTCGCCGGCTTAAGGCCGAGCGGGATGCGCTTCGCCGTGCGATCAAAGCCGGAACGATTTGGGAAGACAGCGCGGGCACGTAACCTTACGGCCCGCCAGGCATTGTATTTTTCGTCGGGGCGGATTGATCACCCCCTCCGGCTGGAGACAGACTGACTATGAACGCACAGACCGAGACGCAGGAAACCGAGGCTTCGACCGATGGGCCCCTGCTCGATCTGACCGACGCCGGCGTCAAGAAGTTCATCAAACAGGCCAAGGCCCGTGGCTATGTGACGATGGAGGAGCTGAACAAGGTTCTGCCGTCGGAAGAAGTCACGCCTGACGCCATTGAAGACACCCTGGCCATGTTGTCCGAGATGGGCGTCAACGTCGTCGAGGCCGAGGAGGACGCGCAGGAGCAGCAGTCCACCGACGTCGCCGCCGCCGCCGGCACCGCCGTCGCCGAAGCGCCCGCCAAGGCCGCCTATGACCGCACTGACGACCCCGTGCGGATGTACCTGCGTGAGATGGGCTCGGTCGAACTGCTGAGCCGCGAGGGCGAGATCGCCATCGCCAAGCGGATCGAGGCCGGCCGCGACGCCATGATCTCGGGTCTGTGCGAAAGCGCCCTGACCTTCGAGGCCATCATGGTGTGGCGCGACGAGTTGGAGAACAACCGCATCCTGCTGCGCGAGGTCATCGACCTCGACGCCACCTATGGCGTGCTGAACCCGTCGTCCCTGCCGGGCGCCGTTCAGCCCGAGGCTGAGGCGGAAGAAGAAACCGAAGAAAAACCGGCGGCCGAGGCCAAGCCCGAATCCGACGACGACGATGACGACGATGACTTCGACGATGGCGGCGGCATGTCGATCTCGGCGCTGGAAGCCGAGCTGCGCGATGGGGTGATGGAGGTCCTGAACCTGATCGCCGCCGACTTCGGCGCGTTCCGGGGGCTTCAGGACAAGCTGGTCCAGACCCGCCTGAAGGGCGAGGTGCTGAGCGCCAAGGACGAGAAGGCCTATCGGGCGCTGACGCTGTCCATCTCGGACCGTCTGAAGACGATGAAGCTGAACAACAACCGTATCGAGGCCCTGGTCGAGCAGCTTTACGCGATCAACAAGCGCCTGATCGGTCTGGAAGGCCGCCTGCTGCGTCTCGCCGACAGCTACGGCATTTCGCGGCCTGAGTTCCTGAAGGCCTATTTCGGCGCCGAACTGGACCCGACCTGGACCGACCGGATCAAGGAACAGGGTGTGCGCTGGACCAAGTTCAGCGACAATGAAGCGGCGCAGATCGCGACCATCCGCGGCGACGTCGCCGCCGTGGCGCTGGAAGCCGGCCTGCCGATCGACGACTACCGCCGCATCGTCCAGACGGTCCAGAAGGGCGAGCGCGAAGCCCGTCAGGCCAAGAAGGAAATGGTCGAGGCCAACCTGCGCCTCGTGATCTCCATCGCCAAGAAATACACCAATCGCGGCCTGCAGTTCCTGGACCTGATCCAGGAGGGCAACATCGGCCTGATGAAGGCGGTCGACAAGTTCGAGTACCGTCGCGGCTACAAGTTCTCGACCTACGCTACCTGGTGGATCCGTCAGGCGATCACGCGCTCCATCGCGGACCAGGCGCGCACCATCCGCATCCCGGTCCACATGATCGAGACGATCAACAAGATCGTCCGCACCAGCCGCCAGATGCTGCACGAGATCGGCCGCGAGCCGACCCCGGAAGAACTGGCCGAAAAGCTGGCCATGCCGCTGGAGAAGGTGCGCAAGGTCCTGAAGATCGCCAAGGAGCCGATCTCGCTGGAAACCCCCATCGGGGACGAGGAAGACAGCCACCTGGGCGACTTCATCGAGGACAAGAACGCCGTCCTGCCCATCGACGCCGCCATCCAGTCGAACCTGCGCGAGACCACCACCCGCGTGCTGGCGTCGCTGACGCCGCGCGAGGAGCGGGTCCTGCGGATGCGTTTCGGCATCGGCATGAACACCGACCACACGCTGGAAGAAGTCGGCCAGCAGTTCAGCGTCACCCGCGAACGGATCCGTCAGATCGAGGCCAAGGCGCTTCGCAAGCTGAAGCACCCCAGCCGGTCTCGCAAACTGCGGTCCTTCCTGGACAGCTAAGATTCTTGTGCTGAAATACTTGAATCTTTTCTAAATTTGGTCTAGATTCGAATTCTGAACTTCGGAGCAGTTACCGGTTCAACTCCAATCGCCATCGTGCTGGCCTCAATCCCATTTCTAGCAGCCCTCCATCTGGTGGGCGGAAAGGTAAAGGGTGAGGACATGAAAAATGAGACTGTGGGGGTGCAAGCCCTCAGAAAGAATCCATACGGATTCAATCAAAGCCCAAAAGGGCGCAGGCGCATCACGAAGACGACCGTAACTAACGTGTTGAAGACCATTCGAAATATGATCGGACAAAGTCTGATCGTAATAGCGGGAATGGGGTCCAGCATGGCGGCAGGGGTTGCCGGCTCAACTCTACACTAAAGGGGCGGCTCCGACGGGGCCGCCCTTTTTCTTGGCAGGCGACATGGCCCGAAAGCACGTCAACCTCGGTATGGCCCCCGCCAAGGCCGATCTGCCGCAAAAGATCTGCGCCGCCTGCGGCCTACCGTTCGCGTGGCGCAAGAAATGGGCGCGGGAATGGGATCAGGTGCGGTTCTGCTCGGATCGATGCCGGGCGAAGGGTGCGCAGGGAGGCGCCTGAAGGCCCTGATACTCATGAGAGAATTCGACGACGAATTTCGTGAGATTTCGACGACTGCGACGACGGCCTGCGACCGATTTTGACGACTCGGACGATCAGGATGACGGGATGGAACATTTTCGTCTGAGAAAATATCGGGGACCGGAGGTCTGGAAACGTGTCCGCCAGGCCTATGAGGCCGGAGAGAGCGGCGCGTCCGTGGCGCGTCGGCTCGATGTGGGCCTTGCCAATCTGAGGAAGAAGGCCCGCCTGGAGGGGTGGTGCCGAAAGCAAACCGCCGCGCGCCTGGACCAGGAGCTGGAGCCGGTGCGTCCGGGCGTCGCGCCCTCGGACGCCGCCTCGCCGCCGCCGTCGGTCGATCCGCGTCAGGCGGTGGAGGAGGCGATGCAGCGTGCGGGCGGGCTGTTGTCACAAGGGCGAAGCAGCGAGGCCCAGGTTCTGGTGCGCTCGGCCGAGGCGCTGGCGCGGCTGGCGGATCGAACGGAACCCGCCAGGGCTGTCGAGGCAGCGGACGACGAAGGGGCGTCGGAGGCGGACATCGCCAAGTGGATGGCCGAACGCGACGCCGACATCATCGACAACGCGACCCGGTTGGCCTGTGCGATGCTGATGGACCAGCCGATGGGCGAGGCGGGGCGATACAGCGCCTTCCTGTATCATTGGCGGGCGCATCACCTGGGACCGGAGGCGACGGCGTCCGATTTCGCCTATGCTGTGAACGGAGGATGGGCGCCCAATTATTTCGACGCGGAGGGCCGGTTGAGGCCGCTGCCCGAGCCGATCACGCCGCTGGGCATGATGGTGGCCCAGCATCTGAGGCGCGCGCCGCAGTTCGACGCCATTCCGGGCTGGCGCCACCCGCAAACAATGGATCTGAACTATGCGGGGCCGATCCACCTGTCTCCACCTTCGGATGGCCCGGGAATCGCTTAGGATGGCGAAATGTCATCGCCCCTGTTCCCGCGTAAATCCGGCCGCGTCATCGCCTCGGTCGCCGTCGTCGTCTGTCTGATCCTGAGCAGTTGCGTGCGGCGGCCACCCGAGCCGTTGAGGCCTTCGCCCTATCCGGGTGGGTATCCTTCCCGCACCGAGGCGCCGCTGGTCGGGGGTCTGGTCGATCGGGCCATCGATGGGGGGACGCAAGGCGCGGTGGTGCGCGAGGGGCGGGACCTGGGGCGGTGTTTAGCCGAGCTGAACGCCGCGCGCGTGCGGTTCAGCCCCGTGCCGGATCGCCAGAACACCGCGACCTGCGGCCTGAGCCAGGGCGGGGTGCTGGGGCCCGATCTGGGAACGGTGGCGCGGTTGGCGCCGGGCGATGTGGAGATGACGTGCCAGACGGCGCTGGCCCTGAGCATCTGGCGCAGGCAATCGCTGGAGCCGGCGGCGCGCGAGATCCTGGGCTCGGACGTGGTCCAGATCGACCACATGGGCGCCTACGCCTGTCGCAACGTGAACAACGGGGTCGGCTCGAACCGGATCAGCGCCCATTCCCAGGCGGCGGCGCTGGACTTCGCCGGGGTGCGGCTGAGGGACGGGCGGCGCATCACGGTGACCAGGGACTGGAGCGGCGACACGGCCGAGGCGCGCTTCCTGCGCCGCATCCGCGACGACGCCTGCCGCATCTTCGGCACGACGCTGAGCCCCGACTACAACGCCGTCCACCACAACCACCTGCACCTGGAGGCGACGGACACGCGGTTCTGCCGCTAGGAGATCAGTCCTTGCCGTCGCGGCCGTCAGGCTCCTTGGCTACGCCCTTGAAGGCGCCGTCGCTGGACTTGCGCTCCATGAAACGGCCGGAGCCTTCGTCGCGTTTCTGCCAGTCGCCGTTCTCGTGCTGGAACTGCGTTCGGCCTTTGACCGCACCGATGCGGTAGTCGTTTCCGGTGTTCTTTCCCATTGTCGCCTCCTTGCGAACAGAAGAAGAACGTCGCACGATTCGCGCCCCTCGCATACGGTCACGTGCGCGAGCGACAACCTCGACGGCCTCGGAATAGGCTTGGGCGCCGAAACTACGAGCATCCAAAAGATAGGCGGCGATACCCTCTTCGGAGGTCAGATAGTCGGCGGGATCAAAGGGCCGGGTGTCCAAGTCAAAAGTCCTTCGCGAAAGACTTGGCGCGGATGATATCCCGCGCTTGGGAACTCTTGTCGCCACCACACAATAACACGACGACCGTGCTTCCACGCTTCACAAAATACACCCGATATCCGGGTCCGTGATTGATACGCAGTTCGGAAACGCCTTCTCCTACAGGTTTGACGTCGCCGATCTGCGCCGCCGCCAAGCGGCTGATGCGTTGCAAGATTATGGCGCGGCCGATTTCATCACGAAGGCTGAGAATCCATTTTCGAAAGGCTGGCGCTTCCTCGATTTGCCATGCCATGAAATCTCAGCCCTCGATGTGTGAGCGACATGCGAGGCTGCTGAACCTCACTCAAGTACAGTCGGTGGTCTCTGCATCACGCGGTTCGATAAGGGCGGCAATCCCTGGTAGTTACTAATATTTCTCCTAGGTATGTTTCAAGTCCTAACCTTGAAGGTCAGTCCTTGCCGTCGAAGACGACGTCGAAACCGCCCCACATCATGCGCTTGCCGTCGAAGGGCATGTCCATGTCAGCGAAGTCGGGGTCGTCCTGCATCTTGCCGAAACAGGCGTCGGCGGTGGCGCGGTCGGGCCAGGTCACCCAGGAGAAGACCACGACCTCGCCATCCTCCAGCTTCACCGCCATGGGGAAACTGGTCAGCTTGCCGTCGGGCACGTCCTCGCCCCAGGTCTCGACCTGGGAAAGGGCGCCGTATTTCTGGAACAGGGGCCAGGCGGCCTCGGCGGACTTGACGTAGCGCGCCTTGTCCTCGGATTTCACGGGGGTCAGGAAGCCGGTCACATAGGTCATCGGTCGTCTCCTTGGTTTGGGTTCAGAGGTCGGCGACGGCGCGGTCCAGCGCCGCGATGTCGATCTTTATCATGCTCATCATCGCCGTCATGGCGGCGGCCGCGCGGGCGGGATTTGCGTCGGTGGTCAGGTCCATCAGGCGGCGCGGCGTGATCTGCCACGACAGGCCCCAGCGGTCCTTCAGCCAGCCGCAGGCGTTCTCGCTGCCGCCGTCGGCGATCAGGGCGTCCCACAGCCGGTCCGTCTCGGCCTGATCCTCGGTCATGACCATGAAGGAGACGGCCTCGGTGAAGCGGAAGTTCGGGCCGCCGTTCAGGGCTACATAGTCATGGCCGGCCAGGACGAACTGGACCGTAAGGACCGACCCGGCCGGACCGGATGGCGTATCGACGGGCGAGCGATTGACGGCGGTCACGCGGCTGTCGGGCAGGAGCGAGACATAGAAGGCGGTCGCCGCCTCGGCGTCGCCGTCGAACCACAGGCAGGGAACGATCTTGTCGGCCATCACGCGTGCTCCTGCGGGAAGGTGTTGATCATCCAGTCCTTGCCGAACCGGTCGCGCGTCATGCCGAAACCGGCGGACCAGGAGGTTGCGGCGAAGGGCAGTTGGATCAGGCCGTTCTCGCTGAGCCGGTCGAAGATCTGGCGTGCACGATCCGCCGTGTCGAAATGCAGGGCGACGGAGGTTCGAGCGGGCGGTGTCCGCATTTCTTCGGCCTTGTGCTCGCCGGTGTCGGCGCAGACTCCGGGCGGGCTGTCGGAGCCCATGATCGCCTGGTCGCCGACCTGCATCCAGGCGTGGGCGATCTTGTCCTTCCAGTCGGGGCCGACGGGGGCCTCGGGCATGTCGGCGAAGGTGATCAGGTTCAGTTGGTCGGCGCCCAGAACCTCGGCGTAGAAGCCGAAGGCCTCGCGCGCCTGATCGTGGAACATCAGGTTGGGGGTGATGTTCACTGGGTGTCTCCCTCTGCAAGGGCGGCGAGCTGATCGGCGACGGCGCCCCAGCCCTGTTCGAAGCCCATGTCCCTGTGTTTCGCGGCGGTCTTTTCGTCCCAGTGGCGGGCGATGGAGGTGTAACGCGTGCCGCCGGCCTCGGGCTCGAAGGTGTCGATGCGGACGAAGTCGAGGTCGCCGGACTGGGGAACCCAGCCCTCGGTGAAGGCCCCGGTCGAGACCACTTTGCGGCCCGGTACGACCTCCAGGAAGACGCCGGAATAGGGATGGCGTTCACCCTCGGGCGAGGCCAGTTCGATATTGGCCCGTCCACCGACGCGCAGGTCCCAATCGACGACCGGGGTGGTCCAGGGGCGAGGGCAGAACCATTCGCCGGTGCGCTGGGTGTAGATCTTCCAGACGGTTTCAGGCGAGGCCTGGATCAGGCGGCTGATGCTGAGTTCGCGGGGGTCGGCCATCACGCTGCCGTGGCGTCAGCGGCGAAGGCCTCGGGGCCGGCGGCGACGGCGGCCGGGTCCATCCACATCGGTTCCCAGATATGGCCGTCGGGGTCGGCATAGCCGCGACCGTACATGAAGCCGTGATCCTGGATCGGATTGGGGTCCATCAGACCGCCGGCGGCGCCCGCCCTCTGCACCACGTCATCCACGGCTGCGCGGCTGTCGCACGAGAAGCACAGCGACATCTGGGCAGAGACGTGGGCGTCGGGGATCTGGCGGTCGGTGAAGGTGCGCCATTTGTCGTGGGTCAGCAGCATGACGTGAATGACGTCCGACACGACCATGCAGGCGGCCGTGTCGTCGCTGAACATGGGGTTCCGGGTCGCGCCGACGGCTTCATAGAAGGCGATGGACTTGGGCAGGTCGGTAACGGGCAGGTTGATGAAAATCAGCTGGGGCACGGCGTTTCCTCTTCCTTGTTTGTTTGCGAAACCTGACTCCGATGATTATGATAGTCAACCATGAAGTTAGAAAAAGTAACCGAAAAGGCGGGCCGCAAATATCATGACGCCTGCGGGGCGGCCCACGGACTGGATCTGATCGGCGAGCGCTGGGCGCTGCTGGTCATTCGCGAACTGATGATGGGACCGCGCCGGTTCGGAGACCTGAGGAAGGATCTGCACGGCATCTCGGCCAATGTGCTGACCCAGCGGCTGGAGGGGCTGGAGGCGTCGGGCATCCTGCGGCGCAGGAAGCTTCCGCCGCCCGCCTCGGTCCAGGTCTATGAGCTGACGCCTTGGGGCTATGAGATCAAGCCGGTCTTCATGGTGCTGGGGGGCTGGGCGGCGCGCTCGCCGCTGCACGACCCGACCCTGCCGATCAGCGCGGTGTCGATCATGCAGTCGTTCGAGACGATGTTCGACCCGGCTCTGGCCGGCGATGCGACGATGACCTTGGGCTTCGTCTTCGGCGACGAGCCGTTCGTGGTCCAGGTTGCAGGCGGGGTCATCACGACGCTGCGCGACGCGACGGACGCCGCCGAGGTCGTGCTGACGACCCAGCCGCCGCTGGTCGCCGCCTGCGTCTATGGCAAGGTTCCGCCGGCTGCGTTCGAGGCCGAGGGGCTGATGACCCTGACCGGCGACCGGGCCGTGTTCGACCGGTTCGTGGGCTTCTTCAACCTGCCGGAGAAGGCGCAGGCCTGACGGCGATCAGGCCAGGATGTCCAGCAGGGTTCCGGTCATGTCGTCGGCGGTGCGGACCACGGCGGCGTTGGCGCTGAAGGCGGTCTTGGCCTGGACGCGTTCGACGGTTTCCTCGGCGAGGTTGTCCAGCGGCGCGGCGGCCGTGCGGCGCGCGCTGCTTTCGAAGCGGTTCTGGGCGGTCGTCATTCCGGCGGCGGCGATGGAAAGGGCCTGCATGGCGTTATGCTTCCGATTGCGCTTTGGGCGAGGTTCGTTCGGTCGCCACAGTGCGTCTTTCAGGTCAACGCGGCCTGAAGGAACAGGGTGAACGGCGATTCTTCGCCCCACCCGCGCCTTTATCCGTGTATAGAGCGCCATCATTCGCCCGGCCTGAGGTCTGACCTCGGCCGGGCGCGGTCGTTTCAACGACCGCCCTTGTCCGTTTGCCCAGGTTTCCTATGCCCTTTCCCGCCGTCCATCCCGCGCTCGACCGCGCCCTGATCAACAAGGGCTATGCCGAACCCACCCCGGTTCAGGCTGCGGTCCTGGAAGCCGAATACGCGGGACGCGACCTGCTGGTCTCGGCCCAGACGGGTTCGGGCAAGACCGTCGCCTTTGGTCTGGCCGCCGCGCCGACCCTGTTGGGCGACAAGCCGATCTTCGCCCCCGGCGGCGCGCCGCTGTGCCTGGCCATCGCCCCCACGCGGGAACTGGCCATGCAGGTCGCAGCCGAGCTGGAATGGCTGTACGCCGACTCCGGCGCCAAGATCGCCACCTGCGTCGGCGGCATGGATGCGCGTCGTGAAGCGCGCGCCCTCAGCTTCGGCGTCCACATCGTCGTCGGCACGCCCGGCCGCCTGAAGGATCACATCGACCGGGGCAACCTGGACCTGTCCGAGCTGAAGGTCGCCGTCCTGGACGAGGCCGACGAGATGCTGGACATGGGCTTCCGCGAGGACCTGGAGCACATCCTGGACCAGGCGCCGGCCGAACGCCGCACCCTGCTGTTCTCGGCGACCATCGCGCGCGAGATCGCGACCCTGGCCAAGCGTTATCAGAAGGACGCGGTGCGTATCGACGCCACCGACAAGACACGCCAGCACGCCGACATCGAATACCGCGCCTATCGCATCGCCCCCAACGAGATCGAGCATGCGGTGGTCAACACCCTGCGCTGGTTCGAGGCGCCGCGCGCCATGGTCTTCTGCTCGACGCGCGACAGCGTGCGTCACCTGCAGTCGTCGCTGCTGGAGCGCGGCTTCTCGACCGTCAGCCTGTCGGGCGAGATGGGTCAGCGCGAGCGGACCGACGCGCTTCAGTCGCTGCGTGACGGCCGCGCCCGCGTCTGCGTCGCCACCGATGTCGCCGCGCGCGGTCTGGACCTGCCGGACCTGGGTCTGGTCATCCACGCCGAACTGCCGATGAACCGCGCCGGCCTGCTGCACCGTTCGGGCCGGACGGGCCGGGCGGGCAAGAAGGGCGTGTCCGTGATGCTGGTCCCGCACTCGCGCCGTCGCAAGGCCGAGCGTCTGATGGACGAGGCCGGCGTCGACGCCGTCTGGACCGGTGCGCCGACCTTCGACGAAATCCGCAAGGCCGACGAAGGCCGTCTGCTGTCGCCCGAGTTCTTCGAGGCCGAGGTCTCCGACGAGGACATGATCGTCGCCAAGCGGATGATCGCCGAGCGCACGCCCGACGAGATCGCCGCCGCCCTGGTGCGCCTGCTGCGCAAGGAACAGCCGGCGCCGGAAGAACTGTCCGATCCCGGTTCGGATCGCGGTCCCGCCAAGCGCGAACGCACCGTGCGCAACGACGACGGCACCGCGGCCCAACCCTGGCCGGGCGACCGCCTGGGCTCTGACGACGTGGTCTGGTTCCGCCTGGATGTCGGCCGCAACAAGAATGCCGACCCGAAATGGCTGATCCCGTTGATCTGCCGCATCGGCGGCATCACCAAGCCCCAGATCGGCGCCATCCGCACCTTCCCCGACGAGACCCGGTTCGAGGTCGCCAAGACCCACGAGAAGGCCTTCCGCGAAGCCGTCGCCGCGTCCAAGGACGAGGTGAAGATCACGCCGTCGGAAGCTCCGACGCCGGGCTCGATGAAGTCCAGCCGCTTCGCTGGCAAGCCGAACCGCGACGAGGGCGACCGCCCATTCAAGAAGACCCCCTACAAGCGTGCCGACGGCGGCGCGGGCGACGCCCGTCCGGCCTTCAAGAAGCCCTGGGCGCCCAAGGCTGACGGCGGCGGCAACCCGCGCTCGAACGCAGCGGCCGACAAGCCGTTCGCCAAGAAGGCCTTCCAGGGCAAGCCGAACTTCAAGAAGGACGGCTTCAAGGGCAAGCCGAAGGGCTGACCAGAAAAACTCCGCTCATCCCCGCGAAAGCGGGGACCCAGTTCTTTTGCGTGGCACGATGTCCGGGATAGGCGCCGCCTCGTAGCGTCTGCGCCGAAGCGCCCAAAACACTGGGTCCCCGCTTTCGCGGGGATGAGCGGAATGGGTGTGCCCTTGCCACCCACGCCGTGCTGGCGCACCCTTCACCCATGAGCATGCCCGAGCAGGGATACGCCTCGTTCGAGGCCTTCTATCCCTTCTATATCAGTCAGCATCAGAACCGGGTCTCGCGACGCATCCATGTGATCGGGACGGGTCTGATGATCCTGGCGGTTCCGATCAGCCTGCTGACCCTGAATCCATGGTGGCTCGTCATCTTTCCGGCAGTCGCCGCGAGCGCCTGGATCGGGCATTTCGTGTTCGAGAAGAACCGTCCGTTAGGCCTGCGCCATTTCGTCTGGAGCCTGATGGGGGATTTTCGTCTGTTCTTCGAGACCGTGACCGGGCGGCGCCCTTTCTGATCCCGGACTTGCCTCCGGCGCCGTGCGGGCGCACCCTTCGGCCATGAGCACGCCGTCCGCACCCGAGGGACGATACGCCTCGTTCGAGGCCTTCTATCCCTATTACATCCACGAGCATTCGAACCGGACGTGCCGGCGTATCCACGTCGTGGGCACCGGTCTGGTGATCCTGGCGTTCGGGGTCTTCCTCGTGACGTGGAACCCCTGGTGGCTGCTGGCCATGCCACTGCTCGGATACGGCTTTGCCTGGGTGGGGCATTTCTTCTTCGAGAAGAACCGGCCCGCGACGTTCCAATATCCGCTGTGGAGCCTGATGGGCGACTTCCGCCTGTTCTTCGAGACGGTGTCGGGCAAGCGTCGCTTCTGATCCGCATTTCAAGCTGCGCGGTTTTTTGAAACCGACTAGTCTGCCTCTGCGGTGCCTCGCCGCTGCTGGAGGGAGCGTTCATGAAATCCATCGCCATCGTCGCCGCCGCCTCGGTCCTGTTCGCACCGGGCGTCAGCCTGGCGCAGAAGGGCGAAGCCAGGCCCGACTTCAACCTGGATCCCAACTACGGCACGGTCGACCTTTCGGTCGGGTTCGAGCCCGATCCCTACACCAAGGCCATACGCGCCGGCGGTTCGATCCCGGCCTCTCGCGCCAAATCTGGTTGCGAGGGCAATGTCAGCGCCGCGCCCGATTTTCAGGTCACTTATGAGGCGGGCGCGCTGGACCTGACGTTCAAGGCCGTGGCGTCGGAGGATACGACGCTGCTGGTCAACACGCCGGGCGGCGACTGGTATTGCGACGACGACAGCGGCGGCGATCTGGACCCCGAGGTCACGATCGACGCTCCCCAAAGCGGCCGTTACGATATCTGGGTCGGAACCTATGGCGACAGCATGGTCGATTCGACCTTATCGGTCACAGAGCGCGTCGGTATGGATGGCGACGATTCGGGCAGCGGCCCGGACATCAGCCTGGAGCCCAACTACGGCACGGCCAATCTGCGCGGAGGCTTCACGCCCGATCCCTGGATCAAGTCGATCCTGGCCGGCGGTTCATCGCCGGCCTCGGCTGCCAAGTCGGGCTGCGAAGGCTCGGTCAGCGCGGCGCCGGACATTCAAATCTTCTTCGAGCCGGGGGATTCCGATTTGACGTTCCGCGTGCGGGCGGAGGAGGACACCACCCTGCTGATCAATACGCCGAACGGCCGCTTCTATTGCGACGACGACAGCGGCGGCGACCTGGATCCCAAGGTCACGATCACCAATCCGCAGAGCGGCCGCTATGACATCTGGGTCGGCACCTACAACGACTCGATGGTGCAATCGACGCTGGAAGTGTCCGAGATGGACTGATCGCAGCTAGACGCAGACACGGAAACGCCGGCTGACCTTCGCGGTCAGCCGGCGTTTTCATTTCCGCATGGACTTAGTTGGAGGCGGTGGTCCAGGCCGGGGGGCAGCCGTCGAAATCGCCGGCGTCGACGATGGTCAGGGTGCGCATGTTCAGACGCTGCGCCTGATTCATCGAGCCACGGCCGTTGCCGGTATAGAGATCGACCTTCTGGCCCTTGATGGCGCCGCCGGTGTCCGACGCATACCAGTAGCCGTCGTGGATCGTGCCGTCGGCCATACGCAGGCCGACCGTCTCGCGGATGAACAGCTTGGTGCGGCGCGGGATCACGCGGGGATCGACCGCGACGGTGCGCATGGCGATCGGACGGCAACCCAGGGAATCGTTGCCCGTCGCGCCGCCGCCGCCTGCGTGATAGAGGCGCGCCGATGCACGCCAGTCGGGATCGGAGGCCATCATCTGCGCCTGTTCGGCGTTCAGAGCGGTTTCGATTTCGGCGGAACCGACGGTGGCGGCAGGGGTTTCAACCCTGACTTCATCCGCCGCTACGACATCATTGTAGGGGACAGGCCCGCTCGTCACAGACGATACGGCGGCCCAAAGCATGGCGATAGCAGCGGAAGCGCCGATCATGAGTTTCGCTCAGGAGACACCGGCTCCCAACGCCGCCGGCGCTTGTCTTGTCGCGTTAACTTGTGGCGAGAAAGCGGCCAGATCGTCCGGCGCGCTGTGCGTTACGATTTGTTTCTAAGTTAACGCGTTGTTTGTTATGATCTATCCATCCCCAGCTTGCGCGCCTGTGCGGCAAGCTAGTGGCTGCGTCAGACGAAAGACTTGATGTTCGCGCTGGCCTTTAGACTGATTTACGCCGCCTCGTCGCGACGCGCCTCGGCCTCGCGCACCGCCTCGACGGCGCGGTCAAGCACCTCCAGCCCGGCGCCGGGCTGGATCGCCTCGACCGTCAGAGTGCGGCGGAACGCCCGTGCGCCGGGACGTCCGTGCATCAGGCCCAGCATGTGCCGCGCCATGGCGGGCAGGGCGACGCCCTCGGCCAGCCGCGCGGCCATATAGGGACGATAGCGGTCCAGCGCGACGAAGGCGTCGGTGTCGGCGACAGCCTCGCCATACAGACGACGGTCCGCCTGACCCAGGATGGCCGGTTCATGATAGGCGGCGCGGCCCAGCATGACCCCATCCAGCTTGACCCCGTCGGTGTCGTCCAGATGGGCCTCGGCCTCGTCCATCGAGGCGATGCCGCCGTTGATCGAGATGTTCAGATGGGGCCGCTCGCGCTTGAGCCTGCGCACCAGGGTGTAATCCAGCGGCGGCACGTCGCGGTTCTCCTTGGGCGACAGACCCTTCAGCCAGGCCTTGCGCGCATGGACGACGAAGACCTCGATCCCGACGGCGGCGCAGGCGTCCACCGTGGCGAACAGGCTGACCGCCGGATCCTGATCGTCCACGCCGATGCGGCATTTGACGGTGGCGGGCACGGTCACGGCCTCGGCGATCGCCGCCATACAGTCCGCCACCAGCTCCGGCTCGCGCATCAGACAGGCCCCGAACCTGCCCGACTGGACCCGGTCCGACGGACAGCCGACGTTCAGATTGATCTCGTCATAGCCGAACGCCTGACCGATCCTGGCGGCCTCTGCCAACTGCGACGGATCCGACCCGCCCAGCTGCAGCGCCACCGGATGCTCCAGCGCATCGAACCCCAACAGCCGCTCGCGATCCCCATGCAACACCGCCGGCGCCGTCACCATCTCGGTATAGAGCAGGGCCCGCGTCGTCAGCGCACGGTGAAACGCCCGGCAATGCCGGTCGGTCCAGTCCATCATGGGGGCCACGGACAGCCTACGCGCTTGATTTAACGACATTTTTCCTGTAAGTTCAGAGGGTTGTCGGACGGTGTTCGCCGACGCTATTACGCGCTTTTTTGACGGTTTTCGCCCTTTTACGACAGCTCACTGCACCCTTTTTGCACCCAAAACATGGCTTCGATCCGCAAGCAAAGGTCTGGTCGGTGGCGCGCCCAAGTTCGGCGTAAGGGACACGTTGCGAGCGAGACCTTCCTACGGTTCGACGATGCCAAGGCATGGGCGGTAGAGGCAGAACGTCAAATCGACCAACGCAAGCAGCGACTTTCGCCGGACTGAAGGCAAAGGCCGATAAGCCGCGATTTCTAGACGCTTATTAGGCAGCCGGACGATTGTTGCGAGGGTCGGACTGGCGCGCGTTCAGCGTGGCAAGAAGAACGCTGAACAGACGCTTGCGCGCCTTCTTGCATCCGAGAAGCATCATACGGTTCTGAGGCCGTAGCCAGTTCGTACATCGCCTGACCAGCAGCGCCGCTTCCGTCATGGGTCGCTCATTCGGCAGCGCGCCGCCTTGTCGGTACGCAACTATTTGCTCCGGCAATTAGGTCGCCCAACGCGATAGGGCTACGTGGCAAGCTGGAAGGCGATCCTCCCAATAAGACCGGTTCGTTCTGCGCTGCGATTATACACTCTGAACTGCGCGCCCTGGGCTTCGGCCAGGGTGTGAACGATCGCCAGGCCGAGGCCGGAGCCGGATGCTCGGGTTGAAGCGGCGCGGAAGAAGCGGTCGGTGAGGTGGGGGAGCGTGGCTTCGTCGACGCCTTGGCCGTGATCCCAGACGCACACCGCACCCGTCATCTGCACATGCACGATTACAGGCGGTGCGCCGTGATGGAAGGCGTTGTCGATCAGGTTGAGGATCTGTTCGTTGATGAGGTCCTCGGCGCCGAGGACGGTGACCGGTTCGGCCGGAAGACGAAGGCGCAGGGCCCCGTCAGGAACGCTGCGGCGCTCACCGGCGGCCTGACAGGCGCGACGGGCGGCGCGGCCCAGGTCGGCTGAGGACGAGATCCGCGCGCCGTCGGCGCGTGCCGTGGACAGCAGTTGCCCGACGAGGCGCGTCATGCCGCTGACGGCGTCGCGAGAATCGGCGATCAGCCGTCGCTCCTGATCCGTCCAGGGACGGGATGATCCTGCGAGAAGGTCGAGATTGGCGGAGACCACCGACAGCGGCGTGCGCAGTTGGTGCGAGGCGTCGGCCGCGAACCGCTGAATGCCGGAGGTCGAGGTCTCCAGCCGCGCGAGCAGATGGTTGAAGGCGTTCAGGACCGGCCAGAACTCGCGCGGCGCCAGATCGACATTGGTCGGGGCGAAGTTCGCCGAGGGGCTTGGGCGTCGCGTCAGGTCGTCGATCAGGCGTTTCAGCGAATTCAGGCCCCATTGCAGGGCCGGCCAGATCAGAAGGGCGGCGAGCACGACCAGAAGGCCGGGGAGAAGCAGCATGCTGCGGTAAAGCTCGCGCAGGCTGGCGCGGCGGGAGTCCAGGCTCTGGGCGACCGAAACGCGGACGGGGGCGTCGCGGCCGGGAATGACCAGCGTCTGTTGAGCCATCCGCACCGCAACGCCCCTGACGGACAGGTCCGCGAACACCGGCCGGTCCGCTTGCGCCTGCGGGAGGTTGGGCAGTTCTGGATAGCCGGTGACGAGCCGATCGCCTTCGCGGACGCTGTAGAAGACGGCGTCACGTTCGGGGCCGTCCAGCAAGGCCAGAGCCCAGGGTTCCACGTTTACTGTGATGCGATCGTCGGTGGCCGACACAGTCTCGCGGATCGTTTGCAGCGCGCCGGCCAACAACCGGTCTGCATTGCTCGCCACCACCCGCTGGGCCGTCCAGGCGCCAACCGCCAGAACGACGACGGCAAAGATCGCCAGCGGAACCACCTGTGCGATCAACAGGCGTATGACCAGGCTGTGGGAACGGGCATGCCGGGCGCGGCTCATGGATCGAGACGATACCCACGGCCGCGAATATTGGTCACCGCGGGGCCATCCGGCTGAAGCTTGCGCCGCAGCCGTCCGACGTGGATTTCCAGCGCGTTGAGGGACGGCGCCTCGTCCTGCGGAAAGACCTCGGCGGCCAGAAGATCGCGGTCCACGACCTGTCCCGGCCGGGACGCCAGGACGCGCAGAGCCGCCCATTCGCGGGGGCGCAAGGCCAGGTCGCGGTCGTTGACCAGGGCGCGGCCCGTGCGCCAATCGCAGAAGAGGGTCCCGACCACCACCGCGCCGGCGGCCTGTCCCTGACGTCGGCGCACGATGGCGCGAAGGCGAGCGACCAGTTCCGACGGGGCAAACGGCTTGACCAGATAGTCGTCGGCCCCGAGGTCCAGGCCCGCGACGCGGTCGCCGAGGGCGTCGCGCGCCGTCAACATCAGGACCGGCGTCGAAGATCCCCGCCGCCTCAGGGTTCGGAGCACTTCGAAGCCGTCGATGTCGGGCAGGCCGATGTCCAGGATGGCGGCGTCGAAGATCTCGGCGCTTTCGAGCTGCAAGGCCTGTTCGCCGCTGTCGATACAGCTTGCCTCGAACCCCGCCTCGTGAAGACTGGCTTCGAGCGAATGCCGCAGCGCCTTGTCATCTTCGACGACGAGTATTCTCATGGCGACGGAACGGGGCGACGGATCATGCGCGACACCATAACCAGAAAGCCGGAGCGGTGAAGACGGATCGACGACATCTGCTGATGGGTCTGGCGGGAGGCCTGGCGGGATTGGGCGCCGCCGGCTGTTCGTCGGAGCCGGAGGGGGCGGGCACGGCGCGGCGCGTGCGCTGGCTGGCGCGCCGTGAAGGGGCGCTGCACATCCTGACGAACACCAGCCTGATGGGGCCGGTGCTGGAGGCCTTTCGTCGTCGCTGGCCCGGGATCAGCGTGCATCTGGAAGACATAAACTCGACGCGGATCGCCGAACAGGTTCGGACGCTTGCGGACGCAGGGCAGGATGGGCCGGACCTGGTCTGGAGCACGGCCATGGACGTGCAGGTCAAGCTGATCAACGACGGCTATGCCCAGGCCTATAAGTCACCGCATCGTGCAGCGATGCCCGACGGGTCGGTGTGGCGCGATCAGGGGTATGGGCTGACCGCCGAGCCGATCGTGTTCGCCTATAACCGAGGCCAGCTTGCGGGTGATGCGGTGCCGCGCAATCACGCGGATCTGCTTCGGTTGCTGAAGGCTCGCCCGGATCTCTTCGGCGGTCGCGTCACCCTCTACGACGCCGAACGCAGCGGTGTGGCCCTGATGCAGTTGTCTGCGGACGTGCAGATCTATCCCGACGCCTGGCCATTGATGGAGGCGCTGGGCGCGCAGCGTCCGCGACTGGACACCTCGGGGCAGAGGATGATGGGCCAGATCGCCGATGGGCGGATGGTGTTCGCCTATAATATGAACCAATCCTACGGTGCGTCCTGGGCCGAGCGTGTTCCTCAGATCGGGCTGATCACGCCCGACGATTATCATCTGTCTGTGTCGCGAGTGGCCTTAATTCCTCGCAACGCCGCGCACCCGAACGCGGCGCGACTGTTTCTGGACTTTCTGCTGTCGCGCGAAGGACAACGGGTGATCGGCGCATTGGGGGTTCGGCCGGTGCGCGACGATGTCGATGCGCCGTTGCGACCCGCGTCGCCCGGCGTTCGGCCCATTCGGGTCGGGCCGGCCTTGCTGGCCAATCTGGATCAGGCGCGGCGTGCGACCCTGCTGACGCGGTGGGACGCCGCGATGCGTCTAGGCGTCAGGGCGCCCTCGGATCCTGCCGCGCCCTGAGCGTTCCTGTGGATAAGTCCACAAAGTCCGAAACCCGCCTTTCTGTCACGCCGCCGTCACTGCCGTACGAGGTGCCTATGGAGAGTAGCCGTAAGTGACCCCACTTGATCCTGAAGAGCAATGAAATGCGAAGGGAGCGCTTCATGCTGCAATAAAATTGCGGTTTTCACCTATTTGACACCGAGGCGGGGGTCGATCTTACTCAGCTTCAGCAAGGCGGGAGAGATCGGCTCCGGCCGACGCCGAAGGCGCAACCGCCCCGGAAACGCTCAGGCAAACGGACCGTCTTGCTGAAGGAACGCTGGAGAGAAGGACGGGTCCGGGGGATCCGGCCTCGCCGAAGGAGAAACGGGTCGCAAGGCCCCGAAGCTCTCAGGCCTGATGACAGCGGGGGCGAAACGACGCCGCAGAGCGTCGCTCGCGTCAGACACCCCTGGGGAGGGGCGTCATCTTTATGAGGACCATCGCCTTGTCTCGTCTCAACCGCCATCTGACCACCTGCTGCAGCGCCATCGCTCTGCTTTCGTGCGCCGGCATCGCTCACGCACAGGACGCCCAAACCGCTCAAGAGGCCGCCGCCTCGGTGGACGACATCGTCGTCACCGCGTCCCGGATCGACCGGGCCGGCTTCCAGGCGCCCACGCCCACCATCCATCTGACGGCCGAGGATCTTTCGGTCGGCGCGCGCCAGAACATCGCCGCCGCGCTGAACGACATGCCCCAGTTCAAGGCCAGCAGCTCGCCCCAGACGACCGGCACCAACACCGGCGCGGGCAATGCGCCGGTCGATCTGCGCGGCCTGGGGATCAACCGCACGCTGGTCCTGATCGACGGGCGCCGGGCGGCGAGCGAGAACGACCTGAACAGCATTCCGTCCGTTCTGGTGAAGAGCGTTGACGTCGTCACCGGCGGCGCATCCGCCGCCTGGGGTTCGGGCGCTGTCGCCGGCGTGGTCAACATCGGCATCGACCGCTTCTTCACGGGCGGCAAGCTGGGCGCCGAATACGGCATCTCGTCCTTCGACGACGCCGAACAGCAGCGTTTCGAAGCCGCATGGGGCACGCCGTTTGCCGACGGACGCGGTCATTTCGTCATCGGCGGTGAATATCTGGACAATGACGGCGTGGTGCCTAAGACCTCGCGCCCGGCCATCGGTCGCTGGGCCCAAGTCTCGAACGGCGCCGGCGGGTTCGTCACCGTTCCCAACGTCGGCTTCTCGAACGCGGCGTACGGCGGTCTGATCATGTCCGGCGTGAACGCTGGCAAGGTGTTCAACCCTGACGGCACGCTGCGTCCCTTCAACTATGGCACGGTGGTCGGCACGAATACGGTCGGCGGCGAGGGACCGTCGAACGACGACCTCAGCCCCCTGGTCACGCCCCAGCGTCGCTACACCGGTCTGGCCAGCGCCACCTACGAGCTTTCCGACAAGCTCCGCTTGACGGCCGACGTTCGTCACTCGCGGATGTGGAACAACTACATCTGGTTCGGCGATCACAATCGCGGCAATCTGACGATCAAGAACGACAACGCCTTCCTGTCCACGGCGATCAAGCAGCAGATGGCGGCGGCGGGCCAGACCTCGTTCACCATGGGTCGCTTCAACTCCGACCTGTCCTATTCGACCATCGACTTCGAACGGGTCACGACCCAGGCGACCATCGCCCTGGACGGCGAGTTCGGCGACAGCTGGCGGTGGGGCGCCTACTACAGCCATGGCGAATACGAGAACAATATCGACACGCCCGGCTTCCTGCTGACCACCAACTACGCCCAGGCGGTCGACTCGGTCATCAGCCCCGTCACCAATCAGCCCGTCTGCCGCGTGACCCTGACCAACGCCAACTCCGGCTGCGTGCCCATCAACCTGTTCGGCCTGGGCGCGCCGTCTCAGGAAGCCATCGACTACGTCACCGGCACGCCCCAGCAGCGCACGACCACCAAGCTGGACGTCGCCGGCGTCAGCCTGCGCGGCGAGCCCTTCAGCCTGCCGGCGGGCGATGTCTCGATCGCCGTCGGTCTGGAGGCCCGCAAGGAGCAGACCGATCAGCGCGTGGGTGAACTGGACGCCGCCAAGGCGTTCCAGACCTTCAGCTTCTCGGCCATGTCGGGCGAGTTCACCGTCAAGGAAGCCTTCGGCGAAATCCTGGTGCCGATCGTTCGCGACCTGCCGGTTCTGAACAATCTCGAATTCAACGCCGCAGCGCGTATCTCTGACTATGACACCACGGGCTCGATCTGGTCGTGGAAGGTCGGCGCGACTAACGAGTTCTTCCCCGGTTTCCGGGGTCGGATCACCCAGTCGCGGGACATCCGTTCGGCCAACCTGACCGAGCTCTATACCACCACCACGACCGGCTATAACAACATCAACGACCCGTTGAAGGGACAGACTGTCTACACGCTGAACAACGGCGGCGGTAACCCGAATCTGGCGCCGGAAACGGCGGATACCCTGACGCTGGGACTGACCTATTCGCCGCCGTCGATCCACGGCCTGAACATGTCGGTCGACTATTACAACATCAAGATCGACGACGTGATCACAACGATCGCCCCTCAGGATCTGGTCAGCCGCTGCTTCAACGGCAACACCACCCTGTGCGCTAATGTGGACCGTGACGCCTCGGGCAATCTGATCCGCACCCGGTCCACCTATGTGAACCTTGCCGAGTATCAGACCGACGGCATCGACGCCGAAGTCTCCTATTCGTCGCCGGCGGACCTGTGGGTTCCGGGCGCAACCGGACGGGTGAAGATGCGCCTGGTCGGGACCTGGGTGAACAGCCTCACGACGGACGACGGCATCTCCGAGATCGAATACGTCAAGTCGCAGGGTTACGCCTTCGGCCTCGGCGTGCCGGAACTGCGGGTCAACGCCAGCCTGGGCTGGCAGGGCGAGGTGTTCGGCGCAAACCTGCGCGCCCGCCACATCTCGGAAGGCGTCTACAACAGCACCGTCAAGATCGTGAACAACGACATCGACGCCTTCACCTACGTCGATCTGGGGCTGACGGCCGACCTGGCCCACTACGGCGCCGACGGCGTCGAGCTCTACGCCAATGCGACCAACCTGTTCGACAAGTCTCCGCCGGATGGTTCGCTCTTCTCTCCGTACTACGACGTCGTCGGTCGGTACGTCACGGTAGGCGCGCGTTACCGCTTCTAGTTCGGGTAGCGCGCTCCCGGTCGCCGGCTTCGTTCTCCCGATCGGGAGCCGGCGACCCTTTCTTCCCCCCCTCCCCCCCAGTTCACGGTCCGAATGATGATTTCTCGTCTCCCGCTGGCCCTCGCGCTCGCCTTGTCCGCAGCGCCCGCCGCCTTCGCCGAAGCGCCGAAGCCGGCCGCGATCGTGGCCGATGGCCTGCCGGCGGTGCCGGACGATCTGGTCGCCGCGACCCAGCCCTATCTTCAGGCCCGTCGGGCCGCCTTCATGGGGTGGAACGCTGCAGACCGGTCCATGCTGGTCAAGACCCGGTTCGGCGCCACGGACCAACTCCATGTCGTTGCATCGCCCGACGGCGCCCGGACCCAGATCAGCTTCGAGGCGGAGCCGATCGTGGGCGGCGCCTTCTCGCCTTCCGGCCAGAACCTGCTAGTCCAGAAGGACAATGGCGGGGACGAATTCTATCAACTCTACACCCTGTCCGGCGGCCGCCTGACCCGCATCACCGACGGCAAGAGCCGCAACTGGTTCGGCGCCTGGAGCCCGGATGGCAAGCGGGTCGGCTATGCCTCGTCGCGGCGCAACGGCGCGGACATGGACCTGTATGTCATCGATCCTGAAAATCCTTCGACCGACCGTCTGGTGGCGCAGGTGTCCGGCGGCGGCTGGAACATCGCCGACTTCTCCAAGGATGGGACAAAGGCCCTGGTCCTGAACCGGATGTCGATCAACAACGCCGTGGTCTATGAGTTGGACCTGGCGTCCGGCCGCATGACGCCGCTGACCGATCCGGCGGCGCAGGTTTCCTATGTCGATCCCAAATATGCGGCCGACGGCACGGTCTGGGCGACGTCGAACAAGGACAGCGACTTCCTTCGCCTGGGGCGGATCAGGCAGGGCGGTTTCGCGCCCGTGAGCACCGAGACCCGGTGGGATGTCAGCGACTACGCCTTGGCGCCGGACGGCAGCTTCGTCGCCTATGCGGTGAACGAGGCGGGGATCTCGCGGCTCAAGGTCATGGATGTCGCCACGGGCGCGGTGCGTGTCGTCTCCGGCCTGCCGGACGGCGTCATCCCCTACAGCATCGGCCCGTCCATCGACATCGCACCGTGGGGGGCTATCGGGCTGAGCCTGTCGTCCGCCCGCGTGTCAGGCGACGCCTTCTCAATCGATCCGAAGACCCTGGCGGTCACCCAATGGACTCACAGCGAGACCGGCGGCCTGGACCCCGCGATCAACATCGAGCCCAGGCTGGTGGAGGTGAAGAGCTTCGACGGCGAGACCGTGTCCGGCTTCCTCTATCAACCCGATCCGACCAAATTCCCCGGCAAGCGTCCGCTGATCGTCGACATCCACGGCGGACCGGAAGGCCAGACCCGTCCCGATTTCCTGGGCTCTCAGAACTATCTGCTGAACGAGCTGGGCGTGGCGATCTTCTTCCCCAACGTGCGCGGGTCCTCGGGCTACGGCACGCGCTTCGTCAACCTGGACAACGGCCCGTTCCAGCGTGAGAATTCGGTCAAGGATATCGGCGCCTTCCTCGACGCGCTGGAGGTCAATCCTGAGCTGGACGCCGCGCGTTTCGCCGTCACCGGCGTCTCGTACGGCGGCTACATGTGCTACGCCACGGCCGTGCATTACAGCGACCGGCTGAAGGGGGCGAACTGCTACGTCGCCATCTCCAACTTCGTCACCTTCCTGGAAAACACCCAGTCGTATCGCCGCGACCTGCGACGCGTCGAATACGGCGACGAGCGTGATCCGGCGCAGCGTGCGCAACTGCAGGCCATCTCGCCCCTGACCAGCGTGGACAAGATCACCATCCCGCTGCTGGTGGCGACGGGCGGCAACGATCCACGCGTGCCCGCCTCCGAAGCCGACCAGATCGTCAGCGCGGTCCGCAGCAACGGCGGCACGGCCTGGCACCTGCTGGCGCAGAACGAGGGTCACGGTTTCCACAAGAAGGAGAACGAGGACTATTATTTCTGGACCAGCCTGTTGTTCTGGAAACAGACCCTGCTGGGCGACGCCGCGCGCTGAGCCCTGACCGTCGCCGTTCAGAAGATATCCCATGCCCTTCAAACGCATCGTCGCGGCGAGCGCGGTTTCGGCCGCGCTCCTTGCGGCGCCCGTGATGGCGCAGACCCGCACGCCGGTTCACACCGACCATCACGTCCACGTCCATTCGCCTACAATTCTGGAGATACTACTGGCCTATTGCAGCAGTCCGGGGCGTATCGGCACCTGCGATCCGGCCTTCGTCGAGCCGCTGACGGCCGATGATCTGCTGGCGGACATGGACGAGGCGGGCGTTCAGACGGCCTGGATGATGTCCACGGCCTATCTGGCCGAAAGCCCGATGATGGTTCCCGCGCTGGCCGACGCCGCGACGCGGGTTCACGACGCCAACGCCTTCACCGTCGCCACGGCGGCGGCGCACCCTGGGCGTCTGGTCGCCTTCGTCTCGGTCAATCCGCTGACGCCGGATGCTGTGGCCGAAATCGAGGCGTGGAAGAATGATCCCTACGCCAAGGGATTGAAGCTGCACCTGACCAACTCGGGCGTCGATCTGCGCAATCCCGAGCACATCCGTCGCCTGGCGGCCGTCTTCGAGGCCGCATCGGACGCCCGGCTGACCATCATGATCCACATGCGCACCCGGGCCGAAGACTATGGCGCGCGCGACGTCCGCATCTTCGTCGAACAGGTCCTGCCCCACGCTCGCAACATCTCGGTCGTCATCGCCCATTCCGGCGGCTGGGGCGGGCTGGACGCGAACACCTGGGACGCGCTTGAGGCGTTTCGACACGTCCTGGCAGATCGGCCTGACACACCCCCCAACCTCTCCTTCGACCTGGCCCAGGTCTTCCACGCCGATACGTCGCCGCAAGACCGGGCGCGACTGGTCGAGGTCATGAGAAGCATCGGCGTCGCGCGTTTCGTAGCGGGTTCCGACTGGCCGTTCTCCGGCTCGCTGCACGGCTATCTGAACGACGCCATGAGACAGTTGCCGTTGTCGTCACGGGAAGAGAAAGCGTTACGGCAGCGACGCATTGCGGTGAGATGATGGTGCGTAAGCGAAGTTGCCGGCGGACTAATTCAAATATCCCAGGCGCATTTCAGCTGACAGCTGACAGCTGACAGGGGAGGGAACCCTCGACCCCGTTAATGCCAGAGTTCATCGTCCGCTGCTGGCGCATCGGAGCCTCTGAAGGGGCGTATTGTGAAAGGGGGCGTTGATCGTGGAAGGTGGTCATGAGCCAGCCCGATCTGGTCCGTCTACCTCGCAAGACCTGGAACCCTTGTCGAATGCAGGAACGAAGGCTCCCCTGAAGCCTAAACACATTTGGGCGATCTGACAGGATCTCAAGTCGCTCGGATCGATCAGGGCCCTTGGCGATGTTCAACATCACGCTGAACAAGCTCAGAGGCTGTGATCTGGTGAAGCTCCGGCTGGCGGATGTCGCCCAAGACGGAGCCATTCATCAGCGCTCGACGATCATCCAGCAAAAAACCGGTCGCCCTGTGCCGTTCGAGCTTCACGCCGCCTGTCGGGGAGATCGAGCGGGTCCGGGTGGTGCGCGGGCCGATGTCGTCCCGGTACGGGTCGGACGCCCTGGGTGGGGTCATCAACATCATCACCAAGAAGGTGCCTTTGCGCTGGGGCGGATCGGTCGGCGCCGACTATGTGTCCCAGGAGAACGGCGACAGCGCCGACTGGTATCAGGGGCAGTTCTATCTGGCCGGACCGGTCGTCGCCGAGAAACCGGGGCTGCAGTTCTGGGCGCGCACCAATGCCGTCTATGTGACAAACAAGGCGCGGGGCCTGCCGCGCAGCGCCCCGGCCGTGACGCAAGTCCCCGTCGATCCAGCAGGCGACACCGTCACCCTGATCCGGCCCTGATCTAATTGTCGCTTCACTAATCTGACGTGGTTCGCGCCGACGCCTCGAAAAGGCGTCGGCGTCCTGCGTTTCAGAGGACGTCGTGGATCATCACCTGAATTTGGCCGCGCGCAGGGTTCGACGCGCGCGCGGACCTGCCACATCTCGGCCAGGACGGCGGGGGTGACCGCTTCGGTCGGCGTACCCTCGATCTTCACCTAACCGTCGGCCAGGACCACGATCCGGTCCGAGACGCGGGCGGCGGCCTGCAGGGCTTGCAGGACCATGACCACCACGGCCTGGCGTTCACGAGCATAGGCGCGCGCCAGGCTGAACACCTCCAACTGGTGTCGAAGGTCCAGCGCGCTGGTCGGCTCATCCAGCAACGCACGCAGGGTTCGCGCACCATGGCCTGGGCCAGACCTGCGATCTGGCGCTGGCCGCCCGAAAGACGGTCCAGACGCATCAGGGCCAGATTGATCGCCCCGACCCGCTCAAGTGCGGCGAGGGTGCGCACCTCCGCATGGGCCGATCCGGCGGCGGAAGGCGAGGCCTCCAGGGGTTGCAGCGCCACGTCGGACAGGATGGTCCGGTCGCCGTAGCGGGCGGTCAGATGGTGGACGGTCAGGCTCATCGCCGCGCTCCGCTGCGGAAGATCAGGAACAGGAAGGCGGGCACGCCGATGACGGCGGTCACCACCCCGACCGGCAGCAGGGCGCCGGGGACGAGGATTTTGGACGCGGCCGAGGCCAGGGACATCAGCAGGGCGCTGCTCAGCACGCTGGCGGGAAGATAGAGCCGGTGATCCTCGCCGACGAGCAGCCGCGCGATGTGCGGCCCGACCAGCCGACGAAGCCGATGACCCCGACGAAAGCCACGGCGGCGGCGGACAGCAGCCTGGCGCGCAACAGAGAGAAGAAGCGCAACCGCCCCACATCGACCCCGGCGCTCAGCGCCCGGTCCTCGCCCAGCCGAAGGGCCGTCAAGGCGCGAGCGGCCATCCACGAGAAGGGCATGGTCACGGCCACGATGGCCGCCTGCACCGCGACGAAACCTATGGAGACTTGGGTGAGAAAAGGCGGAAGCAGCGCAATCCACAGGCTTGCGAATGGCTCCGACCATGGGTCGGCGATATTCGCCCTGATACTCCACATTCTCGGCCATGCGAGCCACACGGCTGAGGTCTGACGGACCAGTTTCGCGATACGCTGAAGCGATTGCGATTGGGGCGGACTGCCGACGTGATCGCCGGCGATGTCCGTGGCCGTGACCAGTTCGTGCTCGAAGGTCAGCAGAAAGTTTCAACTATAGATCGTGGCGGCCAACCACACCGTTCTGCGCAGAGGTGGACGCGCCCGGTCTGGCGTGCTGCTGTTGCGCTTGTGACTTTCCAGACGAATCCGCATCGCAACCACACCATGGGCGACATCGCGCGCCTGGCCGGCGTTTCGCCGATGACGGTGTCGCGCGTGGTCAATGGGGATGCGCGGGTGCGCGAGGCGACGCGCGAGAAGGTCCAGGCCGTCATTCGCGAAACCGGATATGTGCCCGATCCCGCCGCGCGAATCCTGGCGCGGGCCGGCGGCGGGCGGATCGGCCTGCTCTATGCCAACCCATCCAGCGCCTATCTGGCCGAACTGTTGTCCGGCGCCCTGGATGGGGCGCGGTCGGTGGGACTGTTGTTGCTGATCGAGCCGTCGCGGCCTGGGGCGCCCGACGAGGAGCGCGAGGCGGTTCAGCGGCTGGCGGCCGGCGGGGCGCAGGGGGTGATCGTGCCGCCGCCCTTGGGCGAATCGGCTGCGACCCTGGACGCCATCGCCAGGAGCGGCATGAAGGCCGTGGTCCTGGCCGCACCTGTGGATCGCGACGGCCTGATCTCCCTGCGGGTGGACGATGAAGGTGCGGCACACGAGATGACGCACCATCTGCTGGACCTGGGCCATCGCCTGATCGGCTTCGTCGAGGGGCATCAGGATCAGAGCGCCAGCGCGGATCGCCGCACGGGCGCCCAGGCCGCCGTCGATGCGGTCGAGGGCGCGGCGCTGCTGGTCGAGGCGGGCGACTTCACCTACCGATCCGGCTTCGAGGCCGGGCGGCGGCTGCTGGCCCGACCCCAGCGTCCGACCGCCGTCTTCGCCAGCAACGACGACATGGCCGCCGGGGTTCTGGCGGCCGTGCATGCCGCCGGCCTGTCCACGCCGGGCGATATCTCCGTCGCCGGCTTCGACGACACCTATCTGGCCGCCAGCGTCTGGCCGACCCTGACCACCATCCGCCAGCCGGTCGCCGAAATGGCGCGCGCCGCCGCCGTCATCCTGGGGCGGGGCGGGGAGGCGGACGGTCCGGTCCCCCACCAATTCATCGCCCGCGAAAGCACCGCCGCACCGCGCGATTGACATCCGCGTCCCGCTAAAAGATGTTAGCGCTACCACGTCGGAGAACGTGGAGAGGAGACGACTGTGGATCTAGTTTCATGCCTGCCGGCGGACTGGCGCGACGCGCGCCTGCTTGGACGCGTGATGACCCCGGCCGGGCCGTCGCCGGTGCTGGCGCGCGGCGGTCGGCTTTATGATCTTTCCAGCCATGTCGCGACGACGGCCCAGGCGGTCGCGCTGGACGATATGGATACGGCGGGCGTGGACATGGGGCCGCTGGACGAACTGACCGTCGCCTCGGCCTGGTCGGCGCAGGGCGTGCAGTTGCTGTCGCCGCTGGACCTGCAATGCATCAAGGCCTCGGGCGTCACCTTTGCCGTGTCGGCCCTGGAACGGGTGATCGAGGAGCGCGCACGCGGCGACGCCGACGCGGCCAACGCCGTTCGCCAATCCATCCTCGACCGGATCGGCGGCGATCTGAAGGACCTGCGTCCCGGCTCGGAACAGGCGGAAGCGGTCAAAACCCAGCTGATCGCCGAGGGTCTGTGGTCCCAGTATCTCGAAGTCGCCATCGGCCCCTATGCCGAGATCTTCACCAAGGCGCCGGTGCTGGCTTCGGTGGGCTGGGGCGCCGAGGTCGGGGTGCGGTCGGACTCGGCCTGGAACAACCCCGAGCCCGAGGTGGTGGTGATCTGCGATCCCGCCGGCCGTCCGGTCGGCGCCAGCCTGGGCAACGACGTCAATCTGCGTGATATCGAAGGCCGGTCGGCCCTGCTGCTGGGCAAGGCCAAGGACAACAACGCCTCGGCCTCGGTCGGCCCCTTCATCCGCCTGTTCGACGACGGCTTCGGCATGGACGACGTGCGCGCCGCAACCGTCCGGCTGGAGGTCGAGGGCGCGGACGGCTTCGTCATGACGGGCGAAAGCTCGATGAGCCTGATCAGCCGCGACCCCGAAGAGCTGGTGCGCCAGACCCTGAGCGCCCATCAGTATCCCGACGGTTTCGCCCTCTATCTCGGCACCATGTTCGCGCCGATCGACGACCGCGATGCGCCGGGCAAGGGCTTCACCCACAAGATCGGCGACCGGGTCCGCGTTTCGTCCGAAAAGCTGGGTGTGCTGGAAAACATCGTCGCGACCTGCGACCAGGCCCCGCCGTGGCGGTTCGGGGTGCTGGAGCTGATGCGCAATCTGGCCGGTCGCGGCCTGCTGGGAGCCACCGCATGAGCGGCGCAATCTATCCGTCGCTGAAAGGCCGTCTGGTCGTCGTCACCGGCGGCGGTTCGGGCATCGGCGCGGGCTTCACCGAGGCCTTTGCGCGTCAGGGCGCCCGCGTCGTCTTCTTCGACATCGCCGAGGCGGATTCCAGGGCGCTGGAGGCGTCGCTGTCCGAGCTGTCGCCGGCCCCGACCTTTCGCCCCTGCGACCTGACCGACATCGCCGCCCTGCAAGGGCGTCTGGCAGAGGTCGTCGCCGAACACGGTCCCATCGATGTCCTGATCAACAACGCCGCCAACGACGACCGTCATACGCTGGCCGAGGTCACGCCCGCCTATTGGGATGAGCGGATCAACGTGAACCTGCGCCACCTTTATTTCGCGGCCCAGTCGGTGGCGACGGGCATGCGCAAGCAGGGACGGGGGGTGATCATCAACCTCGGCTCGATCAGTTGGCACCTCGGCCTGCCCGACCTGTCGCTGTACGAGACCGCCAAGGCGGGCATCGAGGGCATGACGCGGGCCCTGGCGCGCGAATTGGGCGGCGACGGCGTGCGCGTCGTCTGCATCGTGCCCGGCAACGTCCAGACCCCGCGTCAGATGAAATGGTACACGCCCGAGGGCGAGGCCGAGATCGTGGCGGCTCAATGTCTGCCCGGCCGGCTACAGCCCGACGATGTCGCAGCCCTGGGCCTGTTCCTCGCGTCCGACGACGCGCGGCTGATCACGGGCCATGAGTATTTCGTGGACGCCGGCTGGCGCTAGAGCCTGATCCGCTTGAGTTGAAGCGCTTCGCGCTTCGACGTAGCGGTGAATCAGGCTCCAGCATCAAGGTAGGGTTTTCTGATTTCACGCCCGCGTCAGACGGGCCTTGGGAGGTTACATCGAGATGGCAGGACCGACGGGGGGCTCAGGCCCCGACATCGCGGGCGACGACCGCGTCAACATGGCGTTCATCGCCCTGATCGTGGCGGTCGCCACCATCGGCGGCTTCATGTTCGGCTATGATTCCGGCGTCATCAACGGCACCCAGGACGGGCTGGAGGCGGCCTTCAACCTGTCGGCGCTGGGCACCGGCTTCAACGTCGGCGCCATCCTGCTGGGCTGCGCCGTCGGCGCCTTCATCGCGGGTCGTCTGGCGGACGCCATCGGCCGCCGCACGGTGATGCAGATCGCCGCCGTCCTGTTCATCATCTCCGCCTTCTGGGCAGGGGCTGCCGATACCTCGGCCCACTTCATCATCGCCCGCTTCATCGGCGGTCTGGGCGTCGGCGCGGCCTCGGTCCTGTCGCCGGCCTATATCTCCGAGGTGACCCCGGCCTCGATCCGCGGCCGACTGTCGTCGGTGCAGCAGATCATGATCATCACCGGCCTGACCGGCGCCTTCGTGGCCAACTACGTGCTGGCGCGCACCGCGGGCGGATCGACCGCCGACTTCTGGCTGGGCTTCCCCGCATGGCGCTGGATGTTCTGGCTGCAGGTCATCCCCGCCGCCATCTATCTGCTGGCGCTGCTGGTCATCCCGGAAAGCCCGCGCTTCCTGGTCGCCAAGAAGAAGGACGCCCAGGCGCAGGCCGTGCTGTCCAAACTGTTCGGACCCGCCGCCGGCGCGCGCAAGGTGAACGAAATCCGCGCCTCGCTGAGCGCCGATCACAAGCCGAAATTCTCCGATCTTCTGGACCCGGCGACGAAGAAGGTGCGTCCCATCGTCTGGGCTGGCCTGATCCTGGCCGTGTTCCAGCAACTGGTCGGCATCAACATCGTCTTCTACTACGGCGCCGTGCTGTGGCAGTCGGTCGGCTTCTCCGAGAACGACGCACTGCAGATCAACATCCTGTCCGGCGTCCTGTCGATCGCGGCCTGTCTGGCGGCCATTTCGGTCATCGACAAGATCGGTCGCAAGCCGCTGCTGCTGATCGGTTCGGCGGGCATGTTCGTGACCCTGGGCACGGTCGCCTGGTGCTTCTCGCGCGCCGCCCTGATCGACGGTTCGCTGCATCTGGACGACAACACCGGCCTGATCGCCCTGATCGCGGCCAACGCCTATGTGGTCTTCTTCAACTTCAGTTGGGGCCCGGTCATGTGGGTCATGCTGGGCGAGATGTTCCCCAACCAGATGCGGGGTTCGGCCCTGGCCGTCGCCGGCTTCGCCCAGTGGATCGCCAACTTCGCCATCTCGGTCAGCTTCCCGTGGATGGCGGCCACCTTGGGTCTGGTGATCACCTACGGCTTCTATGCGATTAGCGCATTGATATCGTTTTTCCTTGTGCAAGCCTGGGTCAAGGAGACACGTGGGCGCGAACTGGAAGACATGACCGGCTGATCCCGGTCTGACGCCTGAAACCCTCTCCCCGAAACGGGCGGCGCTCCCCCGCCGCCCGTCAGCCTTATGAAAAGGACTTCCCCATGACCGACACGCTTGAACTTTCGCACTGGATTGGCGGCGAGAAGGTCGCGGGCGCGTTTGCGGGCGAGAGCCTGAACCCGTCGGACACGCGCGATGTCGTGGCCCGCACGCCCAAGGGCGGGGCCGCCGAGGTGGATCAGGCCGTTCAGGCGGCCCGCGCCGCCTTCCCCGGCTGGTCCGACGCCTCGCCGGAAGTGCGCTTCGACGTGCTGGACAAGGCCGGCAGTCTGATCATGGAGCGCGCCGCCGTCATCGGCCGCCTGCTGGCCCGCGAAGAGGGCAAAACCCTGCCCGAGGGCATCGGCGAGACCATGCGCGCCGCCCGCATCCTGAAATATTTCGCCGGGGAGGCCCTGCGGGTCCACGGCCAGAACCTGGCCTCGACCCGTCCCGGCGTCGAGATCCAGACCTATCGCCAGGCGGTGGGCGTCTTCGGCCTGATCACGCCCTGGAACTTCCCTATCGCCATCCCGGCGTGGAAGATCGCGCCCGCCATCGCCTTCGGCAACACGGTCGTCATCAAGCCCGCCGGCCCGACCCCGGCCACGGCCGAGGCCCTGATCGCCGTCCTGCATGAGGCCGGCCTGCCCAAGGGCGTGGTCAATATGGTCATCGGCGACGGCGACGTGGGCCGCGCCATCGTCGCCCACCCCGGCATCGACGGCATCAGCTTCACCGGCTCGCAAGCCGTTGGCGCAGGCGTCGCCGAGGGCGCGGTCAAGCGCCAGGCGCGGGTCCAGCTGGAGATGGGCGGCAAGAACCCGCTGATCGTTCTGGACGACGCCGACCTGGACCGGGCGGTCAACATCGCCCTGGACGGCAGCTTCTTCGCCACCGGCCAGCGCTGCACCGCCTCCAGCCGCCTGATCGTCCAGGACGGCATCCACGATCGCTTCGTCGCCGCTCTGGCCGAAAAGGTCGCCGCCCTGCGCGTCGGCAATGCGCTGGATTCCAACACCCAGATGGGCCCGGCGGTGACCGAGGCCCAGCGCGAGGTTTCCTACAAATACATCGACATCGCCCGCGAAGCCGGCGGCCGGATCGTCACCGGCGGCGAGCGCCTGACCTTCGACGCCCCCGGCTGGTACGTCCAGCCGACCCTGATCGCCGACACCGCCGCCGACGCCCGCATCAACAACGAAGAGGTCTTCGGCCCCGTCGCCTCGACCATCCGCGTCGCCAGCTATGAAGAGGCGTTGGCCGTCGCCAACGGCGTCGAGTTCGGCCTGTCGGCCGGCATCGTCACCCAGTCGCTGAAACACGCCCGCGACTTCCAGAGGAACGCCAGGGCCGGCATGACGATGGTCAACCTGGCCACCGCCGGCGTCGACTATCACGTCCCGTTCGGCGGTTCGAAGAAGTCGTCCTACGGCTCGCGCGAACAGGGTTTTGCGGCGGTGGAGTTCTATACCCAGATCAAGACCAGCTATTCGGCGGGCTGATCCATGAGCGAGCCGGAACTGGTCTGGGATATTCAGGCGGAGCTGGGCGAAGGCCCCGTCTGGGACGCGGCGCGTGGCGCGGTGTGGTTCGTCGACATCAAGGGTCGAAAGCTGCATCGATACACCCCCGCGACCGGTGAGAAGCGGTCGTGGGACACGCCGGACCAGACCGGTTTCGCCCTGCCCGCCGAGGATGGTTCGCTGATCTGCGGCGTGCGGGGCGGCCTGTATCGCTTCGACCCGGAGGAGGGCGACTTCTCCCGCTTCCAGCCGGTCGAGGAAGACCGGCCGCAGAACCGGCTGAACGACGGCTTCGTCGCGCCGGACGGTTCGCTGTGGTTCGGTTCGATGGACGACAGCGAGGAAGTCGAGACCGGCGCCCTTTATCGCTGGTTCCGGGGCGATCTGACGCGGCACGACGACGGCTATGGCGTCACCAACGGCCCCTGCCTCAGCCCCGACGGCCGCACCCTCTACCACCACGACACGCTGAAAAAGACCGTCCTGGCCTTCGATCATGCGGACGGCGCGATCTCCAACCGGCGCGTTTTCGCCGTGACCGAGGACGGCTATGCCGACGGTCCCAGCATGGATGCGGCGGGCGTGCTTCACGTCGGCCTGTTCAACGGCTGGGGCGTGGCCCGTTACGCCCCGGACGGCACGCGGATCGGCAAGATCGACATGCCGGTCCAGACCGTGACCAAGGCGGCCTTCGGCGGTCCCGACCTGCGCGACCTCTATATGACCACGGCCTGGCTGGCCAACGCCGACAAGCGGGCGGACCAGCCGACATTGGGCGGCCTTTATCGCGTGCGCGTCGAGACGCCGGGCCTGCCGCAGAACCGGATCCGCCTGTGATCGCGCTGACGGCCGGCGACTGGCGCGCGACCCTGGCGCCGGAGCAGGGCGGGGCGGTGCTCAGCCTGGATTGGCGGGGTCAACCGGTGTTCCGGCCCACGCCCAACGGCGCGACCGATATTCTGGAGACCGCCTGTTTTCCGCTGGTCCCCTACGCCAACCGGATCTCGGACGGACGCTTCACATTCGAGGGGCGCTCGGTCCAGTTGCCGGCACTGGAACGGTTCGCCCCCCACGCCCTGCATGGAGACGCCTGGCTGCTGCCCTGGACCGTCGAAACCCAGACAGCGAACCGGGTCGAGATGACGCTGGACTGGCCCGGCGACGAAACCGGCTGGCCCTGGCCGTGGCGCGCGCGGCAGATCGTCGAACTGACGGACCGGGGGCTTCAGATCACCCTGTCCCTGACCAACACCGGCGATGCGGTCATGCCCGCCGGCCTGGGCCTGCATCCCTATTTCCACCGATACGCCGACAGCCGACTGACCCTGTCGGCCGAGGGCGTCTGGATCACCGACGCCCGCGAAATCCCCGAACGGCTGGCGGCGCCCGCCGAGATCACCGACTGGTCGAACGGTCTGGCCCTGGCCGACGCCCCCTTCGTCGATCACGCATACGCCGGCTGGACGGGCGAAGCCGTGCTGGACGGCGGCGGTCGCCGGGTGACTCTGAGCGCCGATGCGCCCGCGCGCTGGACCCAGGTCTATGCGCCGGTGGGCGCCGACTTCTTCTGCGTCGAACCCGTCACCCACCGCCCGGACGCCCACAATGCGCCGCAGGGCGAGGACCACGGCCTGATCCGCCTGGCGCCGGGCGAGACCCGATCGCTCGCCATGACGATCGGCGCCGCGACGGCTCTCTGATCGCTCAGCCTGCCGCGACCGTCCGCTTCCAGGCCGGATAATCCTTATCCAGCAGTTGCTCGGCCCATTCCCCGACGTAGCGATAGCCGTTGCGGCGCTCGTATTCGATCTCCATCAGGTCGTGACGGACGATGGAATCGCGGCCGATGTAGATGGGCCGACCCGTTTCCAGATCGTAGAATCGCGCCCAGATGCGCGCGCCGGGCTTGGGCGCCAGGACGCGGTCGCGGCGACCCTCGGCATCCGTGACGAAGACCTCGGTCGTGTCGCGCAGCGCCGCGCTCTCCAGCCAGGCGACCGCGCCGTCCACGGCGGCGACGACCTCGGGGCTGGGGTCCGGCAGGCTCATCAGGAAACGGACGATGCCGACGCTTTCCTGGCCGGACAGGGACGCCGGCTCGAACCGCCGCGCCGGGGCCGGGGCCAGGGTCTGTGCGTCATGCTGGGCGCACCAGCCGGTCAGGACGCCGTTCTTGCGGACCTGGGTGCGCAGGAGGGTGTCCACGCCCCGCGCCACGGCCTGACGCGCGCGTTCACGTCGTCCGTCATCGACGAAGCCATAGGGCGCGGTTCCGTCACCCACGTCCCGCAACAGCTCCAGCACATGGACCATGGCGTCGTCGTTGAAGGTGATCTGGTCGTGATAGCCGCCGCGCAGCGGGAAGAACTGCGCCCAGCCGCCGTTCGGCTGTTGCGCCGCCAGCAGATAGTCCAGCCCCCGGTCGAAGGCGGCGCGGCTGCTCGTATCGCCCGCCGTGATCGTCCTGGCCAGGAAGGCCAGCGGCAGGGTCGTGCCGCCGTTGTCGATCGTATTGGCCAGGCCAGGGTCGGCGTCGGCGCGCGGCGCCGCGAACAGGTCGGTGTTCTTGGGCCAGCCGCCCTCGGACGACTGGTGCAAGATGACCGTCGCGGCCAGACGCCGAGCCTCGTCGGTAGCGTACCAGTCGGCGGGATGACGCACGACGGCTGTGTTCCAGACTGCGGCTGCGGCGGTTTGAGGGGCCGCCCAGCTCGGGCCGGCGCCCAACACCGTCGTGGAAAGGGCGAAGCCCAGGATCAGAGCGACCTTTTTCATCGAGAGCCTTTCCGGTTCGGGCAAAAAAGAAGGGGCGCCGATGTTTCGCGGCGCCCCGAGGGACAGCATCCTGGGAGAGATTAGCTGTCGAACGTCATGGTCAGAACACGAAGCGTGCGCCGACGAAATACTGACGGCCTGTGGCGCCGTAGTTAGCGATGACCGGGTCCGCCTGATAGGCCCAGCGGGTGTCCGTCTGGTTTGTCAGGTTCAGCGCCTCGGCGGTGAAGGTAACGTGATCCGTCAGCTTGTAGGTGAAGGAAGCGTCCACGTTCAGCGTCTCTTGCGAGCCGATGAAGTCGTTGATCAGCGGCGAGTCGCATTGGCCTGGGTCACAGCCGCCCGAGGCCAGCGGATAAGTGGTCTGATACCCGGCGCGATAGGCGCTGGAGACGCGGGCGCTCCACTTCTCGACCTCATAGAAGATCGTGGCGTTGAACGACTTCGGCGAGGCGCCCAGGAAGGGGGCGGTGCCGGTCAGGTTGCGCGCCGGATCCAGGATGTATTCCAGCTCTGAATCGATCTGGGTGTAGTTCGCCTGGATGCCGAAGCCGTCGAACGGTGCGGGCAGGAAGGTGAAGTTCTGCTGATAGGCGATCTCGAACCCGTTCAGCGTTCCCCCCGGCGCGTCGTTGTATTGACGGACCTGGAAAGGCTGATCCTGATCGATGTAGGCGCGGCGGCTGTCGGAGGCGACGTCCACCAGGCCGTCGAAAGCGGCGCGCAGATTGGCGACCTGCTCGGTATTGAAGATCTCGCTAAGCTTGCCCTCACGCAGAACCACCTGAGGGAAGCTGTCGATCTGCTTGTGGAACAGGGCGACCGAGAAGATGGCGTCACGCGCGAAATACCATTCGACATTGAAGTCCAGGTTCGAGGCGCGGAACGGCTTCAGCTTGGTGTTTCCCAGGGTGATCTGGGCGTTGTTGCCGTCGAACTGGGCTGGATCGACGCCGATGCCCACGGGCACGGTGAAGGCGGTCACGCCGGGTTGCAACGCCATCATTTGCGGACGAGCCATGACCTTGGCCGCTGCGAAGCGCAGGACAAGCTTGTCGTTCAGCTCCCACACAAGGTTCATCGACGGCAGGGTGTCGTTGTAGTTGTTATCGTTCTGGACCGGACGCCCGCTGGGCGAGCGACCTCGCGCGTCGATGCTGGTCTCCGAACGACGCAGGCCGGCGTTGCCGCGAATCTCGCCCAGGAACATGGGCACGCGGAAGTCCAGCTGGCCATAATAGGACAGGCTTTCCTCATCCACCGAGAAGGTGTTGACTCCGCCGTTGCGCAGGTCCGACAGGCGCCAGTCCCCCCAGGCGTTGATGCAGTTGCAGTCGAAGCCGAAGCGGTTCTTGAACGCGTCCAGATTGGGCACGAAGAAGGATGTCGGCGTGCCGTCGGGCACGTTCAGGCCGTCACCCCAACTGACCAGTTGACCCATCTGGCCCACGGTCGTGGCGGTGGTCAGGCCGGTGTTGACGCCCTCAAGCAGCGAGGGGTTCATGGTATCGCCGATCAGACGCTCGAAACGGGTATAGTAGAAGTCGAACTTGCGCTTGCCGATGCCGAACTTCAGCGTGAAGTCGTCGTTCAGATCCCACTCGAAGTCGGCCTTGGCGGTCTGATAGCCGTTCTCGGTGATGGTCTTGTAGTTACGCAGGGCCGAGTAGCCCTTCACGAAGTCCCAACTGTTGGGGTTCGCGACATCGAAGCCGAAGTTCATGCTGGGCATATCGCCGCCGTTGCGGTCGTCATAGACGAAGTAGTCGTTGCCCGCGACGCCCTGGCCCGAGTCCAGGCGGATGAAGTCGACCAGCAAGCCAGTGTTTTCGTTTGTAGATTCCGAGTCTCCGACCAGCAACGACATGCGAAAGCGGTCGCTGAATTCGTGCTCGATGTTGATCGAATTCTGACGGAATTTGGTAGTGTAGCCGCCCTGGTCGACCGCCGAACGGAAATCGACGTTGCCGAGCACCAGATAGTTTGCGTTGGCGCCCGTCTCGCTGAGACCGGCGTCGAGCAGGCGAACCGACGGGCGGCCGATGAAGGCGCCACGCATGGCCAAATTCTGCGGGTGGGCGACGTAACCCACTGATCCTGGCTGATTATAGTAGTCGTAGACGTCCAGATTGTTCGGGTTGAAGCTGCCCGTTCCCGCCGCCAGGTTCTGGTTGGTCGCGCCCGGAGCCGTTCGGAAGATCGGGTTGCTGCCGTAGATCGACTGGCCGCAATCGATGGAATCGCGGAACTCGGTCGCGGCCTGCGAGGTGCAGTTGGCATAGGCGGCGCGACGATTGGCGTAGGAGTTGTTGGTCGCGCTGGTCGTGGGGAAGGTCTGGTAGCTGAAGGCCGTGGTGGTGCGGTTGCCGTTGGTATTGTTGCGGTTCAGGCCCACCGGACCGATTTGATAGTTGGTGGAGACCTGGGTCATCTCCGAATAGAGATTGTCGAAGTTGATCGTGGTCCGGTCCGTCGGACGCCATTGTCCCGACAGGGTGACGCCCAGACGTTCCTGCTCGACTTCGCGGCGATTCAGCGTAGCCAGGGCCGGAATTCGCACCAGTGAGCCGCGCGTGGATCCGCCGTTGATCAGGTTGTAGGCGGTCGGGTTCGATCCGATCAGATAGCCCAGCGCCTCCGGGTTCGTGACGCGCGGCAGAGCGGTCGCGGGGTTGGTCCCGATCGGCAAGGCGAAGCCCTGATGGTCGCCCGCCGTGCCTGTGCCGACGTTGTTGAAGGTCGCACCGCGATAGGTGTAGTCCGACGATCCGACGCCGCGCGAATAGCTGTCGATCGACTGTTTACGCTCGTTGTAGGCGACCGAACCCAACAGGCCGAACTCGCCGATCTTGCTGTCCCAGCGGTCGGAGGCCAGCAGGGCGACACGCGGATTGTGGGTGCCGCCGTTCTCGTAATAGGCGTCCTGCAGGGTCAGGGCCAGGCGGCGTTCCTTGAAGTCGAACGGACGGCCCGAGATCAGGTCGACGGTGGCGCCCAGCGACCCTTCGTCGGTCTTGGCGTCGGCTGACTTCTGAACCTTCAGCGAGTTGAACAGCTCGGAGGCGAAGGTGTTGAACTGGAAGCCCCGGTCGCGACGCAGGGCGCCGTCGGCGTTGCTGGACCCCGAGGTGGACAGGGTCTCCAGGCCGTTCAGGCGAACGCGGGTGAAGTCGCCGCCCAGGCCGCGCACCGAGATGGAGTTGCCCTCGCCGTTCTCACGGTCGATCGACACGCCGGGGATCCGCTGCAGGGATTCCGCCAGGTTCGCGTCCGGGAAGTCGGCGATGTCTTCGGCGTTGATGACGTCGACGATCGTGTTGGACCGGCGCTTTTCGCTCAGCGCGCTGGCCAGCGAGGCGCGGATGCCGGTGACGACGATCTCGCCGACCTCTGTGGCCTCGGGGTCGGCCTCCTGCGCCTGGACGGGGGCGGCGAACAGCATGGCCCCCATCAAAAGGGCGGCCGGCGACGAAGCCGCGCGCAAATATCCCGTGTGTTGGTTCCGCATTCTTCCCTCCGTTGCAGTCGCGCTCCTGGCCTCTTGGCGGGCTGGATGCCGACTTCCCCTAATCCCGGTGCGCCGGGTCACAATCAAAAAGTAGTATGATACGATTTGGACATCAAGCAGAAATGTCACCGGTGTCATGACGCGCGCAGACGCAGCTTGCAACCTAAAATAACGACGTTTGGAGGAACGCGATGATCTTGGGCAGACGAGGGTTTCTGGCCGGTGCGGCCGGGGTGGCGAGCATCGGCGCGGCGCGCGGCGCCTGGGCCGATCAACCGCTGGACGATTCAGGGCGCATCATCCCGACGCCCGAGCACAATCCCTATCCCTATTCCGGCGTCAGCGGGCCGGGCCTGCCGGTTCAGCCGGAAGATGCGCGCGGCGGCTGGATGTCGGGCCTGCCGGGCGTGCGCTACAGCGGCCGACGACCGATGCCCTATCCGGTCCTGCCCTGGGGCGAGGCGGCGACGGGGGCCGCGGTGGACAAGGGACTGCTGCCGCCGATCCATCCGTTGATCCAGGTGCAACTGCGCGACACCCAGATCTGCATCGGCGGCGACGGGGCCTATTACATGACCGGCTCTACCGGCGGAAACATCTGGGCCTTCAACGACGGGGTCGAGCTGTGGCGGTCAGAGAACCTGACCGACTGGACCTATCTGGGCCTGGTCTGGAGCCTGGATCGCGAGGGCGGCTGGGCCAAGGCCTGGCGGTCGCGGCGCGGCGTGCCCTTCCGCGCCATTTGGGCGCCGGAAATCCACTATGTCGCGGGAAACTACTTCATCTGCTTCAGCGTCAGTCGCGCGGGGCTGGGCGTCCTGCGCAGCACCAGCGGGAAGCCGGAGGGACCGTATGAATACGCCTTCTCGCCCGACGCCCACCTGCGTCGCGGTATCGACGCCACCCTGTTCCAGGACGACGACGGCGCCGTCTATCTGACCTATGGCTCGGGCGACGAGATGGTGCGGCTGAAGGACGATCTGTCCGGCTATGCAGGCGAGTGGCGCAAGACCGAGTTCGTCGAGACCGAGTGCCTGGTCGCGCGCGACCGCGACCGCTGCCTGCGCGGCGAGAACATCCTGGGCTACGAAGGCGCGACCCTCTTCAAGAAGGACGGCCTCTATTATCTTGGGGCGGTGGGCAATGTTGAGGGGCGCTATTCCTTCGTCTTCGCCGTGTCGGAAAACATCCACGGCCCCTATCGGATGCGGCACGAGGCGGCGCCCTGCGCCGGCGGCGGCAACGTCTTCAAGGACAGGGAAGGGCGCTGGTGGTCCACCTTCTTCGGCAATGACGAACAGAGCCATTTTCGCGAGAAACCCGGCCTGATCCGGGTCGAGTTCGACGACGCCGGGCGGATCGTCACCGCCAAGGACCAGCCCTTCGCCCGCCCCCTGCCGCCCCTGCCGACGCCCAGGCCGGAGATGATGTCGTGATGGATCGCCGAACCCTGTTGCTGACCGGCGCCGCCCTGGTCGCTCTGCCGACCTCCAGTCTCGCCAGGGAAGCACAGCCGGCCTTTCCTGGCGCCATGGGCTGGGCAGCCGCAACACTCGGCGGGCGTGGCGGTCGCATCGTCCGCGTCACGACCCTGGCCGGCGACGGGCCGGGATCCCTGCGCGAGGCGCTTGGAGCCGAGGGGCCGCGCATCGTCGTGTTCGAGGTCGGCGGCGTGATCGATCTGAACGGTCATGACATCCGGGTGCAGACCCCCTTCCTGACGATCGCCGGCCAGACGGCGCCCGAACCGGGGATCACCCTGATCCGGGGCGGGATCGGCATCCGCACCCATGACGTGATCGTGCGCCATATCCGCGTGCGGCCCGGCGCGAACGGCGCGGCGCCCCGCAGCGGCTGGGAGGTGGACGGCCTGACCACCTCGGGCGGCTGGAACGTGATCGTGGATCAGTGCTCGTTTTCGTGGGCTACGGACGAGAATCTGTCGGCCTCGGGCCCGCGCTTCAATGGCGGCGACACGGTCGAACAGTGGCGTCAGAACACGTCGCGCCGCATCACCTTCAGCCGCAACATCGTCGCCGAGGGCCTGTCCCACTCCAGCCACGCCAAGGGCGAGCATTCCAAGGGCACGCTGATCCACGACAATGCGACGGAGGTGCTGATCGTCGGCAATCTGTACGCCCACGACTACGAGCGGAACCAGCTGTTCAAGGGCGGCGCCCATGCGGTGACGGCCAACAACCTGATCTACGACCCCGGCAATCGCTGCATGCACTATGCGCTGAACGCCTCGGAATGGGTCGGCCATCCGTGGGAGGCAGGCCAGTTGTCGATCGTCGGAAACGTGACGCGCGGCGGCCCCTCGACCCGCGCCGACCTGCCGTTCCTGATCGTGGAGGGGCAGGGCGATCTGGATCTCTACGCCATCGACAATCCCGCCCGCCACGCCGACGGCCGGCCGATGCAGGAGATCGGGATCATCTCCGACCGCGACCCGAAGATCACCCGGCTGGAACGGTCGCCGCACTGGCCCGAGGGCTTTCGCGCCCGACCGTCGGGCGAGGTCGAGGCCTGGGTCTTCGCCGAGGCCGGGGCGCGGCCCTGGGCGCGCGACGCCATCGACCGGCGCATCCTGCAGCAGGTCCGCGACGGAACCGGCCGGATCATCGACGACGAAAAGGAAGTCGGCGGCTACCCGACCCTGACGCCGATGCAGCGCGCCTTCGTCGAGGCGGACTGGGACCTGGCGACGATGACGCGGCGGGACGGCACGCCCAGCTAGGCCAAGGTGAACATGGGCTGGAGATCGACCTGGACCGGCGACTGGTCCGGGTTGGTTTGCATGATGTCGCCCATCATCGCCCACCAGCGCTGCATGATCTCGGTGTCTGGCAGGGTGTCCAGCCCATGGTCGCGACGCCGCGTCATGACCGCGAACAGGGCCAGGCTCTCGGGGTCCAGGAAGATGCGGTAGTCCAGCACCCCGCGCGTCTTCAACTCGTTCGCCAGTTCGGGCCAGATGGCGTCGTGGCGGCGGCGGTATTCGTCGGCCTGACCGGGATGCAGCCGCATCCGAAAGGCCACGGTTTCGATGGCGTCGCTCATGGCTGTTTCCGTTCGGCGGTCAGTCGGTTTCGGCCCCATAGCCGGTCATAGGGCCAGCCGGTCAGGTCCTGCACCACGGCGCCGGCCTCGGGGCTGGAGGGTGTGGTTTCGCCGGCGCGCAGCCGCTCGATCTCGGTCATCAGCACGGCGTGGTTCGCACCGTTCAGGCGGAACCGCCACGAGGCGATCAGTCCGATCAGCATCACCAGGATCGGCCCTGCGACCACGACGCCGACGATCACGTTCACCGTCTCCTGGCTCTGGACCGGCGCGTCGGCGACATAGCCGCCCGCGCCGATGATCCAGCCCGTGGCGATGATGGCCAGCGACTGGGCTACCTTGCGCACCAGGGTCATCACCCCGGCGAAGACGCCTTCGCGCCTCTGTCCCGTCACCGCCTCGTCCACGTCGGGCAGGTAGTTGTAGACCGACCAGGGCACGAAGTTCAACGTGCCGCGCCCCAACCCGGCCAGCACGATAGGGACCAGCAGCCACAGGGCCGTGGCGGGACTGAACAGCGCCGATCCTGGGTTCAACACGGCGAACAGGTCGCGTCCCGCCAGCTCGGGGCGGATCAGATAAAGGGCCAAAAACAGCAACAACGCCGCGCCGAAGAAGCTGATGGCGACCCGGTAAGCCACGGCCGGGCCGATACGGATGACCAGTTGGATGGCGATCATCACCGAGACCAGCTGGGCCACATACATCACGGTCATCATCTGCGAGATCATGACGGTCGCCCCCATCATCACCGTGGCGACGAAGATGGGGAAGGCGGTGTTGAACACGTCCTGCGAGATATAGCCGCCCAGATAGATCGACAGATGCTGGCGAAACGCGCGGATCCGCAGTGTCGAGAACAGGTCGCGGAACATCCTCACCGGCAGCAGCAGGGCGGCGCGCGCGTCGAACGGCGGGGCGACGATGGCCTTCTCCTCGTCGGTATAGGGCCGTTCCCAGCTGAAACAGACGACCAGGATCACCACCAGGCTGAACAACAGGCCGAAGACGACGCCCATGATCAGGAAGGTCTGGGCCGAATCCCGCCCGCCGAACGCATCGATGATCAGGATCGGCAGATAGGAGGCCAGGATGGCCGAAGCCTGGCCCGTCAGGATGCGCGCGCCCGCGAACCGCGCCTTTTCCCGATAGTCCCTGGTCATCTCGGCGGCCAGGGTTTCCCAGGGGATCAGGAACATCGTGTAGAGCAGCTCGAACACGATGAAGACGGCGAGGTAGTAGAAGAAGGTCTGGCCCGTCACGAAGATCAGGGCGAAACACGGCAGCAGGGGAATGACGATCAGCAGGAAGATCTTGCGTCGTCCGATGCGCCGCCCGATCCAGGTGTGGCGCAGATTGTCCGAGACATAGCCGATCAGCGGACAGGTGATCGCCTCCAGCAGGCGCGGCAGGCCCAGGATCAGCCCCGCCTCCACCGGCGTCAGGTCGCAGAAGGTGGTGAAGAAGTAGAACAGCCAGCCGGTGACGACGGCCTGCGCCCCCGCCCCCAGCATGTCGCCCGAGCCCCAGCCCCAATAGTTCCACCAGCGCGGCGTGCGCGCCTGCGATCGCACCATCGATTTTCCACCCGCGCCTGTTCTTGATCGGTGGATCGAGGCGGCGCCGGCCTCGCCCGCCTGAGATCAGATGAAGCCGCGTCGGAACTCCGCCAGCGCCAGGATGGCCAGCGACTGGCCATAGGGCATGGAGGTCAGCGGAATGTCGCGATAGCCCTGCAGGTCGTCGAAGACCGGGGTGCCGAACGACACCTGCTGCAGTTCGCCGTCGTCGGAGATATTGGCCAGCACCCCCTGGATCGCCTTCAGCGCCATCGGCGCATGTTCGGCGCCGATATAGCGTTTCCGCATCGCCTTCAGGACGCCATAGGCGAAGCCGGCGGTCGCCGACGCCTCCAGATAGCTGGTCCGATCCGGTATGAGGGTGCGCCACAGGCCGCTGTCGTCCTGATGCGCCGCCAGCGCCTTCACCTGGGCCTCCAGCGTCTCGATCAGGAAGCGACGCAGGTTGTCCTCGGGCGGCAGGTCCAGCAGTTCGATGAACTCCGGGATGGCGATGGTGACCCAGCAGTTCCCGCGCGCCCACAGGGCGTCGGCGAAGTTGTGCCGGCCCAGGAAGGTCCAGCCGTGGAACCACAGGCCGGTCTTGCGGTCGAACAGGTATTTGATGTGGACCAGGAACTGCTTCTTGGCTTCCTCGACGTAGTGCGGCCGGCCCAGCACCAGGCCGATCTTGGCCAGGGGCAGGACGCTCATCATCAGGGTGTCGTCCCACAGTTCCTGCGGGTTCTCGTCGTTGAAGACGATGTGCTGGAACCCGTCCTCCTCGGTGCGGGGCAGACCGTCCATCAGCCACTCGGCCCAGGCGTCCAGATAGGGCAGATAGGTCTGGTCGCCGGTCTGTTCGTACAGATGCGCCAGGGTCAGGAAGGGCGAGACGGTGTTGATGTTTTTGGTCGGCGTCCCGGCCGCGAACCGGTCGCGGAACCAGTCCAGCATGATGTCCAGCACCGCCTGGTCGCCGGTCTGCTGATACAGGCCATACAGACCGTACAGGCCAATGCCGTGGGTCCATTCCCAGTCGTTCCAGCCCTTGGTGTCGATCACCCGACCGTCGTCGAGCCGCAGCAGGAACTCGCCGCTCTCGTCGGTGATGTTCACCAGATTGTCGATCAGGCGACGCAGGGTGTCGTCGATCTGGGCGCGCGTCAGGCCGTGCAGGGTATTGGGCATTCTAAACTCGGGAAACAGGGCAGGGGGCCGGGCGCGTCGGAACGCGCCCGGCGTCTTTGATCAGAGGGCCTTGAACTTGAAGTTCTTGAACCGGACCTCGCCTTCGCCGGCGGCGTAGATGCCGGGGCGCAGCATCATGAAGCCGCCTCGGACGTTCTGGTTATAGCCCGAGACCTCCATGCCCCGGTCGAACCGCTGCCAGGTAACGCCGTCGCCCGATGTGTCGAAATAGACGTTCTGGTAGGCGTTGGTCAGGCGGATGAACATGCGCCGGCCGTGGGGATTGGCCGGTCGCCCGCGCTCGATCCCATACTGGTGCGTGACGTAGCGGGTCGCGTCGAAACCGAGGCCGGCATACAGGGCGCGGTCGTAGAACAGGATCAGGCCCGCCACCGCGCCGGGATCGATCTCGACCTCGCATTCGATCTGATAGGCCTGCTCGCCCTGGACGAAGGTCAGGGGCGAGCAATCGACCGGCGCCTTGCCCTTGGCGCGCATATGCAGGACGCCGTTCTCGCGACGCAGGCGATCCTTCTCGTTGGGTTGCGGATCGTAGAAGCTCCACTGGATGCCGAACTTGTCGGTCGAGAAGTCGTCCGACAGGGCCATGCCGTGCGGCACGGCCTCGCCGCCCTGGGGCTTGGCGATGGGCTGGGACAGGTCGCCGCCCTTGGCGCGGAACCAGCCGTCGTCGGTCCATTCGATGGGGTCCAGCAGGGTCTGGCGGCCCAGGCTCCAATAGGCGTTCTCATAGCCGTGATAGACCATCCACCAGTCGCCGTCGGTCGGCCCCTCGACCAGGGTGGCGTGGCCGCGCGACCACCATTTCTCGGCGCCCGAGGCGGTGCGGACGATGGGGTTGTGCGGGCAGTCTTCCCACGGGCCGTTGATCGACTTCGACCGGGCGGCGATGACCATGTGACCGGTAGGCGGGCCGGCCGTGCCGCCGATGGCGGTGATCATGTAGAAATATTCGCCGTGCTTCAGCAGCTTGGGCCCTTCCTGGGCGAAGCCTTCGACGATCCAGTCGTCGGGATAGCGCCAGGCCTTGTAGACGCCTTCCTCGACCGGGCCGTCGGTGGCCAGGCCATCATCGGTCAGTTTCACCCGGTCGCCGCCGTTCAGGAACAGATAGCGTTTGCCGTCCTCGCCGACGATGTGACCGGGGTCGATGTTGGCCGGAATCTTCAGGTCGATGGGCTCGCTCCACGGCCCTTCGATCTTGTCCGCCCAGATGACGTAGTTGGAGCGGTATTCCGGGAAGCGGGCGGGAATGTAGCAGTAGAACCTGCCCTCGTGCTTGATCAGTTCGGGCGCCCAGACCGAGCCGATATTGGTGGTCAGGGCCGCGATCACCGGCTGCCAGTTCACCAGGTCGCGCGAGTGCCAGATGTGGATGCCCGGCACCGACTCGAACGACGAGAAGGTCATGTAGTAGTCGTCGCCGTCCTTCAGGATCGACGGATCGGGGTGGTCGCCCGACATGATGGGGTTGAGGAAGGTTCCGTTCCCCAGATCGGCCATCCGCTGGCCCTCGATGCCGCGACGCCATTTCATGCCGGCCCATTCGCGACCCAGGGGCGCGGCCTCTTCGTTGGTCTGGGCGAAGGCGGCGCGCACCGGCAGGGCGGCGACGGCGACGCCTCCCAGCAGGCCCGTCAGGGCGGCGCGGCGGTCGATGAATCTCATGAGCGTTTCCTTTGTCGTCTTCTTTTTATCGCGGGCCGATCAGGGCTCGCGGATGAAGGGGTCCAGCGTGCGGATCGCGCCGTCCGCCTCGTGCGTCAGATCCAGCACCTTGGCGCTGCGCAGGTTGTTGCGGTTCGACAGCTGGGTGTCGTGGAAGAACAGCCGCCAGCGGCCGTCCACCTCGACGATGGAATGGTGGGTGGTCCAGCCCTGAACTGGCGACAGGATCGTGCCGCGATAGGTGAAGGGACCATAGGGCGTCGTCGCCGTGCCATAGGCCAGCAGATGGGTCTCGCCCGTCGACCAGCTGAGGTAATAGAGGCCGTCGTGCTTGTGCATCCACGCCGCCTCAAAGAAGCGGCGGTCCAGGTCGCCGCCCAGCAGGGGCTTGCCGTCCGTATCCACGATCACGGCGTCGCGCATCGGCTCGGCAAGGCTCAGCATGTCGTCGCTCAGACGGGCGACCTTGGGCGTCAGGGCCGGCTGGTCCGGGCGGCCCAGGTCGGTGTCGCCGCCGGCCGGGTCATAGGTTCCCGTGGCCCAGCGCTGCAACTGTCCGCCATGAATGCCGCCGACGAACAGATAGGCCGCGCCGTCGTCGTCGACGAAGACGCTGGGGTCGATGCTGAAGGCGCCGGGGATCGGTTGCGGCTGAGGACGGAACGGTCCCTCGGGCCGTTCGCCGACAGCCACGCCGATGCGGAAGACGCCCTCGCGGTCCTTGGCCGGGAAGTAGAGGTAATAACGGCCGTCCTTTTCGGCCGCGTCGGGCGCCCAGAGCTGGCGAGACGCCCAGGGCACATCCTCCAGGGCGAGGGCGACCGGATGCTGCGTCACCGGCCCGCCGATCCGGTCCATCGACAGGACGACATAGTCTCGCATCGCATAGCCCTTGCCCGGCTGATCGTCGGCAGGCGGGGCCTCGATGTCGTGCGAGCCATAGACATAGACCCGGCCGTCGAAGACGTGGGCCGACGGATCGGCGAAGAAGATGTCGGTAGTCAGGGGTTGGGCGCGATAGGCCAGGCCCTCGGGCGACCGGTCGGGAACCGTTTGCTGGGCCTGGGCGGACGTGCCGACGATCAGGACCAGGGCAGCAGTGCTGAGAAGACGCGCGATCATGTCGTAGGCCTCGCCACGGCGATCAGGCGGCTCATGGCGTTGATGTAGGTTCCTGTGGAGATGCCCATCGGCCCGCTGGCCTCTGTGAAGGGCGAGGTGTCCCAGTCGTCGCCGACCTGGCCGCGATCGACGAAGCCGGGTGGCGGTTCGGCCGGGCCGGGGCCGCGATAGGGGTGGCTGGTGGTCTTCAACGCGACGGGCCAATAGCCCTCGGCGTTCAGTCCCGAGACCAGCGCCGCGACCGGAGCCGGCCCGGCGGCGTTCAGGTCCGAACCCGCCTGCGGACGGGTGATGACATAGTCCGGCATCAGCGACGGCCCGCGCCCCAGCAGCGGCGAGTTCTGCGTCGCCTGCTCAGGCGACAGGGCCGAGACCTGGGCTGTGCGACGGCGCAGGGCGGCCACGTCGATGTGCTTCTCACCACGCGCGCCGGTCATGTCGAAGTCGGCGTAGTATTCGCCGTTCTGGGCGTTGGAGCCGCGTCGATGCACGGCGATGAAGCGGTTGGTCCCCGGCTCGACGAAGCGGAAGAAGTTACGGCCGTCGTTGTGGGCCTCGACCGGCGCCTCCATCCGCTCCAGCCAGTCCAGCGCCTGCGGCAAGCGAGCCAGGAAGCTGCGGTCGCCGGTCAGCCGATAGAAGTCCAGCATCTTGTCGATGGACGCGGCGGTCGTATGCGGCGAGACGGCGGCGGGCTCATAGGTCCGTCCCCAGGCGGGCTTGAAGTCGGGGGTGTATTGCAGCGCCCAGCCCGGCGTCGGGTCCGGCTGTTGCAGGTCGCGGTAGCAGGCCATGGCGCGCTGGATCGGCTCGCGCACCCGCTCGTCCTTCAGCTGTTGGAGGACCAGCAGAAGGAGGTCGATGTTCTCGTCCGCCACCTCGTCGTTCAGGGTGATCAGGCCGGTGTAGTCGGGCTTGCCGTGGTTCTCGAATGCGCCCGCCCGGGGCCAGCGCTGGGGCCATCCGCCCGACGGCAACTGGCTGGTCAGGACGAAGTCGATGGCCTTGTCCACGGCGGGCCGGAACCGCGCCTCGCCCTTGGCCAGATGCAGCCGCAGCAGGAAGCGGGTGCACTCGACCGTGGCGTGGTCGTCGAAGGTGGCGTTGCCGTAGTAGTGCTGAAACTCCTCCAGCCGCCAGCCATTGGCGCCGATGGTTTCGTACCAGCGCCGGATCGAATCCTCGCCCGCCGTGTCGATGACGTAGTTCCAGCCGCCCGCCGGATGCTGGCCCTGGATCAGGGCGTCGGCCGCCTGGGTCGCGGCCGTGTAATAAAGATCGTCGCCGGTCGCCCGCCAGGCGTCCAGAAAGATCTGTCCCATCTCCGGCGTGCCCGGCGCCTGGGTCCAGATCATGGTCGGATAGGCCTCCATCTCGCCCCAGCGGCGCGACAGGTCGGGCACGTAGGACCAGACATATCCGCCATTCACCGCCACCTTCTCCGTCATGAAGCGGGTGGCGCGCGCCATGGTCGCCAGCACCTGGGCGCGCGTCGGCTCGGCCGCGCGCCAACCGGCCAGAGGCGCAGCCAGAGCGGCGCCGGCCGCAGTCGCCAGACAGGTGCGTCGGCTCAGCATCGAAGACCCCTTCGTTTCCCGGATGTCCGACGCTCTGACGGCGACTTGCGGAATGACACCGCTGGACATGTCTGGAAATATAATAATACTTTTCGGCAAATGGCTAGGGAGGAAAGGCCATGAAGTGGCGAGTGGGCGGCTTCGCCGCAGCGGCTTTGATCGCACTGTCGAGCCTGGCCGGCGCGCAAGACGCCGATCCGCGCGCCGTATGGCGGATACCGCCCATCGATTTCTCCCACGCCGGCTATCACGGCGGCGGCGTGGTGCCAGCCATCCATCCGGCGACCCTGATCGTGGAGCCTGTCGAGGGCGATGACGGCGCGCGGATTCAGGCGGCGATCGACCTCGTCGCGGCACGGCCCGCAGACCGGCGCGGCCATCGCGGCGTGGTCCAACTGACGCCCGGAACCTATGAGGTCGAGGGCCAGGTGCGCATCGCGGCCGACGGCGTGGTGCTGCGCGGCGCGGCCGGTGGCGGGACGACCGTCGTGGCGACCGGCGTGGATCGTCGCGCCCTGATCGCCGTCGTTGGCGAAGGCGGCGCTGCGCCTTCCGGCGATCCCGTGTCGGTCGTCGGCGCCGTGCCGGTGGGGGCCATGCGCCTGCCGCTGGTCTCCACCGCAGGCCTCGCGGTCGGTGATCGGATCACGATCCGGCGGTCCAGCACAGACGCCTGGATCGCCGCTTTGGGCATGGACGATTTCGTCGGCTGGCGGCCCGAGGGGCGGCTGAACTGGAAGCCGGGCACGCGCGACATAGTCTGGGACCGCACGGTCACGGCGGTCGAGCCGGGCGCCGTGGTCATCGACGCCCCCCTGACCACGGCGCTGAACCCGGCGATGGGCGGCGGTCTGGTCACACGCGGCCCGTCCACGCCGCGCATCCGCGAAGTCGGCGTCGAAGGTCTGACCCTGGTCTCCGCCCACGATCCCGCACGACCGATGGACGAGGATCACAGTTGGTACGCCGTCGCCTTCGACGGGGTCGAGGACGGCTGGATTCGCAATCTGTCCGCGCGCGGCTTCGTCGGCTCGGTGGTCGATCTGGGCGAGACGACGCGGCGCATCACGGTTCAGGACGTCTCGGCCTCCGACCCCGTGTCCGAGATCGGCGGCTGGCGCCGGCGGGTCTTCTATACGGCGGGCCAGCAGAGCCTGTTCGTCCGCTGCGACAGCCGCGACGGCATCCACGACTTCGGCCTGGGTCATGCGGCGGCCGGCCCCAACGTCTTCCTCGACTGCACCGCCACGGACGCGAAGGGCGACAGCGGCGCGCTGGAAAGCTGGGCCTCGGGCGCCCTGTTCGACGGGGTCAAGGTGCGCGGCGGCGCCCTGACCCTGACCCATCGGGGACGCGAGGCCCAGGGCGCCGGTTGGGCCGCCGCCAATTCCTTGCTGTGGAATTGTGAGGCGACAGTGGTCGAGGTGCGCAATCCGCCCGAGGCCCCCAACGCCGCCGTCGGCTGTCGCGGCGAACGGATCGGCGACGGGGTGCTGGAGGATCCGCGCGCCCAGCCCGGCCGCGACTTCCACCGCGCCCAGCCGCAGGAACCGACCAGCCTGTATCGCTATCAGCTTGAGGCGCGTCTGGGCGCTTCGGCCCTGCGTGCGCTCGACCCCGTCGTCTTGCCTGCGCCCGCACGCGGAACGCCCAGCCTGACCGAGGCTCAGGCCGCCGCATGGCGCGACGCCCAACGTCCGTCCGACGACCGACATCCCCTGACCCTGGCCGACGGCCGGTTCCAGATCGACGGCCGCCCGGCCTATGTGCGCAAGATCGGCTTCGCCTTCTTCCAGGCCCAGATGCCCACGGCCGCCGCCGCCGCCTCAGGCCCCTTCCTGACCCGGTTCGCGCCGGGCAAGATCGGACTGGGCCTGACCGACGATCTGGACGCCCTGGTCTCGGGGCTGAACACCGGCGACGTGGTCCAGCACAACTACGGCCTCTGGTACGACCGCCGCCGCGTCGATCACGACTTCTACGGCTCGCCGGATCAGACGGACGGCGAGGTCTGGTCGCCCTTCATCGAACTGCCCTGGGCCCGCAGCGGGCAGGGGCGGGCCTGGGACGGCCTCAGCAAATACGACCTGACCCGTTTCAATCCCTGGTTCTTCGACCGGCTGGATGGGTTCGCGGAACGGGCCGAGCGGCGCGGCGTCGTCCTGCATCACCGCATGTATCTGCAGCACTGGCTGCTGGAGAGCCGCGCCCATTACGTCGACTTCCCGTGGCGGCCGATGAACACGATCCAGGCGACGGGCATGCCGATGGAGGTTCCGGCGGCCGAGGTCTTCTGGGACGTCTCCGACCCCGTGCGGCGCGACCTGCATCGGCTCTATATTCGCCATACGCTTGATGCGCTGAAGGACCGCTCCAACGTCATCTTCGGCCTCGACCCGGAATACACCGGCCCTGCATCCTTCGTCCGCTTCTGGCTGGAAACCATCGCCGAATGGGAGGCCGAGACCGGCCGCTCGGTCTGGGTCGTGCTGGAGGCGCCCAAGGCGGTGACGGACGCGGTGCTGGACGATCCGGCCCTGTCGCGCGTCATCAATGGGGTCGAGTTCCATCACTGGACCTATCGCCCGGACGGGACGCTGTTCGCGGTCGAAGGCGGCATCGACAAGGCGCCGCGCGAACAGGTGGACGCCATCGCCCGACCCCAGGATCTGGCCAACGGCGCTGACGCCGCCCAGGTGCGTCGTGACCTGTGGAAGTCCACGCCCGCCATGCGTTACCGCGCCTATCGCGAATACCGCGACCGCCGCGCCGACCTGGCGCTGCTGGACGGCGACGACGCCTATCCCGACTTGAGCCGAGCCGTCGAGGCGGCCTTCCCGGCGGCGGCGCGAGCAGGGATGCGACCCTCCGACCGCGTCATCGCCGGACCGTCCTCCTGGGGCGGGGCCGACGCCGATGGGCGGTTGCTGGTCTATGCGATCGAAGGCCCCGCGACGCTGCGCCGACTGGCCCGACCGATGACCGTTCGCTGGGCCAGCGGCCAGGGCGTCGCCTGCCTGCCCGCCGGTGCGACCCGCCTGGAAAGCACGACCGCCGCTCCCTGGGCCGCCCGGCTCGAACCCACCGCCGCCTGTGCGAACTGAACCGAAGGAAATCCCATGACGCTCGCCGCCATCCTCTCGTCCGTCGCGCTGCTCGCCGTCCCCCAGGCCGCACCCGCGCCGCCGCCTGGGGGCACGCCGATCACGCCGATCCAGGCGTCCAAGATCATTCTGGTCGGCGATTCCACCACGGCGGTGATCGGCGGTTGGGGGCCCAGCTTCTGCGCCGACCACGTGACCTCCTTCGTCGCCTGCGTGAACCTGGCGCGGGGCGGGCGCAGTTCGGGCAGCTATTTCGCTGAAGGCTCCTGGGATCTGGCCCTGGCGGAAATGTCTACGCCCGGCTTCGTCCAGACCTATGTGCTGATCCAGTTCGGCCATAACGACCAGCCGGGCAAGCCGGGCCGCTCCACCGATCTTGCGACCCAGTTTCCCGCCAATCTGAAACGCTATGTCGAGGAGACCCGCGCACGTGGCGCCATCCCCGTCCTGCTGACGCCGCTGACACGGCGTCAGTTCGTCGACGGCCGGCTACAGAACGACCTGGTCCCCTGGGCCGATGCGGTGCGCAAGGTCGCCGGGGAGACGGGCGCGCCCTTGGTCGATCTGAACACGTCCAGCGCCGCCGCGGTCCAGGCCCTGGGGCCGACGATGTCCGCCCGCTTCGCCCAGGTTCCGCCGTCGCCCGAGGTCGCGGCCGCCCTGCTGACCGGCACGACCATCCCCGGCTCGACCGGCGTGACGCCGGCGCCGGCCACGCCTGCGGCCCAGGCCCAGAACAACGCCGCCGTCGAGCCGCTGGGCCAGGCGCGCGTATCGTTCGACTACACGCACCTGGGACACGAAGGGGCGGACTTCTTCGCCGCCATGGTGACGCGCGATCTGATCCTGGCCGTGCCCGCCTTGCGTCGGGTGCTGGTGCCCTGAGGCGTGCGGCATATAATCATATTATTTGGTTTGCTGACTTTTGAGCCGGCCTGGCTTACGACCGCAGGATGAGCGCCAGCAACGATGCCCCGGTCGGTCCCCTCAGATCGACGCAGGTCCTGTCCACGCACGAGCAGATCGTGCGCGCCCTGGCGCAGGACATCCTGACCGGCCGCCTGGCGCCGGGCGAGAAACTGCCGCTTGAGGCCGATCTGCTCGACCGTTTCGGCGTCTCGCGCACGGCCTTGCGCGAGGGTCTGAAGACGCTGGCGGCCAAGGGGTTTCTCAGCGTCAAGACGCGCGTCGGCACCCGCGTGACCGATCCCGTCCACTGGAACTATTTCGACCGCGAAGTCCTGACCTGGCAGGTCTCGGGCGGCATGGACGCGGACTTCAGGCGTCAGTTGGCCGAGGTGCGTCGCGCCCTTGAACCGGCCGCCGCCGCCTTGGCCGCCCAACGCCGGACGGCGGAAGATCTGGTCGCCATGCGCCACGCAGTGCAGAGGATGCAGGTCAAGGATTTGTCCGAGCACGATTTCGCCCTGGCCGACCTGGCCCTGCATGTCGCCATCGGCGCGGCGTCGCAGAATCCGATGATGCGCTCGCTGGCCAGTGTCATCGAGACGGCCCTGCTGGAGGTCTTCACCCTCAGCCCGCCCACACGCGACCTGCGGCTTCAGGCCGACACGGCCGCCGCCCACGAACGCATCGTCGATCTGATCGAACGACAAGATGGCCCCGGCGCCGCCGAGGCCATGCTGTTCGTGATCGACGCGGGTTACGAGCGGGTGGAAGCCGAGCGTCGGGGATAATGGCCCTGCCTCAGCGGCGTGCGCGGGCTTCCAGTTCGCCGATGCGGCGGCTGAGGTAGGCCGTGTCGTCGGCCGACGGGCTGGTGCGGGTGTAGGCGGCGTCGAGACGGGCGAGATCGCCGGCTTCGACGCGGATGTCTGCGGCCTCGGCGCGGGTGACGGCGCCCGAGCGTTCGGATGCGGTCAGGGTGGTTTCCAGGTTCGTCAGTCGAACGCGCGCCGTCAGGTTGGCGGCAGGCGGCGTCGTGCCGGTCGGGCCGTCGCCGACACGCAGGTCCAGAGCATCCAGGCGCGCGTCCAGATCGGCGCGTTCTGTGGCGTTGATCGTCCCGTCGGAATTATAGCGGGTCTCGATCTGGATCAGGGCCTGATAGTCGGTTTTCAGGCGCGTGGCCTCGGTGCGGGTCAGACGGCGAGCGGTCACGGCAGCGTCCACGCGGGCGTTGAAGGCCGCGCGGCCCTGGGCGACCGTGTCGGTCTCTTCATAACCCGAGGCGCCAGATTGCAGCGTCTGGGTCAGGGCCGTGTAGCGGGCGTTCAGGTCCGCGCGCTCCTGAGTACTGATGCCGTCGGCAGCGTAACGGGTCTCCAGATCGACCAGGGCCGTATAGTCCGATCTCAACCGCGTCGCGGCCGAGCTGGACACCGAACCGGCGCGTAGGCTGGCGTCCACCTGGGTCGAGAACTGGCTCTGTCCATCACGCAAAGGACGGCCGCCGCGCAGCCAGGCCTGATCCATGGCCGAGAGACCGAGCCGATCACCGAACAGGGCTCCGACTACGGCGCCGAGGCGGTCCTGGGTCGTCGATGGGGCCTGGGTCTGGGCGCTGGCGGCGCCGGCGGCGAGGGTCAGGGCGGTCGTGGCGAAGAGGGCGAGGCGGATGCTGGGCATGGATGCGGCTTTCGGGCGTCTGTGGGACCCCAAGAACGACCCGCGCCTTGCATTGGTTGCCGCCTTCGCCAAACGGCGTGACGCCGCCTCAGCCCCGAATGAAGTGCGGCACGAAACGCGAGGTGTTGCGGGTGATGCGCCCCACATCCTCGCGCAGGCTGATGCCGGCGGGCTCCTTCCCGACCACCCACGACCCGACGATCACATGGTTGCCGTCGAAGTTCGGCGGATCGCACAGCGCCTGGCGGATGTAGCGCCCCTCGCCATAGCCGCCGTCCACGACCTCGGCCGCGCTGAGGCCCTGGTCGATCAGTTCGACATTGTCGCCCTCGCGCGAAAACAGCGGCTTGCGGACATAGGACGACCCCAGCGCGCTCTCGTCCAGATCGCCCTCGAAATAGGATTCCAGCAGATTGGGGTGGCCCGCATGCCGTTCCCACAACAGGGGCAGGATGGCCTTATTGGACAGGATGCTCTTCCACGCCGGCTCCAGCACCGTCACGTCGGCGGTGGGCAGGGGGGCGGCGTAGTCGTCGCGCAGCATCTGCTCCCACGGATACAGCTTGAACATCGCCTGGATGATCCAGTTCTCGTGGTCCACGAAGCGGCCGTCGGCGTTCAGGCCGATCTGGTCGATGGCGACGAACTGCGGGTCCAGCCCGGCCTGACGCGCCAGGTCTTCGAGGAAGCGCACCGTCTGGCGGTCCTCGACAAAGTCGGCGTCCGAGGCGAAATGCACGAAGCCGCCGTTCGGGAAGATGGCCCGGAACCGATCGACCAGCTTCTCATGCAGGCTGTTGAATTGGTCGGCGTCGGCGGGCAGGGCGCCGGCCGCGATCTGATCCTCCAGCCACAGCCACTGGAACACCGCCGTCTCATAGATGCTGGTCGGGGTGTCGGCGTTGTATTCGTACAGCTTGGCCGGACCGGTCCCGTCATAGGCGAAGTCGAACCGGCCATAGAGGGACGGATCGCCCCGCTTCCAGCTGGCGGCCACATAGTCCCGCATGGGTTCGGGAATATCGAGCTGCTCCATCAGCCGCTCGGACTGGACGGCCTCGTTGACCAGCTCAAGGCACAGGCCGTGCAGTTCCTCGGTCGGCGCCTCGATCCCATCCTCGATCTCGGCCAGCGAGAAGGCGTAGGCCGCCGTCTCGTCCCAATAGGGTTTGCCGTCGGTATGGCGCCAGGTGAAGCCCAGTTCCTCGGCCTTGGCGTCCCAGTCGGTTCGGGGATCGAAGCGCAGACGCTCCATGGATCAGGCCGGGTCTTTGTCTGGAGCCGACTGCCCGATGCGCGGCGTGACCACCGTCACCTCCGGCTGGCTCAGACGGGCCAGGACGTCGTCGGCCGACGAATGGCCGGGCAGGATGCCGGCCTCGCGCAGCTTGGCGTCCAGGTCGGCGCCGGTGCGGCGGTCTTCCAGCGCCTGGTTGGCGTTCAGCTTCTCTTCCTGGATGGCCTGGCGCTGCTTGATGCGTTGCAGGCTGTCCGCCGCCGAGCCGATGCGCGACTGGGCGCCGGCCGAGTTCAGGGCGACCGAGGTCTGGGCGCGCTGGACAGAGTCGTTGACCTTGACGATGTCGATCTCGCGACGAAGCGTCTCGATCTTCTGGTCGGTCGAGGCGATGGCGGTGCGCAGGCGCGTCTCCGCCGTCTTCATGTCTTCGATCAGCGGGCCGCGGCTGGTGATCTCGACCTCCAGTTCGGCGATGCGGCCGGCGACTTCGCGTGCCAGGTCGGTCTTGCCCTGGCTCATGGCCGAGCGGGCCGAGCTTTCGTATTTGCCGATCTGGTCGCGGAAGCTGGACATCTCGTTCTCGGCCATGCGGCGGCGCGCCACCAGGCCGGCCAGGTCGTCGCGCGCCTTGCCCTGGGCGTTGTCGGCGTCGCGGATTTCCTGATCGAGGATCTTCAGCGCATTGGCGTCGACGACGCCCTGGGCGGCGTCATGGGCCGAACCCCGAAACAGGGCGGACAGTTTTCTGAGCATGGACATGGTCGGTCTTCCGGGATCAGGCGGCGTCGGCGCCGAAGGTTTCACGCAGTTCGGTGGCGTCGATCGCATTCTCGGCCAGGGTGCGCAGTTCGATCAGGATGGTCTGCAGCGTCGTCTTGCAAGAGAGTTCGCCCATCAGCTCATACACGTCTTCGCCACCGACGTTGGTGATGGCGAAGTTGGACAGGGGCACAACGCGCTGGGCCTTCAGCAGGAACTCGTTGAAGGCATGGCGGTCGGCCTGTTCGGCGACGGGCCACAGCAGGACCGAACAGACGATCTGCGCGCCGCCGACGCTCAGATAGACCGGCAGGTCGCCATATTCGTGCATGGTCGCCAGCAGCACGGGCTCGGCGCCCTCGACCACGCGCAGGGTCATTTCCCCGTCGCGCAGCAGGGCGGAACCGTCCAGCGCCGACTTGATGGCGGGCACGGTCCAGGGGGTTTCGATCACGGCGTCCATATGGTGGTCGTCTCCAGGGGTGATGGGATCAGAAGTGGGGCGGCGCGCCTGCCTGGCAAGGGTTTGGCCGGCAAGGTGCGGGCCGCGCGTGGAATCTGTGACGATAGCGCGCACGGCGGCTTTCACGTCGTCGCGGGCGGTCTCCGGCACCCAAAGCTCCAGCTTGACCAGGCCCGCCTCGCGACGCGCCTGTCGCCACGCACGGATGCGGTCGTTTGCGGCGGAGGAGGATGAGGCGTCATTCGGCATGTCGTTACATGAAACGCGTAACATGAACGCTTGACTTGATGCAAGATCGGACGGAAGTTGTGGGCATGAACCGCCTCATTCGGTCGCATCGTCTCTGTTCGCTCGCCGTCGGCGCGCATCGGGCCTAGATAGTCGCCCATGTTCAAGAAGCTTTTCGGATCGTCGGAGAAGGCCGCGCCCGCCAATCGGCTGGCGACGGTGCGCAACATCACCGTAGGTCGCACCGTGTCGCTGGACCCTCTGGCCTGGCGCCGTCTGGGCGAAGAGACCCACTTCACCCTGGATCGCGACGTGCTGGATATCTCGGCGCAGGGGTTGGTAAGCCTGGACAGCGGTCAGTTCGTGCATCGCTTCTACACCGACGACCACGTCATGCTTCAAGCCATGAGCGACGACGAGGCGGGGCTGGAAAGCTATGACTTCAGCCTGTTCGTGCCTTGGACCTCGGCCTACCCGCCGGGCGAGCGCGAGCGCCGCATCTGGCGCGACCGCCTGTCGGCGCCGGTCTTCCACGGCGCGGCCGAAGAGCTGCCCGACTATCCGCGCTTCTGGTTCGCCGAGAGCGACGCCATCCAGCCGCCGGTCACCCTGTGGGAGACGATCTGGGACGACCGCACCGCGACCACCCCCTATGCCAAGATCTTCCAGACCTGCATGCTGTATGCACGCGAGCTGGGCGGCGGGCGCGAACTGATGATCGCCCTGGAGCAGCAGCCCGAGGGCGGCGAGACGACGCACGAAATCATGATCGGCATTCCGCTGGAAATGGCCGAGTTCCGCGCCTGAGCGCGCAATCCGAGGGGCAAGACAGATGTTCGACTGGTTCGTATTTCAGCAGGGGGCGATCGCCTTCCTGATCGCCTTCGCAATGGCGGGCGTCTTCACCCTGGCCTTCAAACTGGTCTATCAGTGGGTCACGCCGTATCACGAACATACGCTGATCCGTCAGGGCAACACCGCCGCCGCCATCGCGCTGGGCGGCGCCCTTATCGGCTATGTCCTGCCTCTGGCCTCGGCCCTGTCGTACACCGTCAGCCTGATGGAGTTCGCCGCCTGGGCCCTGCTGGCCGGCATCATCCAGATCGTCGTCTTCGTCACCATCAGCCGCATGGCCTTCCGCAATCTGGTCGTCCGCATCGAGGCGGGCGAGATCGCGGCGGCCGTCTATCTGGCCTCCATCTCCATCTGCGTCGGCCTGCTCAACGCCGCCTGCATGACGTCGTGACCGCCATGACCGATCCCAAGGACCTGCCCAAGACTGACACGATGCGCCGGCTGAAGCGCTCGCGCGTGCTTCATGTCAGCAGCCTGATGGCGACCGCCAGCTTCTCGCTGGCCGCCTGCGGCTCGCCCCAGCGCGTCCCGGCGCCCGATCCCGAACCGACCCTGGCCTATCAGTCGCTGGACGAGTGCAAGGCCGCCAACGACATCCCCGACGATCAGTGCGACGCCGCCCTGACCAAGGCCCGGGAAGAGGCGGCCAAGACCGCGCCCCGCTATGCCTCGCGCGAGGAGTGCGAGGGCCAGTGGGGACCGTCCCAGTGCCAGCCCAACAACCAGGGCGGCAACGGCTCCTTCTTCACCCCGCTGCTGACCGGCTTCATCGTCGGCCAGATGCTGAACGGCGGCTATCGCGGCGGCGGTCCTCTGTATCGCGACCGGGAAGGCCGGCTGTCGAACGGCTACGGCGGCGGCTACACCTACCGCGACTACCGCACCGGCAAGACCCTGACCAATGCGCGCGAACACGGCGACGTCGCCCGCCAGGCCCCGACGCGGGTGCAGAGCCGCACCACCGTCGTCTCGCGCGGCGGCTTCGGCGGCGGCGGCCGCAGCTACGGCGGCTAATCCGACCCAAGCGTTTGTGGTGATTTTGAAAGCCTCCGATCCTTGCGGGTCGGAGGCTTTTTCGCATTCCGGCGACCGGCCCGGTTTTATGGTTCCTTTATGCCCGGCGCCGGGATTCACATCGCGACGTTACGGCCGCCCATGATCTCCTCCTGCTTCACTTGAGCCTGAGGAGGCCGGATTGGCCGACGTGATCTTTCTGGCGGTGGGGGCAGGGGCGTTCGCCGCCTTCGCCCTGCTGGCCACAGCATTGAAACGGGTGTGACGATGATCGCCATGCTCTGGGGAGCGGGGGCGGTCGCCGTCGCCGTTTACATGGTCGCGGCGCTGCTGCGGCCCGAGCGGTTCTAAGGGACCGGGACTTAAATCATGAACATTCAAGGATGGGGCGAGATCGCCCTGACCCTTGGGCTGGCCGTAATGCTCGGCTGGCCCATCGGCGTTTATATGTCGCGCGTCTGGAACGGCGAACGGACCTGGCTGGACCCGGTGCTCAAGCCGGTCGAGGCCGTCTTCTACGGTGCGGCCGGCGTCGATCCGAAGCGCAGCCAGGGCTGGTTTGGATACGCCGGCGCCCTGCTGGCCTTCAATCTGGCGGGCTTTGTGCTGCTGTATGCGATCCTGCGTCTGCAGGGCGTGCTGCCGATGAACCCGCAAGGCTTTGCGGGCGTGTCGCCGCACCTGGCCTTCAACACCGCCGTCAGCTTCGTCACCAACACCAACTGGCAGAGCTATGGCGGCGAGGCGACGATGTCGACCTTCACTCAGATGGTCGGGCTGACGGTGCAGAACTTCGTCTCGGCCGCCACCGGCGCGACGATCGCGGCCGCCCTGGCGCGCGCCTTCGTCGCCAATCGCGGCGAGGGCGTCGGCAACTTCTGGGCCGACCTGACGCGCACCACCCTCTATGTCCTCTTGCCCGCCGCCCTGATCCTGGCCGTGACCCTGTCCGGTCTCGGCATCGTCCAGAGCCTGGCGGCCAATGTCCATGCGACCGGCGTCGAGGGCGGGTCGCAGACCCTGCCGCTGTTCCCGGCGGCCAGCCAGGTCGCGATCAAACAGTTGGGCATCAACGGCGGCGGCGTCTTCAACGTCAACGGCGCCCATCCGTTCGAGAACCCGAACGCCATCACCAATCTGCTGACCGCCGTGGCGATCAACGTCATGGGCTGGGCCGCCTTCTTCGCCTTCGGCCGCACAGCGATGGCGGGACGCGACATCAAGGCCCTGGCGGCGGCGGCGCTGATCCTGCTGACCGTATCCTCGGCCGCCATGTACGTCATCGAGACGCAAGCACCGCCGTCCCTGGTCGCGGCCCAAGTGGACGCCTCGGTGAACATGGAGGGCAAGGAGGTTCGCTTCGGCGCCCCCGCCTCGACCGTCTGGTCCGTCGTCACGACGGGCGCCTCCAACGGCTCGGTCAACGCCATGCACGCCAGCTTCATGCCCCTGGGCGGCGGCTTGCAGATGTTCCTGATGCAACTGGGCGAGATCCTGCCCGGCGGCGTCGGTTCGGGCATCGCCATCATGGTGGTCATGGCCCTGCTGTCGGTCTTCGTCGCCGGCCTGATGGTCGGGCGCACCCCGGAATATCTGGGCAAGAAGATCGAGGCGCGCGAGATCCAGTTCGCCATGATCGCGGTGCTGATCCTGCCGCTCGCCATCCTGGGCTTCACCGCCGTGTCGGCCGTCTTCCCGACGGCGCTGGCGGGCCTGTTGAACAAGGGACCGCACGGTCTGTCGGAGATCCTGTACGCCTACACCTCGGCGGCGGCGAACAACGGTTCGGCCTTTGCGGGCCTGACCGCCAACGCCCCCTGGTGGAACACGACACTGGGTCTGGGGATGCTGTTCGGGCGATTCATTCCGGCCGTCGCCGTCCTGGCCATCGCCGGCAGCCTGGTCGTCAAGCCCAAGTTGGCGCCCAGCCTTGGCGCCCTGCCCACCGACAACGGCCTGTTCATCGGCCTGCTGATCGGCGTGATCCTCATCCTCGGCGGTCTGCAGTTCCTGCCCGCCCTCGCCCTGGGACCGATCGTCGAGCACTTCCAGGTGCTCGCCGCGGTCGCCGGCGCCTGATCCTCCGGACATCATTAAATGACACAAATCACATTGGACACGAGCGGGGGGGACCCACGCGAGGGCGGCCGTGCGTCGCCCCTCGCGGGCGGGCTCTCCGGGGCGATGATCGGACGCGCCGTCGGCGAGGCCTTCGTCAAGCTGAACCCCGTCAAACTGATCAAGAACCCGGTCATCTTCACCACCTGGATCGTGGCGCTGCTGTCCACGATCTCGGCGGCGGCCGCCATCGCCAGCGGTCAGTCTGCGGCCTTCGCCGTGCAACTGGCGCTTTGGCTGTGGGCCACGGTCCTGTTCGCCAATGTCGCCGAAAGCATCGCCGAAGGGCGCGGCAAGGCGGCGGCCGACAGTCTTCGGGCCACCCGCGTCACGACCAAGGCCAAGCTGATCGTCGATCCCAAGACCGGCACGGTGGTCCCCACCAATGCGTCGGAGCTTGAGGTCGGGTCGATCATCCTGGTCGAGGCCGGCGACGTGATCGCCTCGGACGGCGAGATCATCGAGGGCGTGGCCTCGGTCAACGAGGCCGCCATCACCGGCGAGAGCGCCCCGGTGATCCGCGAAAGCGGCGGCGACCGTTCGGCCGTGACCGGCGGCACCACCGTCGTCTCCGACTGGATCAAGGTGCGCATCACCGCCAAGCCGGGCTCGACCTTCCTCGACCGCATGATCGCCATGGTCGAGGGCGCGGACCGCAGGAAGACGCCGAACGAACTGGCCCTGGCCGTGCTGTTGGCCGGCCTGACCCTGATCTTCCTGATCGCGGTCGTGACCCTGGTGGGCCTGGGCGCCTATTCGGGCGTCGATCTGGACCCGATGGTCCTGGGCGCCCTGTTCATCACCCTGATCCCGACCACGATCGGGGGACTGTTGTCCGCCGTCGGCATCGCCGGCATGGACCGGTTGCTGAAGGTGAACGTGCTGGCCACCTCGGGCCGTGCGGTGGAGGCGGCAGGCGACGTCGACACCCTGCTGCTCGACAAGACCGGCACCATCACCTTCGGCAACCGCATGGCGACCGAGGTCATCCCGGTTCCGGGCGTGCGCCCCGAGGCCGCTCTGGCCGCCGCCGTCATGGCGTCGCTCGCCGACGAGACGCCCGAGGGCCGCTCCATCGTCGAGCTGGGCCGGAACGCCGGCGTCTCGGTCGATAAGCCCGCCGGCGCCGTCGCCATTCCCTTCACCGCCGTCACCCGCCAGTCGGGCCTGGATGTCGGCAAGGACAGCTGGCGCAAGGGCGCGGTCGATGCGGTGTTGAAGGATTTGAACCTGACCGACGGTTCAGCCCCGGCCGAGTTCCGCCAGGCCGTGGACCGGATCGCCCGTTCGGGCGGCACGCCCCTTGCCGTGACCCAGAACGGCGCCCTGGTCGGCGTCATCCACCTGAAGGACGTGGTCAAGCCGGGCGTGAAGGCGCGCTTCGCCGACCTGCGCCGCATGGGCCTGCGCACCGTCATGATCACCGGCGACAATCCGGTGACGGCCGCGGCCATCGCTTCGGAAGCCGGCGTTGACGACTACCTCGCCGAGGCCACGCCCGAGGACAAGATGCGCCTCATCAAGGCCGAACAGGCCAAGGGCCGTCTGGTCGCCATGTGCGGCGACGGCGCAAACGACGCCCCTGCGCTCGCTCAGGCCGACGTCGGCGTGGCCATGCAGACCGGCGCCCAGGCCGCGCGCGAGGCCGGCAACATGGTCGATCTCGACTCGGACCCGACCAAGGTCATCGAGATCGTCGAGGTCGGCAAGCAATTGCTGATCACGCGCGGCGCCCTGACCACCTTCTCGGTCGCCAACGACGTGGCCAAGTATTTCGCCATCATTCCGGCGATGTTCGTGGTCGCCCTCCCGTCGCTCGGCGCGCTGAACGTCATGCGGCTGCACAGCCCCGAGAGCGCCATTCTGTCGGCGGTGATCTTCAACGCCCTGGTCATCGTCGCCCTGATCCCGCTGGCGCTGAAGGGCGTCAAATACCGGGCCATCGGCGCCGGCGCCCTCCTGGGTCGCAACCTGCTGATCTACGGACTGGGCGGCCTGATCGCCCCGTTCGTCGGCATCAAGCTGATCGACCTCCTCATTTCCGCGCTCGGCCTGGCCTGATGCGCGTTTCCAAGGACATCTCCATGCGCAAATCCCACTCCAGGGCCTCGGGTCGCAACGACGCCTGGTTCGCCGCCGCCTGCATCCTCGGCATCGCCGGTCTGGGCCTGTGCAGCGAGGCCAAGGCCCAGGATAACCCCGCCCTCCCGGACGGCGTCGACCTGACCAAGAACGGCTTCTACCCCGGCGGCTATCAGCGGACCAGCAATCTGGCGGTGGACCTGCGCTATCACGACACCGATCAACACGACTTCGGCGATGGCTACGGCGCGCGCGCTGTGGTGACGCTGAAGGCCAGCTTCTGAGGCGACGATCATGGTCAACCAACTTCGCCCGGCCATCGTCATGACGGCCCTCTTCACTCTGCTGCTGGGCCTGGCCTATCCGCTGGCCGTCACAGGCATCGCCCAGGTCGCCTTTCCGGAACAGGCCAACGGCAGCCTGGTGCGCGACGCCGGCGGTCAGGTCGTCGGCTCATCCCTGATCGGTCAGCCCTTCGCGGGCGCCACCTATCTGCATCCCCGCCCCTCTGCGGCGGGCGCCGGCTATGACTCCGCCGCCTCGTCCGGCTCCAACATGGGGCCGCTGAATGAGGACCTGGCCGCGCGCGTCGCCGAAAGCGCTCAGACGATCCGCGCCGAGGACGGCCCCGGCGTCATCCCCGCCGATGCGGTGACGACCTCGGGTTCCGGTCTCGACCCCGACGTGTCTCCGGCCTACGCTCGGCTTCAGGCCGCGCGGATCGCCCGCGCCAGAGGCGTTCGCGTGCAGCAGGTCCAGAGCATCATCGACGCGCACATCGAGGGGGCCTTCCTCGGCTTCATCGGCCAGCCGCACGTCAATGTCCTGCTGACCAACCGCGCGCTGGACGCCCGCTTCGGCGCGGAGGGCTGATTGCCCGAGACTTCGAGCGAAACCACGCCCGGCCCTTCAGCCGCTCCGCGCCGCAAGCGCGGGCGGCTGAAGGTGTTTCTGGGCATGTCGCCCGGCGTGGGCAAGACCTACGAGATGCTGCGCGCCGCGCGCCGACGAAAGGCCGAGGGGCTGGATGTCGTCGTCGGCGTGGTCGAGACCCACGGCCGCAAGGAGACGATGAGCCTGCTGCGCGGGCTGGACGTCATGCCGCGCGCGCCGATCGAACACCGCGACCGTGCGCTGATGGAGTTCGATCTGGACGGCGCCCTGGCGCGGCGTCCCGAACTGCTGCTGGTCGACGAATACGCCCATTCCAATGCGCCCGGTTCGCGCCACCCGAAACGGTGGCAGGACGTGGAGGAGCTGCGCGACGCCGGGATCGACATCTGGACGACGTTGAACATCCAGCATCTGGAGAGCCTGTCCGACGTCGTCCTGCGCATCACCGGCGTGCGCCAGCGCGAGGCGGTGCCCGACAGCGCCCTGACCGGCGCCGACGACATCGAGGTCGTGGACATCACGCCCGAGGACCTGCGGGCGCGTCTGGCCGAGGGCAAGGTCTATGTGCCCGAGACGGCGCGGGTGGCGTCCGAGAACTTCTTCAAGATCGAGAACCTGACGGCCCTGCGCGAACTGGCCCTGCGCCGCGCGGCCCAGACGGTGGACGACCAGCTGTTGTCGCACCTGCGCGAGCGGGGCGTGTCGGGGCCGTGGGCGGCGAACGAGCGGATCCTGGTCCTGATCGGCGGCGACGCCATGACCGCCTCGCTGGTTCGCACCGGACGGCGGATGTCGGACATGATGATGGACGCCCCCTGGTCGGTGGCCCACGTCGAACGGCCCAGCGGATCGCGCGCCGACGCCCGCTCGGCGGGGCGGCTGTCCGAGGCCTTCAAGCTGGCCGAACAACTTGGCGGCCGGCCCGTGACGATCAGCGGCGACGACGTGGTGCGCGCCGTGCTGGATCACGCCCACAGGAACAACGTCACCCAGATCGTCATCGGCAAGACACGCGGCGGACGGTTCAGCGAATGGACCGGTCGGGCGCTGGCGACCGAACTGCTGCGCAAGGCCCAGGGCGTCGCGGTCCACGTCGTCACCGAGGGCGACCTGACCGCGCCCGAACCGGCGTTGAAGTCGGGTGTCAAGGCGGCGCTGGACTGGCGTGGTTATCCGGCCGGCGCGGCCTTCGTCCTGGCGGCGACGGGGGCGGCCCTGTTGCTGGACACGCGGTTCGAGCGGGTCGATCTGGGCGTCATCTATCTGGCGGCGGTCGTGGCGGCGGGGGTGCTGAACGGGCTGCGGCCCGCGCTGGCGGCGGCGACCCTGGCCTTCCTGACCTACAACTTCCTGTTCCTTCAGCCGCGCTACAGTTTCCTGATCGGCTCGCCGACCGACGTGCTGACCCTGATCCTGTTCTGGGGCGTGGCCCTGGGCACAGGCGCCCTGGCGGGGCGGGTGCGCGAACAGGCCAGGGCGGCCCAGCGTCGCGCCGCCGCCGTCTCGGCCCTGCTGGCCGCCAGCCAGGCCCTGTCGGCCGGTCAGGATCGCGCGACCACGGCCCGCAGCCTGGCCGAACAGGCCTCGGCCGCCGCCGGCGCCGGGGCGGTCGTCCTGCTGCCGGACGAGGACGACATCGTCCTGATCGGCGCCAGCCCCGAGGGCGTGACCCTGGCCCCCGACGCCATGGCCGCCGCCCGCTGGGCCTGGACCCATGGCGAGGTCACGGGCCACGGCACCGGCACCCTGCCGCAGACCCACTGGCGGTTTCAGCCGCTGCAGGGCGTTCGCGGTCGGGCCGGCGTGGCGGGCATCGACACCTCGGCCGTGGCGGCGGGCTCGGACGAGGAACGCCTGGCCATGGCCCTGCTGGACCAGGGCGCGGTGGCGCTGGAGCGGGCCGATCTGGCCGGTCAGGCGCTGGAGACCGAGACCCTGCGTCGCGCCGACCGTTTCCGCGCCGCCCTGATGAACTCGGTCAGCCACGATCTTCGCACGCCCCTGTCCACCGTCCTCGGCTCGGCGACGACCCTGATCGACTATGGCGCGACCCTGAAGCCCGAGGTCCGCGACGACCTGTTGCTCAGCATCCGCGAGGAGGCCGAACGCCTGTCGCGCTATGTCGGCGACCTCTTGGACATGACCCGGCTGGAGGGCGGCGGGCTGAACGTCCGCACCGACTGGAGCGATGTGCGCGACATCCTGAACACCGCCGCCGACCGGGTGTCGCGTCGCCTGGGCCGGCGCAAGGTCACGCGCGACTTTCCGGCCCAGCTCAGCATGGTGGAGGCGGATCCGGGCCTGTTGGAACAGGCCGTGGTCAATATCCTGGAAAACGCAATCGCCTACAGCCCCGACGGCACGACCATCGAACTGGCGGCCTATGAGGATCGCGGCGCCGTCGTCATCTCCATCGAGGACGAGGGCAGGGGCATTCCCACCGCCGAGCTGGAACGGGTGTTCGACAAGTTTCGCCGCATGGAAGAGTCCACGGATCGGGCCAAGGGCGCCGGTCTCGGTCTGGCCATCGCCAAAGGCTTCGTCGAAGCCATGCGCGGCCGCATCGCCGCCGCCAGCCCGATCCAGGACGACGCCGACGGCAAGCGCGGCACCCGCATCCTGATCAGCCTGCCCAAGTCCATCGCCACCCACCCGGATCTGCTGTGATGTCCGCCGTTCGCCCCCAGGTTCTGGTCATCGACGACGAGCCCCAGATCCACCGCTTCCTGGCGCCTGCCCTGGACGCCGCCGGCTATGAGCCCCGCCGCGCCGACAGCGGTCAGGAAGGCCTGCGCGCCATCGCTCTGTGGAGCCCCGACGCCGTGGTGCTGGACCTGGGCCTGCCCGACATGGACGGCAAGGACGTGCTGACGCGGGCGCGCGACTTCTATCAGGGGCCGATCATCGTCCTGTCCGCCCGCGACCGCGAGGCGGAAAAGATCGTCGCCCTGGACCTGGGCGCCAACGACTATGTCGAAAAGCCGTTCGGCGTCGGCGAACTGCTGGCCCGCATCAGGGCCGGCCTGCGTCAGGGCGCGCTGACGCCGGTCGCGGGCGGGGTGGTCACGGCGGGCGATGTCGTGATCGATCTGGACCGCCGCATCGTCACCCGCGCCGGCGAGCGGGTGAAGCTGCGGCCCAAGGAATACGACGTCCTGGCCTATCTGACGCGCAACGCCGGCAAGGTGCTGGGCCACGTCGATCTGCTCAAGACCGTCTGGGGCGCCGGCCATGCCGACGACGTTCAATATCTGCGGGTCGTCGTGGGCCAACTTCGGCACAAGCTGGAGGCCGATCCGGCCGAGCCGACCCTGGTGGTCACCGAACCCAGCGTCGGTTATCGGCTGAACGTCTGATCGTCCGGCTGGCGTCGGCGGCCGGACTTCCCTTATTAGGGACGGCTCTCTCGCCCCACCACAGACCGGACCGCCTCGCCTCATGACCGCATCGCCGCCCCGGATCGGAGGCCTGGACGTCGAAAGCTGGGGCGACCCGGAAGATCCCATCGTCCTGTTGATCGGCGCACCCGAGAGCCTGTCCGGCGACTGGCGGCGGTCGGTGCGGGCGCTGGTCGAGGCCGGGCGGCACGTCGTGCTGGCCGCCGATTTCGATCAGACCGAGGACGGCTCGGCGGCGCTGAGGCGTCTGCTGACCGAAATCCCGTCGCGGCCTGCCATCGTCTGTTCGGACCGGACGCTGGACGCGGTGGCACCCGCGCTGGCCGTCACCGGCCCGGCTCTGGCCAGCTGCATGACGATCATCGCCGGCGAAGGGCAGGGCGCCGTGTCGCCCGAGGTCGAGACCCTGCTGGCCGGCCTGCCGGTCCAGATCATCTCCCGTGACGACGGTCCCGATCCGGTCGAGGCCGACAACGCCGCCCTGTTGGGCTTCCTCGAACGCCAGGCGCCGCGCGAGGCCATGCTGTATCAGGCCGGGTCCGACCCGCGCACCCTGCGCGACGCCCTGGGCTGTTTCGCGACCGGGGTGACGGTGGTCACGACGCGGGACGAGGCCGGTCAGCCCGTCGGCCTGACCGCCAACTCCTTTTCCTCTGTGTCGCTGGACCCGCCGCTGATCCTGTTCTGCCTTGCTCGCTCGTCCACCAACGTCGAGCGTTTCCGCCAGGCCGAACATTTCGCCATCAACGTCCTGCACATCGGCCAGCAGCCGACTTCCGGCGTCTTCGCCCGGTCCCATGCCGACCGGTTCCAGGACGTGGCGTGGGAGACCTGGGACACCGGCGCGCCCATCCTGTCGGGCGCCCTGGCCAGTTTCGAATGCGGCACGGAGCAGATCGTCGAGGCCGGCGATCACCTGGTCATCATCGGCCGGGTGACGCGCGCGCGGTTCGAGCCGCGCCGCGACCCGCTGCTCTATTTCCGGGGCAAGTATCGGCGGCTGCACTTTTCCTGACCGGCCCGGATCGCTATCTGTCCGCGCAACAAGAGGAACCGCTCCATGTCCGATCCCGTCGTCATCGTCTCCTACGCCCGCACCCCGATGGGCGGTTTCCAGGGCGCGCTGTCGGACGCCAAGTCCACCGACCTGGGCGCCGTCGCGGTCAAGGCGGCGCTGGAACGCGCCGGGCTGGACCCGAACAAGGTCGAGCAGATCATCATGGGCTGCGTCCTGCCCGCCGGCCTGGGCCAGGCGCCGGCGCGTCAGGCGGGGATGGGCGCGGGCCTGCCCGTCTCGACCGAGGCGACCACCATCAACAAGATGTGCGGCTCGGGCATGCAGGCGGCCATGATGGCGCACGACGCTCTGGCCGCCGGATCCGCCGACGTGATCGTCGCGGGCGGCATGGAGTCCATGACCAACGCCCCGTATCTGATGACCAAGCACCGCGGCGGCGCCCGCATCGGCCACGACGTCATTTCCGACAGCATGTATCTGGACGGGCTGGAGGACGCCTACACGCCCGGCAAGCTGATGGGCCAGTTCGCCGAGGACACGGCCAAGGTCTATCAGTTCACCCGCGAGCAGCAGGACGCCTACGCCATCGAGAGCGCCGGCCGGGCCAAGCGCGCTCAGGACTCAGGCGCCTTCGACGCCGAGATCGCCTCGGTCGAGGTCAAGACCCGCAAGGGCCCCGTCATCGTCGACCGCGACGAACAGCCGACCAGGTCCGACCCCTCCAAGATCCCCAACCTGAAGCCCGCCTTCGGCAAGGACGGCACCATCACCGCCGCCTCGGCCGCCTCGATCTCGGACGGCGCCGCCGCCCTGGTCATGATGCGCCAGTCGACGGCTGATGCGCTCGGCCTGACGCCCGTCGCCCGCGTCGTCAGCCAGGCCGCCTACGCCCACGAGCCCAGCCTGTTCACCACCGCCCCGGTCTTCGCCCTGCAAAAGGCGCTGAGGAAGGCGGGCTGGAGCGCCGACGACGTCGATCTGTGGGAGGTCAACGAGGCCTTCGCCATCGTGCCGATGATCGCCATGCAGGAACTCGGCATCCCCCACGACAAGATCAACGTCAACGGCGGCGCCTGCGCCCTGGGTCACCCGCTCGGCGCCTCCGGCGCCCGCGTCCTGACCACCCTGCTGTCCGCCCTGAAAGCCCACGGCAAGACCAAGGGCATGGCCGCCCTGTGCATCGGCGGCGGCGAGGCGACCGCGATGGGCGTGGAGCTGGTTTAGGCTCTCCGCATGTCGCGTTAGAGGACTTGGTGCGCGTGCTAAAGTGGGATGCGGACAGAGACTAAGCTCGTGCCTCACGCTTCGGTAAAGCCAACTGAGTTGGCAGTTCGCGATCGATGTCCTTTGCTGATCACAAACGCCACTAGGCTCATGACGCCCGCCGCGTACGGAGCGAACCTCAGGAGCGCCTCTTGGCCATCGCCCCCTGAATCCACGCGCTCGGGCTGTGGCAATCCTCCGATGACAGAGTAGCTGGCTCTGCCGCCGTCGGCTGGAATCCATTGGGGCGGCTCAGGCCGCGTACCCGCGAGGTAGTCGAGAAGCGCCAGATTCCAACGGACGCTGTTTTCGAACGGGTCATCGTCGAACCGTTCCGGCGCGTGATGGCTCACGATCTGCGGATAGACCGCCTTTATGCAACGGAATGCTCGCCGACGCTCGCCATCCGGACCGATGGGGCACCACTCGCGCGCACCGGACGACACCGCCCAAGCGAAGCCGTGACTGAAACAGGTGAGAACGCGGTGCTCGGGCCGGATCACCGTGCGCCCTAGATCGTCCCTCATTCCCCAGCGGCCGTCCGCCTGAAACGGGGTGAGGCCGCCTTCACAGACAAGGTCAGGGCGGGGAGGCTGCGGTTCCGAAACTGCGCGGCCCATGGCGTCGATCCACTGTGGGTCAGCACCTTCCACCCGGAACACCCCGCCCCCAGCGGGGCGCAGTTGGTCAAAACGCGGCGAGACGGTGAACCGCCCAAGCCGATCGATGATGCCCCATTTTCCGTTGAGCTGGACGGCCGAGCTGTCGCCGTTGAAGCCGTACAGGTTCTCGAACCCCCGCTCGCCGCCCAACACCCGGCCGTCGGGCATGACTATGAACCAGCGGTCTGCGCGCTTTAGCGAGAACGGCCCTGGGCATTCACGCTGCTGAAGATGCCCGGGTTCATAAGTTCCTGCAGACCTGCCATTGGGTCCACGAACCTCGACGCGTGCGCCGCGGCGGATGAAGGACGGCCCGTCAGGACAGTCCAGCAGCGTCGTTCCCTCCAACTGGTCCGGCAGCAATCGGCCGCTTTGATCGATGCTGTACCAGACGTCACCCAGGCGCCCCCGAGGCAGCAGCCCTTCTTCCGAAATATCGACCTCATCGAAATAGCGCCCCGCCAACAGGGTGCCGTCGAGGTTCACAATGCCGGCGCTTGGCTCGCCGGTCGGATCCTCTAAGCCACTGGCGCGCCCTGTCCTGTCTGCAAGGCCGTAGCCGGCGCGCCAATAGCCGAGCCAGCGACGTTCCATGGGTACGACAAGCTCGCCGTCCCCGTCGATCGCTCCGGAGAGAACGCTGGCCCGGCGCTCGGCGGCAGGGACCGTACGATCCGGCAGACTTCTGACGATGGCGCGCCCGCCGGCAAGCCACTGAACGTAGCTATAACGAGGGGTGACCTGCCATGACCCATCAGCGCGCATCAGTCCCCACACATCCTCGTGGTCTTCATTGCGCCGCCCGGCCCAGATCAGGCCACGGGCTGGATCGAAAGCCGTGAACTGAAGATCAGGCGAAGTCAGCCAACCTCGCCGACGGTGGTAGAGACCTGCGCCTTCGATGCCCGAAAGTTTGGCAGGCTCAGTATCAAGCCCGAACAGGCCGTCAGACCGCGCACTGGAACCGAGCGGGACTGCAATGAAGACATCGCGCGCGAACGGGATGACACGCTTGAATTGGCGGCTAATGATCATTCGCCCGCGCCGGTCAATAATCCCAGACGCTTCGTTGACCCGAACCTCCGCGAATGCCCCGTAAAAGGACGCCACTTCAGTATAAGCTGGCCGGATCACCAGATCGCCGCTGCGGTCGATATAGCCCCATCTGCCGTCGATTCTGACCGCGGCGAGCCCGTTGCGGAAAGGCTTCGCGGCTTCGTATCGCATGGGAATCCGGAGTGTCTCGGTGTCCCGTTCGACATAGCCACAGAGCTGGAATGGGCCGCCGCATCTCACCCACCAGCTGGAGGGATCGTCAGCGGCCGCCGCAGGGAAAACAAGGCCGCACATCAGGGCGAGGGTGATGATCGCGGCTCGCATGTTCGACTTCCTGATGGTGACGCTTCCCAGCAATGACGCCACCATCCACAACTTCCAGTTACCACGAAGCGTTAACGAGCGTGCGGTTACGACTTCGGACGTCATGAAACCCTATCGTGGGTCTGCAAGCGACACTGTCGTCGGGATTAGTCAGACGTCAGCCGGCCGCCTTACGCCGCGAAGGCCGCCCGGATTGGCTGCACCGTCTGGTCTGGGCGTTTGACCGGCAGGTCGAAGCTGACCACCGTGCCGAGGCCCGGCTCGCTTTCCATCGTCAGCTTGCCGTCGTGCATCTCGATCAGAGACTTAGTCAGGGCCAGGCCCAGGCCGGTCCCTTGCGTGGTCTTCGAATGCTGGCCCTCGACCTGTTCGAACGGGCGGGCCAGGCGGACCAGATCCTCGGGCGCGATGCCGATGCCGGTGTCGGCGCAGGCGACACGGATGCGGTCTTCGCCCGCCGGGCCTGCGAACCGGTTCAGCGACACGACGATGGACCCGCCGTCGGGCGTGAACTTCACGGCGTTGGAGATCAGGTTCAGCAGCACCTGTTTGACCCCGCGATAGTCGGCCTCGATGTCGGGCAGGTCGCCGCCCTCGACGGCGATCTTCAGCCCCGCCTCCTGAACCTTGCCGCGCATCAGGCGCACGGCGTCCTCGCACACCTCGCGCAGCGACACCGGCTCATAGTGCAGGGTCATCTTGCCGGCCTCGATCTTTGCCATGTCCAGCACGTCGTTGATCAGGCTGAGCAGGTGCTGGCCCGACTTCAGGATGTCGCCGGCATAGCCCTTGTACTTCTCGTTCAGCGGCCCGAACAGCTCGCTGGCCATGATCTCCGAGAAGCCGTTGATGGCGTTCAGCGGCGTGCGCAACTCGTGGCTCATGTTCGCCAGGAACTCGGACTTGGCCTGGTTGGCGGCCTCGGCGCGGGTCATGGCGACCTCGTATTTGCGCGCCAGCAGCGCCAGCGTCTCACGGCTGGCTTCCAGCTGGTCGACGGTGGCGCGCAGGTCGTCGGCGGCGCGTCGGCGCTCGGCCTCCTGGCGTTTGATGGCGGTGATGTCGGCGGCGGTGACGACCGAACCGCCCTCGGAGGTGAAGCGCTCTGACAACTGCAGCCAGCGCCCGTCGTGCAGTTCGACCTCGCGCAGACCCGCGCGCCCGCCGGCGGGACGGTGCTCGGCCTTGATCGCCAGGGCCGCGATCCGGTTCAACTCGTCCTTCAGGGCGCCGCGCCGGACCACCCCGTGCTCGAAGCCGAAGGCGTCCTCGAACGCCTGGTTCCACAGGATCAGCCGCCCCTGGCGGTCGAACAGGACGAAGGCGTCGGAAATGCTCTCAACCCCGTCACGCAGCCGGCTCTCGGCGGCCTGGGCCGCAGCCTTGGCGCGGCGGGCCTCGGTGATGTCCAGCGCGACGCCCAGAATGGCCGAAAAGCCCGCATCGCCACGCGGTCCGCGCGCCTGGCCCCGCGCGTCGATCCAACGCGCCCGCCCGTCGGCGCCCGGCACGGGGAAGGTGATCTCGAAGGCGCCGTATGCCGCCGCCTGGCGCAGGGCGTGGCGGAAATCTTCCTGGAATCGCGGATGGACGCGGGCGATCACGGCCTCGGCCGAACTGACGCCGCCGCGCTCGAAACCCAGCAGCACGGCCATGAAGTCGGACAGGGAGACCTCGTCCTTCTTCAGATCCCACTCCCAAACGCCGCAACGCGCAGCCTCGACCGCGATGCGGAACCGCTTCTCGGTGGCGACCCGCTCGCGGTGCTGACGGGTCCGGCGAAAACCGTAGAAGACGAACAGGCCGACGACGCCCAGCCCCAGCATGAGCGGCACGGTCACCAGCCACAGGTCGTCCAGGAACGACGAGGTCGCCCCCTTGGACAGTGTCAACACATAGGGCCCGTCCGGCGTCGTGCGCGCAGCGGTCACGATCCGACCCTCGCCGTCTATGGTCACATTGCGCGGCGTCGCCTGGCCGGCCAGGGCGACGGCGTCCACGTCGATCAACGCCCGGATCGGCTGGCCGATTTCGGCGGCGCGTTTGGAGGCCAGGACCACCCCGCCCGCCGACACGATCCGCGCCTCGCCCGACGCCGGCAGCGGCGGGTCCATCCGCGCCTCCAGCCTCAGGCCGTTGAGGTTGGCGCTGGCCGCCGCGACAGCGCCTTCGCCCTCGGCCGCCTGAACGGTCTCGCCGGGGCCGATCAGCGAGAACGCGACCTGGGGCGCGACGCGACGTGCGGCCTCGATCACGTCGATCGGCGCACGACCTGCGCGGATTTCGGCCTGGCCGGCGGCGAGGCCGGCGTTTGCGGACTGGATCAGGACGGCGGTCTGGCTGGCGACCAGTTGCGCGTTCAGCGTCAGGTTCTCGGCTTCCAGCCGGCTGACATCTCGCGTCGGCCGCGTGATTTCGCGTGACGCCAGAAGCACATAGCCGGTCGCGACCAAGGCCAAAGCCAGCACGGAAATCCGCAGCCAGGCGGGCGCGCCGGGGGCGCGGTCGGAGGCGCGCCGCCCCGACCGATGTTCCCGCCGCTCCTCGTCGCGCAAGCCCGTCCCCTCCGGCAAATCTGCTGTGGGGGGAATCTAGGCTGCGTCGCGGATTCCTGTCGAGGCTCGGCGCGCGCTTTTAACGGTATTTTAAGCCGCTGCGACCGGCGACAGCAGGCGATCCGGCGCCGGCTCCAGCACCCGCGTCACGCCTTGCAGCGTATCGCGCGCCTGACGGGCCAGGGTCAGGACAGCGGGCGGGGCGTCGTCGGGCGCCTCCGACACCATGTCCACCAGGGCCTGTGCGATCTGCATCAACTGGGGCGCGGCGGCGATCAACCGGGCCTGAAGCTCGATCTGCTGCGGGTCACGGTCGTATTCGGCGCCCGGCACGCGCCAGCCGCCCCAGTCCGCGCGGTCGGTCACCACCACGGGATAGGTGCCGGGATGCGGGTGGTGCAGGCAGTCCTCGGGCAGTTGCCACTTGTTGCGCGCCCGCAGCAGCCGCCACTCGCCGACGCCCTCGTCCGCCGACGGATCGTCCGTCGCCAGCATCAGTTCGTTGGCGGTGAACTCGCGCCCCAGGCCGACGTCGTAGGTGACGCGCACGGGTTCCTCGAAGCCCTTGGCCCATACGGGCTGGACCTGTTCGACGAAGGCCCAGGCGCCGACACATTCGACCCAGACCTTCTGACCCTTCTGGAACTGCGCGCGCGCCATGCCATTCTCCGAGATTCGAAGAACAGCATGAACGACGATCCTTGACGCCCGGTGTCGGGGCGCGGTTACGCAGGTCTTAACGCGAGATGCTTTCCAGCGTCTCTCCGGCGTATTTTTCCTTCACCCGCGTCGACAGATCGCCCAGCGAAACCACGCCGACGACACGACCGTGCTTGTCGACCACCGGCGCGCGGCGGATCTGCTTGGCGCCCATCAGGTCCAGCACGACCTTCAGGTCGTCGGTGTCCAGCACCGTCTGCGGATCGCGGGTGATGAACTCGACCACCGCCGCGCTGGAGGCCGCGCCGGTCGCCAGCGCGCGCACGACGATGTCGCGATCGGTGATCGTGCCGATCAGCTGATCGCCGTCCGCGACGGGCACGAAGCCGAAGCCGCCCTTGGCCATGCGGTTGGACACGTCCTGGATGGTGTCGGCGGGACGGGCCAGGTGCACGTCCTTGGTCATCACGTCGCGGATCTTCATGGCGGGTTTCCTTGAGCTGAAGCGTTGCGCTGGAAACCCGCCGCGAGCGTGGCGGTTCCGATCAGGGCGTCCGTTGGGCCGGCAGGCCCTCGGCTGCCCGGACCAGCTGAACGAACTCGGCCCGGTCGCCATAGGGATCCTCGCCCCTGGCCCCCTGCGCCTGGTCGACGATCCGGTTCCAGCCATAGTCGGCCGCCATCCACGGATCGCCCCGCAGCTTCTGGCCGAAGCCGGCGACCGCGATGGCCCAGCGCGTGGCCTCGGGCGGCTGGGCGCTGACCGCGCCGGCCGCACGGTTGGTCAGCGGCTGCTGGATCAGTTCGGACCGGCTCTGGCCCGGCTGTTTGTAGCGCACCTGGACGAAGCCGATCTCGCCGTTCGGATCGCCGCCGCCCACGCCGATGCGATTGTCGGGGTAGCGGCGCTCGGGAACCTGGGTCGGGCCGCCGACGGGGGTGATTTCGTACAGGGCCGTGACGCTGGCGCCCGATCCGACCTCGCCGGCATCGATGCGGTCGTTGGCGAAATCCTCCTCATTCAACAGCCGGGTCTCGTATCCGATCAGCCGCCATTCGGCCACGCTCGCGGGGTTGAACTCGACCTGGATCTTGACGTCGTCGGCGATGGGGAAGGCGCCCTTGTCGAAGGCCGGGCCGAACAGCCGGCGCGCATCACGCAAATCCCCGACATAGGCCGCCACCCCATTGCCCGCCTGGGCGATGGTCTGCATCCGCGCGTCCTGATAGTTGCCGCGCCCAAAGCCATAGACCGACAGATAGATGCCGGTCCCGCGCTTGTCGGCGACATAGTCCTCCAGCCGCTTGTCGTCGGTGACGCCGACGTTGAAGTCGCCGTCGGTGAACATCAGGATGCGGTTGACCTTGTCGCGGGCGAAGCTGGCCTGGGCCTGGTCATAGGCGTTGGTCATGCCGGTCGCCCCGGCGGTGCCGCCCGAGGCGCGCAAACTGGCCACCGCACAGCGCATCTTCAGCTTCTCGTCGCCGCGCGTCGGCTGCAACGTCGTGCCGGCGCCCTCGGCGTAATAGGTGACGGCCAGAGTGTCCTGCGGCCTCAACCGGTCGATGGCCAGGTTCATCGCCTTCTTGGCCAGGTCCAGCTTGTCCGCCGACCGCATCGACCCCGAGACATCGACCAGGAAGGTCAGGTTCAGCGGCCGTTGCTCCCCCGCCGGCAGCTCATAACCTTGCAGTCCGATGTGAACGATTTGCCGGCCCGGACCCCAAGGAGAGGCCGCCACAGCCGTGGTGATCGCGAACGGCCGGCTCTGTGACGTCGGCCGGGCGTAGCCATAGTCGAAGGCGTTGATCAGTTCCTCCACCCGCACGGCGTCCCTCGGAGGGGCGCGCCCCTCGTCGATAAAGCGCCGAACATTCGAATAGGCGGCGGTGTCCACGTCGATGGAGAAGGTCGAGACCGGCTGATCGCTGGTCCGCTTCACCGGATTGGGCGTCGCATCGGGATAGCGTTCGGTGTCGGCGGGCGCAGGGGCGACCCCGCCCGGCATGATCCGCGATCCGGTGACGACGAGTTCACTCACCGAGCCTGACGCGGCGGACGAACCCTGGATGAGGGCCGGCCGCATCGGCGCTGGCGGGGCCGACGGAGGGGGAGGAGGGGGAGGTGGCGGAGGCGGCGCGCCGTATTGGATGCGGTCTTCCTTCCGGGTCGGCGTGATGTTCACGGGCGGCGTCGGCGGGCTGACCCGCCGCACCGGAGGCGCAGCGACCGGCGCAGGCTGGCCCAGGTCGAAGCCCAGCGGCCCACAGGCCGCCTGTGTCGCCTCGCCGTCCAAAGGCTTGGCCAGGGCGATGGACGGCAGGGCTGCCGGCGGCGCGGCGATCAACAGGCTCAACACCGACAAGGCGGCGATCCGGGCGAGACGTGACATGGCTTCCTCCGGTTGTTTTCTTGACGCCAGTCGCGGGTCGTCCTGGGGCGAAACTGTGGCGTCCGGATCGCTCGTCGCACGGTGATCTTCGACCGTGTCTTCGGCGCCATCTCGCAATCGCGCGCGACGCCCCCCAAAATAGGGGCCAAGCTTGAGGGGGAATGTGATGGCCGAGGCGGCGACAGGACTGGATCTGGGTGCGGCGGCCGCCTTGCTGGCGGCGGGCGTGCTCGCCGTGCCGGTGTTCAAGCGGATCGGCCTTGGGTCGGTGCTGGGCTATCTGGCGGCGGGCCTCGCCATCGGTCCCTTCGGCCTAAAGCTGTTTCGCGAACCCGAGACCATCCTGCATGTCGCCGAGTTCGGTGTGGTCATCTTCCTGTTCATCATCGGGCTGGAGATGCGGCCCAAACGCCTGTGGGGGCTGAGGAAGGAAATCTTCGGCCTGGGCGCAGCGCAGGTGCTGTTCTGCGGCCTGATCCTGACCCTGACGGCAATGCTGGCGGGCTTTTCGGCGCCGGTCGCCTTCGTCGGGGCCATGGGCTTCGTCCTGTCGTCCACCGCCGTCATCATGCAGATGCTGGAGGAGCGGGGCGAGATCGCCGGCGGGCCTGGCCAGCGGGCGGTGTCCATCCTGCTGCTGGAAGACCTAGCCATCGTGCCGTTGCTGGCCATCGTCGCCGTCCTCGCCACCGTGCTGGGCGTGGCGAACGAACAGGCGCCGCCCCTGTGGCAGACCATCGGTTTCGCAGTCGCGGCGGTCGGCGGCGTTCTGCTGGCCGGCAAATATCTGGTCGATCCCATCTTCCGCCTGCTGGCTCGTTATGGTGGGCGCGAGGTGATGACTGCCGCCGCCCTGCTGGTCGTGGTCGGCGCGGCCTGGGCCATGTCGCTGGGCGGTCTGTCGATGGCCATGGGCGCCTTCCTGGCCGGCGTCCTGCTGTCGGAATCGACCTTCCGCCACCAGCTGGAATCGGACGTGGAGCCGTTCCGCGCCATCCTGCTGGGCCTGTTCTTCCTCAGCGTCGGCATGTCGCTGGACCTGTCGGTCGTGATCACCGACTGGCGCATCGTGGTCGGCGGCGTGATCGCCTTCATGGTGGTCAAGGCGCTGGGCATCTACGGCGTCGCCCGCCTGTTCAAGGCTTCGCATCATGAGGCGGTCGAGCGCGCGGCCCTTTTCGCGCAAGGGGGCGAGTTCGCCTTCGTCCTGTATGGCGCGGCCGTCGCGGCGGGTCTGTTCGATGCCCAGGTCGGCGCCATGCTCTCGGCCATCGTCATCCTGTCGATGGCTCTGACGCCGTTGACCAGCCTGCTGACCGAGCGGCTTCTGCCCAAGCCGGTGGTGTCGGCCGAGGACGCGGACGGCGTGGACTTCGCCAAGGACCTGCGCGGCCAGGTGCTGATCATCGGCTTCGGCCGCTTCGCCCAGGTCGTGTCCCAGCCGCTGCTGGCGCGCGACGTGGACGTGTCCATCATCGAGAACGACGTGGAGATGATCCAGGCCGCCTCCAAGTTCGGGTTCAAGGTCTATTACGGCGACGGCGCCCAGCTCGCCACGCTGCGGGCGTCCGGCGCCGAGGAGGCCGAGATCGTCCTGGTCTGCGTGGACAAGCCAGAGGCCGCCGACCGCATCGTCGAACTGGTCAAGTCCGAGTTCCCGACGACCAAGATCATGGTCCGCGCCTTCGACCGGGGCCATTCGATGCGCCTGATCCAGGCCGGGGTCGATTACCAGATCCGCGAGACTTTCGAATCGGCGCTGAAGTTCGGAGAGCGCGCCCTGGTCGAACTGGGGCTGGACGAAAGCCAGGCGGCCGAGACCATCGGCGACGTGCGCCGTCGCGACGAGGCGCGTCTGGATCTGCAACTGACGGGCGGGATCAGCGCGGGCCGCCAGCTGATGCGCGGCAATATGCCGACGCCGCAGCCCGCGCCTTACATCAAGCCCAAGCGCGAAGGCCGTCTGCTGAACGAAGACGAGGCGGGCCCGGCGGCGCCGAATATCAGGCGCGAACCCGCCGACGTCTGAGGCGGGTGGAGGCGGGCGTAGCGATGCGCTAGAGCGAGGCCTTCCCGTCTTTCCGAGGTCGCCTCATGAAACGTCTCGCCATCGCCGCCCTCGCCCTGGTCGCGGTCGCCGCGCCGGCCGTCACCGTCACCGCCTGGGGCAATACCGGCCACCGCCTGATCGGCGTGGCGGCGATGCGGGCCCTGCCTGACGATCTGCCGGCCTTCCTGCGCACCCCGGCGGCCATCGCCGACGTGGGCGAGCTGGCGCGCGAGCCCGACCGCTGGAAGGGCGCCGGCCAGCCTCACGACCGCGAACGCGACACCGCCCACTTCGTCGATCTGGACGACCAGGGCCGGGTAATGGACCAGCGCGGCATGGCCTTGGCCGATCTGCCGCGCCTGAAATCCGAATATGACGCCGCCCTGACCAAGGCCGGTCTGGACGTCAACGACGCCGGCTATCTGCCCTACGCCATGATCGACGGTTGGCAGCAGCTGGGCCGCGACTTCGCCTATTGGCGCGTACTGAACGCCGCCGAGAAGCGCGAGACGAATATGGAGCGCCAGGCCTGGTACCGCGCCGACCGCATCCGCCGCGAGGCCCTGATCCTGCGCGACATCGGCGTGATGGGCCACTATGTCGGCGACGGCTCCCAGCCGCATCACACCAGCATTCACTACAACGGCTGGGGCGACTTCCCGAACCCCGAAGGCTTCACCAACTCGCGTCAGACCCACGCCCTGTTCGAGGGCGAGTTCACCAACCGCGTCGCCCGACTGGACGCGGTCGAGGCCGCCATGTCGGCCGCCAATCTGGACGGCTTCGACGCCAAGGCGCGCACCGTCTCCTATCTGACCACAACCCTGGGCACGGTGATCCCCTTCTATCGGCTGGAGAAGGCGGGCGGTTTCCGCGACGCCGATCCGCGTGGCGCGGCCTTCGTCAACGAACGTCTGGCGGCGGGCGCCGGCGAACTGCGCGACTTCATCGTCACCGCCTGGACCGCCTCGGGCAGCGCCTCCATCGGCTGGCCCGCCGTCAAGGTCGCCGAGGTCGAGGCCGGAACCGCCGACCCCTGGATCGCCATGGTGGGCGAGGACTAAGACCCCATACTTTCGTCATCCTCCGGGCCGCGAAGCGGAACCGGGGGACCCAGCGGCGCGCGTGAGCGCGACCCTGTCGCGGAGGGGGATGTCTCGGCATCGTGCGACGGACGTATCGCCTTCGGCGCCGCTGGGTCCCCCGATCTCGCTCCGCTCGTCGGAGGATGACGAAAGAAGAGGGGTGCTTTCCGCGCGTGGGCTGAGGCGTTAAGCAGCGCCCATGTCCGACCTCACCCCCCCCGCCGTCATCCTCGACAAGTCGCAGATGGCCGAGAACATCGGCGCCGTGGCGCGGGTGATGGCCAATTTCGGCCTGACGGACCTGCGCCTGGTCACGCCCCGCGACGGCTGGCCCCAGGAGCGGGCCTGGGCCATGGCCTCGGGCGCCGACTGGGTGCTGGAGGGTGTGCGGGTGTTCGACAGCGTGGCGGACGCCGTCGCCGACCTGAACACCGTCTTCGCCACCACCGCCCGCCCGCGCGAGACGCGCCAGCCGGTCCGCACCCCGCGCGAGGCCGGCCGCATCCTCTATGACGACACCGCCTCGGGCCTGAAGACCGGCCTGCTGTTCGGCGGCGAGCGCGCGGGGCTTGAGACGACCGACATCGCCCTGTGCGCCGGCATCGTCACCATCCCCATCGATCCCCGGCACCATTCGCTTAACCTGGCCCAGGCCGTGGCGATCAACGCCTATGAGTGGCGCACCCTGATCCTGGACGCCCCGCCGCCGCGCTTCCGCGATAGTGAACCGCCGGCGTCCAACGAGCTTCTGGTCGGGATGTACGAGCATCTGGAGGAAGAGCTTGAAAACGGCGGCTTCTTCTATCCGCCCGAGAAGAAGCGTTCTATGAGCCAGAACCTGCGCGTCATGCTGGGACGCGCCGCCTTCTCCGAACAGGAGGTCGCCACCATGCGCGGGGCCATCCACGCCCTGTCGCGCGGCCGCGGCCGGGTGCTGGCCAAGCTGGCGGCCGAGCGGGCGGCCAAGGCCTCCTCAAGTAGCGAGCCGCCGCGCGGCGAGCGGTAGGAGGCGAGGATGAAAGCCTTGCTTATCTATCCGTTGGCGGCGCTGGCGGAGATCGGCGGCTGTTTCGCCTTCTGGGCCTGGCTGAAGCTGGATCGCTCGCCGCTGTGGCTGGCGCCGGGCGTCATCTGCCTGATCGCCTTCGCCTGGCTGCTGACCCTGGTCCCCAGCGACGCGGCGGGCCGGGCCTTCGCGGCCTATGGCGGCGTCTATATCTGCGCCTCATTGGTCTGGATGGCGCTGGTCGAGAAGACGACGCCGGATCGCTGGGACGTGCTGGGCGGCCTGGTCTGCCTGGTCGGCGCGGGGATCATTCTGTTCGGCCCGAGGGCCGCTTAACCCGCCCCCAGCAGGTCCGACCAGCGCCAGCTGCCCTTGCCCAACGCCAGCTGCGCGCCACCCGCCCGGTCTTCCAGCTTCAGCACCGCCAGGCCCGTCATCCGCTGGTTCTTGCACTCGGCCGGGGCGAAGGCGACCTCCAGGGCGATGGCCTGGCGCACGCCGGCCAGGCCTTTGCCCGACTGGTTGCGGCTCTGCAGCCAGTCGCCGTTCCAGACCAGGATGGCGCGTCCATTGGCGTCCATGTCCCGGGAGGCGTCGATGACGGCGCGGCGCACGGCGGTGTCGTCGCGCACAGCGTCCTGGACCCAGCGCACCATGTCGCACGATCCGCCGCCCGACCCGGAGCCTGAGCCGGTTCCGCCCGACCCGCCGCCGCCGCCCACGCCCGTTCCACCCCCGCCGCCCGGCCCGGCGCCCACCGTCATGGCGCCGGCGATCTGGGCCGCGCCCAGCAAGGGCAGGGGCGGTCCCGGCGGCGCGGGCGCGGCGGGCAGGGGTTCGACGTCGGGCGGGCGTTTGGTCACGACCAGTCGCGGTCGAGCCGCCGCCACCGCGGGCGGGCGACGCTGGGGGGCGGGCCTGGGCGGCGCGGCCGACTGGGCCGCGGCGGCCGGCGCATCCGGCTTGGGCGAGGGATCGGGGGCGATGACGCGAGCCGGCGGCGGGGGAGGAGGCGGCGGTTCGACCAGTTCGACCATCATCAGCGGCGGCTCGGACACGACCGGCTCCGGCTCCGCGCGCGCGGTCATCAGCAGGGCCAGCCCGGCATGAGCGACCAGAATCGGCATCGCCGCCAGCGTCCAGCGTCGTGCCCGGCGCGGTGCCCGTCCGGCGCTCAATCGCCTATCCGTGATGACAGTTGAACACCGCGCCGCATGGTCATCAGAGCAGAACGCCTGTAAAAAACATCAGGCCCTGTTGAAAACATTCGGTCGCGTCAGGAAAGTGGCGCTGAGCCGAATACAACCGGACGGCGTTTCAGATCAGCGATAGATCAGCCTGCCCGCCTTTCGGCCTGAACCGTCGGCGGCGCAACGGTTGATCTCGCCGCCGGGTTCCATGTCGGCGCAAGAATAACGCGAAATACCCCATCTTTTTATGGTCAAGCTGACATGATCCTGCCCAAAGCACGTCATTACTCCGCCTTGTGCCCTACGCCATTTTCATCTTGCGCAAAAACGGGTGTGGCGCTCCCGGCAAGAAGGAGACAGAACTTGAGCAGATCGAAACTCAGGACGGCGGTCGTCGGCGGCGCCCTCATCGCCCTCGGCTTTGCGGCCAGCGGCTGCGCCAGCCATCGTTTCGTGCGTGATCAGGTGGAAGTCGTCGATACCCGCGTGACCGGCGTCGAAGGCACGGCGGGTCAGGCGCTCCAGCGCGCCAACGACGCGCACAAACTGGCCGAGGGCAAGTTCCTCTATCAGGTCGTGCTGTCGGACGATTCCGTGAAATTCCCCACCGACGCGGCGGCCCTGTCGCCCGAAGCCGAGCAACGCCTGGCCCAGTTCGCCCAGCGCCTGGCTGGCGAAAACAAGAACGTCTATCTGGAAATCCAGGGCTATACCGACGCGACCGGCACGCCCCAGCACAATGACGAGCTGGGCGAGCAGCGCGCCGAGGCCGTGCGTCGCTTCCTGAACCGTCAGGGCGTCGCCCTGAACCGCATGGCGACCATCTCCTATGGTCAGGAACAGCCGGTGGCGTCGAACGACACGCCCGAAGGCCGTTCGCAGAACCGCCGCGTGACCATCGTCGTCCTGGCCTAACCGCCTCGACTTCGAAAGACCCGAACGGCGGCCGCTTCGCAGCGGTCGCCGTTTTCGTATTTACAGGCTGTCGAAGAAGCCCGGCACGGCCTGCGTCGCCGGCCCATAGACGCCCTCATCAAACAGGCGCGCCCCTTGCGTCGGCTCCAGATTGATCTCCACCGTCCGCGCCCCGGCATACCGCGCCGTCTGGACGAAGCCCGCCGCCGGATAGACCGCCCCCGACGTGCCGATCGAGACGAACAGGTCGCAGGCCTCCAGCGCCCGCTCGATCCGCTCCATCTCCAGCGGCATCTCCCCGAACCAGACGATATGCGGCCGCATGAGGCCCTGCGGATGATGCGGCGAGGCCTGATCCGCCGCCATGTCCGCCGTCCAGTCCATCACCACGTCCGACCGGGTGCAGCGCGCCTTCAACAACTCGCCATGCATATGGATCAGTTCGAACCCTGCGGCCGGTTTGGTCGCGGCATGCGCCCGATCATGCAGGTCATCGACGTTCTGCGTCACCAGCAGGAACTTCCCCTCCCACCGCGCCGCCAGATCCGCCAACGCCCGATGCGCCGCATTGGGCGCCACATCGGCCAACTGCCGCCGCCGCTGATTGTAGAAGTCCTGAACCAGGGCCGGGTCGGCCGCATACCCCTCCGGCGTCGCCACATCCTGAACCCGATGCCCACACCACAGCCCATCGTCGGCCCGAAACGTCGGCACGCCGCTCTCGGCCGAAATGCCGGCGCCCGTCAGGACGACGAGGTTGCGATGGGTCATGACCCTGATTAGCGCGTCTCGCCTGCTTGGTCAGCCTACGTCCGCCTGTGACGTAGATGCAGCCTATGGCTGGTCATATCGAAGGGTGTCTGCGAACCAGTCTCAAAAATCTGCACGAAAGTGCACTCAAAAAAATTCAGCAGCCTTCATCGGCGGACGGGCTGGCCTTCACGGCGTCGCTCGTGAGAAACAGGCGCAAACCAAGGAGCCCTCGCCATGAAAACCCGCGCTGCCGTCGCCTTCGAGGCCAAACGTCCGTTGGAGATCGTCGAGGTCGATCTGGAGGGGCCGCGCGCCGGCGAGGTGTTGATCGAGATCAAGGCCACCGGCATCTGCCACACCGACGCCTATACGCTGGACGGCCTGGACAGTGAGGGCATCTTCCCGAGCATCCTGGGCCATGAGGGCGCGGGCGTGGTGGTCGAGGTCGGACCGGGCGTGACCTCGGTTGCGGTCGGGGACCATGTCATCCCGCTGTACACGCCGGAATGCCGCCAGTGTAAGTCGTGCCTGTCGCGCAAGACCAACCTGTGCACCTCGATCCGCTCGACCCAGGGCAAGGGCGTCATGCCCGACGGCACGTCGCGCTTCAGCTACAAGGGCCAGGCCATCGCCCACTATATGGGTTGCTCGACCTTCTCGAACTTCACCGTCCTGCCCGAGATCGCGGTGGCCAAGATCCGCAAGGACGCGCCGTTCGACAAGGCCTGCTACGTCGGCTGCGGCGTGACGACGGGCGTCGGCGCGGTGGTCAACACGGCCAAGGTCGAGCCGGGCGCCAATGCCGTGGTCTTTGGTTTGGGCGGCATCGGCCTGAACGTCATTCAGGGGCTGAAGATGGTGGGCGCCGACATGATCGTCGGGGTGGACATCAATGGCGACAAGGAAGAATGGGGCCGCCGCTTCGGCATGACCCATTTCGTCAATCCCAAGGACGTGCCGGACGTCGTGGCCCATCTGGTCCAACTGACCGACGGCGGCGCGGACTACACCTTCGACTGCACCGGCAACACGGTCGTCATGCGCCAGGCGCTTGAGGCCTGCCATCGCGGCTGGGGCGAGAGCGTCGTCATCGGCGTCGCCGAATCCGGCAAGGAGATCGCCACCCGCCCGTTCCAGCTGGTCACGGGGCGGGTGTGGCGGGGAAGCGCCTTCGGCGGTGCGCGCGGCCGCACCGACACGCCCAAGATCGTCGACTGGTACATGGACGGCAAAATCGAGATCGACCCGATGATCACCCACACCTTCGGCCTGGAAGACATCAACAAGGCCTTCGACCTGATGCACGAGGGCAAGAGCATCCGGTCGGTTGTGGTGTTTTGATCGACTTGCGCGTCACACGGTTCGTTGTTTAAAGAAACGGACTGGAAATCGGGAGGTTTGACCATGTTCACACACGTCACCGTCGGCGCCAACGACATCGAGGCGTCGCGCAAATTCTATGATGCGGCGCTCGGCGCCCTGGGCGTCGAGCCGGGGCAGGGGCCGGATCCCAAGGGCCGTTACTGGTGGCGCACCCTGCGCGGCGCCTTTGCGGTTGGCGCGCCGATCGACGGCGATCCGGCCTGCCACGCCAACGGCGGCACGATCGGCTTCGCCGCCAAGACGCCCGAGATGGTCCAGGCCTTCCACGACGCCGGTGTCGCAGCCGGCGGTCGCGCCATCGAGGATCCGCCCGGCGAGCGTCAGGGCCCGTTCGGCCCGATGATCCTGGCCTATCTGCGCGATCCGTCGGGCAACAAGATCGTCGCGATGCACCGGGTGGGGTGAGGCACTTGGCGCGATGATAGCATTGCGCTATCATCGCTTCATGGCTCAGGTTCTCGTTCGCGATCTGGATGACGGCATCGTCGCTCGCCTCAAGGTGATGGCGAAGGCTGAGAACATGTCCCTGGAGCAGAAGTTCAGGGATATGGCCGCTCGCGAGGCCATGGACGTCGAGGCTCGCTTTGAAAACGCCTCCCGACGATCCCGCGAGCAGACTCGCGGCTCGTCGCTCGACTCCACCGCTCTGATCCGCGAAGACCGTGATCGGTGAGCGCGGTCTTCGACGCCAGCGTCGTCGTCAAATGGTTCGTCGATGATCCGTTGGCGGATGCGGCGATGGAGGCGCGTCGGACCCATGGTCCGGCGGTCGCGCCTGACCTGATGCTGATCGAGGTGGCGAATGTCTTTCGCCGCTATGTCGTGCGTGACGAGTTGCAGTCGTCGTCGGCGACAGAGAACCTGTCCATCATCCCGCAGGTGGTCGATCTGGTGGATCACCGGGGGCTGATCTCCGAAGCCTTCACCCTGGCTTGCGACCTGAACCATTCGATGACCGACTGCCTGTATGCCGTGATGGCGCGGCGGCGGGGTATCCCGCTCGTTACAGCCGACCTCAAGCTGGCCCGGAAGTTGGGCAAGGTCGAGGGAATGGATGTTCGCCTGTTGAGTTCGTCGGAAACCGTCGCATGACCTTCGAGACCACCAAGACCCACATCGTCCACGGCGGCACCCTCCGCTATCTGAAGCACGACAGCACAGCCACCGGCACGCCCATGACCCTGTCGGTCTTCACGCCGGGCGGGGAGGGGCCCTTTCCGGTCCTGATCTGGCTGTCGGGCCTGACCTGCACCGAGGACAATTTCACCACCAAGGCCGGGGCCTACCGGGCCGCCGCCGAGCACGGCGTCATCGTCGTCGCCCCCGACACCAGCCCGCGCGGGGAAGGCGTGGCGGACGATCCCGCCTATGACCTGGGCCAGGGTGCGGGCTTCTATCTGGATGCGACCCAAGCCCCTTGGGCGTCGCACTTCCGCATGGAATCCTATGTCACCGACGAACTGATCGCCTTGATCGACGCCGAATTCCCGACCACGGGCGTCCGCGCCATCAGCGGCCATTCGATGGGGGGGCACGGCGCCTTGACGCTTGCGCTGAACCACCCCGACCTGTTTCGATCCGTCTCCGCCTTCGCCCCCATCTGCTCGCCGACCCAATGCGCCTGGGGCGAAAAGGCCTTCACCGCCTATCTGGGCGACGACCGTACGACCTGGGACTGCCACGACGCCACCAAACTGATCACGGCCGGCGCCGCACGCGGGGTCTATGACGACATCCTGATCGACCAGGGCGACTCCGACAGCTTCCTGACCGACCAGCTGAAACCCGAACTGCTGCAAGCCGCCGCCGACGCCGCCGGCCAGAAGGTCACGATCCGTATGCAGCCCGGCTACGACCACTCCTACTTCTTCATGACCAGCTTCATCGCCGACCATGTCGCCTTCCACGCCGAGCGGTTGAAGGCGTGACCGACTGTCGCTGATCGCCCGGCGGTGATAGAGGGGCGCCATGAGCGCTCCCGATCCCTACGAACCGATGTTTTCCGCCCTGTGCCGCGAGGTGGGCTATTGCCTGCACGCCAAGGGCCAGAAGAAGGTGATCGAGGCCCTGCCCAAGGGGCTGGACGCTGCCGTGCGCGCCGTCTTCGCCGCCGAAGGCGTGGACGAGCCCAATGCGCCGGGCGACGTGAAGCGCGCCGTGCGCGAATGCCTGAAGGCGAACTTGCCAGCTTGACCGTTCCGGGCCGATAAGTCGGAACGAATCCGGGTCTTGTCGCTTGGGTTTTACGAACGGGCGCCTATGTGCTGCCTATCAAGATCTGTCGGAAAAGGAGCTCTCCCATGGCCTTCACCCTGCCCCCGCTGCCCTACGCCTATGACGCGCTGGAGCCGGCCATCGACAAGGAGACGATGACCTTCCACCACGACAAGCACCACCAGACCTATGTCGACAACCTGAACAAGGCCGTCGACGCCGACGCCGGTCTGCAGGGCAAGTCGCTGGAAGAAATCTTCACCAGCATCTCGACCGCGCCCAAGGCCGTCCGCAACAACGGCGGCGGTCACTGGAACCACAGCCTGTTCTGGGAACTGCTGGCCCCGGTGGATCAAGCCGGCGAACCCTCGGCTGAACTCGCCGCCGCCATCGACGCCGATCTCGGCGGCATGGACAAGTTCAAGGAAGACTTCAACGCCGCCGGCGCAGCGCAATTCGGTTCCGGCTGGGCCTGGCTGATCGTGCAGAACGGCAAGCTGAAGATCACTTCGACCCCCAACCAGGACAATCCGCTGATGGACGTCGTTGACGAGCGCGGCGAAGTCATCCTGGGCGCCGACGTCTGGGAACACGCCTATTATCTGAAATATCAGAACCGCCGCGCCGACTATCTGAAGTCGTTCTGGTCGGTCGTGAACTGGAACAAGGTCAACGAACTGTACGCCGCCGCCAAGTAAGTCGCTTTCGGATCGAGACATGACGACGCCCGCCGGAACCTCCGGCGGGCGTTTTCGATTCTGCTCTGGCACACGGAGATTGAAGCGATGCGGATCATGATGACGGGGGCCGCTCTGGCCTGCCTGACCCTGGCGGCTTGCCAGCAGCCGGCGAACGAGCAGAAGTCCGGCGACCACGCTCCGCCCACGCCCCAGCAGACGGTCGCCGCACCGGCGGAAAAGCCGGTCTATCGCTTCAAGATCGGCGCGCTGGACGCCATCGCCCTGTTCGACGGCCAGAACCCCGTGCCGAATGACAACAAGGTGTTCGGCGTCGGCCTGAACCCTCAGGCGGTCGCCGCGCCCCTGACCGCCGCCGGCCAGCCGGCCGATCCGATCATGCTGGAAATCCACCCGCTGCTGGTCAGGAACGGCGACCGGACGATGCTGTTCGACACCGGCCTGGGCGAGGGCAAGGGTCAACTGATGGACAGCCTGCAAAAGGCGGGCGTCGATCCGGCCTCGATCACCGACGTGCTGATCTCGCACGGCCACCCCGACCATGTGGGCGGCCTGATCCGCAGCGGCGGCCTGGCCTTCCCCAATGCGACGATCCGGATGTCGCAGGCGGAGTGGGCGTCGATGCGCGCCAATCCCGAACTGTCCGATCTGGTGCGGATCATCACGCCCAAGGTCCAGGCCTTCGCGCCGGGTGGAGAGGTCGCGCCGGGCGTCACGGCCCAGGACACGGCGGGCCATACGCCCGGCCACGTCGCCTATCTGATCGCCGACGGCCAGAACCAGCTGCTCTTCACCGGCGACCTGATGCACCACTGGATCCTGTCGGTGGAACATCCTGACTGGAACGTCGGCTATGACGACGATCAGGCGGCGGGCGAGAAGGCGCGGCTGGACCAGGTGACGGCGCTGCGCAACTCGGGCGCCCACATCTACGCCTATCACTTCCCTTTCCCGGGCCTGGGCAAGATCGCCACGCGCGAGGGGCGAGCGATGTTCATCTCGGAGGCCCAGTCGGCCAAGTAGGGCGGCTAAATAGAGATCAGACCCTCAGGTCCACGCCCTGCCGAACGCGCTCGTTCATGCGTTCGGCATGGTGCTGCCTGACCGCGCGGCGCTGGCGCAGCATCTCATGGATGCCGTCGGCGAGGTCCAGCAGTTGATGATCGGTCAGGGGTTCGACCAGATCGACCAGTTGTTTTTTCAGGGTTTCCACCGCCTGATCGGACAGGCCGGTCTGAAAGCTTTTGGATTCAGTCTGCATTCCACTCCTCCTTGTCCTCGTGCAGTGTTCGGTTGCATCGAATGAAGGGTGGAACCGGTCGATCGTTCCATTCCATCGTGCTTAACGGCCCGTCCGGCTTGACTCCGTCGGCCCCTCTGGCCATAAGCGCCGCCTTCCATGCCTCTGGTTCGCCAGGGGCGGGATTGATGACGGAAGATGCGTGGACCGCCGTTGAGATCGCATTCCCAATCGAGGGGGTGCCGGGCCGTATCGTTGAAAAGAGAATAGAATGTCCAAGCGCCACAGCGCCAAATACAAGATCGACCGCGCCATGGGTGAGAACCTGTGGGGCCGCGCCAAGTCGCCGGTCAACAAGCGTTCTTACGGTCCCGGCCAGCACGGTCAGCGTCGCAAGTCCAAGGTTTCGGACTTCGGTCTGCAACTGAAGGCCAAGCAGAAGCTGAAGGGCTACTACGGCAACATCACCGAGAAGCAGTTCGCCAAGACCTACGACGAAGCCACGCGTCGCAAGGGCAACACCTCGGAAAACCTGATCGGCCTGCTGGAATCGCGTCTGGACGCCATCGTCTACCGCGCCAAGTTCGTCCCGACCGTCTGGGCCGCCCGTCAGTTCGTCAACCACGGCCACGTCCTGGTCAACGGCAAGAAGGTCGACATCGCCTCCTACCGCGTGAAGCCGGACGACGTCGTCACGGTGAAGGAAAAGTCGCGCAGCATGGCTCTGGTGATCGAAGCCCAGACGTCGTCGGAACGCGACGTGCCGGATTACCTGGAACTGTCGGATCGCTCGTTCTCGGTCCGCTACGTCCGCGTCCCGGAACTGTCGGACGTGCCGTACGCCGTGAAGATGGAACCGAACCTGGTCGTCGAATACTACGCTTCGTAAGCAAGGCTTACGAAGCTCTCTTTGAGGGGCTATCGCCCTTCGGGCTGCTTGAGCCCGTCGATAGTCCCTTTGAAGGTTTCAGTTTGAAGGGCCTCGGATTCGTCCGGGGCCTTTCGTTTTTACCCTGTTCCCTCCACGGGCGAACAGGCGCATTCTCGGCCCGTTCAGGCTTTGAGAGACAGGGGAGGTCGTCGGTGCGCGACTCCATCATCGGACGCTTGGGTTTGATCGCCGCCGGGGCAGCGAGCCTTGCCGCCTGCGCGACCGCCAGCGAGCCGACCGTCTCGACCCAGGGCATGCCCGGCGCGCTGGAGCCGATCCACGCCGCCGCCTTCACCAAGAACGAGGCCGTCTTCTGGGTCAGCTCAAACGGCTGCACCGCCAAGGAAGACCTGATCCCCATCGTCAGCCTGCAGGGCGGCGCCGCCGTCATCACCCTGCGTCGCATCGACGAGGACAAGTGCCGTCAGGATCTGGTCGAGGGCGTCGAGCTGAAATGGTCGTTCGAGGAACTGGGCCTGCCGCCCGGCTCGCCCATCAGCGTCAACAACCCCTATCAGCTGCCGCGCTCCTGATCCGTCCGGATAGGGATTGGTTAAGCCTGTTCGGGCGCGTCTGATTAAATTCTCTGCTGCTATGAAGCCAGGCTGTCTTCTCCACGGTCTGTAGCTTTCATGCGTTTTTTCACGTGCCTGACCGACGATCATAATCTCTGGCTGGTGGGGCTCGCCGCCGGTCTTTGCCTGATCGGCTCCATCATCACCTTCCGCCTCTATCGCCGCCTGCGCGCCGCCGAAAAGGGCACGCGCCTGGCCTGGGCCTTCATGGGCGCCGTGGCGACCGGGGCGACGATCTGGTGCACCCATTTCGTGGCGATGATCGCCTATGAGCCCGGCACGAGCGTCAGCTACGAACCGGTTCTGACCGGCGTCTCCCTGGGCGTGGCCATCGGGGGCAGCGCCCTGGCGCTCTGGGTCGCCTCGCGGACCCTGCGGTTCTCGGCCGAGATCGGCGGCGTGCTGTTCGGCCTGACCGTGGTGGCCATGCACTACACCGGCATGGCGGCCTTTGCGACCGACGCCGTCATCCACTGGTCGACCGCCTATGTCGTCGCCTCCATCGTCGGGGCCGTCCTGTTCGGTGGGCTGGCGTTCAACCGCGCGCGGCGTTCGGGACAGGTGGCGCCCGTCGCCCTGATGGTGCTGGGCATCGTCGCGCTGCACTTCACCGGCATGGCGGCCATGACCGTCATTCCGCTCGCGCCGTCGCCGGGTCACATCGCCAGCAATAGCGCCAACATCGTCCTGGCCTTCGCGGCATCCGCCGTCGGCCTGATGATGCTGGGCACCGGCGTCGCCAGCCACGCTCTGGACATTCAGTCCCGGCTCCAGGCCAAGGCGCGTCTCGATCATCTGATCGAGGGCAGTGTGGATGGCATGGTGGTCGAGCAGGGCGGCCTGATCCTGGCCGCCAACGCCGCCTTCGCCGACCTGGCCGGAGTGGCGCATGACGCCCTGGTCGGCGAGCCGCTGTCGCGCTGGCTGTCCAATACCGCCGACCTGACGGTAGGCGGCCTGACACAGTCCAAGTTGGTCGGCGCGGGCGAGACCGAAATCCCGGTCGAGATCGCCGTGCGGCGCGATGGCCGACACGCCGTCGTGACCGATGTCATGATCTATGCGGTGCGCGACTTGCGCATGCGCCTGGCCCAGGAACGTCGCATCGCCCATCTGGCGCGCAATGACGGCTTGACCGGCCTGCCCAACCGTTCGTCCTTCCTGGAATGGCTGACGCGCCAGACCTCGGACCTCAACGCTCCGACCAAGGTCGCCCTGCTGGCCATGGACCTGGATCGGTTCAAGGAGGTCAACGACGTTCATGGCCACGCCGCCGGCGACCAGTTGCTGGTCCAGATCGCCGAACGGATGCGGGCCTGCCTGAACCATGACGAGTTCGTGGCCCGCCTGGGCGGAGACGAGTTCGTCGCCGTCATGCCGATCCGCCACCGCGACGACGCCCTGGACCTGGTGGCGCGCCTGCGTGACGCGGTCACCGAACCCGTCATTCTTGACCATGCCGAGGTCGCCTGCGGCCTCAGCACCGGCATCGCGATCTGGCCCGACGACGCCCATGACCCGTCCGCCCTGATCAATGACGCGGACCTGGCCATGTACCGGGCGAAGGCCTCGCTGGGGACCGATGTCTGCTTCTACGAGGAAGAGATGGACGAGGCGGTGCGCAACCGCCGTCGCATGGCCCAGCAGATGCGCGAGGCCCTGGACCAAGGCCAGTTCAGCCTGAACTGGCAGCTTCAGGCCGCCGTCGATACCGGCGACATCACGGGCTACGAGGTTCTGCTGCGCTGGATCCAGCCGGACGGGACCTTCATTTCGCCGGCCGACTTCATCCCCCTGGCCGAAGAGAACGGCCTGATCCTGCCGATTGGGGAGTGGGTGCTGCGCACCGCCTGCGCCGAGGCCGCCGGATGGGCCGAGCCGCACAAGATCGCCGTCAACCTGTCGCCGGTCCAGCTGGGCCACGTCGATCTGCCGCGCCTGGTGCATCAGGTCCTGATCGAGACGGGCCTGTCGCCGGCCCGGCTGGAGCTTGAGATCACCGAGACGGCCATGATCACGGATATGGAGCGCACGACCCATGTGCTGCGCCAGCTCAAGCTGCTGGGTGTCTCCATCGCCATGGACGACTTCGGCACCGGCTATTCGTCGCTGTCCACCCTGCGCGCCTTCCCGTTCGACAAGATCAAGCTGGACCGTTCCTTCATGTCCGAGCTGGACGGCGGACCGCAATCCGCCGCCATCATCCGCGCCGTCCTGACTCTGGGCGAGAGCCTGCACATCCCGGTCCTGGCCGAGGGCGTCGAGACGCTGGAACAGTTGACCTTCCTGCGCGACCAGGGCTGCAACGAGGTCCAGGGCTATCTGCTCGGCCGCCCGCAAAAGACGGCCGAGAGCGAGGTCCAGGCGGCGGCGCGGGTGCTGTGGGCCGTCGATCCCGCGCTGGAGAAGGCCGCCTGATCAGGCCTTAAGCGTTGGCCTTGTCGTAGCCCGGCCAGTAGGCCTTGCTCGCAGCCACGTACTGTGGCGGCAGGCCCTCGTCCTGGCCCAGCGCCACGGCCGCATGATGCGCCCAGTTTGGGTCGTCCAGCGCCGCACGGGCGATGGCGATCAGGTCGGCCTGACCCGAGGCCACGATGTCCTCGGCCTGCTGCGGATCGAAGATCATGCCCACGGCCATGACGTTGGCGTCGGGCGTCGCCGCCTTCACGGCCTGCGCGAACGCAAGCTGATAGCCCGGCTCGGCGCCCGGAATGTCGGCGCGCGCGACATTGCCGCCCGACGTCAGGTGCAGATAGTCATAGCCCATGTCATGCAGGGCCTGCCCGAAGGCCGTGACCTCGTCCAGGGCGATGCCGCCCTCGACCCAGTCCGACCCGTTGAACCGCACGCCCAGCGCCTTGGTCCGGGGCCAGGCGTCGCGCAGGGCCTGGGCCACCCGCAAGGGGAAGCGCGCCCGGTTCTCGTACCCGCCGCCGAAATCGTCCGTGCGGTGGTTGGACAGGGGCGACAGAAACTGGGTCAGCAGATAGCCGTGGGCGGCGTGCAGTTCGACCAGGTCGAACCCGGCCCGGTCCGCCCGGTGCGCGGCGTCCTCGAAGGCGGCGACGACGCGGTCCATGTCGGCCTCGGTCATCGCGGTCGGGGTATGCCAGTCGTCCTTGAACGGCTCGGCCGAGGCGCTGAACGTCTCCCAGGCGCCGTCTTCGGCCTTCAGGGCGCCGCCGCCCTTCCACGGCGCGCTGGTCGAGGCCTTGCGACCGGCGTGGGCCAGCTGGATGCCGATGGGCGTGTCGCTGTAGGTGCGAATGTCGGCGATGATCCGGGCGAAGGCGGCTTCCTGGGCCTCGTTCCACAGGCCGGTGTCGTCCGGGCTGATGCGGCCCGCCGCCTCGACCCCCGTCGCCTCGACGATGACCAGGCCTGCGCCGGAGATGGTCAGCCGACCCAGATGCTGCACGTGCCAGGGCTGGGGCACGCCGTCGATGGCCGAATACTGGCACATGGGCGCGATGACGACGCGGTTCTTCAGCGTCAGCGGGCCCACGGCGCGGGGCGAGAACAGCAGGCTCATGAAAGGCGATCCGAAGGAAAGGGGAGGGACTGTAGCTATGGCAGTTGCGGACGCATTCAACCCCGACCCTTTCCAAATGTTCATCCAGCTTGCCGATTATTCACGTGTGTTGAACCGGTCCTCGCGGCACAAAGGGTCAAGCTTTCAAAGGGGAACCCAAATGCTTCGTCTCGCTCTCGCCATCGCCATCGCCGCCCCGCTGCTGTCGGGCTGCATCATCGTCTCGACCGAAAAGCCGACCACGCGGGTCATCACCGCCCCGGCCTCGGGTCAGTGATGCGCGGCCTCGTCAAGGGTCTGGCGGTCGCGGCCCTGGTCGCGCCGCTGCTGTCGGCCTGCGTCATCTATGACAGCGATGCGGGCGAGAACGTCTCGGTCAATGTCACGCGCAACGACGCCCCGCCGGCCGAGGCCATTCGCGAGGCCCGCTTCGCCGACGGCGCCCTGGTCGCTCGCGTCGATTCCAACGGCTGCACCCAGTCCTCGGACTTCGAAGTGTCGGTGTCCGACGGTTCGCCTGCCGAGATCACCCTGCGTCGCACCAAGGAAGACCTGTGCAAGGCCCTGGTCCCCAACGGCGTCGAACTGCGCTGGACCTACGCCGACCTGGGCCTGGAGCCCGGTACGCCGGCGCGGATCTTCAATCCGTTGAAGTAGGCGTCTCGAAAACGCTCAGCATCGTGGCCGGAATGCGCTGCGGCCTCAGGGTCGCAGCGTCCACCAGCACCCATTCGGTGACGCCCTGGGCGCAGACGCGGCCCTGGGCGTCCTCGATGCGGACATAGCGGGTGAAGCGCGGCCCCTGCGGATCGCCGACCCAGGTGCGCGCGACCACGCCCTGTGCGCCCGGTTCGATGCCGCGCAGATAGTCGATCTCGTGCCGGGTCGCGACCCACGACCACTTCGCCCGCGTCGCCTCGTCGAAGCGCGCGTTCCAGTGGGCCGTGCCGGCGTCCTGAAGCCAGCCGACATAGACGACGTTGTTGACGTGTCCATTGGCGTCGATGTGCTCGGGCAGCACGTGCAGCGGCACGACGAAGACCTCGCGGTCCTCGCGCGGGCTCAGGGTCTTGCGCGCCATCAGGCCTCGCCGAGCGGCACGCCCTTCTCGACCATCAGGGCCTGAAGTTCGCCAGCCTGGAACATCTCGCGGATGATGTCCGATCCGCCGACGAATTCGCCTTTCACATAGAGCTGCGGGATCGTCGGCCAGTCGGTGAAGCTCTTGATGCCTTCGCGCAGGGCCTCGTCCTGCAACACGTCCACGCCGACGAAGGCGGCTCCGACATGATCCAGGATCTGCACCGCCAGGGACGAGAAGCCACAGCGCGGCTGGTCGGGCGTGCCCTTCATGAACAGCACGACGTCGTTCTGGGCGACGGTTTCGCCGATGAAGGCGTGGGCGGGATCGGCGGCTTGAATGGTGTCGGTCACGGGATAGGCCTTTCGTGAAGCCCGTCAGCTAGGGAGAGCAGAGGGCGCGGTCAAGGCGTGCGCGACGTTCTGCATCGCGCATTCGGGTCGGCTTAGGCCGCGCTGGCGACGACGCGGCCCATCTCGATCTGCGCCGCCAGGCCGGGCGGCAGGTCGCGCTCGGGCGCGGCCGCCAGCGTGGCCAGACGATCGGTGTCCGTCGCGGTCACGATCACGCTGGACACCGACGGATCGGTCAGGACGTAGGACAGGCAGATCGCCTCGGCGGTCCAGTTCTGCGTGCGATACAGAAAGCCGAAGGCGTCCTTCTTGGGCGTATCGACGGGCCGTTTGCCGCCGCCCAGGCCGAACAGCCCCTTCTTGAACACTGGCGCCTCGGGCGCGCGGCTGCGGCGGTCGGTGTGGAAACCATAGGCGAAGACGGCCATGTCCTGATCCCGCGCCGCACGGATGCGGTTGCGGATCTGCCAGCCGGCATTGATGTCGAACGGCGTCAGCAGGGCGTCGAACGCGCCGGTCGAGACGTAGGCGTCCATCACCTCGCCGCCGCCCGCGATGCCCAGCAGCTTGATCCGGCCGGTCGCCCGCATGGCCTTCAGCGCGCTCAGCGACGACTGGGCCAGTTCGGCCTCGCCCGGCTCGTGCAGCACCGCCACGTCGATCCAGCCCAGCCCCGAGAAGTGCAGCGCCCGGTCGATGGCCGCAGTCATGCCCTGGGCGGAAAAGTCCCGTTCGCCCTCGCGCCCGTCGCCGGCCCCCAGGGTCAGGCTGACGTAGACCAGCTTGCGATCCACGTGCGACAGCGCCTCGCCCAGCACCTCGGCCGCCACAGGATCGGCATTCTCCAGCCGATAGCTGTTGATGCCGCTTTCCAGCGCCGAATACAGCAGGTCCAGCCCGGCCTCGCGGCCCCGCTTCAACGCCTCGGCGCCGAAGCTGAGCGTCAGGTTCGAGATCGCGGAGCCTGAAACGCCGAAGGGGCGATAGCGCATGGGGTCAGGCCTCCTTGACCGGCGCCGAGGTCTCCAGCGCCAGCGCATGCAGTTCGCCGCCCATCTGACCCTTCAGCGCCGCATAGACCAGTTGGTGCTGTCGCACGCGCGCCAGGCCGGCGAAGGCGTCGGACACGATGCGGGCGCGATAGTGGTCGCCGTCGCCCGCCAGATCCTCAATGTCGATCTGGGCGTCGGGAAAGGCCTCGACCAGATGCTGGCGCAGCGTTTCGACGGACATGGGCATGGCAAGGGACTCGCGGTTCGTTCGACGCGATTTTGACGCATAAACCTTAATGGCGACCTACGCGAAACGGCGGGGCCGATCGAACAGCTGAACCGTATGATCCTTATAGGTCGCGGTCGCATAGGGGCGATAACCGACCCGCGCCGCCAGCTTCAGCGAGGCCAGGTTCTCGGGCGCGATCATGCAGACGGTGCGCCCCTCCAGCGTCCGGTCGGTCCAGCCCAGCGCCGCCGTCAGGGCCTCGGCCGCATGGCCCTTGCCCTGAAACGCCGGCCCCACGCCCCAGCCCAGTTCGGGCGCATCGAACGGCGGCTCCAGCTCGCGGCGATAGTCGAACACCCCCACGCTGCCCAGATAAGCCCCGTCGTCGCGCAGCCGGATCGTCCAGTTGCCGTGCCCCATCGCGACCCAATGGCCGATGTCGCGCAGCAGCCGGAACCAGACCTCCTCGCGCCCCAGCGCCCGGCCCATGATGTGACGCGTGAAGTCCTCGTTCGACCATAGCGTCAGCAGGTCGTCGAAATCGTCGGTCGAGACGGGCTTAAGCACCAGCCGTTCGGTCGTCAGAATGGCGTCGTTCACATCAGGCCCAGTTGCTTGAAGCTGGCCACCCCGTCGCGGCCGACGACCAGATGGTCGTGAACCTCCACGTTAAGGGCGCGCCCGGCCTGCACAACCTGTTTCGTGATCTCGATATCGGCGCGGCTGGGTGTCGGATCACCCGACGGATGGTTGTGGACCAGGATCAGGGCGCTGGCCGACAGCTCCAGCGCACGCCGCACCACCTCGCGCGGATACACCGGCGCATGATCGACCGTGCCCCGGTTCTGCACCTCGTCCAGGATCAGCTGGTTCTTTTTGTCCAGATACAGCACCCGAAACTGCTCGCGCGGCTCGTGCTGCAAGGCGACGCGGACATAGGCCAACAGCGCCGTCCACGACGAGATCACCGGCCGTTTCGCGGTCGGCTCGCGTGCGATCCGCCGCGTCACGTCGAAGATCAGCTGCAGGTCCAGCGCCACCGCTCGCGTCGCCTTGCCGGCCGCATAGCCCATCGACCGGGAAACCTGATCCTCTATCGCCTCGTGGCTGGCCGCCCCGATCCCCTCCAGCCCGCCGAACCGCGCCAACAGATCCTTGGCCAGCGGCTTGGTGTCCTTGTAGGGCACGCTGCGGAACAGCAGCAGCTCCAGCAGCTCATAGTCGGGCAGGGCGCCCAGGCCCCCCTTCGCCGCCCGCTCACGCAGCCGGTCGCGATGGCCGCTGTGGCGCGGGGTCGGCTTGGTCGAAATCTCGTCGGTCATACGCCGTCAGGCTCGCAGATGCGCAACCTTCACAGGATCGGTCGATCCGACGATGCGTGCAAGCTCAACGTGTGTGAACACTACCTTCTTTCGTCATCCTCCGGCGAAGCGCAGCGAAGACCGGGGGACCCAGCGGCGCCGAAGGCGATGCGTCCATCGGCATGATGTCGAATGAAAGTGTCCGCGGCAGGTTCGCGCTCGCGCGCGCCGCTGGGTCCCCCGGTCTGCGCCGCAAGCGGCTTGCCGGAGGATGACGAAAGCCTGGAGTCAGTTCGGCCGGAACAGCCCAGCCGGAGACGCCGTGAAGATTTCCAGACCGTCTTCCGTCACCCCGATGGTGTGCTCGCACTGGGCGGACAGTGACTTGTCGCGCGTCACGGCGGTCCAGCCGTCGGACAGCACCTTCACGTGCGGCTTGCCCAGGTTCACCATCGGCTCGACGGTGAAGAACATGCCGGGCTTGAGCACGGCGCCCTCGCCGCGACGGCCATAGTGCAGGACGTTGGGGCTGTCGTGGAAGACGCGGCCGATGCCGTGGCCGCAGAAGTCGCGCACCACGCTCATGCGCTGGGCCTCGACGAACTTCTGGATGGCGAAACCGATGTCGCCGAAGGTGTTGCCCGGCTTGACCTGTTCCAGGCCCAGATCCAGCGACTGATAGGTCACGTCGATCAGCTTCTTGGCGCGCGCATTGATCTCGCCGACCGCATACATGCGGCTGCTATCGCCGTGCCAGCCGTCGACGATGACGGTGTGATCGATGTTGACGATGTCGCCGTCCTTCAGCACCCGGTCGCCGGGAATGCCGTGGCAGACGACGTGGTTGATCGAGGTGCAGACGGTCTTCTCATAGCCCTTGTAGCCCAGGCAGGCGGGCAGGCCGCCGTTGTCCAGGGTGAACTCGCGCACCAGATCGTCGATCGTGCTGGTCAGGACGCCCGGCTTCACATGGGCGGCGATCATGTCCAGCGCCTCGGCGACCAGACGCCCGGCCTTGCGCATCCCCTCGAAGTCTTCGGCTTCGTGGACGCGAATGGCGCTGGAGCGGACCAGGACGTCGGTTTCGATTTCGGGCGTTTCGTACATGGGGCGATCGGTCTGCAAAAGGCGAGGATACGGCGCAATCCGTTCGCCGCAGATGGTCGTTATAGCATGAAACCTCAACCCCGAGTTTGGATTCCCCGCATGACCGACGCCAATCCCGCCGCTGCCGGGCCCACCGCCGCCGTCCTGGTCATCGGCGACGAAATCCTGTCGGGCCGGACCCAGGACACGAACACCAACACCATCGCCCGCTTCCTGGCCGCCCTGGGGATCGACCTGATGGAGGCGCGGGTCGTCAGCGACGACCACGACCGGATCATCGAGGCGCTCGACGCGCTGCGGTCGCGCTGGAACTATGTCTTCACCACCGGCGGCATCGGCCCGACCCATGACGACATCACCGCTGACGCCGTCGCGGCGGCCTTCGGCGTGGCCTTGCCCGAGAATCCCGAGGCGATGGCCATCCTGGCGCGCCGCTATGGCGACGACTTCAACGCCCCGCGCCGTCGCATGGCTCGCATCCCTGAGGGCGGGGTGCTGATCGCCAATCCGGTCACCGACGCGCCCGGCTTCAAGATCGGCAATGTCTTCGTCATGGCCGGCGTGCCGAAGATCATGCAGGCGATGCTTGAGGATGTGGCGCCGCGCCTGCGCACAGGCGCCGTCGTACATTCCCGGACGCTGAAGGTCAGTGGGGTGGGCGAGGGGGCTGTGGCCGATGTGCTGCGCGCCGCCGCAAATCTGCACCGTGACCTGTCGTTCGGCAGCTATCCGTTTGGCCATGGAAGCGTCGGCGAGATTGGAACCCAGTTGGTCATCCGTGGCCGCGACGCCGGCCAGGTCGAGGCTGCGGCGCAAGATTTGATCGCCGAACTCCGTAATCTGAGCATCGATGTTGCCGCAACGTAACCTCGCAAAGCCGTGATCATGTGCGGCTCAGGCGCCACGGTTTCGCCTGTTTCCGGTCCGATGGGGGCCTTGCCCGCAACGCTTTCACGCCGTGAACGCTGAGTGGGTTCCTCCCCGGATCGACCGCGCCTAATGCGGTCGACGTTTACTTAGGTGTTTGAAATGACCTCCAGGAACTTCGCCCGCGTGGGCGGGCTTGCTCTGACGACCGCCCTTCTGGCCGGCGTCGCCGCCCCGGCCATGGCCGGCTCCTTCTATGTTCAGGAACAATCGACGCGCGCCCAGGGCCGCGCCAACGCCGGCGTCGGCGCCGACAAGGGCGTTCAGTCCCTGTGGTGGAACCCCGCCGCCATCGCCGGAACCCAACGTGAAGTCTATGTCGGCGCCCACGGCCTGATCCTGGATTCCGACGTCGATGACCGTGGCTCCAGCCTGACCTACAACGTGCCGACGCCCGGCGGCGTCGTCAGCCGCACCGCTCCCGTCAACGGCGACCCGCACGTCCATGAAGTCGTCGAAAGCGGCATCGTGCCGAACTTCGCCGTCTCCATGCCGATCGGCGACCGCTTCAACGTCGGCCTGGCCGTCCAGGCGCCGTACAACTTCACCACCAAATACGAGCAGCCCGACTTCGCCCGCTACGACGCCCTGACGTCTGAGCTGCGATCGGCCAACGTCAGCTTGGTCGCCGCCATGACCGTCACGGATTGGCTGGACGTCGGCGTCGGCTTCGACGCCCAGTACGCCAAGGCGACCCTGTCTTCGGCTCTGCCGAACGTGTCGGCCGCTGTCCTGGCGCCGGGTTATGTCGTCGCGCCGTCCAGCGACGGTCGCAACCAGTTGGAAGGCGACGGCTGGGATTACGGATGGAACGCCGGCGCCCAGATGCACTTCGGCAAGCTGGACCTGGGTGTGTCCTACCGCTCCAAGATCGAGCACGAACTGGAAGGCGCCGTGAACATCTCGGGTCTGACGGGCACTCTGGCCGCCAACAACGTCTCGGCTGACGGGGTCGCCAGCTTCAACACCCCCTGGTACGCCACGGTCTCGGCGCGCTACGCCGTCAACGACCGCCTGACCCTGAACGCCCAGGTCAACCAGATCGGCTGGAGCGAGTTCGACGCCATCCGCGTGAGCTTTGGCGCCACCGGCCGTTCGACCATCGTCCAGGACTATGACGACGTGACCACCGGCGCGATCGGCTTCGACTACAAGATCGATCCGTCCATGACTTTCCGCGCGGGCCTGGGCTACGACCCGACCCCGACCCCGGATGCTAACCGCACCGCACGCATCCCGGACGGCGACCGCTGGCTCTACGCCGCCGGCCTGTCCAAGACGGTCGGCGCGATGACCCTGGACGGCGCTGTGACCTACATCGACATCGACACCGCCGCGATCAACGACACGCGCGACGTCTATGGCAACGGCCTGGTCGTCTCGAACCTGCGTGGCGAAGCCACCGGCTACGGCGTCGGCTTCTCGATGGGCGCGACCTGGGCCTTCTAAGGTCCGCACACGCCTGACATGAGAACGGCGGCTCCTTCGCAGGAGCCGCCGTTTTTTTTATTCCTCCACCGCGCAGCGGGGGAGGGGGACCGCGCGAAGCGGGGTGGAGGGGGCGGAAACGGGCTCGATTTCCGACGTTTCGCGCCGTGCGACGTTCGCCCCCTCCACCGCTTCGCGGTCCCCCTCCCCCGTTTCGCTACGCTTCACGGGGGAGGATCTGGATCAGCCTTTGGCGCCGCCGACATAGCCCTTGCCGCCGTTGGACGGGCGGCGACGGGGACGGCGCTTCATCTCGCCTTCTGCCGGCTTGACGTTGTCGTTGATCGACGGCACGCGCTCGCCGCCCAGCGGGTTGTAGGCGCGTTCGGGACGCGGGGCCGCCGGGGTCTCGCCCGGACGGGCGCGACGCTGGCGATGCGGCTGGCCGCCGCCTTCCGGGCGCACGCCGTCGCGATGCGGGACGCGGCTGCGTCCACGACCGCCGCGACCTTCGCCGCGGCCGCCTTCGCCCCGGTCGCCGCCTTCGCGTTCCGGCATGGTCGCCTTCTTGCCGACGCCGGTGGCCATGATGGTGGCGTCCAGCTGGCCCAGGGCCTTGTCGTTCCTGCGGTCGATGGCCGGGATCTTCTGGCGCGTGACCTTTTCGATGTCCTTCAGCAGCTTCATCTCGTCGCCGGCGACGAAGCTGACGGCCGTGCCGTCCTTGCCCGCCCGCGCGGTGCGGCCGATGCGGTGGACGTAGCTTTCCGGCACGTGCGGCAGTTCGAAGTTCACGACGTGCGAGACGCCGTCCACGTCGATGCCGCGCGCGGCGATGTCGGTGGCGACCAGCACGCGCAGCTTGCCGGCCTTGAAGGCGGCCAGGGTGCGTTCACGCTGAGGCTGGGACTTGTTGCCGTGGATGGCGCCGGCCTCGACGCCGCCGGCTTCCAGATAGGCCGCGACCTTGTCGGCGCCGTGCTTGGTCTTGGTGAAGACCAGGCAGCGCGTATATTCCGGATCGCTGAACATCTCGGTCAGCAGGGCGCGCTTGCGACCCTGTTCGATATAGACCACCGACTGGCTGATGCGCTGCACCGTGGTCGACTGCGGCGTGACCTGGACCTTGACCGGATCCTTCAGCAGTTCGCCCGCCAGCTTGCCGATCTCGCTGGGCATGGTCGCCGAGAAGAACAGGTTCTGGCGCTTGGCCGGGATCTTGGAGACGATCTGGCGGATCGGCTTGATGAAGCCCAGGTCCAGCATCTGGTCGGCCTCGTCCAGCACGAAGATCTCGGTCGAGGACAGGTCCAGGTTCTTCTGCTGGATATGGTCCAGCAGGCGGCCGGGCGCGGCGACCAGGATGTCCAGACCCTGTTGCAGGGCCCGCTCCTGACCGCCGTATTTCACGCCGCCGAAGATGACCGCGACCCGGAAGCCCAGGTGCGCGCCATAGGCCTTGAAGCTGTCGCCGATCTGGGTGGCCAGTTCACGCGTGGGGCTCAGGACCAGCACGCGCGTCGTGCGGGGCTTGGGCGCAATGCGGTTCTCGGCCAGGCGATGCAGGATCGGCAGGGCGAAGGCGGCGGTCTTGCCGGTGCCCGTCTGGGCGATGCCCAGCAGGTCCTTGCCGGCCATGACGTCGGGGATGGCCTTTTCCTGGATCGGCGTCGGCTTGGTGTAGCCGGTCGAGGCCAGGGCCTGCAGCAGGGCCTTGTTCAGGCCCATGGATTCGAAGGTGATGCTCACAGCTATGTCTTTCGCGTAGCGGCGACGCGCTTCGGCCATGGCATGACGCCGTCGGGCCGCGCACCGCCAGTCCCGACGGGGCCTCGGGGAGGAGGCCTGCGGGGTGGATCGGGCGCCGCCCCGCGTGTCCGGGCAGCGAATGGATATGAGGGGCCGGCGGCTTCTACAGACAGGTCTGGATCAGACCCACACGCGCTGGAGACGCCGGAGATCGCGATTGTGCGACGCCGCGCAAATGGGCGCTTATCGCCGATAAGTCAACTGCGGCGCCCATCAGGGCGCGTATCGCGTCGCCGCCTCGGGCAGTCCGTCGGGCAGGCCGATGGCCGCGCGCCAGTCCTCGGGATGCAGCCGCGCCATCTCCAGATCCAGCCACGCCAGCGGCTTCAGCGCCCCGTCGTCGTCCCAGAACCGCTCGGCCCACGGCTGGCCCGTCTCGATCGCCCGCGCCCGGTCCCGCGCCGTCGCCTCCGGTCCCAGATGCGTCGCCCGCCAGTGATACAGCCACGGAATATGCCAGTGCGGCGCACTCGTCAGCCGCTCGTCCGCCATCGCCGCCGCCAGACATTCCGCCAGCGCCCGCGCGTCCTCCAACTGCGCGGTGAACGCATCGCGCCGCGCCTGGATGTAACGGTCCCAGCCTTCCGCCGGCTCGATCGGCCCCTGCGTCGGCTCGGGCCGTTTCCACCCCTCCGCCTCGCGCCGCTTCCACAGGGCATGCACCCCGACGTCATAGCGCGCGGCGACGGACCGCGCCGTCTCGCCGTCCTCCCACGCCTTGCGCACCTCGGCCCAGACGGCGTCCGGCCGGATCTTGCGATGTATGCCCTGGCTCATTCGCCCCTTGTGACCCATCCCTGCGTCAGCATCGGTCGCAGGCGGGGAGAGGGTAGGGGGACAGCAGCGTCATTACGCGGGCTGGCGCGTCAAACTTTACATGTCGATCTGTATGAATTCAGCGGTTTGACATCGAAAATCGGCCGTCTTCCGGCCTGAGGTCGCGCCCGCCCCATACTGGCGGCATGGAAAAACGCAGATACAAGATCGTGTCCCCCGAGATCTGGAGCCAGATCCGCAAGGACTACCTCGCCGGCGACGACGCCCGTCAGGTCGCCGCCCGCTACGACGTCACCGTGCCCGCCCTGCGCGCCCGCGCGACGAAGGAGGGTTGGTCCCGCTACCTCCACGCCCCGCGCCGGTCGCCGGCCAAGCCCGCAAAGGCGGCGCCGCTCAGGCCCGACGCCCCGGCGCCCGCCTCAACCGACGACTTCGGCCCGTTCGAGGATGCCCCAGACCTCGACGCCCCCGAATCCGACCCCAATGACCCCGCCGCCCTGGCCGAGGCGGCGGCCCAGGCCTCGGGCCGCGCTCTCCACGCCAAGGACTTCACCCAGGCTCGCGCCCTGGCGGCTTTAGCCGAGACCTATCGCAAACTGGCCGACCGCAGCGCCTCGTCGCGCGGCGCCCGCCTGACGCTCAAGACCGCGCCCCTGCAACTGGTCTTCGATATCCTGACCAACTTCGGGGAGGCCGAGCGCCGCTTCGCCATGAACACCAGCGACAAGAGCGACTGGGAACTGAGAGGCCAATACTGGAAGGCCAAGGAGAAGCTGAACCGCGCCAACGATGAATGGAGCGAGGCCCAACTGGCCCGCCGCGTCCAGCTGGACCGCCGCATCGCCGCCCTGGAAGACCAACTCCGCGAAGCCGGCCTCGACCCCGTCATCGAACGCGAACAGGACCGCCGCATCTCCAAGGGGATCGACCTCTATCTGGGCACCTGGCGCGGGATCGTGACGATGGAGGAATGGGACAAGACGCTGGATGATCTCTAACATCTGATCCTTCTCCCCTTGCGGGAGAAGGTGGGCGAGCGGAGCGAGGTCGGATGAGGGGTTGCGCCGGCCTCAGCGGCTTAAGTCAAACCGACCCCTCATCCGTCCCTTCGGGCCACCTTCTCCCGCAAGGGGAGAAGGGATTTTAATCCCCAATCAACCCTTCCCGCGTCGCCGCCACAATCGCCGCCAGCACCTCGTTCCTACGGTTCTCGATCATCTGATTGGGAAACCGCAGCACCCGAAACCCCTGCTCGCGAAACCACGCGTCCCGCTCGGCGTCCTCGACCCGACCCTCATGATGCGGCCCGTCCGCCTCGACGATCAGCCGATGCCTCAGACAGACGAAGTCGGCGATATACCGCCCCATCACCACCTGCCGCCGAAACTTCAGCCCCGCCAGCCCCCGATCCCGCAAGATCGCCCACAGCCGCCGCTCATACAGCACGGGTTCGCGACGCATCGCATTGGCGCGGGATTGCAGCCAGCCATCCATGCTGAAGTTGTTTCGCGCCTCCGCCCAGATTTCAATCCCACCCGCCACATTCCTTCTCCCCTTGCGGGAGAAGGTGCCCCGAAGGGGCGGATGAGGGGTCGGTTCAGCATTGACCGTCCAAGACCGCGCAACCCCTCATCCGACCTCGCTCCGCTCGGCCACCTTCTCCCGCAAGGGGAGAAGGAATCAAAATGGCGATAAAGGCCCAAGTCCTGACTCGCGCTGCAATGCCGACCAAAGTCGGACAGTTGACAGCATCCTCAACACCCAAGTGTCGATTTTAGGCCTTTGGTGCCTAGCAATCCTCAGAGAGCTGCGCGCAACCGATCGGCCACATCGTATCCCTTGGCGGTCACTTCGAAGATCTCGCCTTTGACGCCTCTGGCTATCAAGAAGCCCTGATCAACGAGTTCCTCGACGGCGTATTCCCATCTTGCATTCGATCTACGATCGCGAGGGTCTCCAAATGACTTGCCATTTGCTTGGACGTAGCGACCACCCAATGTTGCCAGACGCATGATCATGCCGTCATTGCCTGCTGTCGCTTCTAGAAGAAGCTCTTTAGCTTCGGCTGAAATGAGCGATTCTGGGGTCTGGGCGGGTGCGGGTATTGCGGCGCTCCCTAACCCATTGGCATCGGTGTTAGCTTGAGTGGATAAAAGTTCGATCAAATAGGGATTTTTGCGTAGCTGAATTTGAAGTTGCCTTACAAATTTTTCTCGAAAATCTGAGTAGTTTGAATATGTTTCAATAATGCCTTTATCTTTGCACCAATCCCGAAACTCACTTAAGGCAGCGTATTGAGCTGGATCCAAAATTTCAGGAGCTACCGGCGCAGAGGAAAAATAAACCATTGCAGGCTTTCCGGCGTCCAAATGCTTTTGAATTTCTTCGACTGTGCCGCTGGCTGAATCGCCAGTTGGAGTGCCGAGGCGTGTCCAAAAAATTCCGACTAGAAGATCGCAGTCGGCGAGCACGCGATCATTTATAAGTTCTTGAGCGCGCCCTCCTAAATCTGGTGCCGAATGAGTTTCCCAACCTACGGGCATTAAAGCAGTCTGTGTGGATAGCGAATGTATATAGTTCCACTCGTGAATTGCATCTCTGGCTATGCTTCTCTCTTCTAGCACGTCGCCTGGAGACGCGAGCATTATCGGTATCATTTTTGCAGTGTAAGCCATCCAGCTGCGCCTTAAGGTTCTAATTGAGCGTGTGCGTATAGCACGTAAGGGATGTTGTCGGCCGCAAGAAGTCAACTAGCTTAGGTTACACGATAATATCCATTCCTCTTGGTTGTCGCGCCATCTTAATGCGCTCACCCTACAACCGCCCCTTCCTGAACCGCTCCTGCGCTTCCGCCGCCGCATCCGCCCGCCACCGCTTGGGCGCGGACTTGTCCACCGTTTCCCCCGCGCCGGTCAGGGCTTCGTTGGCGAACTCCAGGTCCATCAGCTTCATGCGTTTGATCTCGTCGCGCAGGCGGCCGGCTTCCTCGAACTCCAGGTTGGAGGCGGCCTCGCGCATGCGGCCTTCCAGGTCGCGCAGGGCGGCCTGGAAGTTGGAGCCGACGAAGGGTTTGGAGGCCTCGGCCACGCCCGGCCGGGTGATCCGGTCCATCTCGCGCGACTCATAGGGGCCGGCCATGATCTCCTTGATGTCGCGCTTGACGCTCTCGGGGGTGATGCCGTGTTCGGTGTTGTAGGCGACCTGGCGTTCGCGGCGACGGTCGGTCTCGGCGATGGCGCGCTCCATACTGCCGGTCATGCGGTCGGCGTACAGGATGACGCGGCCGTCCACGTTGCGCGCGGCGCGGCCGATCGTCTGGATCAATGAGGTCTCGGAGCGCAGGAAGCCCTCCTTGTCCGCATCCAGGATGGCGACCAGGCCGCACTCGGGGATGTCCAGCCCCTCGCGCAGCAGGTTGATGCCGATCAGGCAGTCGAACGATCCCAGCCGCAGGTCGCGCAGGATCTCGATCCGCTCCAGCGTGTCCACGTCGGAGTGCATGTAGCGGACGCGCACCCCCTGTTCGTGCATATATTCGGTCAGGTCCTCGGCCATCTTCTTGGTCAGGGTGGTGACCAGGCTGCGGTAGCCCTTGGCGGTCGTCGCCTTGACCTCGTCGATGACGTCGTCGACCTGGTTGCGGGTCACGCCGCTGACCGGACGGATTTCCACCGGCGGGTCGATCAGGCCGGTGGGGCGGATGACCTGCTCCACGAAGACGCCGCCCGCCTGTTCCATCTCCCAAGGGCCTGGGGTGGCGCTGACGTGCACCGTCTGGGGGCGCATGGCCTCCCATTCCTCGAACTTCAGCGGGCGGTTGTCGATGCAGGAGGGCAGGCGGAAGCCGTATTCCGCCAGCGTCGACTTGCGGCGGTAGTCGCCCCGGAACATGCCGTTGATCTGGCCGATGGTGACGTGGCTCTCGTCCACGAACAGCAGGGCGTTGTCGGGGATGTATTCGAAGAAGGTGGGCGGCGGCTCTCCCGGCGCGCGGCCGGTCAGCCAGCGGGAATAGTTCTCGATGCCGGCGCAGCTGCCGGTGGCCTCCATCATCTCCAGATCGAAGCGGGTGCGTTGTTCGAGGCGTTGCGCCTCCAGCAGCTTGCCGTTCTCGACCATCCAGTCCAGCGTCTCCTTCAGCTCGGCCTTGATGCCGTTGGTGGCCTGGTTCAGCGTCGGGCGCGGCGTCACATAATGGCTGGCGGCGTAGACGGTGATCTCGGTCAGGTCGGCGGTCTTCTTGCCGGTCAGGGGATCGAACTCCTGGATCGCCTCCAGCTCGTCCCCGAACAGGCTGATGCGCCAGGCCCGATCCTCCAGGTGGACCGGGAAGATCTCGATCACGTCCCCGCGCTTCCTGAACATCCCCCGGTCGAAGTTCAGGTCGTTGCGCTTGTACTGCAGCGCGATCAGATCCGCCCTCAGCTTCGCCTCGTCGATCTGGTCCCCGACCTTCAGCGTGAACGTCATCGCCGTATAGGTCTCCACCGACCCGATGCCGTAGATGCAGGACACCGACGCCACGACGATGACATCTTCCCGTTCTAGTATGGCCCGAGTAGCCGAGTGCCGCATCCGGTCGATTTGCTCGTTGATCGACGAATCCTTCTCAATGTAGGTATCGGTTCTCGGGACATAAGCTTCTGGCTGATAGTAGTCGTAGTAGCTGACGAAATATTCGACGGCGTTGTCCGGGAAGAAGCTCTTGAACTCGGAGTATAACTGGGCCGCCAGAGTCTTGTTCGGGGCCAGGATAAGGGCCGGGCGCTGGGTTTCCTCGATCACCTTGGCCATGGTGAAGGTCTTGCCCGAGCCGGTGACGCCCAGCAGCACCTGATCGCGGTCACCTTCCCCCGCCTGGGCCACCAGTTCGGCGATGGCTGTGGGTTGGTCGCCGGCGGGGGTGTATTTCGTCTCCAGCCGAAAACGGCCGCCCTTCTTCTTGCCCTCGTGCGAGGGGCGGTGCGGAACCCAGTCGGCGGGGGCCGCGATGGGCTCCTCCGGCGTCAGGCGCGGGCCGGTGACGGGGGCGAACATCGGCATGGCCTTGGCCGGCTTGCCGGTATCGCGCACAAACTGCGCCGACGCCTCCTGCACCCCCGGATTGGGCACGTGAACAGGCTTGGCCGGCTTTGCGGCGGCGGGCTTCGGCGTCGAAGAACGGTTCATGAACAGAACTTAGTGAGCGCTACGGAATGACGCCATAGCGCACAGAGCGCCAAGACGGTTCATCTCGGATGTTGGGAGTAAAAAAGGCCAGAAAACGTCGCAATGTAAAAACATCGTGCTTTGTTGCGGCCTCAACTGCGGCATTTTGCGCTTAATTTGACCTCGTTACGAACTTTTGTGTGACTTTTTCAGTTGTGGTTGTTCTTGGTTGCGCCTAGGGCTGTCACACAATCGATATAATACGTATATCGGTGATACATATCCGCGATACGCGGGTGTCGTTAAGTATCGTGTCAATACAGATTGTGAATGAGGCGTATGCGTAACCGTAAGAACCATCTCCTTGCGTCGACCATAGTCGGCGGAATTGTTACAGTATCGCTTGCGATGTTCGCTCCATCCGTTGCTGCGGCACAGGATGCTTCCGTCGCTCAAGCCGGTGAAGCGTCGACCGTCGATGAGGTCGTCGTCATCGGTTCGCGCATTCGTCGCGACAACTACAATGCGCCGTCGCCGACCCAGGTCGTGACGCGCGAAGAAGCCACCCTTCAGGGCTTCGCCTCGACCACCGAAGCGCTGCAAAGCACGGCCGTCACAGGCGGCACGTCGCAGATCAACAACTCCTACGGCGGCTACGTCACCGACGGTGGCCCTGGCGCCAACACCATCGGTCTGCGCGGCATGTCGCCGAGCCGCACCCTGGTGCTGCTGAACGGCCGTCGCGTTTCGCCGGCCGGCTCGCGCGGCTCTGTCGGCGCCGCTGACCTGAACGTGCTGCCGACCGCGATGATCGACCGCGTCGAAATCCTACGCGACGGCGCCTCGTCGGTTTACGGCTCCGACGCCGTCGCCGGCGTGGTCAACATCCAGACCCGCAAGAACATCGACGGCGTGACGATCGAAGCCCAGCGCAACGAGCCGCTGGAAGCCAATGGCGCCGGCGGTTCGACCCGTCTGTCGCTGACGGCCGGAACCAGCGGCGATCGCTGGCGGGCCGCCGGCTCGGTCGAGCGCTACGAGCGCGACGAACTGACCCTGCGCGACCGTGAGTTCACGCGTTGCCAGACGGACGGCTTCCGCAACGGTCAGGACTTCATCGATCCGCTGACCCGCCAGTCGAAATGCTATCCGATCACCACGACCGGCTCGAATGGCGTTTCGATCAACACGATCGGCACCAACCTTATCGCCGGCGTCGGCGCTCCCGGTTCGGTGGGCACGACCTTCAACCGCTGGCGTCCGAACTCGGCCGTCACCACGGGTCTGATCGGCTTCGAAGGCGTCGGCGGCGGCGCCAACGACGTCAATGTGCGCGACACCTTCGAAGATCGCATGCTGAACAAGTCGCTGATCTCGCCGGTCGAGATCACGACCCTTTACGGCGAGGCAGGCTATCAGCTGAAGGCGCTCGGCGATGCCGAGATTTATGGCGAAGCCCTGTTCAACCGCCGCAAGTCTTCGCAGACTGGGTACCGCCAACTGGCGCTGGACTATGCCGTCGGCAGCCCGCTGATCCCGGCCAACCTCCAGAACAGCGTCGTCTTCGCCGATCAAGGCCTGAACAAGGGCCAGAACGTCGGCGTGCGCGCCTTCATCGGTTTCGGCAACGACCAATCCGAGCAGGAAGTCGATTTCGGCCGCTATGTCGCGGGCATCAAGGGTAACTTCTTCATCCCAGAATGGCGCTACGACGCATCGTTCAGCTACTCGCGCTCCAAATCGACCTACACCAGCGAGCAGTTCCTGACGGATCGCCTGATCGAGAGCCTGGATGTCGTCCAGACCGCGCCGGGCCAGTTCCAGTGCGCTCAACTGGGCGCTAACCCCGGCTGCGTCGCCGCTCCGGTTCTGAACACTCAGACGATCGGCGGCGTGCTGCCTCAGAACTGGGTCGACTACGTCTTCCGCCCGGTGACCGGCACGACCGAGTTCACCGAGAAGGTCGTCAGCTTCGGCATCGATGGTCCGCTGTTCAGCCTGCCGGCTGGTCGCGTGATGGGCTTCTTCGGCGCCGAATGGCGTGAATCGGAAATCGACGACACGCCGGGTCTCGATAGCCAACTGGGCAACACCTACAACTTCTCGACTTCGTCCATCACGCGCGGCTCGGACTCGGTGAAAGAAGTGTTCGGCGAGATCGAAGCACCGATCCTGGCGGATATGCCGTTCGCCAAGGAACTTACGCTGAACGGTTCGTTCCGCTACACCGACTATGACTCTTACGGCGACGACACGACCTACAAGATCGGTCTGGTCTATCGTCCCATCGACTGGGTCACGGTTCGCGGCACCTACGGCACGTCGTATCGCGCGCCCGCCCTGTTCGAACAGTTCGTGGGCGCAACGACCGGCTTCCAGTCCAACACGCTGGATCGCTGCAACAACTACGGCGCGCCGAACGTGAACCCGAACCGGGTCGCCAACTGCACGGCCCAAGGCCTGCCGGGCGACTTCCAGTCGGTCACCAGCGTTCGTGTCGTCACTTCGGGCGGCGCAGACGCCGGTCTGTCGGCCGAAACATCGACAAACATGACGGTCGGCCTGGTCCTCCAGCCGCCGCTGCCGTCCAACTGGGGCGATCTGTCCTTCGCCGTCGACTACTACGAAATCGAGGTCGACAATGGCGTCTCTCGGACGGGCGCAGCCGAAATCCTGACGCGCTGCTACGATTCCAGCCCTGCCGACTTCGCCGCCAACAACGGCTTCTGCCGTCTGGTCACGCGCAGCACGGTCGACAACAGCCTGACGGTCCAGGACAGCTACATCAACCTGGCCACCGACAATGTTAAGGGTCTGGATTACACCGTGCGTTATCGCAAGGATGTCGGTCCCGGCACGGCGTTGTTCAACTTGGCTGTGACGCAGTACACGGAAATATCGAGCAAACTGTTCGCCGAAGATCCGCTGGTAGATTTCACCGGTATGCTCAACAATCCGGAGTTCACCGGCACGACGGACGTTTCCTACGCTTGGGACAAGTGGCGCGTGCGTTACGGCGTCGAGTGGATCCAGGGCACCGACAGCTATGCCTACTATGAAGAAGATCCGGTCACGTCCGATCTGGATCTGGAAGTCGACGACTACTGGCTGCACAACGCGTCGGTGCAATATTCGGCCAATGGCTGGACGGCGACCGCTGGCGTGCGCAACCTGTTCAACGAAGACCCCCCGACCATCTCGTCCGGCTTCTACAACCGGGTCGGCAACGCTCCGCTGTATTCGGGCTACGACTATCTGGGACGCACGGCCTTCGTGAATCTGACGAAATCGTTCTAAGGGCGATCTTGGTTTGGGAAGGGCGGCGGACTTCGGTCCGCCGCCCTTTTTTGGCCTTGAATGCAAAATCATCGGCCTCAAGACGCCAAGCTTCGCCGCCCAAATCGCACGAAAATGTTCACTTCCGAAAAAGTCACTGCTTACGTTGTGGCTCAAAAAAACGTCCACGTATCAGCACTGGCAGTGAACGAGCCGTGCGCGTAATCCTGCATTTCACGCATTTTTGACGCATTTGTCACATCAGCGTTATGTGGCGGAAATGTAACGCCGGTGGTCGGAAAGTGACCAAAAGGCGACCGGCCCGCTGTCGCTTCGTATCGGCCTTCGTGTAAGGACCGATGGACTCGGTCGTTGGCAAACGACGGATCGTTCAGATTCACGAAGAGGGGCGTACAACCACATGCTGAAATTGAAAAACCAGCTTCTAGGCTCGACGATGGTCGCCGGCCTGGCTGCCGTCGCGGTCATTGGCTCGGCATCGGCCGCATCCGCACAAACCACCACCCGCACGAACGCCCAGACCGAAGCCGAAGACGCCACGAACGTCGAAGAGGTTGTGGTCGTCGGCTCGCGTCTGCGCCGCGACACCTACAACTCGCCGTCGCCCATTCAGGTCGTGACGCGCGAAGAGTCGACCCTGGCCGGTTTCGCCTCCACGACCGAAGTGCTGCAAGGCACCGCCGTCACCAGCGGCTCGTCGCAGATCAACAACTCCTACGGCGGTTTCGTGACCGACGGTGGCCCTGGCGCCAACACCCTGTCGCTGCGCGGCCTGGGTGCGACCCGCACCCTGATCCTGCTGAACGGCCGTCGCGTTGCGCCCGCCGGTTCGCGCGGCGCCGTCGGCTCGGCCGACCTGAACGTCCTGCCGACCGCCATGATCGAGCGCATCGAAGTCCTGAAGGACGGCGCCTCGTCGATCTACGGTTCCGACGCCGTCGCCGGCGTCGTCAACGTCATCACGCGCAACAACATCGACGGGATCACCCTCGAAGCCCAGCTGAATGCTCCTATGGAAGCGAACGGCGCCGGCAAGCAGACGCGTTACTCGGTCGTCGCTGGCCTGCAGGGCGATCGCTTCCACCTGTCCGGCTCGGCAGAATACTACAACCGCGAGGAAATCACCCTCGGCGACCGTGAGTTCACGCGTTGCAACACCGACTACCGCCTGAACCGCACGACCGGCGCCTTCTCCGACTTCGTCGATCCCCTGACCGGCCAGCGTAAATGCTATCCGGTCACCGGCACCGGCTCGAACGGCGTGACGATCAACACCATCGGTGTCGATACTGATGGCGTCACTGGCACCGTAGACGTCGCTGGCGTTCGGGCCGCTGGTGCGGTTGGAACACTCTTCAACCGGTTCCGCCCGAACTCTGCAGTGACGACCGGGTTGGTCGGATTTGAAGGCGTGGGTGGCGGCGCAAATAACCTGAATGTCCGTGATACATTCGATCCGCGTATCCTGAAGCGCTCATTGACCACGCCAGTCGAAGTCGGCACGGCCTTCCTCGAAGGCTCTTACGACCTGAAGGCGCTCGGTAACGCCGAACTCTACGGCGAATTCCTAGTGAACCGCCGTAAGTCGAGCCAGACCGGCTTCCGTCAACTGTCGCTCGACTACAACCGGGGCAGCCTGTTGATCCCCGGCAACCTCCAGTTCAGCAACTTCTTGGCTGCTCAGCCGACTTCCGCGACGCCCACAACCAGAGTCGGTGTTCGCGCCTTCATCGGATTCGGCAACGACACGAGCACGCAGGAGGTCGATTTCACTAAATCTACCGCCGGCATCCGTGGCGACTTCTTCCTGCCCGAATGGCGCTATGACGTTTACGCCAGCTATGCGCGTTCGAACTCGACCTATGTGTTCGAATCGTTCCTGACCGACCGTCTGCGCGACTCGCTGAACGTCGTGGCTGCTCCGGCCGGCACGCCCGCCCGCCTGGTTCGCACCGGCATTCTGCCGACCGGTGTCCAGGGCTCGGTCACCTGCGCCGTCAACATCACCAACCCGACCGCCGGCTGTATCGCTGCGCCGTTCCTGACCAGCCAGACCATCGGCGGCGCCCTGCCGCAGGACTGGAAAGACTACGTCTTCCGCCCTGTGACCGGCACCACCGTGTATGAAGAGAAGACCATCTCGGCCGGTATCGACGGTCCGCTGTTCACCCTGCCTGCCGGTCAAGTCACCGCCTTCCTGGGCGCTGAATGGCGTGATGCGTCGATCAACGACTCGCCGCCTGTGGACAGCGTCAACGGCAACCTGTTCAACCTGACGACTTCGGCGCCCACGCGCGGTTCGGACCAGGTCTGGGAAGTCTTCGGCGAGCTGGAAATCCCGCTTCTGGCAAACCTGCCTTTCGCTAAGGAACTCAGCCTGAACCTGTCGGGTCGTTACACCGACTACGATTCTTACGGCGACGACACGACCTACAAGGCCGGCCTCGTCTATACGCCGGTGTCGTGGCTGTCGGTTCGCAGCACCTATGGCACGTCGTACCGCGCACCTGCGTTGTTCGAACAGTTCCAGGGCGCAACGAGCGGCTTCCTCAACCAGTCGAGCGATCCCTGCAACAACTACGACGCTCCGGGCGTCTTCGCGAACCGTGCAGCCAACTGCGCCAGCCAAGGCCTGCCGGCCGGCTTCAGCGCCACGAACGGCATCACCGTCATCAGTTCGGGTGGCGCGGGTTCGGGCGCTCTGGCGGCTGAAACCTCGAAGAACTTCACGGCCGGCGTAATTCTGCAGCCGACCCTTCCGTCGGGCTTCGGCAACCTCTCGTTCGCCGTCGATTACTACGAGATCACCGTCGAGAACGGCGTCAGCCGTATTGGCTCCGCCAACATCCTGTCGCGCTGCTACGACTCCAACCCGGCCGACTTCACCGCCGACAACGGCTTCTGCCGTCTGATCGATCCGCGTAACGCTGGAACGCAGGCTCTGACGGTTCGCGACAGCTATACCAATGTCGCCACCGACAAGGTTCGCGGCATCGACTACAACGCGCGTTGGAACGCAGACATCGGTCCGGGCCGCGTTATCGTGAACCTGGGCGCCACTCAGTTCCTGGAAATCTACAGCCAGCTCTTCTCGGATGATCCCATCCGCGAAGAGAAGGGAATCCTGGGTTCGCCCGAGTGGACCGCGACCGGCAATGTCAGCTACGCCTGGGGTCCGTACCGGGTTCGTTATGGCGTGGAATGGATCGACGCGATGGACTCGACCGCGTTCGTCGGCGCCACGGGTCTGGCCGACTACGTCTTCGATGTTGACGAGTACTTCACGCACAACATCTCCGCCCAGTACTCGATGAACGACATCACGATCACCGCTGGTGTTCGCAACCTGTTCGACGCGGATCTGCCGCCGATCTCGCAGGGCGCCTACAACAAGGTTGGCGATACCGTTCTGTACTCCGGCTACGACTATGTTGGACGTAGCGCATTCATCAACGTCTCCAAGTCGTTCTAAGAACGACTGTCTCAAACTGAATAGGGGCGGCGGACTTCGGTCCGCCGCCCTTTTTCTTTGTCCGGGCGCCGGAATAGACAAGACGGCGCAATGCCAGGCTTGACTCCCTCGCACAGTATGTCCCATACACTGTGTATCACACACTATGTGACGCACGGAGATGGCGCGTGAGCGAGAACAACGAGGCGCTGCTGTTCGAGAGCTTGCGGCTGGAGCTGCGGCGGGGGTCTTTGATCCTGGCTGTGCTGGCCAGCCTCAGGCGCGAGCAATACGGCTATTCGCTGCGGGTCGCCCTGGGCGAGGTCGGGGTCGAGATGGAGGAGAGCACCCTCTATCCGCTGCTGCGCCGGCTTGAGAGCCAGGGGCTGCTCGACAGCGAATGGCGCGAGGAGGAGCGGCGCAAGAAGCGCTTCTATCGCCTGTCGCCGCGCGGCGAGGCGATGCTGGAACGGCTCGCGACCGAATGGCGCGGCCTGTCGGCCTCGCTGGAGAAGATGCTGTGAACACCGGGAAAGAGGGAGAGACGGGCATGGACCTGGTCGAACGTTATCTGAAGGCCTTGGCGGCGCAATTGCCCAAGGACAGTCGCGACGACATCGTCGCCGAACTGCGCGACGAGATCATGGATCGGCTGGAGGCGCTTGAGGCGCGGCTGGGTCGTGCGCCCAGCGACGACGAGGTCGAGGCCCTGCTGCGCGAGGTGGGTCATCCCCTGACAGTGGCGGCGCGCTATCGCTCGGGGCCTCAGGCGCTGATCGGGCCGGAGCTCTATCCCTGGTGGATGTTCGGGGTGAAGGTCGGGCTGTCGGTCATGGCCTGCGTGACCCTGGTCGGGCTGGCCGTGCGGGTGCTGGTCGGCGACGTCTATGTGGGCCAGGCGATCGGGCAAGGCATCGCCAGCCTGTTCAGCGGGGCCGTGACCATCATCGGACTGCTGACCGTCGCCGGCTTCGTGCTGGAGCGGCAGGAGAAGAAGCCGGACTTCATCGCCAAGTGGCGGGTCAAGGATCTGGGCCTGTTCGAACTGGGCGGCGACTTCGACGCCGACCAGTGGGGCCAAAGGCTGGCGCGCGGCGAATGGTCTTCTCCGAAGGCCAAACCGGGCGCCGACGTCCGCAAGAGCGCCGAGATGTCGCCCGTGGCCCGTGCGGTGGCCAGCGCCATCGGCTGGGCCGTGGTGCTGCTGTGGTGGACGGGTTTGCTGCAGGTCGCGCCGATCCGGCCCGAGGATCTGGCGGGCGTCGTCGACGGCGTCGATTACGGGCGGATTCTGGGCGAGATGGTGCGGGCTGCCTATTGGCCGGTCGCCCTGTTCGCGGCCTGCCGTGTCGGCTTCGACATGATGCGGGCGGCCTCGGGCGGGAATGTGCGTGTGACGGCGCTGGGCGATCTGGCGTTCGGGATCGCGGCCGCCTGGGGCCTGTTGTGGGTCTGGTTCTGGTCGGCGCTGTCGCCGCTGATCTGGGTCGGGACAGTGACCGACTTCGTTGAGCGGGTGCGGATATTGATCGGTCCTTCTCGCGAGGATTCGGGCGGTCTGGCGACGATCCTGATGGTCGTGGTGGTCTGGGCCTTCGCGGCAGAGGTGGTGCGGGTGGTCCGGGCGGCGGCGCGACTGGTCGTCGGGCGGTGAGGGGGCGATAGATAACCCCTTTCCGACGGTTGATTGCTGAACCTTCGGACGGCTGCACCGTTGGGGCCAAGCGGCGCCGTTCAGGCCGCAACGGGGGCGGGATCATCGCGTGACATTACAACAGGGTTTGGCGTTCGGCCTGGTCGGCCTGACGGTGGCGGCCTTCATCTGGGGTCGGTTCCGCTATGACCTGGTGGCGCTGGCGGCGTTGGTCGCGGGTCTCGCCGTCGGCGTGATTCCGGCGGAGGACGCCTTCGCGGGCTTCGCCAACGACGTGACGGTGATCATCGCCTGCGCCCTGGTGGTGTCGGCGGCCTTCGCCCGGTCCGGTATCGTCGAGATGGCGCTGAAGCGGGTCTTGCCCCATCTGAAGACCGAGCGCAGCCAGGTTCCGGTTCTGACGACGGCGGTGACCCTGCTGTCCATGGTGACCAAGAACGTCGGGGCCTTGGCGATCATGATGCCGGTGGCGCTTCAGGTGTCGCGCAGGACCGGCACGCCCCAGTCGCGCCTGCTGATGCCGATGGCCTTCGGCGCCATGGCGGGCGGGATGGTGACCCTGGTGGGCACCTCGCCCAATATCCTGGTCGCGGAGGTGCGTCAGGACATCGTCGGCCAACCATTCCAGATGTTCGACTATGCGCCCGTCGGTCTGGCGCTGACGGCGGCGGCGCTGGCGTTTCTGGCGTTCGGCTATCGGCTGCTGCCCAAGGATCGAACCGGCGCGCTGGGCCTGTCGGCGGCCCTTTCGGCCAACGCCTATCTGACCGAGGCGCGTGCGCCGGACGACTGGATGCGGTCGCCGACGACGATCACCGCCCTGGTGGCGCTGGCGCCCGACGCGGTCGAGATCATGGCCCTGATCCGGGACGGCAAGCGGCGCGCCAGGCCGCGTGGCAACACCGTGGTCCAGCCGGGCGACACCCTGTTGCTGAAGGGCGACCACGAGGCCTTGGAAGCCTTCATCGATGCGACCAAGCTGACGCTGGTGCGGGGCGACCGGCCGGTGCTGCTGGAACAGGCCAAGGACGAGGTCAATCTGGTGGAGGCGGTGGTCGGCGCCAAATCCCCGCTGACGGGCCAGTCCGTGCGCCAGCTGGACCTTTACGGCCAGCACGGTCTGAACCTTCTGGGGGTGTCGCGCAGCGGCTATGAGCTGACGCAGCATCTAAGAACGGCCAAGCTTCAGGCGGGCGATGTGTTGCTGCTTCAGGGGTCCGAGGCGGCGATGCCCAAGGTGCTGACGGCGCTGCAACTGCTGCCGCTGGCCGAGCGCGAGGTGCGGCTGGGCGGCAAGAGGCGCAAATACCTGCCGGCGGTGGTGCTGGCGGCGGCGATGGTGATGGTGGGGTTCGGCATCCTTCCCGTGGCCATCGCCTTCTTCGGCGCCGCGGTGGTGATCGTCGCCCTGGGTGGCCTGCGGATGCGAGATGCCTATGCGGCGCTGGATGGGCCGCTGCTGGTTCTGATCGCGGCGCTGATCCCCGTGTCCGACGCCATCCAGCAGACCGGCGGCGCCGACCTGATCGCCAGTCATCTCAAGGGGCTTTTCGAGGGCATTCCGCCGGTGGTCGCCGTGGCGGGAATGATGGCCGCGTCGATGGCGGTGACGCCCTTCTTGAACAACGCCGCCACGGTGCTGGTCGTGGCGCCCATCGCCGGTGTTCTGGCCCAGCAGCTGGGCCATCGGCCCGACCCCTTCCTGATGGCGGTTGCGGTGGGGGCCGCGTGCGACTTCCTGACCCCCATCGGACACCAGTGCAACACCATGGTCATGGGGCCAGGCGGATACAAATTCTCGGACTATCCGAAGCTGGGCGCGCCCTTGAGCCTGCTGGTGCTGGTCATCGGCCCGCCGACGATCCTGCTGTTCTGGCCCATGTGACAGTCGCCTCTTGACGGCGTGTAACCTATAGGTGATATGTCACCTCAAGGTTACTTCAGGAGGCTGTGATGAACAATGACGAAAACGCTGCCGTGCTACGGGTGAAAACGGAACGGCGCAAATACTGGTGGGGCGGCATCGCGATTGTGGTCGTCGGCGCCGCCGCCCTAGTCAATGGCGCTGGCTTCGCCGTTCTAGTCGGGGCAGACGGCGATCAAGCGACGACGGCAGATGTGGCTGCGGGCGTCGGTCTTGGCCTCTTGATCGTGGGGGGGCTTATGGCCTGGTGCGGGAGGCCCGGCCAGCCGATCAATGTCGCTGCAAGCGGAGAGGGGTCGCGCCGCGACAAGCTGCAGCGCGTGCGCACACGACAGCTGATTATCTATCCCGTGATGATGCTGATGTTCATAGTGCAGGCCCACAGCGCCATGCTGAGGGTGCTGGGCGGGGACCACAACTTCGGCGCCTACATCCAGATACTGACTCCGGTCCTGTACGGCTGGCTGATCCCCGTCCTCGTCATGGGTTGGGACTGGCATGCGCAGAAGAACCGCCGCCTGTTGGAGGACGAGCTGACCCAGGTGATGAGGGCGCGGTCGATCATTCTGGCTTTCGTGGTGCTGATGAGCGGCGTCACGGTCGCACTGGGTCTGGGAATGTGGCGCGCGGACTATGGCGTGATGGCCTTACCCTATGTGCTGGCGTTGGGCGGCGCGTCGGCGGGCCTGCGGTTCGCTTGGCTGGACCGGGAGGCCGGTCGCGATGGGTGATCCAAGACTGGGGTCACGGCTCAAGGAACTGCGCACCGCCGCAGGCCTGACCCAGCAGGGCCTGGCCGACAAGGCGAGCGTGTCGCGCAAGACCATCAATACGGTCGAGAACGGCGTCTTCGTGCCCTCCACCGTCCTGGCGCTGGAACTGGCGCGGGCGCTGGAGACGACGGTGGAGGGGCTGTTCTTCCTCAAGGACTGATCCGATCCATGTCCGAAAACCGCGAGACATCGCGGGGCGGCGGGGGCATCCTGTCCTCATGGAACAGCCTCTGGATCAGGACGCCTGCTGGCGCGCCGTGGTGGCGCGGGACGCGCGTTTCGATGGGCGTTTCTTCACGGGCGTGACCTCGACCGGGATCTATTGCCGGCCGGTCTGTCCGGCGAGAACGCCGAAGCGGGAGAATGTCATCTTTCATCCGACGGCGGCGGCGGCCGAGGAGGCGGGGCTTCGGGCCTGCCTGCGCTGCCGGCCCGAGACCGCGCCCGAGATGGGCGCCTGGCGCGGCACGTCGAACACGGTCAACCGCGCGCTGGCCCTGATCGAGGCCGGGGCGCTGGATACTGGCAATGCGGAAGATTTGGCGACACGGCTGGGCATGGGCGAGCGGCAACTGCGCCGCTTGTTCCGCCAGCATCTGGGCGCCGCCCCCGTCAGCGTGGCCCAGACCCGGCGCGTGCTGTTGGCCAAACAGTTGATCCACGAGAGCGACCTTTCGATGGCCGAGGTGGCCATGGCCTCCGGCTTCGGCAGCGTGCGGCGGTTCAACGAGACCTTCCAGGCTCTGTATGGCCGGGCGCCGTCGGACCTGCGGCGACGAAAGGTCGAAAGCGAGCCGGGCGGGGTGGTCAAGATCGGCCTGTCCTATCGCCCGCCCTATGACTGGACCAGCATGATGACGACCTTGGCGATGCGCGGCGTCGCGGACGAGGTGGTGGTTGAGGGCGTCTGGATCCGGCGGCTGCGGGCCGACGTGGACGGCACGGATGGGTCGGTGACGGTGCGTCACGCCGCCACTGGCAAGGCGTCGGTCGAGGCGCGGGTCGGCGAGCTGAAGGCCTTGCCCGGCGTTCTGGCGCGGGTGCGGCGCGTGTTCGACCTCGCCGCCGATCCCGAAGCGATCACGCGCGACCTGTCGGCCGATCCCGTCCTGCGGGCGGCCGTCGAGACCCGGCCGGGACTGCGGCCTGCGGGCGACTGGATCGATGCGGGCGAGGATGCGCCCAGCGACCGGCTGACGACGACGGATGCCGGACTGCTGGCGCGCGCGGAGCGGTGGCGGCCGTGGCGCGCCTATGGCGCCCTGTACTGGACCCTGATCGAGGAGCGGCGAGATGAAGAAGCAGCCTGATATGCAATTGACCCTGGACCGGATCGCGTCGCCCGTGGGCGAGGTGCTGGTCGTCACTGATGCGGACGGCGCGGTGCGGGCGCTGGATTTCCACGACTACGAGGCGCGGCTGCGGCTGCTGCTGCGCCGCCACTATGGCGAGGTCGTGCTGACTGAAGGCCGTGCGCCGCAGCCGGTGCGCCAGGCGGTCGAGGCCTGGTTCGGCGGCGACCTGACCGCCTTCGACGCCATCGCGGTCCGCACCGGCGGCACCGAGTTCCAGCGCGCGGTGTGGAAGGCCCTGCGCGACATACCGGCCGGAGAGACGCGCAGTTACGGCCAGCTCGCTGCGGCGATCGGCGCGCCGAAGGCCGTGCGGGCCGTTGGCCTGGCCAACGGCGCCAACCCCGTCGGCGTCATCGTGCCCTGCCACCGCGTGATCGGAGCCAACGGAACGCTAACCGGCTATGCCGGCGGGCTGGAGCGCAAGCGCTGGCTGCTGGCGCACGAGGCCGGCGGCCGGTTGCTTTAGCTGGTCGGCGGTGGAGGCGTTGGCGACAGGGGAGAGATCACCTGGGGCGCGGTCGGCGGGGCGCCGGCCCTCAGCTGTGCGATATAGTCCAGTTCGCGCTTGGCGTTTGCGTCCGCCGGATCGATTTCGAGCGCGGCCTCGTAGGCGGCCTTGGCCTCGTCCAGTCGGCCCAGTTCGATCAGGCTGAAGCCGCGCCGGCGATGGAACGGGCCGCGATGCAGAACCATCAGCATGTCGTCGTCAGCCAGGGCGGCGTCCGCCAGGACCAGGGCGTCGTTCCAGCGCGCCAGCCCTTGCAGGGCGGCGGCCTTTTCAACGAGCAACAGCCAGTTCTTCGGCTGCACTTTCAGCACGCGATCCAGATAGGCGATGCCCTCGTCATAGCGCCGCCCCTCGACCGCTTCCGAGGCGAGCATCAGGGCGATGTCGCCATAGACGTTCGGCAGCGCCGTCGCGCCCTTGGCGGTGCTGCCGTCCTTGGCGGCGGCTGCAGACAGACCGATCATCATCATCAGCACATCGCCCGGATCGGTGACCCTGACCACATGCTGACCGGACTGTTCGACCAACTGGCCATAGTCCGCAGGCATCCGGTCCAGCGCCTGGCGAAGCAACGGAAGGCGGCGGGCGAGGGCGGGATAGCCCCGGCGTTGAAACTCGGCGTTGGCCTGGACGAAGAGTTCGTGATCCTGACGTTCCTGACGCGACATCTGCGGTGCGTCGGCGGCGGCCGTCGCAAGGGCGAGCGCGGGCGCCGTCGTCATTGCGGCCGTCGATAGCGCAAGCGCCGCAGCCAGAATCCTCAGCATCCCAGAATCCTCAGCATCCCAGAATCCTCAGCATCCCAGAATCCTCAGCATCATTGTCCGCTCTCCCCTTCGGCCCTCGACCATAGACGCAACCTGAGGGAATTGGCGAGGCCTGGTCTGGCGCCGGCCGCTCTAGGTTCCGAACTCATAAAGCGTGCGGGGATTCGAGGTCCTGAAAGGAGCCTTGGGATGGCGCGATACGATTTGAGCGAGACGGAATGGCGTCTGATTGAGCCGCTGCTGCCGAATAAGCCGCGCGGGGTGGCCCGCGTCGATGACCGTCGGGTGATCAACGGCATCTTCTATGTGCTGCGGACCGGCTCGCCGTGGCGGGACCTGCCGGGTCGCTATGGGCCGCACAAGACGGTCTACAATCGCTTCAGCCGCTGGGCCAAGGCAGGCGTCTGAATCCGGGTGTTCGAGGCCTTGTCTGCCAGCTCGCCGTGATCGACAGTTCGATCATCCGGGCCCACCAGCACGCCGCCGGTGAAAAAAGGGGGTCCGGATCACGCCATCGGCCGTTCTCGTGGAGGACTGAGCACCAAGATCAACGCCCTGGTCGATCAGGACGGCCTGCCGTTGCGGATCGTGCTCTCGGCCGGTCAGGCATCGGACAAGGCCGCCGTTGAGGCCCTGATCGACGGCCTCAAACCCGCCAAGGCTCTGGTCGCCGACCGAGGCAATGAAGCCCAGGCCATTATCGACCCCGCCATCTACCGACACCGAAACGTCGTCGAGCGCTACTTCTGCAAGCTCAACCACTTCCGACGCGTCGCCACCCGCTTCGACAAACTCGCCCGCAACTTCCTCGCCGCCGTACTGCTCGCTTCAACAAGACTTTGGCTCAGAACTTATGAGTCCAGAACCTGGGGCCCGAAGGCTCTAAATCCGAGCATCCAGCCAGGTGCGGATCGCTCTGCGCGCGCCCCGTGCGGCCGGGCCGCCGAAGTGCAGGAAGCCGTGCGGGGTCTGGGGCACGCGGATGAGGTCGGCGTCCGAGGTCTCGCCCCAGCGGGTGGCCATCAGCAGACTGTCCTCGAACAGGGGGTCGTCCTCGCCGGCGATGAACAGGGCGGGCGGCAGGCCGGTAAGGTCGGCATAGAGAGGCGACACGTCGGGCCGGCGCAGGCCCGCCTCGTCGCGATCAGGGGCCAACCGGGCCAGGTCGGCGCGCATGGTCGGGCCGTTGAACAGCAGGGTCTCTGGTCCGGCCGAGCGCACGCTCTCGGTCCCCGACAAATCGAAGACGCCGTAGGTGAAGACGCAGCCCTTCACCAGGTCGATCAGCCCCTGGTCGCGCAGGGCCACGGCGGTCAGGGCCGCCAGATGCCCGCCGGCGGATTCACCCGTCAGAAACAGGGTCGAGGCGCCCAGCCGGTCGACGTTGGTCACGGTCCAGTAGGCGGCGGCCAGACAGTCGGCGATGGCGGCGTCGATATAGATCTGGCGACGCTCGGACAGCAGGCGGTAATCGACCGAGACGACGCAGAAGCCGTGGTGCGCCAGATGGGCGTTCAGCCGATCGTTCAAACTGGCGCTGCCCAGCACCCAGCCGCCGCCGTGGATGTCCAGGATGACGGCGCGGGGCGTGCCGACAGGGTGCAGGATGCGCAAGGGGACGGGATGGTCGCCATCGGTCTGGATGATCTCGACCGTGACGCCGCGCTTCCTGAGGCGGGGGACCGTGACCCGCCCGGCGGCGGCGTCCAGCCACAGCGACAGCCGCTGACCTGCATCGATCCGCCAGCCGTCGGTGCGCAGGCGCGGCGCGCGGGCGAGGACGGCGTTGATCCGCCGCACCGCCGCCTGCTGGGGCGGGGCGAACTCGACGAGGTGGGTGCGCAGGGTCATTTGGGAAGGGACTTGCGCTGGAAGACAACCTGGAGGGCGATGTTCTTGATCTGCGACCGCTCGATCAGCATGAGAGGAATCGGGATGGTGCGGCGGACGACTTTGTGGCTGAGGCCGGTCTGGGTCGAGACCAAGCGAAAAGCTTGGCAGTTCTTCAGCGTCAGGGCGACGATCTGTTTGTCCGTATCTAGGGAAAGGCTTTCGACCTCGCCTTCGTAGCCGATCCAGCTGTCCTCGATTTCCATGTCGGTGACGACATAGGCGGCCAAGTGCTTGTTGTAGTCAGGCTCTGGGCTGAGCTGTGTCAGGATCGAAGCCCAGCCCCCGTAGAGGAAACGGAACAGGGGAGTCGCCGTTTGGGGCAGTTCCTGCTGCTGACGGGTGATGCTGATGCGTTCAGCCTGGTTGATCGCCCCCCGCATCGCCAGATAGGCGCCGTAGGACAGGGCCAGCAAAACGCTGAGAAGGAACCACGCCTCCAAGCCTAGGAAAGGGTCGTCCTTCGGTCGCGCGGCCAGGAAGTAGGCGTAGGGGTTCGGGTTCCAGGGCACATGGATCGACGGCAGTAGATGGGCGGCTAGGTCGTTGAGAACGAACAGGCCCGCGCCCGCCGCATGAGCCGCTAGTGCGCCAAAGATGACGATGGACAGGGCTGTGAAGGAGTTGGGAGCCGGCGGGGCGGGTGCGACCACCTTGCCGCCGCCCGAGGTATAGAGGGCGGCGAACACCGCCAGGCCCGGCGCAAGGATGAAAAGCGCCCAGGCGACCCCCAGGGTGACAGTCAAGCGGCGCGGGCCGGCTTCTTGATCTGAGTCGGCTTGCTGGCGGGTTGAACCGCAGGTGGCGCAGGCAGCACAACGACGCCGTCGTCGCGGCGCTCGCCTTTGGCGATGGCGGCCGACCAGCTGCCATACTGTTCCACGATCTTGCGACCGGCGCGCAGGGTCTCTTCAGAAGCGATCTGCATATACGACATGGAGCCTCCTTTGGTGTCTTCACGCTAACACAAGATCGGGACGCGCGCACCGGTTTCAAGTCGGATCGCCAATTCCGTAAGCAGACAACGGCGGCGGACGGACTTTCCCCAATCTCGTCATCCTAGGCCTTGTGCCCAGGATACAGACTCCCGGTGTTGACGAGATGCGTCGCTTCTCCGACGGAGTCTACGGATCCTCGCCAGAAGGGCGAGGATGACGGGTGGGGTTGGGTTCAGGCTGGTATGGTTGAGAGGACGGTCCTTTGGGCCATACCAGCCTCTACCCCGCCAGCGCCGCCTTCTTCTCTTCCAGTTCCAGCCATTCCAGTTCGGCGCTTTCCAGGTCGGCTCGGGCCTTGTCGGCGGCCTTCATCGTGGCGTCGAAGGTCTTGGGGTCGCGGGCGTAGAGGGCGGGGTCGGCTAAAGTCGCGTCGTGTTTGGCGATGGTGGCGGGGAGCGTGTCGATGAGGGCTTCCAGCTCCTTCAGGCGGTGGGCGTCCTTGAAGGTCAGCTTGCCGGCCTTCTTGGGGGCGACGGCGGCCGGGGCGGCCTCGGCGGCGCGTTGGGCGGCGGCCTTGTCCTGGGGGCGGGGGTTGGAGCCGGGCTGGAGGAAGCCGGGGTTCTGGCGGATGAAGTCGGTCCAGCCGCCGGGGGTCTCGACGATGTCGCCGCGCCCGTTCAGGGCCAGGGTCGAGGTGGACAGGCGGTCGATGAAGTCGCGGTCGTGGGAGACCAGGATCAGGGTGCCGTCATAGCCTTCCAGCAGCTCCTCCAGCTTGTCCAACGTGTCCATGTCGAGGTCGTTGGTCGGTTCGTCGAGGATCAGCAGGTTGGCGGGTTTCGCGAGCGCGCGGGCCAGCAGCAGGCGGTTGCGCTCGCCGCCCGACAGGGTCGAGATCGGCTGACGCAGCTGGGCCTCGGAAAACAGGAAGTCCTTGGCGTAGGCGGCGACGTGTTTGGACACGCCGCGCACCAGAATCGAGTCCCCGCCGCCGGGCGTCAGGGCGTCCCACAGGGTCATGTCCGACTTCAGCCCCTCGCGCGACTGATCCAGATAGACGGACTCCAGGTTGGAGCCCATGCGGACCGTGCCTTCGTCCGGCGGCAGTTCGCCGAGCAGGGTCTTGACCAGGGTGGTCTTGCCCGCGCCGTTGGGACCGACGATGCCCAGACGGTCGCCGCGGATGATGCGGGTGGTCAGGTCCTTGAACAGGGTGCGGCCGTTGAAACCCTTGGACACGCCCTTGATCTCGGCGACCAGCTTGCCCGACGTGCCGCCGGAATCGACGCCCAGATAAAGCTCGCGCGGGGCGTCCTTCATCTTCTCGGCGCGTTCGGCGCGAAGGGCGTTCAGCGAGCGGGCGCGACCCTCGTTGCGGCTGCGGCGGGCGGTGATGGAGGAGTAGAAGGTGGCGGTCTCGCGCTCGATGGTCTTGGTCAGGCGACGCAGGGATTCGGCCTCCTCCTCCATGACCCTGGAGGACCATTCGTCGAACTCGACGAAGCCCTTGCTCAGGGTGCGGACGCGGCGGCCTTCCAGCCAGTGGACGGTGTTGGTGACGCGGTTCAGGAAGGCGCGGTCGTGGCTGACGACCAGCAGGGCGAACCGGGCCTGGATCAGCTCATTCTCCAGCAGTTCGATGGCCAGGATGTCGAGGTGGTTGGTCGGCTCGTCCAGCAGCAGCAGGTCGGGCTCTTCGGCGAAGGCCTTGGCGAGCGCCGCGCGGCGGGTCTCGCCGCCGGACAGGCCCTGGGTGGATTTCTCGGGGTTCAGGCCGAAGGTGGCCAACCAGGATTCAGCAGTCCAGCTCTCGGCCTCGCCGGAGGAGGCGTAGTCCAGCAGGGTCTCGCCGGTGATGACGGGCTCCTGCGGCACATAGGCGAAGCGGACGGAGGACTGGACCGAACGGTCGCCGCTGTCGGGCTCTATCATGCCCATGACGACCTTCATCAGGGTGGACTTGCCGGCGCCGTTGCGGCCGACGAGGGCCGCGCGGCTGCGCGGTTCGACCGCGAGGTCGACGCCGTCAAAGAGGGGGCGCTGGCCGTCCTGAAGACGGACGTCCTTGAGTGCGACGAGGGGGGGTCTGGCTGCCATGGGCGGCCATATAGAGGAGGGGAGGCCGAACCGCCATCGGCGTTGACGGTTTCCGGGCGACACGGTGTAGTTCGTGCACAGTGTGCAGTCGGGGGATGCAGGGATGGATATGACGTCGAACGGGCGCGGAGGAGCGCCAGAACGTAAGCCGGGGCGAATCTTCTATCTGCTGGCTGTGCTGCCGGCGATCTGTGGGATCGTGATCATGGTGGTCATTATGGCCACGAAACTGCCGGCGCTGGACGACGGGCTGGAGCAGATCGTCGTGCCGGGCGCGCGCGACCTGATGCTGAAACCCGGCGACCACACGGTGTTCCTGGAGTTCCGCAGCGTCGTCGATGGGCGGGTCTATGTCGTGCAAGACGTGGGCGGACTGGCGGTCAAGGTCCAGGCGGCGGACGGAAGCCCGGTGGCGACGCGAACACCGAGCGGCAGCTCGACCTACACCTTCGGCGGACGGCAGGGGCAGTCGATCCAGAAGTTCCGCATCGACCGGGCCGGGACCTACAGGGTGTCGGCGGATTACGACAGCGGTGCCGGGCCGCAGACCGTGATCGCGGTGGGTCAGGGCTTCATGACAGGGATGTTCGCCGTCGTCCTGTCGGCGGTGGGGGCGTTCTTCGGTGGCATCTTCGTGTCGATCCTGGGCATCGCCTGGGTGGCCTGGAGCCGTCGGCGGACGCCGCGCCAAGCCTGATCTAGCACGTCTTGACAGTTACCGTCCGGTTGGTATGTAGCGCGTATGGACACGACCACACGCCGCCGTGCGCCCGACGACACCCGCGCTGAAATCATCGAAAAGGCGCTGGAGGTCGCCGCCGAACTGGGGGCGTCAGGCTTTACGCTGGATGCGGTTGCGGCGCGCACGAGCGTCAGCAAGGGCGCCCTGCTGCACCATTTCTCGACCAAGATCGCCCTGCTGGAGGGGATGATCGATAATCTCGGCGAGATGCATATGCAGGCCATACTGGCCGAGGCGGCGCGCGATCCCGAACCCTACGGTCGCAATGCGCGGGCCTATCTGAGGGCCACGGTCAACGAGCCGTTCACGCCGCAGGACGTCAGCATCGGGCGCGTCGTCATGGCCGCCTGCGCCATCGAGCCAGCGCTGTCGCAACGCTGGAACGGCTGGATGGAAAAGGTGAAGGTGGACGATCCGCGCGATCCAGTCGGGGCAGACGACGCCCTGATGCTGATGCTTATCGCGGACGGGCTGTGGATGTCGGACATTTTCGGCACGCACAATGTGTCGCCGGAGCAGAGGAAGGCGCTGCTGTCGCTGCTGACGCCCGGACATCCCATCACGGCGAACGACGCATGAGCCCGGTGACGTGGATGGCGCTGCTGGGCGCCATCGCGCTGGAAGTGGCTGGGACGACCCTGCTGCAGGCCTCGCAGCAGTTCACCCGATTGTGGCCGACGGCGGGGATGGCGGCCTGTTACGGCGTGGCCTTCTACCTGTTGTCGATCGCGCTGAGGCAGATGCCGGTGGGGATCGCCTATGCGATCTGGAGCGGGCTGGGCGTGGTGCTGATCTCGGTGATCGGGGCGGTGGTCTTCCGCCAAAGGCTGGACCTGCCGGCGATGGCGGGTCTGGCGATGATCGTCGGCGGGGTGGTGGTGATCAACCTGTTCTCCAAGACGGTGGGTCACTGAAACAATCCTCCCCCGCGTAGCGGGGGAGGGGGACCGCGAAGCGGTGGAGGGGGCAAAGGCGCGCGGTGCGCCAGACGTTTCACATCCAGCCCGTTTCCGCCCCCTCCACCACGCTTCGCGCGGTCCCCTCCCCGTGAACGGGGGAGAATCTAGAGGGACAGGATGAATTCGGCGACGGCGTCTGGGTCGGCGAGGACAGAGACGGCGGCAATGCGGACGGTGCGGATACCTCTTTCGGCGAGATAGGCGTCGCGGCGGCCGTCACAGGCGAGGTCGTGCTGCTGGCCGTCGATCTCGATGCAGAGGCTGTCTCTGGCGCGATAGAAGTCCAGGATGAAGGCGTCGAAAGCGTGCCGGCGACGAAAGCCGCAGCCTCGAATACGCTGCCAGATCAGGACTTCTGACAAAGACATCGTCCGGCGGAGACTTCTGGCGCGTTTTTGGGTAAGGACCGGCGCTCTCATGGAGTGCATCACCATCACAAGCTGTGCCTTTGGCAAGGGGATGCGTCGCGCGTGGTGCGGCGTCCGCCCCCTCCACCCCTTCGTGGCCCCCCTCCCCCGCAGACGGGGGAGGATTTGATGGCGCCCTACTGGGAAACCAAGACCCTGGCCGAGATGTCGCCGTCCGAGTGGGAGGGGCTGTGCGATGCGTGCGGGCTGTGCTGCGTGATCCGGTTCGAGGACGAGGATACGGGCGAGGTCATTCCGACGCGGGTGCATTGCAAGCTGTTCGATTCCCAGGCCTGTTCGTGCTCGGACTATGCGAACCGCAAGGCCCAGGTGCCCGACTGCATCAAGCTGACGCCCGGAAACATCGAGGCGCTGGGGTGGATGCCCCTGTCGTGCGCCTATCGCCGGCTGCACGAGGGGCGGCCGCTGGCGGGGTGGCATCACCTGATCTCGGGCAGTCGCGAGACGGTGCATACGGCCGGGGTGTCGGTGCGGGGGCAGACGATTTCGGAGCTGTCGCTGGCCCAGCCGGAGGATGCGCTGGACTTCGAGGCGCCTGAATGGATGCTGGAGCGGGGCTGAGGCTGCTAGGGTAGCCCCCTCTAGCCAGCGCAATGACGCTGGTCGAAGTCTTTAGAAAACAAATCGTTGGCGAATTATGTGGGCGTTCTTCCGGCCTGAGGACGCTGCTGCGCTATGGTTTGGGCATGACGGGAAATCGGGATGACGAAGAGGGCGGCCGGGGTGGCGCTCGCGAGAGCGCTGCGGCCTGCGCCGGATGGCTGGAGCCGATGTTCCTGATGCTGAAGGCCAAGATGGAAGAGGCCGCGCAGAAGGTTTGCAAGACAGAGATCGAGGACGCGGTGACGGCCGAAAAGGTCGCGCGTCAGATCGGGGTGATCGCGCGCTCGGCCAAGGCGGTCGAGGCGATGCGGCTGCTGTGCCTGAGCGACAACGAAGAGGACGAGATGGGTGGACGAACCTACGATCCCGCAGAAGACGAGCGAATCCGACAGGAGCTGGTCGTCGAGCACGAGAGGCTTGATCGGATTCTGGAAGAAAAGAACGCCGAGGCTGCTGAAAGGGCGCGAGCTAAGGCTGCATCGCAGCCATTGTCGGGTGGCGAGCCATCAGTGTCTTCCGACTGACGATGATCTGAAGACCTGGCTGCTGTTGGGCGGGCGAGGGTCGGGCAAGACCTTCGCCGGGTCGGTCTGGATCGACATCATGGCGCGCGAGCTGCCCGGCATCACCCTGGCTCTGGTCGGCCCCGCCCTGCACGACGTGCGCGAGGTGATGGTGGAGGGGGCGTCGGGGATCAAGGCGTTGGCGGAACCGGGTGACCGGCCGCGCTGGGAAGCGGGGCGGCGTCGGCTGGTGTGGGGCAATCAATCGGCGGCCTATGCGTTTTCTGCGGAAGACCCGGACAGTCTGAGGGGGCCGCAGTTTCATGCGGCCTGGGCGGACGAGTTCTGCGCCTGGCGCAAGCCGGAGATGGTGCTGTCGAACCTGAGATTCGGATTGCGGCTGGGGGACGAGCCGCTGCTGGCGGTGACGACGACGCCCCGGCCGATCCCGGCGCTGAGGCGGCTGATGGCCGAGGCCGGGACGGTGACGGAACGGGCGGCGACGGCGTTGAACGCGCAGAACCTGTCGCCCGGATTTCTGGCGCATCTGCACGACGTCTATGGCGGGACGCGGCTGGCGGCGCAGGAGTTGGAAGGCCTGGTGGTAGAGGGCGAGGGCGCCCTGTTCCGTATCGAGGATCTGAAACGGGCCAGGGGCGCGCGGCCGGTCGAGCTGGAGCGGGTGGTGGTGGCGGTCGATCCGCCGGCGACGGCGGGCGGCGACGCCTGCGGGATCGTGGTGGTCGGTCGCAGGGATCGGCAGGCCTTCGTTCTGGCCGACCGGACGGTGCGGGGGCTGTCGCCGGGCGGCTGGGCCAAGGCGGTCTGTCAGGCCGCGCGGGATTATGGGGCGCACGAGGTGGTCGCCGAGGGCAATCAGGGCGGGGACATGGTGCGCGCGGTCTTGAGGACCAACGACTGTCCCGCGCCGGTCGAGATGGTGCACGCCTCGCGGTCCAAGGCGGCGCGGGCCGAGCCGGTGGCCCTGCTCTACGAACAGGGGCGGGTGGTCCACTGCGACGCGTTTCCGGCGCTGGAGGAAGAGATGCTGGCCCTGGGGTGCGAGGGCGGGCCTAGCCCGGACCGGGCGGACGCCCTGGTATGGGCGATCACGCGGTTGATGCTGGGGCCGCAGTCGGCGGGACCATCGATAAGAAGGCTCTAGGGCTTTTCCCTCCCCGGAACGGGGAGGGGGGTCGCGGAGCGACCGGGTGGGGGCGGCCCGGCAGGGGCGCACGGATGATCACGCAAGATCGGTGATGGGGCGCCTTGCCGCCCCCACCCGGCTTCGCCTGCGGCTCAGCCACCCTCCCCCGCGGGGGGAGGGAGATTTTTTGAACAGGAGAGACGAGATGCCGGCCATTCCCGAGCGGGACGGACTGCTGAATCATGGGCGCGATGCGAGCGGGCCGGCGCGGCGCGCGGTGGCGGTGACGCCCAGCGATACGGTCGATCTGACGGCCTATGCCAAGGCGCTGTATGTCGGGGCGGCAGGTAATGTCCGTGTGCTGACGGTGGGGGCTGAGGATGGGGATGCGGTGATGTTCGCCAACCATCCGGTGGGGTGGTTGCCGGTGCAGGTGCGGCGCGTGCTGGCGACCGGGACGACGGCGACGCAGATCGTGGCGGCCTTCGACTGATGTCGGGCGTCGAGATCGGGGCGACGACGGCGGCGCCGGGCGGGGTATTGGGGCGGTCGAGGTTTTCCGTACCGGATTTGCCCCTTTGGTCGGCGGCGGTGCGGACCATGCAGGCGGGCGGGCGCGAGGCGCGGCTGCTGTGCATCGGCGACAGCGTGACGCAAGGCTATGGCGCGGTCTCCGGCGGCTGGACGCCGAATGGTCGGGCGGGCGCCTGGCCCGAGCGGCTGGCGGCGATGATGAGCGGTCGCGGCCTGCCGGCCTCGGCGGCGTCGGTCGCGGGGGCCGGTGCGGCGGACGGGGCGAGCGGGGGCTATTCGGCCTATGATCCGCGCGTGACGATGGGCGCGGGGTGGGGCGTCAATGCGCTGACGGGGATGGGCGGCAAGCTGTTCTCGGGCGCGGCGGCGTCCGCTGGCGCCTGGAGCTTTCAGCCCGACGCGGCCGTGGATCGGTTCGACCTGTGGGCCGTGACCAATACGGCGCTGGGTGTGATGACGGTCGAGACGGACGGGGTGGTGCGCGCGAGTGTGAACACGACCAAGCCGGCGTCGATGGAGGTGACGACCGTGGCCTTTCCCGAGACCAGCGGGCCGGTGACGGTGCGCTGGGGCTCGGGCGGGGCGGTGTTCATCGCGGGCGGGGTCGCGTGGCGGTCGGACGTGCGGCGGGCGCGGGTGATCAATGCGGGATGGGGCGGGGCCAAGGTGGCGGACTGGATCACGACGGACCAGCCGTATCGGGCCTATGGGGCGATCCCGGCGGCGGCGCCCGATCTGTCGGTCGTGTGTTTGACGATCAATGACTGGAACGCGGGGACGGCTGTGGCGACCTACAAGGCCGGGTTGGGCATGCTGGTGGATCGGTGCCTGACGACGGGGGACGTGCTGCTGATGACGGGCTGTCCGTCGGACCCGACGCAGGGCAAGGCGAGCTATGCGACCCAGGGCGCGATCCGGGATGCGGTATTCGAGGTTGCGGCGGCGCGGGGGCTGGCGGCGCCCATCGACGGGACGGCCCTGTTCGGCGGGAGTTTCGCCGGCGGGCTGATGTTCGATTCCGTCCATCCCAATGCAGCGGGTCAGGCGAGGATCGCCGAGGCGATGCGGGCGCGGGTGATTATCTGAGGTTGTTTGTTCTACGCGCGCGATGTTAACCGTGGCGGATGGGGGAGCGGTTTTACGGGGTGCAGGGGCTGCGGTTCGCGGCGGCGACGGCGGTGGTCGTCGCCCATGCGCTGGACCTGGCGGGGACGCGGCTGGGGCTGGAAACGGCGCTGGCCGGCGGGACGCTGGAGGATTTCGGCGCGGTGGGCGTGGACGTGTTCTTCGTCATCAGCGGCTTCATCATCGCGACGACGACGCGGGGACAGGCGGGCGTGGGCGCGGCCGGCGACTTTCTGTGGCGACGGTTTCGCAGGGTGGCGCCGATCTACTGGCTGCTGTCGCTGCCTATCCTGGTGGGGATGGCGCGGGGCGGGACGCTGAGCCCTGAGGTGGCGGTGGCGACATTTCTGTTCTGGCCGTTCAGCGGACTGGAGATGACGTTTCCGGCGCTGGGGCCGGGGTGGACCCTGTGTTTCGAGATGCTGTTCTACGCCGGGTTCGGCTTAGCCATAGCGGGTGGGGCGATGGCGGGCGGCAGGCGGGTCGGCTGGGGGTTGGTCGGGGCCTATGCGGCGATGCTGGCGGCCGGGTTGGTCGTGGCGGCGCCGGTGCTGAGGTTCTGGGGCGCGCCGATCATTCTGGAGTTTTTGCTGGGCGTCGGGATCGCGTCGGTGTGGCGGGAGGCGCCGCGTCGGCTGGGGCGGTGGGCGGTCGGGCTGGCGATGGTTGGGTTCGGGCTGAGCCTGGTGATCGGCTATGGCGGGATCGACGATGTGCGGGCGCTGAACGATCCGTGGAATGGGTTGAGGCGGGTGCTGATCTGGGGCCTGCCCAGTGCGTTGCTGGTGTTTGGTGTGGTGCGGATGGAGCGGGTTGACGCGACGCCGGGGCGGCTGGAGTGGGCGGCGGCCTTCATGGGGGATGCGTCCTATTCGATCTATCTGACGCATGTGCTGGCAGTCCGGGCATTGGGACGGCTGTTCGAGAGCGGGATGGTCGCGGCGCCGGGGGATGCGGTGGTTGGGCTGACGGTGCTCGCGAGTTTGGCCGCGGGCGTCATCGTGCATCTGTGGGTGGAGCGGCCGGTGTTGAAAGTTATGCGCCCCTCTCCCGTTGGGAGAGGGCTTGAGCGCCCGAACGCGTAGCGGTCGGACTTGCGCGAAAGGGTGAGGGCGGGGCTCGTGCGATTTGGCCCACCAGCCGACCCTCATCCGGCTCTTCGAGCCACCTTCTCCCACTGGGAGAAGGGACAAGAAATCTGAGGAGATTGTGATGGTTTCGATCCGGTGGCCGTTTGGCCAGGCGGGGCGCGTGCGTGCGCCCGAGGCGAAGGAAAGCCGGGCGGGCGGGGTGATCGCCCTGTCGGGGGTCGGGCGGCCGCGGTGGACGCCGAACGACTACGCCAGCCTGGCGCGCGAGGGGTATCAGAAGAATGCGGTGGCCTATCGCTGCATCCGCATGATCGCCGAGGCGGCGGCGGCGGCGCCGTTCGCGGTGTTCGTGGACGGCGCGCGGGACGAGGCGCATCCGCTGGCGAAGCTGATCCGTCGGCCCAATCCCGAACAGTCGGGGGCCGAGTTGATGGAGGCGGTCTATGGGGCGTTGCAGGTGTCGGGCAACGCCTGGGTCGAGGCGACCGGCGATGCGGATGGGGACGGGGCGCCGGACGAGCTGTGGGCGCTGCGTTCCGACCGGGTGAAGGTGGTTCCGGGCCGCTCCGGCTGGCCCGAGGCGTGGGATTATTCCGTAGACGGACGGTCGGTGCGGATCGGGCGGGCGGCGGACGGATGGGCGCCGGTGATGCACCTGAAGCTGTGGCATCCGCTGGACGACTGGTATGGGCTGTCGCCGCTGGAGGCGGCGGCGCAAGGGGTGGATGCGCACAATGCGGCGGGCGCCTGGAACAAGGCCCTGCTGGACAATGCGGCGCGGCCGTCGGGGGCGCTGGTTTACGGGGCGCGTAACGGTGAGCGGCTGACGGACGGGCAGTTCGAGGCGCTGAAGGACCAGCTGTCGAACGTCTACGCCGGGGCGACGAACGCCGGGCGGCCGATCCTGCTGGAAGGCGGGATGGACTGGAAGCCGCTGAGCCTGACGCCGGCGGAGATGGATTTCACGGCCGGCAAACATGCGGCGGCGCGCGAGATCGCCCTGGCGTTCGGGGTTCCGCCGCAGCTGCTGGGCATACCGGGGGACGCGACCTACGCCAACTATCGCGAGGCCAATGCGGCCTTCTGGCGACAGACGGTGATCCCGCTGGTGAAGAAGGCGGCGGGGGCGATGACGGGCTGGCTTGGCGAGCGGTTTGCGGGGTGCGAGGTGCGGGCGGACCTTGACGCGGTGTCGGCCTTGCAGCCCGAGCGGGACGCCCTGTGGGCGCGGCTGGAGGCGGCGAGCTTCCTGACGGACGAGGAGCGCAGGCGGATGGCGGGGGTGGGCGAATGACCGAACATCAAATCCGGCGCGTGCCGACGGCGTTGCTGATCGCCGTGGCGGTGCAAACCATCGGCGGCCTGGTCTGGGCCGGGGGCGCGGCGGCGCGGATCGCGACGCTGGAGCAGCGGGTGGGGGAACAGAGGCTGGTCGCCGAACGGCTGGCGCGGCTGGAGGTCCAGGGCGAGGCGACGGCGGCGACCGTGGAGCGGATCGAGCGGCGGTTGGAGGGCGGGTCGTGAGTGGTGAATCGGGAGTGGTGATGGAGCGCAATCATTCACGGCTCACGAGTCACCACTCACCCCTTCGGATCGAAGGCTACGCCTCGCTGTGGGGCGTGGCGGATCTGAACGGGGATGTGGTGCAGGCGGGGGCGTTCGCGGACAGTCTGGGCAAGACGGGCGCAGCGGGCGTGCGGATGCTGAACCAGCACGATGGGCGGGCGCCGGTCGGGGTCTGGGACGAGATTATTGAGGACGCGCGGGGGCTGTTCGTCCGTGGGCTGATCGAGGACTGGTCGACCGAAGCGCGGTTCGCCGGGGCGCTGAGCCGGGCGGGGGCCATCGACGGACTGTCGATCGGATACCGCACGGCGCGGGCCCGGCGTCAGGGGCGGTTGCGGGTGCTGAGCGCGGTCGAGCTGTGGGAGGTGTCGCTGGTGACGTTTCCGATGCTGCCGGGCGCGCGGTTCAGTTTGGCTTGAGGGCCTCGAAGGCGCCGTTGCGGTCCAGGTGGTCGGCGAGGTCGGCCATTTTGGCGCGGCCTTTCGAGCCGTGGATGTAGCGCAACGCCCAGCCGGCGACGATGGCGGCGAAGACCCAGCCGAGATGCAGGACGAGTTCGGCGAACAGGACGAACAGCACCGCCAGCGCATAGGCGCCGAGATAGACCAGGGCCAGCTTGCCGGCGCGAGAGGCGGTGGGGTTGGAAACGCTGGCGAGGATTTCGGTCAGGCTGGGCGTGGCGGCAGTCGCGGGGGTGGGGTCCGTAGGCTTGACGGCGGCGACCGGGGGCTTGGTCTGGGCCGGGGTTTGGGCCTGTGGGGCCGGGCGGACGGCGGGTTTTGGTCTGGGGGCGACGGGATCGGGGGCGCGCCGGGCGGGGCGGTAGAGGACGGACTGGCCACGGGCGTCGACGGTGAAGACCTCGCCGAAGGGGGTGCTGGAGAAGTCGATGGCGCGGGTGTCCTGACCATAGCTCTGGCCGTGCAGGGCCATCAGCCGCCCCTGGCGCAGCTCGATCTGGAAGCCGATGGGATCGGGCAGATCGCCGACCACGACATGGACCGTGCCGAACAGGCCGGTGGCGTCCGGGTTTGCGGCGATGCGGTCCGCATCGACGACGATCCGGGAATAGAGGCCGGCGCCGGTGTTGCGACGCAGACCCGGCGAACTGGACGCCGCCTGCGCCGCCAGATCGGGGACGCCGTCGCCCATCTGCCAGACCATGGCGTCCATGACGGCGCTTCCGAGCGGCGTGAGGTGGGACATCAGGCTTTGTCCAAGGACGGCATGAATAGGACACGCCTTAGGTTCACGGCTTCTGTCGCATGAGGGTTGGAACACGACAATGGGGACGCACCCATCCTGCTTTCACCGGACATATCCAGCCTAGAAGCTCCATGGCGACCGAGTATTCAGCCAGCAGATCCTTTTTGGTGATCGGCTCGTGATGCCAGACCCGGTTTCTGAAATCGGCCACACGTTTCACGCGATTGGCGAGATCGCCGCGACTGGTCCCAGGAGGCAGATAGGGGAAGGCGGAGGAAAGACGGCCGCCCCATAACGGAGGATTGTACTTCTTTTGAAGCAGGCTGGCCCAGAAGCCGAACGAGAGCGTGGCGACCACCTGGCCTGTGTCGAGCGACGCGCCTCTGTTGCGTATGCGCCGCAACGCGGTCTCGATATCCGAAGCGCGTTCACGCCCGGCCATCGTCAGAAACACTTGCTCCTGCCACCACTTCGGACCGTACAGATTGATCAAATGAGCGTTGATCCTGTTGCGCAGGCCGACCTCAACGGATTGAATGGGCAGGTGAAAGGCTTCGCCTATGAGGGCGTTCCAGATGTAGAGGCGCAGCGCTCGGTCCGTGTCAAAACCAGCCGCCGTCAGATATGTCCCGATCCGTTCGTCGGATATGACGGGCCTAAGCTGCTCTATAAGACTTTGTTGAACTACGTTCGCCACTATGCGTATAGACATCCGAGTGAGCCGGAACTCGTCACTGCCTAGGCATACGGTTTCGGACTGATAGAGCCCCGCGACAGCCGAAAGGCCCTCGCGGGGTTTCGCTTTTCAGACATATCAGCGTTTTCAAGATGCGCGAACGGTAAGATTACCGTGCGTTGCAAAGGCGTGGGCGAAATCGCCCGTGCCGGCAAAGAGATCGAAGCTCTGAGGCTTCGACGTGGCGCTTGCAGGTTCCAACCTGCGCCGCCCCTTCCATTAAAAACCGGAGATATCATGAAAGAGACCAAACAGGCTTCCGGCTCGCCGGAGGCGCGCGCTGTCGTGCATGAGATTATGGCGGCGTTCGAGGCGTTCAAAGGGGCGAACGACGTCCGGCTGGACGAGATCGAGAAGAAGGCGGCGGCCGATGTGCTGCTGGAGGAGAAGGTGGCGCGTATCGACCAGGCGGTGGCGTCGGCGCAGGCGCGGCTGGATCGTGTGATGAGCCAGAACAGGCGTCCCCAGATCGCCGGCATGATCGGGGGCGAACCTGCCGAGCCCGCGGCTGCGCCCGAGGCGAAGGCGGCTTGGGATGGCTATCTGAAGACGGGTCAGTCGGGTGCGCTGGAGGTCAAGGCGGGGCTGTCGGGCGGGGCGACCTCGGGCGGCTATGTCGTGCCGTACGAGACCGAGCGGGCCATTGAGCGGCGTCTGATGGCGGCCTCGCCGATGCGCGAGATCGCCACGGTGCGCACGGTGGCGGCGGGCGTGTTCCGTAAGCCGGTGTCGACGGCGGGCGTGGCCTGCGGCTGGGTGGCGGAGACGGCGGCGCGGCCGGAGACGGACCCGGCGACCCTGGCGTTGCTGGAGTTCCCGTCGGCCGATCTCTACGCCAATCCGGCGGCGACCCAGGCGCTGCTGGACGACGCCATGGTCGATCTGGACGAATGGCTGGCCGCCGAAGTCGAGGACGCCTTTGCGGCGCAGGAGACCCAGGCCTTCGTGGGCGGCGACGGGGTGAACAAGCCCAAGGGCTTCCTGACCTATCCGACCGTGGCGGATGCGGGCCAGGCCTGGGGTCAGATCGGTTATGTGGCGTCCGGCGCGGCGGGCGGTTTCGCCCCGACCAGTCCGGCGGACCGGCTGATCGACCTGGTCTATGCGCCCAAGGCCCAGTATCGGCCGAACGGGCGTTTCGTGATGAACCGCAAGACGGTTTCGGCCGTGCGCAAGTTCAAGGACGCGGACGGCAACTACATCTGGCAGCCGGCGACGCGGCTGGGCGAGACGGCGTCTCTGCTGGGCTATCCCGTGACCGAGATCGAGACGATGCCGGATGTGGCGGCCAACAGCCTGTCGATCGCGTTCGGGGACTTCCAGCGGGGGTATCTGATCGTGGATCGGGCGGGGGTGCGGGTGCTGCGCGATCCCTATTCGGCCAAGCCCTATGTGCTGTTCTACACGACCAAGCGGGTCGGCGGCGGGGTGCAGAACTTCGACGCGATCAAGGTGATGAAGTTCTCCGCGACGTAGTCGCGGAGGGCAAGGTGACGAAGTTCAGCGCGAGCTGATGTGATGGCGCTCGTTTCTCCCTCCCCCTGCGGGGGAGGGCAGGCCGCGTAGCGGCCGGGTGGGGGCGGCAGGGCGACCGGACTTGGATTGCCTGGCCCTCCCCACCCGGTCTCGCCTGCGGCTCGACCACCCTCCCCCGTGGGGGAGGGAGAGGTCTGATTTTTGACAATGGAGATTGCCATGGCGCAGCCGGTGACGGTGGCGGAGGCGAAGCTGTTTCTGAGGATCGAGCATGAGGCCGAGGACGGGCTGATCCAGACCTTGATCGAGGCGGCGCAGGCGAAAGTCGAGGGGGATGTGGGGTTGGGCCTGACATCGACCTCGCCGGCGCCGTTGCGGCTGGCGATCCTGATGCTGGTGCTGCGGGCCTATGAGCGGGGGGAGCCGGTGGCGGTGGAACCGGTCGAGGGCTGGATCGCGCCCTATCGCGTGGTGCGACTTTGACTGGGCGCTATCGGCCTTCGGCCTACTTGAGCGCCGACATGAGAGTTCTTGCGGGGCTGTTTCAGCCGGTGGAGGCCGAGACGCCGTATGGCGGGCGCAGCGTGACGTTCAAGGTGGTCGGGTCGGCCTGGCTGAAGTGCGGGGCGCGCGGGCGGACCGAACGCGGCGAAGGGGAGCAGCGGCGGGCGGTCGAGACGATGGGCGCGGAGGCGCGGGCGGATCCTCGGCTGACGGTCGGGCGCGTGCTGCGGTTCGGCGGGGCGGACTGGCGGATTGTCTCGGTCGAGGATGCGCGGCCGGGGCGGGCGAAGCTGGATCTGGAGCGGGTGCGATGAGGGATCACGAGAGCGCGCTGCAGAAGGCGGTGCTGGCGGCGCTGAGGGGCGATGCCGCAGTGCAGGCGATGTTGGCCGGGCGAGTCTGGGATCAGGCGCCGGATGGGGCTGAGTTTCCGCATCTGGTGATCGGGCGGTGCGAGAGCCGGCCGGTGGCGGCGGACGGGGGCGGGGTCGAGCAGCGGCTGACGCTGACGGGCGTGTCGCGGTTCGCGGGATCGGAGGAGGCTAAGGCGGTGGCGGCGGCGGTGCGGGCCTGTCTTCACGAGGCGGTGCTGGAGGCCGATGGCGTGCGGACGGCGACGCTGAGGGCGACGTTCGCGGATGTGTTTCGGGCGGGTGACGGGCGGCGGACCTATGCGGTGGTGCGGCTGAGGGCGGTGACGGAAGAGGTGAATGGTGAGTCGTGAGCCGTGACTGTAGCCGGCCTGCGAACGGCTGGTCGTCACGGCTCACGATTCACGACTCACCACCAACGAGCAAAGCGAGGACAGAATGACGGCACAGGCCGGCAAGGACATGCTGCTGAAGATCGAGGGCGCGCCGGGCGTGTTCACGACGGTGGCGGGGTTGAGGGCGCGGACGATTTCGCTGAACGCGAAGACGGTGGATGCAACGGACGGCGACAGCGCCGGGCGGTGGCGCGAGCTGCTGGCGGGGGCGGGCGTCAAGTCGGCGGCGGTGTCGGGACAGGGCATTTTCCGCGATGCGGCGTCGGACGCCTTGGTGCGCGAGGCCTTCTTCGATCAGGCGGCGAAGCGGTGGCGGTTGATCGTGCCGGACTTCGGCGTGCTGGAGGGGCCGTTCCTGGTGGCGGCGCTGGAATACGCCGGCGAGCATGAGGGGGAGGCGACGTTTGCGCTGAGCCTGGCCAGCGCGGGTGCCATCGGGTTCAGCGCAATATGAGGCCTCGTGAATGGTGATGCGTGAATCGTGAGGCGAGGCATTGATCACGCATCACGATTCACCGCTCACGAAATCGAAATCGGAGATGTGATGAACGGCGTGCGGGGTGAAATGCTCGTTGAAATCGGCGGCGAGCGGCGACGAGTGTGTCTGACGCTGGGGGCGCTGGCGGAGATCGAGACTGAGCTGGGCGTCGATGGGCTGGCGGCCGTGGCGGAGCGGATGAAGACGCTGTCGGCGAGGGATCTGATGGTGGTGCTGGCGGCGGTGTTGCGCGGGGGCGGGGACGAGGCGCCGAATGTGGCCGGCGTCGATCCGCGCGAGGCGGCGGTCGCGGTGGCGCAGGCGTTTGCGGCGGCTGCGAGGTGACGCCGTGGGACGAGATGCTGAGGCTGGCGGCGGCGATGGGCGTTGCGCCGGAGGCGTTCTGGCGGCTGTCGCTGAAGGAGTGGCGAATGCTGACGCAGGCGCCGCGCGGGACGGCGCCGCTCGGGCGTGACGGGCTGGCGCGATTGATGGAGGGTTGGCCGGATGGCGGATGAGTTCGGGCGGGACGGGATCGATCAGGTCGCGTTGAGAGCAGCGGAGGCTGGGGCGGCGCTGGAGGCGCTGAAGGCGCCGGCGCAGGAGGCGGCTGACGCCATCGAGGAGGCGTTCGGGCGCGCGGGCGACAGCCTGACGCGGTCGCTGGCAAGGGCGGCGGCGGATGGGGAGGTGTCGCTGGCCGAACTGGCGCGGGCGGTGCTGAACGCGGTCAATGCGGCGGCGGGGTCGCAGGTCGGCCCAGGCGGTGGACTAAGCGGCGCGATCCAGTCGGTGCTGTCCAGTTTCGGCGGGGCGCGGGCGGACGGCGGGCCGGTACTGGGCGGCGGGGCCTATCTGGTCGGGGAGCGCGGGCCGGAGGTGTTTCGACCCGCGACGGGCGGCGAGATCGGGCCGGTTGGCAGTCTAGCAGGCTCGGGCGGCGGGGTTACCGTCAATGTGGCGGTGGACGGGGGCGCGCCGGCTCTGCTGCGGTCCGAGGCGCAGATCGCCCAAATGCTGGCGCGGGCGGTCAGTCTGGGTGCGCGGCGGATGTAGAAACGCCGCCCCGTCGAGGACGGGGCGGCGCGGAGGTCGTTCAGGCGTTGAGGCCTATTCGCCCTTGGGGTTCGGGCCGAAGCGGTTTTCGCCCTTCTGGCTGTCCGTGATGCCGACCCACAGCAGGAAGGCCAGGTTGACCAGCATGATGATGCCGAAGATGCCGAACGCCGGACCCATCATGGACAGGGCGGCCATCGGATTGTTCTCGTAGTAGCTTTCGTCCATGCCGCTGGCGGCGATGCCGGCGACCATCATGACGGCGGCGGCGATGCCCAGCACGATGGAAGCGGCGTAGGGGATGGCGACCAGCCAGCCGGTCTTGCCCATGTCGTGCAGGCGCTTCACCGAAATGGCCAGGTTCGACCAGATCAGGGCCAACGAGATCAGCGCGCCGATAAAGGGAATGAAGTTGAGCACTATATTGGCGCCGAAAATGATCAGGAAGCCGATCCAGAAGTGCGAGCGGCGCAGGCGGCCGTCGAACGACAGCATGGCGGACTTGAAGTCGAAGCCCGAGCCGGGTGCGCCGACAGCGGCGGAGGCGGCCGAAGTGGCGTAACCGCCGGCGACGCCGGTGGTGGTCGCAGCGCCCGCGAGGATCAGGATCTGGGTGGCGACGCCGCCCTCGGGCACGAAGTCGACGCGGACGCCGGACGTGGGCACGGCCGGCGACTGGAGCGCGGCCGAGGTGAAGTCGTAACGGGCGCCGTCGTCGCCGCTGATCAGGCCGGCGCCGGTCGTGGCGTCGTAGCTGAGAATTTCACCGCGCACGGAGGTCTCCTGGGTTGTCGCCGCCGAGCGGCAGTTTGCGAACTTCGCCAGACGACGTGCGCCGGACAAGACTGAAAGGTCAAGCTTGGCGAACGGTTCCTGAGAATTTCTCTCAAATTGCGATCTGGCCCATGCCTTTCGGCGGTGCGCCGTGGACATTCACGCATGGCTGCGACGGCAGAAGACTGACCACAAAGAGGAACAGGCCGCCGACGTAGGGAATGAGGCCGATCAGGATCAGCCAGCCGCTGAGGCCGACGTCGTGAAAGCGGCGGATCGTGACGCTGACACCCGGAATGAGCAGGCCGAAATAGACCAGGGCGACGACGCAGATCCAGGCGACGGCCCAAGCCTCCATGCCTTGCCCCGTCTCGGCGTCGGCGATCGCTAGCCCCAGGATCGGCATGATGGAGAGCATCAGGATCAGGAACTGAAACAGGGCGAAGGACCAGTATTCCATGCGCCGGGCGCGCCCGTTTCCATCGACGTATTTCGTGGTTACGCAGCGACGGAAATAGCCCCACAGGCCCAGGTCCGGCTCGGCGGCGATGACGACGGGTTGGGGGCGGGTGTCCTGCAGAACGATCAGGTCCGTCGCTGCGCCGTCGGATGTGACGACGAAATCGACGCGGCGTCCGACCGCCAGATCCTGCGACCGGGATGAAAAACCATAGCGGGCGAGGTCGTCGCCGCTGACCAGGCCGGCCCCGGTTTCGGGATCGTACTTGAGAATCTCACCGCGCATGGGGGGCTCGCGTCGTCGTCGCGGGATCCAAGCTCAGAACATCGCTTCTCATGTCTCGATCCAAGGGACGCGGCCGGTGCGCCGTCGTCGAACCTTGGCCGAAGACGGAGGCGGCCACAATGGAGACGGCAATGGCTTTTCACGAGGTGCGCCTGCCTGCGCGGCTGGCGTTCGGTTCGACCGGCGGGGTGGAGCGACGGACGGAGATCACGACGCTGGCGTCGGGGTTCGAGCGGCGTTCGACGCCCTGGGCGCTGGGGCGCAGGCGGTATCTGATCGGGGCGAACCTGAGGTCGCTGGACGACATGGCCGAGCTGGTCGCCTTCTTCGAGGCTCGGCGGGGGCGGCTGTACGGGTTCCGGTTCAAGGACTTCGCCGACTTCAAGTCGTGCGCGCCGGGCGGCACGGTTTCGGCCCGGGACCAGGTGTTGGGCGTCGGGGATGGGGCGCGGACGGAGTTCGGCTTGATCAAGGCCTATGGTGACGTGGTGCGGCCGATCGCCAAGCCGGTCGAAGGCTCGGTGCGTCTTGCGGTGGGCGGTGTCGAGATGACGGCCTTCACGCTCGATGTGGCGACCGGGCAGGTGATGCTGGAGAGCGCGCCGGGGGCGGGCGTCGTGGTGACGGCGGGCTTTCAGTTCGACACGCCGGTGCGGTTCGACTCGGACCGGATCGAGACGACGCTGGAGAGTTTCGAGGCCGGGCGGATGGCGGCCGTGCCGCTGATCGAGGTTCGGGTCTGAACCATGCGAAACATACCGGAAGAAATGGCCGCCCGCATCGAGAGCGGGGCGGCGACGCTGTGTCATGTCTGGCGGCTGGAGCGGGGTGACGGGGCGGTGATGGGGTTCACCGATCACGACCGGGACCTGGTGGTGGACGGCGTGGTCTGTCGGGCCGCGAGCGGCTGGACGGCGGGGGCGGGCGAGAGCGCCGTGGGGCTGGCGGCGGGGTCGGTCTCGGCGGCGGGGGCGCTGGATGACGAGGCCATCAGTGAAGCGGATGTGGCGGCGGGGTTGTTCGATGCAGCGACGGTCGAGCTGTGGCGCGTGGACTGGTCGCGACCGGATCTGAAGGTGCGGCTCTGGGCGGGGGCGCTGGCGCGAATCCGACGCGAAGCGGGCGGCTTCGTCGCCGAGCTGGAAGGGCCGTTGGCGAAGCTGGAGCGGGTGGTCGGGCGGACCTATGGGCGGATGTGCGATGCGCGGCTGGGGGACCAAAGGTGCGGGGTCGCGGATACACAGGGGCGGGTCTGCGACAAGCGGTGGGAGACCTGCGTCGGGACGTTCGGGAATAGGGTGAACTTTCGCGGCTTCCCGGATGTGCCGGGGGACGACTTCCTGACGGCCTATCCAGCCGGGAGCGCGCGGAACGACGGCGGGAGCCGGCGGTGAGGGGCGGGGCGACGAAGAACTCTCCCTCCCCCCGCGGGGGAGGGGCGTCAGCGCGCAGCGATGACGGGGTGGGGACGGCAGGGAGAGCGGACTCGGAGTGCCGGGCCCTTCCCACCCGGTCTCACCTCCGGCTCGACCCCCCTCCCCCGCGGGGGGAGGGAGAGGTTGGTGCGCTTGTCGTTGCATCGGCCCGATCCTGGCTCGGCACGCCGTATCGGCATCAGGCCAGCGTGAGGGGCGTTGGCGCGGATTGCCTGGGGCTGGTGCGCGGGGTTTGGCGTGAGGTGGCGGGCGAGGAGCCGGAGATCTTGCCGGCCTATTCGGCGGACTGGGCCGAGACGGGCGGGCGCGAGACGCTGCTGGAGGCGGCGGGGCGGTGGCTGAGGCCGGTTTCGGTCGAGGAGATGCGGGCGGGGGACGTGATGCTGTTTCGCATGTCGCCGGGGGCGGCGGCGAAGCATTGCGCCATCCTGAGCGACGTCGAGGGGCCGGAGCCGAGGATGATCCACGCCTATTGGGGACGGGCGGTGGTCGAGAGTTGGATGGGCGTGTGGTGGCGAAGGCGGCTCGTCGCCGTGTTTCGGTTTCCGAGGAGGCTTGATTGGCCCAGGTAGTATTGAGCGCGGTCGGCCAGCAGGTCGGCGGGGGGATCGGGCGGGTGATCGGTTCGACCCTCGGGCGGGCGATCGACAATCGCGTGATAAGCTCGCTGGGGCCGGCGCGGCAGGTCGGGCCAAGGCTGGAGACGCTGAAGGTCCAGGGGACGGCGGAAGGGTCGCCGATGGCCTGTGTGTTCGGACGGGCGCGGGTGACGGGTCAGGTGATCTGGGCGGCGCGGTTCCTGGAAGGCAAAAATAAAGGGCGGGCGGGCAAGGGCGGGCCGAAGACGGTCGATTATGTCTATTCGCTGAGTTTCGCCGTGGCGCTTTGCGAAGGCGAGATCGACGGGGTTGGGCGGGTCTGGGCCGATGGGCGGCTGATGGACATAACCGGGGTCGTGATGCGGGTGCATCGCGGGGGCGAGGACCAGACGCCGGATCCGTTGATCGAGGCGGTCGAGGGGGCGGCGCCGGCCTATCGCGGCACAGCCTATGTGGTGTTCGAGGATCTGCCGCTGGGGCCGTTCGGGGATCGGGTTCCGCAGTTAAGTTTCGAGGTGTTTCGGCGGCCGAGGGGGCAGGCGGCGCGGCTTGAGGACCTGCTGGAAGGCGTATGCCTGATCCCCGGCGCGGGGGAGTTCGCCCTGGCGACCGAGGCGGTGGTGAGGCGCGAGGGGCTGACGCGGACGCGGCCTGAGAATGTGCACAACGGCGAGGGGCGGGCGGACCTGATCGCATCGTTGGATCAGCTGCAGGCGCAATTGCCGAACCTGAAGCGGGTCAGTCTCGTGGTCGGGTGGTTCGGCAGCGATCTGAGGGCGGGGGAATGCCGCGTGCGGCCAGGGGTGGAGCGGCGGGACAAACCGACCGAGCCGATGGGCTGGTCCGTGGCGGGCCTGGCGCGCGAAGACGCCTATGAGGTCAGCCGGGTGGACGGGGCGCCGGCCTATGGCGGGACGCCGTCGGACGAGAGCGTGCGTCAGGCGATCCGCGAGCTGAAGGCGCGGGGGCTGGAGGTGACGCTGTATCCGTTCGTCTTCATGGACTGCCCCGGCTATCCGTGGCGCGGGCGTGTGGCGGGCGTGGATGGCGCAGGGGCGACGGCGGAGATCGCGGCCTTGTTCGGCGGGACCGAGGATTGGGGTCTGCGGCGGATGGCGCTGAACTATGCCCGGATCGCGGCCGATGAAGGGGCGGACGGCCTGTTGATCGGGTCGGAGATGCGGGGCGTGACCTGGACGCGGGATGCGGCCGGGGGCTTTCCGGCGGTCGATCAGTTCCGGGCGCTGGCGGGGGAGTGTCGGGCGGTGGTCGGGTCGGATGTCGCCCTGTCCTATGCGGCGGATTGGAGCGAGTATTTCGGGCGGCAGGCGGGCGGGGAGGTGGTGTTTCATCTCGATCCGCTGTGGGCCGATGAGACCATCGATCATGTGTCGATCGACTGGTATCCGCCGCTGACGGACTGGCGCGAGGGGGACGGCGGCGTGGATGCGGCGGCGTTTGGTGGAGCGGCGGACCCGGCCTATCTGGCGTCGGGTGTCGCGGGCGGGGATGGGTTCGACTGGTTCTACGCCAGCGAGGCGGATCGGGCGGCGCAGGTGCGGACGCCCATCGTCGATGGGGCGTATGGCGAGCACTGGCTGTTCCGGCCCAAGGACCTGAAGGGGTGGTGGTCGAACCGGCACCATGACCGGCCGGGCGGGGTGCGGAGCGCGACGCCGACGGCCTGGGTTCCGGGGATGAAGCCGGTGCGGCTGTCGGAGTTCGGCTGTGCGGCGGTGGACCGGGGCGGCAATGCGCCGAACCTGTTTCAGGATGCGAAGAGTACGGAGAGCAGCTTGCCGCCAGGATCGACCGGCGCACGCGACGACGCGGTGCAGCGGGCGGCTCTGGAGGCGGTGCTGGGGCACTATGCGACGGCTGAGAACAATCCCGTATCGGCGGTCTATGGCGGGCGGATGCTGGCGGGGGCGGACGCTTGGTGCTGGGACGCGCGGCCGTATCCGGCCTTTCCGGCGCGGGGCGATGTCTGGGCCGACGCAGGGGCGTGGCGGGCCGGGCACTGGCTGAACGGACGGCTGGCGGGCGACGGGCGCGACCTGATCGAGGCCGTCCTGGCGCGGGGCGGGTTGTCGCCGTCTGAGATGTCGGTCGAGGGCGTCGAGGGGGCGGCGGCCGGCTATGTGATCGACCGGCCGATGCGGACGCGCGATGCGCTGGAGCCGCTGTTGGCGGCGTTCGATGCCGTGGCGACCGAGCGGGACGGGCGGGTGGCCGTGCTGGGGCGGGTCGAGACGGTGGTCGAGATTGCGGGTGGGGCGCTGGCCTTGCCCGACGGCGGCGCGGCGGAGACGGCGACGCGGACGCTGGAGGCGCGCGCGGGCGAGGCGCGGGTGCGGTTCATCGACGAGACGGCGGACTATCAGACGGGCGCGGTGGTGGTGCGGTCGGACGATGCAGCGGCGACGGGCGGCGGGGTGGATATGGACCTGCCGCTGGTGTGTGGCGGCGGACTGGCCAAGGCGGCGGCGGAGCGGGCGCTGGATGGCGAGGGCGTGGAGGCGAAGACCCTGGCGCTGGGGCCGCTGGAGGCCTTGAGGCTGGAGCCGGGGGATGGGGTGCGGCTGGACTGCGTCGCGGGCGACTGGCGGGTGATTCGGACGACGACGGACGAGACGCCGTCGGCTGTGGTGGAGCCGGTAGCCTTGCGACGGGTCGTCGAGGACGATGGCGTCTGGCGCGGCGGCGAGACGCCGGCGGTGGTCGGGGCGCCCTTTGTCAGGGTGATGGATCTGCCGCCCTTGATGGGGCGCGAGGAGGATGGGCGGCCGGTAGTAGCCGTAGCGGCTGAGCCTTGGCGGACGATGCGGCTGCATGCGGGGGCGTCGGCGGAAACGCTGACGGCGCGGGCGGATGTCGAGACGCCGGCGACGGTCGGGGTGCTGGTCGCCGCGCTGGGGCCCGGGGTGCGGCATCGCTGGGACGAGGTCCATGCGATCCTGGTGCGGGTCGAGGGCGCAGCGCCGGAAAGCGCGGTCGAGACGGCGGTGCTGGGGGGCGGCAATGCGCTGGCCGTCGAGACGGCGGCAGGCTGGGAGGTGGTGCAGTATCGCTCAGCGCTGTTGGTCGGACCGGGGACATGGCGGCTGACGGGTCTGTTGCGGGGGCAGCAGGGGACCGAGGTCGAGATGCAGGCGGGCGCCGGGGCGGGATCGGTCGTGGTGTTTCTGGACGACCGGCTGGCGCGGGCGGAGATCGGACGAGGGGAGCGGGGCCTGCCGCTGGTCTGTCGCGCGGGACCGGCCGGGGCGGCGCCGGGCGGGACGGGGTTCAGCGAGACGGCCTTTACGTCGAGGGGCGTGCATGATCGGCCGTGGTCGCCGTGTGGGCTGGCGATCGTTGCGGAGGAGGACGGGCTGACGATCCGGTGGACGCCGCGTGTGCGGCTGTTCGGCGACGGCTGGGATGGCGAACCGGCGGCGGTCGATCCGATGCGGTTTCGCCTGAGGGTGCTGGACTGCGGCGTCGGGGTTCGGACGATGGAGGTGGAGGGGATGTCTGCGTCTTATGCTGCGGCGGACCTGGTCGTGGACTTCCCCGAAGGCGTGACGGCGGGCGCGCGGATCGCCGTGGCGCAGTGGGGCGAGGGGTTTGGGTGGGGCCCAGAGGCAGAGGTGCAGGCGGAAATCGGGCTGATCTGAGCAAATAGGGCGGGTCCGGCCCTTTGCGGGCGGCGGGGCATGGCTTAACTGACGGCCTCTCGGTTTTTCAGTTGGAGCGGCAACGGACGTGGCAGGCGACCCCTACAAGGAACTGGGCGTTTCGAAGGGCGCGAATGCGGACGAGGTCAAGAAGGCCTATCGCAAGCTGGCCAAGGAGCTGCATCCCGACAAGAACCCCGGCGACAAGATCACCGAGGACAAGTTCAAGCGGGTGACGGCGGCCTTCGACATCCTGGGCGACAAGGACAAGCGGGCCAAATACGACGCCGGCCAGATCGACAACGACGGCAACGACCAATATCGCGGCTTTGGCGGGGGCGGTCGCGCGGGCGGTAGTCCGTTCGGTCAAAGCGGCGCTGGCGGCGGCTTCGGCGGCGGGCCGGGCGGCCGGGCCAGTTTCGATGGCGTCGATCTGGACGACCTGTTCGGCATGTTCGGCGGGGGCGGACGTCAGCGCGGCGCCCGCGATTTCACCGCGCGCGGCCAGGACGTGAAGGCGACGCTGGATATCAGTCTGGAGGACGCCATCGCGGGGGCGACGCGGCGGATCCAGTTCTCGGACGGGCGCACGCTGGACGTGACCATTCCCAAGGGGGCGTCGGAAGGCCAGACCATCCGCTTGCGCGGACAGGGATCGCCGGGGCGCGGGGCCGAGAACGGCGATGCCCTGATCGAACTGAGGATCGAGACGCATCCGATCTACAAGCGCGACGGGGCGGACCTGACGATGGACCTGCCGGTGTCGGCGCCCGATGCGGTGCTGGGCGCCAAGGTGCGGGTGCCGACGCCCGAGGGCGTAGTGCAGATGACGATCCCGGCGGGATCGAACTCGGGCAAGATTCTGCGGCTGAAGGCGCGCGGGGCGTTTGCGCAGGGTCGGCGCGGGGATCTGCTGGCGCGGCTGGTGGTGACGCTGCCGGACGAGCCGGACGAGGCCCTGACCAAGTTCGCCGAGGAATGGCGGGCCAAGCGGCCCTATACGCCGGGACGTTGAGCGCGCTCAAGTCGCGCGAGGCGCGGTAGCGCCAAGGGGAAAGAGCATGAGCGTGAAGCCTGATATGAAGCCGTCGCGGCCGTGGTTCTCGGCGGGACCGACGGCGAAACGACCGGGCTACAGCCTGGCGGGCTTGCCGTCCGACCTGCTGGGGCGGGGCATCCGTGCGCCGGAGGTGGTGGAGCGGTTCGCGCATGGCCTGCGGTTGACGCGCGAGGTGCTGGAAGTCCCCGAGAGCCATGTGATGCTCTATACGCCGGGGTCCGATACCGGCGCGGTCGAGGCGGCGCTGTGGGGGATGCTGGGGCGAAGGCCGGTGCAGGTCGTGGCGTTCGAGAATTTCGGTCTGACCTGGCTGGCGGATGTGAAGGATCATCTGGGGCTGGAGCCCGAAGCGTTGACGGCGCCGTGGGGCGAGCTGCCGGATCTGAGCCAGGCGGACTGGTCCAGGGACGTGGTGTTTCCGTGGAACGGCACGACCTCGGGCGTGCGCGTACCGGACGCCGACTGGATTTCCGACGACCGCAAGGGGCTGGCCATCTGCGACGCGACCTCGGCCGCCTTCGCCATGCCCTTGCCGTTCGACAAGCTGGATGTCGTGACCTTCAGCTTTCAGAAGGCGCTGGGCGGCGAAGCGGGCATCGGCGTGATGGTGCTGTCGCCGCGTGCGATCGAGCGGCTGGATACGTATCGGCCGGATCGGGCGATACCGAAGTTGCTGCGGCTGACGGACGGCAAGGGGTTCGACCGGGCGCTGGCGGACGGGGTGGCGATCAACACCTTCTCGATCCTGACCATCGAGGACTGGATCGACGCCCTGGACTGGGCGAAGGGCATCGGCGGTCTGAGCGAGTTGATCCGGCGCACGGACGCCAACTATGCGGCATTGGCGGCGTGGGTCGAGAAGACGGACTGGATCGCCTTCCTGCCGAATCTACCAGAGATCCGGTCGACGACTTCGGTGTGTCTGAAGTTCACCGATGCACGGATCGCCGCGCTGGACGCCAAGGCGCAGAAGGCCTTCGTCGTGCGGTTCAAGGCCTTGCTGGAAGACGAGGCGGCGGTCTTCGACATGGAGCCCCACCGCAACGCGCCGCCGGGCCTGAGGCTATGGTGCGGCTGCACGGTCGAGACGGCCGATGTGGTCGCAGCGACGCCGTGGCTGGAATGGGCGTTCGAAACGGCGGTCTCGGAGATCGGATAAATCCGACTTCTGGGACGACATCGGATGATTCCCCCGCTATAGGCTGCGCCCGCATTCAGATCGCCGCGAAGATGCGGCGCCTGCTGGTTTTGACGCGTTCTCCGAGGAGAACGCTAAGGCGGAGTACGGACCTTGGCGAACGTAGCGGTGGTCGGCGCCCAGTGGGGCGACGAGGGCAAGGGCAAGATCGTGGACTGGCTGTCCAACCGCGCCGACATGGTCGTGCGGTTCCAGGGCGGTCACAACGCGGGCCATACGCTGGTCGTGGACGGCAAGGTCTACAAGCTGGCGCTGCTGCCGTCGGGCGTGGTGCAGGGCAAGCCGTCGATCATCGGCAACGGCGTGGTGGTCGATCCCTGGCATCTGGTCGGCGAGATCGAGAAGATCGCGGCCCAGGGCGTCGTGATCAGCCCCGAAATCCTGACCATCGCCGACAATGCCTGTCTGATCCTGCCGATCCACCCCGCGCTGGACGTGGCGCGCGAGGCGGCGGCGAGCGCGCCGGGGGCCAAGATCGGCACGACCGGGCGGGGCATTGGCCCGGCCTATGAGGACAAGGTGGGGCGTCGCGCCATTCGCGTGTGCGATCTGGCCAATGAGGACGACCTGAGGGTCAAGATCGACAGGCTGCGTTCGCACCACGATCCGTTGCGCGCGGGGCTGGGGCTTGAGCCGATCGACCCCGACGCGCTGCTGGCGTCGCTGTTGGAGATCGCGCCGAAAATCCTACCCTATGTGAAGCCTGCCTGGCGGGTGCTGGATCAGGCGCAGAAGGACGGCAAGCGCGTGCTGTTCGAGGGGGCGCAAGGCGCCTTCCTGGACGTGGACCACGGCACCTATCCTTATGTGACCAGCTCCAACACCGTGGCGGGTCAGGCGGCGGCGGGGTCGGGCATCGGTCCGCGCGGCGTCGGCTATGTGTTGGGCATCGTGAAGGCCTATACGACCCGCGTCGGTGAGGGGCCGTTCGCCTGCGAGTTGGACGATGAGGTCGGGGAGCATCTGGCGACCGTCGGCCGCGAGGTCGGGGTGAATACGGGCCGGGCGCGTCGCTGCGGCTGGTTCGACGCCGTGCTGGTGCGTCAGTCGGTGGCGATCAACGGCATCGACGGCATCGCCTTGACCAAGCTGGATGTGTTGGACGGGCTGAAGACGCTGAAGATCTGCGTCGGTTATCGCGTCGATGGCGAGGTGCTGGATTACCTGCCTTCCAGCCTGAAGGCCCAGGCGGCGGCCGAGCCGGTGTTCGAGGAACTGGAAGGCTGGAGCGAAAGCACCGTCGGCGTCCGCAGCTTCAAGGACATCAACGCCAACGCCATCAAATATGTGCGGCGGATCGAGGAGCTGATCGGCGCGCCTGTGGCCCTGCTATCGACCAGCCCTGAACGGGACGACACGATTTTGATGCGAGATCCCTTCCAAGGGTGAGGTGACGGTTTCGTTGATTCAACAGGCTTTAACCAGCGCGCGGTAAGGATAACGGCTCCAACCGGGAGACGGACGTGTTCGCCGCCAACGCCAGAACCTTGAGTCGCATCGAACCCGCCGTCAGGCGGGTGGTGATCATCGACCCCAATCTGTCGTCCGCACGACTGCTGACGGACATCATGAAGGGCATGGGCGCGCGCGAGGTCTATGCCGAGACCGACGAGGAGCGGGCGCTTGAGCTGCTGCGTGACGTCGAGCCGGGCATGATCTTCACCGAGCGGTCCGGCGAGACGTTAAATGGGGAGACGCTGGCGCGGCGGATACGCCGGTCCAGCATGTCGTGCCGGATGTCGCCGATCATCATGGTGACGGGCGAGGCGACCGCCGCCGCCATCAAGGGCGCGCGCGATTCCGGCATCCACGAGTTTCTGAGAAAGCCGTTCACGACCGGCGACCTGTTCAAGCGGGTCGAGAACGTCGCGTTGAAGCCCCGGCCGTGGATCGAAGCGGTCGGCTATGTCGGGCCGGATCGGCGGCGGTTCAACTCGGGAGAATTTTCCGGTGCGCGCAAACGACGCAGCGACGGTTCGGCAGGCGGTGGGCCGGCCGAAGTGAAGGATCAGGCGATCCGCATCCTGGTTTCAGCCATGGCGCAGTTCGATCAGGATCCGTCGCAAGCGACGCGCGCCATTCGACAGCAGGCCGAGACGCTGAACGGGCTGGCGATCAAGACGGCTGACGCCAAGCTGGCGATGGTCGTGGCGACGTTGCAGGCCTATCTGGCCGGCGGTCAGGTGACCAAGGTCGGTCTGGCCCAGCCGATCGGCGCCGTGGTCGCAGCGGCCAAGGCCGCAGAGCAAACGGCGCTGATGGCGCGAGCGTCCTGAGGCGATAGAGGCCTGTCGCGCCGATAAAGCGCGACAGGTTATTCTCGATCAGGCGTCGACCAGGTTCCGCTCTTCGGCGGCGGCGCGCATGGCCTTTTGCAGCTTCTCGAAGGCGCGGACCTCGATCTGGCGCACGCGTTCGCGCGACACGCCGTACTGGCCGGCGAGTTCTTCCAGGGTGACGGGGTCGTCCTTGAGGCGACGTTCCGTCAGGATGTGCTTCTCGCGATCGGTCAGCTCTTCCATTGCCTCCTGAAGGAGGCTCATGCGGATGCCCTTTTCCTCGTCTTCGGCGAGTTGGGTTTCCTGGGACACGGCCGTGTCGTCAGCCAGCCAGTCCTGCCATTCGCTTTCACCGTCGGCGCGCAGGGGCGCGTTCAGCGAGGCGTCGCCGCCGAGGCGACGGTTCATGTTGGTCACCTCTTCCTCGCTGACGCCCAGTTTGGTGGCGATGGCGGCGAGGTGTTCGGGGTGCAGGTCGCCTTCCTCGAAGGCCGAGATCTGGCTCTTGGCCTTGCGCAGGTTGAAGAACAGCTTCTTCTGCGCAGCCGTGGTGCCCATCTTCACGAGGGACCAGCTGCGCAGGATGTATTCCTGGATCGAGGCGCGGATCCACCACATGGCGTAGGTGGCCAGGCGGAAGCCCTTGTCCGGGTCGAACTTCTTGACGGCCTGCATGAGGCCGACATTACCCTCGGAAATCACTTCGCCGATCGGCAGGCCGTAGCCGCGATACCCCATGGCGATCTTGGCCACGAGACGAAGGTGCGAGGTCACGAGACGGTGGGCGCTCTCGGCGTCCTGGTGTTCGGACCAGCGCTTCGCCAGCATGAACTCCTCGTCCTTGGTCAGCATCGGAAACTTGCGGATTTCCGTCAGATAACGCGACAGGCCTTGTTCAGGCGACATCACCGCGAGCGTACTATTGGCAGCCATATACAGGTCCCTCCGACCGTCTAAACGAGCGGGCTCTTCGTCATCGGCCACGGTGCGTGCGCCGAAGTCTCACCCCTCAACCGGTGAAGTAGCGATGGGTTGCCGCCATTTTTAGAGGCGGATCGTCACACGAAAGCGTGACCGTGGCCCTGGCGCCACTCGCGCCGATCAATGTCCTATATAGAACTTTGTCAGTTGCTATTCAAGATGCGCCGACGCGGCAGGCTGACGCGCTTGTCGCCGTCGCCTTGCGCCCTGTATGACACCGGTAACAAATGACTCCTGGGGAGGAGCGAATGGGACTTGAACTGACACGCAGGGGCGCGCTGGCGACGGCGGCGGCCTTGGGATTGGCAGGGACGGTGCAGGCGGCGACGCCCGAACGGGTTGAGCGATGGGGGCTGTTCGAGGTCGCACTGGAGGCGACGGTCCCGGGTAATCCATACGCGGTCGAGGTCGTCGGGGTCTTCACCGACGGTCGGACCACGGTGCGGGCGCCTGGCTTTTTTGACGGGGATGACACCTGGCGCATCCGGTTCTCGCCGCCCGAGACGGGGGCGTGGCGTTGGACAAGCGAAAGCGCTGTTGCGGCGCTGAACGGTCGGTCGGGTCAGATCGAGGCGGTGGCGCCGTCGTCTGGCAATCACGGGCCGGTCGGCGTGGTGGAGACCTATCATTTCGCCCACGCGGACGGGACGCCGTTCCGCCAGATCGGCACGACCGCTTACGGCTGGACGCACCAGCCGGAGGCGAAGCGGCGGCAGACGCTTGAGACGCTGAAGACCGCGCCGTTCAACAAGATGCGGATGCTGGTCTTCCCCAACGCCTCGGTGAAGACGAACGAGGCTCTGTTCCCGTTCGAGAAGACCGGATCGGGCGACAAGGACTGGGATTTGACGCGGTTCAACCCGGCCTATTTCCGACGGCTGGAGTCCTGCGTGGCGGCGCTGGTGGACCTTGGAATCCAGGCGGACGTGATCCTGTTTCACCCCTATGACGGCAAATACGGGTTCGACGAGATGCCGATCGAGGCGGACGATCGCTACGTCCGCTATGTCGTGGCGCGGCTGGCGGCCTATCGGAACGTCTGGTGGTCGATGGCCAACGAGTTCGACATCCTGAAGACCAAGACGGACACGGACTGGGATCGCTTGTTCCAGCTGGTGCAGGCCAACGATCCGTACGGACGGCTGCGATCGATCCATAACTGGCGCAGGCTTTACGACAACGGCAAGCCCTGGGTGACGCATTCCAGCATCCAGAACGGATCGGCCGTTATGGATGATGCGCGGGCCGAGACCTATCGCAGCGTCTGGCAGAAGGCCGTGATCTTCGATGAAGTTTGCTACGAGGGCTCGCTGGACGAGCGTTGGGGGAATCTGACCGGGCCGCAGATGGTGCGCGCCTTCTGGCACGGGCTGATCGCCGGGACCTATATCGGCCATTCGGAGTGTTTCCCGGTCGATGGCGGCGAGTTCTGGCTGGGCGAGGGCGGGGCGCTGCGTGGCGAGAGCGCGCCGCGGCTGGCCTTCCTGAAGGCCCTCATGGAGGCGGGGCCAAAGCCGGGGGTCGAGCCGATCGACAAATGGTGGGAGCAGCATCTGGGTGGCGTGCCGGGCCGGTACTACCTGCGCTATTTCGGGGATACGGCGCCGACGGAATGGGCGGTCGATCTGCCCCGCGACGAGATCGTCGGCGGCGAGCGGTTCAAGGTCGATGTGATCGACACCTGGAACATGACCGTCGAGGCCGTGCCGGGCGAGTTCACGATGCAAAAGCGCGACGACACCAAATACTTCTTCCGCGATCCGGCGCGGCCCTCCCTGACCTTGCCGGGGCGGCAATGGATGGCGGTGCGGTTGACGCGCGTGGACGTTTGACGTTCGAACCGCTTAGATGGCAGCCATGAAAAAGAGCGTGCGCGAACGGGTTCTGATCGTTGTCCTGGCCGTGGGGGCAGTCGCCGCCGGCGTGTCGGCCATTGCGATCGTGGGACTGTTCGTCATGGCCATGGCCGGGGTGTTCGGCGCCGGATCCTAGATTCCCAGGATGCCGCGATAGGTCGGGTGAACCGCCTCGGCGTGTTTGGGGTGTTTCTGAAGATAGGCGGAGAAGAAGGGGCAGACCGGCAGGATCAGCAGGTCGCGGGCCCTGGCGTCGGCCAGCACATGTTTGGCCAGGCGGCTGGCGATCCCCTGGCCCTCAAGCCGTTCCGGGACCAGGGTTTCGGTGATCATCAGATTGGGCGGCGACAGGTTATAGGTGACGATCGCCACCTCGCCATCGACGGGCAGTTCGTAGCGTTTCAGCTCGGCGTTGTCGTGGATTTCGGGATCGAGCATGGCGGGTCTCAGAGTTCGGACAGCAGGGCTTCGAGGCGCAACATATCAGTGGGGGGCGCGGTTTCGAAGCGCATCTGTTCACCGGTGACGGGATGGACGAAGCCGAGGACGGCGGCGTGGAGGGCTTGGCGCGACAGCTCCGCCTCGGCGATGGCGGCGCGCACGGGGATCGCCGGACTGCCGGAGCCATAGGTCGCGTCGCCTAGAATGGGCGAGCCCTTGGACGACAGGTGGACGCGGATCTGGTGGGTGCGGCCGGTGTGCAGGGTGCAGGCGACTCGGGCGGCCATGGGTGCGCCGCCGGCCTTGGCCGGTTCGCCGAAGGTGGTCTGGACGACATAGTCGGTGATGGCCTCGCGGCCGCCGGCCTTGAGCACCGCCATCTTCTTGCGGTCGCCGGTGGAGCGGCCGATGCGGGTCTCGATCCGGCCCTTGGATGGCGACGGTGCGCCGCGCGTCAGGGCGATGTAGGTGCGCTCGATGTCGTGGGTCGCGAACAGGGCGGACAGGCCCTGGTGGGCGCGGTCGGTCTTGGCGGCGACCATGACGCCGGAGGTGTCCTTGTCCAGCCGGTGGACGATGCCGGGGCGGGCGACGCCGCCGATGCCCGACAGGCTGTCGCCGCAGTGGGCCAGAAGGGCGTTGACCAGGGTGCCGTCGGGCGTGCCGGGCGCCGGATGGGCGGCCATGCCTGCGGGCTTGTCGATGACGATTAGGTCGGCGTCCTCGTAGAGGACGGTCAGGGGGATGGCTTGTGGCTGGGGCGTTGCGGGCGCGACGGGCGGCAGGGCGACGACGTAGAGGCCGGGCTGGGCCTTGGCCGAACCGCCTGTCAGGACCGCGCCGTCGCGGGTGACGGCGCCCTCGGCCAGCAGAGCCTGCAGCCGGGCGCGCGACAGGGTCGGGAAGGCGTCGGCCAGGGCCTTGTCCAGTCGAACCCCGGACGCGTCGATGCGAGCTTCCAGCACTTCGGCGGGGCCGACGGTTGCCGAGTCTTCTTCGTCGTCGATCAGGTCAGGGTCGGACACGGGTCCTCCCTAGCACGACCGGCCGCTTGCGCGAGGGGCGGAGGTGGGGCGATAGTCAAGCTTGGGGGCGTAGAGGACATCCGATGACGCGGTTGATGATCGCCGGGGGCGCGGTCGCCGTGGCGGCGCTGCTGGGCAGTTGCGCGACCATGAGCAAGAACCAGTGCCTGGCCGGGGCCTGGGGCGAGAAGGGCTATGCGGACGGCGCGGCGGGCTATCCGACGACGCGTCTGGACGACCATGCCAAGGCCTGCGCCAAGTTTCAGGTCGCGCCCAATCCAGCGGCCTATGACTCGGCGCGTGAGGATGGGTTGCGGACCTATTGCACCTTCGAGCGCGGGTGGGAGGAAGGTAGAGCGGGCAACACCTATTACGGAGTCTGTCGGCCGGAGGAGGAGCAGGCGTTCCTGCCAGCCTATCGGGACGGGCGGATGCTGCATGAGGTCGAGGATGCGTTCGAAACGGCGGAAAGCACGCTAAACAGCGCCTTGGCCCGGATCGACAATCGTGAAGAGAAGCTGGACGCCAAGCAGCGTGAACTGCGCGGCGAAGGGCTGACGGACGAGGAGCGGCAGCGAGTGCGCGACCGGATCGAGGAAGTCCGGGGTGAAATCCGTCAGGCGCGTCGCAACGCCCGCGAGGCACGCGACGCGCTGGATCGCGCGGAATGGGACGTTCGCCGGGTGCGGCGCGAACTGAGCGGTCGCTACCCGGTCTAGACGTCTCAGCCGGCCTTGACGGATGCGCCGCGGAAGGACGGATCCAGGTCGCCCGAGGCGTAGCGTTTGGCCATCTGGGCGGTGGAGAGCGGACGGATCGTGGAGGCCTGGCCCTCGCAGCCGAACTGGACGTAGCGCTCCATGCAGAGCTTCTTCATCGCCTCCTTGGCGGGTTTCAGATAGAAGCGCGGATCGAACTCGCCCGGCTTTTCCGCCAGCGCCTTACGGATGGCGCCGGTGATGGCCATGCGGTTGTCGGTGTCGATGTTGACCTTGCGCACGCCGTGCTTGATGCCGCGCTGGATCTCCTCGACCGGCACGCCCCAGGTCTGGGGCATTTCGCCGCCGTACTGGTTGATGATGTCCTGCAGGTCCTGCGGCACGGAAGAACTGCCGTGCATCACCAGGTGGGTGTTGGGCAGGCGGCGGTGGATTTCCTCGATCACGTTCATGGCCAGGACTTCGCCGTCCGGCTGGCGCGAGAACTTGTAGGCGCCGTGGCTGGTGCCCATGGCGATGGCGAGGGCGTCGACCTTGGTGGCGGCGACGAAATCGACGGCCTGGTCCGGGTCGGTCAGCAGTTGCGAGTGGTCGAGCACGCCCTCGAAGCCGTGACCGTCTTCGGCCTCGCCCATGCCGGTTTCCAGCGAGCCCAGCACGCCCAGTTCACCCTCGACCGAGACGCCGCAGGCGTGGGCCATTTCGGTGACGCGACGGGTGACATCGACGTTGTAGTCGTAGGAGGCGGGGGTCTTGGCGTCCTCTTCCAGCGAGCCGTCCATCATCACCGAGGTGAAGCCGTACTGGATGGCGGTGGCGCAGGTCGCCGGACCGTTGCCGTGATCCTGGTGCATGCAGACCGGGATGTGCGGATAAAGCTCGGCCAATGCGTCGATCAGCTTGGCCAGGACGATGTCGTTGGCGTAGTTCCGGGCGCCGCGCGAGGCCTGGATGATGACGGGAGCATTGACCTCGTGCGCCGCCTCCATGATCGCCAGACCCTGTTCCATATTGTTGATGTTGTAGGCGGGCAGGCCGTAGTCGTTCTCTGCCGCGTGGTCGAGCAGCTGTCGCAGCGTGATGCGCGCCATTGGGTAGTCTCCTGAGCCGAGTAGTCTTTTTTGATTGGGCGAGAGATTAGACGCGAGCCGTGACGAAGTCACGCCGCGCTACAGCCGCCTTGCATTGAATTTCGACGATAGCGCGCGGGCGTGATCCGCCTGCATCGTGACAAGAGCGAGCATAAATTCACGCAGCGCTTGTATGTGTCGCCTTTGACGTGTGAAGATTTCAACCCTACCAACGGAGGCGTCGTCATGCGTGTCGTTTTGATCTTTGCCCTGGCGCTAGGGACGATGAGCTGCGCTAGCCCTCCGCGGATCGACTGGGCCAAAACCGCACACAGCGTATTGGAAGGCACGTGTCGGCAATCATCGCGTTGCGATGTGTCGGCCTGCCGCGACCCCGAAGCGGGTTCGGGATGCGATAATCCCTATCCCGGTCAGTCCGGCAGAGCGAACGCGCCTTTCGTCACCCCCTAAGCGCCTCGACGCCGGGCAGGGGCTTGCCCTCCATCCATTCCAGGAAGGCGCCGCCGGCGGTGGAGACGAAGGTCATGTCGTCCGACACGCCCGCGTGGTTGAGGGCCGAGACGGTGTCGCCGCCGCCGCCGACGGCGACCAGCATCCCGGCCTTGGCCAGGGCCGCCGTATGACGGGCGACGGTCACGGTGGCGGCGTCGAAGGGTGGCACCTCGAACACGCCGAGAGGGCCGTTCCAGATCAGGGTCTTGGAGGCCGTCAGGGCCTCCAGCAGCCGCGCGACCGTGGCGGGGCCGGCGTCCAGGATCTTGTCGTCGGCCGACAGGGCGGCGCCGGCGACGACGGGGCGGGATGCGGCGCCGGGCTTGACCTCGGTCGCCACCACGAAATCGACGGGCAGCAGCAGTTTGCAGCCCTGCTCCTCGGCCTCGGCCATGATCTCGCGCGCCGTGTCGGCCATGTCGCGTTCGGCCAGTGAGCCGCCGATGTCGATCCCCTGGGCGAACAGGAAGGTGTTGGCCATGCCGCCGCCGATGGCGAGCGTGCCCAGCCTGCCGACCAGATTTTTCAGCAGGTCCAGCTTGGTCGAGACCTTGGAGCCGCCGACGATGCCGATGACCGGCTTCTGCGGATTGCCCAGGGCGGCGTCGAGGGCGTACAGTTCGCGGCGCATGGATTCGCCGGCGTAGGCGGGGATGTGGTGGGCGATCCCTTCAGTCGAGGCATGGGCGCGGTGCGCGGCCGAGAAGGCGTCGTTGACATAGAGGTCGCCCAGGTCGGCCAGTTTCTGGGCGAAGACCGGATCATTGGCCTCTTCCGCCGCGTGGAAGCGCACGTTCTCCAGCAGGACCACGCCGCCGGCGTCCAGGTCGCGGATGGCCTCGACGGCGGGGCCGCCGATGCAGTCGTCGGCGAAGCGGACGGGGGCGCCGAGCAGTTCCTCAAGCGGTTCGACGACCGGCTTCAGGCTCATCGACGGGACGCGCTGGCCCTTGGGACGGTCGAAGTGGGCCAGCAGGGCCACCTTGGCGCCGGCGTCGCGCAGGCGCTGGATCGTTGGCAGGGCGACCCGCAAGCGGGTGTCGTCCGTGACCTTGCCGCCCTCCATCGGGACGTTGAAGTCCACGCGGACCAAGGCCGTCTTGCCGGCGAGGTCGCGAGCGTCGTCGAGAGTGCGGAAGGTCATGATCGTTTCCCTGTCTCCTCCCTGTCGCGAAGCGATGGGGAGGTGGCGCGGCGCGCTTGCGCCGTGACGGAGGGGCTCTGGCCCCGAGTTCGGTGCGGTGGAAAGAGCCCCTCCACCACTTCGTGGTCCCCCTCCCCACGCTGTGGGGAGGAGACGTTTTCGGCTTACAGGAACTTCGCCATCACCAGGGCCGTGTCGGCCATGCGGGTCGCGAAGCCCCATTCGTTGTCGTACCAGCTTAGGACGCGGGCCAGCTTGCCGTCGACGACCTGAGTCTGGGGCAGGGCGGCGGTGGAGGAGGCGGCGATGTGGTTCAGGTCGTGCGAGACCAGCGGGTCGGTCGTCGTGAACAGGACGCCCTTCATCGGACCGTCGGCGGCGGCCTGAAGCGCGGCGTTGATCTCATCGACCGTCACGTCGCGACCGGAGACGACCTTCAGGTCCACGACCGAGACGTTCGGGGTCGGGACGCGGATCGACGAGCCGTCCAGCTTGCCCTTCAGTTCCGGCAGGACCAGGCCCAGGGCCTTGGCGGCGCCGGTCGAGGTCGGGATCATCGACAGGCCAGCGGCGCGGGCGCGGTACAGGTCCTTGTGCATCGTATCCAGCGTCGGCTGGTCGCCGGTGTAGGAGTGGATGGTGGTCATATAGCCGCGCTCGATGCCGAACAGGTCGTTCAGCACCTTGGCCACCGGGGCCAGGGCGTTGGTGGTGCACGAGCCGTTGGACACGATGATGTCGTCGGCGGTCAGGGTCTCGTGGTTGACCTTGTAGACGATGGTCTTGTCGGCGCCGTCGGCGGGGGCCGAGACCAGGACGCGCTTGGCGCCGGCCTTCAGGTGGGCGCTGGCCTTGTCCTTGGAGGTGAAGATGCCGGTGCATTCGAAGGCGATGTCCACCTTCAGTTCGGCGTGCGGCAGGTTGGCCGGGTCGCGTTCGGCCGTGACCTTGATCTTGCCCGTGCCGACGTCGATCCAGTCTTCGCCCGAGGTCACCGTGCCGGGGAAGCGGCCGTGAACCGAATCGTAGCGGAACAGGTGGGCGTTGGTCTCGACGGGGCCCAGATCGTTGATCGCCACGACTTCGATGTCCGTGCGGCCGTGCTCGACGATGGAACGCAGGACAAGGCGGCCAATGCGGCCGAAACCATTGATGGCGACGCGAACGGTCATGGGAGGCTCCTCTGAACGGTAGGTGTTGAGCGGTGTATATAGGTTGGCGTCTCAATGGAGCGGTCGCGGATGGGTTTCAACCCCGCGCGCGTAACATGATGTGATGGACGTTTACGCTTCCAGAGGCGGCGTTGTCAGCTTCGGGCAAGAAACACCCTTGAGGCGGTTCTTTTCGAGATAATGCGCAAAATCTTTGCGACAGGGGTTGTGCCTGTCCAGCGCCTATGGTTTCTTGGCGTCAGAACAGGGAGCCACCCGTGGCCACGATGACGCGCGACATGATGAAGGGACGAACCGCGAAGGCGGTGGCGGCCGTTCGCGCGCCGGCCGGCCTGGAAAGCCCTGTATTCCTCATTACCCTCGTACTTCTCGGCCTGCTTACGCAAGCGGCGTGGATGCACGCGACCTGACCTAAACGTACTCAGGATCGCCTCGCACCACCCCGCTCCCGAAAGGAAGCGGGGTTTTTCGTGCTTGGCGGTTCCAAAAGAACCGGACCGATGACGCAAGATTCTACCTCAGAACCCCGAAAGCCCAACGCGCGTAGCGCGGCGGTGACGGCTGGCCCGAACCGGGCCGCGGCCCGCTCGTATCTGCGCGCAGCCGGCATGCAGGACGCCGACTTCGACAAGCCGATGATCGGCATCGTTAACACCTGGTCGACGGTCACGCCGTGCAACATGCACCTGGACCGCCTGGCCAAGGACGTGCGCGCCGGCATCGTCGCGGCGGGCGGCTACCCCGTTGATTTCAACACCATCGTCGTCACCGACGGCATCTCGATGGGCACGGCGGGCATGAAGGCCTCGCTGATCAGCCGCGAGGTCGTCGCCGACAGCATCGAACTGGCCATCGAAGGCCACCAGTTGGACGGCGTGGTCTGCATCGTCGGCTGCGACAAGACCATCCCGGCGGCGGCCATGGCCCTGGCGCGGATGGATATCCCCGGCCTGGTCTATTACGGCGGCACCATCATGCCCGGCGTGATCGGGACCAAGGAGGTCTCGGTCCAGGAAGTGTTCGAGGCCATCGGCGCCCATTCGGCCGGCGCCCTGGACGACGCGGGTCTGAAGGCGGTCGAGACCGCTGTCTGCCCCGGCGCCGGCGCCTGCGGCGGTCAGTTCACGGCCAACACCATGGCCATGGCCCTGTCGGTCATGGGCATCTCGCCCATGGGCGCCAATGATGTGCCGGCCGTCGATCCGAACAAGGCGGCCGAGGGCGAGCGCTGCGGCCGCATCATCGTCGAGCGCGTCTTCTCCGGCGACACGGCCCGCAAATACATCACCCGCGCCAGCCTGAAGAACGCCGCCGTCGCGGTCTCGGCCTCGGGCGGATCGACCAATGCGGTCATGCACCTGACGGCCATCGCGGCGGAAGCCGGCGTCGATTTCGGCGTCGAGGATTGCCACCAGGCCTGCGTCGAGGCGCCGGTCATCTGCGACCTGAAGCCGGGCGGCCGTTTCCTGGCCTCGCACCTGTTCGCGGCCGGCGGCACCCGTCTGGTCACCCAGCGAATGGCCGAGGCCGGCAAGATCGTGAACACCCCGACCGTCACCGGCCGCAGCCTGTTCGCCGAGGCGGCCGAAGCCGAAGAGACGCCGGGCCAGGTGGTCGTGACCAGCTTCGACGCCCCCGTCATGGCGCGCGGCAGCTACGCTGTCATCTATGGCGATGTCGCCCCGGAAGGCGCGGTCATCAAGCTGACGGGTCACAAGGTCGATAAGTTCGAAGGTCCGGCCTGCGTCTTCGACAGCGAGGAAGACGCTTTCCACGCCGTTCAGGACAGTTCGGTCGGCGAGGGCGACGTCATCATCATCCGCTACGAAGGACCCAAGGGCGGTCCGGGCATGCGCGAGATGCTGCAGGTCACCGCCGCCCTGAAAGGGCGCAAGATCGACAATGTCGCCCTGCTGACCGACGGCCGTTTCTCGGGCGCCAGCTACGGCTTCGTCGCCGGCCACGTCTCGCCGGAAGCCGCCGTCGGCGGCCCGATCGCTCTCATTCGCGATGGTGACCGCATCACCATCGACGTCACCAACCGCCGCATCGACGTCAATGTCGATCTGGCGACGCGCCGGGCGGGCTTTACGCCCCACGTAGTCCGCCCGGCGCGAGGTGTCTTCGCCAAATACCGCGCCTCGGTCTCCTCTGCGGCCCAGGGCGCCGTCACCATCCCCAACCCGCCGCCGGCCCAAATCCCGGCGTCTCACAAGACAACTGCTGCTCAGGACGCCTGACCCATGGCCATCACCATCTACACCAACGACGACATCCGCCCCGGCGCCATCGCCGGCCAACGCATCGCCATCATCGGCTATGGCTCGCAAGGCCGCGCCCACGCCCAGAACCTGAAGGACAGCGGCCATGACGTGGTCGCCGGCGTGCGTCACGGCGGCACGGGCTGGAAACACGCCACCGAAGACGGGGTCGCGACCGCCGAGCCGGCCGAGGCCGTCAAGGGCGCCGACATCATCGCCATCCTGACGCCGGACATGGTCCAGGGCGAGGTCTATCGCGACATCATCGAGCCAAACGCCAAGGAAGGCTCGGCCCTGCTGTTCGCGCACGGCTTCTCGATCATCTACGAGCGCATCACGCCGCGCGCCGACATGGACGTGATCCTGGTCGCGCCGAAGGGACCGGGCGATCTGGTCCGTCGCGAGTTCCAGCGCGGTCGCGGCGTGCCCAGCCTGTTCGCCATCGAGAAGGACGTCACCGGCAAGGCCCGCGACCGGGCCATGGGCTACGCCAAGGGCAATGGCGGCGCGACCGGCGGCCTGCTGGAAACCACCTTCCGCGAAGAGACCGAGACCGATCTGTTCGGCGAACAGGCCGTCCTGTGCGGCGGCGCCAAGGAGCTGGTCATCCAGGGCTTCAACACCCTGGTCGAGGCCGGTTACCAGCCCGAGATCGCCTATTTCGAATGCCTGCACGAGCTGAAGCTGATCGTGGACCTGTTCTACGAAGGCGGCATCTCGAAGATGCACCACTTCATCTCGGAAACGGCCAAATACGGCGCCGTCGCCAGCGGCCCGCGCGTGGTCAACGAAGAGACCAAGGCCCGCATGAAGACCATCCTGGACGAGATCCAGGACGGCACCTTCGCCCGCAACTGGATCGCCGAGAACGAGGCCGGCAAGCCGCAGTACGAAGCCTGGCTGAAGGCGGACCGCGAAAGCCAGATCGAACAGGTCGGCGCCCGCCTGCGTGAACGCATGGCCTGGCTGAACACGCCCAAGTCCGAAGCGGCCTGAGCCCAGCATTAAACACCGGATGACCCTGATGACCGCCGCCGCCTTCAAAACCTCAGCCGAGGCCGCTCCCCAGTCGGGGGCGCGCCTGCTGGTCTCCACCCTGGAGCGGCTGGGCGTGGAGGTGGTGTTCGGTTATCCGGGCGGCGCCATCATGCCTGTCTATGACGCCTTGGCCGGGTCGAAGCTGAAGCACATCCTGGTCCGCCACGAGCAGGGCGCGGCCTTCTCCGCCGACGCCTATGCGCGCAAGAGTGGTCGGGTCGGCGTGTGCATCGCCACCTCGGGTCCGGGCGCCACCAATCTGGTCACGGGCATCGCCAATGCGATGATGGACTCGGTGCCGATCGTCTGCATCACCGGCAATGTCGCGCAAGGTCTGATGGGCACCGACGCGTTTCAGGAGATCGACATCCTGGGCGTCACCCTGCCGATCGTGAAACACTCGATCCTGGTCCGTTCGGCCGCCGAGGTTCCGGCCGCGATCGAGGAAGCCTTTTATATCGCCCGGTCGGGTCGCCCTGGCCCGGTCCTGGTCGATCTGCCCAAGGACGTGCAGTTCGCCACGACCAGCGACGACTACGGCTTTCACATCCCCAACGAGACGCCGCGCGTCGATCACGACGCCATCGCCGCCGCCGAGGCCGCGATCCGCGCCTCGAAGAAGCCGCTGGTCTATATCGGCGGGGGCGTGAAGATCGGCGGCGCGACAGAGGCCCTGCGCGCCTTCGTCGCCGCGACCGGCATCCCCCAGGTCTCGACCCTGAACGCCCTGGGCACCATCCCGACCGACGCGCCGGGCATGCTGGGCATGCTGGGCATGCACGGTACGCGCGCCGCCAACCATGCGGTGCAGGACAGCGATCTGCTGATCGTCGTCGGGGCCCGGTTCGACGACCGCGCGACAGGCAAGCTGGCCGAGTTCGCGCCGAACGCCCGCATCGTCCATTTCGACATCGACGCCTCGGAAGTCGGCAAGCTGCGGGCGGCCAATGTCGCTGTCGTCGGTGAACTGCCTGAAGGGGTCGAGGCCCTGACACAGCGGATGCGCGCGGGCGCGGCGCTGGACATCCAGACCTGGGCCGACGACTGCGCTCGGGCGACCGAGGCCGGCGCGCACCGCTATGACGCGCCGGGCGAGGGGGTCTATGCCCCGGCCCTGTTGAAGGAAATCTCGGAAGCGGCCGGCGATGATTTCGTCGCCGCCTGCGACGTGGGCCAGCATCAGATGTGGGCGGCCATGCACTGCCGCTTCGCCCGTCCGGAATCGCACATCACCTCGGGCGGTCTGGGCGCGATGGGTTTTGGCCTGCCCGCTGGCATCGGCGCCAAGCTGGCCGATCCGTCGGCTACGGTCGTGACTATCGCCGGCGACGGCGGCTTCATGATGAACATCCAGGAGCTGGCGACGCTGAAGCGTTACGGCATCCCGCTGAAGATCGTGCTGATCGACAACTCCTCGCTGGGCCTGGTGCGCCAGTGGCAGGAGCTGTTCTTCGCCGAGAACTATTCCGAGATCGATCTGTCCGACAACCCGGACTTCGTGAAGGTGGCCGAGGCCTTCGGCATTGAGGCCTTCCGTATCGATCGTCGCGATCAGGTGTCCGACGGCATCCAGCGCCTGCTGGCCGCCGACGGCCCCTGCCTGGCCCACGTGGTCATCGATCCCCGAGACAATGTCTGGCCGCTGGTTCCGCCGGGCAAGAGCAATGCTGAAATGATGGAGGGCTCCTGAGATGAGCGACACGATCCACATCCAGATCGACCGTGCGGACGGTTCGCTTCAGCGTCTCATCGGCCTGGTGGAGCGCCGCGGCTTCCACATCGACGGCATGGCGATGGCCGACGAAGGCGGATTCCGTAAAATTGCTCTGACCGTGCGCGGCCGCGACGCCGGCCGCTGCAAGGACAATCTGGGTCGCCAGATCGACCGGCTGTTCGGCGTGCGCCGCATCAGCAACGACATTATTCAATCCGAGGCCGCGTAATGATTACCCCCGAAGAGGTACGAGTATCGGGCGTATCGCGCACCGAACAGATCGTCGCCAAAGACCCGAACCGCGTCATAATCTTCGACACGACGATGCGGGACGGGGAACAGGCTCCGGGCTTCTCGATGAGCGCCCAGGCCAAGGTGAAGATGGCCCAGGTCCTGAAGGACCTGGGCGTCGATGTTATCGAAGCCGGCTTCGCCGCCGCCTCGCCCGGTGACGAGGACTGCATCCGCCGCGTGGCGGGCGAGATCGAGGGGCCGGTCTTCTGCTCCCTGTCGCGCTCGAACGAGAAAGACATCGACGCCAGCTTCCGCGCCCTGGCTCCGGCGCCCAAGTCGCATCGCCGCTGCCATGTCTTCATCGGCACCAGCCCGATCCACCGCAGCGCCAAGCTGAAGATGTCCACCAACGAGGTGCTGTCGACGGCGGTGCGGTCGGTGGAATACGCCCGCAGCCTGTTCGACGACGTCGAGTTTTCGGCTGAAGACGCCTTCCGCACCGAGCCGGAGTTCCTGGCCGACGTGATGGAGGCCGCCGCAGACGCCGGCGCCCGAACCCTGAACGTGCCCGACACCGTCGGCTATGCGACGCCGCAAGAGGTGCGCGAGCGTTTCGCCGCCCTGGCCGCGCGTATCCACAAGCGCCATCCGCACGTGATCTTCTCGGCTCATTGCCACGACGACCTGGGCATGGCGGTCGCCAACTCCCTGGCCGCCATCGAGGGCGGCGCGCGTCAGGTTGAGGGCGCGATCAACGGCATCGGCGAACGCGCCGGCAACGCCTCCATCGAAGAAGTCATCATGGCCCTGAAGGTCCGCGAGGACCGTTACGGCGTCACGACCGGCGCCGACAGCCGCCACCTGGTGCGCGCCTCCAAGATTCTGTGCGAGATCACCGAGACGGTCATCGCCCGTAACAAGTCGGTGGTCGGCATCAACGCCTTCGCCCACGAGGCGGGCATCCATCAGCACGGCATGCTGGCCGACAGTCGCACCTATGAGATCATGCGGCCCCAGGATGTGGGCTTCGAAGGCAGCTGGTTCGTGCTGGGCAAACACTCGGGCCGCCACGCCATCGCCAAGCGCGCAGAGACCATCGGTCGTCCCATCGAGGGCGAGCGTCTGGTCGCCGTGGTCGCCGGCTTCAAGTCGCGCGCCGACCAGATCGGCGAGATCAACGACGAAGAACTGATCGCCATCATCGACCGTGTCGATGGCGTGTCCGAGGTCGTGGCCCAGTATGCCTGATCCCAAAACCCTGTTCGACAAGGTCTGGGACGCCCATGTCGTGCGGCCGGAAACGGCCGATACGCCGGGGGTGCTGTATATCGACCTGCACCTGGTCCACGAGGTCACCAGCCCCCAGGCCTTCAGCGAGATCGAGGCGCGAGGCCTGAAGGTGCGTCGCCCCGACCGGACCTATGCGACCCTGGACCATTCGACCCCGACCCTGCCTGCGGGGCTGAACGGGCTGAAACCCTATGTCACCGCCCAGGCCGAGGCTCAGGTGCATCGGCTGGAGAAGAACTGCGCAGCCCACAGCGTGCCGCTGGCGGGCTGGGACTCCGACGACCGCGGCGTGGTCCATGTCATGGGGCCGGAGCTGGGCTTGACCCAGCCGGGCATGACCGTGGTCTGCGGCGACAGCCATACGGCGACCCACGGCGCCTTCGGGGCCCTGGCCTTCGGCATTGGCACGTCCGAGGTCGGCCATGTGCTGGCGACCCAATGCCTGTTGCAGCGCAAGGCCAAGGCCATGCGGGTGACGGTGACGGGCGAGCTGCAGCCTGGCGTGTCGGGCAAGGATGTCGCCCTGGCCGTGATCGCCGCCATCGGCTTCGGCGGCGGCACCGGCTATGTCATCGAATACGCCGGCGAGGCGGTGCGCGCGCTGGACATGGAAGGGCGGATGACCCTGTGCAACATGTCCATCGAAGCCGGCGCGCGGGCCGGTATGATCGCGCCGGACCAGACGACCATCGATTGGCTGCGCGGTCGCAAGCACGTCCCCGCCAACTATGAGGCGGCGACGGCCGAGTGGCTGAAACTGTCCAGCGATCCGGGCGCGGTCTTCGACAAGGAAGTGACCATCGATGGCGCCGCCATACGTCCGATGGCGACTTGGGGCACGACGCCGGATGCGGGCGCCCCCATCGGGTCGCCGGTGCCCCAGCCGCAGTCGGACTCAGACCGCAAGGCCATCGCCTATATGGGCTTCACCGCCGGGGAGGCGACGACCAGCCAGCCGGTCGATGTGGTCTTCATCGGTTCCTGCACCAACGGCCGCCTGCCCGATCTGCGCGCCGCCGCCGACGTGCTGCGCGGCCGCAAGGTGAAGCCGGGTCTGCGGATGCTAGTGGTGCCGGGGTCCGAGGCCGTGCGTCGCGACGCCGAGGCGGAAGGCCTGGATCAGGTCTTCATCGCCGCCGGGGCGGAATGGCGCATTCCGGGCTGTTCGATGTGCATCGCCATGAACGGCGATTTCGTCGCGCCGGGGCAGCTTGCCGTATCCACGTCGAACCGCAATTTCGAAGGTCGCCAGGGCAAGGACGCCCGCACCATCCTGGCCAGTCCTGCGACGGCGGCGGCGACGGCGGTGGCCGGCGTGCTGACCGACCCGCGCGTGTATCTGATTGAGGTCGAGCATGTCTGAGCCCTTCCAGGTTTTGACCTCCAAGACTGTGACGTTGAGCCAGGCCAATATCGACACCGACCAGATCATTCCCGCACGTTTCCTGACCACGACGACGCGCGAGGGGCTGGGCAAGGCCGCCTTCCATGACTGGCGCTATGAGGAAGATGGTTCGGAAAAGCCCGAGGCCATTCTGAACCGGATCGACCCGGCTGAGCATCGCATCTTGCTGGCGGGCAAGAACTTCGCCTGCGGTTCGTCGCGCGAACACGCGCCCTGGGCCTTGCTGGACTATGGGTTCAAGGCCGTGATCTCGACCGAGATCGCTGACATTTTTACATCGAACGCATTGAAAAACGGCCTGCTGCCCATCGTCGTCAGCCAGGCCGTCTGGGACGATCTGGCGTCGCAGCCGGACCAGCCGGTCACGATCGACCTCCAGGCCAATCAGATTCAGCGCGGCAATGCCGAACCCGTGCCGTTCGGGGTCGAATCCTTCGCCCGCCAATGCCTGCTGGACGGGGTGGACACCCTGGGCTGGCTGCAAGCAAACATGCCCGAGATCGAAGCGTTCGAGCGATCGAGAGAGACTGTCTGATGACCAACGCCGCCCCCAAGACCTACAACATCGTCCTGCTGCCCGGCGACGGTGTCGGACCCGAGGTGACGCGCGCCGCGCGCGACGTTCTGCGGGTCATCGGCGACTTCTACAGCCATGATTTCCAGTTCTCCGAACACCTGATCGGCGGCGCCGCCATCGACGAGACCGGCGAGCCTCTGCCTGAGGCCACGCGTGCGGCCTGCGTCGCCTCCGACGCCGTGCTGCTGGGCGCCGTCGGCGGTCCGAAATGGGACGGCGGCAAGCGTCGGCCCGAGGAAGGCCTGCTGGCGATCCGCAAGGCCATGGGCCTGTTCGCCAACCTGCGCCCGCTGCAAGTCTCGCCTGTGCTGGCGCATCGCTCGCCGCTGAAGAAGGAGATCGTCGAGGGTGTCGATCTGATCGTCTTCCGCGAACTGACCGGCGGCGTCTATTTCGGCGAGAAGACCCGCACCGCCGACCGCGCCACCGACTTGTGCGAATACACCGTGCCCGAGATCGAGCGCGTGACCCGCGCCGCCTTCCAGACCGCCCAACAGCGTCGCGGCAAGGTGACCTCGGTCGACAAGGCCAACGTCATGGAGACCAGCCGCCTGTGGCGCGAGGTGGTGACCCGCATCCATGCCGAGGAATTCCCCGAGATCGAGCTGGAACACGCGCTGGTCGATTCCATGGCCATGCACCTGATCAGGAAGCCGCGCGAATACGACGTCATCCTGACCGAGAACATGTTCGGCGACATCCTGTCGGACGAGATCTCGGTGCTGGGCGGCTCCATCGGCCTGCTGCCGTCCGCCTCGCTGGGCGCGGGCGGGCCGGGGCTGTTCGAGCCGATCCACGGTTCGGCGCCGGACATCGCGGGTCAGGATCTGGCCAACCCGGTCGGGACCATCCTGTCGGCGGCCCTGCTGCTGCGCCACAGCCTGAAGCTGGAAGACGAGGCCGATTCGATCGAGGCCGCCGTCGCCGCCGTGCTGGCGGCCGGCGCGGTGACGGCCGACCTGGGCGGCGCACTGGGCACGCGCGCGGCGACCGAAGCCGTCATCGACGCCATTCGCGCCATCCACTGGGCGGCGGCGCATCGGGTGCAGATGCATTGGGCGTGATGGTCGAAAGGTTAAAGTCGGCCTGAGCGCGGGGTGAAAATCCTGCCTTGAAACCTTGGCTGTGAAGACATGATTTATTCGTATGGGCGCATGAACCGCATGGTTCGTGCGCCTTGTTCTTTTTTTATCATGACCGTTGCAAGAAAGTTGCACCGACTGCGGTGAATCTCCTTGCGTGTTTCGCGATTGCAGTAAAACCTTCGCAACTGCGAGATTGCATAGGGGGTACTAGCTCATGTCGCGGACAACGAACCGACTTATGGGGGCCGCAGGGCTCCTTCTTCCAACACTCTGTCTGATGGCCGCAGGCGCGGCCAACGCACAGGACGCCGCGCCGGCCTTGCTGGGCCACCAGGCCGCACTTGAGCTGGACAGCGCCGGGGCCTCATGGCTCGGCACCTCGACCGCCCTGGTTCTGCTGATGACCCTCCCCGGTCTGGCGCTGTTCTACGGCGGCATGGTTCGCAAGAAGAACGTGATCGCCACCATCACCCAGTCCGTCGGCGTCTTCGCCGTGGTGTCTCTGGTGTGGTTCATCGCCGGTTACAGCCTGGCCTTCGGCGCCAACGGCAATGCGGCGCTGCAACCCTATATCGGCAGCCTGGACATGCTGTTCCTGAACGGCGTGTCGCTGAAGACCGCCAACGCCCTGCTGCCGGGCATTCCCGAATTCCTGTTCATCTCCTTCCAGATGACCTTCGCCATCATCACGCCAGCGCTGGTGACGGGCGCCTTCGCCGAGCGGATGAAATATTCGGCGTTGCTGCTGTTCACCGCCCTGTGGTCGCTGCTGGTCTATGCACCGATCTGTCACTGGGTCTGGGGCGGCGGATTCCTGGGTTCGGCCGGCGTGCTGGACTTCGCGGGCGGCGCGGTCGTTCACGTCAACTCGGGCGTCGCGGGTCTGGTCTGCGCCATCTTCCTGGGCCGTCGCAAGGGTTACGGCGTCGAGCCGATACTGGCGCACAACCCTGTCCTGACCATGATCGGCGCCTCTTTGCTGCTGGTCGGCTGGATCGGCTTCAACGCCGGCTCGGCGGGCGCGGCCAACGACCTGATGGGCGTGGCCCTGCTGAACACCGTCCTGGCCGCCGCTGCGGGCGCCCTGACCTGGAAGCTGGTCGAGTTCATCGAGAAGAAGAAGGTCTCGCTGGTCGGCATGCTGTCGGGTGTCGTCGCGGGTTTGGTCGCCATCACACCGGCGGCCGGCTTCGTCGATCCCAAGGGCGCGGTCATCATCGGTCTGATCGCCGGTCCGGTCTGCTACGCCTCGTCGGTGTGGATCAAGAAGCTGCTGCGCTACGACGACAGTCTGGACGCCTTCGGCATCCACGGCGCCGGCGGCCTGATCGGCGCCCTGCTGACCGGCGTGTTCGCCACGACCGCGATCAACAGCCTGTCGGAAGGCGCCAATGTCGGCGCCCAGGCGCTGGGGCTTCTGTGGACCATCGTCTACAGCGCCGTCGGCACCCTGATCATCCTGTTCATCTGCAAGTTCACGACGGGCCTGCGCGTGAGCGAGGCGGAAGAAGCCGCCGGTCTGGACACTTCGCTACACGGCGAAGCGCTGGAACACTGATTAGGATCGGGCGCGGCTTTCAATCCGCGCCCGATTTCGACCTGAATAAATCAAGTACAACAAGGGGATAAATTATGAGAAACACCATGCTTCGCGCGGCGGCCGCCGCCGCTCTCGCCACCGGCCTGATCGGTCTCGCCGCTCCGGCGTCCGCTCAAAGCGACGTGAAGGTCGCCTGGAATGTCGGCGTCGTCAGCGACTACATCTTCCGCGGCTTCAGCCAGACGGGCGAAGATCCGGCCATCCAGGGCGGCGTCGACGTCACCTCGGGCAGCTTCTATGGCGGCGCCTGGGCCTCCAACGTCGATTTCGGCGACGACACCGACGCGGAAGTCGATCTGTATGGCGGCTATCGCACCGAGGCGGGCGGCTTCGCGCTCGACTTCGGCATGATCGGCTACCTCTACGTCGGAGAGCCGGACGCCGCGGACTATAGCTACGCCGAGTTCAAGGCTGCGGCCTCGCGCGCCGTCGGGCCCGCCACCTTCGGCGCCGCCGTCTATTACTCGCCCGACTTCTTCGGTATCGACGACGAAGCGACCTATGCCGAGGTCAACGCCGCCTTCAGCCCGGCCGACAAGTGGACGGTCTCGGGCGCCGTCGGCAAGCAGTGGCTGAACGTCACCGACGACTACACCACCTGGAACGCCGGCGTGGGCTATGCTCTGTCCGACAAGGTGGGCATTGACGTCCGTTACTACGACACCGACGTCGACGGCGTGCCGGGCGCCGCAGACCGGATTGTAGGCGCCGTCAAGCTCGCCTTCTGATCCAGCGGTCGACCTGAAAGAGAGGCCCCGGAGAGCGATCTCCGGGGCCTTTTTCGTTCAACGGGCGTAGCGGTCGTGGACGGGGTCGTAGCTGTCCCAGACCTTGCCGTCGGCCAGCGACCGCAGCAGCTTCAGATATTCCGCGTGGGCCCAGGCCAGGGGCGTTGCCGAATCCGTGTTCTGGCCAAGCGCATAGTCCCTGGCGGTCGGATCGCCGACGCCGTCCCAGACCTGTTCGGCCAACATCAGGCCGCCGTTGGCGAACCGCTCCATGCCGCGCACATAGGTCTGGCGGATGGCGGCGATGTCTGCGGCCGACGGCGTGCCGTTCACGGACGCACGCGCCAACTCATAGTGCCCGCGTTCGCCGGTGAAGAAGGGCCAGACCCGGCCGCGCTGACCGGGGCTCATCTCGCCGCCGACACCGTAGTTGGCGCCCGTCAGATGATCTTCGCCATAGCCGTCGACGCCGTAACGGCGCCAGCCCGGCGTCTTGTCGCCCTCGGGGCCGAAGTCGTAGCGAACGCGATACAGCGGCTCCAGCGACTGATCGTCATAGACGGGCAGGGTGGACAAGATGTGGGGATCGTCGGCCTTGCGCACGCCGTAGCGGACCAGTTCCAGGAAGCCGCCGTCCACGACGCGATCCTCAGCCGGCGCGATCTGGCCGTTGGCGGCGCCGATCGGGGCCTTGTCGTTGGGGTTCTCGTTCTGGGTGATGCGGATGAAGTAGCGACCGTCGCCGAAGTCGCCGTTGGTGGTGAACATCCGGTCTTCGATCTTGGAGGCATAGTTGTCGGCGGCGATCTGATACCGCGTGGCGCTCGTCGCATCGCCCGAGGCGCGGGCCATTTCGGCCGCGACCGTCAGGCCGGCGACCACGGCGGCGGTGCTGGACGGCGAATAGCCCTGCTGCTCTTCCCAGCGTTCCTGCTGGGTGAAGGGTGGCTTGATCTCGGCATCGTTCCACAACAGGCCGATCTTGCCGCCGTCCACCAGGAAGTCGGCGGCCGGTTTCAGCATGGACTGATAGTGTTCGGTCATCTGGGCGTCGGACAGCCAGCCCATCTTCCACAGACGATAGCCCAGCATGATCGGCATGGCCGTCTGGTCCAACTGAACCGCGACCCACTCCAGTTCGCCATCGACGTGGGTCTTCTGCAGGAACCAGCCGCCGGCGCCGGTATTTCCGGGCGTGTTTGCGCCCACCTGAACCTGCGGCAGGTAGTTGAAGGCCGCTAGCGGCGTTTCCTTGTCGCCCAGCGCCGCGAGAGCCATCGCCACCTGATAGAAGTCGCGCGGCCAGACGGCCTTGTAGCCGGTGGAGGACTTGGACGCGTCCACCGTGTCGCCCCATGGGTTGGACAGGGATGCGATCAGGGCGCCGGCATGGGTGCGATCCTCCTGCACTTTCAGCATCAGGGCCGAGGCGTAGGCCAGCTTGCCGCCGTCCGTCGCCTGCTGCGCGATGCGCGGCAGCTCGGTCAGGGAGGCGACATAGTCCTCCCAACCCAGGCGCTCGCCCTCGCCGTTGAAGCGGGCCAGCACCTCGTCCAGGCCGGTCCCGAATGCGCCGTCCGCAGCGGCGCGGGCCTTGACCTCGCTGTCGCCGAAGCCGATGACGAAGTCACGGGTCAGGGTCGAGCTTTCACCCATGTGCGGCAGGGCGCCGGTCATCATGGTGTTGCCGGCCTGATCGCCCGTTGAGGTGTAGTTCCAGTCCAGCTTGCCGTCCTTCAGATCGGTCAGACCATCGGAGGCGCCGACGAAACCAACGCTGGCCTTCTCGAAGGCCTCGCTGGGTTTCAGGAACAGATGGGTATCGCCTTCCCAGGCATGGAAGCCGTCGCGTGTCACTTCGCCCCTGTCGTCGATCCCGGTGTTGGCGATGTGTGGCTCTAGCAGCAGATAGGGCGTCACCTCGCCCTTCAACGCCTTGATAGTGACGCGCAAAACCAGGGCGTTGCGGTCCGGGTCGGTGAAGATCTGTTTCTCGATCTCGAAGCGGCCGTTCTTGTCCTGGGTCAGGACGCGATAGGCGGGCGACAGCGGGCGACCCTGAGCATCGACATGCAGGTATTCGGTGCGGCTGGTGGTGTCGTCGCCCTCCACGACCAGTCCGTCGTGGGTCACGCCGACGAAACGCAGGGCCTTGATCTGCGCCTCATGGATCAGGCCGTACATGGTCTCGGTCAGGACGCCGTCGGCGATGGAAAACCAGACCTTGGATACCGCGCCGGTCGGGCCGCCGTCGCGGTATTGGCCATCGACATAGGCTTCATACGACGCGCCCGCGCCGGTCTTGGCGGCGCTGGACCAGACGGGCGGCGCGCCCGGTGCGCCGGGGGCTACGGACTGGGCCGAGGCGGCGGAGGCGAGGGCCAGGCTGGCGACGCCGGCGAGGCAGAGGGTCTTTGACATACGCATGGAGGTCCTCACGGATTGTGCGTGGGGGGAAGCGAGCGGGACTCGCGGACGAACAGCGCGCTGACCGCAGCCAGCACGAAGGAGACGGCGCCCAACACCAGGGCCCAGATGGCCTGGCCGTCGAACAGGGTCTTCAGGATCAGGCCCAGGACGGTGGCGGCAAGCAGTTGCGGCACGACGATGAAGATGTTGAACACGCCCATATAGACGCCCATCTTCCGGTCCGGCACCGCCGCCGAAAGGATGGCGTAGGGCATGGAGACGATCGAGGCCCAGGCGAAGCCGACGCCGATCATCGGCAGCCACAGCAGGCCTGGCTCTCGGATGACGAAGACGCCGAACAGGCCCGCCGCGCCCAGCAGCAGCATCAGGGCATGGGTCGCCTTTCGCCCGATCCGCTTGGCCAGCATGGGCAGGGTGAAGGCGGCCAGGGCCGCGACGCCGTTATAGACGCCGAACAGAACCCCGACCCAGTCGGCGCCCGTGGCGTAGGCGGCCGAGGTCGTGTCGGTCGTGCCGTAATGGACGCGGGTCACGGCGGCGGTGGTGTAGATCCACATGGCGAACAGGGCGAACCAGCTGAAGAACTGGACGATGGCCAGGCCACGCATCGTCTCGGGCATGCGGAAGATGTCGTTCAGGATTTCGGTCGCGGCGTTGGTGATGCGGCGGCGCTGCATCACGCCGACCGCGATCTGAAGCAGTCCGAAACCGGCGAAAAAGCCGGCCAGGACCAGCAGCTCCTTTTCCAGATCCAGCAATGAAATCAGCACGAAGCCCAGCGCGCCCATGGCGGCGCAGACCAGGCCCGAAGTCATCCAGCCCTGAACGCTGCGCGCCGGCGCCTCGGGGCCGTCGTCGGCGGGGGCGCCCAGGGCCTTCTGCTTTGCGCGTTCGAAGGCGGCGATCTGTTCGGGGCTGTATTCTTTTGTGCTCAGCACCGTCCACAGCACGGCTGCGAACAAGCCCGCCGCGCCGACGTAGAAGGCGATCTTGACCGACAGCGGAACGACCCCGGCCTCGGCCGTCGAGGCGATGTTGAAGACGTTGGACAGCAGCCACGGCAGGGTCGAGGCGAAGACCGCGCCGGCGCCGATGAAGAAGCTCTGCATCGCATAGCCGGCGGTGCGCTGCTCCTCCGGCAGGTTGTCGCCGACGAAGGCGCGGAACGGCTCCATGGTGATGTTGATCGAGGCGTCCATGATCCACAGCATGGCCGCGGCGAACCACAGGCTGGGGCTGTTGGGCATGGCGATCAGGGCCAGGGTCGTGGCGATGGCGCCGACCAGGAAATAGGGGCGACGACGCCCGAACCGCGTCCAGGTCTTGTCGCTGAAATGGCCGATGATCGGTTGGACCAGCAGACCCGTCAGCGGCGCGGCGATCCACAGAATGGCCAGCGAATCCACCTCGGCGCCCAGGGTCTGGAAGATGCGGCTGGTGTTGGCGTTCTGCAGACCGAAGCCGATCTGGATGCCGAAGAAGCCGACGCACATGTTCCAGATCGCCAGGCCGGACAGTCGCGGGCGGTGTGAGAGGAGGGTCATGGGCGCACACCTGATCCTTCTCCCCTCGGGGGAGAAGGTGGGCGGCGAAGCCGCTCGGATGAGGGGGCTGCCGAATACGGAGTCCACGTCGAACGATCGGGATGCTGAGCCAGCCCCCTCATCCGTCTCGCTCCGCGAGCCACCTTCTCCCCCGAGGGGAGAAGGACATCATTGGCGATACTCACCGCCGCGCCCTTCCAACCGGCACGAACCGGATCGCCTGGCCGCCGCCGGGAGCCAGGGCCAGGGTTAGGACGTCGGCCGACGTGACCTCGCGCTGTTCGATGACGATGTCCTCGCGCTTGCCGCGATAGTCGGCGTTCGGCCCGTCGCGGTAGATTTCGGCGCGATAGCGGCGCCCGTCGTCCAGGAAGTCGAGGGGCGCGGTCAGGACGCGCGGATGCTCGTCGGTGATGGCGCCCAGGGCCCAGACGTCGGAAGCGCGGTCCTTACGCGCGATGGCGACGTAATCGCCGATCTCGGCCGCCAGCACGCGGGTCTCTGCCCAGTCGCAGGGCACGTCCTTGATGAACTGGAACGGACCCGGATTGGCCTCGTAGTTGACCAGCAGATCGGCCGCCATCTGGATCGGGCTGTAGATGACGACATAGAGGGCCAACTGTTTCGCCCAGGTCGTCTGCACGCCGCCGGGGCTGCGCGTCTCCATGCCGAAGATGCCGGGGGTATAGTCCATCGGCCCGGCCAGCAGGCGGGTGAAGACCAGGTTCGGCTCGTGCTCGGGCGGATTGCCAGGGTTGCCCCAGGCCGAATATTCCATGCCGCGCTGGCCTTCGCGGCTGATGATGTTGGGATAGGTGCGGCGCAGGCCCGTATCCTTGAAAGGCTCGTGGGCGTTGATCGCCACCTTGTGGCGGGCGCCGGCCTCGACGACCTTCATATGGTGCTGGGCCATCGCCTGGCTCTCGTGCCAAGCCATGACCATCTGTCCGTCCGGTCCGGCGACGCGCGCGCCCTGCGCATCCGCCACATAGCCGGTCTTCACCGAATGGACGCCGAGACGTTCATACAGCGCCATGGCCGGTTCGAGCTGCTGCTCATAATGGAAGGCGTTGCCGCCGGTTTCGTGGTGGCCGATCAGTTGCACGCCCTTGGACCGGGCGTGGACGCAGACCGCCTCAATGTCGAAATCGGGGTAGGCCTCGGTGAAGCTGAAGTCCGAACCGTTGGCGAACCACTGGCCGTCCCAGCCCTTGTTCCAGCCCTCGACCAGGACGCCGCCGAAGCCGTTCTGGGCCGCAAAGTCGATGTGCTTGATCGTATTCTCGGTGGTGGCGCCGTGCTTGGGGCCGGAGTTCCAGCTCTTCAGCTCAAGGTGCATCTCCCACCAGACGCCGACGTATTTCATCGGCTTGAACCACGACACGTCGCCCAGCTTGTTGGGCTCGTTCAGATTCAGGATCAGGCTGGAGTCGATCAGGCCAGCGGCGGTGTCGCTGATCTGCAGCGTGCGCCACGGGGTGTTGAACGGCGCCGCGCGCACCACGGCGGCGTTGGTCAGGCCAGGCGTCAGTTGGGCGCGGAAGTTCGTGCCCTCGGAGCGACGCAGGTTCATGCCGGCGTAGTCGATGCAGGCGGCCTCATGGATCGAGACATGCAGGCCCGACTGGCCCTTGACCGTCATCGGGGTCTGGGCGCTGCCGACCGCATCGATGGGCGTGCGGCTGTAGAGGTATTCCTCGCGGTTCCATTCCCAGGCTGGGCACCACAGGGCCTCGCCGTTTTCGGCCAGGTTGAACTCGGTCAGCTCCGACCCGATGCGGACGGTCTTCAGCGCGGGCTGGTCCGGGAACTCGTAGCGGAAGCCCAGGCCGTCGTCATACAGGCGGAAGACCACGTCCACGTGGCGTTGCAGGCCGCCGGTCTCGGCATAGGCGACGCGCCATTCGTTGTAGTGGTTGCGGATGAACTGGCGCTCGCCCCAGGGCTGCTCCCAGGTGTCGTCGATCGTGACCGGCTGACCGGCAGTCAGGGCCAGACCGCGCTCGATGGCGGGGGCGTCGGTCAGCAGGAAGCCCAGTTTGGACGGCGCCACCACGACCCGGCCCTGACGCAGGACCGAATACATCGGCCGGCCGTCGTTGTCGGTGAAGGCCTCGACCGTCAGCACCCCACCCGGCGACGACGCGCGGGCGTGGGTCGGCGTGGTCTGGGCACGAACGCCGGTGGCGCCGAAGGCCAGGATCGAAACGCCGCCGAGGGCCAGGAAGGATCTGCGCTGCATCATGGGAACTCCGTTACGCCGCCTCTTGCCAACCGCCGCGAACGGTGGCTGAAATATTTGCAGAAAAATTTGCAGCGTCGAAACGCTGTCGTGAGGACCCGCGACCTTGAGCCGCAAGACAACCCGTCTGGAAGACATCGCCCGCTTGGCGGGGGTGTCCATCGCCACCGCCTCGCGCGCGCTGAACGACAGCCCCGCCGTCAACGACCGCACCAAACAGACGATCTGGAAGCTGGCCAAGGAGCACGACTATCCGTTCCGCCGCCACATGCCCGCGGGCCCCATCGGCGCCCAGGGCACCATCGCCCTTGTCGTGCCGCGCCCGCAGGGCCGCGAAGGGCGCCTCAGCGATCCCTTCTTCCTGGAACTGCTGGCCGGGGTGGGCGAGGCGGCGCGCGAGCGTGGCTGTGATTTGCTGATGAGCCATATCTCGCCCGCCAACTATGACGAGCTGTCGGGCGCGCTGAACACCAGTCGTGCGGACGGGGTGATCTTCCTGGGGCAATCCAGCCTGCACTCGGCCTTCAACCGGCTGGTGGACGCCGACCATCGTTTCGTCGTCTGGGGCGCCGAACTGCCGGATCAGGACTATTGCTCGATCGGCTCGGACAATATCTCGGGCGGACGGCGTGCGACGCTTCATCTGGCGCGGCTGGGTCGAAAGCGCATCGTCTTCCTGGGCGATCTGGATCCGCCCGAGTCGATGCAGCGGCACCGCGGCTATCTGGACGCCCTGGCCCAGGCCGGATTGGCGGTCGAGCCGGACCTGATCGTATCGGCCCATTTCGAGGTCGAGTCGGCCGAGTCCACGGTGGACGCCCTGATCCGACGCGGCGTCGCCTTCGACGGGGTGGTGGCCGCCTCCGACCAGATCGCCCTGGGCGCCGTGCGCGCCCTGCTGCATGCGGGGATCGACGTGCCGGGCCAGGTCTCGGTCATCGGTTTCGACAATGTGCCGTTCAGCCGCTACTCGCGCCCGGCCCTGTCCACCATCGCCCAGGACACGATGAAGGCCGGCCGGCTGATGGTGTCCAAACTGCTGGACCACGGCGGCGCCGACGTCGGCGCCGGCCGGTCGGAGCGGGTGCCCACCGAGCTGATCGTGCGCGAGACCTGCGGCGGCTGAACCCATCTTCAGACCGTGAACAACAGGCCGGCGAGGGGCGGCAGGGTCTGTCCGTCCGCCTCGGTCCAGTTGATCGCCTCGATACGATGCGCCCCCGCAGGCGGCATCCAGTCGACGGGGACGTGGCCCAGGTTGAAGACGCACAACAGGCGCTCGCCGTCGCCGCCGCGCTCGAACCGTTCGAAGACCACCAGACCCTGGGGCGCGTCGACCAGGTCAAGACCGCCCAGGCGCAGCGCCGGATGGGCCTTGCGCAGTGCGATGACGCGGCGCGCGACATGCAGGGTCGAGGTCGGATCGGCCTCCTCAGCATCGACGGCCAGCGTCAGATGGCGCGGATCGACCGGCAGCCAGGGCTCGATCGTCGAGAAGCCGGCGTTGGGCGCCGACGCCACCCAGGGGATCGGGGTGCGGGCGCCGTCGCGGCCCAGCGTCTGGGGCCAGTTGGCGATGGCCTCGGGATCGACCAGCCGCTCGAACGGCACCTCGGCCTGGGGCAGGCCCAGTTCCTCGCCCTGATAGACGAAGACATTGCCGCGCAGGCACATCAGCAGCAGCAGGGCCATCTGGGCGAAGGCCTTTTCGTCGCGACCCTCGGCCCAGCGCGACACCGCGCGCGGCGCGTCGTGGTTCGAAAAGGTCCAGGACGGCCAGCCTTCGCCCTGCTGGTCCGGCCACATGCTGTCGCCCACGCCGATCAACTCGGGCTTCAGCGCATCGGCATAGAGGTAGAGGAAGCCGTAGGCGGAATGCAGCCGGTCGTTCCCGGCGGTGAACGCCTTCATCTCGCGATCGGCATGGTCGCCGCCCACCTCCGCAACGGTGAACCGGCCCTCATAGCGGTCGGTCAGGGCGCGGACGCGGTTCAGGAAGCCGATGATGTCCGGGTGGGACTGGTTGTAGATCTTGTCCTGGAAGTCGAACGGCCGCGTCCGCTTCTTGCCGTCGGCGATGGGCGGGTTGTCGCGCAGGCTGGGGTCGTGGATGGCGAAGTTGATGGCGTCCAGGCGGAAGCCGTCCACCCCCTTGTCCAGCCAGAACCGCGCCGCCGCGATCAGGGCGTCCTGCACCGCCGGGTTCCTGACGTTCAGCTGAGGCTGGGAGGCCAGGAAGTTGTGCATGTAATACTGGCCGCGCCGCGCGTCCCAGGTCCAGGCCGGGCCGCCGAACACCGACTGCCAGTTCGACGGCGGCGAACCGTCCGGCTTGGCGTCGGCCCAGACGTACCAGTCGGCGTGTTCGCCGTTTCGGCTGGCGCGGCTGTCGATGAACCAGGGGTGTTCGTCCGAGGTGTGGGAGAACACCTGATCGATGACGACCTTCAGGCCCAGGCCATGAGCGCGCGCGATCAGGGCGTTGAAGTCGGCCAGCGTGCCGAAGATCGGATCGACGTCGCAATAGTCCGACACGTCGTAGCCGAAGTCCTTCATCGGCGACGTGAAGAAGGGCGACAGCCAGATCCCGTCCACGCCCAGCGAGGCGACGTGATCCAGATGCTCGGTGATCCCCTTCAGGTCGCCGACGCCGTCGTCGTTCGAGTCGGCGAAACTGCGTGGATAGATCTGGTACAGGACCGCCCCCCGCCACCAGTCGTGAGCGAGGGCAGGGGCGGCGTCAGCCGTGGAAAGATCGAGAGGCTGGGCGGTCACGGGACGCTCTTGCAGACGAGGTAATCGAGGGGAGGGACGCGGACGGCGACACTGGCGGGCGCCGAGGATTGGACGGCGCAATCACCACGCAGACCCTGCCACCGAAGCGAGCCGGGCTCCACCTCGACCTGGGCTGCGACGGGCGTGGTGGAGGTGTTGAACAGGATCAGGATTTCACTCCCTTCCTCGCCCCCGTCCTGGCCGATGCGCGAAATGGCGAACAGGCCCGGCTTGTCGCCATAGGCGCGCACCACCTGACGACCGCGTCGTAGGGCCGGTTCGGCGGCGCGGATGCGGGCCATTTCGGAGATGGCGCGATACAGGGGCGCGTCGGTGGAATAGGCGGGCTGTCGGCCGCCGACGGGCGTCTCGTTCGCATAGACCGGGGTCTGGCTGGGCCACATGTCCTGGCGCGAGTTTCCGTATCCGCCCGCGCCGGCGAAGCCCTGTTCGTCGCCGTAATACAGGGTCGGCACGCCCCGGCTGAACATCATCAGTGCATGGGCCAGGGCGATGCGCGACTGCAGTTCCGCGTCGTCGGCGTTCGGATTGGCCTGTTTCACGAAGAAACCGACCCGGCCCATGTCGTGATTGCCCAGGAAGGTCGGCAGGATGGCGGCCGTGTCGGCGCCCTTGTCGTAAATCGTGTCGGCGTCGAACAGCTTGGCCAGGGCGTCGGTGCCGACCTTGCCCGAGGCCGCGTCCACCGCCTGTTTCTGGAACGGGAAGTCCAACACGGCGGGATAGCCGTCGACCCGGGTGAACCGCGCCGTCACGGCCGGGTCGGGATCATAGACCTCGCCGAAGATGTGGAAGTTGGGAATGCCCTTGGCCTCGGCGCGGGCGATCATGGCGGGGATGAAGGCTTGCCAGAACTCGGGGTTCACGTGGCGGGCGGTGTCGATGCGGAAGCCGTCGATGCCGTATTTGTCGATCCAGCCGCCGAAGACGTCGATCATGCCCTGGATCACGACCGGATCTTCGGTCAGCAGGTCGTCCAGACCGGCGAAGTCGCCGTCCAGGCTGCTCTCGCCCGAAAACGTGCTCTCGCCCCGGTTATGATAATGGATCGGGTCGTTCAGCCAGGCCGGAACCTTGGCGGTCTCCTCGCCGGTCGGAACATAGGGGGTGTAGGCGTAGTCGGGCCCGGTCAGGCGCGAGAAGTCGCGACCGTCGAAGCCGTCGTTGATCGGCGCGCCGCCGCCGCCGCCGCGACGCGTGTAGGGATAGTCGGCGCGACTGCGATAGGCGCAGCGGCCTTCCGGGCATTCGCGATATTGGATCACGTCGGCGGTGTGGTTGGCGACAATGTCCAGATAGACCTTCATCCCGCGCGCATGGGCCGCCTCGACCAGGGCGCGCATCGACGCCTCGTCGCCGAAGTGCGGATCGACGGTGGTGAAGTCGGTGATCCAGTAGCCGTGGTGGGCCGCGCCGGTATAGTTCCCATCCGACTGGACCGGCTTGTTCTTGAAGACGGGCGCCAGCCAGACCGCCGTCGCGCCCAGGCCCTGGATATAGTCCAGCCGCTGGGTCACGCCCGCCAGGTCGCCGCCGTGATAGAAATCCGTGTCGGCCGGGTCGAAACCGCTCTTCAGCCGCTCGGCTAGATAGCCGCCGTGATCATTCGACGGATCGCCATTGGCGAACCGGTCCGGCAGCAGGAAATAGATCACCTCGTCCTGGGGCAGGCGCTGGCGCAGGTCGGCGAGGCTGTCGGCGCTGGCGTTGGAGGCGATCAGCAGGCTCGCTGCGGCCGCCATGGCGTGCAGTCCGTTTCGGACGGCGGTCCTCTTCCTCATGGCGCTCGCTCCCTGCCGTCTGGAAAATGCAAAGCCTTCCAGATCGATTTGCAAGATTTTGCAGCAATGGCCGGGCCTGTCAACGCGGGTTTAACTTGCTGCAACGCAGCGCAAGCGTCGCCGTTCATTGCTGTTTGTCCGGTGTGTAGGGGCTTGGGGCGACGCCGGGGGAGGGCCGAAATCGGGCGGTTACATTAACTGCTTGCAACCTTGCCAAAGATTTGCATATTTTTGCGACGGCTTCAGACTGCGACGCTCAGAAACGCGGTAAGCCCCAGGGAGGATGACCATGTTCCAACGTCTCAACCGGCGCGCGCGCCTGCTATCCGGCGTCGCCTTCGGCGCAGCCGCCATGATGTCGGTCGGCGCTGCGCACGCCCAGACCGCCGCCACGACGCCCCAGGCCGACGATCAGGCGACCGAGGTCGGCGAGATCGTCGTCACCGGCATCCGCCGCTCCATCGAAGCCTCGATCAACGCCAAGGCCAACAACACCTCGATCGTCGAAGTCATTTCGTCGGAAGACATCGGCAAGCTGCCGGACGTCTCCATCGCCGAATCCCTGGCGCGCCTGCCCGGCGTAACGATGCAGCGCCTGGACGGCCGCAGCCAGGCGATCTCGATCCGGGGCCTGGGTCCCGACTTCACCACCGCCCTGCTGAACGGGCGCGAGCTGGTCACGACCGGCGACAACCGCGGCGTCGAGTTCGACCAGTTTCCCGCCGAACTGCTGTCGAGCGTCGTCGTCTACAAGACCCCGGATTCGTCGCTGATCGGTCAGGGCCTGGGCGGCACCGTCGACCTGCGCACTGTGCGCCCGCTGGCCTATGGCCGTCAGGCCCTGGCGCTGAACTATCGCCGCGAGTGGAACGACATCGGCGCCCTGAATTCGGGCACGACCGACAAGGGCGACCGCTACACCGTCTCCTACATCGACCAGTTCCTGGACGGCACGCTGGGCGTGGCCCTGGGCTACGCCCGCATGAACTCGCCCTATCAGTCGGAAAGGTTCAACGCCTGGGGCTATCCGAACTACACCGACGGCAATCTGCTGACCGGCGGCGTAAAGCCCTATGTGATGTCGTCGGAGTTGGAGCGCAGCGGCTATATGGGCGTGCTGGAATGGCGCCCGAACGACCGCATTCACTCCACGATCGACGCCTTCTATTCCGAGTTCAAGAACACCCAGGTTCTGCGCGGCATCGAGTTCCCGCTGGCCTGGGGCGGTTCGTCCGGTGACTGCACCGTGAACGTGCCCTCAGCCGTCTGCCGTCCGGGGCCGTCGCTGCGTCCTGGCTACACGGTCGATAACGGCCTGATCGTCGCGGGCGCCTGGGACAACATCAAGGGCGTCGTTCGTAACGACCTGAACAAGCGTGAAAGCAACATCACGGCCCTGGGCTGGAACACCGAGTTCGTCCTGAACGACGACTGGTCGGCGACCCTGGACCTCAGCTATTCCAAGGTCGAGCGTAACGACATCATCCTGGAAACCAACGCCGGCACCGGCCGCAATATCAACGGCGCGCTGGACACCCTGGGCTTCCAGTTGACCGACGACGGCGTGACCCGTTTCACCAGCCGTCTGAACTATGCCGATCCGGCCCTGATCCGCATCACCAGCCCGCAAGGCTGGGGCGGCGACGTCATTCCGGGTGGCCAGGCCGGCTATATGAACACACCGTCCATCGAGGACGAGATCAAGGCCGTGCGTCTGAGCGCGACGCGCGAACTGCATCAGAGCCCGTTCAAGTCGATCGACTTCGGCTTCAACTACACCGAACGTCAGAAGAGCTTCGTCAACGATCAGTTCTATCTCGGCGTCCCCGGCGGGGGCGACCTGACGGTGCCGAGCGCCTTCCTGCTGGCTCCGACCGATCTGGGCTATCTCGGCATCAGCGCCGTGCTGAGCTATGACGCGCTCGGTCTGGTCAACAGCGGCGCCTTGAACCGCATTCGCAACCCGAACGCCGATGTCACGGCGGGCAACTGGGAGGTGACGGAGAAGGTCTCGACCAGCTACATCCGCGCCAACATCGACCACAACGTGTTCGGCATGCCGCTGACCGGCAATGTCGGCATGCAGTTCGTTTACACGAATCAGCAGAGCCAAGGCTTCTCGGCGCGTCAGGTCGGGCCGGGCGTGTCTGAAACGATCGCCGTCAACGGCGGCGCCGAGTATCTGGAGATTCTGCCCAGCTCGAACTTCATCCTGCAGATCGGCGACGATATGTTTGCGCGCTTTGCGGCCTCACGCACTTTGGCCCGTCCGCGCATGGACGACATGCGCGCCTCGCGTAACTTCAGCTATAACGCCGGTCTGGCTCAATCGACCGACATCAACCAGTCGCCATGGGGCGGCGGGGGCGGCAATCCCGAACTGCGGCCGTTCATCGCCGACGTCGTGGATTTGTCGTTCGAGAAGTATTTCGCCAACCGCAAGGGCTATGTCTCGCTGGCGGCCTTCTACAAGAACCTGGAAAGCTACGTTTATAACCGCAACCAGATCGTCGATTTCACCGGCTATCCGATCGGCACGATCTCGCCGACCAACCCCGAGCCGGCCCTGCGTCAAGGTCTGGTGGGCGCCCCCGACAACGGCGAAGGCGGCTGGATCAAGGGGCTGGAGTTCTCGATCTCGGCGCCGTTCGACATCTTCCATCCGGCGCTGGAAGGCTTCGGCGCCCAGTTCAGCGCCTCGACGACGGACAGCGAGGTCCAGCCCGATCCGACCCAGGCCCCGACGGCCCTGCCGGGCCTGTCGGAGAACGTGATCAACGGCACGCTCTATTATGAGCGCTACGGCTTCCAGTCGCGCATCTCGGCCCGTCACCGCTCGGACTATCTGGGCGAGGTCGCCGGTTTCGGCAACGGCCGCACCCTGCGTTCGGTGGCGGCGGAAACCGTCGTCGACGCCCAGATCGGATATCAGTTCCAGGCCGGTCCGCTGGAGGGTCTGTCCATCCTGGCCCAGGTCAACAACCTGACCGACGAACCGTTCAAGACCTTCCAGAACGGCGATGAGCGCCAGACCATCGATTATCAGAGCTATGGCCGGACCTTCGCGGTCGGGATGAACTACAAGTTCTGATCTCCCCCTCTTCTGAGCAAACTTGGGCCGCCGCGTCCGCGAGGCGGCCCTTTTCTTTGCCTGCGGCGCCGACGGTCCCTGGGAAAGTTTCGTTACAGACGACGCTTTTCGGCTGGACGCCTGTCGTGCGATGTCGGAACCAAGCAGGACGAGAACCGCGCGACAACAGCGCGGCCGTTCTGTTCCACTGGGGGATTTCATCCATGACCATTCCAGACGCCGGAAAACGCCAGGGCGCGGGCCTGGCCTTCGCCTATGTCACCACCCTGTTCTTCGCCTGGGGCTTCGCCACATCGCTGATCGATCCGCTGATCGCGGCGGTGAAGCGGGTGTTTGACCTGAACAACGCCGAGGCCTTCCTGACGACCTTCGCCTGGTTCATCGCCTATGGGCTGATGTCGCTGCCGGCCGCCTCGGTGCTGAGCAAGCTGGGTTACAGCCGTTCGATCATCGGCGCCCTGATTGTCATGGTTGCGGGCTGTCTGATCGTGCCGGCCGCGACGGCCGCCGACTGGTATCCGGGCGTGCTGATCGCCCTGTTCGTCATCGCCTCGGGTGTGACCCTGTTGCAGGTCGCGGCCAATCCGCTGGTCGCCGAACTGGGCAGCCCCAAGGGCGCGTCCAGCCGCCTGAACCTGTCGCAGGCCTTCAACTCGCTGGGCACGACGATCGGCCCGTGGCTGGGGTCGCACGTCCTGCTGACGGGGGGCGTCTTCGCCGCCGGCGCGGTCGTCACCGTCGCCACGCGCACCCAGTCGCTGCGCAGCATCGACATGGCCTTCCTGGGCATGGGATCCTTCTTCGCCCTGGTCGCCGTCTTCATCTTCACGGCGCGCAAGAAGATCAACGCCGCCGCCCCCGCCACGACCAACGCTGTTTCGCCGCTGAAGGCGCTGTCCTCGCCCTGGGCCATCTTCGGCGCCCTGGCCATCTTCCTCTACGTCGGTTCCGAAGTCGCCATCGGCGGCATGCTGACCAACTTCCTGGAAAGCCCCGACATCCTGAACGCCCCCATCGAGACCGCGGGCAAGATGGTCGCGCTCTACTGGGGCGGCGCCATGGTCGGCCGGTTCATCGGTTCGGCCGTCCTGACCAAGGTTCGTCCCGGCATCGTCCTGGTCTGCTGCACCGTGGCGGCGGGGATCCTGTGCCTGATCGTCAGCCAGATCGGCGGCCCGACGGCGGCATACGCCGTGCTGTCGATCGGCTTGTTCAACTCGATCATGTTCCCGACCATCTTCACCCTGACGCTGGAGCGGTCCACCGCGCCGACCTCGGCGACCTCGGGCCTGCTGGTCTTCGGCATCATCGGCGGCGCCCTGTTGCCTCAGGTCGCGGCGCACATCGCCGATGCCGCGGGCCGGCTGCAACCCGCCTTCATCGTGCCGATGCTGGGCTATGTCGGTCTGACCGTCTTCGCCATCGCCTGCATCCGCACCAAGGCGCGGGCCGAGGTGACCTCGACCGCCTCGCACTGAGACCGGTCGTCGGACAAGACAAAGGGCGCGGAGGTTTCCTTCCGCGCCCTTTTGCATTCCGGGGTGTGATCAGCCGTCGATCAGGGCCTGAAGGATCGGCGCCAGCCGGTCGCGCATCCGCTCGCACTCGGCGGGTTCCAGATCGAAACTGCCGCCGCCCAGCTCGCGGCTGACGGACATGCCCATCAGGAAGCCGGCCAGCACCCGTGCGCGAACCGTGGCGTCCGGTCCGCTCAGCCATTCCTCCAGCGGCCCGAAGAAGCGCTGGGCGCAGGTGGTCTGGACCATCTCCGACGCCTTGGCCGAACCGATGGAGCGCAGCATGATCGACATGCCCTTCAGCTTCTCGGCCTTCTTGGGTTCGAAGACGATCTCGTGGGCCACGCGCCGGCCGAAATCACCCTTCTCGCCTGACATCAGGGCGCTGCCGTCGCCGCAGCTGTCCAGCGCGGCCAGGAACAGGTCGTCCTTGGATCCGAAGTAGCGGCTGATCAGCGCCGCATCGACGCCGACGTCCCGCGCGATGTCGCGCATGCCCACGTCGTCGTAACTGTCCGCCGCGAATCTCTCACGCGCAGCATCGAGAATGGCCGTGCGGGTCGCGGCGGCGTTCCTCGGGCGTGGGCCGGGACATAACAAGGTGATGACACTCCACAGGTGAATAACCGTAGATCACATATGGCTTTGTCAACGCCTGTTGACAAGCGGCATGGCCCCGATCATTAAGTCACCACGCGTTGACAAGGCCGACTCCCCATCGGCCTCTGTCCGCACGACTGGGATTTACCTCCGACAGGGAGAATGCGCAGATGCGCGGGCTGAAGATTGCGGCTGTATCCGTCATGGCGACGGGTGCGCTTTATGGTTGTTCCCCCAAGGCGGAAGCTCCGGCGCAAGGCGCGCCACCGGTGACGGTGGCGACGCCGTTGCAGCAGAAGGTGCGCGACTGGGACGAATTCACGGGCCGCTTCGAAGCGATCGAGAACGTGCAGGTGAGGGCTCGCGTCGGCGGCTATATCCAGGCGGTTCACTTCCGCGACGGTCAGATGGTCCAGCGCGGCCAGCTGCTGTTCACCCTGGACCCTCGTCCGGCGCAGGCTGCATTGGCCCAGGCCCAGGCCCAGGTGACGCAGATGCAGTCGCAGGTCACGCTGAGCCGCGCCAACCTGGCCCGCAGCGAGACCCTGCTGGCCTCGCAGGCTGTGTCCAAGGCCGAGTATGACGCCAACAAGGCCGCCGTCGACGCGGCCCAGGCCAATCTGGCCGCCGCCAACGCGGCCGTCCGTACGGCGCGTCTGAACCTTGAATATACCCGCGTCACTGCGCCGACCTCGGGCCGCGTGTCCGACCGTCGCGTCGATCCGGGCAATGTCATCGCCGGCGGATCGTCGGCCGGGGACGTGCTGACCACCATCATCTCGGGCGGCCCGATCCACTTCGTCTTCGACGGCTCGGAAGCGGTCCTGCTGAAGTATCTGCGTGAAGGCGGCGCCAACCAGGGCGCGACCGTCAACGTCCGTCTGCAGGACGAGAGCACCTACAAGCACAGCGGCCGTCTCGACTTCTCCGACAACGCCGTGGACACGAACTCGGGCGTCATCCGCCTGCGCGCCATTCTGCCCAACGCCGACGGCTTCCTGCGCCCCGGCATGTTCGGCAGCGCCCAGGTCGCCGGCGCCGGCGCCTATGACGCCCTGTTGGTCCCGGATTCGGCCGTCGGCACCGATCAGGCCCGCCGCACCGTCGCCGTGGTCAACGCCGACGGCACCGTGACGAACAAGGCGGTCCAGCTCGGCCCGATCGTACAGGGCCTGCGCGTCGTGCGTTCGGGCCTGGCCCCGACCGACCGCGTCATCATCGCCGGCCTGCAACGCGCGGCTCAGCCGGGTTCGAAGGTCACGCCCAAGAACGGTCAGATCCAGCCGGTCGCGGCCGATGCTTCGCAGGCGCCGGTCACCCAGGCGGCCCCGGCGTCCAGCGCCTCGTTCGCCAACTCCATTCCCGCTGGCTAAGCCATGAACATCTCCCGCTTCTTCATCGACCGGCCGATCTTCGCGGCCGTGATCGCGGTGGTGATCACGATCATCGGCATCGCCGCCTATCCGCTGCTGCCCCTGTCGCAGTATCCGCAGATCGCGCCGCCGACGATCACCATCAACGCCGCCTATCCCGGCGCCTCGGCCGAGACTTTAGCCGAGACCGTCGCCGCCCCCATCGAGCAGGAGGTGAACGGCGTCCAGAACATGCTCTACATCACCTCCTCGTCCACCTCGGACGGGGCGGTGGCGATCACCGTGACCTTCCAGCCCGGAACCGACCTCGATTCTGCACAGGTGCTGGTCCAGAACCGGGTCGCCCTGGCCGAACCCCGCCTTCCCGAGGCGGTTCGCCAGACGGGCGTCGTGGTCAACAAAGCCGAGAGCGGCTTCCTGATGATCCTGGGTCTGACGTCGCCCGACGGGACGCTGGATAACGATTATGTCGGCAACTACGCCAACTCGACGCTGCGGGACCGTCTTCTGCGTATCGAAGGCGTGGGCGCGGTTCAGGTGTTCGGCGGCGGCAACTATTCGATGCGCATCTGGATCGATCCGGCCAAGGCGGCCGAGCGCGGTCTGACGGGCCCCGAGATCGTCGCGGCCCTGCGCGCCCAGAACGTTCAGGCCGCCGCCGGTTCCATCGGCCAGCCGCCGTTCCCCAACAGCGCCGCCTCGTTCCAGCTGCCGATCCAGGTTCAGGGCCGTCTGACCGATCCCGACGAATTCTCCAAGGTCGTCCTCAAGACGGACGCCCAAGGTCGAGTCACCTATCTGCGCGACGTGGCGCGGATCGAACTGGGCGCCCAGGACTACGGCATCCGCGGCTTCTTCGACGGCAAGCGCGGCGTCGGCGTCGCGATCGTTCAGCAGCCGGGCGCGAACGCGCTGGGCACCGCAGATCGGGTTCTGGCCGAGGTTGACGCCATCAAGGCCGATCTTCCGGCGGGCATGAACGTCTCCGTGCCCTACAATCCGACCGAATTCGTCGCCGCCTCGGTGAAATCCGTCCAGAACACCGTGCTGGAGGCCATCGTTCTGGTCGTCATCGTCGTTCTGGTCTTCCTGCAAAGCTGGCGCGCGGCGATCATCCCGATCATCGCCATTCCCGTGTCCCTGGTCGGCGCCTTCGCGGTGCAGCTGGCGTTGGGCTATTCGATCAACTCCCTGTCCCTGTTCGCTCTGGTCCTGGCGGTCGGCATCGTCGTCGATGACGCCATCGTCGTGGTCGAGAACGTGGAACGGGCCATCAGCGAAGGCCTCAGTCCGAAGGAGGCCGCCTATCGATCGATGCAGGAGGTTTCCGGCGCTCTGATCGCCATCGGTCTGGTGCTGATCTCGGTCTTTATCCCGACCATGTTCGTGCCCGGCATCCCCGGCATCTTCTACCGCCAGTTCGCGGTCGTGATCGCCTCGGCCTCGATCATCTCGCTGTTCATTTCCCTGACCCTTTCGCCGGCCATGGCCGCCCTGCTGCTGAAGCCGCACAAGAAGGACCATGTGCATGCCCGCAAGCCGGGCGTCCTGGGCGCGATCGTCTATTACGCCGGCTGGGCCGGGCGTAAGTTCAACGAAGGCTTCGACTGGCTGTCGGACCGTTACGGCCGCCTGACGGCGCGTCTGGTTCGCACGGTCGGCCTGGTGCTGATCATCTATGCCGGTCTGCTGGGCCTGACGGCCTGGCGCCTGATCGACACGCCTTCGGGCTTCATTCCCGAGCAGGATCAGGGCTTCCTGATCGGCGTCATCCAACTGCCGGCCGGCGCTTCGCTGGATCGCACGCAGGCGGTGATGGAACGCGCCAGCAAGATCATCCAGGGCACGCCCGGGGTGAACGGCACCGTGGCCTTCGCCGGCCTGGACGGCTCCAGCTTCTCGTTCGGCTCCAACGCCGCCACCATCTTCGTGCGTCTGAACGCGTTCGAGGATCGCACCAAGGAAGAGGCGGCTACGGCGCTGGCCGGGGCCATCACCCAGGCCACCGGTCAGATCGAGGACGCACAGATCTTCGTCATCGCTCCCCCCGCGGTGCAGGGTCTGGGCACCGGCAACGGCTTCTCGATGATGATCCAGGATCGCCAAGGCGCCGGCTATCGTCCGCTGGAAGGCGCGACCTTCGCCATGATGGGCGCCGCCGCCCAGGCGCCGACCCAGGTCAGCCAGGTCTTCTCGATCTACAACACCGCCTCGCCGCGCATCACCGCCGACGTCGATCGCGACAAGGCGTTGATGCTGGGCGTCCAGCCCGGCGCCGTGTTCAACACGCTGGGGGTCTATCTCGGCTCGTCCTACGTCAACGACTTCAACATGCTGGGCCGCACCTTCCGGGTGACGGCGCAGGCGGAGCCGACGTCGCGCGACGACATCGCCGACATCGCCAACCTGAAGACCAAGTCCACGTCGGGGGCCATGGTGCCGATCGGTTCGGTCGCCAATCTGGTGAACGACTCGGGTCCGGCCCGGATCGTGCGTTACAACCTGTTCCCGGCGGCCGAGCTTCAGGGCAACGCCGCAGCCGGGGTGTCTTCCGGCGAGGCGCTGCAGATCATGGAAAACATGGCCGCGCAGACCCTGCCCCAGGGCTTCTCCTACGAATGGACGGGTCTGGCCTATCAGCAGAAGGCGGCCGGTTCCGGCGCCACCATGATCTTCATGATGGCCGTGGTGTTCGTCTTCCTGGTGTTGGCGGCTCAGTATGAGGCGTTCACGCTTCCTCTGGCGGTCATTCTGATCGTGCCGATGTGTCTGCTTGCGGCCATCATCGGGGTGAACCTGCGGGGTCTGGACAACAACATCCTGGTCCAGATCGGGCTCGTCGTTCTGATCGCCTTGGCGGCCAAGAACGCCATCCTGATCGTCGAGTTCGCCAAACAGGCCGAAGAAGACCAGGGCATGAACCGGTTCGAGGCAGCGGTCGCCGCCGCCAAGACCCGTCTGCGTCCGATCCTGATGACCTCGTTCGCCTTTATCCTCGGCGTCGTGCCGCTGATGCTGGCGACGGGTCCGGGCGCGGAGATGAGGCAATCGCTGGGCACGTCCGTCTTCTCGGGCATGCTGGGCGTGACCTTCTTCGGCCTGATCTTCACGCCGGTCTTCTATGTGGTCAGCCGCTGGCTGTCCTCGAAGCTGCCGCAAGGTGGAAAGCCCAAGCCCAAGCCGACCACGACCCCAGATACGGCCGTGCGTTACGACGAAACCAGCGACCTGACCGATCCGAACGCTCCGGCGCCCGCGACCGGCCGGGGAGGGGACATCTGATGGCCCGCAACAAGACCCTCAGCTTCCTGACCGCTGCGGCATCGAGCGCCCTGCTCGCCGCCTGCGCGGTCGGGCCCAAGGCGCCGGTCGCCGATCTGCCCGTCGCCGGGACGGGAGGCTTCGTCGGCTCGGCCAGCCCCACCGTCTCGACCGCTGCGGCGCGCGACGACTGGTGGCGGCTGTATGAAGACCCGACGCTGGACGCCCTGATCCAGCAGGCCTTCGCCGAGAACAACCAGCTGGAAGCCGCCTTCGCCAACCTGCGCGCCGTTCGGGCGTCGCTGTCGGAGGCCCGCGTGGGCCGTTTCCCGACTACGACGACCAGTGGCGGGGTCACCCGGTCGCAGGGTTCGTCGGCCAGTCTGGCGGCTCAGCCCGGTATTCCCGCCGGCACGACGATCCCCGAGATCGACACCTATGACGTCGGGATCGAGGCTTCCTATGAAGTCGACCTGTTCGGCCGGGTGGAATCCACCATCCGCGCCGCCCGCGCCGACGCCCGCGCCGCCGAGGCCGCCCTGGCCACGGTCCAGGTGACGGTGGCGGCCGAGACGACCCGCGCCTATGCCGATACCTGCTCGGCCAATGCGCAGATCGCGGTGGCCGAACGGACGCTGGAGCTGCAACGCAACACCGCCAACCTGACGCAGACCCTGCTCGACGGCGGGGCCGGCACCGGTCTGGACGTGGCCAGCGCCCGAGCGGCCCTGGCTCAGACGGCCTCGACCCTGCCGACCCTGCGCGCGGCCCGCAACGAGGCGCTGTTCCGCCTGGCCACCTTGACCGGGGTCACCCCCGCCGAGGCCAGCCAGGCCGCCGCCGCCTGCGTTCGCCCGCCGCAACTCAGCCAACCGATCCCGGTCGGCGATGGCGCGGCTCTGCTGGCGCGTCGTCCCGACGTGCGTCAGGCCGAGGCCAACCTGGCCGCCGCCGCCGCCCGTGTGAACGTGGCCACCGCCAATCTGTATCCGCGGATAACCTTGGGCGGTTCCTATGGTTCGACGGCGCTGGACGCCGACGGCTTGGGCGATTCTGGCAATACGCGCTTCAGCTTCGGTCCGCTGATCAGCTGGTCGTTCCCGAACGTCTTCGCCGCCCGCGCCCAGATCAAGGCCGCCGGCGCTCGTTCGGACGCGGCGCTCTCCACCTTCGACCAGACGGTGCTGACGGCCCTGCAGGAGACGGAAACGGCCCTGTCCAACTACGCCAACGAGCTGGACCGCCGTGCCGCCCTGACCGAGGCGCGCGACCAGGCGGCCCGCGCCGCCGACCTGTCGCGCCTGCGCTTCAACGCCGGCGCCGACAGCTTCCTGCTGGTGCTGGACGCCGAACGCACCCAGGCGGCGGCCGACGCCGCCCTGGCCCAGTCCGACGCCCTGGTCACCACCTACCAGATCGCCCTGTTCCGGGCGCTGGCCGGCGGCTGGCAGACCGACAGCTGACCGGTTCGCGACAGCGGAAATGACGAAGGGCCGGGCGACGCATCGCCCGGCCCTTTTCGTTCGTCCACAGTTCTTGCGAACATTTTGTTCCGCATTTGTTCTCGCCGTGCTCTAACCGTTTTCGGCGGTCGGCGGCGCGATGGAGGATCAGATGAACGACGGGATACTGGCCCATATGATGGCGGAATTGGATGCAGAGCTGGCGCGGGCGGAATCGTCCTTGCCCGCCCATCCCGAACACACGCGCCAGACCGAGATCATGCGCGCCCTGGCCTTGGGGCTGGGTAACTTCGAGCGGATGCGGACGCACGACGTGCATCTACTGGCCGCCAGCTTGTCGCCCCGCAGGGCGGCCTCGACCTAACCCGCGGTATTCACCTTGGCCACCACCGACATTCCGGGCGCCAGACGCCCGGCGGCTTCCTGACCGGGATCGATGCGGATGCGGACGGGGATGCGCTGGGCGACCTTGGTGAAGTTGCCGGTGGCGTTGTCGGGGCGAATGACGCTGAACTCGCTGCCGGCGGCGGGGGCGATGCGTTCGACGTGGCCGCGCAGGGTCTGGCCGCCCAGGGCGTCCACGGTGATCTCGACCGGCTGGCCAACGCGGATGTTCTTCATCTGCGTCTCCTTCATATTGGCCGTGACCCAGACCACGTCGGGGACCAGGCCCATCAGCTGGGTGCCGGCGGTGACATACTGGCCCTGTCGCACGCCGATCTCGCCCAGGCGGCCGGGGCGGGGAGCGGTGATGCGGGTGTTGGTCAGATCGATCTGGGCCAGGCGCACGGCGGCCTGGGCGTTCTCGACGGCGGCGGCCAGGCTGTCGCGGCCGACCACGGCCGAGGTGACGCCGGTCTGGGCGATGCCCTCGGCAGCGCGGGCCTGGGCGACCTGGGCCTGGGCGCTGCGCAGGGCGGCCTCGGCGATGTCGACATTGGCCTGAGCCACCCAGCCGCCGGCCTTCAAGGTGCGAGCGCGATTGGCGTCGGCTTGGGCGCGGGTCAGGGTCGCCTCGGCGGCGGCGATGGAGGCGCGCTGCTGGGCCACCGAACCGCGCGCGGAGGCCTGGGTCTGGGTCGAGTTGGACAGGGCGGCCTGCGCCGAATGCAGGCTGGCCTCGGCCTGTTCAAGCCGCTGGCGATAGATGCGGTCGTCGACCTGGGCCAGCACCGCGCCCTGTTGCACGGTCTGGAAGTCCTGGACCGGCACCTGGACCACATAGCCGTTCACCTGCGGGCTGATGATGGTGACCTGGCCCCGCACATAGGCGTTGTCGGTGCGCTGGATCGCGCCCCTGAACGGCGGCAACTGCCAGGCGTAGAGCACCAGCAGCACCCCCAGCAGGGCGACCCCGGCGGCGATGACGGTCCACAGCACGTTCTTCTTGGGCGCAGGCGCAGACGCCGGCGCGGCCGGGGCCGGTTGAGGTGTGGGGGCGGGCGGGGCGGCGTCGGTCATGGCGGGTCTCGGTTCAATCTGCGGCGGCGACGGCGGCGGCCTGGGCCGCGGCGTCAGCATTGTTGTTCTTGGCGTCGCGGCGCGCCTTCCAGCGCGGGCGGAGGTGGGTGACGGTCACCCAGGCGCAGCCCAGGGCCGCGATCACGGCCATGACCAGGAAGACGTCGTTGTAGGCCAGCACATTGGCCTGTTGCGTCACCTGTCGGCTCAGCAGGGCCGCGCCCTCGGCGTTCAGCAGGGCCGGGTCGGTGATGGTGGACGCATAGGCGCCCGACAGCTGGCGCAGGCGCAGCGCGACCTGCGGGTCAAGGGCCGAGATGCCGGCCGCCAACTGGTTGGAATGGTATTTCTCGCGGACGATCTGCAACGTCCCGGTCAGGGCGCCGCCGGCCAGACCGCCCACGTTCTGAAGCACGCTGAACATGACGATGAAGCTGATCAGGTTCTGCTTGCCCTGGGTCAGCACCTTGGCGATGCCGATCATCAGGGCCGGGCCGATGAACATGGCCGAGGCGAAGGCGATCAGGGCCTGGCTGAAATAGAGCTGGGCCGGACGCGTCAGGACCGTCGAGTGGCTGTCGATCCAGGCGCCGACCGCGATCAGGGCCAGGGCGATGGCGATCGGCTTGTTCAGTTTCTCCATATTCAGGGTGAAGGCGCTGACCAGGGTGCCGGCGATCATCGACAGCAGGATGACGACGAACAGCCCATGCAACTGGTCCGGTCCCAGGCCGACGACCGTCAGGAACCCAACCGCGCCCGAGGTCTGTTCGGTCAGCACCATACGGATCAACAGGATCGCCCCGAACAGGCGCAACAGGTCCGGCCCCGTCAGCCAGCGCGTGTTGATCAGCGGGTTTTTCCGATTGTGCTCGACCAGGAAGGCGGCGGTCAGCAGGACGATGGAGCCGACCAGGGCCCAGCCGATCCAGGGGGCTTGCGTCCACCACACGATCCGCCCCAGGCCCAGGGAGGCGCACAGCAGGGCCACCCCCGGCGCGAACAGGGCGAAGGTCAGGAAGTCCAGCCGGTCGAACACGCGCAGCCGCTCGGACGGCGGCAGCTTGACCACCTGCACCGCGCCCCAGGCGACCAGGCACATGCCCAGTTCGAACATGTAGAAGGCGCGCCAGTCGCCGAGCTGAAGCAGGCTGGGCATGATCAGCCGCGCGATGGGCACGGCGAAACTGGCCAGGCCGATGCCGATGATCAGCCCCTTCAGCCGGTGCGCCGCCGGAAAGGCCTGGATGATATAGAGGAAGCCCAGGCTGCTCAGGCCCGCGCCCGCCATGCCGGCGATGGCGCGCACCAGCAGGGTCGACTGATAGTTGTCGACGAACAGGTGGGCGGCGCAGACCAGCACGAAGGCGCCCAGGAAGATCTGGGTGAACAGGCGCAGGCCATACTGCATCCTGAACTTGACCAGGATCAGGTTCATGCAGGCGTTGGTCATGACGAAGACGACCGGCAACCAGGCGGCCTCGGTGATGGTGATCCCCAGCGACCCTTGCAGGTTCTGGATGTTGGCGGTGACGGCGGCATTGCCCAGCGACCCGACCATGGCGACCAGCAGGCCGGTCAGGGCGTACTGGATCCGCATCGGCCACGAATGGTCGGGGGTGGCGGGCGAGCCGGGCATCATCGGCCGCTCGTGCGGCTTCAGCGTCTCGACATACTGTTCCCACGGCAGGTGCCAGTTGTTGCGGGCCATCAGCGGGGCCCCCCGCGAGGCTTCAGTCCGTCGAGGATGATCGCGCGGGTGCGCAGCGACACGGCCTGACGTTCGGCCGCGTCGGCGCCCTGGAAGCCGGCGCCCAGCAGGGTGGCGATCAGACGGATGTCCATCGGCCGCAAATCCTCTCGCACCAGACCGGCGGCCTGGGCCCGCGCCAGCGGTGCGGCGCCCGCCTCCATCAAGCTCTGCCGCAAGGGGGTAAGCGCATCCGGCGACCGCACGTTCCGCACGACCCCCGCCAGCCCCGCATTGCGCACCATGTCCTCGGCCAGCCGATCCAGAAACCAGAAAAAGACGGACGGATCCTCCCCCTGTTCGGCGGTGCGCCGGCCCAGGTCCGCCACATCGGCCTCCAGCACCGCCAGGGCCAGTTCGGTGCGGTCGGCGAAATGACGATACAGGGTGGCGCGCCCGACCCCCGCCTTTTCGGCGATCAGGTCCAGCGGCGCGTCCAGACCCTGGTCGGCGAAGACCGCGCGCGCGGCGTCCAGCACGGCGGCGCGGTTGAGGACGGCGTCCTTGCGGACAAGTTTGGGGGCGAGCCGCGACATGGTGACGCGCTTAAATGGACAATGGTGTCCGTTTTTCAAGAGGTCACGTGCATCTTCCCTCTCCCATTGGGAGAGGGCTTGAGCGCACGGCGGCGACAGCCGTCGTTCTGGCGTGAAAGGGTGAGGGTCGGCCGTACGACCTGGCCCACCAGCCGACCCTCATCCGACCCTTCTGGCCACCTTCTCCCAACGGGAGAAGGATCACGTCAGAGCGCCTTCTCCAGCACCACGAACGCCAGTTCCGGCTGGGGCGGATCGACGGGGAAGGGGCGGGTCTCGCCGGTGGGGGCATAGCCGCGTCGCTCGTACCAGGCGATCAGTTCGGTGCGGCGGCGGATGACCGTCATCTCCATGCGGCGCGCGCCCAACCGGGCGATGCTTTCGGCCTCTGCGGCGGCGAGCAGGCGGCGGCCCAGGCCGGACGCCTGCAAGGTCGGCTCGACCGTCAGCATGCCCAGATAGGCCCGGTCTTCGCCGACGCGGGCCACCTGGACGCAGCCGATCAGGACATCGTCGCGATGCGCCAGCAGGACGACCCGGTCGGGATCGGCGATCAGGGCCGTCAGCTCGTCCGCACTGGTCCGGTCGTCGAACAACAGGTCCGCCTCGTGCGTCCATCCCGCCTTGGCCGTGTCGCCGCGATAGGCGCGCTCGATCAGGGGGTGCAGCGCGGCGACATCGTCGGGCGTCGCGGCGCGGAAGACGACCTCGCTCACCGGGTTACGCCCAGCTCCTCGACCAGATGGTCCATGCCGTAGACGTCGCGCAGGGCGACGGTCACGGCCTGGGTGGTTACGATCACGCTGCGGTTCACGGCGCGGTCGTAGCCATAGGCGTTGCGCTGGGTCAGGACGGTGGAATCGAAGTTGGCCCCGATGATCTCGCCCCTGGCGTTGATGGCGGGCGAGCCGGACGAGCCGCCGATGGTGTCGGTCGAGACCGCCATGTCCATCACCGCGTTCGGGTCGATCCGGTCCCTGGCCGCCAGCAGTTTGGGCGCGACGGCGAAAGGCTCGGCGCCGGTGGCCCGGTCCCACAGGCCGGCGAAGGTGGTGAAGGCGGAAAACCGCTGGCCCGGCACGTCCGAACCTTCGACCTGGCCATAGGTCAGGCGCAGGGTGCCGGTGGCGTCGGGATAGACGGCGTCGCCATAGGCGGCGAAACGGGCGACGGCGAGCTGTTCCGAAGCGCGGTCGGTCGGCGCCTTGACCTTGTTCTCCCACTCGGCGCGAACGGCGCGGGCGTCGGCGTCGATCGACAGCACATACTGGATCAGCGGATCGTCCGAGGCCTGAACCGCCGCCAGACCGCCGGTCCACAGGGCGCGGCGCACGGCCGGGTCGGCCAGCTTGGTGCCGGCGACGACGCGGGCCGACAACTCTTCGGGGCTTTCCTTGCCCAGCAGGGTGCGAACGTGCGGGCTGTCGACCGTCAGCCATTCGCGCGTCTTGGACAGCCACCATTCCAGCCGGATCTGCTCCAGCTCGGGATAGGTCGGACGTTCGGCGAACAGGCCGGATTCGACGCCGGGCAAGCGGCTGTCGGCGAACTCGGCCAGACGCTGGTCCGACGGCTTGGCCCGTTCCTGCGCGCCGCGCACGATGGCCCGCGCCCACTGGAACAGCTGCGATCCGCCCGCGACCGAGGTCGTGCCCATGGCCGTGCCGCCTTCCAGCAGGGCGGTGGGGGCGTAGAGTTCGCGGGCGATGGGCTGCACGGCCTTCAGCGCGCCCCACGGATCAGGGGCAGCGCCGTTCGTAGCGGCGTAGCGCTGCATGAAGTCGACCTCGGCCGCCGCCTTGGCCGTCATGAAGTTGGCGTCGGTCAGGGCGCGCATCCGGCCCAGGCCACGCTTGTAGGTGTTCTCGACGCCCACGATGGGATCCATCGCGATGAAGGCCTGATCCTCGCCCTCTTCGGCGTATCGGATCAGCCGCCCGCGCAACTCCGACGCAATCAGCTGATCCAGCGGCAGAACCACGTCGCGAATGGTGGCCAGCTGATCCATCGTCAGCAGGCGCTGCGTCGCGCCGGGATTGCCCGAGATGAAGACGACCTCGCCCTCGGTCGGCTTGTCGGCGTTCCAGACGAAGTGGGTCGGCGTCTCGACCGGCTTCCCGTCCTCGTACAGGCGGATGAAGGCGGCATCGATGGCGAAGCGCGGGAAGGAGAAGTTGTCCAGATCGCCGCCGAAGGTCGCGGCGCGGTCTTCCGGCGCCCAGGCCAGACGGACGTCGCTGTATTTCCGATATTTGTAGAGCTTGAACTGGCCGCCGCGATACAGGCTGACGACCTGGCAGCGGATCTTGGGATCATTGCCGCAGGCTTCGGTCTCGATCCGGCCGGCCTCGGCCTCGCGCGCCTGGGTGAAGGCCTGGCCCTCAAGACCCTCGCCGGCCTTGTGCATCCGCTCGGTCACGTCGGAGATGTCAGTCAGGATTTCGGCCGTCGCGCCGGGACATTTGCGCTCGTCCTCGCGCGTCTTGGGCGTGAAGCCGGTCTCGCCATACTGCTGTTGCGGCGTGGACAGGTTGGCGACGCAGGTGGCGACGCAGTGGTTGTTGGTCATCACCAGACCCTGGCCCGACACCACCCCCGCCGAACAGCCGCCGAACTTCACCGACGACAGCCGAACCCGATCCAGGAAGGCCTGGTCGATGTTCGTGCCCAGGGTCGCGTTGGCGCGGGCGATGGGGAAGTTGTCGTAGGTCCACATGCCCTCTTCGGCGTGCGCCGAAGTGGCGGCGAGAGCGAGGACGGCGGCGGAGGCGAGGAGAAGAGGGCGCATGGGATAATCCAAACTCTCCCTCCCCGTCGGGGGAGGGTGGCTGGCGCGCAGCGCCAGACGGGTGGGGGCGGCAGGGCGACAAGGGCTCGGTCCTGTGATGGATCGCCGAGCCCTCCCCACCCGGTCGCTTCGCGACCACCCTCCCCGGAGCGGGGAGGGAGAGGCGTTTGTGCGTCTTCTAGCGACGCACGCCCAGTTCGCGCAGCAGGCGCGGCTGGTTGTAGACGTTGCGCAGGGCCTCGGTGATGGCGGCGGTCGAGACCGTCACCGTGCGGTTCAGTTCGGGGTCGTAGCCGAAGCTGCCGCCCAGCGAGTGGATGTTCCCATCGAAGGCCGCGCCGATGACTTCGCCCTTGGCGTTGATCACGGGCGAACCCGAGTTGCCGCCGATGATGTCGTTGGTCGAGACGAAGTCATAGACGGTCGACTTGTTGACCTTGTCCTCGGCCGCCAGCCAGTCCTCGGCCGCGTTGAAGGGTTCGGCGCCGGTGTTGCGCTCGTACAGGCCGCCGATCTGGGTGAAGGGTTCGACCGTCACGCCGCGATAGGTCCAGCCCTTCACCTGGCCATAGGACAGGCGCAGGCTGAAGGTCGCATCCGGGTACAGGTTGGTGCCGTAAACCGCGAACCGAGCCTGGGCGATTTTCTCGCCGGCGCGGCTGGTCGGGCCGGACACGGCCGATTCCCACTGGGTGCGGACGGCCTGGGCCGCATCGTCGTTGGCCAGGACGAAGGCGATCAGCGGATCGCCCGAGGCGGCCAGTTGCTCCGGCGTCATGGCCAGGGCCTGGGCGCGGAAGGCCGGATCGGCCAGACGCGTGCCGTCGATCAGGCGCGCGGCGACCTGTTCGGGGCTTTCCTTGCCCAGCAGCGCCTTCACGTTCGCATTGTCGACGGTCAGATATTCGCGGGTCTTGGACAGCCAGAAATCGACGAAGATCTTCTCCAGATCGGTCGAGATCGGCGTTTCCGTCGCCAGGCGACGGCCCAGCGAGGCGATGTCGGCGTCCGAATAACTGGCGCGGCGCTCAGCCACCGGCTTGGCGCGTTCCTTGGAGGCGCGGACGATGGACTTGGCGTAGCTGTAGAGTTGCGATCGCTGACCCGCCGCCGATTCCAGCTGGCGGTAGGGCAGGTAGAGGTCCCGCTGGGCGGTCGAGACGCGCTCCAGATCGGCCCAGGGATCGCCGATGCGCTGGGCCAGGGCCGGGTCGGCCGCGACGCGCTGGCGCAGTTCCTGCTCTTCCGAACGCTTCGTCGCCATGAAGGCCGGATCGGTCAGGGCGCCCTGCTGGCCGTAGAAGACCTTGAAGCTGTTCTCCAAACCAAACAGCGGATCAACGGTGACGCGCTTGGCCTCTTCGCCGGTGGTCGAATATTCGAGCAGACGGCCGCGCAGTTCCGACGACTGGATCAGCGTCAGCGGCATCTGCTGATCGCGCAGAACCTCCAGCTGGGCCATGGTCAGCAGACGCGAGGTCGAGCCGGGGTTGCCCGCGACGAAGGTGACGTCGCCGTCCTTGGGCGCATTGGCGTTCCAGGTCAGGTGATTGGGCGTGGCGACCGGCTTGCCGTCCTCGTAGATGCGCAGGAAACCGGCATCCAGGGCGTAGCGCGGGAAGTTGAAGTTGTCCGGATCGCCGCCGAAGAAGGCCGCCTGGAACTCGGGCGCAAAGACCAGGCGCACATCGTCATACTTGCGGAACTTGTACAGCTTGTACTGACCGCCGCGATAGAAGCTGATGACCTGGCAGGTCAGCTTCTGGTCGTCGCCGCAGGTCTCCTTCTGAATCTTGTCGATCTCGGCGGCGCGGGCCTGGACGAAGGCGGCGCCTTCAAGCCCGGCGCCGGCGCCCGTGACGCGGTCGGTCACATCGACGATGTCGGTCAGGATCTCGGCCGTCTGCCCAGGGCATTTCTTCTCTTCCTCGCGGGTGGCGGGCATCCAGCCGTTCTTGACGTAGTCGTTGTCGGCCGTGGACAGGTCCTGAACGCAGGAGACGACGCAGTGGTGGTTGGTAAGCACCAGACCTTCGTTCGACACCAGCGAGGCCGAGCAGCCTTGCAGGCGAACGGCGGCGTTGCGCACCCGGTCCAGCCAGGCCTGGTCGATGTTGGTCCCGTACTTCTCGTTCACCGTGGCGATGGGGAAGTTGTCGAAGGTCCACATGCCCTCGTCGGCTTTGGCCGAGGTGGCGGGGGCCGACAGGACGGCGGTCGCGGCGCCGAGGGCGGCCAGCGAGGCGGTGAGACGAAGAGAGGGCAAGGACATGGAGGCGTGTTTCCCGGAGCGTGGGACGGCCTGTCCCATCTGTTATGTTGTAACTAGCGCCGACGAAGGGCCGGCGCCAAGAGGCTGCATCGCCCTTAATCCCCGGATTTCAAACCCGCAATGTCCGTGAGGCGGAACCCTTACCCCGATTTAACTTGGCCGTGAGGCGACGCGCGCTCAGATAGGCGGACGTACCGGGGGTTTATCGACGACCATGTCGCTTGCGCTATCTACGCTGCTGTTCGAGTGGCGCCGCTATATGGCTGCGGTCATGGCCCTGGCCCTGTCGGGGCTGCTGGTCCTGGCGATGACGGGGGTCTTCATCGGCATCGGCAAGGGCTTCACCGCGACCATCGAACGGTCGAACGCCGACGTCTTCATCATGCAACCCGGCGCCAAGAGTCTGATCGGCGGACCGTCGGGCGTGCCGCGTCGCTTCATCCCGCTGGCCTACAACCACCCCGAGGTCGTCGAGGTCATGCCGCTGGACGGCGATGGCGGCACCTTCCAGAACATCAAGAACGTCGATCCGACCAAGAGCCAGGCCGACAACGCCAACCAGGGCGCGCCGCGCCAGAAGTTTGTCCAGGCCAGCATCATCGACACCCGTCCCGGCTCGGTCACCATCCCGACCGACTATTCGCAGGAACTGGTCGATGCCCTGCGCCAGCCCTACACCGTCGCGGTGGACGAGACGGCGCTGACGACCCTCGGCGTCAAGCTGGGCGACAAGGCGCTGTACAACGGCCAGACCGTCACCGTCGTCGGCGTGACCCGCGGCTATCCCAACATGATGCAGCCCGGCGTGGTCATGTCGCGCGACACCCTGCGGATGCTGGGTCAGGCGTCAACGGGACCGCGTGTCGGTCCGCTGATGATCAAGCTGCGCGATCCGGCCCGCGCGCCAATCGTGGTCGCTCAGTTGAACCAGATGGGCAACGGTCAGTGGAAGGCCTGGACCAAGCAGCAACTGGCCGACGCCAACGCCGGCGCCATGTTCGAAGAAGGCATTCTGGTCATCATCATCGGCGGCTGCGTCGTGTTGGGGATCATCATCGGCGTCGCCATCACCTGGCAGACCCTGCGCGGCGCCATCATGGCCAATATCAAGGAGTTCGCCTCGTTGCGGGCGCTGGGCGTCAGCATGGGATCGCTGCGCCGGATCGTGGTCGAACTCAGTTTCTGGGTCGGCGTCGTGGGCGTGATCGCGGCCATCGTACTGACATGGCTGGTGTCGCTATTGGCCAAGATGGGAGCGGTGATCATCGCCCTGCCGCTGTCGCTGCTGATCGTGGTCGGCATCGGCCTGATCGCCATCGCCATGGTGTCCGGCCTGCTGTCGCTGGGCATCCTCAAGAACAGCCAACCGGCGGACCTGCTGCGATGACCGATACGTCTTTTGGGCATACAAAGGTTCACGGCAAGCACGGCGACTTCGCCATCGAGGCCAACGGCCTGGTCAAGCGGTTCAAGTCCGGCAAGGCCTGGGTCGAGGTGCTGAAGGGCGTCGATTTCGACGCCAGACACGGCGACCTGACCATGGTCATGGGACCGTCCGGTTCGGGCAAGTCCACCCTGATCGCGGCCCTGTCCGGCCTGCTGAAACCCGAAGAGGGTCGGGTCGATGTGCTGGATGTCGACGACCTGTGGAAACTGTCCTCGGGGCGGATCGACAAGTTCCGGCTGGATAACTGCGGCTTCATCTTCCAAGGCTTCAACCTGTTCCCCGCCCTGACGGCGCTGCAGCAGGTCGAGACCGTGCTGAAGTTCCAGGGGCTGACGACGGGTCAGGCCAGGAAGCGCGCCACGACGGCGCTGGAAGAGGTCGGCCTGGGCCATCGCCTGCACCAGCGGCCTGCGGCCCTGTCCGGCGGCGAGAAGCAGCGTGTGGCCATCGCCCGCGCCTTGGCCAAGGATCCCAAGATCCTGTTCGCCGACGAACCGACCTCGGCCCTGGACGGCGAGAACGGCCAGGTGGTCATCAAGCTGCTGCGTCGCGCCGCCACCGAACACGGCGCCGCCGTGATCTGCGTGACCCACGACCCGCGCCTTGAGGCCTGGGCCGACCGGGTCATCCATATCGAGGACGGCAAGATCCTGGACGACCAGCGCCGCATCCCCGATCCGAACGCCATCCTGGCGTCCCACTAACCGACACGACGAATTCTCCTCTTAGGACGACACGCCAATGCCCGGCTTTCTGAAGAAAAAACGTACCTGGATCGGCCTGCTGCTGGTGATCGTTCTGGCGGTCGGCTTCATGCTGTTCCAGTCCGCCGCCAAGACAAAGAAGGCCGAGCAGGAGAAGGCTGCGGCCACCAAGGTCGAAAGCCCCTATGCGGCCATCGCCAACGGCAAGGTGGATGTCGAGGGCGGTATCATTCAGATCGCGGCCCGTCGCGGCGGCATCGTACGCGAAGTGCTGGTGCAGGAAGGCGACCGCGTCGTCGCCGGCCAGATTCTGGCCCGTCAGGAAGATGACGAACCCCGTCTGGCGGTGCAAAGCGCCCAGGCCGCCGTGGCCCAGGCCGAAAGCCAGCTGGCCCAGATCCGCGTCGACATCCGCACCGCACAGCGCGAGCAGGAACGTCTGCAACGCCTGGTCGCCACCAACTTCGTCGCCGCCCAGCGGATGGACCAGGCCCAGGACGCCATCGCCACGGCTCAGGCCCGCCTCGGCTCCCAGACCGCCGCCGTCCAGACCGCACGCGCCCAGCTGGATCAGGCCCGCTACAACCAGGAACTGACCATCATCCGTGCGCCCAGCAACGGCCGGATCGTGCGCCGCTACGCCAACCCCGGCGCCGGCGCCTCGACGCTGAACGTCTCGAACATGTTCGACCTGGAGCCCGAGGCCCCGCGCATCGTCCGCGCCGAGGTGGTCGAGAGCGACCTGCCCAACCTGACCGACGGTCAGGCCGTCGAGATCAGCCCCGAGGGCGACGCCACCAAGGTCTATATCGGCGCGGTGATGCGTCGGGCCGCCGTGTTCGGCGCCCGCAAGCTGGCCTCGGACGACCCCTCGCAACGCACCGACGAGCGGGTGGTGGAAGTGGTCGCCTCGGCCGGCGACGCGCCCCTGCTGATCGGCCAGCGTGTCCTGGTCAAGTTCATGAAGCCCGGCGAGACGGCCGGCGCCAAGCGCGCCGTCGCCGCCGGTGTCGGGCCCAACGAGGCGATGAAGACGCAGTAGAACAAGACTGCAAGCGACGAAATAAAAAGGCGGCCAGGCACGATCCCGGCCGCTTTTTCATTTGTCTGTGGGTTGAGGCTTATCGATCTGTGAGTTTATTGCACATAGAGCGAGCTTGAAACTCGATTGTATGTGCGCAGGACACTGCGCCATTCACTGGCGATGCCTACTCGTATGATCGTTTCGGTGCTCGGCCTGGGCCAAGCGGTAACCTTCGCCTCCAGCTATTATATTTTGGGCGTTATGGCTGATCCGGCCGCTGTGGCGCTGGGGATCAGCGTAAGGCCGGTGTTTCTGGCGCTTTCCGGCGCATTCCTAGTGTCGGCAGTCTTAACGCCATTTGTGGGTCGGGCTATCGAACGGATCGGTGGGGCACGGGTGCTGGCGGTATCCAACCTAGCCTTCGCCATCGCTCTTTTGCTGATGGCAGCCGCACCGCATCCGCTGGTCCTTTGTGTCGGCGTCGCGCTGCTGGGTGTCGGCATGGCGGCGGGTCTCTACGGCACGGCATTTGCGGTTCTTGTGGAGATGCAGGGCCAAGGTGCGCGGCGAGCGATTGCGGCGGTATCCCTGCTAGGAGCGCTTGGCGGGGCATTGGGTTGGCCAATCAGCCGCGAATTGCTGGACTTGTCGGGCTGGCGCGTCGTGTTCGTCTTCTGGGCGGGTTTGCATCTGTGCGTCTGTCTGCCGATCGCCCTGACTGTTCTACCCCAACCCAGCTTACGCGCGAAGGCGGTGGTCGATACGACGGCGATGTGTTGGACACCTACGATGATCCGCATGGCGATATTCTTCGCCGGTGCTTGGGCTGTGGCGTCAGCCATGGCGGCGCATCTGCCCCGCCTGTTGGTCGATATGGGCATGACGCTGGAGCGTGCGGCTTGGGCGGCGGGTCTCATGTCGGTCAGCGCAATGGCTGTGCGTCTGCTGGACATGACTGTGCTGCACCGCTCGCACCCGATCCTGACGGCGCGGATTGCTGCGCTGTTTCATCCTCTGGGAGCCTTGATCGCCTTTCTGACCGGGCCTGTGGGAGCGCCAGCGTTGGCTGTCGGCCAAGGCATGGGCAACGGGCTTTTGTCAGTGGCCTCAGGGGCCCTCCCGTTGAAGGTATTCGGGGCTGAAAGGTATGGCCTGCGGCAGGCGTTGATCCTGACTCCCGCTCGCTACGTTCAGGCTGCAGCGCCTGCGGGCTATGCGCTGGCCATGGATATGTCGCAGAACATGGCGTTGGCGGTCAGCAGCGTGATTTGCCTTTGTATGTTCGCGCTGAGCTTCAGCTTCCGCGAGGGGTCATCTGCCTGAGAAATCGCCCGGCCGCTTTTCCAGCACAGCGGCGACGCCTTCCTGATGGTCATCGGTCAGGTGGGCGAGGGCCTGCATAGCCGCCGACATCTCCAGCATCTGGTCGAAGTTCATGTCTCGGCCCTGGCGCAGCAGGGTCTTGGCCATGCGCAGGGCCTGGGGCGGCTGAGCCGCGACCTGGGCGGCGGTGGTCAGGGCCTCGGCCATCAGGCTGTCATTGGCGACCACGCGATTGACCAAGCCCCATTCGGCAGCCGTCGCGGCGTCGATGGAGCGGGCGGTGAACAGCATCTCTGCGGCGCGGGCGTATCCGATGTTGCGCGGCAGCAGCCAGGATCCGCCGTCGCCGGGAATGATGCCCAGCTTCAGGAACGGCACGCCGAAGCTGGCGCGATCCGAGGCGATGCGGATATCCGCCAGGCCGGCGATGTCGCAGCCCAGCCCCATCGCCGGCCCGTTGACGGCGGCGATCAGCGGAACCTCCAGCCCATACAGCGACCGCACGATCCGGTGGACGACGCGGCGATAGCGTTCGCGGATGGCGGCGCCCGATCCCTCGAACAGGTCGCGCCTGTCCCGCATCGCTGTCAGATCGCCGCCCGCTGAAAACGCCCGCCCGGCGCCGGTCAGGACCACGCAGCGGATCGTCGGATCGGCGTTGACCCGTTCGCACGCCGCCGCCACCTCGTCCCCGTCGCCCAGGTCGGGCAGGGCGTTCAGCCGCGCCTCGCGATCCAGCGTCCAGATCAGGATCGCACCTTGGCGTTCTTCGGCGATCAGGCCCATGCGTCGTCTCCGTGTTCGCGCCCGTCATCGGCTGCGAACGCCGCGTCAGGCAAGTCCGGAATTGCAAAAGCCCCGGTCGAGACCGGGGCTTTTCAGGCTGGGCCCGAAAATGGCCGTCAGCGTTTCTTGATCGTATAGGGTACGAAGTTGGACGGATGGCTGACCACCCGGCTTGAGTTCGACGGCATATGCCGGCTGTTGACCAGCATCCCGCCCCAAAGGGCGAAGGACATCATGGCGTGTTGGAGGTTACGCTCCTTATCGTTCATCTTGGCGTCTCCTTTCGCAGAACGATGAAAAGAGACGCGTCGTACCAATGGGGATTCCACCCTCAGTCGTTTCGCGTCAGAGGTCAATATAAGACGGTTTGATGAATTTGCAAATTTATTCGTCAGGAGTCGGAGTGTTTTTCGCTTCTGTGTCACAATGAGTGTCCCGCCTCCGACCAGGCCGGGACCGCCCAAGGCCATCGCCACGCCGTGCGTCATGGTCTGCGCGGTCGACGGCGAGAGCGGCCTGTGTCTGGGCTGTTTTCGAACCCTGAAGGAGATCGCCGGCTGGCGCGCACTCAGCGACGCCGAACGCGCGGCGGTCATGGCCGACCTGCCCACACGGCGGCCCCAGGTCGATCCGGCCAAGCTGGGCTAGCGCGGTTCGGGGTTTAAGCTTTTGTCAGCCACGTCGTTTCACGGCATCCAAACGACGACCCCTTAGACAGGGGGTATGGTTCGCATCGATTTCCAGTCCGTCATCGTGCTCGGCGTCGCCCTTACGGCCTCGTTCGGCACGGCGCTGACGATCCGGCATCTGGAGGGGGACGGCGCGGCTCAGGCGGCGACGCCTGTGATCGCGGCTTCGACTGCCAAGGCCTCAGGCACGGACGCCCAGGTGGTCAAGGGCGCTGACGGTCACTACTGGGCCCAGGCCAGGATCGAAGGTCGCGCGGTGCGGGTGCTGGTGGACACCGGCGCCAGCGTCGTGGCCCTGACGCGGGCGGACGCCTTGCGCCTGGGCGTCGATCCCGAACCCGAGGACTTCACTGGCCGCGTCCAGACCGCCTCGGGCGTCGTGCGCGCCGCCCCGGTGCAGCTGAAATCGGTCTCGGTCGCCGGGGCGCGCGTGGACGGGGTCGAGGCCCTGGTCGTGGAGCAGGGCCTCGAATACTCCCTGCTGGGCATGAGCTATCTGGGCCGGCTGTCGGCCTTCGAGGCGACGCCGGCGGGACTGACGCTCAGACCCTAAAGGTCCCTCATCTGACGACGCGCTTCGCTGAAATACTGCCAGCCCGTCCACAGGGTGATGATGGCGGCGAACCAGATCAGGAAGATGGCGAAGGTTTCGAACGCCGGCTGCCAGGCCAGCGGCGAGCCGTCAGGATTCTGCAGGCCCAGGGCGTCCCACAACAGGGTCAACTGAAGGGCGGCCAGAGCGACCATCTGCACCGTCGTCTTCCATTTTGCGGCCAAAGTGACCGGCAGTTCGATCCGCCCGGCCATGGTCTCGCGCAGCGCGGAAACGGCGAACTCCCGGAACAGGATCAGGCCGCAGGGCAGGGCGATGCCCGGCAGGGATCCCGAGGCCAGAACGCCCAGGATGGCGCCGGTCACCAGCACCTTGTCTGCGATTGGATCGAGGATGGCCCCCCACCGCGTGGTGGAGTTCCAGCGTCTGGCCAAAAAGCCGTCGACCCAGTCGGTGGACGCGGCGATGACGAAGATCCAGAACGCCCAGACGCTGAACCGACCTTGGGTTTCCGGCGAAAGCCAGGCTTCCAGCGCGCCCGGCGCCGCGCCGGCCATCATGGCGAACATCACCACCCCGGCCGCCAGACGCGCGCCGGTCAGGATGTTGGGGATGGGATTGGCGCGGTGGGCGGTCATGACGGGGTCTCCAGCAGGGACGCGAGCAGGGGATGCAGCGTCTCCGCGAACGGATTGGCGACGGTGACGCCTCGATAGACGAAGCCGTCCTGCATGTCTTCGGAAAGCAGAAGGCCGCACCCGGCTTCGGCGGCGGCGGCGAGGATGATGGCGTCCCAGATCTGATGCGGATGGCCGTCGATCAGATCATAGGCGGCGACAAGAACGGCTTCCGTGCTGGGCGCCACGTTCGCCAGCCGCCGCCATCCATGCGCCATCTCCGCCGCCAAGGGCGACGGCATCCGAGCCTTGCCGGTCAGGACGCGATGAAGCTCGCCCAGGCATTGAACGGCGACCACGATTTCATGCTCGATATGAAGATGATCGACAATGCGACGGGCCATGTCGCGGCGTTCGGGCCCGTTCACGCCTTCAGCATAGACGAGAATGTTGGTGTCGAGCGCGATCCTCAATCGTAGAGCTCGTCGCGGGTCCAGGGGCCGATGTCGATGGTCGGTTGGGCTGCCCAGCGGTCGAGCATGGCGCGAAGGGCGGCCTGGCGGCGTTGACTTTCGATCTGAAGGCGCCGTTCTTCTTCGATGCGCGCCGCATCTGCGCTGCGTCGCGCGATCTCTTGATCTTGCAGCAGACGCAGGCCGTCCCTGACGACTTCGCTGACATTGTTGTAGCGGCCCGCGTTCACCCGATCTCGGGCGAACTTCTCCAACTCGGCGGTAAGATGGACGTTGGTTCCCATGCGCCCACCATATCAAACCTTGACATTCAAGCCAACGGCTCGAACCGCGGCTTGTCCGTCATGACGGTCAGGGCGCCTTCGGCGATGCCGAAGTGCAGGCCGCTGAGTTCAAGCTCGCCCTTGGCCTCGCGTTCGGCGATCCAGGGGAAGGTGCGCAGGTTTCGGATCGACAGGCGCACGATGGCCTCTTCGGCCGCGCGCTCCAGCTGATCGGGCGAGACGGTCTCGGCGACATGCTGGACCACGGGCGTGCCTTGCGCGACCCAGGGGGCGACGAAGTCGGCGCAGCTGTCGGGCGCGCCGTGCAGCATGGCGTTGACCCCGCCACAGTGGGCGTGGCCCATGACCACGATCCGCTTGACGTTCAGCACCTTGACCCCGAATTCCAGCGCCGCCGAAACCCCGTGCAGCCGGCCGTCCGGCTCATAGGGCGGCACCAGATTGGCGACGTTGCGGACCACGAACAACTGTCCCGGCGCAGCATCGAAGATCAGGGCCGGATCGGCGCGACTGTCGGAACAGGCCACGATCAGAGTGTGTGGCTTCTGCCCCTGGGCCAGCGCTTCATATTCCGCATGGGCCGTAGGCCAGTGCTCGGCCCGGAAGCGGCGATAGCCGGCGGACAGTTCGTCTTCGGTGTCACTCATGCTGCGCCTGTAGCGCTTTGAGCGCTGCCGATAAATCGTGTATACGTGTCTATACGAAGGAGGCCGTCATGCCCGTCACTAGTCGAACATTCCGAAGTGGCAACAGCGACGCCGTTCGCCTGCCCAAGGAAATCTCGTTCGGGCCGGGCGTCGAGGTCGAGATCGAGCGCAAGGGCGATGTCGTGACCCTGACACCCAAGCGACCTTCGGTGAAGGAAATGTTGGCCAAGCTGGATGCGCTGCCAAAGCCTTCCAGCATTGGAAAGCGCCCGCCTTTCATCGCGCCGATCCGCAAAGGGCTTTGATCGTTGTTGATGCTGGACACCAGCGTCGCCATCCACCTGCGGGATGGCGATCCGACCATACGTGCGCGGATGGAGGACGTCGGCGACACCCTGGCTTTCTCCGTCATCACAGTGGTCGAGCTGGAAGCTGGTTTTCCGGACGGGCAGGCGGAAGTCAGGCGCGCTCGCCTGTCTGCGCTGCTTGAGACGATCGGTTACAGGGCTTTCGACAGTCGCGACGCCGCCGCATACGGACGGATCATAGCGCGCACCGGATATTCGCGACGCAAGGTGCTGGACCGGATGATCGCCGCCCAGGCCTTGGTCGATGAAGCGACTCTGGTGACCTGCAACGGCGACGACTTTCGCGACATTCCCGGTCTGAAGCTGCTGGAGTGGTGACACAGTTCAGGCCTTCCTGAAGAAGGCGTGGATGCGTTCGGCGAGGGGTTGGTTGATGCCTGCGACCTTGACCAGGTCCGACACCGAGGCGCGGCCGACGCCCTTGGCGGAGCCGAAGGCGTGGAGCAGGGCCTTCTTGCGGCCGGGGCCGACGCCTTCGATCTCGTCCAGCGGGTTCTTCTTGATGTCCATCGAGCGGCGCTTGGCGTGGGCGCCGTTGGCGAAGCGGTGGGCCTCGTCGCGCAGCCGCTGGAGGTAATAGAGAGCCGGCGACTTCAGCGGCAGCATGAAGGGCGGCTTGCCGGGCATGAAGAACTTCTCCATCCCCGCGTCGCGGTCCGGCCCCTTGGCCACGCCGACCACGGCGATGTCGTCCAGGCCCAGGTCCGCCAGGACCCCCAGCACCTCGGCCAGTTGCCCCGCGCCGCCGTCGATCAGCAAGAGGTCGGGACGGATGGCGTCCTCGCCCTCTTCCTCGTCCTTGACCAGGCGGGCGAAGCGGCGGCGCATCACCTCGCGCATCATGCCGTAGTCGTCGCCGGGCGTCAGGTCTTCGCCCCGGATGTTGAACTTGCGGTACTGCGACTTCTGGAAGCCGTCCGGGCCGGCGACGACCATGCCGCCCACGGCATTCGTCCCTTGAATGTGAGCATTGTCGTAGATCTCGATCCGCTCGGGCCGGGTCTCCAGACCGAAGGCCTCGCAGACCTCGTCCAGGATCTTGCCCTGGGCCGAGCTCTCGGCCAGGCGCCGGCCCAGGGCCTCGCGGGCGTTGGTCAGGGCGTGATCGACCAGGGCCAGCTTTTCGCCCCGCATCGGGCGGACGATCTCGACCCTGCGGTCCCCCTTCATCGAGAAGGCCTCTTCCAGCAGCTCCAGCTCGTGCGGGCGGACGTTGGACAGGATCAGGCGCGGGATCGGCTTGTCTTCGTAGAACTGACCCAGGAAGGCGGCCAGGATCTCCGGGTCCGTATCGGTCTTGTCCACGCGGGGGAAATAGGCACGGCCGCCCCAGTTCTGGCCGGCGCGGTAGAAGAAGACCTGGACGCAGGCCTGGCCGCCGTCGGAGTGCAGGGCGAAGACGTCGCCCTCGGCCACGCTGTCGGCGCTGACGGAGTTCTCCATCGAAATGGCGGACAGGGCGCGGATGCGGTCGCGCACGCGGGCGGCCTGTTCGAAGTCCATCTCGTCCGAGGCGGCCTGCATCTCCTGCGACAGGCGGCCGATGACGGCGCGGGACTTGCCGCGCAGGAACTGTTCGGCCTCGGTGACCAGTTCGCCATAGTCCTCAAGCGAGATCAGGCCGGTACAGGGGGCCGAGCAGCGCTTGATCTGATGCAGCATGCAGGGGCGGGTGCGGGTCTCGTAGACGCTGTCGGAACAGGACCGCAGCAGGAAGGCCTTCTGCAGCGTATTCAGCGTGCGATTGACCGCCCAGGTCGAGGCGAAGGGGCCGAAGTAGTGGCCCGGCGTCGTGTGGGCGCCGCGATGCTTTCTGACCTGGGGGGCGCGGTGGTCGCTGCGGATCATCAGTTCGGCGAAGGACTTGTCGTCGCGCAGCAGGACGTTGAAGCGCGGCTTCAGCTTCTTGATGAAGTTGGATTCGAGCAGCAGGGCCTCGGTCTCGGACGCCGTGACCACCAGCTCCATCGACCGGGTCTGGGCCACCATCAGGCCGATGCGCTGGGTGTGGAAGCGGCCTTGGGCATACTGGACAATGCGCTTCTTCAGCGACTTGGCCTTGCCGACATAGAGGCAGGACCCGTCCTCGCCGTACATGCGATAGACGCCCGGCTTGTCCGGCGCCCGGCGCGCCTCGTCGGCGATCAGGGCGGCGGCCGTCAGGTTCGAATCGCGTGTCTCCTCGGTCATCGGGGTGGATATAGGGGGGCAACGGCGTTTGCGTCACCTCTCCGCGCGCGAAGGCGCGGGGGGAGGACAGATCGCGCAGCGATCAGGAGGGGGCGACTCGGGCAGTGGTGATGACCCTGCCAGCGTCAGACACCGAGTCGCCCCCGCCTGGCGCTCGCTGACGCGACCGCCTGTCCTCCCCATTCGCCTTCGCGAATGGGGAGGTGAGAGTTACGACCGGCGAACCAGAAGGACGCCGGCCAGAACAAGCCCGACGCCAGCGATGCGGCCGAGGTTCAGCGGCTGGCGCGGCACGCCCAGGGCGCCGAAATGGTCCAGCGCCAGGCTGAGCAACAGCTGCCCGCCGACCATCAGGGTGATGGTCATGGCCACGCCCAGGCGCGGCACGCCCCAGGCGGCGGCGACCACGAAACAGGCGCCGTAGGCCCCGCCCAGCCAGGCGTACCAGGGCAGGGCGCGCGTGGCGGCGAAGTCCGGCCGGGTGTGCAGGATGGCCGCCAGCACACCCAGTACCGTGGTCCCGACGGCGAAGGAGATGAAGGCGGCGTTGACCGGGGAGGCGACGGCCGTGGCCAGTTTGGCGTTGGTCGGCGCCTGGAGCGCGGTGGCGCCGCCGGCCAGGACGACGATCAGGATGGCGAGCAGTGACGGGTTCATGGCCCCTGGCTAGCACGGCTTTCGCCGGATGCGGAGGGCGGCTTGAGACGGCCAGCGCGACGCAGGCGGCGGCGTTCGGCGCGGTTCAGGGGTTGAGGGGCGGGCGGCGTCAAAACAGGGTGCAATCTGTGCACTTCGTCCAGATCGGACGCGGCGTCGTCGAAAACGGGGTGCAATCTGTGCACTTCGTCCAGATCGGACGGTGCGGACGAAAATTCAGGATGCAATCTGTGCACATCCGGGGTTTCGGCGGGCGTTTCGGCCGCCAGGGACGACAGGGTCTCGAAGATCTTGAGCCAGCGCAGGGCCTCGGTCGCCTCGCCGTCCATCAGCGACAGTTGCAGGCGACGGCGCGCCGACAGGGCCATGGCCGACAGGTCGATGTCCTCGACGTCCTCAAGTTCGACGGCGGGATCGTACATATCGGGATCGTCCTGATCCTGTAGTCGCCAGCCCGCCTTGCGGGCGCGAACGCGAAAGGCCGAAATGCCCAGGTCGTAGCGGCGGCAGACGACGCGCGCCGGCTCGCCCGCCAGATAGTCGTCGCGGGCCCGGTCCCAGACTTGCTGCGAACGAACGCGATAGACGGGGGCGGCTTGGGTCATGGGCGGACGCTGGCACGCGCCTGCGTCAGATGCGGACGTCTCTCACCAGTCGGGCCTCACCAGTTCGGATCGACCGGGGCGCCGTCGAAGATCTCGGCCAGACGCGCGCGACAGCCCCGGTTGGTATCGGCGGGCAGGTCGGAGGGCGAGAACCAGCCGACCTCGGCGATCTCGCCATGGCTGGTGCGCTCGCCCCGGTCGAAGTCGTCCAGGCGGAAGACGACGACATGATCGCCGGGAAAGAAGCGGTCGTTGGAATGGATCGAGACCAGACGCGGCGCCGCCCGCGCGATCAGCCCGGCCTCTTCGAGCAGTTCGCGCACCACGGCGGCCTGGGTCGTCTCGCCCCGATCTACCCCGCCGCCCGGCAACCACCAGCCGGCCAGATAGGTGTGCCGCACCATCAGCACCCGCCCCTGCGCATCCACCGCCACCGCCCGCACGCCCAGCGTCTTGCCGCGCGTCAGGCGCGACCAGGCGAAGAAGAGGGGGCGGATGAAGGGTTCGACGTGGATGCGCCAGGTCATTGTGTCCGTTCCCGGCTGCGGGATGTGACGGGATGTTCGATCATTTTTTGGGTGCGTGATGAAAAGCAGAATCAGCAGGACGAGCTAGGCTCGTTTTCTCGCCTATGGAACATCCAAGGCGCGAGTGCTAACTCGCTCTTGCACGGGGTTTTCCTTCGCATACGGGCTGTGCAACTGCGGCCTAAGAGCGAATGTCTGGACAGTAACGTCCGCGCCAAATGGTTCGGCTTGAATGGCGGGATTGGAAGGAAGACCTCGTGCACTCTTGGCGTCGATTCTTTGGGAAGAATGTCACGATCCTCATACCCGCCGAAATGGCGAGTGAGTCGGATCTCCTTGCGTATCTCGAAGTTTCACCCGCCGAGCTTAAGAAAATCTGGTGGTTCCGTGACCAGATGTACAGTGAGTTCAACATTGCGAAAACCTCGGGCAAAAATCGGCTAATCACAGCGCCGGATCGGCGGCTGAAAATGATCCAACGTAGAATTGTGTCGCTTCTCGACCAACTCTACCGCGTTCGAAATCCAGTTCACGCATTCGTTCCAGACAAGTCGGTCAAGACCAACGCCGAATCCCATGGTGATCGTCGGCATGTTGTGAATCTTGATCTGGAGGACTTCTTCGGTTCAATCACGGAAGCGCGAGTTACCGGGCTGCTGGTGTCACTCGGCGTCCAGAATCGTGTGTCTGAAATAATTGCTAGGCTTTGTTGCCGTGGAGGGAAACTTCCTCAAGGAGCGCCGACAAGCCCTGTCATTTCTAATATGATCTGCTTTCGATTGGACACAGATCTTCTGCTGATCGCCAAGGCATCTAGAGCTATTTACACGCGATACGCGGACGACATTACCTTCTCTAGCTATCAACCGCCTGCACCACTGTTTGAAGGGGCCGTGCCGCCTGTTGGTCGCTTTTCGCCTGAGCTACTAGCCACAAACCTTCGGGGAGCCATCAGCGCCAACGGCTTTGTCGTAAACGGCGAAAAAGCGCACTACGCCGACCGCAACTCTCGCCGGATCGTCACGGGGGTGAAGATCAACGCAGGGCTAAACGTAGATCGCCGCTACATCCGCCGAATACGGGCTGTGCTTCACTCTATCGAAAAATCTGACTTAGCCACGGCGCAAACAAAATATTCGAGCGCTGGAGGGAAAGGACGGCTCGCCGACCATTTGCGCGGAAAAATTTCGTATGTAGCACATCTAAAGGGGCGCGCGGACCCGGTCGTGCGTTCACTTATAAATCGTTACAATCAAAGCTTTAAGAAGTCGAAAATCAGCCTGGAGCCAACTCTAGAGGAGCGCCGCGACAGATCTGTGTGGGTTATCGACAATCAACACGACCACGGTACCTGCTTCTTTCTGAAAGGTGTTGGACTGGTCACATCAGCGCATTGCGTAACGGGCGTGATGGCGGTTGGGGTGCTTCATCCATCGAAACACACGACAATCTTTCCTGCTGCGGTTCTGCATCGCGATGAACACAGGGACTTGGCGATCTTAGATACGTCCGCGATCCCAAAGTCTGATTTTTACGAGATGGAGTTAGCCACTACAGCAGTCACCACAATGGATCGAGTTGTGGCTCTCGGTTATCCAAGTTGGGGTCCCGGTGAGCGCCTTAACGTTAGACCGGGAGAGGTGACTGTTCTAACGGCGAAATTTGGTGTCCCGTTCGTCGAAGTTACTCAGCAACTGTCGCAAGGCATGTCTGGCGGGCCAGTTGTGGATCGCGAAGGGAATGTAATCGCAGTTATTCGAAGCGGTGGCCCGAGTGAACCTCGACAGTTTGCTGTAAACGCGAAGGAAATCGCCGCCGCGTCGCTAATGCCTCCCGAGGAAAAGCGAAAACCTCCAACGCCGAAGGCGAGTGTCGCTCCGCCACCTCATGGGCCTATGGCAGGCATTGGTAACCTAATTAGACAGCGTCTTCGGCGCTGGCTCGGTATTGATGATAAATAACACACGCACCTCCACCTGCGGCGACCGACAATTTAGAACGTAGAATATCCTGTGTTTCAGTGGGAGCTTTCCCACCCCCTTCTGAGTTAGTCCAACACGCCTCCCTAACCCGCCCCGCTTGAACCCCGCCCCGGTCCGCTCTAATCGGGGACGGACAATAGGAGCATCCCATGCTGGCTCTCGGCATCATCTTCGGCTTCATCGCCGTCATTGCGGCTTTCAATGCGTTCGAGTTCGGTCGGGTTGACTGACTCACCTCGCGGCGTCGCGCTGGTCACGGGCGGGGCGCGGCGGATCGGGCGGGCCATCTGTCTGAGGCTGGCCCAGGCCGGGTTCGACGTGGCGATCCATCATCATGCGTCGGGCGAGGACGCCCGGACCCTGGCAGACGAAATCGCGGGCCTGGGGCGGCGCGCGTGCCTGTTGCAGGCGGACCTGACGGACGAGGCCAGGGTGAGGGCGCTGGTTCCGGCGGCCGTTGAGGCGCTGGGGCCGGTCGGCGTGCTGGTCAACAACGCCTCGGTGTTCGAGGACGACCGGGTCGGCGGCCTGACGCGCGACAGCTGGGACCTGCATCTTGAGACCAATCTGAGGGCGCCCATCGTGCTGGCCGAGGCGTTCGCGGCCCAGACTGTCGAGGGGGCCATCGTCAACCTGCTGGACCAGAAGGTGCTGAAGCCGGATCCGCGCTTCTTCTCCTACAGCCTGTCGCGCAATGGGCTGTGGTGGGCGACGCAGACCCTGGCCCAGGCGCTGGCGCCGGGCATCCGGGTCAATGGGGTGGGGCCGGGGCCGACCCTGCCGTCGATCCATCAGACGGCCGAGGATTTCGCCGCCGAGGCGCGCGCCACACTGTTGCAGACGCCCGGCAGCCCCGAGGCGGTGGCGCAGGCCGTGCTGTGGCTGATTGACGCCCGGATGGTGACGGGCCAGATGATCGCCGTCGATGGGGGCCAGCACCTGGCCTGGCGCACCCCCGACATCCAGGAGTAGCGCGTGGTTTCCTCCTCTCACGTGACGCCGTTTCCGGCGGAAGAGCCGCTGCGTTTCGAGCGCCTGAGCGTGTTCGTGCGCGGGCTGGAGGTCGAGGCCGGGATCGGGGTCTATGACCACGAACAGGGGCGGCTGCAGCGGCTGGTGATCGATGTGACGCTGGAGCTTGAGCCGCGGCCCATCGAGCGGCTGGGCGACACCATCAACTATGAGACCGTGGCCAATGCGGCGCGGGCCATCGCGGCCGAGGGGCATGTCGGGCTGGTGGAGACCTTCGCCGAACGGCTGGCGCGGGCGTGCCTGGAGGATCGGCGGGTGCTGCGGGCCACGGTGCGGATCGAGAAGCCGGGGGCGCTGACGGCCGTGATCGCGCCGGGGTGCGAGATCGTGCTGGGGCGGTAATCCCTCCCATTCTTTCGTCATCCTCCGGCAAGCCGCCTGCGGCGCAGACCGGGGGACCCAGCGGCGCCGAAGGCGATGCATCCGTCGCACGATGCTGGGATATCTACTCTGCGACAGGTTCGCGCTCGCGCGCGCCGCTGGGTCCCCCGGTTCCGCTGCGCGGCCCGGAGGATGACGAAAGCTAGGTTGCTTCCGGTCAGCCTCACAGCCATTGTCGCGGCCTTGAGTCCAGCCGGGCGTCCGGCGTGTGAGAAGCGATGTTCATGGCCGAGCCCGGCGATCCGAAAGACCCTGCGGTCCCCAACGACGATCACGATCACGACGCCCAGGTCGGCTTCGTCTCGCCGGCGTCGCTGGCCGGGCGTGCGCGGGCGCCGGAGCCGGTCGCTGAGGACGTGCGCGAGCCGGACCTGTTCGATCCGCCGGAGCCCAGGCCTTTCGACCTGTCGGGACAGATGACGCGGCCGACGGCGCCGTTTGCGCATAAGCCGGAGCCGCAGCCCGAGGCGCCAGTGACGCGTGACGTGCGTGAGCGGCTGGTCGAGACCGAGAGGCGGGCGGCGCCGGCCGTGCCGATGCGGTTGTATGCGGTCTATGTGCTGATCCTGCTGGCGGTGCCGACGTTGGGCCTGTCGTGCCTGGTGGCCCTGCTGGCGGTGACGCGGCGCGACGACGGGCAGGATGCGCTGGAGGCCAGCCATTTCGTCTATCAGAAACGGACCCTGTGGGGCGCGGTGATCGCGGCGGTGCTGGGGGCGGTGCTGATCGTGGTCAATGTCGGCGTGCTGGTGCTGTTCGCCCTGGCGATCTGGGTGCTGGCGCGCGGCGCGTTCGGGGTGCTGAAACTGAAGAGCGGTCAGGCCGTTCCCAATCCTCGCAGCTGGCTGTTCTGAAGGACCGACGATGACGAACGAACCCAATTTCATCGCCGGACAGGAGTCCGAGGGCAAGGTCGGGGCGCTGATCGCCTGGGGCCTGTTCATCCTGTCGATCCCCAGCGCGAACGTGCTGGTCCTGATCGGGTTGGTGGTGTCCTATGTCACGCGCGGGACGGCGACGGGCGTGGCGCGTCAGCATATCGACGCGCAGATCGCCCTGTTCTGGTCGGTGTTCTGGTGGACCATCGCCGCCTGGGTGGGGATCGCGGTCAGCGCCGTGGCCTCGGTCGTGCTGATCGGCATTCCCTTCCTGCTGCTGTTCCTCCTGGCGTGGTTCCTGTTGAGCGTATGGTTCACGATCAAGAGCGTGATCGGCCTGCTGAACCTGCTGAACGACAAGCCCATCTGAGCCTTACGGAACGCCCTCGCAGCCTTGGCGGTTGATCCGTCGAAGGAGAGACGCATGGGACAGTTCAAAGACGTCGAGAGCGACAACCGCTTCGAGCAGGCGTTCGACGACGACAAGGGGTCAGGCCTGGTCTGGGCCGACTATGCCGTGAAGGGCGACGCGCGGATGATCCTGCACGTCGAGGCGGAACAGTCGCTGCGCGGATCGGGCGCGGCGGGGCGGTTCATGCAGGCAATGGCCGAGCATGCGCGCGAGACGGGGCTGAAGCTGTTTCCGCGCTGCAGCTACGCCGTCGCCTGGCACAAGCGGCATCCCGATTACGACGACGTTCTGGCCTGAGGTCGCTGACGCCGCTTAGCCGACGCGGTGGACGATGGTCTTGATGGTCTCGGCCTTGGTCGGCAGGTCGGCGGCGAGACGCGAGGCGATCTCGCGGGCGCCGACGGGATAGGCGTCGCCACCGTCGGCGATGGCCCTGGCCTTGGCGGCGGCGTCGAGCAGCAGTTTCTCCAGCGCCTCGATCTCTTCCAGCGCCAGGGAGTGGGCCTCCATCTGGAGGCGTTTGACGCGGTCGGCGGTGGTCTCGGGCGCGCGCATCAGGTCATAGACGGCGGACTCGGTTTCCACGATCCGCAGGTCAGGCTTGGCGTCGGTGTTGGTCTTGTTGGTCATGGAATCGGGTCCACAGCAGGAGCTGAAAGTCGAAGGTGGACGCGATCCCGTCGCACGTCGAGCGTGGCTGTAACGGTTGTGGCGGCGCTGTGGCCGCCACGCATCGCTTTTGGATCGATCAGAGCTCGGGCGCGCGGGCCGGGACCATCGCAGGCGCAGCGACGGGGGCCAGGACGCCGCCGGCGACCGCACGCAGCGGCGAGCGCGGCGTGTGCAGCACGGCCGGCGAGACGCTGACGCCGTCCTGGACCGGGGTGACCAGATAGCCCTTGGCGGCCATGGCGTCGCCCGAACGGACGCGCGAGGTCCAGACGGTGATCGGCGCGGCCAGCAGCAGCGGCAGGACGATCGGGGCGAACCAGGTGGCCAGGTCGGGGCGAACGCACAGCGGGATCATAAAGCCGACGCCGGCGATCATCTGCCAGCGCATGGCGCGCAAGGCGTCGGACCAGGCCAGGCCGTCGGCCTCACGCTGCTGGGTCGTCCAGCCGGTGTCGTGGCCCGAGACGATCTGGATGAAGGCCTTGGTGTTGGCGACCATCAGGATGGGGGCCAGGATGGCCGACAGGGCGATCTCGGCCGCCATGCCCTTGGCGATGGCGCGGCGGCCGCCGAAGGCGCGCAGTTCGGCCGGACGGCTGAGAACCAGGGCGGCGCCCATGAACTTGGGCCCGATCAGCAGCACGCCCGACAGGAAGGAGGCCAGCATGAAGGGCGTGAACTGGGGGTTCAGGATGTAGAAGAAGCTGGTCCAGTCGACCGGATAGAACATCTGGATGAACAGGCCGACCATCAGCGACGCCAGCCACAGGGGCGAGGACAGATAGGCCATGCAGCCCATGGCCAGTTGCAGGCGGCTCATGGGCGACAGGCCCTTGGCCGTGATCAGGCCCAGGTGCTGAAGGTTGCCCTGGAACCAGCGGTGGTCGCGACGGATGAAGTCGGTGATCGACGGCGGGGTCTCTTCCCACGAACCGTCCAGCGAGGCCGTGACGTGGACGGCCCAGCCGGCGCGGCGCATCAGGGCGGCCTCGACGACGTCATGGCTCATGACGTGGCCGCCGAAGGGTTTGCGGCCCTTCAGGTGCGGCAGGCCGCAGCAGGCGGCGAAGGCGCGGGTGCGCAGGATGGCGTTGTGGCCCCAGTAGCTCGATTCCGAGCCGGTCCAGTAAGCGAGACCCGCTGCGGCGACACGGCCGTACAGGCGCACCGAATACTGAGACACGCGCGCGAAGATGGTGCGGGCCTTGATGATGACCGGGGCGGTCTGGATCAGGCCGACGCCCGGATTGCGTTCCATGGCGTCGACCATGCGCAGCAGGGTCTCGCCGGCCATGGTGCTGTCGGCGTCCAGGACGATCATGTTCTCGTAGGCGCCGCCGAAACGACGGACCCATTCGGCCAGATTGCCGGCCTTGCGCTCGGCATTGTCGGTGCGGCGGCGATAGTAGGCCTTGGAGTTGGCGGCCAGGCGGAACGACTGGAAGACCGAGCGCTCGGCGCTGGCGGCGTCTTCCTTGGTCGAGTCGCTGAGCACGAAGATGTCGAAGGCCGAGGAGGCACCCAGGCGGGCCAGCGACTGGTCGATCATGGCCAGGCGCGCGAAGGAGGCGCGGGCGTCTTCGTTATACAGCGGCATCAACAGAGCCGTGCGGGTGCGGGGCAGGGGCGGGTGCGGCGAGAAGGCGAGGTCCGCCTGGTCCTTGCCGCGCAGCATGACGAACAGACCCATCAGGCCGCTGACGAACCAGCAGGAGATGGCGGTGATCAGCACCATGAAGATGCCGAAGGCCAGGATCTCGGTCCCGTCCCACCCCTTGCGGGCGTACAGGTAGAAGGGGGTGATGGCCGACAGGCCGGTCATGACGATAGTGCCGGCCAGCAGCATCAGGCGGCGCATGGCCACCGTGCGCGGCGAGGTCGCGGGCGTCACGTCGGCGACGGCGTCGGGCGCGGCCAGGGACTGGACCGGCATGGCCAGCGGCGCCTCGTCGGGCAGCCACGACCAGGCGGGCCCGGAAGCCAGGTTCGTCGTCTCGATTTCAGCCTGTTCGACAGGCCGGATCGCCAGCTTGTTCATGCCGCTCTGGACGCCCCCGTGTGAACCGGATGTCTTCCCGAGGGCTGGGGAAGACGCGGAGTGCTGCACTGCAACACGAACTGCATAATCGATCACATTCGCGCGATTTTCAATCACGCAATGTTGATATGGGCAAAAAAAGAGGGGGAAAATCTACAGCGAAGCTTCGATCGCGGCGGAAGACGGGCGAGGAGCCGACGATTCCGTGGCGACCGACAGCAGTTTACGGTCCAGAACCCAGGCCGCAACCCCTACCCAACAAACCAGGACGATGGCGTAGAGGCGTTCCCACCAGCCGACGTTGGCGTCGTTGACCGTGCCGGGCAGGACCAGATGCTTGGTCAGGACCGTCAGGATGGCCATGATCACGAAGGTAGCGGCCAGGAAGATCTTCAGGCGCGGCAGGTCGCGGCGTTTGGCCAGACCCCACAGCAGAAGAACCGGGGCCAACTGAATGCCCAGCGCCAGGTTGATGACCATGTGGCGCGGATCGGGCCAGGGCCACAGGGTCGAGGCGGACATGCCCGCCCCCGCCAGGACGAAGACCACGGCGATGACCGCCCCGGCGACCCGCGCCCCGGTCAGGGCATAGACGGCCAGGCCGAAACCGACGCCCGCCAGCGCCGCCATGACCCCGGCGACGAAGACCCCGCCATTGAAGATCATCGGCGCGCGCGCGGTCGCCCCGCCCAGTTCGCTGAGATACTGGGTCGCGTTGTTGAAGCCGGGGTAGGCCAGGATGGCGGCGGCCACGACCGTCAGGGCCAGAAGCGGCGCGGCGACGCCCACGCCCAGCAGGCGACGCCGGCGGTGATAGCGCAGTCGGGGCTTGAGCAGGGCCTGGAGGTCCAGCGGCCAGGGCCGGTCGTCCAGCGGCTTCAGCCCCCACAGCGGACGAATGACGGGAATGCGCCGCACGACCTCATAGACCGCCAGACTGCCGACGAAGGTGATGGCGATCAGGGACAGCAGCTCGATGGGCGCCGGCAGGTTGGCGGGACGGATGATCCAGACCGCCGCGACCAGCACCGTCTGGTGCGCCAGATAGAAGGGGAAGGTGGCCTGGGTCAGATAGTTGAGCACCGGACCGCCCCTGTCGCGCAAATGCCGGCTGCCAAAGCCCAGGATGGCGACAATCACCGCCCACTGGTCGACGCCATAGACGACCGCCTTGGGCACGCCCCAGAAGGCGCGGCCGCCCGGATGCCAGACCTGGATCATCATGATCGGCAGGGCGACCGCCGCCAGGGCCAGGGCGACCCAGCGATAGCGCTCCATCGTGCGCCACAGGCTCTCGCGCCTGACGATGCTGAAGCCGAACAGGAAGGCGACCAGCGACAGGGCGTGATTGTACCAGTCGTTGTGCAGGGTGTTGGTCAGGCCGAACCAGGGGAACAGGCCGATGCGGATGGCGATCAGATAGAGGATCGGCAGGACCAGCAGCCACGGCCCATGAAGCGCCTTTTCCAGCCCGTCGCCCAGCCGCTCGATCAGGCCCGGCACGCGCCACAACAGGACGGCGACCAGGCTGTAGACCGCGATATAGACGATGAACCAAAGGTGGTTGACGGGGATGCCGTCGGCGATGCCGCTCCAGCTGAACTCATGTCCCAGCCAGGCGACATAGCCCGCGAGGCCGCCGGGCCAGCCGCCCTTGTCCATAGACTCGATCCACGACTGGATCGGCACCAGCACCAGCGCTCCGAAGATCAGCGGCGGGACCAGACGCGCGAACCGGGTGCGGGCGACCTGGCGCGGAGTGCGCCGGAACGTCATGAACCGCAGCGCCGCCCCCGACACCAGGAACAGCAGGGTCAGCCGCCAGGGATTGGTGATCAGTATGGCTTCGCGCATCCATTCGAAGGTGTGGGCGCTGTGGATGTGCCAGTCGTAGACCCCGTAGACCAGGCCCACATGATACAGGATCAGCAGACCGAAGGCGCCGACCCGGATCCAGTCGAGATCATAACGGCGCACGGACGGGGCTGCGGACGGGTTCACGGCCGCGTCTATGATCCGGGGACGCGGATCAGGCAAGACGCCGGATGGACGCGGGCGGTGGGAAGCGGGCCTGGGGATCAGGCGGCGGCCAGCGGCCGAACCCTGATGTCCTGTTCGTGGGCGCGGGCCTTGGACAGGTCGTGCCGGGCCTGCATGCGCATCAGGGTGTCGGCGCTGACGCCGAACAGCTTCTCGAACCGGATGGCCATTTCGGCCGATACGCCTGCCTTGCCGTTCAGCAGATTGCTGGCGGCCTGACGCGTCACGCCCAGCGCCTCGGCCAGGGCGGTGACGCTGAGATCCCTGGGTGTGACCAGTTCGTCACGCAGCCAGGCGCCTGGATGAACCGAGAAGGTGGAATGAAGTTGGATGGCCATCAGTGATAATCCTCCAGGTCCATGTCCTCGACGCCGAGGGCCGCGTTGATACGGAACGTCAGCCGCCAGTTCCGGGTGAGCGTCAGAGACCAGGTTCCCGTTCGATCCCCCGTCATTCTGTGGGCCCCGAAGTTGGGCGGGACCAGCAGTTCGTCTTCCGTTGCGATCGCGTCGATATAGGCCAGGATATTGGTGATACGGCCGATCAGGGCGCCGGGCAGGCCTTTGCCCCTCCCGGTCTCCGCGAACTGCCGCAGCGCCTTGTGTCTGATGCTCTCGATCTGCACGAGGCAATGTCACTTTGAAAGTGACGCGTGTCAAGTGACGGTTGACGGGTGTTTAGGCGGAAACGGTCAGTCCCAACGCCTTCAACGTCGCGGCAATGGAGGCGTCCTGTTCGGCGCGGTACAGGGCCATTTCGTCCTGGACCGGGCGGCCGAGGGCCTGTTCGAAATCGGCCTTGGCCGGATCGACGGCGTAGGCGGTTTCGCGCGCCTCGGCGCCCAGGTTGGACTGGAAGATGCCGGCGGCGCTGACGGGCAGGAAGTCCTCGTAGGTGATCGGTTCGGCGACGACGTGGCCCAGGGCGATCAGGTCTTCAAGGTCGGCGGTCTCCGCCCGCGCAGCCAGCCCTTGCGGCGTCGCGCGATAGCGGAACCAGGCCAGGTCGCCGCGTCGCAGCGAGTCCCAGTCGTCGGGCAGGGCCGAGAAATCCTTTGACGCCAGGGCGGCGTCATACAGCGCGCGTCCGGCGGGGGTCAGGGCGCAGCCGCGCTGTTCGATCTCGCCGAAGCGGGCGGTGTGGGTTCCAGCGGTCATTTCTCCAGGGTTTGGGCCTTCCGCGCCGGGGAAGGCGATGGCTTCCTCCAGCGCCTTGAAACTGGTCTGGCGAAGCAGGATGGGACAGGCGCGGGCGGGCGGGCCCTCGATGGTTTCCTTGGGCGTGATGCCGCGCGCGGGCATGGCCGCCTGGGCCGCATCGATGTCCAGCGTGCGCGGGGTCAGGTGGTTGATGTGCGGGCCCTTGAAGCTGACCACATCGGCGATCAGGCGGTGGGCGGCGACCAGGCGTTCGTAGGTCTGTGCGCTGACGGTCGCCTGGGCGTGCCAGCGGAAGGTCTCCAGCAGTTCGGACACGAATCGGTCGGCCTGGTCCTCGTCCAGACCGCCGGCGCTCTCGGCCGTCTCGATCAGCGCGCGTGCGCCGGGGGTGAAGATGTCGCGGCGGGCCAGGGTCTCGGCCGCCTCGGCCCGCAGGGCCGCATCCTCGATCAGCTCCAGCCGCAGCAGCGACGTGAAGACCCGGAACGGATTGCGCGCCAGGGCCGCCGGATCGACGGGGCGGAAGGCGGTCGAATGGACCGGCACCCCGGCCGGCGCCAGGTTGTAATAGCTGACCGGCGCCATCCCCATGACCGCAAAGGCGCGGGCGATGGTGGCCAGTTCGGCCGCCGTGCCGACGCGGATGGCGCCGTGGCGTTCCTCCGACAATCGCGCCAGTTCGCCGGACGCCGCCAGACGGTCCGCCCCGCTCGCATCGGCCTTGATCGCCTGGGCGTTGATGTCGGCCACCAGCGTCAGCAGGTCGCCGTATTGCGGCACCTCGGCCCGGTACAGGGCGGACAGGGCGGCCGAGAACCGGCTGCGGATCTCGTCAGGATGGACGAAGGCGGACATGATCGCTCCCACTTTTTCGTCGCTCATAGGCCGGTCGGCCGCCGGTTGAAACCCGGCGGCCGCATGGAAGCGTCAGGCGTCGACGCCGACCCCGATCGGGCAGACCACGCCGGTCCCGCCGATGCCGCAGTATCCGGCCGGGTTCTTGGCCAGATAGCCCTGGTGATAACCCTCGGCGTAGAAATATTCGCCGGCCGGTTCGATCTCGGTGGTGATGGCTCCGCGCCCGGCTTTGGTCAGGGCGGCCTGATAAGCGTCGCGCGAGCTTTCGGCCTCGGCTTGCTGCTCTGCGTTCAGGGTATAGATGGCCGAGCGATAGGTGGTGCCGATGTCGTTGCCCTGGCGCATGCCCTGGGTCGGATCGTGGTTTTCCCAGAAGGCCTTGAGCAGTTCGCCATAGGTGACGACGGACGGATCGAACACGACCTTGACCACCTCGGTATGACCTGTGCGACCGGTGCAGGTCTCCTCATAGGTCGGATTGGGCGTAATCCCGCCGGCGTAACCGACCGATGTCACCCAGACGCCCGGCAGTTGCCAGAAGATCCGCTCCACGCCCCAGAAGCATCCCATGCCGAAGATGGCGGTCCGGAAACCCTCGGGATAGGGGCCCTTCAGCGGATTGCCGCTGACGTAGTGGTTCGCGTCGGTGGCCAGGGGCTCGGCGCGGCCGGGCAGGGCGGTCTCGGTCGTGGGCATTTCGGGGCTTTTCTTGAACAGCATTTGCGGCTCCCTCATCGGAAAATGGCGTTGAAGTCCATATGGGGATGCGAGAGGCGCTTGCCGAGGGGGCGAGGGTGTTCTATCAGGCCCGCCTCCCGCCGGATCGACCTCCGGCGGCGCGCAAGACGTGGCGTGAAACGGACAGGTGGCGGAGTGGTCGATCGCGCACGCTTGGAAAGCGTGTGTAGGTGAAAGCCTACCGAGGGTTCGAATCCCTCTCTGTCCGCCACCCACTTAATTTTTCCAAGCATAATCAATCTGATAACTCCTGAGTTGTCTAACCCGCACGGTCGTTGTTAGACAAAGTTGTTCCTGTTTCGTTGGCTCAGCCGATCCGCTTCATCGCAGAATCGGCGAGATTACGTCGGCCGGCCTCACGCGTGTAGCGCTCGACCTCCTTGAGGCTTTGGTGGCCGGTGATCGCCATGATTTCATGGGCTGAGCATCCGGCTTCCGCCAATCGGCGGGCCGCTGCCTTCCGAAGGCCGTGGGCCGAGCAGTGCGGCAGGCCGGCGCGTTCCGCCGCCTTGCTCACCCAGTTTCCGAACCCCTTCTCTGTGAAGGGTTTGCCGTATTTGGTCGTCAGCAGCGCCAGGTGCTCGATTTTGTGCGCCGCCAGCGAGGTTTGAAGCCGGGGGTGAAGCGGTATGTCGACCAGCTGTCCCGTCTTTTCCTGGCGCACCAGGACACGACCGTCGCGGACCTGGTGGACGGTCATCTGACGCACGTCACCTGAGCGTTGAGCCGTGTAGAGCAGCAGGTCGAACCCAAGCCGCTCCTTGCTGCCAACGGGCCACTTGGTTTCGAAAGCAGCGACCTCAGGCTCCGTCCAGGTGTGGAAGCCCTCGCTCCTGTATCGAAGCATTCGAACGCCGCTCGTGGGGTCGGTGCGAACAATGCCTCGATCCACCGCAAAGCGCATCACGGCCCGAAGAACCTTCAGCATGTTGTTCGCTGCGGCAGGGGTCGCTGCCATGGCGTCCATCTGCCCGCGAATGTGCCGGGGCTCGAGGAGTGCGACCGGGTTGGCACCGTACTTGTCGCGATACCGGTCGAAGATGCCCCTATAGGTACGCTGGGTGTTCGGCCGGAGCCCGTTAAAATCGGCCGACGCGTAGTAGGCGACACCGAGAGCATGGATGGAGCCCTGCGTGCTGCGGCTTTCTGCAATCGGCTTGGGTTGAGCCTTGGACGCGGCGGCATACCATGCCCACCAAGCTTCCGATCCGAACGGCTCAGTCGTTTGTGACTCGGGACAGCGGACACGCCGAAAGCGCCATCGGGGTTTGCCTCGTGCGTCGCGATAGAGGCTGACGTTCTTCGGCTTTTTCTTCACGCTGCCGCGTCCCAGGGATTGTCGTTGCGGTCAGGTCCATCGTCCGGAAGAGCCCAGAATGCGGTATCCAGGGCATGTCGGTCCCAGACCTTCCGAGCGTCGATCCGTTTGGGCGCCGGCATTCGGCCGTCGTGGACGAGCTGATCGAACTTGGACGCGCTAATGCCAATATAGAGGCTGGCTTGCTCGCGGTTTAGGCCACGTGGCTCCAAAATGGTCGATGGCGCTGGGGTACGTCTGCCAGTCACTTTGAGAAATCCGACTTAAAACCCGCGTCTCGAAGCGCCTCTTTAGCAAGTTCATCTCCACTACGAGCGGCGTCTCGAGCCAAAGCTATGGCTTTAGCTGATGGTCCACGGGCAATAAGCCAAAGACATTTTCCAGCCCTCTCTGCAACCTTGAGGCCGACTGCTTTCAAATCTATAATTGCAACGCCAGACCTATCGTCTTCGGCCGTGAGCGTTTCCCGCAGGTCGTCGAAATCCGCAAAGAGTTGAAGGGAAGAACCGTCCTGCCAAGGCGTGATCGCTGCAGCAAACCGGAACTGCGCAGTCGGCATCAATGATTTAAGGGGATGGTCCTCGGAGTTCGCCCCAATCTTGTAGCCTACTGCACTTGGACATTCTGCAGCCCAGTATTGTGCTTGCAATGCAGCATCGCGGAGATCGACGTTCGGACTCGTATGCGGGAGGCCAAGGTGCCTCATCGCATCTCGAAGAGCGACGTGAATGAGATCGTCAGGCGCGAAACGGGTCCAACCATCGTTTTTCGCCAACAAACCTCGTGTCCTCCAGTCCCTCTGAACCGGTGGATTAACATCCGTAATCTTCCAAGCCTCCGACGCTGTGAAGAGCGTCTCCTGCAAATGTGAGAGAGGGAAATATGCGGTCATGGGAGGACTTTAGCAGCGAATGGGAGGGGGTCAAGAAAACAAAATTACGTTTTGCTTCCGACATGGGGGCGGCTATGCATGTCGTGCCAACACTCTCTTCGCAGGACACATTCATGCCCATGGGGCCAAAGCCATCCAGAAAGCTGCACAAGCAACGCGTGAACCTCCGCCTCTCGGCCGAGAGTGCGGACTTCCTTCGCGGCTATTCCGCGAAATCCCACTGCACCATCAGCGAGCTCGCCGAACTCATCATCCGGGAATATCGCGCGACGGAGGAGAACTACTTCACCAAGAGCGCCGCCTATTTCGGCTTCGTGAACGCAAGTCTGTCGCTAATTATTGCAGCGAAGCTCTTTGAGCCGGAACTGGCGCCAACCGGTCCGCTCACGGGCATTAAAGAGGACATAACCAGAGCCGCAGAGAAGATGTTCGGGCCGCAACCCACGTCGCCGTTCAGATGGTATTGTACCGATGGCGATGAACGGCTCTGGAGCCTGTACCACGCTTTCGCCGCCCACCATTTGAAGCGCGGAGACCATGTGGGCTCCCTCGACGTTCGTTGATCATGCGGTCCTACGTCGTTGCGAAGCGCCAGGCCACACGGTGGCTGCGCGTAGGGTTGGTGATGGTCTGGGGCGTCGTAGCGTGGCGCGCTGGAGCGACGGCGATCGGCTTTAGCCTTCGCGCATTTGAGGCCGATCTGCAGTCGCTGCTGAGCAGCGCGCCGCTCCATACCGTTCCACTTCGCCATCCCTATGGAGGGGTAGTCGAGCTCACTGCGGAGGAACTGCGATCCGCCTATTGGATCGCGCCTCACCTCGACTGGGCCAGTCTTTGCTTCGTCCAGGGCGCTTGGCTGTCGGTTCTGATCTGGCTGGGGTCGCTCGCCTATTTGGGGCGACAAAGGTCAGAGACGGATCCTCAGTTTCGTGTCCGCATTGACCGCGCACTTGACCAATTCGAAGCGGGTGTCACGGGCGCCGTAAACGGGTTGTTGCGTCTCGGGTCGCTCGCCGTAGTAGGGGCGCGGTCAAAGGTCCTGCGGCGCCAGGGTAGGGGCCAGGGTTATGTCCCATTGCCGCCGGAGGTCTTGGTCGAAGCAACTGGACCTTTGGAGCCGGCTGCGGAGCCGCCGTGCCCTTCGCCGAGGACGGAGGTCGTCCAAACCGACACGGCCGAGGCGCCCAATCAAACCGTCCCGGAACGTTCGGAGCATGAGGGGGAGGGTATGACTGCGGACCTGACGTCACCGATGCCGGAAACAGCCTCGAAAGAGGTCGCGCCAAAGCCAGAGCTGGGCCACCTGCCGTCGTTTTTTACGCGCTTCTAACGCAGTGATCTGCAGCGAAGTTGGCGCCAAGTTGGCGCTGGCCAAGTGTATGACTTTACTGAGGTATTCGGAATATGAAGGAAGTACGACGGTGTTGGCGCCACTTTGGTGTCGGCTGCGCCCGAGTTTTGTCGTTTTAAAACAGGTGTTTAGGTGGGCCGCAGGTGTGCGTAAGGTGTGCATCATCCTCCACAGGATGATATTCCTAATGGCCCCCAACTGGGGTCGGACATTTTTGTTGTCGGGATTCATTGCCTCGAACACAGGGCTATTGCCCCCCTAGGCTGTGTTTAGGATGGCGCTCGAGACGGAATATTGGCAGCCCTACCAGTCGGTAGAACGACGATGAACGACGCCCAGCTGCATGCCCTTCAGATGAACTTTCTGCAGATGCATTTGATGTTCTCGGTGTCCATTGTCGCGATCCTCGCCATCAAGACGGTGATCTCCAAAATGGTGCGAGCGCTGTGTGATCGAGAAGTCCGCGCCAGCGATCATGACGAGCCAAGCACGCCATCCTGACCTAAGTTTCACGCGTCGATCCGGCTGCGCTCGTTCAGGAGGCGAAGGGCTATTGCCGCGAGGAGTGCATATCCCCCGTTACGAAAGAACGCGCTGGCGCGATATCGACCGACACGCGGAGCCAGCCGCTAATCCGACGTGTCTTTATTCCGCCTGGTCCCACCGTTCATACCTTCGATGAACCCTCCGATTATGGGCTTCACCAACCAGCCTATGATCAATGCGGTGACCCCACCGGCCATGAATATCAGAACATCCATCATAAGGCGCCTCCCAGCAAAGCCTGTGGCTCTCGTATACGGCAGCATCTCGTGTGACCAAAGCTGCGGTGCGATACGGCGACAAGTGCACGCGTCCGAATGCCCAGCCTTTCAGTGCCGAACACCCTTCGCCGCGACGGGGTTCAGCTGCAGCTCAGCCGCACTGATCGCGAGAGCCTGAAGCTTGGTGCAAGGAAGGAGGCCGCATTCCTGAGCAAAGGTCCTAGGCCCATGGCCGGCTGGGTCGATTAGTCCAACCACTGCATCGTGCAAGGCCTCAAGGGTCGAGACATCATCCACGAAGGCGGCCAGGTCTGCGCCGGCGCCGTACACCGTGTAGTGAGCAACACCTTCTCGCTGGGCTCGATAGGCATCCCAACGGACCTTGAGCCTCGCCACGCGCTCCCCGGCGCCGGCAAGGGTCTTCGCTCGCGTCAATCCACCCGCGACGGTCTCCTCGGCAGCCTCGAGCTTGGGGCCCATTCTCATCACATAGTGAGCCGTCCAATACCGGATCAGCAGATCGCCGCAGTCGGCGCCGTCCTGATGCAGCAGGGGCGCCAAGCCAATCTCTAGATCCCCTTCGGCGAACAGCGCGAGGTCATCAATCAGGATATGCGGCGCTAGCGCCTGCAAGGCCGTCAGAATTCGATCGACTGACCAGCCAGAGAGATCAGCCAAATCCTCGGCGGTCGTCTTCACCAACCCTCCATTGTCGGGATTGTCCCTCAGCTGGCGAGCCCAGACCATCAGCAGCAGCGAAAGCGTCGTTAGGGCGTCGTCATCCAGGCAGGCACGAGCGGCGCTCTGCATGACCGTAAGCGACGCAAGCATGATCAGCGGATCGAGTTCAGCAGGATCCAGGTGCGATCCAGTCCCGATCATCAGCTGAAGCTGGGGGCTCATCTCGGAGATGTCGGCGAAGCCGGTCATTCGGGTCGTCCTCAAAATCACACTGATAGTGTGTAGAGAACGATTTGCGTCCACCGCAAGTCCATGAGGTGGAAGTTGACCCTGATCTTTTGAGTTTTGGCCAAGCCGTGCGGCGCCGTCGCACTGCGCTGGGGCTAAGCCAGGAGGAGCTAGCCGACCGAGCGGGCCTGCATAGGAACTACATCGGCGGCATCGAGCGCGGGGAACGCAACGTCGGGATTAAGGCGGTGTTTGCGCTGGCCGTTGGGTTGGAGTGTGCGCCATCCGATCTGTTTACCTAGCCAAGTCAGCATACGGAGTTCGCCCCTTGCGACGATATTTGAGCATCGCCATTGACGTGAATCCCGTTTCTCGTTCAGCCAGAATTGAGAGTCCTTGGTTGATCTGGGCCTTGATGCTGGAGTGCAATAGGCCGGCCAGCGCAGAGGGAAGGTGACCCACCACAGAATCCGCGCTAGGCGATATTTTGAAGCGCGCACCATTCGACTGAGAGGCTGTCCATGAGCATGATCGACGGTCCCGAGGGGATTGAAGGATTCGACGAGGGCGTGGATCGTACGGTGCTGGCTCACTACCCGCTTGAATCGATCATGGTCCGGACTGACACCCGCAACGTCGGGGACGTGGTCAAACGCATCGACGCTGGTCGGTACGCGATGCATCCAGACTTCCAGCGCGACTTCGTCTGGCCTCTAGCGAAGCAAAGCAAGCTGATCGAGAGCTGCGTCATGCGCATCCCTTTGCCCGTATTCTATGTGGCCGAAGGTGAAGACGGGCGCATCACAGTCGTGGATGGTTTGCAACGTCTGAGTACGTTTCAGGCTTACCTGGGCAACAGGTTCAAGCTAACCGGGCTCGGAGAGGGTCACCCTCTTGAAGGAAAGCGCTTCAGTGACCTGCCGATCAATCTGCAAGAGCGGATCGAGGACACCCCACTTACCCTATATATTCTAGACAAGGCCGCCCCTGAAGCGGCGCGACTGGACATATTTGACCGGGTGAACAGCGGCATCCCTCTAAGCCGCCAACAGATGCGCAATGCGCTTCACAATGGCCCCGCGACCCAGTGGTTAGCCGACATGGCGCAGCAGCCATATTTCCTGTCGGCGACGGGAGGCTCGCTCGCCCAAAATTCTATGCGCGATCGCGAGGCGATCAACCGCTTCGCCGCCTTCTCGATCCTTGGATCGGACGCCTATGGCGGTGATATGGATTTGTTTCTCGCTAAAGGATTGTCGGCGATCAATCGCGCCCCGGAGAAGCTCTCAGAGCTCACCGATGCCTTCTATAAGTCCATGGTCCTCAATGAATACCTGTTCGGCAAACATGCATTTCGAAAATCTCTGATCGACGGGGGCGAGCACGCCGCCCGATCTGTCATCAATATCTCGATGTTTGATGCCTTCTCCGTCATCCTGTCCCGAGCCGACGACACGCAAATCCAGGCCGATAGCCACGAGATCCGTCGAAAGGTCAAAAACCTTCTCAGCCAGGAGGGGTTCAACTGGGCGATTAGCTTGTCGACAAACGGCACCAGCCAGGTCCGAAGTCGGTTCAGCATGCTCACTGACACACTTCTGCAATGGCTTAAATGATGTTGAAGACCCTAGAAATCCGCAACTTCAAGTGTTTCTTGCAATATGATTTGGAGTTGAAATCACTGACCCTGCTGACCGGCTTCAATGGAGCGGGAAAATCGAGCAGTCTGCAGCCGCTACTCCTAATGGCTCAGGCCCTTCGTGAAGCGCCGAGAACATCCATCCTGTCATTGAACGGTGCCCTGACTCATCTCGGCAGCGCTGGCGATGTGGTGGCCGAGGAAGTCAGTGGTGAGATGGTTCTTGGATTTGCCGATGACGGGAATGAAAATGCCGCTTGGAGTTTCGCGCATGACCGAAGCTTGGAGCGCGGCGAGCTACGATTAATCTCGAGCCGCTTCTCGTTTGGAGTTTCGTCGAAGGCGATTTGGGCCCCGGAAGGTGACACCCACAGCCTCCTGCACGCAATTCGGAACGTGATCTTCCTAGGGGCCACCCGAGGCGCTCATGGCGAAGCGCAGCCCTTGCCAGACAGTGCGTCGATCGCGCCAGGCGACGTCGGTGCCGAAGGGCAATGGGCTGGCTATTGGTATGCCAAGCTGGCGGACGATCTCGTACCTAACGAAAGACGACATCCGACGGAGAGCCGGGAAACCGTACGGGGGCAGGTCGATGCATGGATGTCCGAGCTTTTCCCGAAAGCCCGAGTAAATGCTGAGCGATTGGCCGGCCTAATGCTCACAAAGACCAGCTTCGCCCTGGATGGCGGTAACGAGCTCCGGCGCCCTGCGAATGTCGGCTATGGTCTGAGTTACGCCTTCCCAATCATTGTCGCTCTGGTCTGCGCCGAGCCTGGCCAGATCATCATTATCGACAGTCCCGAAGCTCATCTTCATCCGCGTGCGCAATCCGCCATGGGAGGTGTTCTCGCTCACTTCGCGGCCCGGAATGTCCAGATCATCGTGGAAAGCCACAGCGATCACTTGGTCAATGGTGTGCGGTTGGCGGTGCGGCAGAACACCATTCCCGCCGAGCGGGTTGCCATCCAGTTCTTCGGAGGCGAGCGGGACGACATGGGTCGCCGGTCGAAGAAGATCGATGTCCAGCCGGATGGCACGCTCGAGGATTGGCCGGGAGGCTTCTTCGACCAGGCAATGACAGATCTGCTCCGGCTATCCTGAATGGCCCGTGCTTATCTGAACAGCGTCAGCTTCCCAGCGCCGACTCTGGCGGAGTCACTCGTTCTTCTCGGCGAACTCAGAGCTGGGATTGCGCATCTCGTCGAGCGGCAGGCCATCGCCTTCCCGGTGATGTGCAGCGTCCGCATGCGTCAGCTCGCCCTGTCGTCCGAATATGAGACCTTGGCCCAAGGGATGCAGGTGGACCAAGGTCGTCACCGCGACACCATCCTCTTTTTTCTGACTGTCCTGGACCAACAGTCGCCAGCGCAAAGTGCGCTTAGCGCCGACCTGCAGGCGGAGATGGATCCCCATCTCGTCGACGAGACCCTGACAACGCCTTTTGACGACGACGCCTCTTCCGCGCTCGTCGCGTGTGCATTGGACGACGGCGTTCTTCTAAGTCTGGGAAAAAGCGACCGATGGCGTGGGGACCGGGTCGGCTACGAGCTGATGACAAAAACGGGCGGCCTGCGGGTCGTGGAAGTCGACAATGTATGTGATCGCAGGACGTCCGAAAATGTTGTGGAGCGGGCAGATGCAGCCCGACATAAATATCTGTTCGAGAATTGGGATGCGCTTACCGGCAATGCGACCCGCGCGCCGCAAATCGACGACTGGTTCGCCGAGTGCAGAAAATCGCCAGGTCTTGAGCAGGTCATCATGCGCAGTGTCGCGATCGCCCACACGAACTCCTACAATCTGGACGGCGATTTGGTGAAGAAGCTTAAGACAAAGGGTTCCACTTCGGTCTTCGAAATCCGCGCCTGGTTTGACGGGAGCAATAACGTGCGGCTTTTATTCGGGCGGGACAAGGACGGGCGGGCGCTCTACGGATACGGCGGACGGAAGGCGCACGAGAACTGGTACGACGTTGCCATTCCCCAGGCGATCGCTTGGATCAAGGAATAGGCTTGGATATCTTCCTTCTATGCCTGGCCTTCGCACATCTCAGAAAAGCCGCTGCCCTTAGCCTTCATGGGTGAGAAAGAAGCTAGGGTTTACGATCAAGATCGGACGCGGGCGCCTCGTGAGTGGATCGACGGGCTCGCTTAGTCGAGATATCTGATATCTGGAGCTCAGGTCCAGACGCGACGGACGCCCAAGACGAGCGATTGGCTGCTCCAGCGAGGTGTGATCGATGGCCGAGACACAGATCGAATGGACGGACGCGACCTGGAATCCGGTGGCGGGCTGCGCGATCATCACTGCTGGCTGCACCAACTGCTACGCCATGCAGATGGCCAGGCGGCTCGAGGCGATGGGCGTCCCAAAATACGAGGGGCTGACGCGAACGAGTGGGGGGCGCACAATCTGGAACGGCGTCGTCCGCGAAGACCCCTCGGCGCTTGAGATTCCCTACCGCTGGCGCAAGGCACGGAAGGTCTTCGTCAACTCCATGAGCGATCTCTTCCATGAGGCCGTCAGCGACGACTTCATCTTGTCGGTCTGGAAAGTGATGCGGGAGACGCCTCATCATAATTACCAGATACTCACGAAACGGCCTGAGCGCATGGCCGCGTTCGTGTCCGGACGCGTTCCGGACGTGCTTCCCAACGTCTGGTTGGGCACCAGCGTGGAGAACGCAGCGGTGATCGATCGCATCGACCACCTCCGTTCCGCTCCGGCGGCCATCCGATTTATTTCATTCGAGCCGCTTATCGGCTGCGTCGGAGATGTCGATCTGACCGGTATCGACTGGGCGATCGTTGGAGGCGAGAGCGGCGCGAACGCGCGACCTATCCGAGAAGATTGGATTGACCTGATCTATGAGCAGTGCGCTACTTACAAAACTGCGTTCTTCTTTAAGCAGTGGGGAACGTGGGGCAAGGACAACAAAAAGCGCTCCAAGAAGGCCAATGGGCGCGAGTACCGCGGGCAGGTATGGAACGAGATGCCCGCTGGATTAGAGGCGAGTTGAGGCACTCAGAGGCCCGCATTGGGCGGGGGCAAGACGGAGAGCATCCGAGCCGAATGGCCGTCAAACACTACGACTGGAAGCTGGGCCAGCCCCCTCCCAAGATTGGTGCCCATAGTGTCGCCAAGCATGATGTCTTCGCCAGCTACATAGAGCGATACATCGACATCCTGTCGTCGAACCCGCGGCGCCGGGAGCTGAATCTGACGATAGTGGACGGCTTCTGCGGCGGCGGGGCCTATCAGCAGGGTGCGGAGATCATCGCCGGCTCGCCTTTAAGGGTGCTTCGAGCCGTCCAGGCCTCCGGTGCGCGGCTGACGCTTACGCGGCAGAACGGCTTCACCATGAAGTCCCGCTTTTTCTTCGTCGACAAACAGAAGGAACACGTCGAGTTCCTGAACCACGAACTGCGGCAATCCGAGTTCAGTGCCGAGGTCGGCCACTCCATCTCGCTCGCGACTGGATCGTTCGAGGACGAGGCTCCAGGCATCATCCAGGCTATTAAGGATCGCGGACCCAGCCACCGCGCGCTTTTCTTCCTCGATCAGTACGGCTGGAGCAGCGTGGCGTTCGCGACCATCCGCCAGATCTTCGCGGGTCTGAAGAATCCGGAGGTGCTGATTACCTTCTCGGTCGATTCCCTGATCGACTATTTCTCCGGCAAGACTGCCAGCACGGCCGGTGGCCAGGCGATTGAACTCGACCCAGCCATGGGCGAGGTTATCAAGGCCTTGAAGACCGAGCAGGGTCAGCGGCACGTCATTCAAGGTATGCTGTACAAGCACATCATCAGCAGCACGGGCGCGGACTTCTACACGCCCTTCTTCATCCGCTCAGCGGACAGCCGCAGGTCCTACTGGTTGCTGCACCTCTCAAAGCACGGTCGCGCCCGCGACGAGATGGCCCGCCTGCACTGGGACAAGAGCAACATCTTTGTCCATCCGGGAGACGCGGGGTTCAACGCCCTAGGCTTCGACCCCAATTTCGATCCAAATCAGAAGACGCTGGAGTTCGATTTCGGCTCCGATGCCCGGGCAGACTCCCTCGCCGCCGCCATGGATCAGTTGCCCAGGATGATCCGGGACGACGCGGCGGATGTCGCGACCCCGGTCACGATCGGTGACCTCTTCCGCGCGAACTGCAACGAGACGCCGCTGACGTTCGATCTTGTCTCGGAGGCTGTCATCAGATTGCGGGATGAGTACGGCGAGATCGACATCTTCACTGATGCAGGGCGTCGTCGCCCTACCGCGAAGACCCTTAACTGGAGCGATCGCGTTCGGGGGCGCCAGCAGAAAACCTTCTTGAGGCTCCTTGAGCAGTCCGGCCGCTGAGCGCCTTCGCCCCCGACCCCATCAGCTGTTCCTAATAGCGGCAAATATCAGCTATGACGGCCGAAGCCTCTAACCAAGATCGACGGCCAACCGGAGTGGAGCTTTGCCTCCAGACGAAGTGCCTGATGGGAGCGAGGTTTTGCGCTGAACGAAATCGGACGACATGCTGACCCCAGGAGAAATATACTCCAATCTAGACGAGCTCGCCGCCAATCCTCCTGCAGGAGGGGAGTTCGGTTTGGCGCTGATGGAGGCAGTAGGTGCCCCTCGCTCTACGATCACGAAGCTTCGGGATGCAGCGCAAGGCGGTTCGTTCACCTGGACCAGGATGCTCCGCTTCGAGGCGACGGAGCCTGGGGGGGCGGACGCGACGCTGGATCGGATGCGTGCAGAGGCGGAGGGCTCGCCCAAGGGACGTCGTCCTCGTGTGCTGCTGGCTTATGATGGCGAACGAATTGCAGCCATCGACACCAGTCCGAAGTTCGATGAAGAGCCATTACGCGTCGGCCTCGATATGCTCTCGTTGGAGGGCGATGTGTTCTTCCCGCTTGGCGGGCACGAGCGCTACGTACCTAAGAAAGAGCGCTTGGCCGACGTTCGGGCCACGCGCTTTATTTCACGCTTCCACGATGCGGTCCGCGACGCCAACCCGAGCTGGACGACAGAAGCGGATCGACACGCGCTCAATATCTTCATGGCGCGCGTATTATTCTGCCTGTTCTCGGACGATGTCGGTATTTTTGAAAAGGATGCTTTCGAAACCGCCGTGCGCAGGTCGACGGAGGTTGGGGGGGCGGACCTCGCTGCTTTCCTTGAAAGCGCATTCCGGCACATGGACACGAAGCTGGACGAGCGGCCGGCCGAAACGAGGGGGTGGTCCAGGCTGCCCTATGTCAACGGCTCTCTGTTTGAGGAAGATGTGGCAATGCCTGCGATGGACGGGCGTTGCCGAAAACTGCTTCTCGACTGCGCCGGATTGAACTGGAAGCTCATCAATCCTGACATTTTCGGCTCTATGCTTCAGGCCGTTGTCGACGTGGACAAGCGTGGCGAACTGGGGATGCATTACACGTCCCCATCAAACATCATGAAGGTGCTCGAGCCCCTTCTGCTTGATGCTCTGAAACGTGAGTTGGATCAGGCGGGCGTCAACAAAGTGCGGCTGCGCGCGTTCCTAGAACGGCTCAGCCATATCCGCGTGTTCGATCCAGCCTGTGGCTCCGGCAATTTTCTGATCCTCACCTACAAGGAGTTGCGGGCGCTGGAAACGGAGGCGTTCCGCCGCCTCGCCACGCCCCGCCTGTCGGGCATCGCACTGGAACAATTTTTCGGAATCGAGATCGACGACTTCGCCTGCCAGGCAGCACGGCTGGGCCTGTGGATCGCCAAGTATCAGTGCGACCAGCAACTTGAACTGGACCTCGGTCAGCGCACTGACTTCCTTCCGCTCCAGAAGGCTGGAGTGATTGTGAAGGGCAACTCCTCCGAGATCGACTGGCTCGCGGTTTGTCCTCCGGTCGCTGGAGCAGAAACGCTCGTTGTCGGAAACCCGCAGTTCCGTGGATCATCATACTGGTCACCCGAGCAAAAGGTGGACATGGCGCGCGTGTTTAAGGGGCGGGTAAAAAATTGGGGCAATCTTGACTACGTGGCACTTTGGTTCGCCAAGGCGCGCGACTATGCATTAGCGACCGGCGCGCCGTTCGCCTTTGTGGCGACCAACTCGATTGTGCAAGGTGTGCAGGTGCCCGAGCTTTGGCCCCATCTGCTGGAAGACCTCGAAATTCGTTTCGCCCATCGTTCATTCAAGTGGTCGAATCTCGCGGCCAACAACGCGGGCGTGACTTGCGTAATTATCGGGATGGGCCTGCCTGTCGCCGCGCCCAAGCGCCTATTCGACGGTGAAACCGTGCGCGACGTGGAAGTAATAGGTCCCTACCTCGCGCCCGGTGCCACGACGATCGTAGCCAAGACAAGCAAGCCGCTTGCCCCCGATCTCGAGCAGATGACTCGCGGCAACCAACCTACTGATGGCGGCAATCTGATTCTCGACCGCAGCGAGCGCAACTCGCTATTGGAGGCGCATCCAGCCGCAGTCCGCTTCATACGCCGGCTCTACGGTTCTCAAGAGCTGATGAAGGGCATTGAACGGTATTGTTTGTGGGTAGGGGACGAAGAGGTTGAGGAGGCGAAGGCTTTTCCTGAATTGGCACGACGATTCGAGGCAGTATCTCGGGACCGATCCAAGGAAAATGCCTCTGACATTTCCAAGGCGTTCGGGGATCGGCCCCATCGTTTTCTTCAGCGGCCGGGCGCCGCAGCTTCGCATACGATCATGGTGCCGGCGATCACATCCGAAGATCGAGGCTGGCTTCCTGTTGCGGTGATGGATAACCAGAATATAATAAATAACAAGATTTATGGACTCTTTGACGGATCAATTTGGCAAGCTGCGATTCTATCCTCTCGAATGCACCGGCTTTGGCTAGAAACAGTGGGTGGTCGAATGAAAGAGGATCCGTCCTACTCAAACCAATTAGTCTGGAATACTTTTCCATTGCCGTCGCTTTCAGAGCGCCGAAAGGCGGAGCTCGAGGAACATTGGTGGACAATCGACGAGGTGCGTAAGGAAGCCGGATTCGGCCGCTCTCTAGGCGAGCTTTACGTCCCCGCAAAGATGTCCAACGCCCTGCGCCGCGCCCATGAAGACTTAGACGAAACGGTTGAGACGATTTTCGGCTCGCGTCGCTACCGCTCGGACGCTGACCGTGTCGAGCACATGCTGCAACTCTACGCGCGACTGGCTGCGGGAGAAGAGAATTTAGCCCACACCGCAGAAAGGGTGAATGCATGAGCGAGGCGGCAAACAAGGCGGGCGAGAACGGCCTCGGCTCCATCACGCTCAACTATGGCGGTACAGGTGCCTCCAAGGCGACCAACCACTTCGGCATGCGCGTCATGCAGGCTAGGGTTTGGGATAAGCTGGATGCGCAGCATTTACTGGTGAAATCGCCACCCGCATCCGGCAAGTCCCGCGCAGCGATGTTTGTGGGCCTGGAGAAGCTTCGCACCAACGTTGTGGACCGCGTGGTGATCGCGGTGCCCGAGCGATCCATCGGCTCCTCGTTCCGAAACACAGGCCTCAAAGCCGGCGGCTTCCACTCGGACTGGCGGCTTGACCTTGACCTCTGCACTGTCGGCTCTGAGACGGGCCGAAAGGTGGAAGAGCTGATCAGCTTCCTGCGCGGCGAGAGCAGCGGGCAAACGGCGCTGTGCACCCACTCCACCTTGCGCGCCGCTTACGCCAAGACCGATGACGTGACGTTGTTTGACCGTGCGCTTATCTGCGTTGACGAACTGCACCATGCTTCTTCTGACGAGAACAGCAGGCTCGGCAACTTGTTGCGCGGTCTTGTCGACCGGGCTGGCGAGGCGGGCCACGACGCCGCGCACATCCTCGCCATGACCGGGTCCTACTTTCGCGGCGATGGCACGGCGGTGCTACACCCCCAAGACGAGGCTCGTTTTGAGAAGGTGATTTACACCTACTATGAGCAGCTTAACGGCTACGAGTACCTCAAGACGCTGCGCATCAACTTCCGCTTCTATCAGGGGAAATATCTAGACGCGATCGGCGGCGCCCTAGATCCGCATATGAAGACGATCGTGCACATCCCGCATGTCGGTTCGGCTGAGGGGAGTGGAGTGAACAAGATGTTTGCGGTGGACGCCATCGTTGATGCGATCGGCGACCGCTTGGGCGACAGTCCCAAAACCAGCATTGACCCCGCCACCGGTTTTGTCCGCCTTACCGCTGGCGATCGTACGCTCAAGATCGCCAACCTCGTGGACGATAGTACCGACCGCGAGAAAGTGTTGGCGAGCCTGCGCGCCGTAAAGGACCGTGACGATGTCGACATTATCATCGCGCTTGGCATGGCCAAGGAAGGCTTCGATTGGGTGTGGTGTGAGCACGTTCTCACGGTCGGTTACCGAGGCTCGCTGACTGAAGTCGTGCAGATTATCGGCCGAGCGACGCGCGATGCGCCGGGCAAAGAGGAGGCGCAGTTCACCAATCTCGTCTCTGCTCCCTTCGCAAAGGACGACGCTGTAAGCCGTGCTGTGAACGACATGCTGAAGGCTATCTCGGTGTCGCTCTTAATGGAGCAGGTCATGGCCCCTGTCTTCAAGTTCCGCACGCACAAGGGCGCTGACCAATTCGATGGTTCGCCGAGCGACAAGTCGAAGTTGGAGCCGGTGACAAATGCGGGCGAGATCGAAATTGTCGGCATGCCGGAGATCGACGAGAAAGCTGTCGAAGCGATCGAGAACGACTTCAACGACCTGTTCGCTGATGTGCAAAGCGACCCGCGCACGCTGACGGTTATGATAAATCCTGACGATCACCACACGGACGTGATGTACGACCTAGTGGTCACTGACGTGATCAAGCGCCGCTATCCTAGTTTCTCACCAGAACAGGTGCAGGATACGGTTGGGCTGTTCGGTGTGCGGGCTGGATTGGGTCGCGAAGTCGCCAAAGACCCGAGCATCATCCAGACGTCAGGAGTTTCTGAAGGGGAGCAGCCGATGTTCACCGGACCAGACGAAGGTGATGGCGGTCGCGACACCGCAGGACCAAACGCCGGCGACCGTTTCGTGCAGCAAGCCGCGCGGTTCATAAACGTAAGGGAGTTGCAGGTCGATCTGCTCGGCGGCCGCCGCGACTTCGACGATGCCTATGAACTGTTATCCAAGGAACTCTCTGAAGAACTGCTCGCCCGCCTGCACGGCGAGGTTCGTGCACTGAAGGTGAGCATGACGCAGGAAGAAGCGGAAAAGCTCTATTCACGCGTCAAGGAATTCGTCCAGCGAGAGGGCCGCGAGCCCAATCTGAATTCCCCCAATGGCCGCGAGGTGAGGCTGGCAGATGCCTTGGCATTCTTGCGCAAACTTTCGCGGGAGAAACGCGCTGCCATGGCTGGTGCGGACGAAGGGCAAGTCGATGCCTGAAGAGATTGACTACCTCAATGACGAGCTTCTGCTCACACCTGACGAAGCGCCGAAGGCGGCGCGAACGCCCCTCATTGATCGCGCAGTCGAGGTGATCGAGCGGATCAATGCCTTTATAGACGAAGCAGGTGCCGAGCCGGTCTCTGAGCCAGGGCGCAGTGTTCGAGAGCGCATGCTCGCCAACGAACTGAGTGGACTACGGGCATCAAAGACGGACCTCTCTGAGCTTGTGCCTTACGATACTCGCAACCTTGTGTTCGGCGAGGCCATCGCCACCGATCCTCTCGATGATCCGCTGCTTTCCGATGGCCTCGACATCTTCGAGGTGCGGGAAGAACTGAGGCCGATGGCACGACCAGACTTCGTCGCCGACCGACGCCCATGCCCGGACTTTGAACGGTTCGAGCCGCTGTTTCGGAGCATTCGAGCGGCCGTTGATCAAGGGACGCGCAAGCCCCAACCTTTCCGGCAGGAGCGTCTCGAGCTAGGCGAGTTCTTTGTCCTCAAGGGCCAACTCGTCCATGTGGCGGACCTTCGCGACGAGCACCAGCGCAATGGCAAACTTGACGCCCGATTGCGTGTGATCTTCGACAACGGCACGGAATCAAATCTGCTGATGTCGTCGCTCGTACGACGGCTTTACGAGGATAAAGATGCCCGCCGAGTCGGGACGAAGGACGCGGGGCCCCTGTTTAGCGGAGCTCGGACGGGCTTCGTATACGTCCTGCGCTCTCTATCAGAGAAACCCGAGGTCCAAGGACTGCTCAAGGTCGGCACCACATCAGCAGCGGTCGAGGACCGCATAGCGCACGCCGAAACGCAGTCGACATTCCTGTTCGCGCCTGTGGCGATCGTAGAAACGTATGAGTTGGTCGGCCACTCGGCAAAGGAGGTTGAACAACTCATCCACCGGGCTCTTCGACCTTATCATATAGCTTTGCGGGTGACGGGGGCGGACGGACGATCTTACAGTTCCACTGAATGGTTCAAAGTAACCCCGGAACTAGTGGCAGAGGCTGTCAAGCACGTGCTTATGTAGCTTGGACGTGTTGGAGGCCCAGCGCCTTCAGCCGCCGGGCCTCCAACACGTCAGCGCTGTCAGGTTAATCGAGGCGGGCCGCAACTTGCCCAAACTTGATCGTCCAGCAGCGGATCGTCTCATAGCTGACGTCGATCCCGCGCGCGGCCATCAGCTCTTCAACGTCGCGAAGGCTGAGGCTGAAACGGAAGTAGAGCCACACGGCTTGCCGGATCACCGCCGCTGGAAAGCGATGGCGCTTAAACGAGAGCGGCTTCACGAAATGCGATCTCCGATCAGGCCATTAGGCGGTCTGAAGTGGAGACAAGTTATGACGTGACCCCCTGAAACTCCTCCAGGAATAGCTAGAGTCCGCTCCTCGAAAGGACGGACAGAATGAAGCGATCAAGGTTCACGGAAGAGCAGATCATCGGGATCCTGCGCGAGCAGGAGGCCGGTGTCCCGGTGGCGGACCTGTGCAGGAAGCACGGGCTGAGCTCGCCGACCTTCTACAAGTGGAAAGCCAAATATGGCGGCATGGACGTGTCGGAGGCCCGGCGCCTGAAGGTGCTGGAAGACGAGAACGCCAAGCTGAAGCGGATGCTGGCGGACTCGATGCTGGACAACGTCGCGCTGAAGGATCTGCTGGGAAAAAAGTGGTGACGCCCGCTGCGCATCGAGCGGCGGCGGCGCACCTGCAGTCGGCCTACGCGATGAGCGAGCGGCGGGCTTGTCGGGTGCTGGGCGTGGATCGGACGAGCGTGCGCTATCAGGCGACACGACCGGACGATGGCGCCCTGCGCGATCGGCTGAAGGCCTTGGCCCAGGAGCGTCGGCGGTTCGGCTATCGACGTCTGCACGTGATGCTCCGGCGCGAGGGGCATGCGGTCAACAAGAAGCGGGTCCAGCGGATCTACCGCGAAGAGAAGCTGACGGTGCGTCGGCGCGGCGGGCGCAAACGCGCCATGGGCACAAGGCGGCCGCTGGAGATTCCTCTGGTCGCAAACCAGCGCTGGTCGCTGGACTTCGTGTCCGATCAGATGACCGATGGGCGGCGCTTCCGCATCCTCACAGTGATCGACAACTGCACACGTGAGTGCCTCGGACTCGTCGCCGACACCTCGCTGTCGGGCCGGCGGGTGGCGCGCGAGCTGGACGCCATCATCCTGCGACGGGGGCGCCCGGACACGATCATCAGCGACAACGGCACGGAATATACGTCCAACGCCATTCTGGCCTGGGCGGACGAGGCCGGGGTCGGCTGGCACTACATCGCGCCAGGCAAGCCCCAGCAGAACGGCTTCAACGAAAGCTTCAACGGCCGCCTGCGTGACGAGCTGCTGAACGAGACGCTGTTCCGATCATTGCCGCACGCCCGTGTCGTGCTCGAAGCCTGGCGGCGCGACTACAATGAAACCCGGCCGCACTCAAAGCTGGGATGGCTGACGCCGCAGGCTTACGCAGATGCGCTCAGCGGAAAGATCGGCCGGTCCGCTGCGCTGGTTGAAGGCTGCGCTGACCGGCCTCTTGCCAACCCCACCAACCCCAGTTCAGATCACCAAAGGACTCTCGTTATGGCTGGATGAGAAACGGGGGTCACGTCACGTTCGCTAACAAAAAGCCCAAGGGTAGCCTGAAAATTCTGGAGGCAGTTAACGCAGGCGCGACCGTGGCTGATTTCCTAAAAGATGAGCTTGGAGCGCCCTGAGTAAGGGACGGCTGGCTCCCAGCCAACAAGCGGACATTCGATGTTGGTTTCAACGTCGCGTTTCCGACCGGGAGCCCATGTCCGCTGCTGGCGCGAATACGACGTTGTCTCCGGTCCCGGAGCGGCGCGACCATGGCATTGTTTTCGCAGAACCTCGTCGCATTCAGCTTGCGCGTTTGAGAAGTCAGAGTGCGACCGAATAGCTTGTGCTCCGCCCACCACGCTCGTCTCTCTCCAGCACCCCGCGCTGCACGAGATCGTTTATATCTCGCAGCGCGGTGTCCGACGACGTCTTGGCCAGAGCCGCCCACTTCGCGTTGGTCAACTTGCCCTCAAACCCGTCGAGCAGGCGGTTGAGCACCTTCCTCTGGCGTTCGTTCAGCTGCTGATCGGCCAGGGCTTCCCAGAAGCTGGCCTTGCGTATGACGCTGGCTAGGATGGTTTCGGCACCGTCGAAGGCGCGGTCGAGGCAGTCGATGAACCACAGCAGCCAAGCGGTGATGTCTAGATCGCCTTTCTGGGTCGCCTCCAGCGTCTCGTAATAGGCCTTCCGCTCGGCGCGGATCTGGGCGGACATGCTGTAGAAGCGCTGGGGCGTGCCTTCGGCGCGGGCCAGGGAGAGGTCGGCGATGGCGCGGGCTATACGGCCGTTGCCGTCGTCGAACGGGTGGTTGGTGACGAACCACAGGTGGGCGACGCCGGCCTTCAGCACCGGGTCGGGCGTGGCGGTCTCGAACCATTGCAGGAAGGCCGTCATCTCGGCGTCGAGACGGTCGGCAGCGGGAGCTTCGTAGTGGACGCGTTCGCGGCCGACCGGTCCCGAGACGACCTGCATCGGGTCGCCGTGCGGCGTGCGCCAGGCACCGACGGTGATCCGGCTCATGCCGCTGCGACCCGTTGGGAAGAGGGCGGCGTGCCATCCGAATAGGCGGTCGGCGGTGAGCGGTTTGGAGTAGTTCTGGGTCGCGTCGAGCATCATCTCGACGACGCCCTCGACGTTGCGATCCGCCAGGACCAGGCCGACGACGTCCATGCCCAGGCGGCGGGCGATGGAGGAGCGGACCTGGTCTCGGTCCAGGACTTCGCCCTCGATCTCGCTGGACTTCAGCACGTCCTCGGTCAGGGTGCGGAGGACGGCTTCCTCGCGGAGCGGAAAGCCCAAGGCCTCCATCCGTCCGATCAGCCGGCCTTGGCGATGGCGGACGGCGGCGAGCGGTTGGGCGAGGGCGCTGTCGTCCCAGGTCAGATTGGGCCAATCAGCCAGTTCGTGGATGTAGGTCATATTTGCCGCGCTTTCTGCGGTGAATGTGTAGGCTATTCGCCGCAAGGGCAAGACGTAATCGACGCAAATTGTGCGGTGAATATCGGGTGTATTGGCTGCATCCCTCTCGATCAGGCCGCGAGTTGCCGGGCGCCACAGGGCTGCAGCGCGATGGATACGCCTCTCGCCGCCAGCGGCTCGCCCACGAGATCCGTCAGTCGGGTGAAGGCAATGGGGCTAGTGCAGAGGATGCGCCGTTCGTCGGGCTCCCATCTGGCGCGATCTAGGTAACTCACCGCCGCGCCTTCCCCCGCGATTTTGACGACCGCCTGGCGGATGTCGGTCTGGGCGAACGGGAGGAGCCTCGCCGGCGTCCCGGCGCCGCCATCTGGTCGTCGGCTTTCGGTGGCGCGAAATCTTTTAATGGGTTCATAAAGGTATTGTCGGTCACCGGTGACCGGTTTTCGTGTCGCTGATGTCCGGTTTTCTGGCGTTTGAGTGGTCGCCTGCGTCCGCTTTTCGTGGGTTTGATCGGTCGCCGATGACCGGTTTTGCTGTGCCTTAGCGGCTTCGCCGGGCAGGGTCGCGCGACAGATGTTGGTCCGGCCGCACCCTCTGCGGACCTCCACTTCGAGATAGCCGGCGGCCTGCAGATCTTTGAGATGGCGTCGCAGCTGCCGGGGGCTGACGCCTAGGCTGGTCGCCATGCTCTCCTGGCCGCGCCAGGCGCCACCTTCGCAAGGGTTCAGATCGTGGAGGATGAAGCCGGCGACGGCCTTGGCCTGAAGGCTGATCTTGGGATCGCTGGCGATCCGCTGATGCCAGGCCAGTTTTTCGGCGACGAAGTTCTCGGGGGCGAGGCGGCGGCTCATGAGCGAACCTCCGGCGTTGCAGGCGAGTCGGGCAGGGGGTATGATGCCTTCGGCCTTGAGTGTTGTGCCAAGCCCATTCGAACCCCGTCGAGCGCTGCAACGCTGGCGGGGTTTTTCGTGTCCGAGAGACGTCCCGAGGGGTTAGCCAAACGGGAAAAATCCCTAGGGATTTCAATATGCGCCTTACACGCCGTTAGGCGAGGTAAGGCCTTGAATTCACAAGAAGAAACGATTTCCTCTCTGTCCGCCACGGTGCTACAAGCTCTTGTTCTGAAAGAGTTTCTTGTGAAATCAGTCACTTAAAATGGTGATGGGCCGAATGTCTGCTACACTCGATACGGAGAAAGCAGACGTGTTGACTGGTCTTATCAGACGCGAGGGTGGGCGGTATTCCACGCGCCGCATCATCCCCTTAGAGCTCCGTCCCGCATACGGCGGGAAGCGGGATATCGTCAGGGCATTGGGAACGGCGGACCCGGCTGAGGCGAAGCGTCGGCACGTGGTGCTATGGGCCGCTTTTGATCAGGAGTTCGCTGCTGCGCGAGCCTTGCGACGCGTCGTAGACGTAGAACGGGTTGACGCCCCCGCCATATCTGAGCCGATCGATATAAATGCCTACGCCGCGCGGGCCTTAGTGGGATTGAGGAAAAGGCGTGCCAACTACATCGCCGCTGGGAAGTTGGAACAGTTCAATGCTGAGACCGACGACGCCATGTGGGTTTACGATGGCACCATAAAGCACGGAGACTTCACTGGTTTGTCGGTTGCCGAAGCTGAAGGAATGAGGATCGCTACGCGAGCTCTCCTCACCGGCGAGGGGGCGGCAGCGCTGGCGAGTGTTTCGAATAAGCCATCAATCAATAGAGATGCTGGTCCACGATTGACCTTGTCCGAACTATTGGTGCGATGGGAGAAGGAGCGGAGGCCACAGCCCAGATCCGTAAAAGACCTCCAGAGAAGCGTGAGGCGGTTCGAAAATGTAGTTGGCGTCTTGTCTATTCAAGATGTGAAGAAGCAGCACGTCATAGCATTTAAAGATGCTCTTCTCGCAGACGGAAGCACACCTAAGAACATTAATGTCATAATTCCGTTTCTTGGAACGTTATTCAATTTTGCTGTGGCAAACGATCTGATTGAGGTCAATCCGGCTAAAGGCATAAGCGTGCTCGATAAGGCTCGCTCGGGTGACAAGCGTCGCGGATACACTAGGGACGAACTTACATCGTTGTTCAGAGGACCTGTTCATTCTCAGGGAGATCGGCCAGTAGGGGGCGGCGGCGAGGCTGCGTACTGGCTTCCGCTTTTGTCGCTTTATACCGGTGCAAGACAAACTGAGTTGGGCCAGTTGCATCCCGAGAACGTCTGCCAAGAGCGCTACGATGATATCGATGGCAATGAATGCTCTGCCTGGGTAGTGCGGATTGTCGAAAACGAGGCGCGTGGTCAAAAAGTAAAAACAGAGGGAAGCGAGCGACGCGTTCCTCTTCATAGTGACCTGATCGGACTAGGCTTTTTGCAAGTAGTCGCTACTGCGCGCGCGCAGGGTAGGGAGCGTATCTTCCACTCCATCAGGCCTGCCAGCTCGGGAGAGCTTATGGGGAACTGGTCAAAATGGTACGGTCGATACTTGCGTAAGACTTGCTTGGTCACTGATCCGAGGGTGGTTTTCCACTCGTTGCGACACAGCTTCAAAGACTACGCCCGAGCTTGCATGCTGGACACGGCGGTTCACAACGCCATCACGGGTCACGAAACCGGGGATGTAGCTGATAAATACGGCTCGCTCGATTTCCCCCTTGCACCCCTTGTCGATGCGATGGCGCGCTACCGAATTCCCGGGTTCGTGCTGCCGCCCCCTCCTCGGGGCTGAGTGGCGGCGAGAGTGCCGAAAAGCGAGGCGCTGAGCGTGATCGGATACTCCGCTTGGGTTTGCCCGGCCAAGTGCGAGTGCGGGTCTCAAAGCTCCGCTTTTGCGAGGAGCTCAGCGGCAGAGAAACCGAGGGCGCTCGCTATCCTCAGCACGTTGAGCATCGTCAGATTGCGCTCGCCGCGTTCGATCTTGCCCATGTGAGAGCGGTCGATCCCTGCCGCATGCGCAAGCGCTTCTTGAGACAGATACATTTCGCGTCGCCGGGCGCGGATGGCTTGACCTAAGGCGGCGAGATCGCCGCCCTCATCCTGCTGTCCAGAGATGCGGCCCATAGGCGCGATCTGGGCCGCTTGTGGTATATACGGCCACGGTATTTACGACCTATTTTAGCGATGGTAGAGCTGAGCCGTGATGTGGATTGCCCTCCTCACGGCGGCTCAAAATATGCGGCCCGCTCACGTTCAAAAATGTCTCACCCATTTGCAGGTCCGCGTTCGCACGCATGCCCTGAGGATGGCGATCACGTTTGAAAGGTTCGAGATTTGCCGGTCATTAGGGTATTTGGGGCGGTGGTGCTGAGTTGCCTCAGCGTGGCATGCGGAGCCGTTACGACAGCGTATGCTGGTGCGCCCGGATGGAACGTGAGGGTCACTACTGACCCAATGACAGACAGGCGGCGAGGCATAGCTACAGTAGAAAGTAGCTCACCAGCGGGCGTTACGACTGCAAATGTGCCTACGTCATTCGTAATGGCTACAGCTCCTGCCAGAATACATGGCTTGGACAGATACACGTTGGTAGTTAAGTGCGATTACTCGACGCATAGAGTTTACGTATCGCTAATGTTTCCGCGTGGCATAAACATGAATGCCTCCACTATAACCCATCGCTTTGATCAGGGGGCGATCTCTAACGCTCCTTGGTCCGAAGGCGGGAGTGGTGCCGCCATTCTGACGGATGATGTCTGGGTCAGACAGTTCACGCGGGCGGCATCAGCATCCAGTCGGATCGCTTTCAGGGTCGAACCTCTGGAGGCGGGCTACTCCGGCTACACCACCAGCTTTCCCGGCGCGGGATCAGCGGCAGCTATCGCTCGGGTCTATGAGGCTTGCGGGAAGGCTCTGCCTAGATAGCTTCTTGTGTGTCTGCTCATGCTACCCGCTACCTGCGGAGGGAGGATTTCACCATGCTTCCTTCTTATTGACCCTTTGTCAGTCCTGACCAGCTTGCGGTTCCCTGGCCCTTGGCATGCTGACTGGTCGTGGGTCTCCTTGCTTCTTGGACCCTTCGATCAGTGGCTCTTGGTCCATCCAACCCACAGCCGCCTCTTGGGGCGCTATCGTCGCTGCCGCCTTTCCCTAGTTAGCCGTACTGCTTGGTTCATCTAGGGACACTCTTCGGCTTCCTCCCCTTGGCTTTCCAGCCTTGGCTTCCCCGGAAATAGATACAACGCGCCACTGGGTTTCTCTGTGCGTGGCGGTATCGATACTTTCGTCGGCACAAAAACCAGCGCAGCTCAGCGTGCCTTCTAGCGGGGTGGCGGTGCTAGCGAGGCCGGATGGATGCTTCTCAACTTCCACCACTTGCTAGTCCGACCATCACGCGTCGCTGCTAAAATGAAGGCTAAGCGGCCGCACTCGGTTTCCGCTGCCAAGCCTACGCCTTTGCCGCCTTGTAGCGTTTCACGGTAGCCGGAGAGAGGCCGAAGTGACAGGCGGTCTCTGTGATGCTGGCGTCATTGTCCTCGCGCCATGCGACTACGGCGGCGGCGTCCTGAGCCTTCGGACGGCCGAGGCTTTCCTTGCCCCTGTGCGTCCGGCCTGTCGCAGCGAGAGAGGCCCGAGCGGCGACCCGGCCAGCTTGCGTCCGCTCCTTGATCCGCTGGCGCTCCATGTCCGCGACTTGGGCCAGCACGGCGAGGATCAACTCCCCGACACCGCGACCAATGGGGCCGAGGCCGTGGACATGGACGGTGACGCCCTCGTCGATAAGGCGGCGAACGGTGGCCTGAACGTCCAAGGCGTCTCGGCCGAGGCGGTCAACGGCATAGACATGGACTGTGTCGCCGGGCCGGACCTTGCTTAGCAGATCGGAGAAGCCCGGCCGGTTAGCCGCGAGCGTCCCGCCGCTTATGCCTTCGTCGCTGAACTCTTGATCGAAGTCCCCGCCGAGGGCGAGGCGCTGGCTCTCTATGCTCTGGTCCCCGGTGCTGACCCGGTAGTAGGCAATGCGGTGCATCGCTGGCTCATAAGTTAGGTGATGTTATAGGCTGGCTCATATGACCGGCTCAATGCATCTGTCAACCTACCTAATGAGCCGGGCGCTTAACTTACAACTTGTGAGCCTATCTTTTTGGCGGCAGCGAAGGCCTTGGCATTTAGAACGCGGTGGCGCTGTGGGCTTGATGGCGGGCAGGCATTCCGTCGGCGGCATGATTATTTCCGGCCAGCCGGGAGGGGATACCGGGGGAGCCAGTGCCTCTTAGGATCGGAGGGCTCCCCTCGCATAGCCAAGTCGGATTTCGGCCGTGCTTATTGTGAAAGCGCTTGGGTGAGGGGGCCTAGAAACGGCGCAAGGATGGTCATGTGGTTGGCAGCATTAGCGATTAACCGCTGATAGGCTTGCCCTTTTCCTTCCGAGCTATCGCTCGTTTCTATGGCTTTCAGGGCTTCTAGCAGGGTCTCTCGCTCAGCCGCGTCGTCCACTCCCTGCTCAATGGCGGATGCGACCTGGGCAAAGATCGACGTGGTGTTGACGACATTCGTTGAGTTGTCAGTGGAGTTCAAGTTAACGCGAGCGTTGTGACCTGAAACATTGATGTAGTGACCCCCTGTGTGCCGCGCAAACGAGCCCTTCCTGAACACCTTAAGATTATAGTGCGGCGGTATGGGGCCTAATCCGTCGGAATAAACAGCGTCACGTATGATGAAGACCTCCTCCTTTCCGTTTGGAAGGAGCCGTCTGACTTCATCGCCAGCCTCAACGTCTATCGATGCATCAGGGACCTGGATTTCGTTCGTGCTGATAATGCCCGTCGTGGAACAGCGAAGCGTGCCGTCTGGCGCTACGATGTCGATAGGCGTCTTCGGGAAATGGTCAAAGATGGTCATGCTTGCCTCGCGGTCCTTCAAAGAACGTAGGAAGAACAGACTGCCTTGTCACCCCCTCAGCATAACAGCAGACACCTAAGCTTAACCACTTTGCCGCGAGTGAAGCTCACGGGTTAGTTGGAGATCGAGATGCTGGGTTGGGTCATTGGTGGTGCCATCGTTTGGGCGATAGTTTGGTGGTTCATGAACCAAGCTAAGCGGCAGGCGCAACGCGCAGCCTCAGTCCAAATGTTCGATGACGACGTGAGGGTTAAGGTCGCTGCCGCTCAGAGTGAACTGAGCCCCGGCGAGTTCCAAGACTTGTTGATCGCTCTTGACGCTACCGCAGGCGTGTCGCGTCGGATGCTTCAACAGGGCATGAGCCCAATGGTCGTGCAAGCTGCTGGATCGTCAGACGCAAGGCAAAGGATCGCTGCTGCGTTAGAGGCACGGCGCGCCAGAGAGGGGGCCGCCTTAGATGCTGCTAAGAAGGCTGGGATCGAGGCTGGCGACGACGGCTATCTCAAGCCCGACCTACACATGGCCGCTAAAGGCTATGCCGCCGTCCAATCTACTCGCATGGCCAAGCCTTATTTGGAGGCGACACAGTTACGGCTTGAGGCCACTAACTTAATTGCAAAGAGTGTTGGTGACGAAGCGACAGAGCAGCAACGCATGTCGGCGCGATGGGGAGCGGTCTATGCGCTCGGTGATGGCTCGGACATGTATCTCGCAGGGCTTCAAGCATATGACGAGGCGGTTAAGGCTAGCGCCAATCCTCCGTCAACCGATCGCTATGAAGCCGCTGCGCTCGCGCATCTGACAATGGTGATGGTCCAGTATCCCGAGGAGTTTTCTCGATACGTCGGCTTTGAACTCAACCAGTGAAAACGCGTCTCAGGCGATCCTTGTAAATGCGTGGCGGATTGTTACACTCGGACCTCAAACATGTAGCAGGCGGTTCCCGCTAAGTGGTTGATTTCATTGATTGTGGCGGCAGTCCCTCTCTGTCCGCCACCCCGCCTCAGCTAAAACAATCGCTTAGTTGCCGTTTGCCAAGTGTGCGGTGCGGCGCACCTGCGGCGTGTCGAAGTTGACGCCTTCAAGTGACATCGGCACACCGTGGCGCACTCCCGGCACAGTGTTGCGCCGCTCAAACAACCGTGCGTTCAATGGCAGATCAGGGGGAGGCGATCATGTGGCTGCTTGTTTATATTCCGGCGCTTGCCGGGATTTGGCGGTATCGCTTTTGGGGATTCTGGAAGTGGGTCGTCGCGATGTTTCTTTGGCAATCGGTTGCCGACTTTCTCTTCGCTGCGGGTGGCACCCTCGACCAACCCCAAGGGGATGGGTTGATTACCGGGATGGTGCGTCGGGCAACCAACGACGGTGCTGAAGTCGCCTTGCTGGGCGTAGGCTTCTGGATCGTCTTCCTGATCGGCGTGGTCCTCATTGTCAGCCAGATGCGAAAAGCCGCGCGGCAACCGCCAGCGCACGCCGAAGTGACCAGCAACGTGCCACTGCTGCGACGCATTGCTGAGACTGGCGGTCTGACTCTTGCGATAGCTGCGCTGATGTTCGTTTCACTCTCGGCGATGATGTCGGGGAAGCCCTTGGCAGCGACGCAAGATGCTTACACGCTCGAACAAGAAGTCGCCGACGCAGCAGTGGAAATCGGCCGAACGGTGCCGCAGCAGATCGACCCTTCGACCAAGTTGGTCGGCGTTCGCTCGTCTGGCCGCGTCCTGATCTATGACTACGAAATTTCGGAACGTGGCACGCCCGAACAGATGCGCGACTTCTTCGCAAAAAACACGCTGACAAGAGTTTGTGAGGATGCGGTGATGCGCCCAGAGATGCGGCGCGGCGTGACGTTCCGCTACTCCTACATGCTGATCGGCCAAGAGGCGCCGATAGAGATCGACGTGTCTGAGGCGGTTTGCGCCGCAACGGTTGGGGACCGCAGTGACGGCACGCAATAGTAGCGCAGCGGGACCACACATCACTCCAATCAGCGGCCTCGTCGATGACGCGGCCGACTACTTCAAGACCGTGGTGATTCCCGCGGTCGAACTGGCATGCGCTCAGGGGAATGCAGTGCCGCAGGCCAAGCTGGCTCAAGGCCGCTTGGTATGATGAGAGCCCGTCGGTGACGATCTTCTCGGGCTCGACGGGCTGGTTGCGCAGCAAACGCCGGAGCAGCTTCAAGGCCGCGTCGGTCTCCCGCCGTCGCTGGACGACAACGTCCAGCACCTCGCCTTCATCATCTACGGCGCGCCATAGGAACATCCGCTTCCCACCGATTGAGCAAACGACCTCGTCGAGATGCCAGCGTGGAGAAGGGGAGGGGCGAAGCTTCTTTAGCCGCCGTGCGATCTGGGGTCCGAACTTGATCGTCCAGCAGCGGATCGTCTCGTAACTCACATCGATTCCACGCGCGGCCATCAGCTCTTCAACGTCACGAAGGCTGAGGCTGAAGCGAAAGTAGAGCCACACAGCTTGGCGGATTATCGCCGCAGGAAAGCGATGGCGCTTAAACGAGAGCGGCTTCACGAAATGCGATCTCCGATCAGACCCTTAGGCGGCCCTGCAGTGGAGACAAGTTAGCGTTAGACTGACAACACTCAGATCAATTGGTCCTTTGGCGCGTCGAACTTGAACACAGCCGGGTCCACCCAGCCCGTGACTTGGAACGACAGTTCCAGTCCTAGCCGCGCGACGCGGTCATAGTCGCGATCCAGCAGCACCGAGGCGTAACGCTGGAAGCTTTCCCATTTGACATAGCAAGTACCGATACGGTCCAACCCTCGTCATCGGAGAACGTCGCGGCGTGGTCAGGCTGGACGAGCGCGTCTCTCAAGGACGCCAACACCTCGGCGCGGAAATCCAGCGGCAGTCCCGCCAGACGCTCGTAATAGTCGAAATCTTGGCCGAGCAAGACGAAGTCTGGGCCAAGCGGATCCAGAGGTCCTGGCGGAAGCTGCAGAACGTCGCTCGCGGTCTGGCCGCGTTTGAGGATCTTCACAGCCCGATCAGGCCCGTGAACTCAGGTGTCGAGGCGAACAGATGGTATTGCGTTTGAAAGCTAAAATCGTTCCAGGCGTCCTGTTGCAAGGCCAACCCGTCGAACTTCGGCGGATTGGTCCGGGACGGCGGGAACACAGTGATAGCGATCATGCGAGTCTGTCCTTGACCGCGCTTGGGGCGGGATCGGCGCTCCTGCGTAGTCGCTCGCCAGGCGGCGATCAACGTCGCGCGGGGGCTGAGCGGACATTCAAATCGGTTTGTCACGCCTTTGGGGTCGGACATCGCTGTTAGCGTCGGGAGGTCTGGAATCTGGAGTGATCCTAAGGGCCGCTTGTGGCGCTTTGCAGACTTGCCAGGTCACGCAAGGAGAGGGTGCTTTGCGCCTAAACGCCATTCGCGGAAGCTGGACTGCGGGTAGAGATCCGCCTTCCTCCCTCCACCGAATTCCTATGAGGGAACGTCGTGGGCGAAGGTCTGCTATTGAGGCGTCCACCTCAGCGTGACGCCGATAGTGCGGGGGCGCAAGGGAGTGACGGCCTGGGCGTCAGGCAGGCGGAAGGGGTCGCTGTAGGCGAAGGTGTTGGCCTCGGTGTCGAACAGGTTGTCGACGAACAGGGTCGCGACCCAGAGCGAGGCCTCCACGCCCAGCGCGAACCGACCCGTGCCATAGTCGCCCATGCGATGCTGCTGGCGGCCGTCGAAGGTCAGACGGGACGAACCGACGTAGGACAGGCCTCCGTCGGCGAGCAGTTGAAGGCGATCCCCCAGCGGCCGACGCCAGGTGAAACCCAGATTGGCCGAGGCCTTGGGCACGCCGGGCAGACCGGCGTCGCGTCGGGAATCGAACTGATCGCTGGGATCGGTGATGCGGGGATCGGCGACCAGGCCGTTGGCGAACAGCTCAAGCGTCTCGGTCGGTTTCCAGTTCGCCTCGATCTCAAACCCCAGATCGGCGCCGTCGCCGACGTTGACGACATAGGCTAGTCCGCTGGGCAGAAACTGATCGCTCTGCACATCGCGCCAGCGCGCCGCATAGACGGCCGCACGCACTCGGGCGCGTCCATCGGGCGAACGGTATTTGGCGCCGAACTCCAGGTTCCACAGCGAGTCCGGCTGGTATTCGCGCGCCGGTGAGTCCGCCAGGCCGCTGAAGTCCTGTCCGATGACGCCTGCGGTGTTGAAGCCCCCGGCGCGGTGACCCTGGCTGATCTGGGCCGACAGGTTCAGACGTTCGCTGGGCTGCCAGGCCAAGGCGATCTTGGGCGTCAGGCCGGAGGACGCGCCGCTCCCGTCGAAGGCTCGCCGCCGCGAACCCTGGCGCACCTCGGAGGTCGTCTCGTAGTCGAGGGCGTAATAGCGGGCGCCGGCGGTCAGGCTCAGTTTTGGCGTCAGGTGCAGCGACGCCTCGCCATAGACGGCGGCCTCGTTCAGGCTGTCGCGGCGCGCCTCGGAATAGACGGTCAGCGGCGCCGGCCGCAGAGCGGACAGGACGGGGTTGGTGCGGGTGGTGCTGGACGACACCAGGCCGCCAGCCAGCCAGCGCCAACGGCCCACGTCGGGCGATGCGAAGTTGGCTTCACCGACGATCAGATGAATGTCTTTGTTCTCGTCCAGGGCGCCGATCCGCCAAGGCGACCCAAAGCGACGCAGGGCGCTGGAGGCGTCGTATCGGCTCTTGAACCCATGTTCGACCACGGCGAGCGAGGCATTCATATGCCCCCAGGCTCCCCGGCCTTCCAGCGTCAGCGAGGCCTGATCGAAGCGGTTCTGGTGGGGTTCGCGCACCAGATTCGCGCGTCGCAGCGGCCCTAGACCGCGATACACATAGTGAGTGTCCTCGGTCACGATCGACTGATGAACGACGCCTGCTCGCGCAGTCCAGCCGGGCGCGATCTGCAGCGCCGCCGACACACGTCCGCCACGCCGCGTGCCGTCGTTGACGCGGCGCAGTTTCAGTTCGACGTCATTGATATAGCCGCTGTATGTCTCGCCATAGATGGCCGCCCGGATCGCCGCGCGATCCCCCGCCAGCGGCAGGTTGGCGATCAGCGAATAGTCGGAGTTCGCGCCTCCGCCCCTGGTATGGGAGCGGGTAAGGGCGACGGACAGCTCCTCCTGACCGAACTCGGGCGCACGCGTGACGATGCGGACGACGCCGCCTATGGGACCGGTGCCATAGAGCGTGCCTTGAGGGCCTCGCAGCACCTCGACCCGGTCGACGTCGATCAGCTTCAGGTCCGGGTCCGGCGCGCTGTAGGTCACAGGCGTCAGGTCCAGATACAGGCCCACGGTCGATTGCGTCAGGCCGGTGAAGACGCCGTCGGATATGCCGCGCAGCAGGATCTTGTTTCGGCCGGGACCGAGGTTGGTCACCGTCATGCCGGAGATCAGACTATCAAGCCCCTGCATGCCGGTGACGCCGGAACGGGCGATGCGCTCGGAGGCGACGGCGGTCATGGCCGATGACGAATTCTGGATCAGCTCCGGCCGGCGAGGGGCGGTGACGATGACTTCGCTGACCTGAGCCACGTCTTCGGTCGACTCGCGGCGAGGGGATGTGCCTCGCGCGGGCGGCGGGGCAGTTGGTGACGAGGGGCGCGGCAGCGCGCGGCTGATGATCACGGCGCCGTCTGCCCGGATGACATGTCGACATCCCGATCCCGCCAGGATGCGGGTCAGGGCGGTATCCAGGGACATGCGGCCATGAAGCGCCGGGCTGGTTCCCTCGCAGGCGCTCAGACTGCCGCCCAGCGACACGCGCGCCTGAAGTGCGAGGTCGAGCAGCGCGCCATCGACGGATTGGCGGGAGACGTAGAAGTCCAGCGTTCGCGCATCGGCCGCCTGCGCCGGCGCCGACAGGGCCGTCGTCAAAATCAGCCCAAGGCTGGGGATCAGGGCAGCGGCGCTTGACCGGGGATGGCCGGAGGTTAGAGGCCGCCTGGCCTCAGCGGGCGCCACGCGCGCTTATGCGCACTTCGGACGTCGAGGCCTCGACGCGAACGGGTGCGAAATCCTGGAGCTGCTGCAACATCACGGCCTCGTCGCCTACACGCAGGGCGCCGGTGAAACGCAGCGCCTTAACGGGCGTCGATAGCACGACTGGCTTGTCGAGATAACGCGAAAGATCGTCGGCCACATCGCTCAGCGGGCGGTCGCGATAGACCAGCACGCCGCTGCGCCAGGCCGAGGCGCGATCCGGTGAGACGTTGCTCATACGCGGCTCCGCTTGGCCCCTTTGTTCCAGGGTCTGGCCTGCCGTCAGGCGCACGGGCGCCGGGGCGTTTGCGGGCGTCACGGCGACGACGCCGCGTTGAACCGTCACGGCGAAGTTGTCGCCATGGTTCAACACGTTGAAGGCGGTGCCCAGCACCTGGACCTGATGATCGCCGGCGGCGACCACGAAGGGATGGGCAGGATCGTGGGCGATGTCGAAAGCGGCCTCGCCCTCGGTGAGCGACACCGACCGCCTGTCGTCGTCGAAACGGACGTTCAGCGTGGAATAGCGGTTCAGATAGACGTGCGAGCCGTCCTCCAGGGCGACCGAAAGCGGCGCGTCGGTGGTCGCGTAGGTCTGGCCGGTGGGTGTCATCCAGAGCCACAGGCCAACCGCCAGGGTGACGCTGGCGGCGATGCCGAGACCTGCGCCCAACCAGGGCGAGCGACGGTTGGCGCGGCGTTCGCGGGCTGCGGACAGGTCGATGACGGGCGCCGCCGTGACCGGGGCTAGGTTTGCGGCATCCAGATCAACCCAAAGCCGTTCGACGGCGTCATAGGCGTGCGCATGGGCGGGCGAGACCTCCAGCCAGGACTGGAAATCGAGCCACGCGGATTGGGGCGCCGTCTCGTCACGCAGTGTGACGAACCAGTGCAGCGCCTTTTCCTTGATGTCGGTCTCTGCGGTCATCCGATCCCAGCCTGGAGTTCCGCCGTGCAACGGACTTCCTGATAACCAGACGTCGCCGCGAAGGCCGCACCTCCAGATTGATTTCCTGAAAAGGTGAAAAAGGACGTCTTCATGGCTGAACCTTTCGGGCCAGAACGCGCAGGGCGTCCATCATGTGTTTCTCGACGGAACTGCGCGAAACGCCCAACTGGGCGGCGATGTCGGCGTAGCTGACGCCGTCGAACTTGTGCAGGCGAAAGACTGTCTGAGTCTTGGGCGGCAGGGTTTCCAGCGCGGCGACCAGGCGGGCCAGCCGCTCGCGCCCCGCCACGACCGCCTCGGCGGAGGGGGCGGCGTCCAGATCTTCCGCCGCGCCGACCTCGTGGTTGATCTGGCGCCACTGGGTGTCGCGGTTGGTCGCCCGCTGGCTGGAGCGCCAACGGTCCATCAGCAGATTGGAGGTCAGCCGGAAAAGGAAGGCGCGCGGATTGTCGGGCGGCGGATCGGGATCGAGCGCCGAGACCTTGAGGTAGATGTCCTGCAGCACGTCATCGACATCGCCGGATGCGCCGCCCAGCCGCGCCCGGCAGAACCGCGCCAGGTCTTCGCGCTGCTCCAGGTAGGCGGCGACCAGGGGATGCGCGGCGGGCGCGGTCAAGCAGGCGAAATCCTCTCATGCGACCGTCGCGGGTCGTGACCCTCAATGCCGTGACGATTTTCCTGAGGCAAGGGCCGGTCGGCGGCGTCCTTGTCATGAAGGCGCCGTGCAGCGCCGACGAGCAGGATCCAGATGCGCGCGTTTGCAGGACACGACGGCACTGCGGCTCCGGCCTATTTGGTCGGCTAGGGCGTCGTCATGTTCGACATCTGGCGCTCGGGCTTCATCCGCCGTCCCTTAAGCAGTTTCCTTGACCATGCGCCGCGCGCCGACGAGGTGGTCTGGCTGCCGGATTGCGGGCCGCACGCCTATTTGGCGGACCCGTTCGGGATAACGCGCAACGGGGTGCTGACCGTCTTCGTCGAGGCGTTCGACTATCATGTGCGCCGGGGCGAGATTCACTATCGCCAGTACGACGCCGACGACCGGCTGGTGGGCCAGGGCGTCGCCCTGACCGAGCCTTGGCACCTGTCCTATCCGACCTTGATCGAGGACGGCGGCGAACTTTACATGCTGCCCGAGGGCTACAAGAGCGGCGGGCTGATCCTGTATCGTTGCATGCGTTTCCCCGACCAATGGGAGGCCGTTGCGCGCGTCGGCGAGGCGGCGGCCATTGATGCGACGGTGGTGAAGTACGACGGTCGGTGGTGGATGTTCCACGCCCTGCCGGGACCCGACGACCGGGCGATGCGCGAGCTTCATATCGCCTGGGCCGACAGCCTGACCGGGCCCTGGACGGCGCATTCCGGCAATCCAGTGCTGAGCGGATTTCAGACCTCGCGGCCCGGCGGTTCGGCCTTCCTGCGTGACGGCGCTCTGCATCTGCCGGTTCAGGACTGCGCGGGAACCTATGGCGCGGCGATCAATCTGTTGCGGATCGACGCCCTGACACCGGGGATTTTCTCGGCCTCGGTGGGGAAGCGGTTCGAGGCGGGCGATCTGATCGAGGGCTTCGGCGACGGCTTCCATACCCTGTCGGGCCATGGAGACATCACCTTCATCGACGTGAAGGGCATCCGACAGTCGCCGGCGGAACCCTGGCTGAAGGCCGGGTTCAAGGCGCGTCGCCTGTTAGGTCTCAACGGCCCGCGCGGTCGTCGTGCGACAGGCGCCGCCGTTCATCCCCAGATTTTCTCGCCCGCTTCCGTTCGCAAGGAAGGCTAGACCATGCGTATCGCCGTCGTTCTGCCCCGTGGCTGCAGCTTCTGTCCCGACAAGGCCAACTCGATGGAGACGGTGGTGCGCACCCTGTCGCCGCACAGCCGCCTGAACCGTTCGGTCACCCTGATCTGCGATGCGGGTGCGACGCCGCGTGCGGACCTGAACATGCTGACGGCGCCGGCCGGTTTGGGCCGCAAGGCGCGCAACGAAGCGGTGGCGGCCATCCTCAAGGCGCTGTCGCCCGACATCGTCGAATATCATCAGCAGTTGAAGGCCGCGTCCGAACTGGCGCGTCAATTCCCTGGCGCGACCCACGTCCTCTATCGCCACACCCGCATCAAGCCGGCCAAGAACCCCATCGAGGCCTTCCGCTACGGTCGCCGCCTGGCGCGGTTCGACCGGCTGGTGTTCGTCAGCCAGGCGGCGGGACAGGAGTTCGCGACGGACTATCCGCGTCTGGCCGGGCGGGTGTCTTCGGTGTGCAATCCGATCGAGGTCGAGGCCTGGCGTGCATCGCCGGACGTCCGCGAAAACCTGATCCTGTTCTCCGGCCGCGCTATGCGGGACAAGGGGCTGGACCTGTTCTGCGCGGCCTTGGCCGAGACGCTGGATCGTCATCCCGACTGGCGTGGCGCGCTGATGCTGGGCGATTGGGAGAAGCATCAGGACTGGGCCGAGCCTTTGGTTAGGGCGCTGGATCGGTTCGGCGACCGGGTCGAGATCCACAAATCGGCGTCCCTGGCCGAGGTCAGAGACGTGACGCGTCGCGCGGCCATCGCCGTGACGCCGTCACGCGTTCGCGAGGCCCTGGGACTGGCGGCGCTGGAGGCCCATGCGGCGGGCGCGGCCCTGATCTCGTCGGGTCGTGGCGGTTTGCGCGAAGCGAGCGGCGAACACGCGGTCTATGTCGAGGTCGAGGACGCCGCGCCCCTGACGGCGGCGATGAACCGCCTGATCGAGAATCCGGCGGAACGGCTGGCTCTGGCGCGCAGCGGACAGGATTTCGTGGAGCGGGTGCATTCCCCCAGCGCCCGCGCCGCCGAACTGGACGCCCTGCGCGAGGTCTTGGCCGACCGGTCGCTGTCGAGCCGTTCGGCGGCGAAGGCCCGCTGGTCGTGGTTCCTGCCGCGACACGGGTCGCAGCCCAGACTTCAGGGATAGGCGCCTAAGCCTTGCGGACGAGGCTGTCGTAAACGTGGGTCACCGCATCGAACCGCACGCGTGTCGGCTGGTCGCCCAGCGGCGTCGGCTCGAAGTCGGCCTCGGTCAGGCCGGCGGCGACCGGATCGTCGATCTTGTCGGTGTTCCAGCCCAGCAGCAGCCGCCCGCCGGGACGCAGGATGGCGGCCAGAGCCTTCAACGCCATTCGTTGTTGCTCGGGACTATCGACGCCATAGCCCAGCACGCCGTTGCAGACGATTGCGTCGAACGTCATGTCGGAGAAAAACCGATCCGCCTCGCAGACGTCGCTTGTGCGGTGCCGACCTTCGCGGCCCCAGCGTGCCGCCGCCGCGTCGATGTCGGTCGTCCAGACCTCGCCGCCGTGGGCTTCCAGCGCGGCATAGTCGTCCAACGTATATTCGCGGCAACCGACCCACAGTATGCGCCCCCCATCGACCGCCAGGGCGGGAACATAGCTGTCGGCCATCACGCGCCGGTCCGGCAGGCTGCGGATGCGGGCGGCCTTGGCGGACCGTCGCTTGCGGTCGGCGTCCTTGCCGAAGATCAGCGCCCTCACGACCGTTCCCAGACCCACGCGCTTCCCCTTCGATTGCCCCATGGGGTTGTTATCGAGCGGCGGTTGATCTGCCAATCGCCAGCTTGGCGATTTTGCAGGGCTTTATTGCAAAGCCAAGCTTTGATGGGACAGTGCTGTGAGTTTAATCGAGGAGCACTGCAACTTGCGCAACCCGACGAAATCTCAGGCGACAGCGACGGCCCATGCCGCATTCGCCCCGGCGCGGAAACGGCGGAGGTTCGGTCGGCTTATGAGATGTCGTTGGGTGTAGAAGGTGTTGTGGATCGCGGCGTGAGTTGTGAGAAAGCGCTGGGCTGAAGCCTGAGATTTGAAGAGCTGCTGCTGTCGCTCCCGCCGGCGTATCGGCAAGTGGGAGTTCTCCGCTCGATTGTTTTCTCGCAGCCGGCCGGGGGAATGCAGGTGACGCAGGCCAAGCTGACCCAAAGCCGCCTGGTATGACCCGAGGCCGTCGGTCACGATCTTCTCGGGCTCGACAGGCTGGTTTCGCAGCAGCCGCCGCAGCAGCTTCAAGGCCGCGTCGGTGTCTCGCCGGCGCTGGACGACAACATCCAGCACCTCACCTTCGTCATCCACGGCGCGCCATAGAAACATGCGTTTTCCGCCGATCGAGCAAACGACTTCGTCGAGGTGCCAGCGGGGCGACGGGGAGGGGCGAAGCTTCTTCAGTCGTCGTGCGATCTGAGGTCCGAACTTGATCGTCCAGCAGCGGATCGTCTCGTAGCTCACATCGATCCCTCGCGCGGCCATCAGCTCTTCGACGTCACGAAGGCTGAGGCTGAAGCGGAAGTAGAGCCACACGGCCTGGCGGATGATCGCGGCGGGGAAGCGATGGCGCTTGAACGATAGTGGCTTCACGAAATGCGATCTCCGATCAGGCCATTAGGCGGTCTGAAGTGGAGACAAGTTAGCGTTAGACTGACAGCACCCCGAGATGACGGCCGTTGGTCAGGAGATCAGCCTGATCACCCAGGCGCTGAACAACGTCATCAAGTCGATAGGCGAAGCCGGTTCCACGCTGGCCCGCAAGCAAGGCTGACGTCGAGGCGAATGAAATCGGACGGCGAGGGAAATTCTCGCCGCCCGATTGTCGTTATTCAGCGTGTCTCGAAGATTGGAGTATCTCCATGGTCAAGCGTCTTTCCGTCGTTACTGTCATCGCTACGGTTCTTGTCGCCTCATCGGCGTCCGCTCAGGACTTCATGCCGACCTATACCCCTGATTTTCAGGCCAATATGGCTCTCAACACGATGGTTGGGAATCAGCTGGAGCGGGACTCCCGTCGCGGCCGTGCCTCATCTTCTTCGTCGTCTTCGGCCAGGAGCCCTGCTGCCTCCGGGGCGGCAGGCGCGGTTTCGACCGCCTATCGGGCTTCGACCGCAGTGACATCGCGTGTCAAACGCCAGTTCGCCGCTTTCGTGGGATCCACAGGCGGCGACCAGGCCGGTATCGCGGCGGCCATGGAGCGTGAAGACTTTTTCGCGCGCTGGGGGCGTCATGTGTCGCAATATGGCCTGCGACGCGGAAGCGTCGCTGATGCGATGACCGCCTATTGGGTTCTGAACTGGCAGATTGCCAATGACGTCCGCGAAGTCGATCGTTCGCAAGTCTCTGCCGTCCGTTCACAAGTCCAATCCATTCTGGGAGGGAACCCAGGATTCTCGCGTCTGGACGACGCTCAGAAGCAGGAGATGGCCGAGGCGATGATTTTGAATTTCATCGCCCAAAGCGTCGCCTATGAGGACGCTATGGCTGCAAACGACGCAGACATGCAGCGTCGTTTGCAGAACGCCGCGGTGGCGCGTTTCAATAACGAGATGGGCGTCAATCTACGCAGCATTCGGCTCACCAACACGGGGTTCACCCCCAGCGCTTGAAAGGGTCAGGGCGAAAGCCCGGCGGCCAATCCTTCTACGGACGATGAAGCGCCGTCGGCCTTCCCCGTCTTCCATTATGTGATCGTAGGCTTGGGCCTGGCCACGTTGGCGGGTCTGTTTGCCCTATTTTTCTTCTTGGGACGTCGAAGTCGGAGATAAGGCCAATGACGAAGCGTTCGCATCACGCAAAAATACGGTTCGCCATGATGGTCGCGACTGTGGCGGTGCTGGGGAGCCCTGCCGGGGCTCAGGACTATGCGTTTCAGGGCTTCGCGACCTCAGACGCCATGAACCAGATGCACGCGGCGATGCGGGACAACATGATGTCCTCGGGCGATGGCTCGGCTTCGTCTGCCAGACGGGCCGCTCGCGCTCTTGCGGCTCCGTCGGGGGCCGTGGTCAGCACGACCTATCGCGCCTCGCCTGCCGTCTCCACGCGGGTCAGGTCTCAGTTTGCGGAATTCGTCGGCAGAAATTCCGGTCGCGAGGCAGAGCAGCGCGTGCGATCCGTGCTCATGAACGGTGATCCCGTCGGCAGCTGGTCAGGCATCGTCCGGTCCGATGGCCTGCGATCCGGCGATGTTGCGGACGTCATGGCCGCCTATTGGGTGATGAACTGGGTCATCGCCAATCAGGGCGACAATAACCGCGCCCAGACCCTGGCGGTTCGTGACCAGGTTCGTCGCTCGATCGCAGGCGGACCGATCGCGAGGCTCGACGACGCCGGTCGTCAAGAGATGGCCGAAGTGCTGATGCTGAACTTCCTCGTACAGCACGCGGCCTATGTGGACGCCATGCAGCGCGGCGACAACGCCATGGCGCGCCGTTTGGGCGATGCGGCCGTCACGCGGTTCAGAAACGAAATGGGCGTCGATCTTAGACAGCTGCGGCTGACGCAGGCTGGTTTCGTTCCAGCTTGAAAGGGTCAGGGCGAAAGCCCGGCGGCCAATCCTTCTTCAGACGATGTCGCGCCGATGTCCGCCATCTCCGTCTTGCGCTGTATGATCGCACGCTTGGGCTTGGCGATGTTGGCGGGACTGCTTGTTCTGTTCTTCTTCCGGGGGCGCAGAGGCGAGGATAGGTCAGAATGAAGCGTGCGTGCTGTGAACGGCATGATCTCCAATCGCAGCGCCAACCAACCCGCTGAGGATTTGCGGCTGAGGTGACCGTCCTCTTGCCGTGTCGTCAATCCGGCGTGAGCTCGCCTTCACCTCTATTAACCTTATCGCCTTGAAGTTGTTTGGTCGCAGGGGCGGGGATGGTCTTGCCTATCGAGGCGGGATGTCGGACCGTCGGGGTGAAGGCCGATGCACGTCGGGGTGGCGGCGTCGGCTGAGGTCGAGAGGGCGGGATGGTGCGCGGATCACGTCGGCGGTGGGGGCTGGGCCTGGCGGTTGTGGCGCTGGTGGTCGGTCTGGCGTGCGTCGGGCTGGAGATGCGGCGTGATTTCGAGCGGGTTCGCGCGCTGCGTCAGGAGACGGCGCAGTCGCACAAGGCGCGCGAGGAGCTTCAGACCGTCTTCTCTCTGATGCAGGACGCCGAGACGGGGCAGCGCGGCTATATCATTAGCGGCGATCCCGATTTTCTGGTCCCCTATACGATCGCGACCGAGCGCCTGGGCCGGGAGTTGCCGCAGCTGAGGGCGGCCTATGTGGGCGATCCGGTTCAGCGCGCCAACATCGCCGAGCTGGAACGACGGATCGCGGTCAAGCAGGCGGCGATGCGCGAGGCGCTGGAGGCCCATGATCGGCGCGGCCGCGAGGCGGGGCTGACGGCCGTCGCCACCGGCGGCGGCAAAGAGGCGATGGATCGTATTCGCGCGACCATCGACCGGATGACTGAGATCGATGCGCGGGCGTTGACGGCGCTGACGGGGCGGGTCGAGGCGCGGTCGCAGGTGACGGAGACGATGGTGACGGCGCTGTTCCTGGCGCTGATCCTCGTCGTGGCTGGGTCGGCATGGTTGTTCGTGCGCTATGTGACGACGCGGCGGACGCTATTGGCCGAGGTGCGGGCCACGGCGGCGCGCCAGGAAGCCATCTTCGACAGCGCCATCGACGCCATACTGACGCTGAACCCCAGCGGCACCATCGAGACGATGAACGCCGCCGCCACGCGGATGTTCGGCTGGTCGGCGCAGGAACTGGGCCGGCGTGACGTGGCCGTGCTGCTGGAGGCCAGCGACCAGGGTGACAAGGGACTGATGGCGCGGATCCGCGCGGGCGGGGCCGATGCGACGGGTGGGTTGGTGCAGGAACTGACGGGACGGCGGCGAAGCGGCGAGGCGTTTCCGGTCGATGTCGCCTTCAGCCCGCTGGAACTGCCGACCGGCGTGCATCTGGTGGCGGTGGTGCGCGACATCACGGATCGGCGTCGGGTCGAGGAGCTGAAGAAGCAGTTCGTCTCGACCGTTAGTCATGAGCTGAGGACGCCGCTGACCTCTATCGCCGGGTCGCTGGGCCTGCTGGCGGGTGGTGCGGCGGGCAGCTTGTCGGAGCGTGCAGGTCGCCTGATCGGCATCGCCCATTCCAACAGCCTGCGGCTGGTGCGGCTGATCAACGACATTCTGGATGTGGAGAAGCTGGAGTCCGGGCAGATCAATCTGGAACTTCAGCCCATCGATCTGCGCGAGGTCGCGATCCGGTCGCTGGATAATGTGCGAGGATACGCCGACGGGCTGGGCGTCAAGCTGGAGCTGGCCGATGGGCCGGCGGCGCCCGTGATGGGGGATGTAGATCGACTGGTGCAGGTGGTGGTCAATCTGTTGTCGAACGCGGCCAAATTCTCGCCCGAGAGCGGCACGGTCGAGGTCGCGGTCATGCCCGAGGCGCGTATCGTGCGGCTGAGCGTGCGCGATCACGGGCCGGGCGTGCCCGATGCGTTCCGGGCGCGCATCTTCACCAAGTTCGCCCAGGCCGACGGATCGGACACGCGCCAGCGCGGCGGCACCGGCCTGGGGCTGGCGATCGCCAAGGAGATCGCCGAGCGGCACGGCGGGCGGCTGTGGTTCGAATCGGCGCCGGGCGAGGGGGCGACCTTCCATCTGGACCTGCCGATGACCGTCGGCGACGCCGCGCCGCAGACGACGTACGGGCCGCGCCTGTTGATCGTCGAGGACGATCCCGATGCGGCCGAGGTGCTGCGGATCATGCTGGCGCAGGACGGCTTCGACGCCTTGGTCGCCGGCAGCGCCGCCGCCGCGCTGGACGCCGTCGAGGACGAGGGGTTCGCCGCCATTCTGGTGGATCTGCAACTGCCGGACGCGGATGGGATCGGCCTGATCCGGGCCCTGCGCGAACGGCCCGGTACGGTGGACACGCCGGTCGTGGTCGTCTCGGCCGATGTGGCCCGAGGCCGTGCGCGAGGGCGGTCGCTGGAGGTGATCGACTGGCTGGAGAAGCCGTTCGATCAGGAGCGTTTGCGCAGCGCCATCGCCGCGGTGCTGGAGCGGTTGGGGCGTCAGGCGCCGGTCATCCTGCATGTGGACGACGACCCCGACATTCTGCAGGTCACCGCCGAGACCCTGGCGGGGATCGCCGAGATCACCCACGCGACCAGCCTGTCGCAGGCGCGCAAGGTGTTGGCGCGGACCAGGCCGGATCTGGTGATCCTGGACCTTGGGCTGCCGGACGGGTCGGGGCTGGAGCTGTTGCCCGACCTGGGCGAGGGGGCCAAGGGGATCCCGGTCGTGGTCTATTCCGCGCAGGACATGGATGCCGCGCTTGGCGAGCGTGTCGAGGCGGTGCTGGTCAAGTCGTCGGCGTCGCTGGCCGATCTGGCCCGGACGGTGCGGCGATTGACCTTCACCCCACGTGATCGCTGAGAGGAAAGCCCATGCCGCTGACGGTGATGCATATCGACGACGAACCGGACATCCGCGAGGTGGCGGCGTTCGCGCTGGAGCTGGACCCCGACCTGGTGCTGACCAGCGTGGGGTCTGGGGCGGAGGCGCTGGCGCATCTGGAGACGGGGCCGGCGCCGGACATCATCCTGCTGGATGTGATGATGCCGTCGATGGATGGACCCAGCCTGCTGGCGCGTCTGCGCGAGATCGAAGGGCTGGAGAAGACGCCGGTCGTCTTCATGACGGCGCGCGCCCAGAGCGAGGAGGTCGAGCGACTGAAGGCCTTGGGGGCCATAGGCGTTGTGGTGAAGCCATTCGATCCGATGACCCTGGCGAGGCAACTGCGGGACATTCTGGCGGCGGCGGACGCATGAGCAACGATCCGCTGGCGGCGCTGAGGGCCGAGTTCTGCGTCCGGGCGGTCGAGGATCGGGCCGTGTTGGCGCGGGCTTTGGCGGTGGGTGATCCCGATCGGGTGGAGCGGGTCGCACACGGTCTGGCGGGATCGGCCGGGCTGTTCGGGTTTTCCGATATTGGCGCGGCGGCGCTGGCGGTGGACGATGGGTTCGCGTCGGGGCGAGGGCTGGATGCGGCGGCGGCTGACAAACTGATCGCGGCGCTGGACGCCTTGCCCTGATCTATTCGTAGTCGATGCTGAGGGGCAGGGCGGCGACGGATTCGGACGCGCCATTGGCGGGGCGCAGGCGGCCGGAAACCCGCAGCATGTCGCGGCCGTCCAGGTCCATGTGCGAGGTGCGGGTCACCGACACGTCGCCGGTGTTCTCGCTCCAGATTTGCAGATCCTCGACCAGGGCGACGCCCTCGCTGGAGGTCAGGGTGCGGGGCACGCGGATGCGATAGACCCGGCCGGGATCGCCGGTGACGCGGATCACCGCAGGCGCATTGGGCTGGATGTCGGCGCTGAGCGACAGGGTGGCGACGCGTTGCTCGGGCGAGAGCTGGATCGGGCGGACGGAGACGATGCTGAGGCTACGTTGGATGCTGATCGTGGCGCGCGCCGGTTCCTGCGCCAGCGCGGGTAAGGCGAGGACGAGGAGCGGCACGGAGATAATGAGGACGCGAAGGGGTGTCATGACACCAGTTGAACCGTGACGATGTAGTCGAAGCTGTAGACGCCGCTGGCGGCGTTGGCAGACAGCACGACGTCCATGCCGAGCTTCAGGGTGGCGGTGCTGAGCAGGCCGATGGGGTTGAGGTCGAAGGTCAGGCTGGCCGCCTCCGTCGGGGCCGATCCGGCGCGATAGGTGGCGCCGCTCAAACCGCCGACCCTCAGCCGGGATATGGTCGCGGGGCCGCTGCCGGTGACGGGGGTGATGGTGACGCGGATGTAGCGCAGGGCGCACAGGCCCGACAGGTTCAACAGGCCGCAGTTGATCGACAGGGTCGGCGTCGTCACCGAACCGGATGTCAGCCGAATGGCGTCGCCGCTGGTGCGGGTCACGGCGCCGGCGGTGGAGATGCTGAAGGTCGTCGCAGACGTGCCGCGAATGGTCGTCCCCAGGGTGGGCGCCGTCGCGGGTGATCGGGTAACCGAGGCGTCGGACTGGGCCAAGGCCTGACGTGGTGCTGCGAAAAGCAGGCTCATTGCGATGAGCAGGACGATGGCGATACGGTTCATTGCCGGACCTCGCCTTCGATGCGGACCAGGAAGCGGCCTGCGTCCACGAAGCCACCCTTCGCAGGTACGACAACGCGGGCGCCTTCGACCAGAGAAACCCCCAGGGCGTGGGCCTGATCTCCGTCCAGCCGGACATCATAGACGCCGGGCCGCACGCGTTCGAAAAACAGCACCCCGGCGTGATCGCTGCGGCCGGCGATGGGCGCGCCGGCGCCTTGCGGGACCAGTTCGATGGCCAGGGCGGCGAGGGGACGCGGTTCGCTAGAGCCGCGCACCAGCAGGGCCAGAAGCTGCACCTCGGCGCTGCGCTGCATCGGATAGTCGATCTGCGCCGCCTGACCGGGACGCGGCACGATCTGGATGTCGGTGGGGCCACCGACCAGAAAGGGATCGTCGATCCCTTCGGTCGTCAGGCGAATACGAGCGGTCGGCACGTCGCCCAGGCCGGTGGCGTAGACGCGGCCGTCGGCGTCGGTGGTGACGCCTCCCGCGTTGGTGTCGGCGACGATGCCCGGCACGCCCGGCTCGCCGACCTGGCGCAGGCCGTCGCCGTTCTCGTCCACCCAGGCATTGATCGCGACGGATCCGCCGCCGGCTACGCCGGGTCGCGTCAGCCGATAGCGGTCTCGACCGGGATCGTAACCGAAACCGAAGCCCAGCTGCAGGCCGATCCGCCAGTCCTGCCGACGGGTTTCATAGGCGACGTTCAGGGCGAGGTCGAAACGGGGCGCGCGCCACAGGTGCGAGGCTTGCACAGCCGTGGACGCCTGCGGGCCCAAGGCGCGGATGGCGCCAAAGCGCAAGGCGGCGGTGGGGCTGAGCTGCCAGTCGGCGGTGACATAGGCCGTGTCCAGGCTGGGGTCCGGCGATATCTCATAGGTCAGGCCGGCGCGGGTCTGAAGTCGCGCTGAGATCAGGGTGTTGATATCGAATCCGCCCAGCCATCGGCGGCGATCGGCGCCTACGGTGGTTTCGGCCTCATAGGCGATGTTGCTGGAGGCGTAGTAGCGGCCGATGGGGGCGGAGGCGCGCAGTTCGGCGGTGGTCAGGTTGACGCCGTCGGTGCGAACCAGGCGGCGCGCGTTCAGCGAAATCGGCACGACCAGGCCGCCGGGCGCCGTCCACTGGCCGTCGGCGCGAATGTCGGTGGCGCGTGACAGGGGCGCCTGATCGAGGGCGCCGAGCTGACGCGTCTCGTCGATGAAGCCTGCGCCATATTCGGAGTGCCGGCCGATCAGGGAGACGCCATAGGCGCGCGTGGCCAGGCCGACGGAGACGCCGCGTCCGCCCTGGTCGTCCAGGGCGGCGTCGATCTGGGCGGCGACGGGCCCCAGCGAACTGCGGACGCCGGCCGTGCCGAGGGTGCGGCTGTCGCGCCCTAGAGGTTCATAGCGCGCGGCGCCGGCGCTGAGGGTCAGGCCCGGCGAGAGGCCGTAATCGACGGTGGCGACCAGGCGCAACGCCCCCACATCCTGACCGCCGATGGGATCGCCCACATCGAAGACGGTCAGCCCCTGTTGGACGGCGCTGAGCCGCACGACGAACCGGCCCGGTTCCAACTGACCCGAGCCGAAGTTGATGCGGCGCACGACCTCGCGAATCTGCCCCTGCGAGCCGTAGAAGACCAAGCGGATCGTGTTCAGGCCGAAGGCCAGGGGCACGTCCAGAAACTCGTAGCGCCCCTGGACCGGCGAGGTCTGGGCGCGTTGCAGCACCTCGTTGACATACAGCTCCACCTCTTCGCCCAGGGCCAGTTCGCCGCGCAGATTGAGCGGGGTGGCGAGGTCGAGGTTTTCCAGAGGCGCCGACGAATAATAGACCCCGCGTCCGGCGACGCCGGAGACGCCGATGGGCATTGAGGGGGAGAAGACGTCGCCGATGCTGGCGCGTGTGCCGCCCAGCGGCCCCAGGGCGTGGCCGTAGGGATCCTTGCGCGTCAGGGCGACGCGCACGGCGTTGATCGCGCCCTCGTCGTCAGAACCGACGTAGCCTTCGAAGCCCGCATAAAGCAGGTCGCCGGCCGCGCGCACGTCGTAGCGCCTGGCGTTGTCGACGCCGTCGCGCGCGACCTGACCGCCGATATTGACGTCGAAGGCAGGCGGGCTGGCCAGACGATAAGGGGTGGATTGGCGGACCACATCGTCCTCGGCGTCTATGACACCGGCGGCCGCCTGGCGACGCGCGCGTTCCGCCCGCTGTTCGAACGGCAGGGCGCGCGTGGTGGTCACCGTCAGCATCTGGGCGCTGGTGTCCGCCTTCAGCTTCACCGGCAGCAGCTGTTCGATCAGGTCGGTGCGAAGATAGAGGTCGTCGTCATAGATGGCCGCCTGGTCCGCCCCGAACCGGATCGTGCGTCCGGCGACCTTGGCTTCGCCCGTCGCCAAATCGACGGTGATGCGATTGGACGGATCCAGCACCCATCCCTCGGCACGGCGCTGGGCTGGGAAGACGCCAACGGCGAGGTCGAGCACGCGCGAGAATTCGCCCAGCGGTACAAAGACGCCTGCCCGAGAGGCATAGACGTTCATGGAATCGGTCAGGGCGACGCCGCCGGCGTCCACCTCCATCCACAGCAGGTCGTCGGCGCTGAAGGGCTGGGGATCGGCGGCGATGACCAGATTGCGCACCAGGCTGTCCTGGGCCGTCGCGCTCCAGGCGATGCCCGACGTGGCCAACGCCATCAGAGCCGCGCCGGTGGAGCGCGCCACCGTCACGGAGCGATCAGGGTCGTGGTCGCCAGCACCTGGCCCTTCTCCGCGTCGTCGTCGCGATAGATGATGGTCAGGGTCTGGCCCGGCGCCACGCCTTGCGGCAGGGCGGCGATCACCGTGCGGCGCGCGACTTCGGGATAGACGGCGACGCCGCGCACGGCGGTCAGGGGACGGCGTCCGGCCGCGTCCTCGACGAAGACTTCAACGTCGCCATAGACCGAGCTGGCGCCGTTGCGCACCAGATCCAGCGACAGCAGGGTCTGGGCGCCATCCTTGGTCAGGGTGACGCGGTCGATGCCGGCGCGGGCGTCCACGGCGCCGTCGCGGACGATGACCGGAATGCTGACACTGAACAGGGCCACGACCTGAAGCGTCACGTCGTCACCGCCGGCCGCGGCCTGGTCGACGGTGAAGCCGGCGTTCTCGGGCGGCAGGGCGGTGACGGTCAGGTGGCTGCGGTGCTCGCCGTCGCCGCCGGGGCGGGCGCGCACGCGGATGGCCTGGCTCTCGCGCGGCTGAAGGGTGATGCGGCGCGGCGTGTACTGCACGAGGTCGCGCGCCGAATCGAGCGTCGTCTCGGGATGGTCGGCGGCGGCCACGATCTGGCCGTCCGCCGTCATCACCCGGTCGATCAGTTCGACGGAATAGGTTGCGGGCTGGTCGCCCTGATTGAAGACATAGACCGTGGCGCTGCGTTCTCCGGGGCCGAACACCACCCGCTTGGGCGAGATGTTCAGGTCGGCCCCCACCTGCGCGAACACCGGATCGGCGATCGCGAGGAAGGCGACGGCGGGCAGCAGGTAACGAAACATCTTCACTCCGAGCCAACGCAACGGTGGCGCGAAGCGACGATGATCCTTCAAGCCTTCCGCTTCGTTAAGCGCGGTCCGCTCGGGCGAATCGACCTGGAGCGGATACATGGTCTTAGTTGTAGGCGGCCGAGACGGTGAAGGTGCCGGTATAGGCGCCCGTCGTGGTGGTCGAACCGACGGGGACCGAGCCGCCAACGCTGAAGGCCAGCGAACCGGCTGAGCCCAGGGCGTTGGACAGGGTCTGGCTGGCGGCAGAGCCGGTCAGGCTGTTGGAGGTCGTCACCGTCAGGGTGTCGGACCCGTTCGCCATCGAGAAGGTGGCGGGGATGGTGACCGACACCGACTGACCGCCTTCACCGGCGACCGAAAAGGCCGCGGCGGCAGGCGTATCGCCGGACGTCAGGCCAACCACGCCGCCGGTGACCGAACGCGCGCCGGCCGCGCTGACCACGACCGTGCCGGAGCCCGTGCCGGGACGCACCACTGTGCCGAACTTCAGATCGGCCGTCTTGGTGATGGTCAGGGGGCGGATCACGGTGATCGAACCCGACCCGGTGGCCGAGGATTGGGCCATGGCCGGAGCGGCGACGGCGGTCAGGACGAGGGCGGCGACGGCGATCAGCGTTTTCATCATCAGCTCCAACTGAGTGACGGCGCCGGCTGGGCGTCGTCGTTGGAGAGCCAAATCATCCCGAAACGCAGAGGAGTCCACAAGCCGGACGTGCAAAACGGCCTAAACATAACCAAAGTTATAGCCGGAGAGCGAATTCGTTAGCATGCTGCGTTTACTGGCCTGGGTTGTAAGCCAAACGCGCTGTTAACCTCCTGGGCTGCAATCATGACCTGTGGCGTAGCAACTCAAAGGCATAGCTTGGAGGCGCTAAACGATGCGCTGGACCGTTCTTATCGTCGATGACCATCCCCTGATCGGCCAGGCGCTGGAGCTGTCGATCCGCGCCGCATATGCCCACCTGGACGTGGCGCGCGTGCTGTCGGCCAAGGAGGCCGAAGCCTGCGCCAAGACCCTGGGTGGTCGGATCAAGCTGGTGATGCTGGATCTGCTGTTGCCGGACGCCACGGGATTCGATGCGCTGCTCCGCCTGCAACTGCTGTTGCCCGATGCGGACTTCGTCATGGTGTCGGCGCGGGTTGACGCCCATTCGGTGGCGATGGCGCGGGCGTTCGGCGTGAAGGGCTATTTGTCCAAGGCGGCGCCGGTCGAGACCCTGGTCAACGGCGTGGGGGCCATCATGCGGGGCGAGCAGTTGTTCCCGACCGAAACCGCCGCCGATCCGGTCGCCATCGATTTCCATCGCCGCGTCGCCCGCCTGTCCGCCGCTCAGCTAAGGGTGCTGCGGGCGCTGGCCGAGGGCAAGCTGAACAAGGAGATCGCGGGCGACATGAACCTGACGGAGGGGACGGTGAAACAGCATGTCTCGGCCATCCTGAAGAAGCTGGAGGTCAATAACCGCAGCCAGGCGGTCCTGGCCTCCGCGCCCTTCCTGCGAAACGCGAGCTGAGACCCGGCGTCAGGCGGCGTAGTATTTCCGGTAGGCCTGATAGTCGTAGCCGGCCTGGCCGTAGTCCTGTTTGGCCTGGGCCCTGACGTCCACCTGGGTCAGGGTGACGCCCAGGATGCGTGCGCCGGATTGGTTCAGGATGCGGACGGCGGCGGCGACCGCGCGGGCGGGCGTTGTGCGCCAGCGGGCCAGCAGAAGGACGCTGTCGGCCTTGCCCGCCAGGACGCGCGCGTCGGCCAGGACCAGCACCGGCGCTGTGTCGATGACGATCAGATCGAACGCCTGACGCAGCTCTGTCAGCAGGGCGTCCATGGGCGGGGCGGCGAAGAGATCGTCCGCCGACAGGCCGGCTCCCGACAGCGGCAGGACGTGTGCGCCTGATGCGGGGTCCAATACCAGAAGGTTTCGCCAGGACGCCGCGCCGTGCAGCGCCTCGGCCAGACCCGCATCGGGATCGAGACCCAGCATCCGCGTGACGCCGCGCCGACGCGGGTCGCCGTCGATCAGCAGGACACGTCCGCCAGACCGGGCCGCCACACGCGCCAGGCAGACGGCGGCGGTGGTCTTGCCCTCGCCGGGCAGGGCGGAGGTGACGGCGACGATGCGGCCCGCCGGTTCGCCCACGACGCTGACGATGGGGGTGATCGAGGTGCGCAAGGCTCGAAACGCCTCGGTGAAGACCGACAGCGGCCGTTGCAGCACCAGGTCGATGGGATGCAGGTCGCGGTCTTCCAGGGCGGCGACGGACGAGGCGAGCGGGATCGTACCGATAGGGGCCAGGCCCAGCTTGCGTTCGATGTCTTCGGGGCCGCCCAGGCCGGTCTGCATCGTATTGGCGATGATGACGGCGAACGCGCCCGCGCCGATGCCCAGCACCAGACCCAGCGCGAGGCTGAGCATCAGGTTCGGGGCGCTCTGCGAGGTCGGCGAGGTGGCGCGCGAGACGATACGGGCGTCGGCCTGTTCGACGCCGGTCTGGGCGCTGGTTTCGCGATAGCGGTCCAGGAAGGCGCGGTAGATGGCGCGGGCCGCCTCGGCTTCTCCCTCCAGTTCGCGTAGGCGCACCGAGGCGGCGTTGTTGTCGGCCAAGGTCCCGCGTGCGGTGCTCAGGCTTGACTCGACCGAAGCCGTGCGCTGGCGGGCGACCTGGGCCTGGGCGTCCAGATTGGAGACGACGCGGCGGATCTCGGCCTGGATCTGGGCGTCGATGTCGGCCAGCTCCTGGCGGGCGCGGATCATGTCGGGGTGCAGGGAGCCGTAGCGGACGGACCGGTCGGCGACGCGGGTGCTGATCGCCGCACGTTGGGCGCGCAGGTTCTGGACCACGGGCGAGGTCAGGGCCTCGCCGACATCGTCGCCGTTCGATCCGGCGGCCATCTGGGACCGGGCGGTGCGCAGGCGCGCGTCCTGCTCGGCCTGTTGGGCGCGGGCGGTCGCCAGTTGCTGGTTATAGACCGAGATTTCCTGCTCGGTCAGGGTCGCGCCCTGGGCGCTGAGCAGGCCGTTGTCGATCCGGTAGGTGGAGACGGCGGCGTCGGCGGTCTCGACCTGTCGGCGCAAGTCTTCCAGCCGCTCGCCGAGGAAGGCGTTGGCCTGGCTGTTGGCGTCGAACTTGGCCGTCAGCTGGGACTGGAGGTACCTTTCGGCGAAGGCGTTGGCGATGCGGGCCGCCTTGGTCGGGCTGTTGGAGGTGAAGCCGACCGCCATCGAATAGGTCAGGCCGACGCGTCGCACGGTCAGGCGGCGGCTGACGGCGTCGATGACCTGTTGGCGCTGGATTTCGCGGTCGGGGATCGCGGCGCGGCCGACCCGGTTCGTGAGGGCCGTGAAGGGAGATTTGTGCAGTCGGGCGTTGAACTCGGGATCCTGGGTCAGGTTCAGCGCGTCCACGACCCCGGCGGCGAGTTGAGGCGACTTCAGCACCTCGACCTCGGTGTCGACGATGGCGGCCTCGGCGTCGAGGGCGGACAGGACGGCGGGACCGGCGACGACCTGTTCCTTGCGGGTGTTGATCTGGAGATTGGTGGTGGCGGTATAGACCGGCGTCTGGCCCAGCATCAGGGCGAGGACGATCAGAGCGACGACCGCCGCTACCGCCATGAACAGGCCGGCGCGACGGCGGAAGGCGGCGACGTAGCGTTGGAGGTCGACGTCGTCGTCGGAAGGCATGGTCCCGAAAGCAGGGTCGTTCGTCTGTGTCATCGCGCCATCGAACGGTGATCGTCCGTGTCAGTGGTGCGGCGTCGCCTTCAGGTTGTCAATCTTCGCGCGCCCTAGAACTGGGCGGTCGAGCCGACGTAGAGCCGCGTGGTTCGATAGCTGGGGCCTTGGGCGGCGCCGGACGAGGACTGGTCGAGCCAGGTCAGGCCGGCGGTGAAGCCGTAGCGGCGATTGATCCGATAGATCGCGCTGACGCCGGCGCCGAAGCGCGTGTCGGTGCGCGCCAGGCCGTTGTAGGCGTCGTCGGCATAGGTCGCCTGGGCCGTCAGGATCAGGTTACGCAGCAGCTCGTGATCGACAGTGAGCGACAAGTCGGTGCGCAGGGCGCCGGCCGCGCCGATGACGCCCGTATCCTCGACGGTTCGCGCCGCCGCCGCCGTGACGGTGGTCAGTTGCGTGGGGAACCAGGACAGTTTCGCCCGGCCGCCGAAACCGTGGAGGTCGCCGAACGCGGCATCCTCGACGTCCTGTCGGATATAGCCGGCGGCGATCTCGCCCCGGACCAGGGCGCCCAGTTCGAAATCCACGCCCGCCAGGGTCTGATAGCCGGACGAGGAGCGCAGGGGACGTCCGGCGATGCGGTTGTAGTCGCGGTCGTCACTGGTGACCTGCAGGAAGATCGCCGTGGCAGGGGAGAGGGCATAGTCGGCGCGGCCGGTCAGGGTGAAGACCGTGCGGTCGCGGTCGTCCTGTTCGATCACGGCGCCGGTTTCGCTGAAGCCGTCGCGGTAGTCGTAGCGGTGAACGGCGGCTCGCGCCGAGACGCGCAGGCGTCCCCTGGCCCGTTCGGCGCCGAGATGGGCTGAGGCCAGGTCGAAGGCGACGGGCCGCTGGGTGATCGGATCGACGCCGGCGGCGGTGCGCGCTTCGTGGGCCTTGGCGTAGTCGGCGCCGGCGACGATCTCGGCGCCGCGAACCACGTCCAGGCGGCCGGCGGCGCCCAGGCCCCAGTCGGTGGTGTTTTCGCTGTCGAAGTCGAGGTTACGATCGATGACGGCGCGGCCGTGGGCCTGAAGCGCATGGCGGGACCAGTTGGACCTGGCGACGATCTCGGGTCGGAGGCGGAAAGTCGTGGCGGCCTGGGGCGCGTCGTCACTGGCGAAAACATTGTCGTCTTGGACGACGTCGAGCTGAAGCCGTGGAAAGACGGTGAAGCCGCCGGTGCGGATGCCCAGGGCGTCATAGGCGGGTTGAGGGCGGTCGCGCACGGCGACGGCGCGGTCACGAGCGAACAGGTCCGCCGTGCGATCCTGGGCCGTGCGCAGGGACTGGGCCGAAGCCTCGGACCCGCCGAACAGGGCCAGTGCGGCGGCGGCCGGAAGGATGTCGCGTCGCATCGGCCCCCGCCTTTCGCTTCAACCGTTCTCGTACTGTCGCCACCAGGCGACGAATTTTTCCAGCCCAGCCTTCAGCGGCACCTTGGGCTGATAGCCGCAAAGGGCGTTCAGTTTGGAGATGTCGGCATAGGTGGCTGTCACGTCGCCCGGCTGCATCGGACGCATGACCTTCTTCCCCTCGACGCCCAGGGCGGCTTCCAGTGTTGAGATCATCTCCATTAGGCCGACCGGCTGGCTGTCGCCGATGTTGTAGACCTCATGCACGTTCTGAGCCGGCGGGCGGTCCAGAACGGCGACCACGCCGTCGACGATATCGTCGATATAGGTGAAGTCGCGCGCCATCCGGCCCTCGCCATAGACCTCGATGGGCTCGCCGCGCACGATCTTCTGGGTGAAGCTGAAATAGGCCATGTCGGGCCGGCCCCAGGGGCCATAGACGGTGAAGAAACGCAGGCCGGACTGGGGAAAGCCGTAAAGCTTGGCGTAGCTCTGGCTCATCAGTTCGCACGCGCGTTTGGTCGCGGCGTAGAGCGAAACGGGATTGACCGTCGGGTCATCCTCGCGAAAGCCCAACCCTTCCAGCGACCGGTCGCCATAGACCGAGCTGGACGAGGCATAGACCATGTGGGTCACGCCATTGTGCCGCGCGGCCTCCAGCATCGACAGGTGGCCGGCCAGGTTGGACCGCTCATAGGCGAAGGGATTCTCCAGCGAATACCGAACCCCCGCCTGGGCCGCGAGATGGACGATCCGCTTGACGCCGGCGTCCGCGACAAGGGCGCGCATCTGTTCGTGATCGGCGATGTCGGCGCGGACCATGCGAAAGCCGTCGCGCCCTTCCAGCCGGGCGGCGCGGGCCGCCTTCAGGCGCGGATCATAGTAGTCGTTGAAGACATCGACGCCGATCACCTGTTCGCCACGGTCCAGCAGGCGTTCGGCGACATGCATGCCGATGAAGCCGGCCGCACCGGTGACGAGGATCGGCGTCCCCATCAGCCGCGCCCGATGCCCATGTAGCGGAAGCCGCGGCTCTTCATGTCCTCGGGCCGATAGATGTTGCGCAGATCGACCAGGACCGGCTGCTTCATAAGAAGCTTGATCCGGTCCAGGTCCAGGGCGCGGAACTGGTCCCATTCGGTGACCAGGACGACGGCGTCGGCGCCGACGACGGCATCATAGGCGCTGTCCTTCATCTCGACGTCGGGCAGCAGTTTGGCGGCCTCGTGCATGCCTTCGGGGTCGAAGGCCTGAACCTTGGCGCCGGCGGCGATCAGGGCGGGCGCGATGTCCAGGCTGGGCGCGTCGCGCATGTCGTCTGTGTTCGGCTTGAACGTCAGGCCCAACAGGGCGACGGTCTTGCCCTGGACGCTGGTTCCCAGTGTCGTCGCGACACGGTCGGCCATGGCCTTCTTGCGCGCATCGTTGACCTCGACCGTGGCTTCGATCAGTCGGGTCGGGGCGCCGTACTGCTGGGCGGTGCGGACCAGGGCGATGGTGTCCTTGGGGAAGCACGAACCGCCGTAGCCGGGGCCGGCGTGCAGGAATTTCGAGCCGATCCGCTTGTCCAGGCCGATGCCGCGCGCGACCTGCTGCACGTCGGCGCCGACGGCCTCGCACAGGTCGGCCATCTCGTTGATGAAGGTGATCTTCATCGCCAGGAAGGCGTTGGCGGCGTATTTGATCAGCTCGGACGTGCGGCGGCCGACGAACAGCAGCGGGCTCTCGTTCAGGTTCAGCGGACGATAGAGCTCGCTCATCACCTTCTGGGCGCGCGACCCTGTATCGCCGTCGACGTCGTCGACGCCGATGACGACGCGGTCGGGGCGTTTGAAGTCGCCGATGGCGGCGCCCTCACGCAGGAACTCTGGGTTGGAGACGACGGCGAAGTCGGCGCTCGGATTGGTTTTTCTGATGATGGCCTCGACCTCGTCGCCCGTCCCGACCGGGACGGTGGACTTGGTGACGATGACGGTGAAGCCCTCGATCAGGCCGGCGATCTCCTCAGCGGCGGCGTGGACGTAGGTCAGGTCGGCATGGCCGTCGCCGCGACGCGTCGGCGTGCCCACGGCGATGAAGACGGCGTCCGCTTTACGGATGGCATCGGCGCCGTCCAGGGTGAAGAACAGCCGGCCCTCGCGCACGTTGGCGGCGACCAGATCGTCCAGCCCCGGCTCGAAGATCGGGATCTCGCCCCGCTCCAGCCGTTCGATCTTGGACGGGTCCTTGTCGATGCAGGTGACGACATGGCCGAAGTCGGCGAAACAGGCGCCGGACACCAGGCCCACATAACCCGTCCCAATCATCGCTACGCGCATCGAAATCCCTCATCAGCGGCGAGCCGACCTTTAGCGGGGCGGTGCGCATGGGGACAATGGCTTTTGGTTTCCGGGTGCAACGGACCTGCAGCCGACGCCTCGTAACGCCGGCCGCAGGCAGTGGGGCGGCTAGAGGACGCCGATCATCGAGGCGACCAGAGGGTGGCGGACGATGTCGCGCTCGGCCAGGCGAACCACGGCGATGTCCGGCACGGGTTCCAGCCGTGCGGACACGTCGGACAGGCCCGAGATGCCGGGCAGCAGGTCGGACTGCTGCGGGTCGCCGGTGACCACCATGGTCGAATGCCAGCCCAGGCGGGTCAGCAGCATCTTCAGCTGGACGTAGGTGCAGTTCTGCGCCTCGTCCACGACGATGAAGGCGTTGTTCAGCGTGCGGCCGCGCATATAGCCGATGGGCGCGATCTCGATCAGGCCTTCGGCCATCAGGGCCTTGACCCGCTTCATCGACAGGCGATCCGACAGGGCGTCGTAGAGCGGGCGCAGATAGGGGGCCAGCTTGTCCTCCATGTCGCCGGGCAGGAAGCCGATCGATTCCCCGGCCTCGACGGCGGGACGGCTGAGGACGATGCGACCGACCTTGCCGGCCTCCAGCGCTTCGACGGCCTTGGCGACGGCGAGATAGGTCTTGCCGGTGCCTGCGGGGCCGAGCGCCATGACCAGGTTGTGGTGGTCGATGGCCTCCATCATTTCGATCTGGCCCTCCGACTTCGGCTTCAGGGTCTTGAGGTAGCCCTGTTCCCGGTCGTCGTTTGACGGGCTGGGCGACCAGCCCCCTGAACCTTCGCGATGGCGTTCGTTATGCGGGGCATGGAGCCGGCGAACTTTCGACTCCTCCATGAAGTCGCGCGAATCCAGGATTCCGTGTTCACGCGTTTGACGCTTGGTTGCAGCACGCTTGGTCATGGACGCCTCCAGGGCATGAAAAAAGGCGGACCCGAATGGGCGCCGCCTTGGATGGTCTTGGGGAGGAAAGGGTCACGGCCTGCGCAGCAGGCGCCCGGATCGACAGCAGGGCCGTCTGCAACGGGACAGGCCCGCCGCCGAACAACCGAACCAGGATCCCAACGCGCCACGCGAAAGCCCCGACAATGACCGGATCGGGCTTGATCCGGTTTCGGATCCGGGGCCGAAATGGCGACCCACGAATCGCATCAACAGAATGATGCTATCGTGGTTAGCGATCCGTTAAAGCCCTCATTTTTCAAAGATTAGGTGGTGTACTGATGACCATTTACGCATTGGGCGACAGCAAACCTCAGCTTCCGCCTGAGGGCGAATACTGGGTGGCTCCAAGTGCGTCGGTGATAGGGAATGTGATTCTGCATCCCAACGCCAGCGTCTGGTTCGGCGCCGTGCTGCGCGGGGACAACGATCCCATCACAGTGGGTCATGACAGCAACATCCAGGACGGCAGCGTCTTGCACACCGACATGGGATCGCCCCTGACGCTGGGGCGCGGCGTGACGGTGGGGCACAAGGCCATGCTGCACGGCTGCGAGGTCGGGGATTACAGCCTGATCGGCATCGGGGCGGTGGTGTTGAACGGGGTGAAAATCGGCAAGAACTGCATCATCGGCGCGAACGCCCTGATCACCGAGGGCAAGGTCATTCCCGACAACAGCCTGGTCGTCGGTCAACCCGGCAAGGTGGTGCGTGAACGTGATCCCGCGCACATCGCCGTGCTGCAGATGTCGGCCGAGCACTATGTGCAGAACTGGAAGCGGTTTGCGGCGGAGTTGAGGGCGGTCTGACCCTCAGGTCGCGAGAGCCGCCCGCGCCGCTGCCGCATCCGCGTCGATCTGGGCCTTCAGGGCGTCGAGGCCGTCGAAGGTTTCCTCGCCGCGCAGCCAGGCGATCAACTGGGTATCCAGCGTCTGGCCGTAGAGGTCGCCGTCGAAGTCGAACAGCCAGACCTCCAGCAGCGGGGTCTCCAGCGCATACATGGGGCGCAAACCGAGGCTGGCGACGCCGTTTATGATGCGTCCGTCCGGCAGGCGGCTGCGGGTCGCATAGACGCCGTAGGCGGGGCGCATGTAGTCGTTCAAGGGTATGTTGGCGGTCGGCACGCCGATGGTGCGGCCGCGCTTGTCGCCGTGGATCACCTCGCCCCGGATGGCGAAGGGGCGGCCCAGGATGGCGGCGGCGCGGGCCATGTCCCCGGCCTTCAAGGCCTCGCGCACGGCGCTGGACGACAGTTTCAAGCCATCAGCGTCGTCCAGGCGTTCGGCGACCGAGACGGTGAAGCCCAGCCGTTCGCCATAGGCGCGCAGACCCTCGGGCGAGCCGGACCGGCCCTTGCCGAAGGTGAAGTCGAAACCGACGGCGGCATGGCGGATGCCCAGGCCGTCGGACAGCACACGTTCGGCGAAGGCGGCGTCGGTCATACCGGCCATCTCGGCGTCGAAAGGCAGCAGATACAGGATGTCCACGCCCAGCGGGGCAAGGGCCTCGGCCATCTGGTCGGCGGTCAGCAGACGGAACGGGGCGGCCTCGGGCTGGAACCAGCGTCGCGGATGGGGATCGAAGCTGACGACGCCAAGGGGCGCATCCAGTTGTTCGGCGGCGTGACGGGCACCGGCGATGACGGCCTGGTGGCCGCGATGCACGCCGTCGAAGGCGCCGACGGCGACCGCCGCGCCCTTGAGCGCGTCAGGCAGGCCGCGCCAGTCGCGCCAAATACGCGCAATCTGCATCAACGCTGGGAGGGTTTGCGCCGGCGGGGAACGCGGACGACGGCGACGCCGTCCATGATCATGGTCTCGCCGACGAAGCCTTCGCAGCTGAGCTTGACCCGCGCGCTCTCGGGCTCGACCTCGATCACGGTGATCAGGATGCGAACGACGTCGTCGATGCGCACCGGCTGATGGAAGGCCAGGGTCTGGGAGATGTAGATCGACCCCGCGCCCGGCAGCATGGTGCCGACCACGGCAGAGCCGAACGAGGCGCTGAGCAGGCCGTGGGCGATCCGGCCGCGATAGGCGGTCTTGGACGCGAAGGCCTCGTCCAGGTGGACGGGATTGAAGTCGTCGGACGCCTCGGCGAACAGCCGGATGCGGTCCTCCGTCGCGACCACGATTTTCTCGGCGGCCATGCCGACGTGAAGTTCGTCCAGGATGTAACCACCGGACGGATGCTGTTGAACCAATTCGACCATGGATGAGGCTTTAGCGGCGGTGCGACAAAATGGCGAGCCTTACCAGGCGAGTTCGAGCGCGGCGTATCGCGCATAGGTCGTTTCCGCCTTCAGCAGGGTGGCGGCGCGGGCGGGATCCAGGGTTCCGTCTTCGCCCTTGGCCTGGTCGCCGTGGATGCCCTGGGCGATGAACAGGCAGTCCAGCGCCTGGGCGTTGGCGCCCATGACGTCGGTGACGACGCCGTCGCCGATGCACAGGACGCGTGAGCGATCGACGGCGCGGCCCAGCAGGGTTTGCGCCTCATGAAGGGCCAGGTCGTAGATCGGGGCGAAGGGCTTGCCCGCCATGACGACGCGACCGCCCAGGGATTCATAGAGATCGGCCAGCGATCCGCCGCAGTAGATCAACTGGTCGCCGCGCTGAACCACGCGGTCTGGGTTGGCGCAGATCAGTTCAATGTCGCGCGCCGCGCCGACGGCGAACCGATCGCGATAGTCCTCGGGTGTATCGACCGTGTCGTCGAACGGCCCGGTGACGGAGATGAAGGCGGCGTCCTGGGCGCTGTCGGCGCGTTCCAGGTCCAGGCCGGCGTAGAGGGGGGCGTCGCGTTCGGGGCCGACGATCCAGGCCGGGCCGGGCGCGCGCTTGGCCAGTTCGGCTCGGGTCGCGTCGCCGGAAGTGACGAAGGCCTTCCACGCCTCGCGCGGCACGCCCAGGCCGTCCAACTGAGCGATCACGTCCGAGGCTGGGCGGGGCGAGTTGGAGATTAGCACGACGTGACCGCCCTCGCGGTTGAACCGCTTCAGCGCCTCGCACGGCGCCGCCCAGCTTTCGCGGCCGTTGTGGATCACGCCCCACACGTCGCAGAGCAGGATGTCGTAGTCGCCGGCGACGGCGCCGAGGTGAGGCAGGGCGTGGGGGAGGGTCATGAGAGGCAAGTAGCGGTTTGGGGCCCAACGCGAAAGTCTCCTCCCCACTTGTGGGGAGGGGGACCACAAAGTGGTGGAGGGGCTCTTGAAGTCTCACCGGCGGCCGTGATGCGGTGAAGAACCCCTCCGTCACGGCGCTGAAGAAGCGCCGCGCCACCTCCCCGCGAAGCGGAGAGGAGACAGCCAAGTATTTAGCTGAACCGACGGCGCTGTTCGGCGCTGCGCAGTGTGGAGCGCAGGAACTCCGCCGGGGGGTCGGTTTCGGCCAGGACCTGTTCCTTGATGGCGCGGGGTTCGCCGAACAGGTGACCCTGGCCCATGGCGACGTCCAGTTCGAGGATGTCGACGACCTGGCGTTCGTTCTCGACCTTTTCGGCGATGACCTCGACGCCGTAGCGACGGGTCAGGGCGGCGAAGTCGGCGGCCTGGATGTCGGGCATGGAGCGCAGGGGCGCGCCGCCGTCCAGATCCAGCAGTTGTTCGATCATCAGGTCGGCAGAGACCTTGATGAACTTGACGTCCGAGCGTTGCAGGTCGGCGAAATCGAGGTCCAACGTCTGGACCTTGTCCAGCGAGAAGCGGAAGCCGAGGTCGGCCAGCTTGGCCATGTTGCGGGCCTCGATGGCGCCACGGGCGTCGAAAGTGGCCTGGCCCAGTTCGAAGATCAGGGCCTGGTTCAGGTCGCGGTTCTCGGACAGGAAATCCAGGAACTGCGGGAAGAAGGTGTCGTCGCCCAGCGAGGTCAGGGCCACATTGCAGAAGACGCCGACCTTGCGGTCCTGGCGCGCCAGCCGTCGCACGATCTGGGCGCAGCGGAACAGCAGCAGATTGTCGATGGCCGGCACCAGGCCCTCGCCCTCGGCCATGGATAGGTATTCCGCCGGCATCATGACGCGGTCGGTCGAATCCCGCAGGCGGGTGAAGCTCTCGTAGAAGAGCGTCCGGCGCTGGGGCAGGGAGACGACCGGCTGGAGATACAGATCCACGCGGCCTTCGCTGAGCGCCTCATGGATGGTGCGCAGCAGGACGTTGGACTGGGCCATACGGCGGCCCTCGAAGGTCTCGACGCCGATGTGGGGCGCAGCCGACAGGCGTTCGTCGATGCTTTCGCTCATCTGCTGGACTAGGGATTCCAGCATGCGAACCTCGCCGGTCAGGGCGTCGGTGTCGGACAGGACGCCGCTCTCGATGGCGTGGGCCAGTTCGGTCAGGGCGCCTTGGGTGGATTCCATCGCATCGGCCAGCAGGCGGTGAGCCTCGCGGACCTGGCCGATTTCCTTTTTCAGGACGCGGCGTTCGGCGATTCCGGTGACGATGCCGTGAAAGGCGCCCAGCAGACCCAGCGCGCCGAGCGTTCCGGCCACGCCTGCGCCGATCCCCAGACCGGCGCGCCACAGGAAGGCGCCCACGGTCATGCCGAGGAACAGATAGGCGAAATACAGAAAGCCCGTTGTTACGTTGCGCATCGGCTGGCGGTCGGCCACTCCCGGATGGAATCGCCCGAGTATCAGGCTATCAATGTCATTCGGCTAGAGCGGGACGATAAATATCCCCGCCAGAACCACGGGAAACGCAATGGAACTGTTCGATCTGACCGGCAAGGTCGCAATCATCACCGGATCGTCGCGCGGAATCGGCAAGGCGATCGCCGAACGGCTGGCCGAACACGGCGCCAAGGTCGTCATCTCGTCGCGCAAGGCCGGGCCGTGCGACGAGGTCGCCGCAGAGATCAACGGCAAGTACGGCGAGGGACGCGCCATCGCGGTTCCTGCCAACATCGCCTCCAAAGAGGATTTGCAGCGTCTGGTGGACGAGACCAACGCCGCCTTCGGCAAGGTCGATATCCTGGTCTGCAACGCCGCGACCAATCCCTATGCCGGGCCGATGGCGGGCATCGCCGACGACCAGTTCGAGAAGATCCTGCAAAATAACGTCATCTCGAACCATTGGCTGATCCAGATGGTCGCGCCGCAGATGGTGGAGCGGAAAGACGGGGCGATCCTGGTGATCTCGTCCATCGGGGGCTTGCGCGGCAACGCCCTGATCGGCGCCTACAATATCTCCAAGGCGGCGGACATGCAGCTGGTGCGGAACCTGGCGGTGGAGTGGGGACCGTCGAACGTGCGGGTCAACTGCATCGCGCCGGGCCTGGTTCAGACCGATTTCGCCAAATATCTGTGGGAGAATCCCGAGCTGCTGAAGACGGTCACCGAGCCCGCGCCGCTGAAAAGGATCGGGCAGCCCGATGAAATCGCGGGCACGGCGGTCTATCTGTGCAGCCCTGCGTCGGCCTATGTGACCGGACAGACGCTTGTGGTGGACGGTGGATTGACGATTGCCTGGTGAAGAGACGCGCTCAAGCCGCCCGACGGGCGGTAGCGCAAAAGATGTGCGGCAGGATCTGATCTGGCGCTTGGAGGCCTTCGGCTTCCAGGCGCTGTTCGGGTTTCTGCGCCTGCTGGGCGTCGAGCGGGCGTCGGGGCTGGGCGGCTGGCTGCTGCGCACCCTGGGGCCGCTGACCGGCACGCAGAAGACGGTAATGCGCAATCTGCGGATCGCGTTTCCCGACATGGGCGCCACTGAGCGTGAGGCGCTCGCGCTGGCTCAGTGGGACCAGACGGGCCGGACCTTCGCCGAGCTGGCGGTCATGGACCGGCTGACGCCCGAGGGCGGGCGGGTCGAGGTGGTCGGGATGGAGCGGCTGCACGCCCTGCGCGACAGCGGCCGGCCGGCAGTGCTGATCTCGGGCCATCTGGCCAACTTCGAGGTGATGGCGGCGGTGATCATGGCCTCGGGCGTGCCGTGCCAGGTGACCTACCGCGCCGCGAACAATCCGTATGTCGACGCCCTGATCCGCCAGAGCCGCGAGCGATACGGCATCCGCCTGTTCGCACCCAAGGGCGACGGGACGCGCGAGCTGATGGCGGGGATGAAGCGCGGCGATTCCATCGCCCTGCTGGTCGATCAGAAATACAATCAGGGGCCGGAGGTCGAGTTCTTCGGTCAGCCGGTAAACGCCTCGCCGGGGGCGGCGAGGCTGGCGCTGAAGTTCGATACGGTCATGCTGCCACTATCGGTGGTGCGGCTGCCGGGCGTCCGGTTCCGGGTGACGGCGCACGAGCCGATCGTCGTCAGCCAAAGCGAGGACAAGGCGGCGGATACCCTCGCGGGGATTCAGGCCGCCAACCGCTTCGTCGAGGATCGGGTGCGGGAGCGTCCCGTGGACTGGTTCTGGGTCCACAAGCGCTGGCCGGACAAGGTTTATGCGGCGTTGGAGCGTCCAGCCTCGGACGAGCGGCGGAACGGACCGGCGTAGTCCGGCGCCTGGCGACGTCGGCGGCAGGGACCGTTGTAGTCGTCGGTCTTGATGAAGGCGCGGGGCCGCATGATGACGGCGTTGATCCGGTCCAGCACGGCCTTGGCGGTGATGGGTTTGACGATGAACTCGGTGACCCCGGCGTCGCGGGCCTCATAGACGCGGCTGCGTTCGGAATGGCCGGTCATCATGATGATCGGCAGAAAGGTGTTGGGGCTGTCGGGGCTGGTGCGGACCAGGCGCGTGAACTCGACCCCGTCCAGCGGGAACATGTTGAAATCGACGATGGCCAGGTCGATGGCGTGGCGACGCAGCAGATCGAAAGCGGTCGCGCCCTCGGCCGCCTCGTAGACGTTGCGGATATCGGCCGAGTGCAGCACGGCGGCGGCGATGGCGCGCATGTTCTGATTGTCGTCCACGAGCAGGACGTTCAGCGACTTGAGAGAAAACATCGGGCCCCGGCAGGTAGATCGCCGAAGCTAAGGGGATGTGCGTAGTCCCGCAAGCGGAGCCATTGATCAGGCGAGCGTTTCCGGGGCGCGGGCGCCGACCATCAGCGATGGGTCCAGATTGCGGTCGCGCCATTTCATGCGCCAGCACAGGTGCGGGCCGGTGGCTCGGCCGGTCATGCCGACGCGACCCAGCGGATCGCCGCGCCGTACGCGCTGGCCTTGTTCCACATCCAGCCGCGACTGGTGCAGGTAGCAGGTGATCAGGCCCTGACCGTGGTCGATCAGGGTCAGGCCGCCCTCGAAATGCATGTCGGGTCGCACGAAGGCGATGCGGCCGTCGGCGGGGGCGCGGATCACGCTGCCCTGTGGTGCGGCGAGATCGATGCCGTAGTGGGGCCGGGCGGGCGTGCCATTCAGGATGCGCTGGGCGCCCCAGGCGCTGGAGACGCGGTAGCTCTCCAGCGGCCAGATGAAGCCGGACTTGAATTCGTCGGCGTCGATGCGGCTGGCGAAGCCCTCGGTCTTGAGGGCGATTTCCTGCTGGATGCGGGCCAGCAGCGCGGGGTCGCTGGGCTCGACGGTCGAGGGCGGCAGGCCGTTCACGCTGGTCGAGGGGAAGGCGTAGGGGGCGATGTCGAGGGTGCGGCGGGCCGAGCGGTCGCCGGCGCGGGCCTCGATCTGGACGCTGGCGACGGCGTCGCGGTCGAAGCCGATCACGAAGAGGCCGGCGGCCGAGGCGGTGGTCAGGGCCTCGCCATCGACGAAGATCAGGGCGCTCGGCGCGGTGCGTCCGAAGGCGTAGCCGCCCTGACGCCAGGCGCCGTTCAGAGCCAGCGGCAGGGCGTTGCGGTCCTGTTCCCGAAGGTTTTGGGCCGCCAGCGGCGCGGCGATGAGGCTGGCGGCCGCGCCGGTCAGCAGGGCGCGGCGCGACGGGATCATGTGGGGGCTTGCTGGGCCGCGATGAATTCGGCGGGCCCGAAATAGGGCTGCTGGCGCGTCGGGCTCCAGTAGCGGAGGATTTCCAGCGGGATCGGCCTGTCCGTCACCGCGCAGCGCACGAAGCGGCCGGGCTTCAGCACCGCGAACTCGCCGTCGCCATAGTGAAGAACGGCCTGGTCTGCTGCGGTCATATCCATGATCGAACGATAGCGGGCGGCGGCCGGGGCGAAAAGGGTTCAGGTCGTGGCTACCGCATCCGTGATCGGACCGTCGGCGGCAGGCGGGCGGGTCGCGCCGGACGGGGGCGACTTGGGCTTGCCGCCCATCCGGTCGGTGAACAGGAAGACGAACGGGTTCAACGAGATCGACAGCAGGGCGGCGGCCAGGATCAGGTCGTGGGTCTCGCGGCTCATGGCGCCCAGGGACACGCCAAGGGCGGCCAGGATAAAGGAAAATTCGCCGATCTGGGCCAGGGACGCCGCGACGGTGAAGCCGGTCGGGCGGTCCAGCTTGAACGTCTTGGTGATGACCAGGGCGGCGACCGACTTGCCGACGATGACGATGCCCAGCACGCCCAGGACAGCCCAGGGCTGGCGCACCACGATCATCGGGTCGAACAGCATGCCGACGGAAACGAAGAACAGCACGGCGAAGGCGTCGCGCAGCGGCAGGGACCGCTCGGCCGCATTGTGACCCAAGGGTGAGGCGTTCATCACCAGGCCGGCCAGGAAGGCGCCCAGGGCAAACGAGTGGAACAGGAAATAGGCCAGCCAGGCGATGCCCAGGGCGATGGCCAGAACGCCCAGGGTGAAGAGCTCGCGCGACTTGGTGTGGGCGATGCGGATCAGCAGCCACGGAATGACCTTGCCGCCGACGACCAGCATGCCGACGACGAAGAGGACAACCTTGAGCAGGGTCAGGCCGACGTCCGTTCCCAGCGCCGCAAAGTCGGTCTGGGTTCCGGCCGGAACAAGGATCATGGGCAGCATGACCAAGGCGATGACGATGACCAGATCCTCGACGATCAGCCAGCCGACGGCGATGCGCCCGATCTCGCCCTTGACCTGTTTGCGCTCCTCCAGCGCCCGCAGCAGGACGACGGTGGAGGCGACGGACAGGGCGAAGCCCATCAGAAGGGCCTCGACATCGCCCTGGCCCAGGACGAACCGGCCGAGACCCCAACCCAGCACGGTGGCGACGGTGATCTGAACCAGGGCGCCTGGAATGGCGACCTTGCGGACCTGCATCAGGTCCTTTGGCGAGAAGTGCAGGCCGACGCCGAACATCAGCAGGATGACGCCGATCTCGGCCAACTGGGGCGCCAGTTCGGTGTCGGCGACGAAGCCGCCCGTATAGGGGCCGACGACGACTCCGGCGACCAGATAACCGACCAGGGGCGACAGTTTCAGCCGATGCGCCAGCATGCCGAACACGAAGGCGAGGACGAAGCCCCCGACCAGGGTGAGGATCAGGCTGTCGGCATGCGGCATCAGGGCTCCTGTCGCGAGCGAAGGTGTGATTTTGGCTAGGCTTTGCAGTTGGGGCGCGAGGGGCGGTTTGACAAGATGACGCAGTGTCGCGCGGGGCGGAAAACGGCTCCATCTTCGCGCTTTCGCTGCGAAGTTGGGTGGAGGGCTGGGCGGAGCGCCGGGCCTTCGCCCGGAGTTGATTTGTGTTGTTACCGTTTCGACGAAGGGTATGACGCTCCGCGCGGTTGGTTGGCCTGCAAGCTCGGGGCGTCGAGCGGTGGCGGTCTTATCGCCTAACCCCATAAGCCTGCGACGGGTCGGCGGGGTCTGCGAAACCCCGTCCCGAGTGCGATCGAGTATCCCCCTCGACCCTCCGACACCGCTCCAAGAGTCGATGTCAGCGCGGAGGGATTTCACCCCCGCTCCCGTTCCATCCGCTCCCGCCGCCGCAAGGTCGCAGGCCAAGCGAGCCCTCCATGCGACGAGACGGGTGTATTATGGGGCGGTTTGACCCCGTGGGCAGGAGAATGGGGACATAAATCGGCAAGCGGTTGAAATCGCAGAGAATGAACCAGCGACATTGTGATGGCTGGGGTGCAATTCACGCTTCTCAATATCCGTCATCCTCGGCCCTGTGCCGAGGACCCACCCGTCCGCCGCACGATCATGGAGCGTGGCGCACGAACCGTTGCGCGCATTCTTTCACGGTCGAGTTCGCCTGACCGTGGGTCCTCGGCACAAGGCCGAGGATGACGGACTAAAAAACGAGGAGCAGGCACCCCGAAACGGCAAGAGCGAGGTTGCGGAAACAGCCCCCTCATCCGTCTCGCTCCGCGAGCCACCTTCTCCCCCGAGGGGAGAAGGATTCGTCAGCCGTGCGTCTGGTCCCAATGCCGAACCGCATCGGCGTCGCGGGCCGAGAGGTCGGGGTAGGCGGGGTCGGAGCCGACGTCGGGGACGCGACGCCAGGAGCGGGCGCATTTGGGGTGGTTTGCGGTGGCGACTGTCACAGTTACGGGAGTGTCTGTAACCTCAGGACGTTCGAAACGTTCGCTTCTACGGGGTTCATTTCCCTCTCGGACTGCGGAGGCAAACTCTTTGGAGCCGGTGTCTATTATGCGTGCAACGCTGGTACGGAAAACCTCTGCAGCGTCGATCCCTTCGAACGCATCCAGTGTGTTGGAATTGTTGACATAAGCCGTCACGTCCGCATCTAGCGCGTTACCGATGAGCTTCTCCCGACGCTTTTCTTCCAAAGCCCCGGTGACGACGAGCAGAACTTGTTCGATGCTTCCCCAACGCGCGGCCTCGGCCGGGTTCTCCCACTCCACCGGCGTCTCGGGGATCACCCGGGCGCAGTTGGTGCCTGCATCCGGGAAGCGCGTCGTCCAGGCCTCTTCCATCGTGAAGGGCGTCAGCGGCGCCAGCCAGGCCGTCAGGCGCATGAAGACCTCGTCCATCACGGTGCGGGCGGCGCGGCGGCGATGGCTGTCGGGGCGGTCGCAGTAGAGGGCGTCCTTGCGGATGTCGAAATAAAGGGCCGACAGGTCGTTGGAGCAGAACTCCAGCACCGGGCGGACGACGTCCTGGAAGCGATATTCCGTGTAGGCGGTGCGGACCTGGGCGTCGAGTTCGTGCAGGCGGTGCAGGATGAACTTTTCGAGCGGCGGCATTTGGTCCAGCGGCAGCCGCTCGGCCTCGTCGAAGTCGGCCAGGGCGCCCAGCAGGTAGCGGACGGTGTTCCGAAGCTTGCGATAGGCATCGACCGTGGTCTGGAGGATCTGTTTGCCGATCCGCTGGTCTTCCGAATAGTCGACCAGCGACACCCACAGACGCAGGATGTCCGCGCCGCTCTCCTTGATGATGGTCAGGGGATCGGTGGTGTTGCCCTTGGACTTGGACATCTTCTCCCCCTTCTCGTCGAGGGTGAAGCCGTGGGTCAGGACCGCCTTGAACGGGGCGCGGCCACGGGTGCCGCAACCTTCCAGCAAGGAGGACTGGAACCAGCCGCGGTGCTGGTCGGAGCCTTCCAGATAGAGGTCGGCGGGCCAGTGCGCCGGCCGGTCGCCGGTGTAGCCGTGCTCGGCCGTGCGCGGGTCCAGGGTGAAGGCGTGGGTCGAACCGGAATCGAACCAGACGTCGAGGATGTCCTCGACCTTTTCGTAGCGGGCCGGGTCGTGGGCGCCGAGGAAGTCGGCGTCGGGCGCGGTGAACCAGATGTCGGCGCCGTGCTCGGCGACGGCCGACACGATGCGGGCGTCGACCTCGGCGTCATGCAGGGGCTGGCCGGTCTGTTTGTCGATGAACATGGCCAGCGGCGTGCCCCAGGCGCGCTGGCGGCTGACCAGCCAGTCGGGACGACACTCGACCATCGAACGGATGCGGTTCTTGCCGGCGGCGGGGTGGAAGGCCGTGTCGTCGATCGCCTTCAACCCCGTTTCGCGCAGGGTGTCGCCGGACTGCTGACCTTCAGTCTTCAGGGGCTCGTCCATGCGGATGAACCACTGGGGCGTGTTGCGGAAGATGATCGGGGCCTTGGAGCGCCACGAGTGGGGATAGGAGTGCTCCATCCGGCCGCGCGCCAGCAGGTTGCCGGCCTCGATCAGCTTTTCCATCACCGCGCCGTTGGCGGGACCGAACTTTCCGGTCTTCTTGCCCTCGGTCTCCAGCACCTTGAGGCCTGCGAACAGGGGGACGCCGGGGTAGTAGGCGCCGTCGGGATCGACGGTGTCGGGCACCTCGTGATGACCGTGGGCCTTCCAGACCTCGAAGTCGTCGGCGCCGTGGCCCGGCGCGGTGTGGACGAAACCGGTGCCCGCGTCGTCCGTGACGTGGTCGCCGGCCAGCAGCGGCACGGAGAAGCCGTAGCCGCTGTCCAGAGCCGCCAGCGGGTGGGCGGTCTCCAGGCCCGACGGATTGATGTCGTAGACGCGGGTCCAGGCGGCGATCTTGGCGGCCTTGAACACGTCCTCGGCCAGCTTGTCGGCCAGAATCAGGCGGTCGCCGGGCTTGGCCCAGGGCGCGAACTCCAGGCCCTCTTCCATGGCCGTGACCTCATAGAGGCCATAGGCGATCTCGGGGCCGTAAGAGATGGCGCGGTTGGCCGGGATGGTCCAGGGCGTGGTGGTCCAGATGACGATGGACGGGGTGCTGGAGCGGAAGGCCAGGAGGTCGTCAGGATGGTCGTCGGACATGGCCGTGACCGGGAACTTGACCCAGATCGTCGGGCTGACGTGGTCATGGTATTCGATCTCGGCGTCGGCCAGGGCGGTGCGCTCGACCGGCGACCACATGACGGGCTTGGAGCCGCGATAGAGCTGGCCCGTGTTCTTGAACTTGTGGAATTCGGCGACGATGGCCGCCTCGGACTTGAAATCCATGGTGGCGTAGCGGTTGGCGAAGTCGCCGGTGATGCCCAGGCGTTTGAACTGGTCGCGTTGCAGGTCGATGTATTTGCCGGCGTATTCTCGACAGGCGGCGCGGAACTCGTCTTTCGACACCTCGTCCTTGCGGCGGCCCTTGGCGCGGAACTGTTCCTCGATCTTCCACTCGATCGGCAGGCCGTGGCAGTCCCAGCCGGGGACGTAGTCGACGTCGTAGCCCAGCAGGAAACGGCTGCGGACAACGAAATCCTTCAGAGTCTTGTTCAGCGCATGGCCGATGTGGATGTCGCCGTTGGCGTAGGGCGGGCCGTCGTGCAGGACATACAGCGGGGCGTTCTGCGCCTGGCGCTCGGCGCGCAGGGTTCCGTAGAGGTCGCCCCACTGTTCCAGGATGACCGGCTCCTTCTGGGGCAGGCCGCCGCGCATGGGGAAGGGCGTCTCGGGCAGGAAGACGGTGTCGCGATAGTCGCGGGCGGTGGATTCGGGGGCGTCGGCCATTGGAGCAGTCTCGGCGTCGTGAAAGTTATGTCGCTGTCTTCGTTCGCCCGAACAGGTGGGCGGTCTTCCCGGCGTGCGCGGGGCTGACCCCTGCAGCGCTACGCCGGGCGGCTAATCGAAATCAGGCGAATGGAGACGCGGACGGTCATTATGCGGGCGGTCTAGCAGACGGATGCGGCATTGCGCCATCCCGAAGGATGCGGCGCATCAACGGAAACGAAAGGCTTTTGTCGTTTTGGTGAATGCAGGATCGGCCGGCGTCTTGTCTGGTCGACACGAAATCTACGTTTGGGAGTTCCCGCCGATGCGGCTGCGGATCACGAAATGGATGCTGGGCCTGGCGGCCGGCCTCGCCGTCTCGGCGGGCGCCGGCGCGGCCCTGGCGCAATGCACGTCCGGCTGCGAGCCGCCGCCCTGCACATCGTGCGAGCCGCCGCCTCCGCCCGAGCCGCCGCCCTGCAACGGCGGTGGAAACTGCGGTCCTGGCGGCGGCGGTGGCGGCGGAAACTGGAACGGCAACATCAATACCAACGTCAATGTGAACGTGAACCTGGGCGCAAACGCCAATGCGAACGCGGGCGCCAACGCCAACTCGGGCGCGCGGTCGTTTCTGAACGCGCGGGCCGGCGGCTTCTCGGGCAGCTATGGCGGGGGCGGCGGCGCGGCCTATGTCAGCGTCGATCAGCCCTATCCGACCACGATCCAGGGCCTGGCCGTCGAGGGCATTGTCGCCCAGACCATCCGCACGCCCTACAGCGCCTTCCGCAGCATGATGAAGCGGGTCGTGATCCAGGCCGTATGTATCGACGACCGCCAGGTGCCGCACCCGGCCTCGCAGGTGCGGCCGGATCGCGAGATCGCGGACGGGTTCGACGGCGAGCTTTATCGCTGCCTGTCGGGCACCTGGCTGCAGGCGACCATCGCGGATTATAACGGCGACATCAGCTTCGATCACGGCACGACCCTGACCTGCCGCAAGCACGAGGCGTTGTGGTACGGCCCCGGCGGCAAGCTGGAATGCCGTCCCGAGAGGCCCGAGCGCGACTGCAACGAGCGTTCGCTGCTGCGTCGCTACGGCGCCGGGGTGAAGATCCTGACGATGTACCGCGAAGAGGAATACACCGAATACCGCGAGGAACAGGTCGAGAGCGCGACCGTGCTGACCGGGGTCATCACTCTGGACGGCGGCGTCGGCGGCCGGGTGTTCTGAACGGAAGCCGAACAGGTCCATTCAGCCGCCGATCAGGCGGGACGTGAGATAACAAGACCGTCGGCTCTCCGTCGACGATCCTGATGACTGGCCCCGGTTCAAGAACCGGGGCCTTTTTCTTGGGCGCTTACTGAGCCGGAGCTTGGGCAGTGACGGTGGCGCGCCAGGCGGCGTCGGGCTTCAGATACTGGCGGGCCAGGGTCTGAAGGTCGGCGGCGGTGACGGCTTCCAGCGTGGCGACCTGGTTGCGCGTCTGGTCCAGCGTGGCCGGGTTGGATTGGGCCTCGGCCAACTGGGTCATCCAGTAGCCGTTGTCGGCCATGCTGCGGCGCAGACGTTCGACGGCCGGGCGGCGGGCGCGGTTCAGTTCGTCGTCGCTGACCGGGTTGTCGCGCAGATCGGCGGCGATCGCGTCCACCGTCTCGAACAGTTTCGGCAGGGCGGACGGCGGGGTTTCCGCCGTCACCGAGATGAAGCCGTAGCCGGGATAGACGTCCGAGGCGCTGGAGCCGGCGCTGGGCGAATAGGCCAGACCCTGTTTCTCGCGGATCTCGTCGTTCAGGCGCAGTTGCAGCACGTCCGACAGAATCGACAGCTGACGCGCGGTCTTGCGGTCGGTGACCTGGTCGGTGGTCGGCCAGGCGACGAAGCCCAACGCCTGTTCGGCCGGGCCGGTGTGGTAGAGCTGGACCGGCGTCGCGACGGGTGCGGGGAACTTGCGTTGCGTCGAGCCGGCGGGCGGGGTCTGTTCGGCGCCGCGCGAGGGCAGGGCGCCGAAGGTCGAGCCGACGGCGGCGATCACCGCGTCGATGTCCACGTCGCCGACGACGGTGATCTCGACCGGACCCTGGGCCAGGGCCGAGCGGATGCCGCTTCGCACGTCGTCGATCTGGATCGCGGCGATCTGTTCGGCGGTCGGGGTCATCTCGCGCGCATCGCCGCTGGCCAGAAGGCCCGAGGCGTCACGCTGGAACACGCCGCGGGGCGTGGCGCCCAGCTGGGCCAGAATCTGCGGGAACATGGCCTTGGTCTGTTCGAACGGCGCGGCGCGCAGGCCGGGATCGGTCAGATAGGCGGCCAGAACCTGAAGCTCCAGCTGGAGGTCGGCAGGCTTGGTCGCGCCCGAGAAGACATAGGCGTCTCCGGCCTGGTTGACCGAGGCGCTGTAGGTGCGGCCGCTGAGGACGCGGTTGATCTCGTCCAGGCTGAGCTTGCCCAGGCCGCCGGGCGTCAGGACCGTGCTGGCCATCGACAAGGGCGACAGGGTGTCTGCAGGCAGGCCCAATTCGCCGATGCCGGTTCGGGCGCTGACCAGGATCTGTTCGGCGCGGAAGTCCGTCTTCTTGATGTTCAGCAGCGTGCCGTTCGGGAAGCGGACCAGGGTGGCGCCCAGGTCGGCGACCTCGGTGCGCGAGGCCGGGACCGCGGGAGCGCCGAAGTTGTCATAGGGCCATTTCAGCTCGGCCTCGACGGCGCGGGCCTGGATCGGGGTGTTGCGCGAGGCCTCCAGCGCGGCGGTGACGGCCGCTTCGCCGCCCTCGACCGGGACGGGTGAGCTGAACAGCACCAGCGGGCCCTGGCCCTCGAACACGGCCTTGGCCGCCTGGTTGACCTGATCGACGGTCAGACCTTCGACCGCCTTGTTGAAGAGGTCGAGATTGGTCTGGGGCGCGCTGAAGACCTGGTCGTCGTTGACGGCGCCGAGCAGGCCGGTGGCCAGGGCGGGGGTCGAACGGGTCGCGGCCGAGGCCACGGCGTTCTGAAGCGCAGTGCGGGTGTTGACGATCTCGCGCTGAAGCTCGGCGTCGGTCACGCCGTATTCGGCCAGACGACGGCTTTCCTGTTCGACGGTCTCAAGGGCGCGCTGCCAGCCGCCGGGATTGAAGGCGACCGACAGGGTGCCGGCGTCCAGGCTGTCGAACAGCGACTGATAGCCGGCGCCGGCGCCGATGAAGGGCGGGTTGTCGGCGCGGGCGATCTCGCCCAGGCGCCGGTTCAGCACGGACAGGCCCAGGCCGCGACGGATGTCGGCGGCGCGTTCGGCGGCGGTGTCGGGTTCCAGGTCGGGGTTCTTGATCCAGTTGATCTGGATCGAGGACTGGATGCCGGGCTCGACGATGATGCTGGTCTGGGGCTGACGCGCTGCGACGGCGCCCAGGTCGGGCTCGGGACCGTCGGCGGCGGTGGGCGTCCAGCCGGCGAAGGCCGCGCGGACCTTGGCCTCCATCGCGTCCACGTCGAAGTCGCCCACGGCGATGAAGGTAGCGCGCGAGGGGCGATAATAGGCGTCATAGAAGTCGACGAACCTTTGGCGCGGGGCATTGCGGATGATGTCGAGGTCGCCGATCGGCAGACGCTCGGACAGCCGCTGGCCGGGCGCCAGCAGACCCAGCTGGGTCTTCAGCACGCGCAGTTGCGGCGTGTCGCGGGTGCGTTCCTCGCCGACGATGACGCCGCGCTCGGAATCGATGGCGTCCGGCGCCATCAGAGCCGCCGACATCATCTCACGCAGGATGTGCAGGCTGGGATCGACCGTCTCGTCCTTGGTGTTTGGCAGCTCCAGCATATAGGCGGTCTGATCGAAGCTGGTGAAGGCGTTGGTGTCGGCGCCGAAGGCCAGGCCCAGGCGTTCGAGGATGCGCAGCATCTCGTTTTCCGGCACGTCCTTGGTGCCGTTGAAGGCCATGTGCTCCATGAAGTGCGCCAGACCCTTCTGGTCGTCACGCTCCATCAGCGAGCCGGCGTCGATGCGCAGGCGGAACGAGGCCTGGCCCGGAGGCGTCGCATTGTGCAGCAGGGCGTAGCGCATGCCGTTGGGCAGCAGGCCGTAACGGACGGCGGGATCGGCGGGAATGTCGCTGGCGGCCTGGGCCCAGGGGGCGGACGGCGCGACCTGGCCGGCCGAGGCGGCGGGAGCAGCAGTCTGGGCGAAAGCAGGAGCGGCGAACGCCCCTGTGGTCAGGGCCAGTCCCGAGACGGCGACGAGCAGCAGATGGCGCGCAGAACGCATGATATCACTCCGAAACCGCAACCCCCGATGGAGCGGCGTCGGATGTGTAAAGTGACCTTGCCTTCCCGGCAAGGTGGACGGACAAACCTTACCGACTTGTCATGTTTGGATCAGCCACCTGGGCGGCTGACGTAGAAGGTTGCGGTGTTGCCGACGGCGTTGGCGCCGACGACGGCGGTGCGGCCGGAGGCGACCGTGGCGCTGGTCGTGGCGGTGACATTGCCGCTGTTGGTTTGGTTGTTGGTGATGTTGACGTCGCCGCCGCCGCACTGGGTACAGGCGTAGCCCGTAACGGCATTGCCGACCGCGTCGGCGCCGACATAGGCGTCGTAGCCGTTGACGCCGACGTAGGTCGCGTTCGCCTCGACCCCGCCGGAGTTCAGCTGGGTGTTGTCCAGCTTCAGATAGATGTCGTTGTTGCCGGCGACGGTCTCGTTGGCGACGCTGCGGGCGGCCAGCACCGTCTGGCCCTGAAGAGGGGTTTTGACTCTAGCGTCGGCGCGAACGCGGCCGGCGTTGGTCTGGTCCGTCGCGATCAGCATGGAGCCGCCGGCGTTTGCCGTGATCGCCTGGTTGGCGCCGGCGTTTGCGCCGACCGTCAGGTCCCAGGCATTGTCCACATAGACGTCGGTGCGTGCCTCGGTCGTCGAGGGGCCGTTGGACTGACGGATGGCCAGGTCCTGATGCGAGGCGCCGGTCGTATTGGTCTGAACCGCATTGGCGACGGCCTGGGACGAGAAGGTCGCGGGCGCGGGGATGTATTGAACGTCGGCGACGGTCTCGGCGAAGACGGTGGTCTGGGCCGTCTGGTCAATTGCGCCGGTCAGTGAGGAGGAGGGGCCGCCCATGGCGACGGTGTTGGCGACGGCGGCGCTGGTCGCGAAGCCGCCCTGGAGCACGCGGCCGCCCGGCGCCTGGACATAGGTTCCGGCCCGGACCTGATCGCCGGTCGCGGACTGGGTCGCATCGACAGCGAAGGTCGCGCCGTTGGTGGTGACGCCCAGATAGTTGCCGCGTGCCGTGGTCTGGACGCTGAGCTGGCCGTCGGCCTCCCCGTTCACGACCAAGACGCTGTTGGGGCGGGCAGAGCCATTCATGGTCTGACGCGACACCAGACCGGCGGACGTGCCGGTGACGCCGCCGACGAGCGAATTGCCCTGGGCGCTGGTGCTGACGGTCAGCTGATCTACGGACACGTTCAAGTCCACCAGGCCGGTGACGTCGCCGGTCTGGATTTGGGTGCTGGAACAGGCTTCGCCGGCTTGCGGATCGCAGGCCGGCGTCTGCTGCGCGCTCGCTTCAGTGGCGAGTGCGGCGAACGTCGCCGTCGCGGCTATCATTCCAGCGAGACGGATCGGCGCGGGTCTGGCCATTGTTCGTGTCCTGAGTGGGATAGGCCGGATAATAACCGCCGGTCGGACCAACGGTGGAATCGCCGAGCGGATCGTTGGCGGCGTTGAGGCAGATTTCGGGGCCTGGCGCGCCATAGAGGTTGGCCATGAACTCGACCGTGGCCCGTTCGACCAGGGCGCGGACGGCCAACTGCGTCGGCTCCATCCCGCCCGTGCCTGCCGAGATGTCGAAGACGTTGCCGTTCAGGAAGTCGAACACGCCGGCCGAGATCTCGCGGCCGATGATCTGCTTCTGATAGGAGACGACATCGACGACCTCAAGCGTGGTCGTCTGGACCAGGCGCAGGTCCATGGCGATGTTCATCACATAGACCCGGTGGTTCAGCATGGTCGAACCGGGGCGGGCGGAGTTGATCTCGCCCTGGCCGATGTCGATGCCGCCCGAGCGGATGTTGTAATTCACCTCGGTGATGCCGCCGACGACATAGAAGTCCGAGCCGGGCACCTGGCCGGCCAGGATGCGGCGATACTGGGTGTCCTCAGGGCCCTGGGCGTCAGGAGCCTGGTCGCCGATCAGCTTGTTGTTGGCGTAGCGCAGTTCCAGCTCGGACACCGAGGTGTCGTAGCGTTCGACGATCCGCGCGCCGGCCTTGGCCAGGGCCGAGTTGGCCATCAGGGAGGCGCCGCCGGTGATCTGGCGGCCGCCATCCGAAGAGACCGTGCCGGTGTAGTCGCTGATCCGGCCCACGGCCATGCGCGGCGAGGGCAGGTTGTAGCGACGGGCGTAGTCGGCCAGGCAATAGAGCGCGGCGGAATAAGGGGTCGGGTTGGCCGTCACCGGCGCATTGCCGATCGGGGTCGCATATTGACCCGACGGACCCGCGACCGGGCTGACGCAGCCGGCGAGCAGCAGGGCGACGGCCGAGACAGCGGCTCCCCCTTTGATGAGATGGCGGCGGCTCATGGCAGGTTGATGTTCCCGTTCAGGGCCGTGCCGGCGTTGATCGCGCCGGTGTTGGTCTGGGTCGAGTTGACGATGACGGTGTTGCGGTTGCCCTGGACCACCACGTTCAACTGGTTGCCGATGGCGGTGGAGCCGCCGATGGTCGTGCCGCCGTTGCTGGACGAGCCTGCGCCCGCATAGGCCGAGGCGACGCCGCCCGACTGGCTGGAATAGGAGGAGGCGCCCGACTGGATGATGCCGTTGACGATCAGGCGATTGCCGTTGGCGTCGCGGGTATAGCCGGTGGTGGCGGTGTTGGCGGCCTGTCGCGCGCCGCCGTAACCTTGCTGGAAGCGCGATGCGCCGCCCGAACCCGTCGATTGCGCGGCGGCTGGCAGGCTCGCTGCGGCCACGACGGCCACGACGGCGGTGGATAGAAACAGCCTCTTGGCGGGCATTACAGTGTTCCTCGCGCGCAAACGAACGGCGGACCCCAAGTGCGATCCGCACCCCAACCTGCATTAAGGATGTTAAGAAGCGCTTGATGTCGCAGGAGGCCTTGCGCATTTGTGCGCCATGTCAGACGCACATGGTCGATTCGACGGTCCGCCCAACGGCAAGCCGCCCAGAGAGAAGGCGTTCAACGTCCCGCTGGTCGTGCTGCTGATCGCGCTGTCGATGCCGGTGCTGTTCTACTTCCAGCGACAGTTGCCCGACATGGGGATGAGCATGGCCTTTGCGCCTGCCGATCTGGAGCAGGGACGCTGGGGCGGACTGCTGACGGCCATGCTGCTGCACGGCGGCTGGACCCACGCCGTCATGAATGCGGTCGCGGCGGTCGCTTTCGGCTCGCCGGTCGCGCGGCTGTTCGGCGGCAAGATGGGGCCGACGGTCTTCCTGCTCTTCTATGTGGCGTGCGGGGTGCTGGCGGCGCTGGGCTATGGGCTGATCCATTGGGGTTCCACAGAGCCGATGGTCGGGGCGTCGGGCGCGGTGTTCGGTCTGATCGGGGCGGCGACGCGATTGATGGGTGGGCAGGGGAGGGTGCTGGCCCTGACCGACCGCCACGTGATCGGCGCGGCCATCGCCTGGATGGCCGTCAATGCGGTGACCGGCCTGATCGGCTATGCGCCAGGCGCCGAGGGCGCGCGCATCGCCTGGGAAGCGCATGCCGTCGGCTTCGTGGTCGGGCTGCTGGCGATCGGGCCGCTGGCGCGTCTGTTCGGCAAGGGTGTCGTTGTCGACGGTTGATCAGGGGCGTTTGCTTCCTGACGCCGGCTGAGCGATCATCGGTTCCCGAGCGGCCCTGTCGCCATTCCGGCCCTGCGGTCGTCTCTTATAGAGAGAAGGAGCCGCGATGTTCGTCGCCGAGATCCTCAAGACCAAGGGAAACGCCGTCTTCTCCATCGCGCCCGACCTGACGGTGACGCAGGCGTGCGGTGAGCTGGAGCAGAAACGGGTTGGGGCGCTGGTCGTCTGTGACGGCGACCATGTCGTCGGGGTGTTTTCCGAGCGGGACGTGGTCAAGGCCCTGGCCGCCGATGGCGCCGGGGCGCTGGATCGCCCGGTCGCTGACTATATGACGGCCAAGGTGATCTTCGCCGAACCGGGCGAGGAGATGTCGGCCCTGATGACCCGCATGACCGATCGGCGCATCCGGCATCTGCCGGTGATGCAGGCCAAACGTTTGGTCGGCGTCATCTCCATCGGCGACGTGGTGAAATGCCAGATCGCCGAGCACGCCCAGGAGGCGGCGAGTTTGCGCACTTACATTTCGGGCTGAGGCTGCTGGTTGATGATCATCGATCATGAGTTTTTGAGAAACTTTCCCCTTGGCGTCAGAATCCGCTTGCTGACAAATCGGGGTCTACGTATAGAGCCGCCTCGCTCGGAAACGGGCCGGCCGACGGGGCCGCGGGGGTGCAAATCTCCAAGGTCCCACGGAAGAGAGAAGCGAAAAACTTCTTGCTTTCATCGGTTGGTTTCACTAGGTTCCGCGCTCCAATCGAATCGCCGACGCGTTTTAAGAGGTAAGCCTCGCTTTCCTCCGGTGGTTTCTTGCGGTCTGAAGGGTTCGCTCTTCTCTCCGAAAGATCTCTGAAAAGAGCGGTTGACACGAGGTTCGGCGGTCTCTAAATCCCCGCCTCCGCCGACGACAACGGCGCTAAACAAGTCGGGCCGCTGATGCGGTTCAGGTCTTTGACATTGTTGATATGGAAAGAGAAACGCAGGCGGCGGTGTTCTTGCGATGACCCTAGAAGGTCATCATACGACACTGACTATCTGCGGTCTTTTTGAAAAGATACCATGCGTCGGTCTTCGGATCGATGAATGGGAACTCGTCAATAAAATACGTAGAACTAATGCCAAGACGTCCTTCGGGATGTTCTTAAGCTTAGGTCAGAAGTCAACTCAACCTGAGAGTTTGATCCTGGCTCAGAGCGAACGCTGGCGGCAGGCCTAACACATGCAAGTCGAACGAACTCTTCGGAGTTAGTGGCGGACGGGTGAGTAACACGTGGGAACGTGCCTTTTGGTTCGGAATAACTCAGGGAAACTTGTGCTAATACCGAATGTGCCCTTCGGGGGAAAGATTTATCGCCATTAGAGCGGCCCGCGTCTGATTAGCTAGTTGGTGAGGTAAAGGCTCACCAAGGCGACGATCAGTAGCTGGTCTGAGAGGATGATCAGCCACATTGGGACTGAGACACGGCCCAAACTCCTACGGGAGGCAGCAGTGGGGAATCTTGCGCAATGGGCGAAAGCCTGACGCAGCCATGCCGCGTGAATGATGAAGGTCTTAGGATTGTAAAATTCTTTCACCGGGGACGATAATGACGGTACCCGGAGAAGAAGCCCCGGCTAACTTCGTGCCAGCAGCCGCGGTAATACGAAGGGGGCTAGCGTTGCTCGGAATTACTGGGCGTAAAGGGAGCGTAGGCGGACATTTAAGTCAGGGGTGAAATCCCGGGGCTCAACCTCGGAATTGCCTTTGATACTGGGTGTCTTGAGTATGAGAGAGGTATGTGGAACTCCGAGTGTAGAGGTGAAATTCGTAGATATTCGGAAGAACACCAGTGGCGAAGGCGACATACTGGCTCATTACTGACGCTGAGGCTCGAAAGCGTGGGGAGCAAACAGGATTAGATACCCTGGTAGTCCACGCCGTAAACGATGATTGCTAGTTGTCGGGATGCATGCATTTCGGTGACGCAGCTAACGCATTAAGCAATCCGCCTGGGGAGTACGGTCGCAAGATTAAAACTCAAAGGAATTGACGGGGGCCCGCACAAGCGGTGGAGCATGTGGTTTAATTCGAAGCAACGCGCAGAACCTTACCACCTTTTGACATGCCTGGACCGCCAGAGAGATCTGGCTTTCTCTTCGGAGACTAGGACACAGGTGCTGCATGGCTGTCGTCAGCTCGTGTCGTGAGATGTTGGGTTAAGTCCCGCAACGAGCGCAACCCTCGCCATTAGTTGCCATCATTTAGTTGGGAACTCTAATGGGACTGCCGGTGCTAAGCCGGAGGAAGGTGGGGATGACGTCAAGTCCTCATGGCCCTTACAGGGTGGGCTACACACGTGCTACAATGGCGACTACAGAGGGTTAATCCTTAAAAGTCGTCTCAGTTCGGATTGTCCTCTGCAACTCGAGGGCATGAAGTTGGAATCGCTAGTAATCGCGGATCAGCATGCCGCGGTGAATACGTTCCCGGGCCTTGTACACACCGCCCGTCACACCATGGGAGTTGGTTCTACCCGAAGGCGCTGCGCTGACCGCAAGGGGGCAGGCGACCACGGTAGGGTCAGCGACTGGGGTGAAGTCGTAACAAGGTAGCCGTAGGGGAACCTGCGGCTGGATCACCTCCTTTCTAAGGATGCTTCTCCAGGCCGTCTCTCACGAGGCTGTCTATTGAGGCTCCAATAGCGAAGCGCTTCACAGCGCCGAGCACAAACGGCGGAACGCCGCCGTCTCCGTTTCTCTTTCCACTTTCGTCATCGACGCATCGGCCATTCGGGTCGTTGTATTGGTGACGCGATCGCGAGCCTGGGTCTTATGCCCGGCTGTCGCTGCCATAGGCCCGTAGCTCAGGTGGTTAGAGCGTACGCCTGATAAGCGTAAGGTCGGCAGTTCGAGTCTGCCCGGGCCTACCAGGACTTCTGGTTCGCTGGGGGTTCTCAGCCTCAAGACGGCATCGCCGACAGCTCTCCTGGGCTTCGCACTATTCCTGTTGGAATGGGGCCATAGCTCAGTTGGTAGAGCGCCTGCTTTGCAAGCAGGATGTCGTCGGTTCGACTCCGTCTGGCTCCACCAGGATCTTGTGATCGCATTCAAGTTTGCCGTCGACCTCAGGGTTGGCGTGCATTGAAATCGTAAAGGAAGAACGTGACCGGCTCCCCTGAGCTTGTAGGTCTAGTTCGAGAAGAAGACATTGTCTGACAAATATCAGGCTTGGTCCCCCGGCAACTTTCCAGTCGGGCGGAATAAACCAGGCATGAGTTTTGCTGAGAAACGATCAAACGTTGAAGGGCTTCTGACGGATGCCTTGGCGTAGAGAGGCGATGAAGGACGTGGCAAGCTGCGATAAGAACCGGGGAGGCGCTAGCACCCTTTGATCCGGTTATTTCCGAATGGGGAAACCCACCTTTACAGTCTTCCAACTTCGTTCTGGTTTCGGCCAGGACGGCGATTGGCGGATTGTTGAAAGGTATAATGAACTGAATACATAGGTTCATTAAGCGAACCCGGGGAACTGAAACATCTCAGTACCCGGAGGAAAGGACATCAACCGAGACTCCCGTAGTAGTGGCGAGCGAACCGGGACCAGGCCAGTGCTCTTGTGAAATAAAGACGAACGATCTGGAAAGGTCGGCCATAGTGGGTGAAAGCCCCGTAGTCATCAAATAGCAAGAGACTCGAGTAGGGCGGGACACGTGAAATCCTGTCTGAACATGGGGGGACCACCCTCCAAGCCTAAGTACTCCTCTACGACCGATAGTGAACAAGTACCGTGAGGGAAAGGTGAAAAGCACCCCGACAAGGGGAGTGAAACAGATCCTGAAATCGGAAGCCTACAAGCAGTCGGAGCCCCCAAGCGGGGTGACGGCGTACCTTTTGTATAATGGGTCAGCGACTTCATGTGTCGAGCAAGCTTAAGCCGTTAGGTGTAGGCGCAGCGAAAGCGAGTCTGAATAGGGCGCTAAGTTCGACGTATGACGACCCGAAACCAGGTGATCTATCCATGAGCAGGTTGAAGGTTGGGTAACACCAACTGGAGGACCGAACCCGTGAATGTTGAAAAATTCTGGGATGACTTGTGGATAGGGGTGAAAGGCCAATCAAACCTGGACATAGCTGGTTCTCCGCGAAATCTATTTAGGTAGAGCGTCCGACGAATTCCTTGGGGGGTAGAGCACTGGATGGTTGCGGGCTGCGCGAGCGGTACCAATACTAACCAAACTCCGAATACCCAAGAGAACTATCGGGCAGACACACGGCGGGTGCTAACGTCCGTCGTGAAAAGGGAAACAACCCTAACCATCATCTAAGGCCCCCAAGTCACGGCTAAGTGGGAAACGATGTGGGATTGCTTTGACAATCAGGAGGTTGGCTTAGAAGCAGCCATCCTTTAAAGAAAGCGTAACAGCTCACTGATCAAGCGATCCTGCGCGGAAAATGTAACGGGGCTCAAGCCGTGCGCCGAAGATATGGGTTTGCAGTTTACTGCAAGCGGTAGCGGAGCGTTCCGTAGGCCGGTGAAGGTCAGGCGTGAGCCTGGCTGGAGGTATCGGAAGTGAGAATGCTGACATGAGTAACGATAGGAGTGTGAGAGACACTCCCGCCGAAAGACCAAGGGTTCCTGCGTAAAGCTAATCTGCGCAGGGTTAGTCGGCCCCTAAGGCGAGGCTGAAAAGCGTAGTCGATGGGAAGCAGGTAAATATTCCTGCACCAGCTGGAAGTGACGGATGGCTTAACTCGTACCCACTTATTGGATTGTGTGTGCGGGGGCGTTGTCCCAGGAAATAACTCCAGCAGAGACCGTACCCGAAACCGACACAGGTGGTCAGGTAGAGCATACCAAGGCGTTTGAGAGAACTATGCTGAAGGAACTCGGCAAATTGCACGCGTAACTTCGGAATAAGCGTGACTCACCCTGCGCAAGCAGGACTGAGTGGCACAAGCCAGGGGGTAGCGACTGTTTAGCAAAAACACAGGGCTCTGCGAAGCAGCAATGCGACGTATAGGGTCTGACGCCTGCCCGGTGCCTGAAGGTTAAAGGGAGTTGTGAAAGCGACGAACTGAAGCCCAGGTAAACGGCGGCCGTAACTATAACGGTCCTAAGGTAGCGAAATTCCTTGTCGGGTAAGTTCCGACCTGCACGAATGGCGTAACGACTTCCCCACTGTCTCCAGCATAGGCTCAGTGAAATTGAATTCCCCGTGAAGATGCGGGGTTCCCGCGGTCAGACGGAAAGACCCTATGAACCTTTACTATAGCTTCGCCTTGGCGTTAGCGACCGTATGTGTAGGATAGGTGGGAGACTATGAAACCGGGGCGCCAGCTCTGGTGGAGTCGTCCTTGAAATACCACCCTTACTGTCGTTGACGTCTAACCGAGGGCCGTTATCCGGTCCCGGGACATGGCGTGGTGGGTAGTTTGACTGGGGCGGTCGCCTCCTAAAGTGTAACGGAGGCGCGCGATGGTGGGCTCAGACCGGTCGGAAATCGGTCGTCGAGTGCAATGGCATAAGCCCGCCTGACTGCGAGACTGACAAGTCGAGCAGAGACGAAAGTCGGCCATAGTGATCCGGTGGTCCCGAGTGGAAGGGCCATCGCTCAACGGATAAAAGGTACTCTAGGGATAACAGGCTGATTTTGCCCAAGAGTCCATATCGACGGCAAAGTTTGGCACCTCGATGTCGGCTCATCACATCCTGGGGCTGGAGCAGGTCCCAAGGGTATGGCTGTTCGCCATTTAAAGTGGTACGTGAGCTGGGTTCAGAACGTCGTGAGACAGTTTGGTCCCTATCTGCCGTGGGTGTTCGAAGCTTGAGAGGATCTGTCCCTAGTACGAGAGGACCGGGATGGACATACCTCTGGTGTACCTGTCATGGCGCCAGCTGTGCAGCAGGGTAGCTAAGTATGGAATAGATAACCGCTGAAAGCATCTAAGCGGGAAACTAACCTCAAAACAAGGCTTCGCTGAGGATCGTGGAAGACTACCACGTTGATAGGCCAGGTGTGGAAGTGGGGCGACCCATGAAGCTTACTGGTACTAATAATCCGATCGGTTTGATCGTTTCTCAGCAAAACTCATTCGATGATTGCTCCTTGACCGAAGCAATCTCAGACAATGTCTTCTTCTCATCCTTGTTCAAGATAGCGCGCTAGCGCGACTTGAGCTTGGATGTCTTCTTGCTCGCTCTATCGGCCTTCGGCCTATTTGAGAGCGGTCGGCCTCATGTCGCGCGCAAGCGCGATAGGCCCAGCAAGACGTTCATGTGTGTTTGGTTGACCTGGTGACTATGTCGGAGGTTCCCCACCCGATCCCATTCCGAACTCGGTCGTTAAGCCCTCCAGAGCCAATGGTACTTCGTCTCAAGGCGCGGGAGAGTAGGTCGTCGCCGGGTCTACCAAGCACACATGATTTACGCGCTAACGGCCTTCGGCCTATTTGAGCGCGCTTCTCGAACCGTTCTTCCTTCACGACACTACCGTTTGCCGCGGGATGGAGCAGCCCGGTAGCTCGTCAGGCTCATAACCTGAAGGTCGTAGGTTCAAATCCTACTCCCGCACCCAAACTTCATAGTATTATCGCCGTCCTGGTTCACCAGGGCGGCGATTTTGCCTTGTACGGTCAAGGCAAACTTGCCGCGCTCTTGACGCGGCATGACCACGACGGTTTCAATCAACTTGCGCAGCAAATCCCGAGCCTCAGCCGCAGTCTCGCTGTCGCTGCGATTCAGGGCGCGCTCCAGTGAGCCTACGACCGACCGGTAATGCTCCGCCACGCGCGGGTGTAGGGCGACGACTGGCGCCACCTGCGCTTGAGCCAGCTCTCCTTCAATCTGGCTCCTTCGCTCTTCCAGCGCGTCCAGACGATCCTTAATTGCGGCTCCGCTCAGGACGCCGTCGGCGATCTGGTCTACCAAGCGCTCGGCGCGGCGCTTCACTTCCGCAAGCTCACTCTCCAGTTTTGATCGAGCCTGGGTAATCGTACGCGCGTCATGCTGCGCTGCGAGCCTCGCCTCCTCAACGGCCAGCGCCACGCGTTCCGGCGCAAGAAGACGCGTCTTGATCGCAGCCAGAACCCGCGCCTCGATCTCGGCGCTGTTGATCCCACGGCCGTTCGTGCACGCCAGTTTTCCGCGTTCTCGCCGCCATGAGCGCATGAAGCGTTGGTCGGGCCGCTTCGGATCATCGGGCCGCCACAAAGCCCGCAAGTCAGTTTTCCGCTTAGTAAGTGGCGGCAATTCATTCGAGCCGCAACGCTTTGGCGCGAGGCGGATTACGCCCGTATGCGCGGTGAACTGAAGACCTATCAGGCCAAGCGGCGGTTCGGCGAAACGCCCGAGCCGAAGGGCGCCAAGGGCGGCCGTGCCAAGAGCGGCTTTCGCTATCTGATCCAGCGTCATGCGGCGACGCGGCTGCATTACGATTTCCGCATCGAGGCGGACGGGGTGCTGAAATCCTGGGCCGTGACCAAGGCGCCGTCGCGCGACACGGCGGTCAAGCGGCTGGCGGTCGAGGTCGAAGACCATCCGCTGGATTACGGGTCGTTTGAGGGCACAATTCCCGACGGCAACTATGGCGCCGGCACGGTTCAGATGTGGGACGTCGGGACCTGGGAGCCGCAGGAGCCGGACCTGGAGGCGGCCTGGGCCAAGGGCCAGATCAAGATGATCCTTCACGGCGAGCGGCTAAAGGGCAAATGGGCGCTGATCCGGTTGAAGAGCGACCGGGGCAAGCCGTCAAAGCGCAACAACTGGCTGTTGCTGAAGGAGAAGGACGACTTCGCGGTGGCGGGCGAGGGAGATGCGCTGGCCGAGATCGACGCCTCGGTGACAACGGGACGGTCGCTGGCCGAGATCGCGGATGGGACCAAGGCATGGACGGCGTCCAAGCCGACTGGGCGCAAAGGGCCGACCAAGCCCAAGCCGTCCAAGGCCGCCGAGAAGGCGAAGAAACCGCCGGCCTTCGTTCCTATCCAGCTGTGCAAGGTGACCGACCATCCGCCGGGCGGCACCGGGTGGGCGCACGAGATCAAGTTCGACGGATACCGCATCCAGATCGGCGTGGGCGGCGGTCGGGCGGTCTTGCGGACGCGCAAGGGTCTGGACTGGAGCGACCGGTTCCCAGACCTGGCCGCGGACGCCGCGACCTGGCCCGATGCGGTGATCGACGGGGAGCTGTGCGCTCTGGATGATGATCACATGCCGGACTTCGGGGCGTTGCAGGCCGCGATATCGGACGAGACGACGGGAAATCTTGTCTATTTCGCCTTCGACCTGTTGTTCGAAGGGGCGGAGGATTTGCGCAAGCTGGCGCTGTCGCATCGCAAGGCGCGGCTGCAGGCCTATGTGGACCGGATCGGAAAGGCGGGTGCCGGGCGGCTGCGCTACGTCGAGCATTTCGCCTCGACCGGCCAGGCAGTGCTGGAGAGCGCCTGTCGGATGGATCTGGAAGGGGTGATCTCCAAGAAGCTGGACGCCCCCTACCATGCCGGGCGCTCGTCGACCTGGCTGAAGTCCAAATGCCGGGGGCGCGACGAGGTGGTGATCGGCGGCTGGTCGTCGGAGGGCGGGACGCGGTTTCGGTCTCTGCTGGTCGGGGTGAAGGACAAGACGGGGCTGCGCTATCTGGGCCGGGTCGGGACCGGCTATGGCGAGGCGGTGACCAAGACTCTGGTCCCGGCGCTAAGGGGCGTAGCGGCGGACAAGTCGCCCTTTTCGGGAGCGGGCACGCCCAAGGCGGCCAAGGACATCCACTGGGTCAAGCCGGTGCTGGTCGCCGAGGTTGAGCATGGCGGATATACCGAGGCGGGCTCGCTGAGGCAGGCGGCCTTCAAGGGGTTGCGCGAGGACAAGACGGCCGCTGAGGTGACGCAGGCGCCGCAACCGCCGACGGAAATGGGCGAGGCTGACACGAAGGCGACCACGACGGTGCGGGCGGCCGAAAAGCCCGGCAAGGTGGTCGTGGCGGGCGTGACGATCTCCAGTCCCGACAAGGTGCTGTGGCCCGCCGTGGGCGACCGCCCGGCGATCACCAAGGCGGACCTGGCGCGCTATTACGAGGCGGCGGCCGAGCGGATCCTGCCCCATGTGGCGGACCGGCCGACCTCGATCATTCGCGCGCCCGAGGGGATCGGCGGCGAGACCTTCTTCCAGCGCCACGCCATGGCGGGGTCGAACCCGCGGCTGAAGCTGATCGACGTCAAGGCGCGCACGCCCTATGTCGCCGCCGTCGATGTGGGCGGCCTGGTCGCCATCGCCCAGTCGGGCGGGCTGGAGCTGCACCCGTGGAGCTGTGCGCCCGGCATGCCGGAGGTTCCGGACCAGATCACCTTCGACCTGGATCCCGACGAGGGACTGGATTTCGCCGACGTGATCGCTGCGGCCAAGGTCGTGAAGGCGAAGATCGAGGGGCTGGGCCTGGCGGCCTTCGTCAAGACGACCGGGGGCAAGGGTCTGCACGTCGTCGCGCCGATCAAGACCGACGCCCGCTCGCGCGTCACCTGGGACCAGAACAAAGCCTTCGCCAAGGCGGTGGCCGAGGCCATCCGCGCCGAGGCGCCGGACCGGTTCACCACGACCCTGGCCAAGAAGGCGCGGGGCGGGAAGATCTTCATCGACTATCTGAGGAACGGGCGGATGGCGACGGCGGTCGCGCCCTGGTCGCCGCGCGCGCGGCCGGGGGCGGGGATAGCGTATCCGCTGTCCTGGGGGCAGGTGAGGGCGGGGCTGGACCCGGCGGCGTTCAGTCTGTGGACCTATGAGGCGCTGCTCAAGAAGCCCGATCCCTGGGCCGATTTCCGCGCATCGGCGGTCAGTTTAAAACCGGCGTTGAAAGCGATGGGGGTCAGTTCGAAATAGTCAGGCGGCGGCCTTCTTCTTCGCCGCCGGCTTCTTCGATGCAGCCTTCTTCGCCGGCGCCTTCTTGGCGGCCGGTTTCTTCGCGCCCGTCGCCGAACCCTTCAGGCTGTTTCGCAACGCGGCCATCAGGTCGATGACGTTGGTGTCGTCCGGTTCGGCGACATCGACCACGCCCTTGCCGCCCTTGGACTTGGTCTTGATCATGGCGCGCAGGGCGTCGTCGTAGCCGTCCTTGAAGTCGGAGGGGTCGAAGTCCGCCTCTTTCTGGCCGATGATGCGAGCGGCGATCTCGACCATGTCGGGGTCGGCCTTCACGGTCGGGATATCGTCGAAATAGTCGTCGGAATCGCGGACCTCGTCATGGGCGCGCAGGGTGTAGGCGATCAGGCCCTTGCCGCGTACCTCCAGCGCCAGCTGACGTTCCTTGCCGCGCAGGACCAGTTGGCCCAGGGCGACCTTGCCCTGTTTAGCCATGGCGTCTCGGATGACGGCGAAAGCCTCTACGCCCGCGCCTTTTTCCGGGACTACGAAGAAGGGATCGTCCCAGTACAGCCGGTCGATCTCGGCATCATCGACGAATTTGTCGATGGAGATGGTCTTGGTGCTTTCCAGCTTCACCTTGTCGAAATCGGCGTCGTCGAACAGGACGTATTCGTCCTTGGACACCTCATAGCCGCGCACCAGGTCGCTCCGCTCGACCGGGCCGGTGTCGGGATCGGTCGGCACCATGCGGATGCGGTTGTTGGTGTCGGGATTGATCAGATGAAACCGCACGTCGTTCGTGCTGGTCGTCGCGGTGTAGAGGGCCACCGGACAGGTGACCAGCGACAGCTTCAGATGTCCTTGCCAGATCGGGCGAGCGGCCATGATGTTTCTCCCTTGCCGAAGAAATGCGTCAAGGCCGTTTGCGTTCGCCGGTAAGGCGACGGTGATCCTCGCGGCCCCATGGGAGCGCTTGAAGCGGGCATTCACACGCTGGCGCTACGTCAACAATGGACAGCTATCTCTTGATAGCCGAAGGACGGTAACTGACTGAGGCTGTGGGTATGAAAACGCCCTCCGCTCAATCAAATCAGGTCTACCGCACTGCTCGTAGCACGCAATGCGATAAGCGAAGGCGGCAACGTGGCGTTGAGTTTGGCTCCGGGATCGACTGATTCATAAGCCGTAGGGCGCGCCAACCTCAGCGTCGAATCGTCGGCGCTGCGAGGATTTCCGGCGCGCGCGATCGTTCCACAAGGGCGGATAACGATTCGACACCGCCGCCGCCGGCATCGACGATCCAACCTCGGTCAGGGCAAACTTCGCCCTTTTGCGTGAGGCAAATCGGATGTCGCAAGTGAGTGCGAACTCAAACCCTTGAGAACCTTGGCGATGCTGAAACCGGACGACTGGTTACGTACCTCACGAACCTAGGCCAGTTGCCCGAGAAGCGCATCGCGCCAGCCCGACCCTCACTTTGAGACCCGCATGTTCGCGATGTTCTCTAGGACCAAAAATAAGGGTGCCCGTAAAACAGTGTGCCTCCCAACAGAATCTAAAATGGAGGAGGAGGACGGAAGACGTTAGATTGCATCAACCCGTTCGTCGATCACTGTCCGTTCATTCTTGTTGAGTGGTCACACTTTCGCTGTCGCCGACGTCAGAACTCCTCCCAGCCGTCGCTGTTCGACCCGACCGCGATGTCTCGGCCGCCGGCGACCTTGATCACGCGCTGCTCGGCACGGGGCGCGGGGCGCGAGGCGGGGCGGGCGGGGGTTGGAGCCGGCGCCTTGCGCGCGGCGCCGCGTCCGGCCGAGACCTGGAAGAAGGCGACCTCGGACGACAGTTCGGCGGTTTCCTGACGCAGGGCGGTGCTGGCGGCCGTGGCCTGTTCGACCATGGCGGCGTTCTGCTGGGTCACCTGATCCATCTGGTTCACGGCGACGTTGATTTCCTGAAGGCCGGTCGCCTGTTCCTTGGCGGACGCAGCGATCTCGACGACCAGGGCGCTGATGTCGTCGACCTGCGAGGCGATGGCCTGCAGGGCCGAACCGGCCTGGCTGACCAGGCGCACGCCGTTCTCGACTTCCGATCCGGACTTGGAAATCAGGGTCTTGATCTCCTTGGCCGCCTCGGCCGAACGCTGGGCCAGGGCGCGCACTTCGGAGGCCACGACGGCGAAGCCGCGACCGGATTCACCGGCCCGCGCCGCCTCGACGCCGGCGTTCAGGGCCAACAGATTGGTCTGGAAGGCGATCTCGTCGATGACGCCGACGATCTGGCTGATCTGGCGCGAACCGCCCTCGATCTTCTGCATGGCGTCGACGGCGTTCATGACGACTTCGCCCGAGGCCTCGGCGCTCTTGCGGGCGCCGCTGGTGACGTTGGCGGCCTGGTTTGCGGCCTCGGCGGTCTTCTTCACCGTGACGGTGATCTGGTCGAGCGCGGCGGCGGTTTCTTCCAGCGCGGCGGCCTGCTGTTCGGTGCGACGCGATAGATCTTCCGACGCCTGGCTGATCTCGCCGGCGCCGGAATCGATGCCGTGCACCGAACCCAGGACGCCCGTGACGGTTTCTTCCAGACGGGAGATGGAGCGGTTGAAGTCGGCCTTCAGGATTTCGCTGCGGTCCGGGAAGGGCGCGTCGATGCGATAGATCAAGTCGCCTTCGGCCAGGGCCGACAGACCCTTGCCCAGACTTTCGATGACGACGGCGTTCTCGGCGGCTTCCTGCTGAGCCAGGACTTCACGGCGGCGACGTTCGACTTCCGACTGATCGCGCATCGATTCCGTTTCGACCTCCAGCGCCTTGGCCCGCAGGCCGTTGTCGCGGAAGACCTGCATGGCCTGGGCCATGGCGCCGACTTCGTCCTTGCGGTCGGTGTCGGGGATGGCGACGTCCAGCTTGCCGCCGGCCATGATCGACATGGCGCCGGTCATGCGCCGCACCGGCGCGACCATCAGGATCGAGAGTTGCACGCCCAGGAAGACGGCCGCGGCGACCAGGATCAGGCCGCCAACGGCCAAGGCGATGAAGGAGGCGGTGATGGCCGACGCCTGCTGGGCGTCACGCAGGTTCATGCGCTCCATTTCCAGGTCGCGAACCTGAGTGATCGACTTGGTGATGTGGGTGACGCGCACCTTGTCGCCTGAATCGATCACCAGCCGGCGGGCGGCGTCGATGCGGGCGGGATCAAGCGCCGCCTGGGTCAGCGGTGTGCCGAACTCGGTGCGCCAGGCGGCGGCGTCGTCCTGGGCCTTCTTGACCAGGGCACGCTCTTCCGTGGACAGATCGGCGGCGTTCAGAGCGGTGACCGACTGTTCGAACTGTTCCCAGCCCGTCTTGTAGACGTCCAGATAGTCGGGATTGGCGGTCAGAAGCACGCCCCGCATCTGTGAGTTCAGGCGGATCACGCCCTTCTCGGCCACATGGGTGTGGTCGATGATGACCTTGCTTTCGGCGTTGAGCTGCGCCGCCGTCTTCATCGCGGACAGCTGGAAGAAGACCGCGCCGATCATGGCGGCGGCGACCGCCAGCAGAAGGGCGAACGCGATCGCCAGCTTTTGCTGCATCGGAATGTTCTTGGGGTTCATCTCGGTCGTCTCCGGGGGAGCGGAAGGCAGAAGAAGACAGTCCGGGGCGATGTCCGCCCCGGACCGAAAGAAGGCTCAGAAAGCAGTCTGGACGCGGACGTTGGCGGTGTTGCCGCTGTCGTCGCCGGTGAAGGCGCCGGTGCGGTTGTCGATCGACCACGCGGTCCAGTGGGCGGAAACGCGGGTGTTGTTCGTCGGATACCAGTTGACGCCCAGTAGCCAGGTGTCGCCCTCGCCGCCGGTCAGGCTGTCGCTGAAATCGGCGGTGTCGTAGCGGCCGACGACTTCAAGAGCACCGTAACCGTCGGCGCCGAGCGGGTTCAGAACCTTGGGACGCGTCCAGGTGCCGGTGCGGGCGGACAGAGGCGGCGTTTCGCCAGTGATGAAGAAGCCGGCGGAAAGGCTGTAGGCGTCCTGGTCGAAGTCGCGTGCTGCGGTCTCGACGACGCGCTTGCCGCCCTCGGCCATGGCCCAGAACGACCGATGCACGCCGCCAAACTCAAGACCGAAACCGCTGCTGGCCTTGGGATTGGCGTAGGTTCCGGACGACAGACGCAGATTGTCGTTGGCGCGAGACGAGACGACCAGATTGCGCGACGGCAGGGTCGTGACGGGCGTCAGATCTTCCACAAAGCCCCAGCCGCCGAGATGCAGGAAGCCGGCCTCGGTCTTGAGCGGCGACCAGTGGGTGCGGCCCATCAGGGCGACCGTATCGTTGGTCGTGCCGTCGCTGATAGCGTCGCCGGTCACCGACAGCGAGGCGTGCCAGACGCTTCCCGTCAGCTTGCCGGCCACCCCGACGCCATAGGCGCCGCGTTCGGGGCCCAAGGTGGAGGCCATGAGGCTGCGTTCCAGGAAGGGCGTCTGATCTTCGGCGGTGCCGCCTTCGACGCCGCGATCATTCAGCCGTTGACCGGCCGAAATCTCCAGGTCGCGGCCACCCAGCTTGCGGCTATAGGCGATGAAGGCGTTGGCGACGCTGACCGAGTTGTCGGCGATGTCGCCTTCGATCCAGTAGCTGAACCCGCCGGCGATCCTGCCCTGACCGCCGAGGCGCAGGCCCCGCAGTTCGGTCGTGGTCAGGTCACGATTGGCGAACTCCGAGCCGAAGGTCGTGGACAGGTCGGCCGTGACGCGAATGCGCGGCTTGAAGGTGAAGGCGCCGTCGGGGCTGCGCCATTCAGGCAGACCCGTGGCCCAATCGACCGGCGCCGGGGCGGTCGTCGCGGCGGCGGTCTGGACCGGGCGCGGCGCGGGCGCGGCGATCGCGGCCGGGGTTCCGGCGACGACGGGCGAAGCCTGAGCGGCATTGCGCGACTGGGCCTCAAGCTGTTCGAGCCGGGCGGACAGGGCCTGCACCTGGGCGCGCAGGATGGCGATTTCTTCTGCGGACGGCGCCGATTGGGCGAGGGCCGAAGTGGCGAGTGCGGCGAGGCCGACACCCGCTGCGAGGGAGCGAAGCAAGGTCATGAACGATGTCTCTAAACGGTGATCGTTAAGGACAGCCCAAGCTTGGCTACGGAAAACTGCGTATGCCTGGCGGGCCATCCAGATGCAGGACAGGCGCCGTGCTGACAGCAACGGCGCCTGTTTGGAGAGCTATCAGTCGGCGGCGACCACTTCCTTGTCGCCGGGACCGGCGGCCGGGTCCGGCAGGGCCGCGACGGGGCGCGACGGACCGTCCAGCGCCGCCTTCAGCGCGTCGCGATCCAGCTCGCCTTCCCAGCGGGCGACGACGATGGTGGCCACCGCATTGCCGATGAAGTTGGTCAGGGCGCGGCACTCACTCATGAAGCGGTCGATGCCGAGGATCAGCGCCATGCCCGCGACCGGCACGGCAGGCACGACCGACAGGGTGGCGGCCAGGGTGATGAAGCCGGCGCCGGTGATGCCCGCCGCGCCCTTGGAGCTGAGCATGGCGACCAGCAGCAGCACGATCTGGTCCTGAAGGCTGAGGTCGATGTTCAGGGCCTGGGCGATGAACAGGGCCGCCATCGTCATATAGATGTTGGTGCCGTCCAGATTGAACGAATAGCCCGTCGGAACGACCAGGCCGACGACGGACTTGGACGCGCCGGCCCGCTCCATCTTCTGCAACAGGCTGGGCAGGGCCGCCTCGGACGACGAGGTGCCCAGGACCAGCAGCAGCTCTTCCTTCAGATAGCGGACCAGCTTGAGAATGTTGAAGCCGTTGGCCCAGCCGACCAGGCCCAGAATGCCGACCACGAAGATGGCGGCGGTCGCATAGAAGGTGGCGACCAGGGCGGCCAGGTTGGCGATGGAGCCGATGCCGTATTTGCCGATGGTGAAGGCGAAGGCGCCGAAGGCGCCGATGGGCGCGGCCTTCATCAGGATGGCGACCAGTTTGAAGAAGGCCGTGCTGATCGATTCCAGGAAGGTTAGCACGGGCTTGCCCGTGTCGCCGATCATGGCCAGGGCCAGGCCGAACAGGACCGAGACGAACAGCACCTGAAGGATGTTGCCCTCGGAGAAGGCGCTGACGAAGGTGTCGGGGATGATGCTGGTCAGGAAGCCGACGATGGTCGTCTCGTGCGCCTGGTCCGAATATTTGGCGACCGCGCTCGCATCCAGGCTGGCCGGATCGATGTTCAGGCCTTGGCCCGGCTGGACCAGGTTGGCCACGATCATGCCGAGGATCAGGGCCAGCGTAGAGAAGGTCAGGAAGTAGGCGAAGGCCTTGGCGGCGACCCGGCCGACCCGGCCGATGTCGCGCATCCCGGCGATGCCGGTGACGATGGTCAGGAAGATCACCGGGGCGATGATCATCTTCACAAGCTTGATGAAGGCGTCGCCCAGCGGCTTCAGACTCTCGCCGAAGGTCGGCCAGAAATGTCCGATCAGGCCGCCGGCGAGGATCGCCAGCAGCACCTGAAAGTAGAGATGCCGATAGAAGGGCTTGCGCTTGGCGGAGCCGTCGTCGGCGATCGTCGGTGAAATGATCATGGTGACCTCCCAATCGTCCTCTCGGGGACGTTCAGCGATCAGAATGCGGTTCTGCGCAGGGAGGCCAAAACGCAATTTTGCCTGGCGGCGCCAGAGAGAAAAACATTTCAGGACAAGGGCTTGTGGTATGGGCGAAGGTTCGGCTTGTGCTGAAAACGAAACCGGCTCAGGTTGAGTTGTGTCGAAATCAACACAAAATCAGGCTGGGTCGAAAGCCGCTCCGGGACGTGACCTCGTCGGCGTCGCGGGCATCGGCGTCTTCGTCGTCGCCGGCCTGCTGATCCTGATCGCCATCATCGTCGCCGGCGATGCGGCGCGACGGAATGCAGCGCAGGACATCGTCCGTCAGGCCGAGGCGACCCTGATGCTGGATCAGGCCCTGCTGGCCAGCGAGCTTGATCGCCATCGCGCGACGCCCGTCGTGCTCGCCAGCGAAGACCTCATCTTGCAGGCGCTGAAAAGTCCCGATCAGGCCACGCTGGACAGGGTCAACGCTCGACTGGACATGCTGGCCGTCCAGACCGGCGCCGCCGCCATCTATCTGCTGGACCGCCAGGGCAAGGCCATCGCCGCCAACAACTACCGCACGCCGGTCAGCTTCGTGGGCGCCGACTATGCCTATCGCCCCTATTTCAGGGCCGCGATGCAGGCGGGGTCGGACGAGTATTTCGCCTTGGGCTCCAGAAGCGGTCGCCCCGGCCTCTATCTGTCGCGCCGGGTCGGCCCCGACCGCCACAGCGCAGGGGTGATCGTGGTCAAGGTCGAGTTCGATCGGGTCGAGGCGGCCTGGCGTCGGCAGGCCGAACAGGCCCTGGTCGCGAACCGCGACGGGGTGATCCTGCTGGCGTCGGATCCCGCGCGGCGTTTTCGGACCCTGGCGCCGCTGGAGCCGGGCAGGGCGAAGGCGCTGCACGACAGCCGTCAGTTCGGCGACGCCCCGCTGATCCCGCTCGATCCCCCGATCGTGGCGGCGGCCGACGGTCGAATCCAGATGGGGGGACAGGTCTTCGTCCCGCTGAGGCGCGCCTTGCCGATGGAGGACTGGACGATGCTGCTTCTGATCTCCATCGCCGACGCCGACCGTGCGGCGGGGCCTGTGCGCTGGACGGCGGGTCTGGCCGGCGCGCTTGCGATGGTCGTCTTGGCGTGGATTTGGCGGGCCCATCTGCGCCGGCTGGACGGGCAGCGCCAGGAGGCCGAGGTGCGCCGGGAGCTGGAGCATCGCGTCGAGGAACGCACGACCGCGCTGACGTCGGCCAATGTGCAGTTGAGAAACCAGATCGAAGACCGCAAACGCACCGAGGCCCGCCTCAGAACGCTGCAGGCCGATCTTGTCCAGGCCAACCGGCTGGCCCATCTGGGCCAGATCGTCGCCGGGGTGGCGCATGAGATCAATCAGCCGGTGGCGGCGATCCGGGCCAATGCCGACAACGCCCTGACCCTGTTGTCGCGCGAGCAGCCGGACGAGGCGCAAGCCAAGCTGACGCGTATTCAGGGGCTGACGGAACGGATCGGCTCAATCGTCGAGGACCTGAGAGGGTTCGCGCGCAAGACGCCGCCGCGCACGACCACCATCGTCGTCGACGAAGCCGTCGAGGGCGCGCTTCTGCTGGTCAGCAGTCGTATGCGGGACGAAGGCGTGGCGGTCGAACGGACGGGCCAGGCCCAGGTGTCGGCCCAGGGAGATCGCATTCGATTGGAGCAGGTGCTGGTCAATCTGCTGCAGAACGCCTTCGAGGCCTTGGGAGATCAGGCCGACGCGCGGATCGGCCTGGATGTCTCGACGACCGACGATCTGGTCGTCATCGCCGTGACGGACAATGGGCCGGGCCTGTCCAAGGCGACGCTGCGCACCCTGTTCACGCCGTTTTCGACCACCAAGCCGAACGGTCTGGGGCTGGGCTTGGTGATCTCGCGCGACATCGTCGAGGCGTTCGGCGGCAGTCTGGTGGTGGCGTCGCCCGGACGGCGGGGCGCGCGCTTCGAGGTTCGGCTCAAGAGGAACCCCGCATGACCCCCGAAGGCGTTGTGGTTCTGGTCGTCGATGACGACGACGATCTGCGCGAGGCCCAGGTCGAGACGCTGGTGCTCGCGGGATACGCCGCCACGGGCGTGAGTTCCGCCGACGAGGCCCTGACACGGCTGGAGACGGCGTCGCCGCACGTCGTCCTGTCCGACATCCGAATGCCGGGGTTGGACGGACTGGAGTTTCACAAAAGGGTTGCGGCCATTGATTCCGAGCTGCCGTTCATTCTGATGACGGGGCATGGGGACATCGACATGGCGGTCGCAGCCCTGCATCGCGGGGTGTTCGATTTCCTGCCCAAGCCCTTCGGCGCCGACCGGCTGCTGCCCGCCGTTCAGCGCGCGGCGCGTCAGAGGATGCTGGTGGTGGAGAACCGCCGTCTGACCGACCTGGTGGAGCTGGCCGACGCGGAGGAGGGGCGCAGCGGTCTGATCGGCCAGACGCCCAGCATCGTGCGCCTGCGCGAGACGGTCGCCCAGGTCGCCCGCGCAGGGGTGGATGTTCTGATCCAGGGCGAGAACGGCGTCGGCAAGGAGACCGTCGCGCGGGGACTGCATCGGTTGAGCGCCCGACGCGCCCGTCCCTTCGTCGTCGTGAACTGCGCGGCTCTGCCTGAGGTCGTGCTGGACGCCGAACTGTTCGGGCGATCGCCGACCTCCGGCTATGGCCGCAGGATCGGGGGGCGCGTGCGCGAGGCCGACGGCGGCACCCTGTTGCTGGAAGAGGTCGAGGCCCTGTCGCCGGCGCTGCAGATCAAGCTGTTGAAGCTGATGGAGACCGGGCAAATCTCCGGCGAGGACGATCAGGTGTTCCGCCTCAGGTTCCTGACGACGACGCGGATCGATCTGGACGGCGCCGCGACGCGCGGCGCGTTCCGATCCGACCTCTACTACCGGCTCAGCGTCGTGACCCTGAACATTCCCAGCCTGCGCGACAGGCGCGAGGATATTCCGCTGCTGTTCCGCCACCTGGTTTCCCAGGCGGCGGGGCGACAGAAGAAGGTCGCGCCACAGGTCGACGATGCGATGGACGCCCATCTGATGATGCGAGAATGGCCCGGCAACGTCCGCGAGCTGGCCCAGGCCGCCGAACGTTTCGTCATCGGGCTGGACGGCCAGGACGCCGCGTCGGTCGCGACCAGCGGAAGTCTGAGCGAGCGGGTCGAGGCGTTCGAGGCGCGCGTCCTGGACGAGGCTTTGAAAGCCGCCAAGGGCGATGTCAGGGCCGTCATGGCGCGGCTCGATCTTCCCCGGAAGACCTTCTACGCCAAGGTGAAGCGTCACGGCATGCATCTGGACGATTACCGCCGGCTCGCGAACTGAGCGATGCGTCTCCCGCTCGGGTTTTACTTCTCTACGAAGGCGACCGGCGCGACAGCCGCCACCAGGGTTCCCACGGTGTGAGGTGATGCTCGTGATGGCGGCCGAAGTGGAAGCAGGTCAGCAGGGACAGGAGGGGGCCGAACGGGCTGCTGCGGGCGTTGTGATGGTCGGGGAAGGCGTCGTCGGTGTGGCGGTGCGGAAGCCAGGTGCCGAAGGTGAAGAGCTGGAGCGCCGAGAGCAGGGCGGGGGCGGCCCAGAAGACCAGCAGGTTCGGGACGTGGGCGCCGAGGACAAAGACGGCGATGCAGACCAGCACGGTCAGGACAGCCATTTCGCGCCAGCCGAAATAGGTGCGGAAGAAGCCGTGGAACCACGCCAGGAAGGCGCGGGGCGCGGCGGCGTGAAAATCGGGATCGTCTGCGGTGCCGGGCGCGGCGTGATGGGCGTGGTGGGCGGTCTTCAGCGGCGTGAACCGGAAACCGGCGTAGAGGCCCAGAGCCAGGCTGCCGAGCGCGACGTTCAGCCGGGGCCGGCCCGGCGCCAGCGAGCCATGCATGGCGTCGTGCGCGACGATGAACAGGCCGACGGACAGCCAGGTCTGGATCGCGACGATCAGCGGGGCGATCAGCAGGCTCCACGCCGTCCAACGGTGAAAATAGACGCCGTAGATGTGCAGAACCAGCCAGGCCGACGCGATCATCCCGGCGAGCGTCAGACCGATCAGGGCCTGGTTCGGGGCGATCCGGGACGCAGGAGAGACGGCGGACATGGCGCGACACTAGCGCACTGTTCGCCCGTAAGCACCCTGTTCGCTTGCCGCCTGCGTCGCCGCGTGTCACCTGTCGGGAATGCAGGCCGACGCCTTTGACACTTCTGGCCCGGACCTCCTCCTGATCGGCGGCGGCCTCGCCAACGGTCTGTTGGCGCTGCGCCTGTCGCAGGTTCGGCCCGACCTTGACGTCCGCATCGTCGAGGCGGCCGATAGGCTGGGCGGCGTCCACACCTGGTCCTTTTTCGACAGTGACCTGACGGCGGCGCAGCAGGCCTGGATCGACTCCTTGGTGGTGCATCGCTGGCCCGGCTATGCGGTCCATTTTCCCCAGTTCGAGCGTAGCCTGTCCACCGGCTACCGCAGCGTGACGGCCGAACGTTTCGCGGCGGTGGTCGGCGCGGCCTTGCCCGGCCGCATCATGCTGGGGGCGCCGGTTGTGTCGGTGTCCCAGACCGAGGCGGTCCTGGCCGACGGACGACGGCTGAAGGCCAAGGCGGTCATCGATGGGCGAGGGCCGGTCGCCACGCCGGACCTGGCGCTAGGGTTCCAGAAATTCGTCGGGCTGGAGGTTCGGCTGGCGGCGCCGCACGGCCTGACGGCGCCCATCGTCATGGACGCCCGCGTCGATCAGGCGGGAGGCTATCGCTTCGTCTACACCCTGCCGTTCGATGACCGGACCCTGTTGATCGAAGACACCCGCTATACCGACGGCGCCGAGCTGGATCGCGACGTGTTCCGCAAGGGCGTGCTGGACTATGCGGCCCAGCAGGGGTGGGTCATCGACGAGGTGCTGAGGGAGGAGGACGGCGTCCTGCCCGTGGCGCTGGACGGCGACATCGCCGCCCATCTGACGCGGATGGGGCCGACGGCGTTGAGCGGCCTTCGCGCCGGCATGTTTCACCCCACCACCGGCTATTCCCTGCCCGACGCCGTGCGTCTGGCCGATCGTCTGGCGGGCGATTTTCAGGGCGCGAGCCTAGCCGCCGACATCCGCCGCCATGCGGGCGACGTATGGGCCGGACGAGGCTTTTATCGGTTGCTGAATCGCATGTTGTTTCGCGCGGCGCGCCCCGAAGAACGATACAGGGTGCTGGAGCGTTTCTATCGTCTGCCCCAGCCGTTGATCGAACGCTTCTACGCCGCCGGATCCACCCTCGCCGACAAGGCGAGGATTCTCAGCGGAAAACCCCCGGTGCCGATCGGCGCCGCACTGACCTGTCTGGTCGAAAAAGGACGTGCGTGATGCGGGCTGCAGTGATCGGATCGGGTTTCGGGGGGCTGTCGCTGGCCATACGGCTGCAGTCGGCGGGCATCCAGACCACGGTTTTCGAGGCGCGCGATCTGGCGGGCGGCCGGGCCTATGTGTTCAAGGACAAGGGCTACACCTTCGACGCCGGTCCGACCGTCATCACCGATCCGTCGGCGCTGGAGGAGCTGTTCGAGGCCAGCGGGCGCAAGCTGTCGGACTATGTCGAACTGCTGCCGGTCGCGCCCTTCTATCGGCTGTGCTGGGAAGACGGCGACGTATTCGACTACGTCAACGATCAGGACGAGCTGGACCGCCAGATCGTGGCGCGCAATCCGGCCGACAAGGAGGGCTATCGCAAGTTCCTGGCCTATTCCGAGGACCTGCTGAAGGAAGGCTATCTGAAGCTGGGGGCCGTGCCGTTCCTGGACTTCGCCAGCATGATCAAGGCGGCGCCCGAGCTGATGCGGCTTCAGGCTTGGCGGTCGGTCTATGACAAGGTCGCCAGTTTCATTCAGGACGAGCACCTGCGCCAGGCGTTCAGCTTCCACTCCCTGCTGGTCGGCGGCAATCCGTTCGCGACCTCGTCGATCTATGCGCTGATCCATGCACTGGAGCGGCGCTGGGGCGTGTGGTTCCCGCGGGGCGGCACCGGCGCCTTGATCCAGGCCATGGTGCGCCTGCTTCAGGACCTGGGCGGCGAAGTCAGGCTGAACAGTCCGGTCGAACGGATCACCATGGCTGGCGGTCGTGCGACCGGGGTTGTGGTAGGCGGTGAGGAACTGGCCTTCGACATGGTCGCCTCGAACGCCGACGTGGTTCACACCTATCAGCGCCTGCTGTGCCAGGAACCGCGTGGCCAGAAGGAGGGCGCCAAGCTGGCGTCGCGGCGCCACTCCATGTCGCTGTTCGTCATCTATTTCGGCCTGAAGCGGGTTCACCCGGAGGTGCGCCACCACACGGTGCTGTTCGGCCCACGCTATCGCGAGCTGATCGCCGAAATCTTCAAGGGGCCGGACCTGCCCGACGACTTCTCGCTGTATCTGCACGCGCCGACGCGGACCGATCCGTCGCTGGCGCCTGAGGGTTGCGACGCCTTCTATGTCTTGGCGCCCGTGCCGCACCTCGCCTCGGCCGACATTGATTGGGACGTCGAGGGGCCGCGTTATCGCGACCGGATTCTGGCCTATCTGGAAGAACGCTACATCCCCGGCCTGACGGCGGACCTGGACACCTGCCGCATCTTCACGCCCGTCGATTTCCGCGACCAGCTGAACGCGCACCAGGGTTCGGCCTTCTCGCTTGAGCCGATTTTGACCCAGAGCGCCTGGTTCCGGGTGCACAATCGCGACGACCAGATCCCGAACCTGTATTTCGTGGGCGCCGGCACCCATCCCGGCGCGGGCGTGCCCGGCGTGGTCGGTTCGGCCAAGGCCACGGCCGCCCTGATGATCGAAGACGCGAGGCAGCCGGCATGACCGACGCCGTCCTGGACCACAGCCGACAGTCGATGGAGCAGGGCTCCAAGAGCTTCGCCGCCGCCGCCCGCCTGTTTCCGGCGGCGATCCGCGACGACGCCTGGATGCTGTATTCCTGGTGCCGGCATTGCGACGACGAGATCGACGGTCAGGTGCTGGGCCACGGCGCGGTCGGCATCGACCCGGTGCTGGCGGGAAAAAAGCTGGTTGAACTGCGTGCCCGCACCACGGCCGCCCTGGCCGGAGAGCCGCAGACGGACCCGGTCTTCACCGCCTTCCAGCGCGTTGCGGATCGGCATTCCATCCCGGCCGAAGAGGCCATGGACCTGTTGCGCGGGTTCGAGATGGACGTGGTTGCACGGCGTTACGACACGCTGGAGGACACCTTGGACTATGCCTATCACGTGGCGGGCGTGGTCGGAGTGATGATGGCCCGGATCATGGGGGTCGAGGACGCGCCCACCCTGCGCCGCGCCCAGGACCTGGGGTTGGCGTTCCAGCTGACCAACATCGCGCGCGACGTGGTCGAGGATGCGCGGGGCGGGCGGGTCTATCTGCCCGGCGCCTGGCTGGACGAGGCCGGCGTGCCTCGCGATCAGGTCGATCAGCCCCAGCACCGCGCCGCCGTGGCGAAGACAGCGCAGCGTCTGGTGGCGGCGGCCGAGCCCTTCTACGCCTCAGCGCGTTGGGGTCTGCGGGATCTCAATCCACGTTCGGCCTGGGCCATCGCCACGGCGCGCGGCGTCTATCGGTCGATCGGTCGCCATGTCTCGCGCGCCGGGCCGGCGGCCTGGGATGGACGGGCCTCTGTCGACAAGACGGGTAAGCTGATGCTGCTGGGTCGCGGGGGCCTGATCGCCCTGTGGTGCAAGACGCTGGACAGCTGGCGTGAACCGCCGCCGCGCCCGGCCCTGTGGACCCACGTCTGAGGGTTCAGCGCGCCGCGCGCCGCCGTTCCAGAACAAGCGCGATTCCCAGGCCCGCCGCGCCGAGGGCGGCCAGAACCGCCCAGCCGGTGACGACGCCCGGCGTGAATTCGGCTCGCCAGATCACGGCCTGATAGGCCTCGATGGCCCAGGCGTGCGGCGTGATCCAGCCCAGGGCGCGGAAGGCCTCGGGCATCAGGAAGCGCGGCGCCATCGACCCGCCCAGCGCCGCCAGCAGCAGAACGACGAAGGTGGTCAACGGCTGGGCCTGTTCGCGGGATCGACAGGCCGCCGTCAGCGCCAAAGCCAGGCCCGCCGCCGAGAAGCCGACCAGCAGGGCCGTCACTGCGGCCGCCGCCGCCTGCCATGGCGCGAGGTCGGGCAGTTTCGTCCAGGCCGCGACGAAGACGGCGGCTGACTGCATCACCCCCACGACCGTCAGCCACGCCGCACGCCCGGCCAGGATCGGCGCCAGGCCGCCTCTCGCCAGGGCCAGCCGCGCTTGCAGGCCCGAACGCCGCTCGTCCAGTCCGCCCATGGCCCCGTGCATGGCGGCGAAGAAGACGAACATGACGCTGACTGCACCGGCGTAATAGGCGGCCTGGACATCGCCGGTCGGCCCGACCTGCACCGTCGCCACGCGCGCGGTGGGCGGTGCGACCCGGCCGGACAGGGCCGCCGCCATCGGTTCCAGCCGCGCCTGAAGCGCCGCCGCCGCCACGTCGCGACCGGCGGCGGACACGACCACGACATGGGGCGGGTGTCCGGCCGAGGGGCGGATCAGGATGCCCGCATCGGCGCGTCCGTCGATCACCGCGCGCTCCAGCTCGCCCGCGTCCTCGACCGTGCGTAGACGGGCGCCCATGTCGCGCGCCAGGGCGTCGTGCATCGCCACAGTCGCCGGTGTGCGGGCCGCATCGTGCATGACTACCGAGGTGTCGATCTCGCCCCGCGCGCCCGCGCCGAAGATGGCCGCGAACAGCAGATAGACCAGGGGCGGCAGCAGAAGCGTCAGCACCACCCCGGCCCGGTCACGCCAGAAGCCCCTGGCCCAGGCGCCCGCCACGGCTATCATGACGAGGCCCCCGACAGATGCGCGACCAGATCGTCCAGCCCCGGCCGGCGAACCGCGATTTCTCCGGCCTCACCATCGACCACGGGCGCCAAGGTCTGGGCGACGGCGAGCGCATCGTCGAAGAGGCGACGCCACTCCAGCCCGTCGTCGGCCCGTGCAAGTCCCGCCTGGGCGAACCATTGGGCGGCGGCGTCCGAGGCCGGCCGCGTCAAGCGGACGCTGAGCAGCCGCGCCGCGCCGAACGCCTGGTGCAACAGCACGTTCGGCGCGCCTTCCGCCAACAGCCGACCCTGGGCCAGCACGCCGATCCGGTCGGCCGTATCGGACACGAAGACCGCGTCGTGGCTGATCAACAGGCAGCCGGCGCCCGTTTTCACCGTCTCACGCAGGGCGGCGGACAGGACGCCGCGCGTGCCGGCGTCCACCCCCTCCGTTGGCTCGTCCGCGATCAGTAATCGGGGCTGTCCGACCAGGGCGGCGCTCAGGTTCGCGCGTCGTCGCCATCCGCCGGACAGGGTGCGCACCGGCTGATCCGCGCGGGGGCCGCAGCCGGTCAGATCGAGAGCACGATCCACAGCCGCGCGACGGTCGTCGCGCGCGACTCCGCACAGCCGCGCCGTCACCTCGACATTCTCGCGCGGCGACAGAGCGGGAAACAGGGCGCTGTCCTGGGGGGCCAGACCGATGCGTGCGCGCGCCTGGGTTCCGTCGCCCACCCCCACACGCCCCCGGCGCACGGGCAACAGGCCGCAGGCGACGCGCGCCACCGTGGACTTGCCCGCGCCGTTCGCGCCCAGCAAGGCATAAACCTCGCCCGCATTCACGGTCAGGCTGAAATCGCGCAGCACCGGCCGGCCGTCATAGCCGGCCTCTATTCCGTCCAGGACCAGCGCCGGCGCGACGCTAGATCCCAAGATCGGCCTGCTGGAAGAGGTCGAGGACATAGAGGGACAGAGGGCTGTCGTGGCCGACCGCCTCGGCCGCCCTGGACAGGGACTGGCGCACCGCCGCGCGGACGCGCCCTTCGCCCCACAGATCGACGAAGGTGGTCGTGTCCTGATCCTGGCCCACGTCCTTGCCGACCGCGCCCGTCGTCGAACAGGCGTCGAGCAGATCGTCATAAAGCTGAAAAGCGAAACCCACCGCCTCGCCGAAGGCCGACAGCCGGGCCAGGTCGTCGGCGTCGCCGCCGCCCAGCAGGCCGCCGCCGCGCACCGTCGCCACGAACAGGGCGCCGGTCTTCAGGTCGTTGATCTGACGCAGGGCCACGGCGTCCCGCTCTCGCGCGTCGTCGCGCAGGTCGCGCATCTGCCCCTCGGCCAGACCGTCGAAACCGACGGCCTGCGTCAAAAGGTCCAGGGTGGCCACCCGCGTTTCGGCCGGCAGTCGGCTTTGAAGGATCAGGCGGGTGGACTGGTTCAGCAGGGCCACCGCCGCCAGCACGGCTGCATCCTCGCCGTGGCGACGATGCAGCGTCGGCTGACCCCGCCGCAGGACCGCATCGTCCATACAGGGCATATCATCCAGCACCAGCGACGCTGCATGGACCATCTCCAGGGCACAGCCGTAATCCAGCGCATCGTCGGGACGCCCGCCCACATGGGCTGCGGCCAGCATGGCCAGCACCGGCCGAACCCGTTTTCCCTGTCCCAGCAAGGCCTCACGCGCCGCCAGGGACAGCAGACTGTCGGGCGACGGCGCCAGTTCGGTCAGGCGCGACTGGACCCGCAGGCGCAGTTCGTCGGGCGCGCAAGGATCGCATGCCAGAGGCGGCTGGGGCCTTGCGCCGACGATCGCCATACAGGTCTCCTGGTGTCGCCTGACCGTCGCGTTGCGACGGCGATCCGAACCTCTATGATCTCATCAGGCATCACGACCGCGTCGGATGCAACCCGCCAGGAGCCGTTTCCGATGCCCACCGCCGCCGACGCCCTGATCCGGCGCAAGGACGAGCACATCGACCATGTCCGGGCCGGGCGCGGCGTCAGCCAGACGACGTCGGGGCTGGAGGCGGTGCGGTTCGTCCACGACGCCCTGCCGGATCTGGATCACGACGCCATTGACCTTTCGGCCCGGTTCCTGGGGCGGGACGTGGCGCTGCCCTTCCTGATCAGTTCGATGACCGGCGGTCCTTCGCGGGCCGAGGCGGTCAATGCGCGGCTCGCCGAGGCGGCCCAGGCCATGGGCGTCGTCCTGGCCGTCGGGTCGCAACGGGTGGCGTTGGAGACGGACGGCGGCGCCGGCCTGGGGCTGGACCTGCGCCGCCGGGCGCCCGATGCGATGATCCTGGCCAATCTGGGCGCCGTGCAGTTCGCCCTGGGCTATGGCGTGGACGAGGCGCGACGCGCCATGGAGATGATCGGCGCCGACGCGCTGATCCTTCACCTGAACCCGTTGCAGGAAGGGGTCCAGCCCGAGGGCGATCGCGACTGGCGCGGCGTCGCGCGCGGCGTGGAACAGATCGCCGCCGCCTTTCCCGGCCGGGTAATCGTCAAGGAGACCGGGGCCGGCCTGTCGGGCGCGGTGGCGCGTCGCCTGGCGGACATGGGCGTCGCGGCGCTCGACGTGGCGGGGGCGGGCGGGACCAACTGGGGCCTGATCGAGGGCGCGCGGGCGACGGGCGGCCGGGCCGAGGCCCTGGCCGCGCCCTTCGCCGGTTGGGGCGTACCGACGGCCCGCAGCCTGAGGGACTGCGCCCAGACCGTGCCAGAGCTGGATCTGATCGGGTCGGGCGGGATCCGCGACGGGCTGGATGCGGCGCGCGCCATTCGGCTGGGCGCTTGCCTGGTCGGTCAGGCGGCCGGGGTGCTGGAGGCGGCGCTGACCTCGACCGAGGCGGTGGTCGACCATCTGGATCTGATGGCGGCCCAACTGCGGCTGGCCTGTTTTTGCACCGGATCGGCGGACCTCGCCGCCCTGGCTCAGGCGCCGTTGCTGGAAGAGCCGCGCTTCTGAGACAGTTCGGCCTTCAGCGCCCGCGCCGACCGCACCCACAGAAAGCCGAACGAGACGCAGCCTTCTTTCGTCCGCACCGCGTGATGCAGCCGGTGGGCCTGGATGCGCCGCGTCCAGAAGCCTGAGCGCCCGTCGATCCCTGTCGGGAATCGCCGATGCACCAGTCCGTCGTGGAAGAAGAAATAGACCATCCCATAGGCGGTGACCCCCAGGCCGATCGGCAAGGCCCAGGCCCAGACATGCAGGCCCAGCGCGATCAGCACGATCGCCGGGGCGGCGAACACCACGGCGAACAGGTCGTTCTTTTCCAGGACATTGTCGTGCGGCTCGTGGTGGCTGCGATGCCAGGTCCACAGCAGGCCGTGCATGACGTAGCGATGCATGGCCCAGGCGAACGCCTCCATCCCGAAGACGGTCACAACGAACAGCAGGATCATCACCGGCAGAGACATGGGCGCATCATAGGCGGTTTGAACCGCGCCCGCCACGACTTGACCCCACGGTCTGTTTGGCCGTCTGTGCGCCCATGCTGATGGACCTGCTCGTCACCACCTTCGCGCTCAGCCTGATCATCGGCGTGCGCTACCTGCTGGTCGGCGTTCTGACCCACTGGCTGCTGTGGGCGGGGTCGGGGCGGGGGCGTCAGCTGAACCACAAGGCGCCGTCCGCGAAACGCATCCGCGCCGAAGTTATCGCCTCGCTGATCTCCTGCCCGATCTACGCCTTGCCGGCCGCCCTGGTGCTGGAGCTTTGGAAGCGGGGCGGGACGGCGATCTATGGCGATGTTCACGCCTTGCCGCTGTGGTGGCTGCCGGTCAGCTTCGTCGTCTATATGCTGGCGCACGACGCCTTTTATTATTGGGTCCACCGGGGGCTGCATCACCCGCGCATCTTCCCGTGGGCCCATGCCGAACATCATCGGTCGCGCGACCCCAGCGCCTTCGCCTCCTTCGCTTTCGACCCGGCCGAGGCCGTCGCCACCGCCTGGTTCCTGCCGGCCCTGGCGCTGTTCGTGCCGATCCATTGGGGCATGGCCCTGGCGCTGCTGACCCTGATGACCGCCACGGCCGTGTTGAACCACGCCGGCCGCGAGGTCTGGCCCGCGTCCTGGCTGAGGCGCGCGCCGCTGAGCTGGTTGATCACCGCCACCCACCATGACGCCCATCACAAGCGGTTCAACGGCAACTACGGTCTCTATTTCCAGATGTGGGACCGCTGGGCCTCGACCGAGGTGTCGAGCCAGCGCAAGGACGCGACTAGGCCTGCGCCGTCTGCGCCGCGTTCCACGCCGTTACGAACTGAACCGCCTGCCGACCGACCTGATCGGCGGTCTGACCCGGTTTGAACACGGCCGAGCCGATGCCGAAGCCCGATGCGCCGGCGCCCAGCCATGTGGCCATGCTGTCGGGATCGACGCCGCCGACCGGATAGACGCGCGTGGCGGCGGGCAGGACGGCGCGAACGGCCTTCAGTCCCTTCGGACCGGCGATCTCGGCGGGGAACAGCTTCAACGCATCGGCGCCGGCGTCCAGGGCGGCGAAGGCTTCGGACGGTGTGAAGAAGCCGGGCAGGGACAGCAGGCCCAGGGTCTTGGTCTCGCGGATCACGTCGGTGTTGGTGTTGGGCGAGATGATCAGCTGGCCACCGGCCTCTGCGACCTCGCGGGCTGCCGTGATGTTCAGCACCGTGCCGGCGCCCACCAGGGCGCGGCCGTCCAGCGCCTGACGCAGGCGGCGAATGCTCTCCAGCGGCTCGGGCGAGTTCAGCGGTACTTCCAGGCAGAGAAAGCCTGCGGCGATGATGGCTTCGCCCACGTCCACCGCTTCGTCGGGCGTGAGGCCCCGCAGGATGGCGATCAGCGGCAGGGCGTCCAGGCTTTCGATGGAAACTGGGATCATCGGGATACGGCCTCGTGAATGCGCCACAGACCCTTGGCCGTGGCGGCGGCGCCGTCCGCGATGCGGACGTCGTGGAAACCGCCCAGCTTCAGGGCGGCGGCATAGCGGCGGCTCAGGGCCTCGGCGCCGATCAGGATGACGGGGCGATGGTTCGCATCGACCTGCGCCGCAACCTCGGCCCCGATCAGCAGGCCCGACAGATAGTCGGCCGCCGACGCGGGCGAAAGGCGTCCGGCCAGGCCCTCGACCCGCACCGAGAACAGGGCGGCGGTGACGGCGGGATCGCGTAAGGCCCGCTCCACACCGGCCGCGAAGGCGTGGTCGTCCACGCCGGGATCGCCCATGTCGGCGCCCAGGATGGTGCCCTTGCGGATGGCAGCGAACAGTTCGCCGGTCATGAAGGTGCGAAAGCCCGTGATCCGGCCGCCTGCGGTGCGGATCCATTTGCTGTGGGTGCCGGGGCCGACGACCACCGCGTCGTCCGGTGCGTCCAGGCCGAAGACCTGGGTCTCCTCGCCACGCACCACGTCCTGAAGGCGGCCGTCCTCGAACACGGCGACGCCGGGCACGATGGAGACGTGGGGCGCGTCGTCAGGGCTGGCCACGGCCGTCGCCAGGTCCGCGACGCCGGCCGGGCAGGGCAGATAGGCCATCTCGCGCCACCGGCCCCGCGCCCCGGCCATGCCGCTGACGAGGACCAGCAGGCCGTCGTTCAGCCAGTCGCCGGCGACCTCGTCCAGTACGCCGCGAAACCGATCCGGCGTCAGGCCGCCCGCACCACGAGGGTCGGAACGGCTGTCCAGCACCGCGCCGCCCTCGGCGATCCGCATGACGCGCAGATTGCTGGTGCCCCAGTCGACTCCGATGAGGCGCGCACCGCTCACCTCACCACCAGATCGAATAGACCAGGATCAGGAAGGCGATCACGCCGACCCCGGCCAGGTTGAAGCCCCACGAGGTCTTGTAGCTGATCTTGTCCAGCTTGATCTTCATCGCGTCGGGCTTGGCCGGGACCAGCAGGGACACGATCACCGCCGCGATCAGCGAGACGACGAACACCACCGCGACCCGGTTCATGAACGGGAAGATGAACTGACCCGTCTCCTGCAGCCACCAGAAGATGGCCGACAGCACGACTGAACCGATGGCGGCGGTCAGGGCGCCTGCTTCCGATGCACGCTTCCAGAACAGCCCCAGCATGAAGATGACCACGATGCCGGGGGTGAAGAAGCCGGTGAACTCCTGGATGAACTGGAACGCCTGGTCGAACCCGCCCAGCAGCGGGCGGGCGGTCAGGATGCCGATGACCACGGCGGCGACGGCGGCGATACGGCCGACCGTGACCAACTGATGCTCGGGCGTATCCTTCCTGATCTTGGCGTACAGGTCCAGGGTGAAGATGGTCGAGATCGAGTTCACCTTGGACGCCAGCGAAGCGATGATGGCGGCGATCAGGGCCGCGAACACCAGACCCTTCAGGCCCACCGGCAGCAGGTTCATCATCGTTGGATAGGCCTGGTCCGGCGCCGACAGGTTGGGAGCCAGGATCAGGGCGGCCATGCCCGGCAGCACCACGATCACCGGCATCAGCAGCTTCAGATAGGCGGCGAAGGCGATGCCCTTCTGCGCTTCCGGCAGCGACTTGGCGGCTAGCGCCCGCTGGATGATGTACTGGTTGAAGCCCCAGTAGCTGATGTTCATGACCCACAGCCCGCCCAGCAGCACGGCGATGCCCGGCAGTTCCTGATAGTGGGGATTGTCCTTGGACAGGATCATGTCGAACTTGTCCGGGAACTCGGTCAGCAGGGTCTGGAAGCCGGCGACGGCGCCGCCCGCGCCGCCGATAGTCGACAGGGCGATGAAGCCGATGATCAAACCACCGCAGACCAGCAGGGCCACCTGCACAATGTCGGTCAGGGCCACGGCCTTCAGACCGCCCCACAGTTGATAGGCCAGGGCGAAGACGCCGATGGCGACGATGGCGTAATCCTGGTTGAATCCGGTCACGGTGTGGACGGCGATGGCGCCCAGCCACAGGATCGAGGTCACGTTGACGAAAACGTAGAGCAGCAGCCAGAAGACGGCCATCACGTTGCGGATCGTCGGTCCGTACCGCTGCTGCAGGAACTGCGGCATGGTCACGATCTCGTTGCGCAGGAAGATCGGCAGGAAGAACTTGCCCACGATCAACAGGGTCAGCGCCGCCATCCATTCATAGGAGGCGATGCCCAGGCCGATCACATAGCCCGATCCGCTCATGCCGATGATCTGTTCGGCCGAGATGTTGGCCGCGATCAGCGAGGCGCCGATGGCCCACCAGGGCAGGCTCTTGGACGCCATGAAATAGTCGGTGGAGGTCTTCTGCTCGCCCTTCTTGGTGCGCGAGACCCACTGGGCCAGGCCGAAGATGAAGATGGCGTAGATCGCCAGGATCGCCAGATCGATGCCCGCAAGCGACATGGTGCATTCCCCCACATGGCCCTTTGGTTCGGGCTCGCGCAGAAGCCTAGGTTAGGCGTCAGTCTGTCGCAACGGCTTTTTATATGTGCGTAGCGATTTCACCCGCGATAATGTAATCTCGCTTGCGCCGCAGGCTTCACCGAGGCGAGCGCCGCCGTTAGCCTATGGACCTCGCCACAGGATTCTCATGACCGACCAAGATCCGACCGACGACCGCAAATATCGCGCCCCCGCCCTCGAAAAGGGCCTGGACGTGCTCGAACTGCTGTCGTCCCAGGGCGAGGCGATGACGCCGTCGCAGATGTCGGTCACCCTGGGCCGGTCGGTCAGCGAACTGTTCCGCATGATCCAGGTGCTGGAGTTCCGAGGCTATATCGAACAGTCGTCGGACGGCTATCGCCTGACCAACCGCCTGTTCACCCTCGGCATGACCCAGGCGCCGATCAAGTCGTTGGTGGATGTCGCCATGCCGGCCATGCGGGATCTGGCGTCTGGCACCATGCAGTCCTGCCACCTTGTGGTGCCGTCGGGCGATCAGATCGTGGTCATCGCCAGGATAGAGAGCCCGGGCGACCTCGGCTATTCGGTGCGCATCGGTTACCGGCGCAGCATCTTGCACGCCACCTCTGGCCTGATGTTCTATTCGCGGGCCAACGAGCGGGCGCGGGCGCATCTGCAAGAGACCCTGATCGGCCTGTTTGGCGTCAAGGCGGTGGAGGACTTCGCCAGTCGGTCCAAGGCGATGACCCAGGGCCCCTACGTCGAGCGGGCCAGCGATTTCGTGAAGGGGGTCACCGATCTGGTGGCGCCCATCATGGGGTCGGACGGCGTGATCGCCACCCTGATCACCCCCTTTATCGAACAGGCTCCCATGCTGTGCACCAAGGACGAGGCCGCCGCCCAACTGGTGCGCGCGACCACGATCATCTCGACACAGATGGGCGCCGTCTCCCAGGCCTGACCGGGCGAGATTCACTCCCTCGTTGACAGAGGCCCCGACCACCGCCATTTTTGTGGACGGTAACGACTTTCATTTGTGAAAGATTGCAAATCACCGATCAACGGTGAGGCGTCTGGGAGGCGCGCGAACGATCATGGCCGCCATCTACTCCGACCTGAAAGACAAGACCGTCATCGTCACCGGCGGCGCCGGGGGCATCGGCGAAGGCATCGTCCGCGCCTTTCACGCCCAGGGCGCCCGCGTCGGCTTTCTGGACATCGACACGGTGCGCGGTCCCAAGCTGCAAGCCGAGCTGGGGCAGGGCGCCCTGTTCGTCGCCTGCGACCTGACCGACATTCCGGCGCTGAAGGCGGCGCTCGCCACGGTGCGCGGCGCCTTCGGTCCCATCGACATCCTGGTCAACAACGCCGCCCACGACGAGCGTCACGCCACGCTGGAGGTGACCGAAGCGTATTGGGACGGCCGCATGGCCGTGAACCTGAAGCACCAGTTCTTCGCCGCCCAAGCCGTGCTGCCGGATATGCAGGCAAGGGGCAAGGGGGCGATCGTCAACCTGGGTTCGACCTCTTGGATCATCGGCCAGGGTGGAATGCCCGCCTATACGGCGTCCAAATCGGCGGTGATCGGCCTGACCCGTTCGTTGGCCCGCGACTTCGGCCCCTTCGGCATCCGCGTGAACGCGGTCGCGCCCGGCTGGATCATGACCGAGCGCCAGCTGGCGCTGTGGGTCACGCCCGAGACCGACAAATACATCAACGAGAACCAGTGCCTGAAGCGTCGGCTCGTGCCCGACGACATAGCTCGCGTCGTCATCTTCATGTGCTCGGACGAAGCCGGGGCCATCACCAACCAGCATTACGTCGTCGACGGCGGCTGGACCTGATCACGGGTTGAACTGCGCCTGCACGATTTGTAATATTATATGCCGCATTGTCCTCGCGGCCCGAGAACCTGATCAATGACCAAGACACTTCGCAGCCGCGCCTGGTTCGACAACCCGGAAAACCCGGACATGACGGCCCTCTATCTGGAGCGCTATCTGAACTACGGCCTAACGCGCAAAGAGCTGCAGTCGGACAAGCCGATTATCGGCATCGCCCAGACCGGCTCGGACCTGTCGCCGTGCAACCGCCACCACCTGGTCCTGGCCGAACGCGTGCGCGAAGGCATCCGCGAGGCAGGCGGCATCGCCATGGAGTTCCCGGTCCACCCCATCCAGGAAACCGGCAAGCGCCCGACGGCGGGCCTGGACCGCAACCTGGCCTATCTGGGTCTGGTCGAAAGCCTTTACGGCTATCCGCTGGACGGCGTCGTCCTGACCATCGGCTGCGACAAGACCACGCCCGCCTGTCTGATGGCCGCCGCCACCGTGGACATCCCCGCCATCGCCCTGTCGGTCGGCCCCATGCTGAACGGCTGGCACAAGGGCGAGCGCACAGGCTCGGGCACGATCATCTGGAAGGCGCGCCAGATGATGGCGGCCGGAGAGATCGACTATGACGGCTTCATCGAACTGGTGGCCTCGTCGGCGCCGTCGGTCGGCTATTGCAACACGATGGGTACGGCGACGACGATGAACTCGCTGGCCGAGGCGCTGGGCATGTCGCTGCCCGGCTCGGCCGCCATTCCCGCCCCCTATCGCGAGCGCGCCCAGTTCGCCTATCAGACCGGCCTGCGCATCGTGGAGATGGTGCGCGAGGACCTTAAGCCGTCCGACATCCTGACAAGGGAAGCCTTCCACAACGCCATCGTCGTCAACTCGGCCATCGGCGGTTCGACCAACGCCCCGATCCACCTGACGGCGCTTGCCCGCCACGCCCACGTCGATGTGCCGCTGCAGGATTGGCAGACGCAAGGCCTGCACGTGCCGCTGCTGGTCAATCTTCAGCCCGCCGGAGACTATCTGGGCGAAGATTACTTCCATGCCGGCGGCGTGCCCGCCGTGATGGCCGAACTGATGAAACAGGGGCTGATCAACGAGGACGCCCTGACCGTCACCGGCAAGTCCATCGGCGAGAACTGCAAGGGCGCCGAGATCGTCCTGCCCGACGTCATCAAGACCTTCGACGCCCCGATGAAGACCGACGCCGGCTTCGTCGTCTTCACCGGCAACCTGTTCAACTCGGCCATCATGAAGCTGAGCGTGATCTCGCCAGAGTTCCGCGAACGCTATCTGTCCAACCCCGACGACCTGAACGCCTTCGAAGGCCCGGCCGTCGTGTTCGACGGACCCGAGGATTATCACCACCGCATCGACGACGAGAGCCTGGGCATCACCGAACAGACCCTGCTGTTCATGCGCGGCGCCGGCCCCATCGGCTATCCGGGCGCGGCCGAGGTCGTGAACATGCGGCCGCCGTCCTACCTGATCAAGAAGGGCGTCACCGCCCTGGCCTGCATCGGCGACGGGCGTCAGTCGGGCACCTCCGGCTCGCCCTCGATCCTGAACGCCTCGCCGGAAGCGGCGGCGGGCGGCAACATCGCCCTGCTGAAGACCGGCGACCGGGTGCGCATCGACCTGAACACCGGCCGCGCCGACATCCTGATCCCGGACGGGGAACTGGCCGAGCGCCGCCAGGCGTTCGAGGCGGCGGGCGGCTACAAATACCCCGCTTCGCAGACGCCGTGGCAGGAGATGCAGCGCGCGGTTGTCGGTCAGCTGGAAACCGGCGCCGTGCTGGAACCGGCCATCAAATACCACCGCATCATCGACCAATTCGGCCTGCCGCGCGACAACCACTGACCCGCTGAGAGCGTCGCCGCTCTATAGAAGCGGCGGCGCCTTCCCATGGGCCGCGATGAAGGCGTCGTGGGTCGGCATCCGCTCCACGCCCTGCCGGATCATCGCCTTCATCTGTTGAAGCCGCTGTCGGATGTGATCCAGCGGGATGGTTTCCGTGATCGGATCGTGGCGTTCCGGGACCACCCCCTGGCCCAGGAGGACGGCGATCCAGTTCGTCTCCTGGAACAGTTCGTCGTCATAACGGAAGACGCGGCCCCGGCTGCGGAACTGATCCATCTTCTGTTTCAGGGTCTCGGGCACGTCCATGGACCGCACGTGCCGCCACAGGGGCGAATCGTCCCGCGCCGTGGCGTGATAGTGCAGGATGATGAAGTCCCTGATCCGCTCGACCTCGACCTGCATTTGGCGGTTGTAGTTGTCGATGTCGGCCTGGGCGAAGCCCGTGTCCGGGAAATGCAGCAGCAGTTTTGAGATGCCGGACTGCACCAGATGGATGCTGGTCGATTCCAGCGGCTCCAGGAAGCCTGACGCCAGGCCCAGGGCCAGGCAGTTCTTGTTCCAGGTCTTCTTACGCCGTCCGGTGGTGAACCGCAGGAAATTCGGATCCGCCATGGCCTCGCCGTCCAGAGACGCGCGCAGCTTGGCCTGGGCCTCGTCGTCCGAGATGAAGGGGCTGCAATAGACATAGCCGTTGCCGGTGCGGTGCTGAAGCGGGATGCGCCAGCGCCATCCGGCCTCCAGCGCCGTCGATTGGGTATAGGGCGTAGGGTCGCCCACGCGCGCGCAGGGCATGGCCACCGCCCGGTCGGCCGGCAGCCAGTGAGTCCAGTCCTCATAGCCCGTCTTCAGCGCCCCCTCGATCAGCAGGCCCCGGAAGCCCGAGCAGTCGATGAAGAAGTCCGCCTCCAGCTCGCGCCCGTCATCCAGCCGCACCGACTGGATGAAGCCGTCGCCGTCGCGCAGCACCACGTCGGCGATCTTGCCCTCATGGCGCACCACGCCTTGCGCCTCGGCGCGCTGACGCAGGAACTTGGCGTAAAGGCCGGCGTCGAAATGAAAGGCGTAGGTCATCTGGGACGCCACGCCGCGCGGATCGCTGTCGGGGCGGGTGAAACGGCCCATCTGCGACGCCACGGTCGTGACCGAATAGGCGCCCAGGTCGTCGTCCAGCCCCGCCTTGTTCAGTCGCAACCAGTATTGGTGGAACGACGCCGCATCGATCCGCGTCCCATAGACGCCGAACGGGTGGAAATAGCTCTCGCCCTTTCGGAACCAGTCATGGAACTGGATGCCCAGCTTGTAGGTCGCCTGGGTGGCGCGGACGAACGCGTCCTCGTCGATGCCCAGCAACTGGTTGAACAACAGGATCGGCGGGATGGTCGCCTCGCCGACGCCGACCGTGCCGATGGCCTCGGACTCGACCAACTCGACCTTCACCGTGCCCCGCGTCACGTGCGACAGGGCGGCCGCCGCCATCCAGCCGGCCGTGCCGCCTCCGACGATCAGGATGCGCTTCAGCGGGGCAGGGGGCATCGGGCGTAACCGGTGAAATAGTTGGAATGGGCGGGCAGAGCGGCGGCGGCGCGTTCGATCAGCTGGGCGAACTGTCGCGCTTGGCGATCAATGCCGTCGATGTCGTCGATACAGGCCAGAGGCGACGCCTGTTTCGGCCACGTCCCCAGGCCGGTGAAGACGGCGGTCCAGCTGTCCTCGCGGAAGGATTCGTCTTCCAGCAGCCCGATCTCGCCCCGCGCGCGGAACAGTTCGATCTTCTCCATCAGCGTATCGGGCGGCGCCGTCTCGCGGCATCGGTCCCACATCGCTCCCGCGCGACCCGCCAGGTGATAGTGCAGGATGATGAAGTCGCGGATGCGCTCGAACTCCTGGGCCGAGCGCCGATTGTATTCACGGATCAGGGCCGGATCGAAGCTGCGGTCGGGGAACATCTCCAGCAGCCTGCCGATGCCGGTCTGGATCAGGTTGATGCTGGTCGATTCCAGCGGCTCGACGAAGCCCGACGCCAGGCCCAGCGACACCACATTGCCCTTCCAGGCTTCGCGCCGGCGCCCGGTGACGAATCGCAGGCGATTGGGCTCGGCCAGCGGTTCCGATTCGATCTGACCCAGCAGGTCGTCAAGCGCCGTCTGGTCGTCCACATGGTCGCTGGAATAGACATAGCCGTTGCCGACCCGGTGCTGCAGCGGAATGCGCCATTGCCAGCCGGCCTCGCGGGCGCGGGCGGTGGTGATGGGCTCGGGCGCCAGGGTCGAACTGCACGGCACGGCGACGGCGCGGTCGCACGGCAGCCATTGCGTCCACTCCTCGTATCCGGCCTGCATCGCCTGTTCGATCAGCAGTCCCCTGAAGCCGGAGCAGTCGATGAACAGGTCCGCCTCGACCTCGCCCCCGTCTTCCAGCGTCACAGCCCGCACCAGGCCGGTCTCGCCGTCGCGATCCACACCCGTGATCCGTCCCTCGCGCCGTAGGACGCCCAGCGTCTCCGACAGCGTTCTCAGCCGCCTCGCGAACAAGCCGGCATCGAACTGATAGGCGTATGAATAGTGGGACAGCACCGAACGGCTGTCCTCGACCGGCGGGGCGAACTTGCCGGCGCGGGCCATGGCGGTGGGCATGGACCAGGCGTCCAGGCCGTCGATTCTGCCTGCGGCCTTCAGGCGAAACAGATATTGGCGCCAAGCCTGTCCGGCGACGGTGGGGCCATAGTCGCCGAAGCCGTGAAAATATTCCGAACCCGGCGCAGTCCAGTCCTTGAAGGCGATGCCCAGTTTGGCGGTCGCGGCCGTGGAGCGGATGAAGTCCTCTTCGGACAGGCCGACCATCTGCACGAACTGACGGATGGGCGGTATGGTGGCCTCGCCGACGCCCACCGTGCCGATGGCCTCGGATTCGATCAGGGTGATCTTCAGCGCCAGACCCGACGGGCGCATGAACGCCCGGCCCAGCGCGGCCGCAGCCATCCATCCCGCCGTGCCGCCGCCGACGATGGCGACGTGGCGCACCTGTCCTATCCGTGCGTTCATTCCTGTCCTCCCGACGCCGGCTTTTCGCCGATCATGCTTCATCGCACCCTAGCCGAAAGCGGGCCAGGCGCTACGGTGGTAGCGCTATCAGAAAACACTTTTCAACGCATGAAAACTTGTGCATCCTTGAAAGGTGGTCATGACACCGAATGGTGCACGACCTCACTTCGGGAGGGATGTCGTCCCCAGTCGCCAATAAGCGACGGGCGCGACCAGCAGGAAGGTTCTGAGACACATGTCTCGTCAAAATCACGTGCGTCGCGTCGCTCTGTTGTGCGGAGCATCGTTGCTTACAGTCGCGGCGACGCTGCCGACTGGTGCGTTGGCCCAACAGAATCCGACTCAATCGGATGACGCGACTACGGTCGATGAAGTGGTCGTCACCGGCATCCGCGCCCAGCTTCGTTCGGCCCAGGCCATCAAGAAGAATTCCGAGGTCATCGTCGATTCGGTGACCGCCGTGGATATCGGCGCCCTGCCGGACCGTTCGGTGTCCGAGGCGCTGCAACGTATCCCGGGCATCACCCTGCAACGCACCAACTCCGCCCGCGACCCCGCCCGTCTGGCTGCCGAAGGCGGCGGTGTCTTCGTGCGCGGCCTGTCGGGCGTGCGTTCCGAAACCAACGGTCGCGACATCTTCTCCGCCGCCAGCGGTCGCGGCCTCAGCTTTGAGGATGTCTCGGCCGACCTGCTGTCCGGCGTGGATGTTTACAAGAACGTCGCCGCCAACATGGTCGAGGGCGGCATCGCCGGCACGATCAACCTGCGCACCCGCGTACCGTTCGACAACGCCGACCGCCTGTTCGCCGTCAACGCCGACTACAACTACGGCGACCTGTCGGAAAAAGGCTTCTGGTCCGGCAGCGTCATTGGCTCGGACCGTTGGGACACTCGCTTCGGCGAGTTCGGCCTCCTGGCCAACGTCAGCGTCTCCAACGTCGGCAACCGCACCGACAGCATCTCCACAGACCGCTATGATCCTATCGTCCTGAACGCCGGCAACGCCAGCGCGGACGGCACGGGTACGGCGGGCGAGACCGTCTATGTTCCAAAGAACATGGGCTGGCGCACGATCGACTGGGAGCAGAAGCGCACCGCCGTGGCGCTGGCCGCCCAATGGCGCCCCAATGACCAATGGCTGTTCACCCTGCAGGCCCTGGGTTCGCAGGCTGACACCTACAACGTCGAATACGCCATGGGCACCGAGACGATCGCCTCGCCCAACTCGACCTATTCCTATGACGCCGACAACGTCTTCAAGTCGGGCAGCATCGTCGACGCCAACTACAACACTGACACCCGTATCGGCGACGACACCAAGAAGACCGGCGATGTCGCGCTGAATTTCAAATATACGCCTGGCGGCGCCTGGTCGTTCAGCGGCGATCTGCAATATGTGAAGTCGACGGCCAAAATCTATTCGATGACCGCCTTCACGCAGTTGCAGGATCGTCCTGACATGCGGATCACCATCGATGGAGACCTGCCCACCATCACCTCCACCGGCGGGTCGATGGAAGACAAGTCGCAATATTGGTGGGCCGCTGCAATGGACCACATCGAGGATAACGAGGCCAATGAGCTGGCCGGTCGCCTGGACGCCCGCTACGACTTCCAGAACAACAACTTCTTCCGTTCGGTCGAGTTCGGCGTCCGTGCCACAGACAAGAACTACACCAATCGCCAGACCGGTTATAACTGGGGCCTGCTGTCCAACCAGTATTGGGGCAACGGCGGCGGCGCCGTGGTCTATCTGGACGACACCGGCTTCCCCGGCGGCGTGCAGGACCCGCGCCTCGTGGACTCCTCGACCCTGTATCGCTTCGACAACTTCTTCCGTGGCGACACGGTCGTTCCGGGCGTCGCCTGGTTCCCGACCGCCGGCCTGCTCAACCAGGGTACGGCCTATGCCTATGATGTCCTGAAGAATACCCAGAGTTCGGGCTGGGGTTGGACGCCGCTATCCAATGACTTCAGCACGTATCGTCTGGGCAGCGGTAACGGCGGCGTCACGGACCTGCAGGAGAAAACCGAGGCGGCCTACGTCTATACCCGCTTCGGCAACGACACGGCCTTCTTCGGTCGCGGTCTGGATGGCAACATCGGTCTGCGCGTCGTCAAGACCCAGACGGATTCCAACCGGATCATCACCCTGCCGTCGATCACCACCTCCTGCCCTCCGGCCAACAATCCGGCCGCCGACTGCACCGCCTTCAACCGAGCGCGTCAATTCGTGAACGGTGGTCCGCTGGGTGGATCCGACATCAGCAAGGAATACACGAACGTCCTGCCCAGCCTGAACCTGCGGGCCTTCCTGACGGATACGCTTCAGGCGCGCTTCGCCGTGTCGCGCGCCATCCTGCGGCCCGAGATGTATCAGCTGCAGCCGTTCACCAATCTGTCGATCAACTTCCAGCCCGACGGCGTCACCCTGAACCCGACGACGCCCTATACGGGCACGGGCGGCAACCCGAACCTGGAGCCGTTGAAATCGACCAACTACGATTTCAGCCTGGAGTGGTACTTCGCCCCGACCGGAAGCATCACCTTCGCCGCCTTCCACAAGGATCTGAAGGACTACATCTTCTCGGGCAACTCGACCGAGACCTTCACCAATGGCGGTGTGACCAACGACTTCTTGATCACGCGTTACACCAATGGCGACAAGGGCAAGATCGACGGCTTCGAACTGGCCTATCAGCAGTTCTACGACTTCCTGCCAGGGCCGCTCAGCGGACTGGGCGTCCAGGCCAACTTCACCTACGTCGACAGCAGCGGTGGACGGAATACCAGCCAGGACATCCTCAGCGGCGACCAGAATGCCGGAGCCAGCGCCGTTCTGCCGCTCGAAGGTTTGTCGCGGACCAGCTACAATGCCGCGCTTCTGTATGAGAAATACGGCATTTCGGCGCGCCTCGCCTACAACTGGCGCGAGGAGTATCTGATGACCACCTCGGCGGCGAACATCAACGCCCCGGTATGGGCCAGCGACTATGGCCAGCTGGACGGCTCGATCTTCTACAACCTGACTTCGCGCGTTAAGATCGGCATCCAATCGACCAACATTCTGAACGAACGGACCGTGTTGAAGGTGGGCAACGAGACCCGCAAGCCGCCGTACAACTGGGTGGATACCGATCGCCGGGTCGCGGTGGTGCTTCGCGCCGCCTTCTGATCCCGGTCTGATCTTGCGGGGCGTCGGCAGTCGTCGGCGCCCCGATTGTTTTTCTTGTCGACGTTGGGAGGCGGCGATGGGCCTTTTCGCACGCAGATTGACCGCAACCCTGTCCGTGGCGGCCTTTGTTGCCGCAGCGGCCTCGCCGGTTCTTGCTCAGTCGCCGATCCCGCAACTGGTCGAGCAGAACGGTCGTCACGCCCTGATGGTCGACGGTGCGCCCTTCACCATTCTCGGCGCCCAGGTCAATAACTCGACCAACTATCCCGCGCCCCTGGTCGAGGCCTGGCCGGCGATCCGCTACGTGGGCGCCAATACGGTTCAGGTTCCCATCGCCTGGGAGCAGATCGAGCCCGTCGAGGGCCGGTTCGACTTTTCCTTCGTCGATCATCTGGTGCAGGAGGCGCGTCGCAATGACGTGCGCCTGGTCATCCTGTGGTTCGGCACCTGGAAGAACACCTCGCCCAAATATGCGCCGGCCTGGGTCAAGCTGAACCCGACGCGGTTCCCGCACCTGATCCAGAAGGACGGGACGGAATCCTACGCCATGTCGCCCTATGGACATGAAACGCTGGCCGCCGACGCCCGCGCCTTCGCCGCCCTGATGCGCCATATCCGCCAGATCGACGAGCGCCAGCGCACCGTCATCATGGCCCAGCCCGAGAACGAGGTCGGCACCTACGGTTCGGTGCGCGACTATTCTCCCGCCGCCCAGGCCGCCTTCGACGGCCCCGTGCCCCAGGCCCTGCTGGACCGGACGGGCAGGGCGGCCGGAACCTGGTCCGCCGTCTTCGGCGAAGAGGCGGAAGAGTTCTTCCATGCCTGGTCCATCGGAACCTACGTCAACACGGTCGCCGAGGCGGGCCTGCGCGAATATCCGCTGCCGATGTACGTCAACGCCGCGCTGCCCGATCCGCATGAGCGCACCGCGCCCACCAACTATGCCTCGGGCGGCCCGGTCTGGCCCGTGTTCGATGTCTGGAAGGCGGCTGCGCCGTCCATCGCTATGCTGAGCCCCGACATCTACAATCGCGATTCCCGCACTTACGAAGGCCATCTGGATCGCTATGCGCGGCCCGACAACGCCCTGTTCGTGGCCGAGACGGGCAATGACGCGCCCTACGCCCGCTATCTGTTCTCGGTGTTGGGCCGGGGCGGCATAGGCTTCTCGCCGTTCGGCATCGACTACACCGGCTATGCCAACTATCCGCTGGGCGCGCCAGTCGTCGACGAGAAGGCCCTGACGCCGTTCCGCGACGCCTATCGCCTGATCGCGCCGTGGCAGCGGGTGTGGGCGCGCGCCGCCTTCGCCGGCAAGGTCTGGGGCGTTTCCGAACCCGACGATCGCGCCTCCCAGACGCTGGATCTGGGCGACTGGACCGCCACCGTCGGCTATCGCCGCTGGCAGTTCGGTCAGCCGGACTGGACCTGGCTCGGCCCGCTCGCCGACGTTCCGGGTACGGACAAGCCCAACGGCGGCGCCCTGATCGCCGAGGTCGCGCCGGGCGAGTTCATCGTCACGGCCCACCGCGCCCGCATCGACTTCGCCGCCAAGCCCTCGACCGACGGCAAGCGCCGCATGGTCGTCCGCTACGAAGAGGGCCGTTTCGACGACGCCGGCAAATGGGTCTTCGAACGCATTTGGAACGGCGACCAGACGGACTACGGCCTGAATTTCACCGACCGGCCGCAGTTGCTGCGCGTCGTCACCGCCACCTATTGATCCTTTGAAAACGCGAGCGCCCGCCATGATCCCGACCCTCGCCCGCCGCCTGTTCCTGGCCGCCCTGATGACCGCGCCCCTGGCCGCCTGCGCCGGCTCTGGCCTGATGGACAGCGCCTCCGCCGGCGCCATCCAGCAGGCGGCGTTCGAACGCACCGCCAGCGGCATCGTCGTCACCCCGGCCGAGGGGGCCGCCCGCCGCGTCCGGCTTGAGGTCTATGGCCCCGAGACCATCCGCGTCACCGCGACCGAGAACGCCGATCTCGAACTGCCCGCCAGCCTGATGGTCACGGCCCAACCCTCGACCACCACCCCGTTCCAGGTCGAGACGCGCGGCGACGTGGTGCTGCTGAAGACCGCCGAAGCCACGGCCGAGGTCTCGCGCGAGACCGGGGCCGTCCGCTTCCTCGATGAGAACGGCCAGGAGGTGCTGAAGGAGCGCCCCGGCAGCCGCGAGCTCAGCCCCGTCACCGTCGAGGACCAGAAGGGCGACCACCGCTTCCTGGCCACGAGCCAGGTCTGGGAAAGCCCGGCGGACGAGGCCTTCTACGGCCTGGGTCAGCACCAACAGGGCGTGATGAACTACAAGGGCCACGACGTCCTGCTGGCCCAGCACAATATCGACGTCGGCATTCCGCTGGTCGTGTCCAGCCGCAACTACGGCGTCCTGTGGGACAACAACTCGATCACCCGTTTCGGCGACCCGCGCCCCTACGGCATGATCGCCGACCAGTTCATCGTGCGCGACGCCACGGGCCGGTTCGGCGGCCTGACCGCCAGCTACTATCAGAACGACCAGCTGAAGGTTCAGCGCCAGGAGACCGAGGTGAACTACGAGTTCATCCGCGAATGGTCGCGCTGGCCCGAGGGCCTCAAGTCGCAGCCGGGCCAGCCGGTCCAGACCGGCGACATGGGCAAGCCCGGTCAGGCCGGCGTCAAGGTCGTCTGGGAAGGCACGCTGGAGACCGCGACGGCCGGCCTGCACAAGTTCCGTCTCTATTCGTCGGGCTATGTGAAGGTCTGGATCGACGGCCAGATGGTCGAGGATAACTGGCGCCAGAACTGGAACCCGTTCGACCACGACTTCCAGGTCCAGATGGCCGCCGACGCCCGCGTGCCGATCAAGATCGAATGGATTCCCGAGGACGGCTATATCTCGCTGCGTCACCAGGATCCGCTGCCCGCCGCCGACCAGGGCGCGCTCAGTCTGGCGTCGGAAGTCGGCACGGCCATCGACTACTACTATATCGGCGGCGACGATCTTGACGGCGTCATCTCCAACTATCGCGGCCTGACCGGCAAGTCGGTGATGCTGCCCCGTTGGGCCTATGGCTTCTGGCAGAGCCGCCAGCGCTACAACACCCAGGCCGAGGTGGTGGACACGGTGCGCCGCTATCGCGAGCTGGGCCTGCCGATCGACAACGTGGTTCAGGACTGGTTCTACTGGCCCGAGAACGCCTGGGGCTCGCACCAGTTCGACCCCGCGCGCTTCCCGAACCCGACCCAGATGGTCAAGGACGTTCACGACATGAACGCCAACATCATCATCTCGGTCTGGCCGAAATTCTATCCGACGACCGACCATTACAAGCAGCTGGACGCCATCGGCGGCATGTACACCCGTAACGTCGATGTCGGCGCGCGCGACTGGGTCGGACCCGGCTACGCCAACAGCTTCTACGACCCCTATCTGCCCGCCGCCCGCGACCTGTACTGGAGGCAGATGTCCGACAGCTTCAAGGGCATGGGCTTCGACGGCTGGTGGCTGGATTCGGTCGAGCCGGACATGCACTCCAACCTGGACATCCCCGAGCGGACCCTGCGCATGGGGCCGACCGCCATCGGTCCGGGCGCCTATGTCTTCAACTCCTATCCGCTGATCAACGCCGAGAACGTCTACAACAACTTCCGGCGCGAGAAGGGCGACGAGCGGACCTACATCCTGACCCGCTCGGCCTGGGGCGGCCTGCAGCGCACCGGCTCTACCCTGTGGTCGGGCGACGTGGTGGCGCGTTGGGACAATCTGAAGGATCAGATTTCGGCGGGGGTGAATACCGGCCTGTCCGGCCTGGCCAACTGGACCCACGACATCGGCGGCTTCTCGGTCGAGGCCCGCTACTCCAACCCCGCCGGCATGAAGCCCGAGGACAAGGCTGAGTGGGACGAGCTGAACCTGCGCTGGTTCCAGTTCGGCGCCTTCTCGCCGGTCTTCCGCTCGCACGGCGAGTTCCCGCTGCGCGAGGTCTACAATCTGGCCCAGCCCGGCACGCCGATGTACGACGCCTATGCCGAGCAGATGCGCACCCGTTATCGGCTGATGCCCTACATCTACAGCGTGGCGGGCGACGTCTATCAGCGCGACGGCACCATCATGCGCGGCCTGGTCATGGACTTCCCGTCCGACCTGAAGGCGCGCGACATCAACGACCAATATCTGTTCGGTCGCGCCCTGCTGGTCGCGCCGGTGACGGAGTACAAGGCGCGCAGCCGCCCGGTCTATTTCCCGCAAGGGGCCGACTGGTACGACATGCTGACGGGCCAGAAATATTCGGGCGGCCGTTCGGTCATGGTTCAGGCCGCGGTCGACAAGATCCCCGTCTTCGTCCGCGCCGGCTCCATCCTGCCCACCGGCCCGGCGATCCAGTACACGGCCGAGAAGCTGGACGGCCCGCTGACCCTGGTGATCTACACCGGCGCGAACGGCAGCTTCTCCCTCTATGAGGATCAGGGCACGACCTACGCCTATGAGCGTGGCGAGTTCTCCAACATCCCCATGACGTGGAACGATGCGACCGGCGTCCTGACCATCGGCGCGCGGACGGGCTCGTATCCGACCATGCCGGCGAACCGCACCATCAATGTGCGCTTCGTCAGCGGACCGGGCGCCGATGTCGGAAACTTCGACGCCGCCCCGGCCAAGACGATCCAGTACGACGGACAGGCGGTCGAGGTCCGCCGCTAGGGACCACGCGAGCATCGACATCTGACACGATGTCGATGCTCAACCCCTTGTCGTCGAACGCGTTTTCGAAAAGATCGGGTCTTCTTCCATACAGGGCGCCGAGCGGCCTTATAATCGCGGCTCGGTCTTTGACATCGCCAGCCCCGACCTTGCGAAGTTGGACTCGTTGGACTGTTTTTTCGTTGGACAGCCCAAGTCTGCGGCGAAACTGCACCTTCTTGCACTTTGCACTCGTTTTTGGGGTGCAGTGCAGTTTCGGACCCTCCGCCTGAGGCGGAACATCAGGAGGCGCAGATGCGCTCGTTCTTGCTCGCCGCTGTCGCCATGGGCGTCCTCGCCACAGCCGCCCCCGCCCTGGCCCAGAGCCCGGCGGAGATACAGACGGCTCCCGCCGCCCTGTTCGACGCCATGTTCCAGGACCACGCCGTCCTGCAACGCGGTCGCCCGATCACTGTGTGGGGCAGGGCGGCCCCCGGTGCGGCCGTCTCGGTCAGCCTCGGCCAGGCCCAGGTCCAGGCGACCGCCGACCCCGACGGCGCCTGGCGCGCCGCTCTTCCAACCCTGACCGCCGGCGGCCCCTATGTCCTGACGGCCCAGTCCGGCGGTACGACCCAGACCTTGTCGGACGTCATGGTCGGCGACGTCTGGCTGTGCTCGGGCCAGTCGAACATGGAATTCGCGGTTCGTCAGGCGACGAATGCCGACACCGAAATCGCCAACGCCAACGACGCCAAAATTCGGCTGTTCCTGGTCGGCCGCTCCAGCCTGCCGACCCCGTCATCGACCCCGCAGTCGGTCGGCCAGTGGCGCACCACCAGCCCGCAAAGCGTGCGCGACTTCTCGGCCGCCTGCTATTTCATGGGCCGCGACCTGCGCCGCACCGAAGACGTCTCCGTCGGCCTGATCGCCGCCTCCTGGGGCGGTTCGATCATCGAGGACTGGCTCAGCCGCGACGCCGTCGAAAAGCTGGGCGGCCATCAGGAGGCGCTGAACGCCCTGGATGCCTACGCCCGCGATCCGTCCCAGGGCGACGCCATCTGGCGTCAGGTCACGCAAGCCTGGTGGACTGCCAACGATCCCGGCACCAAACAGGGCTGGCATCTGCCGCGCACCAATGACGCCGACTGGGCGCCCATCCCGGCAGAGGGCTTCTGGGAATCCACCGTGCCGGGCCTCGCCACCTTCGACGGCATCGTCTGGCTGAGAAAAGAGGTCGAGCTGACCGCCACTCAGGCGCGCCAGGCCGCGACGCTTGAGCTGGGGCCGGTGGACGACGCCGATGTCACCTGGGTCAACGGCGAATACGTCGGCGGCCAGCAGGGCTGGGACACGCCCCGCACCTACGCCATTCCCGCAGGCACGCTGAAGGCCGGCCGCAACCTGATCGCGGTCGGGGTGCTGGACACCAACGGCGGCGGCGGCGCCTGGGGACCGGCGGCGAACAAGCGGCTGGTGCTGGCGGACGGCACGGCCGTGGCCCTGTCTTCGGGCTGGCGTCACCGCGTCGCCGCGCCCCTGGCCGACCTGCCCAATCCGCCGCGCACCCCCTGGATCGGCGGCAGCGGCACCACCACCCTCTACAACGGCATGATCGCGCCCCTTGGCCCCTACGGCCTGAAGGGCATGGCCTGGTATCAGGGCGAGTCGAACGTCGGCGACTACGTCGGCTATCGCCGCCTGCTGCCGGCCCTGTTCGCCGACTGGCGGGCGCAGTTCGAGAACCCCGAGATGCGGATGCTGGTGGTGCAACTGGCGAACTTCGGTCCTGCCGCCAGCCAGCCGACCAACTCCTATTGGGCCGCCCTGCGCGAGAGCCAACGGACGGTGGTCAACGCCGATCCCCTGGCGGGCCTAGCGGTCGCCATCGACATCGGCGACCGCTACGACATCCACCCGACCAACAAGCTGGAGGTCGGCCGCCGCCTGGCGCTGGAGGCCCGTCGTCTGGACGACCAGGTCCAGCCCGTATCGCCCCAGCCGATCGCCGTGACCCGCGCCGCCGATGGCGTCCACATCCGCTACGCCGCCTCGGCTCAGCTCGTGGCCCATGGCTCGAACCGCCCGGTCGGGTTCGAGCTGTGCGGGTCCGACAACGCCTGCCGCTTCGTCGATGTGACGCTGGCGACCGACGAAGTCGTGCTCGCCTCGGTCATGGCGACCGATCTCAAGGTCCGCTTCTGCTGGGCCGACAGCCCGGTCTGCAATCTCTACGGCCCGGCCGGTCTCCCGGCGGTTCCGTTCGAGGCCGAGATCCGCTGATCAGGGGTTCTGGGGCAGACGCGTCCGGTCGTAGTCAGGACCGAAGTCGAACAGCAGCGCCGGACCCAGCTCCAGCGTATGTCGCGCCTGACCCATCTGCAGGATGATGCTGCTCTGGCCCGCCGCGACATCCTTGGCGGCGACGCCCGACGCGTAGAGCATCGTCCACGCTTCTCCGACGGCGACGTTGCTGGCCTGGGCCAGGGCGACCTTCGGCTCGCCCTGCGCCTCCAGCAGGATGACGGGCATCCGGGTTTCGGTCTGGCCCTCGGGCAGGCTGCTCGCGCGGACCCAGACGCCCAGCAGCAGCACGTCGCCCGCCTTGATGGCTCCGCTGTTGGGCATGACGGCCCCGACTGACCAGGGATCGCCCGCCTGTTTGACGTCGATGGTCAGGGCCTTGCCCCCCGTCACGCCCTGGGCGTCATGCGGCGTCGGATTGGGCGTCAGGCCCCAGGTGTTCCAGTTCTGCACGAAGGGCGAGTTGATCAGCTTGTCGATCATGCTCGCGCGGGGCGCTTGCGGCGCGGGCGCCGTCTGAGCCAGCGCGGGCGTCCCAAGCATCAGGCCGATGCTCAGAGCGATGGATGCAGTCTTCATGGCGTTGTCCCTCCCTTTTCGCCTTGTGAAATTCAGACCAGACCCGCGCCCCTCAGCCGCATGGCGGGCGCCGTGGCCACCGGCCGCTCGGCCGGCAGGTCGATGACCAGGCCATCGGCCGTCTGGCGGAAGGGCAGGGCGCCGCCGCCCAGCAGCTCGACCGCCTCGACGCGGCCCGCCTGCGGGTTCAGCGCCTTCACCACCATCCGTCCGTCCTCGGGCCAATCCAGCGCGAAGGCGTAGAGGACGTCGCCCTTGGTGGTGAAGCGGATGTCCTGGCCGGTCCACGGTCGCGCCGCGCCCTCGCCGTGCATGCCGCCAACGACCGCCGTCGGCCCCTCGCCATAGATACGCCAGGGCCGGGTGTCGAAGATGGCCTCGCCGTTGACCTTCATCCAGGCGGCGATGTCCGTCAGGATCTGGCGCTCGTCGCTGTCGATCGATCCGTCGCCGCGCTGGGGGATGTTCAGCATCAGGTTGCCGTTCTTCGACACCACATCCACCAGCCGCTGCACCACGCTGTGGGCCGGGACATAGGAGTGGCCGGTGAAGCGGGCGCGGTTGTAGTGCCAGTCGCCGATGCAGGTGTCGGTCTGCCACGGCTCGGGCTTCAGACTGTCGGAGAAGCCGCGCTCGACCGTCTCCGTGATCGCCTTGCGCTGCCGGTCGTCCAGCCGCTTGCCGTTCACCACCGGCAGCTCGCCGCGCCAGGCCAGCGAGGCGTTGTAGAACTCCGCCGTCGCCTCCAGCCCATACCGCCCCAGGGGCAGGCCGTAGTTGTCGAAATAGACCATGTCTGGCTTATATTTGGTGATCAGGTCCCGCTGACGCGCCACCCAGGACCGCACGAAGGCCGGGTTGTTGGCGGGCGGCGTCTCGATCCACTGGCCGTCGCGCGCATCGTGCCAGGCGTTCATCTCGGCGATGGAGTTGATCCCGTCCGGCGGGGCGAAGGTCGGGCCGGTGTAGAGTTCCTGCGGGTCCAGCCCGTCCCACCACTTTCCGGCGCCGTCCGCCCTGGTCAGCCGCGCCGCGTCATAGCGCACGCCCTTCAGCGGCCCCTCGGCGTCATAGCCATAGGCCGTCTGCCACCAGTGCCAGGCGTGGGCCGCGTGGTTCGACACGGCGAATCTCAGGCCGCGCGCCCGCACCGCCTTCTCCCAGGTGCCGACGATGTCGCGTTTCGGCCCGACCCGCATCACGTTCCAGTCGTGATGGGCGCTGTCGAACAGGTCCAGATTGTCGTGGTGGTTGGCCATCGACATGATGTAGCGGGCGCCCGCCGCCTGATAGAGGTCCAGCAGACCCTCCGGATCCCACTGGTCGCCCTTGAACTGGTCGATGAACTCCATGAAGCCGAACCGGCTGGGGTGGCCGTAGGTCGCGACGTGGTGGTCGTAGAAGCGGTTGCCCTGGATATACATCTGGCGGCCGTACCAGTCGCCGAACTCCGGCACGCATTGCGGCCCCCAGTGCGACCAGATGCCGAACTTGGCGTCCCGGAACCAGTCGGGGGTCTTGTAGCCCGCCGCCAGGCTGTCCCAGGTCGGCTTGAACGGCCCCGCCGTCGTCGCGCCCGGCGTCGTTGCGCACGCCCCCAGCATCGAGGCTGAGGCGCCCGCGCCCAGAAGTCCGCGTCGCGAAAGGTTCATGCCGGTTCTCCATAGACGACGCCGCGTCCGTCGGTGGCCACATAGACGCGGCCGAAGACGCGGGGATCGCCCGCGATGGCGCGATAGCGGCGCCCATACTCATGCTGGTCGTCATTGACCCTGACCCAGGATCGGCCCCGGTCGTCGGACCGGAAGACGCCTCGGACGTCTCCCCGCGTGCCGATGCCGAAAAGGGCGGGATAGGTCGAGTCGGCGGGCGGCTTGCCGAAGTCCAGCATCTCGATGCTCAGCCCCCCGTCGATCTTTTCGAACCGCTGACCGCCGTCGCGGCTGTTGTAGAGGCCGCTGTGCGACACGAACCACAGATCGCCCTCGTGGTCGGGCGTCGCTTTCAGCGGGAAGGCGACCTCGCGCCAGATAGGCCGGTCCTCGGCGCTGGTCGCGGGCAAGCCGCGCGACGGCACGGCGGCGAAGCTCTCGGCCCCGTCCACGCTGACGTGCCAGGCGCCGGTTCGGAAATCCAAGGCGTAGAACAGCATCGGATCCTTGCGATCCGCCACGGGGCGCAGCAGCATCGGCAGACCGGCGCAGGCCTTCCACGTCGCGCCGCGATCCCGCGACCAGACGACCTGCGGCGTCGCCAGAACGAAGGTTGATCCGTCCGCCGACACCATGATCGGCGCGTCGCGATACAGGTCCATACGCGGATTGTCGGCGACCACCGGCGTCTGGCCCGAGGCCGGTCGGGGACGGCCCAGCGGCTTCCAGCTCAGCCCCGCATCGTCGGACCAGGCCAGGGTCGAACCGTCGTGACCTTGCGAGGCGACGCCCTCGTGCGGCGTGCCGCTGCGCACCACGATGTCGGGGGCGGCGCCCGCATAGTCGATCTGGTTGGTGTTGGCGAAGACCGGGGTGGTGAACTGGCGCTGCGGCGAGCGGTTCAGGTCCTCGTGAGCGAAGCCTGAGATGTCGCCGAACCCGGTCAGCAACTGCGGTCCCTTCGGCGGACTGACCAGGGTGATCACGGCCGTCTGCTCGATCCCCTCGACCCAAGGGGTCCAGTCGGTCGGCTTGTGGTCGTCGGCGACGGACAGGTTGCGCGTCTCATAGACGGTGGCGCCGGTCGCATAGACCAGCCGGTCGCTGTCGAACGGGTCCAGCGCCAGGGCCGCGATCCACCAGCCGAAGTCCGGCTTGTCGTTGCCCCAGTTTAGATAGGGGGTCGCGCTGACGTCGTGGCGCGCCTTTTCCCTCAGGCTGGTCCAGTTGCGGCCGTCGTCGATGCTGCGCCAGATGGTGTCGCCCGGCTGCCAGCGATTCAGGGTCGAGACCATGATCGCGCCCGGCCGCTTGCGATCCAGCGCCACCCCCATGAAGCCGCCGGAAGGGCGGGGCGGGCTGATGTCGCTCCAGGCGCCGGTATTAGTATCCAGCCGCCAGACCGCGCCGTCAGTCACTCCGTTCGGCCCGATGCCGAGGGTGCAGGTGACATAGAGGACGCCCCGGTCGTCCAGCTCGGCCTTGGCCGCCGACAGTTCGGCGCGCGGCTCGCCCTCGACCGGCCGCCAGGTCCGCCCCGCATCGTCCGAGCGATAAAGGGCGTAGTCATGCGGATCGGCGACGCCGACGAAAAGGGTCCGGGACCCCTGGCCCCGCGAACCGCTGCGGGGATCGAAGATGACGAAGCTGAGCCCGCCGTGGGTGCTGCGGTCGGTGGGCGTGCCCAGCCCCTTCAGAGGAAAGGCCTCGACCTTGCCCCAGCTCGCGCCGCCGTCGGTCGAACGCTGCAGCCCATCGTGGCGTGATCCGAAATAGAGGATGCGGTTGTCGTTGGGATCGATGGCCAGCCGCTCGCCCAGGCCGCGCCCGTCCTCGTTGCCGCCCATGCGGAAAGGCACTTCGGTCCGTTGCCACGTCTCGCCCCGGTCGGAGGAGCGCAGCATGGCGCCGGGATCGGCCTTGTGAACACCGACCGCTGCGTGGACGACATCGGCGTCGATGGGATCGGCGGCGATGCTCTCGATGCCGAAATCGCCTGACCGCGGGCTGGAATCCATCAGCGGCGCCCAGCGGCCGGCGGCCGCATCGAACCGATAGGCGCCGCCCATGTCCGAGCGTGCATAGGCCAAGCCGCACTCGACGGGGCTGAAGACGATGCCGGGAATGAAGCCGCCCGCGCCGACCACGACGTTGCGCCAGACATAGGGGGCGGCGTCCTGCGCCTTGACCTTGGAGACGGTCGCCAGTCCGCCGACAGCGAACGCCAGCATACCGGCCGTGCGTCGTGTCACGCCTGTCGTCATCTCGCCGTCTCTCCCTGTATCGGAGACGTTTTCCCGCCCCTTGATGTTAGCGCTAACGTGAGCAGTTGACATGATTGTCATAGGTGCATCAAGTTGCGTCTGTAAAAATCAGGGCGTCGGTCAACGACGTGTCGGGAGCGAACCTCGGGTTCAAACGGATTTCGCCGCTGTCGGCGCGTCGAGCGACGCCTGGATTTTTGCAGACCCTGAGCGAACTTCCGGTGCGACCTGCATGGTCGCGCCGGGTTTTTCGCCGCATAGTTTTCGCCGACAGCCTGACGGACCCGACATGACCCTGCGTATCCCGAACTCGCGCCGCAGCGCTGTTTCCGCCCTCGCCCTGGGCGTCGCGCTCGCGACCGGCGCCTGCGCCGTGGCCACGGCCTCGACCCGTCCTGCGCCGGTTCAGGCCGTCACCGCCCAGGCCTCCATCGTCACCGACGCCACGCGCGCCCATCCTGCCCTGTGGCCGCGCGCCGCATCGCCGGCGGCCATGACCGATGCGGCGACCGAAGCCTTCGTCACGGAGCTGATGAGCCGGATGACGCTGGAGGAGAAGGTCGGTCAGACGATCCAGGCCGACATCGCCTCCATCAAGCCCCAAGACCTTCTGACCTATCCGCTCGGCTCCATCCTGGCGGGCGGCAACTCCTCGCCCGGCGGCGACGAGCGCGCCTCGGCCCAGAAATGGGTCGAACTGGCCCAGGCCTTCCGCGCGGCGGCGGCCCAGCGTCCGGGCGCCAAGGTTCCGTTGATCTACGGCATCGACGCCGTCCACGGTCACAACAACATCGTCGGCGCCACCATCTTCCCGCACAACGTTGGCTTGGGCGCCGCGCGCGACCCCGACCTGATCCGCCGCATCGGCCAGGCGACCGCGCTGGAAGTCGCCGTCACCGGCGCCGACTGGACCTTCGGCCCGACCCTGGCCGTGCCGCAGGACGACCGCTGGGGCCGCGCCTTCGAAGGCTATGCCGAAAACCCGGAAGTGGCCCAGAGCTACGCCGGTCCGATGACCCTGGGCCTGCAAGGCGCGCTGTCGGCCGACCATCCGCTGACCCCCGGCCATATCGCCGGCTCGGCCAAACACTTCCTGGCCGACGGCGGCACCACCGGCGGCAAGGATCAGGGGGACTTCGCCGGGACGGAGCAGGAGCTGATCCGCACCCACCTGTCCGGTTATCCCCAGGCCATCGACGCCGGCATCCTGTCGATCATGGCCAGCTTCTCCAGCTGGAACGGCGTCAAACATTCGGGCAACGAGACCATTCTGACGGACGTGCTACGCGGCCCACTGGGCTTCGACGGCTTCGTGGTGTCCGACTGGAACGCCCACGGTCAGCTGCCGGGCTGCTCCAATGAAAGCTGCGCCCTGGCCTTCAACGCCGGCATCGACATGTTCATGGCGCCCGACAGCTGGAAGCCGCTGTATGAGAGCACCCTGGCCCAGGCCAAGTCGGGCGAGATCCCTATGGCGCGCCTGGACGAGGCCGTGCATCGCATCCTGCGGGCCAAGGTCAAGACCGGCCTGTTCGTCGACGCTCGTCCGGTCGAGGGGCATTTCAATGAGCTGGGCTCGCCCGCGCACCGCGCCTTGGCCCGCGAGGCGGTTCGCAAGTCGCTGGTCCTGTTGAAGAACGACGGCGTCCTCCCGATCCGCGCCGGCGCGCGGGTGCTGGTCGCCGGTCATGCCGACGACATCGGCCAGGCCTCGGGCGGCTGGACCCTGACGTGGCAGGGCACAGGCAACTCGAACGCCGACTTCCCCAACGGCCAGTCGATCTGGGGCGGCATTCAAGAAGCCGTCGCCGCCGGCGGTGGTCAGGCGACCCACAGCGCCGACGGGTCGTTCACGCAAAAGCCCGATGTCGCCATCGTCGTCTTCGGCGAGACGCCCTATGCCGAGTTCCAGGGCGACGTGGACACGCTGGACTTCCTGCCGACCGAACCGCTGGAAACCCTGAAGCGTCTGAAGGCCGCGGGCATTCCGACCGTGTCGGTCTTCCTTTCGGGCCGTCCGATGTGGACCAACCCCGAGATCAACCAGTCCGACGCCTTCGTCGCCGCCTGGCTGCCGGGCACGGAAGGCGCAGGCGTGTCCGACGTTCTGATCGGCGATGCGGCCGGCAAGCCGCGCAACGACTTCACCGGCAAGCTGTCGTTCAGCTGGCCCAAGGACGCCAAGGGCGAACCTCTGAACGTCGGCCAGCCCGGCTATGACCCGCAGTTCGCCTACGGCTATGGCCTGACCTATGCGCGCGGCGCCCGTGTCGGCGCCCTGTCCGAGGACAGCGGCGTGGTGAGCGCGGGCAGCAGCCTGGACCGCTACTTCGTCGACGGCCGGTTCATCGCCCCCTGGTCGCTGATGCTGCGCGACGCGGGCGGCGAGTTCCGCCTGGGGGCCGAGAAGAGCGGCGCCAGCCCGCGCGGCGGCGTGTCCGTGCGCTCCACCGACGGCGCGGGCCAGGAATCGGCGCGCGCCCTGACCTTCTCGCAGGGCGGCGGACAGGCTCTGATCGCGGCTCAGCCGGTCGACCTGATCCGTCAGTCGAACGGCGAGATGGCCATCGCCTTCCGCTACCGCGTCGATGCGCGTGCGCGCGGCCCGGTCTTCCTGACGCTGGGCGCCGGATTGGTGGATATCTCCAGCCTCGTGAACGCCGCGCCCGTCGGCGAATGGCGGACGCTGAAGGTGCGGCTGTCGTGTCTGCGCGACGCCGGCGCAAACCTCGCCGCTGTCGATCAGCCCTGGGGCCTACGCACCGCCGCCGACTTCACCGTCACCGTCGAGGACATCCGCCTGGCCTCCAACGAGGGCGACGCGGTCTGTCCGACGCGCTAGGCATAGGTTGAGCGGGGGGAAAGACGGATGACGAACGCGGAACTGAGCGTGGCCTTCTTCCTGCAGATGGCGATGATCATCGCCGTCTGCCGCATCGTCGGCTGGCTGGCCAAACGCTACCTGGGCCAGCCGCAGGTGGTGGGCGAGATGATCGCCGGTGTGATCCTGGGCCCGTCGCTGTTCGGCCTGCTGGCGCCCGATCTTCAGGCGGCCCTGTTCCCCAAGGATTCGAAGCCGATCCTGTTCGTGGGCGCCCAGCTGGGCGTGGGCCTCTACATGTTCCTGGTCGGGCTGGGCTTCCAGCGTGATCACTTCAAGACAAACGCGAAGAGCGCGGCGGCCGTGTCGCTGGCGGGGATGGCGGCGCCCTTCCTGGTCGCGGTGGCCATCGCGCCCTGGCTGGTCAGCCAAGGGCTGTTCGGCGCGGGCATCCAGACCTGGCAGGCCATGCTGTTCATGGGCGCGGCCATCTCGATCACCGCCTTCCCCATGCTGGCGCGCATCATCCATGAGCGGGGCCTGAGCGGCACGCGGCTGGGCTCGCTGTCGCTGGCGGCCGGGGCCATCGACGACGCCGGCGCCTGGTGCGTCCTGGCCATCGTCCTGGCCAGCTTCGGCGACGGGCCGCCAGTCGCGATCAAGGCCATCGCCGGGGGCGGCGCCTTCGCCATCCTGATGCTGACGGTCGGACCGAAACTGCTGGCGCCGCTGGGCCGCATCGTCGAGCGGGAGAGACGACTTAGCCCCACGGTGCTGGGGATCGTGCTGATCCTGTTCATGCTCAGCGCCTGGGCCATGGACGCGGTCGGCATCCACGCCGTCTTCGGCGGCTTCATCCTGGGCGTCGCCATGCCGCGCGGCCTTCTGAGCCAGGAGGTCAAGCGTCAGCTTGAGCCGTTCGCCGTGCTGGTGCTGCTGCCGATGTTCTTCACCTTCTCGGGTCTGAACACCCAACTGACCATGGTCAACAGCCTGGGCCTGCTGGCGGTGACCGCCGTCATCCTGCTGGGGTCGATCCTGGCCAAGGGCGGGGCCTGCTGGGCCGCCGCGCGCCTGACGGGCCAGGACAACGCCACGGCCCTGGGCATCGGCGCCCTGATGAACGCCCGTGGCCTGATGGAGCTGATCATCATCAACATCGGTCTGCAGCGCGGCATCATCGGTCCGGCCCTGTTCTCGATCCTGGTGCTGATGGCCATCATCACCACCCTGATGGCGTCACCCCTGTTCGAATGGGTCTATGGCAAGAAGGCCCGCGAGCGGGGCGAACTGGGACAGGTCAACGAAGCGGACGCGGCGCCGCCTGCACGTCTACAGCCGAGCCGGCCCTGAGGTTCAGTTCGTCAGTTGAAACTTGGGCGGATCATGTCCGATCGGCTGATATGTTGAACGCCAAGCTTTGACGGAGCCGCGCCAGCCCCTAGTGACGGCGCATGATCCAGGACGCTCCTCCCCCCGTCGTCGCCCCCATCGTCGCCTCTGTCGCCTTGCCCGAGATCGTCGTGACCGCCGCCCGCCTGCCGCCGGCGGCGGCGGATGCGGCGTTTTCGGTGGTGAGGATCGATCAGAAAATCCTGTCGCGATCCGCGCGACTGGACGAGGCGCTGCGGTCTGTGCCGGCCGTCTCGCTGTTTCGACGCACGACCAGCGCGGCGGCCAATCCGACGACGCAAGGCATATCGTTGAGGGCGATCGCGCCGTCGGGGGCGGGGCGGACGCTGGTCCTGCTGGACGGCGTGCCGCTGAACGATCCGTTCGGGGGCTGGGTGATCTGGTCCCAGGCCACGCCGGAATCGCTGGAAAGCCTGGACGTGATCCGGGGGGCGGGGTCGGGACCGTATGGGGCGGGCGCCCTGACCGGCACGATCACGCTGCGCGAACGTGGGCCAGACAGCGAGGGTGTGGGCGGAGTTCTGGATGTCTCGGCGGCCGAACGCGGCGGCCTGCGCGCGGCGGGGTCGGCCTCCACGCGGTTAGGGCCGGTGGCGGTGACGCTGAGCGGACTGCGTGAGGTCAGTGACGGCTATGTGCCCGTGCGAGGATCGGCGGCGGGGGCGGCGGATACGCCCCTGGACCTCGACAGTCGCAGCGCGGCTCTGCGGGTCGATACGGCGCTTGGACAGGCGGACCTGTCGGTGCGGGCGGCGACCTGGGAGGAGGATCGCGGATCGGGCCTGGCCGGAACCCGCGCCAACGCCAGCGGCCACAGCCTCAGCGCCACGGCCGCCCAGGCGCCGACGGCGAATGGCTATGGCTGGCGGCTGCAGGCGTGGCGCATCGACAGCAACCTGGCCAACAGTTCGGCCTCGGTGTCGGCCGACCGGGCGACGACCACGCCGGCCAACGACCAGTACAAGACGCCCGCAACGGGATGGGGGCTGAACGCCGCCCTACGCCGTCGCATGGCGGAGTTCGCGGGTGGCCGGCTGGAGTGGGAAGTGGGCGCCGACGCGCGTTTCAACGATGGCGAGACCAACGAACTGTTCAGCAATCCCACGGGCGCCGGCTTCGCCAGAGGCCGTCGCGCGGGCGGCGAGACGGCGGTGGCGGGCGCCTATATCGACGCGTCCTGGACGGCGGCCGAATGGCTGGTGGCGGGCGGTCTGCGGGTGGATCGGTGGGAGAATACGGGCGGCTTCCGCAACGAATACACGCTGGCGACCGGGGCCGTTCTGCTGAACGAGAACGACCCGGATCGGTCGGGCGAGGTGGTCAGTGCGCGCCTGGCCGTGCGGCGTGATCTGGGCGGCGGCTATGCGGCACGGGCGGCGGCCTATTCCGGCTTCCGGCCGGCGACGCTGAACGAACTGCACCGGCCTTTCCGCGTCGGCAACGACATCACCGAGGCCAACGCCGCCCTGACGCCCGAGACGCTGAAGGGGATCGAGACCGGGCTGGCGTTCGACCGCGACGGCGTGCGCTGGGGCGCGACGGTGTTCTGGAACCAGATCGAGGACGCCATCGTCAATGTGACGATCGGGACCGGGCCTGCCACGTTCCCGCGCGCCGGGTTCGTGCCGGCGGGCGGGGTGCTGCGCCAGCGCCAGAACGCGGGGACCATCGACGCCTGGGGCGTGGAACTGACCGGGGCCGTGGACCTGTCGTCCGCCCTGTCGCTGAACGCCGTCGTGTCCTGGACCGACGCCGAGATCGACGGCGGATCGGCCGCCGCGCAACTGACGGGCCTGCGTCCCGCCCAGGCGCCGGAATGGAGCGCGACCGCCGGTCTGGATTGGCGTGCGACGGATCGACTGACCCTGGCCATGGCGGCGCGTTACGAATCCAGCCGCTTCGACGACGACCTGAACAGCCGCGTTCTGGACGCCGCCGTTACGCTGGACGCACGGGGAGAGTGGGCTCTGAACCCGCGCACGACCCTGTGGGTGGCGGCGGACAATCTGTTCGACACCGATGTCGAGGTGTCGAAAACGGGGACGGGCGTCGCCGGTTATGGTCCGCCGCGAACCGTTAGTGCGGGGTTTCGTCTGAGCTATTGATCGCAACGGGATATGCCTTTTCCGACCGCGTTTTTGCGTGAAGCACAGATTTCGTCCGTTCAGCGGGTGAAAATTACCTTCAACGCTGTTGCGCGGGGCCGCAGGCGCGCTAATCGCTAGAGACGGCCGACCCCCGGCCCAAGACCCCGAACGACGAGCCTGTCATGTCCGAAGAATTCTACCGCATGAAGCGGTTGCCGCCCTATGTCATCGCCGAGACCAATGCGATGCGCGCGGCGGCCCGTGCGGCGGGCGAGGATGTGATCGACCTGGGGATGGGCAACCCCGATCTGCCGCCGCCCCAGCATGTGATCGACAAGCTGATCGAGGTGGCGCGCAAGCCCGACGCTCACGGCTATTCGGCCTCACGGGGCATTCCCGGCCTGCGTCGCGCCCAGGCCAACTACTATGGTCGCCGCTTCGGCGTCGATCTGGACCCCGAGACCGAGGTGATCGTCACCATGGGCTCCAAGGAGGGGCTGGCCAGCCTGGCCACGGCCATCACCGAGCCGGGCGACGTGATCCTGGCGCCCAATCCGTCCTATCCGATCCACACCTTCGGCTTCATCATCGCCGGCGCCGCGATCCGCAGCGTGCCGACCACGCCGGACGAGAAGTATTTCGAGGCGTTGGAGCGGGCCATGGCCTTCACCGTGCCCCGGCCCAAGATCCTGGTGATGAACTATCCGTCGAACCCGACGGCGGAGACGGTGGACCTAGCCTTCTACGAACGCGTCGTGGACTTCGCCAAGTCGAACGACCTGTGGATCATCAGCGACCTGGCCTATTCGGAGCTGTATTACGACGGCAAGCCGACGGTCTCGATCCTGCAGGTGCCGGGGGCCAAGGACGTGGCGATCGAGTTCACCTCGCTGTCCAAGACTTACAGCATGGCGGGCTGGCGCATGGGTTTTGCGGTCGGCAACAAGAAGCTGATCGCGGCGATGACGCGGGTGAAATCCTACCTCGACTACGGCGCCTTCACGCCGATCCAGGCGGCGGCGTGCGCGGCGCTGAACGGGCCGCAGGACATCGTCGAGCAGAACCGCAAGCTCTATCATCGCCGCCGCGACGTGCTGGTCGAGAGCTTCGGCCGCGCGGGATGGGACATTCCCAAACCCGCCGCCTCCATGTTCGCCTGGGCGCCGTTGCCGCCCGCCTTGGCGCATCTGGGCAGCCTTGAGTTCTCCAAACAGTTGCTGACCCACGCCAAGGTCGCGGTGGCGGCCGGCGTCGGTTATGGCGAGAACGGCGAGGGCTTCGTCCGCATCGCCATGGTCGAGAACGAGCAGCGCATCCGCCAGGCTGCCCGCAACATCAAATCCTACCTGAAATCGCAGGGCGTCAATGTGCCGCCCAGCCGGGAAGACTAAGCCATGCCGTCCGGATTGATCGCGCTGCTCGACGATGTCGCGGGCATCGCAAAGCTGGCCGCCGCCTCGCTGGACGACGTGGGCGCGGCGGCGGGCAAGGCGTCGACCAAGGCGGTCGGGGTCGTGGTGGACGATACGGCGGTTACGCCCCGCTATGTTATGGACCTGTCGCCCAGCCGCGAACTGCCGATCATCGGCAAGATCGCCCTGGGGTCGTTCCGCAACAAGCTGATCCTGATCCTGCCCGCGGCCCTGTTGCTGAGCGCCTTCGCGCCGTGGGCGATCACGCCCATACTGATGTGCGGCGGCGTCTACCTATGCTTCGAGGGGGCGGAGAAGCTGCTTGAGGCCTTTGGGCGCAACGCGCAAGAGGACGTGGCTTCGGTCACAGGTGATGCGACGGCGCTGGAGAAAAAGACGGTAGCGGGGGCGGTGCGGACAGACTTGATCTTGTCGGCCGAGATCATGACCATCGCCTTGGCCGATGTGGCGGCCCAGCCGATCCTGACCCAGGCGGCCGTGCTGGCCGTGGTCGGGATCGCCATGACCATCGTCGTCTATGGCGCGGTCGGCCTGATCGTGAAGATGGACGACATCGGCCTGGTGCTGGCGAAACGCCCGAACGGCGGCGTGCGGGCTCTGGGACGGGGGCTGGTCAAGGGCATGCCGGTGGTGATGAGCGCCCTGTCCGCCATCGGCACCGCCGCCATGCTGTGGGTCGGCGGGGGCATTCTGGTGCATGGCTCGCTTAAGCTGGGGCTACAATGGCCGGCCGTGCCGCTGGAACACCTGGCCAATGCGGTTGGCGCGGTTTTCGGGCCTCTGGGCGGGGTGATGAGTTGGCTGACGACCGCCGTGGCCTCGGCCTTGGTGGGATTGATCGTCGGCGGCTTGGTCGTGCTGGTCCTGCATCAGGTCGCAAGGCTGCGGCCGACGGAATCGCACTAGGAGGGAGTGGTTCGGGCTGTCATGCGGATGCAATCCGCGACAGCTAAGGGCCGTTCGCCCCCGTCGTCGGAGTTTTCGCATGTCCCTGTCGCGCATCGCTGCTCTCGCGACCGTCGCTGCTCTTTCGACCGCAGGCGTCGTCACACCGTCTGTGGCGCAGCAGGCTGCAGCTGTTCCGGTCGCCCAGGCATCGACGGCGGCCTTGGCGCCGCCCAAGCTGATCGTGACCATCGTGGTGGATCAGTTCAGCGCCAACCTCTTCAACCAGTATCGCGGTCGATACAGCAGCGGCCTGCGTCGGATGGCCGATCAGGGGCTGGTGTCGATCAACGGCTATCAGACACACGGCCTGACCGAGACCTGCCCCGGCCACTCGACCGTTCTGACAGGCATGCATCCGGTCGAGACGGGCGTTCCCGCCAACGACTGGATCGACGCCAAGACTGGCAAGGAGGTCTATTGCCTGGCCGCGCCGCAGAACCATCTGGCGCACGGTCGCGACGACACCGACAACGGGCCGGTGGGGCCGGATCAACTGCGGGTCACGACCCTGGGCGACTGGCTGAAGGCCGTCAGTCCCGACAGCAAGGTCATGGCCGTGTCGGGCAAGGATCGCGGCGCCATCAACCTGGCGGGCCATCAGGGCCAGGCCTTCTGGTTCACCGACGGATTCGGCCTGACGACCTATGTCGAGCCGGGCCAGACGGCGCAGACCAGGCTGACGCCCGTCGCGGCCTTCAACGCCGACTTCAACGCCTGGGCGGCGGCGACGCCGACAGCCTGGGACTATCAGAACGAAGAGTGCCGGGCGCTGGCCGGCGACTGGACCATTCGCGGACAGATCTTCCATTCGGTGCTGCCGCCGGCGGGGCTGAAGTTCGACACCTCGCCGCTGCTGGACGAGCAGACGCTGAAGGCGGCGGAATATCTGCTGGACAGCCAGAAGCTGGGGCAGGGCGCGACCACCGACATGTTGGGCGTCAGCCTGTCGGCGACGGACCGGATCGGCCATATGTATGGCACCCAAGGGCCGGAGATGTGCGAGCAGATGCACCGGCTGGACGCGGCGATGGGCGCCTTTCTGGACAAGCTGGCCCAGGTTCCGGGCGGGGCGCTGGTGGTGCTGACGGCCGATCACGGTGGGTCGGACTTCGTCGAGCGGCTGCATGAGCAGGGCTATCCCCAGGCGCACCGCGCCGACATGGATGCGATCAAGGGCGTCAATGCCGCGCTGAAGACGCGCTTCAATCTGGACGCCGATCCGCTTCAGTCCGGCGGCAGCGGCCTGATGGTCGCCGACGCCGAGCACAGGTCGCTGCCCGATCCGTTGCGCACACAGGTCGCGGAGGCGGCGGTCGAGATGCTGCGTATCCTGCCGGACGTGGCCTTCGCCGAGACGCGCGACCGGCTGCTGACCGAGCCTCTGCCCGACAGTCGCCACCCGGAGATGATGACGGTGCGCGAACGCATGCGCCTGTCGACCGTGGCCGAGCGTTCGCCCGATATCCAGTTCGCCTGGGCCCAGAACACCACGGCCGGCGGTCGCGTCGGCTCGACCCTGGCCGGTCACGGCACGCCGTGGGAATACGACCGTCGCGTGCCGATCATCTTCTGGTGGCCCGGCGCCCATGGCGAAGAGCGATTCCTGTCCATCCGCACGGTCGATATCGCTCCGACCCTGGCCCATGTCATCGGCGTGCCGGCCCCCCAGGTCGAGGGCCGTTGCATGGACCTGAACGGGTTCGCGGTGGCGGCCTGTTCGACAACGGTCGAGGCCTTGGCCCGATAAACTCCTGTTTCGGGGTCGTAAACTCGTGTTTCCCGGCGGGGCTGCGGCCTTACGTGGAAAAGGTTTCGTTGGCAGAAGGGTGCAAAGCGCCCAAGCCGTCCATACGGATGGCGATCAGAGCCAACAGGAAACGTCCATGAACAGAGCCCGCCGCGCCCGCATCGTCGCGACCCTGGGGCCCGCAAGCCGTGCGCCCGGCATGGTCAAGGCCCTGGCCCAGGCCGGGGTGGACGTGTTCCGCCTGAACTTCAGCCACGGTTCGCATGAGGATCACGCCGCCGCCCTGAAGGCCGTGCGTGGCGCCGAGGCGGCCTTGCAGCGCCCGCTGGGCGTGCTGGCCGACCTGCAGGGGCCCAAGCTGCGGCTCGGTCGGTTCAAGGACGTCGAGATCTCGGTCAAGCCGGGCCACACCATGCGTTTCGACCTGGACCCGACGCCCGGCGACGAGACGCGGGTGCAGATGCCGCACCCGGAAATCTTCAAGGCCCTGCGCAAGGGCATGCTGCTGCTGCTGGACGACGGTCGGGTGCGGCTACGTGTCGGCGAACGCGCCGACGAGTGGGCGGATGTAACCGTCGAGAGCGGCTCGAAACTGTCGGACCGCAAGGGCGTCGCGGTGCCGGAAGCGGTCATCCCCGTCTCGGCCCTGACGCCCAAAGACCGCGAGGACTTGGCCTTCGCCCTGCGGATGGGCGTGGATTGGGTCGCGCTCAGCTTCGTGCAGAAGCCCGAGGACATGGCCGAGCTGAAGCGGATCGTGAACGGTCAGGCGGCCTGTCTGGCCAAGATCGAGAAGCCGGCGGCCCTGGCCGATCTGGAGGCCATTCTGGACTACTGCGACGGCGTCATGGTGGCGCGCGGCGACCTGGGCGTCGAACTGGACCCCGAGGACGTGCCGGTGGCGCAAAAGCAGATCGTGCGCGCGGCCCGCAATCGCGGCGTGCCGGTGATCGTGGCGACACAGATGCTGGAATCCATGACCAGCGCGCCGGCCCCCACGCGCGCTGAGGCGACCGATGTGGCCAACGCCGTGTATGAAGGCGCCGACGCGCTGATGCTGTCGGCCGAGACGGCGTCGGGCGACTATCCGCTGGAATCCGTCAGCATGATGAGCCGGATCATCGAGCGGGTCGAACGCGATCCGATGTGGCCCAGCCTGATGCGGGCCGAGCACGCCGGCATGGACGAGCATGACGTGGACGCCCTAGTCGGAGCCGCAGCCATGGCGGCGAACGCGCCGTCGACCGGCTGTATGGTGGTGTTCACGACCCTGGGCGGGACGGCGCGGCGCATGGCGCGCGAGCGGCCGCTGAAACCCATCCTGGCGCTGACGCCCAATCCCAACACCGCACGTCGCCTGGCCCTGGTCTGGGGGCTGGAGCCGCGTCTGGGCGATCAGCCGGACTCGCTGGAGGCCGTCACCGACGATGCCGTGAACAGCGCGGTCAAATACGGCCTGGCCGAGCCGGGCCAGCGCATCCTGATCCTGGCCGGCACGCCGTTCGGCGCACCGGGCGCGGCCAACCTGCTGCGACTGGCCCATGCGCCGGCGGCGGCGCCCAAGGCTCGCAAGAAAAGCTAGAGGGCGATCTCGCGACGCTCGGCCGCGCTGCGTCGGCCGGCGTCGATGATCCGCATGACCGTCAGGGCCTGATCCGCCGTCACCGGCGGCGAACCCTTGCCCAGGATCGCATCGCGCATGGCGGCGTAGAAGGCGGGGTAGTCGCCGCGTTCGGGTTTCGGCGTCGTGCGGGTCGTTTCGTCACCGACCTGTTTGGTCAGGACGCCGGGCGACGGATCCACGCCCCAGTCGGCGTCGCCGGGGCGCAGGCCGGCCTTAGACTGGCCCTCCTGGGCGTCCAGGCCGTGCTTGATGAAACTGCCGCCCGTGCCGTGGACGACGTAGCGCAAGCTGGATTCGGCGGCGAGGTGGCTCATGTTCAGGATGACCCGCAGCCGGTCGTAGCGCAGCAGGACGTGGGCGTAGTCGATGGCCGTCGCGCCCTGACGCTGGGCCTGGAGGTCGGCGTAGACGCCCAATGGCATGCCGAACAGTTGCACCGCCTGGTCGATCAGGTGCGGCCCCAGGTCGGCCCAGACGCCGCCGTCGCGCTTGTCTTTCCAGCGGTCGGTGACGGTTGGGCGGAAGCGGTCGTAGTGGCTTTCGAACACCGCGATCTCGCCCAGCTCGCCTTCTGCGATCAGACGGCGCAGGGTCAGGAAGTCGGCGTCCCAGCGGCGGTTCTGGAAGACGCTGAACACGCCCGGCGCCTGGGCCGCGACAGCGGCGACGGCTTCAGCGTCGGCCAGAGTGGCGGCAAAGGGCTTGTCCACCACCACCGATTTGCCGGCCTTCAGCGCGGTGATCGACTGTTCGGCGTGCAGGGCGTCCGGCGTGGCGACGACGATCAGGCGGATGTCCTCGCGCACCAGGGCCGCGTCCAGATCGGGCAGGATTTCCACGTCGGGCAGGTCGGCATGCACCGCCTCGGGCCGCGACGAGACGACGGCGGTCAGGGTCAGGCCGGGCGTAGCGGCGATGAGCGGCGCGTGGAAGGTCTGGCCGGCCAGGCCATAGCCGACGACGGCGACGACGATGGGATCTTGTAAGGTCATGCCCCGATCAATAGCTGTCCGGGCGCGGGCCATCCAGCACATAGGGCACCACGCCGCGCTCGTTCTCGGGCACATGCAGGGCGCGGTCGATGGGCGGGAAGGCGCGCTGGGTGCAGTCGGTGCGCTCGCAGATGCGGCAACTGACGCCGATCCGCGTCGCCGGGCCGTTCAGATCCAGGCCGGCGGCATAGACCAGGGCGCCGGCGTGTTCGACCTCGCATCCCAGAGACAGGGCATAGCGGCGGTCGTTGGCCAGATAGGAACCGCTGGGCTTGGACACTGAACGTGCAATGGAGATGTAGCGCGAGCCGTCCGGCATCTCGGCCAGCTGCACCCCGATCCGATCGGGCGCGGCGAAGGCCTCGTGGACGTTCCACAGGGGGCAGGCGCCGCCGAACCGGGCGAACTGGAAGCGGGTGGCGCTGTGGCGTTTGGTTATGTTGCCGGCCATGTCCACGCGGGCGAAATAGAAGGGTACGCCGCGCCAGCCGGGCCGTTGCAGGGTCGAGAGCCGGTGGCAGACCTGTTCGAAGCTGACCTGGAACCGGGTGCGCAGCCGGTCGATGTCGTGCTTTTCCTCCCGCGCCGCCTCCAGGAAGGCGCGGTAAGGCAACATCAGCGCGCCCGCCGCATAGTTGGCCAGACCGACACGGGCCACGTCGCGCGCCGCCTGGGTGCGGAAGGCGGCCTGATCCAGTTCGGCCTCGATCAGGTCGCGGAAGGACAGCAGGGCCAACTGGTGCGCCAACTGGAACGAGCGGGTCGCGCCGGGCTGCCAGGCGTCCAGGGTCAGCACCCGACTGGCGGTGTCGTAGCGGCGCAGCGCCTCCTGTCCCGCGACATTGACCACGCGTACGCCGTGCAGATCGGCCAGCACCGTCTCCAGCGCCCGCTCGATCTGACCGTCCTTAGCCAGGGTCGCAGCCAGCGCCTCGGCCGCCGTGTCCAGGGCGTCGATATAGTTGTCGCGATAGTGGAAGAAGTCGCGCACCTCTTCATAGGGCAGCAGGGCGACGCTGGCGCCCCGTTCGTCGCGACCCAGGGTATCGTCCAGTGCCTTCACCCGCTCGTCCAGGCGGCGGAAGGTCTGGTGCAGGGCCAGGAACTGGCGGGCCAGGCGAGGCGTGTTGGCGACCGCCTGTTTCAGCTCGGCGGCGGTCGGCGGCTCGGCTTGCCCTGCGATGTCGGTGGTGGCCTCGCGCAGGTCGGCGATCAGGCGGGCGTCGCCCTCCAGGTCGAACAGGCTGGCGTCCACGTGAAAGGCGCGGGTCAGGGCGATCAGGACGCGGGCTGTCGCCGGCCTCTGGTTGGTCTCGATCTGCGACAGATAGGACGGCGACAGGCCAAGCCGCTCGGCGCAGGCCTCCAGCGTCCAGCCACGCGCCTCGCGCAGCTTGCGCAATTTGGCGCCCAAGAAAAGCTTCTCAGCCATTCGCAACTTTGCAGATCATATCGCCATCCTTTGCAAGCCCGCGCAGTTCCACACTTTTTGCAAAGTTGCGTTTGCCTATTTGCGATGAAGGCGCCACGCCTTGCGCGAACGAGAGGCGAAGATCCATCATGACTCAAGCCATCCTTGAAGAACTGGAGCGCCGTCGCGCCGCCGCCAAACTGGGCGGTGGGGAAAAGCGTATCGCCGCCCAGCACGCCAAGGGCAAGCTGACGGCGCGCGAACGCATCGACGTGCTGCTGGATGAGGGCTCCTTCGAGGAGACCGACATGTTCGTCGAACACCGCAGTCATGACTTCGGGATGCAGGACCAGCGCATTCCCGGCGACGGCGTGGTGACGGGGCGCGGCACCATCGGCGGGCGGCTGGTCTATGTCTTCTCCAAGGATTTCACTGTGTTCGGCGGGTCGCTGTCGGGCGCCCATGCGGCCAAGATCGTCAAGCTGCAGAAGATGGCCCTGACGACCGGCGCGCCGATCATCGGCCTGTTCGACGCCGGTGGCGCGCGCATCCAGGAGGGGGTGGAGAGCCTGGCCGGATACGCCGACATCTTCCTGCAGAACACCCTGGCCAGCGGCGTCATCCCTCAGATCAGCGTGATCATGGGGCCGTGCGCGGGGGGCGACGTCTATTCGCCGGCCATCACAGACTTCATCTTCATGGTGAAGGACACGAGCTATATGTACGTGACCGGCCCCGACGTGGTGAAGACGGTCACCAACGAGGTGGTGAGCCACGAGGATTTGGGCGGCGCCCGCGTCCATGCCGGCAAGTCGGGGGTGGCGGACGGGGCGTTCGAGAACGACCTGGAGGCCCTGTCGGAGGTGCGCCGCCTGATCGGCTTCCTGCCTCTGTCGAACCGCGAAAAGCCGCCGGTGCGCGAGAGTTATGACGAGCCGGAGCGGGACGAGCCGTCGCTGGACACATTGATCCCGGCCAACCCGAACCAGCCCTATGACATGAAGGAGCTGATCCTGAAGGTGGTCGACGAGGCCGACTTCTTCGAGATTGGCGCCGACTTCGCCAGGAACATCATCTGCGGCTTCGGCCGGCTGGACGGCCAGACGGTCGGCATCGTCGCCAACCAGCCCCAGGTGCTGGCGGGCGTGCTGGACATCGATTCAAGCCGCAAGGCCGCGCGGTTCGTGCGCTTCTGCGACGCCTTCGATATTGCGCTGGTGACCCTGGTGGACGTTCCGGGCTTCATGCCGGGGACGAAACAGGAATACGGCGCCCTGATCAAACACGGGGCGAAGCTGCTGTTCGCCTATGCCGAGGCGACCGTGCCGAAACTGACCCTGATCACGCGCAAGGCCTATGGCGGCGCCTATGACGTGATGAGCTCCAAACACCTGCGCGGCGACGTCAACTACGCCTGGCCCACCGCCGAGATCGCGGTCATGGGCGCCAAGGGGGCGGTGGAGATCATCTTCCGCAAGGAGGCCGGCGACCCGGCGGCCCTGGCGGCGCGGGAGGCGGAGTACAAGGATCGGTTCGCCAATCCGTTCGTGGCGGCGGGGCTGGGATACATCGACGACGTCATCATGCCGCATGGGACAAGGCGCCGGCTGGTGAAGGCGCTGCGGACGCTGAAGAACAAGGTCCAGGAGAACCCCTGGAAGAAGCACGACAATATTCCGCTATAGGTTATCGGCTGACAGTTACAAAGAAGCTGAAAATTCTTACCCGTCTATACCAAGGCCTTTTTCCGTTTTTGGATTCCCACTCGAATCGAATCTGAGGAAATCTCTCTTTCAAGGAGAAATTAGAATCAAAAGAGAAGAATAGCTTGGGGATATTTGTGAATGGCTTGTATCTAGTGACCAAACCATCGACTTCCCATGTTCGCCCTAAATGAGAGATAATGTTTAACGCTAAAACTGCCTGTTCGTAGTTAGAAAGTTTAGCCCGAACTATCTTGCCGAGTTGTTTTTTCTGATTTTTTGGCAATCCAGATCTGTCTATTGTCGAGTACATGGCGAACAAATTTCGCATGTAGTGAGATATGGAAAGCTGATAGCCCTTAAACTGATCCGATCGGTTCGGAAGGTTTCGTTGTGTTGATACTGCGTCATGAACGAGTTTAACGCTATTTTTGTCGAACCGATCTAGCGCATCTCGTGCTTGTGAGGTGGGTCCGTAATAAGCAATTGTGTATGCAATATCTACTCGATCATCAATCGACCATGATTTCATGTCAGGATTTACTGAGTGAGTTATTCCATATATCTCGTAAAACTCACTAAGAAGTCTAGCTGGTGGGCCTTCTTTGGAAAGGTAACTTTTGGCGCTTTGGGAGACTATTTGATCGTGCGTTTTGAGCATCTCAGAAAGTACCGCGATGGTGCTATTACGTTTGTCCGTGCGGCTACTACTTCTCCATGTCAGAAGCAGCGCGACAAAGGCGAAAGCGGAAATAACCGTTCCCCAAAAGCCACCGACATAATCACCAAGTTGACCAAGTTCGGTCCAGTTCTCTGCGGCTGGCCATGGAATTCCTTGGATATGCATTCCGTTCATGTGCCTCTTCCCCCTCATCTGGCGAGACAGATAGCTCGCGCCAAGATTGCACGTTTGGTTCACCCCTATAGCGGAGCTTGATCCGATGTTCTCCAAAATCCTCATCGCCAACCGGGGCGAGATCGCGGTTCGGATCATCAAGACCTGCCGCCGCATGGGCATCAAAACCGTGCAGGTCTATTCGGAGGCTGACGCCGGGTCGTTGGCGGTCGAGATGGCCGACGAGGCGGTGCTGATCGGGCCGGCGCCGGCGGCGCAGTCGTATCTGCTGGCGGACAAGATCGTCGAGGCGGTGCGCCAGACCGGGGCGCAGGCCGTGCATCCGGGCTTTGGGTTCCTGAGCGAGAACGCCGGGTTCGCGCGGCGGCTGAGGAACGAGGGGATCGCCTTCATCGGCCCGAACCCCGAGGCCATCGAGGCCATGGGCGACAAGATCAGCTCCAAAAAGCTGGCGGCCGAGGCGGGGGTCTCGACCGTGCCGGGCCATATGGGGCTGATCGAGACGCCGGAGGAGGCGGTGAAGATCGCCAACGAGATCGGCTATCCGATCATGATCAAGGCCTCGGCCGGCGGCGGCGGCAAGGGGATCCGCGTGGCCCATTCGGACGCCGACATGGCCGAGGGGTTCGCGGCGGTGAAGGCCGAGGCGCTGAACGCCTTCGGCGACGACCGGGTCTTCCTGGAGAAGTTCATCATCGACCCGCGCCATATCGAGATCCAGGTGCTGGGCGACAAGCACGGCCATGTGGTCCACCTGTTCGAGCGCGAATGCTCGATCCAGCGCCGCAACCAGAAGGTCATCGAGGAGGCGCCGTCGCCCCTGCTGGACGAGGCCACCCGCGCCGCCATGGGGGCGCAGGCCGTGGCCCTGGCCCAGGCGGTCAACTATGACAGCGCCGGCACGGTCGAGTTCGTGGCAGGTCAGGACAAGAGCTTCTTCTTCCTGGAGATGAACACCCGGCTGCAGGTCGAGCATCCGGTGACGGAGCTGATCACCGGGGTCGATCTGGTCGAACAGATGATCCGTTCGGCCTGGGGCGAGACGCTGGCCTTCGAACAGAAGGACCTGAAGATCGACGGCTGGGCCATCGAGAGCCGGATCTACGCCGAGGACCCCTATCGCGGCTTCCTTCCGTCCATCGGCCGTCTGGTCCGATACGAGCAGCCCGAAGAAGGCGATCAGGGCGATTACACCGTTCGAAACGATTCCGGCGTCCGCGAGGGCGACGAGATCAGCATGTTCTACGACCCCATGATCGCCAAACTGTGCGCATGGGGCGAGACGCGCGAGGACGCGGTGACGGGCATGGCCCGGGCGCTGGAGGACACCCACCTGTCGGGCCTGGGGCACAATGTGCCCTTCCTGGCGGCGGTGATGGATCAGGACCGGTTCAAGTCGGGCAATCTGTCGACCAGCTATATCAAGGATGAATTCCCGGACGGCTTCAACGGCCTGCGGCCGACGAAGGCGCAGGAGCGCATCCTGATCGCCGCCGCCCTGGCGATGCATGAGGTGATCGCCGAACAGGACGGCGACCCGTCGGACCGCACCGACTGGATCGTGATGATCGACAAGACGCCACACGGCGTCGGCCTGTCCTATGACGAGGACGAGGAGATGATCCTGACCCTGACGGGCGGGGGCGACATCCGCCTGTCGGACATCGATTGGCGGCCGGGCCTGGCGCAGTTCAAGGCCGAGCTGGACGGCGAGCCCTTCACCGCCGAGGTCAAGCGCGTCGCCGACGGCTTCGACATCCGTCACCGCGCGGCCAAGGCGCGGGTGCGGGTGCTGCGGCCCCACGTCGCGGAACTGTATGCGCGCCTGCCCGAGAAGGCGGTGGCGGATACGTCGAAACTGGTGCTGTCGCCGATGCCGGGGCTGGTGGTCTCGATCCCGGTGGTGGTGGGCCAGGAGGTCAAGACCGGGGAGACGGTGGCCATCATCGAGGCCATGAAGATGCAGAACATTCTGAAGGCCGAACGCGACGGCGTGGTGAAGGCGGTGGGGGCGAAGGACGGGGATCCGGTGGCGGCGGATGATGTGTTGGTGGAGTTCGGGTGATGCGGAAGAGCCCCTCCGTCTCGCCGCTGCGCGTCGATCCACCTCCCCATTTCATGGGGAGGAGACAGGCGGGTGATGCGTCTCCTCCCCACGTAGTGGGGAGGGGGGCCGCGAAGCGGTGGAGGGGCTCTTTACGCCGCACGGGCGGGGAGGGGCTCGCATGAGCTTCCCCACCCCCACGCCCCTCGAATGGCGCGAGTCCGCCCAGAAGGCGCTGAAGGACCGGCCGGTCGAGTCGCTGATGCATCTGGATGCGGACCAGCTGGTGACGCGGCCTCTGTATGCCGGGGCGACCGGGGTCCAGCCGATCTTCGCGCCGCGTCCATCCGACTCTGAGGGCCGGGCTTGGGATTTGCGCACCTTGGTCGAGGGCGACGATCCCGAGGCGGTCAACGCCGCAGTCCTGACCGATCTGGAAAACGGCGCGGCGTCGGTGGTGCTGAAGGGGCGGGTGCTGGAGGATTCCGCGCCATTGGGCCGAGCGCTGGAAGGCGTGGCGCTGGAACTGGCGCCTGTCGCCCTGGACGCCGGGATCGACGGGCCGGATGCCGCCAATGCTCTGGCCGTCGTCGCCAAAGGATCGCCGCGCGCGCAGTTGCGGTTCCACATGGACCCCATCTCGGCCTTCGCCGAGGCGGGCGGGGCGCCGCGTTCGGTCGAAGAGCATCTGAGCCTGGCGGCCAATACGGCGGCGCGCCATGCCGGCGCCTATCCCGATGCGACCTTCTTCCTGGCCAGCGGGCGGGTCGCGCACGAGGCGGGCGGGTCGGCGGCCCAGGAGTTGGCCTTCGCCGCGTCCAGCGCGGTCGCCCACGTGAAGGCGGCGGTCGAGGCGGGAATGTCGGTCAAGGCGGCGCTGCGCGGCACGGTCGTCGGCCTGTCGGTCGATGCGGAATATTTCGACAGCCTGGCCAAGGTCCGGGCCATGCGCCTGATCTGGACCAGTTTGACGAAGGCGTTAGGCGTCGAGGATCCGGCCGTGATCGAGGCGCGGTCGTCACGGCGGATGCTGTCGGCGCGCGATCCCTGGCCCAATCTGCTACGGCTGACGGCGGCGGGGTTCGCCGGTGCGGTCGGCGGCGCGGACGTTGTGGTGCTGGACGGCTTCACCCGCGCCTCGGGCCGGTCCGACGCCTTCGCCCGGCGTCAGGCGAGGAACACCCAGCTGGTGCTGATGGAAGAGGCCAATCTGGGTCGAGTGGACGATCCGGCCGCCGGCTCCTGGTATCTGGACGCCCGAACTCGCGATCTGGCCGAGGCCGGCTGGGCCGAGTTCCAGATGATCGAGGCCGAGGGTGGCTTGGTCGAGGCCCTGAAGGGCTCGGTCATCCAGCCCCGCATCGCCCGCGCCCGCGCGGTCCGCGAGGCCGCGCTGACGAACGGCGCAGCGCAGATCATCGGCGTGACCAAATATGTCGATGCCGACGTGCGGCCGGCGCCGGTCGAGGCGGCTGATCAGGCGGCCGTGGCGGTCGAACGAGTGTGCGAACCCCTGATCCCGATCCGGTTTGCCGCAGCCTTCGAGGAGGCGGCCCAGTGAGCTTTCCAGACTTCAGCAAGATCGCCCTGAACCTCGATGCGACGGGGCGGGGGCCGATGCGCGATCCTTGGTTGACCCCCGAGGGGCTGACGGTCGAGACCGCCTATGGCCCCGACAGCACGGACGCGCTGGATCACCCGCATGGCCTGCCGGGTTTCGCGCCGTTCGTTCGTGGTCCCTATCCGACCATGTATGCGGGCAATCCCTGGACCATTCGGCAATACGCCGGCTTCTCGACCGCCGAGGAATCCAACGCCTTCTATCGCCGCAACCTTGCGGCGGGGCAGAAGGGCCTGTCCATCGCCTTCGATCTGGCGACGCACCGGGGCTATGACAGCGATCACCCGCGGGTGAAGGGCGACGTCGGCATGGCGGGCGTCGCCATCGACAGCATCTATGACATGCGGACCCTGTTCGACGGCATTCCGCTGGACCAGATGTCGGTGTCGATGACGATGAACGGGGCGGTGCTGCCGATCCTGGCCCTCTATGTCGTCGCGGCCGAGGAACAGGGCGTGCCGCACGCCAAGCTGACCGGGACCATTCAGAACGACATTCTGAAGGAGTTCATGGTCAGGAACACCTACATCTATCCGCCCGAACCCTCGATGCGGATCATCGCGGACATCTTCGCCTGGACGGCGACCGAGGCGCCGAAGTTCAACTCGATCTCGATTAGCGGCTATCACATGCAGGAGGCCGGGGCCTCGGCGGACATCGAACTGGCCTACACCCTGGCCGACGGGATCGAATATCTGCGGGCGGGCATAGCGGCCGGAATGCCCATCGACCGCTTCGCGCCGCGCCTGAGCTTCTTCTGGGCCATCGGCATGAACTATTTCATGGAGGTGGCCAAGATGCGGGCCGGCCGCCTTCTGTGGGCCGAGGCGGTGAGGAAAGAGGGCGGGGTCGATCCCAAGTCGCTGAGCCTTCGGGCGCACTGTCAGACGTCGGGTTGGTCGCTGGCGGCGCAGGACGTGTTCAACAATGTGCCGCGCACCATGGTCGAGGCCATGGCGGCGGCGGGCGGTCAGACGCAGAGCCTGCACACCAATGCGCTGGACGAGGCGCTGGCCTTGCCGACCGATTTCTCGGCCCGGATCGCACGCAATACCCAGATCTTGTTGCAGCAAGAAACCGGCCTGACCAAGGTCATCGACCCCTGGGGCGGCAGCTTCTATGTCGAGCGGCTGACGCACGAACTGGCCGAACGCGCCCGCGCCCACATGGCGGAGGTCGAGGCCCTGGGCGGCATGGCCAAGGCCATCGAGGCCGGCATTCCCAAGCTGCGGATCGAGGAATCCGCCGCCAAGACACAGGCCCGGATCGACACCGGCCAGCAGACGGTGGTGGGGGTGAACAAATATCTGAACCCCGTCGTCGACGACATTCCGATGCTGAAGGTCGACAATGCGGCGGTGCTGGCGGCCCAGATCGACAAGCTGAAACGTCTGCGCGCCGAGCGGGATCAGGCGGCGACCGATGCGGCGCTACAGGCCCTGACAGATGGGGCGCGGGGGACTGCGAACCTGCTGGAGCTGGCCGTGCAGGCGGCGCGCGCCAAGGCGACGGTGGGCGAGATTTCGGACGCGCTGGAGGCCGCGTTCGGCCGTCACGTGGCGACGGTCCAGACCGTATCCGGCGTCTACGCCAAGGAGGCGGGCGCCGATCCCCGCTTTGCCCGCGCCCGCGAAATGGTGGCGACCTTCGTCGAGAACGACGGCGGCCCGCCGCGCATCCTGATCGCCAAACTGGGTCAGGACGGGCACGATCGGGGCCAGAAGGTCGTCGCCACAGGTTATGGCGACCTGGGCTTCGACGTGACGGCGGGCAGCCTGTTCCAGACCCCGTCCGAAGCCGCGCGCGACGCGGTAGATAAGGGTGTCCATGCAGTCGGCGCATCGTCGCTGGCCGCCGGCCATCTGACGCTGGTGCCCGAACTGAAGGCCGAACTGGAGAAGCTGGGCCGCCCCGACATCATGATCGTGGTCGGCGGCGTCATCCCGCCATCCGATGTCCAGCCCCTGCTCGATATGGGGGCCGCCGCCGTCTATCTGCCCGGTTCGGCCATCGCCGACACGGCGGTGGACCTGATCGAGAAGCTGAACCAGCGGCTGGGTTACGCCCAGCCCGCGCCCGCCCTAACGAAGATAGAGGACAAGCCATGATCGGCGCCTTGAACCACGTCGGCGTCGCCACGCCCTCCATCGCGGATTCGATCAAACTCTATCGCGATATCCTCGGGGCCACGAAGATCGGCGAACCCTTCGACCTGCCCGCCCAGGGGGTGAAGGTCTGTTTCGTCGATACGCCGACGGCCCAGATCGAACTGATCGAACCCTATGACGAGACCAGCCCCATCGTCGGCTTCCTGGCCAAGAACCCCAAGGGCGGCCAGCATCACGTCTGTTTCGAGGTCGCCGACATTCACGTCGCCGTCGCCGAAATGCGGGCCAAGGGCGTGACCATCCTGGGCACGGGCGAGCCGCGCATCGGGGCGCATGGGACGCCGGTCGTCTTCCTGCATCCGCGCGACATGGGCGGCGTGCTGATCGAACTGATGGAAACGCCGAAAGGCGATCACTGACGCCAAGCGGAGCCTTTCGACGGTGTCGGCCGTTGAGGACGAAACGGGAGAAGCCTGATGATGCCACGTCGCCTGACCGCTTTCGTCGCCATCGCCGCCCTGACCGGCATGTCCGCCTGTTCGCAGGGCGAACCGGAGCAGCCCACTGCGCCGGTCGAGCCGCAACCGGCGCCGGCGTCCAGCGCGCCATCGGTCGGCTACGCCTGCGAAAGCGGTGCGACGCTCCAGGTGCAATATGCCGACAGCGACGCCGGGCAGCTGACGTACAAGACCCAGACCTACGCCCTGCGCTCGGTCCAGGCGGCCAGCGGCGCGCGCTATGTCGGGGCGGGCGTGGAATGGTGGACGGCGACGCGCGACGGGCAAGAGAGCGGCACGCTGAGCCGCCTGGGCCCGGACGGCACGACGGGCGTCGCGGTGCTGGAGCGTTGCTCGCGTCCGATCCCCGGTGCTGACGTAACGCCGGGACCGCTCCCGATCCCTGGTCAGACTCCGACGCCCGCGCCGGGCAGGGTTCTGCCGGCCTCCATGCCCTGCAAGGGGCCGCAGTTGAAGCTGGCGGCCGAGGGCGGCGATGCGGGCGCGGGCAATCGGGTTCGCAACTTCAGCCTCCAGAACGTCGGGACACAGGCCTGCAGCCTGACCGGCTATCCCGGCGTGACCTTGCAGGACGCGCGGGGTCGCGCCGTGACCTCGATCCGCGCCGACCAGAGCCCCGGCAGCTATTTCCGTCAGGGCCAGGCGCCGACGCCGGTCGAGATCGCGCCGCAGGCCAAGGCCTATTTTGAAACGGCCTGGAACGTGGTCCCGGATGAGACGATGCAGAAGTCCTGCCCCAGCGTGGCGACCCTGCGTGTGACCGCGCCGGACGATACTTCCGCCGTCAGCCTGCCGTTCGAGTTCCAGCCGTGCGGCGGCAAGATCCGCGTTAGCCCGATCCGCGCCGAGGCGGACCCCCAACCGGCGACCTAATGCGGGTGGAAACGGATCGGAAATCGGCGTAGGTCGCGACCATGACTCAGACATTCTATGACCGCGTCTCCGCCGAGCTGACTGACATTGACGCCCAGGGCCTGACCAAGCCAGAACGCATCATCGCTTCGCGGCAAGGGCCGGTGATCAAGGTCGCTGGCCGCGACGTGCTGAACTTCTGCGCCAACAACTATCTGGGCCTGGCCGGCGACGAGCGCGTCACCCAGGCCGGGATCGCCGCGCAGCAGAAGTGGGGCGCGGGCACGGCCTCGGTCCGCTTCATCTGCGGCACGTTGGAAATCCACAAGGCGCTGGAAGCGGCCATCGCCGGCTATCTGGGGTTCGAGGACGCCATCCTGTTCGCCGCCGCCTTCGACGCCAACGGCGGCCTGTTCGAACCCCTGCTGGGCGAGAACGACGCCATCGTGTCAGACAGCCTGAACCATGCCTCGATCATCGACGGCGTGCGTCTGTGCAAGGCCAAGCGCTACCGGTTCGCCAACTCCGACATGGACGAGCTGGAAACCCGGCTGAAGGAGGCCCGCGCCGCCGGCGCTCGCGACATCATCATCGCCACCGACGGCGCCTTCTCGATGGACGGCTATATTGCCAAGCTGGACGAGATCCGCGCCCTAGCCGACAAATACGAAGCCCTGATCATGGTCGATGACTGCCACGCCACGGGCTTCCTGGGGTCGCAGGGCAAGGGGTCGTTCGCGCATCACGGGGTCGAGGTGGACTTCGTCACCGGCACCTTCGGCAAGGCGCTGGGCGGCGCCATGGGCGGCTTCATCTGTGCGAAGAAGTCGGTGGTCGAACTGCTGAAGCAGCGGGCGCGGCCCTATCTGTTCTCCAATGCCCTGGCGCCGGCCGTGTGCGGATCGAGCCTTGAGGCCATCCGCATCGCCCAGGGGGCCGAGGGCGATGCTTTGCGCACCCGCCTGTCGGCCAACGCCCATCGGTATCGCGGCGCGATGGCGGATGCGGGCTTCACCCTGCTGGACGGCGAGCATCCGATCATCCCGGTGATGCTGGGCGACGCCAAGCTGGCTCAGGATTTCGCGGCGCGGGCGCTGGAGCTGGGCGTCTATGTGATCGGGTTTAGCTTCCCCGTAGTGCCGCGTGGCCAGGCCCGCATCCGGACCCAGATGTCGGCGGCGCACAGCTTCGAGCAGATCGACCGCACGGTCGCGGCCTTTACGCAGGCTGGCCGGGAGTTGGGCGTCATCTAGCCCCTTTCTTCCGTCACCCTCGGGCTTGTGCCGAGGGCTCATCGTTCAGTCACGCGATGGCTCGGCTCAGTGACACAAGAACAGTCGGCGAGGAGGCGTGGGGCCTCAGCCGTAGGCCCTCGGGACAAGCCCGAGGGTGACGATTTCAGGGAGTTGAGACTATGACCGACACGATGAAGGCCCTGGCCAAGACCGCGCCCGGCATCGGCCTTGAACTGATCGACGCGCCGGTCCCCGAGGCGGGACCGGAGGATGTGCTGATCCGGGTGCACCGCACCGCCGTCTGCGGCACCGACATCCATATCTGGAACTGGGACGAGTGGTCCCAGAAGAACGTCCCGACCCCGATGATCACCGGCCACGAGTTCGCCGGCGAGATCGTCGCCATCGGCAAGGACGTGGATCGCCCGCTGAAGATCGGTCAGCGCGTCTCGGCCGAGGGCCACGTCATTGACCTCAACTCCGAAGCGGCCCGCGCGGGTCATTTCCACCTGGACCCCAAGACGCGCGGCATCGGCGTGAACCGCCAGGGCGCCTTCGCAGAGTTCGTCGTGGCCCCGGCCTTCAACGTCATCGAACTGCCCGACGACGTCCCCTATGAGATCGGCTCGATCCTAGATCCGTTCGGCAATGCGGTTCACACCGCCCAGCAGTTCGACCTGCTGGGCGAGGACGTGCTGGTCACCGGGGCCGGCCCCATCGGCATGATGGCCGCCGCCGTGGCCCGTCATGCGGGCGCACGCACCGTTGTCCTGACCGACATCAACGACTTCCGGCTGGAGCTGGCGCAGAAGGTGGCGCCGGGCGTTCGCACCGTGAACACGACCAAGGAAGACATCCACGACGTCATGAAGGAGCTGGGCCTCAAGGTCGGCTTCGACGTGGCGCTGGAAATGTCGGGCTCGCCCATCGCCTTCAAACAGTGCGTCGACACCCTGATCATGGGCGGCGGCATGGCGATGCTGGGCATTCCCAGCAAACCCATGGAGACCGACTGGGGCGCGATCATCCTGAAGGCGCTTACCATCAAGGGCGTCTACGGCCGCGAGATGTTCACGACCTGGCGCAAGATGCTGGGCCTGCTGAAGGCCGGTCTGGACCTGAGCCCGCTGATCACCCACCGCCTGGGCTATGCCGACTACCGCGAAGGATTCGAGGCGATGAAGTCGGGACAGTCGGGCAAGGTCGTGCTGGACTGGGACAAGGCGGCCTGAGGTCAGGGCGGATAAGATCGAAGGGGCGGCCGGTCGGCCGCCCCTTTTTTCATGGTCAGTATCTGGCCCGCAGGGTGATGCCCACAGTGCGTGGATCGCCGGGCGTGCCGAGCACCAGGCCCGAGTTGCCGGCCTGGACCGTCAGCAGCTGGAGATAGTCTTCGTCGAAGGCGTTCTTGACGAAGACGAAGGCTTCCCAGCCGTTTTCGGATCGGAAGCCGGCGCGCAGGTTGACGATGCTGTAGCCCTCGATCTCGGTATGACGCGACACCGCTGCATCGGCGTTGTAGGTCGAGCGATAACTGGCGTCGGCGCCGAAATAGGCCTCTCCGGCTTGACCCAGGCCTTGCACGTCACGATGCAGTTCGCCGCCGATCGATCCGGCCCAAGGCGAAACGCCCGGCAGATCCTTGCCCGACAGGTCGCAGGCCAGGGTGGATGTGCCGATCGACTCCAGCGGGCAGGGGCCGTTGGTGAAGCTGGCGTATTTGGCGTCCGTCCAGGCGATGTTGGCATAGGCGTCCAGCCACGGCGTCGGCCGTGCGAAGGCGTCGAGCTCGATGCCTTGGATTTCCACCTTGTCCGCATTGGCGAGGTAGCCGCGCAGGGCGCCGGGGCCGGTGTCGACGACATTCGCCTGATAGTCTTCGACGTCGGTGCGATAGGCGGCCAGGTTGGCGGTCACCCGCTTGTCGAACAGCTGGGTCTTGAGGCCCAGCTCATAGGTTGTGACGACCTCGGGCTCGACCACGGCGTTGGTCAGGGCAGGCGTGCCGTCGGGCAGGTTCGGGATGCCTGCCATGTTGATGCCGCCCGACTTGTAGCCCCGCGCCAGGGAGCCATAGACGAGGACCGTGTCGGAGATGTCGTAGGACAGGGCGACCTGGCCCGAGAGATCGCCGTCGGAGATGTCGGCGGCATAGGCCTGGGGCCGGGCGACGCCGAGGCGGCGGGTCAGATCGGCGGCGCTGCCTGGGCCGCCGCCGGTGACGGTCGAGACATAGGCGCCGTCCTTTTCCTCATGGGTGTAGCGCAGGCCAGGTGTCAGATGCAGCCGGTCGGTGATGTTCCAGGTCAACTGACCAAAAACCGCCAGCGAGTCGGTCTCGATCCGGGAGTCGTTGAACACCGTATATCCGTCCAGCAAACCCGGGTTTGTCCCCGGAGTAAGGGCGTTGGTGACCGGATCGCGCACTGTCGTCAGCCAGTAGGAGGCGTTGCGACCATATTCCGTGACGCCGTGGGTTTCGACCGCCTGGTGGAAGGCGTAGGCGCCGACGGTCCAGTCGATGCGGTTGGCGCCGTTGGAGGACAGGCGGAACTCCTGGCTCCACTGGTCCTGGTCCGACGGGTTGGCGGACTGCCGCGTGATGTCCAAGGCTGTGTAGTCGCGGTCGTTGGCGGGACGCCAGTCCCAGGCCCGCCAGGCCGAGACCGAGGTCAGGGTGGCCCAGCCGAAATCATAATCGACGATGGCCGAGAAGCCGCGCTGGATCTGGTCGGCGGCGATCGCACCGTCGACATCGGCGATCCTGTCGTAGGGATTGGTGCTGCCGGGCGTATAGCCCAGACCGGCGGCAAGGGCGGGGAACCGCAGATTGACCGGCTTGGCCGTATCGCCGACGCGGACATACAGTTGGGTGCAGCAGTCGGGCGTCTGGTCCGAATAGTCGCCGAACAGGCGGACGGTCAGCTTGTCCGTCGGCTGGAACAACAGTTGGCCGCGCAGGCTGATAGAGTCCTGGGCGTTCTGCTTGCGGCCGACCGTGACATTGTCCACGAGGCCGTCGCGGCGGGTCGAGACGAAGGACAGGCGTGCGGCCAGCTTGTCGGTGATCAGCGGACCCGACACCGACGCCTTGGCCTGCAGGAAGCCGTAGTCGCCGATGCTGACCTCGCCTTGCGCCTCGGGCGTGAAGCTGGGGGCGCGAGTGATGATGTTCAGGGCCCCTGCGGTGGTGTTCTTGCCGAACAGCGTCCCCTGCGGCCCGCGCAGAATCTCGATGCGTTCGATATCTACGAAGTCCAGCGTCGCCGTCGCCGGACGGCTGTAATAGACCTGATCGATATAGATGCCGACGCCCTGTTCCAACCCGTCGTTGGCCAGGCCATAGCTGGCGCCCAGGCCCCGGATGGTGATGGCGGTGTTTCGGGCGTTAGGGCTAAGCAATTGGACGCTGGGAGCCAGCTGGGTGATCTGGCCGATGTTGTAGGCGCCGGTGCGATCCAGCAGTTCCTCGTTTACCACGGTCAGGGCGATGGGCACGTCCTGCGCCCGCTCGTCCCGCCGCCGGGCGGTGACGACGATGTCGCTGACACTGGCCACGCTGGGCGTATGGACCTGAGGTTCGATGGCGTCATCGGGCGCGGCGAAGGCAACGGCGGGCGCGCCCAGGCAGGCGAGGATGGCCGTGGCGGACAGCAGGCGTCTGGCGGTTGTGGATGTCATCGTGCTCCCCCTCTGGCGACGTGATGCGCCCAAAAGGAAGAGGAGGGCTTTAAATCCTACCGATCAAATGGGGATTTCTAACGCCAGCGTTGAGAACCACTGAGATCAGACGGCAAGCAACTGTTTGATCAACGCCTTTTCGAAACCCTTAGTCTCCGAACCCGGCAGGACATCGGCGATGGCGCCGCTTTCGAACAGGGCAAACACCTTGGGGTGGACATAGGAGGCGCGGCAGACGGTGGGGGTATTGCCCAGCAGGCCCGCGACGGCCTTGACGCAGACGGTGATCTTTCGCTTGGCGTCGGTGGGGGAGGTTGCGGCCTCTGTGTCGCGCAGCGCCCGCGCCGCCGAGACGGTTCCGGCCCAGGTGCGGAAGTCCTTGGCCGAGAACTGCTCGCCCATCGCCTCGCGGATGTAGGCGTTCACGTCGTCCGAATCGACCGGGCACAGGGCGCCGTCGGCCGAGCGGTATTTGAACAGTTGCTGGCCGGGCAAACCCTCCAACTCGCGCACCACGCGGGCCAAGCGGCGGTCCTTGACGCTGACGCTGTGGTCCTTGCCGCTCTTGCCGCGAAACTCGAAGGTCAGGGCCGAGCCATCGACCTCCAGGTGGCGCTTGTGCAGGGTGGTCAGGCCGTAACTGCGGTTCTGCTTGGCGTAGATGGAGTTGCCGACCCGGATCAGGGTGATCTCCAGCAGGCGCACGGCGGTGGCCAGCACCTTGTCGCGACAGACGCCGCGTAGGCTCAGATCGTGCTCGACCTTGTCGCGCAGTTTGGGCAGGGCGCGCGAGAAGGCGGGCAGCTTGTCGAATTTGTTCTCGGACCGGGCTGCGCTCCAGTCGTTGTGATAGCGATACTGTTTGCGCCCCTTCACATCGCGCCCGGTCGCCTGGATGTGGCCGTTGGCCTTCGGGCAGATCCAGACGTCGGTCCATGCGGGCGGTATGGCCAGGGCGCGGATGCGGGCCACGACCTTGGCGTCGCTGATCGCCTTGCCCTTGGCGTCGCGATAGGACCAGCCCTTGCCTGCGCGACGGCGAGTCAGGCCCGCGAACTCGTCGCTGCAGTAGCTGAGCCCTTGCGGAACCTCGAAGGCGATGTCGAAGGCGTGCGATCCGTCGGCCATCCGCCGCGTTTCCTTTTCATTGGTCTTTCAGCCGCTTGCCGAAGACGAGCGACGAACGCGGGGCCGGGGCGGCGAGTTCCGCTTGACCGCGCGAACGGGGCGGGAGACGAGGCGGCATGAACTATCGCCACAGCTTTCACGCCGGAAACTTCGCCGACCTGCTCAAACACGCTCTGGTGCTGTGGCTGGTGAAGACGCGGCAGGCGGCGGGGCCGCTGACGGTGTTCGACACCCATGCGGGGGCAGGGCTGTATGACCTGTCGGGAGACGGGACGCGGTCCAGGGAGGCCGAGGCCGGGGTCGCGCGTCTGATGACGGCCGAGGGGCGTACACCGTTGATGGACGCGCTGGCGGCCGAGGTGGCGGCGATCAATCCCGATGGCGGCGCGCGCTACTATCCGGGGTCGCCGTTGCTGATCGCGGACGCCCTGACGCCCGGCGGTCGTTATGTCGGGTTCGAGCTGAACCCGCCCGTTCGGGCCATGCTGGCCGAGGCGCTGGCGGGACGAACGAATGCTCAGGCGCGCGAGGGTGACGGCTATGGGGCGGTGGTCGCGGAGGCGGCGAAGGTGCGCGGGCCGCTGGTGCTGATCGATCCGCCGTTCGAGAAGCCCGACGACTATGTCCGTTCGGCCGAGACCGCGATCGCCGTGGTGAAGCGCGACCTCACGGCGACAGTCGCGATCTGGACCCCGCTGAAGGATCTGGAGACGTTCGACGGCTTCATTCGGCGTCTTCAGGGCAAGGCCGGGCCGACCCTGGTCGCCGAGGCGCGGCTGAGGCCGTTGACCAATCCCATGAAGATGAACGGCTGCGCCCTGGTGGTGGTCAATCCGCCGGAGGGAGCGGAGGCCGCCGCGATCGAGATCTGCGGCTGGGTCGCCGGGGCGTTGGGCGAGGCCGGCGGGCGGGCCGAGGTCTGGACCTTCTGACCGCAGCCACTAGGTTGGTCGCATGACGCGCATCGCAATTCTGGAAACCGGCCACCCGCCAGAGCATCTGAAGGACGACTTCGACGACTATCCGGCGCGGTTTCGGGCGTTGCTGGGCGAAGGCGTGGCGACGACGCGGTTCGATGTGCAATCCGGTTATCTGCCTGAGGATCCGTCGGCGTTTCAGGGGGCCATCGTCACCGGGTCGGCGGCGGGGGTCTATGACGACCTGCCGTGGATCCCGCAACTGGTGGACTGGCTGAGGGCGGCGCGGGGGCGGACGCGTCTGGTCGGCATCTGCTTCGGGCATCAGGCGCTGGCCCATGCCTTCGGCGGCGTGGTCGAGAAGTCGGACAAGGGCTGGGGCGTGGGGCTGCATCGCTATGATGTGCAGGCCGACGAGCCGTGGATGCATCCTCGCGCGCGGACGATCTCGATCCCCGTTTCGCACCAGGATCAGGTCACGTCGATTTCGGACGATGCGCGGGTGATCGCCTCCAGCGGGTTCACGCCCTACGCGGGGCTGGCCTGGGGGCAGGACGCGATCTCGTTCCAGTGCCACCCGGAGTTTCAGCCGGACTATGCGGCGGCCCTGATCGAGGGACGGCGCGGGACTCGCATTCCGCATCCGTTAGCGGACGAGGCGATCGACAGCCTGAAGCGACCCAACGACCGGGCCGTGCTGACGGCCTGGATCCGCGCCTTCCTGTTGCTGACGCCGCCGCCGGTCGAGGATTACGGCAGCGGGATTTGACGTGTCGCTTTCTTTTTTCGTCATCCTCCGGGCCGCGAAGCGGAACCGGGGGACCCAGCGGCGCCGTCAGGCGATGCGTACGCCGCATGATGTTGAAAGACTGACTTGGTGACAGGTTCGCGCTCACGCGCGCCGCTGGGTCCCCCGATCTCGCTACGCTCGTCGGAGGATGACGAAAGGAGACGGATCTAGAGGCCCAGCAGCCGGATCAGCAGCAGCGCCAGAAGTACCAGGGCGCCCAACGACAGGATGACGGCGGCGATGACGCGGCCGCCGGCGCGGGCGACGGCGCGGATGTCGGTCTGGAGGCCCAGGGCGGCCATGGCGACAACGGTCAGCAAGCTGGAGGCGGCGGCCATCGGCGCGAGGGCGGCCTGCGGGATCAGGTCCAGCGAACGCAGGGCGATCATGACCAGGAAGCCGACGATGAACCAGGGCAGCAGGCGGGAAAGCCCCGGCTTGGCCGCCGTCGGCGCGCGGTCGCGGAAGATCAGCGACAGAGCCAGGATGACGGGGCCGAGCATCAGGACGCGCACCAGCTTGACCACCGTGCCGGTCTGGGTTGCGACCGCGCCGAAGGGGGCGGCGGCGGCCAGCACCTGCGGCACCGCATAGACGGTCAGGCCCGCCAGGGCGCCGTATTGCAGGCCGTTCAGATGGATCAGGCCGCCCAGCAGGGGCAGGGCCAGGACCACGATCACGCCCAGCACGGCGGTGAAGGCGATGGAGGCGGCGACCTCTTCTCCATCCGCATCAATGACCGGGGCCACGGCCGCGATGGCGGAGTTGCCGCAGATGGCGTTGCCGCAGGCGACCAGCAGGGCCATGCGCGGGTTAAGGCCCAGAACGCGACCGATGCCGAAACCGGCGACGATGGCGAGCGCGACGAGGGCGAAGATGCTCAGGACGAAGCTGACGCCCAGCGACGACAGCGTCGCGGTGCTGACCGAGGCGCCCAGCAGGACCACCGCCACCTCCAGCAGGGTCTTGGCCGAAAAGTCGATCCCGGCCTTGAACCGCACGTCGGGCATCCAGGCGGTGCGGACGGCGGCGCCCAGCAGGATGGCCAGCACCAGCGGCTCCAGCCAGACATGGCCGATCACGTCGCGCTCGATGCTGGTCAGGCCGATGGCGGCCAGGGTCACCAGCAGGCACAGCATGACGCCGGGTCGGATATTGCGCCCGAACGCGGTCGCTGACGCAAGGCTGGGCATATTGGCGGGCGCGGGCAGGGCGGCGGACTTCATATGTGGGCAATGCGCCCGCTCTCGACGGCGGTCCAACGGATAGTTATGGTCGTTTCAATCCGATTTGGAGATCGATTGTGACCCTGGAACGCCTGCGCATCTTTGTGGCCGTGGCCGAACGCGACCATGTGACGGCGGCGGCACGGGCGCTGAACCTGACTCAGTCGGCGGTGTCGAACGCTCTGGCGGCGCTTGAGGCCGAGCATGACGTGCGGCTGTTCGACCGGGTCGGGCGGGGCGTCGTCCTGAACGAGACCGGCCGGGCCTTCCTGCCCGAGGCGCGGGCGGTGCTGGCGCGTGCGGCGGCCGCGGAAGCCGCGCTGGCGGACATGAGCGCCCTGCGACGCGGGCGGCTGGCGGTGTTCGCCAGCCAAACCATCGCCAGCTACTGGCTGCCGCGCCGGCTGGTGGATTTCCACAAGGCCTATCCCGGCGTCGAACTGGCGGTCGAGATCGGCAATACGCGCGAGGCGGCGCAGGCCGTGCTGAGCGGCGCGGCCGAGATCGGCCTGGTCGAGGGGGCGGTGGACGAGCCGGCCCTGTCGCAGGTCCAGGTGGGGTCGGATCGGCTGGCGGTGCTGGTGACGCCGGACCATCCCTGGGCGACGCGACGGCGGCTGGAGGCGAAGGATCTGGCGGGCCAGCCGTGGGTGTTGCGCGAGGTCGGGTCAGGGACGCGATCGACGCTGGAGGCGGCGGTGCGGGACGTGGGGGTCGATCCCGCGACCCTGTCGGTGTCGATGACCCTGCCGTCGAACGAGGCCGTGCTGGCGGCGGCCGAGGCGGGGGCGGGGGCGACGGCCCTGTCGGAAAGCGTGGCCTATACGTCCGTGGCGGCCGGGCGACTAGTGACGGCGCCCTTCACCCTGCCCGAGCGGCCGTTCCGCCTGTTACGACACCGGGAACGGTATCGCAGCCGGGCCGGCGACGTGTTCGTCGAGGCGATGGGCTAGGGCCACTTCACCGTGGGCGGCATGGAGCTGAGGATGGACTCCACATTCCCGCCGGTCTTCAGGCCGAACATGGTGCCGCGGTCGTAGAGCAGGTTGAACTCGACGTAGCGGCCGCGCCGGATCAGTTGTTCCTCGCGCTCGTCCGCCGTCCAGGGCTCGGCCATGCGGGCGGCGACGATGCGGGGATAGACGTCCAGGAAGGCCAGGCCGATGTCGCGGGTGAAGGCGAAGTCGCGGTCGTAGTCGCCGCTGTCGTGATGGTCGTAGAAGACGCCGCCGGTGCCGCGCGGCTCCTGGCGGTGGGGCAGGTAGAAGTATTCGTCGCACCAGGCCCTGTACTTGCCGTGCCAGGTCGGGTCGTGGGCGTCGCAGGCGGCCTGCATGGCGGCGTGGAAGGCGACGGTGTCGGGGTGATCCTGACGCCGATCCGCCATCAGCACCGGCGTCAGGTCGCCGCCGCCGCCAAACCAGCTCTTGGTCGTGGCGATGAAGCGGGTGTTCATATGAACGGCCGGAATGCGCGGGCTGACGGGATGGCAGATCAGGCTGACGCCGGTGGCGAAGAAACGGGGATCGACGTCGGCGCCGGGCACGTTTTTGGCGTAGTCGGCGGGGAAAGAACCATGCACGGTCGAGACGTGGACGCCGACCTTTTCGAACAGGCGGCCGTGCATCATGCCCATGACGCCGCCGCCGCCTTCCGCGCGGTCCCAGGCCGTGCGGACGAAGCGGCCGGGTTCGCCGGGAAACAAGTCGGCGGGGGCGGCGTCCTCCAAGGCCTCGAAGGCGGCGTGGATGCGGTCGCGCAGATGTTCGAACCAGGCGCGGGTCTCGACCTTCTTGAGGTCGAGCGGATCGGAGAAGACGGCGTCGCTCATGGCGCGCTTGAACCACGTCGCGGCGGCGGCGTCATCCGGACAGGTTGTCATGGAGGCTTTTAGAGACGCTGCTGGAGCCCGCTGTTCAGGACTGATCGATCCCGCCCGTCTGGCGCAGGCCTTCCCAGAGCGCGATGCCGGCGGTGACGGACAGGTTCAGCGAACGGGCCGCAGGGCGCAGCGGTACGACGACGCGGGCGTCGGCGGCGGCGTGGACGTAGTCGGGGGCTCCGGCGCTCTCCTTGCCGAACACCAGCACGTCGTCAGGCTGGAAGACGAAGTCGGGCAGGGGCGTGGCGCCGCGTGTGGTGAACAGCACCAGCCGTCCGGCGGGGCGATTGGACTGGAATGCGTCCCAATCGGCATGGCGGGTCATGTGCGACAGGGGGCCGTAATCGAGGGCCGCGCGCTTCATGGCGCGGTCGTCGAAACGGAAGCCCGTCGGCTCGATGACATGCAGATCGACGCCGAAACAGGCCGACAATCGGATGCAAGCTCCGACGTTCTGAGGAATGTCCGGTTGAAAAAGGGCGAGACGCATTCTAAGGCCTGACATACGCGCGGCGAGGGGGTTTGTCGCGGTCTGTTTGCGAGCGTTTCGCAAGAAACGTCAGCAGCTTGCGCGAAACAGGCGCAAGTGTCGGGCCGTCGGGGATTTCCGGCGTCTTTTGTTGGTTCGTGCCGTGGCTGGGGGAGGCCTTTGGGCTTCTTCCGCGGCGTTCGAGAGGTGAAACGTGGCCGAATCGGTCGTGCATACGGAAGACGCTCACAGCCCCGAGGGCGGTGATCCCAATCGTCGTGACTTCATCTATATCGCAGCGGGCGCTGCGGCGGTCGGGGCGGGGGCGATGATCGCCTGGCCGCTGATCAACCAGATGAATCCGGCCGCCGACACCCTGGCCCTGGCTTCGATCGAGTTCGACCTGACCAAGGTTCAGGAAGGCCAGCAGGTCGTCATCAAATGGCAAGGCAAGCCGGTGTTCGTGCGTTACCGCACCCCGGCCGAGCTGCAGAAGGTCATCGCCGACGATCAGGCGCCGGACCTGAAACAACCCCAGACGGACGCCGAGCGGACCAAGCCGGGGCACGAAAAATATCTGGTCGTCATCGGTTCCTGCACCCACCTGGGCTGCGTGCCGACGTTCGGCGCGGGCGATTACGGCGGCTGGTTCTGCCCCTGCCACGGCTCGCACTATGATGCGTCAGGCCGTATCCGTAAGGGGCCTGCGCCTCTGAACCTGGTTGTGCCGGACTACGAGTTTGCGTCCGACACCCGCGTGAAGATCGGTTGAGGGCGAGGGCATGAGCGAACACGAATCCACCTACGTCCCCAAGACGGGCGTCGAGAAGTGGCTGGACACCCGGCTGCCGATCATCCGTTTCGGCGCGGACTACATGTCCCTGCCGACGCCGCGGAACCTGAACTACTGGTGGACCTTCGGCGGCATCCTGGCCCTGTGCCTGATGACGCAGATCGTCACCGGCATCGTTCTGGCCATGCACTACACGCCGAGCGTCGACCTGGCCTTCGCCTCGGTCGAGCGCATCATGCGCGACGTCAACGGCGGCTGGCTGATCCGCTATGTCCACGCCAACGGCGCGTCGATGTTCTTCATCGCCGTGTATCTGCACATGCTGCGGGGGCTTTACTATGGTTCCTACAAGGCGCCGCGCGAGATGATCTGGATCATCGGCTGCGTGATCTTCTTCCTGATGATCGCCACCGCCTTCCTGGGCTACGTCTTGCCGTGGGGCCAGATGTCGTTCTGGGGCGCGGAGGTCATCACCAATCTGATCGGCGCGATCCCGGTGCTGGGCGAGCCGATCCTGATCTGGCTGCGTGGCGGACCGGCGATCGACAATGCGACGCTGAACCGTTTCTTCTCGCTGCACTATCTGCTGCCGTTCGCCATCCTGGGCTGCGTCGTGCTGCACCTTTGGGCGCTGCATGCGGCCGGTCAGAACAATCCGGTCGGCATCCTGATCCCCAAAGATCGGGAGAAGAAGGACATGTTGCCCTTCCACCCGTATTTCACGGTCAAGGACGGGTTCGCCATCATCCTGTTCCTGATCCTGTTCGCGATCTTCGTCTTCTATCAGCCGAACGCCCTGGGCCACGCCGACAACTACATCCCGGCCAACCCGCTGGTGACGCCGGCGCACATCGTGCCCGAGTGGTACATGCTGCCCTTCTACGCCATCCTGCGCGCCATCCCGGACAAGTTCGGCGGCGTGTTGGCGATGTTCAGCGCCATCGGCGTGCTGTTCGTCCTGCCCTGGCTGGATACGTCAAAGGTGCGCTCGATGCGCTATCGCCCGACGATGCGGACCTTCTTCATCATCTTTCTGGTGGTGGGCTTTGGTCTGGGCTGGTGCGGCGGTCAGCTGCCGGACGCGCCGGTGCTGGGGTCGTTCAAGACCTTCACCCTGGTTGACGGCGACCTGAACTCGTACCTGTGGCTGACGCGCGTTCTGACGGCCTACTACTTCATCTTCTTCCTGATCATCATGCCGCTGGTCGGATTGAAGGAGCAGCCGCTGCCGATCCCGGCGACGATCTCCGAACCGGTCCTGACCGGCGCGGACGCCGTCGAGCAGAAGGGCTGAGGGTCATGACGATTGGAATGAAGACCGTGTCGATCAAGACGATCCTCGCCTCGGCCGCCATTGCGCTGGGCCTGATGAGCGCGGCCCCCGCCTTGGCGTCGGGCGTCGCCGCGACCCCGCGCTCGGGCGGTTTCAGCTTTGAGGGGCCGTTCGGAACCTATGACCAGGGCCAGCTGCAACGCGGCTACAAGGTCTATCACGAGGTCTGCGCCGCCTGTCACAGCATGAACCTGATGCACTATCGGAACCTGGGCGACCGTCATGGGCCGTTCTGGAATCCGAAATATCCGAACCCGAACGACAACCCGGTCGTGAAGGCTCTGGCCAAGGAAGTGCAGGTCGGCGACATCGACAGCGAGACCGGCGAGGCGATCCAGCGTGACGCCACGCCGGCCGACAAGTTCCGTTCGCCCTATCCGAACGCCACGGCGGCGGCGGCGGGCAACGGCGGCGCCGCGCCCCCCGACCTGTCGGTGATGGCCAAGGCTCGTGAAGGCGGCGCCGACTACATCTATTCGCTGCTGTCGGGCTACAAGGCGGCCCCGGCCGGACTGCAGATCCGCGACGGTCAGCACTACAACCCCTATATGGCGGGCGACCTGACGCCGTTCTGGACCGGCGACCACAAGCGCGTCCCGCCCGGCGGCTTCATCGCCATGCCGCCGCCGTTGCAGAACGGCCAGGTCACCTATGACGACGGTTCGCCCCAGACTGTGGATCAATACGCCAAGGACGTCGCGGCCTTCATCGCATGGACGTCGGAACCCAAGATGGTCGAGCGCAAACAGGCCGGCCTGGGCGTGCTGATCTACCTGTTCATCTTCGCGGGCATCACCTACGTCGCCTATCGCCGGATCTGGAAAGGCGTGGCGCACTAAGCGTCTTCCGACCACCGAAACATCAACCCGTCGAAGCTTGCTTCGGCGGGTTTTTCGTTTGCGACGAATGGTCCGTGACACGGAATCGACATGGTAGGTTTCGCCGCCTAGGGTCGCCTATCGTTTCCGGCTGTGGGGCCTTCAGTTCATGCGTCTTGTCTCTTCGTTCGCCGCCGTCCTGTTGGCGGGCGCCGCGCTGTCGGCCTGCGCCACGGCGCCCAATGCCGGCGCTGTTCACACCGTCCCGGCGTTCGACGCCGCGCGGATTTCACAGGACATCAAGACGCTGTCGGACGACAGCTATGAGGGACGCGGCATCGCCACCCCGGCGGAAGACAAGGTCGTGCGCTATCTGAGGGAAGGCTATGCCGACGCCGGGTTCGAGCCGGGCGGGCCGAACGGTCAGTGGACGCAGGACGTGGTCCTGAACCGCTTCGTGCAGTCCAACGTCCAGGCCTCCCTGAAACTGGGCGACTGGACCCTGCCGATGACGCAGGGGCGCGAGGTCGCCATCTCGACCCGTCGCCCGGCCGAGCACGTCAGCCTGAAGGACGCGCCTTTGGTCTTCGTCGGCTACGGCATCAATGCGCCCGAGCGCCAGTGGAACGACTTCAAGGGTCAGGACCTGCGCGGCAGGATCCTGGTCGTTCTGGTCAATGACGCCGATTTCGAGGAGCCGGCGCTGAACACCTTCGGCGGCAAGGCCATGACCTATTACGGCCGCTGGACATACAAATACGAAGAGGCGGCCAAGCATGGTGCGGCGGGCGTTCTGATCGTCCACGAGACGGCGCCGGCGTCCTATGGCTGGCAGACGGTGGCCAACTCTTGGGGCGTGCCTCAGTTCGACATTTTGAGGCCTAATGCAGCAGCCGAGCGGGTGCCGATGGAAGGCTGGATCCAGCGGGACGTGGCGGTCGATCTGTTCCGCCGCGCCGGTCTCGATTTCGAAGCGCTGAAGGTCCAGGCGCGCAGCCGCGATTTCCAGCCCATCGCCTTGCCCGGCGCCGGCTTCTCGACCGAGTTCGACGTGGCGACCAATCAGGTCACCAGCCATAATGTCATCGCCCGCCTGCCGGGCACGACCCACCCGGACGAGACCGTCCTCTACGCCGCTCACTGGGACCATATCGGCATGGGCGAGCCGGACGCGACGGGCGACCGTATCTTCAACGGGGCGGTGGATAACGCCTCGGGCACGGCTGGCCTGCTGGAGCTGGCGCGCATGTTCGGCGGTGCGCCGCGCACCGAACGCTCGATCGTCATCATCAGCTTCACCGGCGAGGAGAGCGGCCTGCTGGGCTCGGAATACTATGCCGTCAATCCGGTCTATCCGCTGGCCAAGACGGTCGGCGGCTTCAACATGGATTCGATGAACGTCTATGGCCGCGTCACCGGCCTGGGCGTCACCGGCTATGGTCAGTCGGACTTCGACGAGCGTCTGGCGGCGGCGATCCAGCCGCAGGGGCGGACGTTGGTCCCGGACTACGAGAATGCGGCCGGCACCTATTATCGGTCGGACCACTTCCCGCTGGCCAAGCGCGGCGTGCCGATGGCCTATGCCGGCAGCCGGGGCGACTTCCGCGACGAGCCGATCGCCGAGCGTCAGGCGGCGCGGGCCGAATACGGCGCCAAACGCTATCACCAGGCGGCGGACGAATGGTCGCCGGATTGGGACTATCGCGGCATGATCGAGGATCTGACGGTCTTCTACGATGTCGGTCGCGTCCTGGCGAACGGTCGTGATTGGCCGCAATGGAAGCCGGGGTCGGAGTTCGGGCCGGTGCGGGCAACCTCGGCGTCCGAGCGTCGCTAGGTCGGCCAGAGTTTGAATGTGGGGCGGGGAGGAATCTCCGCCCCTTTGCCTTTTCTCTCGTCGAGTAAGCCCATGATCCTTCGCCGTTCTTCCTTCGTCGCCTTTGCGGCGCTCGCCCTGGCCGCCTGTGCGACGACGCAGGTCGCGCCGCCTGCTCCGCAGATGGACGCCTTCGCCGTCGCCTCGGCCGCGACGCCGCAGTTCAGCGCCCAGCGCCTGTCGGACCACATCAAATATCTGGCGTCGGACGAGCTGGAGGGGCGGTTCCCCGGCCTAGTCGGGGAGGGTCTGACGCTGGCCTATCTGCAACGGCAGTATGAGGCGATGGGGCTGGAGCCGGGCGGCCGAGACGGATCGTGGCTGCAGCCCGTCGAACTGGTGCGGTTTACGCCGCAGCGGGCGCCGACGGCGTCGTGGATCGGGGCGGACGGGGCGTCGCATCCGCTGGTCTCGGGGACGGACATCACCCTGCGTGCGGGCCCGGCCGATCCGGCGGTCAAGGTCGAGGGCGCGCCGCTGGTCTTTGCCGGCTACGGCATCTCGGCTCCGCAGTGGGACGACTATGGATCGGCCGACCTGACCGGCAAGGTGGTGGTCGTGCTGCGCGGGCAACCGGACAGCATGGGGGCCGACCCCAACTTCTATGGTTCAGGCGCGCACAAGACGCAGGAGGCGTTGAGACGCGGCGCCCTTGGCGTCATCAGCCTTCAGGACGTCGATGGCCGCTGGCGACGCGCCGTCGCCGGGGCGAACCGGCCGCAGATGACGGTGAAAGGCGCCCGCGACGCCCGGTTCACCGGTTCGATCAATATGGCGACGGGAGCGGCGATCGGCGGAGAGATGCTGTCCGCCGCTCTGGCGCGGGCCAAGACGGCGGGTCTGGGCGGCGTCGTCGATCTGAATGCACGGCTGAGCGTGGATATCGCCGAGACGACCGAGGTCATCCATTCCAACAATCTGCTGGCCAAGATCCCCGGCACGGAGCGGCCGAACGAATACGTCTTCTATTCCGCCCACTGGGACCACATCGGCAAGGCGAAGACCCCGAACGCCGAGGGCGACGATATCTTCAACGGCGCCTGGGACAATGCGTCGGGGACGGCGGGCCTGATCGAGATGGCGCGGGCGTTCAAGGCGGGGCCGGCGCCGAAACGCACCGTAGTCTTCCTGCACGTCACGGCCGAGGAGCAGGGATTGCTGGGGTCCGAGGCCTATGCCGCCGATCCGGTCTATCCGCTGGCGAAGACGGCGGCGGACATCAACATCGACATGCTGCCCTTCACGCCCGCAACGCGAGACGTGGCGGTGTTCGGCGTGGGCAAGTCCGAGCTGGAGGATATCCTGGGTCGGTTCGCCGCCGTGCAGGGGCGGGTGGTGACGGGCGACGGCTATCCTGAGGAAGACTTCTACTACCGCTCGGACCACTTCAACTTCGCGGCGGGCGGGGCGCCGGCCCTGATGCCGTGGACCGGACGCGATTTCGTCGAGGGCGGGATCGAGGCGGGCAAGCCCTATTACGAGGCGGCGATGGCGAAAGACTATCACGAGCTCAGCGACGAATGGCGCGCCGACTATGACTTCACAGCGGCGTTGCAGAACCTGGACCTGCTGTATCGGCTGGGGCTGACGGTGGCCGACAGCGAGAGCTGGCCGGCGTGGAAACCGACCGCCGAGTTCAACGCCATACGTGATCGCACGGCCGACCAGCGGCGATAGGCCTCAGGCCGCGCCGAACGGGTAGGGGCTGACGGACTTGGACCAGTCGTCGACGGCCAGGGGGCGGTCGACGGGGGCGGCGGCGCGTTCGGCGCAGGGGTGGCGGTGGCACAGGCGGCAGGCCGGGCCGATGGGGGTGACCTCGGGGTTCTGCAGGTCGATGCCGTGGGCGTAGGCCAGGCGGGACGCGTGGCGGAGTTCGCAGCCCAGGCCCACGGCGAGGTCGTGGCTCTCGCCATAGCCGTCGTGACCCTGACGCTCGACGGTGCGGGCGAAGGTGAACCAGCGGCCCCCGGGCTTTCCGTTCTCGGGGGGCGTCTCGATGATCTGGGTGACGATGCGGCCGGGCGTGCGGAAGGCGGAATGCAGTCGCCAGCGCGGGCAGGCGCCGCCGAAGCGCGAGAAGGGGAAGGCGCCGGCGGCATAACGTTTGGAGATGTTGCCGGCCTGATCCACGCGCATCAGGAAGAAGGGCACGCCACGCGCGGTCGGGCGTGACAGGGTGGTCAGGCGGTGGGCGGCCTGTTCATAGCTGACACCGAACCGGGCCTGGAGCCGGGCCAGGTCGTAGCCGGTCTCCTCGGCCGTGCGCTGGAAGGCGGCGTAGGGCATAAGGGTCGCGGCGGCGAGGGTGTTGGTCAGGGCGACCTTCAGCAGAGAACGGGTGGCGTCGTCGGGGGCGTTCGCGGTTTGGACCATGTCGTGCAGGGCCGGCCCGTTTTCGACCAAGGCAAGCTGATAGGCGATGGCGAAGGCGCGCGAGGACGGGCCGAGCGTCTCGGACAGCAGCAGGCGACGGCGGTGCAGGTCGTAGCGGCGGGTCCATTCGACCATGACCTCGGCCGGCAGGGTGCGGACGCCAAGGTCGTGTTTGGCCGCCAGCCGATGACGGGCGGCGGGTTCGAAGCCATCGGCGTGGACCGGAGCCTCGGATGACAGGGCCTCGGACAAGGCCTCGCCCATCTGATCCAGTTCGGGGAAATGGTTGCCGCGCGACTGGATGTATTCGCGCACCCATTCCGCCGGGCTGGTCTCGACCAGGCCCTCGCCGTTCTCGGCGGCGGCGCGCGAACGGGTGCGGCCGTCGTCGAACGCCTGATACAGACGCAACAGGGCGTCGGCGACGCCGGGCGCCTCTTCGAGCAGTTGCACCAGTTCGTGGCGCGGGGCGGACAGATCCTTGAACAGGGGATCGGCCAGGATCTCGGTCAGCCGGGCCTCGTCCGCAGCGCCGCCCTGGTTCAGGGCGCGCAGATCGACATCGTATGTGTCGGCCAGACGCAGCAGCAACTGGGCCGAGACAGGGCGCTGGTTGCGTTCTATGTGATTGAGATAGCTGGGAGAAACGCCCAGGTCGGCAGCCATGGCGGTTTGGGTCAGGGCAAGATCGCGCCGCAGCCGCTTCAGCCGGGCGCCCAGGAACAGCTTTCGATCAGCGGAGGCGTCCATAAGCGTAGAATGTCACAACATGACCGGATATGCAAAGTCATGTTGTGACAAAGTGACTTCAATGTCGGTGCTGATGCTGTGTCATTCGTGACTTCGGCGTGTTCTTGTCTCCGAGACGGCGGCTGCGGCCGCGCCTTTCGCAGAGACGAGTTCGACCATGACCACCTTCGCCGATCTGGTGCCTTCCCCTTCCGGCCGTTTCGACGGCATCGAACGCCCCTACACTCCCGAGGACGTCCTGCGCCTGCGCGGTTCGGTGCCGGTGACCCATACCCTGGCCGAACGCGGCGCCAACCGTCTGTGGCAGTTGCTGCACGACGAGCCCTTCATCAACGCCTTGGGCGCCGTCACCGGCAACCAGGCCATGCAGATGGTGCGCGCGGGGCTGAAGGCCATCTATCTGTCGGGCTGGCAGGTCGCGGCGGACGCCAATACGGCCGGGGCCATGTATCCCGACCAGTCGCTGTACCCGGCCAACGCCGCGCCGGAACTGTGCCGCCGCATCAACCGCACCCTGCAACGCGCCGATCAGATCGAGCACGCGGAGGGCGGGGCCAAGCGCGACTGGTTCGTTCCAATCGTCGCCGACGCCGAGGCCGGCTTCGGCGGGCCGTTGAACAGCTTCGAGATCATGAAGGCCTTCATCGAGGCGGGCGCTGCGGGCGTTCACTTCGAGGACCAGTTGGCGTCGGAGAAGAAGTGTGGACACCTGGGCGGCAAGGTGCTGATCCCGACCCAGGCGCATGAGCGCAATCTGGTCGCCGCGCGCTTGGCGGCCGACGTCATGGGCACGCCGACCATCACGGTCGCCCGGACGGACGCCGAGAGCGCCCAGCTGATCACCTCGGACATCGACGAGCGCGATCAGCCCTTCATCGACCGCGACAACCGCACGCCCGAGGGCTTTTTCCGCCTGAAAGAGGGCACGGGCCTGGACCACTGCATCGCGCGCGGCCTGTCCTACGCCAATATCGCCGACCTCTTGTGGTGGGAAACCTCGCACCCCGATCTGGATGACGCCAAGAAGTTCGCTGAGGCCGTGCAGAAAGAGCATCCGGGCAAGCTGATGGCCTACAACTGCTCGCCCTCCTTCAACTGGAAGGCCAAGCTGGACGACGCCACCATCGCCAAATTCCAGCGCGAGTTGGGGGCCATGGGCTACAAGTTCCAGTTCGTGACCCTGGCCGGCTTCCACAGCCTGAACAACTCCATGTTCGAGCTGGCGGACGGTTACCGCGATCGCGGCATGGCGGCTTATTCGGAGCTGCAGCAGCGCGAGTTCGCCAACGAGGCCATCGGCTACACTGCCACGCGTCACCAGCGCGAAGTCGGCACCGGCTATTTCGACCAGGTCGCCACGGTCATCTCCAACGGTCAGTCGTCGACGACGGCGCTGAAGGACTCGACCGAGACCGCCCAGTTCACCCACGCGGCTTAACCCGGAAAGGAACCCGCAAATGGAACCGCTGACCCGAACCGAAGCCATCATCGACTTCTGCCTGGCGCCCCTGGCGCTCGACACCGGCACGGAGGCCGAGCGAGAGGTGCGTCGCCGCATGACGCACGTCCTGCGGACCTATCAATCCAAGACAGCGACGCCCGTCGCCGTGGACTTCTCGTCCATGCCGTCCCAGGTGATAAACGAGGCGGCGCACGGCTACGAATAGGTCGTCCGCTCAAAGAAAAAGGCCCGCTCCGATCGCTCGGGGCGGGCCTTGTTTCGTGCCGGATGCGGTTTAACGCGGGCCGGACGGCGTCGTGTTCAGCGACTGTGTCGCCGTACTGGCGGCGGCCGGAACGGGCGTCTGGGGAACCGAGACCGAGATGGGCGTGCGCGCCGGAGCGGCACCGGTTTCCTGGGGATCACCGACGATGATGGTGGTGATCTGGGTTGCTTCGGTCGTGCAGGTGGCCAGGTCGCGGGTCACGTGGCGGCCCAGGCAGAAGACGTCCTCGTAGCTGGGGCGCGAGGCGGCCAGGCACTGGAACAGCATCAGCTTGGACATGTTAAGGCAGAACTCGCTGTTCGGCTCGTGCGTCAGTGCCTCCGTATTGGCCCGCGCCTCATCGCCGCCTGATCCAAGGGCCGCAAGGGCGGCGATGGCCAACGAGCGGACCACGGCGGGGGTGTAGGGCGGCGCCTTGCGCGACGGTTCGATGGCCAGGCCCGTGCCGCTGTTGGCGGCGGCGAACAGCAGATTGGCTTCATCGGCGGAGGGCAGCATGTCCACGTCCGACAGGGTCTTGGCGCTTTCCAGGCGAACTTCGCGATGCGGGATCGGCACGATGGCCCAGCTGCGACGCGGGTCGCTGCGGCCCTGGATGGTATAGGCGTCCTGCTCGATGGCCTCGGCGATGCCGCGCATGGCCACGGCGTCCTTGCCGATGGTGCTGGAGATCAGGCCGGCCGCGGCGTCGGCGCCGGGCAGGGTGGCGGCATAGGCCGGGTCGGCGACGATCTGGGCCACCATCTGCTGGCGCTGGACTGGATCAATGGCGAACTGGCGCACGCCGGCGACGAACTCGGGCGACTGCAGGGCGATGATCGAGCCATAGGCGATCAGGCCGCGCGACAGCTGGTTGGGATCATAGGACGCACCCTTGCGCAGGGCGGCCTGGATCGATTCGGCGTCGGGGAAGCCGCCGGGCTGGATCGTGCGGGCCTCGCGCAGGAAGGCGACGTAGATCGAGGCGGCGTCCGCCACGTCCTTGTTCAGCGAAATGGGCGGCGGCTGGCGAGCCGCCAGCTCGGCCGCGAGACGTTGCGCTTCCAGCTCAGCCTTCGACGGTCCGCTCTCGCAGCTGGCGAGCAGGACGGCGACGGCGAGGGCGGCGGCGGAGAGGCCGCGGCTCAGTAGGGCCGATTTCATGAAGACTTCCTCAGGCGATCACGCGCGCACAAAGCGCCAACACTGTTGGCGCTTATAAGGCGGGCCTTATGGTTATCCGAAGGTTAATCGAACAGTTTTGAAACCGATTCCTCGTTCGCGATCCGTCGGATAGCTTCACCAACGAGCGGAGCCACGGAAACCGTTCGGATTTTCGGGCAGTTCAAAACTTCGTGGGGTTGCTCGATGGAGTTGGTGATCACCAGCTCCTTCAGCGGGCCGTCGGTGATCCGCTGGACGGCCGGGCCGGACAGGACGCCGTGGCTGATATAGGCCGAAACCTCGGTCGCGCCCTGGTCGATCAGGGCCTTGGCGGCGTTGACCAGGGTGCCGCCCGAATCGACGATGTCGTCGAACAGGATGCAGCGGCGGCCCTGAACGTCGCCGATGATGTTCATGACTTCGCTCTCGCCCGCCTTGGGCCGGCGCTTGTCGACGATGGCCAGGTCGGCGTCCAGGCGACTGGCCAGCGAGCGGGCGCGCACCACGCCGCCGACGTCGGGCGAGACGATCATCAGGTCGTCGCCGCGGGCGTATCGTTCCTTGATGTCCTGCGCCAGCACGGGCGTGGCCACCAGATTGTCGGTCGGAATGTCGAAGAAGCCCTGAATCTGACCCGCGTGCAGATCCATCGTCAGGACGCGGTCGGCTCCGGCGCGCGTGATCAGATTGGCGACCAGCTTGGCCGAGATCGGCGTGCGGCCGCCGGTCTTACGATCCTGACGCGCATAGCCGAAATAGGGGATGACGGCCGTGATCCGCCGCGCCGAGGCCCGCACCAGAGCGTCGGTGATGATCAGCAGCTCCATCAGATTGTCGTTCGCCGGGTAGGAGGTCGATTGCAGGATGAAGACATCCTCGCCGCGCACGTTTTCCTCGATGATGGCGAAGACCTCGTTATCGGCGAAACGCTTGACCTGGGCCTTGGTGAGGGGCGCATCCAGGTGGTCGGCGATCGCCTGGGACAGTGCGCGGTTGGAGTTGCCTGAGAGCAGCTTCATCGGCCGGTCATCCTTTCGCCGTCATCCGCCCCCCATGAACGGCGGTCGGTTGGCGCGCTCTTTACCAGTGGAGCCGGGCAGGGCAAGTCGTATGCTGAGATTTCCTCGGCATGGCGCGGCTCGGTCGCGGGTGCTAGAGGTCGCCGCGTTGGTTTCCGGGGGAACGGCTTGAGGGCCGTCCTTCACACGTCATGGGGTCGTCCTTGTCCGCTTCTAAGTTCCGTTCCGGCATGGTGCTGATGGCCGCGGCGATCGCCGCAGTGACGATTTCAGGCTGCGCAGGCAAAGAGCGCCCGCGCCTCGCCTACGAAGAACGTCCGGTCGAGGCCTTGTACAACACCGGCTATGAGCGTCTGCAGCAGCGCCGCTGGTCCGACGCCATCGACTATTTCCAGGAAGTCGAACGTCAGCACCCCTATTCGGACTGGGCGCGTCGCGCGATCCTGATGCAGGTCTACGCATATTATCAGAACAACGCCTACACCGACGCCATCGCGGCGGCCGACCGGTTCATCCAGCTGTTTCCCGGCAATCCGTCGGCGTCCTACGCCTTCTACATGAAGGCGGTTTGCAACTTTGAGCAGATCACGGACGTGGGCCGCGACCAGGGTTACGCCACCGCCGCCCTGGCCGGCTTGAAGGATGTGTCGCGCCGCTATCCCGGCACGCCCTACGCCTCGGACGCCGCCGTCAAGATCGATATGGTCAACGACCAGCTGGCCGGCAAGGAAATGAACATCGGCCGCTACTATCAGCGCGCCAACCAGCCGCTGGCGGCCGTCAACCGCTACAAGTCCGTCATCGCCAATCCCGACTTCCAGCGCACCTCGCACACCCCTGAGGCCCTGTATCGTCTGGTCGAGGTGAACCTGCAGCTGGGCCTGAAAGAAGAGGCGACCCGCAACGGCGCGGTTCTGGGCTACAACTTCCCCGGCAGCCCCTGGTACGCCGAGGCCTACGCCCTGCTGACCGAGAACGGCCAGGCGCCGGAGAAGGCGCCCGAGGGCAAGCGCGAGAGCTGGCTGCAACGGATCATTCCGGGCTGAGGCCGATCTTGACGATCTGAGTTTGTGTAGCTACATAAATGATCGTCTTCGACCCGGGCAAGAACGCCGCCAATATCGCTAAGCATGGCGTCTCGCTTTCGCGGGCCGACGACCTGCAAATGTATGAAGCCTTGATCGAGGTGGATGATCGATTCGATTACGGTGAACCGCGATGGATCGCCTATGGCGAACTGGACGAGCGACTGCACGTTTTGGCGTTCACCCTTCGAGACAGAAACGTGCGGGCGATCAGCCTGCGCAAGGCCAATGATCGGGAGCAGAGATATGTCCGAGAACAAAGGCGTGGCCGAAGCACCGACTGAACCCTTTCTCGACGACGACGATGCGCCGGAGCTGACCGCAGAGCGCGCGGCCAAACTGCGTCCCGCTCGGGAGGTACTGCCCGACGACATCATTAATCAGTTCAAGCGGTCGCCCGGCAGACCGAAGGCTGAAACGCCCAAGCAGCAGGTGACCCTGCGGTTGGATGCTGACGTTGTCGAGCACTGGCGCGCGCAGGGGCCGGGGTGGCAGTCCGGCATCAATGCGGCCCTGCGTCGCGCGTCCGGGCTGTAATTCCTGATTTGTTCCTTGATCAGGCGCGCTAGAGTGGCGTCGATGTCGAATCGCGTGCGCCAATGCTGACCGCCCTTTCCATTCGCGATGTCGTCCTGGTGGACGTGCTCGATCTTGAGGTCGAAAGCGGCTTGACTGTGCTGACCGGCGAGACTGGGGCCGGCAAGTCGATCATTCTGGACGCCCTGGGCCTGGCGCTGGGCGGACGGGGCGATGCGGGTCTGGTCAGGAATGGCGCCAAACAGGCGGTCGCGACGGCCATCTTCTCCGCGCCCGACGATCCCGATCTTCTGGCCCTGGTCGCCGAGAAGGGGTTCGAGGTCAGGCCTGGCGAGGATCTGATCCTGCGCCGCGTACTGGGCGCCGACGGCCGCAGCCGGGCCTATGTCAACGATCAGCCTGCCGGGGTGACGGCGTTGCGCGAGATCGGCGCGGCCCTGGTCGAGGTGCATGGACAGCACGAGACGGTCGGCCTGCTGGACTGGCGCACCCATCGGGGTTCGCTGGACGCCTATGGCGGCTTGCAACCGCAACTGCTGGCGGTCGCAGCGGCCTCGATCAAGCTGAAGGCCGCCGAGGCCAGGCTGGCCGAGCTGAAGGTCCAGGCCGCCGACGCTGCTGCACGACTGGAAGAGATCAGCCTGAACCTGTCCGAACTGGACGCGCTGGATCCGCGCGCCGACGAGGAGACGGAGCTGGCGGGTGAGCGGGCGCTGCTGGGGGCGGCGGAAAAGGCGATCGCCGATCTGGCCGACGCCCGCATCCAGCTGGGCGGCGACAAGCTGAGCCAGAAACTGGGCGCGGCCCTGCGCGCCGTCGAACATGCGCGCCAGCGGGCCGGGCAGGCGGGCGCCGAGGGCGATCACCCCGTCATCCTGAAACTGTCCGCCGCCGTGGACGCCATCGACCGCACCATGGTCGAGGCGGCCGAAGCCGTCGCCGCCGTGGACGCCGCCGCCGCCGCCTTCGACTATGAGCCGGGCCGACTGGACAAGGCCGAGGAACGCCTGTTCGCCCTGCGCGCCGCCGCCCGCAAGCTGAACACCACGGTCGACGCCCTGCCGACCTTGCGCATCCGTCTGCGCGAGCAACTGCGGCTGATCGAGGATGGCGAGGAGGCCCTGACCAATGCAGGGCGCGAGGCGGCGGAAGCGGCCGAATCCTACGATCTGGCCGCCGAGTTCCTGACCTCGGCGCGCGAGGCGGCGGCCTACCTCCTGACCGCCGCCGTCATGGGCGAACTGGGTCCGCTGAAGCTGGAGCGGGCGCGGTTCCGCGTGGCGCTGGAACCGATCGAGGGCCGGCGCGGCCCGGACGGGGTCGAGACCGTGCGGTTCCAGATCGCCACCAACGCCGGCACCGACTTCGGGCCGCTGGACGCCATTGCGTCAGGAGGCGAACTGGCCCGGTTTGCGCTGGCCATGAAGGCCGCCCTGGCCAGCCGCGAGGACATGCGCCAGCCGGTCATGATCTTCGACGAGGTCGATCAGGGCGTGGGGGGCGCGGTGGCGGAAGCCGTCGGCTCGCGCCTGAAACGTCTGTCGAGCGGCGCCCAGGTTCTGGTCGTGACCCACAGCCCCCAGGTCGCCTCGCGCGGTCATGCCCACTGGAAGGTTATGAAGGCCGACCGCGACGGCCTGACGACCACGACCGTCGTCACTCTGGACGACCAGCGTCGCCAGGAGGAGATCGCCCGGATGCTGTCCGGCGCCGAGATCACTGACGAGGCGCGCGCGGCGGCGCGGGCGTTGATCGGCTGAGATCCGGAAACTTACCTACCGCTGGGTAACGTTAAAGTAGGCAAGTTCGCGCATTTTCGGACCCAGTCAGTGTCCGGGTGCCGCGTCGATGAACGAAAGCCAGCGTCTTTCCAGTGTTCGTTCGTTGCATGCCGTCGGCGCGGCGCCCGATGCCACGACGGACGCCGCCGCACGCCTGGCCGCCAATCTGCTGGACTGCCCCATCGCCCTGGTGACGCTGCTGGATGACGACATTCAGTGGTTCAAGGCCAGCATCGGCATGGACGGCTGTTCCACGTCGCGCGATGTGTCGTTCTGCACATATGCGCTCGATCTGCCCGCCAATGACGTGATGGTGGTGGAGGATGCGACGAAGGACGTGCGCTTCGCCCAAAATCCTTTCGTGACCGGCGAACAGCACGTCCGCTTCTACGCCGGCGCCTTGCTGACCGGCTCGGACGGCGCAAACTACGGCACCCTGTGCGTCATCGACACTCAAGTCCGCCCCCGACCAGACGATGCGACGCTGGACAGGTTGCGCGACCTCGCCCGGCTGGTGGTGGCGGAGTTGGAACGTGCGCGTGCCGAACGTCAGCGTGGCGAGCAGCAGCATATGCTGGGCATGATCGAGAGCCTGTCCGGTGTCGGTCACTGGCGGGTGGACATGGTCGATCAGACTGTCTTCTGGTCGGACGAGGTCTATGCCATCCACGGCGTATCTCCCGATACCTACAAGCCCGACATGGAGAAGGCGTCGGCCTTCTACCCCGAGGATGAACGCGAGCAGTTGAACGCGCACTGGCTCAGGACGCTGGAGGGCGCGGGGCCTTTCGAACTGGACCTGCGTATCCATCGCCACGACGGTGTCATCCGTCAGGTTGTAAGCAAGGGCGCGGCGGAGTTCTCGCCGGACGGCACGCCTCTGGCCATGTTCGGCGTCTTTCAGGACGTGACCGACCAGCGCGCGGCCATGGAAGTGCTGGCGCGCAGCCATAATCGGTTCAAGCTGTTGGCCGACAACGCCGCCGACGTCATCGCCCGCATCCAGCTGGATGGGCATTCCAACTATATCTCCCCGGCCGTCGAGCGTCTGCTGGGCTGGAAGCCGCACGAGATGGCGGGACGGACGGCCGAATCCTTCGTCCATCCCGACGATCATGTTCGTCTGGCCCAGACCTTCGCCCAAATGGCGCGCGGACGAGGTGCGGCTACGCTGGAACATCGCCTTCTGCACCGCGACGGCCGCGCCGTCTGGGGCGAGACGCGGATGCGGCTGGTGCGCGACGAGACCGGCCGTCCGGTCGAGACCGTGGTCGTCATCCGCGACATCTCGCGCCGCAAGGCGCTGGAGGTCCAGCTGGAACAGGCCCGCGCCGAGGCCGAGGCCGCCGCCGCCGTGAAGGCCGAGTTCCTGGCCAATATGAGCCACGAGCTGCGCACGCCCCTGACCAGCATCATCGGCTTCACCGGCCTGACGCTGGAACAGACCTTGCCGGACCTGGCGCGCAACTATGTCGGCCGGGTGGACAATGCCGGTCGTGCCTTGCTGTGCACGGTCAACGACATTCTGGACTTTTCAAAGCTGGAGGCCGGTCAGGTCGCCATCCGGCCCGAGCCGACCGACATCGAGACCCTGGCCCGTTCGACCCTGGAGCTGTTCACACCCCAGGCGGGCGCCAAGGATTTGGATCTGGAGCTCGAACTGACCACGGATCGGTCGTCCGTCGTCGCCGACCCCGACCGTCTGCGTCAGATACTGCTGAACCTGATCGGCAATGCGGTGAAGTTCACCAGCCGTGGCGGAGTGCGGCTGGCCGTGCGCTGGAGCGCCGCCGACGAACGGCTGCACGTCGCGGTCCATGACACCGGCGACGGCATCGCCGCCGACAAGCTGGACCAGCTGTTCCGCCGCTTCTCCCAGGTGGACGGGTCGCAGACGCGCTCGCACGGCGGCACCGGCCTGGGCCTGGCCATCTGCAAGGGGCTGGTCGAAGCCATGGACGGAACCATAGGGGCCGACAGCGTCGAGGGCCAGGGCAGCGTCTTCTGGTTCGAAATCCCGGCGCCCGCTGCAGAACAGGAGATCGCGGTCGGCGCCACGCCGATGGGCGGCGCCGACGTCGGCGGCTTGCGCGTGCTGGTCGCCGACGACCATCCCGCCAACCGCGAACTGGCTCGCGCCTTCCTGAACGGCATGGGCGCGACGGTCGAGGATGCGGTGGACGGCGCTGACGCGGTCGAACGCGCCGAACGCACCGCCTATGATGTGATCCTGATGGACATGCGGATGCCCAAGATGGGCGGGGTCGAGGCCCTGAACCAGATCAGAGCGAGTTCCGGCCCCAACCGTCTGACCCCGATCCTGGCCTATACGGCGGACGCAGGCGAGGGAATGGAGGCGGAGCTTTTGGCTCAGGGCTTCTGCGGCGCGGTGTCCAAGCCGGTGGCGGCCGAGGCCCTGATCCGCGCCGTCTCCGACGCGATGCAGGCCCTGCCGGTCGCCGCCTGATTTAGCCGACGAAGCCTAGGCTCAGACGCCTAGGATCCAGCCTTCTTCCTGCTCGACCTGGGCGATCAGCTCGGGCGAAGCGTCCTTGGGCGGACCGAAGGCCTTGGCCAGGTCGCCGGCTTCGTCCATCTGGGCTAGGGCCTCGGCGGTCGAACGGACCTGGGCCTGGTCCTTAAACTCGCCTTCGTTGGGCTTGGTCTCGTGCATCGAGGGCCAGACCTCGACGACCAGGGCCGACAGGGGCTCGACGTCGTCGGGCGTCAGTTCACGCCAGCCGGTGCCGAAAGGCCAGACGGCGCCGGACGGGCCGAGGCTTTCCAACAGACGGCGCACGGCCGGAATGCCGACCAGCGTCTGGCCGCCGACGGCGCCGGCGCCGTGCATCTGCCACACGCTCTTGGGCTGAAGCCGGCCCTTGCGGACGGCGTTCTCGGTGGCGCGGAACTCGGGGATGTCGGCGCCGGAGCCTGCGGGAGGCTTGGTCGTGGTCAGCCAGCGCTGCGCCTGTTTGGCCGGAGCGCCCCACAGGGGCCACGCCTCGTCGGTCATCAGCCGGTTCATCTTGGCCGCGACCTGGTAGCGGTTGTTGGTGTTGTCGGCCTTATCCACGACGTTCGACGCTATGAACTTCCACATCGCTTGCCACGGATTTCCGTCAAGCTTCAGCCGCGCGGCCGTGCCGGCGGGATAGCCGAAGTTGAAGTCCAGCCCGACCAGCACCCGGTCGCCACGCTTTCTGTGATCCGCCAGGATCGAGGCCAGCAGGGCTTCACCCTCGGCGCGGGTCGCGACGTTGTGCGTCTCGGTATAGAGGCGGAACCGCACGTCGCGCTTGGCCACGCCGATCCACAGCGAGGTGTCGCCGAGCTTCTTGGTTTCGGCTGCGGTCCAGTCGGCGACGATATAGGCGTCGAAAAGGCGGGCCAAGGCGGCCTCCTTGATAAAGGCTTGTCTTCAGGAATGAGCGGGGCTTCTACCGCCCCATCGCGGCGACCGAAAGGCCCTGTCGCGTATCAGCCCTTCAGCAGAGCTTCCAGATGCGATAGCCAGCGGCGACCAAGGCGCAGCGCCTCGCCGGGCGAGCCGGTCTGGGCGGGCAGGGCGGCGTCCCACAGGGCCAGTTCGAACTCGGGATGGCGAGCGTCGGCGAACATCAGGCGCAGCACCACCTGTTCAGCGTCGGGGGCCAGAACGTCCAGAGACTTGCGCGCCTCACCCCGGCGTATGCGGGCGACGACATGACCGTCGACGATGATCTCGCCGCCCTCGACCTCGTCGAAGGCATAAACCAGGCCGTGGGCGCCGTTGGCCCACAGCACGACCACCTGTTCGATGTCGAAGTTCAGCGCGCAGGCGCGGCCTTCGCCCGGCGAAAGGGCCTCGACCTCGGGTGCGGCGCCTAGGGTCTTGAGCATGGCGCGGTGCAGGCGACGCGGCGGCTCCATCCACCACGACAGGGCCAAGGCCAGCGTCGTCAGCAGGGCTGCCGCCAAGGCGATCAGCAGAACCACCCGCAAGGCGTCGGCCATGGGCGTCAGGCCTCCTCGTCCTTGGCAAGATCGATATCGACCACCACGGGGACGTGGTCGCTGGGCTTTTCCATGTCGCGGGCGTCGCGGTGGGTTTCGATGCCCCGGAACCGGTCGGCGGCCTGAGGCGACAGCAGGGCGAAGTCGATGCGGATGCCGTGGTCGCGCTGCCAGGCGCCGGCCTGATAATCCCAGAAGCTATAGGTCCCGGCCGGTTCGCCGCCGATCTCGTGCGCGTCGGCCAGGCCCAGGTTCTTGAGCGCGCGGAAGGCCTGGCGGGTCTGGGGCTGGAACAGAGCGTCGTCGGTCCAGGCGGCGGGGTTCTTGGCGTCCTCGGCTTCGGGGATGACATTGTAGTCGCCGCAAAGGGCCAACGGCTCCTCGAACGCCATTAGCTCGCGGGCGTGGCGGTTCAGACGCTCGAACCAAGCGAGCTTGTAGTCGAACTTCTCGGTTCCGATCGGATTGCCGTTGGGCAAATAGATGGCCCCAACACGGATGGGCCGGGGCGCCTCGACCAAGGCCTCGATATAGCGGGCCTGTTCGTCCGTATCGTCGCCGGGCAGGCCGCGCCGGATGTCGGACAGCGGAAACTTCGACAGTAGGGCGACGCCGTTGTAGCTCTTCTGCCCGTGGGTCTCGACATTGTAGCCCAGGCTCTCGAAGGCTTCGCGCGGGAACTTCTCGTCCACGCATTTGATCTCCTGGAAACAGGCGACGTCGGGGGCGGCCTGCTCCAGCCACGCCAGCACGGTGGGCAGGCGGGCGTTGACGGAATTCACGTTCCAAGTGGCGATGCGCATGACGGCGACGCTAGGCTGCGTCTCCCTTTCGGAAAAGAGGGCGCGCAAAACAAAAGGGCCGCCGGATCGCTCCGACGGCCCTTCGTTCAGTCTGAAGCGTCGCTTACGGGCGACCGCCGGCCGGCGCAGCCGCAGCGGCCGGAGCCGTCGTCAGCTTGCAGCCGCCGCCGATGGCTTGAGCGGTGGCGCACGGATAGACCTGCTGGACGGCGTTTTCGGCGTTCAGACGGGCGATGACGCCGTCGGCGCCGGCGCACTTGGCTTCATAGAAGACCCCGTTAGCGTTCTGGCCCATCAGACGGGCTTCGGTCACGTCGCAGGACGCCGCCTCGGAGCCGGCGAAAAGGGTCTTCACGAACGCGGCGTTTTCGGCCGGCGTGGTGAAGGCGCAGGTTCCGTTTTCGGCTAGAACCTGAATGCATGGGGTCTTGGACCAGGCGTTGTTCAGCTTCTTGATCCAGAAACCCGCCGTGTCGGAACAGCCGACTTCGTAGGTAATGCCGCCGTCAGAGGCGCGCCCCAAAACCTTTGCTTCGTCCACGGTGCAGGCGACGCCGGCTTGCCGGGCGTATTCGCGAAGGAACTTCTGTGTGTCCGTGTTCGCCTCGATCGTGCATTGCGGACCGACGTCGGCTTCCGGGTTGGCGGCGCGCATTTTCGCGGCCGAGTCCGCCAGAACGACGCAATCGGTCACGACCGGAGGGGTCTTGGATTCGATGATGTAGCCGGGGCCGGCGGCGCAGGCCATTTCGTAGACCGAGGTCTTCTCGGCGGTCGTTCCCAGAAGCTTGGCTTCGGTGACCTGACAACCGGTGTTGCCGAGGGTCGCCTGCTCCTGGGCGGCGGCCAGCACCTGTTCGGGCGCCGGCGCGGCGGGTTGTCGATCACGGCGTGAACGGCCAGCGCCTGCGCGGGAGGTGCCTTCGGTCGCCACCGGGCGACCGTTGTCGTCCGTTTCGCGCGTTGTCTGCGCAGCGGCGGGGACGATTGAGATTGCACTGAACAGAAGCGCCGCGAGGGCGGCGCCGAAGCGGGCTTTCATGGGTACACCTCGAACTATTGGAACGGCTGAAGGCTTTCGTGGCGATCTAATCGGGCGGGGTCAAGGCGGCGGTGGACGTCAAAGGCAAGAACGGACTAGTGTCTGCGCGTTTCGATTGGAGACTGACTTGGCCGACGGCAGCACGCGAACGACGGGGGCGAAGGACGCGCGGGGTCTGATCTATCCGTTCGACGCCGTGCCGATGCCCGGCGAGGCGATCGAGGTTGCGCGCGGGGTGTTGTGGCTACGCTTCGCCCTGCCGTTTCAACTGGATCATGTGAATGTCTATGTGATCCGCGACGGCGAGGGCTGGGTCGTGGTCGACACCGGCTTGAAGACGGGCGCGACGATTATGGCGTGGGAAACGGCGCTGGCGGGCGCCTTGGAGGGGCGGCCGGTGACGCGGCTGATCTGCACCCACATGCATCCCGACCATATCGGCCTGGCCGGCTGGCTGTGCGAACGGACGGGCGCGCCCCTGCTGATGTCGCAGATCGAATACATCACGGGCCGGATGCTGATGGCCGAGCAGGCGGGTGATGCGCCGGCCGACGGCGAGGTCTTCTATCGCGCGGCGGGTTGGGACGAGGCCCAGATCGAGCGCTGGCGCGCAGACTATGGCGGGTTCGCCAAGGGGGTTAGTCCCATGCCGCGCAGCTATCGCCGGCTGTCGGATGGCGACGCGCGGAACATCGACGGCGACGACTGGACCGTGGTGGTCGGGTCGGGCCACAGCCCGGAGCACGTCTGTCTGTGGCGGCGGTCGGACGATGTTTTCATCGCCGGGGATCAGATCCTGCCGCGCATATCGTCCAATGTGTCGGTCTGGCCGACGGAGCCACAGGCCGATCCGCTGGGCGACTGGATGGACTCGCTGGAGAAGTTGCGAGGACTATTGCCGGAGGGGCTGTTCGTCCTGCCGGCGCATGGCGAGCCCTTCTACGGCGTTCATGCTCGGCTCGACGCCTTGAAGCGTGGACACGAGGTGGCGCTGAAACGGCTTGAGCGGACGTTGCGTCAACCGTCTAGGGTCGTCGATGGCTTCCCCGCCGTCTTCGGTCGGGTGGTCGGGGACGGGGTGCTGGGCATGGCCACGGGTGAGGCCCAGGCGCATCTGAACTATCTGGAAAAGCGCGGCCGCGCCCAGCGGACGCGGGACGAGAACGGCGTCGACTGGTGGAGCGCCGTCGAACAGGACGAGGAAACGACGTGAGCGAACATATCCGCAGCGAACTGATCGACGGCGTCCTGAGCGTCACCCTGGACCGGGCCGACAAGAAGAACGCCATCACCCAGGCCATGTATTCGGCCCTGGCCGAGGCGACCGAGCGGGCGCGGACCGACGATGCGGTTCGTGTGCTGCTGCTGCGCGCCGAGGGCGACAGCTTTTCGGCCGGCAACGACATTCAGGACTTCATCGCCCTGGGGTCGCAGGGTGCAGAACCGGGCGAGATGCCGGTGTTCCGCTTCCTGAAGGCGCTGGCGGACCTGGACAAGCCGGCTGTGGCGGCGGTGAAGGGCCGTGCGGTCGGGATCGGCCTGACCATGCTTTTGCACTGCGATCTGGTCGTGGTGGCGGAAGACGCGCTTCTGTCCGTGCCCTTCGTCAACCTGGCCCTGGCGCCCGAGGCGGCGTCCAGCCTGCTGCTGCCGGCCGTGATCGGTCATCAGCGGGCCTTTGAACTGTTCGCGCTGGGCGAGCCTCTGGACGGGCGCACGGCCCTGGCCTGGGGCATCGCCAATCGCGCGGTCCCGGCCGATCAGGTCGAGGCGACGGCGGCAGGCCTGGCCGCAAGGGTGGCGGGCCGTGCGCCCAACTCCATCCGCAAGACCAAGCGGCTGATGCGTGACACGGAAGGTCTGTGGGCCCTGATGCAGCGCGAGGGCGAGGCCTTCGGCTCGCAGATGAAAAGCCCCGAAGCCATGGAGGCCTTCATGGCCTTTACGCAAAAGCGTGCGCCGGACTTTTCAAAGGCAGGCTGACGGTCATCGAACCGCGCCTTGATTTGGCGCAGCTTTGCTTCTAGGTGCCCGCGCCTACTGGAGCGCCGATGTCGCACGCCCTCGCCATTTCCCCGGCCGTAAGCCGTATCGAAGCCGAGACGCCGGCCGACGCCGAAGGCGTGGAGGCGCTGGTCATGGCGGCCTTCGGACCGGGCCGGTTCGCCAAGACGGCCGAGCGCCTGCGTGAAGGCTCGCACGCCGCCGTCGGCTTCGTCGCGCGGCTGGACGGGCGGGTGATCGGCTCGGTGCGGCTTTGGCCCGTCACGGTCGGCGAAACTGCGGCCCTGTTCCTCGGTCCCATCGCGGTGGACGCCGGCCGACGCAGCGACGGTCTGGGCGCCGAATTGGTGCAGGCCTGTCTTGACCAGGCGCGGACGCTGGATGTCGGCGGGGTGCTGCTGGTCGGCGACGCCGCCTATTTCGAGCGGTTCGGCTTTGCCCATGCGCCCGAGGCGATCCTGCCGGGACCAGTGGATCGCCGCCGCGTCCTGTGGCTGGCGACGGGCGTGGATCAGGTTTCGGGTCCGGTTCGCATCGGCTGACCTTTCCCGCACGGTTCGCGGGGCTTAAGTCAGAGGGATGGATGATCCCAAGTCAGGACTGAACGCCGTCGCCGAGGCGGCGAAACAGGCGCCCGGCAAAGGGCTGCCGCCGGTTCACCTGTGGCATCCCGAGCATTGCGGCGAGATCGACATCGTCATCCGGGCAGATGGCGTCTGGATGCACGAAGGCTCGCCCATCGGGCGTAAGGAGCTGGTGCGGCTGTTCTCGACCGTGTTGCGCAAAGACCCGGACGGCTATCACCTGGTCACGCCGGTCGAGAAGCTGAAGATCCAGGTCGAGGATCTGCCGTTTCGGGCCGTGGCGATGGCGCGCGATGGCGACGACTTGGTGTTCACGACCGATGTCGGGGACGAGGTGGCGGCGAGCGAGGCCGATCCCATCGTGGTCGAGACCGATCCGACGACGGGCGAACCGGCGCCGCGCGTCCATGTGCGGCGAGACCTGTGGGCGCGAATCGCGCGCCCTGTCTTCTACGAACTGGTCGAGATGGCCGAGGAGGTCGATGGGCGGCTGGTGGTGCGTTCAGGGGGTAAGGCCTTCTCGCTGGGAACCGTGACGTGAGCCTGGAGACACTGAGAAACCGGCTGGTCGAACGGCTGGCGCCGGTCGAGACCTGGCGGCCGGAGCTGGTCGCGGCGCGTTCGGACTTCGATCTGAACCCCCAGGCGACACGGACGGCCAAGGAGCTTCGGCCGGCGGCTGTGCTGATCCCGATCGTGGCGCGGCCCGAGGGTGCGACCGTTCTGCTGACGCGGCGGGCCGACACCCTGGCGCGGCACACAGGCCAGATCGCCTTTCCGGGCGGACGGCTGGATCTGGGCGAGAACGCGGTCCAGGCGGCCCTGCGCGAGGCGGACGAGGAGGTGGCGCTGAACCCGGCTGCGGTCGAGGTGCTGGGCCTGTCCGACGCCTATGAGACGGGAACGGGGTTCCTGGTGACGCCGGTGATCGGCTGGTTGCGCGAGGCGCCGGTCACGACGCCCTCGCCGGACGAGGTGGCTGAGGTGTTCGAGACGCCTTGGGACTTCCTGATGGACGCCGCCAACCACAGGCGCGACTTCTACGACATGGACGAGGGGCTGCGGCGCTGGTTCTGGGCCATGCCCTGGGGCGAGCGTTATATCTGGGGCGTGACGGCGGGAATCCTGAAGGCTTTGCACGTCCGGCTTTATGGCGATGAGGCCGCGCCCGAAGTCGCGGCGGACGAGGACGCAGCATGAGCGTCTCGATGGCGGGGCAGCCATGGCTGGCAAGCCAAGCGACGCGGGCGGTTATCGCGGCGCTGGAGGCGGCGGGCGGTCCGGGCTGCGCGCGGTTCGTCGGCGGCTGCGTGCGCAACAGCCTGCTGGGCCAGTCGGTCGACGACATCGACATCGCCACGCGGTTGCGGCCTGAGGAGACCATCGCGGCGCTGAAGGCGGCGGGGCTGAAGGCCGTGCCGACCGGGGTGGAACACGGCACCGTCACAGGCGTGTCGGAGCGGCGACCCTATGAGATCACGACCCTGCGCCGCGATGTCGAGACGGATGGGCGCCGCGCGGTGGTCGCCTTCACCCACGACTGGGCCGAGGATGCGGCACGGCGGGATTTCCGCCTGAACGCCCTCTATGCCGATGCGGCCGGGACGGTGTTCGACCCGACCGGCGGCGGGCTGGACGACGCGGCGGCGGGGCGGATCGTCTTCGTCGGCGAGGCGGAGACGCGCATCCGCGAAGACTATCTGCGTATCCTGCGCTTCTTCCGGTTCTACGCCTGGTACGGGCGGGGCGCGCCTGACGCGGTCGGGCTGGCGGCCTGTGCGGCGTTGAAGGCGGGCATGGCGCAGTTGTCGGCCGAACGGGTGTCCAAGGAGCTGCTGAAACTGCTGGCGGCGCGCGATCCGCGTGCGGCGGTGCGGGCGATGGCCGAAACGGGCGTGCTGGCCCAGGTGCTGCCGCAGGTGCAGCCGCTGCCGCTGTTTGAGGCGATGTGCGGTCTGACCGACGATCCGGTGATGCGGTTGTCGGCTTTGCTGCCCGCCGATGCGGCGGCAGTGGTCGGGATCGCAAGCACTCTACGCCTGTCGAACGCGGTGCGGGACCGGCTGTCGGCGGCGGTTGGGGACGGGCAGGCTGTGTCGCCGCGCATGAGCGACGCCAATGCTGCGCGGGCGGCGATCTATCGGCTGGGACGCAGGGCGTTCGAAGATCGGCTGATGCGCGCCGAGGCGGCAGGCGAGGGCGACGGGGCGCGGCTGCGTTCGCTGGCCGCCGAGTGGACGCCGCCGAAGATGCCGGTCGGCGGCCGCGATCTGGCGCGGCTGGGCCTCGCCGCAGGGCCTGAGACGGGCCGGCTGATCAAGGCGTTCGAGGACGGCTGGGTCGCTGACGACTTTCCGGCCGACGGGCATGAGGCGCGGCTGAAGGCGCTTATCGCGGCGGATGGGCGCGTGTGAACTCTGTAATGACTGGGCGGTGGTCGGACCCCGTCGGCTGGCCCAGGTGTCGCGTGATCAGGGCCAGATCCGGCGAGCGATAGACCTGATCGATGGTGATGCCGGCGAAGGCCGGGGCCTGACTGGGCCAGGTCGCGGGCCAGCCGGGCGCGGGGATCAGGCCCATGTCCGCCTGGATCTGACGACCGATGCGGGCGGTCGAGACGCTGTTGAAATCGCCGGCGGCGATGACCGGGTGATCCGGCGCGGCCTTGCGACGCTCGGTCAGGGCCATGACCTGGCTGATCTGCCCCCACTGATACTGATAGGGCCAGGGCCGGGTCAGGTGGACGCCGAAGACGTTGATCGGGCCGATGGGCGTCTGGACGACCGCGCCAACGGCGCTGAGGCCGTCGTTGCGGTCGGGCAGTCGTTGCAGGATCGGATAGCGCGAGGCGATGATTGAGCGCGCATGATCGCCCGGCCGAGCTTGGCCGATTAGGGCGCGGTGAGGATAGTCCGGCAGCAGCGTCTCCAACTGCGACGCCGGCGCCTGGCCCATTTCGACCAGCACCAGAATGTCGGCGTCGGCGGCGGAAATGGACCGGCGCATCGCCTCTACATCCGTGTTGAACACCCACAGATTGGCGGAATAGACCCGCACGATGGGCTGCTCGGGCACGGCCGCGCCCTTCTTCGGCGTCCACTGGGGCCAGACGGCGATGGCCAGCACCAGACAGGCCAATCCTCCGATGATCGAGGCCGGCCACAGTCGTAGAATCAGACAGACCAGGGTCACGCCGACGGCCGCAAGCAGCATTGGCGACGTGAACTGGGCCAGGATGTCGACCCAGCGATGTCCGATCCCGCTGAGGGCCGCCACGCCGAATGTCGCGAGCCCCAGCAGAAGGGCGCTTGGCGTCACATTCGCCGCCAGCTTGATCAGGGTCATCGAAGACGTATCTCTCGGATTGAACGCGAAGCGTCGCGCCGCGTTAAGGCGACGCTTTGGAGGGCGACATGGCCAGACGGTCGATCCGGGATATCGAGAACATCTGGTCCAATGTCGAGGGCGTAAAGAAGCTGTCCGACCGCGTGATCGGCATCGGCCCGTTTGGCCTGGGGCTGGACGCCATGCTGACCTGGGTGCCAGTGGTGGGCACGGTCTATACGGTCGGAACCGGCGGCTGGCTGATGCTTCAGGCCGTGCGGGCCAGGGCGACGCCGGCGACCCTGGCGCGGATGGGGGCCTATATGGCCATCGACACAGCGACCGGAACGGTGCCCATCGCGGGTGACATCGTGGACACCTTTTTCCCCGGCCAGCTGATGGCGGCGCGGGCGCTGCAAAAACACATCGAAAGCACCCACTGGGTCGAGGACACCGAGGCCAATGCGCGCGCCAGCGGCGATCACGAGATGCACGAGGCGCGGGTTCAGAACGACCAGACGCTGAAGCGGATTGTCTATCTTCACGACTGAGATGTGCGGGCTGAGCGGCTCTAGCCATCGCATTCGCCGAAACGAAATCTCATGAAATCAAGGGTCTGATCGACGGCATCGACCGTCTTCCGGCCTGAGTTAGCCGCGCGCCCAGACTGATCTCCGACGACAACGGAGAGAAGAATGAGCGACGATTTCAGCGCGCGTCTGGCCCTGCCTTATCTGGCGGCGGGGCAGATGCAGAAACATGTGACCCTGAACACCGCCCTGACCCGGCTGGACGCCCTGTTGCAGACGGCGGTGGTCAGCCGGACGACAGCGGTTCAGCCGGGCGATGCGTCCGACGGCGACCTCTATATCCTGCCGGACGATGCGGAGGGCACGGCCTGGGCCGGGCGAGCAGTCGGAACCCTGATGCGGTTCGAGGCGGACGGCTGGACCATCGTGCCGACCCCCGACGGCGTGATCGCCGTCGTGCTGGACGAAGGCGTCGTGGTGGTGCGGGTCGATGCAGGCTGGGTCGCGCTGGGCGAGCGTCTGGGCGAGGTGCAGGGTCTGGCGCTGCTGGGCCTGGGCACGACCGCCGATGCGGACACCCCCCTGGCGGCCAAGATCAACGCCGCCCTGTTCACCGCGCGTGGTGTGGACGAGGGCGGCGACGGCGACCTCCGTCTGACGCTGAACAAGCAGGCGGCGGGCGATGTCCTGTCGTTGCTGTTCCAGAGCGGATACGCCGCCCGAGCGGAGTTGGGCCTGATCGGCGATGACGATCTGGGCCTCAAGGCCTGCGACGACGCCGGGACGTGGCGGCCTGTGTTCCGCGTGGACCGCACGACGGGCCGCATCGCCTTTGATCAAGGCGCGGTCAGGCGCGAGACGGTCCTGCTCACCAACGACGGTGAGTACGCTCCGCCACCCTGGGCGCGATGGATCGAAGTCACCTGCGTCGGCGGCGGAGGAGGCGGAGGCGCAGGACTGTCGGGACCGGAGGGAACCGCACGTTTCGGCGGTGGCGGGGGCGGCGCGGGCGGTCTGACGCATGGCCGTTGGTCCATCGAAGACCTGGACGACGCGCTGGCGATCACTGTCGGGACGGGCGGCGCAGGCGGCGCCGCGGGCGGCGAGAGCCGGATCGCGTCGGGCGGGACCGTCCTGTTGCGCGCGTCGGGCGGGGCCGGTGGAGCCACGGGAACGTCCAGCGAGGGTCTGGGCGGCGCGGGCGGACATGGCCTGCGCGCCGCCAATCTCGGCGGCGGTTCGTCGATCACGATGGCGGGGGCGACGGGCGGCGAAACCGCCTGTGCCGATGGGCCGGGCGGGGGAGGCGGGGGCGGCGGACTGAGCGCGGCCAATGTCTCGCGATCCGGGGGACCGGGCGGCGCCGGCGGCTGGTCGGGCCTTCGCGCGGCCGGGGGCGTCGCTGGCGCTGCGGGTCAGGCCTCTGCGAAGCCGTCTCTGTCGATGGTCGGCGGAGGCGGCGGGGGCGGAAACGCTTCGGCGAGCGGCGCCGGAAGTCCCGGCGGCGCAGGCGCGACCTTTGGCGCAGGCGGAGGTGGAGGAGGCGCTGGCCTGACCGTCGCCGGCCAGGGCGGTTCAGGCGCTGCGGGCGTCGTTCGCATCACGGCCGTCGGATGAGCCGGCGGCGACATCCGGCCGAGCCGGTCGAAGTGCTGGAGGCCGAGGCGTGGGAAGCGCCCGACAGCCTCAGCGACGGGGAATGGCGCGCCCATTCCGGCTGGGACGGCCGCTGCGCCGTCGAAACCTATGACAAGGAGGACGAACAATGACCCGAAGTGTGCAGGGGCCGATCCCCTTGGCTGAAGGACGCTGGCTGTTTCGGCGGCTCTATGCCTTCGCCGTCAGCGCGGGGCTGTGGGTGCTGCTGATGCGCACCGTCGGGCGAATGCCGCCCGAAATGCTGCCGAAGATGACGGACGGGCTGATGGGGCTGCTGGCCCTGATCCTGGTCCTCTATCTGGTGGCGCCCACCGCCCAGCAGTTGGTCGCCCTGATCGCCAACGCGCGCCTGAAGATCACGGGAGGCCGGCCATGAGCTTTCGGCTGTCCAGCCGGTCGCGCACGCGGCTTGAGGGCGTGCATCCGGCGCTGACGGCGGTGGTCGAGGCGGCCATCGCCCGCACGCCCGTGGACTTCATGATCACCGAGGGGGTGCGCACGGCGGTGCGCCAGGCGGCGCTGGTCAAGGCCGGGGCCAGCCGCACGATGCGCTCGCGCCACCTGACCGGCCATGCCGTCGATGTCGCCGCATTGGTTGACGGGCAGGTGCGGTGGGACTGGCCCTTGTATGGCCGGATCGCCGAGGCGTTCAAGGCGGCGGCGCTTGACCTGAAGACGCCTCTGATCTGGGGTGGCGACTGGAAGACGCTGCGCGACGGCCCGCATTTCGAGCTGGATCGAAAGGCCTTTCCATGAGCGTCAGGTCGATCTTGCGCGCGCTGACGCCGCTGGGCTGGCTGGCGGCCGGCGTGGCGGTGTTGGCCCTGTCTTTCGCCCTGTTGGGCGGCCTCGGCTTTCGTTGGGACCCGCTGAATCTTAAGCAGAAGCGCCTCGCGGCCGCCCAAACTCAGGCGCGCGACGCCGCCGCAACCGCGGATGCGCAAGCCAACGCCCGGCGGCTCGAAACCGAAGGCGCGGCGGCTCAGGCCCGGCGCGTCGATCACTATCAACACAGGACGACGGCGGCCGAGCGTGCGACCGCGACCGCCGTCGCACAGGCCAGGAGCGCCGATGACGCCAACAATCCTTTGGAAGACCGCCGCGCTGATCGCCTGCGCGGCCATGACGACGAGCTGTGCCGGCTCGCCCCCGATCTCGACGGTTGCGCCGGCGCGGCTGGTGCTGCCGGAGGCGGCGAAGCGGTCTTGCGCTCTGGCGATTCTGCCGGCTGAGCCTACGGCAGGCGATCTGGACACGGCCTATGTGCTGCGGGGCGCCCAGATCATGGCCTGTGACGGGGCGCGGCGGCTGGCGGTGGAAACGCTACTGGCCGAACGGGCGATGCAGGACGCGCAATATGGCCTGAAACGGCCTGGCGGCTGACGCCCTGCAAAAACGCCTCGGCAACTTCTGCCGCCTCAGGTGCAGGTTTGCCGGGTCGTTTCACAAAACGCCGAGATAAGTTCAATGAAATCAGTAACAGCGTCGGGTTGGCGCCCCGTTTCTGACTGGCCCCGCCCTTGCTCTTAGAGAGACCGAGCAAAACGCTCCTGGCGCTAAAATGGCGCCGGACATCACACGAAGTGAACAGGAAAGCCAAAATGGCTACGAGCATCAATACGAACTACGGCGCAGCTGTCGCCCTGCAAAACCTCAATGCGACCAACGCCATGTTGGAGCGCACGCAAAACCGTGTGAACACGGGACTGAAAGTCGCGACCGCCAAGGATAGCGGCGCAATCTTCGCAATCGCCACGACGCAGCGCGCCAACATGGGCGCCATGGACGCCGTGAAGAATTCGCTTCAGCGCGGACAATCGATCGTCGACGTGGCCCTGGCGGCCGGCGACACGGTCACCACTGCGCTGGAAGAAATGAAGTCTCTGGCCGTGTCCATCCAATCGTCGACGGGCGCCGCCCAGACGTCTTATCTGGATGAATTCAAGGCTATGGGCGCCGAGATCACCGCCGCACTGGCAGGCGCCGCCTTCGACGGCGTCAACCTGTGGACCGCCGCGACGCCGACGAACCTGATCAAGGATGTCGCAGGCGGCACGACCGCCATCGGCTTCACCGCTGCGGGTGGCAAGGCCGCCGACACGGACATCACCACCATCACCAACCAGTCGATCGCCGCCACGGCCGCTACCGTCGCCGCTGTCGATGCCGCCATCGCCGAAGTCACCGCTTCCTTGTCGACCCTGGGCACCCAGTCCAAGTCGGTCGGTCGTCAGCTAACCTTCGTCGGCAAGCTGCAGGACGCCACCGAAGCCGGCATCGGCAACCTGGTTGACGCCGACCTGGCCAAGGAAAGCGCCAAGCTGACCGCCTTGCAGACCAAGCAACAGTTGGGCGTGCAGGCGCTGTCGATCGCCAACTCGTCCAGCCAGATCCTGCTGAGCCTGTTCCGTAACTAAGGCGAGGGATCCCGTCTCGTCAGTTCGCACCCGGGCGCATCTTCACGCCGTCCGCCTCATCCAACTTGAAGCAAGCCCGGCAGTTCTTGCCGGGTAAGCGACCCCGCACGGCAAGAACTGCCGGGCGGAAAGGAGGGTAAATCAATAGTAAATACATGAAATCAGATAGTTACCCTGATAATTGTTCGGGCTGACTGGCCCGGCAATTGCTTCTTACCCACTGAGCAAAAAGCTCCTGTCGCCAAAACGGCGACAGCCCTCACGAAGTGAAAAGGACCGGCCAAAATGGCTTCTATCAATACGAACTACGGCGCCGCCATCGCGCTGCAAAACCTGAACAAGACCAACTCGGAGCTGGAGCGGACGCAAAACCGCATCAACACCGGCATGAAGGTCTCGACCGCCAAGGACAGCGGGGCGATCTTCTCGATCGCCACGGCCCAACGCGCCAACGCCACTTCGCAAGACGCGGTTCGTTCCACCCTCCAACGTACGCAATCGATCACCGACGTGGCTCTGGCCGCCGGCGACACCATCACGACCGCTCTGGAAGAGATGAAGTCCCTGGCCGTCTCGATCCAGTCGTCGGCTGCCGGTTCCAGCGCCGAGACCTCCTATCTGGCCGAATACAATGCGCTGGGTCTGGAAATCACCGCTGCGGTCTCCGGCGCCTCATTCGATGGCGTCAACAGCCTGACGACGCCCCTGGGCGTGGCCGGCCTGACCGATGTCAGCGGCGGCGGCAAGGCCCGTGCGGCCGCCACCACCGCCAATGTCGACACCGCCATCGCCACCGTCACCGGCGCCCTGTCGACCCTGGGCACCCAGTCCAAGTCGCTGGGTCGTCAGATCACCTTCGTCAACAAGCTTCAGGACGCTCTTGAAGCCGGCGTGGGCAATCTGGTGGACGCCGATCTGGCCAAGGAAAGCGCCAAGCTGACCGCCCTGCAAACCAAGCAACAGCTGGGTGTGCAGGCGCTGTCGATCGCCAACTCATCCAGCCAAGTGCTGCTGAGCCTGTTCCGCTAAGGGCCGGGAAGGGGGTCGCCTAGGCGGTTCCCCTTTCATGGCTTTCAGTAACGGCCGGCGGTTCCTGACCGTCGTCCATCCCCGAGCAAAACGCTCACGTCGCCCGATCACGGCGACGATCACGAAGTGAGTAAGGAACGCCCCCATGGCGAGTATCAACACCAACTACGGCGCCGCCATCGCGCTGCAAAACCTGAACAAGACCAACTCGGAGCTGGAGCGGACGCAAAACCGCATCAACACCGGCATGAAGGTCTCGACCGCCAAGGACAGCGGGGCGATCTTCTCGATCGCCACGTCGCAACGGGCCAATGCTTCGGCCCAGGACGCCGTTCGCACTTCGCTGCAACGCGGTCAGTCCATCGTCGATGTGGCCCTGGCCGCCGGCGACACCATCACCTCCGCCCTGGAAGAGATGAAGTCCCTGGCCGTCAGCATCGCCTCCTCGACAGGTGCGGCCAAGACCTCCTACGAGTCGGAGTTCACCGCCCTCGGCAAGGAAATCAAATCTGCTCTGGACGGCGCCAGCTTCGACGGCGTCAACCTGCTGACCACCGCGTCCACGGGCGCCACCGAGGTCAAGGTCCAGACGGGTACGGGCGCTGCCGACACCAAGACCGTCGGCACCACGGCGGCGTTGAGTGCGAACACGGACCTGGCCAAGTTCACCGCGGCCACCCCTGCGGTCGCCGACTTCACTGTCGCCAACGTGGATCTGGTCATCTCGGCCGTGACCACGGCCATGTCCACCATCGGCACCCAGTCCAAGTCGATCGGTCGTAGCGTCACCTTCGTCAACAAGCTCCAGGACTCCCTGGAAGCCGGCGTGGGCAACCTGGTCGATGCCGATCTGGCCAAGGAAAGCGCCAAGCTGAGCGCCCTGCAGACCAAGCAACAACTGGGCGTGCAGGCGCTGTCGATCGCCAACTCCTCCAGCCAGGTGCTGCTGAGCCTCTTCCGCTAAGGCCCGGAGGGCGCGGGTCGCTTCGGCGGCGCGCGCCCAAGGTCTTGAACCGGCGTCGGTCTCCGACCGTCGCCATCCCCTGAGCAAAACGCTCCCGCCGCCAAAATGGCGTCGGCCATCACGAAGTGAAGAAGGACAGCCAAAATGGCTTCGATCAATACGAACTACGGCGCCGCCATCGCGCTGCAAAACCTGAACAAGACCAACTCGGAGCTGGAGCGGACGCAAAACCGCATCAACACCGGCATGAAGGTCTCGTCGGCCAAGGACAGCGGGGCGATCTTCTCGATCGCCACGTCACAACGGGCCAACGCCGCCTCGCAAGACGCGGTTCGCTCCGGCCTGCAACGCACGCAATCGATCACCGACGTGGCTCTGGCCGCCGGCGACACCGTCACGACCGCTTTGGAAGAGATGAAGTCTCTGGCAGTCAGCATCGCATCGTCGACCGGTGCTGCGCAGACTTCCTACCTGGCGGAATACAATGCGCTGGGCACAGAAATCTCCGGCGCGATTTCGGGCGCGAGCTTCGATGGCGTCAACAGCCTGACGACGCTGGGTGCGAATGCGGCGATCACCGCCGTGAACACTGGCTCCGTCACCGCCGCCAACGCCACGACCGCCAACGTCGATGCGGCCATCACGGCCACGACCGGCGCCCTGGCCACCCTGGGCACCCAGTCCAAGTCGCTGGGTCGTCAGATCACCTTCGTCAACAAGCTTCAGGACGCTCTTGAAGCCGGCGTGGGCAATCTGGTGGACGCCGACCTGGCCAAGGAAAGCGCCAAGCTGACCGCCCTGCAAACCAAGCAACAGCTGGGTGTGCAGGCGCTGTCGATCGCCAACTCGTCGAGCCAGGTTCTGCTCGGCCTGTTCCGCTAAGGCCCGGAGATCCGGTCGCCCCGGCGGCCGGATCGCAGGTCTCGACCCCTGAGCAAAATGCTCCCGTCGTCAAAACGACGACGGCCATCACGAAGTGAAGAAGGACAGCCAAAATGGCTTCGATCAATACGAACTACGGCGCCGCTATCGCGCTGCAAAACCTGAACAAGACCAACTCGGAGCTGGAGCGGACGCAAAACCGCATCAACACCGGCATGAAGGTCTCGTCGGCCAAGGACAGCGGGGCGATCTTCTCGATCGCCACGTCGCAACGGTCCAACGCTTCGGCCCAGGACGCCGTTCGCACTTCGCTGCAACGCGGTCAGTCCATCGTCGATGTGGCCCTGGCCGCCGGCGACACCATCACGACGGCCCTGGAAGAGCAAAAGTCTCTGGCCGTCAGCATCGCGTCTTCCACGGGCACGGCTCAGGCGTCGTATCTGGCGGAATACAATGCGCTGGGCACTGAAATCTCCAGCGCTCTGGGCGGCGCCACCTTCGACGGGGTCAACCTGTTCAAGGCCAACGCCGCGGCCATCACCGTGCAGACCGGCACATCGTCGACCTCCACGTTGAAGGCCATCGCAGCCACCGATACGGCGGTCGCGACCACGGCGACGGCTGCGGCCGGCGATGCGGCCACCCTGGTCGCCACCGTCGATAGCGCCATCTCGGCCTTCTCGGCGGTCCTGTCCGACTTCGGCACCAAGTCCAAGTCGGTGGGACGCAGCATCACCTTCGCCAACAAGCTTCAAGACGCTCTTGAAGCCGGCGTGGGCAATCTGGTGGACGCCGACCTGGCCAAGGAAAGCGCCAAGCTGACCGCTCTGCAAACCAAGCAACAGCTGGGTGTGCAGGCGCTGTCGATCGCGAACTCGTCGAGCCAGGTTCTGCTCGGCCTGTTCCGCTAAGCGAGCGGCCGGAGCGGTTTTTCGACCGCTCCGGCTGACCGTTCAATCCTCAAGGGAGCGTGGGCCGACCCGCGCATGGAGCCATGACAGACAATGTCGCGAGATTAGTAAGCGTACCTCAGACCGTTCCTATCGACGCCGTTTCGCCCAATTCGGCCTTGCCTGAGCCGACGCATCGGAACGACAACGACGACGCCAGCCGTTATCGCCTGACCATCGAGGCGATCGGGGACAATCGTTTCGTCTACAAGGTCCTGGACCGCGTGACGGGTGAAGTGATCCGTCAGTTGCCGCGCGAGGATGTCGAGAAACTGCACAGCGATCCGACCTATCGTGGAGGAAGGGTGGTCGACACCGCGGTCTGACGGCCGTCTGTCGGTTCTGGTATCGTTAACGCCGCCGGCTCGCCGGGCGGCGGATTTATGGTTTCTGGCGCGTTAACCCTCCGCTCACGACTCATGGTTAATACTGACGGGAACAGAACGTCCGGGGCTTGAAGCCATGACCACCAGCATCCACACCAATACCTCGGCGATGATCGCCCTGCAGAATCTGAACAGGACCAACGAACAGTTGGCTTCGACGCAGAGCCGGGTGAACACGGGCCTGAAGGTCCAGGGCGCCAGAGACAACGCCGCAGTCTGGGCCGTCGCCCAGGGACAGCGCGCCGATCGCGGCTCGCTGGAAGCGGTGGCCACCAGTTTGAACCGCGCCACATCCATCGCAGACGTGACACTGGCGGCGGGGCAGCAGATTTCGGACCTGCTGATCGAGCTGAAGGGCAAGGCCACCGCCGCTTCCGACGAAAGCGCCACCCTGGCGATGCGGACGTCGTATAACGACGAGTTCCAGTCGCTGTTGAAGTCGATCCAGTCGTTCGCGGACAATGCGATCTTCGACGGTTCGAACATTCTGGACGGCTCGGCCACCGCCGGCATCAACTTCCTGGCCAGCGCCGACGGCGCCGAGACCATCACCCTGAACCGTCAGAACCTGACGCTGGCGGGCCTGGGCCTTGCGGCTTCGACGACCCCGGTCGCGGCGGCGCCGGACCTGCTGACCAAGGTCAAGGCCGACGACGCCCTGACGCGGATCAACACCGCCATCTCCACAAGCACGGCGCGGCTGGCCGAACTGGGCGCCCAGTCCAAGCAGATCGAACGCCACACCACCTACGTCGGCAAGCTGTCGGACGCGCTGGAGGCCGGCATCGGCAATCTGGTCGATGCCGACCTGGCCAAGGAAAGCGCCCGCCTTCAGGCGTTGCAGGTCCAGCAGCAGTTGGGCGTCCAGGCCCTGTCGATCGCCAACCAGGCGCCGCAGGTCATCCTGTCCCTGTTTAAGGGCTAACCGCGCCGCTTAACGGTTCGTTATCGGGCGCCGCCGCACGATAGGGGTGGAGCCGTCTGAATGATCAACAACAGCTATTTGCTGGGTCTTTACGGGGCGTCGACGGACTCGTCGTCGCTGACCGGAGCCACCACGTCCGCCGCCAAGAAGAAGACTCAGCCGACGGCGCCGTGGTCCTCGACGACGACCCCGGCCAAGGCCAGCGATCTTGTGCGCGCCGCACTGGCCGGTCGCAAGCTGATCGACGAGAACAATGTCAGCCTGGATCTGGCCGGCGCCTCGGGCGACTACCGCAAGATGTTCGCCCTGTATCAGGGCCTGAATACGCTGGGCGCCCTGGCTGACCGGGCCGGGGTCAAGGGGCTGACCGCGTCTGAGTCCACCCAGTTGTCCAAGCGGTTCGGCGAAGGCCTGGCCGACCTGTCCGCCTATCTCGGCGCGGCGAAATTCGAGGACGTTCGCCTGGTCCAGGGCGTGGCCCAGACGGCGGTGAAGAGCACATTCGCGGTCGAGCGCGCGCCGACCACCTTCGTCACCGCGCCCGTCCACGACGGCGCCGCGGCTTCCCCGGTCAAGGCGTTTCAGGGCGACGTGAAGTTCGCCATGACGGTCAAGACCACGGCGGGAACCCGGACGATCAACATGGACCTGTCCGAGATGGGCGGGACCGATCGTTCGATGATGACCGTCGTCGGCTATATGAACGGCAAGCTGGAGGCGGCGGGCGTCTCCACGCGTATCGGCAATCAGTTGATCCCCGCCGAGCCGCGCACGATCAAGAGCGGCGCAAAGACCATCACCCTGCCGGCCGGGCCGGACAAATGGGCGCTGAAGGTGACGGGCGGGACCGGCGAGGCGATCAGCTTCCAGGCCGTCGATACCTCCGACGCCGTCTATGTGACGCAAGGGGTCGGCAAGACCGGCGCGGGTCAGTTGCTGAAATTCCAGGCCGATGGCGGCGCCGCCCCCGCCGCCCAGCAGGGCGTGGACGATCCGTTCTGGGTCGAGGGCAGGGTGGGTCAGACCGACCTGCCCGACGGCGTCGCCGCCGTGAAGGCCAGCGCCGTGGCGCCCGACGGCTCCGTCTGGGTTGTCGCCGAACTGACGGCGGGCGACGCCAATCAGCCGATCAAGGGCACGCGCGACGTCGCCATGATGAAATACGATTCCGCCGGCAACCTGATGCAGACCAAGCTGCTGGGCGCGGCGTCCAGCGCCAACGGCTTCTCCATCGCCATCGACGACGACGGTCGGGTGGCTCTGGCCGGATCCGTGACCGGCGCGCTGGAGCCGGGCAAGAGCGGTGACAACGCCGCCGTCGCAGACAGTTTCGTTTCCGTGTTCGACAGTTCAGGCAAGGAGCTGTGGACCCAGCGTCGCGGCGCCAAGGCGGCCGACGAGGCGACCGAGGTTCGGTTCGGCGCCGACGGCATGGTCTATGTCGCCGGTCGCTCGAAATCGGCCATGCCGGGCAATGCGGCCATCGGCGGCTGGGATTCCTATCTTCAAGCGTTCCAGGAAAAGCCGACCAGGATCAATGGCCCGGATGTCGGGGTGAACGTCTCGACGCTTCAGTTCGGCACTGTCGGCGACGATGCAGTCCAGGCCATGACGGTGTCGGGCAACGACCTCTATACGGCGGGTGTCGAGAACGGGAAGGCGGTCGTGCGTCGCTTCACCCTGAACGCCGACGGCGCGCCGACCCTGGCCTCGACCCGCGACCTCGGTTTCGCCAGCGGCGCCATCGCCGGCATTTCGGTCGAGAACGGCAAGGTCGTCGTCACCGGCCAGACCGAGAATGCGGCCCTGGATATCGGCACGGTCACCAACGCCCACGCGGGCGGCAGCGACGTCTTCGTCGCCACGCTGTCGGAGGATATTCAGGCGTCCGGCGACGATCGCCTGACCTATTTCGGCGGCGCGGGGGCGGATACCGCCGCCGATGTCGCGATCAAGGACGGCAAGGTCTGGATCACCGGCACGAACCGGGCCGAGGGCGCGGGCAAGGACGATCCCACCTCGGCCTATCTGGCGCGCATCGACCTGGCGACCGGGGCGGTGGAGTCCAACAAGACCTGGCGCGCCGACGGCGACCAGGCCAAGCCGACCAGCCTCAGCATCGCGGCGGGCGGCGCCAGCGTGCTGGATCGGCTGGGCCTGCCGCAAGGCCAGATCATGCAGGCGGATTCCAAACTGCTGACCGTCGCCACCTCGGCGCGGGTCGGCGATCAGTTCTCCATCACTCCCGCCGGCGGCGGCCGCGCCGTCACCGTGACCATCGACGCCAAGGACACGCTGGAATCCCTGGCCAAGAAGATCGGCACCGCGTCCGGCCGACAGCTCGAAGCCAAAGTGATCACTGACCTCAAGGCTAGGCCCGTGGTCCAGCGGCTTGAGATCAAGACGGCCGCCAACAAGGAGGGGGCCATCATCTCCGCCGGGGCGGTCGGCAAGGACGCCTTGGGTGCGCTGGGCCTGACGCCCGGCTATGTCGGTCCGGTCAAGCCGGACAAGGACGCGACCAAGACCTTCGGCCTGAACCTTTCGAACAAGCTGACCCTCAACGACCCCGCCTCGATCAAGGCGGCCATCGATTCGCTGGCCCAGGCGATGACGGCGGTGCGTTCGTCCTATCGATCGCTGGCGCCGTCGACGGGCACGATCACCAACACCCAGACCGGCAAGGGTTCGTCGAACGCCTATCAGCAGACGCAACTCGCCAACTATCAGGCCGCCCTGAACCGCCTCATGGCCTGATCGGTCGTCCTTCGCGGTTGACGCCCGGCGTCGGGTCGGAGTTATTGGCCCCCTCATCCGCGAAAGCCCCTTCATGGCCCTTCCGAAAGACAACCGCGTCATCATCGTGGTCGGCGCTGGTCTGGTGATCATCGCCGCCGTCGTGCTGGCCCTGATCTTCACCGGCGGCGGCGACAAGACGCCGGAGGCGCCGCCGGCGTCCAAGGGCGGGCTGGTGGTCAATCTGGCCGACGCCCCCTCGCTGGAGCCGACGCGCGAGCTGCGCTGCTTCGTCGATGGTCAGTTCGTCGGCATGGCGACCCTGGCCGTCTGCGCCCAGCGCAACGGCCTGGCGACCGATGCGCTGGACGTGGGGCTGGATGCGACCGGCGCACTGGCCGCCGCCCCGACCGCCGCCTTCGCCCCGCCGCCGGAACTGCCGGCCGTCGAGATGGCCGAGACGGCGCCGCCCGCCGACATTGAGCAGAGTCCCGCGCCGCGTCCCACGCCGGTCGCCAACGGCAGCCCCTGCCTGCGCCACAGCGGTTCGGACTGGCGCACCCTGTCGCCGAACATGAGCCTGAACGCCTGCGTCCAGGCCCTATACGCCGGGACCTGTGTCGGACCGGGCGACGCCCAGTACGGCCGCTGGGGCGACACGACGCTGCGTCTGGTGCCGCGCCGGGTGGAACAGTCGGGCGACAATTCTCGTTTCCGGACCCTGGCCGAGCAGGATCGCAACTGCCAATTTCCTGGGATGAACTGATGCGCCTCGTCGTTCTCGCCGCCGTCGCCGGGACCGCCCTGCTGGGGGCCTGCTCGAATGAACCCAAGTATGAGTTCGCCCAAGGCGCCTGCTATTTCGTGGCGACGCCGGACAACGCCCCGCCGCGCCTGCAGAAGATCGCCGACGATCAGCCCCAGCTGGAACAGTGCGCCGCCCGCCTGGAGGAGATGCGTCTGCGCTTCCTGCGCATGGGCGGTTCGAACCAGGAGTTGGCGGGCGCCTATCAGGGTCGGTTCATCTTCATCGACCGCGAGGGGGTCAAGATCGGCAAGAGCCTGAACGGCAGCCGCTTCTTCGCTATGGCCCGCACCGGCGACGGCCGACTGGCGATCCCCGGCGCCATCCAGCGTGACGAAACCGGCCGTCCCATCGCCATCGCTGCGGACCCGGCCGCGAAGTAGGACTTGCGTGACGTGAACAAAAGTGGAACATTTCGTTAATCCACTGGTTTGGCGGGTTGGGTGTCGAAAGCGGCTGGCGATAAGCCTCCGCCCCGGTCAGACATCGGACTGAATTGACGAGGCAGGCGATGGAATCGCCGCCTCACACGAGAAGGAAGTTTCCATGGCGGGCAGCGTCAACAAGGTCATTCTGGTCGGCAACCTGGGTCGCGACCCCGAAATCCGCTCCATGCCCAACGGCGACCGGATCGCCAACCTGTCGATCGCGACCTCGGAAACCTGGCGCGACAAGTCCTCGGGCGAGCGCAAGGAAAAGACCGAGTGGCACCGGGTCGTCATCTTCAACGACAACATCGTCAAGGTGGTCGAGAACTATGTGAAGAAGGGCTCGACCGTCTATATCGAAGGCGCGCTCCAGACCCGCAAATGGACCGACCAGCAGGGCGTCGAAAAATATTCGACCGAGATCGTGGTCAGCCGCTTCAAGGGTGAACTGACCATGCTGGGCGGCCGCGCCGAAGGCGGATCGCAAGGCGGCGGCTATGCCGGCGGCGGCGGCGGTCGTGGCGACGACGACTATTCCTCGGGCTTCTCCACCGGCGGCGCCAACAAGCCCAGCGGACCCAAGGAAAGCTACGACCTGAACGACGACATTCCGTTCTAAGGGTTCGGCCGTTCTAGGGGTTCGGAAATGGGGCGGGGGCCTTACAGCTATCGTGAGGATCCCGCCGTTCCGGCCTTCATGGACGACCGGCCTCTGGTTCTGTTTGACGGCGATTGCGCGCTCTGCTCGGGCTCTGCGCGCAAGATCCTGAAGCACGACCGGGCCGGGCGCATCCGTCTGGCGCCGACTCAGTCGCCGCTGGGGCGGGCGTTGTTGATCCACTACGGCGTCGATCCCGACGATCCCTATACGATGCTGCTGATCCAGGACGGCGTGGCGCGCGAACGGTCGGACGGCGTCCTGGGCATCGCGGCCCTGCTGCCGCCGCCCTATCGGTTGGCGGTCGTCGGGCGGATCGTGCCGAGGATCGTCCGCGACACCCTCTATGATTTCATCGCGCGCCGGCGCCGGCGCCTTCCCGGCGCGACCTGGTGCGCCATGCCGCCGAAAGGCGTGGATCTGACGGACCGGGTGCTGGGATGAACGGACGCGTGCTGGTGCTCGGCGCCAACGGCTTCATCGGTTCGCATGTGGCGGCCGCTCTGTCGTCGGCAGGCTGGTTCATCCGCGCCGGGGCTCGCCGTATCGCCGAACCCGCCCGTCGCGCGCCCAGCTTCGACTGGGTCGTCGCCGACTTCGCCAAGCTGACCACGGCCGAGGCTTGGGCGCCGCTGCTGGTCGGCGTAGATGCGGTGGTGAACTGCGTCGGCGTGCTCCAGAACGGTGCGGGCGACAGCACCCGCGCCGCCCACATCGACGGCCCTCACGCCCTGATCAAGGCCTGCGAGGCGGCAGGCGTAAAACGGCTCGTGCATCTTTCAGCCGTCGGGGCGGACGATGACGCCGGCACCGACTACGCTCGGACAAAGGCCGAGACAGAGCGGATGGTCGCCGCCAGCACGCTCGACTGGCTCATCCTGCGGCCGTCGCTGGTGGTGGACCGCGCGTCCTTTGGCGGCACGGGCCTGATCCGCGCGCTGGCGGCCTTTCCACTGTTCAGCCCCGTAGTGGGCGGCGACCAGACCTTCCGCCCGATCCCGCTGGGCGACCTGTCCGTCGCCGTCGTCGCGGCGCTGGAACCGGGCGCTCCGTCGCGCCAGTCGCTCGACATGCCGGGACCAGAGCCGGTGACCATGGTCGAGACGGTGCGTCTGTATCGCGGCTGGATGGGATTGAGCCCGGCGCCGGTCGTTCGCGTGCCGCGCGCTCTGGCTGCGCCTGCCCTCGCCATTGGCGACCTGTTGGGTCGGCTCGGCTGGTCCTCGCCGATCCGCACGACGGCGATCAGACAGATGGACCATGACGTGTCGGGTCACGACAGCGGCTGGGCCCAAGCGCTGGGTGTGCCTTCGCGCGGCTTCACCCGCTTCCTGGCCGAGACCCCGGCCTCGGTTCAGGACGTCTGGCATGCCCGGCTCTGGTTCGTGCGGCCGGTCTCCATTGTGACCCTGGGCCTGTTCTGGCTGATCACCGGCCTGATCAGTTTCGGGCCAGGCTGGCACCGCGCCGTCGCCATCCTGCATGAGGGCGGTTACGGCCGCATGGCCGGACCCATCGCCTGGTGGGGCGCGCTGCTGGACGTGGTCTTGGGGCTGATGCTGTTCGTGCGGCCGTGGACCTCGCGCGTGGCGATCTTCATGTGCCTGGCCACCGTCGGCTATCTGACGGCCGCGACGCTCAGCCTGCCGCACTTCTGGATCGACCCGCTGGGGCCGTGGCTCAAGGTGTTGCCGATGATGGCCCTGTGCCTGTTTGTGGCGGCGACGGACGCGCGCCGATGAGCCTGTATATCCTGCTGAAGATCGTCCATATCCTGTCCGGCGCCGTGCTGTTCGGCACGGGCGCGGGCATCGCCTTCTTCATGCTGCGCGCGCATGCGTCCAAGGACGCGAAGACGGTCGCCGAGGTCGGTCGCATCGTCGTTCTGGCCGACTTCGTCTTCACCGCGACCGCCGTCGTGATCCAGCCGATCAGTGGCCTGGCCCTGATCCACCTGCAAGGTTGGTCCCTGACCAGTTCGTGGCTGCTGGCCGCCTATGGGCTCTATGTCCTGATCGGCGTCTGCTGGTTGCCGGTCGTGTGGATACAGTACCGGATGATGAAGCTGGCCGAACAGGCGGCAGGGCAGGGCGCGTCTTTGCCGCCCGCCTATCATCGCCTGTTCCGCTGGTGGTTCGCCCTGGGCTGGCCTGCTTTCGCCGGCGTCCTGGCCATCTACTGGCTGATGGTCGCCAAGCCAGAGTTCTGAGCCGTCACCAGACCGCCTGGTCGAAATGACGCAGGATCACTTGGTCGGCCGTGATCAACTGCGCCCCGTCGGCCATGGCGTTGGCGACGATCAGCCGGTCGAACGGATCGCGCGTCCAGGCGAAGCGGCAGGCGGCGTCCGATACGGCGGCGGTCGAGGCGTCAGATAAGGACAGGTCGAGCCGGTCCTGAAGGTCCGTCAGGAGAAGATCGGCGGTCGGCAGCTTCACCCGACCGATTTCGATCAGGATTTCGATCTCGACCAACACAAGCGGCGACAGGCAAAGCTCGCGCCCGCGCGCCAATTCCCGCTGCGCACGACGGCTGATCTGCCGCTCCAGACGATAATAGAGCCAGAGGGCGACCTGGGTATCGAGGTGGATCACTTGTCGCCGAAGTCGAACTTGGCGTCCGGATCCCAGGTCCAGTGGCTCTTGTTGGTGTCGATGTCGTCAGGACAGTCGTCGGCGCCTTCGCGAACGCCTTGCGCCATATAGGCGTCCCAGCGCTCCTCCGGCGTGATCTTGCGTTCGACCGCCTCGGCGACCAGCGTCAGCCGCCGTTCGCCGCGCCGGATCACCAGCGGCTCGCCGGTCGCGAGGACGCTATCGACCAGCCGGAACAGGTCCTTGCGTAGAGCGGTCAGGGTGACTTCGGTCATATGTACATGTTGGTTGTGGAAGACGTACATGTCAATGCAACGCCCGGACATGGCATGTGAAGGGCGCACAGGCCCGCGCCGTGCCATAGGGCAAGTATGACCGACGCCAATCCTGAAGTTGGGCCCGCACCCGCGCCATTTCCTGCAAAGCCCCACGCCCTGACCGGGCTGGAGATCGGCGCCATCGTGGCGATCATCGTCGTGTGGGGCGTCAACAACGCCGGGGCCAAGCTGGCGACCGAGCATCTGTCGCCTCTGCTGGTCGGGGCCATCCGGTTCGGCATCGCCAGCGCCTGTCTGATCGCCTTCGTGCGGCCGCCGTTCCCGGACTGGAAGAGCCTGATGCTGATCGTCATCGTCGGCGGCCCGATCCAGTACGGCCTGGCCTATACCGCCTACTGGCTGGCGACCGACGTCAGCCCGGTGACGGTCGCCAACCAGCTGTGGATACCCTTCACCACCCTGTTCGCCTTCCTGATCCTGGGCGAGCGGCTGTCCAAGGCGGCCCTGGTCGGCATGGGCGTGGCCTTCGTCGGCGTGGCCTGGATGACGCTGGACGCCCATGCGCTTCAGGACTGGAAGGCAATTCTGGTCGCCATCGCGGCCGGCGCGGCCTGGGGCGTGACCACGGTGGTGGCGCGTCGGACCACCTCCATCCCGCCGCTGAAGATGCAGGGCCTGCTGGCGCTGGGCGCCTTTCCGGTCATGGCCTTTGGCTCGGCCGTGTTCGAACACGGGCAATGGGAGGCGGTGAAGACCGCCACGCCCATGGTCTGGGCCTCGCTGCTGTGGGCTGGGATCGTCTCGTCGGTTCTGGCGACGACCCTGCTGTTCTGGCTGGTTCAGCGACGCGAGGCGGGGCGGGTGACGCCCTATCTGCTGGTGACGCCGGTGGTGTCGATGCTGATCGGCTGGGGCTTCATGGGCGACATCCTGACGCCTCAGATCCTGACAGGTTCGGCCATCGCCATGGGTGGGGTGGCGCTGGTGGCTCTTGCCGAACGGGGCTTGCGCGCGGGGGCCGCCAAGGCTTGATCTGTTCCTGAGCGCGATTCAGGAGACCGCCATGCCCCACGCCCCCCTCGACGCCGACCACGTCTCCCGCCGCTGGCTGGGCAAGGCGACGCACGACCTGCCGGCGAACGAAGCAAGTGTGGTCCGTAGCGCCGCCGAACGCCGCCCGATCTCCGAAGACATCAACGAGACGTTCGACGACCGCCAGACCTTCGGCGAGCGGCTGGCGGACCGGGTCGCCGAGTTCGGCGGGTCCTGGACCTTCCTGATCGCGTTCGGCCTGTTCCTGGTGGTCTGGACCGTGCTGAACCTGATCCTGCGGCGCGACGCCTTCGACCCCTATCCCTTCATCTTCCTGAACCTGATGCTGTCGATGATCGCGGCAGCGCAAGCGCCGATCATCATGATGAGCCAGAACCGTCAGGCGCAGAAGGATCGGCTGGACGCCGGCAACGACTATCAGGTCAATCTGAAGGCCGAGATAGAGATCATGGCTCTGCTAGAAAAAGTCGAGCACCTGACCGCACGCCAGGAAGAGCAGACGGAACTGATCCGCCATCTTCTGGCGCAAAAAGAAGCCCGCTGAACGGCGTTCAGCGGGCCATCTTCAACGTTTAGGGAAGGCTCAGCTCGCGCTGAGCGCCGCGCAGGCGACCCGGTCGCCCGCGCCGCCGATGGGCTGGGTCGAATGGTCGTCGGGATTGGCGTGGATGATGATGGCCGAGCCGTCTGCGTCCCACAGCCACTGGCCGGGGCCTTCCGAAGAGATGCGGGCGCGGGGGGTGAACAGTTCGGCGTTCACCTTGCCGTCCGCGCCGGCATAGATGTTGGGCAGGTCACCATCGTCCGGGCCAGCCGCGTTCAGTAGCCCGTGCGGGGCCTTGGGCTCGCCGTGGTTGATGTGAGCGCCGGACGAGGTGAAGGGTGCGGCGCATTCGCCGGTCGCGTGGATGTGGATGCCGTGCCAGCCGGGCGTCAGGCCCGAGGCCTCGATCTTGATTACCAGGCCGGTCGGCCCCTGGCGCAGGTCGACGCGGCCGATGTTGGCGCCCGAGGCGTTGATCAGGATCGCCTGTCCTGTCGCGCCGACAGGGGCGCGTTCGGCGACGGCGCCAGGCGCGTTGCCGGTCGCGGCGCAGGCCGTGGTCAGGGCCAGCGGCGAGGCGATCGCGAGGGCGGCGGCGAGGGTGTGGAGGCGCATAAGGAAAGTCCTTTCAGAGACGGGCTTTCACGGCGACGTCGCTTTGCCACCGAGCCCCTGGAATGCTAGAAATCGTCACAGTGGATCACGTTCCGATTCCGGCCGCATAAAGCCACGCTTCATTGACCGACGACAGCTACGAAAACGCCGCAACTCCGATCAACGGCCGGGGCGGCGGCTCCGACATTTCCACGATCACGATCGAGGACGAACTGAAGCGTTCGTACCTCGACTACGCCATGAGCGTGATCGTCAGCCGCGCCCTGCCTGACGCCCGTGACGGGCTCAAGCCGGTTCACCGTCGCATCCTGTATTCGATGCACGATCTGAACATGACGCCCGAGCGCAGCTATTCGAAATGCGCCCGCGTGGTCGGCGACGTGCTGGGCCGGTTCCACCCCCACGGCGACGCCTCGGTCTATATGGCGTTGGTTCGCATGGCCCAGCCCTTCTCGATGGGGCTGATGCTGGTCGATGGCCAGGGCAACTTCGGCTCGGTCGACGGCGATATGCCCGCCTCGATGCGTTACACCGAGGCCAAGATGGCCCCGGCCGCCGTCGCCCTGATGGCCGACATCGACAAGGACACCGTCGATTTCCAGCCCAACTACGATGAGAAGGAGCTGGAGCCGGTCGTCCTGCCCGCCCGGATCCCGAACCTGCTGGTCAACGGCGCGGGCGGCATCGCCGTCGGCATGGCGACCAACATCCCGCCGCATAATCTGGGCGAGGTCGTCGATGCGGCCCTGGCCCTGCTGGACGATCCCAACGTCACCGACGACGCCCTGCTGGACATCGTGCCTGGCCCCGACTTCCCGACGGGCGGCGAGATCATGGGCCGCACGGCGCCGCGCAATGCGCTGCGCGACGGTCGTGGCTCAGTCATCGTGCGCGGTCGCGCCTCGGTCGAGGAGATCCGCAAGGATCGCGAAGCCATCGTCGTCACCGAACTGCCGTTCCAGGTCAACAAACAGACCCTGATCGAGCGTATCGCCGAAATGGTGCGCGAAAAGCGTCTGGAAGGCATCTCAGACGTCCGCGACGAATCCGACCGCCAGGGCATGCGGATCGTCATCGAGCTGAAGCGCGACGCGTCCGGCGACGTGATCCTGAACCAGCTGTGGCGCTACACGGCGATGCAGAGCTCGTTCGGCGTCAACATGCTGGCGCTGAACCACGGCCGGCCCGAGCAGATGGGCCTGCGCGACCTTCTGCAGATATTCCTCGACTTCCGCGAGGAAGTCGTCGTTCGCCGCGTCAAGTTCGAGCTGAATAAGGCCCGTGACCGCGGCCACGTCCTGGTCGGTCTGGCCGTCGCCGTCGCCAATATCGACGAGGTCATCCACATCATCCGTTCCTCGGCCGATCCGACCGAGGCGCGCGAGCGGTTGCAGGCCAAGTCTTGGCCCGTCGGCGACATGATGGCGCTGATCGAGCTGATCGCCGATCCGCGCAGCGTCATCGTCGAGGGCGACAAGATCCGCCTGACCGACGAACAGGCCCGCGCCATCCTCGCACTGACCCTGTCTCGTCTGACCGGCCTGGGCCGTGACGACATCTTCGGCGAGGCGCGCGGCCTGGCCGATACGATTCAGGGCCACCTGACCATCCTGTCGGACCGCAAGAACGTCCTGGCCATCATTCGCGACGACCTGATCGCGGTGAAGGATCAGTTCGCCACGCCCCGCCGCACGCTCATTGGGGAAGGCGACGGCGAGATGGAGGACGAAGACCTGATCCCGCGCGAGGACATGGTCGTCACCGTCACCCACGGCGGCTACGTCAAGCGCGTGGCCCTCAACGCCTATCGGACCCAGCATCGCGGCGGCAAGGGCAAGTCCGGGATGACGATGAAGGACGAGGACGCCATCACCGGCGTGTTCAGCGCCTCGACCCACACCCCGGTCCTGTTCTTCGCCACCAACGGCAAGGCCTACAAGCTGAAGACCTGGCGCCTGCCGCTGGGCAATCCGACCTCGCGCGGCAAGGCCTTCGTCAACCTGCTGCCCATCGAGCCGGGCGACAGCATCATGAACGTCCTGCCCCTGCCCGAGGACGAGACCACCTGGGGCGACTACGACATCATGTTCGCCACCCAGGCGGGCGACGTGCGTCGCAACAAGCTGTCGGACTTCGCCACGGTCAACCGCGCCGGCAAGATCGCCATGAAGCTGGAAGGCGACGACCGCATGGTCGGCGTCGGCCTGTGCACCGCCGACGACGACATCCTGCTGACCACGGCCATGGGCCGCGCGATCCGGTTCAAGGCCGACGACGTGCGCGTGTTCAAGGGCCGGGATTCGACCGGCGTCCGGGGCGTTCGCCTGCAAGACGGCGACGAAGTCATCTCCATGGCCATCCTGAGCCGCGTCGATGCGACACCGGAGGAACGTTCGGCCTACGTCAAACACGCCAACGCCGCACGGAAAGCCCTGTTGGGGGCTGATGCGGAAGAGGATGCTGCGGTTCCCGCCGAGGCTGAAGACGATGTTGCTGATGCGCCGATCTCGCTTGAGCGGATCGCCCAACTGGGCGCCGCCGAACAGTTCATCCTGACGGTCACCGAGACCGGCTTCGGCAAGCGATCCTCGGCCTACGAGTATCGTCGCACGGGTCGCGGCGGTCAGGGCCTGACGGCCCACGGCCTGGGCGGTCGCGCGGGCACACGCCTGGCGGCGGCCTTCCCGGTCGAGGAAACCGACGACCTGCTGCTGGTCACCTCGGGCGGTCAGATGATCCGCACCCGCATCGACCAGGTCCGCATCGTCGGCCGCTCCAGCCAGGGCGTCACCATCTTCCGCACCGGCAAGGACGAAAAGGTCGTCTCGGTCGAACGCCTGCCGGACAGTGGCGGTTCGGATGAGGCGGACGTCGCAGACGAGGGCGGCGAGACCGAAGCCTAAGACCAAGACCCTCTCCCAGCGGGAGAGGGCTTGAGCGCGCGGGAGCGAAGCGATCGGTCTGCGCGAAAGGGTGAGGGGCAGGTGGTGCGACTTGGCCAACCGGCCGACCCTCATCCGGCCCTTCGGGCCACCTTCTCCCAACGGGAGAAGGAAAGACTTGAACGGGAGCGGCCAGTGGACATCCTGATCGACGGCCACCCCGCCGCGCCTGAAGACCTCGCCCACCAGGCCCTGGTCAACTACGGCGCCTACACCTCCTTCCGCGTCGAGAACGACGCCGCACGCGGCCTCGACCTCCACCTCGCCCGCCTGGACCAGGCCGCCGTCGAACTGTTTGGCGACAGCCCCGGCGAGGCCGAGTTACGCCGCCTGATGGCGCTCGCCGTCGCCGGCCGCGACGCCTGCTGGCTGCGCGTCAGCCTGTTCTCACCCGAGATCGGCCATCGCAACCCATCCTTCATCGGACGCCCCAAGGTCATGACCGTCGTCTCGCCCCCGCCGCCGCCGCTGGCGACCAGTATGCGGGTGAAGGCGGTCCCCCATGTCCGCGAGGTGGCGCAACTGAAACACGTCGCCACCTTCAGTCAGACGCGCATGCGCCGGGCCGCACGCGAGGCCGGTTTCGACGACGCCCTGTTCGTAGATGGCGCGGGCCACGTCTCCGAAGGCGTGACCTGGAACATCGGCTTCGTCCAAGGGAATCGCATCGTCTGGCCCCAGGCGCCGATGCTGGCGGGTGTGACCCAGATCCTGATCGCGCGCGGCTTGGCCGGACTGGGCCTATCGTCGCAGACACAGCCAGTGCATCGTTCCGAACTTGCCGCCTTCGACGCCGCCTTCCTGTGCAACAGCGCCACGCCCGTCTGTCCCATCACCGCCATCGACGATGTCGCCTTCGCCAACGATCCTGCCCTGCTGGCCCGGATCGAGGCCGCCTGGTCCGCCCAGCCGCCGCAGCCCATCGTGACCCGCGAGGATGACGCCCGCGACGATGACGATGGCGTCAGCCGGCTAGGCCGCTGATTTCGCACCTGCTAAACGACGCGAACGGCACGCGACAGGCTGGGGAGACACGCATGCGCATCGGGCTTTATCCGGGCACCTTCGACCCGGTGACGAACGGGCATACAGACATCATCAAGCGCGCGCTGAAGCTGGTGGACCGGCTGGTCATCGGCGTGGCCCAGAACGACGACAAGGGGCCTCTGTTTTCCACCGCCGAGCGCGTCGAGATGCTCAAGGCCGAGGTCGCGGGCTTCGGCGGCGACATCGTGGTCCAGCCCTTTTCGACCCTGCTGATGCATTTTGCGGAAGAGCTGGACGCCAACGTCATCATCCGGGGGCTGCGCGCGGTCGCCGACTTCGAATACGAGTTCCAGATGACGGCCATGAACCAGCGCCTCAATCAGGACATCGAGACCGTATTCCTGATGGCCGATCCGCGCCACCAGGCCATCGCCTCGCGGTTGGTCAAGGAAATCGCCCGTCTGGACGGCGCGATCGACAGTTTCGTCAGCCCCGCTATCGCCGAGCGCGTGCGGGCCAAGGTCAAGAACGGGATTTGATAGACTATGCGTAAGGCGATCATCGCGGCGACCGTCGCCGCCCTTTTGGCGAGCGGCGTGGCCCAGGCCCAGGTGCAGGCTCCGGTCGTGGCTCAGACCACACCGACGGCCTCCGACTGGCGCACCATCGCGCCGGAAAACCTGCTGGTCATCGACACGTCCAAGGGCCGCGTGCTGGTCGAGCTGGTTCCGGTGGCCGCGCCCAACCACGCCGAACGCATCCGCACCCTGGCCAACCAGGGCTTCTATGACGGTCTGAAGTTTCACCGTGTCATCCCTAATTTCATGGCGCAAACCGGCGACCCGCAAGGCACCGGCGCGGGCGGCAGCGCGCTTCCCGACCTGAAGGCCGAGTTCAACTTCCGGCGTGGTCGCGACGCCGGTTTCGTCGCCGTGCCCAGTACCGGCCCCGGCGTGCGCGGCCTGGTCGGCGACCTGCCGGTCCAGACCCAGCCCGACGCCCAGATGATGGTCACCGCCGACTTCAAGGTCGACGCCCACGGCCTGTTCTGCCCCGGCGTTCTGGGCATGGCCCGCTCGGGCGCGCCCGACAGCGCCAACAGCCAGTTCTTCCTGATGATGGGCGCCCGCGACCAACTGGACGGCGTCTATACCGCCTTCGGCCGCGTGGTTTCCGGCCTGGATGTCGTCGGCAAGCTGAAGAAGGGCTCGGACGCCGAGGACGGCAAGGTGACCGACCCCGACACCATGACCCACGTTCGCATGGCCTCGGCGATGCCGGAAGCCAGTCGCCCGACGGTGCGTGTCCTGAACGCAAGCAGCGCCGCCTTCGCCGAACGGATCGCCGCCACCCGCGCTGCGCGCGGTAACGGCTTCAGCATCTGTGACGTTCAGCCGGTTGCCGAGGTCGTCGGCGGCTGACGCTTTCAAGATGACGGGGGAGGGGACGATGACCATTCGCACACTGATGATCGCCACGGCCATGCTGACCACAACGGCCGGGGCCGCCCCGGCCCAGGACGCGACCGCCGTGCCAGCGCCCCCACCGCCTCCGGCCGAATGGCGCACCATCGCGCCCGAGAACCTGCTGGTGATCGACACCAACAAAGGTCAGGTGTTGGTCGAACTGGCGCCCCAGATCGCCCCGGCCCATGTCGAGCGGATCAAGCTGCTGGCGTCGCGGGGCTTCTACGACAACCTGGTCTGGCACCGGGTCATCGACTGGTTCATGGCCCAGACGGGCGACCCCTTGGGCACCGGCGAAGGCCAGAGCTGGTATCCCGATCTGAAGGGTGAGTTCACCTTCCGGCGTGGCGCGGACATGGCCTTCACGCCCGTCGCGGCCCCCGTCGGCGCCCTGGTCGGTTTCGTCGATTCCATTCCCGTCCAGACCCAGCCCGACGCCCTGATGTCGGGCACCGGCGACAACAAGGTCCACGGCTGGGCTCTGTACTGTCCCGGCGTCGCCGGCATGGCGCGCGACGAGGGCAACGACACCGCCAACAGCCAGTTCTTCCTGATGCGCCAGGCCTATCCGGCATTGGACAAGCGCTACACTGTCTGGGGCCGCGTCGTCTCCGGGCTGGACGTGGTGCGGTCGCTGAAGGCGAGCGGCACGCCCGACGGTCTGGTCCAGGGGCCGGATCAGATGACCCGCGTCCGTGTCGCTTCGGATCTGCCGGCTGCCGAACGCCCCACAGCGGCCGTGCTGAACACCAACTCCGCGACATTCCAGACCCTGGTGCAGCAGGCGCGTCAGGCGCGCGGCGCGGACTTCTCGGTCTGTGACATTGAACTGCCGGTGCGGATCACGCCTGCGAGCTAAATCTTCTCCTCCCCATGAAATGGGGAGGGGGACCACGAAGTGGTGGAGGGGCTCTTAAAGTCCCACAGGCGTCTGTGATGCGGTGAAGAACCCCTCCGTCACGGCGCGAAGGCGCGCCGCGCCACCTCCCCATGAAATGGGGAGGGGACAGGTTGCTTCAGCTCACCGCCATCCCTCTGCCCCGACCGCGCCGGCGCCTGCGGCTCTTCGCCGGCTTCTTGTCTGCTCTCATCTGCTGCAGCAGTAGCCCCTCGCGCAGGCCCCGATCCGCGACCCGCACCCGCTCCGACGGCCAGGCCCGCTGGACCGCCTCCAGGATGGCGGCGCCCGCCAGTACCAGGTCCGCCCGGTCGGGGCCGATGCAGGCCTCACGCGCCCGCCCGTCCGGCCCGAGAGCCTTCAGCCGATCCGCCGCCGCCTCGCAGTCGCCGCGCGTCATCCATAACCCGTCCACCCGGTCGCGATTGTAGCGTGGCAGGTTCAGGTGAATGCCCGCAAGGCTGGTGATCGCGCCCGAGGTGCCGACCAGATGCGCCCGGTCCTGGCGAAACAGCTCCAGCATGGGGTCGTCGATGATGCCGCCGGCCGCGATCGCCTCGCCCATGTCCGCGACCATGGCCTCGTACCAGGCCTCCCCCGAGTTCTCGGGCTCCGGGTGCCGCTCGGCCAAGGTCACGACCCCCACCGGCGCCGACATCCAGGCGCTGGTGGTCCAGTCGGCCCCGCTGCGTTTCAGCCAAGACATCTCGGTCGAGCCGCCGCCAACGTCGATCACCAGCACCGCTTCGGCTTTGGGATCGATCAGGTTCAGACACCCCTCGACCGCCAGTTTCGCCTCTTCCGATGGGTCGATGATCCGCAGGCGCAGACCCGTTCCCTTGCGCACCCGGTCGATAAACTCGGTGCCGTTCTCGGCCGCGCGGCAGGCCTGGGTGGCGACGGCGCTCAGGCGGGCCGAGTCCACACCCTTCCTGACGATCCGTTCGGCGCACAGGGCAAGCGCGTCATAGGCCCGGTCCATGGCGCGCGGGTCCAGCAATCCGGTGCGCGACAGGCCTTCGCCCAGGCGCACGATGCGGCTGAAGCTATCGACGACACGAAAGCCTTCGCGCGACGGCCGCGCGATCAGCAGCCGACAATTGTTGGTCCCCAGATCGAGCGCGCCATACAGCGGCGCATCCCGACCCGACGCATCCCGCGAACGGGAAGGCTGGGACCGCTCGTCGCGCCGTCGGGGCGCGCCGTGGGTCTCCGGCATGGGTCGTCATTCCGATGTGGGCGGTCCAAAACGGCGCCCGTCCCGATCAGCCTAACCCGCGAAGATCGTCCGCGCCAAGCCATTCTGTCAGGAAGATGAACAGACCAGCAAGCGTCTGGGTCATCCACTGGGTCGTATCAGGACCGATGACCCAGATTCACACAGCCCGTTTCGCCATCGGCCAGATCGTCCGCCATCGCGACGACGCCTTTCGCGGCGTGGTGATGGACGTGGATCACGCCTATGACGGCCCGGCCGGCGAGACCGGCCTGGTCGCGCCGGATCAGCCCTTCTACCGCGTCTATGCTTTGGGCGACGATGGCGGTTTCGTCGCCTATGCCGCCGAGGGCGTGCTGGAAGACGGTCAATCCGTCCTGTTGCCCGACGACGCCGATCGCTGGTTCACGACAGACGGCCTGGGCCACCACGCGCCTCTGGACGAACAACTGCACTGACAGTTGGAAGGCGCGGCCGGGCCGGGCTAGAATGCCGCCAAAAGAGGAACGCCCCATGTCAGACTTCGAACACGTCTTCGAACAACCGCCCGAGGGCGCGGCCGCCGACTGGACCATTCCCCAGAACTGGGCCGCCTATACCGAGGTCGAGCACCAGACCTGGGACACCCTGTACGCCCGCCAGATGAAGATCCTGCCGGGCCGTGCGTGCGACGCCTTCCTGCGTGGCCTCGACGCGCTGGATCTGAACGCCGGTGGCATACCCGACTTCGACGTGATCAATCCCAAGCTTCAGGCCCTGACCGGCTGGACCGTGGTCTGCGTGCCGGGCCTTGTGCCGGACGAAGTCTTCTTCGACCATCTGGCCAACCGCCGCTTCGTCTCGGGCCAGTTCATCAGGAAGCCGGACCAGCTGGACTACCTCCAGGAACCCGACATCTTCCACGACGTCTTCGGCCACGTGCCCATGCTGACCGACCCCGATTTCGCCGCCTATATGGAGGCCTATGGCAAGGGCGGCCAACGCGCGGCGGGTTTGGGCATGCTGCCCAATCTGGCGCGTCTGTATTGGTATACGGTGGAGTTCGGCCTCATGCAGGACACGGACGGCCTGCGCATCTATGGCGCCGGCATCGTGTCTTCGGCGACCGAGAGCGTCTTCGCTCTGGACGACCCATCACCCAACCGTCTGGGCTTCGATCTGGAGCGGGTGATGCGCACCCTCTACCGGATCGACGACTTCCAGCAGGTCTATTTCGTCATCGACAGCCTGGAAGCCCTCAAGGACGAGACGCTCAAGGACTTCGGCCCGGTCTATGCGGTGCTGAAGGGCCAGGACGACCTGCCCATCGAAACCGTCCTGCCGACAGATCAGGTCTTCACGCGCGGCACCCAGGCCTACGCACAGCGCGGTGGCCGGTTCGCGGCCTGATCTCTTTCTAAATCCGTCATCCTCGCCCTTGTGGCGAGGATCCAGACTTCCGGAGTTGGGCGCCGCGCACCGCTTTTGAAACCGGGAATGGTGATCGTTGTTCGCTCTAAGCGCCCTGGAACGGATAGAAGTCGCCACCCAATTCCAGAATGCCCGTCAGTTCGTCCAACGCCCCCCGGCTCTCGGTGAGCAGGTCGGGATCGGCCAGGTCGGCGGGCCGCAGTTCGTCGCGATACCAGCGGCCGGCCCAGTTCGACAGCCGTGCGTGCAGGGCGTCGGTCAGCCGCATGGCCGGATTGGTCGCTGCCAGTTCGGCCTCGTTCAGCACGACCCTCAGACGCAGGCAGGCCGGACCGCCGCCGTTGCGCATCGACTGGCGCACATCGACATACTGCATCCGGCCGATGGAGCCGTTCGACGCGGCCAGACCTTGCGCCACTGCATGGCTGCGGGGGTTGTCGCGGGTTTCGGTCGGACAAATCAGGGTCAGGCGATCCTCACCGGGGATCTGGATCAGCATGGAGTTGAACAGATAAGAGCTGATCGCATCGGCTAGCGGCAGGTCGGCGGACGAGACCTCGACGAAGATCGGTTCGAACAAACCATCGGCCGCGCGGCGGATGGCGTCCTGGGTTCCGGCGGTGTCCTCGAACGCCAAGTCGTGGAAGAACAGGGTCTCCAGCGCCCCGACGCAGACCACGTCGTTGTGGAAGGTCCCGCCCGCGATGGCGGCCTTGGACTGTTGGGCCAGCACGGCGCCCGATGCGGCATGACGGCGTGCGATGGCAGCTGACGCCTCATGCGTCTGGCGCGCGGGGTAGGGGCCGTCCCACGGCGTGAAGGCGTCTCGCCCCCAGACCAGCAGATTGACGCCCGGCGCTCCATGCTCGGCGCACAGCCGCACATGGTTGGCGGCGCCCTCGTCGGCCAGATGCGCGACCGAGGGCAGGGCGTCGTGGACGGCGAACAGGTCGGCGTCGGGGAACAGGGCGTCCAGCGCCCGCTTGGTCTGCTGATGCTCCAGCGACCGATGCAGGTTTGTAATCAGATTGGCGGGCGTGAAATGCACCCGGCCATCCGCCGCGTCCACGCTGGGCGTCACCGTCGCGGCGTTGGCGGCCCACATGGGCGAGGCCGAACAGGCGGCGGCGGCGAAGCTGGGGGCATCCTTCCACGCCCGCTCCAGCACTCGGGCGTCCGATCCCGTGAACCCCAGCGTCCGCAGGAAGGGAATGTTCGGCCGCTCGTGCGGCGGCAGGACGAACTGGGGCAGGCCCAGGTCCGCCAGGGTCTTCATCTTGTCGAGCCCCTGCAGCACCGCCGCGCGGGGGTTCGACGCCTCGCCCTTGTTCAGGCTGGACGCCAGATTGCCCGGCGACAACCCGGCGTAGGAGTGCGTCGGCCCGATCAGGCCATCGGCGTTGGCTTCAACGGCGACAGTCATCGCAACCCCTTGATCTCGCCCTCAATGTTCGCGACCGCATCGGCCTCGAAGCTCGCCACCGGATAGGCGCAGTAATCCGCCGCATAATAGGCGCTGGGCCGGTGGTTGCCGCTGGCGCCCAGGCCACCGAACGGCATGTCGCCCGCCGCCCCGGTGGTCGGCCGGTTGAAGTTGACCACGCCCGCGCGGATGCGGCGGATGAAGTGGTCCCAGTTGGCCGGATCGTCGCTGACAAGGCCCGCCGAAAGGCCGTATCGGGTCGCATTGGCCGCCTGGATCGCGGCGTCGAAGCTGGCGACGCGCGTCACCGAAAGGAAGGGCGCGAACATCTCCTCGTCCGGCACGTCGATCCCGGTCACGTCGATGATGGCCGGCTTGACGAAGGCGCCGGGCAGATTGGCGACCGGACCCGAGGCGCGGATGACCTTTGCCCCCCTGTCGATCCGCTCCTGCAAGGCCTTCAGCACCGCCTCGGCTGCGCGCGCCGAGATCAGCGGCCCAGCATAGGGTTCGGGATCGCTGTCCCAAGGACCGAAGACCAGACGGTCGGACAGGGCGGCGATGGCTTCGATGATGGCGTCGCCCTGAGGCCCTTCCGGCACGATCAGGCGACGGGCGCACGAGCAGCGCTGGCCAGTGGTGATGAAGGCGGACTGTACCGCGATGCCTGCTGCGGCTTCCGCATCCGCCGCATCCCAGACGACCAGAGGATTGTTGCCGCCCAGCTCCAGCGCCAGGATGACGTGCGGATCGTCGGCGAACTTCCTGCGGAAATGCGCGCCCGCCGCGCCCGAGCCGGTGAACATCAGGGCGTCGATCCCGGCGTCCAGCAGGGCCGCCCCCGTCTCGCGACCGCCCTGAACCACATTGACCACGCCGGTCGGCAGGTCGGCGGCGGCGAAGGCCTCGGCCATCACCTGACCGACCAGGGGCGTCTCCTCCGACGGCTTGAACACCACCGTGTCGCCCGCCAGCAGGGCCGGGACGATATGGCCGTTGGGCAGGTGTCCGGGGAAGTTGAACGGGCCCAGCACCGCCGCCACCCCGTGCGGACGATGCCGCAGGGTGGCGCGCCCAAAGGCCGTATCGGACGACCGCTCGCCTGTGCGCTCGTCATAGGCGCGGATCGAGATGTCCACCTTGCCGATCATGGCGGCGGCCTCAGTTTTCGTCTCCCACAGCGGCTTGCCGGTCTCGCGGGCGATGGCCTCGGCGATCTGGGGCGCGCGGTCCTTCAGCACGGCCTGATAGCGTTTGACGGCGTCGATCCGCTCGGCGCGTGGCGCGTCGGCCCAGGCGGGGAAGGCGGCGCGGGCGGCGTCAACGGCGGCCTGGACTTGGGCCGGGCTGGCGGCCTCGCCCTCCCAGTTGGTGGCTTCGGTGGCGGGGTCGATGGATTTGAATGTGGTCATGATTTCACGCGGACGGTGGCGCCGGCCTTGATCTTCAGCACAGCAGCGGTTTCAGCGGTCAGGCGCACGGTGTCGTCCTCGATGTCGGCCTTGGCCCGCACGGCCCGGAAGGCGGCGATGCTGTCTGTCGAGATCAGGGCCGGCAGTTCGGCCTCGACCGACCCGACGATCTCGACCGTCAGGCGGCGGGCGTCGCGCACAGTGCGGATGTTGTCGCGCCCGCACGACACGGTCGGACCGGCGTCGAAGATGTCCACCAGGCCATTGGGCCGGAAGCCTTCGCTTTCCAGCAGCGCCATGGCCGGCACCCCTTGCGGGTGCACCTTGCCGATCACGGCGCGGGCGGGTTCGGGCAGCAACTCGGTATAGATCGGGTGGCGCGGCGCCAGGTCCAGGATGAACTGCTTGTCGGTCGAGCCGCTCATCCGGTCGGCGTGGTCGAACTCCATCGGGAAGAATTTGTGCGCCACATGGTCCCAGAACGGACAGGCGCCGTCGGGGGTGAACACTCCGCGCAACTCCGCCAGCACATTCTCGGCGAACAGTTCGGGCTGGGCGCCGATCAGCATATAGCGCGACTGGCTCAACAACCGCCCCGCGCCGCCCTTCCTCCGGTCGGCCTTCAGGAACAGCGATCCGACCTCGGTCCAGCCGGTGCATTCGTTGACCAGCACCAAGGTCTGGTGATCCAGCTTGACCCCCAGCGACGGCGATTGCGCCGTATTGTTCACCACCCGGAACGAGAAGAACGGCCGCTTCAGCCCCACGGTCGCCTTGACCGATCCGACCCCGTCGATGTCGCCGGTGTCGCCGTCTTCCAGCATCAAGGTGTACCAGGCCTCCTGCGGCGTGACCTGGCCCCGGAAACTGGCCTGGCTCAGCTCCAGCCGGTCGGACAGGGCGTCGGGGTCTTCGGGCAGGCTGGTGAAGCCGGGGCCGGACAGGATGGCCAGCTCCAGCAGATGATCGAGATCGGCAGGGCCGGCGGGACGGACGACGAGCATTCTAGAGAGTTTCCATCCGCAGGGATTTCAGTTTGGCCGCGTCGATCTCGCCTGAGGCGATCTTGCACAGGATCAGGGCGCTCAGCTGGGCGCGTTCGACGAAGCTGTCGGGCCAGGCGAACTCCTGGTCCGAATGGATCTCGCCGCCCCGCACCCCCAGGGTGTCGATGTTGGGTAGGCCGGCGGCGTGCAGATTGTTGCCTTCGCACACCCCGCCTGACGGCTTCCACGCGATGGGCTGGCCCAGCAGGGCGCCGGCTTCGCGCACCGCTTCGAACAGGGCGGTCTGGGCCGCGTCCATCGGCTTGGGCGCGCGGGTGAAGCCGCCGTGCAGGTCCAGCGTCAGTCCCTCGAACGGCGGGGCGGCGGCGATGGCCCGCACCGAGGCGTCGATCCAGTCGGCGGCGGCCTTGTCCGGGACGCGCACGTTGAACCGCACCACGGCGTTGTCGGCGACGACGTTCAGCGCGCCCCCGCCCGAGATCTTGGCCACATTGACGGTGACGCCCTCGTGCTGACCGTTCAGCCCGTGCAGGGCGGCGGCGATGATGGCCGCGCCCGCCACCGCATTGCGGCCCTCTTCGAAAGCCCGCCCGGCGTGGGCCGCGCGACCCGTCACGATCAGATGATAGTTGCCGCTGCCCTTGCGCGCCCCCGCCAGCGTCCCGTCAGCCAGGGCCGGCTCATAGGTCAGGCCCAGATGCCCCCGCGCGCCCAGTTCGGCCAGCAGCGGCGCGGAGGCCGGCGAGCCGATCTCCTCGTCGGGGCTCAGCAGCACGGTCCAGCCGACGCCGTGTCGATCAGGATGGGTCTCGAACGCCTCCAGCGCGGCCAGCAGCACGCTGATCCCGCCCTTCATGTCCGCCACGCCGGGACCGTTCAGGGCGCCGTCCGCCCGCGTCGTCACGGCCTGGAACCGGCTGTCGGCCGGGAAGACGGTGTCGTAATGGCCGGTCAGAACGACCTGGATTGACGCTTCGGGCCGGGCTGTGATCTTCAGGGCGTCGGCATGGGCCTCGGTCCGCACCGATCCGTCGTCGGCGACGCTGGTCGAGCCTTGCATCGGGATGCGTTCGACTGTGGCGGGCAGCGCGCGCGCCTCGGCCGCAAGCACATCCAGCACGGCGTTCAAACCGGCCGCATTTCGGCTGCCGGAGTTGATGTTCGCCCAGTCAGTGGTACGGCCGATGATCGTCTCGCGTCGCGTGGCGACGTGGTCGAGGACGGCCTGGTCCGAGGTCAGAATCCGCATCGGCCGGACCCTAGACGCCCAGACTGCAAAGGTGAAGGTGGGGGTCTGTAAGTCATCGCCGATCACCGCTAGTTTCCGCCCGAACGGGGACGCGACATGACACGCACGATGATCGATCTTTGGCTTCGCGCCATGAACCCGCTGATGTTACCGCGCGGCATGGCCGAGGCGCAGCGGTCGGCGCGGTCGATGGTGATCGGCCTGGGCATCGCCCTGATCGTCGGCCTGATTCCCACCTGGTGGATGTTCACCTCGGGCTGGTTCGAGACCGCGATGAGCGCAGAATACGCCCGCATGGGCCTGTCCGCCGATCAGGTCGCCATGCAGCGCGAGTTCATGAAGGTCATCTGGCCCTTCGCCATCGGCATTGGCGCGGTCTTCTCCGTCGCGCTCTATGGCGTACTGGCGATAGTGCAGTGGCGGGTGATGACGCGGGCCATTCCCATCATCATGCTGGCCATGATCGCCTACAGTCTGGTGGCCAATCTGGGCATGCGGCTGCTGGGCACGATGCCGACCCCGGATCTTCCGCTGTGGATCATGCTGACCACCTGGCCGGCGACCATCGTGTCGGCCGTGATCTATGTCGCGTCGCTGCAGGGCGCCATGCTGCTGCATCGCCTTCGGAACGAGCCCTGATGACCGTCGTCATTTTTCACAATCCGAAATGCGGCACATCGCGCAACGCCCTGGCGTTGTTGCGCGAGCAGGGCGTCGAACCGACTGTGGTCGAGTATCTGAAGGCCGGCTGGGACCGCGCGACGCTGGAGCGGCTGGCGGCCAGGACCGGCGTCGGTCTGGCGGGCCTGCTGCGCAAGAAGGAGGCCGACGCCAGGGCTCTGCTGGACGCCGGCGCCGATGACGAATCCATACTGGCGGCGGCCATAGCCCAGCCGATCCTGATCGAGCGTCCCATCGTCGAGACCGACAAGGGCGCCGTCATCGGTCGCCCGCCGGAGCGGGCGCTGGAGGTTCTCTAGGTTATCTAAAAGCCGTCATCCTCGCCCTTGTGGCGAGGATCCATACGCCCGGTGTTTGGAGAGGGGCTCGATCGGCGAGGTCTGATTTTATGGATCCTAGGCACAAGGCCTAGGATGACGACTGGGATGGGGCGTTAAAGACCTGCAATCTAACGGGTGCGACGGTCCCGGTTCGGACGACGGTCGCCGGCCTCGCGGCTTTCGTGGCGCCAGCGGATCGAAAGGCTGGTCTGGCCCTGGCCGCCGAACCGCGAGGCGACGGCGATGTTGCGTCGGGGCTGCCATTCGACCTTGACCGCCGCGCCGTTCTGACCGCCGCCGATGACCTCCAGGTAGACGTCGTCGGTGATGTAGCGACCGCCGGCCACCGTCACCGCCGAGGCGTCGCCGCCGAAGGACAGCCGGTCCAGCCCCGCCAGTTCGCGCAGGTTGCCGATCACGTCGAACCCGCCGCCGCCGGCCAGGGCCGCGACCCCCGCCGCCAACTGCGCCGCCTCGAACGCCGACAGCTGCGACGCCGACCGCCCGAACAGCACCTGGGACAGGATTTCGTCCTGGGGCAGGGAGGGAGTCGAGGTCAGGGCGATCTTCGGCTCGGCCGCCGTGCCGGTCACGTTGATGGAGGCGGTCAGGGCCGCATCCTCTCGCGTCGCCGCCAGGTTCAGCCGGATCTGTTTCGGATCGGTGGACAGGGTGACCCGGCCGGTGTCTTTGAACACGAACCGCTTGCCCGCGAACTCATAATCGCCGCGCACCACATTGGCTGTGCCGGTCAATTGCGGCTGGGCGATCGTGCCGCGCACGCGGGCGTTTATGTCCAGCACCACGTTCAGGCCGCGCCCATCGACCCGCACTTTGCCGCCGGTCGATCGCAGGGCGATGTCCATGCCGATCTGCGGGCCGCGCGCCTTCTGTTCGGTCTCGACCGGATCGCCGCCGGGGCGATTGATCTCGATGACATCCATCCCGACGATGCCGGTCGCGCCGGGCAGTTCCGGCTCGATCTTGGCTTCGTCGACGTTGATCTGACCGCCCAGCTGGATATTGCCGTCCGCCCCGCGAACGATGGTGATCGGCCCCGAGGCGCGGGCTTCGGCGATGTCGTTGTCGATGACGCGGAAGCGGTTCAGCGTCAGTTGCGCATTCGATCCCGATCCCTGGCGCAGGCCGATGCGGCCCTGACCGGACACGGTCCCGCCCGAGCCGTCATTGGCCGAGAAGGTCTCGATCTGGGCCGTCGTGTCGTCGAACCGCGTCCTCAGCGTCAGGTCGCTGAGCACCAGTCCCACCGCATTCTCGCGATACGAACCCTGGCTCAGGTCGAACCGGCCGTTCAGGCGCGGCGCGTTCAGCGTGCCGGCGAGGGTGGCCTGACCGCTGACCTGGCCCGCCAGGCTGCGTTCGCCGCCCAGGAACAGGTCCCAGATCGGCTGGATCTGGCCGTTGATCGACACCCGGCCCGACATCTCGCGCGTTCTGGCGATGGCCAGACGCAGCGGCGCGGCCGAGGCCTCGACCGGCAGGACGATGTCGGCGGAAGCTTGCACCGCCCCTTCGTCCACAGCCGTCGCCTTGATGGTCAGCCGGTCGCCTGCCAGGGTGGCGTCCACACGTCCGTCCACGGCCAGGCCGCGCGGCGCATCTATGCTGCGCACGTTCTGAAGCGCGACATTCGCCGTTCCCGACAGGTCGCTTCCGGCTCCGCGCATGGCGACCTGGCCCGTCACGCTGCCCCGCAGTTCGGGCGAGATCGACCCCAGGTTCACCTGCGTCAGGTCGGCCTGGACCGCGACTGTTCGCGCATCCTGGCGCAGGTCGGCCAGCAGCACGCCGCCGCCGACGCCCAAGTCCAGATGGGCCGTGCGGTTCGCGCCGTTCAGGGTGATCGAGGCCGGGCTGCGGGTGGTGAAGGCCACCTCGCGCACCCGACCGCCGCCGCGCAGCGTCATGCCGTGCGTCTCGTTCTGGCGCGAATAGACGCCCGTACCGTTGAACTGGGCCGGCGTCGGCCCGCCCACGTCCAGCGCCAGGGTGAAGGGCAGGTTGCTCAGCGTGCCGCGCCCGTCCAGGTCCAGGGTGCGGATGATCCAGCTCTGGCCAGCCAGGCGCACATTGCGTCCGCTGACGTCCAAGATGGCGCTATCCGATCCGCCGCCGTCCGTCAGACGCACCCGCCCATTGGCCTCGCCGGAGGCAAGGAAGGCCCCGGCGCGCGCCGAGAAGGTCAGGTCTGCGCTGGACGGGATGTTGTTCGACAGGGCGACAGCCCCTTTGGCCGTCACGCCGCCTGCATCCACGTCCAGATCACTCAGGCGGATGCGTTTGCCGCCGAGAAAGAAGTTGCCCGAGGCGCGTGCGGGACCATAGTTCGAGCCGCTAACGACCGTGATCCGCCCATCCGACGCATCCGCGCCCTTGCGGAAGCTCAGCGTCAGGTCGGCGTTGTTCAGCGTTAGGGCGCCGGCCGTCACCTGCTGGAAGCCAGCTGTCAGATCGACGCGCGGTTGGGACAGGGCGCCGGTCAGGGCGCCGCGTCCGTTCATGTCGCCGTCGATCTCGACCGGCCCGGCCGCGAACGGACCGCGCGCGTTCCAGTCCAGCGCCAGCCGCAGGTCGCCCGCCGTATCGATAATGCCTTTGGCGCCCGCGCGACCGGCCGCGCCGGTCAGTTCGCCGCGCTCGATCTCGATCCGTCCGCCGTTCAGCTGGCCGGCCAGTTGCAGGCGGGGCGTCTTGCCCAGAAGGCGATCCAGCTCGGCCATGCCGACGGTCAGGTTCCGGCCCCGCCCGTCGAAATTCAGCACCCAGGGCGCGCCAGCCCGCGCCGACGACGCCCGGATCGGCCCGCCGAAGGCGCCGCGCGCCTCGGGCAGGACGCGCGAGGCGTCCGTCAGTTGCGCATTCCCGCGGAAGCTCATTCCGCCCAGCAGGTTGCGCGAACCCGATCCGTTCAGCGCTAGTCCCTGGCCTTGCAGATCGACCTTCTCCAGCAGGATGGCGCCGTCCTTCATCCGCGCCGCCTGCATCTGCACGCGCGGCGCCGAACCCAAGAGGCCGCCAATGATGCCTTCGCCCGAACCGCCCGTCGCGCGGATGTCGCCGTCGAAGTCCATACGGCCGTTCTTGACCGCGACGTTCAGCGGCCCGGCGATGCGGGTCGCGCGATAGCTGGCGACGTTTGCGTTCAGCAGGGTCGCCTGACCATTCAGGCTCCAGGTCTGAGCGTCGCCCTTGAACAGGCCGGAGTAGGCGGCCGGCCCGGCGATGTCCGATCCGACCAGCCGGCTCAGCGACGCGGTCTGGATGTTCAGGGTGATACCGTCCGGGGAACTGCGGTCAGAGTTTCGGATCAGGCCGCGCGCTTCGGACTGGACGTTGTCGGAGATCAGCTTCCACGCCACGCCTTGACTGGCCTTGTCCGGCGTCGGAACCATAGCGAAGCCGAACCGCGCCGTGCGCCCAATGCGGGTGACGAACGGCTCCAGGAGGTCCGACCCGCTGAAGTCAGCGAAGCCCGAGACGCGCGATCCCTTGTCGCCGAAATGTCCCTGGACGATCAGGGGGACGAACTGCCCCGTCTGGACGCGGGCGTTGACGACATCGGCGTTCAGGACGGCGGCCGCCGAGAACGGCTGATCGGGCGAGTAGCCCAATGCGCCGGCCAGCGGCCCGCCCTGAACCTCGTTGGCGCGCAGGTTGAGGCGCGTGTCTTCCAGCTTGCCGCCGAAGGTCGCCGCGAGGCGCAGATAGTCGCCGGGCCGGTTCAGGCTGTCGGCGTTGACGGTGGCGCTCTTGGCCCCGGCGCGCGGCAGGCTGGCGTCGCCCGACAAGCTCCAGCGGCCGTACTCCTTGGAGAAGCCCTCCATCAGTTCGATATTGGCCGAGAACTTGTCGATCCGAACCGAGATCGGCTGCGGGCTGGGCGGTTCGCCGCTGGGCGGCTCAACCACGGGCCGACGCAGGACGCGAATGGTCTCGGCCTTGATGTCGTTTGCGTGGAGGCTGCGACCCACCAGCGCCAGATAGGACCAATCCATGCTGAGGTTGTTCGCCTCCAGCCAGACGCCCTGACTGTCGGCCAGGGTGATGCGATCAATGCTGAAATCGCTCAGCAGGTCGCCCTTCAGCCCATAGACCTTCAGCCGGCCATAGCGGCTGATCTTCAGGTCTTGGATCCGCTGCAACACCATCTCGCGACCGCCGTCCGAGGCGATGTAGTAGCGCCCGCCCACCAGGGCGGCGGCGATCAGCACCAGCAGGCCAGCCAGGATCGCTCCGGTGACGATGACGATGCGTTTGATCAGCCCGCGACGCGTCTTCGCCGGCCGCGCGGCCTTGGTCGGCGTCGTCTCTTCAGGCGTGGTTTCAGGCGGTGTGTCGGTCAAAACGCCTGCCCGATGCTGATGTAGATCTGGAAGGCCGAGTCGCCCTCACGCTTGCTCAACGGCATGGCCACGTCCGCCCGGATCGGCCCGAACGGCAGCATGTAGCGCACGCCCACGCCCGCGCCGTAACGCATGTTGGTCAGGTTCGGCGTCTCCTGGAAACCGATGGCCCCGGCATCGACGAAGGCGACGGCCTGGAAGCTCTGACCGATCGACTGGCGCACCTCGAACGAGGTCTCGAACAGCGACAGTCCTCCGCGCGGCGTCCCGTCCGGCAGTTCGGGATTGACGCCCTGATAGGAATAGCCCCGCACAGATCCGCCGCCGCCGGAATAGAACAGGCGGTCCGACGGCACGTTCAACTCGCTGCCGCCGACGATGGAGCCGATCCGCAGCCGCCCGGCCAGGATTGTGCGATCCTTCGCCAGCGGGAAATAGGCCGTGCCTTGCGTTTCCGTACGCAGGAACAGGATGTTGCTTTCGCCCGTCACGGCCGTCGGCTGGACAGCGACGTTGACGCGCCAGCCCTTGGTCGGGTTCAGCGGATTGTTCGAGTGGTCGATGTAGGCGCTGGTCCGCGCGGTGACGATCGCCAGGTCGCGGTCGAAGGTCACGCGCTGGGCAGGCAGGGTGGTGAAGTCGTAGCGCGTCTCGCTGTACCGCCCCGCGTCCAGCCCGATGCCATAGTTGAAATAGGAGGTCTTGCCGATCCGCTGCTGCAGGTCGGCATAGAGGGCGACGGCGGTGCGCAGATAGGCGTCGGTGTCCTCGTTGACGATGGCCGCGCCCAGCTTCAGCGTGCGGCCGGGCCGGCGCCAATGCGGCAGGGACAGGTCCGCGCCGACCCGGCTGTTGATGTCCGCCAGCCGTGCTTCAAGCCGCAGGGTGTCGGCCCGGCCGAAGCGATTGTAGCGGGTCTGGATCACGTCTACGCCCGCCCCTTCGGCCGTGGACCAGGTGGCGCCCGCTTCCAGCACGCGGCGCGGCCGGTCCTGCAGGCTTACGATGACGGGACGCAGACCGCCGGCGGTGACCTGGTCCAGCGGCGAAAGGGCCACGCCGATGCCGTCATAGACGCCGGTGTCCAGCAGCCGACGCTCCAGCTCCGCGACCTGATCGGGATCGTAGCGGTCGCCTTCCTTCCACGGCGCTAGGCCTGCGACCCAGTCGGGATTGGTCCGGCCGCGCGTCGACAGTCTCACGCCGTCCAGCCGCACCAGGGCTCCCGAGGCGATGCGGTATTCCGGCGCGACGGTGAAGGCGGCGTGGTCCACCACCACCCGGCGCGGATCGGCCTTGGCGTCGGCGTAACCGTCGCGAACCAGGGCCGCGACCAGCCGCCCCTCGCCCGAAATGACGTCCACCGCCCGACCGGGATCGCCGGCCTTCAGGGCGATGGCGGTCTTGGCCTTGTCCGCCGCTTCGGTCTCGGGCGCGGGATCGACCCACTGGATGGTCGGATCGGTCAGCAGGAAACGTCGACCCGGCTGGACCGAGACGATGGCGATCGGGGTCTCCTCGCCCTCGACGATGTCTTCCACGACCGGCTGATAATAGGCTTCCGAGCGCAGCAGAGCCGTCGCCGAGGTCACGGCGCTTTCAGCACGACGGCGGGCCTCGAACCGGCTGGACGGCGCCCCATCGACCTCGCCCACGGCGCGTTCCAGGGCCCGGCGTAGTTCGGCGTCCATGTCGCCGCGGATCTGGGCGCGGGGGTCCGCCGCCGCCGCATGGGCGCAGGCCGAAAAGGCCGCGAGGGTCGCGACCAGCAGGTTAGGCCTGAACGTCAAACTCGATCTCTCGTCAAAACTGCGCCCCCCGGCAAACCTGTCCTTCTTAGTAGAACAGGGTCTCGCTCTCGGGTTGGACCGTCTGTTCGGACGTGCGTTCATCAGGCGGAAGGCTGCTGGACGGCGGGGGCGTGGGGGTCGGGTCCTGCACCTCGGGCGCAGGCGGGGGGACTTCTTCCTTGACGGGAGGCGGCGCCGTCTCGACCGGCATCTCACGATAATCGTCGTCCGAGCGCGACGGCCGGTCGTCGCAGGCCGAGAGCGCAAGCACGCTCAACGCAGCGGCGGCCAGAACGAATGTCGAGCGTGTCATGGAAAGTCCCCGGGTCTTCGCCGATGCAACGCCTGTGGCGCTAAGCCGTTCCCTTAGCGCCGAAAACTGCGCCGGTCATCCCGCGTGATCGGACCATTTTGTGACCATTTGCTCCAACGTCATTGCGGACTTGGGTCCGGGCTCCGCCGCCTTGCCGTCGAACAGGGGCGCGGGGCGCGGCAGGCCGTCCTTGAACGTCCCCCTGGCCTGATTGTGCGGATGGTCGGGCGCCTCGGCCAGGCTGAGGACCGGGGTCACGCAGGCCTCGGTTCCGGCGAAATGGGCGCTCCAGTCGTCACGGTCGCGGCTCGCGAACAGGGCGGCGAGCCGCGCCTGCAAGGCCGGCCAGGCGGCGATATCATACTGAACCGCCTCGCCCGGATCGATGTTCAATCCCGCCAGCAGGGCGGCGTAGAACCGCGGCTCCAGCGCCGCCACCGCCACGAACCCGCCGTCGCGACACTCGTAGCAACGATAGAAGGGCGCGCCGCCGTCCAGCAGATTGGCCCCGCGCCGGTCGCTCCACATCCCCTGACCGCGCAGGGCCTGGAACAGCCCGCCCAACAGGGCCGCGCCGTCGGTCATGGCCGCATCCACCACGCGACCCCGCCCGGTGGTCCTGGCCTCCACAAGCGCCGCCAGCACCCCGACGACCAGCAGCATGGCCCCGCCGCCATAGTCGCCCACCAGGTTCAACGGCGGGGAGGGCGGACGATCCGCCTCGCCCATGGCGTGCAGCACCCCCGACAGGCCGATGTAGTTCAGATCATGCCCCACCGCATGCGCCAGCGGTCCCGTCTGACCCCAGCCCGTCACCCGACCGAACACCAGCGCGGGCTTTTTCGCCTGAAGAACCTCTGGCCCATAGCCCAATCGCTCCATCACGCCGGGCCTGAACCCCTCGATCACCGCGTCCGCGCCATCGACCAATGTCAGAATACGCTCGCGATCGTCGGGCGATTTCAGATCGACCGGCACGGCGACGCGCCCCCGATGCATCACCGCACCGCCGACCTCGTCGAACGCCGCAGGCCCGGCCGAGGCGTCGCGCGTCAGCCGCACCACATCCGCCCCCAGGTCAGCCAGCATCATCCCGGCGAAGGTGACCGGCCCCAGGCCGTCGATTTCGATGATGCGGACGCCATTTAACGGTTGCATCGCACATGAGTAGCAGACCGGGTCTTGACCGGAAGGCCGGATTACAACAGAAGGCGCCCTTCGACGGTTCGGGCCAGCCCGGACGTCGCGCGGTGCGCCCTTAGCTCAGTTGGTTAGAGCATCTGACTTTTAATCAGAGGGTCCTCGGTTCGAGCCCGAGAGGGCGTACCATTTAAAGCCCGCTTCGGCGGGCTTTTTGCTGTTTAGGACGCAGAACAAAAGCGAACTTTTGTGACTTTCAGAAAGTCACACGTGTGACTTCGGTCAGTTCAGGGAATCGCGCATCTGTATGGCCGGATCGTCCGTGGCGACGACCTCGACCGCCGCGAGGTGTTTCGACAGGGCCGCGACCAGGGCGGGCAGTTGCAGCGGCTTGGCCAGGTGATCGTCCATGCCGGCCTCGCGGCACAGGACGATCTGGTCCGGCTGGACGTTGGCGGACAGGGCGATGATCGCGAGCCGACGGCCGGTTCCCTGTTCCAGGCGCCGGATCTCCCGTGTCGCCGTCAGCCCGTCCATGACCGGCATCTGCATATCCATCAGGACCACGTCGTAGGCCTTGGACTGGACGGCGTGCACGGCCTCGGCGCCGTCGCAGGCGGTCGTGACCTCAAGCCCCAGGCCGCTGAGGATGACATTGATCAGCTCGCGGTTGGCCGGCGAATCGTCCGCCACCAGGATCCGGCCTTCCGGCATGGCGGAGAGTTGGGGGCTTTCCGTCCGCGCTTCGCCATCCGCGATCAGCAGGGGCGCCGTCAGATGGAAGGTCGAGCCCTGGCCCGGCTGGCTGGTGACCAGGATATCGCCGCCCATCGCCCGCGCCAGCCGCCGCGAGATCGCCAGCCCCAGCCCTGTGCCGCCATACAGACGCGTCGTCGAGCGGTCTGCCTGCGAGAATCGCTCGAACAGATGAGCCAGGGCTTCCGGGCTCATGCCGATGCCCGTGTCCGTCACCGCCGCCGTCAACCGCCACACGCCGTCCTCGCCCTGATCGCCGCCCAGCGACAGGCCCACCGATCCCTTGGCGGTGAACTTCACGGCGTTGCCCAGCAGGTTCAGCAGAATCTGTCGCAACCGCGCCTCGTCGCCCATCAGGCACGGGGGCAGGTCCGGCGCCAGCTCGACCTGAAGCGACAAGCCCTTGGCGAAGCATTGCGCCTCCATCATCTGGGCCGTCTCGCGCGCCAGGGCGACCGGATCGAAGGGCTGGGGCTCCAGCTCGATCGCGCCGGCTTCCAGCTTGGAATAGTCCAGCACGTCGTTGATCACCGACAGCAGGGCCTCGCTGGCGGTGGCGATGCGTGCGACATAGCCGCGTTCCTCGTCGGGCAGGGCCTGGCTGGCCTTCAGCAGGTTGGAAAAGCCGATGACGCTGGTCAGGGGTGTGCGCAGCTCATGGCTCATGTTGGCCAGGAACTCGCTCTTGGCCGCAGCCGCCGCCTCGGCGCGGTCCCTGGCTTCGAGCAGTTCGTCGGCCAGAACCTTGCGGTCGGTCATGTCGCGGATGACGGCGACGACTTCCGAAGGTTGACCCGGTTTTGCGGCCAGGGCGCGGAAGGTGCATTCGACCCACACGGTGGAGCCGTCGCGGTGGACGGCGCGGTGCTCCAGCCGGCATTGCTTGCCGGTGTGCATGGTCTCCAGCACGGACCGGGCCACCCGCTCCTGATCGTCGGGGTGGATATAGTCCAGCGCTGTGCCGCTCATCTCCTCGAAGGTCCAGCCCAGCAGGGCCTCGATGGCGGGCGAGATGTATTTGCTGGTGCCGTCCGGGCGGATGCGGGTGATGACATCGCCGATGTTGTCGGCCAGCAGCCGATAGCGCGCCTCGTCCCGCTTGGCCTGTGCGATCTGGTTCTGCTGGTCGGTGATGTCCTGAAAGACGCCGTAGAGGGCCTTCACCACGCCCGCATCGTCGCGCTCGGCCCGCGCCTGGCTCAGGACGATGCGTTCTTCGCCATCCACGCGGATCAGCCGAAGACGGCGATCATAGCCCTCGCCCGTGGCCACGGTCTTCTCTATGGCGGCCAGCAGTTCGGCGCGGTCTTCGGGATGATAGAAGTCGATGGCGGAATCGACGTGGGGATCGAAGCTGGCCCGGTCGAGGCCGTGAATGCGAAACACCTGATCGGACCATTCGACGGCGCCGCTGGACAGATCCAGCCGCCAGTGGCCGACCCCGGCTATCTGCTCGACCAGTTCAAGAGTGCCGTGCCGCTCCTCGCTGATCCGGCTGACTTCCAGCATGGCGATGATGTCCTCGGCCATTCGGCCCAGCGTCTTCAGCGTGGCCATGTCCGCGTCCGACGGATGCGCGCGGGGCTGGCGGTCCATCACGCCGAACGCGCCGACAGGCCGGCCGTCCGGTCCGCATATCGTCACACCTGCGTAGAAGCGCAGGTTGTAGGGCGCGGCGACCAGAAAATGATCGCGGGCGACGGGATCGGCCAGGCCGTCCTCCACCACCATGACGGCGCCCGCGCCCTGCCGCATGAGGCGGTCGCCCAGGGTTCTTTCGCGCGGCATCGTCTGGACGATCATGCAGTCACTGCACCAAAGCACGGCCTTGTCGCCGGTGATCAGGGTGACTACGGCCGACGGGGCATCGAACAGCCGGCACGCCAGTTCCGTAAGGCGCTGAAACGGGCCGGCGGGCGCGTTCAGGGCTTCGAGACTCTTGGCGATATACGGCACGGTGAACTCCAACGACTGCGCTCAAAGTGCCATCGATCAGAGAATTCTTTGTTACCGAAATGCTAAATCGCCAAGCTTTGATTGCAGCACGCGACATGGTCTAAGCCCGCCCATGAAGACTGTTTTCCTACCCGCCGTCCTCTTGCTCGCGCTATCGGGCTGCAACGCCGGACGGTCGGCCGTCGGCGGGGCAGAGCAGATGGGGGCGGGGTTCGCGGCGGCGGCGTCCGCGCCGCTGGAGGATTTCAACCTGCGCCGACAGATCATCCCGACAGTGCTATTGCAGGCGGAGGCCAACCCCTACGATCTGCGCAACCTGAACCAGTGCGCCACCATCGGCGCCGAAGTGGCGCGGCTGAACGAAGCGCTGGGGCCGGACACGGACGAGCCGCCGCGTCAGGACGGTTCGTTTCTGAGCGAGCGCGCCGCCGATGCGGCCGCCAAGGCGGCGCTGAACGCCATCCGCGACACCACGACCGACTTCATCCCCGGCCGCAGCTGGATACGGCGCTTGAGCGGCGCAGAGCAGCACAGCCGCCACGTCCAGTCCGCCATCCAGTCCGGCCGGATGCGCCGCGCCTTCCTGAAGGGCATGGGTATGCAACGGAACTGCGCCCCGCCTGCGGCCCCTAGCTGGTTCCGACCCGCCGGGCGGTCGCAGCGCTGACTCAGTCAACGGGATTTAACGGCCGAAAGTGCGTCGCCTGTCGCGACGGTCGCCCCTGATCTGGACCGTGCCGTCCTTGGCGAAGGCCTCGAAGGACGACTTTTCGATGTTCCTGAACTCGCCGGTTCGGTCCCAGTCCCAGTCGAACGAGATGCGCTCGCCCTTGTGCGCGAACTTGCCGGACCAGTGGGCGAAGAACGCATATTTGTCGCCGCCGATGATGATGACGTGGCGGTGAAGGGCCGTCTCGTTCCCCTCGTCGCGGGGCGGCTCCTCCAGATAGGTGTTGTAGGCGTGGAAGCCTGACTTCTCGATACGCATGTCAGTTCGACGTGTGGCGGGCGTGGAAGTCGCGGCGGAAGGCTTCGAACCGGCCCCCCGAGATCGCGGCGCGCATGGCCGCGGTCAGCGCCTGGTAGAAGGCGATATTGTGCCAGCTCAGCAGCACCTTGCCGAGGATTTCATCGGCGCGGATCAGGTGGTGCAGATAGGCCTTCGAATACTGCGATGACGGGCCGTCGATGCTCGGGTCCAGCGGATCATGATCCTCGGCGAAGCGAGCGTTCTTCAGGTTCAGTGGGCCGTCCCAGGTCCAGGCCTGGCCGTGGCGACCGGCGCGGGTCGGCAGGACGCAGTCGAACATGTCCACGCCGCGATACACCGCCTCGACCAGATCGACCGGCTTGCCCACGCCCATCAGATAACGGGGGCGGTCCCTGGGCAGAAACTCGGGCGCATAGTCCAGCACCTCGCACATGGCCTGGTGACCTTCGCCCACAGCCAGGCCGCCGATGGCGTAGCCGTCGAACCCGATCTCTTGCAGTTGTTCCGACGACTGGCGGCGCAGGTCCTCGAAGGTCGAACCCTGCTGGATACCGAACAGGGCCTGGTTCTCACGCTCGCCGAACCGGGCCTTGGAGCGGGCGCCCCAGCGGATCGATAGCTCCATCGCCTTCTTGGCCGCATCCTTCTCGGCCGGATAGGCGACGCACTGGTCCAACTGCATCGAAATGTCGGCGCCGATCCGGTCGGCCTGGATCTCGATCGAGCGTTCCGGCGTCAGCACGTGTTTGGAGCCGTCGATGTGGCTGGAGAAGGTCACAGCCTCCTCTTTCACCTTCGAAATCCCGGCCAGGGACATGACCTGGAACCCGCCGCTGTCGGTCAGGATCGGCTTGTCCCAGCCCATGAATTTGTGGAGCCCGCCCAGACGCTCCATCCGCTCGGGGCCGGGGCGCAGCATCAGGTGATAGGTGTTGCCCAGAAGGATGTCGGCGCCGGTCGCCTTGACCTGATCCGCCGTCATCGCCTTGACCGTCGCGGCGGTGCCCACCGGCATGAAGGCGGGGGTGCGAATGTCGCCGCGCGCGGTCTTCAACACCCCGGTGCGGGCGCGGCCTTCGGTGGCGGAGATGTCGAAAGGAAAGGGCATTCAGGCGATCAGTCGTTCAAGCTGCTCGACCCGCACCAGATCCTTGGGGCGGCCGAACAGGCGGTACAGGTTGATATGGTCCCGGATGTCGGGCACGAACAGCGGGATATCGTCGATGAAGACGCGACGCCGCGACGTAAAGCCGACGGCCTGCCATTCGGCGCCGTCGCGGGTCTCCAAATCGGCCATGACCTCGACCAGGATCGGCTGGTCCGGCGCGCGACCGAAGACGGCCGAGCGGAACAGGCCTTCACCCGGATCGGCCACCACCTCGCCGTCCAGCGCGGCCAGCAGGGCGCGTGCGTCGCGGGGCGAACACAGGACGTCGATGTCGGGCACGTGCAGATCGGTCAGGCCATACAGGGCCATGGCCGCTCCGCCGAAGATCCACCACGGGTCACGCAAATCGTGCGCGGCCTCGCCGACGGCGACCAGGCCGTCCTGAAGCTCATGCGGGAGGTCGTCGGTTGACACGGGTCGCGCTCGTTTTCGTCAGGAGGCGGCATTTAGGCGTTCCGGCGGCGATTGACCACCCGAGCGCCGCGTCGGATCACCAGTCCAGCGCCGCCTCGCCGCGCAGGATGGCCTCGGCCTGCTCGGTGTGCTTGCCGCCCTCGCGGTCGTGCAGCACCAGCGGCGGCAGCAGTCGCAGCGGCGCCCTCCCGGTCTTGATGGCATGGACCAGCACCCGCTTGGCCGGTTCGTCGGCGAAGGGATGGATGGGCCGTATGGTGAAGGATCCGGCCTTCTCCCCCAACAGCGCCAGCAGGTCCGCTAGCCGATCCGCCCGGTGGATCACGACGATCCGCCCGCCTTCCTTCACCGCCTTTAGCAGGAAGTCGGTCCAGGCCTTCAGCCCATCGTCGGCCATCCAGGCCCCGCGCTTGCCCTCGGCCGGCGCGCGCAAGGCGCCAGCGTCGTCGAAGAAAGGCGGATTGGACACGGCCCAGTCGCCAGGTTCGACCCCCAGCGCCCTGAAGCCCGCCGCCACGTCGCCCTGTCGAATCGCGGTGGTCACGGCCAGCCCGTTCAGGGCCGCGTTCTCCACCGCCAGAGCCGCCATCCCCGGATCGCGCTCCAGTCCCGTCAGGACGACGCCCGGCCGCCGCGCCGCGATCTGCATCAGGACGGCGCCCGCGCCGCATCCGGCCTCGATCACACTCTGGCCCGCTTGGGCCGGGACCGCCGCCGCCAGCAGGGCCGCATCCATCCCGGCGCGATAGCCGCGCGCGGGTTGACGCAGGCGCACCCGGCCGTTCAACAGGCCGTTCTCGACGATTTCCGTCGGCAGGGTTTCGACTGCGTCCAAGCCTCAATCTCCTTGACCCTCAAGGGGGCGAACATCATTGTGCGCCGCAACTCGCGGGGGCAAGACGGCCCGTCTGCAAAATCCTTCGACGCGGTCCGCCGCGCCAGTGAAAGAGTATCCGCTTGGACGTCGCCATCGCCGCCGCTCCCCGCCCGAAGGGGGACGTCAACGCCCTTGTCCGGCTGGCTGAGGTCGACATGGCCGCCGTTGACGCCCTGATCCTGGACCGGATGCAGTCGGACGTGCCGATCATCCCCAGGCTGGCGGAGCATCTGGTGTCGGCGGGCGGCAAGCGTCTGCGCCCGCTGATGACCGTCGCCGCCGCCCGCGCTGTGGGCGCCCAGGGCGACATCGACGCGCCGCTGAAGCTGGCCGCCGCGGTCGAGTTCATTCACACCGCCACCCTGTTGCATGACGACATCGTCGATGCGTCCGAGCTGCGCCGCGGCAAGGTCGCGGCCCACCTGATCTGGGGCGCCCCCACCAGCGTTCTGGTCGGCGACTTTCTGTTCGCCCGCGCGTTCGAGCTGATGGTCGAGACCGATTCGATGCGCGCCCTGGGCATTCTGGCCGAGGCGTCGCGCGTGATCTCCGAGGGCGAGGTGCTGCAACTGACCCGCGCCCACGACCTGAACCTGGACCAGGCCACCTATCTGCAGATCATTTCGGCCAAGACCGCCGAACTGTTCGCCGCCGCCGCCGAGGCGGGCGCCGTGGGCGTCGGCGCAGATCCGGTCGCGATCAAGGCGCTGCGCGATTACGGCATGGCTCTGGGCATCGCCTTCCAGCTGGCCGACGACGCGCTGGATTATGGCGCCACGGCCGAGGCCCTGGGCAAGAACGCCGGCGACGACTTCAATGAGGGCAAGGCGACCCTGCCGCTGCTGCTCGCCGTCGCCCGCACCAAAGGCCGCGAAGAGGCCTTCTGGGAGCGCACCGTGACCAAGGGCGAGCGCACGCCCGAGGACTTCACTCGCGCCCGCGAACTAATCATCGGCTCGGGCGCCATCGGCGCGACTCTGGACCTGGCCGGCGACTATGCCGATCAGGCCAAGGCGGCCCTGTCGGTTCTGCCGCTCAGCGACTGGCGCATCGCGCTGGAAGACCTCGCCGATTTCGCGGTGTCGCGCGCCGCTTGACCGAGTCTGCGGATACGCTCGACCAACAGGTCCGCACCGCCGACCTCGACCGCTGGCTGTCCAGCCGCCTGGTCACGGACGACCGCGCTCGCGCCGACCTGATCGCGCTCTACGCCTTTGAAGCCGAGCTGATGACCATCCCGACGCGTGTCACCCAGCCCCTGCTGGCCGAGATGCGCTACACTTGGTGGGCGGAACAGATGGACGGCGTCTTCGCGGGTGTGCCGCGCAAGGGTCATCCGGTGTTGGAGGCTCTGACCGATCTCGCCGCGCGTCACGCCCTTGATCGCACGCTTTTCGACGCCCTGATCGACGCCCACATCGGCCGGGTGCGCGAAGAGCCGCACGATCTGGACGCCTTCTACGTCGCCCCGATGCAGGTCGGGGTGAGGATCTTGGCGGGCGAGGGCCATGATGCGGCCGTCGCGGACGCGGGCCGTGTCTGGGGGCTCGCGCAAACCGGACGGTCGGAAGAGGCGGCGGCCCTGCGATCCGCCGCCAACGCCGCGCTGAAGCGTCTGCCGCCTGTCGGTTTTCCCGCCATCGCCCACGCCGCCTTGGCTGATCCTGACCGGCCCGAGCCGCTGAAGCGGTTGCGTCTGCTGTGGGCCGTGCTGCGCGGACGGATCTGACCTAGCCGTTCAGGCCCGCGATCAGGCGCGCCAGCAGGGTGTTCAGCGTCTTCTGTTCATCAGGCGACAGGCCGGCCAGCGCCTCTCGCGCCGTGTCCTGATGGCTGGGCATGATCGAATCGATCAGCTCGAACCCCTTGTCCGTCAGGCGGACCAGCGTCGCCCGGCGGTCGCTCGGATGCGGGCGACGCTCGACCAAGTCCGCCTTTTCCAGCCGGTCGATGCGGGCGGTCATGCCACCGGACGACATCATGGCCGCCTCGAACAGAGCCGTAGGCGTCAGGCCCTCGCGCTCGTCCGAGCGACGCAGCGTCGCCAGCACGTCGAACTCGCCATGTTGCAAGCCATAGCGCGCGAACAGCGGCGTCTGGCGCTCGCGGATCACCAGTTGCGACGCCTCGTTCAGCCGGCCCAGCACCTCCATAGGCAGCATGTCCAGGTCGGGGCGTTGCACGGCCCATTGGGCGGCGGCGCGGGAGGCTCTGTCGGGCATGGCTATCTTGACATCGAGATACTTGAGGTCGAGAGACTAGCGCGATTTTCAGCGGGAGTCCTCATCATGACCGCACGACCGGACGCCACGCCGACGCGTGGCGCGTCGCTGCTGTTGCTGGCGGCCATCGTCGCACTAGCGCTGAATCTGCGGCCGGCGATGGCGGCGGTCGGGCCGCTGCTGGACCTGATCGAGGGCAAGACGGGCATGGGGTCGACCGCCGCCAGCCTGCTGACCACCTTGCCGGTTTTAATGATCGGTCTGGGCGCCCTGTCGATCCGGCCGTTGCGTCGGCGGTTGGGCGAGCGGCGCGGGATCTTGCTGGGCGCGCTGCTGATCGGCGGGGCCTGCCTGGCGCGGGCGGTGCTGAGCGATACGGCCGGCCTGATCGCCAGCGCGGCGGTCGTCGGCGTCGGGGTGGCTCTGATCCAGGCGCTGGCGCCGGTCGTCATCAAACGGGCCTTTCCGGCGCAGTTCGGCACGGTCATGGCGCTCTACACCACCGGCATCATGGGCGGCGCGGCCATTGCGGCGGCGACGGCGGCGGGCCTGGCCGACGCGGTCGGCTGGGCCGGAACCCTGGCGCTGTGGAGCGCGCCCGCCTTCGTCGCCGCGATCATCTGGCTGGCCGCTTCACGCGATCCGGCGGCCGAGGAGCCGAACCGCGCCGCCGTGGTCGAGGCGACGGACCCGGAGCTTCCCTTCTGGCGTCAGGGACGGGCGTGGCGGCTGATCCTGATCATGGGGCTGGGCACATCGGCCTATACGCTGGTGCTGGCCTGGCTGCCGCCCTTCTATATCGATCTGGGTCAGCCGAGGGCGACGGCGGGCTATCTGCTCAGCGGCATGACCGGCGCCGAGGTCGCGGCGGGCCTTCTGGTGTCGCTGACCATAGGGCGTTTCCCGGATCGACGCGGGCCGATCCTGACGGCGCTGGTGTTGGCCCTGATCGGTTTGGCCGGACTGGTGGTCGCGCCGGTCAGCCTGGCGGTTCCGGTGGTGCTGGTGCTTGGGCTGGGGATCGGCGCCGTCTTCCCGCTGAGCCTGATCCTGGCGATGGATCAGATCGACGATCCCGCGCGCTCCGGCGACCTGCTCGCCTTCGTCCAGGGCGGCGGCTACATCATCGCCAGCCTGTCGCCGCTGGGCGCCGGCCTGTTGCGGGACCACATGGCCGATCTGACCCAGGCCTGGGTGCTGATGGGCGTCGGCGTGGTGCTGCTGGGCGTGATGACGCTGGGGTTCCGGCCGGGCTTGCCAAAGCTGCGCTGAGCGACCCGGCCTGGGGTCAGCCCGCGTCGCGCCAGGCCTTCAGGCTTTCCATCGCCCGGATGCTCATCAGGCGCTTCTTGGCCCGGCCGCGTTCCTTGAGCGGAATCTTGACGCCGGCCTCGTCCACCTTGGGCGCTTCCAGTGGCGGCAGCAGGCCGTAGTTGATGTTCATCGGCTGGAACTTCGAGCCCGCCAGATGCCCGCCGGTGATGTGTTCGACCAAGGCGCCCATGGCGGTCTCGGGCGGCGGGGGCGACAGGTCGCGACCGAGCGCCTGGGCGGCGGCGAGACGTCCGGTCAACAGGCCCATGGCGGCGCTCTCGACATAGCCCTCGACCCCCGTCACCTGACCGGCGAAACGCAGGTGCGGCATGGCCTTGAGGCGCAGCTGGCGGTCCAGCAGGTGCGGGCTGTTCAGATAGGTGTTGCGATGCAGGCCGCCAAGGCGCGCGAACTGGGCGTTCTGCAGGCCAGGGATCATGCGGAAGGTCTCGGCCTGCGCGCCGTGCTTCAGCTTGGTCTGGAAGCCGACCATGTTGAACAGGGTGCCCAGGGCGTTGTCCTGGCGCAGTTGCACGATGGCGTAGGCCTTGACCAGCGGATCGCGCGGGTTGGTCAGGCCGACGGGTTTCATCGGGCCGTGACGCAGGGTTTCGCGACCGCGCTCGGCCATGACCTCGATGGGCAGGCAGCCGTCGAAATAGGGGACGTTCTCCCACTCCTTGAACTCGGCTTTCGGCCCGCCCAGCAGGGCGTCGATGAAGGCCTCGTACTGGGCCTTGTCCATCGGGCAGTTGACGTAGGCGGCGGCGTCGCCGCCCGGACCTTCCTTGTCATAGCGCGACTGACGCCAGGCGATGTCGAAGTCGATCGAGTCTGCATGGACGATGGGGGCGATGGCGTCGAAGAAGCTGAGGCTCTCCTCGCCGGTCGCTTTCAGGATGGCGTCGGCCAAGGCGGGCGAGGTCAGGGGGCCGGTGGCGACGATGACATTGTGCCAGTCTTCCGGCGGCAGGCCGGCGATCTCTTCGCGCACGATAGTGATCAGGGGATGGGCCGACAGCTTTGCGGTCACGGCCTGGGAGAAGGCGTCGCGGTCCACGGCCAGGGCGCCTCCGGCCGGCACCTGATTGATGTCGCCGCAGACCATGATGATCGAATCCAGCGCGCGCATCTCGGCATGCAGCAGACCCACGGCATTGTGCTCCCAGTCGTCCGACCGGAAGGAGTTGGAGCAGACCAGCTCGGCTAAGCCATCGGTGTGGTGGGCGTCGGTCTTGACGCCGGGCACGCCGCGCATCTCGTGCAGGATGACGGGCACGCCGGCCTGGGCGATCTGCCAGGCAGCCTCGGAGCCGGCCAGGCCGCCGCCGATGACGTGGATGGGGGAGGGGGAGGTGGAGGAAGCGCTCATCGCGGCCTTCTAGCGGGCGGGTGGCGTGGTGTCATGGTCCCCTGCTATATCCGCCGCCGGTAATCGGGGGCGAGATTTGAACGGGCATCAGGTTCTGCAACTGGGCGAGACGCTGTCGGCGACGGTTTCGGCTCTGCCTCGGCTGTGGCGCGGGGCCTGGGGCGCGATCCTGCTGGCGGCCGTGGTCTGGAGCGTCAAGCCGCTGGCGGTGGGCGCTGTGGGCCTGGTCTGGGCGGCGTGCGCTCTGGCCTCGACGCTCGTGCTGGCCGGGGCGCTCGCACGGATTTCGATCACGGACGATCTGATCGAGGCGCGGCGGTTGGACCTGGGGCCGGTCGGGTTGCAGTTCGGACGGCCTGAACTGCGGCTGCTGGGGGCGAGCCTGTTGTGCGCAGTCTTCATGGCCATGATCCTGTCGGTCGTCGCCTTGGTTCTGCTGGCCGTCTTCGGCATGGCCGAGCTGAACGCCCAGGCCATTGAGCTGCGTCAGTGGGGAGCTGTCGGGCCGTTGTGGAAGCTGATCTTGCTGACCGTGGTGACGGCCTTCGCCCTGTTCGCCGTCGTCGCCTTCACCGTGCGGCTGTCCCTGTTCGCGCCGGCGACGATCGGGCGCGGGCATATGGTGTCGCTGCAAAGCATGAGCATCGCGCGCGGGGCCTTCTGGCCCTTGCTGGTCGGTCTGATCGTGACGGCGGCGCCCAAGATCGCTCTGGCGCTGCTGTGGGGCGCGGGACTGCTGTCCGGAACGACGGGCTGGATCGTATTCGCCGTCGTGCTGACGGGCCTTCAGACGCCGCTGACGATGGCCTTCGTCGGCGCGGCCTATCGCCGGCTGGAGCCTGCGCCGCCCCGGTAGTCCCGAGGCGGCGGCAGGTGTGTCAGGCGGCCTGCAAGCCCGCCGCGACGGTGTAGGCGGCCTCGGTCTTGGCGGCGACCTCGTCCAAAGTGACGCCGTCGGCCAGTTCGACCAGCTCAAGACCTGCACCATCCGGCTTGACGTCGAAGGTCGCCAGGTCGGTGATGATGCGGCTGACGACGCCCGTGCCGGTCAGGGGAAGGGTGCAGGCTTTCAGCACCTTGGACTGGCCGTGCTTGTTGGCGTGTTCCATGACCACGACCACGCGCTTGACGCCCGCGACCAGGTCCATCGCGCCGCCCATGCCCTTCACCAGCTTGCCGGGGATCATCCAGTTGGCGATGTCGCCGTTCTGGGCCACTTCCATAGCACCCAGGATCGACAGGTTGATATGGCCGCCGCGGATCATGGCGAAGCTGTCGGCGCTGCTGAAATAGGACGACTCCGGGATCTCGGTGATCGTCTGCTTGCCGGCGTTGATCAGGTCGGGATCCTCGTCGCCCTCATAGGGGAAGGGACCCATGCCCAACATGCCGTTCTCGGACTGCAGGGTCACGGTCATGCCGGCGGGGATGTAGTTGGCCACCAGGGTCGGGATGCCGATGCCCAGGTTCACGTAGAAGCCGTCCTGCAGTTCCTTGGCGGCGCGTTCGGCGAGTTGTTCGCGGGTGCGGGGCATTATGCTTGCTCCTTGCGGGCTACCGCTTCGCTACTTGAGCCCGCCGTCGCGCGGGGACGCACGGTGCGCTGTTCGATGCGCTTCTCGGACACGGTCTGGACCAGGCGGTCGACGTAGACGCCCGGCGTGTGGATGTGGTCGGGATCAAGCGAGCCGACCGGGACGATCTCTTCCACCTCGACGACCGTGACCTTGCCGGCAGTGGCCATCATCGGGTTGAAGTTGCGGGCGGTCTTGCGGAACACCAGGTTGCCGCGCTCGTCGGCTTTCCAGGCCTTGACGATGGACAGGTCGGCGATCAGGCCGGTCTCCATGACGTAGTCGCGGCCGTCGAAGTTGCGGACTTCCTTGCCCTCGGCGACCAGGGTGCCGACGCCGGTGGCGGTGAAGAAGGCGGGGATGCCGGCGCCGCCGGCGCGGATGCGCTCGGCCAGGGTGCCTTGGGGGTTGAACTCCAGCTCCAGCTCGCCGGCCAGATACTGGCGCTCGAACTCCTTGTTCTCGCCGACGTAGGACGAGATCATCTTGGCGATCTGGCGCGTGCCCAGCAGCTGGCCCAGGCCGAAGCCGTCGACGCCGGCGTTGTTGGAGATGACCGTCAGGCCCCTGACGCCGCTGTCGCGCAGGGCGGCGATCAGGTTTTCGGGGATGCCGCACAGGCCAAAGCCGCCGGACATGACCGTCATGCCGTCGAAGGTCAGCCCCTCCAGCGCGGACGTGACGTCAGCGTAGATCTTTCCCATCGCTCTCCCTTTTTTCATTGCCTGATGAATATCGGCGCTTTGGACCACGCCTAACGCGGGGGAAGGCGAGGGGCAAGACGCGGCGTCGATCCGACGCGGCGATTTCAGACAGTCGACACGAAAAACAGAGTCTAATTCGTCTAATTGGTCCGAAACGACGGCGACCTGGCTTCGTAAAAACAGAGTGCAAAGTGTGCACTTCGTCTGAAATCATGCAGGCTCGGGACCTGATGTTGTCATCGTCGGCGCCGTGTTCAAGGGCGGATGCATCCGCATGGGGCGGGACGGCGTATTCCATGACACCTGCAAGCTCCGCCTGATCGCCAAGGACGCCCTGATGAACCTGACCAATGTCGCCATTCGCCAGCTTCAGGACGCGCCGTTTCCGGATTTCGTGACGCGCCCGGCCATCGACAGCCTGGTGACGGAGGCGCGCAAGCGGCTGGATCGCGACGGCCCGCACGACGAGGCGGCGTTTGCGCAGGCGATGGCCCAGCGCGCCATCGCCGAACACACCGATGCGGCGAACGAACAGCATTACGAACTGCCGCCCGAGTTCTTCCAGCTGTGCCTGGGCAAGCGGCTGAAATACTCCTGCTGCCTATATCCCACCGGACGCGAGACGCTGGATCAGGCCGAGGAGGCGGCGCTGGCGGAAACCTGCGCCCATGCCGAGCTGAGCGATGGGCAGACGATCCTGGAGATGGGCTGCGGCTGGGGCTCGCTGTCGCTGTGGATGGCCGAGAAATATCCCAATTCGAAGATCACGGCGGTGTCGAACAGCCATGGGCAGCGCGGCCATATCGAGGCCCAGGCGGCGCAGCGGGGCCTGACCAATCTGACGGTCATCACCCAGGACATGAACGCCTTCGACACCGAGCAGCGGTTCGACCGCATCGTCTCGGTGGAGATGTTCGAGCATATGGCCAACTGGCGCGCCCTTCTGACCAAGGCGCGGGGCTGGCTGAAGGACGACGGGCGGATGTTCATCCACGTCTTCACGCACCGCGACGCCCCTTACCGGTTCGACCATACCGACAGCGGCGACTTCATCGCCCAGCATTTCTTCACCGGTGGGGTGATGCCCAGCCACGGCTTGATCCGGCAGTTCCCCGACCTGTTTGCGGTCGAGCAGGAATGGACCTGGAGCGGCGGCCACTATGCGAAGACCGCCAACGACTGGCTGGCGAACATGGACAGGAACTCCGACCGGGTCGCGGTGTTGATGCGCGAGACCTATGGCGACGACGCCAAACTGTGGACCCGGCGCTGGCGGCGCTTCTACCTGGCGACGGCCGGTCTGTTCGGAAACGACGAGGGCCGCACCTGGGCGGTCGGCCACTATCGCCTGAAACCCGCCTGAGGAGACGAGCATGATCAAATATGTCGCGGCATACCTTGGGGCGGGCCTGACGTTCGCAGCCATCGACTTCGTCTGGCTGACAACCATGACCGACCGGCTCTACAAGCCGGTGCTGGGGCCGATCATGCTGGACAAGCCGGACATGAAGGCGGCGGTGGCCTTTTACCTGATCTCCATCGCGGGGACGGTGTTCCTGGCCATCGCACCTGCCCTGAAAGAAGGGAACTGGACGCGGGCGGCGATCAATGGGGCGGTCCTGGGGTTCGTGGCCTATGCCACCTACGACCTGACCAATCAGGCGACGCTGGCGGTGTGGCAGACCAGGCTGACGATCATCGACCTGATCTGGGGCACGACCTTGACGATGGTGTCGGCGACGGGCGGCTATTTCGCCGCGCGCTGGGCCGAAGGCCGTTTCGGCTGAAGACCCCGTCTGACACCGCGCTTGCGAACAGGGTTATGCGTGTCTAAAGCTCATCCCTGAGTTGATCGCGGGGGCGGCAGTTGGGAGAAGGCGGTCACCGATTGCTGTCTGCGCGCGGCGTGGCCGACGCCGGCTGGCTGTATGGCGCGCATGTCGCCCGGTATGTTTCGCCCCTGTTGCTCTATCCCGTTCTGACACGGCGGCTGGGGCTGGATGGGTTCGGGGTCTATGCGGCGGGGATCGCGCTGGCGCTGATCGTGGCGGTGGTGGTCGATTACGGGCTTTCGATCTCGGGTCCGCGCGACATCGCCGGGACGGTCGAGGGGCGGGGCGCCATCGTTGGTCAGGCGCTGGCGATGCGCGTCGTGCTGGCGGCGCCGGCCGTCGTCGTCGGCGTTAGTTTGGCGATGATCAATCCTGTTCTGGACGGCGCGGGCGTCGTCGTGGCGATGGCGATCTTGCTGGGTGTGGGCCAGGGCGCCAGCCTGTTGTGGTTCTTTCAGGGAATTCGCGATCCAGCGCCGGCGGCGGTGCTGGAGGTCGGGTTTGCGTTGGCGGCGACGGTCGCAGTGCTGGCGTGGCCCAACCTGACGGTCGGCGGGGTGATGGCGGTTCAGGCGGTGGGCGTTTTGGCCGGGGCAGCCACAAGCGCATTGCTGCTGTTTCGGCGCCATGAGGTGACGGCCCCCGGGCGCGGGTTCGTGCGGCGGGCGCTGGTCGAGGGCGCGCCTCTGTTCGCCAGCCGGGCGGCAGTCGTCGCCTACACCGGGGCGGGAGTTCTGATGGTCGCGGCCCTGGCCGGGCCGGTGCAGGCGGCGCTGTATGGCGTGGCGGACCGGCTGGTAGCGGCGTCGGGGTCGTTGATGCGGCCGCTGGGCGGACTGATCGCGCCCCGGATCGCGGGGCTGCTGGTCGAGGATGCGGGGGCGGCCTTTCGAACGGCGCGTTGGGTGTTGGGGCTGTCGGCAGCGGCGTTCGTCGTGCTGGCGGCGGGTCTGACGCTGGGGGCGCCGATCCTGGTGCGGCTGCTGTTCGGGGAGGGGTTCGCGCCGGCGGTGGAGGTGTTGAGGATGCTGGCCTGGGTTCTGCCGCTGGTGGCGATCAGCCAGGTGCTGGGGCTGCATCTGATTACGCCGCTTCGCATGGACCGGCGGTTCGCCCTGATCGTCGGGGTGGGGTGCGTCGCGACGCTGGGACCGGCGGTTTTGCTGACGCCGACCTATGGCGCTGCGGGCATGGCGTGGGCGCGGATCGTCGGGGAGATGGCGGTGGTGGTCGCCTGTCTGATCTGCCTGAAGCCGCACTGGGCGTCGCTGTTCCAGAGCGGCGGGAGGCGTGATGTCCCGGCGGTATGACTGGCTGATCGTCGGGGCGGGATTCACCGGGGCTGTGGTCGCCGAGCGTTTGGCGCGCGGGCTGGATCAGACCGTGCTAGTGATCGACCGGCGCGACCACGTCGGCGGCAATGCGCACGACCGGCTCGACGACGGCGGGCGGCTGATCCACCCTTATGGGCCGCATGTGTTCCACACCAACAGCGGGCGGATCTTCGACTATCTGAGCCAGTTCACGGCGTGGCGGCCCTATTTCCATCGGGTCCGGGGTCATGTGGACGGGCGGCTGGTTCCCGTGCCGTTCAATCTGGATTCGATGCGGCTGTTGTTCCCCGAACGGATGGCGGACCGGCTGTCCGACACCTTGGTCCAGAGGTTCGGGTTCGGCGCGCGACCCAGCATTCATGATCTGAGACAGGCGGCGGACGACGCGGACCTAAGGTTCCTGGCGGACTATGTGTTCGACAAGCTGTTCGCCAACTACACCGCCAAACAGTGGGGCGTGGCCGCCGACGCCCTGGACGCGTCGGTCCTGGCGCGGGTGCCGGTCGCGATCAGCCGTGACGACCGGTATTTCACCGACCGATATCAGGCCATGCCGCGCGACGGGTATGGGGCCTTGTTCGACCGGCTGCTGGATCACCCCAACATCCATGTGTCGCTGAATACCGGCATGGATCAGGTCGGGGCGCAGACGTGGGACCGGATGGTCTATTGCGGGGCGCTGGACGACTATTTCGAGCGGTCGGCGGGGGACTTGCCCTATCGCAGCGTGCGGTTCGAGCATCAGGTCGTCGATGTGGAAGACGGCTTGCCGGTCGGGACCGTCAACTATCCCAATGAGTTCGATTTCACGCGGATCACCGACTTTCGCCACCTGACCGGCGAGCGGGGCGCGACGACGGCGACCGTGACCGAGTATCCGGTCGCGTATGAGGTCGGGGTGAACGCACCCTATTATCCGGTTCTGTCCGAGGCCTCTCGCGGCTTGGCGGCGCAGTATCGGGAGATGGCGGCGACGCTGGCGGGCAAGGTCTGGTTCGCCGGGCGGCTGGCGGATTTTCAGTATTACAACATGGACCAGGCGGTCGGGCGGGCGCTGAGCCTGGTCGAGAAGTCGCTGGCGCCGGCCGTGTCCAGGATGGCGGCGTGAAGCGTTCGGTCTGGGCGGTGGTGGTGACGTGGAACCGACGCGCGCTGCTGGAGCGGTGTCTGGCGCATCTGATCGCCCAGACGCGTCAGTGCGACGGGGTGGTCGTGGTCGACAACGCCAGCGACGACGGCACGGCCGAGATGCTGGCCGACGCCTGGGCGGGCAAGGCGCTGGTTGTGCGGATGCCGGTCAACACCGGCGGGGCGGGCGGGTTCAACGCGGGGATCCGGGCGGCGGTTGAGGCCGGGGCGGACCGGGTCTGGCTGATGGACGACGACGTGCTGGCCGCGCCCGATGCGCTGGAGGCGCTGTTGCGCGCGGAGACGATCCTGGAGGGCGAGGGGGTGACGCCGGCATTTATGTGCTCCAGCGTGCGCTCGCCGGATGGGCATCTGACCAATACGCCGGAGATCGACCGGCGCTGGAATGTGTTGGGCTATCCCGACTGGAGTGAGCGGCTGGAGCAGGGGGTGATCCCGGTGCGCCAGGCGACCTTCGTGTCGGTGATGGTCAGCCGGGCGGCGGTGGCGCGGCACGGCCTGCCGCTGGCGCCCATGTTCATCTGGGGCGACGATACGGAATATACGCTGCGGCTGACGCGGGATGGGCCGGGCTATCTGGTGGCCGCTAGTCGGGTGGTGCATGTGCGCGCGGCGCCGGGACATCTGACCATCGAGACCGAGGCCGATCCGGGGCGCGAGCGTCTGCACCGGTATCTGACCCGCAACGTCATCCTGGCCAAGCGACGGCATGAGGGGCAGGCGTCGGCCCTGCGCTATGTCGCGTCGCGTTTGCGGATCGCCGGCCGGCTGGCGTTGCAGGGGCGGTGGGGCAAGGCCGGGGTGCTGGTGGCCGGCGTCGTGGACGGGGCGCGGTTCGATCCGAAGGTCGAGCATTGCACGCCGTCCTAGGGTCGAGGCGGCGCACGGGCCTGCGATGGTCGCAGGTGAGCGCGGCCTATCAACGGGCGGTGCTGGTCCTGCTCGGGTTGGGCGTCACGCTGCCGATCTTTCTGGCGCCGGGACATGTCATCGGGCCGCGCTTAGGCGATCTGGCGCTGCTGCTTGCTCTGCCGTTGATCGGCGTGGAATGGCGGCGGATGACGGCTGTGCTGAAGGCGGCGGGGGCAGTCGCGGTCTTTTTTCTGATGGTCACGCTGTTGCTTCAGGCGTCGTGGGTCGGCGAGCGGTTGAATGCGTCGGACGCAGCCTTCTGGTTTCGCTGGATCGCGTCGGCTGGGGTCGCGCCGGCGGTGGCGAGCCTGATCCTGAGGGATGCGGCGCGGCGGCGGTTGTTGTTTACGGCGATCCTGATCGGGGCGGCGGGGCATCTGGCGACCTATGGGCTGACGCTGCTGGTCGGGTTGGAGACGCTGCAGGGGATCGGGCTGGCGTCGCCGCGCGCGGTCGTCACCACGGCGTCCGCTCAGGTTCGGATCACGACCCTGGCCGAGCATCCGAACGCGGCCATGGCGATGATCGGCCTTGCGGTTCCGGCCGGGGTGATCCTGGCGGGTCGGCGTTGGATGGCAGGAACGACGACATGGGGCGGAGGCGCCCTGGCGATCATGGGCTTCGTCAGCACTTTGTCGCGGGGCGGGATTGCGGCAGGCGTTCTGGCGGCTCTGGCCCGCATCGTCGTGGGATGGCGGTGGCGGCAGCGGATCAAGCCCCTGTCGGCGGTTCTGGCGGTCTGCATGCTCATTTCGGGAGTGTTGGTGGTGCAACTCGGGTGGTCCGAGATCGATACCGGCCGGTTTGCAAATCGGTTCGACCGGCCGGCGCTGGAGTATAACCTGGCGGGGCGGATGGCGACGTGGGGACGAACCGTCGATCTGGTGCTGGAACGGCCGCTGGGCGCGGGCTGGGTGTCGGCGGACGAGATGGGGACGTTTCGGGCGCTGTCGGTCAGCCACAACGGGTATCTGTTCATGGCGCGGACGGTGGGGGTGATCGCGGCCCTGGTCATGCTGGGGCTGCATCTGTGGTCGGCGGCGCGGCTGGACGCCCTGACGCCGCTGTCAGTCTATATGCTGATGACCTTGTTCAGCGAGGACCTGACGCAGGGGGCGGGGTTCGTCTTTCTGTCCTGCCTGGTCGGGGCGCTGGCGTGGCGACGGCCGGTGGCGCCGTGAGGGTGCTGATCGTCAACACTCTTTATCCCCCGGCCCAGGTCGGGGGCGCAGAACGCAGCGTGGCGCAGTTGGCACAGGGGCTGGTGCGGGCGGGGACCGATGTGTCGGTGCTGACGCTTCAGTCGGGACGGGAAGCTGTCGAGGCGGTGGTCGGGGGCGTTCCGGTGCATCGCCTGCCGTTGAACAACGTCTATTGGCCCTATGACGGCGCGCGCAGATCAGCGGTTCGGCGAGCCGTGTGGCATGGGCTTGAGGCCGCCAATCCGTGGATGGACGGGGCCGTGGATCGGGTCGTGGAGCGGGTGCGTCCCGACCTGGTCCATCTGCATCTGACGACGGGGTTTTCGTTGTCGGTCTATCGGGCGGCGGCGCGGCGAGACCTGCCGCTGGTGCAGACGTTGCGGGACTGGTCGATGATGTGCGCGCGGGCGTCGATGTTTCGGCGTGGGCGGCGCTGCGAGCGGCGGTGCGGGTCGTGCGTGGTGCTGACGGCGGCGAAGCGCGCGCAGGCGGTGGATTATGTGATCGGGCTGAGCCAGCCAGTGCTGGAGGCGCATAGGGCCGCCGGGTATTTTCGGGACGCTGCGGCGTCGGTGATCGGCAATGCGGCGGCACAGGCGGTGGTTTCGGCTCGGCCGTCGCTGGCGGACGATCCGGTCGTGACGTTCGGCTTCATGGGGCGGGTCGAGCCGGAGAAGGGGATCGAAGTCCTGTTGCGTGCGGCGACGGGGCTGGAGGGCGACTGGCGGCTGAGGATCGCGGGGCGGGGCGAGGCCGCCTATGTGGAGCGGCTGCGGCGGGCCTATGCCGATCCGCGCATCGTCTGGCTGGGGCAGGTGGAGGCGGCGGATTTCTGGCCTACCGTCGATGTCCTGGTCGCGCCGTCCGTCTGGGCCGAGCCGTTCGGTCGGGTCGTGGTCGAGGCGGTGCAGCAGGGGCGGGGCGTGATTGCGTCACGCATCGGGGGGCTGCCCGAGGCGACCAGCGGGGCGGGGGCGGCGATCTTGGTCGAGCCGGGCGACGAGGGTGCGTTGGCGCGGGCCATTGGCGAGGTGCTGGCAGGGCCGGAGCGTTGGCGGTTCGCCGGGGGTGGCGCGCCGATGTGGACCGAGGCCTCAATCGTCGAGGCCCACAGGGCGATCTATCGCCAGGTGCTGGTCAGAAGATCGTCGAGGATTTCAGCCGAGCGGGACCAGGAATAGAGCACGGCGCGGCGCAGGCCGGCGTTGCGGCGGGCGGGGTCTGTTGCGGTCAGCAGACGGGTCATGTGGACGGCCAGGGTCGCGTCGTCGTGGGGGGCGAAATAGAGAGCGGCGTCGGCGCAGACCTCTCGCGTCGCGACGATGTCCGAGGCGATGACCGGGCAGCCGTGGACGAAGGCTTCCAGCGGAGGGATGCCGAAACCTTCATAGAGGCTGGGAAATATGAGGCCGCGCGCGCCGCGGAGCAGGGCCGCGATCTCGACGTCGGAACGCCGGCCGGCGAAGATGAGACGCGGGTCGGTCTGGATGGTCGGTTGATCGAAGATTTTAGGCGCACGTGCGCCGATCAGGACCAGTCGAACGGTCGGGTCGGCAAGGTGAGTTAGGGCGCGGATCGCGACGGAAAGGTTCTTGTTCGACGTCAGATTGCCGAGGGCCACGAAATAGGAACGGCCCGTCAGGTTGAACCTGTCGATGGCGGCGGGGTCTGGCATGATGTTGCGAAGATGATCGGCGCTGTTCGGGGCCACGGTGATGTCGGCTGGCGGCAGGTTCAGCGCCGTCGCCAGCTCTCGGCGGGAGAACTCGGACACGGTGGCCAGTTGAGCCTGCTGCGCCAGCAGCCGGCCGAGGATGCGGTGGAAGGCGGCGTAGCCGCGACGGAAATGATCGGGACGACGGAAGACGGCGGCGTCGTGGATGACGACGACCTGACGGGGATGCAGAACGGGGCCTGAGCCGCCCAACGACAAGAGGCGGCCGTGGCGCGCGGCCCAGGCAAGGGCGGTCTGCTCCCACAGATGGCCGCATCCGCCCGGCACGGTCTGGACCGGGATGTTCGTAAGCTTGAGATCGTCGGCGCCGACGGGCGTCAGCAGGACGTAGCGGTCGGCGGCGCCGGGCCGATGGTCCAGGGCGCGGACGATCTCGCGGGCATAGCGTTGCACCCCGCTCATGGGCTGGGTCAGGAAGCGGCCGTTGACGAAGATCGGCTCAGCCACCGAGGCGCTTCAGGGCGAAGGCGTCGCGGTAGATCTGGACCGTCTGTTCGGCCATGCGCGACGCGCACAGGGCGGTCTTCGCAACAGGCAAGGGGACCACCCGGCTTTGCAGCGCGGCGAGCATCGCCTGGGCCAGATCGTCCGGCGCGGCGTCCTGGGGCAGGCGGTCGATGCGGGCGCCGGCCTGGATCAGGTGAGCAATGCCGCCGACATCTGTGGTCACGATCGGCAGGCCCAGGGCGGCGGCCTCGATCATGGCGTAGGAACCAGCCTCGTAGCGGCTGGTCATGGCGAACAGGTCGAAGCCAGCCATCAAAGATCGAGCGTCGCGGCCGCCCATCAGCCGCACGGCCCGGCCACCGGCGGCCTTGACGGACTGGGCCAGATCGCCGTCGCCGATCAACACGCCGACGACGCGCGGATCGGCGGCGTTCGCCAGACGCACGGCGTGGGCGAAGCGAACGGGGTCCTTCTGCGCGCAAAGCCGACCGACGAAACCGACCGCGAGGGCGTCGTCGGGGAGGTCCAACGCCCGTCGGGCCGCGTGACGATCTGTGGACGGCAGGGCGGCAAGGCCGTTGGGGACGACGTGGAGGCGATGTGAAGTCAGACCCCAGCGGCGTGCGACGGCGGCTTCCTCGTCGGAGACCGCGATGACGGCGTCGCCGCCCGCTTGCGTCAACAGGAACTCCGCGATGCCGGCGACGGTCTTCGACGGGCCGGGCGGACTCATCATCGGCAGGGCGTGGGGGGTGTAGACGCGGGCGGCGCCGGGCGCGTGGGCCAGGCGAACCAGGGCGCCGGCCTTGGCGCTATGGCCGTGCACGATCTCGAACGGGCCGAGACGCGCGATCAGACTGTTGAGCGCGTGAAGACAGGCGATGTCCCACGGACCGACGCCGCGTCGCATCGGCAGGCGTTCGAGGGCGTGCAGGGAAAGGGCGGCGACCTCGATCTGAAACCAGGCGTCGGCGCGTCGCGGGGAATAGATCAGGGAGACCTGATGGCCGCTCTGGATCAAAGCGCGGGCCAGATCGACCACGTGACGCCCCGAGCCGCCGCCAGACGGCTCGATGACCAGAAGTATGCGCAAGGATGGCGTCCCCCGACGATGGCTCAGTCTTGCAACTGAAGGCCATCATCGAGAAACGTCAAGATTGTCGTCTTAGTTGACCGTCGCCTTGACGATCTTGCCGGGCGCGCGGGGCGGCTCGCCCTTGGGCAGGGCGTCGACGTGGTCCATGCCGGATTCGACTTCGCCCCAGACGGTGTACTGGCGATCCAGGAAGGTGGCGTCGTCCAGGCAGATGAAGAACTGCGAGTTGGCGCTGTTGGGATCCGAGGTGCGGGCCATCGAGCAGACGCCGCGCACGTGCGGCTCGGCCGAGAATTCGGCCTTGAGGTTGGGTTTCTTGGAGCCCGAGGTGCCGGTGCCGGTCGGGTCGCCGCCCTGGGCCATGAAGCCCGGGATCACGCGGTGGAAGACGACGCCGTCATAGAAGCCTTCCGAGGCCAGTTCGGTGATGCGTTCGACGTGGCCGGGAGCCAGGTCCGAGCGCAGTTTGATGACCACGTCGCGGGCTTCGCCGTCGCCGGTGTCCAGGGTGAAGGTCAGGGTTTCGGCCATTTCGGTCGTCCTCTTGGGGGTTGATTTGAGGCGGGACATAGCCCGCAACGCCGGTCGGGGCTATGTGGGAACGATGAGTGAAGACGAAAAGCCCGCGAATCAAAAGTCTGGGGAACGCCGCCGCATGGTCAAACCGCCCACGGGCGGCACCGCCGCCGGGCGCGGCATGGGCACCAAGATGAAGACGGCCGACACCAAGTCCATGTCGAGCCAGCAGTGGATCAAACGGCAACTCGCCGACAAATGGTCGGAGAAGGCGCGGGCCGAGGGCTGGCGTTCGCGCGCGGCCTTCAAGCTGATCGAGATCGACGACAAATTTCACCTGATCAAGCGCGGCTGCAAGGTCATCGACCTGGGCGCGGCGCCGGGCGGCTGGATCCAGGTGGCGGTCAATCGCGGGGCCGGGGCGGTGGCGGGCGTGGACCTGTTGATGATCGAGCCGATCCCCGGTTCGACGCTGTTGCAGGCCGACTTCACCCATCCGGGCGTGGACCAGCAACTGATCGACGCCATCGGCGGGGCGCCGGACCTGGTGCTGTCGGACATGGCGCACAACACGGTCGGTCACCGCCAGACCGACCACCTGAAGATCATCGCCCTGATCGAGATCGCCGCCGACTTCGCCATCCGCACCCTGCGGCCGGGCGGGAATTTCGTGTCCAAGAACTTCCAGGGCGGCGACGCCGGAGGGGTTCTGGCGCGGTTGCGCGAGGAGTTCGAGACGGTGAAATACGTCAAGCCGGAATCGAGCCGCAAGAATAGCGCCGAGGTCTTCCTGGTGGCGCTGAACAAGCGATGAGGCGTCAGGCGGTCGCCGTGCTCTCACGCGCCCGGCGGTCTTCGATCCGGGCCCAGATGCGGTCGTGCAAGGTGAAGAAGACCGTCTGGACTAGCGGCTCGATCATGCCGATGGCGAGGGCCGTGCGGATGTCATTGGTCAGGGCGTAGGCGACCGTGACCGCGACGGTGAAATGCATGACGCCATAGGTCACGGTCTTCAGCGCGACCTGTTTGAGGGAGCGGGGCAGGGCGTGGCTGTGGCCGCGATGGCCGTGGGCGTCGTGCGAACGTTGCTGTTCCTCGGGCGACATGATGTCGAGGCGGGCGGTGAAGGCCTCGGTCGCTTCTTCGATGTTGGAGGCCATGCGGCGCCGCTCGACCCGGTGCCAGACGCGGTCGTGGACGGTGTAGGCGATGGTCTGGAAGATCGGCTCGACCATGCCGACGGCCAAGGCGATGCGCCAATCGCGCGTGATGGCGAAGGCCACCAGGATGGCCACGACCAGGTGCATGACACCGTAGCTGGCGATCTTCAGAGCCAGTTTGCGTGCGGTGCTGAGGATGACGCCGACCATGCGAAAAGAATGGTGGTCGGCCCTGCGGGTTGCAAAGCAATAAAATCTATTGGGTCCATAAGCCGCAAGACCCTTGCCGTTGACCCCTCCTGACCGTTATACGCGGCCCGCAAAACGGAGACTCCCTATGGAGATACGCGAAGGACTGACCTTCGACGATGTTTTGCTCGAACCCGGCCCGTCCGAGTTCATGCCGGCGATGGTCGATGTCTCGACCCAGCTGACACGCGACATCAGACTGAACATCCCGCTGCTGTCGTCCGCCATGGACACGGTGACGGAAAGCCGCCTGGCCATCGCCATGGCCCAGTCCGGCGGCCTGGGCGTGCTGCACCGCAACATGACCATCGAGGAGCAGGCCGACGAGGTCCGCGCCGTCAAACGCTATGAGAGCGGGATGGTGGTCAACCCGGTGACGGTCGGCCCGCAGACGACGTTGGGCGAAGTGCGCGAGATCGTGGCGCGCAAGAAGATCACCGGCTTCCCGGTCGTCGATCCGGCGACGGGCAAGCTGGTCGGGATGCTGACCCACCGCGACATGCGGTTCGAGAGCGATCTGAGCCTCACGGCGGCCTCGCTGATGACCACGGGCGATCTGATCACGGTGCGCGAAGGCGCCGGTCGCGACGAGGCGCGCGACTTGCTGAAGACCCGCAAGATCGAACGCGTCATCGTGGTGGACGAGGATTATCGGGCCGTCGGCCTGATCACCATGAAGGACATCGAGAAGGCCCAGGCCTTCCCCCATGCGGCCAAGGACGATCAGGGTCGTCTGCTGGTGGGCGCAGCCTCGACGGTCGGCGACGCCGGCTACGAGCGGGCGATGGCCCTGGCCGACGCGGGTTGCGACGTGGTGGTGATCGATACCGCCCACGGCCATTCGGCCTCGGTCGCCCAGGTGGTCGAGCGCATCAAGCGCGAGAACAATCGGCTGCAGATCATCGCCGGCAATGTCGCCACCTATGATGCGACGCGCGCCCTGATCGACGCGGGCGCCGATGCGGTGAAGGTCGGCATCGGTCCGGGCAGCATCTGCACGACCCGTATCGTGGCGGGCGTGGGCGTGCCGCAACTGACGGCGGTGATGGACTCCGCACGGGCCGCGCGCGGCACCGGCGCCTCGGTCATCGCCGACGGCGGCATCAAATATTCCGGCGACCTGGCCAAGGCCATCGCGGCCGGCGCCAACGTGGCCATGATGGGCTCGATGTTCGCCGGCACCGACGAAAGCCCCGGCGAGGTGTTCCTGTATCAGGGCCGCAGCTACAAGTCGTACCGCGGCATGGGTTCGGTCGGCGCGATGGCGCGCGGCTCGGCGGATCGCTACTTCCAGAAGGAAGTCTCGTCCGAGAAGCTGGTGCCCGAAGGCATCGAGGGTCAGACGCCGTACAAGGGGCCGATCAGCCCCGTCCTGCACCAGATGGTCGGCGGCTTGCGCGCCTCCATGGGCTATGTGGGCGCTGGCACCATCGCCGACTTCCAGGAGCGCGCGCGCTTCGTTCGCATCACCGGCGCGGGCCTGCGGGAGAGCCACGTCCACGACGTGATGATCACGCGTGAGGCGCCGAACTACAGACAGGGATAAGGCCATGACGACCGAACTGACCTATCTGGCCCTGACGTTGATCCTGGCGCTGGTGCAGGTCTTCCTGCCGGCCGGGGCGCGGACGGTCGAGTTCGGCTCGAAGTGGAATGCGGGTGCGCGCGACCAGACGCCGGCGGCGACGAAGCCGCTGACCGGCCGTCTCGAACGCGCCCAGGCCAACCTGTTCGAGACCCTGCCGCTGTTCATCGGCGCCGTGCTGATCGCCCATGTGATCGGCGCGGCCGGTCCGCTAACCCTGTGGGGGACGGCGCTCTATTTCTGGGCGCGCGTTGTCTATGTGCCGCTCTACGCCTTTGGCGTTCCCTATGTCCGGTCGCTGGTCTGGGTGGTCTCGCTTGCGGGACTGGTCATGGTCCTGGCGTCCCTGTTTTTCCTGAAAGCCTGACTTGACCCCAGCCGCCCGCCTCGCCGCCGCCGCCTCTGTCCTGGACTCCATGGCCCAGGGCCGCCAACCGGCGGAAACCGTTCTGAAGGCCTGGGGGGCCGCCAACCGATACGCCGGGTCCAAGGACCGGCGGGCCATCGCCGATCATGTCTACAAGGTGCTGCGTGCGCGCGGCCGGCTGTCGTGGATCATGGGGGGGCGCGAGGACGGCCGGGCCCTGGTGATCGGCTCGCTGCACGCCATCGACGGCCTGTCGGTGGAAGAGATCGAGGCCCTGCACTCAGGCGACGGCTATGGCCCGCGCCCGCTGTCGAAACAGGAACGCAGTCGTATCATGGGCGGGCAGGGCGAACTGCCCGGCTGGGTCGCCGCCGGCCTGCCCGAGTTCGTGGTCGAGGATTTCAAGGCCACCTTCGGCGAGCGTTGGACCGAAGAGGCCCACGCCCTGATGGCCCCGCGCGCGCCCATCGACCTGCGCGTCAATGACGCCAAGGCCACGCTGGACGAGGTCGAGGCCGAGCTGAAGGCGGCAGGTCTTGAGGTTTCGCGCACCCCATGGTCCACGCTGGGCCTGCGCGTCCCGTCGGAGCCGCCGCCCAACATCCAGGCGCTGGACGGCTTCAAGGCCGGCAAGTTCGAGATTCAGGACGAAGGCAGCCAGGTCGTTTGCTGGCTGGCGGGGGCGCAACCCGGCACGACGGTGGTGGACTATTGCGCCGGCGGCGGCGGCAAGACTCTGGGTCTGGCCCAGGCCATGACGGGGCAGGGCAAGCTGATCGCCGCCGACGTCGTCAACAAGCGGCTGGAGAACATCCGTCCCCGCCTTCAACGCGCGGGCGTAGAGGCGGACCTGGTGCTGATCGGCCAGAACGGCGGCGGGCTGGAAGCCGTCAACGGCCAGGCCGATTTGGTCTTCGTGGATGCGCCCTGCTCGGGTTCGGGCACCTGGCGGCGTCGCCCCGAGGACGCCTGGCGTCTGACGGCCGAAGAGGTCGACAAGGTGCATGCGCTTCAGGTCCGCATCCTGGGGCAGGCCGGCAAGTTGGTGAAGCCGGGCGGCCGTCTGGTCTATGTCACCTGTTCGATGCTGGCGCGCGAGAACGAGGCCAGCGCCGACGCCTTTGAGGCCGCCAATCCCGAGTTCCGCCCCGTCCCCGTCGCCGATGTCCTGTCGGCGCCGCAATTGACCGACGCCGCCCGCGCGAGGTTCGCCGAACTGGCGTCCGGCGCGCGTCTGCGCCTGTCGCCAGCCTCGGCCGACACCGACGGCTTCTTCGCCGCCGTTTACGAGCGCACGGCATGATCCTGTCTCTGGTTCTGGCCCTGATCACCGGCCCCATGGCGGTTCAGGATCGTTCGGATACCTATTTCACCTGTCAGGCGCAGTCCAAGGGCGCGGGTTTTCAGACCTGTCTCGACAATGCCCTGGCGGACGAGGATCGCGCGCTGAACGCGACCTACCGCGCCGCGCGGCAGGGTCTGGACCGGGCCGAGACGCTGCAACTGCGCGACCGCCAACGCGCCTGGATTCGGGCGCGCGACGCGGCCTGCGACAGTCGCGCGGCGGATCAGTCGGAGCCGGCAGCGGCGATGGCTACGCGCACCGACTGCCTGCTGACCTGGACGGCGGAGCGAAGCCTGTGGCTTGAGAACACCTATCTGACGGGGTCGCGCAAGTGAGCCACGGCCTGCACCGGTTCGGACCCGTGTCCGTCCTGTGCGTCATGGCCGCGCCCGCCGAATACGGCCTGCATCTTCAGGCCCGCATCCAGCCGCTGATGACCGGCGTCGGCCCGGTCGAGGCCGCCGTGGCCCTGACCGCCGCCCTGGCGCTACTGGAGGCGGCGGGCGATCTGCCGGACCTGATCGTGTCGCTGGGGTCGTGCGGGTCGAGGGTGCTGGAACACGCCTGCGTCTATCAAGCCGCGTCGGTCGCCTATCGCGACATGGACGCCAGCGCTCTGGGGTTCGCCAAGGGGGTGACGCCGTTGCTGGACCAGCCCGCGATCCTGTCTCTGCCGTGCCCGATCCCCGGTGTGCCGACCGCTGCGCTGTCTACGGGGGCCAACGTCGTCTCCGGCGCCGCCTATGACGCCATCGACGCCGAGATGGTGGACATGGAGACCTGGGCCCTGGTCCGGTCGGCCCAGACCTTCGGTGTGCCTCTGATCGCCCTGCGCGGCGTGTCGGACGGCCGCGCCGAGTTGAAGGCGCTGGAAGACTGGACCTCGACCCTGCATCATGTGGACGAGAACCTGGCCGCCGCCCTGGATCGTCTGATCGCCGTGCTGGAGGCCGACGGCCTCGCCGCTCTTGATATCCCGGCCGCACCCGGCCAAGACCCCGCCCATCTCTCCCCGGATTCGATCACGCCATGACCACGCCGCACCAGAAGGTTCTCATCGTCGATTTCGGCAGCCAGGTGACGCAGTTGATCGCGCGCCGTCTGCGCGAGGCCAGCGTCTATTGCGAAATCCATCCGTTCCAGAAGGCCGAGGCCGCACTGGCGGCCATGAACCCGGCGGCCATCATCCTGTCGGGCGGTCCCGAGAGCGTCCATGAAGAGGGCAGCCCCCGCGCGCCGCAGGGCGTGTTCGAGGCGGGCGTGCCGGTGCTGGGCATCTGCTACGGCGAGATGACCATATGCGAACAGCTGGGCGGCAAGGTCGAGGGCGGCCACACGCGCGAGTTCGGCCGCGCCGAGATCACCGTCGAGAAGGCCTCGCCCCTGCTGGCCGACCTGGCCCCAGTCGGCGAGGAGGAGACCGTCTGGATGAGCCACGGCGACAAGATCGTCGCCATTCCCGACGGTTTCGACGTCGTCGCCTCCTCGGCCGGCTCGCCCTATGCGGTGATCGCCGACGAGACCCGCCGCTTCTATGGCGTGCAGTTCCACCCCGAGGTGATGCACACCCCGCGCGGCCATCAGATGCTGAAGAACTTCACCCACGGCATCGCCGGGCTGAAGGGCGACTGGACCATGGCCGCCTATCGCGACGAGAAGATCGCCCAGATCCGCGAACAGGTGGGCGACGCCAAGGTGATCTGCGGCCTGTCGGGCGGCGTGGATAGTTCGGTCGCGGCCGTGTTGATCCACGAGGCCATCGGCGACCAGCTGACCTGCGTGTTCGTGGACACCGGCCTGCTGCGCAAGGACGAGGCGAAACAGGTCACGACCCTGTTCCGTGAGCACTACAACATCCCGCTGGTGCATGTTGATGCGTCGAAGGAATTCCTTGGCGAGCTGGCGGGTCAGTCGGACCCCGAAACCAAGCGCAAGATCATCGGCCGTGTCTTCATCGAGATCTTCGACCGCGAGGCCAACAAGATCGAAGGCGCCGAATTCCTGGCCCAGGGCACGCTTTACCCCGACGTGATCGAGAGCGTGTCGTCATCGTCCGGCAAGGCCCATGTGATCAAGAGCCACCACAACGTCGGCGGCCTGCCCGACTATATGAAGCTAAAGCTGGTCGAACCGCTGCGCGAGTTGTTCAAGGACGAGGTCCGGGCTCTGGGTCGCGAACTGGGCCTGACCGACGCCTTCGTGGGTCGCCACCCGTTCCCCGGACCGGGCCTGGCCATCCGCATCCCCGGCGAGATCACGCCCGACGCCGTCGAGACCCTGCAACAGGCCGACGCCATCTATCTGGACGAAATCCGCAAGGCCGGTCTCTACGACCAGATCTGGCAGGCCTTCGCCGTCCTGCTGCCCGTCAAGACCGTCGGCGTCATGGGCGACGCCCGCACCTACGAAAAGGTCCTGGCCCTGCGCGCCGTCTCCTCCACCGACGGCATGACCGCCGACTTCTACCAATTCCCCTGGGATGTCCTGGGCAAGACCGCGACGCGCATCATCAACGAAGTGCGGGGCGTGAACCGGGTGGTCTACGACGTGACATCCAAGCCGCCTGGGACGATCGAATGGGAATGATTCAGGGTTTTCGGCATCTTTCGACGCCACTTCCGAATCTATCACTAAATCACTGACTTACAAGATAAATAGCTTCGCTGCCTCTCGGTACCTATCGAGGGGCAGCGAACGCAATTGTCGGCCTGCCAGACGGTCTTCCTCCCATTGCCTTCGACGGCTTCGATTCATACCGTCATAGGGCTGAGGGTGTTCTGACGGTCTTTTTTTTGATCCAAGCTATGGATTTGGTTGAAGAAAAAGCTGCCGAAAAACCCCGAAAGCGCCTGACGGTCTTTTGGAGCAAAAATGGCATGCTAACCGACACTGAACTGCGAAATACGCGAGGAAAATCAAAACAGTACAAAAAGACCGACAGGGACGGTTTGTACGTGCTCGTAACACCGTCAGGAGGCATCGCCTTCAAGTACGACTACCGCTTCAACGGGCGGCGCGAGACGGTCACCTTCGGCACCTACGGACCGGCGGGTCTGTCACTCGCCAAGGCGCGCGAGAAGCTGATCGACGCCAAGCGCCAGATCGCTGAGGGCGTGTCGCCGGCGCTGGACAAGCAGCGCGTGAAGCGTCGGCTCAAAGAGGCCCAGAGCTTCGAACAGGTGGCTAACCGTTGGATGGATCACGCCACGATGGCGGACAGCACCCGTCAGATGCGCAGGTCCATTTTCGTTCGGGAGGTGTTGCCGCAATGGCGGAACCGGCTCCTGAACGAAATCACGCCGAATGACCTGCGCGCTCACTGTCTGTCGATCGTCGAGCGCGGTGCGCCGGCGACGGCCATTCACGTCCGGGACATCGTCAAACAGATCTACGGCTACGCGATCCTGCATGGCGAGAAGATCGCCAATCCCGCCGATGACGTCGGGCCGTCTTCGATCGCTACTTTCCGACCCCGCGACCGCGCTCTGTCGCCGTCGGAGGTCCGCATCATGCTTGGCCTCTTGGGGGACGTGGCCACGCTGCCGACGATCCGCCTTGGCCTGAAGTTCATCCTGCTCAGCATGGTTCGCAAGAGCGAGCTCCAGGACGGCGTCTGGGACGAGGTCGATTTCGAGAATGCGGTCTGGTCGATCCCCAAGGAGCGGATGAAGCGGTCGCGACCGCACAACGTCTACCTCTCGACCCAGATGCTGGACATCCTGATCGCGCTAAAGACCTGCGCGGGAAACTCCCACTACATCCTGCCGTCCCGCTATGACGCCGACGCGCCGATGTCTCGCGCCACCTTCAACCGCGTGACCACGGCGATCGCCGAGCGAGCCGAGAAGAACGGATTGCCATTGGAGCCCTTCACCGTCCACGACCTGCGTCGCACGGGTTCGACCCTTCTTCATGAGATGGGCTTCAACTCCGACTGGATCGAGAAATGTCTCGCCCACGAGGAGCGGTCTTCTCGCGGCGTTTACAACAAGGCAGAATTCGAGAACCAACGGCGACACATGGCCCAACAGTGGTCGGACGCCGTCGACGCTTGGGAAGCGGGGAGGCCGTTCACGCCGGTCCTCACGGTTCCAGAAACGAGCGGGCCTCGCTTCGATCCAAGGATTTGACGGGGCGGCTGATGCGTTTGCGAACATCCGGCGGCGCGGCCCGTGCGATCGGCTTTGCCCTGCGCAGGGCCAGCCAGGCCTCCACTTCTCCGAGGTCCCAGACAACGCAGCGAGGCGTCAACAGGAACCGCCTGGGGAACTGACCCCGCTGTTCCATCTCCCAGATCGTGCTGTCAGCCAGCGGTATGATCTGGCGTAGCTGGTTCTTCTTGATCGTGCGCTTCAGCAGCGGTTCGTTCGCCTGGGCCATCGGAAAAACTCCCTTGGATACGACTCAAGGGAATCCGAAAGCTGGCGACGACGAAATCCGCATCCTTGCCTAGGGAGCTTCGCAACCGTGAGCCTACGGATTGAGGAACTAGGACGAATCGACATTCACCGCATCCAGAGCATGGAGGCGGCGATGTGGACGAAGGAGAGGTAGTGACGCGCCAGCCTGTCGAACCGTGTGGCGAAGCGTCGGAAGTGCTTGAGCTTGTTAAAGCAGCGCTCGACGCGGTTCCGTAGTTTGTAGATCAGGGGATCGTGCGGGATCGGGGTCTTGCGCGAGCGGGTGGAGGGGATGACCGCCTCGGCTCCGATGCTGGCCAGATAGGCGCGCAGGCTGTTGGCGTCGTAGGCCCGGTCGGCGAGGACGGCGGCGGGTCGATACCCCTCCAGAAGCGCCGGGACGGCGAGAATGTCGTGGCTCTGCCCCGGCGCGATCAGGAAGCGGACCGGCCGTCCCAGCGTGTCGCAGGCCATATGGATCTTGGTCGTCAGTCCACCTCGGGAACGCCCCACAGCCGGATCGAGGCCCCCTTTTTTGAGCCGCTGCCCCGGCCGGTCGTCGCCTGCTGGTGAGCCCGCACCAGGGTCGAGTCGAGCATCAGATACTGGTTGTCCCGATCTTCGACGAGATCGGCGAAGACCTTCTCCCACACCCCGGCCGCTGCCCATCGGCTGAAGCGCTTGTGCGCCGTCTTCCACTTGCCATAGCGCTCGGGCAGGTTCTGCCAGTGCGCGCCAGACCTCAAGACCCACAGCACACCGTTCACGAACAGTCGGTTGTCCGCCCCGGTCCGGCCGGGATCCGAAGTCTTGCCCGGCAACAACGGCGCTATCCGATCCCACTGCGCATCGTCGAGTTCGTAACGCTTCACACCCATCAAAGACCTCCGCCAACACGGAGACCTATGAATCACGCATCAGGACGCTCGGGAATCACTGAATGTCGATTGGGCCTAGCGACCTGTGTAGATATGCAGGCGGGCCAGCACACGCTCAACGCGGAGCGAATAGGGAGCGCTGGCACTGCGACCAGAAGCGGACGCCCTTGTTGTCCGAAAAGGGTGGTTAGCGGACGCCAGCGTAACCAGACTAAGCGTTGCTAGTGGCATCGCTAAAGATTCTTACGAAATTTCCGCCCACGATCTTGTCGATGTCCGAAGCGACGTAGCCTCTTCGGTCCAGAGCCTGGGCCAGCACCGTCATCCGATCCGGGCCATCCATGTCTGCGCAGGTTACGTGGCCGTGGAGGGGCTCGGCTCCGGGCCGCCCCAAATTCCTGGCCTGATATTCTGCCAACCGGGCGATCTTGCTGGCTTGAGGGCTGTCGTCTCCCATTGCCGGTTGATCGCTGCCGAAGCCTGCAACTTCAACGCCGCCGATCTTCACCACGTGATCGATGTGATCCACGACATCTTCGACCGAGGAGGTATCGCGGTCCGTGAGCCAGCGGCTCATCATGAAGACGCCGAAGAAGCCTCCTTTGTCCGCAAGAGCCCGGATCGCTTCGTCGGTCTTATTGCGCAGACTGGAGTTCAGAGCGCGGCAACCCGCATGGGTGATGGCGATCGGTCCGTTGGATAGGCCAATAGCCTCGATGGTCGTTCGGTCGCTGCAGTGGGATAGGTCGATCAGCCCACCCAGACGACCCATCTCCTCCACGACCCGGGCGCCGAGCGATGACAAGCCGCCGTCGTGAAGCTCTATGAAACCGTCGCCCGCAGCGGTTCTCTCGTTGTGGGTCAACTGGAGAATTCTAAGCCCGGAAGCATGCATCGTCCTCAAATTTTCGAGGTTTTGATCGGAATAGGAGATCACCGATGGCCCCAGGACCGATGCGTCTTGGCAGGCAATCACGACGCCCAATTTGTTGTCCGCACGAGCCTTTTGAAAGTCTTGGCCATTGCGAATTAGGTGTAGAGCCGTGCCCGCCTCGCCCACGCGAGCAGTCCACGCCGCCAGAGCTTCCGTGGCTTGGGGCAGCGCGCGGGGAAAAATTGTTAGATCCAGAACGAGAGCATCCATCTTGGCGGCCAGAACTTCAGGACCATCAACCGATCCTGCTCCTCCAATCGCCAACGCATCCACGACATACCGTCCTGAGGGCGAGGTCTGAGCAATCGCGGTACCGAAGCTGGCCATCGCCGCGCCTCCGACAAGAGAGCCCATCATTTCACGTCGGTTAATGCGAGAAGCCCTCCAAAGTCGAAGCTTTGAGATGGTTGTCCAGGGAACACGAGTTAAATTGCTGTAACGCGGACAGTTGAGAACGCCCTTGGTTGGATGGCCGCCAAACCCTCTGAATCGCCACAAGCGCAGGCCGCGGTTTGCGAACTTGGCAGCCTGCCGGAGCCCAGACATTCGGCTGAGTGTCCTGAACTGGACGTTCCAAAGTTCTGCAAGGGGGGCTTTGCGACGCTGCCCCGTGCTCAAACCGGACACCCGCTAGGGGGTGTCATGAACCCCCAGCACTGTGGAGGCAGACAGTTCCGGCGCCACAACGGCAAGGTCATAGCCGCGGATGAGCTCGCGCCACTCGGGCGTCAAGGCTTCCAGATCGGCGCTGCGCAAGCGGCGCAAATCCACCAGGAACCAGTCGCCCGGCGCCATGTCCGACGGCCGCGCCAGCGACACATCCTTGCGCCAGTCGCTGTCCTCGCCCGTGGTCGCATCGAAGTCGTGCACGTTCACCTGGCGACCGACGCCGTTGTATCCGGCCTCCACGCCTCTCGCGCCGACGACGATCATGTTGAGGGACTTCACGCCCTCGCCATCGGCATGTTCTGCGACGAAATTGCCCACGTCGCGCTGGCCGAGGGGATTGTAGCCCTTGTAGAGATGCCAAGCGCCGAACTTCATCAGCACACGCGCCTGCGGCGCCTCGGCGAAATGGGCCGTCAGCGTCCGCTTCATCGGCCTTGCCCGGCGCCCGTTCGGATCGCCACGGCCAGACTGCGAGGCCTGATAGATGGCGCGGGTTTCGCGCAAGGCGGCGAACAGCGCCCTGGCCCGGTCGCCGCCGTCTTGGTCGATGGCGGTCCCCGCCTGATCCAGCGTCGCATCGGTGACCTTGTTCAGGAACAGGTCCCCGGGCGAACCGGAAGCGAGTGCGGCCTGCATCGCCGTCCTTTCCTGCTTGGCCAAAGCCTCGATCTGCGCCCGGGCGAGCGGCCCTGGACCGGCCGCGCGCATCTGTTCGAACAGATAGCCGCTCGCGCCGAAGAACTCCTGATCCAGCCCCCACAGCTCGAAGTCCGGCCCGGCGGCGGCGGCACAGTCCGCAGCCGTCTGACCTTCGTCGCGGCCGTTGAGGAAGGCCATGGCGTCGGGATGGGCGCGCATGAAGTCTGAAATCTGCTGTTCCCGGTCCGGCGCTCTCAGCCGTGCGTTGACCGCACCGGCCGCCTCCGGCCCGATCTCGACGGCCATGGCCGTCAGGCCGCCGGGCGCCATCAATCGACAGACGTTCGTGGTGAAGGCGGGGATCTCGCGCGACAGGTGGCTCTCGCCGAGAAGGACATATCGGCTGGCGTCTATAGCTGTCGACAGGATCGCGGCTCCTGGACCAGAGAACCCCTCCGGCTGGACGCTCAGCGGCGACCCTGCCTGCGCCAGTCGCTCAGCAAACGTGGGCGACGCACCGGTCTGGCCGTGGGCGGAAGCCGCGGACAGGCTGGCAAGCGTCAAGGCCACCGCAATCGGTTTCAGTTTCATATCAATCATCCCGCAATCTGGAGCGTCCTCGCGTTGATCTCTGAAGGCCACAAGTTAAATCACCGTCAGATTCCGCGATGGGTCGCTTTGAGACCTTGCCATCTGGCCTAAAGCAGACCTTGCAGGCCCTGTCCGGTAGCCGACGTATCCAACTTCGGCCACGGGTGGGACGCACTCGAAACTCACACCGCGCGCAACTCGGGTTCTGTCTCTTTTGCCAAGCCAGACGGTTTGCGATGAACCACCGACACCCCAGTGCCGGGGTTGAGTTCGGTTACGGTGATCGTTGCCGAGAGTTGTGAAGCCAAGGCCTGAACAATCGCGGTGCCGAGGCCAGCTTTCGCCTCTTCTGTGGACGCCGGCATCCCCACGCCGTCATCGCAGACAGACAGAGCCCAACCTGCGTGTTCGGAGTGATAGTCCACACTGACCACTCCGGCGCGACCTGGCGGGAAAGCGTGCTTGAGGGCGTTGATGACGAGCTCGGTGACGATAAGGCCCAGGCTGACTGAGACCTCACCAGTCGTGGCGCTTCCATCGCCTTCGACTTTGATCGACACTAGGCTGTGATCTTCGATCATGGATGCGCCGATGCTCTGACAAAGCTGAGTCAGATAAGGTTTCAACATCACATCGCTAAGGCTTGAGGCCGCCAGCTGAAGTTGAACCGCCGCCACAGACATGACCCGCTGGTGTGCGTCACGCAGGTGAACGCGGCTTTCCTCGGAACTGACTTTCTTTGCGTTCTGAAGCAGCACGCTCGCGATGATCTGCAGGCTGTTGGCAACCCGGTGCTGGATCTCCTGAAGCAGGATGTCCTTATCGCGGATCAGGTCGTTCTTCAGTTTCTCCGCAGCCTTGGCTTCCGTCGCGTCGACGACGGTCAGCATGACGCGGATCGACGGACCCTCGGTGAAATTCAGCCGCTCGGCCGTGAGGATCAGGCTTCGTCGCCCATGTGGCCCGTTCCAGTCCAGATCATAGGCGTCGACCACGGCTTCACCGGACCCAACGGCGGATAACAGCGAGCGCAGCCTGGGCAAGTCCCACTCGCCGGTCCCGAGTGAGAACAGGGATCGTCCTCGAACCGCACCAGAGGCGTAACAGAACGACCGCAAGAAGGAGTCGCTTGCGGCGATGACCTGCGAATCGCCATCCAGCAGCAGCAAGGGTGCCTGCGACGCATTGATCACGGCGAGCGCCAGCGATGCGCCCACATCAGGAGGAAGTATCGGAGCGTGAGCCATGGCGGCCCTTCCCGGCTGGACAGACTCTCAAAGCGAAAGCCTGACTGCAGCCATTCGGAAACGTCGCCGAAGTCTGGAGTCTAGCAGGTCCCAAACGGTATAGATACGCCTCACCTCGGGCGACGGCCCGGCTCACCCTATCTTATGCCAGCGACGATGAGCGCCGCAGGGCGTGTTCACAGGTTGTCGTTACCTATCAGGCATTGCTGGCATCGCTGTTATCGGAGTTCATCAGCGTGGTAACCGCCGCCAGGACTTGTGCGCCGACGAACGGCTTCTGAACCAAGACGCTCTTTGGCACGCCGAACGCCGTCCAGTCCGACGCGCTGTCCCCAGTCATGTAGACGACCGGCAACAGGGGTAACTGCGTCCTCGCCTCGACGGCGACGGCCCATCCGTTCGGGCCTGCGCCAAGCTGTATGTCCGTTACGATTGCCGACAGCCTTGCCCCGAGTTCAGCGATTTGATCGGCGGCCTCGGCGGCATTCATAACCGACCGGATCTCGAACCCTGCGTCCTCGAAAGTCACCTCGACCATGGCGGCGATCAGGGGCTCATCATCAACGATGAGAACGATTGGCCTATCCATGTCTGCGACGTCCTGGTGTGGGACCGTAAGCCCTGGCCTAAGAGTCAGTTGCGTACGAAAGCCGACATAGGCTCGCTTTGCCTTGTTGTCGTGACAATTCGGCCGTTCGGCGCCGAGGCTGACTCAATGTACGATCGCTTTGGGTCGGCGACCGTCTTAGCCGTCGGCCGAAAAGCGGACTTCGAACGCGTGCTGAATGTCTTGTTTGCGCCCAAGGGCGCCGTTGCCGCCATCGGGCTGCGCGGATCGATTTTGTTTGCGGGCTTGGGATTCCCGAATCTTCGTCGGCTAGAGGTTGGCAGGGAATGACCTTTTCTAGATCGTGATGCTCATCGTGTGGTCGTCATGCTCGAACGCCGAAGCCATCCGGTCGATTTCGCGGTTGGCAATACCGATCCGCGCGGCTTCCGCCCGCCACGACGCCGTGGCTCTCCCGACCTCGCGAACGATCTCCTCTGCGGAGGTTTTGGACAGCCCGAACTGACTGGCTACGCTCAGGGCGAGGTGGAGGTCCATTGTGGTGTCGTGTTCATCTATGGCTGTCTGGGTGATCCGAGGTTGATCGGCCGTCGAAGTCGGATTGACGTCGAAGATCGGCGCGAGCCGCCAGCCGCCCCCGACGACGTCATAGAGGAAGCCGTGATTTCTCAGGTGATCGTCCGTGTTGGAAATCAGGATCGAGAACACGATCCGCCGCCAGAGTTCTGCGCAGTCCGCCTTGGGCGAAGCGCCGTCCTGGCGCAAAGCGTCGGCTAGTTCCAGATAGCTGCGGGTCTCGTTGTCCACCGCGTCGATCAAGCTCATGCCGGAGAGGTAAGGGGTTCTAAGGCCTCCCTGTCGATCGAAACGCCGCAGGATGAGCGCAGAGCGATCCCCTACGGTTTCAAGGCGGAATGTGGCCGTGGTGATCCCCGATTTACGCGCCAGGGTGAGCGCCAGAGCTTCCCACTCATTGACGGGCGTCCTCTCGTCCCTTTTGGGAAATTTGGCGATGGAAAGCGCGCCATCGGCGTCCAGCACCGAAGCCTTTGGACGGGCACCGCCAAGCGAGGCGCCCGGAGCCAGAACAAGCTTGAGATCATCGTCGGATCCCCCGTCGGCCTCTACGTTCATTGCAGCATTCAGCAGAGCGCCGAGTTGAACCAATGGCGGAACCTGGCGATCATTTCCGGTAGCCAGAAAGGGCGCGTCCTCGTCTTCGCTGTCCTTGAATCGCAACGCGCCCTGACGCGCGACATCACCCACCCCGAGAAGGAAATCAGCTTCGGCCAGGCTTCTGCCCTGCCGGTTCTCCTCGCGCGCCTTTCGGCCTTCCTCTCGTTTGATAAGGAGGCGACCCCACCGATCAGGCGCTGAGTCCCCGAATGCGCCGAAGAGGTCTCGCCCCTGGGCGGTATGGAATGCGCCTCGCCCGAGCGGGAGATTGGGTTGGATCGCATAGCGATCGGGTGACGCCAGCCAAGCAGGGTCATATTCGAAGGTTGCAGAGTTTCGCCCTCGGGCGAACCGCGTCCACAGATGCCCCACTCGTTGCGAGCGGCCTCCTGCCTCAGCATGCACATACAGGCGCTGATCCATCAGTCCGCTTCAGGTTCAGTCGGCTTCGTTGAAGCCTTGGCGCTCACGCGACTGCCGGGCAAGCGAACGCGTTGGGGAAGGCGATCTTCGTCAAGCGAGAGACCGACATCGTCTGAGCGGACGTCCGCCAGGTCGGCGAGACGGGACGCCATGCCCAGAAGCGACATCACAGTGGCGTAGACGCCCAGAGAAACGGCGGGCTCGCCCTTTTCGACCTTACCGAGGGTCGTTCGCGAAATGAAGGCGCGTTCCGCCATGAGCATCATGGGGATACGGCGCCGGATGCGGGCGCTTCGAATGTCCGCTCCCAATTTGGCGAGCGCTCGTCGGGCCGGCAGGGGGAGGGGAGGTGTTGTTCTCATGTCCAAACCTTATGGCCATTTTACTAATCAATATCTGGTCTAAAGTCCAGATTATTGTTCATTGGTCGGATGTCCGGCTGGGAATGCGGAGCCTGTCCGCAGGCGGCGTGGGAATCTAGGCTCCGCAATCTGAGGGGAAAGCGTCCAACTCAACGTCTCTACCGTGGACGCGATAGTTGCTGTCGCCTTGAAGGTTCAGGCGAGGCGTCTGTGGTCCGGGAGCGCTGATATGAAAAGATGTGGATCTATCTCGACGTCTAATGATGACCAAGTTCGCGCAACACTGCAGTTCGACCTTGCAATGGCGGATACGGGCGCCAGCTTTGCCCAATTCGCCTACAGTTTAAAATCTGCGGACCAAGTCCGAGAGCGGACCGCGGCGCTGGCAGAGGCGATGCAGCTTTATCGTGATGCGTTCGGCCACTACCCACATGAAGCATCGTGGATGATTGCCGTAGATGAGGCGCTGTCCATCGGGTCCGCTGCAACCTCTCGCCTGCCCGTCGTGGAGGGCTTCCTTCGAGCGATCGTGAGGCATCTCACAGAGCAGGGCGTAACGGGCGGACAGTCTGATATCGAAAGCGCGCTGGAATACATTGCTAGCCGCCGCGCCGCCGCGTCCCTCTCGGTGTTGAACTGACCCCGCTTTCTAGACCGAGGTGTGACCGACCGTCCGCTTGTTTGGAATCCGATCGGAGTGCGGCACGAAATAATGACCGACGTGAGGGGTTCGGGGCTACTCGGGCGTCTCCTTACGCGGCATCGGGCTGGGTAAGGATTGTAACGCGCCTTGGACACGACAATACGAAGAGAAACCTCACATTCTTGCGGCGACGACTGGCTTGTGGAACAGATCAAGCCCGAACCGCGTGGATCGGGTGAAACACCGCCGGACATGCGCGCAGCGCGCTATCTGCGGGTATCGACTTCGGGTCAGCGCCATTCAATGGATAATCAGGCCGCCCTCATACAGGCTCACGCGGCCGAACACGGCTACGAGATTGTCGCCACCTATATCGACTCCGGTCGCAGTGGTCTGACACTGGCAAGGCGCGAAGGCTTGAAGGGTCTTCTCTCCGACATCACCACAGGCCGTGCGCCGTTCAGCACCGTCCTGGTGCTCGACGTGAGCCGGTGGGGCCGCTTTCAGGATTTGGATGCAGCTGGACACTATGAGTTCCTCTGCAAGTTGAACCAAGTTTCCATTCGCTATTGCAGAGACCTTTTCGAAGGTCCCACCGGCATTTTGGCCAAACAGGTCAAACGAGTCATGGCCGCCGAATATTCTCGTGAACTTTCCGAGAAAGTCAGGCTCGGAAAGCGGCTCGGCGTCCGGGCGGGGAGAACGGTGGGTCGCTCGCCAGGTTATGGATTCAGCCGCCAACTGGTCCACCGCGACGGGAGCGCGGGTCGGGTGCTCGCACGCCATGAGACCCGATCGCATCCTGACCAACATGCCCGTTTCGTCCCAACCGGGTCCGAGGAGATCAACGTCCTCCGCCGGATTTTTCGTCTATTTGTTTGTCACCGACGGACACCCAGCGACATCGCGCGCACTCTCAATACCTCAGGCAAACCGTGGAGCGATGGCACACCTTGGACACGTCGGAGGGTTTTCCGGGTGCTTCGGTGCGATCTCGTCACCGGGCGCCAGATGTTTGGCAAGACCGAAACCCGACTCGGCGTTCGCTACGAAATTTTGGATCGCGAATCCTGGGGCAGCGTCATGGTCTTCCCCGCCATTGTGTCTCAAAGGCTTTTTGAAGCGGCCCAGCGTAGACTTTGCGAGCTCTCTGGCGCCCGGGGACGAACAAACACTGAGTTGATCACAGATATTGGAAATCTGTTTGAGATGTATGGCCGCCTGTCCGCCGCACTGATCGATGGCGCACGGGGTATGGCGTGCGCGCGGGCCTATGAAGCGCGTTTTGGAACACTCGCAGAGGCATATCGGCAGGTCGGATTTGTGCGTCCTAGGCTGGCCCGTGGGACCGATGAGAACGGTGATCCGCTTTCCAGAGAAGGCATCCTCGACGGCTTACGTCGTCTGCACTCAGAGCAAGGGGTGATCAATGTCACCCGGTTGCAGTCGGATCGACGCCTTCCGTCCATCCACGTCCTGCGCGTAACGTTCGGCTCAATCGGCGCGGCCTATGCAGCGGCGGGCGTGTCATGTCGTTGAGCCTCTCAGACATCTTTCCGGTCAGGGATGAACCCGGGAAGCAGGTCCCGGACGAGACTTTTACAGACCTCCGAGCAGCGTGTTATCTCAGGGTGTCCACGGACCATCAGCGTTATTCGCTGGAGAACCAGCGCGTCGTGGTTGATCGATATGCGTCCCGGCATGGCTACGAGATCGTCCGATCTTATGATGACGAAGGCCGCAGCGGTGTCACGGCGCGGGGCCGCGACGGACTAAAGGCCCTTCTTGCTGATGTTCTTTCAGGAAACGCGCCCTTCGCTTCAATCCTTGTGATGGATGTCAGTCGCTGGGGACGGTTCCAGGATCCTGACGAAGCCGCCCACTACGAATTTCTGTGTCGGGAGGCTGGTCTTTCGATCCACTACTGCTCCGAACCTTTCGCCAACGACACCATGGGATCGGTGCTCAAGCAGCTCAAGCGCGTCATGGCGGGCGAGTATAGTCGGGATCTTTCGATCAAAGTGAGGTCTGGCCGGCTCAGCAAGGCTGAAAGAGGTCGCGCCTTGGGTGGGTTGCCGATTTACGGTTTCCGACGCCGTATCATCAATGCTGACGGGAGCGACGGGCCGGTTCTGGCCGATGGTGAGAGAAAGGGGCGTTTCGACCAGGAGGTGCGCTATGTCTGGGGCCCTCCTGAAGAAGGCCAGGTTCTGAATCGCATCTTTGACCTCTTCGTCCACAACGGTGTCGGTCAGACCGAAATCTCTCGCCGTCTCTGCGCTGACGGGGTTGTTTGGCGAGACGGCACGCCCTGGAACGGCGACCGCGTTCAGAAAATCCTCAGGCGGGAGCTGATGGTCGGGCTGCAGGCCTACGGCAAGACGAATGTCGTGCTCGGAGAAACGGAGTACGTCAACGACCGCTCTCGGTGGCGGTACAGGCGCGTGCTACCGCCGCTCATCGACATCGACACCTTCGTCGCAGCACAGGTCAGGTTGGGCGCGCTTGTTCGAGGGCAAGGTGCAACGGATGACGAGCTCATTAGGGGACTGAAGCGGCTTGTCGAACGGGGGGTCGCTCTTTCCATTCGTGAGATAGATGCTGCGGCGGACACTCCCTGCGCGGCAGTTTACAGGGATCGTTTTGGCTCGATGCGCGAGGCCTATCAGACGGTCGGCTATTCTTATCATCCTCATCGGCGCGCTCTGAATTCGGACGGAACCCCGTTTGACCGCGACCAGATCATCGCTGCCCTACGCACCCTGCGGGCTCGGAATGGAAGGGTTTCTATCCGGTTGATTAAAGCTGACCCGGCCATGCCGCCGCCGTCCCACATTCGGGCGATCTTCGGCTCTATGCCGGCTGCCTATTCCGCAGCAGCGCTTCCTTGGGGCAGGGGGGCGCAGGTCATTCCTCAAGGCGCTCATGACGAAGCCAAGGGAAAAGCCATACCAGTATAGGACCTTGCCAAGGAGTGGAGGAATCTGCCTTTCTGAGAAAATCTCTGTGGTCACTTTGCTGCCGTCGCCGACGGGGAGACCCGACGTCGCCATGGACCGAATGTCCGGATCGGTCAGGATATCCGACGATCAGCCGCAGCCTCGACCTCGGCCGGAGGCGGCTTCCGCTTGGCCGGTGGGAACTGCGTGATACCGGCGGGTAGGGCGCTCCGCCACTCGGTGCCGGTTAGCCTGATCACCGCTTGGGCCGCCACGGTGATCGACGATGGTCTCGGCACCGTGAACAGACTGCTGACCGATACCGAAGGTCCGTTCGCCTTCGGTAACGTCCCTGGTCTGGCCGACCTCTCCCTCGTGTCCCGAGCTCGGCAACGCCCGTCAGTTTAACGTCGAACTGCGCTGGCCGCGTCTGCTGGCGATCGAGGCCGCCTGTATCGAGCTGACGGCCTTCAGAACCGCCATCCCCGATGCCCAGTTCGACGGCGAATGACCTCGCCGAGCCCTTGCAAAGTTCAACTCAACTCTGTCATTCAAGATTGAAAGCATCTTGTGAAAATACTTTTTGCGGGAACCAAAAGGGGCGGCGACAGGTCGACGACCAAACGGGAAGATGCCACCGCGCGGCGCCCATCAAAGTGCCAGGCTGAGTTTCAGTCCGCCTACGAAGATATCATCCCGATCCGATCGGCCTCCCGGATTATGAATGAACTGAAGTCCTGGACGCAGTGTGATCGCAGGCGTCAGGCGATAGCCGTAGTTGAGCTCGGCGGAATACTGGATGTCTTGAGCGGCGTCGGCCCGCAGTCCCGCATCGCGCTGGGCCTGCTGAAGGTCGGTGACCCGGGGATTCATGAAGACGGCGCCCACGCCAAAGGTCAGGTCATCCCTGGCCCGGCCCGCGAACAGACCCGTCCGACTGAAGATCACGGCCGCCTTGCCGCCGAGACGATTGGTCCGAAGGTCCACGAGGGCCAAGTTGGCAGCGACAGACAGTTCGTGCGATCCGTCCGCGCGCGGCGCGACCAGCTGCTGAAGCATGTTGGCGTGGATGCCCGAGTGGTGGTTCTCACGCGCGAAGGGCAGGCCGGTCACGGCTTGACGGCCGCCCCCGGCATCCGTGACGACGTTGTCGGAATCGCTGGTGTCGTACCAGCCGCCGATCTTGTAGGTCCCAGGCAGATCTCCGGACGAGCCCAAGGTGGGCGTCCATTGAAGCTCACCGGCGTAGATGACCCCCGTCGCGCCGGCCGTACCCAGATAGAAGCCGTGGTCCTCGCGCAGATTGACGGGGTTGGACTCCATGATCTCGAGATTGGCGTGGAGCCGAGGCGTGATCCTCTGGCGCAGTCGGACGCCCCAGGCGCTGACGGGGATGTTGTAGAGATAGCCGCTGACGACCTGGCTGGAGGCGGCGCCGCACAGGGTGAAGTTCGAGACATTGCCGCAAGGACTGGCTCCGAAATCCTCCCCGTGTGTCAGGCGGCCGAGCTTCACCTGTGTCGCGCCTCCGTTGACGGTCTGTTCGTACCAGAACTGGCTGAGCCGCCATATTTCGCCGCGCCCGTACAGGGTCTGGACGGCCTGCAGGAGATCGAGCCCCGCGTCGTTGGTCAGGCTGTTCCCGTGCCTCTGGGTAAGGGTGATCTGGAGCTTGCCGCCGGGACCGCCCCAGGCCTTTTCGGTGTCGATGGTGGCCCCCAGCCAGAGCTGACCGGCGGCGCGGGTCTCGTTACGGACGCCGCCGTTGAAATTGTGAACCGATTCCAGCAGTTCGGTTCCGGTGAAGATGACGCCGTGGTCCGCAAGCTGAGTACGCCACCCACCCCAGTCGACGGTCAGCTGTGACCTGCGCCAGATGTCCGACGTCCCGCTCACGGCGGTGTGTGGGGTCTGTGCAATGGCGGATGTCGCAAGGGCAGCCGTCATCAGTCCGCCCAGAAGGGCGATTGCGGGAGTGCGTCGCATCTTGAGTTCCTGTTTCCTGAGCGTTCGCCCGACGCCCCTGCCGAGCGTTCTGGTTTCGGCGCGAGCGGGCCTTTCGCGCATTGGGAGGGAGGCGTTGCGCGTCACAGCTGTTCAGAATGCTTAGGGGGGTGTCTGGACGCGATCCTTCACGCTCTGAATCTGCAGCGCGAGATACAGGCGCATGCAGTCCTCGGTCTGGCCGAAATCCACGGAGCAGAGCGCTTCAATCCGCTTGAGGCGATATTCGAGGGTGTTGCGGTGAATCCCGAGCGCCTCTGCAGTGGGGGTCAGGCGCATGCCGTTGGCGTACCAGGCCGCCAGGGTCTCGCGCAGTTGCCCCTTGCGGTCCTGCAGGGCCAGATCTTCCAGGGGATGCGCCAGTTCCTCGGCCTGCCAGCCCTGGTTCAGTCCGTCGAGAAGCACCGGGAGGACCATGTCCTCGAACACGTACAGCGAACCCTGCGGATCGCGGATCTTGCCGGCTTTCATGGTCGAACGAGCCACTTCGAACGATCGGGCGAGGCCGGTCGCGTCAGGGAAAAAGCGGCCGAGCGCAAGGCGAACGGGGAGCGGACTGCTCTCACGCATCCGGGCCAGCAGGGCCTCCGCACGGCGACGGTGCCCGGGCAGGTCCCATTCCCCCTTGCGGTTCAGCGCGGGCTTCAGGACGACCAGTTCATTCAGCGAGACGGTGGCGATCAGATTGTCGCGTTCGGGCGTCGACAACAGGACATGCAGCCGTTGGATTTCCTCGAGCACGGCGTCGGTCGACAAGGCGCTGCCGTCGACCTCGATGACCGCCGCCACCCTGGGAAGCCGGACGTCGACCCCCAACTGGTCGGCCCAGCTGATCAGCGCGGGAGAGAGCGTCTCCTCGCGGACCAGGGTAAGGGCCAGTTCCTCCTTCTGGCGCGCATCGCGGGCGAGACGGCGCAGTAGGTGAGCCTGTTCCAGCATGGATTCGGCCGCCAGACGGACCAGTTCGGCGTATCGGCGGATCGCCTCCGGTTCACCGCTGAGCCCGACGCAGCCGACGACGCAGCCTTCGGCGCGCAGGACGAGATTGACCCCGGGCCTGACGCCGCCGAGCTTTTCGGCAAGGGCGTCATCGATCTCGACGGATGCGCCTTTGTACAGGACGAGCAGGGCGCCGGAGTGGACCTGACCGATACGGTCGCGATCACCGCTGGCGATGATGACGCCTTGGGCGTCCATCACATTGACGTTGCCGCCCACGATCTCCATCGCCCGATCGACGATGGACTGGGCCAGGGTACGATCAAGCTGCAGCACGCTCGTGATCCCTGCGCGAGGTTTGGACCGGTTCGATCACCGCGATCCGCATGACGTTGGTGGACCCGGACCGGCCCCAGGGCGTGCCGGCGGTGATGACGAGGTGGTCGCCCGGCTGGGAGACGCCTTCGCTGACGGCATAGGTCGAGGCGGTGCTGACCAGGTCGAGTTCGCTGCACATCCGCTCCATCCAGACCGGATGGACCCCGTAGGCCAGAACCAGACGACGGGCAGTCGCCAGGACATCGGTCAGGGACAGGATTGGAACGGTCGGTCGTTCGCGCGCGGCGCGCAGGGTCGTGGCGCCCGAGGTGGTGAAGGTGACTATGGCCGAGGCTCCGGTGGCTTCCGCAGCCTGACGCGCTGCGGTCGTGATGGCGTCGGAGGCGTTGCGGGCTGGCGGTGCGGCATGGGCCCCGACCAGCGCGCCGTAGAGCTGGTCGTGTTCCACCCGGCGCGCAATCCGGTCCATCATCGAGACCGCCTCGACGGGATAGTCGCCCGCCGCCGTTTCGGCCGAGAGCATGACGGCGTCGGCGCCGTCGAACACAGCCGTGGCGACATCGGAGGTCTCGGCCCGCGTCGGAGAGGGCGACGAGATCATCGATTCCAGCATCTGGGTGGCGACCACCACGGGTTTTCCGGCCAAACGGCTCTGACGAACGATGCGCTTCTGGATCGCCGGAACGTCCTCTGGCGGCACCTCGACGCCGAGATCGCCACGCGCCACCATGACGGCGTCAGACAATGCGATGATCCGGTCGAGGTGATCCAGCGCCTGCGGCTTCTCCAGTTTGGAGAGGATGGCGGCGCGTTCGCCGATCAGGATGCGCGCCTCCTCGACGTCCTCGGGACGCTGAACGAAGCTGAGCGCCACCCAGTCCACGCCGGCGTCGAGAGCGAAGGTCAAATCCGCCCGGTCCTTGGCAGTCAGTGGCGACAGCGGAAGCACCACGCCCGGCACATTCACACCCTTTCGATCCGAGAGGCGGGTGCCGCTGACCACGACTGTGTCGGCCGAGGCGGCGTCGCAGGCGGTCACGCGCAGCCGCACCTTGCCGTCGTCGAGCAGCAGCTCGGCGCCGGGCTCCAGGGCTGCGAAAATCTCGGGATGGGGCATGCCCACGCGGGTCGTGTCGCCGGGGGTCAGGTCAAGATCGAGACGGAAGGCCTGTCCCGCCTTCAGCGTCACCGGTCCGTCCGCGAAGGTCGCCAGCCGAAGCTTGGGGCCCTGCAGATCGGCCAGGATGGCGATCGGGCTACGGCTTTCGTGCTCAAGGCGACGCAGGATGGCGATGCGGTCGGCGTGGTCCGCGTGGTTCCCGTGGCTGAAGTTCAGGCGGAACACGTCGGCTCCGGCGTCGAAGATCGCGCGGATCGTTTCGAGGTCGGAGGTCGCCGGTCCCAAGGTGGCCACGATCCGGGTCTGGCGGAGGCGACGCATCGGTGCGTTCTTCATTGGACAGCCTCGGAAACAGGAATGGACGGCTGTGCGGCCGAGAGAGGGGGAGATGAGCCGTGCAGCGAGGCGCCGCCGGCGATATCGTGCGCGCGAGCCAGGTCGAAACCCATCTTGAGCGCCGATGCGATGTTGCGCGCCGCGCCACGCAGGTTCACGGCCGCCTCGTCGAGCGCTTCCTGAACCGAACAGGCGCGCGTCAGGACGCTGAAGACGGCGCCTACCCCGTGGTCGCGCAAGGCGTCTGCGCCCTGTCCGAGGCAGCCCGCAATGCCGATCACCGGCACGCCGTGCGCCCTCGCGATCCGCGCCACGCCGACGGGCGTCTTGCCGCGCGCGCTCTGGCTGTCCATCCGGCCTTCGCCGGTGATGACGAGGTCGGCCCCGGCGATGACGGCGTCCAGGCCGACGGCCTCGGTAACGATATCGACGCCGGGCCGCAGACGTCCGCCAAGCACGAGAAGGGCCGCGCCCAGCCCACCGGCGGAGCCGGCACCCGGACGATCGGCGAGCGACAGGCCGAGGTCGCGGCTGAGCACTTCGGCATAATGGCGCAGGTTCTGATCCAGCCGCTCGACCATGTCCGCATCGGCGCCCTTCTGCGGGCCGAAGATCGCCGAGGCGCCGTCAGGTCCGACCAGAGGATTATCGACATCGCAGGCCACGTCGATCCGGCAAGTCCGGAGACGGTCATCGAGATCGGCGAGGTCGATATGGGCGAGCGTGTCGAGCGCGCCGCCCCCGAAGGGCAGTTCCACGCCCTGTCCGTTCGACAGCCGGCCGCCGAGGGCCTGGATCATGCCGACGCCGCCGTCATTGGTGGCGCTGCCGCCGAGGCCGATGATTAGATGATCCACGCCTTCGTCGAGGGCCGCCAGGATCAGTTCGCCGACACCGTAGCTGGTGGTGATCCACGGATCGCGCTGTTCCGGCGGGACCAGCATCAGCCCGGCCGCCGCCGCCGTCTCGATCACTGCGGTCCGGCCATCGCCGGTCACACCGAAGAAGGCGTCGGTCGCGGCGCCCAAGGGGCCGGTTACTTGGCGGCGCACGATACGGCCACCGGTGGCGGCGACCAGCGCTTCGACCGTGCCCTCTCCGCCGTCCGCGACGGGCACACCGACGATGACGGCGTCCGGGAAGACCGCCTCGAATCCAAGGCGGATGCAGTCGGCGGCCTCGGCGGCGGAGAGGCTTTCCTTGAAGGAGTCGGGGGCGATGACGATCTTCATCGAGCTATCCAGTGCGTATCTGTGTCGAGCCGGTGCTGCAGGGGGCGGATCACCGGCCCTGTCCGGCGATCCGCGAACGCATCACCAGGATCAGGCCGACGAACATCACCGCCGCCAGACTGTAGAGGGCGAGGTTTGTGCTGTGGGTCGCGTCCTTGATCCAGCCGATGAAATAAGGACTGGCGAAGCCAGCGAACTGTCCCATCGAGTTGATCAGGGCGACGCTGACCGCCGCCGCGCCCGCACCCATCACGCCGGAGGACAGGGGCCAGAACAGGGCTAGGCCTGTCATCGCCCCCATGGTGGCGAAGGTCAGACCCGCCATGACGATCACCGGATTGCCGGAGAAGGCGGCGGCGACCAGAAGGCCGGCCAGACCGATCGCCAGGGAGGCGACGACGTGCCAACGGCGCTCCTGCCGGGCGTCAGAGGATCGGCCCATGGCGATCATGAAGACGGCGGCGGCCGTGTAGGGGATGGCGCTCAGCCACCCGATCACGCCGGGATCGGCAAAGCCGCTGGCCTTGATCAGGGACGGCATCCAGAAGTTGACCGCATAAACGCCGGCCTGGATGCAGAAATAGATGCCGCCGAGGCCCCAGATGATGGGGTTGCGGATGACCTGGCTGAAGGCGCCGACGACCTTGCCGGGCGCGCGGGCTTCGTCGGCTTCCAGATCGGCGCTGAGGGTGGCCCTTTCCTCGGCGTCGAGCCAGGGCGCGCTGTGCAGGCTGTCCTTGAGGACGAAGAAAGCCACTGCGCCCAGAACGACGGTGGGCAATCCCTGCAGCAGGAACAGCCACTGCCAGGCCGCAAGGCCGCCTTGCGCCGCCGAGAAGTGGCTCAGGATCCAGCCCGAGAACGGTCCGCCAAGTGCGCCGGAGATCGGGATGGCGGCCATGAACAGGGTCATCACCCGGCCGCGTCGGGCAGATGGAAACCACTGCGTCAGATAAAGGACGACGCCGGGGAAGAAGCCGGCTTCGGCGGCCCCGGTCAGCAGGCGCAGGGCATAGAAGCCTTCCGGCGTGCGGACGAACATCAGGGCCGTCGACAGCAGGCCCCACAGGATCATGATCGTCGCGATCCAGCGTCGCGCGCCGAACCGTTTGAGCATCATGTTGCTGGGCACGCCGCAGGCGATATAGCCGAGGAAGAAGATGCCGGCGCCCAGGCCGTACACGGCTTCACTCATGCCCAGATCATCGAGCATCTGAAGCTTTGCGAATCCGACGTTCACCCGGTCGAGGTAGTTGAACAGATAGCAGACGAATATGAACGGGATGAGCCGCAGCATGTTCTTGCGATACACGGCGCTCAGGCGTGCATCCCCCGCGCTTCCCACTGTCAGCGAAACCATCGGCGTCTTTTCCCTAGGACGTTGCTTATATCTTTTGGCCTCCCGTATCAGCTGGTGGCCACTCGACCGTAGATGGACGACGACGATCCTGCATTGGGCATTCACACAAGTTTGATGTTTGTTTTTTACGGGTTAGTTAGGCATATCGCTGATTTTCGGGCGCGTCGACACGCCCTGCGACTCACTCCGCTGTGCACGCGGCTTGAGCCTGATGGGGCCGGCCAGCGAAGAGGAGCCTCGCGGCAGGCCGAGGCCGATGCGCCTGAACCTGAGACGGAAGGGGTGAACCACACCCGGCTGAGCCTGTCGGGCACACTTGAGCGCCTGCACCGCGACGGCCCACTGAATGTTGCGTGTTCGATCAAACTAGAGGCCGCTTCTAGCGCTTTGACGACGTTGGATGGTGAGTGAGATGACGGGATCGTCTCAATGAGATTGCCAACGTGTCGGTATGGATTCGTCGGTGTTTTGAGCGGCGTTGAGATCGGGATGGTTGAGCCTTGCGGATCGAGCGTCGTGGTGCCTCTGCCGATAGCGTGGTCTGTGAGGCCACGGCGGGGTGCTCCGACGATTTCTAGGCCGTGGAGGCTCTCGGTATTCTCGGCTGTAGTCTGAGCGTCGAAGAAACTACTTGTGCGAAATACGATGTTGGCCTCGGGAGGCGCACTCATCGCCATGCGCTGAACGCAAAAACATGACCCGTCCTTGATCTGGCTCAAGGCGTTAAGGTCCGGGCGAGCACATCCTCGAAGGATGTCATTTCTTACAACTGCGATCCTCGACGTCGATGGCGTGCTGCTGGCGTCGCCGCACGAACAGGCCTGGCGCGAGGCGCTCAAGGGATTATGCGACCCCGCGCGGTTCACGCCGGAGATGTACCGGACCGAAGTGGCGGGCAAGCCGCGGCTTGACGGCGCGCTAGCCGCGCTCGTCGTGCTCGGCGTACCCGACGCCGAGTCGAGGTCCGGCGTCTATGCCATCCGCAAACAGGCCCGGCTTGAAGCCCTCATCCGTGCGGGGCGCATCAAGGCCTTCCCAGACGCCGTGCGGTTCGTCCAGGCCTTGGGGGCTAGGAGCATCCGTATGGCGGCAGCCTCGTCGTCCAAGAACGCCACGGCGATGATGCGGTCGATCCGGTTGGAGAATGGCGACACCTTCCTGAAGGCCTTCGATGCCGATGTGTCCGGGCGGGCCGTGGCACACGGGAAACCCGCTCCGGACATCTTCCTGCTCGCTTCGACGGAATTGAGATCGCAGCCCGCAGACTGTTTCGTGGTCGAGGATTCGCCTGCCGGGATTGAGGCCGCGAAGGCGGCGGGCATGCGGGCGCTCGGCATCGCCCGCAATGGCGAAACCGCGCTGCTGGCGGCTGCGGGCGCCGATCTGGTGGTCGCGACACTTGACGCTGTCGATATCGCCGCCCTGGTCGCGGGTCGGTTGACGGGGAAGGCGGCATGACGACGCGCGCCTCGTCCATAATCGCGTTCGACGTGACCTCGGACCCCGCCTGGCGTCTTGACGCCGTGGGTGACGATCCTTTGCGCGAAAGCAGTCGGCAGTCCCGCTTCGCTCTGAGCAACGGCTTCCTCGGCGTTCGTGGCGAAGGCGCGATGACCCGTGAAAACTGCCGAAGGAGACCGTCCAGGACGTCGGTCGCAGGTCTGTTCGATACCTCCGATGCGGCCGACGCCGTGCCAAGGCTGGTCCTGGCGCCCGATTGGCTTCAAGTCCGCATTCGAGAGTCGGGAGGCGGAGGGCTCCGCGGACGCGAGGTCCCGCCCCGGCGGACCTGTCTCGACATGAAGCGGGGCATGCTCCTGATCGAATGTGATCATTCGAGCGACGATGCCCTGTCGCGGACACGCGAGTTGCGCCTCGTTTCCGCGAGCCGGCGCGCGATCGGCCTTCAGCGTATCCAATTCGAGGTCCGGAACGGTGAGACGGATCTCTGTCTGGACGCCGAGGTCGCCGCCGCCGACGCCGCCCTGATCGCCGACTACGAAGAGCCCGGTCTCGTGCAATGGCGCACCCGTCGGTCAGGCAAGACGCTGGTGATGGCGGTTTCGGCCTCGGTCCGGATCGATGGCGACGTGATGGCGCCGACCGCCGTTGGGGCGCTGGGCGCGTCCGGGGCATGGCGCGGGCGCGTCGGCCAGGTCGTGGAGTTCGAACGTCTGGTCGCCTTTGGACGTGGAAGTGGCGACGACACGACCCAGGCGGCAGGCGTGCTCGCGGATCTCAGGGCGGCTGTCGTCATGGGTGGGACCGCAATCGTGGAGCAGCACGAAGCGACCTGGGCTGATCGGTGGGCCTCCAGCGACATCGAGATCGACGGCGATCCGGCGGCGCAGCAGGCGTTGCGGTTCGCGGCCTATCATTTGAACGGGGCCGCCAACCCGGACGATGAATCGGTCTCCATCGCGGCGCGCGGGCTGACGGGGGACGACTACGCGGGCCATGTGTTCTGGGACACGGAAATCTTCCTGCTTCCCTTCTACTGCCTGACCTGGCCCGCCGCGGCCCGGGCCCTTCTGATGTATCGGTTTCACACGCTCGACGGCGCGAGGGCGAAAGCCGAACGCCTTGGCTGGCGCGGTGCGCTTTACGCCTGGGAGTCGGCGGACACTGGCGCAGACGTGACACCGCCGCATGCCGTGGGTCCTGATCGCCAGGTCCTCGACATCCTTTGCGGGACCCAGGAGCAGCATATCAGCGCCGATGTCGCCTATGCCGTGTGGCAATACTGGACGCTGACGGGCGACGAGACGTTCATGCGCGACGCCGGCGCCGAGATCGTGCTGGAGACCGCCCGGTTCTGGGTCAGCCGGGCGGGTCTGGAAGCCGACGGCAAACGGCACATCCGCGGGGTGATCGGTCCCGACGAGTATCACGAGACCATCGACGACAATGCCTTCACCAACGTCATGGCGCGCTGGAATGTCGAACGCGGCCTGGAAGTCGTCGAACTCCTGCGGACACGCTGGTCCGATCGGTGGGCTGAGCTGGCTCAAAGCCTGGCGATCGAAGAAGCCGAACTAAACGCCTGGGAGGCGTTCGAGGGGACCATCGCAACCGGGCTGGATCCTTCGACGGGCCTGTTCGAACAGTTCGAAGGCTATGCCGGCCTCGAACCGATCGACCTAGCGGCCTATGCCGGCCGCTCGGTGCCGATGGATGTCGTTCTGGGGCGTGAACGAATCGCCCGGTCGCAGGTCATCAAACAGGCGGATGTCGTCGCCCTCCTTGTCCTTCTGCCGGAGAGTTTTCCTGGCCCCGCCGATGCTGCGAACTTCGTCTGGTATGAACCACGGTGCAGCCATGGCAGTTCGTTGAGCACGGCGATGCACGGTCTCGCGGCCGCCCGTCTGGGGCTGACGGACAAGGCCCTGGACTATTTTCGAAGAACGGCTGCGATCGACCTCGGCGACGACAAGGCGGCGATCGGCGGCGGCGTTCATATCGCAGCCCTGGGGGGCGTCTGGCTGATGGCCGTGCTCGGCTTCGCCGGAATAACATTCCGTGAGGATGGGATCAGCATCAGCCCCCAGCTGCCAGACGTCTGGACCGCCATGCGGTTTCCGCTGCAATGGCGCGGTCGGCGAGTGGCGATCGAAATCGACGCTGGTGAAGGATGCATCCGTGTTCTCGTGACGTCCGGCGAGGCGATGGCCGCCTACGTCGGCGATGCGCGCTACTGGCTGGAGCCCGGGCAGTCCCGCCAGATTGACCTGAAACCTTGGACGAGAGCGTTGTCATCCCGTCTAGATGCCTCTGTGGGGCAGGGACGTTGAACCTCATGTTCACCTGCCCCATGCATCCGGAAATCCGGCTTCCCACGCCGGGCGTGTGCCCGATCTGCGGGATGGCGCTGGAACCTGAACTGGCGACGGCCGAGCCGACGGCCAATCCCGAGCGGGTCGATTTTTCTCGCCGCTTCTGGATCGGTCTCGCCCTGACGGCCCCGGTCTTCGCCCTTGCGATGGGCGGGCACGTCTTGAACCTGCACCGCATCGTCCCGGGGCAGGTATCGAACTGGATCCAGTTCGGCCTCGCGACACCGGTCGTTCTCTGGTGCGGCTGGCCATTCTTCGAGCGCGCCTGGACCTCGCTGAGAACGCAGCGTCTGAACATGTTTACCCTGGTCGCCATGGGCGTCGGCGTAGCCTGGACATACAGCGTGCTTGCTGTCCTGAAGCCGGACCTGTTCCCGCCTGCGCTGCGCCAGATGGACGGCAGCGCGCCGGTCTATTTCGAGGCGGCGGCGGTGATCATCGTGCTGGTTCTTCTGGGACAAATCCTCGAGCTTCGGGCGCGGCAACAGACCTCGGGCGCGATCCGGGCTCTGCTCAGCCTGGCTCCGACGTCGGCGCGCCGTGTTCGAGACGACGGATCGGACGAGGACGTGCTTCTGGCCTCGATTGCGATTGGCGACCGGCTGCGCGTCCGTCCCGGGGAGCAGGTTCCGGTCGATGGCGAGATCCTCGAAGGCCGGGTCGCCATCGACGAGTCGTTGATCACGGGCGAGTCCATGCCCGCGACGAAGGGTGTGGGCGCCGCCGTCGTGGCGGGGTCATTGAACACCACCGGCTCCTTTATCATGCGGGCCGACCGGATCGGCTCGGACACGCTTCTGGCGCGGATTGTCCAGATGGTCGCCCAGGCCCAGCGAAGCCGGGCGCCGATCCAGCAGCTGGCCGATACGGTCTCAGGCGGGTTCGTTCCCCTGGTGATCGGCGTCGCGGGGATCGCGGCTGTCGTCTGGGGCTGGGTCGGACCGGAACCTCGGCTGTCCTACGCTTTGCTGGCGGGCGTGTCGGTGCTGATCATCGCCTGCCCCTGTGCGCTCGGCCTGGCGACGCCGATCTCGATCATGGTGGGCGTCGGACGCGGGGCGCGGGCAGGCATCCTGATCCGTGACGCTGAAGCGCTGGAGCGGCTCGAAAAGGTCGACACCCTGATCCTGGACAAGACCGGCACCCTGACCGAGGGACGGCCTTCGGTCACGACGATCCTGCCCGTCACCGGCTTCCACGAAACAGAACTGCTGCGGCTCTCCGCCAGCCTGGAACGCGGCAGCGAGCATCCGTTGGCCGACGCCATCGTCCGCGCGGCGACGGATCGGAAGCTCGATCTCGTCGAGGCGAAGGACTTCGACAGCCCCGTCGGACGCGGCGTATCCGGCGTGGTCGAGGGGAGGGCCATCGTCCTCGGTAACGCAGCTTTTCTCAAGGACCACTCCGTCGATGTCTCCGCCATGGAGGGCCGGGCCGACGACCTTTGTGCAAGAGGAGCCACGGCGATCTTTGTGGCGGTGGACGGCAGGCCCGCAGGCATCCTCGGCATCGCCGACCCGATCAAATCGACGACGTCGGACGCTATCACTGCGCTCAAGGCCGCTGGATTGAAGCTGGTTATGATCACCGGAGACAACCGGACGACCGCCGAGGCCGTCGCTCGAGGTCTTGGCATCGACGAGGTTCAGGCCGAGGTCCTGCCACAGGACAAGGCCGCCGTCGTTTCCCGACTGCGCCGCGAGGGCCGGGTGGTCGCCATGGTGGGCGACGGCGTCAACGATGCGCCGGCGCTTGCGGCTGCCGATGTGGGCGTCGCCATGGGCACGGGTTCGGACGTCGCCATCGAGAGCGCCGGCGTCACCCTGTTGGGCGGCGACCTGGAGGGACTTGTGAAGGCCAGACGTCTGTCGAAGTCGGTGATGGGCAATATCCGGCAGAACCTGATCTTCGCCTTCGGCTACAACGCAGTCGGCATCCCGGTGGCGGCCGGTGTCCTGTATCCGACGTTCGGATGGATGCTCTCTCCCGCGCTCGCGGCTCTGGCTATGGCGCTGTCCTCGGTCAGTGTCATCGCCAACGCGCTTCGGCTTCGGTCGGTCCGGCTCTGATGCAGCGATATGATCGCCGCGTTCGTGCTCTCGCCGCCTGCTTCTCGGGCGTCGCCGGCTATGTGGACGCAATTGGATTTCTCGTCACCGGAGGCTTCTTCGTCTCCTTCATGAGCGGCAACTCGACACGGCTCGGCATCGGTCTTGCGGAAGGCTCGTCAAGCGCCGGCATCGCCGCCGCCCTGATCGTCACTTTCGTCGTCGGCGTGATGACGGGCGCGATCACCGGTCGGATCGCAAAGGTTCATCGGCGACCGGCGGTTCTGGGCCTGGTCACCGCGCTGCTGGCGGCAGCCGTCGGCCTGCACTGGATGGGATTTGGCGCGCTTGTGGCGATCCCGATGGTGCTCGCCATGGGGGCGGAGAACACCGTCTTCGCCGAGGATGGCGAGGTCCGGATCGGTCTGACCTATATGACCGGGACCCTGGTGAAGGTTGGGAAGCGATTGGTAGCCGCAGGTCTCGGAGGCGACCCCTACGGCTGGGCGCCGTTCCTGCTGCTTTGGAGCGGCCTTTTGCTCGGGGCGATCATCGGTGCGTTGGCCTATCGCAGTTTCGGCGTGAATGCCTTGGCGGGGGCCGTCGCCGTTATGGCGATGCTCACGGTCGTCACCATCCTGATGGGACCGGACGGCAAAACGAGTTTGCAGCGAAGAGAAGCGACCTAGTCGCGGCGCGGGGCCTGCTGCGCCGCTTTCAGGGTTCCGAAGTAGGCGATCAGATCGTCGATCTCGCTGGCCCTGAAGACATAGGGCGGCATCGCGGGATGGGTGGTCACCAGTCCGGTGGCGAAGGCCGTCTCGAGATCGTCCAGAGATCGACGACGGACGACATCTCGAAATGGCGGCGCCGCTGCAAAAGCGCTGGCGCCGGTGGAGTTTATGGCATGGCAGCTCGCGCAGCCGACGATTGCGATCGCTCGACCGCGAGATGCGGCTTCCGCATCCATGGTCCCCGAAAGCGAGGGCAACCCCGTCGCCTCGGCCGTGGCGGCTGGCGATCCGTCAGGCGTTCTGTCGGAAGTCTCGCAGGATGCGAGAAGCAAGAGGGCCGAGGCCGCGGCGACTTTGGCGATCGAGGTGCGTAGGGACATGTCCCACAGACTGCCCGTTACTCCGCCTGCGTCGTTGATGCAGGTCAACGGCGCCTCAAGCAATTTCCGCTGTGGTCGACAGGGCGGCGAAGGCCGTCTGCAGGACCGCCGCCGAGGCGGCCAGGCCTGCTGCCTCGTCCGAAGTGAGGTCGGGCGTGATAATCTGCATGACGCCGCTGGCGCCGAGGACGCAGGGAAGGCTCAGGCATAGTCCTGACAGGCCGTACTGCCCAGCCAGCAGGGTCGATACCGGAAGAACGGCGCGCTCGTCGCGCACGATGGCCTCGCAAATGCGGACGATGGCGGTCGCCACGCCCCAGGAGGTGTAACCCTTGCCGTTGACAATGTCATACCCGGCGTCACGGACCTGACGGGCGATCAAAGTGCGGTCCAGGCCGTCATGATCGGCACAGAACTGATCGAGGGTTTGCCCGCCAATCCGAACCGTGGAGAAGCAGGCGACCTCGCTGTCGCCATGCTCGCCCAGCACGAACCCTTCGATGGAGCCGGCGGCGACATTAAGAACCTGGGACAGGGTCTGCTTGAGGCGGCTCGTATCGAGCAGAGTGCCGGTTCCTATGACCTGTGCCGACGGCAGCCCCGACCAATGGGCGGCGACGAGGGTCATGAGATCGACGGGATTGGCCGAGACGACGAGGACGCCCTTGAAGCCGGCCGCCATAAGCCGTCTGACGCAGTCGGAGACAATCGTCACGCTTTCGGCGGCCACGGAGAGCCGTGTCTGCGATCCATGGGTCGCCCCTCCGGCTGTGATCACAGCGATGCGGGCACCCGCCGCGTCGGCGTAGTCGCCTGCCCGGATCCGCGCGGGTCTTGCCAGGGCGTTGGCGTCTGCGATGTCGGCGGCTTCCGCCGCAGCCAGGCTAGGGTTGCTGTCGATCAGCACGATGTCACGGAACAGCGCCCGGAGCATGAGGGCATAGGCGGCCGTCGCGCCCACATGCCCCGCGCCGATGATCGCTATTCTGTTCGGATCGGCCATGGCGTTCCTTTGGTCGCGTTGAGACCGATCACACGATCGCCCCGAAAAGCCGGCCGATGCCGGCAGTGATCGCCATTGCGAGGACGCCCCAGAGCGTGACGCGCACGATTGGTTTCAGGATCGCCGCGCCGCCGACCTTGGCCCCAACGGCGCCGAGGACCGCGAGGCTTACGACGGCGGCTCCTGTCACCGCAACGACCGTCATCGACGAAGGCGCAACGACGGCGACAAGCAGAGGCACGGCGGCACCGACCGAAAAGGCCGCCGCTGAGGCGATGGCCGCCTGGATCGGACGGGCGGTGGTGTGGGCCGATATGCCCAGCTCATCATGGGCGTGGGCCGCCAGGGCATCCGTCGCCGTCAACTGGGCCGCGACCTGGCCAGCCAAGTCCTCGGCTAGGCCGCGCGCGACGTAGAACCCTGCCAGTTCCCGAAGCTCGGTCTCCGGCGCCGACGCCAGCTCGCCGCGTTCACGGTCGAGGTCAGCCTTCTCGGCGTCCGACTGCGAACTGACGGAGACGTATTCGCCTGCCGCCATCGACATCGCCCCGGCGACCAGCCCAGCGACTCCGGCGACCAGGATGCCGCTGCGGCCGGCATCGGCCGCGGCGACGCCAACGATTAGGCTCGCGGTCGAGACGATCCCATCGTTGGCGCCGAGCACGGCCGCCCTCAACCAACCCATCCGGCCGATCAGGTGGCGTTCGACATGTCGGTTTCTGGGCATCCCGCGGTGTCCCTAGGCGTGTAGCTCGACGGCGTGGTCAGGATAGGGCGCCGAGAGCGTCTTATCGACGGTCTCGCCATTCAGGGAGCTGGCGAAGCCGTGGTTGACGTCACGATGGTGGGCTTCGTCGGCGCGGACCACCACCACAACATCGCGCAGCGTCGCGTCAGCCGGAAGCTTCCAGTAGTGGATGGCGATCGCAGGCGCGGGCACGTTCGGCGACCGACCCTCGTCGATCTCCTTCAGATACAGGGAGTAGCTGATGACGGCCTCTTCCTCGAAATAGCCGACAAGCCGGTGTGCGGTGCGCGACGAGACGAGGTAGAGCAGGAAGAAGATGATGTAGAAGATGCCTTGGACGAGCTGGATCACAAGCCGCTCGAAATAGGTCGGCTTGGCCACCTCGATGAAGGTCATCAGGTGCATCCGTTCGTTCTCGGCCTCCTCCATCAGGGTGCGGATCCAGCCGTCGTCGTCCTTCATCCGGCGCAGGCAGGTCAGATGCTGAATCGTCGCGCCGACCATGCCGGGCACGGCTGCGACCGTTTCAAGCACGATGGCGCGGTGGCCGTAGCGCTTGGCGAAAAACGTGTCGGCCGAAAAGCGCAGGAGCTTGGTGAAGCCGAGAGCGAAATGGTCCGAGAAGCCCTGCGGCGTGTGGTGGATCACGGGCTGGGCCTCACGCTCTTCGGCGAGGCCTGCACGGTCGGGGGTCAGGATGGAGTTGGCCATGGGTGGTCCTTTCAGGACGCGTTGGTGGGTGTTGGGGCGCAAATGATCGACACGCGCAGACCGGGTTTGCCGTCTGCATGTTCGACCGTCGCACCGAGTTGTTTGGCGAGCGCCTCGATGATGCCGGTCCCCAGGCCGGGCTTGGCAGCTGCCGGATCCGTCGGCATGCCGACCCCGTCATCGCAAACCATCAAGGTCCAGCCTGTGTCGTGGCTGCGGTACTCGACGGTGATCAGACCTTCGCGATCCTGCGGGAAGGCATGCTTGAGCGCGTTGATCACCAGTTCGGTGACAATCAGGCCCAGGCTGACCGACCGTCCCGACGAGGCGACACTGTCATCGACGCTGACCCTCAGGCTGACGCGGTGGCGGTCGCGGATCATCGAGTCGCCGATGCTGCGGCACAGGTCGGTGAAGTAGCTGCGCAACTCGACGTCGCCGAGTTCAGAGCTGGCGAGCTGGCGCTGGACGGCGGCGACCGACATGATCCGCTGGTGGGCGTCGCGCAGATGGCTGCCGCTTTCATCCGAGCCAACCTTGCGGACGCCCTGCATCAATACGCTGGCGATGATCTGAAGGCTGTTAGCAACGCGGTGCTGGATCTCACGGACCAGGACGGCCTTATCCCGGATGAGGTCGTCCTTTTGCAGCGCCTGAGCCCGAGCTTCCGTGATGTCCTGGATCGACAGCAACAGCCGAATGCCTCGGCCAATCCCATTGTCCAGACGTTGCGCATTCAGGATGAGCCGTCTGACGCCTTCCGGCGTCGTCAGGTCCATCTCGTAGGCGCGGATCGAGGCCTGTCCGTAGGCTGTCGCCTTAAGGAGAGACCAGAGCTGCGGGCTGTTCCATTCGCCATTACCGAGGTCCGCCAGACGTGCGCCGGGAATGTCTTCCGGCCCCACGTTGAACGCGTCACGAAACGACTGGCTGGCGGCGACGATTGACAGGTCGCCATCGAGCAGAAGCACCGGCGCAACCGATGCGGATATCAGCGACAGCGCAAGATTGAGCGCGATGTCGGACGGCGGGTCTAGCAATGTTGCAGGCATGGATGGTCCACCCCAAGGGGCCAGAACGAGGCTGTGTCAGGCCAGACTAGGGCGGCCCAACGAGAATGACTTTGATCCAGATCACCGACAGAGCGTCTGCGATCGGTTTGGATGAGGTGTCATCTCAACGGAGCCTCCCATGACCAAATCGACCCTGAACACCCTCAGCCACGACCTGCATGCTTTCGCCGACGAGGCCACCGATCACCTCAAGGACGCCGCCAGCAAAACCGGCTCAGAGGCGAGCGACGCCGTCACGCGTTCGACCCACGCCATCACCCGCGCGGCCGATCGGCTGCGTGAAGAGGCAGAAGCAACCGCAGCGAACACCCGTGAACATCTATCATCGACGGTTCGCGACCATCCCGCCGCCGCCGGCGTGATCACCAGCTTCGTGACCAGCGCCTTCGTCGCCCTCCTGGCGACCTTTGCCCTGGTGCGCCTGTCCCAAGTCTGAAGTTAAAAAAGGCGAGCCTCGGCGCTCATGGCGTCGGGGCTTGCCGCCTCGGGGGATCCAACGGGGTACGAAACACCGGCGTCGCCAAGCGAGAAGCATTCCGTCTTGCTGCGTCCGGCCGAAACGCTGATGGCGCAAATCAACTCGGGTTTGAGGTGCACGATCGCGATGGAACTGGTCGCCGGGCTGTAGACACTGACCATCGGCCACCGATCGAACATCATGCGGTTCAGCCGCTCGACCTCGACCGGATCGCTCACCTCGACCGCTCGTGCCGCCATCGAGACACCGACTGCTCCCTCAACTTTCACGTCGGAATGGATCGAGACGGAAACGCGAGGATCCGCCTGGATATTGGCCAGCTTCTGGCTGTCGCGGCTGGTAACGAAGTACAGATTCAATCCGTCGTTGATGTAGCCCACGGTGGTCACCTGGGGCCAGCCGTCAGGCCGATTGACGCCGATGCTCATCAGACGCTCGTGCGTCAAAAGGCTTTCGATTGTCTCCACGGCGCGGCCGTGAATGGGCGGGCAGGTCTCTGAGGTCGGCATAGTGTGCGCTCCGTTGGCGCCGCCAACTACCGCGCTCTGGCGGCGAGAGCCTTGATCTGGCTCAAAGTGAGCGGATCGACCTCGCCGCGCGCGTGCTGGCGCAATCGATCGGGACGTTCGACAATAAGTTCACTTTGCGACGGCATCGAGATCAGGCCCTTGATCCTCATCCGCGTCAGGACCCGGCTGACGGTCTCGATCGTCAGGCCGAGATAGTCGGCGATCTCGGCCCGCTTCATCGGCAGCCGGACATGCCCCGGTGCGCTGGGCCTGGCAGGATCATGACCGGGCAGGTCCAGAAGGAACGACGCCATACGTTCGATCGCAGTCTTGCGGCCGAGCAGCAGCATCTGGTTCTGCGCGGCGGCGAGTTCGTGCATCGTTCGGTGCAGCAGCATATGTTCCAGCGGCGGCGAGCTATCCACCAGCGCCCGAAACGGGCCCTTCCTGAACCGGCAGACTGTGGACGGCTCCATTGCCTCAGCCGTGAAGACGTAAGCCTCCTCGATCGCCAGGCCGAGAAAATCCCCCGCAAACAGGAAGCCGGTGATCTGTCTGCGCCCGTCCGGCAGCAGTTTGTAGACCCGCAAGGATCCGGAGGTGATCGTAAAGACGTGCGGGGCCGGCTCGCCCTCACGCGCCAGGACGGCTCCAGTCTTCAGCTTCATGACCTCCGCCAGCTCGCTGAGACGATCGAGGTCGGGGTCCTCCACAGCGCCGCAAACCGTCAATGCCCGAGCGCCACAGCTCCCGCAGTCATTGGTTTGAGGCCGTTCGACACATCCGGGAGGCGGAGGTGATCGCGGCACAAGCAGAGGCTTCGGAACGGCGACCATAGTTCATCATAGGCTTCCACGCCGCATTCACCCCATCCTATGTTTGATCTGGATCAAATGACTTCGGCTTCAAACTTCACCGCTTTTGATGCTGATCAATGTAGAGCTTGCGATTTTCTGCGACCAGGGAGTTCAGTCGGGAGAACTACGATGTCGCTTCATCTCGTTGCCATCGCCTTATCCATCACAGGCGTCGCCGCCGCCCTGGGATGCGCTTTGGCGTGGGGCATCCAGCGGATGCCGTCGCCCAGGATGCGGGCGCACCGCCAGCCACGTCCCGCTCATCGCTAACCGGCCTTTACTCTGTCTGGATCGAGGCCAGATAGGCGAGGAGGTCCCGGTTCTGGCCCGCGTCGAGCACGAACTCGGGCATGGTGGAGTGGGTCGAAACAAATCCCTCCGCAAACGCTTCGCCCAACTGCTCGACTGGATAGCGGCGGCTGATCTCTCGCAACGGCGGGGCCGCCGACAGCGGGCTGAGGTCTCCAAAGACCAGGGCATGGCAGCTCGAACAGTTGGTCTGCGCAAATTCAGCGCCGCGCATAATTGACGCTGAGGGTGGTCCAGGCGGCAGCGGCTCGGCTGCCGAGGCGTGCGTGCCGCGTAGGTCCGGGGCAGGCGCACAGGCGCATAGGACCATAGCGAGGCATACGACTGAGATCGATTTTCACGGCGGAACTCCGGCGGCTGGGCCGATCCTCTACCGCGCTGACCGCGCCAATCCTTGATCCCGATCAATTGCCGGATGGTGTCAGGATTGCAGAAGCGGGTCGGCGTGGGGTCGACCGATCAACCCTGGGGCTGAGACAAGCTCTGCGGCTGAAGGAGCCATTGCGGCCAGCATGGCAGCCGACCGGTAAGATCTGTCTGGCATGATGGTCAATCTGGGTTTCTGCGAGAGGAGCGTTTCGTACTCGACCACATATCGCCGGGCCATGGCCGCGGCGGAGAAGCGGCGTTCGAACTCCGCGCGGACCGCCTTTCGATCCAATTGTGGAGCGTTCCGCGCCGCATCGACGGCCTCGTCCAGGGTGTCCACGAGAAAGCCGGTCACGCCATTCTCGATGATCTCGCTCGTGGACCCGCAGCGAAATGCGACGACGGGCGTGCCGCAGGCCATCGCCTCAATCATCACCAGGCCAAACGGTTCAGGCCAATCGATGGGGAAGAGCAGGGCGTCCGCGCCGCCGAGGAACTCGGACTTCTGTTGATCGCCAATCTCTCCGATGAACTCGACCAGCGGATTGGCGTCGATCATCGGCTTGATGACGGTCTCGAAATAAACCCGGTCTGCCGCATCGACCTTGGCCGCCATCTTGAGACGTTTCCCCAGGCGGGTGGCGATTTCGATGGCGCGGTCAGGGCGCTTTTCCGGCGATATCCGGCCGAGGAAGGCGAGGTAGCCCTCGGCCTCGGGAACGAACTCATAAAGCGCCGCTGGCATGCCGTGATGAACGGTCGCCTGCCAGTTACCGAAGCTCAAGGGCTGACGCTGGTGATCGGAAATCGAGATCAGGGCAAACTCCGACCAGCGCAGGTAGACGCCCGGCAGATCCTTCATGTCCAGCCGCCCGTGCAGCGTCGTCAGGGTCTTGTCCGCAAAAGGTTTGAACATCGGAAACTGGATCATGTCGGTATGGAAATGGATGACGTCGAAATCGTCCACGCGGTCCAGGACCTCTCCCAACATCGCCATATGGGCGGCCAGATCGGATTTCAGGGGTGACGGGTCCAGCCTGATGGCCTGATCACGGACGGGCACCAGACGCGCCCTGGTCTGGGCGTCGGCGCTGGCGAAGAGCGTGACGTCGTGACCGAGATCGACGAGGGCGTCCGTCAGATGGGCGACGACCCGCTCGGTCCCGCCATAGAGCTTGGGCGGTACGGCTTCGTAGAGCGGGGTGACTTGCGCGATCCTGAGCGGAACACCGCTAACCCGACGGGTTGACGCGGAACGTGCCGCCGCTGGTGTCTTGAGATTGGTCAGGGGGGGCACGGAGCGTCTCCTTCGGAATGACGCACAGGATGACCCCTGGGCCGACCCCAGTCTTTGATCCCGATCAATGCAGCCGAACTCGCGAGGCGCTCTGATGTCCTGAACAGGATGTCGAGCGATGACGTATGCGAATGTGATGGTCTACGTGGACGACGATGTGATCGGGGAAGCCAGGCTGGCTCTTGCCGTCGAGATCGCCACCCATTTCGGCGGGCGAGTTTTGGGCATTGTGGGTAGCGCGGCGGGATCCCCGACACCGGACGTCTACACAGGCGGAGCGATGCTGGGCGAAATGGCGACCCTCTTCCAGGACATTGCAATCGTTGACGTAAAGAACGCGGAAATTGCTTTCTGGAAGGGCGCGGATGCTCATTCCTGCCGTTTCGAATGGCGCGGTCAAACCGGCTTTCCGGGCGATGTGGTCAGCCATGCCTTGCGGGCTGCGGACGTCATCGTCATGGGCCGGCGCGACCCCGACGCCTTGTCTCCCCATGCCATCGATCCGGCCGACCTGCTGATGATCGCGGGACGACCTCTGCTCATCGTGCCGCCGTACCCTGCACGTGGGCCTCTCGGCGAGCCCGCCGTCGTCGCCTGGACCGACAGTCGCGAAGCTCGGCGCGCTGTTCAGTGCGCGCTGCCCATGCTGAAGGCGGCGTCGCGGGTGCATGTTGTCGAGATTGCACCCGAAGCCCTGCTCGACGGGGCTGCCTTGCGGACGACAGATGTGGCGGATTACCTTAGCAGCCACGGCATCGTCGCCAGCGCCCAGGCCCTTCAGGGCGACGGATCGGCGAGGTCAGAGCAGATTATCGGTTTCGCCGAGGATCTCTGCGCCGGCCTGGTCGTCGCCGGCGGCTACGGCCATGCCCGGATGCGTGAATGGGTCATGGGCGGCGTGACCCACGGGCTCATGGCGAACAGTCCTGTCAGTCTGATCGTCAGCCACTAGCAGGACAACTCATGTCCCTCTTCACTCAACTTCGTCTCGAACTGGCTCGGGAACCGGGTCACCCTCACGGGGATCCGCGCACAGGCTGGGATATTGTCGTCGCTCTGGACGATCACGGTCGGCTGGACCTTGACGCCTGCCGGGCAGATGCGGCGCGGCGCCGAGGCAGTCGTTTTGTCAGGGACGCGACCGTGGCCAGCGGTCACCTGCGCCAGAACCCCGAGGGCCCTTGGATCTTCGATCTGGAGCCGGACAACGCCCCGGCTGAAAACGCCTACCAGCTGGTCTCCGGCCTTTTCGAGATAGGTGGGTGGGTATCCATCGTGACGCCTGACGGGGACGGCCGCACCTTCGGCCTCGAGCGAAATCATTCCCTTGTCGCCGATACCCCTGAAGTCGTCGAGCCGTTCGCCTGATGAACCGGCGAGCGATGATGATGGGCGGAGGTCTGACCCTTGCGGCAGGGGCGGGGGCCGCCGGGTGGGCCTCTTACCGTATGGGAAATCTGTCGGATTATGAGGGAGCGGTTGCGGCGACGCGTTCGGCTTTGCCGGTCCAGCCCGACCTGGTCGCTCTCCTGCGCTACGCCACCCTGGCTCCCAACGGGCACAACGCTCAACCCTGGCGCTTCCGCCTGGGCGACAGCCGGATCGACGTCCTGCCGGACCGCTCGAAGCGCACGCCCGTGGTCGATCCCGACGACCATCATCTGTTCGTCAGCCTCGGGGGGGCGGCCGAGACCCTCGCGCTGGCGGGCGCTGCGCGTGGGAAACCCGGCGAGGTCGTCTTGGATCAGACCGACCCTGGCGGGCTGACCTATCGTTATGGACAGGGTCAGCCCTCTGCCTCCGAGCTGTTCGACGCCATCCCGCGACGACAGTCGACCCGCGCCGACTATGACGGGCGATCTGTGAGCGCCGCAGACTTGAGACGGCTCACGGCCGCCGCTCAAACACCCGGCGTCGATCTCATCCTTTTGACCAATCGCTCCGCCCTCCAACGGGTCCGGGATGTGGTCGTGCAGGGAAACGACGCGCAACTTCGCGATCCTGCCTTCGTCCGCGAGCTCAAGTCCTGGATTCGATACAATCCTCGCTCGGCGATCGAAACCGGAGATGGCCTCTTCAGCGTGACGAGTGGCAGCCCGCCCCTGCCGACCTGGCTGGGACGGGCTCTGTTCGACGCCACCTTCAAGGCCGAGGCGGAGAATGACAAATACGCAAGCCAGATCGCCTCATCCGGCGGGGTCGCCGTCTTCGTCGGCGAACGTGAGGACCGAGATCACTGGACCCGCGTCGGGCGCGCCAGCCAGCGTTTCGCCCTCCAGGCGACCGCGCTTGGACTGAAGGTCGCCTACATCAACCAGCCCGTCGAAGTCGCAGCCCTGCGCCCCGAGCTGGCGTCTCTGATCGGGTTACCTGGCCGTCGGCCGGATCTGGTGATGCGGTTCGGATATGGTCCGTCCCTGCCATATTCGGCGCGTCGGCCGCCCCTGGTCATCGCCTGATGAGCACGAGGTCGCCGGCGCTGGCCGCAGCCCGATGCATTCACACCGCCATCTATGTCGTGATGGCCTTCTCGACGCTGGCCTTGCTCTACGTCGGCGTAAGCGGCCGGCCGATGGTCAGCCTCTGGGTGTTTCTCCCCCTGATCGCGATCGAAATCGTCGCCTTTGCGGCGGGTGGCCTGAAGTGCCCGCTTACCGCTTTCATCGACCACCTTGCGGGCGACACCGAACATGTCGCCGACACCTACCTTCCGGAACGAGTAACCCGCCACACCCTGGTGATTTTCGGCCCCATTCTGGCGGCTGCATTGATGCTGCTGGCAGCCCGTTGGGTCGGTATGCTTGGGGAAGGGTCTCGCCTGTGAACACCTTCAGATCACAGCCGCAAGCGGTCATAGAGCTCGCAAGCCGTCTCGGGGCCCGGCTTGGAGCAGGACCGACCGTCCATTTGTCGCAGACCGGCCGGATGCGGTCATCGGCGACTGCGGCCTGGCGGGACTTCACGGCGAACCAGACCATCTCCCAACACGAGTGCGCATTCGAGTGGAACGCGCGCAGCGGCCCGCTCGGCTCGTTCGCAATCCGGGATGCCCTTGTCGACGGAGAGGGGCGCCTGGACGTCCGCGTTCTCGGGATACTCCCGATCGCCCATCTCGGTCCTTCGAGCGCTCTGACGCGCGGCGAGGTGATCCGCTATCTCGCCGAGCTTGCTTGGTCGCCCGACGCCATTTTGACCAACCGTGAGCTCCGATGGATTGTGGACGCCACAGGCAGTCTGCGGGTCGCTGCCGGATCCGGCGCTACGGAAGCTCAAGTGGCCGTGGCGCTGAACCCCGAAGGTCGCATAGCCGAGGTCTACTCGCCCGATCGCGGCTTCCTCGCCGATGGCGCTTTCATTTCGATGCCGTGGCGAGGCCGGTTCGGCGATTACCGACTGCATCAGGGACGATGGCTGCCCTTCGCAGCCGAGGTTGCGTGGGGCCAAGGCGAGAGCGCCTGGACCTACTGGCAGGGCCGCATTCAAGACTGGAGCCAGAGCTTATCATGAACACCTCCCGCATCGGCAGTGTCGGTCATCGCGCCAAAATCATGTCCGCCGAAGACGCGGCCAGCTTGATTGCGCCCAACACAACGGTGGGCCTGAGCGGGTTCACCGCCTCAGGCTATCCGACGGCGGTGCCACTGGCGCTGGCCGCCCGGATCGAGGCCGAGCACGCGGCGGGGCGGCCGTTCAAGCTGCGCATCTGGACCGGCGCCTCGACCGGGCCGGAACTCGACGGGGCGCTGGCCAAGGCGGACGGGATCGAGTTTCGGCTGCCCTACAACTCTGACCCCACCTGCCGCGACAAGATCAATCGCGGCCAGATGGAGTATTTCGACATGCACCTTAGCCAGGTGGCGCCCGCCGCCTGGCAGGGCATCCTGGGACCGCTCGACACGGCGATCATTCAGGTCACAGGCATTCGCGAGGATGGAGCCCTGATCCCGGCGTCCTCGGTCGGCAACAACAAGACCTGGCTGGATCGGGCTGGTCAGGTGATCCTCGAGGTCAACCGCTGGCAGAACCCCGAACTGCTGGGGATGCACGACATCTACTATGGCGCGGCCCTGCCGCCGAACCGCGTGCCGATTCCGCTGATCCGCTCAGGCGACCGCATCGGCGAGCCCTGTTTCCGCTGCGACCCCGACAAGATCGTCGCCATCGTCGAGACCGATCGCCCGGACCGGAACGCAGGGTTCACGATCCCGGGCGCCGACGATCTGGCGATCGCGGGACATCTGCTCGAGTTCCTCGAGCATGAGGTCAGGAAGGGCCGCCTGCCGCCGTCGCTGCTGCCGCTCCAGTCCGGTGTCGGCAACACCGCCAATGCGGTCCTGACCGGCCTGATCGATGCGCCGTTCGAAAACCTGACCGCCTATACCGAGGTCATCCAGGACGGGATGATGGCCCTGCTCGACAGCGGCAAATTGGCCATGGCGTCATCGACGGCGCTCAGCCTCAGTCCGGACCTCAGCGAGAGCGTCAATCGGCGCATGGGCGAGTATCGCGACCGGATCATCCTGCGCTCGCAGGAGATCAGCAATCACCCGGAGCTGATCCGGCGGCTCGGCGTCATTGCCATGAACGGCATGATCGAGGCCGACATCTACGGCAACGTCAACTCGACCCACATCATGGGTTCGCGCATCCAGAACGGCATTGGCGGTTCCGGCGACTTTGCCAGAAACGCCTACATCTCGATCTTCATGAGCGCCTCGACGGCCAAGGGCGGCGCGATCTCGACCATCGTGCCTCATGCGTCGCACGTCGATCACATCAACCAGGACGTCCAGGTAGTCGTCACCGAACAGGGCCTGGCGGACCTGCGCGGTTTGTCGCCGAAACAGCGGGCGAGGGTGGTCATCGAAAACTGCGCCCACCCGAACTACCAGCCGATGCTGGCGGACTATTTCCAGCGCGCGCAGGTTGGGTCCTACGGCCTCCAGACGCCCATGCTCCTGGACGAGGCGCTGTCATGGCACGCGCGGTTCGTCCGCACCGGCACGATGGCGTACGCTTGACCGCGGCCCCAACGCATCCGGCCCGTCGCCACGCTGCCGGACCCGGTCCCTGGTTGGAGATGTCGCGTGAAGCTTGAACTTCGCCAGGAGGAGCTCTCAAGGCCTCCTCGGCATGTCGTATGCATCGCTTAGCCCGGTCCAAAGGAGCGTCGTCGACCTGATGGTGAGCGAGGAGCCGTCGGGCGCAAGCCCCACCCTCGCGACTGACGATCGAACCTTCTGGGAGCGCCTGGCGGATACGGTCGCCGATGTCGGCGGTTCGTGGGCGTTCATAGGTATATATTCAGCCTGATCCTCGTCGGTTGGGCCGCGCTAAACCTTTTGCTCGCCCGCTTTGCGATGGCCTTCGATCCTTATCCCTTTATCTTCCTCAACCTGATGCTTTCGGCAGTCGCCGCCCTGCAGGCTCCCGTCATCATGATGAGCCAGAAGCGACAGGCGGTGCGGGACCGCCTCGCGGCCGAGCATGACTACACCGTCAACCTCCGGGCCGAGCTGGAGATCATGCGGCTGCACGACAAGCTCTTGCTCAACGAGGGTCAGATGGGGCGGATCGAGGCTGCATTGGCGACGCTGTCTCCGCGCACGAGTTAAACGGACCTTGGCGGGGCGCTCGAGCAAACGTTCTTGGGTTTGCCTTGGAGAATGAGAGGCCCCAGCTAAAGAGGGCCAGAACATCCCGCCGAAATCTCCTGCGGAGGCTTCATCTTGGATTGGGATCACCACGCTCGCGCATAGCTCGCACTCCCAAGTCTGGACAGACGCGTAAGCCGCTTCCCGATCCAAACCTCAACGTCGCGGTGCAATCGAACTGCGCTCGATGGCGGCCGTCGGACGATGATCAATGGAGTTGCGACGGGGCGCACAACAATCTTTTCGACAGATCATGCTACGAAGAGATGAGATTCGGGCCCGCGACTCAAATCGGATGCAGATTGCTCTCGAGATCGGTGCTGATGTCCCAAACGGTGACAAAAGATACCGACATCACCGAAATTTTATATTCGCCTTTTCTTCAATCATTTCAATAGCAGTGTGATACGTCGGTCTTCTAGTCGGCGAAATTGTCGGTGTTTGAGGAATTACGTCGATAATTCAATGCGCTGGGGACCATACAGTAATCGAATGGGAGTGAGGGGTAGCAGAGACGGCGGTGTTTGGCGGCAAACGGCGGAGTTGAACGCCTCAATACCCCTCGGCGATCCCGGTGGCTCAATTTGGCCTAAAACCGCTTTAGCCGCGTGTTTCGGCGATCTTGGCTTCCACAATTTGCTCCAGCACGGTCATCGGCATACCACCTGCCTTCACCACCCAGTCGTTGAACTGCCGCAGATCATAGCGCGCGCCCAGCTCGGCTATGGCCTTGCGACGGAGCTGGTTGATTTCGTTCTGCCCTGCCTTGTAGCCGCAGGCCTGCCCGGGCCAGGCACAATAACGGTCCACCTCGCTCGTGATGTAATCAACACTGGATCCGTTGGTCGCGACGAACCAGCGGATCGCCTGCTCACGCGTCCATCGCTTGGCATGCAGGCCGGTATCCACCACCACCCGGCATGCCCGAAACGATATGGATTGCAGATAACCCAGCTGCCCGAACGGATCGTCGGCATAGGCGTCCAACTCGTCCGCCAGCTGCTCGGCATACAGCGCATACCCTTCAGAATAGGCGTTGAATGCCAGAAGGGATCGGATCAGCGGCAGCTTGTAGCTGTATTCGCCTTGCCACACATGTCCGGGGATGCCTTCGTGATAGGCCAGCGTCGGTATCGCAAACCGCGGGATATTCGCCGTGTCCCGCAGGTTGATGAAAACGGTGCCCGGGACGCTCCCGTCCGCAGTGCCTGCCTTCGCCGATCCGGCGGACGCGCCAGCCTCAATTTCCGGCGGCACTCGCTTCACCACAAGCTTGCCGGGCACCAGCGTGGCGAAGGCGCGCGGCAACCGGGCACGGATGTTGGTGATGCGGCCGGTGACATAGTCCAGAATCTGCGCCCGTCCGGCGTCGGTGTTGGGGAACAGATGGCGCGGATCCTTGCCCAGCGCCGTCATCCGCTCGCCTACCGTGCCCTGTGTCAGCCCCTGCGCGCGCAACAGGCCGTCCATCTGCGCATTCAGCGCCTCTACCTGTTCGAGCCCCAGCTTGTGCATCTCCTCCGCAGGCATGGAGGAGGTGGTCGATGCCCGCAGCGCCCAGTCGTAATAAGCGTCGCCGCGCGGCAGTTTCCACACCCCGGCGTCAGAGGTGGCGCCGCTGCGGTGGCGCGCCAGCTCGGCGATCTGCCGGTCCAGCGCGGGGGCGATCCGGTCGCTCGCCAGCTTCGCTGCGCGCGTGGCATAATCGCCGGGCATGTCGGCGATTCGGCTGGCAAACGTAGCAACTATGCCCCAGTCCTGCACCGGCTGCACCCGGGCCGCCCGCAACTGCCTGAGCGCCCTGTCCAGCAGGAAGTCGGGTGCAACCACGCCGACGCCCCTGTCGTGCGCAAGTCGCTCGGTCTCCCCATCCAGCGCCGTGGCATAGGCCTCCATTCGCGCCAGATAGGCGTCCGCGTCCGCTGAATTTGCAGTCGAGTGGATGTCGTTCAAGAAGCTGGGGATCGTGACGAAGGCCCCCACGTTCTGCGCAACCGCGTAAGGACCGTTTCGGTAATACAAGAGCCCGTTCAGGATCGACATTTCACCGATGCCAAAGGCGAAACCCTCCGCCGCCAGCTCGTGCGCAGTGGTAGCGACGGCTACGTGGGTGCGTGCCTCCGGTCCAAGCTCGTCCCGGTTGATCGCTTGCAGCTGCGTCAGCCTCTGCCTGGTTGCCTGCGCCCGTTTTTGTACGCCGTCGAGCGAACGATCGGTCAGGTTGGACTTCAACGCGGCGCGCGCACCTGTATCCAATCCCAATGCGCTGGCGTTCTCGGGATATTCCGCCAGTAGTGCTTCGGCGACCCCGGCAAGAACCCGCTCCGAAGCCGCATCCGCCCCGCCTGTCTCTCCGGCAGCCCGCACCCTGGCCGGTGCCAATTGCAGCACCGCCAATGCACTGCCGGACAGAAGGAATTGGCGCCGCGCCAGTGCCGACATTGTTCGCCCCTCACTCTTGGAAAACGCTTTTTGGTTGCACGGCGCGCGGCAGTTGGCAATGCGCCACTATTCCCCTCTGGGCTTTCAAGTTCTTCTAATCATCAACGGCGGCTAATTCAGGGTACAGGCTCAGGGCACATAGCCAGAAGAGCACTGCCATCGCGATGGCGATGGCGGACAGGAAGACGGTCGGGCATCGATCGTAGCCAGTGGCGACGCGACGCCAGTCTTTGAGCCTGCCGAACATCATTTCTATGCGGTTGCGGGTTCTGAACCGGCGCTTGTTGTAACGGATAGGCTCGGTCCGGGATCAATCCGAGACATGCGCTGCCTAGATTATCACGCATCTGAGATGCGCGATAATCCCAGTTCTTCTATGGCCGTAGAGTCGTCTTACAGCATCATCTCGCAGCCGACCGGAGAAGCTGCACTGGTGCGTTTGACGGTATTCTTTGGAGTGTTTGGATCCCAGTCAAATCTGGATCGCGTAACGAAAATGCGACCAATGGGCCGAAAGACAGCGATTGATCTCGACATGCCGGTCTGCAAGAGGAGGTAAAATTCGCCAATGAAATCAACAGCTCGATTTTTTGACGGCACATACAGCGGCATCTCAAAACATAAAAAATATTTTGGCCAAGGAAATTAGTTAGTTATGCTGGTGGCGCACGATCGAGTGGGAATAGTCTCGACCCTTCGGTAGCATTCGGTATTGTTTTCGAGGCGGACTCTAACAACCTGACAACATTGTGAATTCTGTCGAGACCCTTCGGAGCCATTCGGAGGGTCTTTTTCGTTTTGTTGGACTGGCCGACGGTGCGCCGCTGCATTGATCTTGCGGACCCTGGCTCATACCGTCCTGACATCGGGGCTACGCCCTGTCGGTATTCATTTCGAGCAAGTCGTTGAGATGAATAGGAAAAAACCGTCTCGGCGCGACAGAATTCGAGGACCGACGGACAGAGGCGATTATACCGTGCTTACCCACACTACCCTGAAGAATTTGCTTCTGAAAGCAAGGGCTTACAAGAGTACCGACAGGGGCTGTATGTACGTTTATGTCTCGACGGGCGGCGCAATCTCATTCCGCTACGACTATCGGTTCAACGGTCGTCGAGAGACCTTGACGCTCGGGCGTTACGGCAGGGCCGGCTTGACGCTGGCCCAAGCCCGCGAGCGGTTGATCGAGGTGAAGAAGGCGATCGCGGACGTGGTGTCGCCCGCCACGGCAGTGATCAATGCGAGTTCGCCAAATGAGGTCTATCGAGACTTCAACTGTCTAACGCCTAGCCCGCATATGCCCAGACGGGCGTCGCCCTGGCCACGATCCCCGCATAGAATATCACGGAGTTCATCGGCCCTCCCGAAGCGGGGAATCCGAGGAGGGGACCTCCGCAAGCTGTCCACCTAGGATCTCGGCGAACGGAACTCCATGGCGGAGATCCAGGCAGGGCCCCTGTTCGGCGTGCGTCGATCGCTCGCCGGGCGAGGTCTGCTTGCGGAGCAGTAAAACCGTCGCATCAAGCGGACTTTGTAACAGATTGCTCCTCCGGCCGAATAAAAGTATCCAGCGCGTGATGACCTCGTCAATGGCGACATGGGCAAGACTGATTCTGGCTGTGACCTTGGTCGCCGCCGTGTTTTTCGTCGCCCAGATCGCTGACGCCGCGACCTGCGCTCCCGAGACGCCCTCGGCTCACGCTGTGGTCGGTCAGGATACGGGCGATAGCGACCAAGGCGACCTTGAAGGCGGCCACGGATACTGCGCCCACGGGCACTGCCACCATAACGGAACCGCGCGCGCGGATGTCGCCGACGACATCGCGATGCAGATCTACGCACGCCCGGTTCACGCCTTCCCCTCCAGTGATTCTCCGTCGTCGATCTCGCCCGACGGCCTGAAGCGCCCTCCCAGAGTCTGACCCGGCGTCTGCGCATCCGTGCGCGCGATCTCGTGTCAAACCTCTGGAATATGAATCATGCCTCCCTCATATCGCAGGCCGCAGCGTTTCGCGGTCGGCTGCGCGCTGGCCGCATTGGCGGCCGTATTGGCCAGTCCCGCCTGGGCTGACCCTGCTCCGTCATTCGCCGAGCTGCTCGCACAGCTCGATCAAACTCCCGCCACCCTCGAAGCCGGCGCCCTGTCTGACGCCGCCGAAGCACGAGTCCGTCAGGCCCGTGTGAGGCCCAATCCGACGATCGCTCTCGAATCGGCGAACGCCTTCGGCACCGGTCCGTTCTCGGGCTACTCCAATGCCGAAACCACGCTGTCTTTAAGCCAGAGTCTCGAACTCTGGGGTCGACGGACGGCGCGGATAAACCTCGCGCGCGCCGAGGCGAGTACGGTCTCCCTGCAACGCGATCTTGCCATCGTCGATGCGGCAGGGCGGCTGGCCCTTACCTATGCGGAGGCCGAGGCCGCTCAACGACAGGCGGTGCTGGCCGAGGAAAACCTGACGCTCACCGTCGCGGATGCGCGCGCCGCATTGGCGCTCGTTGAAGAGGGCCGAGAGCCGCTTCTGCGGGGCATTCAGGGTGAAAGCGAGGCTGCCGCAGCCCGCGCCCGTCGCGATGAGGCCATAGCCGAACAGGAAGCCGCCTTCGCGCGGCTGACGGCGGTGGCCATGCTGCCGGATCCGGTCACCACGATAGACTCCAGCTTGCTGAACAGGATCCCTGCCGGTGCGATTCCCGCCCCGGCGGAGGCCCCCACGGTGCGGGTCGCATCCGCACAGCGCGATGCTGCCGAGCGACGCATAGCCATAGAGCGCATCCGCAGCCGTCCCGACGTCACGGCCAGCGTCGGTGTGCGGCGTTACGAAGTCGAGGATGCGACCGCCCTCACATTGGGCATCAGCCTGCCGCTGCCGCTGTTCGATCGCAACCGCGGCAACATCGAAGCGGCGCAAGCGGATTTCAGAGCTGCTGAAGCTCGGTTTCTGACTGCGCGCCAGAATGCCCAGGCTGACAGGGCGGCGGCTCGTGCTCGACTGTCGGCATCGGCAAGTCGTGTCGCGGCATCCGACGCGGGCGTGACCGCTGCCGACGAAGCCTACCGACTGTCTCGCATCGGCTTCGAAGCCGGCCGGATCTCGCAGCTCGAACTGCGGGTCAGCCGAACGGCTCTGGTCGCCGCCAGAACCTCTGCCGTCGATGCCCGTCTTGCACGGGTTCGGGCTGAAATCGAACTCGCGCGCCAGGACGGCCGCGCCCCCTTCCAAGGAGCCCAATGATGCGCAAGCGCACATCCAACAAAACCCTGCTGATCGGCGGCGTCGCCGCACTCGTTCTTCTTGGAGGGGCGGGTCTTTATATGGCCTTCGGTCGATCCGATCCGGCTCCCGCCGCTGCAGCAGAAAAGGCTGCACCGGCCGCCGAAGAGGCCGGCCATGCCGAAGGCGAAGCCCCACATGCCGAGGGCGGAGCCGAAGCCGAAGCGCCTGAAGGGTTCGTCGCCCTCAGCGCTGCCCAGGCCCAGGCTGCAAATCTGGTTGTCGTCGGCGTCGGCCGGGGAGGGGGGGCTGAAACCCGACTTTCCGGACGTGTCGAACCCATGATCGACGCACGGGCGGCAGTTGCCGCGTCTGTCGGAGGCCGCGTCGAGCGCGTGCTCGTGGCTCCTGGCCAGTCGGTAAGGGTCGGACAGCCCCTGGCCAGCATCGTGAGCGGCGAAGCAGCGACATTCAGAGCGGATGCCGACGCTGCTGCAGCTGGAACAGAGGCCGCGAGGCAAGTGTATCAACGCAACAGCAACCTCGCCGATCAGGGCGTTGTCTCACGCCAGGAAGTCGAAGCCTCGCGCGCTCAACTCTTGAGCGCCGAGGCGAACACCCGCGCCGCACGGGCTCGATCAAGCGCTGCGGGGGCTCCCAATGCGTCCGGGCGGCTCAGCGTGACGAGCCCGATCTCGGGTGTCGTCACGAATGTTCAGGTCGGACCGGGCGGATTCGTCGCCCAAGGCGGCGTCGTAGCCGAGGTGACCAACCCGGCGCGCGTCGAGATGGTGTTCAACGCGCCGCCGGCGCTGGCGGCCACGGTTCGTGCAGGCGCACCTCTCCGGGTCGGCAGCCCGGCTGGAGATTTCGACGCTGTCGTCACGGGTGTCGCGGCGGGCGCCGGCGCTGAAAGCGGTGCGACCGTCATAAGGGCGCGACCGACCGGGGGCGCTCTTCCGCCGGCCGGCTCTGCTGTCACCGGCGCAATCGTCACCGACCAGACCGCCGGCGGCCTGACTGTGCCGACGGAGGCCGTCCAGACTGTCGATGGCAATGCCGTCGTCTTCGTACAGGTTCCGAACGGCTTCCAGGCGCGCCCTGTGCTCGCCGGACGGCAAGCCGGAGGGCGGACAGAAATCCTGCGCGGCCTGACAGGCACTGAGCGTATCGCCGGCACCAATGCCTTCCTCCTCAAAGCCGAACTCGCCAAGGGCGAGGCCGAGCACGGTCACTAGGGGCGCGACGCATGTTCAAATTCATCATCGAGCTATCGGTCAAATTCCGATGGTTCATCGTCCTGGCCACGGCGCTCGTCGCGGCTTACGGACTGTTCGAACTGACACGGCTTCCCATCGACGCCGTGCCGGACATCACCAATCGCCAGGTCCAGGTGACCACGGTCGCCCCCGCGCTCGCGCCGGAACAGATCGAACGGCAGGTCACCTATCCGATCGAGACGGCCATGGCCGGAATTCCCGGTCTGACCACGACCCGATCCCTGAGCCGCAATGGGTTCAGCCAGGTCACGATCATCTTCACCGATCAGACGAACATCTACTTCGCTCGCCAACAGGTCGCCGAACGTCTGGCCGGTGCGCGTGAAGCGATGCCGGACGGTGTGGAGCCGACACTGGCTCCCATCACCACCGGCCTTGGCGAGGTGCTGATGTGGACCATCGACTACAAACCCTTCAACAGCGCCAATCTGGCCAAGCCCGGCAAGCCGGGTTGGCAGGCGGGCGGGGGGTATCTAACCCCGGAAGGCGACCTGCTGACCACGCCTGAGAAACGGGCGACCTATCTGCGAACCGTGCAGGACTGGATCGTCGTGCCCCAGATGCGCACGGCCCCTGGTCTGGCCGGCGTGGACACGGTCGGCGGTTATGTGAAGGAGTATGCCGTCAGGCCCGATACGGCTCGACTGGCGAGTTACGGCCTGGGCATGAGCGATCTGATCCAGGCGCTCGACCGAGCCAACATCCAGGCTGGTGCGGGCTATGTCCAGCGCGCCGGCGAAGCGCTGACGGTCCGCACCGACGCCCTGGCCTCGACCATCGAGGATCTGGCCCAGGCGCCCGTCGTAAACCGAAACGGGCTGGTGGTTCGCGTCGCCGACGTGGCCACTGTCGAGATCGGTCAGGCGCCGCGTCTCGGCGGCGCCAGCCGTGACGGCCACGAGGCTGTTCTCGGCACGGCCCTGATGATCGCCGGCGGCAACAGCCGGACTGTTGCGCAGGCTGCGGGCGAACGCCTTGAAGAGGTTCGCAAGTCTCTGCCCGCAAGTATCGAGGCGGTGACGGTCCTTGACCGTAGCGCCCTGGTCAACTCGACCATCTCCACCGTGGCGCGCAACCTTATCGAGGGCGCACTGCTGGTCATCGTCGTGCTGTTCCTGCTGCTGGGCAATATCCGGGCGGCGACCATTACCGCCTTGATGATCCCCATCAGCTTCCTGTTCGCCGTCATCGGCATGAACCGGTTCGGGATCAGCGGAAACCTGATGAGCCTGGGGGCCCTGGACTTCGGCCTGATGGTCGATGGGGCGGTCGTCGTGGTCGAAAACACCCTGCTGATGCTCAGTCAGCGTCGAGCGGAAGCGGGCCGGATGCTGACCCGGCACGAACGGCTCGGCGTCGCCATGCAGGCGGCGCGGCAGATGGTCAAACCGGCCGCCTTCGGTCAGCTGATCATCCTGCTGGTCTTCACGCCGCTGCTTATGCTGGAAGGTGTCGAAGGCAAGACCTTCGTGCCGATGGGCGCAACGGTGATGCTGGCCCTGGTCGGCGCCTTCATCTTCTCCTTCACCTTCGTGCCGGCGATGACGGCGCTGCTGGTGCGTGACCCCAAGACGGTCGAGGTCGATGAGCAAGGCCACGCCCACGAACATGAGACGTTCTTGCTTCGCTTTGCGCGCCGCTGGATCCAGCCCGCCATCCGCGCAGCCGTGGATCGTCCCATGATTGTGCTGGTCTCTGCGCTGGGCGCCCTGGTCGTCGGTGGTGTGGTCTTCACGACCCTTGGCCGGGAGTTTATTCCGACGCTGGACGAAGGCGACGTCGCCATGCAGGCGCTTCGCGTGCCTTCCGCCTCGCTGGAGCAATCTCTGGCGATGCAGATGACCCTCGAAAGGGTGATTACCGCCCAGCCCGAAGTGGAGACCATGTTCTCGCGGACCGGCACCGCACAGGCCGCCGTCGACCCCATGCCGCCCAACATCTCCGACAGCGTGATCGTTCTGAAGGATCGCAAGGACTGGCCGGATCCCAAGCTTAACAAAGAAGATTTGATCGCACGTTTCGAAGCCGAGGCTTCCAAACAGATCGGTAACAACTTCGAGTTCAGCCAGCCGATCGAACTTCGCTTCAACGAACTGATCTCCGGCGTGCGTACTGACCTTGCCGTTATGGTCTATGGCGATGACTTCGCCACCATGCAGCGAGTTGCAGATCAGGTCGCCGGCGCCCTGCGCCAGACGACAGGTTCCGCCGACGTCCGGGTCGAACAGGCTTCTGGCCTGCCGACCTTGACCATCAGCGTCGACCGGTTCGCGGCGGCCAACTACGGCCTGTCCGCGGCCGACGTCTCCGAAGCCGTCTCGGCGGCGATCGGCGGCGCCCAGGCAGGTCGTATTTTCGAAGGGGATCGCAGGTTCTATGTCGTCGTCCGACTTCCCGACGGCGCGCGTAACGATCCGGCGGCCCTGGCGGCCCTGCCGATCGTGACCGCGACAGGGGTGACCGTGCCCCTGTCCTCGGTAGCGAGTATCCAGAGCGCGGAAGGTCCGAACCAGATCAGCCGCAACGACGGCAGTCGCCGGATGGTGGTCCAGTCCAATGTCCGGGGACGCGATCTGGGCGGTTTCGTCACGGATGCCCAGACGAAGGTCGATCAGATCCAGCTTCCGCCAGGCGTTCGCCTGACCTGGGGCGGGCAGTTCGAGAACCTGAAGCGCGCAGAGCAGCGACTGGGTCTGGTCATTCCGATCGTCTTCATCCTGATCGGGGTGCTGTTGTTCATGGCCTTGGGATCGTTCGCGGAGGCCGGTCTGGTCTTCGCCTGTGTCCCGCTGGCCTTGATCGGTGGCGCGCTTGCCCTGTTGCTGAGGGGCATGCCCTTCTCGGTGTCCGCCGCCGTCGGCTTCATCGCCGTCTCGGGGGTGGCGACACTGAACGGTCTGGTCCTGATGCAGGCCATTCGCGAGCGGTTGCAACTGGGTCAGACTCCGCGTGACGCCGCGATCGACGGGGCGTCCAGTCGTCTGCGGGCTGTCCTGACCACCGCCATGGTCGCCATCGTCGGCTTCATCCCGATGGCCTTGGCCCAGGGCGCCGGCGCCGAGGTGCAGAAGCCTCTGGCGACCGTGGTGATCGGCGGGCTGCTGACCGCAACCGCCCTGACCCTGCTGGTCCTTCCGACCTTTGCAGCCAAGGCAGTCCGTCACCGCAAGGATGAAGGGATCGAAGATTGATTGCTCGCAATCAGGACGACCGTCAGCAGCAGCGTACGCTGCTGACGGTTCTGGCGCTCAATGCAGGCCTCGCGGTTGCGCTCGGGGTCGGCGGCTGGTCCGCCGACTCCAGCGCCTTGCTGGCCAACGCCGTAGACAACGCCTCGGACGCCGCAGTCTATCTGATCAGCTTCTTTGCGGTCGGCCGTGCGGCTTCATGGAAACGCGGGGCCGCGCGTTTCTCCGGCGTCATGCTGCTTATATTCGGCGCCGGCGTCCTTTTGGACGCCGGTCGCCGTTTCCTTGTCGGAACCGAACCTATCGGCCCAACCATGATCGTTCTCGCCTTGGTTGCAGCCGTCATCAACCTCATCTGCCTGCAACTGATCCGTCGCCAGAAGAGCGGCGACATCAATATGAGGGCGGCTGAAACCTTCAGCTTCAACGACTTCGCGTCCAACGGCGGCATCCTCGTCGCCGGGGGGCTGGTGCTCTGGCTCAATCAAGCCTGGCCTGACCTGATTGTCGGCGTGCTCGTCGCCGCCATCGCGGTGAAGGGCGGCATCGATATCCTGCGCGACGCGGCCAGAAACCTTCCAGACGCAGGTGAGCCGACATGATACCCTACGATCCATCCAATAGCGTCCCTGCCGATGCGCGGCAGGACGTGAATGTGGATACTCCTGCGACCCTTCAACTTGACAGTGATCAACGGTCGACGATCGACATCCAATCCGTCCAAAGGTGGCGCAAGGCGGGCATTCTCGTCGGCGGTCTGCTGCTCGTCGGTTGCACGACGCTCGTCGCACCCTTGCCCGTGCTCGAACATCCTGTCGAGCAGTTGGGTCTGATCGCCATCCTGGTCTGCATCGTCGGCCGGGCATGGTGTTCGCTCTACATCGGCGGTCGAAAAAAGCAGGAAATCGTGTCTGCAGGGCCGTATTCGGTCAGCCGCAATCCGCTGTACGTCTTCAGTTTCATCGGCGCGTTCGGCATCGGCGCCCAATCGGGCAGCTTCAGCATCGGCCTGATTTTCGCGTTCGCCTGCTGGGTGGTCTTTCGGATCGTGGTCGGTCGCGAGGAACGCTTCCTGACGGATGCTTTCGGGAGCCAATATCAGAACTATCGCGAGCGCACTCCACGGTTCCTGCCCAAGCCCTCGTTGTGGCGAGACGAAGCCGAAGTCCTCGTCCGGCCCGTCTTCTTCGTTCGCACGGTGTGTGACGGCTTCTTCTTTCTCCTGGCGGTTCCGCTGTTCGGAGCGCTCGAACAACTTCAGCGACTCGGCGGCTTCGGCGCCGTTGTGCCGCTGCCTTGAGGTCGGGAGAGCCGGGATGACGACGTCCGAGCGAATGACGCCGAGGCCGACTTGCAGGGCGCGCCTTCGCAAGCCACGACGCGATCCCGCTCTTTCGATCATGTCGGTCGCCGAGATCGACTGCAACAGCCGACCCGCAAGGGCCGCCCCCAAGCCGGAACTCTGTTCATGACCAGCACGACACGACCGGACCATGCCGAAGGCGCGTCCGACGATCACGATCACGACCACGATCACGGCGGCATTCTGGGCTCCAATACCGAACTGATCTTCGCCCTGAGCAGCGGCTTCACCCTGGGCGTCGGCTTCGCCCTCGAAAAACTGGTGGAAGGGCTTCCCGGCTGGATCCCCATCGCCCTGTTCGTGGCTGCGTATATCTTCGGGGGCTTCTTCACGGTGCGGGAGGCCTATGAGAACCTCCGTCAGAAGCGTTTCGAGATCGACACCCTGATGCTGGTCGCCGCCGCTGGCGCGGCGGCGCTCGGGGCCTGGGCCGAAGGCGCGCTCTTGCTGTTTCTGTTCAGCATCGGCCACGCGCTCGAACATTACGCCATGGGCCGCGCCAAGCGCGCGATCGAGGCCTTGGCCGAGTTGGCTCCGCGAACCGCTCATGTACGACGTGATGGGCAGGTCGTCGAACTGCCTGTCGAAGAGCTGGTGGTGGGCGATACCGTAGTGGTGCGTCCGAACGAACGACTGCCCGCCGACGGCTTCCTCGTGGTCGGAACCACGAGCATCAACCAGGCCCCCGTCACCGGCGAAAGCATGCCGGTCGACAAGCAGCCGGTCGCAGACCCTGTTGCGGCGCGCGAGCGACCGGCCCAGGTCGGATCGGCGTCTCTCGTTTTCGCGGGCACCATCAATGGCTCGGGCGCCATCGAGATCGAGACCACCCGCAAATCGAGCGACACCACCCTGGCCAAGGTGGTCCGTATGGTGAGCGAAGCCGAGACGCAGAAGTCTCCGACCCAGCGCTTCACGGACAGGTTCGAGCGCATCTTCGTGCCCGTGATCCTGATTCTGGCCTTCGTATTGCTGTTCGCCTGGGTCGTCATCGATGAACCGTTCCGCGACAGCTTCTACAGGGCGATGGCGGTTCTGGTCGCGGCAAGTCCCTGCGCGCTGGCGATCGCCACACCGAGCGCTGTTCTCTCCGGCGTCGCCCGTGCGGCCCGCGCGGGGGTTCTGATCAAGGGGGGGGCACCTCTGGAAAACCTCGGCTCGCTCAACGCGATCGCCTTCGACAAGACCGGCACTCTGACGGAGGGTCGCCCACGCATCACCGAGATCATGACCGTGCGTGGGACGAAGGAAGCCGATCTTCTGGCGGCCGCCATAGCGGTCGAAAGGCTCAGCGACCACCCGCTGGCGGAGGCCATCGTGCGCGACGGCGTCGAACGGTTGGGCGATATCGCGATCCCGGTCGCGAGCGACGTAAAGAGTTTGACGGGCAAGGGCGTGACCGCTCAGTTGGGCGGCGAGACGATCTGGATCGGGAAGCCGGAGATGTTCGGCGTCGACGGCGTGGCGCCCCTCGGCGACGAAGCGACCTCTGTCGTGACGCTGCTGCGACTCCAGGGACGGACCCTGATGGTCGTGCGACGCGGCACGCGGGATCTCGGCGTCATCGGGCTTCTCGATACGCCTCGCGCGGCGGCACGGTCGACGCTAACGGCTCTTCGCGCCCTCGGCGTGGGGCGGATGATCATGATCTCGGGCGACAACCAAAAGGCCGCCCAGGCCATCGCCGGACAGGTCGGCTTGACGGAAGCCTGGGGCGACCTCATGCCGGAAGACAAGGTCGACGCCATCAAACGCCTCCTTGCAGACGGCAAGATCGCCATGGTGGGCGACGGGGTGAACGACGCGCCGGCCATGGCCACCGCGACCGTCGGCATCGCGATGGGCGCGGCGGGGTCCGACGTCGCGCTTGAAACCGCCGACGTCGCCCTGATGTCCGACGATCTGTCGCAGCTGCCCTTCACCGTCGGCCTCAGTCGACAAACCCGCCGGATCATTCTTCAGAATCTCTACGTCAGCCTGGGCGTCGTCGCCTTTCTGGTGCCGGCGACCATCCTTGGCCTCGGCATAGGTCCGGCGGTGGCGCTCCACGAGGGGTCCACACTATTGGTGGTGTTTAACGCCCTGCGTCTGCTCGGCTACCGCGACCGTAGCCGGCCAACCTTTCCAACCGCAATCTCGGCCGGCCCCGTCGTCTCGCCGGATCTTCCGAGGACATCGGCATGAAGCGTTTCGGATGGATCTCCGTCATCGCCGTCTTTCTCGTCGTTTCGGCCTTCGCCTTCGGCATGATCTCGCGCCAGACCCGCCAAGCCCCATCGGCGGGTCCGCCCGTCGAAGCCCGTCCGATCGACACCGAGGCGAGCCACGTCGTCGCGCCGACCGACAACGCTTCGACCCGCGCCTATCGCGAGGCCAGCGCGCAGATGCACCAGGCCATGAGCATCGATTACACGGGCGACGCCGACATCGACTTCCTTCGAGGCATGATCGCCCACCACGAGGGTGCGCTTGCGATGGCCAAAATCGCCGTCGCGTATGGCGAAGCCCGAGACGTGCGCAATTTGGCCGATGAGATCATCGTGGCTCAGGAAGCCGAAATCATCCGCATGAGAATCCTCCTCGCGCGTCATGAGGACACGCCCGCGCCCGACGCCAGGCCCTGACGCATGGCCGGCACGCTTCATTGTGCGTGGCCGGAGCATTCATTGGCGAGAAGGCCGCTACGGCAAACGACGGAGGGGCGGCCCGAAACGACCGCTGAAGCCGCGGCCGGTGCTCGATACGCTCATCGCCATAGGAGTCAGCCTGTTCGTGGGTGGCGTCGTCTTCTGCATGGCTCTTCGGTTGCTCGGCGCCTACAAGGCGCCGCTGCATTTTGGGTACGGCACCCACATGAGCACCACAGCGCCACTGCGGGGTCTGCGTCACGGAAGGGTGACTGAAGGCCCAAAGCCGCCCTGACCGAGCCCTCGCCTCGCCCTCCGAGCGCGTGCGGTCCAATCCTTCGTGAGTGGCATTGATGGAGTGCGGTTGTTTTTTCCGGTCACGGCGTTAGGCCCTAATCGGGCCGCGTCAGAAGAATGCGATTGCCGTCGACGCTGATGGTGGCGTCGAGCGTCACGGCCGCCGTCTGGGCGAAGCCGGACGCATCGTCGAGACGAAACACCCCATACAGCCGCTCCTGCGCCAGGGCCGGATCGGTCACCACGATGGGAGTGGCGTTGTAGCGGTTGAACTCGTCGACGGCGGCCTGCAGGGTTTCGCCTTGAAGATCTAGGCGGCCGCTTCTCCAGGCCAGCTTTCGTTCTATCGTGGGCGCCGGCATCTCGGGCTCCAGGCGGATCAGGGCCGTGTTCGCGGCGTAGATCGCAGAGCCGGCCGTGACGAAGACGGCGTTTGCGCGTGAATCGCCCACCCAGACCTGAACCACGCCCTCGGTCACCATCACATCCGCGCCCGCCTCGCGTCGCCTCACCGAGAACGCCGTGCCGACCGCTTCAACGTGAACATCGCCTGCCGAGACGACGAAGGGGCGGGTCTTGTCCTTGGCGACCTGGAACCAGGCCTCGCCGGAGTCCACGACGACGGCGCGGCGCGCATCCGAGTATTCGACCTTGATCTGGCTGGCCGTATTGACCGCCATGGTCGATCGGTCAGCTAGCGGCACCCGACGGATTTCGCCCACTTCTGTGACGTAGACCTGTCCCTGATTTAGCAGAATAAACAGGCTCGCGGCGCCGAGAGAGGCGGCGATCGCGCCGCCTGCCCCCGTCCAGAGCGTCCGGCGCGTCAGCGTGGGTCGCCCGGCGCCACGCTTGTGGTCCGTCTGGTGTTGAGGCTGTCCGAGATCGTCCAGCATGCCCCACGAGGCTTCGGCCATCAGCAGGGCGCCGGCGCGTCGGGGATCTTGCGACACCCAGACCTTCAACTCCTGCTCGACCTGCGGCGTGTGGCCTTCACGGTCGATCCGCATGACCCAACGGGCCGCATCTTCGCCGATCTGATCGGCAGTTTCGCGCGCGCTCACGGTCGACCTCCGTCAAAATGAGGCGATCTGGTCGCCATTGCCCGAACCAGCAAGGCCAATCCCTTCACTGCGTCATTCTCGACGACGCTTTCTGTCACATTCAGCCGCTGTGCGATCTCCCTCTGGGAGAGGCCTTCGATCTTGCGCATCTTGAAGATCTCGCGGCAGCGCGGCGGCAGGGTCTCTATGAGCGCGAGCACCTGGGCCAGTTCGTTTCTGTCGGAGGTGATCCGTTCCGGGTTCAGATCGTCGGCATGGCCGGGCAGGTCGCCGATTTCACCGACGGCGTCGATGCGCACGACCTTGGAGCGTCGAATATGGTCGATCAACAGGTTGCGGACAATCTGGAAGAAGTAACCGCCGGGGCGGGCGACCGCTTCGAGCGCGGTGAGGCTGGACAGCTTGGCGTAGGCCTCCTGAATGAGGTCGTCTATGTCCTCGGGTGTTCGGCCACGTTGCCGTAACCACGCCCGCACCGCCGGCTCGTGGGGCATGACTTCCCTTGCCACCCAGCCAGCGAGGCGGTTGCGGGACGTCTCAGTCGTCGGCGCTTGCCGGTTCACACCAACCAAATCTCCCGGTCCCAAGAGGGATGACGCCCCATTCTTATCCGACGCGGCCATGACAGCGCCACCTGTCTTTCCGCAGGTCAATCCTGGGCCCGTATCTGCTGGAGGTTCCGTCGATCCTCAGCCCTGTCGTCCGGCCAATAGGACCGAACGACCGGACAGGGGGCTCGCCAGCATCGACCATCAGAAGCTCTTCACGAGGGTAAGATAGTAGTTCGCCAACCGCGGATCACCGAAGGTGCTGTAGATTCGCGATGCAAAGACGCTGTCGACCGGCGGTCGCATGTTGAAGACATTGTTCACTCCGGCGCGCAAGGTGACGCCGTGTCCGAAGATATAGGAGCCCGACAAATCGTGATAAATCTGGCTGCCGATGGTGGCCGAGCCCTGGTTCAGCGACACGCTGCGGTCTGCGTTGACGAAATAGGAGTCGAAGTACCGCGCCTGCCAGGCAAGGCTGATCTTCTCGCCTGTCCATTGCACACGTGCAGCCCCTTTCCACTTCATCGTTCCGAACCCGGCCCTCAGGCCCAGGAAGTCGTCGCTGATCACACCCGCGTAATCGATGGTGGGCCCTTGCGGCACTTCCTGAAGCTCAAGCTTGCTGACGTAGGTGGCGCTGGCGTCAAAGTTCAGATCGCCACCGAACAGACTGCGCGTGTAGCTGGCTACGAAGTCGATGGACTCGCTCTCCGAACCCACCAGGTTTGCGATCGACGCGTCGATGCTGGTGATGCGGCCGACCGCAAAGCCATCGGACGGCGCAGCGCGGGTGACGCGATCCGGGTAACGCGTCAGGAAGGAGTCGAAGGCGGCCTGACCTCCGGGGGTGAAGCCGGGGAACAGCAGCTGGCTGGGATCGAAGTAGTTGTCGCGCTTGGTGATCCGCGTCCAATCGACCGAAACTCGAAGACCCGGAACGAAGGCCGGCGTGAAGATCGCCCCGGCCGTCAAGGTTTTAGATGTCTCGGGTTTGACGTCAGTGTTGCCTCCACGGAAACCCGGCACATAGAAGTTGCCTGGGAAGTCGATGTCCTCGATGCCGATCACCTCGTTGCCGCGAAGAGAATCCAGGGCCGTGGTGTAGAGGCGTTCCTGCGGAACCTTGACCAGATCCGTCAGCTTGGGCGTCAGATAGCCCGTCGCATAGGAGGCCCGCAGGGTGACCCCTGCGACCGGACGCCAGCGGACGCTGTAGCTGGGATTGATACTGGACTGTTCGGTCGTGGCCTCGACAATGGGGGCAGTGCAAAGCGAGGGCAGGTTCAGCGAAGGTAGGGGGCCCTCCGTAACGAAACACTGGAAGGCGGGCGACCCGGTCTCGCTGTAGCGCTCGTAACGCGCGGAAACGGTGAGCAGCAGTTCCTCAATCAGGGGAAGCGTGCGGCCCTCGCCGAAAATCGGCAGATTGATTTCGCCATAGACGGCGTCGACTTGCTGATGGCCGCGCGGCGAGTAGTTGACGACCGAGAAGTTCTGGGTGTTCTGCGCGGCATAATTCGCGGCCTGGTCCTGGCTCGTCCGTTCGAGGCGCAGGGTCACAGTGGGTTTGCCGCCGGGCAAGCTCACCGGCACCGGGCCGGCCAGTTGCAGCGACGTGGTGGTGATGTCGTTACGAGTCTGACCGTTGTTATAGCTGTAGGGCACCGGCTGGTAGACGTAGTTGAAAGCGGGTGGCAGCCGCACATCGCGAAGAATGTCCTGACTGCCGTTCTGGAACTGGATCAGGCTGCTTTGGTCGATGTTGGCGGGAGAGGGGTCGCTAGAGGTTTTGTTGCGGCCACGAGAGAAGTCGAGCACGGCCTGCCAGTCACCCGGCAGTTTCACAATCGCGCCCAGGACGCCTCTGTAGGTTTCGGCGATGGACTTGTTGGACTCGTAGTTGGCCCCGATGAAGGGCACCGTGACCTGGATGTCTTGCGTGAACGGATTATTGGGTGCGTCAGCCGCCAGATTTATGTTCAGGGGCACCGAGTTCGTTCGCGCGAGGCTTTCGGAACGGGTCCAGGCCGCTTCCGCATAGACCCTGAGCCACGAGGTGAACTCGCGTCGGCCGGCGATGGAAGCCGCCATCTGATCGATGCCATACAGCATCTCGCGATCTCCGCCCCCAGGAGCCGCATTCTCTGCAAGCCCCAAGGAATAGCCGTCGATGCCGGCGACCAGAGGCGCGACGCCGTCCGTGGCCACGCCTCGGAAACCGGCCGGGACGAAGGTGCGGAAGGATCCCAGCGTCGCGCCACCGTAGATCGGGTCCAACTGAAGAGGCGAGAAGTCCAGGGAACGAATATTCGGCGTCGTACCCAGCGGGGCGGCGAAGCGATAAAAATCGGGATTGTTCGCCAGGCCCTGCCGACGGCTGGCGAGGACCAGGTCTTCGCGGTCCCGATAGAAGAGGGGATCGGTCTGAGTCCAGTTGCCCGTGAACGTTATGTTGGTTCGCCCGTCTTCGAGCGACAGGCCGCCCGTGGCGTCGAAACGCTTGCCGGCCCGGCCGCCCTTGAAGGTGTTGCTGTAGGTCGTGGATACCTCGGCGCCGCGGTAGTCGCGACGAAGAATGATGTTGATCACCCCGCCGGTGGCGCCGTTGCCGTAGATGCCGGACGCCGAGGATGCGAGCACTTCAATTCGCTCGATCCCGGCCAGGGGGATGCCGACGATGCTGGTCTGGCCCAGGCTTCCGTCGCTGCTCGTCGTGCCCGCCAACCGCCGCCCGTCCACCAGGATCAGGGTTTCGCGCGAACCCAGGCCACGCAGATTGATGCTGCTGGTGTTGCGTGAGCCGGAATCGGCCTGATCCGAGGTTCCTGGAGAGGCGTTGACGCTCAACTGATTGCGCAGGAAGGTTTCGAGGTCGGGGGCGCCGGAGCGCCGGATGGCCTCGCCATCGATGACGACGAAGGGTTGGCTGTCGTCGGCGCTGCGTCTAATGCCGGTGTTCAGGGTCCAGTTTCGCGTGCCCTGCACGATGATGTCGGGCAAGGCGCCAGCCTCGACATACTCTCTATCGACGATCGAATAGCTGTTCGGGGCGGTCTTGCGCCAGTCGAGGGGGGTGCCATCAAGCAGGGCCGTCAAGGCTTGATCGACGGTCAGGTCGCCGGAAACGGCTCGGGTGGTGATGCCGCGAGCGTCATCTTCGCTGATCAGAACCTGCGTATCGGCCTGGCCGGCGAAAATACCGATCCCGATCTGTGCGGGAGCGGCAGGCACCGAAAACGTGCGGGTCTGCGCGACCGCAATGGCCGGAGCCGCCGACATCGAGGTCAGAACGGCTGCCGCCAGATAGGCGTGAATGGAACCCCTGCACCGCATGATTTGCCCCCAAATCCATCAGGACGTACTTGTCCTGTGAAGATCGACGAAGGATTTGTATGCTTCCTTACAAAAATATGTCGCGAAAGGTTAAAATATGAAATGCGGGGTGTGACTGCACCCCGCATTTCACGCTGGCGTCACCCTAGTCGGCGTCAGACCGCACGACCTGGATGGGCAGATTCAGATCCTGAAGCTGAGGTAGGATCTTTTCCGCATCGCCAACGACGACCCAGACGAACTTGTCCGGATTGACGACGTTTCGGATGGCGGACTGCGCGTCGTCGAGACGAAGGGCGCCGAGCGCAGCCAGTTGATCCGAGAAATAGCTGTCGGGACGTTGGTAGATCGCATTCGAGCGCAGGGCGTCCAGAATGGATTTCGATGTCGATAACTCAGCCGGCATCGAACGCATTCGGCTATCGACGGAAAGCGTCAGCTCGGTTTGGGTCATCGGTTGGTCGCCGATGTAGCTCGCGACGATCTCCCGAATGGTCTGGATCGCTGCGCCGGTCTTGTCGGACTGTACGGGTGCGGCGACCATATAGTTCGCCGCATAGGCCTGAGCGCGGAAGCCCGCGCTGACGCCATAGGTCCAGCCCTTTCGCTCGCGCAGGTCGGTGTTCAGCCGGCCGAGAATGCCGCCGCCGAGACCGTCGTTGGCGACATCGACGGTGAGAATGTCGTCGATGTTGCGCAGGCCGGTGTACTGACCGGCAAGAATGACGGACTGGGCCGAGTCGGGACGATCGATCAGGACCAGTTGCGGCGCCGCCGATTGGGCTGGCCGGGTGAAGTCCTTCACGCCGGCGGGTCCGGTCGGACGCCAGTCGCCGAAATGCTCTTCCAGAAGGGGCTGGACCACGTCCAGTGGGGCGCTGCTGACCACGAAGAGCCTGGCCTTGTCCGGCCGCAGCCAGGCGTGCTGGAAGGCGACCAGATCGTCGCGGGTCAGGGCGCGAACCGCCTCTTCGTCTCCCGCCCCGTGATCGTTGACGTAGGGAGAGGCGGCGTTGAGCAGCCCGATGAGGCGGCGGTCGCCAAGGGTTCGAGCATCGGTCGCCTCATCGGCGATGGCCGCCAGCTGACTGGTGCGCTGGAGCTCGATCCGATCCGCAGCAAAGGCCGGATTCCTGGCCATGTCGGCCAGAAGAACGACGGCCGCCGGCAGGTTTCCGGTGGGGACCGACAGGGTGATGCTGGTTCGGTCTTTCGACGCGCCGCGACGGATGTCGCCCCCAAGACGTTCCAACTCGTTGGCGAACTGGCTCTGGCTTCGGGTCAGGGTTCCCTGATCCAGCAGGTCCAGGAGCATGGTCTGCGCGCCGATGCGGCCGGGCTGCTCCGCCGCCGAACCCGCGTCGAACTCCAGCGAGACATAGCTGATCGGGCTGGCGGCGCGGTGGACGTATTCCACCCCAAGACCATTGCTCAGCGTCGGACGCGCGACCTGCGGGAAGTTCAGGGTCGGCGCATCGCCGACGGGAGGCAGGGGGCCACGGGCGCTTACGCGCGGCGGGGCGACGTCCTGAGGCGCCGCCTTGGTCGAAGCCACGACATCGGCCGCGTCGGACTCGACGTAACCCACGCGCGGGCCGGGCGCGAGGGTCAAGGCATACACGGGCCGTGTAAGCCATTGTTTGGCGACGGCCTGAATGCCGGAGGGCGTCTGTGCCGCCAGGCTGACCAGGCGATCCTTGAAATAGTCCGGTCCCTCGCTGAGGAAGCTGCCGTCCGCTAGGGCGTAGCCACGGTCGGACACCGCGTCGATGCCCGAAAGGCTGCCGGTCACGTCCAGGGTGATGTAGCGTTGGAGATCGTCCGCGGTCGGGCCTTTCGCGAGGAAGTCGGCGATCACGGCGTCGAGCCTCTTTCCGGCGGCGACGGGATCGACGCCTTCAGCCAGTTCGCCGGCGACGACGAACATGCCCCCGCGATCGGAAAGGCTCGCGCTTGCCGATGCGCCCGTGAACAGCTTTTCGTCCCGAACCAGGATTTGCTGAAGTGGCGATGAGCCGAGCGCGCCGAGAAGGCCTGCCGCCGCTTCCAGCGCCACGCCTTGAGGATCGTCCCGTCCGGGCACCGCCCAGGCTCGCACCAGTGTCGTCGCGGACACTCGATCGGTCATGGTTTCGTCTTTGCGGGCGGGCAGGGTCGGGACTGTCACGGGAGGCGACACGACGCGCGGCCCCGATGGGATGTCGCCGAAATACTGGGTCATCAGTCGCCGCGCCGTGGCGACGTCGATGTCGCCGGCCAGGGTCACAGTGGCGTTGTTGGGGCCATAGTGCGCCTGGAACCAGCTTTTGACGTCATCCAGCGTCGCCGCATCCAGATCCGCCATCGAACCGATGACGCTGTGACCATAGGGGTGGTCGGCGGGATAAAGCCCCTCCGTCAGTTTGTATTCGACAAGTCCGGCCGGCTCGTTGTCCCCCTGACGCTTTTCGTTCTTCACGACAGCCCGCTGTTCATCAAGGCGCTGCTGCGTGATGGCGCCGAGCAGGTGACCCATGCGGTCGCTCTCCAGGAACAGGACGCGTTCGAGTGCAGGCGTAGGCACGGTCTCGTAGTAGCTGGTCTTGTCCGCCTGGGTCATGCCGTTGTTCGCCGTGACGCCTGCGGCCTTCAGGGGCGTGAAGAAGTCGCCAGGGGCGTTCTCGCTTCCGCTGAACATCAAATGTTCGAACAGGTGGGCGAAGCCGCTCTTGCCTGCAGGCTCATGACGGGCGCCCACGTCATAGATCACGTGGAAGGACACCAGGGGCACGCTTCGATCCGTGTGGACGATGACCCGCAGGCCGTTGTCCAGCGTGAAGCTTTCGTACGGAATGCTTACAGACTGAACCAGCGTCTGCACGGGGACGGCGTCCTGCATCGACGCCCAGGCCGGTTGGGACAGGCCGAGCGCGACAAGCGCCGTGCCCGCGAGTGCGATGCGTCTGAAAGTCATGGTCTAGAAGCTCCCCGAAATGAGCCCGTTCTGTTGCTACGGCGATGCCGGCGTGCGGGCCTAGTTCCGACGAAGGCGAACAGGCTTTCCTTATCGAGCCGCTCTGTATCGTGACGGCCGAAGGGGCAGCCCTTGGCTGACTTCAGCGTTCTGCAAGAAGCGCGGTCCCGGGCTCGTCATTTACGACATTGAACGCAAGTCCCCGCTGTTCGAGCTGTGGTCCGATCAGGGCCTTGTCGCCGACGATCACCCATATGAAGCGATCGGCGCGGATCGCGGCCGCGATCGCCGATCTCGCCTTATCGACGGTCATGTCCCGATACCGCGCAGCCAGGCCGCCTTGATAATCGTCAGGCCGTCCAAGTCGCCTGTTCTCCCGGATGGCGCCCAGGAAGGACTGTCCATCGTTGTAGGTCAGGGGCAGGGCGCGGACCTGATTGTTCACGGCGAGATGGAACTCCTGATCGGTAAGGGGGGCGGTGGTCAGGAAGTCGGAGATATCGGTCTGGATGGCCGCAAGGGAGTCGGCCGCGCGATCCTGCTGGACGGGGGCGGAAACGACATAGCGGTCGCCGTGCGGGCGCGTCTCGACACGTCCCTGCACGCCGTAGCTCCACCCGCGCGTTTCCCTCAAGTCAGTGTTGAGGCGGCTGGAGAAACTATCGCCCAGGGCGCTGTTCGCGACCGTGGCGGCCAGCCGCTGGTCGTCGTCGCGGAAGACGATGTCCTGGCCGCCGAAGATCAGCGCCTGGTCCGAGTCTGCGCGGTGGATGAGATAGATGCCCGGCGCAGCCGGCGCCGAGCGTGACGGGGATGCCGGAACGCCCGGCTGCCCTTCGGCGCCCCATTGCCCGAAAGAACGCTCAAGCATCGGCAGAACCTCCGACAGAGGTTTGTCGCTGGCGACATAGAGCGTCGCCTTGTCAGGTCGGATCCACGCATTGTGATAGGCGACGATAGCTTCGCGCGACCAGTCGTTGTCCGACGCCTGGGTCGGGGCGTCGGATCGTCCTTCGACCAGTTTGGAAATTGCGCCCTGCACGTCTGCGCCTTCCAGACGCGCCTCCTGCATGGCGTCGCGTCGCGCCTGTCGTTGGCGATCCAGGCTCTGGTCGGTGAACGACGGGGTCATCAGCGATTCCGCCATCAGGTCCAGAGAGGACTGTAGATTCGGGCTCAGCGCCGACAGGCTGGCGAGCGTCTGGTCGCCCTGCGAGGTCACGTTGAAGGTCGCGCCCAGAGCGTCGCGTTCCAGCGACATCTCCGCTTCGCTGCGCTGTGCAGAGCCGTCGGTGAAAAGACCGACCAGAACCGGAAGGAGCGAAGCCGAGGCAGACGGTGCTTCGGATTCGCCGATGTCGAACTGGACGTCCACCTGGGTCAACGGCGTCTCGGAACCCTTCATGTAGATGACTTCGATGCCGTTGCTCAGGCGCGCCTGTTCGGCCGCAGGGAAGGCGAGGTCTTCGAAGGCGCCGAGCGGGGGCAGGCCGCCGCGGCTGACACGCGGCGCCGGTGTCTCGGCCGTCGAACTCGTCGGCGCACGAACGGGACCGACCACTTCGAACGGCGCCGCCGCGCCTGGGAGTACGGTGAGCGCATAGGCGGGGAGGCCCAGCCATTTACGCGCGGCGGTCGTTACGCTGGCCGGTGTCTGGCCGGCCAGCCCGTCCAACTGCGACCGGTAGTTCGCCGGATCGCCCGTCGTGCGCATGGCGGCGGCCAGCAGACTCGCGCCGCTGGAATCCAGTGTGCGGATTCGCTGGGACACAAGGTCGGTGACATATCTGTCGATGTCGTCCTGCGCCGCGCCGAGCGACAGCATCTGGGCGATGGCGGCGTCGAGGCGTGCGCTGGCGACGGCCGGATCCACGCCTTCGCGGACAGAGCCTTCGATGACGATCAATCCGCCCCGATCACCCAGATCGAAGCTTACGGTCAGGGTGCTGAAGGTCGAATCCCCTTCAGTCGAGCTGCTTCTTGAATTCACTCGTCGACGGCCGTGCCATGACGCCCAGGGCGACGTCGAGAGCGAGCGCTTGCGGGTCGTCGTCTCCTGGCGTGGCCCAGGCGCGAAACAGGCGCGGCGAGGCGATGCGATCCGTCATCGTCTCCTCGCGACGGCTGGACGGCTCAGGCACGGGTGCGGGTGGAGGCGTGCTTATAGGGCCGGCCGGGATCGCGCCGAAATAGCGTTCGACCAGTCGCCGCGCCGTGGGGCCGTCGATGTCGCCGGCAAGGGTCAGGATCGCATTGCCGGGCGCGTAGTGCGCCTTGAACCACGCCCGAACGTCGTCGAGGCTGGCGTCGTTGAGATCCGACATCGATCCGAAGACGGTGTGCGCATAGGGATGTCCGGCCGGATAGACGGCTTCACGAACATGGTCCCGCACCCTGGCCAGCGGCCGATCGTCGGCCTGCCGCTTTTCGTTCTGGACTACCCCTCTCTGCTCATCGAGCGTGGTCTGGCTGACGGCGCCGAGCAGATAGCCCATGCGGTCGCTTTCAAGGAACAGCGCTCGTTCCAGACCGGCCGTCGGAACTCGCTCGTAATAGGCGGTTCTGTCTGCGCTCGTGACGCCGTTCAAGTCCGCACCAAGCTCTTGGAACCACAGGCTGTAGTCGCCGGGCGCATTCTCGCTGCCGTTGAACATGAGGTGTTCGAACAGGTGCGCAAAACCCGTCCTTTCGGGGGGCTCGGACGTTGATCCGACCAGATAGTCGACCTGGATCGTCACCAGACTGGATCGGTGATCGGGCTGAACGATCACCCGCAGCCCGTTCGGAAGAGTGAAGGTCTCGTAGGGGATCGAAATCTCTCGCACGACATCCGCGATCGGTGTCGGCTTCACATCGACGACTGAGGACGCATCGCTGCGGACCGCCGCAATCGCGGGCGACGTCAGGCTGGAACAGGCGAGGAGAAACATGAGCGCGCAGCCCCCGGAACGCATCGTCATCGTTGATCGCCTTTCGCCAGGACGGAAACTCGGCTGTGCTCGCCCGGCCGTGCTTGTAGCGTCGCAGAGGTGCGGCGTTGATCACGGGCCACCACGATCGAATAGGTTGATGGACCGGTTCTTCGAGACTGAAGTCCGCTGCCTCGCAGGAGCACGCTCAATCCGGCATCCGCGGTGTAGTCGCCTTTCAGCGCGTTCGTGCGGCGCGCCCTGACGGTTTCGTGCGACATCAGGATCTGGACCGTCGACGCCTGGCGCGAGAAGGCGTTCAGCCCGCCGATCGCGCTCTGGGCAGGGATGTTGAACCGCCAGGCTTCGCTGTCACGGGCGGCGCCGAGTAGGCAAACCGCCACGGCGGGAACCAGCGTGAGTGATCGCAACCAATGCACCATGTGCCCCGAACATGCGGCGACCCAAGAGCATCGCGCATGAGTCCAACGAAGCGGCGACCCGTTTCCTTACAGAGAGGCCCTTCGTGGCGTCGGCCGATCAGCGGGCGGCGGCGCGCGCCTCGGCCAGTTCGCGGGCGGCGATGACGAAATCCGACTGGAAGGCCAGGTCGGCCTTCAGGCTGGCGAACAGGGCGGCGCCGACGATGCGGCCGGCCTCGACGTCGCTGGCGTAGTGGACGCCGCAGATCATCCGGCTTTCGCCATAGGCCAGGCCGCGCGCGAGAATCTCGTCGGCGCGGTCGGGCGCCATCTCGGACAGGACCAGCGCCCAGGCCCAGCCCAGGGCGGAGTGGCCTGAGGGGTAGGAGCCGCTGGCGGCCAACCATGGCTCGGGCGTGATGCAGGTCTCGGCGGGCTCCGTCACGAAGGGGCGCGGACGGATGAAGCCGCGCTTGGCGGGGGTCTGGATGGTCTCCAGGTCGCCCAGCATCCGGCCCAGCAGGCGGGTCAGGGTGGGCATGCGTTCCGGAGTGAAGGTGATGCCCAAGGCCTCGTCGAAGACGCGGGGCGCGCTGGGGGTCTCGATCTCGTTGTCGGCGCGGGCCTGGGCCCAGCGCGGGGTGTCCTTCAGCGCGCGCGTGGCGCGATAAACGGCGATGTCGTCCTGTTCGCGCAGCGAACCGGCTTGCGGCGGAGGCGGAAGGAAGGCGGCAGCGTTCGGGGCGTCGTCCTTTGCCAGATAGCCGTGCGGATGGTCGCGGAAGCCGGTCCAGAAGGTGGGGGCGGATGCAGGCGCGCTGGCGCAGCCGACGAGGGCGAACGCCAGGGCCGTCGCCGTCAGGAGACGGGCGTGGGAAAATGTACGCATTGGGAACTCTGGGACTGTTGGATTTCAGGCGAGCTGGGCGCCGGGACGGCCGTCCTCGACGACCCAGGTGTTCAGGGTGGACAGGGTCGCCCTGGGATCGCGGACGTCGCTGATGGCCTGGTACCGCGTGGTCATCAGGCGCGGCGTGATGTCCATGGACATGTAGCCCCGAACGCGACTGTCGAAGAATTTGATCTGCGGGTTGTTTGGCATGTTCGCCATCAGGGAGTCGTAGGGCGGGCCCGAGGACGAGATGGAGGTGCCGACGAATTCGGTGGCGACCGTCGCCGACGACGGATCGGCGCTGACGCGCTTCACGTCGTTGGTCCAGAAGGAATGGTAGTCGCCGCTGAGTACGACGGGATTGCGCGGCTTCAGGGTGGCCAGAGCCTCGGTCATGCGGTCGCGGGCGACGGGATAGCCGTCCCAGGTGTCGGTCCAGTAGCGCGTCTGCGCATCGCCGTTTCCGAACCGCAACCCCGCCATCACCAGGTCCTGGCCCAGGATGTTCCAGCGCGCCTGCGATCTGGCCAGGCCGTCATAGAGCCAGTTTTCCTGTTCGAAGCCCAGGAAGGTGCGCGAGGGGTCCAGGCGATCGGGACAGGCCGCGTCGGTGACGACCTGCCCCTTGCCGCCGTTCGGGCCGTCGCTGCAGGCCTGTCTGGATCGATATTGCCGGCCGTCCAGCATGAAGAACTCGGCCAGATTTCCGTATCGGATGCGGCGGTGGATCGGCATCTGAAGTCGAGCGTCGAGCCGCGTGCGGCGGATCGGCATGGCCTCGTAGAAGGCCTGATAGCCGGCGGCGCGACGACGCAGGAAGTCGCTCGGCGCGACGCCCGGTGTCTTGGACCAGATGCCGGAATAGTCGTCCTGAATCTCGTGGTCGTCCCACACCGCCAGGCACGGCGCGGCGGCATGCAGACGCTGAAGGTCGGCGTCGGTGCGGTGCAGGGCGTAACGGTTGCGATAACCGGCCAGGGTCGTGGCCTCTTCCAGCCCATAGGGGCGAACGACATTGGCCGCCTGGGCGCCGGTTCGGCTGTATTCGTAGATATAATCGCCCAGGAACAGGGTCAGGTCCGGCGCCTCGTCGGCCATGTGGCCATAGGCGCTGAAATAGCCCGACTCCCAGTTCGAGCAGGAGGCGACGGCTAAACGCAGCCGGTCGACGGCGGCGTTCGGTGCGGGCGCGGTGCGCGCCAGGCCGACCGGACTTTGCTGGCCGGCGGCGGTGAAGCGATACCAATAGGGGCGGCCGGGGCGCAGGCCCTGAACCTCGACGTGAACGGCATGGGCGGCAGAGACGTCCGCCGTCGCGCGTCCCGAGGCGGCGATGCGGCCAAAGCCTTCGTCCGTCGCGACTTCCCACACGACCTCGATGGGCGCCGACAGGCCGCCCAGGCCATCGGGCGCGACGGGATCGGCCGCCAGACGCGTCCACAGGACGAAGCCGTCGGGCCAGGGATCACCGCTGGCGACGCCGAGCGGAAACAGATAGGCGCCGCCGGCCTGCGCCTGGCCGAAACGCAGCACGACCGGAGCGGCGACCAGGCCCGCGATCAGGGCGCGGCGGCTCAGCGACAACGAAGGTTTGAGCATCAGCATCGGCGACGGTCCCGGCAGGCGAAAGCAAGAGGGCGGCGGGCCGGACGAACCGACCCGCCGATAGCGACCTGGCCTAGAAGTCCATCGTCAGGCGCACGCCGACGGTGCGGCCTTCGTTCGGCGAACTGGTCGGGCGGGCGCCGCCGTTGAAGTTGTTGCGGGTCTCTTCGTATTCGGTGTTGAAGAGGTTGCGCGCCCACAGGCCGACGCGCCAGTTGGCGTTCTCGGGCCCAACGCTCAGATTGGCGTTCCACAGCCAATAGCCCGGCAGGACCGAGGCCGAGGACGCGTTGTAGATGCCGTCGCGCTGATTGTAGTTGGTCTCTGCCCGCAGGGCGACGCCTGCCATCGACCAATCATAGGCGATGGAGCCGCCATAGTTGAACTTGGGAAACTGCAGTGGTTCGCCCGAACGGTCGTTCGAGATGATGATGTCCCATGGGCCGTTGACCGGGTTGGCGGCGTTGGTCGCGGTGGGGTCGATGGCGAAGTATTCGTTATACTTGCCTTCCTTATAGCCGAAGTTCTGGCTGATCGTCAGGCCCGAGAACGGCGTCCACGTCAGCTCGATCTCGCCGCCATAGATTTCGGACTTGGGCACATTGGTGATCTTGCCCAGCTGGCCCGTCTCGCGGCTGTATTCGTTGCCCTGGATCTGCTGGTTTTCGTAGTCGTAGTAGAAGACGGCGCCGTTGACGCGCAGGCTATTGTCGAACAGGTCCGACTTGATGCCGGCCTCATAGGCGATGACGATTTCCGGCTTGAAGGACGTCCGCGACTGGCCGTTGTAGGTGGTGAAGCCGCCCGACTTTACGCCGCGCGCCACGCTGGCGTAGAGCAGGGCGTTGTCGGCCAGGTCGTATTCAAGGCCAAAGCGGCCGGTCCATTCCGACAGGGAGGTCTCGAATGTCGCCTCCGGGCCGACGGCGACGTTCAGGCGGCGCGTGCCGGTCGTGGTCAGGCTGCGGTCCTCGTTCTCGTAACGCAGGCCGGCGATCAGGCTCAGGCGATCTGTCAGGGCGAAGCTGTTGTGGGTGAAGACGCCGATGGCCTGGACCGACTGATCGTAGGGCGTGTTGATCAGGTTGCGGTTGGCGCCGCGGAACTCGGTGTAGAAGCCGCCGTCGACGCTTTCGTCGGCATAGTGGGCGCCGACCATCCAGTTCAGGCGGCCCGCCTCGTTCGACAGCCGGGCCTCCTGAGAGAAGGCCTTGATGTCGTTGTAGAAGTAGACGTCCGATTCCGCCGCCGGCGTGCCGTCCCAGTCGTTGTATTCCGAACGGCTGAAGGTCTGATAGGCGGTGATGGTGTTCAGCGTGGCCCAGCCCAGGTCGGCGCGCACGCGGGCGCTGAGGTCCAGGCCGTCATTGTCTCGGCCGGGCTTGGCGTTCAGGCTGCGACCGGACACGGCCGCAAGGGCCGGCGAGATCTGCCAGCCTGTGATCCGGCGCGCTGTATCGGCAGGGTAGGTCACGCTGCCGTCGAAGACCGGGTAGGGCGCGCGCAGGCGGAAGCCCAGGCCGTCCGACTTGTCGACCGAATAGGTGGCGGACAGATCGACCGTGACGTCCTGCGAGGCGTCCCAGGTCAGGCGGGCGCGCAGGGCGGTCTTGTCGCGATCGCCCAGCTTTTCGCCGGTCGTGCGGTGGTACTGCCAGGCGCCGCCCTGTTCGGTGACGGCGGCCAAACGACCCAACAGGCCGGGTGCGATCTGGCCCGAGACATAGCCTTCGACCTTGTAGCGGTCATAGGAGCCGTATTCGGCCGAGAAGCCGGCGCGTTGATCGACAGTCGGCGCATTGGTGATGATGTTAACCGCACCGCCGGTCGTGTTGCGGCCGTACAGGGTGCCCTGCGGCCCGCGCAGCACTTCCAGTCGCGAGATGTCGAACATCGCGCCCTGGGTGGTGATCGTATAGGGATGGGCGACTTCGTCGACATAGATGCCGACGGTCGAGGCGTTGTTCGAGGAGTATTCGCGCGTGCCGATGCCGCGGATGCGGAAGCTGGGCTGGCCGCTGCCGAACTGGCTATCGACCTCCATGTTCGGGACGACGTTTTCGATGTCGTTGATGACGTTGACGCCCTTTTCGTCGAGGTCCTGACCGCCGACGACAGTGAGCGCTATGCCGACGTCCTGGCTGGACTGTTCGCGGCGCTGGGCGGTGACGACGATGTCCTGCACCGTCGCGGTGTGGGCCTCGGAAGCGGTTTGGGCCGCTGCGGGCATAGCAGCAAAGGCGAGCACGACGCCGGAGGCGCCGAGGAGAAGACGTTGCATGTTGACCATCCTTCGGGCGACGCGCGGGGAGACCCCCTCCCTCGCGCGCCGAAGCGTTTCGGGGTGCTGTCGAACAGTCGTGATCCGGCGGTCAGGCGGGGCGACGACAAGCGCAGGGGAGGAGGCTGAAGCCGCCTTCGCCGCGCCAGAAAAACAACTGTTCGACAACGATGCGCCATTAGGCCGCAGCAGCGATGCTTTTGTGACGCTTAGCTGAAGTGTTTCTGTCAGGCGTGGCTATTCGGCCGGCATTTCTCGGATAACGCGTGTTCTGTCACGTGCGGCGCGTAACCAGTCGCAACGCACCCCTTTGTAAGTCCGTCGCCGTGATGTCTTCGCCTGTCGCGCGCGCCGTCAGGGCGGCGCCCTTGATCCACAGGGCGAAGCGCGTAGCCGCCAGACGATTCAGGTCGAACTCTGAGGGCCAGACGCCGACGCTGTTGTAATAGGTGCCCCCGCCTTCCGGCCCGCGCAGCAGCATGGCCAGATCCTGCAGGGACGGGTCTCGCCGCGCCTCTATACAGGCGCTCGCGATCAGCCGGGCGTAGCGAACGTAGAAGCCCTCGGCCTCCGGCTGGATCGACACGGTCGGCGCCATGATGCGCGCCCAACTGTCCAGATCGGCCGCAGCGGGATCACCCTCGGGCCGCTGACCGGCGAGATAGCGGGGCATGTCGCGGAACACGCTGTGCCACACCGCATCGAGAACGAACCGCCGCATGTCGGGCCAGTGATAGGCGATGGTCGAGGTCGAGGTGCCGGCGACGACGCTGACCGAACGGTTGGTGACCGTCGTCACTCCGCCGGCCAGCATCTGGTCGGCGGCGATGTCGAGAAGTTTGCGCCGCATGGACTCCGGCTCAAGACCTTCGGCGGGCGCCTTGGGCAGCACCAGATTTTCACGCCGCCACAAGGTCGCGGTCGCCGGGCCGTCGGGACGCCCGAAGACGTGATCGACCAGACCGCCCAAACCCTCGGCGACGATGATCGCATAGTCGGTGCGCCCCGAAAGCGCGCCGGCATAGAACTGCTCCATGGTCAGCCAGGCGACGAGCGGTCCGGCGAACTCGGCCAACCTGTCATCGACGGCCAAATGATTGCGCCAGGCCTCGCACCGCAGCGCGTCCCACCGGGCCATTAGATCGCGACGTTCAGGCCCGGCTTCTGCGTCCAGCAGCAGGGCTTCCCAAATCCGCACGAAACCCGCCTCAGACCTGGCGCGCAGGCTCAGATAGTGCTGGATCAAGGCCAGCAAGTTGTCCCGTTCGACGGGCAGGCCGGCGACGGCTTGGAAAAACCTGTCGTGAAACGCCGCGTCCCGGTGCAGGGCCTCTTCGCCCACCGCCTGGATCAGGCCGGACTTGGCGCCGAACAGATTGACTATGACGGTCGTGCTCTTGCCGACGGCCTGGGCCAGATCGCGCAAGGTAAGGCTGTTCAGCCCCTCTGCGGTCGCATGCGCGATCGCAGCTTCGACGATCTGCTGGGCGTCGATGGCGCGGCTGGTCGTTGCGGGAGCGAGCATGAGGGCTTCAATGCCGGGCAGACTGGCGTGTGTCGAGTGCGATCGAGCACTGCAACGACGTGTTCAGAAGGCGCACCGAACTCCTGACCAAACAGGAGCGACCTCGCTGTTTTAGAGATCAGGGCGTAAAGTCGATGGTGCGTTCGAAAGGGGCATCGACGGCGCGGCCGTTTTCAGTGATCGGGGTGACCTCGGCATCGCTCATCAGGGCAAGGGCGGCTTCGCCGAAGCCCAGGCCGGGGCGGCTTTCTTCCAAGACAACGCAGTCGGTGACGCGGCCGGACGCCAGGGCCGTGCAGCGCAGGCGGACGCTGAAGTGGTCGGCGGCGGGCTGCTGAACAGATGTGCGCTCGATGGCCGGGGTGGTTGCAGCTTCGAGATCTGCGTCACGCAGCATTGGGGCATTGGGGGCGCCCAGCAGGGTGGTCATCAAGGTCAGGCTGAGGATCAGGGTCATGGCAAATCTCGCTCGCCTGACATTAAGATTTGACGGCGACCTCTGTTCCCTCGAACGCGGAATTGTCCTGGAAGGTGTGGCCGAACTGTTGTGACGCTAACCCGCGAGCGGCGCATAGGGTCTGAGGCTGGCCTGGCGAGCGTCGCACAAGGTCTTCAGCCAGGTTCGCACGCTGCGCATGCGGGCGGTGTCGTGAACGTCCCTGTGGGTGGCCAGCCAGAAGCGGCGCTCGATCAGGACGGACGGCAGGACGCGCACCAGGCCTTTGGCGAGGAAGCAGGGCAGGACGCCGATGCCGCCGCCGGCCGCGATGATCTCCTTCTGGGCGCGGATCGAGGACGAGGCGACGTGGGGCGTCAGGCCGGGGCGCACCTCGTCCAGGTATCGCAGCTCCGGCGCATAGATCAGGTCATCGATATAGCCGACGATGTCGAAGGCGGCCAGGTCGTCGACAGTCCGGGGCGCGCCATGCTGCGCCAGATGGTCGGGCGAGGCGTAGAGGGCCAGCTGATAGGGCGTCAGCGGCTCGACGATCAGACGCGCGGCGTCAGGCGCGGCCAGGGTGATCGCCATGTCCACCTCGCGCCGGGTCGGCGACAGGAAGCCGGAGGTGGCCGCCAGCTCGATCCGCAGGCCGGGACTGGTGCGGCGCAAGGCGGGCAGGGCGGGGGCCACGATGCTGACGCCGAACCCTTCCGAGGCGCTGATTCGCACGACGCCGGCCAGGGTGTCGGACTGGGTCACGCGGGCGGCGGCCTCCATCGCGCTTTCGGCCTCCAGCCCCATGTCGAGCAACTGGGCGCCGGCCGCCGTCAGCTGAAGGCCGGTGGTGGACCGGACGACGAGGGTGGATTTCAGCGTGCTTTCCAGCCGCGCCACGCGTCGCCCGACGGTAGCCGCATCCACGCCCAGCCGCACGGCCGCGCCGCCCAGCGATCCTGCCCGCGCGGCGGCGATGAAGATGCGAAGGTCGTCCCAGTCAAACATGGCGAATGATCCCGTCATGCAAAAATGCAGAAAGCTGTCTGCAACTTTGCATTATCGACCTGCGGTGCGGGGTGATAGCCATAGGCAAACAAAAGAACGATCAGGGAGATCCAGGCCATGCGCGACATTCGCCACTTCATCGACGGTGCGGCCTTCGATGGCGCATCCGGTCGTTTCGGCGACGTGTTCGATCCCAACACGGGCGACGTGCAGGCGCGCGTGCAACTGGCCAAGACCGGCGAGGTCGATCGCGCGGTCCAGGCGGCGCAGAACGCCTTCGATGGTTGGGCCAGCACCAATCCCCAGCGCCGCGCCCGTGTCATGTTCGACTTCAAGCGCCTGGTCGAGGCGAGGATGGATGAACTGGCCGAACTGCTGTCCAGCGAGCATGGCAAGGTCATCGCCGACTCCAAGGGCGACATCCAGCGCGGGCTGGAAGTGATCGAGTTCGCCTGCGGCATCCCCCACGCGCTGAAGGGCGAGTATACGCAAGGCGCCGGCCCCGGCATCGACGTCTATTCGATGCGCCAGCCGCTGGGCGTGGTCGCGGGCATCACCCCGTTCAACTTCCCCGGCATGATCCCGATGTGGATGTTCGGCGTGGCCATCGCGGTCGGCAACACCTTCGTGCTGAAGCCGTCGGAGCGGGATCCGTCCTTGCCGGTGCGTCTGGCCGAACTGATGCTGGAGGCCGGGGCGCCGAACGGCGTGCTGAACGTGGTGCATGGCGACAAGACGGCGGTCGACGCCATCCTGACCCATCCGCTGGTCCACGCCGTCAGCTTCGTCGGCTCGTCCGACATCGCCCACTATGTCTATCAGACCGGCGCCGCCAACCATAAGCGGGTCCAGGCCATGGGCGGGGCCAAGAACCACGGCATCGTCCTGCCTGACGCGGACATGGATCAGGTGATCAAGGATCTGTCGGGCGCAGCCTATGGCTCGGCGGGCGAACGCTGCATGGCGCTTCCGGTCGTGGTGCCGGTCGGCAAGCAAACAGCTGACCTTTTGCGCGAGCGGATGGTAGCGGAAATCCCGTCGATGCGTGTCGGCGTCTCGACCGACGCGGGCGCCCACTATGGCCCCGTCGTCACCGCTCAGCACCGCGACCGTATCGCCGGCTGGATCGAGAAGGGCGTTCAGGAAGGCGCCGAACTGGTCGTGGACGGCCGCGATTTCAGCCTACAGGGGCACGAGAAGGGCTATTTCATCGGCCCGTCGCTGTTCGACCATGTGAAACCCGAGATGTCGTCCTATCAGGAGGAGATCTTCGGACCCGTCCTTCAGATCGTGCGCGCCGAGACGTTTGAGGAGGCGCTGGCCCTGCCGTCGAACCATCAGTACGGCAACGGCGTCGCCATCTTCACCCAGAACGGCCGCGCGGCCCGCGACTTCGCCGCCCGCGTCAATGTCGGCATGGTCGGCATCAATGTGCCGATCCCGGTGCCGGTCGCCTATCATACCTTCGGCGGATGGAAGCGCTCGGCCTTCGGCGACATCAACCAGCACGGCATGGAGGGCGTCCGCTTCTGGACCAAGACCAAGACCGTGACGGCCCGCTGGCCGGACTCGGCGCTGGAGCATTCGGACAGTTCGTTCGTCATTCCGACGATGCGCTGAGGCCGTTATGGATTTCGCCCTTACTGACGACCAACGCGCCATTCAGGACGCGGCCCGCGCCTTTTCCGACGCCGAACTGGCGCCGCACTCGGCCCGCTGGGACGAGGACAAGCATTTCCCCGTGGATGTGATGAAGCAGGCTGCCGAGATGGGCTTCTGCGGCATCTACACGGCTGAGGAGCACGGCGGCATGGCCCTGGGCCGGGTCGAGGCGGCACTGATCTTCGAGGAGCTGTCGCGCGGCGACGTGGCGACGGCGGCCTTCATCTCGATCCACAATATGGCGACGTGGATGATCGACCGCTTCGGGTCGGACGATCTGCGCGGCCGGTTCGTGCCGGATCTGGTCGGTATGGAGAAGATCGCCAGCTACTGCCTCACTGAGCCCGGCTCAGGCTCCGACGCGGCGGCGCTGCGGACCACGGCGGTGCGCGGCGGCGACCACTATGTGCTGAACGGATCCAAAGCCTTCATCTCGGGCGCGGGGACCAGCGACCTCTATGTCGTCATGGTCCGCACAGGTGGGGAGGGCGCGAAGGGCGTGTCCGCCATCGTCGTCGAGGCCGGGACGCCCGGCCTGTCGTTCGGCGCGCAGGAACGCAAGATGGGCTGGAACGCCCAACCGACCGCCATCGTCCAGTTCGACGACTGCCGCGTGCCGGTCGCCAACTTGCTGGGAGAGGAAGGCGCGGGCTTCCGCTACGCCATGGCCGGTCTGGACGGCGGGCGGCTGAACATCGCCGCCTGTTCGCTGGGCGGGGCGCGGCTGGCGCTGGAGACGGCTCAGGATTACGTGGCCACGCGTAAGCAGTTCGGCCGTCCGATCGGCGAGTTCCAGGCGCTGCAGTTCCGCCTGGCCGATATGGCGACGGACCTTGAGGCGGCGCGGCTGATGGTGCTGCGCGGCGCCTGGGCCATCGACAACGACCACCCGGAAAAGACCAAATGGTGCGCCATGGCCAAGCGCCAGGCCACCGACGCCTGTTTCCAGATCGCCGACGAGGCGCTGCAACTGCATGGCGGCTACGGCTATCTGAAGGACTATCCGCTGGAACGGATCGTGCGCGACCTGCGGGTCCACCGTATCCTCGAAGGCACCAACGAGATCATGCGCGTGATCATCGCGCGGGAGATGGCGCGGGGATGATGACCTTGCGTGCGCCATCTGCTATTCTGACCATAATGGTCAGGAGCCTGTGATGCGTGAAGTCGGGATACTGGAAGCTAAGACTGGCCTGTCCGGTCTCGTGGCGGAAGTCGAACGTACAGGCGAGGGGATCGTACTGACGCGACATGGCCGCGCGGCGGCGAAGATTGTACCGATTAGTCAGATTCCGCAGCGCGATCCACAGACGTGGCGACAGGTGGTCGAGGGCATTCTCGCGCGTCGGGATGCTCAACCGGTCGTGGCGGGCTTTGACGACCTCAGTTGGGATGAATTGAAACGGATCGCGCGCGGTGATGATCGTTACGATTGATGCATCGGCGGCGGCCTCCTGGATTTTCCCGCGCCAAGCCTCGGCCGCCGCTGACGCTTTTCTGGCCAGCAGCGCTGATCGCCGCTTCGCGGCGCCTGGCATATTCGCATGGGAGGTAGGCAACCTGATTGCAACGCGGGCGCGTCGCGCAAATCTCGAACCCGGCGATTTGATCGATCGTCTGGCGGGACTGGGGATCGAGATTGCATCGTCGCCGACCAGCGAAAACGTGTTCGGTTTCATCGACGCCGCGATGAAGCACGACCTGACTTTGTTCGATACTGCCTACCTCTTGCACGCCCTTGGTCACGGCGGTGGGTTGGCGAGCCGGGACGCCGGCTTGCTGAAGGCCGCCATGGCTGCCGGCGTGGATGTTTTTGACCTGCGCGACTGACCGTCATGAGACGCATCAATGAAAAGGGACACATGGCGATGACGTCGAAGTCATGACCGAACCTGAAATCATCATCCGTATCGAGAACGGCGTCGGACGCATCACTCTGAACCGGCCCAAGGCGATCCATGCGCTGAACCGGTCGATGTGCGAGGCGATGACGGAGGCGCTGCTGTCCTGGCGCGACGACGTCTCGGTGCAGTCGGTATTGATCGACCATGCGGGCGAGCGCGGATTCTGCGCCGGGGGCGACATCCGCATGATCGCCGAGAGCGGGGCGGGCGATGCGTCTGAGGCCAGGGCCTTCTTCCTGGCCGAATACCGGCTGAACCATCTGATGTTCGAATATCCCAAGCCGATCACGGCCATCGTGGACGGCATCGTCATGGGCGGCGGAGTCGGGATCTCTGAGCCGGCGGACATCCGCGTGGCGACCGAGCGGACGACCTACGCCATGCCCGAGACGGGGATCGGCCTCTTTCCCGACGTGGGCGGGGGCTGGTTCCTGCCGCGTCTGCCCGGCCAGACCGGCGTCTGGCTGGCGTTGACGGGCGCGCGGCTGAAGGCGGCGGACACGGTGGCGCTGGGCATCCACACCCACTTCATCCCCCTGATCGACATCGAAGGATTCAAAGGGGCGCTGCTGTCGAATCCAACCGATCCGCTTGAAGAAGCGGACCGTTACGCCTGCCCGACCGAGCCGGAAGAGGCGCCGCTGAACGCCCACCGCGAGGCCATCGACCGGCTGTTCGGCTTCGACACGGTCGAGGAAATTTTCGCGGCCCTGGAGGCGGACGGCTCGGACTGGGGCCTGGCACAACTGGCGCTCTTGAACACCAAGTCGCCCCAGTCGTTGAAGGTGTCGCTGCGCCAGATCCGCACCGGCGCAGGTCTGGCCAGCTTCGCCGAGAACATGGCGATGGAATACGCCCTGGGCGGTCGCGTGGTGCGGACCCACGACTTCCAGGAAGGCGTGCGGGCAGTGATCGTGGACAAGGACAACGCGCCCCAATGGTCCCCGGCGGACCTGTCGGGCGTTACGCCCTCGACGCTGGACGCGCTGTTCGCGTCGCTGCCGGACAATGAAAAATGGACGCCGCTGCCCTGACAGCGACGCCGATATAGGGAGAGAGACCATGACCAAGATCGCCTTCATCGGCCTGGGCAATATGGGCGGCGGCATGGCCGCGAACCAGGCCAAGGCGGGCCATGCGGTCACCGCCTTCGACCTGTCGCCCGCCGCGCTGGAGCGGGCCAGCGCGGCGGGTTGCGGCTCGGCCGCTTCGGTCGCCGAGGCTGTGAAAGACGCCGAGGTCGTCATCACCATGCTGCCCGCCGGCCCGCATGTGCTGAAGGTCTATTCGGAACAGATCATCGGCGCGGCGCCGTCGTCGGCCCTGCTGCTGGACTGTTCGACCATCGACGTGGAGACGGCGCGCAAGGTCGCCGGTCTGGCGAAGGCCGCTGGCTACGCCTTTGCAGACGCGCCGGTGTCGGGCGGCACGGCGGCGGCGGATGCAGGCACGCTGGCCTTCATGGTCGGCTGCGACGAAGGCGATTTCGACCGGGTCGAGGCGGCGCTGGAGCCCATGAGCCGCATCACCATCCGCGCCGGCGACCACGGAGCCGGTCAGGCGGCCAAGATCTGCAACAACATGCTGTTGGGCATTTCCATGCTGGGCACCTGCGAGGCCATCGCCCTGGCCGAGAAGCTGGGCCTGGATCCCGAACGCTTCTTCGAGATCGCGTCCAAGTCATCGGGCCAATGCTGGAGTGTCAGCAGCTATTATCCCTGGCCCGGCCCGGTGCCGACCGCGCCGTCAAACCGCGATTATCAGGGCGGGTTCGCCACGGCCATGATGCTGAAGGACCTGAAGCTTGCCCAGGACGCGGCGGCGAAGTCGGGCGCCTCGACGCCGTTGGGCGCACAGGCCGAGGCCATGTATGCCCTGTTCGACGGCATCGGTTATGGCGGTCGCGACTTTTCCGCCATGCTGCAGATGTTACGCGGCAGGCTGGCGGACCTCGACCCCGCTTGAGGATCGACGCATCGTCGAAATGAGGTCTGCATCGTTCGGTGATGCAGACCTTTTTCATGTCTGCCCAGCGATTCGTTCTGTCGTCCTGCGGTGCGGCCAAGACGCGCGGCCGACACGCACCGCCATTTTTGCAGGCAGGTGTGGCGTGAGCAAAAACCTTCGCTTCCACAACGTTTTACTTGCTTTCCGTCGTTCTCGATGACCGACCTTCGGCGAGAAATAGCCTAAAATGTGGCTGAACGGCGCTTGCGGCTCACATTGCTCCTGTGTCATGTAACCGCTTACATCATCTATCGACGGATCTTCGATAAGGGGCCGGGACGGTAGGGAGCAGGGAGAATCCGATTGGACATGGCCGCGCCCAGCGCTGCGTCTGCACGGCAGGAGGGCCCGCCCTTCGCCAAGGCCGCCACCATGCGCGACGTGGCCGAACGCGCGCAGGTTTCTGTGGCCTCGGTCTCTCGCGTGCTGAACGGATTGGGCGTCACTTCCGATGCGACGCGCCAGCGCGTGCTCGATGCGGTCGAGGGCCTGCGCTACGTCCCGCACTTCGGCGCTCGCAGCTTGTCGACCAGCAAGAACGACACGATCGGCGTGATCCTGCCCGACCTGTTTGGCGAGTTCTTCTCGGAGCTGATCCGGGGCATGGACCTGGCCGCGCGCGCCCATGGCAAACACCTGATCGTCTCCAGTTCGCATGACGGCGCCGATGACACCCTGGCCGCTGTTCGGTCGATGCGGGGACGGGTGGACGGCATGATCGTGCTGTCGCCCCATCTGGGCGCCGCGAACCTGGCGTCCGAGTTCGCGGGCCGCATGCCAGTGCTGCTGATGAACGGCGGCAAGGCCGAGGCGGGACGCGCCGCCATCATGATCGACAACCACGGGGGCGCCGTCGCCGCCGTCGAACATCTGATCGCCACCGGCCGTCGTCGCATCGCCCACATTCGCGGCGCCGCCGGCAACATCGAGGCCGATACCCGCGCGGCGGGCTATGCCGCAGCGCTGGATGGTCATGCCCCCATCATCGTCGAGGGCGACTTCTCCCAGGCCTCGGGCCACCGCGCCGCGACCCGGTTGCTGGCCATGCCTGAGCGGCCCGACGCAGTCTTCGCCGCCAACGACATGATGGCCGTCGGCGCGCTTCTGGCCTTCCAGGAGGCGGGCGTCCGCTGCCCCGAGGACATCGCGGTCGTCGGCTTTGACGACGTGCCCATCGCCGCCCTGATGAGGCCCGCGTTGACCACCATGCGCGTCAATATCGCGGAAATCGGCCGTCGAGGCGTCGAACGCCTGATCGGCCTCGTCCAGGCCGGCCAGAACGCCGAGGCCCCGGACACCGCTTGCGAAATCGTTCGGCCGATCCTGGTCGAACGCCAATCCACCGCGGCGGCATCGTCCGCCAGGTTCAACAAAGGGTAGGCCAGCCATGTCGCTGAAAACCGATCCCATCAGGAGGGGAGAGCTCAGGATGAACCAGTTCAACACGCGTAAGGCCGCCCTGGCCGCCGCATCGGCCATCGCCATAAGCATGGCGTTCGTCGGCGCCGCGCAGGCGCAGAATGCAACGACGACGCTGCGTGGCGCCGTCTTCGACGGTCAGACGGCGGAAGCCGGCGCGACGGTCGTCGCGACCGAAGTTTCCACCGGGTATGCCACGCGTTCGCGCGTCGGCGGCGACGGTCGTTACGTGCTGTCGGGCCTGCGTCCCGGCACCTACCGCGTGCAGGTGACCAGTGCGGACGGTCAGACGGCGGAAGAGACCGTCACCCTCGCCCTGGGCCAGGTCGGAACCCTGAACCTGGACGTCGCGGCGACCGCCACGACCGGCGCGGCGACGGATGGCGCGACGGAGCTGGGCGACATTGTCGTCACCGGTCGCCGCGTCTTTGAGGTTCGCACGCCTGAGGTCGCCACCAATGTGACGCAGCAGCAGATCAACAACCTGCCGCAGATCAGCCGCAACTTCCTGAACTTCGCCGCTCTGGCTCCCGGCCTGCGGGTGACGGAAGACAACACCGAGCGGACGATCTCAGCCGGCGGCCAAACCGCCCAGGCGATCAACGTCTTCATCGATGGCCAGAACCGCAAGTCGCTGATCAACGACGGCGGTGTAGCCGGTCAGGACGACAGCCGCGGCACGCCCTTCCCGCAGGGCGCGGTGCAAGAGTTCCGGGTCATCAGCCAGAACTTCAAGGCCGAGTACGAGCAGGCCGGTTCGGCCATCATCACCGCTGTCACACGCTCAGGCACCAACGAGTTTCATGGCGACGCCTTCGTCTTCTACCAGGACCCGGACTGGGTCGCGCAGGACCAGATTTCCGAGCGTGACGGCCGCGAAAAGGCCCCAGTACGGCGTCTTCAATACGGCGCTAGCCTGGGCGGACCGATCATCCAGGATCGTCTCCACTTCTTCGGCGCCTATGAGCGCAAGGACGAAGAACGGATCGCTCAATCCTTCCTGAACCGCACCGAGTATCAAGACTTCTTTGCGGCGGATCTTGGCACAGTGTCGACCAGACGGACGTTCGCCATGCTTCCTGCTTCCCTTGCCCGTTCCTAGGCCCGTTCCTTGGGCCGTTTCTGTTTTGTCGCACCGTAACCGGTTACATCGCCGGATCAATGGCGCGATAGGTCTCAGCCGCAATCGAATTTGCAAAACTGCAAAAATGGTCTTTCGCAAAACCTTGGCGCTGGCTAGAAGCCCGCCACTGATCGCGGGGAGCATGAGATGACGCAGCGCAAATTTCTGATGGCGACGGCTTCGGTCGCGTGGCTGGCGGCCTCGGCCGTGCAGGCGCAGGATGCGTCTCAGGTCGAGGACATCGTCGTCACCGGTTCGCGGATCGCGGGCGGAGATCGCATCGCGCCGGTCGAGACGGTGGGACGCGAGACCATCGCCGCCGCCGGGATCGCCGACGCGTCGCAACTGGTCCGCCTGGTCACCGCCAACTCGGGTTCGGAAGCCCAGGTCGATCAGCTGAACCAGCCGCAGAGTTCGGGCACGGCCCAGTTCAACCTGCGCAATCTCGGCCTCGGCTCGACCCTGGTCCTGGTGGATGGCCAGCGCTGGACCAACAGCGCGGTGGTGGCGGTGGATGGCTCGGCCTTTGTCGACATCAACTCGCTCGTGCCGATGATCGCGCTGCAGCGGGTCGAGGTGGTCAAGGACGGCGCCTCGGCCGTCTATGGCTCGGACGCGGTGGCGGGCGTGGTCAACTTCATCACCCGGCGCGGCGTGGACCGGCCTGAGGTCAGCGCCAGATACGCCGTCGCCGACGGGTCGGAAGAGAGCGTGATCGAGGCCATCGGCGGGTTTAAGCTGCTGGGCGGCGACCTGACGCTGGCGGCGTCGCACTTCCACCGGTCGGCCCTGAGCTCGGACGAGCGGGACTTCACCCAGGCGGAACGCTATGGCCGCGCCGCCTGGACCGCCGTGACCAGCTATGGCCAGCCGGGTTCCTATTTCCGACCCAGCCGCAATGGGTTCTCGCCCGATCCGGCCTGTGGCAATCCGGCGTTCGGCAGCGCCTATCGGAACTCGGCCACGGACGTGTTCTGTCGGCTGGACTATTCCGACTTCTTCGACCTGACGCCGGAGGAGACGCGGACGCAACTGTTCGCCGACTATCGTCGGCCCGTGGGCGAGATGACCCTGTCGCTGCAGGCGGCGTGGTCGGCGACGAACACCATCGCGCGCCAGTCGCCGTCGCTGCCGATCCTGGCGCGGTCGCTGACGGTGCCGGCGACCCATCCCGACAATCCGTTCGGTGAGGCGGTGCTGTTCCGGGGGCGTCTGCTGGGCGCCGAAGCGGGGGCGTCGCAGGCCGAGTTCGATTATCGCACCTGGCGCATCGCCGGCGGTCTGGACGGGCGGTTTTCCAACGGCTGGGCCTGGAACCTGAGCGCGACCAGCAGCCGTCAGCATGTCGCATACGACAAGCCCGACACCATCGGCAGCGCCTTGCAGAACGCCCTGAACGGCCTGGGCGGGGCGGGCTGCAATCCGGCGAGCGGCGCGCCCGGCGTCGGGGCCTGTCAGTATTTTAATCCGTTCGGCAGCGCCTATCTGGGGACCGGCACGGCCAACAGCGCTGCGCTGATCGACAGCCTGATCGGCTCGACCGGCCTGCGTGGCGCCTCGACCCTGACGACCGCAGACGCTTCGACCAGCGGCGAGGCCTATGCCTGGGCCGGCGGGTCGGTCGATGTCGCGGTCGGCGCCCAGTATCGCCGCAGCGCCTTCCGCCACGACTGGAGCGATCTGGTCAATGCAGGCGACCTGCTGACGGCGGGCGTGTCGCCCGACTTCGAGGGCGACCAGGAGGCGCTGGCCGCCTTCGCCGAGGCCCGCATCCATCTGGGCGACCGGGTCGAGGCGCAACTGGCCAGCCGCTATGAGTCCTACGACGGCGACGAGGGTCGGTTCAGTCCCAAGGCCGCCATTCGATGGGACGTCACCGACGCCCTGGCCCTGCGCGCCTCGTGGGGGCAGGGGTTCCGCGCCCCGTCGGTCTATGCGCAGTCCGGCGCCCAGGCGTCGCAACCGTCGGTGTTCGACCGGGGCGCGTTCGTCTTCGTCAACACCCTGACCTCGGGCCGGGCCGACCTGAAGCCCGAGAAGTCCGAGAGCCTCAGCCTGGGCGCGCTTTGGAAGCTGATGGAAGGGCTGGAGCTGGGCCTGGACGCCTGGCGGTTCGACTACACCGATCAGGTGGTCAAGGAATCGGCGCAGGCCATCATCAACCAGGCGACCGCCGATACGACGGCGGGCCTGACCGGCACGGATGCGCAGGGCCGCATCACCCGCTCGCCCAGCGGCGCCCTGACCTTCATCCAGCTCTATTTCGTCAACGCCTCGTCCATCGAGACGCAAGGGATCGACATGTCGGCCCGGTATCGTCACGGCCTGTGGGGCGGAGAGGCGACGGCCTCGGCGACCTGGACCTATGTGGACGCCTATGACATCCGGCTGAACGCCTCGGCGGCCCAGGTTTCGGGGGTCGGTTCGACCAATCTGAACAACATCGGCCGGTCCCTGCCGCGCAATCGCGGGGAGTTCGCCGTTGGCTGGAGCGGCGGCGCGCATGCGGTCACGGCTCTGGTCCACTATACAGACGCCTACGCCAACGACCGCAGCGGGATCACGGACGCCAGCATCGCCAGCCAGACGACGGTCGATCTGCTCTATAGCCGCATCATAGGCGCCGATCTCGATCTGGCGGTCGGGGTGGTCAATGTCGCCGACAAGGCGCCGCCGCTGGCGCAGTTCGCCCTGGGTTACGATCCCGTAGTGGCCGATCCGCGCGGGCGGGTCTTCAGCATCGGCCTGACGAAGCGGTTCTGATCCTCGCCTTGCGCGGTCAACCGGGCGGTGTATGCATCCGCTCTGGGGAGAATCCGATGACCGACGGCGAGACGACGCGCAAACAGGCGATCCGGGACCTGTCCGAGGATACGCTGGGCTTTGGCGGGGCCGAGGTGCGCACGGCGCGCGACCTGCTGGTGCGGCCGCGCCTGGTGCTGCAGGCCTGGATGATCGAGGGGCCAACTGGCGGCGGGCGCTACGCCAAGCCGCTGAAGCTGTATCTGACGCTGAACGCGATCATCATGCTGATCGTCTTTCTGAAGGGCGGGTTGAGCGGCTATCTGGAGGGCATGCCGGCGGAGATGCTGAACCCGCTGCTGGCACAGGCCGGCAAGTCGCGCGACGCCTTCATGGCGGACGCCGACGGGTGGATGTCGTTCCTGACCATCCCAGTGATGGCGCCGCTCTACGCCCTGGCGGCCATGCCGCTGTTTCGATTGTGGGACGCCGAAGACCTGGGCGTGCGCCGGGGGTTCCGGGCGTCGTTCGCCTATCTGAACGCCTGGACCGTGCCGATGCTGCCGCTGTCCTGGTTCGTGTTCGGGACGGGACCGGCCGCCCTGATCGCCAGCCTGCTGATGGCCGTGCTGGGCTTCGCCGCCTTCCTGCGTATGGGACGGGGGCGGTGGTATCGCGGCGTCCTGCCGGGCGTCGGCAAGGCCCTGATCCTGTTCGGAGCCATAGGCCTGTCGGGGGCGTTGGGGACGGTCATCGTGATCGTGATCGGCGTGGTCGCCGGGTTGGCGGCCTAGCGGACCGCCCCGAAAAACAGGGTGCAATCTGTGCACTTCGTCTGAAATCGGCGGCGGACGAAATTGCACTGCACCCCGAAAACGAGTGCAAAGTGCAAGAAGGTGCAATTTGCGAGCGCGCTGACGTTTTCAAAGACCGGCCGGGATTATAGCGCGGTTTGAAGGGGCGTCAGGTCGATTGACGCTGCTGGATTCCAAGGGACTGAAAACGCAACGGATTGGTCGCGGGATTAGGATGGGAGCGGCGATAAACGCCGTCGACATCACACTGACCCTGTTCAGGTGGCGGGCGAAAAGCAGACTTTCCATTGCGATGTTGTTGGATGTCCATGTCTGCTCCTTCAGTGTGTATTGCGGCCGCTGACATCAATGACGATTTTGCCCATATGCGAGCCTTCGGCGAGGGCGTGGAGTGCTCGCTTCGACTCTTCAAAAGCGAAGACGCGGTGGATGACGGGGCGCAGGCGGGTGCGTGTCACAAAGGCGTTCAGTCCCTCGAACATCTCAAGGGAGCCGACATTCATCCCTCGCAGCACCGCGCTGCTCATCAATAGTCCGGTCGCGTCGATAGTTTCCCCAGGAGGAACACCTAGGAGGCTTACGATGCCTCCGGAGCGCGTACTGGCGATGGAGCGGGCAAGGCTTCCCTTGCCGCCTGTCTCGATGACGTGGTCGGCTCCGACTCCGTTCGTCAGGCGACGCACTTCCTGATCCCAGTCAGGGATCGTTCGATAGTTGATGGTGTCGGTGGTGCCCAACGAGCGTGCGCGTTCTAATTTTTCGTCACTGGACGAGGTGGCGATGACGCGTGCCCCGGCCGCACTCGCGATCTGCAGGGCGAATATAGACACACCGCCTGTGCCCAAGGTTACGACCGTCTGTCCCGGAAGCAACGGTTTCAGGCCGTAGAGCGCGTTCCAGGCCGTGACAGCGGCGATGGGCAGTGTCGAAGCTTCAATGAAGGATAGATGTTCAGGTATCGCTACAACGGCGCTCGCGTCCTGCACCACAACATCGGCCAGCATTCCATCGCGCGCACCACTGAGCATGTGTAGAAAGGCGTCGTCGGGCTGGCGACCGCCGATCCAGTTCTGCACGACGTTGACAGCAACGCGGTCCCCCACTTTCCACCGGGTTACGTTGTCACCGACAGCGATGATCTCACCCGCGCCGTCCGACACAGGGATCGTCCGGGCGCTGGCTACTGGAAAACCATAGCCGCGGTTGGCGAGCAGTACGTCTCGAAAGTTCAACGACGCAGCGTGAACGCGGATCGCGACTTGACCAGCGGCAGGCTGAGGCTCGTTGCGTTCAACCGGGATCCAGGTGTCGAGTCCGTCCCGTTCTCCAATTTCATAAGCGCGCATGGCATGTCCTAACTTCTGATGACGCCAATCTAAACCTATCTAGCGCTTACGATAATCTTGACAAATTTGACGCGCTGATGAGCTGTGCTCACCATGAAAACGCGTATGAACGAGCTCGATGCTTTCGTCTCGGTCGCCACATTGCTCAGCTTCCAGAAGGCTGCGATAGCGCGGGGTGTTACCCGATCGGCCCTTAGCCACACCATAAAGACCCTGGAAGATGCGCTCGGAGTTCGTTTGTTGAACCGCAACACGCGCGCTGTCAGCCTGACGGAACCGGGTCGACACTTGCTTCAGCGCCTCAGACCCGCGTTCGAGGAAGTGGAGAGTGCGCTGGAGGATTTTGAATCGCTATCGCGGCTCTCCTACAGGCTCGTTGCGCGTGACGGCGCCACGCGCTGTTGCGCATGCTATTCTGGCGCCTCTCCTGACGCAGATGACAGCAGCGAATCCAGGACTTTCCCTAGAAGTATCCTGTGATGATCGATTGGTAGACATCGTGGCGGAAGGATACGATGCAGGCATTCGTTTCGGTCGAAGTTTGCAACCGGATATGATCGCCGTTCGCTTGAAATTTAGCTTTCTCTTCGTTGTAGTTGGAAGTCCCGCCTACTTCCGTGAACGGGGTTTTCCTCAGACGCCAAAGGATCTTCTGTCCCAGAACTGTATCCGTTATCGACTTGCGAATGGTGTTGTATTTCCATGGGAGTTCGAACGGTCCGGTGAAACGTTCAGTGTGCCTGTCACAGGGCAGATAACCCTTGATGATCAGCGAATGATGCTAGAAACGGCGTTGTCTGGAGGAGGGTTGGCGCTTGTTTTCACACATCTCGCCCAGGAACACCTCGATAGTGGAAAGCTCGTCCGATGCCTTGAATCCTGGGAAAGCTCGATAGGCGAACTGTTTCTCTACTACAGCAGCCGCCACCATGTCTCTGCGACGCTCCGAAGCCTGATCGATGCTCTGAGGTGAATGCGAAAGTACGACGATTTTTCACCTGAATCCTGCGCGCCACCCGCCGCGACAAACATTTCGCTGTGTGCCGCCAAGCATCAGAAATTGCGAACGATGCCTTTGAGGTTAAGCACGGCAATGGCGGGGCGTGGCGCAAAGTCGGCAACGTGTCGAAATCAGCTATGAACTCGCCCGCAGGAATCCGGCCTTCGAGACACCCATGACCTACATCCTCTACGGCATTCCCAACTGCGACACGGTCAAGAAGGCGCGGGTCTGGCTGGAGCAGCAGGGGGTCGATTATGTCTTCCATGACTACAAGAAGGCCGGGGCCGATGCGGGGCTGCTGGGACTGTGGATCGACGAGCATGGGTGGGAGACGGTGCTGAACCGGGCCGGGACGACGTTCAAGAAGCTGCCGGATGCGGACAAGGCGGACATCGACAAGGCCAAGGCCATCGCGCTGATGCTGGCGCAGCCGTCGATGATCAAGCGGCCGGTGCTGGACCTGGGGGATCGGCGGCTGGTGGGGTTCAAGCCCGAGGTCTATGCCGCCGCGCTCACCTGAGTTGGACGGTCGTGGCGACGCCGAAGTGGTCGGAGGGGTATTCGCCGTTGATCGGCGCAGCGCCAAAGATATGAGCCTCGACGGGGGCGAAGAACTCCGACTCGACGAAGATGTGGTCGATGACGCGGTTCGGGTGGCTCTTGGCCGGGTTCAGGGTGGTGGCGACCGAGCCGCGGGGCAGGGCGCTGAGGAAGCGCGGGCCGGTCATGGTGGCCAGGCCTGGGTCGTCCTGCGTCGCATTGAAGTCGCCCATGACGATCAGCGGCACGCCCTCCTGGGGCAGCCAGCTGAGCAGGGACGAGATTTGACGCGCGCGCACCGGGCCGGCGTCGAGTTGCCAGGCCAGGTGGGTGACGACGACATCGACCGGCCGTCCCTGAACCGAGACCCGAAGACGGAGCGCGGTGCGGAAGTCGTCCAGCGGCTCCAGCTTGATCGAATCCTCGGCCAGAACCGGCAGGCGGGTCAGCAGGGCGTTGCCGTATCGGCGCGGCTTCCCCTCGGGGTCGGTCGAGACGAAGGCGACGTGATAGCCGCCCAGCTCGCGCGCCAGCATCCGGGCCTGGTTTTCAAGCCCGACGTTGGCGTCCTCCAGCACTTCCTGAAGGGCGATGACGTCGGCGTCCTGGGCCTTCAGCGCCGCGATCAGCAGCGGGCGGCGGGCGGTCCAGTCGCCGAGATTGTGCCAGATGTTGAAGGTGACGAGCCTCAGCCCGGCGTCGGTGTGGGCCGCCGGGGTCGTGGCGCAGGCCGCCAGCGGCGCAAAGGCGGCGGCCAGCAGGGTGCGGCGCTGGATCACGCCGTGTTCAGCCCTCGACGTCCGTGCTGGGGCGGTCGTGGCCGTCGGCGCTCTCGGTCACCCACTTGCCGTCGGCGGTCTCGTATTCGATGGCGGCGGTCTCGTCGGGCACCCGCTGCTCGCGCGCGGCGCGGACGGCGGCCGCCTTGGCGTCGTCATGGGTGGGATAAGTCTCGGAATAGGTGCCGCCGGACGTATAGGCCCAGCCGCCGTCGTGTTCGACGATGCGATAGGTGACATGGGCCATGGGACGCGCTCCTGAGGTTGATGTTCGGATCCTAGACCGAACAGACGGCGGCTGGAACGGCGACCTTACGAAGATTTCACGTAAGGCGGCGCATCCGTGGGCGCATCCTGCAGCCTCTTGTGATCAGAAGGCCGCCGCATCAGGCTGCTGCACACAAAGAGAGAACCGTCATGGAATGGACCCCGGTCTTTATCGTCTTCACCATCTTCGCCTCGATCGTCGCGGTCGTGGTCGGGCCAAGCTATCTGAAGAACCGCGAACGGCGTGAGGTGCAGTTGACCGTCCGCCATGCGGTGGACAAGGGCCAGACTCTGCCGCCCGAGCTGATCGACGCCATGACCAAGGACGTCCAGAAGGGGCTGCCGTCCCGCAGCAAGGACATTCGCAAGGGCGTCCTTAGCTTGGCGAGCGGCGTGGGCATCGCCGGATTTGCGTTCACGGTCGGTGGGTTCACCAGCCAATGGGGAGGAAACGGCGAGGGGCCTCTGCTGGGCATCGCCTGCATTCCCGCCGCCATCGGCATCGCCTTCATCATCCTGGGCTTCTTCAACCCGAACAAAGACTGACGTCCGCCGGAAGGGGGAAACGTCATGGTCAAGACACTTACAGACTTTCACGATGTCGAACTGGCCGCCCAGGCGGCGGCCGGCGGACGGCGCGAGTATGGCGAACTGGTCCGTCGGCATGGGTCGGCGGTGCGCGGGCTGCTGCGCCGCATGGGGGCCACGCCGTCCCTGTCCGACGACGTGGCGCAGGACGCCTTCCTGCAAGGGTTCCAGCGCTGCTCGGAGTTCCGGGGGCAGGGGACGTTTGCAGGCTGGATCAAGAAGATCGCCGCGCGGCTCTATCTGAAGCGGGTCGCCAAGGAGGCCCGCTATGTCGCCGAGGTCGAGACGGATCAGGCGGATGTCGTGTTCGATCGCGGCGGCCTGATGGATCTGGACGAGGCGCTGAAGACGCTCAACGAAACCGAGCGGGTGTGCGTGTCCCTGTGCCATGGCGCGGGGATGTCACATCCCGAAATCGCGGCGGCCATGAATTTGCCGCTCGGAACGGTGAAATCCCATGTCAAACGTGGTCTGGATAAACTTCGCGCGCGGCTTCAACCGGCGCAGGGCGACGGGAGGTCGATCCATGTCGGCTGATGAATTCGATCCCGCGATCGAGCGGCTGTTCGCGCAAAGCCCGCGATTGGCCGACGAGGCCCTGTTCCTGGCGACGTTGCAAGCGCGGATGGAGAAGCAGTCGCGCTGGCGGGTGCTGGCGTTGACGGCGGCCGGGCTGGTCGGCGGCGCGCTGGCGATTCGCGAGGGTATGACCGTGAACTTCGCCGCTAACGGCGAGACGACGCTGGACCAGGGGCTGCGCGCGGCGGCGGCGACGGCGCAGGGCGCGGCCCAGTCGGGGCTGGATGGCCTGGGTGTCGGCTCGGTCGATCTGTCCAGCGGCACGGGCGTTCTGGCCTTCTGGATCGTGGCCGGGGCCATGGCTGCGGTGCTGGCGGCGGGCGCGGCGCGGTTGTCGCAGGACGTCTGAAGGTGACTTCACCGTTCGGCGGGCCTATCTGACCGCTTCACGTCAGGAGACCCGGCGATGTCCGTCCATACCCAAGAGACCGTCAAACGGATTTCCGTACCCGATATCGCGGGTCGCAAGGGCGGCGAGCCGATCGTCTGCCTGACCGCCTATGACGCGCCGATGGCGGCTCTGCTGGACCCGCACTGCGACGTGCTGCTGGTCGGCGACAGCCTGGGCATGGCGGTTCACGGCCTGCCCAATACGGTGGGCGTCACCCTGGAGATGATGATCCTGCACGGGCAGGCGGTCATGCGCGGCGCCAAGCGGGCCATGGTGGTCGTGGACATGCCGTTCGGCTCCTACGAGGGCGGCAAGGAGGTCGCCTACGCCAACTGCGTGCGGGTGATGCAGGAGACGGGCGCCCAGGCGGTGAAGCTGGAAACCAGCATCGAACTGGCCGAGATCGTCGCCTTCCTGGTCAAACGCGGCATTCCCGTCATGGGCCACGTCGGCCTGCGACCCCAGGCGATCCTGGCCGAGGGCGGGTTCAAGGCCAAGGGGCGCACCGATTACGAGCGTGAACGGGTCATGGCCGAGGCCAGGGCCACGGCAGAGGCGGGCGCCTTCTGCATCGTCATCGAAGGCGTCGCCGAATCGCTGGCGCGCGAGATCACCGAAACCATCGACACCCCGACCATCGGCATCGGGGCCTCGGCCGCCTGCGACGGTCAGGTGCTGGTGATCAACGACATGCTGGGCATGTTCGACTGGACGCCGCGGTTCGTGCGGAAATACGCGGATCTGCGCACAGAGATCGACCGCGCGGCCGCCGCTTTCGCCGCCGATGTGAAAACCCGCCGTTTTCCTGCCGAAGTCGAGACCTACTTCTCGAAAAAGCCGGCTTCGCAGTAACGGACGACGTTGCGGGCGAGGAGCCGACCTTCTAGGGTCCGCGCCGGTTTGCTTTTAGCGATTTTGGGGCGACGTTTCAGTGGTTGATGTCTTCGAGCAGGTCGAGGAGGAGCTTCGCTCCGAAAAGGTGAAGCGTCTGGCCAAGACCTGGCTGCCCGTCTTCGGCGTGGTTCTGGTGGTCGCCCTGATCGGCGCCCTGGGCTGGTGGGGCTGGGACAGCCTGAACACCAGCAAGGCCGGCAAGGGCGCCGAGGCCTATGATCGCGGCATGGAGGCCCTGAGGGCCGACAAGCCTATGGACGCCCGCGCCGCCTTCGAGGAAGCGGTCAAGGAAGGCAACGGCGCCTACAAGGTCATGGCTCTGCAGCAGCAGGCCGGCCTGGCCGTCAGCGCCAACAAGTTCCCCGACGCGGTCCGCCTGTTCGACGAAGCCGCCAAGGCGTCCAGCGATCCGCTGCTGTCGGATCCGCCCGCGCTGAAGGCCGCCTTCCTGATCATGGACACCGCGCCCCTGGCCGATATCGAGGCCCGCTTGACGCCGCTGGCCGAGGATGACCGCCCTCTGCGCGCCTTCGCCCAGGAAGCCCTGGCCCTGGCGCGCCTCCAGCACGGCAAGACCAAGGAAGCCCGCGAGGCCTTCGTCCTGCTGCAACTGGGTCAGGACGTGCCGGACTCGATCCGCCAGCGCGCCCAGATCGCGGTCGAAAGCATCGACGCCGGGACCGCAGCCGCGATCAAGAAAATCATCGACGCCGCCGCCAAGGCCACGCCGCCCGCGCCCGGCGCAGCAAACGCAATGACCCCCTCGGCGCCTGTAGCGGCTCCCGCCGCCGCGCCGGCCGCCCAATAGTGACGACCCCTTACAGGACGCCCCCGATGAACCGAGTTCTGAAAGTCGCGCTGATCTGCGGCGTGGCCGCCACGGTCGCGTCCTGCGGCACCGTGCGTCGCAACCTGCCGTTCGGTCTGGGCGGCAAGGAAGAGGCCGGAGCCACCGCCTCTGCCGGTCAGCGGATTTCTGTGCTGGAGTTCGAACAGAGCCTGACGCCGTCGGCCGCCCTGTCGGGCCGCGACTTCTTCCTGCCTGGTCCGCAGGCCGTGACGGCCTGGACGCAGCCGGGCGGTACGTCCGAGAACCTGGTCGAACACGTCATCGCGGCGCCGAACTTCCAGATCGCCTGGAAGCGCGACATCGGCGAGGGCTCGGCCCGCGTCGGCAACGTCATGGCGCCCATCGTGGCCGCCGACGGCAAGATTTTCGTGCTGGACGGCGAATCGACCGTCTCGGCCGTGTCGGCCGACACCGGCGAGATTCTGTGGAAGGTGAACGTCAAGAACACCGAGCGTGACCGCAACGGCGGCTTCGGCGGCGGCGTCGCCGTGAGCGGCGGCAAGGTGTTCGTCTCTTCGGGCTATCGTTCGATGTCGGCGCTGGACGCCAACACCGGCGCGGTGGTCTGGACCCAGCGGGTGGACGCCCCGATCCACGGCGCCCCGACGGTGTCGGGCAACCGCGTCTTCGTAGTCGATGTGGACAGCCAGTTGTTCGCCTTCGACGCCGCCACCGGCGCCCAGGACTGGACCTATCGCGGAATCGCCGAGCCGGCGCGCGTCATGCGCGCCTCCAGCCCGGCCGTCAGCGGCAACACCGTCGTCGCGCCCTTCGCCTCGGGCCAACTGGTCGCGCTGAGCACCCTGAACGGTCAGGCCGTGTGGGAAGAAACCCTGTCGCGCACTAGCCGCACCAGCGCCTTGTCGGAAGTTCGCGACGTGGCGGGCCGTCCGGTCATCAGCCGCGGCATGGTCTATGGCGTCAGCCACTCGGGCGTCCTGTCGGCGCTGGACCTGCGTTCGGGCCAGGCCAAGTGGCAACTGCCGGTGACGGGCGTGAACGCGCCGCTGCCGGTCGGCGACGCCGTCTTCGTCGTGTCCAAGTCGGGTCAGCTGATCACCGTCAATCGCGACACGGGCCAGATCTACTGGACGCGCGAGCTGAACGAGGGACGCGTCCGCAAGGAAGGCGGTCTGTTCGGCTTCTTCGACCGCGAACTGACGCCGCAATGGTCTGGTCCGCTGCTGGCGTCCAACCGCCTGGTGATGGTCAACTCGTTCGGCGAGGCCGTGGCCTTTGATCCCAAGACCGGCGCTGCGCAGACGACCTTGAAGCTGGGTGCGCCCGCCTATATCGCGCCCGCCGCCTATAACGGCGCCCTGTACGTGCTGACCGATAACGGTCAGCTGATCTGCATCCGCTGATTTTCAGCCCGAACTAAGCTAGAAAGCCGACATGGCTCTGAAGGTCGCCATCGTCGGCCGCCCCAATGTGGGCAAATCGACACTGTTCAACCGCCTCGTCGGCAAGCGCCTCGCGCTTGTCGACGATCGCCCCGGCGTGACCCGTGACCGGCGCTATGCCGACGGCAACATCGGCGACATGGATCTGACGCTGATCGACACGGCCGGCTACGAGGATGTCACCGACGACAGCCTGGAAGCCCGGATGCGCGAGCAGACCGAGGCTGCGCTGGACGACGCCGAACTGGTCATGTTCATGATGGACGCCCGCGAAGGCGTCACCGCCCTGGACCGGATTTTCGCCGAGCGCCTGCGCAAGGTGCACAAGCCGATCATCCTGCTGGCCAATAAGTCCGAAAGCCGCGAAAGCGGCGGCGGCGTCGGCGAGGCGCACGCCCTGGGCTTCGGCGAACCCGTCGCCATCTCGGCCGAGCACGGCGAGGGCATGGCCGACCTCTACAAGGCCATCCGCGCAGCCTCGGAAGACATCTTCATCGAAGAGATCGACGAGCCGGACAAGCCGATCCGCATCGCCGTCATCGGCCGTCCGAACGCGGGCAAATCGACCCTGATCAACCGCCTGATCGGCGACGACCGCCTGCTGACCGGGCCGGAAGCGGGCATCACCCGCGACTCCATCTCGGTTGACTGGGTGTTCGAGGGCAAGAACATCCGTCTGGTCGATACGGCCGGGATGCGTCGCAAGGCGCGGGTGCAGGAGAAGCTGGAGAAGCTGTCGGTCGCCGACACCATCCGCGCCATTACCTTCGCCGAAGTCGTCATTCTGATGATGGACAAGGACGACGCCTTCGACACCCAGGATCTGCAGCTGGCCGACCTGGTCGAGCGCGAAGGCCGCGCCCTGGTCTACGTAGCGTCCAAGTGGGACCTGGAAGACGAGCCCCAGGCGCGCATGGCCAAGCTGAAGGGCATGGCCGAGGACAAGCTGCCGCAACTGAAGGGTTCACCCTTCGTCGTCCTGTCGTCGCATAGTGGCCGGGGCGTCGAACGTCTGATGCCGGCGGTGCTTCAGGCCTATGACACCTGGTCGGTCAAGGTGAAGACCAAGGACCTGAACACCTGGCTGTCCATGGCCACCCAGCGGCACCCGCCCCCCGCCGTGGACGGCAAGCGCATCAAGCCGAAATACATCGCCCAGACCAAGGCCCGTCCGCCGACCTTCGTGCTGATGGCCAATCGCGCCGAGTCGATGCCGGAGCATTACAAGCGCTATCTGGTCAACTCGATCCGCGAGAGTTTCGACCTGCCGGGCACGCCGATCCGCCTGAACGTCAAGTCCAGCGGCGTGAACCCCTATGCCGAGGGCGGCGCCAAGTCCGGGCCGGAACGCTACAAGGGCGACGCCAAGACCGCGCCGCGCCGCGTGATCAAGAAGGCCGAGAAGGAAGAAGCGCTGTCCAAACTGCCCGGCAAGGCGCTGGAGCAGAAGAAGACTCGCAAGGCCCAGCCCAAGATATTGGCCGGGCTGAAATCCAGCGCCTCCAAGAAGGCCGGCTCGTCCATCGCGGTCCAGAAGGGCGCCCGTGGCGGCGCCCGTCAGGTCTCGCGCTCCGGCCGGATTCGTACGGGCCAAAAGGGCGGCGCCAAGAAGTGACGGCATGACCGACGCGGTCGCCCCCGTCCTTCCCGACCGGCCGACCTCGCGCTGGCTGATCCTGGACGGGCAGGGGCGGGTGCTGCTGTTGCACTTCGTCTTTTCCCAGGGACCTCTGGCTGGCACGGCCTTCTGGGCCACGCCCGGCGGCGGCTGCGAACCGGGCGAAACCTATGAGGACGCCGCCCGTCGCGAACTGTTCGAGGAGACGGGGCTGGTCGTTGACGATCCCGGCCCCCAGGTCGCCCAGGTCCGCGTCAGCTTCCGCCTGCCCGACGGCCGGATGGCCGATGTAGATCAGCGGTTCTTCCTGTTGCGCACCGAGGCGTTCGACCTGTCGTCCGCCGGCTGGACTGAGGAGGAGCAGGGCGTTCTGGTCGATCATCGGTGGTGGAGCCCCGCCGACATCTTCGCCTCCACCGAGACGATCTGGCCGGCGGAACTGGCGGATATTCTGTCGAACCTCTGAAACCGTCCGTCCCCCGACGTTTCGAGACCGATTTTCGCTCGCAAACATACCGCTTGCTCGTCCGTTGAAAGCGGCGCTTGGATTTGAGATCAATCCGGAGCGATTCATGACCACGACCCAGGTGTTCGACCTTCAGGCGGTGCAGAAGATCCGCAAGGGCGCCGTCCTTGTCGCCCTGCTGGCACTGGTCGGACTGACCATGGTGTCCCAGTCGGTCACCGGGTTGGACAGTCCGCTGCATGAGGGCGTCGAGGCCGTGGGCCTGGCCGCCATCGTCTTCGCCATCGTCGGCCGCGCCTGGTGTTCGCTCTATATCGGCGGGCGCAAGAAGGCCGAGATCGTCTCGCGCGGCCCGTATTCGATCAGCCGCAACCCGCTTTATATCTTCAGCTTCTTCGGCGCCTTCGGCATCGGCGCCCAGAGCGGCAGCCTGACCCTGGCGGTGCTGTTCACCCTGGCGTCGCTGGCGGTCTTCTATCTGACGGTGCGCCGTGAAGAGGCCTGGCTGGGCGCGACCTTCGGCGCAGACTATGCGGCGTACAAGGCACGCACGCCGCGTTTCTGGCCCAACATCGCCCTGTGGCGCGACGAGGCGGAACTGTCGGTGCGTCCGTCCTTCTTCCTGACCACCATCCGCGACGGCATGGTCTTCCTGCTGGCGATCCCGCTGTTCGAGGCCATCGACCTGGCCCAGGCCGAGGGCTGGCTGCGGGTTCTGGCGCGGCTGCCCTAAGGCGCGCGACCCAGCCGCACCAAAACGGCGTCGCGATGTGTGCGGCTGACCACCAGTTCGGCGCCGCTCTGCATCGTCAGCCGCCATGACCCGTCCGACAGGGGCTTTACACCCTCGACCCGCGCGAGATTGACCAGGGTGGAGCGGTGGATGCGGGCGAACAGGCGCGTGTCCAAACGCGTCTCCAGCGCCTGAAGGGTGTCGCGGACCAAGCCCTCGCGCCCGTCCCAGTTCACCACCACATAGTTGCCGGCCGAGGCGAACCATTCCACGGCCTGTAGATCGACCGAGGCGCGGCTTCTGCCGGTCGAGACCAGCAGGCGGGCGTCGTCGGGCTGAACCTGTCGGGCAAGGGCCAGTGCGCGGGTCAGGTGGTCGAGGCGACCTTGAACCTCGCGCGCCTTGCGCCACTGGGCGGCGGCCAGGCCGACGGCGACGGTTGCGGTATAGAGCAGCAGGGCGACCGGAAGCCGGTCGATGATCCGCTTGATCCAGTCATCCGGCGTGGGGGTCAGATGCAGGAAGGTCAGGTCGATCCGTGCGCCGAGGGCGGCGATCAGCGGCACGACGGCGACCATCAGCCCGGTCAGGACGCCCGCCGCCTTCCAACCGGCGCCCCATCGCCGCATCACCAGCCAGACCATCAGGCCGACGACCAGCCACGGCGCATAGGTCAAGGCGGCCCACAGCAAGGATGTCGGCAGAGTCAGGTTTGGCCGATCCCGTCGCAGGTACCAGGCGACGGACGCCACCGTCGCCGCATAGGAATAGGCTGTGAACCCCATCATGACGACGGCGACCGACGGCGTCCTCATGCCTGTAGGGCGCGGCGCCGCAGGATCAGGGTCGCCGTCCAGATCACGGCCATCGACTGGAACAGGACGGTCGGCCAGAGCTGGCTCCAGGGCTGGGGCAGGAAGGTCAGGAAGTTGCCGGAGAAGGCGCTGAGCACCGCCGCGTGGGCGCTCAACATCTTCACCAGATGCTCGTATCTCCACAAGTCGGGCGAAAAAGGCCAGTCGCTGGGGCGTGAAAAGCGCCACAGATCCCACGCTGCGACAGACAGCGCCCCATAAGCCAGGGCAGCAGAGACCACGGGCGGGCCGTCCGAGCGGCCCAGGGCGATCAAGGCCAGCACCCAGACGCCGATGCCCAACGCGCCCAGCGTCGCCGCCCAGTCCAGCGGCCTGGCCCGGTCCTGCGGTCGGATGTCCGGCCGTTTGCGCTCCAGCACCCGCACACCCGAAAACAGGGTCAGGGACGCCGTCGCCGACAGGGCCAGGAAGTAGGTGTTGAAACGCAAAGCCGTCATCACCCAGGCGCAGGCCAGCAGGGTCGTCATCAACACCACGAAGGCGCGGCCCCACAGTCGATGCGCGCGCGACCCCTTGGCGGTCAACAACGGAGCGAAGCCGACCAGGACGGCGGCCATGCCGGTCGAGATGTGCAGGACGAGGAAAGGCTGGAGCAGGGTCATGTCCGGCCCATGACCGCTGCGCTCGACCTGCAGCAAGGCGCCTGGGACCGGATGCAGCCGTCAGGGGCGAATGGTCAGCCGACCATCAGGGTTTCGCGCATCCTTGCAGCATCCCTGCCCGGAGGCAGGCCGAACTGGCGGGCGTATTCGCGGCTGAATTGGGACGGGCTGTCATAGCCGACGGCGAAACCGGTCTCGGCCGCGCCATCCAGGCCGGTCAGCAGTCGGGCGCGCGCCTCTCGCAGCCGCACCTGTTTGTGGAACTGCAGCGGGCTCATCGTCGTCACGGTGCGGAAATGGCGGTGGAAGGTCGACAGGCTCATCCCCGCCATGTCCGACAGGGCCTCCAGCCGCATCGGTTCGGCGTAGTGGGCGCGTATCCAGCTGATGGCGCGGCTGACGCCCGACAGGCGGCTTTCGGCTGAGCCGATCTGGCGCACAGTGGCGGCGTGCCGGCTGTGGAGCAGGCGCCAGACCAGTTCGCGCTCGATCATCGGCGTCATGACGGCGATCTCGCCCGGCCGGTCCAGAAGGCGAAGCAGGCGCGCCATGGGCTCCAGCAGTTCGTCCTCCAGTCGAGTCACGTGGATGCCGGTCGGCGGCGGCTGATCCGAGGTGCCGGGGGCGTCGATCTCCAGCATCAGGCCGGCGATGGTCGCGCGGTTCAGGTCGAAGCTGAGGGCGCGATACGGCGCCTTGATGATGCTGCCGCACACCGGCAGTTCCGCCGACACCACCAGACAATCGCCAGCCCGATAGGAATAGACCGTCTCTCCCAGGATGGTCTGTTTGGCGCCGCACACCACGAGGCACAGCATGGGATCATACGCGACGGCGATCATCCGCGTCTGCGCGTCGCTGCCATACAGGCGCAGGCCCGGCACGGCGGATCGCGACAGATCCGACGGCGCGTGGCGCGCGACGATGTCGGTCATTTCGGGCAAGAGGCTCATGGACGCATCCAACGCCCGTCGTCGCGTGCGCGCAAGCGGGCGGGGACAGTTTGACAGGATCGTGCAAGACTTCGCCCGGATCGCCCTAACGCGAGGAAGCTGAAACGGCGTCTTCTCCGTCCCGTCAGACAGAGGAGACTTCCCATGACATCGACAACTCAAAAGACCTGGCTCGTCACCGGCGCGGCCCGTGGACTGGGCGCCGGGATCGCCCGCGCCGCCCTGGACACCGGCGACCGCGTCGTCGTCGCCGGTCGAAATCGCGACGCCCTGATCAAGGCCTTTGGCCCCGATAGCGACGCGGTCCTGTCCATCGCGCTGGACGTCACGGACGCGGCCGCCATCGCCGCCGCCGTCGAGGCCGCCGTGGCCCGCTTCGGCCGCATCGACGTGCTGGTCAACAATGCCGGTTACGGCCATCTCGGCATCTTCGAGGAGACGACCGCCCAAGACGCGCGAAGCCAGTTCGACACCAATGTCTTCGGTTTGTTCGAGATGACCCGCGCCGTCCTGCCGGTCATGCGCACCCAGCGCTCGGGCCATGTGTTCAACGTCTCGTCCGTGGGGGGCATGGTGGGCGGGGCGTCCGGATCGATCTATTGCGCCTCGAAGTTCGCCATCGAGGGTTTCAGCGAGTCGATCGCCCAGGAGGTCAGCCCCTTCGGCGTCCACGTCACCATCGTCGAGCCGGGCTTCTTCCGCACCGACTTCCTGGACGCGACCTCGGTCGTCTACGCCGCCAATCCCATTGCCGACTACGCCCAGGCCTCGGCTGCACTGCGCGACTTCTATGAGGCCCGCAGCCACAACCAGGCGGGCGATCCGGCCAAGCTGGGTCAAGCGCTGGTGACCTTGGCCAATGCTGAAAATCCGCCCGTGCGATGGGCGGCCGGAACGGACGCGGTAGGCATGATCGAGGGCAAGATCGCTGGCCTGACGACAGAGCTTGAGACCTGGCGCGACCTGTCGGTCTCGACCGACGGCGACTTCTCTTTCCGCGAGGAACCGGGCGCCAGCGCCTGGGGCTGACCTAGGCCTAGATCAGCGCTTCCGTCGTCGGTCCGGCCTTCCAGTCGCGGAACCGGATCGTCAGCGGGGGCGTGGCGTCGCCGCTGGCCAGATCGACGACAAGAGGCCCGATTTCGGACGGGTGGGGCAGGCCGGACGGGTCTTCACCTGGATAGGCCTGGGCGCGCATGGCGGTGCGCATGCGGCCCGGATCGACGATGCTGGCTCGCACAGGCGTGCTCTCGATCTCGTCGGCCCAGGCCTTCACCAGGGCCTCGGCCCCCGCCTTGGTCGCGGCGTACATGCCCCAGAATGCCTTGGGCGCGCTGGCGACGCTGCTGGTGAAGTGGATGGCGCGGCCGGCGTCGGAGGCGCGCAACAGCGGTTCCAGCGAGCGGATCAGGCGATAGACGGCGGTGAAGTTGGTCTTCTCGATCTTGGCGAACTCGCGCGGATCGGCGTGGGACACCGGCGTCAGGCCCGAAGGCCCCATGGTGGCGGCGGCATGGACCCAGATGTCCAGTTTCTTGAACCGTTCGAAGATCGCCCCGCCCAGCCGGTCGATGGCCCCGCCGTCCACCAGGTCGAACGGGATCAGGGTCGCGTGGCGGCCGGTGGCGGCGAAGATGGCGTCGTCCAGTTCCTCCAGCCCGCCCTGCGTGCGGGCGGTGGCGATGACGTGCGCGCCCGCCTTGGCCAGGGCCAGGGCGCTCTCATAGCCGATGCCGCGCGAGGCGCCGACGACGAGGGCGATACGGTCGTGCAGGGGGAAGGCGTCGGTCATCCTCGGGTGGTAGGAGTGGCGACGCGACGGGTCAATGTGTTACATTGCATGACATTCAAGCGAGGCGATCATGGCGAAGTCGGCGACGCTCACCCTCCGGGTCAGCCAAGAACTCAAGGACAAGCTGGGCCGCTATGCCGAGCAGACTCAGCGTTCGCCTTCGGCGGTCGCCGAACGCGGCCTTGAAGCGTTCCTTGATCGTGAAATGGAAATGCAGATCGCTATCGACGCCGCGCTCGACGATTTCGAACATGGGCGCGTCGTGGCTCACGAAGAGGCCATGCGTCAGATCCAGGCAACTATCGACAAGCATCGGAAAACCGTTTGAGGCATGTCGAGTGGTCGCAGGTCGCACTGGCTCAATACCATTCCGCCATCGACTATCTCGCGGAACGTAACCCCGATGCGGCGCAGGATGTGGCGGATCGTATCCGAAGCACGATAGATGCTTTAGCGCGTCGCCCGATCGGTCGTCCCGGCGAGCGATCAGGCACCTATGAAAAGGCGGTGCTGCGCACGTCTTACATCATCATCTACAGCCTGGTCGGCGGTGCGAACGACAGCTTGCGTGTCTTGCGCGTCTATCACACCGCCCAGAATTGGACCGATTGGTCGCCGATGCCCGACGAAGAAGTCTAAGCCTACAAGCCCTACGCGCTGACCAGCAGCGACAACTGTTTGGCGCCGAACTCGCGGCCGCCTTCCTCGATCTCGCGATCCAGCAGGCGGGTGGGGTAGTCGCCGGTGAAATAGTGGTCGGTGAACTGGGGTGCGGCGTTGTTGCGGCCGGTCTCGCCCATCGCCTGATACAGGCCGTCGATGGACAGGAAGCCGAGCGAATCGACCTCCAGCAGGTCGCGCATCTCTTCCAGCGTCTTGTTGGCGGCCAGCAGCTGGGCGCGCTCCGGCATGTCGATGCCGTAGAAATCGGGGAAGAGGATCTGGGGGCTTGCCGAGCGCAGGTGGACCTCTGTCGCGCCGGCGGCGCGCACGGCGCGAACCAGCTTCAGCGAGGTGGTGCCGCGCACGATGGAGTCGTCGATCAGCACGACGCGCTTGCCGGCGAGAGCCGACTTGTTCGGGCTGTGCTTCATCCGCACGCCCTTCTGCCGGGCGCCCTGGCTGGGCTGGATGAAGGTGCGGCCCAGATAGTGGCTGCGGATGATGCCCATCTCGTAGGGGATGCCGCTTTCCTGGGCATAGCCAAGAGCCGCCGGCACGCCCGAGTCGGGCACCGGCACGACGATGTCTGCATCGACGCCCAGCTCGCGGGCCAGGCCCCGGCCCATCTCCTTGCGGACCTCATAGACCGAACGACCGTTCACTACCGAATCCGGGCGCGAGAAATAGACGTATTCGAACAGGCAGGGGCGAGCCACGCGCGCCGGGAAGGGTTTCATCGACCGCAGGCCGCTGTCGTCGATGACCACGATCTCGCCGTGCTCGATGTCGCGGACGAAGGTGGCGCCCATCATGTCCAGGGCGCAGGTCTCGGACGCCAGCACCCAGGCCTCGCCGACCTGACCCAGAACCAGCGGCCGGATGCCCAGCGGGTCGCGCGCGCCGATCATCTTGGTGCGCGTCTGCGCGACCAGCGCATAGCCGCCCTCGATCCGCGCCAGGGCGTCGATGAAGCGGTCGACGATCTTGGCTTTGCGGCTGCGGGCGATCAGGTGAAGGATGACTTCGGAATCCGAGGTCGACTGGAAGATTGCGCCTTCGCTGACCAGCTGGCTGTGCAGGAATTTGAAGTTGGTCAGATTGCCGTTGTGCGCCAGGGCGATGCCGCCCTGGTCCAGGTCGGCGAACATCGGCTGGATGTTGCGCAGGAAGGAACCGCCGGCGGTCGAATAACGGGTGTGGCCCACGGCCGCGCTGCCGGGCATCCGGGTCATCAGGTCGGCGCCGCCGAAGGCCTCGCCCACCAGGCCCTGGTGACGTTCGGTGTGGAAACGCTCGTCCCTGACGCTGGCGATGCCGCAGGCTTCCTGGCCGCGATGCTGCAGGGCGTGCAGGCCAAGGGCGACGATGGCCGAGCCCTCGTCCGCATCGGCGCCCCAGACGCCGCAGACGCCGCATTCCAGACGAAGCTGATCGTCCTCCGGCTCGCGCCAGTGCTCGCGGTGGACGACGGGATCGGCGATATGGTGGCGCATCGTGGGGCTCCGATGACCGGGGAAACTTAAGGGGCGGCTTCGCGCGGCGAGTTAGGCTCTGATTGCGTCGGGGGCAAGGCTTCGTCGTCCGAAAATCCCCTGCGCACGGACGAATCGACCACGGGGGTGATCGCGTCGGCGCCGCGTCCGAGGCTGGGCAGGACGATCTGGATGGCGCGGGCCCCCATCGCGCTGACCGGATAGAGGGCCGCATTGGTCAGCCAGCGCGGCGTCCGCTCGCCCGGCAGGGCCGCCACGACGACCAGATGCACGGCGCCGATCAGGACCAGGGCGCGGATGCCGCCGATCAGCAGACCGAACACGCGGTCGACGCCGCCCAGGTGCGGATTGTCCTTGGCGCTCTTGGAGATCATCGAGCCGACGAGGCGCAGGCCGAAATAGACGACGAAGAAGGTCAGGACGGCCGCCAGGATCGACCCGGCCCATTCGGGATCCACGAACGACCGGCCGATGCCGGCTGTCCATGGCAGGCTGATCAGCGCCACCAGGGCGGCCAGGGTCGCGCTGAGCAGGGTGATGACCTCGCGCACCCCGCCGCGCACCCAACCGGCGGCGACGGAAAACAGGATCACCACAATGGCGAAGACGTCGTATCCGGTCACGCGTTCGGGATCCTGCGGCTGCTACGAGGGTCTAATAGCGGTTCTGCGAGATTCGTTCGACCACATCCGTCAGTCGCGTCACCGACGTCACCTTCACCCCCTTGGTCTTGGCGGTCAAAGTCGGGCTCAGAACCTGATCGAAGCCCAGTTTTTGCGCCTCGCGCAGGCGGGCCTCCGCGCGGCCGACGCTGCGGACCTCGCCCGACAGGCCGATCTCGCCGAAGACGACGCAGCCCTGGGGCAGGGAGACGCCGGTCGCCGAGCTGATCAGGGCCGCCGCCGCCGCGAGGTCAGCCGCCGGTTCGTTGATGCGCAGGCCGCCCGCGACGTTCAGATAGACGTCCTGATCGCCGAAGCCGAAACCGCAGCGGGCCTCCAGCACGGCCAGCACCATGGCGAGGCGTCCTGTTTCCCAGCCGATCACGGCGCGGCGCGGGGTGCCATAGGCGGATTTGGACACAAGCGCCTGCATCTCGACCAGCACGGGTCGAGAGCCCTCGATCCCGGCGAAGACGGCGGCGCCCGGCGCGCGCTCCTTGCCCTCGCCCAGGAACAGGGCGGACGGATTGGCGACCTCGCGCAGGCCGCTGTCGCCCATTTCGAACACCCCGATCTCGTCGGTGGCGCCGAAGCGGTTCTTGCCGGCGCGCAGGATGCGGAACGGATAGCCGCGCTCGCCCTCGAAGGTCATGACGGCGTCGACCAGGTGTTCGACCACGCGAGGGCCGGCGACCTGGCCGTCCTTGGTGACGTGACCGACCAGAATGACGGCGACGCCTTGCGACTTGGCCAGCCGCACCATTTCGCCGGCGCAGGCCCGGACCTGGGTGATCGAGCCGGGGCCACTTTCATGCACGTCGGACCACAGGGTCTGGATCGAATCGACGATGACGATGTCGAAATGCTCGCGCTTCAGCGTGCCCAGGATTTCACGCAGGGCCGTCGCTGCCGCCAGATTGACCGGCGCATCGGCCAGGCCCATCCGCTTGGCACGCGCCCGGATCTGCTCAACCGCCTCTTCGCCCGAAATATAGGCCACGCGCGATCCCTTCAGCGCCGCCTTGGCCGCGACCTCCAGCAACAGGGTCGACTTGCCGACGCCAGGGTCGCCGCTCAGCAATATGGCCGATCCCGGCACCACGCCGCCGCCGCAGACGCGGTCGAACTCGGCCACGCCCGTGGTGATGCGCGGCGGTTCGGGCGTGTCGGACTGAAGGGTCTCGAATTGAATGCCGCGCGATCGGGCCGAGGTCGCAGCCGAGGGTTTGATCGCGCCGGGCGGGGCCGAACGGCTTTCCTCGCTCAGGGTGTTCCACTGACCGCAGGAACTGCACTGGCCCGACCATTTGCCGTGGACCGTGCCGCAGGACTGACAGACATAGAGAGCGGAATCGCGAGCCATGGGCTTCCTTAGCAGATCGAACGGTCTGGGCCGCCTGTTCGACAGCGCATGGCCTGTTTCCACGACAGTTTCGGTCGTACACGCAACCTTTGCCATATCAAGGTATTGAGAACCCGTCGCACGCCCTTGCTTCTTGAGGCGACGCAACGTCAACATTCGACACACATCAATCGCCGAGGCGCGCCATGACCGATCCGACGACCCATTCCCAACCCGCCGTCGATCCCGCCCTGATCGCTCGGGTCAAGGGAATCCTGCTTCAGCCCAAGATCGAGTGGCTGCGCATCGACAGTGAGTTCGCCACCACCAAGAGCCTGTTCACCCGCTATGCGATGATCCTGGCCGCCATCGGTCCGGTCGCGACGCTGATCGGCAGCGTGGTGTTCGGCCATGCCTCGATCGTCAGCGCTCTGGTCCTCGCCATCGTGTCGTATGGCCTGTCGCTGGCCAGCGTCTTCATTCTGGGCATCATCATCAACGCCCTGGCGTCCAGCTTCGGCGGCGCTCCCAATCCGGTCCAGGCGATGAAGCTGGCGGTCTACGCCTCGACCGCGTCGTGGATCGCCGGCGTGTTCAACCTGATCCCGCTGTTGGGATGGGTGTCGATCATCGGCGGCATCTACAGCCTGGTCCTTCTGTTCCTGGGTCTGCCGATCCTGATGAAGGTGCCGGAAGACAAGAAGGTCGTCTATTTCATCGTCATCCTGATCGCCGGCATCGTGCTGGGCATGGTGATGGCCGCCATCCTCGGCGCTATCGCCCTGACCTTCGTCGCCTCGACCGCCGGTCTCGCCGCGATGGGCGCAGGCTACTGAGAATAGACGCGCGGTACGCGGGGGGTGATCGAGGTCAGCAGCTCGTAGCTGATGGTCCCCGCAGCCGCCGCCGCGTCGTCCAACAGCCGGTTCGGGCCGAACAACTCGACCGGATCGCCGACCGCGACGTCCAGGCCGGTGATGTCCACCGCGCAGACGTCCATCGAGACCCGACCCAGCAGCGGTCGGGTCTCGTTCGCGATCCAGACCGCGCCCTGGGGCGAATAGGACCGCAGCAATCCATCCGCATAGCCTGCCGCCACCGTCGCGACCTGCATCGGGCGGTTGGCGATAAAGCCGCGCGAATAGCCGACGCTTTCGCCCGCCGGAACGTCGCGCACCTGAAGCACCTGAGCCGTCAGGGCAGCCACGGGCGCGATCCGGGGATCAGGCCGCCCCTCCGGTCCGCCGCCGTACAGGCAGATGCCCGGCCGCACGGCGTCGAAGGCGAACTCGGGGCCCAGGAAACAACCGCTGGAGTTGGCGAAGGATCGGATCACGCCCGGATAGCGATCCACCACGCCCGCAAAAGCGTCGCGCTGGCGCCGGTTCATCGGATTGGCGGGTTCATCGGCGCAGGCCAGGTGGGTCAGGACCAGGGCCAGGCCGTCGAAGGCCTCGGGCGCATCCTCGGGCCGGACGCCCAGCCGGTTCATGCCGGTGTCGATCTGCAGGCCGCACGTGCCGCCGCCCGCTGCCGCCCAGGCCTGCATCTGCGCCGGATGGTTCAGCACCGGACGCAGGTCCGCCGCCTTTAGCATCCCGGCATCATCGCCGTGGCAGCCGTCGAGAACATAGATGACGGGACCATCGGCGCCCAAGGCCGCGCGCAGCCGCACGCCCTCGGCCGCCCGCGCCACGAAGAAGGTCCGCGCCCCCTCGGCCATCAGCCGCGTCGCCACAGCCTGGGCGCCCAGCCCATAGCCGTCCGCCTTGACCACCGGATGCACCGGCTGGCCGCTGACGGCCTCCAGCGTATGATAGTTGCGCGCCAGGGCGTTCAGATCGACAGAGAGGACGGCGGGGGTCGATGCGGTCATGGCGTCCTTATGCGCCATCACCGCGCCGATGGAAGAGGCGACGCAAAATGGGGTTTTGGTGCGCTGGTCGAAACGGGCTGGGTGTCAGTTCGCGCGCGTCTTCGACTGACCAAGTTGGTTCGCCGCCAAGTTTCGGCTCATGAGCTTCGATGATGCGACCGAGATACTCACAAAGGCCATCGCCCATGCGACGCTGCCAATCGCGCCCACGACGGCCATGACGCATGCAGCTGTAAAGCTTGCGGTGGTGTCTATGCTGGGGATGAGGCGATTGAAGGCCCCGAGCAGCAGGGCCACGAAGATCAGGCCGCCGCGATGACCCTTTGTCGCGCGCAAGGCGGCCAGTGGGCTCACCCAGTTCTGCGATATGGCGTGGGTGATTGGCCAAGCGGGTAAAAGAGCTACGTGCGCCATTCCACCGAGCAATAGCAGACCTCCCGAAAGGAAAGCTGCCGGAATGGAGTCCTTGATCCCCACGATTACCAAAAAGATGGCCAAGCCAATTGGCACGGCCATGGCGGCAAGCGTCAAAAGAAACTTCGCCAGGCCCAGAAGGGAAGGGCGAGCGTCCAGCATCGTCGATGCCGTCGCGTAAAGGACGCCGAACCACCCAAGGGCGATTACGACGGCAAAGGCATAGCCGGGCCCCCACACGTCCTGTTTCCAAAACAACAGGCCGAAAGCTGCGGCCACTGCGCTGATCGAGGCGAGGCAGAGGATGCCCTTAAGCGGAAAGATGCCGAACTCGGCCAAGACTTGCTGGGAAAATTTTGGAGAAGCGGACGTCGTGATCATGGCGATCATCGTTCAAGCCAAAAGCTAAGCTTGTCCAGCCATAGAGCTACTCGTAACTGACCTCTTCATAGCCGTGCGCCAGGTTGCCGAAGCGGACAGTGTCGGCGTCGAAGGCCAGTTTGACGATGCCGATGGGGCCGTGGCGTTGCTTGCCGATGACGACCTCGGCCTGGCCTTGCAGGCGGTCCATGTCCTGCTGCCATTGCAGGTGTTCTTCGGAACCCTCGCGCGGTTCGGCGCGGCCCAGGTAGTAGCTCTCGCGATAGACGAACATCACGCAGTCGGCGTCCTGCTCGATCGAGCCGGATTCGCGCAGGTCGGATAACTGGGGGCGTTTATCCTCGCGCTGCTCGACCTGACGCGACAGCTGCGACAGGGCGATGATCGGCACCGACAGCTCCTTGGCCAGGGCCTTCAACCCGCCCGTGATCTCGGACACTTCCTGCACCCGGTTTTTCTGCCCGCCTGTGTTGCCGGTCGTGATCAGTTGCAGATAGTCGACGATGATCAGGTCCAGCCCCTGTTCCGTCCGCTTCAGGCGGCGCGCCCGTGCGGCCAGCTTGGACATGGACAGGCCGCCGGTGTCGTCGATGTAGAGGGGGCTTTCGCCGATCTCGACGGCCGCGTCGCGCAGCTTGCCGAAGTCGGTGGCGTCGATCTCGCCCTTGCGCAGCTTGTCCGACGACACGCCGGACGCATCGGCCAGGATACGCATGGCCAGCTGTTCGGCGCTCATTTCCAGCGAATAGAAGGCGACCACCCCGCCGTTGACCGTCTTGCGGCCCTCGGGCGTCGGTTCCCACTGATAGGCGCGGGCCACGTTGAAGGCCATGTTGGTGGCAAGCGCCGTCTTGCCCATCGACGGGCGGCCGGCGAGGATCAGCAGGTCGGAGGGGTGCAGGCCGCCCAGTTTGCGATCCAGGTCGTTCAGGCCCGTGGCCAGACCAGCCAGCTTGCCCTCGCGTTGATAGGCTTCGGCCGCCATCTGAACGGCGCCCGACAAGGCGTGGGAAAAGCTGACGAAACCGGACGAGGGCTTGCCCGTCTCGGCCAGCGAATAGAGGGTCTGCTCGGCCTGTTCGATCTGTTCGTCGGCGGGCGTCTCGGGGTTGGGGGCCTCCTTGATGATCTCGCCGCCGATGCGGATCAGGTCGCGGCGCAGGGCCAGGTCATAGACGACACGGGCATAGTCGGGGGCGTTGGCGGCCGGGGGGGCGCGGTCCACCAGGTCGGCGAGGTAGCGCAGGCCGCCGAACTCCTGGAAGGCCGGATCCTGTTTGAACCGCTCCATCAGGATGGTGGGTTCGGCCAGCATGCCTTGGCGGATGTGATCCTCGACCGCCTCGAACAGCCGCTGGTGGAAGGGCTCGTAGAAGTGCACGCCCCGCAGCCGGTCGTTCAGACGTTCGAACACGGCGTTGTCGAACATCAGCGAGCCCAGCAGCGCCTGCTCGGCTTCCAGATTGTGCGGCATCGAACTGACGCCGCCGTTTTCCATGGGCGAGGACGAGAAGGGCATGGGGGCGAAGGCGTTCATCGATTAACGCTTTAGCCGTCCCATACGCCTGCGTCAGACGAGGACGTCGCCTGCACCGTGGACAGATTGTTGGGGCTGGGGACGAACCGGAATTCCTCAATCGGACTTCGTCCGTCCTGCGAAGGATCGTCGATCCGCCTGACCCTATCGGCAGGGATACTCCGCCGCCATCCATTCGCGCATCGCCTGAGTCACGCTGATGTTGCGACGCGCGGCGGGAATGGTGTTGAAGCGGGCCAGGATCTGGTCCGGCGAGAAGCCGACCTTTTCCGGCATACAGGTCGCGGGCGGTCGTCCGGCCGTCGTGGCGGCGGTCTGTTCGGCGCGAACCGTGCGGGCGGCGCCACGGAACTCGGCCATCAGCCGGCGCGTGTCCGAGCGCAGCAGGGCCGTCGGGTTCTGAGGGATGGCGTTGGCGGTGGTCAGAAACTCCTGCACCGTCATGGCCTGGGCCGCGCCGGCGATGAGCGACAGCGCGACGACGCCTGCTGCGATGGTTCTGGTCTTCATGTCGGTCCCCTCCAGAGCCCCCTCTGGCAAGGCCAAGGTTGAACGCCGATATGTGTCGCAACTGCGGCGCGGTGGAGGGGCTAAGCTGAAGTTTTCGTAATCCGATCAAGGAAAAGGGCGCTCCGCAGAGCGCCCTTGCCTCATAGCTCGTCAGCTCGACCTCACCATTTCAGGCTGACGCGCGCATAGCCGTAACGCCCGTTGAACCCGAACGGCGAATAGTAGGGGAAGCCCAGCACGCCGTTGGACGTCAGGTCAGTTCCGAGGGGCGAATTCGGGTTTCTGATCGGCACATTGTCCGGGTATTCGTCGAAGACATTGTCCACGCCGATCGCCAGGCCGACGCGTTCGGTGATCTGGAATCGGCCTTCCAGATCGATCACGGTCTTTTCGCCGGTTCGATAGTCGTTTTCTGGCAGCGACGCAGGTTGGATCACGTCGCCATAGTAGGTGGCGCGGACGGTGGCGCCCCACTTGTCCCGGCTCCAATCCGCCGACGCCGAGACCTTTGACGCCGGGGTGCCGTCCTCTATGGTCTTTATGCGCTGACGCGAGAACAACGTCGGTGTCGAGGTCAGCGCCGACGACGAGGTCGGCACGCTGTTGACCGACACGTCGTTGAAGTTGGCCGCCACGGTGAAGTCGAAGTCGCCGAGCGTGTCTGTCGGCAGACGATAGCGCCCGACGATGTCTACGCCTTGCGTCGTGGTCGAAACGCCGTTCAGGAAGAAGCGGGCGGCCTGGATGCCTTGCGGATCTAGCAGATTGGCGACTTCGGCCGAGAAGGAACGGTTGATCAATTCCGACAGAACGATCTGATCGTCGATATCGATCTTGTAGGCGTCCACGGTCAGATCGAACCGGCCCAGACGCACCACCGCGCCTAACGAATAGTTGGTCGAGGTCTCGGCTTTCAGCGGACGGGCGCCCAGGGCCGCAGCGACGGCGCTGGTGGCGGGGAAGGTGCCGGTTTCGACCACCACGCCACTCTGGATCACCGAGGCGGTCGAGGTGAAGAGGGACTGCTGCAACGACGGGGCGCGGAAGCCGGTCGAGACCGAACCGCGCAGGGCGAAGCTGGGCGTGAAGTCATAGCGGGCCGACAGCTTGCCGGTTTGGGTGTCGCCGAAGTCGGAATAGTCTTCGAACCGCACGGCGCCCTCGACACGCAGCTTGTCGGTCAGGGGGATTTCCACGTCTGCGTAGGCGGCGAAGTTGTTGCGATCGACATCGACGGCGTTCGAAGGCTGGAAGCCGACAAAGCCCTGGGCGCCGCCGGTTAGGGCGGTATTGGCGCCCAGCGGGCCGCGATTGTAGCTTTCGGGCTGACCGGCCTCGATCTTGTAGTTCTCCCAGCGCTGCTCCAGGCCCCAGGCGAAGTTCAGCGGGCCGCCGGACAGGCCGACCTCGAACTCACGGCTGAAGTCGGCGCCCAGAACCAGCTGGTCATAGATCAGGCTGCCGGAATCGAAGCTGGTCGGCGAAGCGGCGCCGTAGGTCGAGTTCAGCGAGTCCTCGGTGCGGAAGTCCAGCGCATTGCGGCCGTAGGTCAGGCTGACGTCCGTGTTCCAGCCGGCCAGTTCGCCGCGCAGTCCGCCGGCCAGCGAGGCGTCTTTCGAGTTGATCGCCACCTTGGGCAGGAAGCCGTTCGGATAGATGGCGGCGACATTGTTGGCGTTGTCGGACAGGCGAGGGAAGGCGGCGCCCTCGCTGTCGCGGTCCTGATAGCCGGCCCAGCCATAGGCCTCCCAGCCATTGCCCAGGCCCTTGCCGGCGTTGGCGAAGACCGTCCATTGCTCGACGTCCGGGTCGCCGAAGCGGGCGGTGATCGCGCCGTTCGCCGCCGCGCGGGGATCGTAGTCCGAGCGGTTGGTCGATTCGCGGTTCAGATATTCGGCCGACAGGGTCAGGAAGCCGTCGTCGCCCAGCGAGAAGCCCTGCCAGGCCGAGGCCGTCACCGTGCCGCCGTCTTGTTCGTCGCGTTCGCCGCGCGCGGTCTTCACCGTGGTGAAATACTGGCCGTAGGTCACGCTGGCGCCGCCGCCGCTGGAGGCCTCTTTCAGCCGCAGGTTCACCACGCCGGCGATGGCGTCCGAACCGTACTGGGCCGAGGCGCCGTCGCGCAGCACCTCGACCCGGTCCAGGGCGCCGGTCGGGATGGTGTTCAGGTCGACGGCGGCCGAGCCGCGACCCACGACGCCGTTGACGTTGACCAGGGCCGAGGCGTGACGCCGGGTGCCGTTCACCAGCACCAGCGTCTGATCCGGCGACAGGCCGCGCAGGGTGATCGGGCGGATCGAGTCGGTGCCGTCGTTGGCAGACGGGCGCTGGAAGGTCAGCGACGGCACGGCCTGGGCCAGGGCGGTGGCGAACTCGGTCGTGCCGCGCGTCTGAAGCGCCTGCGCCGTCACCACGTCCACGGGGGCCAGGGTGTCCAGGCGCGAGCGGTTCTGGACCCGCGTGCCGGTGACGACGATGTCGTCCACCTGGGCGGCGTCATCGGCGGTCGGCTCAGCGGTTTGGGCGAAGACGGGAGCGGCGGTCAGCAGGGCGAGCGTTGAGACGGTCGCGAACAGGGCCGGGGCGGCGGCCCGTTGCAGGGTATTGCGCATTGAGAGATTTCCTAAGGCTTGTTTTTGGCGCGAGCGCGCATCGCCGTCGCTGATGGCGGCGGGCTTTGAAGTCGATCTGAAGTTCAGGTGTCGTGCGGCCTCAGCCGCAACATCGCCCACGGTCGGGCGGCATCGCCACGAGATAAGGGGTAGTCGTCATCGCCGTCTCCAACCGCACGGTCGGGGAGATCCCGGCGGTCATGGCCATATCAGGGCGAAGGTGCGGCGGGTCAATCAGCGCAGCGCGCCATGTTTTCTGCGGCGAGCAATAGAAAATCTATCACCTGTGGTGAGTCAGCCAGTGATTGCGCCGAAGGGGTGTGCGCAGCGACGCTCAATTTTTAAGCAGCAAAAAGGGCGCATCCCTTGCGGAACGCGCCCTTGATGTCTTGGCGATCCAGCCCGAAGGCCGGGGTCAATCAGGCTTCGTCGCCGAAGCCTTCCTGTTGACCGGCGCCGCCTTCGATCAGTTCCTGGGCCGATTGCTCGGCGGCCTGACGCTCATCGTCGAACTGGCTGCGGATCACGTCCTCACCCTTGGCCTGACGCTCGGCTTCATCCATCGAACGGGCGATGTTGATCTTGACCGATGCGCGGACCTCGGCGTGCAGGCGGACCGGCACTTCGTGGACGCCCAGGTTCTTGATCGCCGTGTTCAGGACGACTTGCGAACGCTCGACCTTGCCGCCTTCGGCCTGGATGGCCTCGGCGACGTCGCGGCCGGCGACCGAACCGTACAGGTGACCGGTTTCACCGGCCTGACGGATCATGATGTAGGTCTGGCCGTCGATCTTGTCGGCGACCTTCTGTGCATCGGCCTTGTTCTTGTCGTTGCGTTGCTCGATGGCGACGCGGTCGAGTTCGAACGCCTTCAGGTTGGCGGCGGTGGCCCGACGGGCCTTGTCGCGCGGCAGAAGGAAGTTACGGGCGAAGCCGTCCTTGACGGACACGACGTCGCCGATGGCGCCGAGATTCTCGACGCGTTCAAGCAGAACGACCTTCATCTCACTTCACCACGTAAGGCAGGAGGGCCAGATAGCGAGCGCGCTTGATGGCCTTGGCCAGTTCGCGTTGCTTCTTCTGGGAGACGGCGGTGATGCGCGAAGGCACGATCTTGCCGCGTTCGGAGACGTAACGCTGAAGCAGCTTCACGTCCTTGTAGTCGATCTTCGGCGCATTGGCGCCCGAGAACGGGCAGACCTTGCGGCGACGATAGAAGGGGCGGCGGCCGGCGGCGCCGGAGCCCGCCGGAGCGCCCGGGGTCGGGGCGCCCGAGCTGATGGGGGTATCGGTCATGTTCCGGGTTCCTTATTCGGCGTCGGCGGCGGCGTCATCGCGCGGGGTGCGCTCGCGCTCACGCTCGCGTTCACGCTCGCGGCGGGCCAGCAGCGGCGACAGTTCCAGGTCGAGTTCCTCGACACGGACGGTCAGCCAACGCAGCACGTCTTCGTTGATCGACAGCTGACGCTCGACCTCGGCCATGGCGGCCGGCGGGCAATCGACTGCGAGCAGCGAATAGTGAGCCTTGCGGTTCTTTTTCACGCGGTACGTCAGGTTGCGCAGACCCCAGTACTCGATCTTGGCGACGGAACCGCCGCCTTGTTCGATCAAGCCCTTGATGGTGTCGTTCAGCGCTTCGGCCTGTTGCGCCGAGATATCCTGGCGCGACATGACCGTGTGCTCGTAAAGAGCCATGCGGTATTCTCCCTTGTGAGCATCGGCGTGGAAACGACCGGGTAAGTCGATCCCCACGATGGCTCCTGGCGCGGCGGCCGGACCGAACGTCCAACCCTTTGGTGTTCCGCGACAGGACCGAAGCCCTGGAAAGGCGGGGCCTATAGGGGAAAAGGAGCGGGGAGGCAAGGATGGCGGCAGGTGCTTGTGACGCCTCGCGACCCCGCCTAAACCAACCCCATGCCGAAGCTGACGTCAGCGGTCGATCCGCAAAGCCCCAAATACAAGTCCCTGCACGCGCACAACAGCGCTCTGGTCGCCGAACTGCGCGACCATGTGGCCAAGGCCGCGCGCGGCGGGTCCGACAAGTCGCGCGAGCGTCACGTCGCCCGCGGCAAGCTGTTGCCCCGCGACCGGGTCGAGCGGCTGCTGGACCCCGGTTCGCCCTTCCTGGAGGTCGGTCAGTTGGCCGCGCATGAGATGTACGACGGCGAGGCGCCGGCGGCCGGCGTCATCGCCGGGATCGGCCGGGTCTCGGGCCGCGAGGTCATGATCGTCTGCAACGATCCGACGGTGAAGGGCGGCGCCTACTTCCCCATGACGGTGAAGAAGCACCTGCGTGCCCAGGAGATCGCCGAGCAGAACCGCCTGCCGTGCGTCTATCTGGTGGACTCTGGCGGCGCCAACCTGCCGCACCAGGCCGAGGTGTTTCCCGACCGCGACCATTTCGGCCGCATCTTCTTCAACCAGGCCCGGATGAGCGCCAAGGGCATCGCCCAGATCGCCTGCGTCATGGGCCTGTCCACCGCCGGCGGCGCCTATGTGCCGGCCATGTCGGACGAGACGATCATCGTCAGGAACCAGGGCGCCATCTTCCTGGCCGGCCCGCCCCTGGTGAAGGCCGCGACCGGCGAGGTGATCTCGGCCGAGGAACTGGGCGGGGCCGAGACCCACGGCCGTCGCTCGGGCGTGGTCGATCATGTGGCCGAGAACGACGAACATGCCCTGGAGATCGTGCGGTCCATCGTCGCCAATCTGAACACCACCAAGGCCGTGGACATGGATGTACGCGAACCCCGCGCGCCGGCCTTCGCGGCCGAAGAGCTGTATGGCCTGATCCCCGACGACGTGCGCGCACCGTATGATGTGCGCGAGGTCATCGCCCGACTGGTGGACGGGTCCGAGTTCGACGAGTTCAAGACCCTGTACGGCTCGACGCTGGTCTGCGGCTTCGCCCGCGTCTGGGGCTATCCGGTCGCCATCCTGGCCAACAACGGCGTCATCTTCTCCGAGAGCGCCCAGAAGGGCGCGCACTTCATCGAACTGGCCTGCAAGCGCAAGATTCCGCTGCTGTTCCTGCAGAACATCAGTGGCTTCATGGTCGGCGGCAAGTACGAGGCGGGTGGCATAGCCAAGGACGGCGCCAAGCTGGTCACGGCCGTCGCGTCGGCCGAAGTGCCCAAGTTCACCGTCCTGATCGGCGGCAGCTTCGGGGCCGGAAACTACGGCATGTGCGGCCGCGCCTATTCCCCGCGCTTCCTCTTCACCTGGCCCAACAGCCGGATCGGCGTGATGGGCGGCGAACAGGCGGCTTCGGTCCTGGCCACCGTCCACCGCGACGCCGAAACCTGGAGCGCGGACGACGCCGAGGCCTTCAAGGCGCCGATCCGTCAGAAGTACGAGGACGAGGGCAATCCCTACTACGCCACCGCCCGCCTGTGGGACGACGGCATCATCGATCCGGCCCAGACTCGCGACGTGCTGGGCCTGGCGATCAGCGCCAGCCTGAACGCCCCGATCCCCGAGACGACCTTCGGCCTGTTCAGGATGTAGGAGAAGAGATTTTGAGCGACGAGATTACCGGCGCCCTAATCGGCGCAGGCGCTGCGGGCCTTACCCTCCTGATCCAATCTATTTTGGCTCCGGTAGTCGCTAAGATTTTTAAGTCGCGTGAGCAAAAAAGAGATATTCTTGAGCGCTATGCGCCTGCATTAGGCTCATCTGCTGAGGGGCTATACTATAGACTGACTGAGATCGTTACGTCTGGACGTCACGCATACCTTCACACTGAAAGCAAGCCGACTTCCTATCACGTCTATAAGTTCAATAGTTCTATCTATCGCCTTGCCAAGCTAATTGGCTGGATTTGGGCAATACGCACAGAGCAATCGCTCTTGGCGGAAGTGACGGATAAGAAATACTCTCTACACGAAGTATTTTTGCAGTTCGAATCTGCCCTTGCTAACGGCGACGAAGTCGAAAGCTGGATGGTCAAGGAACTCGCTTCGCTTTGGGAGTTCGATGCCCCTGATGAAGCTGCTGCGGGAAGGATCGGTGCGCATCTAGATAGTTTGGTGGACAATATCAGTCCGCCTCATGTCATCCGAAGAAGCGAAATCTGTGCGCTCCCACATGATCAAAAGACGGCAATGTTGGTTAAAGTCGCAAGCTACTTCGCACGAGAATTAGGCGAACTTGCTCCACAGCCCATTCTCATCGACACCACCGCGCATCAGGCCTGTAAGATCTTATCTGCTCGACAGGCATGGATTTACCGAGACTGGCAATCAGCGATCGGCGAGACGATTATGGATCGAGCCGAGACCGGGACACGGACCTTCGACGCAAAGGGCTACGCAACGTTTGAGCTTCTCTACGCAACAGGAAACCGTTGGCTATGTGAGGTCGGGGCCATATTTGAAGACCTTGATCCCCCTAGTTTAGTGCCTGGGGACTTTCGGATCGCGCAGGTGATCGCGATCAGAGGAGCTACTGCACAGATTATTTTGCGCTTGGCGGAAATCGACAACATTCGCTCATGCGTTGACGCCAAACTGGTTGAGAAGATCAAGATTGAGTTCAAGGATTGAAATGATGGCCGAAAAACCCACCGACACCGATCTCAACGCCCTGGATGTGACCGACGCGGAGGCGGCCGAGATCAATTCCATCGCCCAGCCGCTGGTCGCGGACCCCGCGCCGGATGCGAACGACGATCTGGTGCAGATCGATTCCACGACGGACGGCATCGTCTTCGTCACCATCAACCGGCCAGAGAAGAAGAACGCCTTCGACGCCGCGACCATCGCCGCCCTGCACGAGACGTTCGAGACCCTGCACGGCGCAGACCGCGTGCGCGCCGTCTTCATTCGCGGGGCGGGCGGCACCTTCAGCGCCGGGGCCGACCTGAACTGGATGCGCGACGCCGCCGGCTGGTCCGAGAGCGACAACCGCGACGACGCCATGGGCCTGGCGAAAATGCTGAAGGCGCTGCACGACATTCCGGCCCTGACGGTGGCCGTGGTCGAGGGCAACGCCATGGGCGGCGGGGCCGGCATCGTCGCCGCCTGCGACATGGCCGTGGCGGTCGAGGGCGCGCGCTTCGCCTTCTCCGAGGTCAAGCTGGGCCTGATCCCGGCGACCATCGCCCCCTATGTCGTCGAGGCCATCGGCGCCCGCCGCGCCCGCCAGCTGTTTCTGACCGGAAACAGCTTCGACGCCGACTACGCCGCCCACACCGGCCTGATCGACCTGGTCCTGCCCGAGGGTTCGGTAGAAGAGTTCATCTCGATGCTGAGCGACAGCCTGACCGGCAATGCGCCCGGCGCGATGGGCGAGGCCAAGCGTCTGGTCAACGACATCGCCCACCACAAGATCGACTCAGGGCTGTTGGACGAGACCGCCAAACGCATCGCTCGCGCCCGCGTGTCCGACGAAGGCCGCGAGGGCGTGCTGGCCTTCCTGGAAAAACGCAAGGCCAACTGGACGGTCTGATTGCGTTGACCGGCCGTCGTTAGCGGCGGCCGGTTCAGCCTTAAGATTCAGGCGTAGTTGAAGCTGATCGATATCCGGTCGGCCTTGGCCAGGTTGGTCGGCACCTCGTGCCGCAGCCAGCTTTCCCACATCAGCACCGTGCCGGCTTGCGGCTTCAGATAGACGAACGGTCGTTCGGCCTCCGACGCCTCCTCGGTCACCGAGGGGCGGGCCATCATGAAGGGCAGGCGGGGGTCTTCCAATTTCAGCGACGAGGCGCCGTCCGGGATGTCGATATAGACGGTGCCCGACAGGAAGGCGTGCGGGTGGATATGGCCGGTATGGCCGCCGCCGGGCTTGAGGATATTGACCCACAGATTGTCGAGACGCGGCTTCCTCGCCAGGTCGAAGTTCAGCGCCTTGGCGTAGGCCACGGCGTGCCGATCCAGGTGGCGCTTCAGCTCCGCGAACTCGGGAAACCGCTGGGGCAGGTCGTTCAGCGATCCGTAGGAGGTGTAGCCGCGATAGGCGTTGGCCTTGCACCATTGTCGCCCGGCGGCGTCCTCGTCGGACATCATGCGGATGACGTCGATCAGTTGCTCGTTAAAGTCGGGCCAGCCTCGGCCGTCGGCGAGGGAGGCCTCATAGACCTGGGTGACGAAAAGGGGGCGCAGGGACATGGGAGGGGCTTAACGCCTGCGGAGGCGCCTGAGAAGGGTCGTGCGCAGCCTCTCGCCTGCCTCGCACGATCCGGCTAAGAACGCTTCATGTTCAAGTCCGTCCTTGTCGCCAATCGCGGCGAAATCGCCTGCCGTGTCTTCCGAACCGCCAAGCGGATGGGATTACGCACCATCGCCGTCTATTCCGAGGCTGACGCAAACGCCCTGCATGTGCGCGAGGCCGACGAGGCGGTGCTGATCGGCCCGGCGGCGGCGCGTGAAAGCTATCTGGACGGCGCCAAGGTGCTGGCGGCAGCCAAGGCGACGGGGGCGGAGGCGATCCACCCCGGCTATGGCTTCCTGTCTGAAAATGCCGAGTTCGCCGAGGCCGTGGCGGCGGCGGGCCTGATCTGGATCGGGCCGGACCCGTCCTCGATCCGGGCGATGGGGCTGAAGGATGCGGCCAAGGAGCTGATGATCCAGGCCGGCGTGCCGGTGACGCCGGGCTATCAGGGCGCGGACCAGTCGGAAGCGACCCTGACCGCCGAGGCGGCGCGGATCGGCTATCCGGTGCTGATCAAGGCGGTCGCGGGCGGGGGCGGCAAGGGGATGAAGCGGGTCGATGATCCGGCCGATTTCGCCGCCGGCCTGGCCAGCGCCAAGCGCGAGGGGGCTGCGGCCTTCGGCGACGACCGTGTTCTGATCGAACGCTACATCACCCGCCCGCGCCACATCGAGGTGCAGGTGTTTGGCGACAAGCACGGTGATGTCGTCCACCTGTACGAGCGCGACTGTTCGCTGCAACGCCGCCATCAGAAGGTGATCGAGGAGGCGCCGGCGCCGGGCATGAGCGAGGCCGTGCGCGCCGCCGTGACGGGCGCGGCGATCAAGGCGGCCAAGGCGGTGAACTATGTCGGGGCCGGGACTATCGAGTTCATTGCCGACGCCTCGGACGGGCTGAAGGCGGACGGCATCTGGTTCATGGAGATGAACACCCGGCTGCAGGTCGAGCATCCGGTGACCGAGAGCGTGACCGGCGTCGATCTAGTCGAGTGGCAGTTCCGCGTCGCGGCGGGCGAGCCGATCCCGCTGAAGCAGGATCAGATCAAACTGAACGGCTGGGCCATGGAGGCGCGCCTCTATGCCGAGGATCCGGCCAACGGTTTCCTGCCCTCCATCGGCCGGCTGGAGCATTTCGTCATGCCGGACGGCATCCGCGTCGATACAGGCGTGGAGCAGGGCGGCGAGGTCAGCCAGTTCTACGACCCGATGATCGCCAAGCTGATCGTGCACGAAGACACGCGCGAGGCGGCGGCGGCGCGGTTGGCCGAGGCGGCCGGCGAGGTCGAGGTCTGGCCGGTCAAGGCCAACGCCGGCTTCCTGAAACGCTGCCTGGAGCATCCGCGCTTCATGGCGGGTGACGTGGATACAGGCTTCATCGCGGCGGAAGAGGCGAATCTATCGCGCTCTGTAATTCCGAAATCAGTGATCAACGATTCCAGCGACTTGGTCTGGCGTTCGAGGTCTGTGAATTCAGCCGATGCATGGGACACTGAATACGGTGTGGTTGGCCTTCGCCTCAATGCGGTTCCGGTAACGAAGCACACGTTTTTTATTAACGGCGCAGCATATCAAGGCGGCTATCTAAATAGCCAGCCGGTGATCCGTTATGGCCCGCAAAATGATGGCGGCTTCGTCGTCTTCTATGGGGGGGATGCCTATGAAGTTTCGCGTCGTGCTCCCCGAAATAGCGCGGCAGACGCCGTCTCCGACGGCTCCCTTCGCGCCCCCATGCCCGGCAAGATCGTCGCCACGCCGGTCAAGGCGGGCGACGCCGTGACCAAGGGACAGCCCGTCGTGGTGCTGGAGGCCATGAAGATGGAACACGCCCTGACCGCGCCGTTCGACGGGGTTGTCGAGAGCGTGGCGACGCTGGGCGATCAGGTGGTCGAGGCGGCCGTGCTGGCGGTGGTGAAGGCCGATTAAAGCCCCACGCCGCCGATGGGGCGGGTGAAGACGGTGTCGCCGAAGGTGGCGATCAGGCCGAGGGCCGGCAGCAGTTCGTGGGTTTCGCGGATATTGGCCGACCAGGCGTCGTGCATGGCCTTGCTCATCCAGACCTCGGTGACCCACAGGGCGTCGGCGTCGTTCAGATCGTGGGCCAGGACGTAGCTGTGGCAGCCGGGGCGTCTCAGATTGGGGTCCAGCAGGCACAGCCCAAGTTCGTCGCGACGACCGGGATGGGCCGTCAGGCGGGTAATCAATCCGTACATTCTGGTCCTGTGTCGCGCCTGACGAGGGGAGATGGCGCGCGATCATGCTTAGGCCCTGTAGATTAAGAATCTGGCCAATGCGCCTAAGGGCCACTACGTGGGGCCAATGCCGCTTCACATGATCAAGCTGGGCGTCGGGGTGCCGGACGTCGAATGGCTGGAGACCCGCGCCGCCAAGGGCGGGCCTCTGGTGGTCCACACGCGAATGACGCCGAAACGCGCCTCCGAGATCGAGGACGGCGGGTCGCTATACTGGGTGGTGAAGGGCACGATCGTCTGCCGTCAGCCGGTGCTCGACATCGCCACCCTGGGCGAGGGCAAGGAAAGCCGCTGCGAGATCACCCTGGAGCCCAGGGTCGTCCGCACGGCGCCGATGGCGCGACGCCCGTTCCAGGGCTGGCGCTATTTTGAACCCAAGGACGCGCCCGTCGATCTGACCGAACTGGATGCAGGCGAGGCGCCGGAGGAGCTGGTTCGGCAACTTCGCGAACTGGGCGCCTGGTAGGCCAAGCCCGCAAAGTTTTTGGGAGTTGACCCCGGCGGGTCCGCGTGGCCTGTGCCGCGTCCGATGATCGCGCTCAGCCCCCAGACCCGTTCCGCCTTCCACGACCTGCTCAACCTGGCATGGCCGGTGATTTTGGCGCGGATCGGCATCATGACCATGGGTCTGACCGACGCCATCGTGGTGGGCAACTTCTCCAGCAAGGAACTGGCGTTTCATTCGCTGGCCTGGGCGCCGACGTCGATCGTGGTGACGACGGCGGTGGGCCTGATGCTGGGCGTACAGGTGATGACGGCGCGCATGCTGGGCGAGGGGCGTCGGCACGCCGTCGGCTCTGTGCTGCGTCGCGGGCTGACCTATTCGCTGCAGATCGGCGTGATCTCCATGATCGCCCTGATCGCCATCGGCCCTTGGGGGCTGGGCAAGCTGGGGCTTGAGGACGGACTGGCGGAAGGCGCGGGTCCGGCCCTGGTCGTCTTCGCCCTGTCCATGCCCTTCTATCTGATCTCGGTGACAGGGCAGTTCTTCCTGGAGGCCTTGGGCCGGCCCAAGCCCGGCATGGTCGCCATGTGGGTGGCGAACGGGGTCAATCTGGCGCTGAACATCGTGCTGGTGCCGGACCTGCTGGGCATCGGTTTCGACGGCGCCTTCGCCTCGGCCTGGGCGACGTTCGGGGCCCGGGCGGCGTTGGCGGTCTTTCTTGTCATCTACATCCTGCGCCTGCCCGAGGCGCGATCGCTGGGTATCTTCGACAAGCCCGAGCACGATCCCAAGGCGGCGCGCGAGCAGGTCAAGGTCGGCCTGGGCGCCGGCGCATCTTATTTCATCGAGGTCGGGGCCTTTTCCGGCTTCACCTTCTTCGCCGGTCAGATCGGAACGGCGGAGACGGCCGCCTGGGCGGTGGTGCTGAACGTCTCGGCCATCGTCTTCATGCTGCCCATGGGGCTGTCGTCGGCGACAGCGGTGCTGGTGGGGCGCAGCTATGGCGCCGGCGACGGGCGAGGGGTGTTGCGCGCGGGACTGGTCGGGTTGGGGGTGGTCACGGCCATGACCCTGGTCGTGGCGCTGTTGGTCTGGCCCAGCGCGCATCTGATCGTCGGGGCCTACAACCGCGACCCGGCCCTGCTGGCCATTGCGGCGCCGGCCCTGGTTCTGGCGACCCTGTTCTTCGTAGCGGACGGCATCCAGGTCGTGGCGGCCCAGGCGAACCGGGCCGCGGGGGATGTCTGGTGGCCTACCATCATGCATTTCGCGGCCTATGGGGCGGTGATGATGCCGCTGGGCTGGGTGCTGGCGCACCAGATGGGCATCGACGGCCTGGTCTGGGCGGTGGTGATCGCCAGCCTGGCGTCCTCGACCCTGCTTACGGGACGATTTGTCCGCGTAGCGCGTCGATTGCCTTAGAATTCTCCCTCCCCTTCATGGGGAGGGGCGGCGAAGCGTAGCGGAGCCGGGGTGGGGAAGTTAGAACTCCGCCCAAGCCCATTCGGGCCCCACCCTGATCGCTGCGCGATCGTCCCTCCCCATGAAGGGGAGGGAGAGGTGACGTCGCCGCTTCCGCTCTCTATATCCCTGCGCTTCCCCGAACTCCTGGACGATCATGGCCCGCATCCTCATCACCTCGGCGCTGCCCTACATCAACGGCATCAAGCACCTGGGGAATCTGGCGGGCTCGATGTTGCCGGCCGACGTCTGGGCGCGGTTCAAGCGAGCCCAGGGTCATGAGGTGCTCTATATCTGCGCCACGGACGAGCACGGCACCCCGGCCGAGCTGGCCGCCGCCGCCGCCGGGCAGGACGTGCGGACCTATTGCGACGAACAGCACGAGATCCAGAAGGCTGCGGGCCTGGCGTTCGGCCTGAGCTACGACTGGTTCGGCCGGTCGTCCAACCCGCAGAACCATCGCCTGACCCAGCAGTTCGCCGAGGCGCTGGAGAAGAACGGCCTGATCGAGGAGCGGGTGGATCGGATGATCTATTCGATCGACGACGCCCGCTTCCTGCCCGACCGCTATGTCGAGGGGACCTGCCCCCACTGCGGCCATGTCGGCGCGCGCGGGGACCAGTGCGACAACTGCGGACGCCTGCTGGATCCCACCGACCTGATCGATCCCTATTCGTCGGTGTCAGGGTCCAGGAATTTGGAGGTGCGCGACACCCGCCACCTCTATCTGTTGCAGACGAAGATCGAGCCCGAGATCCGCGCCTGGGTCGATGGCAAGAGCGGCTGGCAGGTGCTGGCTAAGTCCATCGCCTACAAGCATCTGGACGAGGGGCTGATCGACCGGGGCATCACCCGCGACCTGGCCTGGGGCGTGCCGGTGCTGAAGGACGGATTCCCGCGTCCGGGCATGGAGGACAAGGTCTTCTACGTCTGGTTCGACGCCCCCATCGAATATATCGGCGCGACCGAGGAATGGGCTGAGGCGACCGGCAACACCTGGCGCGACTGGTGGCGGCTGGACGAAGGGGCGGAGGACGTTCGCTATGTCCAGTTCATGGGCAAGGACAACGTGGCCTTCCACACTGTGTCGTTCCCCGCGACCATCATCGGCTCGGGCGAACCCTGGAAGACGGTGGACCAGCTTAAGGCCTTCAACTGGCTGAACTGGTACGGCGGGAAATTCTCGACCAGCCAGAAGCGCGGCGTCTTCATGGACCAGGCGCTGGAGCTGCTGCCGGCCGACTACTGGCGCTGGCGCCTGACGGCCTACGGCCCGGAACACGCGGATTCGGCCTTCACCTGGGAGGACTTCCAGGCCTCGACCAACAAGGACCTGGCCGATGTGCTGGGCAACTTCGTCAACCGGATCGTCAAGTTCGCCGAGTCGAAGTTCGACGGCGTCGTGCCCGAGGGCGGCGAGGCCGGTCCGGTCGAAATCCAACTGGAGGCCGACATCAAGGCGGGCATCGCCGAAGCGACCGAACAGTTCGAGGCCATGGAGTTCAGGAAGGCGGCCCAGGCCCTGCGCGCCGTCTGGGTGCTGGGCAACGAATATCTGCAGGTCGCGGCGCCCTGGACGGCGCTGAAGACCGACCGCGACCGCGCGGCGGTGGGGGTGCGCACAGGCCTGAATCTGGTGGCCCTGTTCGCGCGTCTGGCCGCGCCGATCCTGCCGTTCTCGGCCGAGAAGATCGCGGCCTCGGTGAGCGCTAGCGATCTGAGCTGGCCCGGCGCGGACGAGGATGTGCTGAACGTGCTGACTGTCGGTCAGCCGGTCGCCGCCCAAGGCGTGCTGTTCGCCAAGATCGAGGACGTCCAGGTGGCAGAATGGTCCGAACGCTTCGGCGGCGCGGACGCCTGATCGGGCGGGTGGGGGATATGCGATGACGCCGACCCTGACGCCCCTGAACGAAGAACGGCGCGCCGCGATTCGCGAGCGATTGGCGCGCACAGGCCGGACGCAGATCGACGGCGTCTTGACCCCGGCCGACGCTCAAGGACTGTATGAAGCGGCGACGACCGCTGACTACAATGTCGTGACGCGACGCGGGACGGGGCATGTCGATCTGCCCGCCGCCTGGCTGGCGTCACTGCAGCCGGGACAGAAACAGGCTTTGGGGCAGGCGGTGCAGGTCTCGGCCCAGACCGACTTTCAGTATCTGTACGACAATCACCCGATCTACGATCTGGTCGAGGCGGGGCAGGCGGCGCCGGTGTGGTCCGACCTGCTGGCCTTCCTGAACGGCGAGGCGTTCCTGGGCCTGATGCGGGACGTGACCGGCGAGCCGCGCATCGCCCTGGCGGACGCGCAACTAACGCGCTTTCGCGCCGGACATTTCCTGACCGAGCATGACGACCATGCGGACGGCAAGAACCGCTTCCTCGCCTATGTGCTGAACCTGACGCCGGCCTGGCGGATCGAGTGGGGTGGCCTGCTGGCCGTCCACGGAACCGACGGCAATGTCGCCGAAGCCTTCACGCCGCGCTTCAACACCCTGAACCTGCTGAAGGTGCCGGCGCCCCATTCGGTGACCCAGGTCGCCCTATCGGCGGGGGCGGATCGGATTTCCGTCACGGGGTGGCTCAGGGGCCGCTGATCAGGACTATTCGGCGAACACGACCGGCAAGCCTGCCGCATGCCAGGCCTGGATGCCGCCGGTCAGGTTGAACAGGGGCTGACCCTCCGGGCCGGTCGGGCCGACGAAGGCGCAGACCTGGTGGCTGCGGCCGCCCTTCAGGCACTGGACGATGATCTTCTTGTCAGCCGGCAGGTCCAGCGCCTCCCAGGCGGCGGGCATCTGGCTGAGCGGGGCCAGGATGGCGCCGTCGATGCGGGCGGCGGCGAACTCGTCCGGCTCGCGCACGTCGATCAGGATCGCCTCGCCGGCTTGCAGCCAGGCGGCGGCCTCCTCGACCGTGACCGTGGCGACCGTCATGCGCCGGGAACCGCAGGCGCCGGCGTCGGACTGGTCTCGGTCCGCTTCCGGCCCAGGTGTTTGGCGGCCTCCTTCTCACCGATATCGAGGAAGGCGGGGGCCGAGGCGTTGAACTGTTCCATATGACCGGTGCGCACGATCACCTGACGCCCGCCGTCCCAGATCATGTGCAGGGCGACGTACAGGACGACGACAAGGCCCACGTAGCCGATCCAGGCGAAGCGGTGCAACAGCTTGGCGATATAGGTGGCGGCGATCCCCATCAGGGCGATCGACAGGACCAGGCCGAAGACCATGATCCACGGGTGTTCGTGCGCGGCGCCCGCGACGGCCAGCACATTGTCCAATGACATGGTGATGTCGGCGACCATGATCTGCAGCAGGGCCGCGCCGAAGGTCTTGCGCTTGACGCCCAGTTCCTCGGGCGAGGGGCCGGCGCCGTGCTCGATGCTGAGCGCCAGTTCCAGTTCCTTCTCGGCCTCGGCCTGGTTATGCGTGCGCTGCTCCTGCAGTTCGCGCCACATCTTCCAGCACACCCAAAGCAGCAGCAGGCCGCCGGCCAGCAGCAGGCCGACCAGGGCCAGAAGCTGGACCGTGATCAGCGCAAAGCCGATGCGCATGACCACGGCGGCGGCCAGGCCGATCAGGATGGCCTTCTTGCGCTGGTCCTGGGGCAGGGCGGCGGCGGCGAGACCCACGGCGACGGCGTTGTCGCCGGCCAGGACCAGATCCATCAGCAGGACCTGGCCCAGAGCGGCGGCCTGGCTGGCGAATTCGGGAGACGAGAAAAATTCCATTTCCGCTCTCTAACGCCGGTGCGACCTTCTGTCAGCCGCGTTGCGCGCGCGCCGCCTCATAAAGCGCGACGGCGGCGGCGTTTGAGACGTTCAGGCTCTCGAAACCGCCCGGCATGGGGATCTTGGCCAGGACGTCGCAGTGTTCGGCGACCAGGCGGCGGATGCCGTCGCCCTCGGACCCCATGACCAGTACGGTGGGCTGGCGATCCAGCGCTTCTTCCAGCGTCTGTTCGCCCGTCCCGTCCAAACCCACGGCGCGCCAGCCCAGGTCGGCCAGCCGCTCCAGCGCGCGCGACAGGTTGGTCACCCGCGCATGGGGCAGGCGTTCGGTCGCGCCGACCGCCGCCTTGGCCAGGGCGCCGGCCAGGGCCGGGGCGTGGCGGTCCTGGACTATGATGCCTCGCGCACCGAAGGCCAGGGCCGAGCGGAAGATGGCGCCGACGTTCTGGGGATCGGTCAGCTGGTCCAGCATGACGATGATCCCCCCTTCTCCAGGTTTGGGCGCCGGATCGGCCAGCTCTTCCAGCGACACGCCTTCCAGCGGCTGGACCTTGAAGGCAAGACCCTGGTGCACGGCGCCTGGGGGCAGCATCCGGGTCAGGGCCTGGACCTCGACCACCTCGATCTTGTGACCGTGGGCCAGTTTGCCGTCTTCGATCTCGGCGGCGCGCTCGGCCGTGGCCAGCAGGCGACCCGTGCCGCGACGCGCGGGATTCGCCAAAGCGGCCAGGACGGGGTGGCGGCCCCACAGAAAATTATCGGCGTCCGACTTGTTCCGATCAGGCGCACGGGGCGGGCGGGGCGCATCGTCGCGCCCGCCAAACCCTTGCGCGGTGGGCTTTTGACCCTTGTCGCGCGGCCCTTCAGGCCGGTTTCCGAAGACCGGTTTTTTACCGCTTCTACGGTCGTTGCGTTCTGTTTTCGACGACACTATAAGACGCCCTCCGATTTGGAGCCCCAAGGGCTTTCGGGTCTGGGCGCCCCCTCTATCCTAGAGGAGGCGACAAGCCGAAGGCTTTTGTTTCGTCCCGCTTCTTTATAGCGGAAACGAGGGGTCCGACGGTTCGACAAGGCGCGCTGGGGGAATGTCCCGAGTGGCAAAGGGGGGGGACTGTAAATCCCCTGCGTAAGCTTCGTAGGTTCGAGTCCTACTTCCCCCACCACGCGCCTTGACGGATACGACGGATCAGGACCCGAAGAGGATCGGCTGCGGCGTTCCCTCGCGAACTTCCGCAGTCTCCGCGCGGGTATAGCACAATGGTAGTGCAGCAGCCTTCCAAGCTGAGGATGTCGGTTCGATCCCGTCTACCCGCTCCAGGTTTTTAAAAAGATCAGCATCGCGCCCCTCCGCTGACGGACCCGGGCCATCAGGAGTTTGGCCATGGCCAAGGAAAAGTTCGAACGGAACAAGCCGCACTGCAACATCGGCACGATTGGTCACGTTGACCATGGCAAGACGACGTTGACGGCTGCGATCACGATGACGCTGGCCAAGGCCGGCGGCGCGAAGGCTATGGCCTATGCGGACATCGATGCTGCGCCGGAAGAAAAGGCGCGCGGCATCACGATCAACACCGCGCACGTGGAATATGAGACTGCCAACCGTCACTATGCGCACGTCGACTGCCCCGGCCACGCCGACTATGTGAAGAACATGATTACGGGCGCGGCGCAGATGGACGGCGCGATCCTGGTGGTTTCGGCCGCCGACGGCCCGATGCCGCAGACCCGCGAGCACATCCTGCTGGCCCGTCAGGTCGGCGTGCCGGCCCTGGTGGTCTTCATGAACAAGGTCGACCTGGTCGACGACGAAGAACTGCTCGAGCTGGTCGAGATGGAAGTGCGCGAGCTGCTGAGCTCGTACCAGTTCCCCGGCGACGACATTCCGATCACCAAGGGTTCGGCCAAGGCCGCGACCGACGGCGTGAACCCGGAAATCGGCGAACAGCGCGTTCTGGCCCTGATGGAAACCGTCGACGCCTACATCCCGCAGCCGGAACGTCCGGTCGACCTGCCGTTCCTGATGCCGGTCGAAGACGTGTTCTCGATCTCGGGCCGCGGCACCGTGGTCACGGGCCGCGTCGAGAAGGGCATCGTCAAGGTCGGTGAGGAAGTCGAGATCGTCGGCATCCGTCCGGTCCAGAAGACGACCTGCACGGGCGTGGAAATGTTCCGCAAGCTGCTGGACCAGGGTCAGGCCGGCGACAACGTCGGCGTTCTGCTGCGCGGCACCAAGCGTGAAGACGTCGAGCGCGGCCAGGTGCTGTGCAAGCCGGGCTCCATCACCCCGCACACCAAGTTCCTGGCCGAAGCCTACATCCTGACCAAGGAAGAAGGCGGTCGTCACACGCCGTTCTTCACGAACTATCGCCCGCAGTTCTACTTCCGCACGACGGACGTGACCGGCATCGTTCACCTGAAGGAAGGCGTCGAGATGATCATGCCGGGCGACAACGCCGAGCTGAACGTCGAGCTGATCACGCCGATCGCCATGGACCAGGGCCTGCGCTTCGCCATCCGTGAAGGCGGCCGCACCGTCGGCGCCGGCGTCGTCGCCAAGATCGTCGAGTAGCAAGACACATCCTTTTGGCCTGACGCGCTCACGCGCTGCTTGAGGCCAAGAGACACGGTAAGCGTAACAGAGCGGCCCCCGGAGCGATTCGGGGGCCGTTTTGCTTTGGACCGGTTGTACGGACGGCCCTCACCCTTTCGCGCAAGGCCGGTCGCTGTGCTCTCGGTCGCTCAAGCCCTCTCCCAATGGGAGAGGGGAGGAGAAGGGGAATGGGTTGTTCGCGCCTCGCGCGAGCCGTCTTGCCTGCAACCGGGAACCGGGGTTTACGTTCGGAACGGACGTTAACTTTTCGGCAACCAAATGCGACGCGCCATCCGACTGGGTCTTTTCATCGGCACCGTCCTGGGCATGAGCGCTTGCGCGACCCAGTATGATGCGGACGGGCGGCCGGTTTCGGGGGCCTATGGCTCGGTTGAGGCGGGGCGGGCGGGCTGAGGCTCAAGGAAAACGTGGCGCTGGACGCGATCCTGCCCTAATGTAGCGTTGCGGACGCCGTCTGTTGCGCCGCGTCGGTCCCCAAAACCCCCTAGATGTTACTCATCGCTATTGCTGTCGTTCTGCTCCTGGTGGTGCTCAACGGCTTGTTCGCCATGACTGAATTGGCGGTCGTCTCCTCGCGGAAATCCAAACTTCAGGCGAGGGCGGAACGGGGAGACCGGGGGGCCAGGGCGGCGTTGAAGCTGTCCGAAGAACCGACTCAGTTCCTGTCCGCCGTTCAGGTGGGCATCACCCTGATCGGCATTCTGGCGGGCGCTTACGGCCAGGCGACCATCGCCGGCGAGCTGGACCGCATTCTGGAAGTCGCCTTTCCGGCGTTGACCGCCTACACAGAATTCTTCGCCACGGCCCTGGTGGTCGTGTGCATCACCTATGTGTCGCTGATCATCGGCGAACTGGTGCCCAAACGTATCGCCCTGATCTTCCCCGAGGCGGTGGCGTCCAAGATGGCGGCCCCGATCTCCAAACTGGCGATCGTGCTGAAACCCTTCGTCCTGCTGCTGACGGCCTCGACCTCGGGCATCCTCAAGCTCTTGGGCGTCAAGGACCGCGACGGTTCGGACGTGACCCAGGAAGAGGTGGCGACCATCCTGGCGGAAGGCACCTCGGCCGGCCTGATCGAACCCGAAGAACAGGTGATGATCGAAGAGATCCTGCGCCTGGGCGACCGTCCGGTGCGGGTGGCCATGACGCCGCGCCATGACGTGTTCTGGATCGCGCTGGACGACCCCGAGGAGATGCTGCGCGAAGAGATTCGCACCTGCCCCTATTCGCGGATCGTGGTGGCGCGGGAGAGCGACGTCGATAATCCGCTGGGCGTGGTCCACAAGAAGGACCTGCTGGACAGCCTGCTGACGCATGGCAAGTTCGACATCGAGCCGCTGGTCGCCGAACCGGCCTTCATTCCCCAGTCGACCTCGGTGCTGAAGGCGCTGGAGATCCTGAAGGGCTCCAAGGTCCACATGGCCTTCATCGTCGACGAATACGGCGCCTTCGAAGGCGTGGTGACGGCCACCGACATCCTGGAAATGATCGCCGGCGACTTCAACGAGGGTCACGACGAGGAACAGGCCTGGATCCATCAGCGCGCCGACGGCAGCTGGCTGGTCGACGGCCAGACCGATCTGGACGAACTGGCCGACAAGCTGGGCGAGAACTTCGGCGAGCACGAAGGCTATCACACCGTCGCCGGCCTGATTCTGCATCAGATCTCGCGCGTGCCGGACGAGGGCGAAGTGCTGCAGGTCGGCCGATTCGAGGTCGAGGTCGTGGATATGGACGACCGCCGCATCGACAAGCTGATCTTCAAGGAACTGGTCAAAGCCCAGGACGAGCGGGCCGCCATCGCCGCGCATCTGGAAGACTAGTCGCAAGTGTCACATCGCCCTTGAAATGCAGGGCGGTGTCGGGCATACGCCCCCCTCTGGCGAACGCACGGACCTCCGGGTTCGAGCGGTTGTCTAGGAGTTTAGCTCAGCTGGTAGAGCACCGGTCTCCAAAACCGGGGGTCGTGGGTTCGAGTCCCCCAACTCCTGCCAATCCCCCCTGTCGCTTCCGGATGGGATTTCCCATCTGGGGCGACAGGAACAATTGTGTGAAGAGCAACTGATGGCCAAGGCCAAAACTCCCGGCAAGCGGCCTCAGGGCAACGCAAAGCCGCAGATCGGCGCCAAGCCACAAGCCGCGGGCGCCGCCGCCATCACGGTCGATTCGCCCGAGCCCAAGAAGCCCCGCACCAGCCCTGGCCAGTTCTTCAGCCAGGTTCGCGCCGAGGGCCGCAAGATCGTCTGGCCCAGCCGCAAGGAGACCTGGATCACCTCGGTGATGGTCTTCATCATGGTGATCATCGCCGCGATCTTCTTCTGGATCGTGGACACCGGCCTGGGCTTCGCCTTCCGCTATATCATCGCTCTCGGATCCTGAGAAAGACGCGCCCATGACCGATGCAGCGCCCGCAAAGCCCGCCAATCCGCGCCACAAGTGGTATATCGTCAACGCCTACTCGAACTTCGAGAAAAAGGTCGCTGAACAGTTGCGCGATCAGGCCAAGCAGCAGGGCCTGGAAGACGCCTTCTCCGAAATCCTGGTTCCGACCGAGGACGTCGTCGAGATCCGTCGCGGCCGCAAGGTGAACTCGGAACGCAAGTTCTTCCCCGGCTATGTGCTGGTGAAGATGGAAATGACCGACCAGGCCTATCACCTGGTCAAGAACACCCCGAAGGTCACGGGCTTCCTGGGCGCCGCGGGCGGCACCAAGCCCCTGCCGGTCTCGGAACGTGAAGTTCAGAACATCATCGGCCAGGTGGAAGAGGGCGTCGAACGTCCGAAACCCACCATCCGCTTCGACATCGGCGAGAAGGTCAAGGTCATCGACGGCCCGTTCGCCAGCTTCGACGGTTCGGTCGAGAGCGTGGACGAAGAACACGCCCGCCTGCGTGTCGCGGTGTCCATCTTCGGCCGGGCCACGCCGGTCGAGCTGGAATACGCCCAGGTGGAGAAGGTCGCGGGCTGAGGCTCACGCGTCCGTCGAGATTTTGAAGCCGCGTCCGAAAGGGCGCGGCTTCTTTCGTTTCACCTCCCCATGCGCGGAGGCGCATGGGGAGGACAGACCGCGTAGCGGTCAGGAGGGGGCGTCTCCGTCAGCCGTGATGACCACGCCCACGTCAGAGACCGAGTCGCCCCCTCCTGGCGTCGCTCCGCGCCGCCTGTCCTCCCCATCGGCCTTCGCCGACGGGGAGGTGACGTTCGTCCACCCCGTTTGCCTTTGCGCCCCCTCTCTGTTACACGCGCGCCTTCGCTCGGCGGGCCTCGGTTCGTGGGGCGGCAAATCCGTGGGAGGCAGCCATGCCGCACCACGGCTCACCGGCCCTGCGTTCGTTCGTCGGGTCATTCATAGGAGAGACCAATGGCCAAGAAGATTCTCGGCTATATCAAACTGCAAGTGCCGGCCGGTTCGGCCACGCCTTCGCCCCCGATCGGCCCGGCTCTGGGTCAACGCGGCGTGAACATCATGGGCTTCTGCAAGGAGTTCAATGCGCGCACCGAGAAGGAAGCCAAGGGCACCCCGCTTCCGACCGTGATCACCGTCTATCAGGACAAGTCGTTCACCTTCCTGACCAAGACGCCGCCGGCGACCTGGTACCTGAAGCAGGCCACGGGCCTGAAGTCGGGCTCCAAGCTGGTCGGTCGTGAAACGGCCGGTACGGTCAAGGTTTCGCAACTGCGCGAGATCGCTGAAAAGAAGATGAAAGATCTGAACGCGAACGACCTCGACGCCGCGACCAAGATCATCGAAGGCTCCGCCCGCGCGATGGGCCTCGAAGTGGTGGAGGGCTAAACCATGGCCAAGCAAACCAAGGCTCAAAAAGCCCGCACCGGCGTCAGCCAAGACCTGCTGCCGTTCTCCGACGCCATCAAGCTGGCCAAGGAAAACGCAAAGTCGAAGTTCGACGAGTCCCTTGAGATCGCCGTCAACCTGGGCGTCGATCCCCGTCACGCCGACCAACAGGTCCGTGGCGTGGTGAACCTGCCGTCGGGTACGGGCCGTGACGTTCGCGTCGCCGTCTTCGCCAAGGACGCCAAGGCCGCCGAAGCCACCGCAGCCGGCGCCGAACACGTCGGCGCCGAAGATCTGTACGAGAAGATCGCCGGCGGCTTCATGGAGTTCGACCGCGTTATCGCGTCGCCGGACATGATGGCCCTGGTCGGCCGTCTGGGTAAGGTGCTGGGCCCGCGCGGCCTGATGCCGAACCCCAAGGTCGGCACCGTGACCCCGAACGTGGCCCAGGCCGTCAAGGACGCCAAGGGCGGCGCCGTCGAGTTCCGCGTCGAGAAGGCGGGCATCGTCCACGCCGGCATCGGCAAGGTCTCGTTCACCCAGGACGCTCTGGAAGCCAACGTGAAGGCCATCGTGGACGCCCTGGTGCGTTCCAAGCCGTCGGGCGCCAAGGGCACCTATGTGAAGCGCATCAGCCTGTCTTCGACGATGGGCCCGGGCTTCAAGGTCGACCCGTCCTCGCTGGGCGCCTAAGCCTAAAGACAACCGGTAATGAAGAACGGCGGGGAGCGATCCCCGCCGTTTTTTCTTGCCCGGATATGGTCCCAGCCGTCAGGATGCGCGCCTGACTGGGGGATAAGATGAAACGACTGATCGGCGGCCTGCTCCTGGCCTTGACCCTGCTGACCGCGCCGGCGGCCATGGCCGAGACGACCGACGTTTCGGCCGAAAAACTGGCTCTGGCCAACAAGTTCATCGCGCTGATCCAGGGCGAGCAGTTGGGTGCGTCGTTGGGTCAGATGATGGCGATGATGGTGCCGGAATCGACCACCCTGTCGGGGGAACAGGCGGCAGAGGTTCGCGAGGCGATGGCTGAGGCGACCGCGAGCATGTTGCCCCGGATGTTCGAGGTCAGTGCGCCGATTTACGCCGATATCTTCACATTGGAGGAGTTGCAGGCTCTCGTCGCCTTCTACCAGAGCGACGTCGGCCGCTCGCTGATGAGCAAAAGTTATGCGGCGGCGCCCCGGATCGCGACGGCCATCCAAGGCATCATGCCGGAACTGATGGCCGATATGGGCGACCAGATGTGCATTCGATTGGAATGCTCGCCGGAGCAGAGGCGTGAGATGAAGGCCGCCATGGCCGTCGCAGCGCGCGGCCAGGCGGCGCAATAGTTTTCAGTAGGCCGCAGTGAAGCGGGCGCGGCTGTGCTGGGGGTTTTCCAGCTCGTCCACCATGGCGATGGCGTAGTCGGAAAAGCCGATCTTGCTATCGCCCTTGTCGTCCACGACCAGCTCGATCTGTTCCAGTACGGAAATGGCCCAGACGGGGCGTTTCCTCGATGACGGCGGCGGGCGAGAAGAACGTCCAGTCGATGTCCGTCTCGTGGCGCAGCGCGTCCAGGAAGACGATGCCGCCCTGGGCGAAGACCTTCCATTCCTCGGGGAACTCGGGCGTGTCGATCAGGCGGACGCCGGGTGCGACCTCCAGGCTTGCGGCGCCGCCGGTGACGAGCAGGCGCGGCACGCCGGCGGTCTTGAGCGCGCTCAGAACCGTCTCGGCGGGCACGTCGAAATGCAGGGCGCTGATGACGGCGTCCGAACCCTTGATCAGTTGAGCCAGCGCGGCGGCGTCCGAGGCGTCGCCCGCGACGGGTGTGACGCCGTCGGCGGCGGGGATGGCCTCGGGCTTGCGCGCTATGGCGGTAACGGAATGGCCGCGCGCGGCCAGTTCCCTGGTGATTTCCGAGCCGGCGCGACCGCTGGCGCCGAGGACTGTAACTTTCATGGAAGGCTCCTCTAGGTATACAATGGATACCAGGTGCGCTATGGGATGCAGCCATGCAAGACGGCACCTTTCACACACCTGGTCACCTTCAGGAAACCTGGACGCGCGGCGACGTGTTCGCGGCGAACTGTCCGACGCGGCAACTGCTCGACCGGATCGCGGACAAGTGGAGCACCCTGATCCTGATCGTGCTGGGCGAGGGGCCGATCCGGTTCAACGCGCTGAAGCAGCGGGTCGATGGGGTGTCGCAGAAGATGCTGAGCCAGACGCTGAAGTCGCTGGAGCGCGACGGTTTGGTGTCGCGCTCCGTCGTGGCGACGGTGCCGGTGTCCGTGACCTATGCGGTGACGCCATTGGGCGGCACCCTGATGGCCGCCATGCAGTCGATGATCGACTGGGCCGAGACCCAGATGCCCCAGGTCGCGGCGGCCCAAACGGCCTATGACGCGCGGTCGCCCGACCCCCACTGACTTTATTATCGGGTGCGGCGAACGGCCACGTTCGAACTGCGTTCCTGTCGCGACCTTGAAGGGGGCGACATGTTCGGACTGGGAAAATTGATGGGCGACAAGCCTGGCGTGGGTGGCCATGACCCGTGGAAAGGGCGGTTGGCGTTCGGCGCCATCGTGCTGGTCTCGGCCTATTTCGCGGTCCAGTTGATCGTGACGTTGCAGACGCTGTGGCTGCTGATCTTCGGCGCCATCGTGGTGGCGGTGATCCTGCGGGCGCTGGCCGACCCTATCGTGCGCTGGCTGAAGGCGCCGGATCCGCTGGCGGTGTTTCTGTCTCTGCTGATCGTTGTGGCCGTGCTGGCGGGAATATTGACGTTGTTCGGCGCCCAGATCACCGAGCAGGTCGTGGCTTTGTCCGCCGTAGTGCCTCAGGGGTGGGACCAGGTTCAGTCGTGGATCCAGGCCCAGCCCTACGCCGCCCAGTTGCTGGAGCAGTTGCAAGGTCTGGGCGGGCGCGCCGGCCAGGCTCTGCAGGTTGCGCAGAAGTTCGCGCTGGGCTTCGCCTCGGGCGTCACGACCATGGTGCTGGTGATCGTCGCGGGCGTGTTCCTGGCCATCGAACCGGCAAAGTCGCGCGAAGGCCTGCTGTCGATGGTTCCGATGGACCGCCGGCCGCGCCTGCGCGAGGTGTTGAACAGTTGCGGCAAGGCGTTGAAGGGCTGGCTGAAGGCGCAACTGTTCTCGATGGTGCTGGTCGGCACGCTGACGGGCGTAGGCTTGACGATCATCGGCGTGCCCTCGGCCCTGGGCCTGGGCCTGTTGACGGGCCTTGCGCAGTTCGTGCCGATCGTCGGGCCGATCGTTTCCACCGTTCCGGCCGTTCTGGTGGGGGCGACCCAGGGGTGGGAAACCGCCCTGATGACCCTGGCCCTCTATGTCGTGGTGTCCCAGCTGGAGAGCAACTTCATCACGCCGATGGTGCAGAAGAATGTGGCGAACCTGCCGGTCGTTCTGGGCATCTTCGCCGTGGTGGGGATCGGCACCCTGTTCGGGCCGTTGGGCGTGCTGTTCGCCACACCGCTGGCGCTGGTGCTGCACACCCTGATCACCATGCTGTATCGACAGGACGTCCTAGGGGATCCCGATGCCAAGGCGCCCGGCGAAAAATAGGACGCCTGCGTCAGTTCGCTTGACGCAGGCGGCGCGATCACCTTTGGAACGCGCTGATCCTTTCGCTGGTGCAAAACGTCGCATGGCCTGTCCCAAGACCCGATCCTCGCGGAACCGCGCCTGATGCCGTCGGGCACCAAACGCACGGCGCGGTCCGAGACCCGTCAGGTCGCGGCACTGCCGTGGCGCCAGACGGAAGACGGTCGTCAGATACTGATGATCACCTCGCGCGAGACGCGCCGCTGGGTCATACCAAAGGGCGGCCGGATGGTCGGCAAGACCGATCCCGAGGCGGCCGCTCAGGAAGCCATGGAAGAGGCCGGAGTGCGAGGCGAGATGGACCAGACCTCCATCGGCGTCTTCCGCTACGCCAAGGGACTGAAGGACGGCGGCGCGCGCCAGTGCGTGGTTTCGGTCTATCCGCTTCAGGTGCTGGTCCAGCTGGGCGCCTGGCCCGAGGCGCACCAGCGCGAGCGCCGCTGGATGAGCCTGAGCGAGGCGGCGGATCTGGTGCACGAACCCGATCTGGCCACTCTGATCCGCGACTTCGACGCCACGCCCCTGGAAGATTGAGCGACCTCAGCCGTCCAGTTCGGGATACCGGCGGAAGATGCCGTCTTCGTTGAAGGGGATGCGGCGTTCGCTGGCCAGATAGGCGGCGATGCGGGGCAGGGCGGCGATGTGGTCTCGGACGGCGACCACGTGGGGCGTCGTCTTCAGGACGCGCGCCGACGCCTTGGGAAAGGCGTAGGTCAGGCCTTCGACCACCTGAAACAGCGACAGGTCGGCATAGGTCAGGCGGTCGCCGACCATCCAGTCCGAGCCGTACGGGTTTCGGTCCAGCACCTGTTCGGCCCAGCCCAGGAATTTGGCGATCCGATCCTTGCGAAAGCCCTCGGCGCGTCTGGCGGCCTCAAGCTTCTGATCGTCGTAATAGGCCATCAGATCGACCGGGTGGTGGGTGTCGTGCGCCTCGGCGACCAGGTCGGCCAAGGTCAGCTGGATCTGGTTCAGCCAGGCGCGGTCACTGTCGCCGTTCGGGCTGAGGTCCAGTTGCGGACCCAGCCAGGCCAGGATGGCGGCGACCTGTCCGATGGTGCGGTCGCCCAGGCGCAGGAAGGGTGGGGCGAAGGGCGGCGTGGCGGCGTCGGCCATCAGCGCCATCATGGCCTCGCCGTCGTCCTGGCGCGAGACGTCGACATAGTCGGCGCCGGCGGCCTCCAGCGCCAGCCGGACGAATTCGCCCCGGCCCTGGATGGTCGGCCAGTAATAGAGTTCATAGGCCATGCGATCCCTGCCTTGATTTCCGTGATCCGTCCCTGTAAGAGCGCCGCTTCCCGTCACTGGTTCATTCCCTTGACGGTCCTGTCCGAGAACTTCGGGGCGTGGGGGTCACCCAGGCCATAACTGTCAGAGAGCCCTCTGACGCCGTGGGGAGATGGGGACGCGACCCTGCGCTGTCAGCCCGCATTCCGGGACGGACGCCGTCAGACGCATCCTTCGGACAATACGACCGGCTTTAACGCTTTGCAGCGATGCACGGCGCTTTGGCCAATCCGTCGTCGGGAATAAGCCCGGCGGCGAATACCAAGACTGGAGACCGCAATGGACCGCGCTCAAAAAGCCGAGTCGATCGAAACGCTCAAGGGCGTATTCGCCGACGCCGGCTCCGTGGTCGTGACCCAAAACCTGGGTCTGACCGTTGCGGAAATGGAAGATCTGCGTGGTCGTCTTCGTAAAGAAGGCGGCGCGTTCAAGGTGGTCAAGAACCGCCTGGCGCTGAAGGCGCTCGAAGCCGAAGAAGGCAGCGAATTCCACGCCCTGTTCAAGGGTCCCGTGGGCATCGCCTATTCCGAGAACCCCGGTACGGCCGCCAAGGTCGCCACCGAGTTCGCCAAGGCCAATGATCGCTTCAAGATCATCGGCGGCTTCATGGGCGACACCGTCGTCGATCAAAAGGGCGTGGAAGTTCTTTCCAAGCTCCCGACGCTCGACGAAGTCCGCAGCCAACTCATCGGCCTGCTCAACGCGCCTGCGACTCGTATCGCCGGCGTGCTGCAAGCACCCGCCGGTCAGCTGGCTCGCGTGTTCAACGCCTACGCCACCAAGGAAGCCGCGTAAGCGGCCCAGCCTTTCATCTCTGCATCACTCTCTAAAACCAATCCTCCGAAGGAAAACTGACAATGGCTGATCTCGCCAAAATCGTCGAAGACCTGTCCGCTCTGACCGTTCTCGAAGCCGCTGAACTGTCGAAGCTGCTTGAAGAAAAGTGGGGCGTCAGCGCCGCTGCTCCCGTCGCCATGGCTGCTCCGGCTGCCGGTGGCGGTGCTCCGGCTGAAGCTGCCGAAGAGCAAACCGAATTCACCGTCGTCCTGCTGGACGGTGGCGACAAGAAGATCAACGTGATCAAGGAAGTCCGTGGCGTGCGTTCGGACCTGGGTCTGAAGGAAGCCAAGGACCTGGTCGAAGGCGCTCCGCAGAACGTCGTCGAGAACGTCTCCAAGCAGAACGCCGACGAAGTCGCCAAGAAGCTGACGGAAGCCGGCGCCAAGGTCCAGATCAAGTAAGATCTGACTTTCGGCATTTGCTGAATATCGGAAAGGCCCGGCGGGAAACCGCCGGGTCTTTTTGTTTGTGGGGCCTACCGCGCGGAGCGCTACTTGAGGCCGTTTGGGCCTAGTCGTTTGGCTTGGGAACGAAGCGTCTTGGGGGCGCCCTTACCTCAGTTTTGCGGTCGGGTGCGGGCGGCGAAGAAGGCCCACATGGTGTCGTTGTCGGCGACCCAGCTATGGCCGCCGCCGGCGGTGATGCGGCCCACCACGTCCGCGCCGTCGCGGCAGGCGGCGTAGCCTTCCTCATAGACTTTATCGGCGACCCAGCGGGTGTCGCGAATTTGCGTGCAGCCGTTGATCTGGGCCCAGCGCTGTTCGGCGGCGTGCATGGTGTAATGCCAATAGCCTGCGCCGCCGCCCTGAATCGGATTGGTCGTGTCCGCGTCGCCGGCGAAGGCGATGACCGGCATGGGGCGCGAGGGGCGGCAGGTGGCGGGATCGGGCTCTTCCGGGCGGTCCTTCCTCGGATTGCCGGCGCGCAGGCCCACGACCGGGGCGATGGCGGCTAAACGGTCGGCGGCGACACATCCCAGCCAGGACGTCATCCGCCCGCCGCCCGACAGACCGGTGGCATAGACGCGGCTGTCGTCGACGCAGCCTTGGTCCGCCAGATAGCGGATGGCGGTCGTCAGATAGGCGACGTCGTCGGCGTCGTTGGGGCCGGGAACCGCGCCGGTGATGGTCGGGACGCCGGGAATGTTCCAGACGAAGCCCCGCTCGACCGGGATCCCGGCGTCGGGCGCGGCGACGATGAAGCCGTGCCGGTCCGCCGTTTCCGCCAGCCGAGACGAGGCCAGCATCTTCTCGCCCGTGCCGCCGCTGCCGTGCAGCAGGAAGACCAGGGGCGCGGGTTTGCTCGGATCGAAGCCGGCGGGCAGGTGGAGCAGCATCGTGCGGCCGGTGCGGCCGATGGCGACGGCCTGGGTCGCGCCCGCCTGGCCGATGCCGCAGGGGGCTGACGCCTGGGCCGCCTGGGTGAAAGTCATCAGGCCCAGCAGGGCGGCGAGCAGTCCGATCCAACGCTTCATGCGACTTCGCCTCTGGTGAATGCAGCCGGCAGGGTGAGGGGATTTCGCCGTGGAGGCCAGCCTTGAGGGGCGGCGTAGGGCTTCCCATCTGTGGACACCCCAAGAGACGGAGCCATCCCCTATGAACATCCTGCTGGTGCTGACGTCGCACGATCAACTCGGCGACACGGGCAAGAAGACAGGCTTCTGGCTGGAAGAGCTGGCGGCGCCCTATTACGCGCTGAAGGATGCGGGCGCTGAGGTCGTGCTGGCCTCGCCCAAGGGCGGTCAGCCGCCGCTGGACCCCAAGAGCGACGACGCCGACGCCCAGACCGACGACACCCGCCGCTTCAAGGCCGATGCCGAGGCGCAGGCCGCCCTGGCCTCGACCGTCGTCCTGTCGTCGGTGAAGGCCGATGATTTCGACGCCGTCTTCTATCCCGGCGGTCACGGGCCGCTGTGGGATCTGGCCAATGACGCGGACTCCATCGCCCTGATCGAGGCCTTCACCAAGGCGGACAAGCCGACCGGCTTCGTGTGCCATGCGCCCGGCGTGCTGAAGTCGGTGAACGGTGCGGACGGCAAACCGCTGGTCAACGGCCGCAAGGTGACGGGTTTCACCAACTCCGAAGAGGAGGCGGTGGGCCTGACGGACGTGGTGCCGTTCCTGGTCGAGAACGTGCTGATCGCCAATGGCGGCGACTATTCCAAGGGGCCGGACTGGGGGTCGTATGTGCTGACCGACGGCAAGCTGGTGACGGGTCAGAACCCGGGTTCGTCGCGTGAAGCGGCCGAGGCCCTGCTGGGGCTGTTGAAGGCGTAAAACTCACCTCTCCTCGCGCGGAGGCGCGTGGGGAGGACAGATCGCGCTAGCGATCAGGAGGGTGCGACTCCGACGGTGGGGATGACCCCAAGAGCTTCAGCCACCGTGTCGCCCCCTCCTGGCGCTCGCTGACGCGATCGCCTGTCCTCCCCATCGGCCTTCGCCGATGGGGAGGAGACGGTCTTAGCGCCGTCTTGGAGCGAGGATGTCCGAGAGGCGGTCCGGCGTGCCCTCGATCCGCTCCAGGCGCGGATAGCGCAGGCCGTCGTGGTAGGCGAAGGCCACTGTGCGGAAGCGGTCGCCGGATTTCAGCAGCAGTTCGATGGGGGCGTCGGTCCCTTTCGCGGCGGTCACGGCGTCGCGCAAAACCTCGGCCGAGCCGGCCTTGCCATTGACGGCGACCAGGCTCCAGCCGGCGCCGATCCTTTGCTCGAAGGCGAGGCCGCCCCAGCGGATGTTGGTCAGCTTGTCCGCCGTCAGGGTGAAGCCCAGCGAATACTGGAAGTCATTGGCCCAGCCGCTCTGGACCGCCTTCTCCGCCGCCGACGGCGTGTCGGTGTAGGTCAGTCGCCACCCCCCACGCTCGATCCCGGCCAGGGGCGCCTTGGCGTCCGGCCCGACGGCGTCGAGGCGGCTGCGCAGGAACCCGGCCCAGTCGTGCGGATAGACGGCGTTCAGGGCCGCGACCACATCTTCGAACGTATAGCCCTGAGGCGCCCATTCGCCGTCGTCGTGGCCGAAGAAGCCCCTGGCGAAGTCGTCGAGGGACTTGCGCCCGTTCGTGCTCTCGCGGATCAGGGTGTCGGCGTCCAGCCAGACCAGCAGGCTTTCGCGGTAGTAGTCGCCGGTGCCGCGCATCCACGAGGTGAACTGGCCCGGTACGCGGTAGCCCAGCAGATTGTGGTTGTTGGTGTCCTGCAGCGCGCGCCACTGACGACCCGGCTGCTCGTCATAGAAGGCGGCGACGCTGGCCAGGGTGGCCAGCGCCACCTCCTTGGAATGCAGGCCCGCGCGGGCGGCCAGCACGTCGCCCCAGTATTCGGTCTGACCCTCATAGACCCACAGCAGGGTGTTCTGGGTCGGGACATTGTGGTTGGCGGTCAGTTCGTCCGCCGGACGCATGAACTTGCCGTTCCAGGAGTGGGTGTATTCGTGCGGCAGCAGGCCCCGGTCGCCGGCGCTCTTGGTCCAGTTGGTGAAGAAGTCGGGGGCGCCGGTGTTCTCGGAGGAGCGGTGATGCTCCAGCCCGATGCCGCCCATCTGATCGGTCAGGGCGAACAGGAACTCGTAGTCGTCGAAGTGGCGGGCGCCGAACAGACGGTCGGCCTGCTGGACCATGTTCTCGAACAGTTTGAGTTGCTCGTCGGTAGCGGCCAGGCCCTTGGCTTCGTCGGCCAGGATGTTGAGGTGGACGCGGTCGCCGCTGGGGTCGATGTCCACGCGGCGATAGTGGGCGCCGGCGAAGATGGGGCTGTCGATCAGGGTGTAGAGGTCGGTGGGGGCGAAGGTCGCCACGTCGCCGTCCTGAGACGAGGTCGTGAGGGCCGTGCCGTATTTCCAGCCGGCGGGCAGGACCACGGTCGGCGCGACCTGAATCTGGCGGCTGAAATAGCCGGCCGGATAGAGGATGGCCTTCTCCCACTGAAGATTGACCATGGCCGGGGTCATCAGCACGCGCCAGTTCGAGCTGTCGGGCTGGGTCAGTTGCTGGAAGGCGACCTCGATGCTGGTGACGCCAGCCGGGATATCGAGGTGGAAGGCGTAGGGGTCCAGCGTGTCGCGCAGCCACTCGATCCGCTGGCCGTTGGCGGTCACGGTCAGGCCGGAGATGAGCTGGATCGGGCCGGTGGCGGCGTGGTTGCCGGGCAGGAACTTCGGATAGAGCAAAGTCAGCGGGCCGGGACCGGCGACGGGGATCGTCTGGCTGACGCTGATGATGCGGCGGTCCAGATCGGTGATGTCGGCGCGGTATTGGATGACGCCGGGATAGGGCTTGTCTTGCGGCGCGGGGATGGCCGGCTGGGCGCGGGGCAGGGCCAGCGGCGCCTGGGTCGCATCGGTGACGACAGGGGTGGACTGGAAGGTCTGGGCCATCGCTGGCGCGGCGGCGGTCGTCATCAGAACGGCGAGGCAGGCGGCGGTCAGGCGGGTACGCGGCATCAGGTCATCCGGGTCGGCAGGGGAAGCCGCACCGTCGGGGGCGGGGCGCGATGCGTCAAGCGTGGCGTTGTGTCTCCTCCCTGCGAAGCGGGGAGGAGACGGTCGTCGTTAGATTTTCAGTCCCAGGTCCATCGCTTCGGCCAGGGCCTTGGCGCGTTTCTTCGTCTGTTCGCCCAGCAGGACGTCGGCATAGCCTTCGGTCGCCGTCAGGCGCAGGTCGCCGCCTTTCACCCGCGCGGTCGCATTGGCCAGCAGTTGCGGCGAGCGGCCTGACAGGTCGCAGGCCAGGCGGATGGCGAGGCCGATGGCGCGGGCGCGTTTGGCGGCGTCGCCGTTCAGCAGCCGGTCGATGATCTCGGGCTGGGGCGTGGCGGGGCCGCCGCCGTAGCGGGCGTTCATGGCGCTGGCCAGAAAGGCGCGCTCGACGTGGCTGATGCCCGCGACCGGCGCGCGCAGCACCTGGTCGAACACCAGCTCCAGCCGGTGATCGGGATGCAGGCGTGCGCCCAGGTCCGCCAGACGGCAGGCGGCGCCGACCAGGACCGCGTCGCGTTCCTCGCCAAAGACCTCTGGCAGGGCGGCGACGATCTCGGAAATCCAGCCGTTCAAGGCGCCGGGCAGGGTCGGGGCCACGCCCTGCCGTCCGCCCAGGGCCGTGCAGCCGGCCAGCAGCGGATCGGCCGTGCGCGTCGCCTCGTCCAGCGTCTCGAACAACAGGCCCTCGCGCACGCCCCAGGCGGACATCTCGATCTGTTTCAGGCCCAGGTGCTTGATCAACCCCTCCAGCACCAGTCCGGCATAGGGCAGGGTCTCGGCCCGTTTCCTGGACACGCCCGGCAGTTTGGTCAGGCCGGCGACCGATTGCTGGGCGACCAGCCGGGCGGTCTCCAGCGCGTCCTCGGCCGACATCTGATACTGATGCACGACCTTCAGCGGATAGGATTTCAGCGCCATCTGCACCTGGGCCAGGGTCCGCCAGGCGCCGCCGACGGCATAGAGGCGCTCGCTCTGGAACTGTGCCGCGACGGGTTTCAGGGCCTGATCGATGCGGACCTTGATGCGGTCGGCGTCGAACCCCTTGCCCTCGGCCAGGGCGAACGGCCCCAGCGGCAGGGTCAGGCCGTTTTCGACGCCGTGACCGTTCAGCCGCGTCAGCTCCAGACTGGCGCCGCCCATGTCGGCCGAGACGCCATGGGCCAGAGGCGCGCCGGCCAGCACGCCCATGGCGGCGTATTTCGCCTCTTCCTCGCCCGACAGGACGCGGATGGTCAGGCCGGTCTCGGCGGCGACGCGTTCACAGAACTCCGGCCCGTCGATGGCCTCGCGCACGGCGGCGGTGGCGGCGATCAGGGTCGTGTCGGGGCGGACGCCTTCCAGCACGGCGGCGAAACGGCGCAGGGCCGTCATCGCCATGACGACGCCCTCGGGCGAGAGCCTGCGCGTCGTCGGCAGGTCGCGGCCCAGGCCGGCCAGAACCTTCTCGTTGTAGACGGTCCAGATCGCGCGGCCTTCCAGCCTGTACAGCACCAGCCGCACCGAGTTGGAACCGATGTCGATCGCGGCGATGTCGCGGTCGGTAAGCGTGTCGGTGGGCATCAACGGCCCGGACGCTCATAGCGCAGGACGGCAGGCAGGCTCTTGGCCTTGCGGCCGCGTCCCGACAGGCTGGGGTTGGTCATGAAGTATTTGTGGGCCGAGAACGGCCGCTCCGGGTCGGCGGGGGAGACGCGGGTATAGCGCCCTTCTGCGTCCAGAACCCAGCTTTGCGCGTCGTCCTTCAGATTGGCGACCATGATCTGGTCCAGCACCTGGTCGTGGACGGTGGCGTTGCGGATCGGCGTCATCAGCTCGACCCGGCGGTCCAGGTTGCGCGTCATCCAGTCGGCCGAAGAGATGAAGACCTTGGCCTTGTCGTGCGGCAGATCCTTGCCGTTGGCGAAACAGACGATGCGGCTGTGTTCCAGGAAGCGTCCGACGATGGACTTGACCCGGATGTTCTCCGACAGACCCGGCACGCCGGGACGCAGGCAGCAGATGCCGCGCACCACCAGGTCGATGCGCACGCCCCACTGGCTGGCGCGATACAGGGCGTCGATGATCTCGACATCGACCAGCGAGTTCAGCTTGACCCATATGGCGGCGGGCTTGCCTATGGCGGCGGCCGACATCTCCTTTCCGATCAGTTCGATCAGCGTGGACTTCATGTTCAACGGCGAGACGATCACCGCCTCCAGATGATCGGGCGTCGCGTAGCCGGTGATGTAGTTGAACACCTTGGTCGCATCGCGCCCCAGCACGGGGTCGCAGGAAAACAGCGACAGGTCGGTGTAAACCTTGGCCGTCACCGGGTGATAGTTGCCGGTGCCGAAGTGGCAATAGGTCTTCAGCGCCTCGCCCTCGCGACGGACCACGACGCTGACCTTTGCGTGGGTCTTGTATTCGACGAAGCCGAAGACGACGTGGACGCCGGCCCGTTCCATCGCCCGCGCCCAGCGCAGATTGGCCTCCTCGTCGAACCGGGCCTTCAGCTCGACCAGGGCGGTGACGTTCTTGCCGTTCTCGGCCGCCTCGATCAGGGCGGCGACGATGGGGCTGTCCTTGGAGGTGCGGTACAGCGTCTGTTTGATGGCGATGACGTTGGGATCGCGGGCGGCCTGACGCAGGAACTGAACCACAACGTCGAAGCTCTCGAACGGGTGGTGGATCAGCAAATCCTTTTCGCGGATGGCCGCGAAGACGTCGCCGCCGTTGTCGCGGACGCGTTCGGGATAGCGGGGCTCATAACCCTTGAACTTCAGGTCCGGGTGGCCGCCGGGGATCAGGTCGGACAACTGTGCCAGACCCAGCATCCCGTCGACCAGCACCACGTCCTGGGGCGCGGCCTCCAGCTCGCCGACGATGAAGGTGCGCAGATCGGAAGGCATGGAGGCCTCGATCTTGACCCGCACGACCGAGCCCAGGCGACGCTGTTTCAGCGCCTCCTCGAACTCCAGCACCAGGTCCTCGGCCTCTTCCTCGATCTCGATGTCCGAATCGCGGATCAGGCGCAGCACGCCCTTCTCCATGACGTCGCAGCCGGGAAACAGGTGGTCGATGAACAGCAGCAGCACGTTTTCCAGCGTGATGAAGCGTTTATGCCCCGGCGTGGACCGACCGTCGGTGGGCAGTTGCCAGAACCGCTGAACCTGGGTCGGTACCGGCACGAGCGCGTAAAACGTCTTGGTTTCGCCTTTGCGCTTCAGCTTCAGCGCCAGCGAGAAGCCTAGGTTGGGCAGGAAGGGGAAGGGGTGCGCTGGGTCGATAGCCAGCGGGGTCAGGACGGCGAACAGCTGGTTCAGGAACTCGGGCTCCAGCCGTTCGCGCTCGGTCTTGGTGATGCGCTGGCGATCGACGACCTCGATACCGGCGACGGTCAGTTCCTTCTTCAGCTGACGCCAGCGCAGATGCTGCTCGGCCATCAGCTCGCCCGCCGAGACGTTGATCTGGTCCAGTTGCTCGCCGGGCGTCAGGCCGTCCGACGACAGGACGCGCAGCCGCTCGCGCTGCTGGCCCTTCAGGCCGGCGACGCGGGTCATGAAAAACTCGTCCAGGTTATTGGCCGAGATGGACAGGAACCGCAGCCGCTCCAGCAGCGGGTGATTGGGGTTGGCGGCCTCTTCCAGCACGCGCTCGTTGAACGCCAGCCACGAGATCTCGCGGTTGAAGAACCGGGTCGGCGAGGCCATCAGCTCCTCGCTCAGCGCCAGTTGGGGGGCGCGAGAGGCGGGAACCTCCTCGCCTCGGGTGTCGTCATCGATCGCGGCGTCGGTCATGACCCGGTTCTCGCGCGCGTCTGTGACGGCCGCAAGCGGGTGCGTCGAAAATCGTGAGATGATCGGGGCGACGCGATGTCGCCCCGATCCCCTTCGATTACTGAACCACGGCGTTCGGCGCGACGCCGGCGGGGCAGTCGCCCAGGCGTTTGGCGTCCACGCTCATCTTCATTTCCGCCATCGTGGGCGGAACGTTGGGGCCGGTGGTCCTGGTGGTGATGTCCACCTTGTAGGCGGTGCGCATGTCGCCCGTGACCTTGCCGTCCGAGGTGACGGTCATGCCCTGGGCGTTACAGACGGCATGGAACTCGGCGCCGCCGGGCGTGGATTTGACCGTGTTCTCGCTACAGGTCACGCCGGCTTGCGGGGCGTTGAAGGGGTTTGATCCCGGCGCCGTTTCGCCGACACAAATTTTCACCGTCATCGGTTGTGGCATCTGGGCGCCGGACACCGTCTGTTGCCACAGGCCCGGTTCGGGCGCGGCCAAGGCGGCAGGCGTGGCCGCAGCAGGCTCGCCATTGGCGGCGGTCTTGGTGTCTTCTGAATTGGAACAGGCCGCGAGCAGGGCGACGGCGGAAATCAGGACAAGCTGAACACGCATTTGGACGTTTCCTGTTTGTGGAGCGCTTTGCCGCTCCGCAGGCTCAACGACAAGGCCAAGCTGTGCGTTCAAAATCCACGCGCGATTTCACGGCAAAGCTGTGCATATCCCGATATGTGGGCTTTGTCGGCTTCAGGCCTCGATGTCGAGCGGGCCATCCATGGCATCCAGCACCTGGCGGGCCAGGACGCGGGTGACCGGGCGATGCAGGGCGTCCAGCCGCTCCACTACGATGGCGGCGGTGTCGGCCGACCGATCCAGGCGGCGCACCAGATAGTCGATCACGTCGTCGGCCGGGGTGATGCTGCGCTCGGCGAACCGGGCGCGCAGGATGGCCGACAGGACGGCGTCGTCGGGCGTGGCGATGCAGACGGCGCGCACGGCGTCCAGACGCGAACGCAGATCGGGCAGGTCCACCGACCACTGACGCGGCGCGGAGCGCGAAACCAGCAGCAGCGCGCCCCCGCCGCTGTTGGCCAGGTTGATCAGGTGAAACAGGCTCTCGTCGTCCGCATCCGCCGCCCGGTCCAGCAGCACGGGCCGGCCTTCCAGCTCCAGCGGATCGATCACGGCGGCCTCGGCGCCGTTCAGCGGCACGGCCCCGACCCGTTCGGCCCAGTCGGCGGCCAGGCGGCTCTTGCCCGATCCCGCCGGCCCATGCAGGGCCAGCACCGCCCCCGCGCCGTCGGGCCAGCGCGCCAGCACACGCACCGCCTCGGCATTGCTGTCGGATGTCACGAAGGCCTCGCCCACGACATGACGCTCCAGCGGCAGACGCAGCTGTTCGGCGGTCGGACGGGGCAGGGCGCTCAGCGCGGTCAT